>NZ_CP103852.1:0-2400000 GCF_024925465.1 Ralstonia pseudosolanacearum | reverse complement strand
CATCACCGGGGATTCGTTGCCGGTGCGGTACACGGTCTGCTTGATGGCGACCACGTCCGGATCGCGCGCGGCCTGCTGCAGCAGCTCCAGCACGGGCATGAAGCTCTCGTACGGGTGGTGCATCAGAATGTCGCCCTGGCGGATGGCATCGAAGATGCTCGACGATGCGGTCACGGCCTTCACGGCGGCGGGCGCATGCGGCGGGTACTTCAGCATCGGGCGGTCCACCAGGTCGGGCACCTGCAGCAGGCGCACCAGGTTCACCGGCCCCTTGACGCGGTAGCAGTCGGCTTCGGACAGGCCGAACTCCTGCTGCAGCCGGCGCGCCAGCACGGGCGAGATGTCGTGCGCGATCTCCAGCCGCACCGCATCGCCGAAGTGCCGGGTCGACAGTTCGCCTTGCAGCGCTTCGCGCAGGTCGGTGATTTCGTCTTCGGAGACGAACAGGTCGGAGTTGCGCGTGACGCGGAACTGGTAGCAGCCGTGCACGTCGATCTGCGGGAACAGCTCGTGCACGAAGCCCTGCATGAACGACGACAGCAGCACGAAGCCGTATGGATACCCCGACAGCTCCGGCGGCATCTGCACCAGGCGGGGCAAGGCGCGCGGCGCCTGCACGATGGCCAGTTCGGCTTCGCGGCCGAAGGCATCCTTGCCCGACAGTTCGATGATGAAGTTCAGGCTCTTGTTGAGCACGCGCGGGAAGGGGTGGGCAGGGTCCAGCGCCATCGGCGTCAGGATGGGCACCAGCTCGCGCTGGAAGAAGCTGCGGCACCAGGCGCGCTGCGCTTCGTTCCAGTTGGTGGTCATGTGGAAGAACACGCCTTCCTTCTCGAGCAGCGGCAGGATTTCGTCCTGCAGCATGGCATACTGTTGCGCGACCAGTTGCCGTACCCGCTCCGTCACCACGGCAAATGCCTGCTGCACCGACAGGCCGTCGGGGGTGAGGGCCGAGGAGTTGTCGCGCATCTGTTCCTTCAGCCCGGCGACGCGGATCTCAAAGAACTCATCCAGATTGCTCGACACGATGCAGATGAACTTCAAGCGCTCCATGAGTGGAACGCCCGGGTCGGCCGCCTGCGCGAGCACGCGCGCGTTGAACTCGAGAATGCCGACTTCCCGGTTGAGCAGGTCGCCGGTCGGAAGGGTCGACATGGTGGTTTCCAACGAATGACTATCCGGCCACTTTTTCATAGTCGCGTGTCAAGTTTGTGACGCATTAGAATTGTCACGCATGGGACACAACAAAGACATATTTTGTTGACCTGTGTCGTGCATCACAATCCCCCCTGCGTATTTACCCGTATCCATCCATGAGTCCCACCCCCCGTCTGCTGGCAGCTGTCGACATGGGTTCCAACAGCTTCCGGCTGATGATCGGCCGCGTCGACGAGACGATCACCGCGAGCGGCAACAGCAGCAGCCAGATTTTCCAGGTCGATGCGCTGCGCGAACCGGTCCGGCTGGCGGCCGGGCTTACGCAAGATAAGTACCTGGACCAGCCCGCGCGCCGTCGCGGCGTCGACGCACTGCGCCGCTTCGGCGACCGCCTGCGCGACTTCGCGCCCGAGCAGGTGCGCGCGGTGGCGACCAACACGCTGCGCGTGGCCAAGAACGCGCAGGACTTCCTGATCGAGGCGGAGGCCGCGCTCGGCTTCCCCATCGAGGTGATCGCGGGCCGCGAAGAGGCCCGCCTGATCTATCTCGGTGCGTCGCACGATGCGCCGGCGTGCCAGGGCAACCGGCTGGTGGTCGACATCGGCGGCGGGTCCACGGAGTTCATCATCGGCAACGGCTACAAGCCCAAGCTGATGGAAAGTCTCTATATCGGTTGCGTTTCGCACAGCCGGCACTTTTTCCCGAACGGCAATGTCGACGATTATGCGATGAAGCAGGCCGAACTGGCCGCGCGTCGCGAGATCCAGGTGCTGGTGCAGCCGTACCGCACGGCGGGCTGGAAGCAGTCGGTGGGCTCGTCCGGCACGGCCCGCGCGCTGGCCGAGCTGATCGAGCTCAACGGCTTCAACGACAAGAGCAACGAGCACGGCATCACGCGCGAAGGGCTGGAGCGCCTGAAGCGCGCGCTGGTCAAGGCCGAGAACACCAACCGCCTCAAGCTGAGCGGTCTCAAGGCGGACCGCATTCCGGTGCTGCCCGGTGGCCTGTCGATCATGCTGGGCGTCTTCGATGAGCTCGACATCGACCGCATGGACGTCACCGATGGGGCGCTGCGCCTGGGCGTGCTGTACGACCTGCTGGGCCGCAGCCATCACGAAGACATGCGCACCGTGACGATCGAGCAGTTCATGCGCCGCTACAGCGTGGACCGCGCGCAGGCGCACCGGGTGCGGGACGCGGCGACGGCGCTGCTGTCGCAGTTTCCCGATCCGCCCGATGAGCGGCGCGAGGACAATCTCGCGCTGCTCGGCTGGGCCGCGAACCTGCACGAGATCGGCATGAGCATCTCGCACAGCAGCTACCACAAGCACTCGGCCTATATCGCTAGCCATGCCGACATGCCGGGGTTTTCCAAGACCGACCAGGCCCGCCTGGCGACGCTGCTGTTGGGGCACGCGGGCAAGCTCGGCAAGCTGGCCGGTGGCGGCAAGTTCCCCGACTGGCGCATGCTGTTCAGCCTGCGGCTGGCCTTCGTGCTGTGCCGGCGGCGTGGGGTGATCCAGTTGCCGGGCCTGCGCGTGCGGCATACCGAGGGCGAACTCAACGAGGGCGGCTTCGAGGTGGAATTGCCGAAGAGTTGGGTCGAGCAGAATCCGCTGGTCGAGTACAGCCTGGCGCAGGAGGCCGATGAGTGGGAGCGCATCGGCCGGCGCTACAAGGTCGTCTACGTTTGAGTGCCATCGGCGCGTGATGCAAGCAGAACGGCCCGGTCTTTCGATCCGGGCCGTTCTGTTTTGCCGTCAGGCGGGTCAGCGTCAGCCGCGCAGGAAGTGGCGGGCGTAGCGGGGATTGATGTCCGACAGCCGCAGCAGCGTCAGGAAGTCGGCGACGTTGAAATCGGGGTCCCAGGCCGGGGCGCCGCAGATGCGCGAACCCAGGCGCAGGTAGCCCTTGATCAGCGCCGGCGGCTCCGCTTCGAGGGCCTGGTTCAGTTCATCCACCGGCAGCGGCACCCGCGGGAAGGCGTGGTACTCGATCGGCGCGAGCGAGCCGTCTTCGACGAAGCGGCGGTGCAGGCTGGCGGCAAAATGCCCGCCGTCGGCCATCGACACGCTGGCGCAGCCCAGCATCGACTCAAAGCCGTAGCGCTGCATGTATTCGCCCAGGCCGGCCCACAGGGCCATGATCACGCTGCCCGAGCGGTAGTCGCGGTGCACGCAGGAGCGGCCCAGCTCGACCATCTTCGGCCGCAGGTGCGTGAGGCGCACCAGGTCGAATTCCGATTCGGAGTACAGGCAGCCGATACGCTTGGCGGCATCCGGGCGCAGCACGCGATAGGTGCCGACCACGCGCAGCGTCTGCTGGTCGCGCACGATCAGGTGGTCGCACACGGCGTCGAACATGTCGACATCCAGCTCCGTGCCGGCCGAGGCCAGGTGGGCGCCCATCTCTTCGGCGAAGACCTTGTAGCGCAGGCGCTGCGCCTCGGTTACCTCATCCTGGTGGCGCGCCCACGAAATGGCCAGAACAGGCTTGTCACGCGCCGGAGCATCCGGTGCGCGATGAAGACCCCTCCGTGCGTTGGCGGCGCCGAGGCTCAGGCTCGGCAACGCATCGATCAGCGGCTGGGTGGGCGTCGGCAGGTCTCGCATTCGGGCATCCCCTTGATGACTCGTCGGGGCGATTCTAGAGACGCTGCATGACAGATCAGCGACAAAAGCGTGTCAATCGTGACCGTTGGGTGAATTTTCGATGGCGTTTCCGTGACGATGCGGGGTGTTTGGGGTCACAGCATGTCCGGGTTCATCACCGCGCGCAGGACGGTCTGGGCCTCGTCTTCGCGCACGCGCCGGCACAGCCACCAGACGCCGGCCTTCTTCACGCTCCAGTCCATCTCCTCACCGGCGATCAGCAGGCTGGCCAGCCGGCCGATCCAGGGCTGGTGGCCGACCAGCAGCAGGTTGGCGTTCGACGGCCAGTCCAGCGCCGCGAGGATCGCGCTGACGTCCGCGCCCGGGGCGAGCGCGGGCAGCGTCTGGAAGTGCTCGGTCAGCGCGCGGGCGGTCTGCTGCGTGCGGATCGCGGGGCTGGCCAGTACCAGCGTGTCTTCGGGCAGGCGGGGCCGCAGCCAGGCGGCCATCTTGTCGGCCTGCTTGTGCCCGCGCTGGGTCAGTTCCCGCTGGAGGTCGGTGCTGCGATGCATGCGCAGCGTCGTGGCAACGTCTTCGGCTTCGGCGTGGCGCCAGAGGATCAGGTTCATGGAGGCATTCGGGAGAGACGGCATCTGGGGCCGTTATAGCACCGTGTCATGACAACGTCAGCGCCGGGTTTGCTGCATCGGCCAAGATTGGCGCCAAGGAGGGTTTGACCGTGGTGTTGCAAACACAGTACAATCGTGGGCTCGGGGCGTAGCGCAGCCTGGTAGCGCATCTGATTTGGGATCAGAGGGTCGCATGTTCGAATCATGTCGCCCCGACCAGAATTTCTGCTTTGGAAACAACGGCTTATGCAGCAATGCATAGGCCGTTTTTCTTTGTCTTCCAACGCGCTTCCAATATCCAGGTAGGCGTACTGTGCGCCTTCGGGCAAAGTCGCCCAACTCGGGCGGATTCCGGTTGCAGTCGGTCTTGGTGATGGGCGCCGCTACCGCGGCCGGCTCATCCTGCAGCTGAGCGGGTGTTGGGCCACCAACGTTCGCGTAGCTGTGCCTGGATCAGAAAACGGTCGCAGTGCGTGTCAACGTGTCGGCAGGCACGAAAAAAGCCGCATCAGCGGCTTTTTTCTGCATCTCGTGCATCGCGCTCGATCGTGCTACGGCGATGTCCTCATGCGCAACCACTGAATCTCGGCGATCCTTTTGCCGACCGCTGTCATTGGCCGCTCCACGAAACGATACGAGAGGGATGCGAACGGCAGGGTCATGGCGATTGAAGCGATCGCCACAAGCACCGATGCGATCAGCGGATACCTGACCAGCGCGCCTTCCGGAAGCACTCGCAACGCAAGATTGGCCGTGCCGTACAGGAAGATGAAATGCAGGATATAGAAGCTGTACGAAACACGGCCCAAAAAGCGAACGGCGCGGGTATCCATGACCGCAAGGAACTTCGCCTTCCCGTCGACGACGATCACCAGGATCAGGATCGCGGCACTGACGGCAATGGCTGCATCGCCATAGAGTAAGTGGACGAGCGGCCACAGGGCATTGACGGCCACCATTGCGGATAGGCTGGCGATCACCAGCAGACCGGACAGCCACGTTGGAATCCTTGCAACCTGGCCGATGTGCTTCTCGACGGCTACGCCCAGCACGAACATATAGGCGTAGTGGGCGAACTCGCCAGGCGAGCTTGCCGGGTTGTCTGTATAAGAGGCCCATGCAAAGCATGCGGCGACGGCGATCAGTGAACGCACCATTCCGCTGCGCCCCATGATCGCCACGACAAACGGCAACGCAAACGATGCCAGCATTTCGATGCGCAGCGTCCAGGCATTCGAGTTGAGGGATGACGACACCATCGCGAGGTTCTTGACGACGTCAACGACTGTGATCGGCTCCTTGTACCACCAGCTGAACCAGACCGAGGCTGCCGGAAAGGCTTGGTATCCGGGATAAAAGACGGCCAAATACAACAGCACGATGGCGATCGACAACGCGAGCGCGGGCAGAATCCGCATCACCCGCTTCAGGCAATAGCCGATGTACATCGCAACTCCGAGCGGCTCTTTGCGCAACGATCTGGCAAGGACAAAGCCGCTCAGGACAAAAAATACGATCACGGAGGCCGGGCCGCAAAATATCGCAAGAATGGCTCGGGCAATCGTTACCTGGCCACCGTGGACGCTTTCGACGGTCTGCGTGAAGAGTGCACGCTCGGTGCCGAAGGCGATCCAGATCAGCGCGTGGAAGATGGCGACACCCAGGGCGGCGATCCCCCTTAACGATTCCAGTCTTCCGACGAACCCTTGACTTACATGGGCCACATTTTCCCCACAATCACAGTGAACCCGGCATGGTAACGCCAATCGTGGATGGGCAATCCATTTCAGGTTGATGTGATCGGCCGTAGTGCGCTGATGTTCACTGCGGCGGCCGGTCTGGCGGGATGCGGTACCGAGCGCAGTGCTTTTGAGTCCGGCCAGGAGGGGGCCCGGCTGGCTGCATCCGTGATTGCGATCTGGGCGCCTTTACGTCGGCAGGCGCGGCCGGTGGGCAGGTCAGGCCAGCGCCCGCACAACCAGCCCGATCGCCGTCACGCCGGCAAACGCCGCGAAACCCTGCTGCAGCGCCGGCCCCGCCAGATGGCGCGAGAAGCCGCGCCCGGTCAGCATGCCCGCCAATGCGCCGGCGGCGAACGGTAGGGCGATGTGCCAGTCGACATGTCCGCCGATGGCCGAGGCGAGCACGCCGCCGGCCGAGACGAGGGCGATCACCGCGAGGGACGTGGCCACGATGGTCTGCATCGGCAGGTCGGTTGCGCGGCGCAATGCCGGCACGATGACGAAGCCGCCGCCGACGCCGAGCAGCCCGGACAGGAAGCCGGCCGCAGCGCCCCACGACGCCAGCGTGCGAGTGCACGGCAGGGTCCAGATCAGCTTGCCGCGGACGGTGTCCAGGTGGCAGGGCGGTGCGGCATGGCGCGGCGACGGCGCGGCAGGGGCCGTTGCGCGCGCCTGCAGGAACATGCGGATCGCCACATGGGCGAGCACCACGGCAAACAGCAAGGTCAACGGCGTATTCGGCACGCGATGCGCGGCCCAGACGCCCAGCGGTGAGAGTGCCACGCCGCACAGCGCCATCAGCGCGGCGGCCTTGTAGCGGACCTTGCCCTCGCGCAGCCCCAGCACCGAACCCAGCCCGGCGGACAGGCCGACGGCCAGCAGCGCCACCGGCGCCGCCTGCGAGACCGACAGGTGCAGGCCGAAGATCAGCAGCGGCACCGCCACGATGGCGCCCCCGGCGCCCGTCAGCGCGAGGATCAGTCCGACCACGGAGCCCAGCCCCGCGCTGGCGAGCCAGCCGGCTTCGTAGAGCGGCACGGCTCAGCGCTCCACCGGCAGGCTCGGGCGGGCCAGCCACTCGCGGCCCTTGAGCAGCCCGTTCCAGTACAGCCATGGCAGCACGGTGGTCTTGAGCCACCATGCCGACCGGCGCGCCACGGTCGGCGCCAGCGGAAAGGTCGGCAGCAGCTTGCCGCCGTAGCCGAACTCCGCGAGGACGACCTTGCCGCGCTCGACCGTCAGGGGACAGCCGCCGTAACCGTCGTAGCGGGTCGGCAGGGGTTGCCGGTCGCGGTGGGCGAGCAGGTTTTCCGCAACCACCACGGCCTGCTGGCGCACGGCAGCCGCGGTCTTGGCGTTGGGTGTCGAGCAGGCATCGCCGAGCGAGAACACATCGGCGTGGCGGACGTGCTGCAGGGTGGCCGGGTCGACTTCGCACCAGCCGGCGGCATCGCCCAGGCCGCTCTGCGCGATGAAGGCCGGCGCCACCTGGGGCGGCACCGCGTGCAGCAGGTCGAAGTGCTTGGCGGTGCGGATCGTTTCGCCGTCCGCGTTCTTGTGCTCGAACCAGGCCGTGCGCGCCGGGCCGTCGACGGCCACCAGCGTGGAGCCGAAGGCCAGCCCGGCGCGGTAGCGCTCCACGTAGCGCATGAGCGCCGGCACGAAGGCTTCGACGCCGAACAGCGTGGTGCCGGTCAGATTGAACTCCACGTCGATGCGATCGAGCACGCCGGTGCGGCGCCAGTGGTCGCAGGCCAGGTACATCGCCTTCTGCGGCGCGCCGGCGCACTTGATCGGCATGGCCGGCTGCGTGAACAGCGCGCGCCCCGAGCGCAGGCCACGCACCAGCGACCAGGTGTAGGGGGCCAGGTCGAAGCGATAGTTGGAGGTGACGCCGTATTGCCCCAGCGCCGCCTCCAGCCCGTCGATGCGCTCCCAGGCGAGCCGCAGGCCGGGGCTGACGATGAGTTGGCTGTACCGCACGCTGTGCCCGTCGTCGAGCGACACGCGGTGGGTCTCGGTATCGATGTGCGTGGCGCTGGCGCGGATGCGGCGCACGCCTGCCGGGATCAGCGCATCGGTCTGCCGCACGGTGCGGCCGGCGTCGAACGCGCCGCCGCCGACCAGCGTCCAGGCCGGCTGGTAGTAATGGGCATCGCTCGGCTCGATGATCGTGATGTCCAGCTGCGGCCGGCGGCGGCGCAGGCTCGCGGCCACGCCGATGCCGGCGGCGCCGCCACCGATGATCAGCACCTCGGTGGACGGATGGTGGGGCGGGTTCGGGTTGGCGTTGGGGGATGCGGGCATAACGGGTTGGCGTTGGGTGGCCGAGGCGTCCGGCCGGCTGTTCGATGAACGCTGCGGCATGCGGCGGATGCCAGGGCAACCGCCGCATGCCGCAGCACAAAATGACCAGATCGGCGCGGCCTTCTAAGATGGGGGCAGGGCTTGGCCGCAATACAGCGACGACAGCGTCTGCATGATCTGGATGACCTCGAAGCTCGCGAGCCGGTAATAAATGTATTTGCCTTCGCGGCGCGTGGCCACCAGGCCTTCGTCGCGCAGGACGCCCAGGTGCTGCGACAGGCTGGGCTGGTGCAGGCCGACCAGCGTCTCGAGCTCGCCGACGTTGCGCTCGCCCTGGGTCAACTGGCAGAGCAGCAGCAGGCGGTCTTCGTGGGCCATGGCCTTGAGCACGGCACAGGCCTGGGCCGCGGCATCCCGCAGCATGTCGATGGCATGCTCGGGCAGCGCAGCGGGGGGCGCCGTGGCGGCGACGGCGGTCGATCGGGGCATGGCTGGGCGCGGTTGTTGAGGGTGCTCTCTATTGGCAGACAGAATGCCTGGGGATATTCTATTGAAATATAGATTGTTTGGGGAAGTCCTGCCATGCCCGCCCAGATTTCGCCGTTCTTCGATGCCGATACCTGCACCATGACCTACGTGGTCCATGCCGGGCCGGGCACGCCGTGCGCGGTGATCGATTCGGTGCTCGACTACGATCCCAAATCCGGCCGCACCCGCACCGGCTCGGCGGACCGGGTGGCCGCCTACATCGAGGCGAACGCGCTGCGGGTCGAGTGGCTGCTCGAGACGCACGCCCACGCGGACCACCTGTCGGCCGCGCCGTACCTGCGCAACCGGTTCGGCGGGCGCATTGCCATCGGCGAGCGCATCCGGGTGGTGCAGGGCGTGTTTAAGCCGATCTTCAACCTGGAGCCGTCGTTCCGGCTCGACGGCTCGCAGTTCGACCACCTGTTCGCGGCGGACGAGGGATTTCGCATCGGCGTGCTGGAAGCGAAGGCGCTGTCGGTACCCGGTCACACGCCGGCCGACATGGCCTACCAGGTGGGCGACGCCGTGTTCGTGGGCGATACGCTGTTCATGCCGGATGTCGGCACCGCCCGCTGTGATTTTCCCGGTGGCGATGCGCGCACGCTGTACCAGTCGATCCGCCGCCTGCTGGACTTGCCGCCGCAGACGCGGCTCTACATGTGCCACGACTATCCGCCCGCCGGCCGCGAGGCGACCTGCGAGACCACGGTGGCCGAGCAGCGCCGCGCCAATATCCACGTGCGCGACGGCGTGACGGAAGACGACTTCGTGCAGATGCGCACCCGGCGCGACGCCACGCTGGCCATGCCGACGCTGATGCTGCCGTCCATTCAGGTCAACATCCGGGCGGGCGCGCTGCCGCCGGCCGAGCCGAACGGCGTGCGGTATCTGAAGATTCCGCTGAACGCGCTGTGATCGCGTCAGCCGGTGCAGGAAGTCAACGCGGCATCCGTCCGCGCCGGGTCGCAGGCCTCCACGCGCGGCCGGTCCTCGTCGCTCGGCGCCGGCCGGCCGTAGTAGTACCCCTGGGCCTCGGTGCATCCGGCCTCACGGATGCCCCTTACATGCGCTTGTGTTTCCACGCCTTCGGCCACGGTGGTCACGCCGAGCTGCCGGCCGAGGTCGGCGATCGCTTTGACCAGGACCGCGCTGTCCGGCCGAGTGAGCAGGTCGCGGACGAACGAGCGGTCGATCTTGATCTTGTCGAACGGGAAGGCCCGCAGATGGGCCAGCGACGAATAGCCGGTGCCGAAATCGTCGAGGGCCACGCGCACGCCCATGTCATAGAGCTGGCGCAGGTCTTCGAAGCTCTCCGCTTCGTTCTGGATGAGGGCGGTCTCCGTGACCTCGATCTCGAGGCGGTCGGGCGCCAGGCCGGAGTCGACCAGCGCTGCGTGCACCGTCTGCGCCAGTGTCGTCTTGCCCAACTGCATGGGCGACACATTGACGGCCACGCGCGCGCCGTCTTCCCAGCGGGTTGCTTCGCGGCAGGCGCGATGCAGTACGAAGCGGCCGAGCTGGTCGATGAGGCCGCTCTGTTCGGCAATGGGGACGAACTCGTCGGGCGAGACCCAGCCCCGTTCCGCATGGTGCCAGCGCACCAGCGCTTCGCGCGCGGTGACCTTGCCGGTCGCGACATCGACGATCGGCTGGTAGAAGACGAACAGGCGGTCCTGGTGCTCGAGGGCGGCGCGCAGCTGCGCCTCCAGCAGCGCACGCGCTTGGATGCGCGCTTCCATGTCCGCGCAGAACAGGCGTGCCAGGCCCTTGCCGGCGGCCTTGGCGGCGTAGAGCGCGATGTCGGCGCGGGCGAGCAGGTTCTCGGTATCGCGGCCGTGGGCGGGGGCGAGCGCGATGCCGATCGAGGTCCCGATCCGGACGTTCTGGTCGGCACCGAGGACATATGGCGCACCGAGTGCCTCGATCAGCGCGGTGGCCAGCGCCGCCGCGCGATCGGCATCGTCGTGCGGCACGAGCACGGCGAATTCGTCGCCGCCCAGTCGCGCGATGGCCACGCCGGGGCGGTCGCAGACCGCGCGCAGCCGCTGCGCGACCTGTTCGAGCAGCGCGTCTCCGGCCCGGTGTCCCTTGGTGTCGTTGACGAGCTTGAAGCCGTCGAGGTCGATATACAGCAAGCCGAGGCGGGCCTCGGGCGCCGCGAGGCGGGCATCCAGCTGTTCGCGGAAGTTGGTGCGGTTGGCCAGGCCGGTGAGCGTGTCGTAGTGGGCGAGCTGGCGGATGCGGTTCTCGGCCTCCACCTCCTTGGTCACCAGCGCCCAGGTCAGCATGGGCCCGAGGTAGCTGCCGTCGTTGGCCCGGACCGCCGAGACCTTCAGGTCCAGCACCTCGGGCCCGAGCCGGATGCGCGTGTTGTGCGGCAGGTTGGCCGGATCGGCGAGCAGACGGCGCTGGTGTTCCGGATGCGCGTGGAAGACGTCGATGGAGGTGCCGAGCAGGGCGTCGGGCTCGATCGGCAGCAGGTGCGCGATCCGGTCGATCAGCCGCTTGGACGTGTTGTTGGCGTAGTTGATGGCGAACGTGCCCGGCTCCACCGTCATGACGGCGACCGGCATGTCGTCGATCATGTGCAGCAGGCGGCTTTGCTCCGCTTCGCGGCGGCGGGCCTCGGTCTGCGCGTTCACCATGAGGGTGAAGTCGCGGTAGTTGACCATCAGGATGACCAGCAGGCCGAACGACACCAGGGCCATGTTGATGGCGATCGCAATGAAGGTCGGCTGGCCCGTCGCCGCGAAGAAGGCGATGAACACCCCGTTGACGATCACCGTGACCGTGATGGCGGCCGAGCGCAGATGCATCAGGCAGAAGATGCAGGCGATCACGGTGATGGCCATGTAGAAGGCCAGGTACGACCGCGTATAGGCGTCGCCATAGTGGAACAGCGCGAGCGACCAGGCCGTGAACGACACCGCGATGACGCTGGCCAGCCGGTTGGTGCGCCTGAGGGCGCCCAGGGCGAGCTCGGGTGTCGGGTCGATGCGGCGGGACTGCCACCAGTGCAGCACGCGTATCGCGCAGGCCAGCGTCAGCAGCAGCGGTATCCCGACCGTCAGCCAGGCCGGGGTGATAGCGCGGTAGGTGAGGGCGACCGCCCAGGTGCTCGAGATGAGGATGAAGTACATCATCGGCAACTGGCGCGAGAAGGCGCGGTACTGCGCCTTGAGCAGCTCCGGGTTGTCGGCCGGCACACCCATGAAGCAGGCCACCCGGCCCACAAGTGCTTTCACCGCCATTGGGTGCTCCTGTTGCCGGAGCGGCCCGATCGGGCCTCGGCGCGCGGATTCGACGCCGGGCCGGCAGCGGCGCCCGACGCACGCGGCGACGGCAATGCGCTACGCATCGGCGGCGTCCGGTGCGTGGGCGGCCACCGCAGGGCGGATCTGCGAGGTGGCCATGGTGGCCGCAGGGCGGCTGGAACCGGCGGGCAACGGGAGCTGGCGGGCCAGCGGCATGATGTCCCCTTTCGCTGTGACGAGGCGGCGTGCTATTGGTCGCGTGGTACCAGAACAGGAGCGGACGATTGGCCGGTTCCTGAATAGCGCGTTCGGTTGATCCGGCTCAGGAAGACAGACTAAGCCCTCCTGCGGGGCGGGCCTCTCAGTGCATCGGCCGTGCCCGGGCCAAGCGGCCACCGGTCATGGATGGCTCGTGTCCGATGGTATCAGGCTGCGCCGGGCGGGGATGGGGCATGCGGGTCGATGGTGCCGCGCAGTCCGGCGAGCACGCGCTCCGCGGCCGCGACGATGGCGTCGATATCCGCGTCCGTCATGGCCGCGCACAGGAACCAGTGATGGGTCGGGAACATCAGAACGCCCTCGGCCAGCATGCCATTGACGAAATGCCGGACCATGCGGTCGCGGACATTCGGTCGGGGGTCATCGAACCGTACGAACGGCGTGGCCGGGAAGCCGACGGCGTGGCCGGGCACGCCGGACGCTGCGAAGGCCCGGTCCAGCCCCGACATCAGACGCTCGCCCAGCACGGTCAGCCTTGTCGGCACGTCGGATCGATCGAGTGTCTCCAAGGTCGCCACGGCCGCGGCCATGACATCGGGAGAGCGGTAATGCGTGACGGTCAAGCCGAGCTTCAGGATGTGCTGCAGATGGCAGGCACGCCCCGCGAGCGCCGAGATGCAATAGCCGTTGCCGAGCGCCTTGCCGAAGGCCGATAGATCCGGTTCGAGCCCGAAGTACGATTGGGCGCCGCCGAGCGCGATCCGGAATCCCGATCGCACCTCGTCGAGGACGAAGAGCGCGCCGGCCTTGCGGGCGAGCGCCTGCATGAAATGGAGATAGCCCGCCGCCGGCGGGTCGATCTCGTAGGGCATCATGACGATGGCGGCCAGGTCCGGACCATGCGTCGACACGAGGTGGGCCGCGTGATCCGGGTCGTTGTAGCGCAGTTCGAACACGTGCTCGCGATTGGCCTGGAGAATGCCCTGCGCACCGGGCGCGCACCAATCGTGCCAGCCGTGCAGCCCCCAATGGAGCACGACCCTGCGCTTCGTGATCGCCCTTGCCAGGCGGACGGCGGCACTGACTGCATCCGACCCGGTCCGCAGGAAGGCGACCATTTCGGCCGCCGGGATCATGTCGACAAAACGTTGCGCAAGCTCCGCATGCCAGCGATTGAGCAGCGTCGAATGACCGCCGAGCCGGGCCGCCTGCCTTATCGCGTCGGCGACGGTGGGATGGCCGTGTCCCAGCACGACCGAGCCGTAGCCCAGCGCGCAATCGATGTAGCGATGGCCGTCGACGTCCCAGAGATAGGCCCCTTCGGATCGCGAAGCGAATAGCGGCACGCCCGCGGTCGGGGCGTAGTCGCCCCAGAAGATGTTGGGTCGCGCAGCGGCCAGGGCATCGTAGCGCCGCAGTCTGTCCAGCAGTCGGCGCGACTCGTCGTAGCGATCGCCCACGTCCATCAGAAAATCTTCGTGAAGGCGTTCGGGAACTTGAAATTGTTCCCCGTGATCGAGATGCATTCGTCGATCGCGACCACGTGATGCCACCATCCGACCGGGATGAACAGCATGTCGCCCGCCGATACGACCGTCGTCGAGACATGGGCCTTGGCCATGCGGGGGAACTGCTTCGGATCGTAATCGTCGAGGTCGAGATCGCTGTGATACCCGAAGCTGTTGTAGACCTTGTGCATTTCCAGCGCGGGGATGAAGTTGACCCGCTTGCGGCCCCGCACCTGCACCAGGAAGACGTTCCCGAGATCGCGATGGAGCGGGGTTTTCGCCCCTTTCGGCCCCAGCCAGAAGAAGACCTTGCCGACCGGGCCGATCGGATCGAGATAACGCTCGTCGAAGGCAATATCGTCCAGAAGCGACGCGAACTCCGGGCGATCCAGGAGCCGGTCATGGGCGATCAGATAGCAGGCATTCGATTCGCCCGCGTGTTCGACGCGGTCGATGTATTCCGAAAACGCGATCCGGGCACTGTGGTCGATAAAGGAGTCGCGATGATCCGACGAGGTGCCGCGATCCTGGTAGGTGACGATGCAGTCGCCGTATGTCTCCTTCAGGTAGGCGTTGGTCCATTTCGTCAGCGCCGGCCAGCCGTGCGTCGCATCCTCGATCAGGACCGGCAGATTCCGGCTGTAATAGTGTTGGTGAAAGGCCTCGGAAGACAGGCCGCACACGCGCGGAACGCTATTCAGATCGACGCTCTGGGATGCCAATTCCAGCAGGGCTTCGCTTAGCGATTCCCACTTCTGGACGTCGCTGCCCAGTTTCTTCGCCGCGTTGAAGATGGGGTGGTGCTGGATGTCCGTCACGAGAGACCGGGCGCGCCCGGCCTCGAAACCGTTGTGCTTGAGTTCCTCGACGATGTTCTCCGCGCCCACGCCGAGCGCCAGGTTGTAGCTTGCCCATTCCATCCATTCGGCATTCGATTGGTCGGTCATGACTCCAGCCCTGCACCCACATCGCCACAAGACAAGAGGCGTGCGTGCGATCACGGGACCGCACCGCGCGCCTCCGCCACTACGGGGAATTGCCGCAATCCGCGTGTGTTAATCGATCGAGATGCCGAACACGGCATTGTGCAGACTGACCGCGGAACGTTTGGTTGTGTCGATCTCCATCCTCTTCAGTTCCGCGAAGAGATGCTCGCGCATCGCGGCTTCAAGGGCGTGGCCCTGTTCTTTGGTCAGCTGGAAGCTGCGGACGTCGAAGACCAGCAGTGCCGTGATGTTCTGTTCGGTCGCGGGCATCATGCCGCCCTGAAAGAAGCCGACCGGGTCGGGCGATTTCCGTGACGGAGGAACCGAAGCGAAGTCTGACATTGTGCAATCTCCTCGTTGTCGAGTGGTGGTTGGGTATGTCCGATCCGATGCAACCGACTTTTTTACTGATGCAGAATTGTTTGGTTTGAAATCGCGTGAATTTAAAGGCGAATGCTGACGTGGTGTCAGGCGATCGATTTCAGGGTTGCCATGATTCTTTTCGGTCGTAACCCGTGCGAACGCTTGGATTTTTGTTGATGAAAGAATTTAAACCTTTTCCAACGGCTGCCAATCGCTTCATTTCGGAAATGTTGTGGGGGCCAGCACTTGAGTCGCTGTAGCGGTATTTCATTCCATCAGAAAAATGGACCCATATGTGATCGCTTCCATTTTCGTAGAAAGCAACGCCCGAATCGCCGTCAAGATTTTTATATTTTTCCATTGTGTCCCCCTCGTGCATTGTCCAGGTCAGTGAAAGCCTGGGCTTGCAGTATAGGGCGGCATTGCGACGTATCAACGTTCTTCTGGGATGTACGGTTAATGAAATATGGCGTAGGCGGAAATTGTTATTTTGTGGTTGTGATAGAGGAAAAGGTTGATTTTTGGGGTTTATATTTATTGGCTAATCTATATTGGTTATGCGTTTTGTTTCGCGCATCTGGGCCAATCGAAATCTCGTAAAAATGCGAGGTAGAGCTCGCCATGAAATATGTTTAAGACTGATCTGTGGTCCATCGGCGTTGGCTCCAGTCGGACCTGCGTTCAAGCGGGGCATGCGGATTTTCGGTTGGGCCTATCGTGCGTACTCGCAGACGGTGCGGGGCCACTGCGCGATGAATCGGTTTTATTGGGCGTACTCAGGCCCGATCGCGCTCCCCAAGAAACAGAGAAATTTTGGCGCGCGGCATCACTGTGACGTAGTCTGCATGACAACATTTCCCCCCAAACCTCGGCACTGAATGCCGGGTAAAGCTGCCGATCTCATGTGGAGGCATGTCTTTGCAATCAAACGCCACGTCCAGGCGGGACCGCCGATCCATTGCGCGCCGATAGCGGCATCTCTGCAGGGCTTCTGTTTTACCAATCCAATCCGTCTTACCTGAATTCGCCGGCGAATGGTTCGAGGGGCATGCCTTGCGTTCGGGCATTGGCCTTGCTCTGGCGGCCACGCTCCATCGGTAAGGGGCGGGGCGCACTGACGAAACACCCAACGAAGTACATGAGCGACGTTGTCGCAACAGGAGGGAGTATCGATGGCCGAATCAGGCAACAGCATGCGTTGGAGCAGTCTTGTCGTGGATTTTTTCCTCGACCCGCACGGCCACGCGCCAGTTGGCGCATCGCCGGATACCGCCCAGGCGGAGGGCCAGGAGCCATTGCTGCGTGATCGGGCCAATGCGACCTTGAGCTGGATGCAGCCGGGTCTGATCTATCCCGCTCCTTTTCAGAATGCGTTGTCGATCTTGCGCCTGCCGCCTTCCATGGATCGCGCCCGGTTCGGCAAATTGCTGTCGGCCGTTCGTCGCTACATCCACACCGACCATCCCGACGTCCATGCCAGCGCCTGCGTAGCGTTTGCCTTCTCGACCTGGACGCAATTCTGCAAGGCCGAATCGCGTACGCCGCCGCGCGGCATGGTGTTCGAGCAGCCCGGCGCCAGCGCGGATGCACCGCAGGTGGTCGACCGGTCGCGCGGCGCGCTGCAGAGCAGCGGCGTGCAGGCCTGGTTCGTCATCAAGGCCGATACGCAGGACGCCGTGTCCGCGATCGCGCGTTTTCTCACGGAGCGCTTGGGTGAGGCGGGCGTCGCGGCGGACGCCATCGTCGAGGTCGCCATGCAGTCGCGCGTCAATCCGACGCTGCCGAAGGGCGGGGCGGGTGGGCGCGTGCTGGGGGGGCGGTTCCAGGAGAACCTGCGCAATCCCGCTTCGCCCGTGGAAGTGCTCGAGCATGTGCTGGTGGGCGACGAAGACCCCGGCAGCATCGGCGGCGCCTTTGTCTTTACCCAGCGTTTCCAGATCAACTGGGCGGAAATCCACTCCAAGGCGGCCGCCGAGATCGATTCGGTGATTGGCCGCCACCAGTACAACGACGAACTGGTCCCCTCGTACGATGCCCGTTCTCACGTTCGCAGCTCCCACACGTACGATGCCACGGGCAACACCATCAAACTGATGCGCCTGGGTTTGCCCTTCGGCCAGCGCAAGCGCAGCGACGCAGGCACGCCCGTGGTCGAGAACGCGGGCGGGGCGTCGCATAACGACGAGGCGGGCATCTATTTCATCGGCGTCGCGCGCTCGGCGGCACGGATCGAATCCGTTCTGCGCTCGCAGTTCGGCGAAGCGGATGGCGATGGCTTCGCGCGCGATCGCCTGCTTGGCGGGACGCACGTCCGCTCGGACCTGGGCGGCTTCTTCTATGCGCCGAGCTTGCGCGAGTTGCAGGCCGAGGCCTTCGCCGACGACCTCAACAGCCGGCTGCCCAACCGCTTCGAGGATTGGCGGCGGTTCCCCGGAGTGGATTGGTCGCGGCTCAATCGCCATTACGAAAAGCGCTCGCCCAACGGGTGGATGTTCTACAACCACAAGGACTATCTCTACACGATCGGCACCCGCGCGGCCAGCGACAATGGACCCGCCCCGCTGTCCCTGCGTGTTCAGTTCCTTCTCGAACGCTTGTTCACCAAGTGGGACGATACGTGGTATCGCGCTCAGAAACCGGCCGAACTGGCGCCGCTGCGCCAGCAGCTGGAGCGCTTCTTCGCCGATCCGAACCATGCCCGGGAGCGGGATGCGCTACTGGCCGAAGCGGGGGGCGACGCCAAAGGGCCGACGCCCCAGGCGCGCGCCGCCGACCATGTCATGCGTCAACCCGTCGCTCTGCGCGCAGCCTGGGCGGCCCGGCTGCTGTGCAACCTGGCGGCCCGGCTCGACGGCGTCGGCCGCCGTGGCAACGGCGGGATGGATACCTGCGACATTCATCCGCTCGATCTCTTCGCCGGGTCGATGCCGTCGCAATCGCTGGCCGAGGGCCGCTACGTCATCGACTACACCCGAGACGATGACGATGAGGCCGAGCGGTTTCGCTGGTTCAACTTGTCGCTCAGCCCCACCTCGGGCGTGGGCCACGTCGTCCCCGGCTACGAAGCTCTGCTGACACATGGCATTGGTGGGGTCGGCCGCCATATCGACGAGGCTCAGCAGGCGCTGGCAGCCACCGATCCCCAGCGCGCGGCAGAGGTCGCGCCCTTCTATGCGGGATCGCGTCTTGCGCTGCGCGGGCTTGCCGAATATCTCGACGGGCTGGCCGGCACCGCGCACGACACCGCGCAGGCCTTGTCGCCGGACCAGAAGATCGAACGCACGAATCTGGCGGAGATGGAGGCGCGGCTGCGGCGGCTGGCCGGCGGCGCGGTGCCCGAGACGGTGCTCGACGCGCTCCAGCTGGTGCTCGCTTGTCATGCGACGCTGCACCTGTGCGGCGAGCCGGTCGCGGTGGGGCGGCTTGACCGGCTGATTCGACCGTTCCAGGAAAAAGCGCCGCTCGGCGAGACGCAGTTGCAGGACGCCATCGACTGCTTCTGGCTGAAGCTCGGTGAGAAAACCTTGCTCAATCGGATTTTCATCGACGACCGCCAGGAGCTGGGCAATCTCGCGATGGGCAATCGCGCGGGTCCGTACCCCAAGGGGCAGAGCGTCAACCAGTGGATCCAGCAGGTCACGGTCGGTGGTCTGAACGCCGATGGCAGCTGGGAGTATTCCGATGTCACGCTGGCCTGCCTGCGCGCGTCGTCCCGCTTGCCGTTCAACGCGCCGGTCCTGTCGCTGCGGGTTTCGAGGGACATGCCCTCCGTATGGCGCAAGCGCCTGCTGGCCGAGGCCGCGCGCGGACAGCTCAGCGGCGGCGCCAGCCCGATCCTGCTCAATGACGACAAGATCATTCCGGCGCTCAGCGGCTCGGGTATCGCGATCGGGCCACGCGCCAACGCCGACGAAGCCGCGCGGTGGAACGCGACCGTCCGCCGGGAAGACGCCCATGACTACGCTTGCGATGGCTGCTACGAGCCGCAGTTCGTCGGCGCCAACTGGTTCCATCTCGGTGGCGTCACCCTCTTGCAGATGCTGGAGGTCGCGCTGAACCAGGGGCGGCAGATGCAATCGGCCGGCCCCGTCGATCTGTTCGGCAAGAACGTTTCGTTCCGGTCTCAGCCGGCCAGCGCGATCGCTTCCTACGCCGAGTTGGAGGATGTGTTCTTCAAGCACTTGGAGTGGACGTTCGCACGCCAGATGGAAGGAACGGTGGCGGACTTCGGGCGCATGGAGGGTGTCTGTCCGTCGCCGTTGCTCAACCTGTTCATCCACGACTGCTTGGCCAAGGGGCGCGACATCTATGCCGGCGGCGCACGCTACAACGTGTTCGGGCCGTGCTTCACGTCGCTCGCCAACACGATCAACGCGCTGTGGGCCATCCGCGTGATGTGCTTCGATCAGGCGACCGCGATCACGACATTGAGCGAACTGGTCCAGGCGCTCCTCTGCAACTGGGGCGAGAACATGATCGACCCACTGGTGCATCCGACCGTGCTGGCCGGGGATGCCGCGCGCGTCAGTCAGGCCGCGACCCGGTTCCGCCAACTGCGATCCATCGCACTGTCGCTGCCCCGGTGGGGACGCGGCAACGCGGACATCGACCGGTTCGGCAACGAGATCTGCCAGCGTGTCGCAGGGATCGCGGTGCAGGTCATGGCCCAGCCTCGCGATGGGCTGGCCGACCAGTACCGGCGCAAGGCCATGGCCTACGGCACGCCGGCGCATCCGTTCGGCGGCTTCTGCATGCAGCCGGGGGTGGGGACGTTCGCGAGCTATGTGGAGCAGGGGTTGGGCTGCGCGGCCTCGGCCGACGGGCGGCTTTCCGGCCAGCCGTTGGGCACCGACATGTCGCCATCGCCTTCGCCGCTCGATCTGCCGGCAACCGATGCCAGCCAGCAGCGCGTCGACGGCGTGCTCGCGCTCAAGGGTGTCACGGCGACGGATGCGTTCGGCTTTGCCAATGGGGCGCCGGTCGATCTCAATATCGACGAAAGCATTGGCGAAAGCCGGCTGGTCGAGATTCTGGACGCCTTTGTCGACGGAGCGGGGTCGAACATCCTGACGGTGACCACGGCGGATCAGGCCACCTTCCTGGCCGCGGCCGGCTCGCCCGAGAGCTTCGATCTGCTGCGCGTACGGATGGGCGGCTGGACCGAGATGTTCGTGGCGATGCACGCCACCCATCAGAGGGTGCATCCGCGCCGGCCTTACAGCACATAAGCACCGAGGCAGCCATGCCGGTCGCGCGTGTGCGCGCCGGCATGCACCCTTACCCGGTTCCGGAAGACCGACACAGGAGATCAGGTCGATGAATCAATATTGCATGTTCAAAGGCAAGCTGCAGAACGCGGCTCCGTTCAAGCCCCAATATGTGGGCAGTCCGCACTATGTGATCAACGTCAAAGGCAGTGATAACGCCATCTTCAAGATCGTCGTGAACTCGGCGTCGACCGAAGTCGGCGAAGACGGCAACAACAACGTCTATTTCTACGCCGATCTGAACTTTACCGACCCGCTCACCGACAAGCTCGGTCAGTTGCCCTATGGGCTGCAGACCACCGATTTCCCCCGGCTCGACTACTGGCAGGACCGCAGCTTGCTCGACCTGCGCCGGATGCGGCCTGTCCCATACGCGGATCAAAACGGCCAGCGTGCCGACGTCAACGACATCATCAGCGAGATCCTGTCGATCGATACGACCCAGCCGCCGACGTCCTTGCCCTACGACAACGGCAACGGCAACGGTCAACCGCCGAGTCGCGATTTCTACCCGCCAACCGACCATGACGTTGTCGTCTATGGTTTCGGCTTTCTGTTTCTTCCCAAGCAAGACGGGCTGCATGAAACCCACATGAACCAGGGCAATCCGCGCGGCAAGCATTGGGCGGAAAACGGCGCGTTTCAGGATGGCGCGGTGATCGTGCAGCGCGCCGACGGTTTCGCCGCGATCTTCACCGCATTCCAGACGCAATGCCTGCCCACCGATGCCAGGGGATATCCGCTCGCTAGTGCGCGCCCCTTGCCCGCATTCATTGCAGGCTGAAGCGCCCGCGCCGGCATGCGTTGCTGCGTCTCCGGGGGATCGGCTGGTGTGGGTTCGCGTGTCGACGCGCATCTTGCAAGGGCTGATGCCGGCCACTTTGATTTTCAACGTCACCTGCTGCGCAGAGATTCCCAATAGCGTTGTGCGACCCATTGGGTCCGTCGCATGGACTTCGTCGTCCCCCTCGATGCGAACCGACACATCGGTGTACGCCTGAGGCAATGGGCCCTCTACTATATTTCGGAGCGTCCAACACCGGCCCCATCAGGCCAACCCAATGAGTATGGAGTCCACGAAGCCATTCGACAGGCCATGGTTCATCGCAAACTGGGTGGCGTTCGCGATCGGCCTGGTCATCCCAGTTGCCTATGCCGCCCATCATCGCGGGGGGCCGCTTTCACACCACGCGCTGACAGTGCTTGGCCTCTCACTTGCCTCCATCAGCGCGCATGCCGTCTACGGTGGGTACTTCGCGGTTCGAGATGCGGTCTATACGCGAGAAGAAGACCCGGGGATGTTTTGGTTTGGTGTCGTAGTGTTCAGTTTGATCAGCCTTCTCATTCTGAGGATGTAGACGTTCTGACGCGTGTCCGCGGAGTTGGGGCTGCCCAAGAAGAAAACCAGCTCATCGTGCTGGTTTTGGTGTGGTGGGGGGGCCAAGCATGACGGAAAACGTCGGAGTTTAAGCGCAGTTCGCCCTGATGAGCGGATGCCGATGGACTCGACTTTGAAATCAAGGCCGCCAGGCCACTCACGGTTATTGACCCGCAAGATTGCCTGACGGGCGAATTCGGCGGTTGTCGCTCGCGGCACACTTCCTCTACCTTCGTGCCCAGCTCTGCTTACTTGAGCGCGAACGCTATCTGCGCCTCGGTGAACTTGCTCGTCTTCATGGCATGTCTTCCATTTCGAATGGTGAAAATCATGCCGGAGTCTCTACTTCTCTGCGGTACGGTTTCTTGGTGTAGGGGCAGTGGCCCAAAGGTTGAACCTCTTCTCCTCGCGCCTGCTGCTCAGCAGCTTCCAACTGTGCCAGTTGTCACCTTGTCCAAAGAGGATGAATTGTCTCGACTGGGTTCAAGATGAGAAGCCCCTAAGGAAGTGGTGCGGAGTGGGTTGACTCGGGAACGTATCGCATGCTTGGCGAAATCAACAGAGGGCCGGGCGGACAAAAGAGCGGGTCAAGGGCGAGGCTCGTCTGCGGTTCATGTCTGTTGCAATCCCATCATGGTTGTGCCTGCATTGTGTTCGCTGGATCTTGAGCATATTGTTCAATCAATCGCCACAATAGGCGCCTCATGGGGAGGCGGTAGATGTCGCTGTGCGCGCCACCGCCCGTACCGGGCGTGTTGAATTGCGTGATGCCATTGGATGTATCAATGTAGAGCACTCCTTTTGCTGGTGCCTTGCTGTCTCCGGAAAGAGTCTCACGACACGCCGAGTCGCTGAACAAACAAATCCGGAAGTCTCCTCCCGGTGATGCTGACCTATCGGATGCAACGACACACTCGAAAATCCCGCGATAGTCGATGGAGCTGTCCGCACAGGCGAGGTTGAGTGATCTCGTCGAGCCTGATGGCTCATACCAGAAGATAGGTCCACCGGCTGCGTTGTCATGACTCGACGCTGTGAGTGCAATCTGAGTAGAACTCAGCATTCTGAAATCACGATAAGGTGCGCCTTCCTCGCTCAACGACGGCACAAACCGGTTAATGCTGACGGCGCCCTCTAAGCCGACCGCAAGCCTCACCGGACTCTGTAATTGAACCATGTCCGGCTTGAGTGCTGGAGCACTGAACAGTGCTCGCGTCATCGCGCGTGCTCCGAAACTATGCCCAATGGCAACAACTTGGGCCGAGCTGTGTGCCTCTGCGAGCGCACGGGGAATCGTTTGGTTCAATAGCTCATTCAACCACGATAACCCGATCTCATCGGCGTCGTTGGCCTTGTTGGTGTAACTGAAGACGTTGGTGAAGGAGTTGGACCAGAATGATGGCCACGTGACACCGATCACAAGCGGGCGAAAATCCCGCAATGCAGTCGATGCGTTACGTGGCGCCGTCGGCCGCTGGATTTGCGCCGCCGATCGTACGAGTGTTCGTTCGTACGCTGCCTCAAGAAGATTTCCAGTTAGGTCATTAAAGTTCCGGACGGCTTCATCTTGTGCAGTGTTCCATCCCATGACAATCAGGATGACGTGGGTGATTCGATCCCCCTTGAGGTCAGCCGACAGATTCTCGCCCAAACGCTCAAGAGCTGCGCGCCCCTCCGTATAGAACTGATTTCTGCCGATATCATCGCGGTCAGTGTTCTGCGCAATAGGGCACGCATGCCATGCGTTGACCCGACTCAAGTCTTCCGCCGCGGCATGTTGGTTCCGCAGAACATTGGCAGCGTATGCGTTGTAGACGAAGCAGTGCTCCGTTGCGGTATAAGTACCACCCGTAACTGGTAGCGACAGGGTTGAATACTTGGCGATGTGCGAGATGAACATCGCCTTCGCATCGTTTTCCTGAAACCTGCGAATCTGGCTCGCCGTACCAATATCCCATCGGCTCGGTGTCTCCTTCTGGAAGTAGGTGGCATCCGCATGCAAGAATTGGCGAGCCGCCTGATTCACCTTCGGGCCGCCGATCAGATGCTGTGAGCTTTTTTCGAGCGCTACTACGTAGCCTGGGTAGTGCAGCGCGGTTCCGTTAGGCGAATAAACCAGAGAATGAAATTGCAGCTGGGTAGGCCCATCAACCCATCGTCTTATACACAAGTCCCCAGCATGAGAAATCAGCTTGAGACCCTCCAAGGCTTGTAACCCCGAGCCGGCTCGCGTTTACTCTCACTTTTTGCGTGAACGCCTTGGCCCTGAACAAGATCCACTGGACGGAAGTCGAATTCGCCCACCTCGACCTTGGCGACACGCGCCTGAACAAGCGAGCGAGGATATTGATGCAACGATTGGCAGCCAAGCCGACGGCCGGTGTGCCGCAAGCCTGCCGGGGCTGGGGCGAAACGATGGCGGCATACCGCTTCTTCAACAACGAAGAGGTCGATTGGCGCGACATCCTTGCCCCACACTGGCAGCAGACCGAGCAGCGCATGGCCGCCCACCCGGTGGTGCTGTGCCTGCAGGACACCACGGAACTGGATTTCAACGGGCGCGGCGCGGCCGGGCTCGGAGCCTTGTCCTACGAGGCGCAGCGCGGCATGTATCTGCACCCGACCTACGCGGTGACGCCGCAGCGTGAGCCGCTGGGCGTGCTCGATGCGTGGATGTGGGCGCGCCAGCCCAAGGATGCACAAGGCAAGCGCGGCGACCAGAAGGAGAGTCTGCGCTGGATCGAGGGCTACGAGCGCGTGGCCGATCTGGCAGCGAGTCTGCCCGGCACGCGGCTGGTGTACGTGGCCGACCGGGAAGCGGACATGATGGCGCTGATGCAGCGCGCGCAGGAACTGGGCACGCCGGCGGACTGGCTGATCCGCGCCGCCCACGACCGCGCGCTGCCCGAAGGCGTCAAGCTGTGGGCGGCCACGACCGAGGGCGAGGCGCTGGGCGAGATCGCCTTCACGATGGGCTCGCGCCATGGCGTGCGCGCACGCGAAGTGCGTCAGCACGTGTGGCTCAGGCGCGTCGAGTTGCCGGCCGATCGAGGCCAGCGTGTCACGGCTACGTGCCTGGTGGCGCGCGAGTTCGGCGCGCCGGCCGGCACCAAGCCGATCGAGTGGCGCCTGCTGACCAACCGCGCGGCCACGACGTTGCAGGAGGCGATCGAGTTGATCGACTGGTATCGGGCGCGCTGGGAAATCGAGATGCTGTTCAACGTGCTCAAGAACGGTTGCCGGGTGGAGGCACTGCAACTGGGGGCGATCGAGCGGCTGGAGCGGGCGCTGGCGCTGTATCTGGTGGTGGCTTGGCGCATCGTCCATCTGATGCGCATGGGGCGCACCTGCCCGGATCTGGATGCCGAATTGTTCTTCGACCCTGACGAGATTCGCGGCGCCTATCTGCTGAGCCGCGCCAGGCAGCCGGCCCGGCCCAAGCTGAATGAAGTGCTGCGCCTGATCGCCAGTCTGGGCGGCTTCCTCGGCCGCAAGGGCGATGGCGAGCCCGGCGCCAAAGCCATCTGGCTCGGACTCAAGGACGTTCATGTCGCGGCCAAAACCCTGCAAGCGCTACGCGCGGTGGGCGACTCCGCTAGTTGTGTATAAGACGATGGGGTAAAGGAGGGGTGCAACCGCTGGATCAAATGTCAACGCGTTGGGTAAGAGCCAACGCCACAACCGAAGGGCTTGACGATCGGGCTGTGGATGCTCTGAGGGAAGTTGCGTGTCGCCGTCGTGTTTTGTTGGTTACATTCGAGTCAGATGGCGCCCTCGCTCATGCGCAGGCATGGGCAGACATCCATGGCGGAAAATCTGATCGTGAGACTCACGCTCATATCGAGCATGGAATAACGAAAGAATGGAACGAGTCCAATATCGATGCAGTAGTTAATGCGCGCGTCAGAGCGCGTGAGCGGAAGAAAATGCCAGAAACCAAAGAGCCGGCCGAAAAATCAGAACGACCTAATAAAACAAAAAATACATCTAGGAAGCCCAGATCTTAAGCTCTTTAGTTGGCGCCTGACTTAGTGAATATCATCGCATATGGAAAAAATTGAATTTCGAAATCTCCGTAGGCAGAAATTTCTATCCGAGATTTATTTTAATCTCAACGAAAAATTTATCGCCCGTGGAATTGAATCATCTAGAAAGGCGATAATAAATCTCCGCTCTCAAGGCAGCCTGGAGCCGACGGGGCAATATGGAATATTCGAGGAGGCGCTAAACCCATCGTCTTATACACAACTAGCGGAGTCGCCCACCGCGCGTAGCGCTTGCAGGGTTTTGGCCGCGACATGAACGTCCTTGAGTCCGAGCCAGATGGCTTTGGCGCCGGGCTCGCCATCGCCCTTGCGGCCGAGGAAGCCGCCCAGACTGGCGATCAGGCGCAGCACTTCATTCAGCTTGGGCCGGGCCGGCTGCCTGGCGCGGCTCAGCAGATAGGCGCCGCGAATCTCGTCAGGGTCGAAGAACAATTCGGCATCCAGATCCGGGCAGGTGCGCCCCATGCGCATCAGATGGACGATGCGCCAAGCCACCACCAGATACAGCGCCAGCGCCCGCTCCAGCCGCTCGATCGCCCCCAGTTGCAGTGCCTCCACCCGGCAACCGTTCTTGAGCACGTTGAACAGCATCTCGATTTCCCAGCGCGCCCGATACCAGTCGATCAACTCGATCGCCTCCTGCAACGTCGTGGCCGCGCGGTTGGTCAGCAGGCGCCACTCGATCGGCTTGGTGCCGGCCGGCGCGCCGAACTCGCGCGCCACCAGGCACGTAGCCGTGACACGCTGGCCTCGATCGGCCGGCAACTCGACGCGCCTGAGCCACACGTGCTGACGCACTTCGCGTGCGCGCACGCCATGGCGCGAGCC
Source organism: Ralstonia pseudosolanacearum (assembly GCF_024925465.1). Lineage (NCBI taxonomy): Bacteria > Pseudomonadati > Pseudomonadota > Betaproteobacteria > Burkholderiales > Burkholderiaceae > Ralstonia > Ralstonia pseudosolanacearum. The sequence continues at coordinate 2,373,196 of NZ_CP103852.1, read as the reverse complement.
CATCGTGAAGGCGATCTCGCCCAGCGCCTCGCCCTCGGTCGTGGCCGCCCACAGCTTGACGCCTTCGGGCAGCGCGCGGTCGTGGGCGGCGCGGATCAGCCAGTCCGCCGGCGTGCCCAGTTCCTGCGCGCGCTGCATCAGCGCCATCATGTCCGCTTCCCGGTCGGCCACGTACACCAGCCGCGTGCCGGGCAGACTCGCTGCCAGATCGGCCACGCGCTCGTAGCCCTCGATCCAGCGCAGACTCTCCTTCTGGTCGCCGCGCTTGCCTTGTGCATCCTTGGGCTGGCGCGCCCACATCCACGCATCGAGCACGCCCAGCGGCTCACGCTGCGGCGTCACCGCGTAGGTCGGGTGCAGATACATGCCGCGCTGCGCCTCGTAGGACAAGGCTCCGAGCCCGGCCGCGCCGCGCCCGTTGAAATCCAGTTCCGTGGTGTCCTGCAGGCACAGCACCACCGGGTGGGCGGCCATGCGCTGCTCGGTCTGCTGCCAGTGTGGGGCAAGGATGTCGCGCCAATCGACCTCTTCGTTGTTGAAGAAGCGGTATGCCGCCATCGTTTCGCCCCAGCCCCGGCAGGCTTGCGGCACACCGGCCGTCGGCTTGGCTGCCAATCGTTGCATCAATATCCTCGCTCGCTTGTTCAGGCGCGTGTCGCCAAGGTCGAGGTGGGCGAATTCGACTTCCGTCCAGTGGATCTTGTTCAGGGCCAAGGCGTTCACGCAAAAAGTGAGAGTAAACGCGAGCCGGCTCGGGGTTACAAGCCTTGGAGGGTCTCAAGCTGATTTCTCATGCTGGGGACTTGTGTATAAGACGATGCGCTAAACCCACCTCGTTATACAGAATTCATACGTTGCCCCTGAGCGCTTGAATCATAGAAGCGGCATCCATGGTGCGCTGTAGGCCGATCCATATCGTCTTGGCGCCGGGCTCACCATCGCTCTTGCGTCCGAGGAACCCGCCAAGGGAGGCCACCAGGCGGATCATCTGGTTAAGCGTGACCGAACCCTTGGGCGCCGGTTTCTTGGCCAACAGGTGGGCGCCTCGTATCTCGTCAGCATCGAAGAACAGCACGGCATCCAGGTCGGGGCACGTCCGGCCCAGTCGCATCAGCCGGGCGATGCGCCAAGCCACGATCATGTACAGCACCAGGGCCCGCTCCACGCGATCGATTTGCGCCAACTGCAGAGCCTCGACCTTGCAACCGGTCTTGAGCACGTGGAAGAACATCTCGATCTCCCAACGCGCTCGATACCAATCCACCACTTCGATGATGGCGTGCGCATCCGCTGCGCTCCGGTTGGTCAGCAGTCGCCACACCACGGGCTTGGCGCCCGCAGGTGCGCCAATCTCCCGCGCCTCAATGCAAGTCAACTCCACACCGCTATGACCGGCCAGCTTTACCCGCTGTGTGCGCAACGCCTGTGTGACCTGGCGCGCCGGGCTGCCCGGGCGTCGCGGCAAGGTGAAGGTGAGCTCCCCAAGCACCGGGCTGGCTTCGAACTGCTCCCATAGCTTGCCGGCTTCATCCAGGCTTCGATCATGTTGGCAGCGGATCAGCCAGTCGGCCGGGTGACCCAGCACTTGCGCGCGGGCCATCAGCGCACCGATATCGCCTTCACGATCTGCCACGTACACCAAGCGAGTGTGCGGCAACTGCGTGGCTTGCTCCGCGACTCGCTCATACCCTTCGATCCAGCGCACGCTCTCCTTGAGCCCGCCCCGTGAGCCGTCCGCCTCTCGCGGCTCGCGTGCCCACATCCACGCATCAAGCACGCCCAACGGCTCCCGGTCTGGTGTCACCGCATATGTCGGATGCAAATACATGCCCCGTTGGACTTCGTAGCTCAGGGGACCAAGCCCTTCAATCTCCTGACCATTGAAGTCCAGCTCCGTGGTGTCCGCGATGCATAGGACCACCGGGTGCTCACCAGCCCGCTGCGTTGTACGTTCCCAATGCGGCTGCATCACGTCGCGCCAATCGATCTCGGTATTGCCCAGAAACCGATAGGCCCCAACGGTCTCGCTCCAGCCATCACACGCACCCGGAATGCTCGCCGTGGGCTGCGCCGACAACCGCTTGAGCAACTCCTTCGCTCGCCGATCCCGCCGCGGATCACCTATTGATCTTTACCTAAATCATGACAACCGATCGTCCGTAGGCGCGTTATATGGTCAGCACCGTGTATGGAGGATCGGTTCATGACCAAGATGGACGAAGCGACGCGCAAACGGGTACGTGCCGGACGCTTGATGCTTGCGGGCAAGACGCCGGCCGAAGCGGCGAAGGCGGTGGGTGTGGCACGGCAAACCGCGTACACCTGGAAAGCCCGGCTCAACGAAGGTGGCATTGACGCATTGCGGACAATGAACGTAGGTCGTGCAGCCCAACTGGAGATGCGTGCCAGCTCGAAGGCTTGCGCGTGGCACTGCTGCAAGGTGCGCTGGCGCACGGCTTCGGCACCGAGCTGTGGACCCTCAAGCGCGTGCGCATGCTCATCGAACGACTGTATGGCGTCACCTTCAGCGAGGTGCATGTCTGGCGGCTGCTGGGTGCGTTGGGCTTCAGCCCGCAAAAGCCTGAGCGCCGGGCCATCGAACGCGACGAAGACGCGGTACAGCGCTTCAAGCGCAAGACTTGGCCCGCGCTAAAAAAAAGTGTGCCGCCGAGCGACGGCTAATCGTCTTCATTGACGAGTCGGGCCTGTCGGAGCGGCCCACGCGCGTGCGCACCTGGGCGCCCAAGGGCTGCACGCCGGTCATCCAGTTCCACTTCAACTGGAAGCACGTCTCGGTCATCGCCGGCCTCACGCGCACGAACTTCGTGTTTCGACTGCACGACGGCGCGATCAAGAGTGCGCAGATCATCGAGTTCCTCAAGGCGCTGCGTGCGCAGCTCAAGCGCAAGTTGCTGATCGTGTGGGACGGCGCGCCACAGCACAAGAGCCGCGTTGTGCGCGAGTACCTCGACAGTACGCGAGGCGCCGTACAGATGGCGCTGCTGCCCAGCTATTCCCCAGACCTCAACCCGGTCGAATACCTGTGGGCCTGGCTCAAGCGGCACGCGTTGGCCAACTTCTGTCCCGATACCCTCGCCGAACTCAAACACACCGCCCGCCGCAAGCTCAAGAGCGGCCAGAAACGCCCATCGATCATCGCCGCGTGCTGGAAGCAGGCTGAGTTGTGGTGATGTCATGGGTTATGTAATTCTCAATAGATCCAGACCCTCAAGCTCCTCGTCCACCCACGCTCCCGAATCGCTGACCATTTCGGCTCCAAATCCAGGCAGTAAACGAGACTCCGCGATCGTTTACAACCCCCCTTGGAACTCAACTACTGCCGACTTCTGTATAACGAGGTGCGCTAAACCTCATCAAGTTGAAATACACTGCGGGGTGTGCAATAGCGCAGTTGCTACCACTCTACGCGGATGTGTTGCGTGCGTTTGAAGAATGGCATGAGGGCTACAGACAATACGTCCGTGCGCTCGCCGTAGAAAGCGGCGATGATCTGCGCGAGGATGGCACTCCGGCGTACTTCGAAGACTTGTCGCAATTTCAGTTGGTCATGGACATCACCAGCCTCGGTGTTCTCCTTGGTAACGGAGATGGCCTGCGCACGATTGCCCGATGCGTTGAACGCTATCGCGGCACCGATCTTCTGTTCGAATCGCTGATTGAACGAGCTGTCACCGATCCACGCGACAACACGGACTTTTTCCACGTTGTTCCCTACGATCCGCTCATAGACGCGTACTACACTGCCGAGACACCGGAGGAAGCCAGCGCTAAGGTTAAGGAATATCTCGACAACTGGTACAAGAGCTTCGAAGGCGCGCCATGGCACAACGGCCATCTCCACGCGGTTGAGGGCCAGTACATGCCCTACTACGGCTACTGGGCATTCGAGGCTGCCGCGATCTGCGTGTTGTATGACATTGATGACTCGTCCTTCCGCGATCACTTGCTTTACCCCAAGGATCTCGCCGACTGGGCCAGAGCGAACCACTCGATTGAACGACTCGGTCCGGATGTCGGAACCGGTACCGCTGGCAGTGTAGGCCTGCGCTGTGAAGCAAACCAGCCGTGTCCCAAAGCGGGCTATTGGTTCACGCCAGCTAAGGATGCTCTGAACAATGCGTCCGCGCCCGTGCTAGGAGGAGAACTCGCCAGCGCGTGCGCATGGTTGGGGTCAATTCATCGCGGCTTGGCCATGCTTTCGCACATGCCGGCAAACATGATTCGTCCCTCAAGGACATGAATTCGCGCTGCCGGCGCGCTCATGCGGTCGCTCCATGCAACTTGCCGCGCACCATCCACAGATTGGAAAGCGCGAACAAGGTCATGAGCTGCGCGGTGTTCTTCCTCAACCCCCGGTAGCGGACCTTGGCGTAACCGAACTGCCTCTTGATCACCCGGAACGGATGCTCGACCTTGGCCCGGATGCTGGCCTTGGCGTGCTCGATTTGGTCAATCAACCCGTCCAGCGGGCGGTCCTTGCTCAACGCCCGGCGCTTGCCGGGCTTCATTGCCACATGCCACCTCACGCCAGCCCTGGCATCCGGGCGCTTGTGTGCCCCCTGATAGCCCGCGTCGCCAAAGGCATCGGTTTCCTCACCGTGCAACAGGCTGTTGGCTTCGACCACGTCGTTCACGTTGCCCGCCGTGCCCCGCACTGTGTGCACCAGCCCAGATTCGGCGTCCACACCGATATGCGCCTTCATGCCGAAGTACCACTGGTTGCCTTTCTTGCTCTGATGCATCTCTGGATCGCGTTCGCCCGATGCATTCTTGGTCGAGCTCGGTGCGCTGATCAGCGTGGCATCCACCACCGTGCCGGCCTTGAGCATCAGCCCCTTGCCGCGCAGCATCTCGTTGACCAGCGCCAGCATCTCGGCCGCCAGCTTGTGCTTCTCCAGCAGATGACGGAAGCGCAGAATCGTGCTCTCGTCGGGCAGCCGCGTGGTCCAGTTGTCCAGCCCCGCAAACTCGCGGTACAGCGGCACGTCGTGCAGCGCCTCTTCCATCGCCGGGTCAGACAGGCCGAACCACTGTTGCAGAAAGTGGATGCGCAGCATCGTCTCCACGGCAAACGGCGGCCGACCGCGCTTGCCTTCGGGCGCGTAGGGCGCGATCAGCATCACCAGATCGGCCCATGGCACCACACGGGCCATCTCTTCCAGAAACTCACGCTTGCGCGTGCGTTTGGTCGACAAGTTCAGTCCAAGGTCGGCTTGTTTCATGGCCTACATACTCGCTTGCACTGCTCACTCTTGCAAGCACATCTGCGAGGGATTTGTGCAGAGATTCCCTAAGGCAGGCTCGCGTCGGTACTTCCAGCAAGGTGAGGTGATGCCGGCGGCGACTTCCGGCTACGGTTCGACGATCTGGCAATGGGACAACGATCAATCCGATCCGAAGTTGTAGCGTCATCCTCCGGTGGGGGCGCTACTGCAGAGGCGGTGGCTTTGCGGCCGCGAGCTAGGGGAAAGACAAGCGACTAAATTCCGAACGAGGAATGGAGACAAGCATCCTGCATGTAGATCAGTCATGCCAAGCCAACGCGATCGGGCCACGACCTGGGCGCGATGGTGGCGGGGGCCGGATAGAAGAAGGAGGCCTGGCTCGGTTGACGGGCGGTGCCCACTTGAGTACCGCAGCGATCTTCCGGACAGCGGCGATCGGCTCGCTCGCTCTTCATGGTCAGCCTGTTCGGTGTTCCGGCATTGTGCCTGGCGTCACACTGGTGATTGCCACCGGTAGCGTCGATCCCGTCGACCATGACGACGCTGAGCTGATTGTCGACAAGCTGTGGGCGCTGTTTCGTCCTCAACTGGTCGAGTGGCTGACTTCTCGCGGAGCGTTGCCAGGACTGAGCATGGTCGTCTCGCATGGCGTACAGATTGCGTGCGGCCGCGACGGTCAGTATGTCCTGCCCGAAGGTGCCATGCGCATCGACGTTCGATACGATGCAGGGTTCGCTTCGTCGTTTGCACAGCAGTCCAAGCGCAGTCCGCTGATCGAACCTGTCCCCGATCCGCACAACGACGTGCTCGCCTTGCTGAAATCAGCGATCGAGAAAAGCATCCAGAGCGAGGATGAGGTTTACGCAAGGCTACCCATTCCGGTGAGGTATCGGGCAAGCGGCGCTATCGAGGCGTGGAAGCAAGTCAGGCTGGCTGCTGGCAGCTCGGGAGCAGAGTTCTCGCGGCTGTTGGTGACGGAGGGGATTGGACACCTCCTGGAGAAGTTCGAGACGTACATACGCACATGGACAGGTCGGCCGCTGTCGGTCGTCATGGACGCATCGGGAGTGTGGCATGCAAAGCGCAGTGTCATTTGGCAGGCGTTCAACGCAAGTGACGGGGCGCTTTACGAACCGACACCCGCGATGCATCGCCTGCTGGACGCAAGCTACATCGCCGACGACGTACCGGTCGGGTTGATCCAACTGCCAGCAAACGCGCTGTGCATCATTCCCGACCCCTCGTGGTGGGACCATGATGGAGGGATCGGGGCGATCACGATCGTTCGCCACGAACAAGGCGCGGAGGGACAGCGGCACGGATGGCTGAGCTTCATGGCGTGGACGCACCATCGGCAGCGCACACACCGTTCAGCGAACGTGTTGCAGCTTTCGTTGGCCGATCCTCAGCGGACGATCCGGTCATTGTTGGAAGAAATCGTTCCGCAGGAAGGTCGGATAGACGCCGAACCCAATGCGCAGAATGCCCGCGAATATTGGGCACAGGTGCTGGACTACGCCATCAAGATGTTGCTGTACTTGACTGTGCGGGACGCGCAGGTCGTATATGACCGCGCCTATACAGACGCTCCGAGAAGCTTCAGCGGCCTGGGTAAGCGCAAGCGTGCCGAACGACAGGCCGAGATTGAGCACCTGTACGACCGGCATATTGTCGGCCCGGCGATCCTGGACATGGAGTTGTCGTCGGCGGAGCCGAGTGACGGGCCGCATCGAGAGGTGCGCGGACACTGGCGGCGGCCACATTTCAAGATGCAGCCGCACGGGCCGCATTCGTCGCTGCGCAAGCTGGCGTTTATTGGGCCAACGATTGTGAGGCCGGATCGGCTAGGGTTTTGATAGAAAACTATGGACATTACTTTGCCAGGTGATGATGGTCACCTTCTGCTCGGCCAGCTATGGGAAGGTGATTTCACCTTGAAGGGCGCGGGTACCAATTCAGCGCAGCAGCTTGCAGCCCAGGTGGCGCAGCGCCACGGTGGCACAGCGGATACAAGACACGGGAACTGGGTTATTCCTTACCGTCGCGGTCTCGCGCTGTTCGAGGATCTGGACAAGATCCGGGTGTCTGCCAAGCCTTAAGACTGCGCCACGGCAGACTGAGTTATTGAAATTTGAGTCCCCCATAAAGCAGAAATGAATGCCGAGAAATACATCGTCGCTATCTGCGCGGCAAGCGCTCTCTGTGCTTGTAGCTCGCTCAGCACGCAGTTCAAGAGCGCAGAAGAAGCGGTTGACGGCCCGCGCGCTCGCCTTCGCGTGAGCGGTAATGTGCTCGTAAAAGCGGTACCGAACAAGGATTGCATCGATTGGGGTGCGCCGGGTGCGGGGACCGTGTTGGGAGGGATCGTTGGCGCAAGCGGCTATCGTGGGCGCTCCCTCGGGATGCCTGGAGCCGAGAAACTTGACCGAACCCCGATGGGCGAGCTGTATGTTGCCGCAGAGCGACCGTACACCTTGGTGTTGCTGACGACGCCAGAAAGCCGCTTGCAGTGCTCCGTTGCTGCCACTTTCGTTCCAAAAGCTGATGTCGACTACGAAGCCCGCTTGGTGCTTGAAAAAGGCGCGTGCGTTGCAAGCGTTTCGACGGTGAGTGGTGACCCGGTTCGCCTGACCCGTGCTCAATCGTGCCAGTGAATATGGTTTGCGCGCTAGTGCTGCACCTCAGTTTCGCGAGGCTGTCGGCAGGCCGCGCGCGAGTTTGAAGTAAAGCCCTGGGGTACATCGTGGATGTTGGCACTAAACCGGTGCAAAAAGAGCCTGTTGGCAGAGTAAGTAAACGCAATTCGCAGAGGAAGCCAGCGCAGGAGCGATCGCAGACGCAGGAGCAGGCAGCGATTGCCGCTGGCGCCGAGCAGCGCCAACTCGACCACAAGTCGAACCCGGCAAGGCACAGGCGCTTCAGGCGATATCTTCGCGTTGCATACAAGGCGATTCAAGGGAATTTCTCCTTGGTCGCCTCGGTAACGGCACTCGCGTTTGGTGGGCTCACGCTATTGATGTACGCCTGGAGTATCGGTCAACTGCCAGAGTTCACGTGGAATGATCTGACTGGAACGCTGTTGGCCGTGTGTGCCACGGGCGTGCTGGTCGTGGTGCTCGTCGTGGCGTACTGCTTGAGCGCTGGCTATTTCGCGCGCTCCGCGTTGGAGGCGGTATATCCCGAGGCGGCCCAGCATTTGGCGTTGGAGCAGGCGAGCGCTGATCTATCCTCGGAGCCCTATGCCCGGCTTATCCGCGGGCCATTCATTTTGGGGGCCACCTGTTTCAGCGTCCTTGCGTGGGTGGGCTTGCTCGTCGCCTTGTCGGCAGAGCGACTGGTATCTCCCCACAATGAACACCTGCTGTTCGCCTTGTTCGGGGCTCTCGTGGCCGTTGCGATCCTCGTGCTGGTCGACTGGAAGCGCTTCGATAGCCAATGGGTGCGCTACGCACTTTTAAGTGTGCTCAGCGGGACTATTGTCGCTTTGGTCGTCATCATCACCGCATGGTCGGTCGGACCAACCAGCTTAGTGACGAAGATTTTGTCCAAAGCGTCCGGTCATGCCGGGACCGTGGACTGGTCGTCATATTGGGTTGCTGCGCTTGATCATGTGATCGGCATTGGCATGTCCGTCGCAATAGGTGTGGCAGCGTTGCTGAACCTTGGCACGATCATGTCACTCGTGGGGCGAGGGTTGCGGTGGATAGTCGACCTGATTCCCTGGACGTGGCCGGAGTGGCTGTCGCAAGCTGTAACAAAGACATCTCACGTCGTAGTAGGTGACGCGCCGGACCGTAGACTAATTCGGGCAAAGGTCTACGTGACATTCTGGTTCTGCCTTTTCACGAGCGCGGTGCTTTTTATGGCTGACGCGATGGCCGCCATGGGGGACGCGCGTGATTGGAGCTTGAACTTCTTCTTCATTGCAACGCTTCTTACCGTGCTGAACTGGGCTTCGTTTTCGGTCAGGCAGTGGAAGGGACGAGCCGGGCTCGGCTTGGTGACGGCTGCACTGGTTTTTCTAAGCTACCCGATGGTGGCACGGAACCCCATCATGTTCCCCAAGATTGTCGTGACTTTGCTGGGGCTTGGGAATGAGCGCCTAGCCTCAATCGGGCTGTCGAGCAAGCAATGCGCGACCTTGGCACCTTACGGGGTGAACTGTGCCGCGGACAACGAGCGAGGATTCACCTTGACCGATGTGAATTTGCTGAGCCGCCTCGGTGGCTCGATCGTTCTGGAGTTGTTGGTCACAACAGGTGCCTTGGAGCGAGAAGCCTCTAGCGCAGGGACCACAGCGATGCGACCGCAATCGGATGGAAAAATACCGCAGGCCGTAAGGACGCTGGTGGCTACCCGGCAGATGGAACTGAGCAGTTCAACTGCGGGGAATTGCGACAAGCTGCTTGTCTCAAAGTTGCAATCGAGTGATGCGGTTAATGCCAAGACGCTGCGCTGTGTCGTGCTCGTTGTACCCAAGGACCAGATGTTGGGGTATACCAAAGCAGGAACGCGTACGTACCGCGGTGAATACACGGCGTATGACCCGCCCCGGGCCAAAGCACCCGCAGTCGTGAGGATCATCAGTGGCGAAGCTGAGGTAGCAGACAAGAGAACAGAACTCTTGGTAGGGGGAATGGTGAAGTAGCTGTGCGGGACATATGCCCACGAATGAAATGGGGGAAGCAATGGCAACAGCGCGTGGGGGTACTTGGGGACTCTCCTGCTTTTTCGGTGGCGCATGAGCGCGGATAGGTCGCCGTGCGCCGCTCCTGGGGGCACGGCTGGTTAGCCGTTCGAGACGTCGCGGTTCTCGTCCAGCGTGCCATGCCCAATCAGATAAAACGCGCGCTGTAGCCAAAGCATTTCGAGGTGTTCGCGGTCTTCTGGGATCAACGCCCAGAGGCTATAGCCGGAGAGCTTTGCAGCAGCGCCGGCGAGTTGGAACAGCGGCGGATATTTGCGAGCAATGAAAGACGCCTCAATACCGAGTTGTCGCGTCGTCGCGTCCTCGGCGAGCAAGAATCGGTTGGCGCTCCCCATCGTCTTGATGTAGTCCGACTGCAGCGTCAAATCGACAACCCGCGAATCCTCGCCAAACCCGATAACTGCTGGAAACGATAGGTAGCGCGGCTTGCCGCGATTGCGCGGACTGCGGAGAAACGTGAAGACGCCCGAGCCGAGCGACGGGGCGACCTCTCCGTCTTCTTGTGCAATCAGATCGCCAGGCAGGAACAGATCAACGTTCTCGCCGTCGCCGCGGCGCCTTGGTATCAGATAGAAAACGCGGTCCATATCGTTCATTACAGTTTGGTGATCTTTTTGTTGACGTCGGACGAATTCAGAAACGCGGCCGATTTCGTACCTTCCCATTTCAACTGGGTCGGTGTGTCCTTGAAGTTTTTGCCGACGATCGGCGCGGCCACGACGTCAACGTTGAAGATATGTGTGCGCCTCGTATCGGCCTTCGCAATCGCGATCGCATGTTCCTTGGCGCGCAGCCAACTCAATTCGTGCTTTTTTAGGCTTGCTGCCCGAGAGTTGTTCACCTGCAATTCGACCACGGTCGGCTTCTTGCCTTCTGCGACGTGCCGCGCCCAGGCACTGGCTTCATGTCCGTAATTGCCTACGTAGAACCCTTGCCCTATTGAGAATTACATAACCCATGACATCACCACAACTCAGCCTGCTTCCAGCACGCGGCGATGATCGATGGGCGTTTCTGGCCGCTCTTGAGCTTGCGGCGGGCGGTGTGTTTGAGTTCGGCGAGGGTATCGGGACAGAAGTTGGCCAACGCGTGCCGCTTGAGCCAGGCCCACAGGTATTCGACCGGGTTGAGGTCTGGGGAATAGCTGGGCAGCAGCGCCATCTGTACGGCGCCTCGCGTACTGTCGAGGTACTCGCGCACAACGCGGCTCTTGTGCTGTGGCGCGCCGTCCCACACGATCAGCAACTTGCGCTTGAGCTGCGCACGCAGCGCCTTGAGGAACTCGATGATCTGCGCACTCTTGATCGCGCCGTCGTGCAGTCGAAACACGAAGTTCGTGCGCGTGAGGCCGGCGATGACCGAGACGTGCTTCCAGTTGAAGTGGAACTGGATGACCGGCGTGCAGCCCTTGGGCGCCCAGGTGCGCACGCGCGTGGGCCGCTCCGACAGGCCCGACTCCCGACTCGTCAATGAAGACGATTAGCCGTCGCTCGGCGGCACACTTTTTTTTAGCGCGGGCCAAGTCTTGCGCTTGAAGCGCTGTACCGCGTCTTCGTCGCGTTCGATGGCCCGGCGCTCAGGCTTTTGCGGGCTGAAGCCCAACGCACCCAGCAGCCGCCAGACATGCACCTCGCTGAAGGTGACGCCATACAGTCGTTCGATGAGCATGCGCACGCGCTTGAGGGTCCACAGCTCGGTGCCGAAGCCGTGCGCCAGCGCACCTTGCAGCAGTGCCACGCGCAAGCCTTCGAGCTGGCACGCATCCAGTTGGGCTGCACGACCTACGTTCATTGTCCGCAATGCGTCAATGCCACCTTCGTTGAGCCGGGCTTTCCAGGTGTACGCGGTTTGCCGTGCCACACCCACCGCCTTCGCCGCTTCGGCCGGCGTCTTGCCCGCAAGCATCAAGCGTCCGGCACGTACCCGTTTGCGCGTCGCTTCGTCCATCTTGGTCATGAACCGATCCTCCATACACGGTGCTGACCATATAACGCGCCTACGGACGATCGGTTGTCATGATTTAGGTAAAGATCAATAATTCCCCGCCGCCGAGTTCCGTATCGATTTTGCTCGCGGCTATCTGTTCAATTGATGTCCGTGCCCCGCCGTGGTACCACGTACCGTCAATTTCATAGTTCTTTTTCAACACATCCTCCGTGAGTGTCACCGCCACCCCGCCTTATCCGCACACCTCTGACGCATGCCGCAACAATCCATTTGAGCGCGCCTGGTCGCGCTCATTGAGTTCGCGCGGCCTGACTCCGGTCTATGCCCCGAGAGCCACCCTTGTCGCATACGCCACATCTCCCGGCCAAGTTGCCAGTGACGGTAGTGGTCGAAACGGAGCGTATACGGCGGCCTTACTTCAGCACCTCGCGATCCCTGACCGCTCCATTGAAAGCATGTTCAAGCGCGTTCGCAACTCTCTCAGTACTGCAACTGGCGGCAGGGAGATTTCCTGGGAACACACTTCACTGGCCGGGGACTTCTTATTTAACATGAACCTTGGCGCGCGCATTGACGAATACGCAGATTCTTCGATTGCGATCCGGAGGCACGTGTGTGTGGTCAATGGCAACACGCCGGCAAGCCCAGGGCGGGATTCCACTTTCATCCGAAGATCAGTTGATCGCGAAACGGCGCACTCCAAGCAGCGCGATTGCGCTTGCTGTTGACGCTCTCCTTGGTCTGCTGATGCTGCCTGATCACGCTGAGCGCGATGCGGTTGATCAGGGCGACATGCTTGGCGCCCTCCGGGTCAGTGATCGCGGTGGCATCCTCCTTGAAGGCCACATCGAGCACCCAATGCAAGCCATTCTCGATCTGCCAGTGATCGCGGATGGCTTGCGCCACACGCTGCGCGTCGATCTCCAGCGAACTGACGTACCACCGTGAATCGAAGTAGGTCTGGCCTTTTTCAGTGCGCTCGCTGCTCACCTCGATCAGACTGCGAATGGAGGGCCAGCGTGTTTTCAACTCCGGTGGCAAGTGCGCGGGGATTTGCATCACGACGCGCCGCTCCTCCCGGCCATGGCCGCGATTGACTTGCTCGTGGGTCGCCGTGCCACTGACTTCATAGGTCGCGCAGAACGCCTGTTGGACCCACTCGTGCAACGTCTTCTGGTTGGCTTTCACACCAACGATGTAGTCGCTTTTCTTCTCGGCGATCCGTTGCAGCGTCTCGCTCTGGCAGTGCAGCGCGTCGAGCGTCATGATCTTGCCCTTAGCGGCCACGACATCGATGATGTTGCGCGCGAGCTTGATCTCCTCGCCCTTGCTCTGCGCCGCTTGCTGATACAAGGCCACGCCATGTTCGACATCGTAGGCTGAGACGACATGCAGCGCTTTCTGTACGTCCTCCTGCCATGCGCGGCGCATGGTTTTGCCGTCGATGGCGATGGTGCCCTTGCCTGCGAGTTTGCGTCTTTCGTTGATCCAGCCGAAGAGCGCTTGCATCAATGCGTCCGTATCCAAGCCCTTGACGATGTTGGCGATACAGTGCCGGCGAGGCACGCCGTTGCCAAAGGCCCGATGGTGTCGCAGCCAATCAAGCTGCGCGTCGCCAAACACTTCGATCGCTTTCCAGCCCGTGGCACCGCTGAGCACGGCGCTAAAGACGAGGAAGATCACGTCGATCAGGTCGTGCTTCTTGTTGATGTTCTGCCTTCGGTCGGGAACTACGCTCAGGCGGGCGAACAAACTCATGGCGCAAATCGGCTCTTGTTCGCATCAACTGGGCCGCGTGTCAAGTGGAATCCCGCCCTGCCGGCAAGCCTGGCTTTGTTTTCACGGGTGGCGTTGGCAAGGCCCATGACGTCTTCCGCTTGAGCGCTGATCACGATATGGCATATGTCGGACGGGTAGTACGCTAGAGTTGGGCAATGAGCAAATGAATACTGTACGCGGCCAACGGATGTTGAAGTCCACGTGCTAGGGGGCAGATTTGAGTGATTTTAGGGGAGCGCGAGGCTCCAACACGGGCGACGATTTTCACGAACTCTGGGCCACTCGGCAGGCCATCCGGCTCTTGTCTAACGAAGAAGACCTTCAAGCCATAGCAGTAGAGGGACTGGCCGCCGACGATGAAGCTAGCGCATCTGAAGATACCTGGGACGGAGTGGATTGCACCCAGTACTTCGGTGGAGTGACTGCGGAAACCGCAAGCCATGTTGTTGTCGAGCAGCTCAAGTATTCGTCCGCTGCGCCAAATGCGATGTGGACAGTGGCGCGGTTGGTTGGAGGGAAGCGTCGCGACCGGTCTGTGATCGCGCGGCTGGCGAAAGCGTGGAAGGGCTTGCGACCTCTGAGACAGGGCAACTCGTATCCTCGGGCAGTTCTTATCAGCAATCAACCAGTTGATTCCGAGGTGGTCTCGGCTTTTTCGCGTTCAGCAGCAGTGCCTTTAGTTGTGCCGAAAAGTAAGCCAAGGGCCAGCGCCACACCAGAGGCCAAGCTAGCCTACGCCGCCGGACTGAATGCCTCGGAGTTTCAGGCCTTTTCAGCGGCAATCAGCTTCCAGGGGGGAGCGGGTTCGCGCTTTGCGCTTGAGGAGCGGGTACTGCGCGCAATCGCAGAGTGGACCGATCAAGATATTCAGCGCGTCGTTACTGGTTTGCGGCAGTTCATTCGGCAGCGAATGCGACCCGAGTTCGCGGGAGAGTTGATTACCCGTCAATCAGTCATGCTGCATCTTGGCGTCTCCGAAGGTGGTGCACTGTTTCCGTGCCCTTCGGATATTGCCAAAGTTGGTAAACCGGTGAGCCGCGCACCTGTTCAGGAGGCGACAAATCGTTTGCTTTCGGGTGAGCAGTATGTCTGCCTGCACGGGACGGGTGGAGTGGGCAAAACAACCGCTCTGCAGGAAATCGAAACGGCACTTCCAGCCGGGTCGATGATGATCAAGTATGACTGTTATGGGGCAGGGCGCTACCTAGACCCAAGCTCGTATCGTCATCGTCCGGCTGATGCTTTTGTTCAACTCACAAACGAGCTTGCTGCACGACTTGGGCTGCCTCTGCTCCTTACTCGACATCATGGCTCCGATTATCCTCGCCTGTTCGCGAACCGGCTGAAGCATGCGGCTAACGCCATTGCAGAACAGCAGCCTGGGGCGTTGATCGTCATCGCAATAGACGCCGCCGACAACGCTGTAATGGCATCTCAGAGTCGGATGCCACCGGAGTCATCGTTTATCCACGATTTTGTACGCTTGTCTGGGCAACCGGAGAATGTCCGCTTTGTGGTTACCGCTCGGACGGGGCGGCTGGACCAGCTCGGAATGCCATTGTCGTATGTGCAAGTGGAGATGAAGCCGTTCACCCGCCAGGAAACGCGCAGGAACGTCGACAACGTGTGGCCGGCGCCCGAAGCTTGGGTTGACGACTTCCATCACCTGTCCCGTGGCGTACCTCGCGTGCAGGCCTATGCGTTCGAAGTTGACGGCAATCATCCCTCAACAGCCCTAGATCGCTTACGCCCAGCAGGAAAATCTCTTGACGAGGTCTTTCGGCAACAGTTTGCGCACGCGCTTACGAAGGGCGGCAGCGCTTCCGAGGTGGCGAAATTTTGTGCTGGATTGATTGCGCTAGCGCGTCCTGTTCCTTTGACGGATCTAGCCGGGGTTCTCGGCAGTACGATTGCTCCACTCGCTGATATTTGCACGGACCTTGCGCCCGGCATTCGGTTGCAAGACGGTGCCGTGAGCTTCGCAGACGAAGATTTTGAACACTTCGTACGCAATGAAGGGGAGAGCCAACTTAGGGATGCTCTGAACAATGCGTCCGTGCCCGTGCTAGGAGGAGAACTCGCCAGCGCGTGCGCATGGTTGGGGTCAATTCATCGCGGCTTGGCCATGCTTTCGCACATGCCGGCAAACATGATTCGTCCCTCAAGGACATGAATTCGCGCTGCCGGCGCGCTCATGCGGTCGCTCCATGCAACTTGCCGCGCACCATCCACAGATTGGAAAGCGCGAACAAGGTCATGAGCTGCGCGGTGTTCTTCCTCAACCCCCGGTAGCGGACCTTGGCGTAACCGAACTGCCTCTTGATCACCCGGAACGGATGCTCGACCTTGGCCCGGATGCTGGCCTTGGCGTGCTCGATTTGGTCAATCAACCCGTCCAGCGGGCGGTCCTTGCTCAACGCCCGGCGCTTGCCGGGCTTCATTGCCACATGCCACCTCACGCCAGCCCTGGCATCCGGGCGCTTGTGTGCCCCCTGATAGCCCGCGTCGCCAAAGGCATCGGTTTCCTCACCGTGCAACAGGCTGTTGGCTTCGACCACGTCGTTCACGTTGCCCGCCGTGCCCCGCACTGTGTGCACCAGCCCAGATTCGGCGTCCACACCGATATGCGCCTTCATGCCGAAGTACCACTGGTTGCCTTTCTTGCTCTGATGCATCTCTGGATCGCGTTCGCCCGATGCATTCTTGGTCGAGCTCGGTGCGCTGATCAGCGTGGCATCCACCACCGTGCCGGCCTTGAGCATCAGCCCCTTGCCGCGCAGCATCTCGTTGACCAGCGCCAGCATCTCGGCCGCCAGCTTGTGCTTCTCCAGCAGATGACGGAAGCGCAGAATCGTGCTCTCGTCGGGCAGCCGCGTGGTCCAGTTGTCCAGCCCCGCAAACTCGCGGTACAGCGGCACGTCGTGTAGCGCCTCTTCCATCGCCGGGTCAGACAGGCCGAACCACTGTTGCAGAAAGTGGATGCGCAGCATCGTCTCCACGGCAAACGGCGGCCGACCGCGCTTGCCTTCGGGCGCGTAGGGCGCGATCAGCATCACCAGATCGGCCCATGGCACCACACGGGCCATCTCTTCCAGAAACTCACGCTTGCGCGTGCGTTTGGTCGACAAGTTCAGTCCAAGGTCGGCTTGTTTCATGGCCTACATGCTCGCTTGCACTGCTCACTCTTGCAAGCACATCTGCGAGGGATTTGTGCAGAGATTCCTTAACGGCTCGATCGAAGACTACGTTTGGGAGCGAGAAACGCTTTTGGATAGCGCCAAGCTGAGGCTGACTATCGAGCTTTTGCAGGAGCGTGCGCGAGAACAGGGGTGCTATGTCGGTATCAGCGATATTTTGCAATACGCTGCTCGTTCGGTTTTGCCGCGAGACCGCATTGCTTATCTTGAAGCTTTGGTGTTGATTGATAGTTCCGTTGCTACGAGCTATGGAGCGACATCGCTGCTGCAGGTGCTCGACGAATGGGGAGGGGGCCCCGCCGTAAAGGAGTGGTGCCGAACGAAGTTGCCCGAGGTGATCGTTAATTGGTTACCAGAGTTATCACGGTATCTCGTGTATGCCCGAGAGAAGCTCATTGCTCTGCTCAGGCGAACAGAACGTTCGGCTGTCGAGCTTCAGGAACTCCTTCTGCAGGGAATCGAGCGCCATGTGGACAGCTTTGACTCCGAAGTGATTTTTGCGCTTGCGGGTATGGTCGGCAGCAACCTAGTTTCGGGTGACGCTGCGAGAGTGGTCGACTGGTACGTAGAACGGCTCGCGCTACGCGTTCCAATGGAGCATCTGGATCAGACTGCGCCTGACTCAGTACTTCCGCAGGATATCGACGAGGCCATTGCGCGGTTGGTATTTTCCTATATGGGGGATCACGATCTGAGAATGCGATGGCGGGCGGCCCATATGGTGCGACGTTTGGCGCGAACGGGAGATGTCGCGTCTCTACATGCGCTGATCAATCAGTATTCACGCAGAGAAGATGAGGTGTTTCGCAGTCCAAAGTTGCCGTTCTATTGGTTGGCCGCACGATTGTGGTTTGTCATTGCATGGGCACGTGTCGTCAAGGAGCGCCCCAATATTGGGTGTGCTGCTGGACCAGTGTTGCTTCAGATCGCGCTCGATGAAACGTTTCCCCACGTGCTGGTGAGGGCGTTCGCTCGCGATGCATGTGAAACGCTTATGGCGGAGGGGCATTTATCGCTAACCGCGGAGCAGAAGTCCAGCCTTGAAAAGGTCAATGAAACGACTCTGCCGCGAGCGCCAGCGAAAGAGTCACGCCGGCGACACTTTCAGGAGCAGGACTCCGGTCGAAGATTCAAGTTCGACTGGATGGATACGCTTCCTTACTGGTATCAACCTTTGCTTCCAGCGTTTTCCAACGTCGACGGTGAGCGCTTTCTTCAAGCCGTGGAGCACTGGATTATTGATGCATGGGAATATAACGGTGACATCCGCGACTTCGGGAGAGAGCGTAGGCGTGTGCGATTTGAGAACCGTGATTGGGCGTTGAGCAGTCATCGTCATGGTTCGCTGCCTACGCTGGAGCGGCTTAACACTCATCTCGAATGGCATGCAATGTGGTGTGCCGTTGGCGAGCTATTGAAGACGGAGCCACTCGCCTCCGTGACCGAAGAGGATAGCTGGTACGAGCTCGGCGCGCGGATAAGACGCGAGATGCTTATCGAGCCTCCGCAATGGGCGGCAGATCTGCGCGGACCCATGCCGCTCGTGGTGAATAATTGGCTGGCAGATATCAGCCCCATTGGGGAATGGGTGGTCGCTGCGTCAGAACAAGATCACCGCGCGGAGATGTTCCCAGTAGATCGATCGGAGTATCTAGTCGTCGACGGGCATGTGGAGCGGCGCACTGCGGATCGAGTGGAGACGATAAGCATCGCTAGTGCGCTTACGTCCCCGACAACAGGGCTCGCTTTAATTCGCGCCCTGCAGACTATGGGCGATTCCTGGGATTACAAATTGCCCGATGAGGGTGAGGATCACGAAATAGATGAGGGCTCTTACCGACTTCAGGGATGGCTTTTGAGTACGAGGCGAGATGGTGGAATCGACGAAAAAGATCCGCTTCGAGGCCACGCGTTGTCGACTACGACTTATCCAGGGCGTCTCGTTACTGAGGCTTGCGGCTTGAGCCGCGACAGATCCGGCGGTGCACAGTGGTGCAATGATCCAGCGAAGCCGCCGATGTTTGTTTGTGAGATCTGGGGAGAGCGCTCGGAAAATGATGAACGCTTCATGACGGATCTTATTGAGAATTACATAACCCATGACATCACCACAACTCAGCCTGCTTCCAGCACGCGGCGATGATCGATGGGCGTTTCTGGCCGCTCTTGAGCTTGCGGCGGGCGGTGTGTTTGAGTTCGGCGAGGGTATCGGGACAGAAGTTGGCCAACGCGTGCCGCTTGAGCCAGGCCCACAGGTATTCGACCGGGTTGAGGTCTGGGGAATAGCTGGGCAGCAGCGCCATCTGTACGGCGCCTCGCGTACTGTCGAGGTACTCGCGCACAACGCGGCTCTTGTGCTGTGGCGCGCCGTCCCACACGATCAGCAACTTGCGCTTGAGCTGCGCACGCAGCGCCTTGAGGAACTCGATGATCTGCGCACTCTTGATCGCGCCGTCGTGCAGTCGAAACACGAAGTTCGTGCGCGTGAGGCCGGCGATGACCGAGACGTGCTTCCAGTTGAAGTGGAACTGGATGACCGGCGTGCAGCCCTTGGGCGCCCAGGTGCGCACGCGCGTGGGCCGCTCCGACAGGCCCGACTCGTCAATGAAGACGATTAGCCGTCGCTCGGCGGCACACTTTTTTTTAGCGCGGGCCAAGTCTTGCGCTTGAAGCGCTGTACCGCGTCTTCGTCGCGTTCGATGGCCCGGCGCTCAGGCTTTTGCGGGCTGAAGCCCAACGCACCCAGCAGCCGCCAGACATGCACCTCGCTGAAGGTGACGCCATACAGTCGTTCGATGAGCATGCGCACGCGCTTGAGGGTCCACAGCTCGGTGCCGAAGCCGTGCGCCAGCGCACCTTGCAGCAGTGCCACGCGCAAGCCTTCGAGCTGGCACGCATCCAGTTGGGCTGCACGACCTACGTTCATTGTCCGCAATGCGTCAATGCCACCTTCGTTGAGCCGGGCTTTCCAGGTGTACGCGGTTTGCCGTGCCACACCCACCGCCTTCGCCGCTTCGGCCGGCGTCTTGCCCGCAAGCATCAAGCGTCCGGCACGTACCCGTTTGCGCGTCGCTTCGTCCATCTTGGTCATGAACCGATCCTCCATACACGGTGCTGACCATATAACGCGCCTACGGACGATCGGTTGTCATGATTTAGGTAAAGATCAATAGAGTGACGGGTCGAAGGCTGTTGGCACACAGGCAGCAGGTACAGCAGTTTCTGCTCGATCAAGGGCTTAATCTCATTATCGAAGTGGAGATCACGCGACGTGAGCGAGAAGGTAGACAACGCATTGGCGAGGAAGAAAAGGAGATCGAGGAAGGTCGATTCGATCGACTCTACCAACTCGACGGCAACGGCGCCTTTGAAGTCGCCGAAGGACATCTTGGCACTTGGGCGGGAGATTGTTCGGGAGCTGAACCTTGACGAACGCGGCGAGGTTCTACAGCGGTGGCTCGCTCACCACCTCGCTCAGCAGATTGCCGAAGCGGAGCAGGAAGTCGGTGCTGCAAAGGCCATTGCTGAACAGCGCGCAGTGGACCTTATTCTTCGCCTGTGGACGCATCGTCGCGCTCTTCCCGAGCCGGTAGATCCCCTAGGCGGCTATCGAGACGCAATTTCGGTGCTTGGTCGGTTGATGCCTGACGCGGACCCCTGGGGGCGGTATCGCCGGCATGAGACCTATGAAGATTTGTTGCATGAAATGTTCGCGACGCTGACTCGCGTTGTTCTAGGGGGAATCCTCTTGACGCAAGTTGTGCGTAGTCGTCCAGTCTCGTCAGCGGAGGCGGAAGCTCTCGAGGGAGAGGAGACGTGGCTCCGCGTGGCGTTCGAAGACTGGATGCGGTTCTTTACAGCCCCAACATCGACGCCGAAGGTGGTCGTCAAGATTGTTGGTGTTGATGCCGAGTCGGACGACGAAGAGTTGGATGGCGAAGCTGAAGAGGGTGACACCGAAGAGGATGATGCCCCGGTAGAGCAACAGGCTGCACAAGTCGAAACCAGTATCCATGCAGCCATTGTTGCCAACCTTGAGCGCATGCAGACTGACTTGGCTGTGCTACTGACTCGCTGGAAAGCTTCCGGGCTCGTAAGCTTAGAAACCGGAGGGGATTGACCCGCCGCACGCTAGGACGTGACTCAGTAGTTGTCCATCGGGCGCGCCCGTCCCCGAAGGATGAAGCGCGCTTGCGGTCAATGCCTTGCAATTGGATGGGGATAAGATGGCCGGTGGTGTTGGCAACGAGGTCGGCCGGATCTTGGTGCCCCGAGCCCGTTCAGTAGTTGGACCCGCAGCCCTGCGAGCACCCCGAATTGTGACCACGGGTGGTGACACCCTGGAGCACGCCTAGTAGATTTCGATGACGAGGGCTGCTGCCGATGCCATTGACTCTGGCAGGAGGCTCCATGCAAGTACTCTATCCCCGCTGCGCCGGACTGGACGTGCACAAGGACACGATCGTGGCCTGTGTACGCTGCGTCTCGGCGCCCCTGCACCAGGAAGTGCGTAGCTTTGACAGCACCACCAGTGGGCTGCTGGCGCTGACCGACTGGCTGGCGCTGCACGGCTGCACCCATGTGGCCATGGAAGCCACTGGGGTGTACTGGAAGCCGGTGTGGCACATTCTTGAGGGCAACTTCGAGTTGGTGCTAGCCAACGCCCACCACATCCGGGGCGTGCCCGGCCGCAAGACCGACGTCAACGACGCGATGTGGATTGCCGATTTGCTGGCCCATGGCTTGATCCGGTCGAGCTTCGTGCCACCGGCGGCCATTCAGGAACTGCGCGATCTCACGCGTACCCGCAAGCAACTCGTGCGCGAGATTGCTCAGCACAGCCTGCGCATCCAGAAAGTGCTCGAAGACGCCAACCTCAAATTGGGCAGCGTGCTCTCGGATATCCTCGGGCACAGCGGCCGCGCCATGCTCAAGGCCATCGTCGCCGGCGAGCACGACCCCATGCAGCTTGCCGCGCTGGCCCAAGGCAACGCGCGCAAGAAGACCGCCGAGTTGCGCGAGGCGTTGCGCGGACACATTACCGACCACCACCGCACGATGCTCAAGCTGCACCTGGACATCATCGCCGCCCTGGAACACACGCTAGCCGAGCTCGATGCCGTGGTGGGAAAAGCGCTGGCGCCGATCCGACAGCGCGCCCGCCTGCTGACCACAATCCCAGGGGTTAGCGACTTGACCGCTCAGGTCCTGTTGGCGGAGATCGGCGTCGACATGACGCGCTTTCCTGATGCAGGCCACCTAGTGTCGTGGGCAGGGCTGTGCCCGCGCAACGACGAGAGCGCCGGCAAGCGGCGCAGCACGCGGGTGCGCAAGAGTGGCACCTGGCTCAAGACTGCCCTGGTGACCGCCGCCTGGGCTGCGGTACGCGTTAAAAGCAGCTATCTGTGTGCCCAGTTCCTGCGCATCAAGGCCCGCCGCGGCGCCAAAAAGGCCATTCTCGCGGTGGCCGCCTCCATGCTCACGGCCGCTTACCACATGCTCCGGGATGGCGCTGAGTACGCCGACCTTGGCTCCGATTACTTCAACCGTCACGACGTCAGCAAGACCATCCGTCGCCTACTCAAACGCCTCGCCGACCTCGGGTGTCATGTGGATCCGATTGCCATGCCATCCAGCGCTTCCTAGTAGTGTGCGCTGTAGCAGTGCAAGGTCATTGATATGCCGGATTGTCCCTGTGCGGGGCACGGATTGCAGTGCGTTGGAAAATGCCTACACCATGCCTACACGGCGGCTGGGTAATGAAAAGGGTTGTAGTCGAAATGCTGCAACTCTTTGTTTTTATTGGCCTGCCCAGAGGGATTCGAACCCCCGACCGTCGGCTTAGAAGGCCGATGCTCTATCCAACTGAGCTATGGGCAGATGCGGCGCAATGCGTTGCCCAGGCAGGCACGCTGAAACTGCGGCTCCCGGGAGACGGGAGCCGCAGATTCTATCAGATGGATGACGGCTGGCGGTCTCTCGCCGGCCGGCAGGTCAGCGCTGGGGCGGGATTTCGGGCGGCAGATCTCCCGGGGGCAGTTCGATGGGCGGGCCGGCCGGGTCCGGATCGTGGAAGGGCGGCTCGATCGGCGGGGCATCGGGCGGGGGCATCTCGGGCGGTGGGCGGGATGGCTCGAGCGGTGTCGGCGGCGTGATGTGCGCGCAAGGGGGCCGGGTGAATGAAGGTTGCGCTGGCATGGAAACTCCCTGTTTGGATGGCGTGTCCTAGCCGGCGCCGCAAGCGTCGTACCCACGCATCACCGCCTAAATCTTTTTTTTGGTGGGGGTACCCCCCATTGGGGGTAATTCTTGCTACATTTCGTGGCGGTCGGGTTGCGCCACAACAGTCTCGCTTCCAGTTGAATTCCGCGCCATGACGCGGAACGCAAAGCAAGGCCTGGATGCGCTAGCGGGGGAGACGGATATCGTGCGGTTCCGACCAGACGGGAAATCAGGGGAGTCTTGTTTGGGCAGACTGAACAAGGCTGCGTGCTCGCCGGCAACAGGGGCAAGCGGGGTGGCAGCCATGGCACGGAGGGAGAGTTGAAATGAGCACACGTCATATGCGGCGCCCGGCGGGGGCGTCCCGAACCACTTATATTCGCAGCGCGCAGAGCGGGAGCATCGGCGGCCGGTCCATCGGCGAGCATCGCCTGCCGCCCAGCGGCGTGCCGCGCCTGCTGCTGTGGCTGCTGGTATCGGCCGTTGTCTTCGCGCTGCTCAACCTGGCCGCTCGCCACCTCGGCTATCTATAGCGAGCGCGCTATAGCACCTTGCCCGGATTCATCAGCCCGCGCGGATCGAGCGCCTGCTTGATCGCGCGCATGGCGGCGAGTTCGACCGGGCTCTTGTAGCGGGCGTTGTCCTCGCGCTTGAGCTGGCCGATGCCGTGCTCGGCCGAGATCGAGCCGCCGTGCGCGTGCACGCTGTCGTGCACGATGCGGTTGATGCCGGGCTGGTTGGCCAGGAAGGCCTCGTGATCCTGGCCGGCCGGCGGCGACACGTTGTAGTGCAGGTTGCCGTCGCCCAGGTGGCCGAAGGTCACCATGCGGATGCCGGGGTAGGCGGCCGCCAGCGCGCGGTCGGTCACGTCGATGAAGTCGGCGATGCGCGAGATCGGCACGGCGATGTCGTGCTTGATGTTCTTGCCTTCTTCGGCCTGGGCGAGCGGGATGTGCTCGCGCAGGTCCCATAGCGCGCGCGACTGGGCGACGGATTCCGCGACGGCGGCGTCCAGGATCACCTCGCGCGCCAGCGCATCTTCCATCAGGGTTTCGAACACGCCGCGCGCGTGCGCTTCGCTTTCCAGGTCCGACAGTTCGAGCAGGACGTACTGCGGATACGCCTGGCTGAACGGTACGCGCAACTGCGGGTAGTGCTTGCGGACTAGCGCCAGGCAGAACGCCGACATCAGCTCGAACCCCGTCAGCAGCGTGCCTGCATGGCCTTGCGCCAGCGACAGGAATGCCAGCGCTTGCCGCGGTGACGCCAATGCAGCCAGGGCCGTCACCTGCGCGCGCGGCTGCGGAAACAGTTTCAGCGTCGCACCGGTGATGATGCCCAGCGTGCCTTCCGCGCCGATCAGCAGGTCGCGCAGATCGTAGCCGGTGTTGTCCTTGCGCAGGCCGCGCAGGCCGTTCCACAGCGCGCCGTCGGGCAGCACGGCCTCCACGCCCAGGCACAGCTCGCGCGCGTTGCCGTAGCGCAGCACGGCCGTGCCGCCGGCATTGGTCGCCAGGTTGCCGCCAATGGTGCAGCTGCCTTCCGCGGCTAGGCTCAGCGGAAACAGGCGGCCGGCCGCCGCCGCCGCATCCTGCACGCTCGCCAGGATGCAGCCGGCATCTACGGTGATGGTGTTGTTGATCGGATCGACCGCGCGCACGCGCTGCAGGCGCTGCAGCGAGATCACCACGGCCGTGCCCGCGGTGTCGGGCGTGGCGCCGCCGCACAGCCCGGTGTTGCCGCCCTGCGGGACGATCGGCACGCCGTGGCCGGCGCACAGGCGCACCAGCGCGGCGACTTGCTCGGGATCGGCCGGGCGCAGCACGGCGCGTGCCCGGCCGGTGAAGCGCTTGCGCCAGTCGGTCAGATAGGGTGCCTGGTCTTCCGGGGCGGTCAGGACGTGCGCGCCGCCGATGGCGTCGGTGCAGGCCTGCAGGAAGGCATCGTGGGTCATGGCGGGCGAGGGGTCAGGCGTCGTGCCGGGCGCGCGCCTTGGCCGCGCGCTTGAACGGACGCAGGTAGAAGATGGTGGCGAAGAAGAACACCAGGCTGAGCGCGACTTCGGCCCATGCCAGCGCGCGTGAGGCACCCGGGTCGGACGTCGCGCGCACGATGCCTTCGGTGAAGAACAGCAGGATGAACATGGACGCCCACTGCATCGTGTAGCGATTGCGGCGCAGCACCCCCGGCAGCGGCCAGGCCAGCAGCAGCGCCTTCAACGCCAGCCACGAGCCGCCCGGGCGCAACGGCGCGAGCCACAGCTCCCAGGCCACGCACAGCGCGATCAGCGCGATCAGGCTGCCCGCGCTCAAGCCGTGCAGGATGCGCGAATGCGGGACGGCGGCGGCGGGCGTCATGCGGCGAGCTTGAGCGCGGTCTGCGCCAGCCGCCGGCCCATCGCCACGGCCAGCGTGCGTTCGGCGGCGGTGAGCGGCGCGGTGTCGCCGCGATGTGCCACGTGTGTCGGCCCGTACGGCGTGCCGCCGGCGTCGGTCGACATCAGCTCGCTGTGCTGGTACGGCAAGCCGAGCATCACCATGCCATGGTGCAACAGCGGCATCATCATCGACAGCAGCGTGGTCTCCTGGCCGCCGTGCATGCTGCCGGTGGAGGTGAACACGCAGGCGGGCTTGCCGGCCAGCGCCCCGGAGAGCCACTGCGGCGTGGTGCCGTCCAGGAAGTACTTGAGCGGCGCGGCCATGTTGCCGAAGCGCGTGGGCGAGCCGAGCGCCAGGCCGATGCAGTCTTCCAGGTCGCGTACCTCCGCGTAGGGCGGGCCGTTGCCCGGCACTTCGGGCTGCGTGGCTTCACACACGGTCGAGATGGCCGGCACCGTGCGCACGCGCGCCTGTGCGCCGTCCACGCTCTCGATGCCTTGCGCGATGGCTTCGGCCAGTGCGCGTGTGCTGCCGTGGCGGCTGTAGTACAGGACGAGGATGTCTTTCATGACGATGCGAAAAGAGGGTCGCGGTATTATAGTTGCGGCCCCGAACGCGCTTCATCCGCTCCCAGTCTGATTCTTCATGCAGTTCGATACCCGTGTGCTCCGCCAATGGAATGTCGCCAAGCTGCGTGCGCTGCAGCGCTATGCATTGCAGCGCGCGGGCGAGGACAGCCTGCCGCAGGTGGCGGGCAGCCTGACCTTCACCACGGTGCTGTCGCTGGTGCCGATCCTGACGGTGGCGTTCGCGCTGTTCACCGCGTTCCCGATGTTCCAGAGTTTTCGGTCGGCCATCGAGGGCTACCTGTTCAGCAACCTCGTGCCGGGCAACATCAGCCGGCCGATCCTGACGTATCTCAACCAGTTCTCGCACAACGCCAAGGGGCTGACGGCCGCCGGCCTGGTCGGCCTGGTCGTCACGTCGGTGATGACCATGCTGACGGTCGAGAACGCTCTCAACGCCATCTGGCGCGTGCGCCAGCGCCGGCCGCTGGCGCAGCGCGTGCTGGTGTTCTGGGCGCTGGTCAGCTTCGGGCCGGTGCTGATCGGCGCGAGCCTGTCGGTCAGCTCGTATTTGGTGTCGATCTCGGCGGGCTACGTCGCCAAGCTGCCGTATGGGCTGGGCGTGGTGGTGGGGCTGGTGCCGATCCTGCTGTCGGCCGTCGCGTTCGCCATGCTGTATGTGTTCGTGCCGAACACCCTCGTCGCGTGGCGCGATGCGTTTCTGGCGGGGCTGGTTGCCGCCGTGGCCTTCGAAATCGCCAAGCGCGGCTTCGGCTATTACGTGGCGCGCTTTCCCACCTACACGGCGGTCTACGGCACCTTTGCCGCGCTGCCGATCTTCCTGCTGTGGATCTACGTCAGCTGGTTGGTGACGCTGCTGGGCGCGACCATCGCCGCCACCTTGCCGATCATCCGCCAGGGCTATTGGCAGCGCCGCACCTTCCCCGGCAGTGAATTCTTCGATGCGCTCGGCATTCTGCTGCTGCTGCACCGCGCGCGCGACCACGCACCGCGCACGCTCGGCGAACTGGACATCGGCCGGCGCCTGCAGCTGGAGGCGGATTACGTGGCCGGCCTGCTGATCCAGCTGAAGACACTGCATCTGGTCGGCAGGCTGCAGCAGGATCGCGGGCAGGCGCACTGGGCGCTGCTGTGCGACGCGCATACCACCACGCTGCGCCCGCTTTACGAGAAGCTGGTGCTGAACCTGCCGCGGCTGTCGCGCACGGCGTTCGCCCATCAGCTGGGCGATACGCGCATGCTCGAGGCCCAGCTTCACAACCCCGCGCTGGATTGCACGCTGGAAGCTGTGTTCACGTCCGGCGAGCCCGGCGTGAAGGCTGCTGCTGAAGCCGCGGCCGCGCCGGCCGGCGCAACGCTGGCGGCGGCGTCTCGCGTCTGAGTCGCGTCCGGACGCCGGTCAGAACGGAATCTTGCCGACCCAGATGTCGCGGTACATCACCCAGTCGCCCATGAGGCTGTAGATCGGGTGGCGGAAGGTGGCGGGGCGGTTCTTCTCGAAGGCGAAGTGACCGACCCAGGCAAAGGCGTAGCCGCTGACGGCGGCGGCCAGCAGCCACCACAGGCTGCCCGTGAACACCAACTGGATCAGGCACACCAGCGCGAGCGTCGATCCAGCGAAATGCAGGCGCCGGCAGATGCGGTTCTGGTGCTCGCCCAGGTAGTACGGATAGAACTCGGCGAAGCTGCCGAAGCGGTGCGCGTCGGTGGTGGCCATGGTCGCCTCCTGTGCGGGACGCCGGTTACGCGGCGACGGCAGCGCGCTCGCGCGCAAAGGCGATCAGCGCATCGAGCGTGCCGTCCGGACATTCTCCCATGACGGCGTGGCCGCAGGGGAGGGCCACCACGCGGCTGCCCGCCAGCCCGGCGGCGACCTGCCTGCCGGCGCGCGCGGGCGTCATCTGGTCTTTGTCGCCGATGATCACGAGTGCGGGGCACTGCACTGTCGCCATGGCCTCGGCGCCGCGCGCATAGGCGTTGCAGGCCGAGAAATCCATATGGAACACCGGCGCCGGCGAGCCGCGCGCGACGCGCTCCATCAGGCGCTGGCTGCCGCCGTGCATCCAGAAGCCGGGACCCGGCGCGGACGGTTTGTTGGCCAGGCTGGAATACGACCAGGCGTTGACCATCTCGATGGCGGCCGGCGTGTCGTTCAGCGCCGCCTCGAGCAGGGCCTCCGACACCTGCATCGGCCAGGCGGTGGCCACCAGCGCGATGCGTCCGACGCGGTTGGCGTATCGCGACGCGCACTCCAGCGCGATCAGCGAGCCCATGCTGTGCCCGACCACCATCGCCGGCCGGGCGACGCCGGCGGCCTGCGCCAGCGCCATCACCCAGTCGGCCATGGCCTCGACGGTCGTCAGCGGGGCGCCGGCGCTGCGGCCGTGCGCGGGCAGGTCGACCGCCAGCACGCTGAAGCCGTGGTGGGCGAACCAGCGGGTTTGCAGGCCCCACACCGAATGGTCGTTCTGCGCGCCATGCACGAAGACCACGCACGGCAGCGCCGGATCGAATGGCTTGCCGCCGGTGTAGGCATAGGCGCGCCGGCCTTGTACGGTCCATTCCATCAGCGGGCTCCGGTCGGGGTGGGGGTGGTCTTGCCGGGCGCGGCCGACATGGCACGCTCGGCGGCCTTCAGGCCGCGCTTGAGATCGTCGATCAGATCGTCGGCGTCTTCCAGTCCGATCGACAGGCGGATCGTGCCTTCGCCGATGCCGGCGGCGGCCAGCGCGGCCGCATCCATGCGGAAATGCGTGGTCGAGGCCGGGTGGATCACCAGCGAGCGCGCGTCGCCCACATTGGCCAGGTGCGAGAACAGGCCGAGCGATTCGATGAATTGCTGGCCGGCGCGCCGGTCGCCGCGCAGATCGAAGCTGAACACCGCGCCGCAGCCGCGCGGCAGCAGGCGCTTGGCGAGCGCGTGGTCGGGGTGCGTTTCCAGTTCGGGATAGGCCACCGACGCCACCATGGGGTGGCCCGCCAGGAAGGCGACCACGCGGCGCGTGTTCTCGACGTGCCGCGCCATGCGCAGCGGCAGCGTCTCGACGCCTTGCAGCAATTGCCATGCCGCCATCGGGTTCATGCACGCGCCGAAGTCGCGCAGGCCCTCGCGGCGGGCGCGCAGCAGGAAGGGCGCCACGGTGCTTTCCTCGGCAAACACCATGTCGTGGAAGCCCGCGTACGGCTCGGTCAGCTCGGGATGCCGGCCGGCCGCCACGTAGTCGAAGGTGCCGCCGTCGACCAGCACGCCGCCGATGGTGGTGCCGTGCCCGCCCAGGAACTTGGTGGCCGAGTGGTAGAGCAGGTCGGCGCCGTGCGCGAACGGCTGCAGCAGCCACGGCGTGGTGAAGGTCGAATCGACCAGCAGCGGCATGCCGGCATCGTGCGCGATCGATGCGACGGTCGGGATGTCGAGCACATCCAGCCCCGGATTGCCCAGCGTCTCGCCGAACAGCAGGCGCGTCTCGGGGCGGATGGCCGCGCGCCAGCCGTCGATGTCGCCCGGCTTGACGAAGGTGGTCTCGATGCCGAAGCGGCGCAGCGTGTAGTGCAGCAGATTGTGCGAGCCGCCGTACAGCGCCGACGACGCCACGATATGCGAGCCCGCGCCCATCAGCGTGACGATGGCCAGGTGCAGCGCGGCTTGGCCCGACGCCGTGGCGATCGCGCCGACGCCGTTTTCCAGCGCCGCCATGCGCTCTTCGAACACCGCCACGGTGGGGTTGGAGATGCGCGAGTAGACGTGGCCCGCGCGCTCCATGTTGAACAGCGAGGCGGCGTGCTCGCTGTCGCGGAAGACGAAGGAGGTGGTGAGGTGGATCGGCGTCGCGCGGGCGCCGGTGGCCGGGTCGGGCGCGGCACCGGCATGCAGCGCCAGCGTGTCGAAGCAGGCTTTGGACATGGGAAGCAAGCACCAAATGAGGTCGGGACAGGGCATGCTAGCACCGCACCCTGTTGCGGTGCATCCCGGGCAAATGCCGAGCGGGCGCGGTTTTTGACCGGTTTTTCTGCCGCATTTTGGGGGCCTGCGCTTGTCGAAGCCCACCGGTTTGGGCTAGGATCGAAACATAACCATAATCACAACCCGCGCGCGGTCGCCGCCTCGGCGGACCGGCACCCCGACCTGGGAGACGCAATATGAAAGTCAGCGACATCCTTCACGTGAAGGGCAACACGCTCTACACCGTGGCCCCGGAAACCAAGCTCCAGGTGGCGGTGCAGACCATGTCGGAATACGACATCGGCTCGCTGGTGGTGATGGAATACGGCGAGCTGGTCGGCATGCTGACCTTCCGCGAGATCATCCTGGTGCTTGCCCGGAACAACGGCAAGGTCGATGACGGCACCACCATCCGCAAGGTGATGGACGACCATCCGCTCACCTGCACCCCCGAGACCGAGGTCAACGAAGTACGCCGCATGATGCTGGAGCGGCATGCCCGTTATCTGCCGGTGCTCGACAACCGCACGCTGATGGGCGTGATCTCGTTCTACGATGTCGCCAAGGCCGTCTTCGAAGAACAGAACTTCGAGAACAAGATGCTCAAGGCGTACATCCGCGACTGGCCGAAGGGAGAGGCCAGCGAAGACTGACCGGCCTGACCGGCTGCACGCCGCCGGCCGTGCCGGGAGCGCCGGTATGCCGAACCCCCGAAACCCGCCCGCACCGCGAGCGGGTTTTTTGTTGAATCCCGATTGATCCCGATTTGTCCGCCAGATGAGCCAATCGAGCCAGTTTTCCCTGCTGAAGCAGCGTCGTTTCGCCCCGTTTTTCTGGACCCAGTTCCTGGGCGCCATGAACGACAACGTGTTCAAGGTCGCATTCTCGTCGCTGGTGACCTACCACGCCGCGCTGTTCGGCAACGCGGACCCGGCCTCGGCGGCGTTCCTGATCTCGGCGATCTTCATTGCGCCGTTCGTGCTGCTGTCGGCCACCAGCGGGCAGATCGCCGACCGCATGGACAAGGCCCGGCTGATCCGCCTGGTGAAGACGCTGGAGATCGCCATCATGGCGATCGGCTGCGCGGGCTTTGCGCTGCGCCGGGTCGAGCTGCTGTACCTGTGCACCTTCCTGATGGGCGTGCACTCGACGTTGTTCGGGCCGGTCAAGTACGCCTATCTGCCGCAGCACCTGCAACCGTCCGAACTGGTGGGCGGCAACGGGCTGGTGGAGATGGGCACGTTTGTCGCCATCCTGATCGGCACCATCGGCGGTGGCGAGCTGGCCAACCTGACGCGCAACGGCGAGCTGGTCGGCCCGGCGCTGACCGGCATCGCCTGCCTGGCGATCGCCGTCGGCGGCTGGCTGACGGCGCGCGGCGTGCCCGTGTCGCCGGCCTCGCAGCCGGATCTGCGCATCAACTGGAACCCCGTCACCGAGACCTGGCGCAACCTGAAGCTGGCCAGCAACCAGCGCGCGGTGTTCCTGAGCCTGCTCGGCATCTCGTGGCTGTGGTTCGTCGGCGCGACCTTCCTGACCTCGTTCTTCGCCTTCGCGCGCAACGTGCTCGGCGGCGACCAGAACGTGGTGACACTGCTGCTGGCGGTGTTCTCGATCGGCATCGGCCTGGGCTCGGTGCTGTGCGAAAAGCTCTCGGGCCGCATGGTGGAGGTCGGCCTGGTGCCGTTCGGCTCGATCGGCATGACGGTGTTCGCGGTGGACCTGTACTTCGCCTCGCATGCCGAGGCGCTGGTCGTGCACGATGCGCTGACGGGCGTGGTGGGCTTCCTGCAGAACCATCGCCACTGGCGCGTGCTGGCCGACCTGTTCCTGCTGGCGATGTTCGGCGGCTTCTACAGCGTGCCGCTGTACGCGCTGATCCAGAGCCGCTGCGAGCCGACGCACCGGGCGCGCATCATCGCCGCCAACAACATCCTCAACGCGCTGTTCATGATCGCCTCGGCGGTGCTGGCGATGGTGCTCACGCGCGCCGGCTTCACCATCCCGCAGCTGTTCCTGGTGACGGGCATCCTCAACGCCGTGGTGGCGATCTACATCTACACGCTGCTGCCGGAATTCCTGATCCGCTTCGTGATGTGGCTGCTGATCCATACCGTCTACCGCGTCAAGGTGGAGGGCGACGAGCGGATTCCCGACGAAGGCGCGTGCCTGCTGGTCTGCAACCATGTCAGCTTTGTCGACGCGGTGGTGGTGGGGGCCTTCGTGCGCCGGCCGGTGCGCTTCGTGATGGACCACCGCATCTTCCGCGTGCCGCTGCTGTCCTGGTTCTTCCGCGCGATCAAGGCGATTCCCATCGCGCCGGCGCACGAAGACGAGGCGCTGCTCAAGCGCGCCTACGACGACATCGCCGCCGCGCTGGCCGAGGGCGAGGTGGTCTGCATCTTCCCCGAAGGCAAGATCACGGCCACCGGCGAGATCAATCCGTTCAAGGACGGCGTGCGCCGCATCGTCGAGCGCACTCCGGTGCCGGTGGTGCCGATGGCGCTGCGCGGCCTGTGGGGCAGCTTCTTCTCGCGCAAGGATGGCGCGGCGATGACGCGCCCGTTCCGCCGCGGCTTCCTCAACCGGCTGGAGCTGTGCATCGGCACGCCGGTGGCACCGCAGGCGGTGTCGCCGGAAGGGCTGCAGGCCGCTGTGCTGGCCCTGCGCGGCGAGCGGCGCTAGCCGCGGCGCAATTGGATACACTGCCGGCTGGCAATGCGGGCGGGTCAAGCCGCCCGCCATCCGAAACCCCTGATTCCCAACCCCGTTCGTCATACGCCTATGAAACGCCTTTCCCTGCTGCTGTGCGCCACGTCGCTCGCCCTCGCTGCATACAACGTTCAGGCGGCATCCGCCGCGCCGGCCGCGCCCGCCGAGTCGTTGCCGTCGGGCGTGACCATCCAGCATGTGGCCAAGGGGAGCGGGCCGTCGCCCAAGGCGACCGATACGGTCAAGGTGCACTATCGCGGCACGCTGGCCGACGGCACCGAGTTCGACAGCTCCTACAAGCGCGGCCAGCCGATCGCCTTCCCG
This sequence comes from Ralstonia pseudosolanacearum, assembly GCF_024925465.1. Taxonomy (NCBI): domain Bacteria; kingdom Pseudomonadati; phylum Pseudomonadota; class Betaproteobacteria; order Burkholderiales; family Burkholderiaceae; genus Ralstonia; species Ralstonia pseudosolanacearum. The sequence continues at coordinate 2,340,156 of NZ_CP103852.1, read as the reverse complement.
CTCAACCGCGTGATCCCGTGCTGGACCGAGGGCGTGCAGAAGATGCAGGTGGGGGGCAAGGCCAAGCTGACGTGCCCGCCGGCGACCGCCTACGGCGCACGCGGCGTGCCCGGCACGATTCCGCCCAACGCCACGCTGAACTTCGAGGTCGAGCTGCTCGGCATCGGCGGCTGATCGGTCCGCCTTACAATAGCGGTTTCCCGATGTTTCGCGCCACGCACCGCCGTGGCGCCTTTCCGAGCACGATCATGTCTGGCAATACCCTGGGCCTGCTGTTTTCCGTCACCACTTTCGGCGAGTCGCACGGCCCGGCCATCGGTGCCGTCATCGACGGCTGCCCGCCGGGCATGGCGCTGTCGGCCGAGGACATCCAGCCCGACCTCGACCGCCGCAAGCCAGGCACCTCGCGCCACGTCACGCAGCGCAAGGAAGAAGACCTCGTCGAGATCCTGTCCGGCGTGTTCGAGGGCAAGACCACCGGCACGCCCATCTGCCTGCTGATCCGCAACACCGACCAGCGCAGCAAGGACTACGGCAACATCGTCGAGACTTTCCGTCCGGGCCATGCCGACTACACCTACTGGCACAAGTACGGCATCCGCGACCCGCGCGGTGGCGGCCGTTCGTCGGCCCGGCTGACGGCGCCCGTGGTGGCGGCCGGCGCCGTTGCCAAAAAATGGCTGCGCGAGAAATTCGGCGTGGAAATCCACGGCTACATGTCGCAGCTGGGCGAGGTCCGGATCCCGTTCATCGACTGGAACGAGGTGCCGAACAACCCGTTCTTCGCGCCCAACGCCGAGATCATCCCCGAGCTTGAAACCTATATGGACGCATTGCGCCGTGACGGCGACTCCGTCGGCGCGCGCATCGAGGTGGTGGCGACCGGCGTGCCGGTCGGCTGGGGCGAGCCGCTGTTCGACCGCCTGGACGCCGACATCGCCCACGCCATGATGGGCCTGAATGCAGTGAAGGGCGTGGAGATCGGCGCCGGCTTCCATGCCGTGTCGCAGCGCGGCTCCGAGCACGGTGACGAACTGACGCCGGCCGGCTTCGTCGGCAACAACGCAGGCGGCATCCTGGGCGGCATTTCCACCGGGCAGGACATCTCGGTGTCGCTGGCGATCAAGCCGACCTCCAGCATCCGCACGCCGCGCCGCTCGATCGACAAAGCGGGCGAGCCCACCGCGGTCGAAACGTTTGGCCGCCACGATCCGTGCGTCGGCATCCGTGCCACGCCGATCGCCGAGGCGCTGCTGGCGCTGGTGCTGACCGACCACGCGTTGCGCCATCGCGCCCAATGCGGCGACGTGGCGGTGGCGACGCCGGCAATCGCCGCCAAGGCGCCGTAAGGCGCCATAAAGCGATCCGCGCAGGCAACAAAAAAGACGGCGCGAAGCCGTCTCTTTTGTTGGGCGCCCGGCACTTACATGCCGACGTAGTTCGGGCCGCCGCCGCCTTCCGGCGTGACCCACACGATGTTCTGCGTCGGGTCCTTGATGTCGCAGGTCTTGCAGTGCACGCAGTTCTGCGCGTTGATCTGCAGGCGCTCGGTGCCGTCGTCGTTCTTGACGAATTCGTACACGCCGGCCGGGCAGTAGCGCTGTTCCGGCCCGGCGAACTGCGTCAGGTTGATGCGCGTGGGGACGGTCGGGTCCTTCAGCGTCAGGTGGGCCGGCTGGTTCTCCTCATGGTTGGTGTTCGAGATGAACACCGACGACAGCCGGTCGAAGGTGAGCTTGCCGTCCGGCTTCGGATACGCGATCTTCGGGCATTCGCCGGCCGGCTTGAGCGAGACGTTGTCGGGCGCCGTGCTGTGCAGCGTCCAGGGCGGGCTCTTGATGCCGACCTTGGGCAGCAGCCACTGCTCGACGCCGGTCATGACATTGCCGACCATGCGGCCATGCTTCTTGAACCAGAGCTTGAAGTTGCGCGTCTGGTCGAGCTCCTCCTTCAGCCAGCTCTGCTCGAACGCCGCCGGATAGGCCGACAGCTCATCGCCGGCGCGGCCCGCCGTCACCGCCTCGAACACCGCCTCGCCGCACAGCATGCCGCTCTTGAGGGCCGCGTGGCTGCCCTTGATGCGCGCCGCGTTCAGGTAGCCGGCGTCGCAGCCGACCAGCGCGCCGCCCGGGAACACCGTCCTGGGCAGTGCCTGCGGCGTGCCGTTGTTGATCGCGCGGGCACCATAGCCGATGCGCTTGCCGCCCTCGATGTGCGCGCGGATGGCCGGATGCGTCTTCCAGCGCTGCATCTCTTCGAACGGGTTCATCCACGGGTTCTGGTAGTCGAGGCCGATCACGAAGCCGAGCGTGACCTTGTTGTCTTCCAGGTGGTACAGGAAGCCGCCGCCGAACGTATCGGCATCCATCGGCCAGCCGGCGGTGTGCACCACCAGACCGGGCTTGGCCTTGGCCGGGTCGATCTCCCACAGCTCCTTGATGCCGATGGCGAAGCTCTGCGGGTCCTTGCCGGCATCGAGCTTGTACTTCTCCAGCAACTGCCGGCCCAGATGGCCGCGCGCGCCTTCGGCGAAGATGGTGTACTTGCCCAGCAGCTCCATGCCGAGCTGGAAGTGGTCGGTCGGCTCGCCGTCCTTGCCGACCCCCATGTTGCCGGTGGCCACGCCGCGCACGGCGCCCTGGTCGTCGTAGAGCACGTCCGCGGCGGCAAAGCCGGGGAAGATCTCCACGCCCAGGCCCTCGGCCTGCGTCGCCAGCCATTTGACGACGTTGGACAGCGAGATGACGTAGCAGCCTTCGTTGTGCAGGTTGCGCGGCACCAGCCAGTCGGGGGTGCGCGTGGCGCCGGTCTCGCTCAGGAACAGCACATCGTCGCCGGTGACGGGCTGGTTGAGCGGGGCGCCCTGTGCCTTCCAGTCGGGCAGCAGTTCGTCGATCGCGCGCGGGTCCATCACCGCGCCCGAGAGAATGTGCGCGCCGGGCTCGGAGCCTTTCTCGAGCACGACCACGGAAACGTCCTTGCCGGTCTCGGCCGCGCGCTGCTTGATGCGGATCGCGGTCGCCAGGCCAGCCGGCCCGCCGCCGACGATCACGACGTCGTACTCCATGGATTCGCGGGGACCGTACTGTTCGAGGAGCTGCTGCTGGTTCATGATGCCTCTTCGCTTGTAGGGCGTTTGCTTATTGGTATAGCGGATCGCTGCATTAGAATTTCCGGCATTGTCGGGGACGCGCCCGGATGCGGCAAGCGAAATTCTTGAACGGTCGTTCGATTTTTCCAAGCCGCGCCCGCTTCACCTGCCGGGCCGAGCGCGAACGGTCCGGCGCGTCATTACAACTCACAGGGACCACGCATCATGGGTTTGTCGATCAATCTGGAAGGCAAGGTCGCGCTGATCACCGGCGCGTCCAGCGGCCTGGGGGCGCGTTTCGCGCATGTGCTGGCGGCAGCGGGCGCCAAGGTGGTGCTGGCTTCCCGCCGGGTCGAGCGGCTCAAGGAACTGCGCGCCGATATCGAATCGAAGGGGGGCAGCGCCCACGTGGTGCGGCTGGACGTGACCGATCCCGACAGCATCCGCGCGGCCATCGCCCACGCCGAGACCGAGGCGGGCACCATCGATATCCTGGTCAACAACTCGGGCGTCTCGACCACGCAGCGCATGGTCGACGTAACGCCGGACGATTTCGATTTCGTCTTCGACACCAACACGCGCGGCGCCTTCTTTGTCGCGCAGGAAACCGCCAAGCGCATGATCGCGCGGGCCAGGGGGGCGGAGAAGAACGGCTCGCCGCTGCCGCAGTCGCGCATCATCAACATCGCCTCGGTGGCGGGGCTGAAGGTGCTGTCGCAGATCGGCATCTACTGCATGAGCAAGGCCGCCGTGGTGCACATGACCCGCGCCATGGCGCTGGAATGGGGCCGCCACGGCATCAACACCAACGCCATCTGCCCCGGCTACATCGACACCGAGATCAACCATCACCACTGGGAAACCGAGGCCGGCCAGAAGCTGGTGCAGATGCTGCCGCGCAAGCGTGTCGGCAAGCCGCAGGACCTCGACGGCCTGATCCTGCTGCTGGCTTCCGACCAGTCGGATTTCATCAACGGCGCCATCATCAACGCCGACGACGGCATGGTCTGACGCGGCCCGCGCCGCCTCAGTGCCCCATCAGCCGCTGCACCAGCTCCAGCGAGGTGCTGGCGGCGTACTTCTTCATCAGCCGCGCGCGATAGATCTCCACCGTGCGCGGGCTGATGTCCAGCTGCTTGCCGATCTGCTTGCTGGTCTTGCCCTCCACCAGCTGCGCGGCGATGTCGCGCTCGCGCGGCGTCAGGGCCGCCGTCACCGGCCGGTGCGCCGACAGATCCTCGAACGTCCAGATGCCTTCGCCCAGCGGCCGGGTGCGGTCCAGCGCGCGGCCGGTGACATGGCACCAGAACAGCTCGCCGTTGGCGCGCTTCATGATGCGTTCGTCGGAATAGCTGCCGCGCGCGTTCATGATCGGCACGATGCGCGCGCCGGTGCGCTCGTATTCGTCGTGGGTGGGATAGAGCAGCTCGAACGACTGCCCGATCATCGCCGTGCGCGGATGGCCGAAGATGCGCGCGGCCTCTTCGTTGACGTCGACCATGACACGTTCGCGCGACATCACCATGCCGACCGGAGCAAGCTGGAACGCGGTCTGGTAGTCGAGAGCGGGCATATGTAGTCCTACGTATTGCTGCGTCGCGCAGCGCTTGCGTATTCTCGGCGGATTGTACCGTTACAATTTTCCGGCACCGCGCCGCGCAAGCCCGTCTGTGCGCCCGGTCAAAACCCCGCCGGATTCGTTGGATCACCAAGGAAGGAGCACGCATGAACAAAATCTACGCCAGCGCCGCCGAGGCGCTCGCGGGCATCGTGAAGGACGGCCAGACCATCGCCGTGGGCGGCTTCGGCCTGTGCGGCATCCCGGAGGCGCTGATCGGCGCGCTGCGCGATTCCGGCGCCAAGGGGCTCACCTGCATTTCCAACAACGCCGGCGTCGACGGCTTCGGCCTGGGGCGGCTGCTGGAAACCCGCCAGATCAAGAAGATGATTTCGTCCTACGTGGGCGAGAACAAGGAGTTCGAGCGCCAATACTTGTCCGGCGAGCTCGAGCTGGAATTCACCCCGCAAGGCACGCTGGCCGAGAAGCTGCGCGCCGGCGGCGCCGGCATCCCGGCATTCTTCACCCGCACCGGCGTCGGCACCGTGGTGGCCGACGGCAAGGAGGTGCGCGAATTCGACGGCGAGCAGTACGTCATGGAGCGCTCCCTGATCGCCGACGTGGCCCTGGTCAAGGCGTGGAAGGCCGACAAGTCCGGCAACCTGAAGTACCACCGCACCGCGCGCAACTTCAACCCGATGTGCGCCATGGCCGGCCGCATCACCATCGTTGAAGTCGAAGAGATCGTCGAGACCGGCACGTTCGACCCGGACGAGGTCCACACCCCGGGCGTGTTCGTGCAGCGCATCGTGCTGAACGCCCATCCGGAAAAACGCATCGAGCAGCGCACCGTGCGCGCCAACTAACCAGGACGATCAGGAGACCGAACATGGCATGGACGCGTGATGAAATGGCTGCGCGCGCAGCCAGGGAGCTGCAGGACGGCTTCTATGTGAACCTGGGCATCGGCCTGCCGACGCTGGTCGCCAACCACGTGCCGGACGGCATGGAGGTGTGGCTGCAGTCGGAGAACGGCCTGCTCGGCATCGGCCCGTTCCCGACCGACGACGAGGTCGATCCCGACATGATCAACGCTGGCAAGCAGACCGTGACGACGCTGCCGGGCTCGTCGATCTTCTCCTCGGCGGATTCGTTTGCCATGATCCGCGGCGGGCACATCAACCTGGCCATCCTGGGCGCGATGCAGATCAGCGAGACGGGCGATCTGGCCAACTGGATGATCCCGGGCAAGATGGTCAAGGGCATGGGCGGCGCGATGGACCTGGTCGCGGGCGTCAAGCGCGTGATCGTGCTGATGGAGCACACCGCCAAGAAGAAGGACGGCACCGAAGACCTGAAGATCCTGCCCAACTGCACGCTGCCGCTGACGGGCGTGGGCGTGGTCGACCGCATCATCACTGACCTGGGCGTGATCGACGTGACCGAGCATGGCCTGAAGCTGGTGGAAGCCGCACCGGGTGTCTCGCGCGAGGACATCCAGTCGAAGACGGGCGTCAACCTGCTGTAAACCGGAGAACGTCATGCTACAAGGAAAAACCGCCCTGGTGACCGGCTCCACCAGCGGCATCGGCCTGGGCATCGCCTGCGCGCTCGCGGCGCAGGGCGCCAACATCGTCATGAACGGCTTTGGTGACGTGGACGGGCCCAAGGCCCGGATCGCCGGGGCCGGCAAGGATGCCGTCCGCGTCGGCTACCACGGCGCCGACATGAGCAAGCCCGCCGAGATCGAGGCGATGTTCGCCTACGCCGATGCCGAATTCGGCGGCGTGGACATCCTCGTCAACAACGCCGGCATCCAGTACGTGGCCAACGTGGAAGACTTCCCGGCCGAGCGCTGGGACGCCATCCTCGCCATCAACCTGTCGTCGGCGTTCCACACCACGCGGCTCGCGGTGCCGGGCATGAAGCGCAAGAACTGGGGCCGCATCGTCAACATCGCCTCCGCGCACGGGCTGGTGGCGTCGGCGCAGAAGTCGGCCTACGTGGCGGCCAAGCACGGCATCGTCGGCCTGACCAAGGCGGCGGCGGTGGAGACCGCGCAGACCGGCGTCACCGTCAACGCGATCTGCCCGGGCTGGGTGCTGACGCCGCTGGTGCAGAAGCAGATCGACGCGCGCGCCGAGAAAGAGGGCATTCCCGTCCTGCAGGCCAAGAAGGAGCTGCTGATGGAGAAGCAGCCCTCCGGCGAATTCGTCTCGCCCGAGCAGCTCGGCGCGCTGGCGGTGTTCCTGTGCAGCGAGGCCGCCGAGCAGGTGCGCGGCGTGGCGTGGAGCATGGACGGCGGCTGGGTCGCGCAGTAAGGCGCCTTGTCATCGGCGAACAGGCCTCGCGGTTGCGAGGCCTTTTTTGTTGCCGGCGCGCGGCCCGGTGCGCGGGCGCATCGCGCTGGGCACGGCGTACAATCGGGCTTCGGTTTTTCCCCTCTGTCATCAAGCGCAGGAGTCGTTCATGCCCGTTTCGCCGCGTCTCGCGTCCGTGCAGTGCCTGAGCCAGTCAGGCCTGCACCGGATGGCCTACCACGAATGGGGCGACCCGCAGAACCCGCGCGTGCTGGTCTGCGTGCACGGCCTGACGCGTACCGGCCGCGACTTCGACGTGCTGGCCCAGGCGCTGTGCAACGACTATCGCGTGGTCTGCCCCGACGTGGTCGGGCGCGGCCGCTCCGACTGGCTGGCCGATCCGCGGGGCTACGTGATCCCGCAATACGTGGCCGACATGGTGACGCTGCTGGCTCGGCTCAACGTGGAATCGGTGGACTGGTTCGGCACCTCGATGGGCGGCCTGATCGGCATGAGCCTGGCTGGTCTGCCGAAGTCGCCGATCCGCAAGCTGCTGATCAACGATGTCGGCCCGCGCGTGACGCAGACCTCGCTGTCGCGCATCGGCGCGTACGTGGGGTTGGACGTCCGCTTCAAGACCTTCGACGAGGGGCTGGCGTACCTGAAGACGATCAGCGCGTCGTTCGGCCCGCACACGCCCGAGCAGTGGCGCGCGCTGAATACCGCCATCCTCAAGCCGCAGGGCGGCGAATGGATCCTGCACTATGATCTGCGCCTGGCCGAGCCGTTCAAGAACGCCACGCCGGAACTGATCGAAGCCGGCGAGAGCCAGCTCTGGAACCTGTTCGGGGCGAATCCCGGCGAGGTGCTGGTGGTGCGCGGCGCGCAGTCCGACCTGCTCACGCGCGAGACCCTCGAGGCCATGCGGCAGCGCGGCCAGCATGTGCGCACGGTCGAGATTCCCGATGTAGGCCACGCGCCGACCTTCGTGCAGCCCGACCAGGTCGCGATCGCGCGCCAATTCTTTCTCGGTCAATGACGACCCGATCGATTCTCCCGATTTTCAAGATGAGCACTGAACTGAAGCGTTACAACGTCGAACATCGCTACTCCGACGCGGCGGTCTACAACGGCGTGGTCTATGTCGCCGGCCAGGTGCCGGAAACCACCCTGGACGGTGACATCGCCGCGCAAACCGCCGAGGTGCTCGCCACCATCGACCGCGTGCTGGCCGCCAACGGCAGCGACAAGACGCGCATCCTGATGTGCCAGATCTTCCTGAAGGACATCGCCGAGATCGGTGCGATGAACGTGGTCTGGGACCAGTGGGTCGCGCCGGGCAACGCGCCGCCGCGCGCCACCGTGGAGGCCGCGCTGGCCAATCCCCAGTACCGCATCGAGATCGTCGTGACGGCGGCGCGCAAGGGCTGATCCGCATCCGTTTGCAAGACGCACTATGAACAGCAAGACCGACCGTCCGGCAGGGGGCGCCGGGGCGCCAGCCGACAAGGCGGCGCGCGAGGCGGCCGTCGCGCGCGCGCTCGAATGCCTGGCCGACCATGCCGGCGACCACCAGACGCTGACCGGCGAGCCGCTGATGTCGCATGCGCGCGGCACGGTGGCGATTCTCGAGGGGCTGCGCGTCGACGCGCCGTCGCTGCAGGCGGCGGCGCTGTTCCTGCTGCCCATCCTGGCCACCGACAACGAGCGGGCGATCGAGCCGGCGTTCGGCGACGAGGTGGCCCGGCTGGTGCACGACGTGCGGCAACTGCTGCGTATCGGCGCGATCGCCGGCATGGTCAGCCCGGCCGAGGCGGGCGTCACCCGCAAGAACGAAGCCGAGGCGCGCCGCGCCCAGGTCGAGGCGCTGCGCAAGATGCTGCTGGCCTTCGCGCAGGATATCCGCGTGGTACTGATCCGCCTGGCGTCGCGGCTGCAGTCGCTGCGCTGGCTGGCCCAGAACAAGTTGCCCGCCCCCGAAGGCATGGCGCGCGAGACGCTCGACATCTACGCGCCGCTCGCCAACCGGCTCGGCATCTGGCAGTTGAAGTGGGAGCTCGAAGACCTGGGCTTCCGCTTCGAAGACCCCGATACCTACAAGCGCATCGCGCGCCTGCTGGACGAAAAGCGCATCGAGCGCGAGAAGTTCATCGGCGAGGCAATCGCCAGGCTGCAGCAGACGCTGCGCGACGCGGGCATCCACGCCGAGGTCAGCGGCCGCCCCAAGCACATCTACAGCATCTGGCGGAAGATGCGCGGCAAGGAGCTCGACTTCGCCGATCTGTACGACGTGCGCGCCTTCCGCGTCATCGTCGACGACATCAAGGACTGCTACACCGTGCTCGGCTTCGTGCACCACATGTGGCAGCCGATCCCGAAGGAGTTCGACGACTACATCTCGCGTCCCAAGACCAATGGCTACAAGTCGCTGCACACGGTGGTGATCGGCGACGACGGCCGCGCGCTGGAGGTGCAGATCCGCACGCGCGAAATGCACCACTTCGCCGAATACGGCGTGGCCGCGCACTGGCGCTACAAGGAGGCCGGCAGCAAGGGCTACGCCGGCCAGTTCTCCGCCAGCGAGCGCTACGACGAGAAGATCGCCTGGCTGCGCCAGCTGCTGGCCTGGAAGGACGATGCCGAGCACACCGTCGCCCAGGAAGACTCGCCGTGGGAGCAGCTCAAGCATACCGAGCTCGATGACCACATTTACGTGCTGACGCCGCAGGCGCGCGTGATCGCGCTGCCGCAGGGCGCCACGGCGGTCGATTTCGCGTACTACCTGCACAGCGATCTCGGCCACCGGTGCCGCGGCGCGCGCGTCGACGGCACGATGGTGCCGCTGAACACGTCGCTCAAGAACGGGCAGACGGTCGAGATCGTCACCGTCAAGCAGGGTGGGCCGTCGCGCGACTGGCTCAACCCCGAGCTGCACTATCTGGCGAGCAATCGGGCGCGTGCCAAGGTGCGCGCGTGGTTCAACGCGCTGGAGCTGGAGGAAACGCTCGCCCAGGGCCGTATCCTGATCGACAAGACCCTGCAGCGCGAAGGCAAGACCGCCGTCAACCTGGAGGAGCTCGCCGCCAAGCTGGGCTTCAAGACGCCGGACGAGCTGTACGCCATGGTGGCCAAGGATGAGTTCAGCCTGCGCCACGTCGAGGCGGTGCTGCGCACGGATGGCGCACCGCCCGCGCCGGCCGACGACGAGGTGTTGATCACCAAGAAGAGCCGCGCCACCAGCGTGGCCCGCGGCGCCAAGAGCGGCGTGCTGGTGGTGGGGGTCGATTCGCTGCTCACGCAGATGTCGCGCTGCTGCAAGCCCGCGCCGCCGGACGCGATCGTCGGTTTCGTGACCCGCGGGCGCGGCGTGTCGATCCACCGGCAGAATTGCGCGACGTTCCAGCAACTGGCGGCGCGCGCGCCGGGCCGCGTGATCCAGACCGAGTGGGGCAACCGCGGCGAGGCGGTCTATCCGGTCGATATCCACGTCGAGGCGCTGGACCGCCAGGGGCTGCTGCGCGACATCTCGGAAATTCTCTCGCGCGAGAAGATCAACGTGACCGGCGTGCGCACGCTGTCGAGCAAGGGCGTCGCCAAGATGCAGTTCACGGCCGAGGTATCAGAAGCGACACAATTGCAACGGGCGCTGATATTAATCGAGGAAGTTACTGGGGTATTGTCAGCGCGGCGAAAGTGATGGTATAGTTTCGTCTTTCGGCAGGCTCGTAGCTCAGCTGGTTAGAGCACCACCTTGACATGGTGGGGGTCGTTGGTTCGAGTCCAATCGAGCCTACCAACGCATTTAGCAGGACGCGTCGGGTAGGGTGTCCAAGCCGTCATCCTTCGGGTTGCGTCCCGTACAACTGCATATAAGGCGAAACATGATTCAGGCACCGCGAACTACCACCGCTTCGGAGCGACAGTAGTCAAGGTGCGGTTTCGCCCTTTGCGGTCTGCCCAAGCGGCAGTTCAGCGCAAATGAAAACGCGGCCTTGGCCGCGTTTTTTTTCGTCCGCGTTTTGTGTTGCGCGTGGCGATCCGGCTGAAATCGCTTCGAAGCATCCGGCCCGACAAACTGCCGCACCTACCCGGTGCGGCGCACGACAGAATGATAACCGCCGCGCATACGCACCCGCGCGACGGAGCCTCCACAGGAGCAAGCATGATCGCGATTACGTTGCCGGACGGTTCCCGGCGCGAGTTTCCCGGCCCGGTGACGGTGGCCGAAGTGGCGCAGAGCATCGGCGCGGGCTTGGCCAAGGCCGCGCTGGCCGGCCGCATTGACGGGCAACTGGTCGACACGAGCTTCAGGATCGAGCAGAGCGTCGACCTGGCCATCGTCACGGACAAGGATGTAGATGGTCTCGACGTGATTCGCCACTCGACGGCGCACTTGCTGGCCTATGCCGTCAAGGAGCTGTACCCGGAGGCCCAGGTCACGATCGGCCCGGTCATCGAAAACGGGTTCTACTACGACTTCGCCTACAAGCGCCCCTTCACGCCGGAAGACCTCGTCGCCATCGAGAAGCGGATGGCCGAACTCGCGAAGAAGGACGAAAAGGTCACGCGCGAAGTCTGGAGCCGTGACGACGCCGTCAAGCTGTTCGAGGGCATGGGCGAGAAGTACAAGGCGGAGATCATCGCCTCGATTCCGCAAGACCAGGAAATCGGCCTGTACCGCGAAGGCAATTTCGTCGACTTGTGTCGTGGCCCGCACGTGCCGTCCACGGGCAAGCTCAAGGTCTTCAAGCTGATGAAGGTGGCCGGCGCCTACTGGCGCGGCGACTCCAACAACGAGATGCTCCAGCGCATCTACGGCACGGCCTGGGCCAAGAAGGAAGACCAGGAAGCCTACCTGCACATGCTGGAAGAAGCCGAGAAGCGCGACCACCGCAAGCTCGGCAAGGTGCTCGACCTGTTCCATCTGCAGGAAGAGGCGCCCGGCATGGTGTTCTGGCACCCGAAGGGCTGGCAGATCTGGCAGGCCGTCGAGCAATACATGCGCGGCCGCCTGGCTGGTGCCGGCTACAGCGAAGTCCGTACGCCGCAGGTGATGGATCGCGGCCTGTGGGAGCGCTCCGGCCACTGGGAGAACTACAAAGAGAACATGTTCGTGACGGAGTCGGAGAAGCGCGAATACGCGATCAAACCGATGAACTGTCCCGGCCATGTGCAGATTTTCAACCACGGCCTGCGCTCGTATCGCGACCTGCCGCTGCGCCTGGCCGAGTTCGGCGCGTGCCATCGCAATGAGCCGTCCGGCGCGCTGCATGGCCTGATGCGCGTGCGCGGGTTTGTGCAGGATGATGCACACATCTTCTGCACGGAAGGCCAGATCATGGCCGAGGCCAAGGACTTCAACGACCTGGCCTTCAGCGTCTACGAGGACTTCGGCTTCGAGAACGTCGCCGTCAAGCTGGCGCTGCGTCCGGACAAGCGGGCCGGCTCGGACGACATCTGGGATCACGCCGAGGATGGCCTGCGCACGGCGCTGCGCGCCTGCGGCGTCGAATGGGAAGAGCTGCCGGGCGAGGGCGCTTTCTACGGCCCGAAGGTCGAGTACCACATCAAGGACGCCATTGGCCGCTCGTGGCAGTGCGGCACGCTGCAGCTCGACCTGGTGCTGCCCGAGCGCCTGGATGCCGAGTACGTCGCGGAAGACAACAGCCGCAAGCGCCCGGTCATGCTCCACCGCGCCATCCTGGGCTCGTTCGAGCGCTTCCTGGGTATTTTGCTGGAAAACCATGCCGGCGCACTGCCGCTGTGGCTGGCGCCGGAGCAGGTGGTGGTCATGAGCATTGCCGATGCCCACGCCGAATATGCGGAATCCGTTGCGCAATCCCTGCAAAAACAAGGGTTTAGGGCTTCCGCCGATTTGCGGAACGAGAAAATTACGTATAAAATCCGCGAGCACTCCTTGCAGAAGGTCCCCTACCTCGTTGTGGTGGGCGATAAGGAGCGCGACGGAAATCAGGTGGCCGTGCGTGCCCGTGGCAACGTCGATCTCGGCTCGATGCCGGTATCCACGTTCGTTGAGCGACTGCAGAACGATTTCGCCAACAAGTCATGAGCTGGGCACGGCTTGTTTTTTGCTTCTTTGAGGACATTCAACATCGCTACTGAGAAATCTCACCGCATCAACCGCGAGATCACCGCGCCGGAAATCCGGCTGACCGGGGTTGAAGGGGAACAGCTCGGCATCGTCAAACTGTTCGACGCACTGCGTCTGGCAGAAGAGAAGGACGTCGACCTGGTCGAGATCGCGCCGACCGCGCAGCCGCCTGTCTGCCGCCTGATGGACTATGGCAAGTTCAAGTATCAGGAACAGAAGAAGGCCCACGAGGCCAAGCTGAAGCAGAAGGTCATCCAGGTGAAGGAAGTGAAATTCCGCCCTGGTACCGACGACGGCGACTACGAGGTCAAGCTGCGCAATCTCAAGCGCTTCCTGGACGAAGGCGATCGCGCCAAGATCACGCTGCGTTTCCGCGGACGCGAAATGGCCCACCAGGAAATCGGCGCACGCATGCTGGAGCGTCTGAAGGTCGATCTGGAAGAGTACGCCCAGGTCGAGCAGATGCCGAAGATGGAAGGCCGCCAGATGGTGATGATGTTGATGCCGAAGAAAAAGAAGTAACAGGGCGGTGGTCGGAGGATTCTGGCCATGCGCTAGCAGTTTCGGACGGAAGCAAGTTGTCGCGCGTCGGCGGCATGCGAAGTCGGAAAGCGCGGCGGGTTTCATCGCCTGCCGCGACACAACAAGTGGATCCGGGTCTTGCAAGTGTCGGCGTCAGCCGTCCACCTGGCTTCATGTCAAAAACGGAGTTGTTCCATGCCGAAGATGAAGACGAAGAAAAGCGCCTCCAAGCGCTTTACTGCCCGTCCTGGTGGCACGATCAAACGTGGCCAAGCCTTCAAGCGTCACATCCTGACCAAGAAGACCACCAAGAACAAGCGTCAGCTGCGCGGTACCGAGGGCGTCCATGAGACGAACCTGAAGTCCGTTCGCGCAATGATGCCGTACGCCTAACCCCTAACTACGAAAGGAGAGTTCCATGCCTCGAGTTAAACGTGGGGTCACAGCGCGGGCCCGTCACAAGAAAGTCATCGACGCTGCCAAGGGTTACCGCGGCCGTCGCAATAACGTCTATCGCATCGCCAAGCAGGCGGTCATGCGTGCTGGCCAGTACGCCTACCGCGATCGTCGCAACAAGAAGCGCGTGTTCCGCGCCCTCTGGATTGCACGTATCAACGCAGGTGCGCGCGAGCACGGTCTGTCGTACAGCAAGTTCATGAACGGCCTGAAGAAGGCGTCCATCGAACTGGACCGCAAGGTGCTGTCGGACATGGCCATTCACGACAAGGTGGCGTTTGCCGCCATCGTGAACCAGGTGAAAGCCAACGTCGCCTGAGTCTGATTGGCCGGTTAGTCCGTTCCGCGGTTTGTCGGCCGATCACCCTGACGGGGCTCTCACCGAGCCCCGTTTTTTATTCCGAATTCCCGAATTCTCACGCTCGCCTTCCCATGTCACTGGATCTGGACCAAGTCGTCGCCGATGCCCAATCTGCGTTTGCCTCTGTGGAGGACAACGCCTCGCTGGAAAACGAGAAGGCGCGCTTTCTCGGCAAGGCCGGCGTGCTGACTGACTTGCTCAAGGGACTGGGCAAGCTCGATCCGGAGACGCGCAAGTCGGAAGGCGCGCGCATCAACCTGGCCAAGAGCCGCGTCGAAGCGGCCCTGAACGACCGCCGTCAGGCGCTGGCCGACGCGCTGATGAACGCGCGCCTGGCTGCCGAGGCGATCGACGTGACGCTGCCCGGCCGCGAGGTGGCCGAGGGCAGCCTGCACCCGGTGATGAACACCTGGGAGCGCGTCGCCCAGATCTTCGGCTCGATCGGCTTCGATGTGGCCGATGGCCCAGAGATCGAAACCGACTGGATGAACTTCACGGCGCTGAACAACCCGGACAACCATCCGGCGCGCTCGATGCAGGACACCTTCTACATCGACGGCCGTGACAGCGACGACAAACTCCTGCTGCTGCGCACGCACACCAGCCCGATGCAGGTGCGCTATGCCCGCATGCACGTCGAGAAATACAAGCACCTCGATCGCATCCCGCCGATCAAGGTGATCGCACCGGGCCGCACCTATCGCGTCGACAGCGATGCCACGCACTCGCCGATGTTCCACCAGGTCGAAGGCCTCTGGATCGCGGACAACATCAGCTTCGCCGATCTCAAGGGCGTCTACACCGACTTCCTGCGCAAGTTCTTCGAGAGCGACGATATCCAGGTGCGCTTCCGTCCGTCGTACTTCCCGTTCACCGAACCGTCGGCCGAGATCGACATGGCCTTCGGCAACGGCAGGTGGCTGGAGATTTCCGGTTCCGGCCAGGTGCACCCGACCGTGGTGCGCAACATGGGCCTCGATCCGGAGCGCTACATTGGCTTCGCGTTCGGCTCGGGCCTGGAGCGCCTGACCATGCTGCGCTACGGCATCAACGACCTGCGCCTGTTCTTCGAGGGCGACGTGCGCTTCCTGCGCCAGTTCGCGTAACGCGGGCGCCTGTCGTCCGCGGGTTCGCCGTTTCCCTGTTCACCGAATTCCTTTTTCTGTCGCGCCATGCAATTTCCGGAATCCTGGCTTCGCAGTTTCGTCAATCCGCCGATCGCCACCGCTGAGCTCTCCCATCGCCTGACGATGGCCGGTCTCGAGGTGGAAGAGGTCGACCCTGTCGCGCCGCCGTTCTCGCAGATCGTTGTCGGCCACGTGGTCGAGGTGAACAAGCACCCGGACGCCGATCGCCTGAACGTCTGCAAGGTCGACGCGGGCACGGGCGAACTGCTGCAGATCGTCTGCGGCGCGCCGAATGTGTCGGTGGGCATCAAGGTGCCGTGCGCGATGGTGGGCGCCGAGCTGCCGCCGGGCGACGACGGCAAGCCGTTCAAGATCAAGATCGGCAAGCTGCGCGGCGTGGAGAGCTACGGCATGCTGTGCTCGGCGCGCGAACTGAAGCTGTCGGAAGACCACGGCGGCCTGCTGATCCTGCCGGAAGACACGCCGGTGGGCGCGGACATCCGCAAGGTGCTGGATCTGGACGACCAGATCTTCGTCATCAAGCTCACGCCCAACAAGGCGGACTGCCTGTCGATCCACGGCGTGGCGCGCGAGGTGTCCGCGCTGACGGGCGCGCCGATCACGCTGCCGACGATGGCGCCGGTGGCGGTGACGCTCTCCGACAAGCTGCCGGTCAAGGTGGACGCGCCGGACCTGTGCGGCCGCTTCGCGGGTCGCATTATCCGCGGCGTCAATGCGCGCGCGAAGACGCCGGCCTGGATGGTGTCGCGCATCGAGCGTGCGGGCATGCGCAGCGTGTCGGCGCTGGTCGATATCTCCAACTATGTGATGCTGGAGCTGGGCCGTCCGTCGCACGTGTTCGACCTGGACAAGATCCATGGCGGCCTGACGGTGCGCTGGGGCAAGCCCGGCGAGCAGCTGAAGCTGCTGAACGGCGACACCGTCACCGTCGATGACAAGGTCGGCGTGATCTCGGACGAGCAGGCTATCGAAAGCCTGGCCGGCATCATGGGCGGCGACAAGACCGCCGTCACGCTCGACACGCAAAACATCTACGTCGAAGCCGCATTCTGGTGGCCCGCCGCCATCCAGGGTCGTGCGCGCCGCTACAACTTCTCGACCGACGCCGGCCACCGCTTCGAGCGCGGCGTCGACTACGCGACCATCGTCGAGCACATCGAGCGCATTAGCGCGCTGATCCTCGACATCTGCGGCGGCCAAGCCGGCCCGATCGACGACCAGATCGTCAATCTGCCCAAGCGCGAGCCGGTGCGCATGCGCGTGGCGCGTGCCGCGCGTGTGCTCGGTATTCCGCTGTCGCACGATGTCGTGGCGGATGTGTTCAAGCGCCTCGGTCTCACGTTCATCGTGGACGGCGATGTGTTCGTGGTCGAGCCGCCGTCGTACCGCTTCGACCTCGAGATCGAGGAAGACCTGATCGAAGAGGTCGCCCGCATCTACGGTTTCGAGCAGATCCCGGCCAAGCCGCCGGTTGCTGAAAACGCGATGCGCCCGACCAACGAGGCGCGCCGCACGATGCACGACGTGCGTCATGCCGTGGCCGCACGCGATTACCACGAGGTCGTGAACTTCGCCTTCGTCGAGACCGAATGGGAAGCCGACTTTGCCGGCAACACGCAGCCTATCCCGCTGCTGAACCCGATCGCCAGCCAGTATTCGGTGATGCGCAGCACACTGATCGGCGGCTTGCTCGACAAGGTGCGCTACAACCTGAACCGCAAGGCTTCGCGCGTGCGCCTGTTCGAGGTGGGCCGCGTGTTCCGCCGCGATGCGGAGGTGGCCGACGGTGGCTTGTCCGTGGCGGGCTATGCGCAGCCGATGCGGGTGGGCGGCATTGCCTACGGCCCGGCCGCGGAAGAGCAGTGGGGCGTGCCGGCGCGCGCCGTCGACTTCTTCGATGTGAAGGGCGATGTCGAGTCGCTGCTGTGGCCGCTGCAGGCGCGCTTCGAGCGTGCCGAGCATCCGGCGCTGCATCCGGGCCGCGCTGCCCGCGTGGTGCTGGACGGCCGTGCCATCGGCTGGATCGGTGAGCTGCATCCGCGCTGGCTGCAGAAGTACGAGTTGCCCACCGCGCCGGTGGTGTGGGAGCTGGACCTGGACGCCATCACGGCCGTCGGTCTGCCGGCCTATCGCGAAGTGCCGCGCGTGCCGGCGGTGACGCGCGACATCGCGCTGGTCGTGCGCCAGGATGTGGTCGTGCAGGACCTCGTCGATGCGTTCGAGAAGGCGGCGGTCGGTATGCCATGGCAGCGCTATCTGCAGGGTGTCGTGCTGTTCGATGAGTTCCGTCCGAAGGCCGCGACGGCCGCGATTGGGGCGCAGGAGAAAAGCCTTGCCTTCAGGATTACGTTGCAAGATACTGACAGCACCCTTCAGGACGATCTCGTCGAGGCCGCCACGCAGCAGTTGATTCGTGCGGCCGGCGATGCATTCGGCGCGCGTCTGCGTGCCTGACGTCCGCACCGCGCTCAGACCGCTCGAACGAACCTCCGCATTCGGATCGACCACGCAAGCGAATCCTATGAACGATCAACACGCATCCTCGCTGGCGGCCTCGCTGGGCGACGCGCTCGGTTCTTCCTCGGCGGCCCTGGCCGATGCGCGCGATGCCGCGCGCGGCCAGGACGTGCCGACGCTGACTAAGGCCGAGCTTGCCGAGATGCTGTTCGAGCAGGTCGGCCTGAACAAGCGTGAATCGAAGGACATGGTCGAAGCTTTTTTCGACGTGATTCGCGAGGCGCTCGAACAGGGCGACAGCGTCAAGCTGTCCGGCTTCGGCAACTTCCAGCTGCGCGACAAGCCGCAGCGTCCGGGGCGCAATCCCAAGACCGGCGAGATCATTCCCATCACGGCGCGCCGCGTCGTCACCTTCCACGCGAGCCAGAAGCTCAAGGCGCTCGTCGAGGAACGCGTCGAGCCGATGCCCGCCAGCGCTGCGTAATTTCGCGTCTTCGCTTGCGCCACCATGGTCACCGATAAGCATACGGAGCGGGTCAATCTGCCGCCGATTCCTGCCAAGCGCTACTTCACCATCGGTGAGGTGAGCGATCTGTGCGCGGTGAAGCCGCACGTGCTGCGCTATTGGGAGCAGGAGTTCACGCAGCTCAAGCCGGTCAAGCGGCGCGGCAACCGGCGCTATTACCAGCACCACGAGGTGCTGCTGATCCGCCGTATCCGCGAACTGCTGTACGAGCAGGGCTTCACGATCAACGGCGCGCGCAATCGGTTGGATGAGCTGCGGCATGGTGGGAGCAGTGCTCCGGCCGAAGCGCCTGAAGCACCGGCCGAGATGGTCGCCGCAACTGCAGAACCTGTGGCGGCTGCCAGCAGTGACACCATCGACGTGCCCGCATTGCGCCTCGCGCTGCAAGCGGTGCTGGATATCCTGCAGGCGAGCAAATCGTAAGGGTTGCTGCGATCCACTAGTCACGGGCGATATCACTCTGTTATACTTTCATGCTTCGGGGCGTAGCGCAGCCTGGTAGCGTACCTGCATGGGGTGCAGGTGGTCGGAGGTTCAAATCCTCTCGCCCCGACCAGATAGAAAAGAACCCGCTTGGTGTTGAGCCAAGCGGGTTTTTTTATTGTCTGCACGGTGGCCTCGCACCCACTGCGCTGATGCGTGGTCACGCGGCCTGGCGCCTGCTGTCCGCTTGCGGCAGCGACGAGCGGCGGGCGCGGTCGAAGTGCGCCAGGGCACTGCGCAGCAGACCCGAACAAGAAGAGGCTCAGCGCACGACCCGCAGCCGGCAGGTCGCTTGCCGCGTATCGCCCGGTTCCAGTAGGTGCAGGCCCTCGCCGTGGTGGATCGCGTTGGGCAGGCCCATCCACGGTTCGACGCAATAGAAGTCGGAGGTCGCGCTTTCCGTCCAGGTGGTGATGGCGTGCCACGGCATCAGTGCGCCGTCGATTTCGATGCGGATGCGGCGGCCCAGGGGCGCGTCGGGATAGGGCGGGATATCGAGCACCGCCGCGCCCGCGGCGTCGAGCAGGTGGTAGCGGTCCTGCAGCGCGGGGTTGTCGAGCGTGTAGAGCGTGTGCCCGGGCTGGGGCGTGTCGAGGCTGCCGTCCGCCAACTGCCGCGACAGCCGCGAGGGCGGCATCTGCAATGTCGTCGCGTGGCGCAGCACGGCGGGCAGCGCGAAATAGAAGTGGTGCCCGGCATAGAAGGGCATTGGCGCATGCGTGTCGCCTTCGGCGGCATGCTTGATGGCGAATGTTGCTTCCAGCCCGTCTTCGAGCAGCCGGTAGCTGACGCGGAACTCGAACGCGAAGGGATAGCCGGTGCGCGTCTGCGGTCCGTCGCGCAGCAGCAGGACGATGTGTGAGCGGTCGGCACTCTCCACTTCGAACGGCAGGTCGCGCGCGAAGCCGTGCTGGGGCAGCGCATGGGTCTGGCCGCCGGCATCGCGCCAGCGGCCCGGCTCGCCGTCGACGAAGTGCCGGCCGATGAACGGAAACAGCACCGGATTGCCGCCGCGGATCTTCGCGGGGATCGACCAGTCGGCTGGGTTCGGCCAGTACAGAATGTCTTCGCCGCGATGGCGCCAGCGCACCAGCCGGCCACCGGCTTCGGGCGCGAGCAGCAGCATGGAGCCACCGGTGCGGTCGTCGCCGATGCGCACGAGGGTATGTTCTTGGAAGCGGGCAGTCGGAAGGTCGAGCATGGCAGCGGAGGCGGTGCCTTGTTGGTATGGGAATCGCGTACTACGGTCTAGATTGTCGATGCGTTTTGCCGGGAGGAAAACCATGTCTTTGTATCGAGCCAGCGGGTCGGGCATCCGGGCCTGCCCCTTCCATACCGTACCACCGCCCGATGAGCCCGCGCCGCCGGGGATTCCGCCCGACCTGCCGTCGCCGGACGAGGTGCCGCCCCCGGTCGAGCCACCCGAGGCGGAGATGGTCTATCGTGCCTGAATGAGCTGTTACCAATCGTCACAGCTTTGCGATGGCCGGTTTGTAAGATAGCGCGAGTTTTTCCCGCGCGACCGGCGCCTTCTTACGTCAACGAACCGAGCCCTGCTATGTCGATTCTTCCACGCTTGACCCTGTGCGCTGTGCTGGTGGCCTCGATGGCCGGTTGCGTGGTGGCGCCGCCGCCGCAACCCCGTCCCGTGGCGCCGGCGCCCGCTCCGGTGGATCCGCGTGCCCGCTTCGAGCAGGTCCAGGGGCGCCTCGCCGAGGAATCGCATCGCATCGACGTGCGCCAGCAGCAGGGCTACATCGATCCGTACCGCGCCGACGGCCTGCGCGACCGCGTGCGCCGCATCCGCCAGGAAGCCGGCGACATGGCCAGCCAGCACTACGGCGGCCTGTCCGGCGACGAGCAGCGCGCGCTCAACGAAGAGCTCGCCGGCCTGTCGCGCGACATCAATCGCTGATCGCGCCGGCCCGGTCATGCTGCGTTGCGGCATGACCGAAACGTCCTGTTGCGGCGCCGCCCGCCCCGGCGCCGTGCACGGCTCGCGGAAGCTGGTACGCTTGCGTTCCTCCTGAACGCCTGCCTGCCCGATGCGGCGGCCTGCCGTGCGAAAGATCATCCATTGCGACTGCGACTGCTTCTACGCGGCCATCGAGATGCGCGACGATCCGCGACTCGTGGGGCGGCCGCTGGCCGTGGGCGGGCGCCCCGAGCGGCGCGGCGTGGTCGCCACCTGCAATTACGAGGCGCGCAAGTTCGGCATCCACTCGGCGATGCCGATGGCGCAGGCGGTCAAGCGTTGTCCCGACCTGCTGATCGTGCCGCCCGCGATGGACAAGTACCGCCAGGTCGCCCGGCAGATCTTCGCCATCTACCAGGGCTACACGCCGCTGGTGGAGCCGCTCTCGCTCGACGAGGCCTACCTGGACGTGACCGACAGCCCGATGCTGGCCGGCAGCGGCACACGCATCGCCGAGGACATCCGCCGCCGCGTGCACGAGGAGATCGGCATTACGGTGTCGGCGGGCGTGGCGCCCAACAAGTTCATCGCCAAGATCGCCAGCGACTGGAACAAGCCCGATGGCCTGTTCGTGGTCCGGCCGGAGCAGGTGGATGCCTTCGTGGCAGCCCTGCCGGTCGAGCGCCTGTTCGGCGTGGGCAAGGTGACGGCCGCCAAGCTGCGGCGCCTGGGCGCGCAGACCTGTGGCGATCTGCGCGGCTGGGGCGCCGACCGGCTGCAGCAGCATTTCGGCAGCTTCGGCTTCCGGCTGCATGACCTGTGCCGGGGGATCGATCACCGCCAGGTGCAGCCGTCGCAGATCCGCAAGTCGGTGAGCGTGGAGGAAACCTATGCGACCGACCTGCGCACGCTGGACGACTGCCAGCGCGAACTGACCATCCTGGTCGACCAGCTCGCCGCGCGCGTGGAGCGGGCCCGAGCCGGCGACATGATCCACAAGACCTTCGTCAAGCTGCGCTTTGCGGATTTCCGCGGCACCACGGTGGAGTGCGTCTATCCGCAGGTGGCGCTGCCGGTCTTCAACCGGCTGCTGGCACAGGGTTTCGAGCGGCGGCGCATGCCGGTGCGGTTGCTCGGCGTGGGCGTGCGCCTGCATGAGACGGATGCCCATGCGCGCCAGCAGGCGCTGTTTGCCGAGGACCCGCCGCCCGGCGCCTGACCCGGCTGCGGGGGCCGGCCTTGCCAATCGCGCCAGTCGGTGCGATTTGTCCTATGTTTTCGTCTGCATTGAGCGATAGAAGGGCGGCAGTCGCCAACGGGTAAAATGCCCGCTTTTTTGCATAATCCGCCGCCGCGCGCCACACGTGCGCGACAGCGCATGCCGTCACACTCCGGACATGCGCGCAGACAGGAGACGCCTTGATGAGTTTGTTCCGTACCAAGAACCTGGATCACATGATCCGCACCGGCCAGAGCGATACCGGTCTGAAGAAAGTCCTCGGACCGCTGGACCTGACCTTCCTGGGGGTCGGCGCCATCATCGGCACCGGCATCTTCGTGCTGACCGGCACCGGTGCGCTGACCGCGGGGCCCGCGCTGACGCTGTCGTTCGTCGTTGCGGCGCTGGCATGCGGGTTTGCGGCGCTGTGCTACGCCGAATTCGCCTCGACCATTCCCGTGTCGGGCTCGATCTATACCTATGCCTATGCCACGCTGGGTGAACTGGTGGCCTGGATCATCGGCTGGGACCTGATGCTCGAATACGGCCTGGCGACCTCGGCCGTGTCGGTGGGCTGGTCGGGCTATTTCCAGTCGCTGATGGCGGGCTTCGGCCTGCACCTGCCGGTGGCGGTGACGGCCGCACCGGGGGCGATTCCGGGCGTGCAGACGCTGTTCAACCTGCCGGCGCTGCTGATCATGCTGATCATCACGGCGGTGCTGTCGCTCGGCGTGCGCGAGTCGGTGCGGTTCAACAACATCATGGTGGCGATCAAGGTGGTGGTGGTGCTGCTGTTCATCGTCGTCGGCGCGCGGCACGTGCAGCCGGCCAACTGGCAGCCGTTCATGCCGTTCGGCATGTCGGGCGTGTTCGGTGCCGCGGCCCTCGTGTTCTTTGCCTTCATCGGCTTCGATGCGGTGACCGCCGCCGCGGAGGAGGTGCGTAACCCCAAGCGCGACCTGCCGATCGGCATCATCGGCTCGCTGGCCGTCTGCACGATCCTCTACGTGGTGGTGGCCGCCATCATGACCGGCATCGTGCCGTACACCAAGTTCGCCGGCGTTGACCACCCGGTGTCGCTGGCGCTGCAGATGGGCGGCGAGACGTGGGTGGCCGGGTTTGTGGACCTGGGCGCCATCATCGGCATGACGACGGTGATCCTGGTGATGGGCTATGGGCAGACCCGCGTCATTTTCGCGATGTCGCGCGACGGCCTGCTGCCCAAGCGCCTGTCGCGGATCCACCCGCGCTATGCGACGCCGTTCTTCAACACCTGGCTGGTCGGCATCGTGTTTGCGCTGATCGCGGCCTTCGTGCCGCTGAACGTGCTGGCAGAGCTCATCAACATCGGCACGCTGGCGGCGTTTTCGCTGATCGCGATCGCCGTGTTGGTCCTGCGCCGCAAGCGCCCGGACCTGCCGCGCGGTTTCCGCTGCCCGGGCGTGCCGTTCGTGCCGGCGGCGGCCGTCGTGCTGTGCGTGTTCCTGATGAGCCAGCTGCAGGCCTTGACCTGGATCGCCTTCGTGGTCTGGATGGTGATCGGCCTGCTGGTGTATTTCGGCTATGCGCGCAGCCGGTCGCTGCTGCATGCGCCGGACCGTGCGGCGGTGCCGGGCTCCGAAGCGGCGCACTGATCGGGGTGCCGCCTAGCGGCACAGCGGCGCGGCGATCGCCTGCAGGATTTCCGCGTCGTGGGGCCGTTCGATGAGGGCGGCCAGTCCCACATCGGCCGGCCGCGCACCGGCGGGCAGCGCAATCTCGCCTTGCCAGGTCGTGGTCGGTTCGTTCAGCCGGATCGGACCGATCCATTCCCGCACGGCATGGTCGTGATGCAGTTCCACGCCGCCGTTCTCGCCGCCGCTCGGGCGGCTGACGAGGCCGTTCTGCGTCAGCGCGATCCATGCGACCGCCGGCTCGGCGCTGGCGAGGGGGCGCAGCGTGAAGCGTGCGCGCGTTTGCAGGGCCATGCGCTGTGTGCCGCCCGCGGTCGCATCCAGGGTGATCTCCGCCTGCGCCGGGCGGGCATTCCGTGCTTCGATCGCGCGCGAGAAATCGGCCGGGTCCGCCCAGCGGCGCAGTTCGCGTCCGGAGACGAACACTTCCGGGGTGTAGATCGTCGAGGCATGGGTGGCATCGCCCAGCGCGCGCTGTCGCTCGGTGAAGGCTGCGCGGCTGAACGGGTCGTTCCAGCCGGGGCCGTTCCAGTAGTCGACATGCAGCGCCAGCGGAATCCAGCGCTGCGGGTCGGCCGCGGTGCGCGACAGCCAACGGTCTGCCGGCGGGCAGCTGTTGCAGCCCTCCGAGGTGTACAGCTCCACGACCGCCACGGTATGCGGCGGGCTCGTGGCATGCAACGCACTGCAATCACTCGCGGCTGCGGGATGCGTGGCCTGCGCCAGTAGCGTCAGCACGCCCAATCCTTGCAATAACCGTCGATTGAATCCCATGACGCACTCCGTGGGAAAGCGGGGCCTGTATGGCCCCGGCATGGCTTCAGTCGGGCCAACAGGACCATCCTGACAAAAAAATACGTGTGCGGCGAGTGGCCGGCAAACCATGGCGGGGACTGGGATCGCGCCTCGCCGGGAACCCTGGGCGATCGGGATTGACGAAGGGGATCGCACACCCGGGGCAACCTGTGGTTAAAATGGGCCTCGCAGATCCACGAAATCGTGCCGGCCCCCCCGCACGATTTCCACGCCTTGCGGCGTGTGCTTTGTTGTTCATTGCAATCGGAGGGCTGTCAGATGGAAATCAAGTTTGAATCGAAACAGGAGTACGCCATCAACAACGAGGGCCTGCTGTTCGATGCGCTCGTCGATGGCGAGACGGTGACCTGTGTGGCCACGCGCGAAGCGCTGTGGGAAGGACTGAGCGGCGACCAGGTCGTGTCGCTGCAGGCGGCCTTCGAGGCGGGCCAGGCGCGCATCCAGGATGCCGCCCGCGTGCTCATCGCCGATGGTGTGCAGCGTTCCGGATTGCAGGATTTGCCGCAGCCGGTGGTGGTCAAGCGCGCGCATATCGCGTCGGCGTGATCCCGATCGCCTGTGCTTGCGGGTGTCAGTCTGCCTGATGCCCGCACACGGCGGACGTGGTCCGCCGACCCTACGAAAGGCCGGTCTTCATGACCGGCTTTTTCGTTGCCTTGTCGTGATTCCCAGCTGGACGGCATCCGGCAGGCGCCGGAGCCACGCCGGATCATTCTGCGCGCGGCGCCGGTACGCACCGGTGAGACCTGCCGATGGCAGGGTGTCCCCGGGCAGTACCGGCTGCCATGTCGTCCCGCTTGTCCAACTGTTTTACCTTCCGTGGAGGAGCCGTCCGCGATGCAGCTTCCGGTGAACCCCTTCAAGCGCGCGCTGGCCGAACGACGCCCGCAGATCGGCCTGTGGCTGGCGATGGCGCATCCGTACCCCGCCGAGATCGTTGCCGGGGCCGGCTTCGACTGGCTGCTGATCGACGGCGAGCACGCGCCCAACCAGCTGCAGTCGACGCTGGCGCAACTGCAGGCGGTGGCGCCGTATCCCGCGCATCCGATCATGCGGCCGGCGTGGAATGACGTGGTGGAGATCAAGCGCCTGCTCGACATCGGCGCACAGACGCTGCTGATCCCGATGGTGCAGAGCGCGGAGGAGGCGCGCGCGGCCGTGGCGGCGATGCGCTATCCGCCCCACGGCAACCGGGGCGTGGGCAGCGCACTGGCGCGGGCATCGCGCTGGAACCGCGTCGACGACTACGTCCGCCGCGCCGACGCCGAGATGTGCACGCTGGTCCAGGTGGAAACGCCGCGCGGCGTCGAGCATCTGGACGCCATCCTGGCTGTGGCGGGTGTCGACGGTGTCTTCATCGGGCCGGCCGACCTGGCCGCGTCGATGGGGCACCTGGGCGAGCCGGGCCATCCGGAGGTGCGCCAGACCATCGACAGCACCATCCGGCGCATCGTCGCGGCGGGCAAGGCGGCGGGCATCCTGTCGGCCGATCCGGCGCAGGCGCGGCACTACCTGTCGCTGGGGGCGACCTTTGTTGCCGTGGGGTCGGATGTCACGCTGCTGGCCCGCAGCGCCGAGCAGTTGGCGCGGTCATTCGCCGGCGCGGGCGCACCCGTGCCGGGGCAGGCCGGCGCGGTGTACTGACTGTACTGACGTATCGGTATCGCGGGCGGGCGGTCAGTCGTCGGCCGTGAGGCGTTGGTCCGTGGCCGGTGCTTCCATCAGCTGGATGGCCTCGTCGATGACGCGATAGAGCGCCTCCAGCCGCGGGCGGCCGAGTTGGCTCTCGATGTTTGCGTACGTCGCGTCCACTTGCGGTTCGACGTCGGCCAGGAACCGGCGGCTCTTGGGGGTCAGCGAGATGACGTGGCGGCGCTGATCCACCGACGAGCGCGTGCGCACGATCATGTCGGCCTGCTCCATCGCGGCCAGCATGCGCGTCAGGCTCGGGCTCAGGATCAGGCAGGCGTCGGCGAGCTGGTTGGGCTCCATGTCGCCGGTGTCGTTGAGGGTACGCAGCACGCGCCATTGCTGCTCGGTGATGCCGTGCTCGCGCAGGATGGGCCGGAAACGCGCCATGAACGTCTCGCGGGCACGCAGCAGCAAGTGCGGCAGGTTGCGGCGCTTGAAGGTCGAAACCATGCGGGCTGCCCGGGCTCAGGCGTCACGCAGGGCGGCGACCACTGGCGTATGGTCCGAGGGCTGCTCCCAGCCGCGCGGCACGCGGTCGATATGGCACGACTCGCACAGCCGGGCCAGGTCCGGCGACAGCAGGATGTGGTCGATGCGCAGTCCGGCATTGCGCCTGAAGGCGAACAGGCGGTAGTCCCACCACGAAAACAGCTTGTCTTCCTGCTCGAACATGCGGAAGGCGTCGACCAGCCCGGCGCTTTCCAGCGCGCGGAACGCGGCACGCTCCTCCGGCGAGACGAGGTTCATGCCTTCCCACTTCTTCGGGTCGTGCACGTCGCGGTCGTCGGGTGCGATGTTGAAATCGCCCAGCAGCATCAGGCGCGGGTGCGCGGCCATCTCGGCCTTCAGCCACGCTTGCAGGGCGGCCAGCCAGCGCATCTTGTAGACCATCTTGTCGGAATCGAGCGCCTGGCCGTTGGGGAAGTAGGCAGAGATCACCCGCACCGGGCCGCCGGCCACCTCGTACGTGGCCGCCACGACGCGCTGCTGCTCGTCGGCAAAGCCCGGGATGTTCCTGATCACGTCGCCGCCCTCGGGCATGGCCGCCTTGCGCGCG
Source organism: Ralstonia pseudosolanacearum (assembly GCF_024925465.1). Taxonomy (NCBI): domain Bacteria; kingdom Pseudomonadati; phylum Pseudomonadota; class Betaproteobacteria; order Burkholderiales; family Burkholderiaceae; genus Ralstonia; species Ralstonia pseudosolanacearum. The sequence continues at coordinate 2,312,770 of NZ_CP103852.1, read as the reverse complement.
AGGATGGCGACGCCGTTGTAGGTCTTCTGGCCGGTGAACAGCGAGGCATAGCCGGCGGCCTCGAGCTCGGCCAGCGGATAGCGGTCATCGGGCAGCTTCAGTTCCTGCAGGCAGAGCAGGTCGATGGGCGTGGCATCGGCTTCGCGCTCGCCCAGCCATTGCAGGACGTGCGGCAGGCGGACTTTGAGGGAGTTGACGTTCCAAGTTGCGACACGCATGGGGAAATCGGTTCATGCAAAAAAAGATGACGGCGGTGCCGATGCAGCGCCGCCCGGATTGAGCGCTATTGTGCCACCAAGCCCCCGCCCAGCATCCGGTGGCGTCCCGCATGCGGTAGATTGATGAGCATCGACCGCACGGGAGCATCCATGGATTTCGTGATTCGCAATGCGAGCCTGCCGGACGGGCGCGCCGGTATCGACATCGGCATCGCGGCGGGCCGTATCGAGGCGGTGCAGCCGCGCCTGCCGGCACGCGGCGCGGAGGAGGTCGATGCCGCCGGCGCACTGGTGTCGCCGCCGTTCGTCGATGCGCATTTCCACATGGATGCGACGCTGTCGTACGGGTTGCCGCGCGTGAACCAGTCCGGCACGCTGCTCGAAGGCATCGCGCTGTGGGGCGAGCTCAAGCCCGCGCTGACGCAGGAGGCGCTGGTCGAGCGTGCGCTGCGCTACTGCGACTGGGCGGTCGCGCGCGGCCTGCTGGCGATCCGCTCGCACGTGGACGTGTGCGATGCGCGCCTGCTGGCGGTCGAGGCGCTGCTGCACGTCAAGCGGCAGGTGGCGCCTTACCTCGACCTGCAGCTCGTGGCCTTCCCGCAGGACGGCGTGCTGCGCAGTCCGGGCGCCTTCGACAACCTCAGGCGCGCCATCGGCATGGGCGTCGATGTGGTCGGCGGCATTCCGCATTTCGAGCGCACCATGGCCGACGGCGCGGAATCGGTGCGGCTGCTGTGCGAGTTTGCCGCCGAGCGCGGCCTGCGCGTCGACATGCATTGCGACGAGTCGGACGACCCGCTGTCGCGCCATGTCGAGACGCTCGCGGCGCAGGCGCACCGCCTCGGTCTGCATGGCCGCGTGGCCGGCTCGCACCTGACCTCGATGCACTCGATGGACAACTACTACGTCAGCAAGCTGCTGCCGCTGATGCGCGAGGCCGGGGTGGCGGCGATCGCCAATCCGCTGATCAACATCACGCTGCAGGGCCGCTCGGACACCTATCCGAAGCGGCGCGGCATGACCCGCGTGCCGGAACTGCTGGCCGCCGGCATCGACGTCGCTTTTGGCCACGACTGCGTGATGGACCCGTGGTACGGCCTGGGTTCGGGCGACATGCTGGAAGTGGCCCACATGGGTTTGCATGTGGCCCAGATGACCGGCCAGGCGGCGATGCGCCAGTGCTTTGCCGCCGTGACCGAAACGCCTGCGCGCATCCTCGGCCTGGAAGGCTACGGCATCGCGCCGGGTTGCCATGCCGATCTGGTGATGCTCGATGCGCGCGATCCGATCGAGGCGATCCGCCTGCGCGCGGCGCGCACGCTGGTGATGCGGCGGGGCCGGGTGGTGGCGCGCACGCCCGCGCCGCATGCCGCGCTGTCGCTGCCGGGGCGCCCGCCGCGCGTCGATTTCCGGCTCGCCTGAAAGACAAACGCCGCTTCGGCGCGGGGCGCGAAGCGGCGTGCTGTGCGGCGGTCAGCCGGCCTGGGCTCAGGCGGGTTCGGCCGTCACCACCATGCCGCCATGGCGCAGCAGCGCGTCGATGTTCGGCGCGCGGCCGCGGAAGGCCTTGAACGACTCGATCGCCGGGCGGCTGCCGCCGACGGCCAGCACCTCGCGGCGGTAGCGCGCGCCGGTCTCGGCATCGAGCACCGAGCCGGTCAGCTTGCCGGCTTCCTCGAAGGCCGCGTAGGCATCAGCCGACAGCACTTCAGCCCACTTGTAGCTGTAGTAGCCCGCCGCGTAGCCGCCCGCGAAGATGTGGCTGAAGGTGTTCGGCCAGCGCGACAGCACCGCCTGCGGCACGACGTGGAAGCGATTGTTGATCTGCCGCGACAGCTCCAGCACCGAGGTCGTGCCCTTCGGATCGAAGTCGGTATGCAAGTGCATGTCGAACGTCGAGAACACGATCTGGCGCAGTGTCGCCATGCCGTTCTGGAAGTTCTTGGCGGCCAGCATGCGGTCGAACAGCGCGCGCGGCAGCGGCTCGCCGGACTCGACGTGGCGGGTCATGCGCGAGAGCACTTCCCACTCCCAGCAGAAGTTCTCCATGAACTGCGAGGGCAGTTCCACCGCATCCCATTCCACGCCGTTGATGCCCGACACGCCCAGCTCGTCCACCTGCGTGAGCATGTGGTGCAGGCCGTGGCCGAATTCGTGGAAGAGGGTGATGACCTCGTCGTGCGTGAACAGCGCCGGTTTGTCGCCGACCGGGCCGGAGAAGTTGCAGGTGAGGTAGGCCACCGGGGTTTGCACGCCCGCGTCGGCCAGCACCTTGCGGCCGCGGGCATCGTCCATCCAGGCGCCGCCGCGCTTGCCCTCACGGGCGTACAGGTCGATGTAGAACTGCGCCAGCAACTCGCCCTGCGCCGATTCGACGCGGAAGAAGCGCACGTCGGGGTGCCACACCTCGGCCAGCTCCGGGCGGATCTGCACGGAGAACAGCGTCTGCACGACGTTGAACAGGCCGTCCAGTACGGCCGGTTCCGGGAAGTACTGCTTCACCTCCTGCTCGGAGAAGGCATAGCGGGCTTCGCGCAGTTTTTCGGAGGCGTAGGCCATGTCCCACGGCTCGAGCTTGTCGATGCCCAGCGTGGTCTTGGCGAACGCCTGCAGCTCGGCCCAGTCCTTGTCGGCGAAGGGGCGGGCGCGGTCGGCCAGCTCGCCCAGGAAGCGCAGCACCTCTTCGGGCGAATCGGCCATCTTGGGCACCAGCGACACCTCGCCGAAATTGCGGTAGCCGAGCATGTGCGCCTCTTCGGTGCGCAGGGCCAGCTGTTCGGCCATGTTGGCGGTGTTGTCCCACTCGGGCTTGCCGCTGCCGTGCTGGGGGCCCAGTTCCGAGGCGCGCGTGACGTTGGCCTCGTACAGCGTGCGGCGCAGCGCGCGGTCGTCCGCGTACTGCAGCACCGGGAAATACGACGGGAAGTGCAGCGTGAACTTCCAGCCGGCGCTGGCCGGATCGTCGCGGCGGGCGGCTTCGTGCGCGGCCTGTTGGGCATCTTCGGGCAGGCCGGACAGGCGCGCCTCGTCGTCGATCCGCAGCGCGTAGCCGTTGGTCGCGTCCAGCACGTGGTCGCTGAACGCCTTGGTCAGCTGCGCCTGCTGCTCCTGGATGGCGGCGAAGCGCGGTTTGCGGTCTTCCGGCAGTTCGGCGCCGCCCAGGCGGAAGCCGCGCAGCTCGTTGTCGAGCAGTTGCTTGCGCGGTGCCGTCAGCGTGGCGTATTCGGCGCTTTCGGCGATCGCCTTGTACTTCTGGAACAGTGCCAGGTCTTGCCCCAGCGCCGACCAGAATTCGGTCACGCGGGGCAGGTTGGCGGCGTGGGCCTCGCGCAGCGCCGGCGTATCGGCCACCGAGCTCAGATGGCTGACGATGCCCCAGGCGCGGCCGAGCGGCTCGGTGGCGTCTTCCAGCGCCGCGACGACGCGGTCCCAGGTGGACGGCGTGGCCGGATCCTTGATGCGGGCCACGGCGGCGGTGGCGCGCTCCAGCAGCACGTCGAGCGCCGGCGTGATGTGCTCGGGGCGGATCTCCGCAAAGCGCGGCAGACCGGAGAAATCGAGAAGCGGGTTGGCAGCCGGGGTGGCGACTTCAGGCGAGGTGACGGTCATGGCGGGCTCGGAAAACGGGAGGAGTGGACATCGAAAAAGCGTCCAGTCAGGCAGGTTGGGACGCTTTTCCGGTTTCCAATGGGCTGCGACCGGGTCGCAATCCTCAATCTTATGCGGCGAGCGCGGCGTCTTCGGCGGCGCGCTCGGCCGCTTCCAGCGTGTTGATCAGCAGCATGGTGATGGTCATCGGACCGACGCCGCCCGGCACGGGCGTGATATGGCCGGCCACGCCCTTGACGCCGGCGAAGTCGACATCGCCGCACAGCTTGCCGGCGTCGTCGCGGTTCATGCCCACGTCGATGACGACCGCGCCCGGCTTGACCATGTCAGCCGTGATGATGTTGCGGCGGCCGACGGCGGCCACGATGATGTCGGCCTCGCGGGTGTGGGCGGCCAGGTCGCGCGTCTTGCTGTTGCAGATGGTGACGGTGGCGCCGGCCTGCAGCAGCAGCATCGCCATCGGCTTGCCGACGATGTTCGAGGCGCCCACCACCACGGCATGTGCGCCGCGCACCGGGTAGTCGATCGATTCGAGCATCTTCATGCAGCCGTACGGCGTGCACGGACGGAACAGCGGTGCGCCGGTCATCAGCGCGCCGGCGTTGGCGACGTGGAAGCCGTCGACATCCTTTTCGGGCGCGATGGCCTCCAGCACCTTGTGGCTGTCGATGTGCTTGGGCAGCGGCAGCTGGACCAGGATGCCGTGGATGCGCGGGTCGCGGTTCAGCGCGTCGATGCGGCCGAGCAGGTCGGCCTCGGTCAGGTCGGCCGGGTAGCGGTCGAAGATGGACAGGAAGCCGTTGTCTTCGCACGCCTTGATCTTGTTGCGCACGTAGACCTGGCTGGCCGGGTCGTCGCCGACCAGGATGACGGCGAGGCCGGGCTGGTGGCCGCGAGCGGTGAGGGCGGCGGCGCGCTGGGCGGCTTCGGTGCGGAGTTGCTTGGCAAGCGCGTTGCCGTCGATGAGTTGGGCGGTCATGGCAGGGCGGAGGACGGAGAAAAAGCAAAGCGCGATTATAAATCGCCGCTCCGCTCTTCCGCCGCCGAAGTGACACGCCGGGAGCCCGCCCGGCCGGCGCCGGCTAGGCGCGCGACAGCGCCAGGCGCAGCAGGTCGGCCACGGTGTTGACGTTGAGCTTTTCCATGATGTTGGCGCGGTGCGCCTCCACCGTCTTGATGGAGATGCCCAGGTCGTCGGCGATCTGCTTGTTTAGGCGGCCGGCGACGATGCGCTCCAGCACCTGCTGCTCGCGCGTGGTCAGGCGGCTGAGCAGGTCATTGGCGGCCTTCTGCTCGCGCGCGGCGGAGTCTTCCGTGCGCGCCTTGCTCAGCATGCGCTCGACCAGCTCGCGCAGCTCGGATTCGTCGAACGGCTTTTCGATGAAATCGACCGCGCCCTTCTTCATGGTCGACACCGCCATCGGCACGTCGCCGTGGCCGGTGACGAAGACGATGGGCATGCGGTTGTTCTCGGCCAGCAGGCGGTCCTGCAGCTCCGGGCCGCTCATGCCCTGCATGCGCACGTCGAGGATCAGACAGCCGACGCCTTCGCTGCGCTTGTCGTCGATCAGGAATTCCTCGGCGCTGCGGTAGGTGCGCACGTTGTAGCCATTGCCTTCGAGCAGCCACGTCAGCGAGTCACGCATGGCTTCGTCGTCGTCGACGACGAACACGGTTTCGTTGCGCGGAGCGACCGCGGCGGGCGTTGCACTCATGGAGAGTCCTCGTTCTACGTTTTGAATCTACGTTCTGAAAACGATTGAAGCCGGTTAGACCGGATGCAGCGGAAGGGTGATTTTAAACGTACAGCCGATGCCGTCGGCATTGTTTTCCACCCACAGCCGCCCGAGGTGGGATTCTATGATGGAGCGGCAGATGTTGAGTCCCATGCCCATGCCGTCGGATTTGGTGCTGAAGAACGGCTCGAACAGGCGCTCCTTGGTGCTGTCGTCCACGCCGGGGCCCTGGTCGATGACCTCGATCAGCACGGAGTTCTCCGGGTCGCTGACCAGGCTGGCGTGCAGGCGCAGCACGGCGGCGGCGCGCAGGCGCGGATGGGCCGCCATGGCTTCGACAGCGTTCTTGAGCAGGTTGACCAGCACCTGCTCGATCAGCACCGGGTCGACATACAGGTGTGGCAGGCCGGCCGGCAGCCGCGTCAGGATGGTGACGCCGCGCCGGATGGCCTCCAGCTCGGCGAGGCCCACGGCGTCGGCCACCATCTCGCGCAGGTCGGCCTCGCGGCGCTGCGGCTGGCTGCGCTTCACGAAGCCGCGGATGCGCTGGATGATCGTGCCGGCGCGCACCGCCTGGGCGGAGGTCTTCTCCAGCACCGGGATCAGCTCCTCCGGCGTGCTGCGCCCGCTCTTCAGGCGCCCGACCGCACCCATGCAGTAGTTGTTGATGGCCGCGAGCGGCTGGTTCAGCTCGTGCGCGAGCGATGACGCCATCTCGCCCATGGTGGTCAGGCGGCTGGTGAACTGCAGGCGCTCTTCATGCTGGCGCGTCATCTCTTCGGCCGCCTTGCGCACGGTGATGTCGGTGGCGATCTGCATCTGCGCCAGGTGGCCGTCCACCCACTGGATATAGCGGCGGCGCACTTCGAACCATTTCTGCATCGACGGCAGGTAGACCTCGCGCGCGTCGGCGGCGTGCGGCGTGAGCTCGGAGGCGGGCAGGCCAGCGAAGCCGTCGACCAGGTCGAGCGCATCGCTGGAGACATCCTCCGTGTTGACATCGGTGCCCGACAGCTGCAGGTGGCCGGACGCCTCCCAGCCGAACAGCTGCCGGTAATAGCGGTTGGCGAACAGCAGCTCCGCCTTGTCGGTCGACAGCACCGAGACGGCGGCATCCAGGCTCTCGAGCACCGTGGTGAAGCGGTCGTGCGCGGCGGCCAGGTCTTCGCGCGCGCGCTTGGGCTCGGTGATGTCGGTGATGGAACTCATCCAGCCCGTGTGCCGGCCGCGCGCATCGATCAGCGGCGAGACGTACATCCGCGCGTAGAAGCTGGTGCCGTCGCGGCGCACCATGCGCAGCTCCATGCCGTTGGCCGGCGCCTTGCCGCGCAGCGTCAGCTCGATGTACTTCTGCATCTCGCCGATCTCGTTGGCCGGCCAGTACGGGAAGGGCGGCATGCGGCCGACCAGCTCCTGCTCGGTCCAGCCGATCATGCGGCAGAAGGCCGGGTTGACGTAGGTGATGCGGCCGTTGAGATCGAGCGAGCGCAGGCCGATCACCATGGAGTTCTCCATGGCGCGCCGGAAGGAGGTCTCGGCCAGCAGCGCCCGCTGGGCCTCGGAGCGCCGGCTGGTATGGCGCCACACGCTCCACAGGCTCCAGATCACGAAGCACGACAGCCCCGCCACCAGCCACATCAGCATGTTGTTGGGCAGGTTGGACAGCGCCGGATACGCCTCTGCCCGCAGCGACAGCGAATGCCCCGGCGGGTCCAGCAGCACCTCGTACGACGCGGCCGCCTTGGGCACCGGCCGCAGCGACGTGCTGGCGCGCACCACATTGTCCTTGTCGACCAGCGAGAAGCGGTAGCGGTCGGTCAGCTCGCCCGGCAGCAGCTGCGTGAGGATGCCGGTCACGGCATACATGGCGCCGACCGTGCCCAGGAACTCGTTGTCACGGACGATGGGTACTTCCATCAGCATGAAGCTCTCGCCGCGCCCGTTCTGGATGGGGCGGGAGTAGACCGCGCGCTGGGTCTCGCGCGCGGCATCGTAGGCGGCCTGGATCTCGGCCTCGAGCGGATGGTCGCGCGTCTCGCGCACGCGCTGCGAGAATTCCGAATTGGCGGGAAAGGCCCAGCGCGGCCGGCGCGTGGCATCCAGCCAGTTGATGAAGACCACCTCGGGGTTCTCGCGCAGCAGCTGCCGCGCGGCATCGCGATAGGCGCTCGGGTCCAGCTGCGCGGCGCCGATGTCGCGCGCCAGCGCCGCCACCTGGTCCTGGTTGCTCTGCAGGGACAGCCGCACCTTCTGCTCGGCCCAGGCGGCATCGCGGTACAGGGCGTCGCGCTGCTGCTGCACCTCGGTGGCATGCAGCTGGTAGAGGATGAAGATCATCGCGCCGGCGAACAGCACGATGGCCACCAGCGGAATGAACATGAACCAGTTGGTGGTCCATAGCCGGCCCAGGCGCGTGATCCACAGCCCGCGCGGCATGTTCGGGCGCGCGCTATCTTCCGGCGGCAGTTCGGGGGCGGGCACGGGAACGGGCGTCGCGGCGGCCGGCGGCTGCGTCGCGGGGTCGGCCGGCTCCGGCGTGGCGTGGGAGGGGGAGAGCATGATGGGCGGGCGAACGCCGGAATTCTGCGGACGAGGGTCGATGGACATCTGTGCAACTGCGCAAAATCAAGTGTAGCGGCATTCGATCGGCCGGTCGCTTGGGGAAACCGCTGGTGGCGCGCGGATGGCGGCCGTGCGGATGTTGCATTGCAGCGAAAAGAACGACTTATTTTGCACTGCCGCAATATTCCGCATTATAAAAAACCATACCGCAATTTGAAAATTCAGCTTGTGCTGCATTTGCGTGTCCTCATAGAATTCAGCGCAAAAGTCGGGCAGGCCTTGCTGCGCCTCGCATTCGTGCAGCTTGCAAAAGGGCGCCCGTCTCAACAGACGCAACCCCTATTGCATCAAGGAGACCGCCATGTCGGCCGTACCAGAGCAAGTCCTGGGCGCCACGCGCGCCAGCGACGTCGATCCCCAGGAAACCAAGGAATGGCTGGAGGCGCTGCAGGGCGTCATCGGCGCGGAAGGCCCGGACCGTGCGGCGTTCCTGCTCGACAAGCAGCTCGAATACGCGCGCATCAACGGCGTGACCTCGCCGCTGCATGCGGAAACCCCCTATATCAATACGATCCCGGTCGAGAACCAGGATCGCATTCCCGGCGACCAGGAAATCGAGCACCGCATCCGCTCGTTCACGCGCTGGAACGCCATGGCGATGGTCCTGCGCGCCAACAAGGACACCAACGTCGGCGGTCACATCTCGTCGTTCGCCTCGGCCGCCACGCTGTATGACGTCGGCTACAACCACTTCTGGCATGCCCCGTCGGACAAGCACGGCGGCGACATGGTCTTCGTGCAGGGCCACTCGGCGCCGGGCGTGTATTCGCGCGCGTTCCTGCTGGGCCGCCTGACCGAGAACCAACTCGACAGCTTCCGCCAGGAAGTGGACGGCCACGGCATCTCGTCGTATCCGCACCCGTGGCTGATGCCGGACTTCTGGCAGTTCCCGACCGTGTCGATGGGCCTGGGCCCGATCATGGCGATCTACCAGGCGCGCTTCACCAAGTACCTGGCCAGCCGCGGCCTGATCCAGAACTTCGAGCAGCGCAAGGTCTGGGCCTTCCTGGGCGACGGCGAGACCGACGAGCCGGAATCGCTGGGCGCGATCGGCATGGCCGGCCGCGAGAAGCTGGACAACCTGGTCTTCGTGATCAACTGCAACCTGCAGCGCCTGGACGGCCCGGTGCGCGGCAACGGCAAGATCATCCAGGAGCTGGAGAGCGAATTCCGCGGCGCCGGCTGGAACGTCATCAAGGTCATCTGGGGCAGCCGCTGGGATCAGCTGCTCGCCCGCGACACCAAGGGCCTGCTGATGAGCCGCATGATGGAATGCGTCGACGGCGAGTACCAGACCTTCAAGTCGAAGAGCGGCGCCTATGTGCGTGAGTTCTTCTTCAACACGCCGGAACTCAAGGCCATGGTGGCCGACTGGTCCGACGACGACATCTGGGCGCTGAACCGCGGCGGCCATGATCCGCACAAGATCTTCGCCGCCTTCAAGTCGGCCACCGAGCACAAGGGCCAGCCGACCGTCATTCTCGCCAAGACCATCAAGGGCTATGGCATGGGCGAAGCCGGCGAAGCGATGAACATCGCCCACCAGCAGAAGAAGATGCCGGTGGACGCCATCCGCAAGCTGCGCGACCGCTTCAACATTCCGGTTGCCGACGATCAGCTCGAGCACGTTCCGTACGTCAAGTTCGAGGAAGGTTCGAAGGAACTCGAGTACATGCGCAAGGCACGCATGGACCTGGGCGGCTACCTGCCGGCCCGTCGCCAGAAGGCCGACGCGCTGCAAGTGCCGGCGCTGGCTGCGTTCGACGCGCTGCTCAAGGCCACCGGCGAAGGCCGTGAAGTGTCCACCACGATGGCCTTCGTGCGCATCCTGAACATCCTGCTGAAGGACAAGAACGTCGGCAAGCACGTGGTGCCCATCGTGCCGGATGAGTCGCGCACGTTCGGCATGGAAGGTCTGTTCCGCCAGGTCGGCATCTGGAACCAGGAAGGCCAGAAGTACGTGCCGCAGGATCACGACCAGCTGATGTTCTACAAGGAATCGCAGACGGGTCAGGTGCTGCAGGAAGGCATCAACGAAGCCGGCGCCATGTGCGACTGGATCGCCGCCGCAACGTCGTACTCGACGCACGGCGTGGCGATGATCCCGTTCTACATCTACTACTCGATGTTCGGCATCCAGCGCATCGGCGACCTCTGCTGGGCCGCCGGCGACATGCGCTCGCGCGGCTTCCTGCTGGGCGGCACCGCAGGCCGTACCACGCTGAACGGCGAGGGTTTGCAGCACGAAGACGGCCACTCGCACGTCTACCACGCCGCCATCCCGAACTGCATCTCGTATGACCCGACCTTCCAGTACGAGCTGGCGGTCGTGATGCAGGACGGCCTGCGCCGGATGTACGTCGAACAGGAAGACGTCTATTACTACCTGACGGTGATGAACGAGAACTACGAGCACCCCGAAATGCCGGTGGGTGCCGAGGCCGACATCATCAAGGGCATGTACCTGTTCAAGAAGGGCGTCGAGAACAGCAACGCGCCGCGCGTGCAGCTGCTGGGCTCGGGCACGATCTTCCGCGAAGTGATCGCCGCGGCCGAGCTGCTCAAGAAGGACTGGGGCGTCGAGTCCGATCTGTGGGGCTGCCCGAGCTTCACCGAGCTGGCCCGCGAAGGCAACGCCGCAGCGCGCTGGAACCTGCTGCACCCGACCGACGCGCAGCGCGAATCGCACGTCGAGAAGATGCTCAAGGGCGTGCGCGGCCCGGTCATTGCCTCCACCGACTACGTCCGCACCTTCGCCGAGCAGATCCGCGCCTTCGTGCCGCGCCGCTACGTGGTGCTGGGCACCGACGGCTTCGGCCGCTCGGATACCCGCGAGAAGCTGCGCCACTTCTTCGAGGTGGATCGCTACTGGGTGACGGTCGCGTCGCTCAAGGCGCTCGCCGACGAAGGCGTGCTGCCGCGCGAAAAGGTGGCCGAGGCGCTCAAGAAGTACAACCTCGATCCCAACAAGCCCAACCCGATGACCGTATAACGGAGCCGCCGGGCGCGCTGCATGCGTCCGGCTGGGCACCGGCCTCGCCGGGCTGCCCGCATGGTGCATTTGACGGCACGATGCGGTAGCCTGCCGGGCGACCGCGTGTCCGCCGCGCAGGCGTGCAGCGCCGCCAGCCCCTCTGGAGACAGAAGAATGAGTCAAGTCGTAGAAATCAAGGTGCCGGACATCGGCGACTACAAGGACGTGCCGGTCATCGAGCTGCACGTCAAGGCGGGCGATACCGTCAGCGCCGAGGATTCGCTGGTCACGCTGGAGTCGGACAAGGCGACCATGGATGTGCCGTCGCCCAAGAGCGGCGTCGTCAAGGAAGTGAAGATCAAGGTGGGCGACTCCGTGTCGGAAGGCTCGCTGGTGCTGCTGCTCGAAGAGCAGGGCGCAGCTGCTGCTCCGGCGCCCGCCGCTCAGGCCGCACCGGCTCCGGCCGCTGCTGCGCCGGCCCCTGCACCCGCTGCACAAGCGCTCGCGCCCGCTGCCGCTGCCGCAGGTGGCGGCACGATTGAAGTGAAGGTCCCGGACATCGGCGACTACTCGGACGTGCCGGTCATCGAGATCAACGTGAAGGTGGGCGACAAGGTGGAAGCCGAGCAGTCGCTGATCACGCTCGAATCCGACAAGGCCACGATGGATGTGCCGTCGCCGGCTGCCGGCACGGTCAAGGACATCCGCGTGAAGGTGGGCGACGCCGTGTCGCAAGGCACGCTGATCGTCGTGCTGGAAGGCGCGGGCGGTGCGGCCGCAGCTGCCCCGGCGCAGGCTCCGGCACCCGCACCGGCGGCTGCCGCCCCGAGCCTGGCGCCCGCTGCCGCACCCGTCGCAGCCCCGGCCGCCGCGCCTGCCACGTATACCGCCGACACCGTCGGCACGATCGGCAAGGCCGCGCACGCCAGCCCCTCGGTGCGCAAGTACGCGCGCGAGCTGGGTGTGGACGTGAACCTGGTCGGCGGCACCGGTCCGAAGAACCGCATCACGCAGGAAGACGTGCAGCGCTACGTCAAGGGCGTGATGACCGGCCAGGCTGCGGCGCCGGGCAAGGCCGCCGCTGCGGCGGCACCGGCCGGCGGTGGCGAACTGAATCTGCTGCCGTGGCCGAAGGTGGACTTCACCAAGTTCGGCCCGGTCGAACCCAAGCCGCTGTCGCGCATCAAGAAGATCTCCGGCGCGAACCTGCACCGCAACTGGGTCATGATCCCGCACGTCACCAACAATGACGAAGCGGACATCACCGAGCTGGAAACCTTCCGCGTGCAGATGAACAAGGAGCACGAAAAGGCCGGCGTGAAGTTCACCATGCTGGCGTTCGTGATCAAGGCGGTCGTGGGCGCGCTCAAGAAGTTCCCGACCTTCAACGCCAGCCTGGACGGCGACAACCTGGTCTTCAAGCAGTACTACCACGTCGGTTTCGCCGCCGACACGCCCAACGGGCTGATGGTGCCGGTGATCCGCGACGCCGACAAGAAGGGCGTGGTGGACATCGCCCGCGAAATGGCCGAGCTGTCCAAGGCCGCGCGCGAAGGCAAGCTTAAGCCGGACCAGATGCAAGGCGGCTGCTTCTCGATTTCGTCGCTGGGCGGCATCGGCGGTACGCATTTCACGCCGATCATCAATGCGCCGGAAGTGGCCATCCTGGGCCTGTCGCGCGGCTATCAGAAGCCGGTGTGGGACGGCAAACAGTTCGTGCCGCGCCTGACGCTGCCGCTGTCGCTGTCGTACGATCACCGCGTGATCGACGGCGCGGAGGCCGCGCGCTTCAACGCGTATCTGGGCGCCGTGCTGGCGGACTTCCGCCGCGTGCTGCTGTAAGCCGCTGGCGGCATGGCACGCATCCGGCTGCGGGCCGGGGCGTGCCGGCCCATGGGCAGACGGCGGCCGGCGGACTTTTCGCGAGGACGACATGACGACGTGCGTGGTGGTCAAGAAAGACGGCGAGGTGGCAATCGCGGCGGATTCGCTGGTGACGTTCGGCGACACGCGCCTGGCGCGCGGCTACGAGCAGAACCAGAAGATCTTCCAGGTGGGCGAATCGCTGATCGCGCTGGCGGGCACGACGGCCCACTTCCCGGTGATGCGCAGCCTGCTGGCGGGCCTGGCCGACGAATGCCGGCTCGGCTCGCGGGACGATGTCTTCCGGACCTTTCTCAAGGTGCACGAAAAGCTCAAGGACGAGTATTTCGTCAACACCAAGGAAGACGATGACGATCCCTACGAGTCATCGCAGATCACCTGCCTGATCGCCAATCCCACCGGCATCTACGGCGTGTATTCGTACCGCGAGGTGTTTGCGTTCGACCGCTTCTGGGGCATCGGCTCGGGGCGCAATTTCGCGCTGGGGGCGATGTCGGCGGTGTACGACATGCCGGGCCGGACGGCGGCCGATATCGCGCGGGTCGGCGTGGCGGCGGGCGTGGAGTTCGACAAGAGTTCAGGCGGCCCGATCGAGGTGCACACGGTGCGCCTTCAGGATGGATAGCGCCGGCTGCCGCAGCGAGGGCTGGGCGCTGGTGACAGGAACAAGGAGTCAGGAATGAGCGTGGTGGAAATCAAGGTGCCGGACATCGGCGACTACAAGGACGTGGACGTCATCGAAGTGATGGTGAAGGCGGGCGACGTCGTTGCCGTCGACCAGTCGCTGATCACGCTGGAGACCGACAAGGCGACTATGGACGTGCCGGCCGACGTGGCAGGCAGGATCGTCGAGGTCAAGATCAAGGTGGGCGATAAGGCCAGCCAGGGCACCGTCATCGCCACGGTGGAAGCCGGTGCCGCGGCCGCGGCGCCCGCGCCGGCGCAAGCACCGGCTCCGGCGGCTGCACCCGCACCCGCCGCCGCTCCGGCCGCCTCGACGCCCGCGCCGCAGGCCGCGAAGCACGGCGGCAGCGCCGATATCGAATGCGACATGCTCGTCCTGGGCTCCGGCCCGGGCGGCTACTCGGCCGCGTTCCGCAGCGCCGACCTCGGCATGAACACCGTGCTGGTCGAACGCTTCAGCACGCTGGGCGGCGTCTGCCTGAATGTGGGGTGCATCCCGTCCAAGGCGCTGCTGCACACGGCGGCCATCATGGACGAAGTCAAGGCGATGGCCAGCCACGGCATCGTCTACAGCGAGCCGAAGGTCGATCTGGACCAACTGCGCAAGCACAAGGAAACCGTGGTCGGCAAGCTGACCGGCGGCCTGGCCGGCATGGCCAAGTCGCGCAAGGTGCAGGTCGTGCGCGGCGTGGGCACGTTCCTCGACCCGAACCATCTGGAAGTCCAGCTGACCAGCGGTGAAGGCAAGCAGGCCACCGGCGAGAAGACGGTCATCCGCTTCGCCAAGGCCGTCATCGCCGCCGGCAGCGAGTCGGTGAAGCTGCCGTTCATTCCGGAAGATCCGCGCATCGTCGACTCCACCGGCGCGCTGGAGCTGCGCCAGGTGCCGGGCAAGATGCTGGTCATCGGCGGCGGCATCATCGGCTTGGAAATGGCGACGGTCTACAGCACGCTGGGCGCGCGCATCGACGTAGTGGAGATGCTCGATAGCCTGATGAACGGCGCCGACCGCGATCTCGTCAAGGTGTGGGACAAGATGAACAAGTCCCGCTTCGACAAGGTCATGCTCAAGACCAAGACGGTGGGTGTCGAGGCCAAGCCGGACGGCATCTACGTCAGGTTCGAGGGCGAGCAGGCGCCCGCCGAGCCGCAGCGCTACGACATGGTGCTGGTGGCCGTGGGCCGTAGCCCGAACGGCAAGCGCATCGGCGCGGAAAAGGCCGGCGTGGCCGTGACCGACCGCGGCTTCATCGACGTGGACAAGCAGCAGCGCACCAACGTGCCGCACATCTATGCGATCGGCGACATCGTCGGCCAGCCGATGCTGGCGCACAAGGCGGTGCACGAGGCCCACGTCGCGGCGGAGGCCGCGCATGGCGAGAAGGCCTACTTCGATGCCAAGCAGATTCCGTCGGTGGCCTTCACCGATCCGGAAGTGGCCTGGGCCGGCCTGACCGAAGACCAGTGCAAGGCGCAGGGCATCAAGTACGGCAAGGGCGTGTTCCCGTGGGCCGCTTCGGGCCGCGCCATCGCCAATGGCCGCGATGAGGGCTTCACCAAGGTCATCTTCGACGAAGAGACGCACCGGATCATCGGCGGCGGCATCGTCGGCACGCATGCAGGCGACCTGATCAGCGAGATCTGCCTGGCGATCGAGATGGGCGCGGACGCGATCGATATCGGCAAGACCATCCACCCGCACCCGACGCTGGGCGAGTCGGTTGGCATGGCGGCGGAAATCTACGAGGGCGTCTGCACGGACGTGCCGCCCGCTCGCAAGCGCTGAAATGCAATTAACCGCCAGGTTTTCGAGGACACCTCGAAGCCTGGCTGGCAAAGAAAGAGCCGCTCATGGGAGCGGCTCTTTTGATTTGGCGGCGGATCAGTGCGGTGGATTGGCGGTGCGGTGCCGGCGCAGCAGGCGCAGCACGGCCACCAGCCGGCGCCACCCTTGGCGCAGCAGGCCGTGGCGCTGCACGCGCCAAGCGGCGAGGCGGGCCTGCAGCGCTTGCCAGGTCGGCGTGGCGCGCAGTGCCGTGACAACACGATGCTTCCAGTCCAGGAAGCGCGATTCCAGCCGCACATACCAGCCGATCTGCTGCAACTGCGGCCGCACCACGACATAGATGCGCGCGCCCAGCGTCGTACTGACGACCTTGGCCAGCGCCAGCACCGCAGCCCCCGCGAGGAAATGGCCGCGCGCCAGCACATAGACTGCGGCGAGCTTGAAGGGCAGCAGCGCCAGCATTGGCAGCAGGAAGGCGCAGAGCGCTTCGACCGGCTCCAGTTCCGCCAGGCGCCGCTCGGCCGCATGCAGCCACGGATGCGCCACCAGTCGCGCGGTGGCGCGGAGCATGGCGTTCCAGATCCACTCTTCGAACAGCAGGATCAAGGCGGCCAGGACGATCAGGCTGCGTCTGGCCAGGGCTTCGCGGGACATCGGGGTCGGTCCGGGGGCGGCATGCCGCAATACAGAATGGAGCGTTCGAGCCTCGCAAAAGTTCGCAATGTGACGGGTATGGCGGCATACGCGCACAAAAAACCCGGCCGAAGCCGGGTTCAAAAGGTACTCACTGATCACCACTGAGGACAGGTCTTCTTCGCGGTACCGAGGAAACAACCTTACATATCCGGAGAAATGGACCCGCCGACCCGCCGTTCGGTTCCCGCAACCGTGCGCGAACAGCGCAATTGATCTCTGGGGCGGGCCAGGGAGGGCGGGGCACTCAAGCGGTGATCCAACAAAAACGGGCCTCCCGAAGGAGGCCCGCTCAAGCGGCAAGAAGTAACCGGAGCCGATTAGGCAGCGGCGTTCGTGCTCTTCTTGTTGGTGGCAGCGCGCGCTTGGGCGGCAGCCTGGGCCGTTGCCTTGCTGGCGGCGTTGGCGGCAGCGTGGAAGTTGCTTTCTGCCAGTTCCACCGCTTGCTTGGTGGCCTTCTGCACCGAGTCGTAGGCGTTGTTGGCAGCCGACAGAGCCGACTTCACCAGCGCCACGGCGGACTCGGAGCCAGCCGGCGCGTTCTTCGAGACATTGTCGATCAGCGCTTGCAGCTTGCGGCTGCCTTCGGCGATCTGGGTCTCGGCGACCTTGCCGAACTCGGTTTGGGTATCCGAGAAGATTTCGTACAGGTGGCGGTTGTAAGCCAGGACCTTCTCGGCCAGCGGCTGCACAGCAGCGGTGTGCACGGCCAGCAGCTCCTGTGCGTCCTTGGCGGACAGCGCCTTCTTGCTGTGTTCGACGTTCTCGGCCAGGGTCGCTTTGACGACTTGCAGGTTCAGTTCGACCAGCTTTTCGACGCCTTCAAACGCTTTGTTGGTCAGACCGAAAAAGGTCTCGAGGTTGGCCTTCTGCGCCGCAGCGATCTGTTCCTGAGTCAGCATGTTGTCTCTCCAATGCAATCAAGGGTGGACGGGGAATCAAAAATAATTCGCCCGGATGTACAAAGCATGACGGTCAGCGTCGAGCCTTCCAGGCGACATTGCGATGCTCGGGATGGTGCATCGCAACAAACTCATTGTTGTTGAGCGGTAATAGGGTGTCAAGCAGTTCTTGTGCATTGCACAAAAATCAAAATTCGTGGACTTTTTGTGCCCAAGAATTGCGCCGCAAACCGTTTGGCGCAGTTTTTGTAGCCAATGCGTGCGCCGCTTTGGTGCGGTGCTCGGCCCGGGTGCTGCTTTCAGGCAGGACCGGCTACAGAAAAACGTTGCAATAGCCTAGGTTACGATTCTGCCGTCCGCCAATTTTTCGCTGCAGTGCGATCAAGCATGCTCATGCAGGCCTTCTATACCGATCACTTCGTCCTTCCGCTGCCGCCGGGCCATCGGTTTCCGATGCGCAAATACAGCCTGCTGCGCGAGCGCGTCATGGCCGAGGTGCCCGGACTCGTCATGCACGAAGCGCCGCGTGCCGAAGACGACGCGCTGCTGCTGGCCCATGCGCCCGACTACGTCAGTGCCGTCGGCGCCGGCAGGCTGGATCCGGCGAGGCAGCGCGAGATCGGCTTTCCGTGGTCGCCGGAGATGGTGGAGCGCAGTCGCCGTTCCGCCGGGGCGACCATGGCGGCATGCGAGGCCGCCATGGCCGATGGCATCGCGGTCAACCTGGCCGGCGGCACGCACCACGCCTATGCGGACAAGGGCGGCGGCTTCTGTGTCTTCAATGACGCGGCCATCGCCTCGCGCTGGATGCAGCGCCGGCCGGGCCGGACACCGGAGCGCTTCCCCGTCGCCATCGTCGACCTGGACGTGCATCAGGGCAACGGCACGGCCTCGATCCTGCGCGACGATGCTTCGGTGTTTACGCTGTCGGTGCACGGCGAAAAGAACTACCCGTTCCGCAAGGAAGCCTCCGACCTGGATGTCGGCCTGCTGGACGGCTGCGGCGATGCGGCTTATCTGGAGGCGCTGGCAGGCGCGCTCGACACCCTGGCCGCGCGTTTCGCGCCGCGCCTGATCATCTATCTCGCCGGCGCCGATCCGCATGAGGGCGACCGTCTTGGCCGCCTCAGGCTGACCCTGGACGGCCTGGCCCGGCGTGACCGGCAGGTCTTCGATTTCGCCTTCCTGCGGCGGATTCCGATTGCCGTTACCATGGCGGGCGGCTACGGCAACAACATCGACGACACCGTGGCCGTCCACGCACAGACCATTGCACTGGCGGCCCTGCATGCCGCCCGCTGGGCTGCCGGGGAGGCTGCTACGCCGGTCTCTTCCTCTTCTTTGCCGCTTTCCGCATGACCCAAGCGTATTCGGCCGCACGCATGCCGGCCCGTGATTCCCTGTTCGCGGCTGCCATGCCGTGGTTGTTCGTGTTGATCTGGAGCACGGGCTTTGTCGTGGCCAAGTTCGGCATGCCGTATGCGGAGCCGATCACCTTCCTGTTCCTGCGCTTCGTCGGCGTGCTGGTGTGCCTGCTGCCGCTGGTGTTGGCCGCGCGCGTGCCGCTGCCGCGTCGCGCCGGCGCGGACGCGGTCGACTGGCGGACCATCGGCCACCTGGCCGTGGCGGGCGTGCTGATGCAATGGGGCTACCTTGGCGGCGTGTGGGAGGCGATCAAGCTCGGCATGCCGGCCGGCATGAGCGCGCTGATCGTCGGCATGCAGCCGATCCTGACCGCGCTCTACGTCTCGATGCGCGGCGAGCGCGTGTCGCCGCGTCAATGGCTGGGCCTGCTGTTTGGCATCGCCGGGGTCGGGCTGGTGGTGGCCAACAAGCTGCACCTGGCGGGTGTCAACGTGACGACGCTGGGCTTCTGCGTGGGGGCGCTGTTGTCGATCACGGCCGGTACGCTGTATCAGAAGCGCTTCTGCCCGGTGTTCGACCTGCGGATGGGCGCCTGCATCCAGTTCGGCGCGTCGGCGCTGCTGTGCCTGCCGTTCATGTTCGCCTTCGAGACGCGCGCGGTGCAGTGGACCGGCCCGATGATCGGCGCGCTGGTGTGGTCGGTGCTGGCCTTGTCGATCGGCGCGATCTCGTTGCTGTTCATACTGATCCGTCAGGGGGCAGCGACCAAGGTGACTTCGCTGCTGTACCTGACGCCGCCCACGACCGCCGCGATGGCCTGGGCGCTGTTCGGCGAGCGCTTTCCGCCGCTGGCGGCGCTGGGCATGGTGATCGCCGCATGCGGCGTGGCACTGGTCATCCGCAGGTGACCGGCTGACGTATCCTCGTAGCATTTCCAATGCCGTCAACGACTCGCCCGCCAGCATGAGCATGCCCCGACAGACGCGCGACGACTACCGCCATTTCCACGCGGTCACCACCCGCTGGATGGACAACGACAGTTACGGCCACGTCAACAACGTCGTCTACTACAGCTACTTCGACACCGTGGTGAATGCCTACCTGATCGGGCAGGGCGTGTTGGATCCGACGGCTGGCGAGATCATCGGCCTGGTCGTCGAAAGCCAGTGCAACTATTTCGCACCGCTGTCGTTTCCCGATCGGGTTACCGCGGGCCTGCGCGTGGCGCGGCTGGGCAACACCAGCGTGCGCTACGAGGTCGGCCTGTTCGGCGGCAAGGCGCGCGAGGCGGCCGAGCAAGGGCACTTCATCCACGTCTATGTGGACCGGCAGACGCGCCAGCCGGTGCCGTTGCCGCCTGCGCTGCGCGCCGCGCTCGAGCCGCTTGTCGCCAACGTCGCCGCCTGATTGCCCAGCCATGAACGATCATCATCCGAGCCCGGACGAAGTCGAGCGGGTCGATTGCGCCATCACGTCGCGCCGTTCCATCCGCGCGTTCCTGCCGAGGCCGGTGGCCCGCGCGGACATCGAGGCGATCCTCGAAGTGGCGCGGCGCGCGCCATCGGGCAGCAATACGCAGCCGTGGCGGGTTTACGTGCTGACGGGCGAATCCAAGGCGCGCCTGTCCGAGGCCATCGGCGAGGCCTACGACCAACCGGATGCGGACACGCTGCACCGCGAGGAATACCCGTACTATCCACGCATCTGGGTCGATCCGTACCAGAGCCGCCGCCGCAAGGTGGGATGGGATCTTTACGGTCTGCTCGGCATCGGCCGCGCGGAGAAGGCGCGCATGCGTGCCCAGCACGCGCGCAACTTCCGCTTCTTCGATGCGCCGGTCGGCCTCATCTTCGCCATCGATCGCGTGATGGAGCAGGGCAGCTGGCTCGACTACGGCATGTTCCTCGAAGCCGTGATGGTGGCGGCCCGGGCCCGCGGCATCGATACCTGCCCGCAGGCGGCGTTCACACAATTTCACCGCATCATTGCCGGGCACTTGTCGATGCCGCCGGAAGAAATGGTCGTGTGCGGCATGTCAATGGGCTATGCCGACCCGGATGCGATCGAGAACACACTCGTCACCGAGCGTGCACCTGTCGCTGAGTTCACCCGCTTTTTTGAATGAGGCTTCGCGTGCGCACGTCGGCGCCAAAGCTCGAATTGAGTCCGAAAAGTCATTGAGATATGTCAACAGAATCCGCTTTGTATCGTTAGACTGACATCACGCAGTCAACTTGTCTGATTGACAGTACGACGGGGAAGTGTGCGGGCGCTTGGCAACCATGATGGTCGCCATCGATGCCGGGCCCGAGTGGCCGGCAAAGCGCCCCCGGATGGAGGGCTAACGTTGCCCTCCGGCACGTTTTTGAAAGTGCCTTTTGCGCAACTTTTTCAGCGTTTCGCGCCTTCCGCTAGCAGGGAATTGCGTCGAAATAATGTCCGAATGATAAGGCTCGCAAGGTCGAACTTTAAGGCCGTGAGCTAAGTCCTTCATCTTGCTAAGAATTTTGTTTTTGCCTACACTTGCGCCATCTCACGCGCGGGTGATCGAATCATGTCACGGTCTGTTTCCTCATTTTTCAGGCGCATCGGCCTCGTTTCGCTGATGACCGTCGCGTTCACCGCCGCCTCCGTTGCCTCGTCCCATGCCGTTGCGGCCGACAAGGCTTCCGCTTCCGCCAAAAAATCCGGCAAGTCCAAGAGCAAGATCCGCAAAGCCTCGACGCAGGCTGCCGCCGATGATGGTGCCGGCGTCAAGGTTCGCAAGGTCGTGACCGTGAGGGGCAAGCGCCGTGTGATCCTGGTCGAGCGCGGTGCCCGCCCGATGCGCGCCGCGTACGTGCCGGCTGCGCCGACGCTCGGCGAGGCGATGGGCCTGCGCGCCACGCCGGATGCGCTGGCGCTGCGCTCGTCGGTGGCGCTGGTGATGGACCAGGGTTCCGGCGACGTCCTGTTCCAGAAGAATGCCTCGGCCGTGCTGCCGATCGCTTCGATCACCAAGCTGATGACCGCGCTGGTCGTGACCGATGCCCACCAGCCGATGGACGAGTTGCTGGAGATCACCGAAGACGACCGCGACTTCGAGCGCAATACCGGCTCGCGCCTGCGTTACGGCACGATGCTCACGCGCGAAGACCTGCTGCTGCTGGCGTTGATGTCGTCGGAAAACCGTGCCGCTTCGGCGCTGGGCCGCAGCTATCCGGGCGGTCGCCCCGCATTCGTTGCCGCGATGAACCGCAAGGCGCATGAGCTGGGCATGACCGACACGCACTATGTCGATTCGAACGGCCTGTCGAGCAGCAATGTCTCCAGCGCGATGGACCTGGCCAAGATCGTCGTGGCCGCCTACAAGGTGCCCCTGATCCGCCAGTTCACCACCACCGCCGAACACACCGTCAACGCCAACGGCCGCACGCTGCACTACGTCAACACCAACCGCCTCGTGCGCGGCGGCGAGTGGGACATCGGCCTGCAGAAGACCGGCTTCATCAACGAAGCCGGCCGCTGCCTGGTGATGCAGGCCAATGTGCACGGCCGCAATGTGGTGATGGTGTTCCTGGATTCCGCGGGCAACCTGACACGTTTTGCCGATGCCGTGCGCGTGCGCAACTGGCTCGAGCGCGCCCCGCATGGCGAGGCGCAAGCGGCAACGCAGGCTGCCGCGCCGCTGCGCAACGTACCGGTGTCGCAGCCGGCGACGGTGCTGGCTTCCGAGCAGACGCACGGTACCTGATCGTTGCGTCAGGTTCGGTCCCAACAAAAAAGCGCGTCCATGACGCGCTTTTTTGTTGGGCGACGCACGCGTCGGATCATTCCGCGCGCAGCACCGGCTGTTCCTCGGGGATGAATCCCATGCCCTTGGAGATCTGCAGGGCGGTGTCTTTCAGGTTGTCGAGCCAGCTGTCTTGCAGGCGGTCCGCCGGCGCCGACAGCGACAGCCCCGCCACCAGGTGGCGCGAGTCGTCGTAGATGCCGGCGGCGATGCAGCGCACGCCCAGCTCCAGTTCTTCGTTGTCGCGCGCATAGCCGTTGGTGCGGACCCAGCTCAGTTCACGTTCCAGCTTGGGCAGGTCGGTGATCGACGTGCGGGTGTGGCCGGACAGGCCGGTGCGCGTGGCATACGCCCGCACGCGGCCGATCTCGTCCGCGGCCAGGAACAGCTTGCCGACCGACGTTAGATGCAGCGGTGCGCGGCCGCCGATGGCGCGCACCACTTGCATGCCCGAGCGCTCGCTGTAGGCGCGTTCGATATAGACGATCTCGTCGCCCTGGCGTACCGACAGGTTGACGGTCTGGCCGGTGAAGCGGTGCAGGGCGCGCATCGGCGCCAGCGCGGCTTCGCGCACGGACAGCCGTGCCTTGACCAGGTTGCCGAGCTCCAGCAGGCGCATGCCAAGGCGATAGCTGCCGGGGTCGGAGCGATCGACGAAGCGGCAGGCCACCATGTCGTTGAGAATGCGGTGGGCCGTGGACGGGTGCAGGCCGGTGCTGGCGGACAGTGCTTTCAGGCTGACGGGGTCGGCATGCCCCGCCAGCGCATCGAGCAGCAGCATCATGCGCTCGATGACCTGGATGGACGTCTTGCCGGGCTCCTTGTCTGCTTCTGCCATGGGTGCAGGGGGTGGTATGCGATGCAAAATTCTATCCCACGATGTGAAAATGCGCACCCTCCCGATGCAGGATTCCCGGCTTTTTCGAGGGCGTACTCGGTCCGGTTTCGCAACGCCGGGCATGGCATCGTGAAGCGCACTCACCGGCGGCATGAAGACGTTCCATGCCGCGAAAGCCATGGCGGGTGGGCATCCGGCGCATAATGTCGGCTTGACGAGAACCATAAGAGACTCTCCCCATGCGCGTTGGCCTCTTCGTGACCTGCCTAGTTGACCTGATGCGGCCCGATATCGGTTTCGCGGTGCTCAAGCTGCTGGAGAAGGCCGGTTGCGAGGTGGTGGTGCCGCCGGCACAGACGTGCTGCGGCCAGCCCGCCTACAACGCGGGCGATCGTCCGCTGGCGCGCGATCTGGCCGAAAAAACACTCAAGGAATTCGAGCAATTCGACTACGTCGTCGTCCCGTCGGGCTCCTGCGGCGGCATGATCCGCAAGCACTACGCCGATCTCTTCCGCGACGATCCCGAGCTTGCGGGGCGCTACGAGCGCCTGGCGCCGCGCGTGTACGAGTTGACCGACTTTCTCGTCAACGTGGCGGGCATCGCCTCGCTCGATTCCGCATTCCAGGGGCATGTGACCTACCACGATGCCTGTTCGGGCCTGCGCGAGCTGGGCGTGAAGACGCAGCCGCGCGACCTGCTCGCCAAGCTGCCGGGCGTCAGGCTGACCGAGATGCCGGCCTGCGAGGCGTGCTGCGGCTTCGGCGGGACGTTCTCGATCAAGTATGGCGACATCTCCACCGCCATCGCCGACGAGAAATGCGCCAACATCCGGGCCAGCGGCGCCGATGCGGTGGTGCTCGGCGACCTCGGCTGCATGCTCAATATCGAAGGCCGCCTGCGCCGCACCGGCGACACGCAGACACGCGTACTGCACATCGCACAGGTCCTGGCCGGCGACGCCTGACCCGCCGCGCTGCGCGGAACACGACGGAGACGCAACCGCATGCAAGTGCACAGCATGGAATTCAAGGCGCGGGCGGGGCAGAAGCTCGCCGACAAGCGCCTGCAGCAGAACCTTACCAAGCTCTCGACCAAGTTCGTCACCGCGCGCGCGGCGGCCATCCAGGAGATCGACTTCGCGGCCACGCGCGAGGCGCTCAAGGAGCGCCGCGACCGTGCGCTGGAGAACCTCGACGTCTGGCTGGCCACCTTCGAAGCGGAAGCGACGCGGCGGGGCGCCAGGGTGCTGTTTGCGGAAACCACGGCGGATGCCGCCCGGCTGGTGGCCGAGATCGCCCGTCGGCACGGCGTCAGGAAGGTCATCAAGAGCAAGTCGATGGTGACCGAGGAGATGCGCCTGAACCAGGTGCTCGGTGAGATGGGCGTGCAGAGCATCGAGACCGATCTCGGCGAATACATCCTGCAGATCAACGACAGCGAGCCGCCGTCGCACATCATCGCGCCGGTGGTGCACAAGGACAAGGAAGAGATCGCCGACCTCTTCGCCAAAACGCACAACCGGCCGCGCCTGACCGACATCCCGCAGATGACCCGCGAGGCGCGCGAGGTGCTGCGCCCGGAATTCCTGTCCGCCGACATGGGCGTGACCGGCGGCAACTTCATCATCGCCGAGACGGGGTCGGTGGCGCTCGTCACCAACGAGGGCAACGAAGGCATGTGCACCGTGATGCCGCGCGTGCATGTGGCCGTGACGGGCATCGAGAAGGTGCTGCCCACGCTCGAGGATCTGGCCACCGTGATGCGCCTGCTGCCGCGATCGGCGACCGGGCAGTCGATCTCGAACTACTTCTCGCTGCTGACCGGGCCGCGCGCCGCGGGCGAGCAGGACGGCCCCGAGCACATGTACTTCGTGATCGTCGATGGCGGCCGCAGCGGGCTGATCGGCGGCGAATTCCAGGAGATGCTGCGCTGCATCCGCTGCGGCGCCTGCATGAACCATTGCCCGGTGTATCAGAAGATCGGCGGGCACGCCTACGGCTGGGTGTATCCCGGGCCGATGGGCAGCGTGCTGACGCCGAGCTACGTCGGCCTGTCCAATGCGATCGATCTGCCGCAGGCCGCCACGCTGTGCGGTGAATGCAACCGGGTCTGCCCCGCGTCGATCCCGCTGTCGGACCTGCTGCGCACGCTGCGGGAGAAACAGATGGAGCGCGAGCTGCGACCGCCGTCCGAGCGCCTCGGCCTGCGTCTGTGGGGATTCATGGCCCGGCGGCCGGCGCTGTATGCGGCCGGGAGCCGGGTGGCCGCCC
Organism: Ralstonia pseudosolanacearum; assembly: GCF_024925465.1. Lineage (NCBI taxonomy): Bacteria > Pseudomonadati > Pseudomonadota > Betaproteobacteria > Burkholderiales > Burkholderiaceae > Ralstonia > Ralstonia pseudosolanacearum. The sequence goes on along the minus strand of NZ_CP103852.1, from coordinate 2,287,416 downwards.
GCGTGCTGCGCTGGATGGGCGGCGACAGGAAGCTGATCCGCTCGCTGCCCGTCGGCAAGGGCTGGACCGATACGCGCGACATGCCGGCCCCGGTCGGCAAGACCTTTCGCGAGTTGTACCGCGAAAAGCGGGCACGCACATGACCGCCGCCGAATCCCTGCAAGTCCTGCGCGAGGCACTCGGGCAGCATGCGCGCTTGCCCGATCTGTCGCGCCTGCTCAGGCATTGGCGCGACGATGCCACGCTGGCGCCGCTCGCCGTGCTGCCGCCGGCCTACGACCAGGTGCGTCGCACATTGCTGCAGCGGCTCGACATGGCTGCGGCGTTCGGCGAAGAGAGCTGCTCCTTTTCGCCCGCCACGCTGCTTGCCGAGCTGCGGTCGTGGCTCGACAAGGCCGAGGCGGCGCTCGCCCGGATGTAAGCGATGCAAGACACGGAACGTGGCCATCGTGCCGCGGTCTGATGCACATTGACCTGACGCCCTGCCATGAACGAAACCGCTCGCGAAATCATGCTCTACGACGCCCGCAAGAAAAGCGCGGGTGTCGCGTTCCTGTGGTGGTTCCTCCTGGGGTTCCTGGGGGCGCACCGCTTCTATGTGAACCGGGTCGGGAGTGCCGTCGCCCAGGCCATCGCCAATGTCGGCGGTACATGGCTGGTGATCCGGGATAGCGGCAATACGGCGGGCTGGGTGCTCGGCGTGCTTGGCGGGCTGTGGGTGCTGGTGGACCTGTTCCTGATTCCCGGCATGGTCCGCGCATACAACACGATGCTGGCCGAGCGGCTGTCGGCCGCCTCTTGATCGGAGCGCGGATGCCATGCGCTTGAAGACATGGTGCGCGCGAGCCGCGCTGTGGATGGCGGGCCTGGCCTGTGTCGGCGCGGGTCTGACGGGCTGCACGACTTCGCGTGAGGCCTACAGCCAGAGTTCCGGTATCAGCACCTACGGGGTGGTCGATGTCGGCGTGGAGCGCACCTCGCGCTGACGCCGGTTCCGGTGGCTATTCCGCCGGTCTGGCGGCAGCCGGCGCCACGTCCTCGAAGCGCCGCCATTCGCCGTTCACCAGCAGCTCGAGCGGCTGGAACTGCGCCTTGTAGGCCATCTTGCGGCTCTGTTCGATCCAGTAGCCGAGGTAGACGTAGGGCAGTTCCAGTGCCTGCGCCTGGGCGATCTGCCACAGCACGTTGTATGTACCGTAGCTGGCCTTGCGTTCGAGCGGGTCATAGAAGGTGTAGACCGACGACAGGCCGTCCTCCAGCACGTCGATCATGCTGACCATGCGCAGCCGTCCGGCCGATTCCGACTCGGGCGGTTCACGGAATTCCACCAGCCGCGAATTCACGCGGCTCTGCAGCAGGAACTGCTCGTACTGATCGCGGCTGTCGTGGTCCATGCCGCCGCCCGCGTGGCGTACGGACTGGTAGAGCAGGTACAGCTGGTAGTGCTCTTCGACGTAGGTCAGCGGGGCCACCAGGGCTTCGAGTGACTGGTGCCGCTCGGCCGCGCGGCGCTGGGTGCGCGACGGTACGAATGGGTCGACGACCACGCGGCACGGCGTGCAGGCATGGCAGTCGTCGCAATGGGGGCGGTAGGTGAAGATGCCGCTGCGCCGGAAACCGGCCCGCACGAGCTTGGAATAGACGTCGGCATTGATCAGGTGCGCGGGCGTGGCGACCTGCGAACGCGCCAGCCGCCCTTCGAGGTAGCTGCATGCGTAAGGCGCGGTGGCATAGAACTGCAGTGCCGAGAGTGGGAGTTCCTTAAGCTTGCTCATTGCGGGCAGTCCACCGGCGAAGCACGGATTTGTCGAAGTGCCATGGCACGATGGCCGGTGCGCTGGCCGCTTCGCGCACGTGGGCGAGAAACGCCGCACGCGGCACCGGCGCACCGCCCAGCGAAGCCAGGTGCTCGGTTTCCTGCTGGCAGTCTATCATCGCGACGCCCCGGCTGCCGAGGAAGGCGCACAGCGCCGCCAGCGCGATTTTCGAGGCATCGGTGCGGTGCGCGAACATCGATTCGCCGTAGAACATGTGGCCCAGCGCAACGCCGTACAGGCCACCGACACGCCGGCCTCCATGCCAGGTTTCCACGCTGTGCGCGTAGCCGCGGCGGTGCAGGGCGGTATAGGCCTGGATGACGTCTTCGGTGATCCAGGTGCCGTGCTGGCCGGGGCGGGCGGTGGTGGCGCAGTCGACCATCACGTCGCGAAAGGCGTGATCGATGCGGATCTCCCAGGTCGGATCGTCGAGCACGCGCCGCAGCGTCTTGCGGAACGTGGTCGAGACGCGGAAGTCGTCCGGTCGCAGCACCATGCGTGGGTCGGTGCTCCACCACAGCACCGGCTGGCCCTGGGCATACCACGGAAAGATGCCTTGCCGGTACGCGATCAGGAGCCGCTGCGGCGACAGGTCCGCGCTCGCGGCCAGCAGGCCCGGCGCCTCCGAGTCGGGGCCAAGCGCGCGATCGACGGGCGGGAAGGGATCGTGCGGATCCAACCAGGCGATCATGGTGCGCGCGATGGTCTGATTCAGGGCGTGGTCGCGGGCGAGTCGATTGCGACCGGGCGCATCGGCTTGTAGATATCCAGCGTATGCAGGCGGAAGCTGCTGTCGGCCAGGCGGCCGGCGGCGCGATCGGCGAAGAAGCAGCGCAGCGTGTGGATGACGGTCGGGAAGGCGAGGTCGTCCCAGGGAATGTCGGCCTCGTTGTACAGCGCGACCTCCAGGCTTTCCTCGCCGGGCGCAAAGTCGAGGTGGGTCAGCCTGGCCAGATAGAACAGGTGGACCTGGTGAACGTGCGGCACGTTGAGTACCGAGAAGAGTTCACCGATCTCGACGCGGGCGCCGGCTTCCTCCAGCGTCTCGCGCGAGGCGGCCTGGGCGGTGGTTTCGCCGATCTCCATGAAGCCCGCGGGCAGTGTCCAGAAGCCATAGCGTGGCTCGATGGCGCGCTTGCACAGCAGGATCTGATCGTTCCACACGGGCACGGTGCCGACCACGTTGCGCGGATTCACGTAGTGAATCGTATTGCAGTGGTCACAGACGTCGCGCAGGCGGTTGTCTCCGGCGGGAATGCGGGAGACGACCGGCTGACCGCAGTTGGAACAGAATTTCATGGACGCATCCGCAGATGGAATGCTTCAGTGTATCACCGAGCCGACCCGGTTCCCGGCCCTCGGGTGGCGGTGCTTGGCATGCGCAGAAAAGCAAAAAGCCCGCTTGTGCGGGCTTTGTTTGCTGTTGGCTCAGGTCTTGGAGCGAGCCGTTCGACTGGTCTTTGGTTGCGGGGGCAGGATTTGAACCTGCGACCTTCGGGTTATGAGCCCGACGAGCTGCCAGACTGCTCCACCCCGCGTCCGTCGAAGAGAAGACTATATCGGAATCCTTGTGGCGATGCAACATATATCGCCGAGCCGAGCCGAGCCGAGCCGAGCCGAGCCGAGCCGAGCCGAGCCGAGCCGAGCCGAGCCGAGCCGAGCCGAGCCGAGCCGAGCCGAGCCGAGCCGAGCCGAGCCGAGCCGAGCCGAGCCGAGCCGAGCCGAGCCGGTTCCCGGGGTGGTGGTGCTTGGCATGCGCAGAAAAGCAAAAAGCCCGCTTGTGCGGGCTTTGTCTGCTGTTGGCTCAGGTCTTGGAGCGAGCCGTTCGACTGGTTTGTGGTTGCGGGGGCAGGATTTGAACCTGCGACCTTCGGGTTATGAGCCCGACGAGCTGCCAGACTGCTCCACCCCGCGTCCGTCGAAGAGGAGACTATATCGGAGTCCTTGCGGCGATGCAACACTTTTTTGAATCATCCCGCTTCACGAGGGTGCGGGACGTGTGGCCGATGCTTCCGGCAAGGGCCGACTGCACCTGATTGGCACCTGATTCTTAGACCAGCCGGCATCCGCGATGTTCGGGTGCGCTATCGGATGCGCCCGCTCGTCCGGCGACGTCGTCCGTTTACAATGCGGCCTTTCGCCTTCCTACGTTTTCACGATCGTGCTCAACGCCCTGTATCCGCTTGCTCGCCCGCTGCTGTTTTCGATGGACCCCGAAGACGCGCACCACTTCACGCTGAACCAGCTCAAGCGCGCGCATGCGCTGGGGCTGTCGGGCTGCGTCGGCGCGCGCGTGGCGCCGCAGCCCCGCACGGTGATGGGCATCACGTTCCCGAACCCGGTCGGGCTGGCGGCGGGCCTGGACAAGGACGGCGCCTACATCGATGCGCTGGGCGTGCTCGGCTTCGGCTCCATCGAAGTGGGCACCGTGACGCCGCGCGCGCAGCCGGGCAATCCGCGGCCGCGCATGTTCCGGCTGCCGGCGGCGAGTGCGCTGATCAATCGCATGGGCTTCAACAACGGCGGCGTCGATGCGTTCATCCGCAATGTGCAGGCGTCGAAGTGGCGAGAGGCGGGCGGCGTGCTGGGCCTGAACATCGGCAAGAATGCCGACACGCCGATCGAGCGCGCCGTCGACGACTACCTGCATTGCCTGGAGCGCGTCTACCCGTACGCCAGCTACGTGACGGTCAACATCTCGTCGCCGAACACCAAGAACCTGCGCCAGCTGCAAGGCGCGAGCGAACTGGACAGCCTGCTCGGCACGCTGCGCGGGGCGCAGCAGCGCTTGGCCGACCAGCACAAGCGCTATGTGCCGGTGGTGCTGAAGATCGCGCCGGACCTGGACGATGACCAGATCGCCAATATTGGCGACGCATTGCTGCGCCATCGGATGGACGGCGTGATCGCCACCAACACCACGATCCGCCGCGAAGCCGTGGCCGGCCTGCCGCATGCGGAGGAGGCGGGCGGGCTGTCGGGGCAGCCCGTGCGGGAGGGCTCGACGCGCGTCATCCGTGCGCTGCGTGGCCTGCTGGGCGATGCGGTGCCCATCATCGGCGTGGGCGGCATTCTGGCCGGTGAGCATGCCCGGGAGAAGATCGACGCCGGCGCGCAGCTGGTGCAGCTCTACACGGGGCTGATTTATCGCGGCCCGGGCCTGGTGGCCGAGTGCGCGCGCGCCCTGGCGCGCTGAGCCGGTGCGCTATCGGCGCCGGACCAGATAGATGACGACTGCGCTGACCGCCACCACGGCGGCGGCGACGTCGTACGGGCCGGCATAGTCGGCCCACAGCGCGGGATCGACATGCCGCGACGCGGACGACTGCGCCCAGGGCAGGATCACGCGCGGAATGGCCAGCAGCAGCGCGGCCACGGCCAGCAGCGCGATCAGTGCGACCAGTGAGGTCTGGGCACTTCCCGAGGCGCGGAGGGGGGAATAGGGCAAGGTGGGTCCTGGTGGATTCGCCGGGCGGCCGTCGGGCGGCGCCACAGCAAAAGTTTGCAATTCATATTTGTAGGCTATTTTCCTACAAAGTTCTGTCCGGGAGGGTCCTACGTCGGGATCTGTGCGGTACAGCATAGCGGATGGCGCGAGGTCCGGTCAGCCTGGGTTCGCGGCAGTTTCAGGTGCCCGGATGCCACTTATTTGCTTGCTCAGGCAGTAATGGCGTGCCACGGCAAGCGCGTTGCCCGGCGCCGTTTTATTTGACGCGGCAGGGCAAGGGACAGTCGTTCGAGGGGGTTGGCGAGCGAGGGCCCAAGAGTACAATCGCGCCTCATTGTGCATTGCACGATTTTCAAGCGGCCGGCAGTCGCGGCCGACGACAAGGCATGAGTCAAGCTCTTACAGCAACGGGATCCTCGCAATCCAACGTGAACCTGCGCGCCATGGTGGTCGGCGCCGTGGGCGTGGTGTTCGGCGACATTGGCACCAGTCCTCTGTACGCACTCAAGGAGTGCTTCAGTCCTGAGCACGGCATTCCGTTTTCCACCGGCGCGGTGCTGGGCATCATCTCCATGCTGTTCTGGGCGATGGTGATCGTGGTGTCGCTCAAGTACGTGCTGTTCGTCATGCGCGCCGACAACAACGGCGAAGGCGGCATCCTCGCGCTGATGGCGCTGTCGTTGCGCACCGCGGACAAGCAGTCCAAGCGGATCGCGCTGCTGACCATGCTGGGCGTGTTCGGCGCCTGCATGTTCTACGGCGATGCCGTCATTACGCCGGCCATCTCGGTGCTGTCGGCCATGGAGGGCCTGGAGATTGCCGCGCCGTCGCTGTCTCCGTTTGTGCTGCCGATCACGGTGGTGATCCTGGCGGCGCTGTTCCTGATCCAGCGCGAGGGCACGTCGGTGGTGGGCAAGGTGTTCGGGCCGGTGATGCTGGTCTGGTTCGCCGCGCTGGCCGCGCTGGGCCTGGTCAATCTGATGAAGGCGCCGCAGATCCTGGCGGCCGTCAACCCGGTGTACGCGATTGCGTTCCTGCATGAGCATGCGCTGCAGGCGTTCGTCGTGCTGGGCTCGGTGTTCCTGGTGCTGACCGGCGCCGAGGCGCTGTATGCCGACATGGGGCACTTCGGCGCGCGGCCGATCCGCTGGGGCTGGTTCTTCATCGTGGCGCCGAGTTTGCTGCTGAACTATTTCGGCCAGGGCGCGATGCTGCTGACCGATCCGAGCGCGGTCGAAAACCCGTTCTACCGCGCCGTGCCCGAAGCGCTGCAGCTGCCGATGGTGGTGCTGGCGGCGGCGGCCACGGTGATCGCATCGCAGGCGGTGATCTCCGGCGCCTTCTCGCTGACGAGCCAGGCCATCCAGCTGGGCTTTGTGCCGCGCATGCGCATCCGCTATACGTCGGAAGCCGAGATCGGCCAGATTTACGTGCCGGTGGTGAACTGGATGCTGTTGATCCTGGTGATCAGCGTGGTGCTGGCGTTCAAGAAGTCTGACAACCTGGCCGCCGCCTACGGCATCGCCGTGACCACCACGATGGTCATCACGACCGTGCTGGCCGCGGTGGTGATGCGCTCGGTCTGGCGCTGGAATCCGGTGCTGGTGACGCTGGTGAGCCTGGGCTTCCTGGTGGTCGACATGGCGTTCTTCGCGGCCAACCTGCTGAAGATCCGCGACGGCGGCTGGTTCCCGCTGATGCTGGGCGGCGCGGTGTTCTTCCTGCTGATGACGTGGTACAAGGGCCGCCAGCTGGTGCGCGCCCGCAGCCTGGAAGACGGCATTCCGCTCGAACCGTTCCTCACCGGCCTGCTGGCGCATCCGCCGCACCGCGTGGAAGGCACCGCGGTGTTCCTGACGGCCAATATCGACTTCGTGCCGGTGTCGCTGCTGCATAACCTGAAGCACAACCGCGTGCTGCACGAGCGCGTGATCTTCATCAGCTTCGTCACGCGCGACATCCCTTACGTGGACGACAGGCGCCGCGTGACCGTGCGCGAATTCGGCAGCGGCATCTACCTCGTCAAGGCGGAATATGGATTCAAGGAAACGCCGGACGTCTATCGCGTGCTGGAGTTGGGCCAGCCGCAGATCGGCTCGCGTTGCGAACTGATGGACACGTCGTTCTTCATCGCGCGGGAATCGGTGGTGCCGTCCAAGCTGCCGGGCATGTCGATGTGGCGCGAGCGGCTGTTTGCGTGGATGCATCAGAACGGCGCCAAGCCTTCGGACTTCTTCCATATCCCCGCCAACCGCGTGGTGGAGCTGGGGACCAAGGTCGAGATCTGACCCATCGCTTCCGGCAAGAACAAACGGCCCGTGCATCGGATGCTCGGGCCGTTTTGCTTGGCGGCGCGGGGGCGCTGCGCTCAGATCTTCGAGGCGGCCTGGTTGCGCTCGCGTACTTCGTCGCGGCGGGCGTGCGCGTCATGGCTGCGATCACGCACGTCGTGGTTGCGGTCCTTGACGGTGCTGTGCAGCTGCTGGCGGTCCTGGTGGAGGTCGTGGCGTTCGGCGTTGATCTGGTGCTGTTCCTGGGCGCGCTGCCGGTTCCAGTATTCGGCGCCCTTGGCGTTGCCGCTGGCCAGGTCGCGGTTCTCGCGGCGCTGGTCGGCGCGGCGCTCGGCGCGTGCATCGGCCAGTGCGGCCTTGTCGCGGCCGATGTCGGCGCGGTCCTGGTGGATCTGGCGGTTGTCCTGGCGGATATCGTGATTGTCGCGGCGGATGTCGTGCGTGTCCTGGCGGATCTGCTGGTTGTCCTGCTGGACTTGCGTGACCGGCGACACCGGCGCCGCGGGCGGCGTGGTCTGGGCGAAAGCAGCGGTGCCGGCGACGGCGAACAGGGCGGCGATCAGGGTGCGGCTCGTCTTCATGGAGTTGTCCTTGTGGGGCCAGGCGCAGCGTGCCTGTGTCTTCCCTTAACGAGGCGGGGCGGCGGCGCGACGACGGGCGAGTGTTAGGAAAGTCCCAGGCGCGTAAGGACTTGTAACGGGCACATCGGCGTCGTAAAAAAAGCCTGCCGGGTCCGAAGACCGGGCGGGCTGTCGGCGGGACGGGCCGTGCCTCAGCGCTTGAGCTTGGCGAACGCCGCGGCCATGGCGCCGGCGGGTTCCGGCGCGCGGCGCTGCTGGCCGCTGTTGCGGTTGCCGCCGGCAGGGCGGTCGCTGCCGCTGCGCGCGGGCACCTGGCCCGGCTCGTCGGTCAGCCGCATCGTCAGGCCGATGCGGTTGCGCTTGACGTCCACTTCCATCACCTTGACTTTGACGATCTGGCCGGGCTTGACCACCTCGTGCGGATCGCGCACGAACTTCGTCGACAGGGCCGACACGTGTACCAGCCCATCCTGGTGCACGCCGATGTCGATGAACGCGCCGAAGGCCGCCACGTTGGTCACCACGCCTTCCAGCACCATGCCGGGCTGCAGGTCTTTGATGTCCTCGACGCCGTCCTGGAAGGTGGCGGTCTTGAATTCCGGGCGCGGATCGCGGCCGGGCTTCTCGAGTTCGCCCAGGATGTCGACCACGGTCGGCAGGCCGAACTTGTCGTCGGTGAACTCCTGCGCGGTCAGGCCGCGCAGCGCCTCGCGGTTGCCGAGCACGTCGCCGATGCCTTTCTTGACGCGCTCGAGAATGCGCTGCACCACCGGATACGCTTCCGGGTGCACCGAGGAGCGGTCGAGCGGGTTGTCGCCGCTGTTGATGCGCAGGAAGCCGGCGGCCTGCTCGAAGGTCTTGTCGCCCAGGCGCGGCACCTGCCTGAGGGCTTCGCGGTTGGCGAACACGCCGTTGGCGTCGCGGTATTCGACGATGTTCTTGGCCAGGATCGAGTTCAGCCCCGACACGCGCGCCAGCAGTGCGGTGGAGGCCGTGTTGACGTCGACGCCGACCGCGTTCACGCAGTCCTCGACCACGGCGTCCAGCGCGCGGGCCAGCTCGCGCTGGTTGACGTCGTGCTGGTACTGGCCCACGCCGATCGATTTCGGGTCGATCTTCACGAGCTCGGCCAGCGGGTCCTGCAGGCGGCGGGCGATCGACACCGCGCCGCGCAGCGACACGTCCAGGTCGGGGAATTCCTTGGCCGCCAGCTCGGAGGCCGAATACACCGATGCGCCGGCCTCGCTTACCACGATCTTGGTCAGCTTCACTTCGGGCGCGGATTTGGCCAAGAGAGGCATCAGGTCTTGCACCAGCTTGTCGGTCTCGCGGCTGGCGGTGCCGTTGCCGATCGACACCAGCGCCACGCCGTGCTGCTTGGCCAGGCGGGCGAGGGTGGCCAGCGAGCCGTTCCAGTCGCGGCGCGGCTCGTGCGGATAGATCGTGGCGGTTTCCAGCAGCTTGCCGGTGTGATCGACCACGGCCACCTTGCAGCCGGTGCGGATGCCTGGGTCGACGCCCATCACGGCCTTCGGGCCGGCGGGCGCGGCCAGCAGCAGGTCGTGCAGGTTGCGGCCGAAGATCTTGATGGCCTCGGCTTCGGCGGATTCGCGCAGCTGCGTCAGTAGTTCGGTTTCGATGTGCGGCTGCACCTTGACGCGCCAGCACCAGCGGCACACGTCCGACAGCCATTTGTCGGCCGCGCGGCCCTTGTTCTCGATGCCGACATGGCGCGCGATCATGGTTTCGCACGGATGCGGGCTCATCGCGTCCAGCTCTTCGCCCAGGCCCAGCTTGACGAACAGCACGCCCGCATTGCGGCCGCGGAACAGCGCCAGCGCGCGGTGCGACGGCACGTTGCGGATCGGCTCGCTGTAGGCGTAGTAGTCGCGGAACTTCTCTTCCTCGGCGCTTTCCTTGCCTTCGACCACGGTGGAGGCGATCACGCCCTGGTTCCACAGGTGGTCGCGCACCTTGCCGAGCAGCTCCGCGGTCTCGCCGAACTGTTCGGAGAGGATGTCGCGCGCGCCGTCCAGCGCGGCCTTGGCGTCGGGCACGCCGCCTTCCGCGGTCGGCTGGCCGTTGACGAACTTGGCGGCCTCGGCCTGCGGGTCGAGCGTCGGATCGGCGAGCAGCGCCTGGGCCAGCGGCTCCAGGCCGCATTCGCGGGCGATCTGCGCGCGGGTGCGGCGCTTGGGCTTGTAGGGCAGGTAGAGGTCTTCCAGCACCTGCTTGGTCTCGGCGGCCTCGATGGCGGCGCGCAGCGGGTCGGTCAGCTTGCCCTGTTCCTCGATGGAAGCCAGGATGGCCGCGCGGCGGTCTTCCAGCTCGCGCAGGTACAGCAGGCGCTCTTCCAGGTTGCGCAGTTGCGTATCGTCCAGATTGTCGGTGGCTTCCTTGCGGTAGCGCGCGATGAACGGCACGGTGGCGCCATCATCCAGCAGCTGCACGGCGGCGGCGACTTGCTGCGGCTTCACCGACAGCTCGGCGGCGATGCGGGAGACGATCTTTTGCAGCACGGAATCGGTCATTGCTTCCAGGGAGAGTGCGATGGAAAGGCGCGCATTTTGCCATAACGCGTGGGCCGCTCCGGACAGCATTCCGCCGCGGCATGGCGCGGGCTGCACAGGCGCGGTGATAAAATGCGCGGTATGCCTATGCTCCTGTCTTTTGCCCGTCGCGGCGCCCGTGTGTGCCGCGTGATGCGCCGTGTTTTCCATGTGTCCCATGCGGTTCCGCTGGCGGCTGTGCTGTGCGCGGCACCAGCGTGGAGCCAGCCGGTGGCGGCATCCGCGCCGGTCGCGTCCGCATCGTCGGCCGATACGCCGCCTGATTTCGGCCCGGAGCACGACCGCATTAGCAGCGCCCGCGCGTGGGCTGAATACCGCTATGAGCAGGCCGAGCGCGCCTGCTACGGCACCTTCTTCGTCACGCACTGCATCGACAAGGCCAAGGATGTGCGCCGCACGGAACTCCACGCCATCCGCGAGCGCGAGCTGGCGCTGGACGAGGCCGAGCGCGCCGACCGTGCCGAGCGCCGCGATCGCGATCGCGCCGTCCGCCAGGCGCAGTACGAGGCCGAGCGCCCGCAGCGCGAGGCCAGCGAACAGAAGAACCGCGGCGATTTCGAGCAGAAGCAGGAACAGCAGCGCCTGAACGAAGCGCAGCGCCAGGCCGAAGCGCCGCAGCGCGCCGCCAATGCCCAGGCCCATGCCCAGAAGCAGTCCGACTACGACGCCAGGCTGAAGGCCGCGCAGGCGCAGGGTGCCGCCAACGCGGCCAAGCGCGCCGAGAACGCGAAGCTGTATCAGCAGAAGCAGCAGGATGCCCAGCAGCGCCAGAAAGAACTGGAAGAGCGCCGCGAGCAGAGCAAGCACCGCAACGAGCAAAACAAGAGCAATACCAGCCCGCTGGGGTTCTAAACTTGACCTTGGCGTCGGCGGGTGATTTCGGGAGGATGGATGGATAGCGACCTGAACACGATCTCGCGTCGCATCATCGAGCTGCAGATCGAGCACCGCGATCTCGATTTCCTGATCGGCCGGCTCTCGGCCGAGCCCGACCACGATGAGCTGCAGTTGCGCCGTCTGAAAAAACGCCGTCTCAAGCTCAAGGACACCATTACGCTGCTACAGTTGCAGCTTGAGCCGGACGTGCCCGCCTGAGCGTTGCCCCGATCGCACGATCCTGGGACGCCGCCACCACGTGCGGCGTCCGCCATCCGCCCTCCAGGACGCTTCTTCCTTGACTTCGCTTTCCCCACTCGCCGAGCCGTCGGCCGATGCCGGCAATGGCGATGCCGCCGCGCTTCCCGACGCGCCGCCCACCGACCTCCACCATGCCGAACTGGCGACGCTGTTCGCCGATGACGGCACGCTGGCGCAGGGCATCGAGTCGTACCGGCCGCGCACATCGCAGCTGACGATGGCACAGGCGGTGGCGAATACCATCGAGGCGGCGGATTCGCTGATCGTCGAGGCGGGCACCGGCACGGGCAAGACCTACGCCTACCTTGTCCCGGCGATGCTGTGGGGCGGCAAGGTGATCCTTTCCACCGGGACCAAGAACCTGCAGGACCAGCTGTTCCTGCGCGACATCCCGACCGTGCGCAAGGCCCTGAATGCACCGGTGTCGGTGGCGCTGCTGAAGGGGCGGGCCAACTACGTCTGCCATTACCACCTGGAGCGCACGTCGCAGAACGGGCGGCTGTCGTCGCGGCAGGACGCGGCGTGGCTGCGCGAGATCAACCGCTTCATCAAGACCACCAAGACGGGCGACAAGGCCGAGCTCTCCGCCGTGCCCGAGAACGCGCCGGTGTGGAACCTGGTCACGTCCACGCGCGACAACTGCCTCGGTTCGGACTGCGCGTACTACAAGGACTGCTTTGTCATGCGCGCCCGTAAGGAGGCGCAGCAGGCCGACGTGGTGGTCGTCAATCACCACCTGTTTTTCGCCGATGTCATGCTCAAGGACACCGGCATGGCCGAGCTGCTGCCGGCCGCGAACACCGTCATCTTCGACGAAGCGCATCAGCTGCCCGAGACCGCGACGCTGTTCTTCGGCGAGACGATCTCCACCAACCAGTTGCTGGAGCTGGCGCGGGACAGCGTGGCCGAGGGGCTGTCGCATGCGCGCGATGCGGTGGACTGGGTGGCCATCGCCGCGCCGCTCGAACGCGCCGCGCGCGACCTGCGCCTGGTCTTCCGCCAGGACGGCGCGCGCCTGTCGATGAAGCAGATCGATAGCGATGCGGCGCTCAGCAAGCCGTTCTACGAAGTCCTGCCCAAGCTGGAGCAGGCGCTGTCGGACTTCACCGGTGCGCTGGAGGCACAGGCCGAGCGCGCCGAGACCATCGAGCAATGCCATCGCCGTGCGGTGGCGCTGTGCGAGAAGCTCGAGGCCTGGGCCGCCCCTAGGCCGGCGCCGGCCGCCAAGGCCGATGGCGAGGCGGCGGGTGCGGCCGAGGTACCCGTCGACGAGCGGGTGCGCTGGGTCGAAGTCTTCGCCAATGCCGTGCAGCTGCACCTGACGCCGCTGTCGATCGCGCCGATCTTCTCGCGCCAGCGGGCCGGGCAGCCGCGCGCGTGGATCTTCACGTCGGCGACGCTCTCCGTGCGCGGGAATTTCACGCACTACGCCGCCCAGCTGGGCCTCGACCGTGACCGGTCGATGACGCTCGACAGTCCCTTCGACTACGCAGCGCAGGGGTTGCTGTACGTGCCGCGCGATCTACCGCAGCCGAGCGATCCGCGCTTTACCGATGCCGTGCTCGACGCGGCCCTGCCGATGATCGAAGCGGCCGGCGGCAAGACCTTCGTGCTGTGCACCACGCTGCGCGCCGTCTACCGCGCCGCCGAGCGGCTGACCGACGAGTTCGCGCAGCGCGGCTGGGCGTTTCCGTTGCTGGTGCAGGGCCAGGCCAGCCGCACGGAACTGCTCGAGCGCTTCCGCGCGCTCGGCAACGCGGTGCTGGTCGGCAGCCAGAGTTTCTGGGAAGGCGTGGACGTGCGGGGCGAGGCGCTGTCGCTGGTCGTCATTGACAAGCTGCCGTTCGCGCCGCCAGACGATCCGGTGCTCAGCGCGCGGATGGAAGCGCTGGAAAAGAAGGGCCTGAGCCCGTTCGCCGTCCACCAGTTGCCGCATGCCGTCATCACGCTCAAGCAGGGCGCGGGCCGGCTGATCCGCTCCGAGAGCGATCGCGGCGTGCTGATGATCTGCGATCCGCGCCTGGTGGAGAAATCCTACGGGCGGCAGATCTGGCAGAGCCTGCCGCCGTTCAAGCGCACCCGCGAGGCGGACACGGCGGCGGGGTTCCTGCGCTCGCTGGGTCAGGCTGAGTCGGCGGCGGTTTCGGCCGATATCTCCGCGGCCGACACCTCCGAGGCCGACACCTCCGCCTGACGCCGGCAGGCGTTTGAGAGTGGGCGTCCTATCGCCATAGTTAAAGCGTTGTCATCGTTGCCTCCGCAACCCGGAATTGCGGACGCAATCATGACCGAAGAAGATGCCAACGCCTCGGCCAACCTGTGCTCGCTGGTAGAGACGGCCAAGGCCAACGGCGTCGACGCGCACCCATATCTCGTCGCCTTGTTCAAGGCATTGCCATGCGCACAGGCGGTCGATGATGACGAGGCCTGCTGCCCTGGAGCCTCGAGCCGTCAGCCGACGGCCTAGCGAATCCGTCATCGGTCGCAAGGACGCCGTCAACCGGCCGCTCACTGACGCGGCGCGCGGGCGTAAAAAAACCCGGTCAATCGACCGGGCTTTTTGATTGCGCGATGGCGTGGTTCACGCGTGGCTTACCACCACTGGTACCACGGCTTGTCCTTCTTGCGCTGTCCGTACAGAAGGTAGTCGCTGTTCGGATAGTTCTGCTTGATGATGCGCTCGGTGTCGTCGCGCAGGTCTTTCATGCCCAGCGCTTCGTAGGACTTCATCATGATGTACAGCCCTTCTTCCACGGCTGGCGCGCGATCGTAATCCTTGATGGCTTCCTGTGCGCGGTTGGTGGCGGCCAGGTAGGCGCCGCGGCGGTAGTAGTAGCGGGCAGCCTGCACTTCATGCTCGGCCATCGCGTTCACGATGTACTGCATGCGCTGCGCGGCGTCCGGCGCGTACTTGCTGTTCGGGAAACGCGCGAGCAGTGTCTTGAACGCATCGTAGGCGGCGCGGGCTGCCTTCGGATCGCGTTCGCTCAGGTCCTGGTTGGAGAAGCGGCCCAGCCAGCCCAGGTTGTCGTTGAAGTTGATCAGGCCCTTGAGGTAGTAGGCGTAATCGACGCTGGGGTGATTCGGGTGCAGCTGGATGAAGCGATCGACCGCAGCCAGCGCGGCGGCGGTTTCGCCATCCTTGTAGTTGGCGTAGGCGGTTTCGATCTGAGCCTGCTGGGCAAAGGGCCCGAACGGGTAGCGGCTTTCGAGCTTTTCGTAGTACTTGACGGCCTTGCTGTAGTCGCCGCCGTCGAGCGCGTCCTTCGCTTCCGAATATAATTTGTTGGCCGACCAGCCTGCGGTCTCGTCCTGTTGTTCCGGCATGATGCCGCAGGCCGAGATCGCGAGGCATGCAACGCCCGCCGCCAATACCGCTCCGATTCGCGCGCGAATGCGCGCCAGCTTCATGCTCGTGACCGACATGGGCACCTTGTCTGAATGAAAAATCGCATCAAGCATTATAGCCCAAGCCCTGTATCCGACGACGCAGTGGCCGACCTCCCAGCCGCCTCGCAAGACGCCGACGATACGCTCGACGACGAGGCGCTCGACTTGTCCGCGCCCGGCGCGGGGCAGGCCATCGAACCCATCGTCGTGGAGATTCCCGAAACCCTGCACGGCGAGCGGCTCGATAAGGCGCTCGCCAAGCTGCTGCCCGATTACTCCCGCAGCCGCCTGCAGCAATGGATCGACGCCGGCGCCGTGCGCGTGGGCGGGGCCGCGGTGCGGCCGCGCGCGGCGGTCTGCGGCGGCGACCGCATCGAGGTCGTCCCGCAGCGCGCCGACGACGAGAACGCCTTCGTCGCCGAGCCCATCGACCTGGATGTCGTCTATGAAGACGACACGCTGCTGGTGATCAACAAGCCCGCCGGCCTGGTGGTCCACCCGGCTGCCGGCAACTGGAGCGGCACCGTGCTCAACGGCCTGCTGCACCGGTATCCGCAGTCGGCCGGCCTGCCGCGCGCGGGGATCGTCCACCGGCTCGACAAGGAGACCTCCGGGTTGATGGTGGTCGCCCGCACGCTGCCCGCGCAGACGGATCTCGTGCGCCAGCTGCAGGCCCGCACCGTCAAGCGGACCTACCTGGCGCTGGTCTGGGGCGAGACGCCCGAGGCCGGCACCATCGATGCCCCGATCGGGCGCGACCCGCGCGATCGCACCCGCATGGCCATCATCGAGACCGCCAGCGGCAAGCCGGCGCGCACGCATTTCAAGACGCTGGACGTGGTCGACCTCGGGCGCGCGCAAGTGTCGCTGGTGCAGTGCCAGCTGGAAACGGGGCGCACGCACCAGATCCGCGTGCACTTCGAGTCCGAGGGCCACCCGCTGCTGGGCGACCCGGTCTATACGCGCAACTTCCGCCGGGGCCGGCCGCAGACGATCAAGGCGCCGCTGCCGGCACCGTTTGCACGGCAGGCGCTGCATGCGGTGCGCCTGGGGCTGGTGCATCCCGCGTCGGGCCACTCGGTGCACTGGCATGCCGGCGTGCCCGACGACCTGGCCGAACTGATGGAGGCACTGGAGATGGATCCCGATGTCAATCTCGTCTGACTGGATCGTCCCGGACTGGCCGGCGCCGCCGTCCGTGCGCGCGCTGTCGACCACGCGGCAGGGCGGGGTCAGCACGGCGCCCTATGGGCTGGCCGGCGGACTGCCCGGCGGCCTCAACCTGGGCCGGCACGTGGGTGACGGGCCGGATGCCGTCACGCAGAACCGCCGGTTGCTGCGCGCCGTGCTCCCGGCCGAGCCGGCGTGGATGGAGCAGGTGCACGGCACCGTGGTGGCCGACCTGGATCAGCCGCTGCCCGCGCCGGTGGTCGCCGATGCGGCGATTGCGGCTTCGCCGGGGCGCGTGTGCGTGGTGATGACGGCGGATTGCCTGCCCGTGCTGCTGTGCGACGCGCGCGGCGTGACGGTGGGTGCGGCGCACGCCGGCTGGCGGGGCCTGTGTTCGGGCGTGATCGAGCAGACGGTCGAGCGCATGACCGATGCCCTGCGCGCCTGTGGCCAGGAGGCGGACCCGACCTGGCTGGCCTGGCTCGGTCCGGCGATCGGCCCCGATTGCTTCGAGGTGGGCGCGGAGGTGCGCCAGGCCTTTATCGACGCCGCATGGCCCGACGAGCTGCCGGCGACCCGCGCGGCTTTCGCCGAAGGGGTGGGCGATGGCAAGTTTCTGGCGGATCTCCACGCTCTGGCGAGGCTGCGCCTTGCCCGCGCGGGCTGCCGCGATGTCTATGGCGGCGGTCTGTGCACGATGACGGATGCCGAGCGCTTCTACTCCTACCGGCGCGATCATACGACCGGGCGCATGGCAACGCTGATCTGGCGGGAGGCCTGAATGTGGCCGGGGCACCCGGCTTGCGTGGGCTAGTTGAGCGTCAGGGCGTCAGGGCGGGCCGTCGCCGCGGGGGGCATCGGGCGCGGATTGCCCGGCCGCTTGTCGTTCCTGCGCTTTGCGGCGCCGCTTGCGGGCCGGTGTGCCCGCGAGCCAGAGAACGAGCGACAGCGGCGCCACGCCGTACAGGATGAACGTGCCGATGCCGGCAATCCACGATTGCTCGGTCAGGGACATCATCAGGACGACGTAGAGCCAGGCGATGGCAACGATGTACATGGAATGGCGGCAGGGCGGGGCGGACGTGCCCGCCGCCGGCGCAACGGCGCAGTCTCGCACGAAATCGGGCCGGCAGGCACATAGCCTGATGCTTCACTTAGCCATTGCGGGGCGGCCGCGATGGCGTATCGGCTCGAAACCCGCGCCAGTGCTCGCGTTGCGGCAGGTGTCCGGCGCCGTCTGATTGACAGCCGTGAAATCGCGAGGCAACAATGCCCCGCAATACTGCGACGGACGCCCTATATTCAGCCGGGTCGGCATCGTCGCCCGCATCGAGGACACTATGGCATCGCGTCACAAGGCATCTTCCCATGCAACCGGATCCCAGGCCCAGCCAGCGTGGCAAGGCCTGGCCGATCCTGCCCAGTGGGCGGAGCAGTTCCGGCAGTGGCAGTCCATGGCGGGGGCGTTCGCGCAGTCCGGCGCGCCGGGCTCCACCGGGTTCGGACCGGCCGGCGGCATGCCGGCGGGCGAGGGCGCGATACCGTTTGCGCTGATTCCGCCCGAGCGGCTGGCCGAGATCCAGCAGAAGTACCTCGAAGCGTGGCTCCAGATCTGGGGGCACATGAGCGCCGGCGACAGCGCCGAGACCGTGGCCCCCTCCGACCGCCGCTTCGCCAACGACGCCTGGCGCAAGAGTCCGCTGTATGGCTATGCCGCGGCCTTCTATGTCCTCAATGCGCGCACGCTGATGGACATGGCCGATGCCGTGCAGGCCGATGCCAAGACGCGCGAGCGCGTGCGCTTCGCCGTGTCGCAATGGACCGCCGCCATGTCGCCGTCCAACTTCCTGGCGACCAACCCCGAGGCGCAGAAGCAACTGATCGAGTCGCGCGGCGAATCGCTGCGCGCCGGCATCCTCAACATGCTGCAGGACATGGAGCGCGGCAAGATCTCGCAGACGGACGAGACCGCGTTCGAGATCGGCCGCAATGTCGCCAACAGCGAAGGCGCGGTGGTCTTCGAGAACGACTACTTCCAGCTGATCCAATACAAGCCGCTGACGGCCAAGGTGCATGCCCGTCCGCTGCTGCTGGTGCCGCCCTGCATCAACAAGTACTACATCCTGGATCTGCAGCCGACCAACTCGCTGGTGCGCTATTCGGTGGAGCAGGGGCATACCGTGTTCCTGGTGTCGTGGCGCAACCCGGATGCCAGCATGGCCGCGAGCAACTGGGATGACTACATCGAGGGCGGCGCGATCGAGGCCATCCGCGTGGCCCGCGAGATTACCGAGCAGGACCAGATCAACCTGCTCGGCTTCTGCGTGGGCGGCACCATCCTCTCCACGGCGCTGGCGGTGCTGGCCGCACGCGGCGAGCATCCGGCGGCCAGCCTGACCCTGCTGACCACGCTGCTGGACTTCAGCGACACCGGCATCCTCGACGTGTTCGTCGACCAGGCCCAGGTGGAGATGCGCGAGCAGACCATCGGCAGCGCGGCTCCGGCCGGCCCCGGCCTGCTGCGCGGCGTGGAGCTGGCGAATACGTTCTCCTTCCTGCGTCCGAACGACCTGGTGTGGAACTACGTGGTCGAGAACTACCTGAAGGGCAAGACGCCCGCGCCGTTCGACCTGCTGTACTGGAACGGCGATTCCACCAATCTGCCCGGCCCGTGGTACTGCTGGTACCTGCGCCACACGTATCTGCAGAATGACCTGATGGCGCCGGGCAGGCTGACGGTCTGCGGCGAGCCGGTCGACCTTGGCCGGATCGAGGTGCCGGTCTATCTCTACGGTTCGCGCGAAGATCACATCGTCCCCTGGAAATCCGCCTATGCTTCGACGCAGCTGCTCAAGGGCGAGCGGCGTTTCGTGCTGGGCGCCTCGGGGCACATCGCGGGCGTCATCAACCCGCCGGCGGCCAACAAGCGCTCGCACTGGATCAACGCCGGGCTGCCGGATTCGGCCGAGGCCTGGCTGGACGGCGCGAAGGAGCATCCGGGCAGCTGGTGGCCGGACTGGTCCGCGTGGCTGGTCAAGCACGCCGGGGCGCAGAAGGCCGCTCCCAAGCGCTACGGCAATGCGGACCATCCGGCGATCGAGCCGGCACCGGGCCGCTACGTCAAACAGAAAGCGTAATAGCGCGCGCCACACCGTGGCGGATTGCGCGCGGACAGCGCTTCCCCCAACCTTTTTGAGATCGTGGAAGGAAAGTAAATGACCGATGTAGTGATCGTATCGGCGGTCCGTACCGCCGTGGGCAAGTTTGGCGGTTCGCTGGCGAAAATCCCCGCGCCGGAGCTGGGTGCGGCCGTGATCCGCGAAGCGTTGTCGCGCGCCAAGGTGGCGCCGGATCAGGTCAGTGAAGTCATCATGGGCCAGGTGCTGACCGCGGGTTCGGGCCAGAACCCGGCGCGCCAGGCGTTGATCAAGGCCGGCCTGCCCGACATGGTGCCGGGCATGACCATCAACAAGGTGTGCGGCTCGGGCCTGAAGGCCGTGATGCTGGCCGCCAACGCCATCGTCGCCGGGGAGGCCGACATCGTCGTGGCCGGCGGGCAGGAGAACATGTCCGCCGCGCCGCACGTGCTGCCCGGCTCGCGCGATGGCTTCCGCATGGGCGACACCAAGCTCATCGACTCGATGATCGTGGATGGGCTGTGGGACGTCTACAACCAGTACCACATGGGCATCACCGCCGAGAACGTTGCCAAGCAGTACGGCATCACGCGCGAGGCCCAGGACGCATTCGCCGTGGCCTCGCAGAACAAGGCGGAAGCCGCGCAGAAGTCGGGCCGTTTCCATGACGAGATCGTTCCCATCCTGATTCCGCAGCGCAAGGGCGACCCGATCGCCTTCGCGCAGGACGAGTTCGTCCGCCATGGCGCCACGCTGGAATCGATGACGGGCCTGAAGCCGGCATTCGACAAAGCCGGCTCGGTGACGGCCGCCAATGCCTCGGGCCTCAACGACGGCGCCGCCGCCGTGGTGGTCATGTCGGCCGCCCGCGCCAAGGAGCTGGGTCTGACCCCGCTGGCCACCATCCGCGCCTACGCCAATGCCGGCGTGGACCCGAAGGTGATGGGCATGGGCCCGGTGCCGGCCTCCAAGCGTTGCCTGTCGCGCGCCGGCTGGTCGGTGGGCGACCTGGACCTGCTGGAGATCAACGAGGCGTTTGCCGCCCAGGCGCTGGCCGTGCACCAGCAGATGGGCTGGGATACCGCCAAGGTCAACGTCAACGGCGGCGCGATCGCCATCGGTCACCCCATCGGCGCGTCGGGCTGCCGCATCCTGGTGACGCTGCTGCACGAGATGCAGAAGCGCGATGCGAAGAAGGGCCTGGCCTCGCTGTGCATCGGCGGCGGCATGGGCGTGGCGCTGGCGGTCGAGCGCCCGTGAGTTTTGCGTGAAGAACCGGCGCGCGGTGGCATGAGCCCGCCGCGCGCCGGCCCTAGACACTGAAGCACCGCCATCCGGCAAGCATCCGGGGGTGCCAACAACAACGATCAGGAGCAGACATGACCAAACGCGTCGCATACGTCACCGGCGGCATGGGCGGGATCGGTACGGCGATTTGCCAGCGCTTGGCGCGCGACGATTTCATCGTCGTCGCGGGGTGCGGCCCGAACTCGCCGCGCAAGGACAAATGGCTCGAGCAGCAGCGCGAGCTGGGCTTCGACTTCATCGCCTCGGAAGGCAACGTCGCGGACTGGGATTCGAGCAAGGCCGCGTTCGACAAGGTCAAGGCCGAAGTCGGCGAGGTCGATGTGCTGGTCAACAATGCCGGCATCACCCGCGACGTGGTGTTCCGCAAGATGACCCGTGCGGACTGGGACGCGGTGATCGGCACCAACCTGACGTCGCTGTTCAACGTGACCAAGCAGGTGATCGACGGCATGGTCGACCGGGGTTGGGGCCGCATCGTCAACATCTCGTCGGTGAACGGCCAGAAGGGCCAGTTCGGCCAGACCAACTACTCCACCGCCAAGGCTGGCCTGCACGGCTTCACCATGGCGCTGGCGCAGGAGGTGGCGACCAAGGGGGTGACGGTCAACACCGTGTCGCCGGGCTATATCGCTACCGACATGGTGAAGTCGATCCGGCAGGACGTGCTCGACAAGATCATCGGCACGATTCCGGTCAAGCGCCTGGGCGATCCGAATGAGATCGCCTCGATCTGCGCCTGGCTGGCTTCCGAGGAATCCGGTTTCTCGACCGGCGCGGACTTTTCGCTCAACGGCGGCCTGCACATGGGCTGACCGCCCGCGCCCATGCTGCGGCGATGCTGCAGCATGGGCGCAGCAATTTTTTCCCGTTTTTCCCTCCGGTGCTGCGCCGCTTGGATGCGCCGCAGCAGGGCAGGTGCACGCCCGCCGGTGCTGCTTTTCAAGCGCTTGCGCGTGCCGAAATGCTGCGGGTTTCTACCGGGGGAGGTCGCCTTTTCTTTGCCGGGCGATCCGCATAGAATCGAATCACGGAGGCGCTCCGGAGGGAGACACCGGGCGTCCGATCATAACCGGATGCATCTGCGTTGCCGCAGTCGCACGCAGATCGGTCCAGCCGCGCGGCCGCGCGTTTTGCTGCACCGATTTCGCACTGCATCGGCTGCATCGCAGCAGCATCGCCACCATGGAAAGGCACGATGGCCACCAGTAAGAAGGGCGCCGAACGGCTGATCAAGAAATATCCCAATCGCCGGCTCTACGATACCCAGACCAGCACGTACATCACGCTGGCAGACGTCAAGCAGCTCGTGATGGAAACCGAAGAGTTTCGCGTGGTCGACGCGAAAAGCGGTGAGGATCTGACCCGCAGCATCCTGCTGCAGATCATCTTGGAAGAGGAGACCGGCGGCGTGCCGATGTTCTCCGGCTCGATGCTGGCCCAGATCATCCGCTTTTATGGCAATGCCATGCAGGGAATGATGGGCACGTACTTGGAAAAGAACATCCAGGCGTTCGTCGACATCCAGAGCAAGCTGGCCGAGAACTCCAAGGATCTCTACAGCGGCAACACGTTCAACCCCGACATGTGGTCGCAGTTCATGAACATGCAGGGGCCGATGATGCAGGGCATGATGAGCAACTACATCGAGCAGAGCAAGAACCTGTTCGTGCAGATGCAGGAGCAGATGCAGAACCAGGCCAAGAACATGTTCGGGACCTTCCCGTTCAACCAGCCGACCGACAAGAAGTAATCCCGCGGCGGCAGGCCCGGCAGACAAGGCGAATCGCATGGCGGTTCGCCTTTTTGTTTGGGGCGCGGATGGGGCATCGGGCAGGGGGCGACGGCACGGTAGAATGCGCGTCCGCAGCGGCGGTGCATGGGCGTGGCGCCCGTTCCCGCCGATCCTTGTCTCCTCTTCACGGTTGTCACCATGTCCGACGTCAGCGTCCGGCGCCAGCGCCGGCCGGCATTCGCTTTCGCATGAGCCGGCTCTTGCTCGCCCCGATGGAAGGGGTTGCGGACTATGTCATGCGCGACGTGCTGACCAGCGTCGGCGGCTACGACGGATGCGTGTCCGAGTTCGTCCGGGTGACGGGCTCGTTGCTTCCCGCGCGCACCTACGAGCGGGAAACTCCGGAAATCCGCAACGGCGGCTACACCGCCAGCGGCACGCCGATGGTGATCCAGCTGCTCGGCAGCGACCCGGAGTGGCTGGCCAGGAACGCCGCGCAGGCCGCCACCGTTTCGCCGCATGGCATCGACCTGAATTTCGGGTGTCCGGCCAAGGTCGTCAATCGGCACGGCGGCGGCGCGATGCTGCTGTCCACGCCTGAGCTGCTGCACCGGATCGTGTCCGCCGTGCGTGCCGCGGTTCCCGACCGGATTGCCGTGACCGCCAAAATGCGGCTCGGCGTCTCCGATACGTCACTGGCCATCGCATGCGCGACCGCGCTGGCGGAGGGCGGGGCGGCTTCGCTGGTCGTGCATGCCCGCACGCGCGACCACGGCTACCGGCCGCCGGCCCACTGGGACTGGATCGCGCGGATTGCCGATGCCGTGCGCGTGCCCGTGGTCGCCAACGGCGAAGTCTGGACCGCCGACGATTGGGCGCGGTGCCGGGCCGTGAGCGGCTGCGACGATGTGATGATCGGGCGCGGCGCGGTGTCCGATCCGTTCCTCGCCCTGCGCATCCGGGGGCAGATGGCGCCGCAGCCGTCCGACGCGGAATGGCCGCTCGTGCTGGGCTGCCTTGCCGATTACCTCAAGAAGCTGCGTGCGCGCATCGCCATCCAGCACGAGCATGGCCGCGTCAAGCTGTGGCTCGGCTATCTGAAGCGGACCTGGCCGCAGGCGGCTGAGCTGCACACTGCGATCCGCCGGCTGCAGGACTCCGCGGAGATCCTGGGCGTGATCGAACAGGCGCTCGCCCAGATTGGCCGCCGACAGGGCACGCCGGCAGGGTAAAATGCGCGTCCGCGCCGCTGCCACGTGCGCGCGGTACAGATCCTCTCCCCACATCAGGTTGTTCCCATGTCCGACGTCAGTACCCAGAGCCCCAAGGTGGGGTTCGTCAGCCTCGGTTGTCCCAAAGCCCTCGTGGATTCCGAGCAGATCATCACCCAGCTGCGCGCCGAGGGGTACGAGATTTCCGGCACCTACGGCGGGGCCGACCTGGTGGTCGTGAACACCTGCGGCTTTATCGATGAGGCTGTGCAGGAAAGCCTGGACGCCATCGGCGAGGCGCTGGCCGAGAACGGCAAGGTGATCGTCACCGGCTGCCTGGGCGCCAAGAAGGACGCCGCCGGCCAGGACATCATCACCAGCGTGCATCCCAAGGTGCTGGCCGTGACCGGCCCGCATGCGCTGGGCGAGGTGATGGAGGCGGTCCATACGCACCTGCCCAAGCCGCACGATCCGTTCATCGACCTGGTGCCGCCGCAGGGCATCAAGCTCACGCCGAAGCACTACGCGTATCTGAAGATTTCCGAAGGCTGCAATCACCGCTGCAGCTTCTGCATCATCCCGTCGATGCGCGGCGACCTGGTCTCGCGCCCGGTGGCCGAAGTGATGCTGGAGGCAGAGAACCTGCTGAAGGCCGGCGTGAAGGAGCTGCTGGTGATCTCGCAGGACACCAGCGCCTACGGCGTCGACGTCAAGTTCCGCACCGGCTTCTGGAACGGCCGGCCGCTCAAGACGCGCATGACCGAGCTGGTTGGCGCGCTGGGCGAACTGGCGGCGCAGTACGGCGCCTGGGTGCGCCTGCACTACGTCTACCCGTATCCGAGTGTGGACGAAGTGATGCCGCTGATGGCCGAGGGCAAGGTGCTGCCGTACCTCGACGTGCCGCTGCAGCATGCCCATCCTGAGGTGCTCAAGCGCATGAAGCGCCCGGCCAACGCGGAGAAGACGCTGGATCGCATCCGCGCCTGGCGCGAGGTCTGCCCGGAGCTGACCATCCGCAGCACCTTCATCGCCGGGTTCCCGGGCGAGACGGAGGAAGAGTTCCAGACGCTGCTCGACTTCATCGCCGAGGCCGAGCTGGATCGTGTCGGTTGCTTCGCTTACTCCCCGGTGGAGGGCGCGACCGCCAACGACCTGCCGGGCGCGCTGCCCGACGAGGTGCGCGAGGAGCGCCGCGCGCGCTTCATGGAAGTGGCCGAGCGCGTGTCGGCTCGCCGCCTGCAGCGCAAAGTGGGCAAGACGCTGCGCGTGCTGGTGGACGAGGTCAACCAGGATGGCGGCATCGGCCGCTCGTCGGCGGATGCGCCCGAGATCGACGGCCTGGTCTACATCGCGCCGCCGTCCAAGCCGTACAAGCGCTACAAGACGGGCGATTTCGTGTCGGTGAAGATCACCGGCGCCGATGGCCACGATCTGTGGGGCGAGGTCTGATCGATCGGCGCGCTACGCGCTGGTGACCATGTGCATTGGTGGAGGACAAGGCATTGCCGCGGTGTTCGAACGTATCTGGACGCATGTTTCCGGTGGGGCGCTTCGCCGGGCCGGCCGGCGCGCTGGTCGCGCTGATGCTGGCCGGGGCGCCGGCGGCCGCGCAGACGCCGGCCAAGGCTTCCAACGGTTACGACGTGTCCACCGGCGCCATCAGCGCGCCGTCCGCGGACCTGGGCCTGAACCGCGCCGTCGCCGACGGCGAGCGGCGGCGGGGCACCGGGGCCGGGACCGGGACCGGGACCGACAGCGGCGTCACCGTGCAGACTGCCCCGGCGCGCGTGCTGCAGCCGCAGCCCGACTATGCCAAGTACCCGGTCTACACCGGCATGCTCGGCGAGGTGCCGATCCACATGCGCTTGGGCGCCAAGCCCGGCGAGATCGACAGCGTCCATGGCGAATACGTCGCCGGCAAGGGCCCGGGCGTGCGGCTGGTCACCGGCGAGTATGAGAACGGCGGTTTCCTGATGGAAGAGTCGGATGACGGCACGCACGTCACCGGCACCTGGGAGGGCGCCATCGATGCGCACGGCGCGGTGCGCGGCACGTGGACGGATGTCGCCCACGACGGCCGCACGCTGCCGTTCATGCTGCGGCCGGTGGCCGTGGTGGTGATTCCGCCGTATGACGCGGCCGCCAACAGCAATGCCGCGGTGGCCGCCACGCCGATGGCGCCCGCCGCGCCCGGGCAGGTGTCGCCGGCTCCGGTGCTGCCGCCCGTCAATCCCGCGCGCTCCGGCGCGCGCTGGTAAGCTGCGGGGCAGTTGCCCCGCGCCACTTTCCAGGACGCCTTCGTGACCGACGAAACCAAGCTCCCGCCTCCATTCCCTGCCACGCAGGCCGTTCATCCGGACCTGCACATCCCGCCCGGATTCGCGGCGTTCTCGCACGCCACGCACCGCGCCTCCACGGTGGTCTTCAAGAACCTGGCCGACATGCGTGCCTTCGGGTACGGCAGCGTGGTGCACTGGCGCTACGGCCTGCATGCCACGCCGACCTCCGACACGCTGTGCCAGGCGCTGGCCCAACTCGAAGGCGGCAGGCACGCGCTGCTGCTGCCGTCGGGGCTGGGGGCGATCTCGCTGGTGTATTTCGCGCTGGTCAAGTCGGGCGATGACGTGCTGATCCCGGACAACGCCTACGGTCCGAACCGTGACCACGGCGAATGGATGGCGCGCCAGTTCGGCATCACCGTGCGCTATTACGATCCGATGATCGGCGCGGGCATCGCCGGCCTGATCCGCCACAACACGCGGCTGGTGTGGCTGGAAGCGCCCGGCTCGGTGACGATGGAGGTGCCGGACTGCACCGCCATCGCCGAGGCGGCGCGCGCGGCCGGGGCCATCACCGCGATCGACAACACCTGGAGCGGCGGCCTGTACTACCAGCCGTTCGCGCACGGCATCGACATCTCGGTCCAGGCACTGACCAAGTACCAGTCGGGCGGTAGCGACGTGCTGATGGGGGCCACCATCACCAACGACGAAGCGCTGCACCACACGCTACTGTCCACGCGCATGCGCATGGGCTGGGGCGTGTCGGCGGACGACTGCTTCCTGGTGCTGCGCGGGCTGCCCAGCCTGCCGGCCCGGCTGGCGGCGCACGATGCCCACGCGCGCGAAGTCGCGGAATGGCTGGCCGAGCGGCCCGAGGTGGTGCGCGTGCTGCATCCGGCGCTGCCCGACTGTCCGGGGCACGCGTACTGGAAGCGCGATTTCACCGGCGCGAGCGGGCTGTTCTCGATCGTGCTGCACGCGCGCTATACGCCGGCGCAGATCGACGCCTTCGTCGAGGCGTTGCGCTATTTCGCGATCGGCTTTTCGTGGGGCGGGGCGAACAGCCTGGCGCTGCCGTACAGCGTCCCGTCGATGCGCACCGCGACGGTCTGGCCGCCGGCGGGCTGGGAGAACACGGGCGGCCTGGTCCGCCTGTACATCGGCCTGGAAGACCCGCGCGACCTGATCGCCGATCTGAAGCAGGCGATGGAAACGCACCTGCGGGCGGCCTGAGCGGCCCGCGGGGCGTTGCCGCGGCGCTGTCTGTTTACGGCTGCGGGAAGAGATTGAGCAGGCCGTCCAGGCCGACGACGTTGAACGCCACGTCGGCCTGCGCCTGCACGATGGGCTTGGCGCGGAAGGCCACCGACAGCCCCGCCACGCCCATCATCTTCAGGTCGTTCGAGCCGTCGCCCATGGCGATGGCTTCCTGCGGCGTCACGCCCAGATCGTGGCAGAACGCCTTGAGCGTCTGCGCCTTCACATCCGCATTGACGATCTCGCCGAGCACGCGGCCGGTGAGCTTGCCGTCGACGATCTCCAGCGTGTTGGCGCGCGTGCGGTCCAGGCCCAGGCGCTCCTGCAGGCGCGAGGTGAAGAAATCGAAGCCGCCCGACACCAGCAGGGTGCGGATGCCCAGCGCCTGCACGGCCTTGAGCATGCGCTCGGCACCGGGCGACAGCTGCAGGCGTTCGGCGTAGACGCGCTCCAGGACGCTTGCGTCCAGGCCCTTGAGCAGCTCCACCCGGCGCGTCAGGCTTTCGTTGAAATCCTTGATCTCGCCGCGCATCGAGGCTTCGGTGATGGCCGCCACCTGGGGCTTGAGGCCGCAGAAGTCTGCGATCTCGTCGATGCACTCGATGGTGATGAGGGTCGAGTCCATGTCCATCGCCAGCACGCGGAAGTCGCCGAAGGTCCACTCGTCGGGAATCCAGGCGTAGTCCAGCTTCAGGTTGGCGCAAATGGCGTCGAGCTGCACGCGCAGTTCGCTGGGCAGTTCGTGCACCCATTCGATGACGGCGACGTTGGGCGCGCGCAGTGCGTACGTGGCGTGGCCGAACAGGCCGCGGACGGATTCGATATCGCTGGAGGACAGCGGCGACAGGCTTTGCAGGACGACGGGCATGGAGAGGCGGAAAAACGGGAAATGAAGCGCCGAGGAAGCCCGCTATTGTAGCGAACGCCCCCGCCGAGATGGCGCCCCCCACCGACAGGCGGGTCGCAGCCGGAAGGCGATGCTCAGGCCGAGGCGGGCTCCAGCATCAGGCTGCGCGCCACGTTGGCCAGGAAGCGGTCGCAGGCGTCGAGCTGGGCCAGTTCGACGAATTCGTCGGCCTTGTGTGCCTGCTCGATGTGGCCCGGACCGCATAGCACAGCCGGAATGCCGGCGCGCTGGAACAGGCCTGCCTCGGTGGCGTAGGCGACCTTGCGCGGGGCGTTGTCCGCGGTCAGCGCGCGCACGAGCTGCGTGACGGCGGCCTGCTCGGAGGCATCCAGCGACGGGGCGGCGGCGATTTCGTCCAGCTCGATGCGGGCCTCCGGATGCTCACGCCGCATGGCCGGCTCGATGGTCTCGCGCACGTAGCGCTCCACGCGCGCACGGATCGCCGGCGCATCGATGCCCGGCAGGGTGCGGAACTCGAAGACGAATTCGCACAGCGCGGGAACGGTATTGAGCGCGATGCCGCCGTCGATGAGCCCGGTGGAGGCGGTGGTGAACGGCACATCGAAGGCCTCGTCGAACGGCCCCCGGGCCCGGAATGCGTCGGCCAGGTCGCGCACGAAACAGATGATGCGGGCGGCGTACTCGATGGCGTTGACGCCCCGCGGCGTCAGCGACGAATGCGCGGCGCGGCCGTGCACGCGGCAGCGGTAGGCGTTGATGCCCTTGTGGGCGACGATCGGGCGCATGCCGGTCGGCTCACCGACGATGCAGCCGGCGGGGCGGATGCCGCGCGCGATCAGGTCTTCGATCATGCGCGGCGCGCCCATGCAGCCGACTTCTTCGTCGTACGACAGCGCCAGGTGAATCGGCTCGCGCAGGCGCGCCCGCGGCACCGACGGCACCAGCGCCAGCGACGCGGCGATGAAGCCCTTCATGTCGCACGTGCCGCGCCCGTACAGCCTGCCGTCGCGCACCTCGGGCGCGAACGGATCGCTGCTCCAGCGCTGCCCGTCGACCGGCACCACATCGGTGTGGCCCGACAGCACGATGCCGCCCTGCACGCCGCCGTCCGCCGCCGGGACCGTGGCGAACAGGTTGGCCTTGTCGCGCCCGTCGCTGTACGACAGGTGCGTCTGCAGGCCCAGGCCGTGCAGGTGGTCGCGCACGGTTTCGATCAACGCCAGGTTGGAGCCGCGGCTGGTGGTGTCGAAGCTGACCAGCTTGCGCGTCCAGTCGAGCGTGGAAAGTGCGGTGGCGGCAGTGCTCATGGTGGTGTCGTGCGGGTGAGGGCGGGTGGTCCGATCAGGTCAGCTGCCGCATGGTGTGGCGGATGGCCTGCGCCAGCGCGGCGGTCTCGGCGGGGATGTTCTCGATGCGCAGGCGGTCCTGGCCGGCCAGCTTGATCTGGCGGTTCTTCTGCACCAGGTTGATGATCTTGATGGCATCGACCGGCGGGTTCGGCACGAACTGCAGCGTGACGGCATCGGCGCCGGTATCGATCTTGCGGATGCCCAGCGGCACCGCGGCGATGCGCAGCCGATGCGTCTCGATCAGCGATTGCGCCTGCGGCGGCAGCTTGCCGAAGCGGTCGATCAGCTCTTCCTGGATGTTGTCGATGGTCTCGCCCGATTCGCAGTTGGCCAGACGCTTGTACAGCGACAGGCGCTCCTGCACGTCGCCGCAATAGTCGCTGGGCAGCAGGGCGGGGGTGCCGAGGTTGATCTCGGTGGTGGCCGCCAGCGGCGCCATCAGGTCGGGCTCCTTGCCGGCCTTGAGCGACTTCACCGCCTGGTTGAGCATGTCGGTATAGAGCTGGAACCCGATCTCGGAGATCTCGCCCGACTGCTTGTCGCCCAGCACCTCGCCCGCGCCGCGGATCTCCAGGTCGTGCATCGCCAGGTAGAAGCCGGAGCCGAGCTCCTCCATCTGCTGGATGGCCTCCAGCCGGCGCTGCGCCTGCTTGGTCAGGCCGTCCGCATCGTGCACCAGCAGGTAGGCATAGGCCTGGTGGTGCGAGCGCCCGACGCGCCCGCGCAGCTGGTGCAGCTGCGCCAGGCCGAACTTGTCGGCGCGGTGGATCAGGATGGTGTTGGCGGTCGGCACGTCGATGCCGGTCTCGATGATGGTCGTGCACAGCAGGATGTTGGCGCGCTGGGCGACGAAATCGCGCATCACGCGCTCCAGCTCGCGCTCGTGCATCTGGCCGTGGGCGACCGCCACGCGCGCCTCGGGCACGAGTGCTTCCAGCTTGGCCCGCTTGTTCTCGATGGTCTCGACCTCGTTGTGCAGGAAGTAGACCTGGCCGCCGCGCTTGAGCTCGCGCAGGATGGCCTCGCGCAGCACACCGTCTTCCTCGCGCCGCACGAAGGTCTTGATGGCCAGCCGCTTCTGCGGCGCCGTGGCGATCACGGAGAAGTCGCGCAGGCCCTCCAGCGCCATGCCCAGTGTGCGCGGGATCGGCGTGGCGGTCAGTGTGAGTATGTCGACCTCGGCGCGCAGCGTCTTGAGGGTTTCCTTCTGGCGCACACCGAAGCGGTGCTCCTCGTCGATGATGACCAGCCCCAGCCGGTTGAACTTCACGTCGGGAGAGAGCAGCTTGTGCGTGCCGATCACGATGTCGATGGTGCCGGCGTTGATGGCCTCGATGGCGGCGTCGATCTCTTTCTTGTTCTTGAAGCGCGAGATCTCGGCGATGCGCACCGGCCAGTCGGCGAAGCGGTCGGCGAGCGTCTGGTAGTGCTGCTCGGCCAGCAGCGTGGTCGGCGCCAGCATGGCGACCTGCTTGCCGCCCATCACGGCGACGAAGGCGGCGCGCAGCGCGACCTCGGTCTTGCCGAAGCCGACGTCGCCGCACACCAGCCGGTCCATCGGCTTGCCCGAGGTCATGTCGGCGATCACGGCGGTGATGGCGGCGGCCTGGTCGGGCGTCTCGTCGAAGCCGAAGCTCTCGGCGAAGGTCTCGTAGTCGTTGGGCGCGAGCGGGAAGGCGAAGCCCTGGCGCAGGGCGCGGCGGGCATACAGGTTCAGCAGCTCGGCGGCGGTGTCGCGGATCTGCTGCGCGGCTTTACGCTTGGCCTTGTCCCACTGGCCGGAGCCGAGCTGGTGCAGCGGCGCGGTATCGGGATCGGCGCCCGAGTAGCGCGAGATCACGTGCAGCTGGTGCACCGGCACGTAGAGCTTGCTGCCCTTGTCGTAGTCGAGGTGCAGGAACTCTTCCTCGCCGTTGCCCATGTCGATCGAGACCAGGCCCTGGTAGCGGCCGATGCCGTGCTCGCTGTGCACCACCGGATCGCCGATCTTCAGCTCGGCCAGGTCGCGCACCATGGCGTCGACGGCGGTGGCCTGCTCCTGCTTGCGGCGCCCGCCGCGGCGCACGGCCTGCGCGTACAGCTCGGTCTCGGTGATGAAGGCGATGCGCTCGTCGCCCAGGATGAAGCCCTGATACAGCGGCGCCACGCCGAGCACGAAGCGGGCGTCGCCGCCCATCAGGTCGGCGCAGTCGGCCACGCCTTCGGGGTGCAGGCCGCTGGCGGCCAGCATCTGCGCCAGCGTCTCGCGCCGGCCGGCCGATTCGGCGCAGATCATCACGCGGCAGTTGCCGCGCGTCAGGAACGATTCGAGGTTGACGAGCGGGTCTTCCGCGCGGCGGTTGACGGCCACGCTGGGCAGCGGCAGCGACAGCGGCGCCTCTCCCGGCTCGGCGCGCAGCACCAGCCGGGCATATGGCTTGGCGGCGACGAAGAAGGCCTCTTCGTCCAGGTACAGCGCGGGCGGCGCCAGCAGCGGGCGGTCGCGGTCGTGGCGCATGAAGCCGTAGCGCTGCGTAGTGTCGGCCCAGAAGCGCCTCACCGCGCCTTCGATGTCGCCGACCAGGGCCAGGTGTGCGCTGGCCGGCAGGTAGTCGAACAGCGTGGCGGTGGTTTCGAAGAACAGCGGCAGGTAGTACTCGATGCCGGCCGAGGGCACGCCGTTGCCGATGTCCTTGTAGATGGGCGCGCGCGTCGGGTCGCCCTCGAACACTTCGCGCCAGCGGCCGCGGAAGGCGGTGCGCGCGGCCTCGTCCATCGGGAATTCGCGGCCCGGCAGCAGGCGCACTTCGTTCACCGGGTACAGGCTGCGCTGCGTGTCGGGGTCGAAGGCGCGGATGGTGTCGATCTCGTCGCCGAACAGGTCGAGCCGGTAGGGCATCGGCGAGCCCATCGGGAACAGGTCGATCAGGCCGCCGCGCACGCTGTACTCGCCGGGCCGCATCACGGCGCTGACGTGCTCGTAGCCGGCCAGCGTGAACTGCGCCTTGAGCGCGGCCTCATCCAGCCGCTCGCCCTTCTTGAAGAAGAACGTATACGCCGCCAGGAACGACGGCGGCGCGATCCGCTGCAGCGCCGTGGAGGCCGGCACCAGCAGAAGGTCGCACGCGCCGCCCTGCAGGTCGTGCAGTGTCGCCAGGCGCTCGGAGATCAGGTCCTGGTGCGGCGAGAAGTTGTCGTACGGCAGCGTTTCCCAGTCGGGCAGCAGCTTCACGCGCGCCTGGGGGGCGAACCAGCGCAGTTCGTCGGCCAGCCGCTGGGCGTCGACGGCGTTGGCGCAGACCACCGCCAGCATCGGCACGGCGTCGCGGTGCTGCGCCAGGTAGCGCGCCAGCAGCAGCGCATCGGCCGAGCCCTGCAGGCCGCTGAAGACGAAGCGCTGGCCGGGCTTGACGATCGGCAGGGCGGAAAGCGAGAGATCGGACATGAGAAACGTTGGGGAATCGGTCGACAAGGCAAAGCACGACACCCCGCCTGCGCGGGCAGGTGGGGTGTCGTGGTACTGGCCGCTATTATAAAATCCGCGCCAATCGCGCGCTGGCCGACGGGAAAATTTCCGACCAAGGCCGCGCCCACGCCATTTTTCCGCTTCCGCATGTCCGCTTCCTCCCGTCCCGGCCGACGCCGGTTCGCGCTGATCCCGTCCGCCGGCACCGGCACGCGTGCCGGCGGCGATCTGCCCAAGCAGTATCAGCCCATCGCCGGCCGCCCGATGCTGTGGCATACCGTGCAGGCCTTCCTGGCCAGCGCGGCGATCGACCAGGTGGTGGTGGTGACCTCGCCGGGCGCGCTGGCGCTGGCGGCGCGCTTTCCCGGCCTGGGCTTCGATGCGGCCCGGCTGGTGGAGGTCGATTGCGGCGGCGATTCGCGCCATGCCTCGGTCACCAACGGTCTGGCGGCGCTGCGCGGCCTCGGGGCGCACGAAGACGACTGGGTGCTCGTGCACGATGCCGCACGCCCGGGCCTCACGCCTGCCCTGATCGCGCGGCTGGTCGGCGCTGTCGAGGCTGACGGCGGGCAGGCGGTCGGCGGCCTCCTGGCGCTGCCGGTGGCCGATACGCTCAAGCGTGCCGATGCCGGGCAGCACATCGCCGAGACCGTGCCGCGCGGCGGCCTGTGGCAGGCGCAGACACCGCAGATGTTTCCGCTCGGCCTGCTGCAGCGCGCCCTGTCGGAGGCCCTGAGCGCACAGCGCATCGTCACCGATGAGGCCAGCGCCATCGAGGCCGCCGGTCACCGGCCGTTGCTGGTGGCCGGCGCGCTGCGCAACTTCAAGGTGACGTATCCCGACGATTTCGCGCTCGCCGAGGCCATCCTCGCGGGCGCCGCACCGACCCAGGAGGATTCGCAAGCATGAACTGGATGGACATCCGCATCGGCCAGGGCTACGACGTGCACGCGCTGGTGGAGGGCCGCAAGCTGATCCTGGGCGGCGTGGAGATTCCGCACACGCGCGGCCTGCTCGGCCATTCCGACGCCGATGCGCTGCTGCACGCCATCACCGACGCACTGTTCGGCGCGGCCGGCCTGGGCGACATCGGTCGGCATTTTCCCGACACCGACCCGGCGTTCGCCGGCGCCGACAGCCGCGTGCTGCTGCGCGAGGCGGTGCGCCGCGTGCGCGAGGCGGGCTACGACGTGGGCAACGTCGATGCCACCGTCATCGCGCAGAAGCCCAAGCTCGCGCCGCACGTGCCCGGCATGGTGGCCAACCTCGCGGCCGACCTGGGCATCGCGCCCGGGCGCTGCAACGTCAAGGCCAAGACCAACGAGAAGCTGGGGTTCGAGGGGCGGGAAGACGGCATCGTTGCCCAGGCCGCCGTGCTGATCTACCGCACCGACGCCGCCGAGCAGGACTGAGCCGGCCATCGCCCGGCGGCAAGCGGTCGCCCGGATCGCTCCGCGTTGCCGCGGCCTTCCCGGGCGCGGATGCCTATGCCGATTCCGCCGCGATCACCAGTGCCGCCGCGTGGATCACCGCCGCGATCCGGCCGACATCGCGCAGCTGCTGCGTCGTCATGTCGTGGTGGCGCTTCAACTGCGCGTAGTGCGACTTGACGCAGAACTGGCACTTGCCGACGATGGACGCGGCCAGCGCGTACATCTCGAAGCGGCGCTTGTCGACGCCGCCGCTGCTGGCGTAGGCGTTCATGCGCAGTTCGGCCGGCTGCTGCGCGAGGTCGGCGTCGTCCGCCATCTCGACGTAGGGGTACCAGACGTTGTTCATGCCCATCAGTGCGGCCGCGGTCAGTGCGCCGTTGACTTCCTCCGGCGACAGCACGCCGGCGCCGCGGATGGCATCGGCGATCACCTTGCACCGGGCCGCGAAGGCCGCCGCCAGCGCCACGCCCATGGCGTCACTGCCTTGCAGCGATGAGCGCGTGAGGGTGCCGTCCAGGTTCAGGCGGATGTCCTTGGCGTAGTCGGGAATGCGCGCCTTGATCGCTTGAAGACAGTCCATCCGGTTCTCCCGTGAGCGGTGGCCGAAGGTGTCCGCGCCGAGCGGCAAGCGCCCGCGCTCAGAGCGTGGCGCCGCCGACGGCGCGGTTGCACGGGCACAACTCGTCGGTCTGCAGGGCGTCGAGGATGCGCAGGACTTCATCCGGGTTGCGGCCCACGTTCAGGTTGTTCACCGAGACGTGTTGGATCACGTTGTCCGGATCGACGATGAACGTGGCCCGTAGCGCGACGCCGGCTTCGTGCTCGCGCACGCCCAACTGGTCGATCAGCGCGCCGGTGGTGTCGGAGAAGGACCACTGCTTCAGCCGGTCGAGGTCCTTGTGCTCGCGGCGCCAGGCCAGCTTGACGAATTCGTTGTCGGTCGAGCCGCCCAGCACGACGGTGTCGCGATCTTCGAAGTCCTGGTTTAGCCTGGCGAAGGCGACGATCTCGGTCGGGCACACGAAGGTGAAGTCCTTCGGATAGAAATAGATGACCTTCCACTTGCCCGGGAACGACGCCTCGGTGAGCGCTTCGAACGCCGACTGGCCGTTTTCCTCATGGTGGTTGAACCCCGGCTTGACACCAATCACCTTGAACGGCTCGAGCTTGTCGCCAATGGTCTTCATGGGCTTCTCCTGTGGGGGGCGTAGCGGACGGCGTCCTGCAAACAAGACGCGCGCCGGCCAGGCAGGCAAGCGGGGGACGGACGAGGCGAGGCCGGCAACGACGGACGAATGTGCTGCAACCGGCCACGCATCCGTCGTGCCCGGCCGCATGGACGACGCGGGTGGGCGGATCAGCCGCGTGCGTAGCAGGCGCTGACGACCAGCCCGGTCTCGGGCGGTGTGCGGTTCTCCAGCGTGAGGCGGCCGCCGCTGCGCTGCAGGATCCGGCTCACGATCGACATGCCGAGACCCGCTCCCTTGGCCTCGCTGCGCGCGGATTCCAGCCGGTAGAACGGCCGCGTCAGCAGCACCAGCTGGTCGGCCGGCACGCCGGCGCCGCGGTCGGCCACGCACAGCACCACCTCGTTGCCCTGCAGCGCGGTGCTGACCGTGATCTCGGCGCGGCCGGTGTCGTGCGTCTTGCCGTAGCGGCGCGCGTTCTCGATCAGGTTGTCGAGGATGCGCTGGGTTTCCATCCGGTTGCAGCGGGCGATGGCCTCGGGCGCCAGCTTGAGCGTGAGGTCGATGTCGTCGTGGGCGGAATAGACCGGTGCGGTATCGCGCACCAGCTCGGTCAGGTCGACGGTTTCCAGCATCTCGCCGGAGGGGCGCGCATAGTCCAGGAACTGGCCGATGATGGCGTCCATCTGCTCGATGTCGGCCACCATCAGCTCGCGCGTCTGCTCGTCGATCGGGCTCATCTCGGTTTCCAGGCGCAGGCGCGTGAGCGGCGTGCGCAGATCGTGCGAGATGCCCGCGAGCATCACGGCGCGGTCGGCCTCCAGCTGCTTGAGGTCCCGCACCATCTGGTTGAAGCTGTGATTCGCCTGGGCCACTTCCGTGCCGCCGCCCTCGGGCAGCGACTTCGGATCATCGCCCGCGCTGATGGCGCGCGCGGTATCGGCCAGCCGCTTGAGTGGCTGGTTGACGCGCGAGGTGATGAAGGCCGCGCCCAGCACCGACAGCACCAGCGCCGCGATCGACCACCACAGCCATTGCAGCCCCGGCACGTGCTCGAAGCGGTCCGGGCTGATGGCGACCCAGTAGTCGTCGCCCTCGAGCTGGAAGCTGACCCACACGCCGGGGATGTCGTTGACCGCGGTGGCGATCACGGTGTCCTGGCCCAGGCGGTTGCGGATCTCCCGCTGGACCAGCTGCGTGAGGTAGGGATTGGCCTGCGGCGTGCGGTATTCGTCTTCCTTTTCGCGCGGGTAGACCTTGATGCCCTCGTTCTGCACCAGGTCGAGCAGCAGGAAGCGCCGCCGCGCCGGATCGGAGTAGAGCAGCGCCGCCCGCGTCAGCTTGACCACGCTGACGATCTGCATGGCGATCTGCTGCGCGCGCGGCTCGCGCTCGAAAATGCGGAAGCTCTGGAACCACGCCCCGAGCGAGATCGCGATCAGCAACGCGATCAGCATGAAGGTTCGCCAGAACAGCGAACCGAATACGCTGATCAGCAGGCGCCGCAGCGCGGCCGGACGCGGAATGCGCAAGTCGTGGGCGGAAGAAGGGTTGGAGGCGTGCCGGCGCGGTTACTTGGCGCCGTCCGGGATGAACACGTAGCCCAGGCCCCAGACCGTTTGGATGAAGCGCGGGTTGCTTGCGTCCGGCTCGATCAGCTTGCGCAGGCGCGAGATCTGCACGTCCAGGCTGCGGTCGAAGACCTCATACTCGCGACCACGCGCCATCTCCATCAGCTTCTCGCGCGACAGCGGCTGGCGCGGGTGGCGCGCGAACACCTTGAGCACGGAGAATTCGCCCGTGGTGAGGGTGATTTCCTCGTCGTTCTTCTTGAGCGTGCGGGTGGCCAGGTTCAGCACGAAGTCGCCGAAGGCGAAGGTCTCGGGCGTCTCCGACGGGGCGCCGGGAATCTCGGCCGGGCCGCGGCGGCGCAGCACGGCATGGATGCGGGCGATCAGCTCGCGCGGGTTGAACGGCTTGGGCAGGTAGTCGTCGGCGCCCATCTCCAGGCCGACGATGCGATCCACGTCCTCGCCCTTGGCGGTGAGCATGATGATCGGCGTCTGGTCGTTGGCGCCCCGCAGGCGGCGGCAGATCGACAGGCCGTCTTCGCCCGGCATCATCAGGTCGAGCACCAGCAGGTCGAAACGCTCGCGCAGCCAGAGTTTGTTCATGGCCGTGGCGTTTTCCGCCACCAGCACGGTGAAACCCTGTTCCCCAAGGTAGCGACGCAGCAGGTCGCGCAGGCGGGGATCGTCGTCGACGACAAGAATCTTGTGAGCGGAATTTTCCATGGCGCTAATGGTAACGACAAAAACACGGGCCTGAAGCGGGCCATCACCCCAATTGAAACAGACGGTTACATTATTTACCCGGTCCCGCGAACAGTCGGCAGGACTGCGGACTACACTGCCTTGGCAGTTCCTCGCGCGGCTGTCATCCTTGTCGACCCCCGCGAAGGGGACTGGCGTGCAATGCGGTTGCCTGATATCGATTGTCGCGCAATGATGCATGGCGCATCGGTTTCCAGCAACATGGACGTGGCTTCTCAATTCCCTTTTTCGGATCGGTCGATGATGTTCCACCGGCAGCTGACGCTGCTGGGGTGTGCGTTCGCCCTGTGCCTGGCCGGGACGTCGGCGCACGCCCGGAGCGAGCGCGGCGGCTTCTTCGGCGGATTCGGTGGTTTTGGCGGCGGGCATGCGATGCAAGCCGCCGGGCCGAACCGGGGAGGCGGGCCGGGCTCCGCGCGCGGCAACGGCGGCGAGGAACGCAGCCGCCGAGCCGCCGCGATGGAACGCCGCCGCACCGAGAACACCGATAACCGGCCATCCCCGCAGCGCAAGCTGTCCCCCGAGGAACGCAAGCAACTGCGTCAGAACATCTACGACGTCACGCGCGATATCTATCACCGTGGCGGTTAGTCGGGCGCTTGGCCGCCGTGCATCGTCACGGCATCCGGGGTCGAAGTGGGGGACGGATATGCGAATTTCTGGCTGGACGACGATTCCGATGGCGCTGGCGGTGGCCGGCGTTCTGGCCCACCTGCCGGCGCAGGCGCAGGTTCCCGCGCGGCACGAGCACCGGACCAGCCGCGCCACGGCGCAGGCCGTCGAGGCGCAACGCCTGGACCGTGACGACGCGCGCTTCTTCCTCACCCGAACCGGTTTCTCGCCCACGGAGAGCGAGCTCGACGCCTACGCCGGCCTGACCCGCCGCGAGGCCGTCGACCGCGTGCTGGCCCAGACCGGCACCGTCGCCACCCAGCCGCTGCCGGCATGGATCAACGAGCCGATCGTCACGGACGACAAGCAGGCCAGTGACGAGGCCCGCAAGCTGGCCCGGCAGAAGAACCTCGCGCGCGAGCTCGAAATGCGCGGCTGGTGGATCAGCGAGATGATCAAGACGCCGTCCCCGCTGACCGAGCGGATGACGCTGTTCTGGCACAACCATTTCGTGTCCAGCTCGCAGAAGGTGGTGTTCGCGCAGCTGATGTATCGGCAGAACGTGCTGCTGCGGCAGAACGCGGTCGGCAACTTCGGGACGATGCTGCATGCCGTCAGCAAGGACCCGGCGATGCTGGTCTACCTCGATGCCGCCTCGAGCCGCAAGGGCAAGCCCAACGAGAACTTCGCCCGCGAAGTGATGGAGCTCTTCACGCTGGGCGAGGGCCACTACACCGAACAGGACATCAAGGAAGCCGCGCGCGCCTACACTGGCTGGAGCGTGGACCGCGAGCACGACTACGCCTATGTCTGGCTGCCGCAGCTGCATGACACCGGCACCAAGACGGTGTTCGGCCGCAGTGGCGACTACGACGGCGACCAGATGCTCGATGTCCTGCTGGCCCAACCGGCAGCCGCCGTGTTCATCGTGACCAAGCTGTGGCGCGAGTTCGTTTCGCCCGATCCGGATGCGGCGCAGGTCGCGCACGTCGCCGATGCCTTCCGCGCGAGCGGCTACGACATCAAGGTGGCGCTGCGCGAGCTCTTCATGACGCCGGCGTTCTGGGCGCCGCAGACGCGCGCGACGCTGGTGAAGTCGCCGGTGGAGATGATCGTCGGCACGCTCAAGCAGTTCAACGTGCAGTATTCGGACCCGGCGCCGTTCGCGATCAAGTCTGCGCAGCTGGGGCAGAACCTGTTTGCCCCGCCCAACGTGAAGGGCTGGCCGGGCGGCGATGCGTGGATCAACTCCAACACGCTGCTGGGCCGCAAGCAGTTCCTCGACCAGCTGTTCCGCTCCACCGAGATGAAGGCGCCGCCGGCGCAGGCGCAGAAGCCCGGCGTGATGATGGCGGCCATGCGCGAGGACCTGAAGCAGGGCGGCGCCGTGCCGGGCCTGGGTGGGGCATTGAAGGGCA
Source organism: Ralstonia pseudosolanacearum (assembly GCF_024925465.1). Lineage (NCBI taxonomy): Bacteria > Pseudomonadati > Pseudomonadota > Betaproteobacteria > Burkholderiales > Burkholderiaceae > Ralstonia > Ralstonia pseudosolanacearum. Next base: position 2,247,440 of record NZ_CP103852.1, on the reverse strand, counting down.
TGGGCCCGGAGGGCCGCTTCAAGCTGGCGCAGTCGCAGGCCATGGTGTCGTTCAATGCGACCAAGTGGCTGGCCCAGTTCGGCGCCGAGGCCAACGATCCGCCCCAGCTGGGGCCGCGCTTGTCCATCCAGCATGCCGTGCTGCCGGTCGACCCCACGGTGCCGATTCCCGTCAAGCTGGCCGGTGCCGCTTATCTGCGCACGCTGTTGATGGATCCGGCCTATCAACTCAAGTGACCCTCACCCCAAGCGTCGGAGGACATCATGGAACGTCGCGATTTTCTGAAAGCGGGTGCGATGCTCGGCATGGGGGGCGCGCTGCCGGGCGTTGTCTTTGCGCAAGGGCGGGGCAAGCGCAACGGGTACGGCAACTTGCTGATCCTGATCGAGCTCAAGGGCGGCAATGACGGGCTCAACACCGTGGTTCCGTATACCAGCGCGCAGTACTACGCGCTGCGTCCGCGTATCGCCATCAAGCGCGAGCAGGTGCTGCAGCTCGACGATCGCTATGGCCTGCATCCGTCCCTGCAGCCGCTGATGCCGCTGTGGCAGGCGGGCGAGCTCTCGGTGGTGCAGGGGCTGTCGTATCCGCAGCCCAATCTGTCGCATTTCCGCTCCATCGAAATTTGGGACACCGCCTCGCGCGCCGACCAGTATCTGCACGAAGGGTGGCTGACGCGGGCGTTCGCGGCCCGGCCGGTACCGGCCTCGTTCGGCGCGGATGGCGTCATCATCGGCACCGCGGATCTCGGCCCGCTGGACGGCGGTGCCCGCGCCGTGGCGCTGGCCAGTCCGGATGCCTTCCTCAACGAAGCCAGGCTGGCGATGCCGTCGAACGCCACGGGCAATGCAACGCTCGCGCACGTGCTGAAGGTCGAGGCGGATATCGTCAAGGCCGCCGATGGCCTGCGCCCCAAGGGCGGCAAGTTCGACTTCAAGACGCGCTTTTCGGAGACCGCTTTCGGCAGCGCCATCAAGGCGGCCATGCAGGTGGTGGCGGCCCCCGGGCGCGGCGGCTCGGATGTGGCGGCGGTGTGCCTGTCGCTGGGCAGCTTCGATACGCACACCAACCAGCTGGTGGCGCAGAACAACCTGCTGCGGCAGCTCGGCGATGGCATCGCGACGCTCAAGAGCGCGCTGACGGAGCTCGGGCGCTGGGACGATACGCTGATCGTCACCTACTCCGAATTCGGCCGCCGCCCGCGCGAGAACCTGAACAACGGCACCGACCACGGCACCGCCTCCGCGCATTTCGTGGCGGGCGGACGTGCCAAGGGCGGGCTGGCCGGGCAGGGGCCGGTGCTCGAACGGCTGGACGGCAGCGGCAACCTGGAGCCGTCGGTCGATTTCCGCTCGCTCTACGCGACCGTGCTGGAGCGCTGGTGGGGCATGGATTCGCGGTCGGTGCTGGCCGGCCGCTTCGCCTCGCTGGATCTGATCAAGGCCTGATCAGGCGCGGAGCTGGGTCTTCCAGGCCAGCCACAACTTGCGCAGCGGCGTCAGGTCGGTGCGCTGGGTCAGCACCTGGAAGCCATCGGCCTCGAGTTCGTCCAGGAGCCGCATCGCCAGCACGCCGCGGATCAGCGCCGGCCGCTGGGCGCGGCGGTCTTCCGCGGGGAGTGCGGCCAGCGCTTCCCGGTGCGTGGCGCGGGCGCGGTCGGCCTGGAATGCCATCAGCGTCTTGAATCCGTCCGAGTAGCGGCGGTTGAGCAGATCGGCCGCCGGGACATTGAAGCGCTGCAGTTCGTCCACGGGGATGTAGACGCGGTTGTGGCGCACGTCGTCGCCCAGGTTGCGGATGAAATGCACCAGTTGCTCGGCCAGCGCCAGCAGGCGTGCGAATTCCAGCGTGCGCCCGTGCGCGTGGCCGGCGATGCGCGCGGTCAGCCGGCCCGCCACGCCGGCCACCTGGTCGCCGTGGCGGCGCAGGTTGGGCCAGTCCAGGTAGCGGTTCTGCATGGCATCGGCTTCGACGCCGGCGAACAGCTCGCCCAGGTGCACGGCGCCGATGTCGTAGGCGGCCAGGTGCGGCTGCAATGCCTTGGTGGCCGGATGCTCGGGCCGCCCATCGAACAGCCGCGCCAGTTCCTGCCGCCACCATTGCAGCTTGGATTGCACCACCGCCGGATCGCTGGCATCGCGCACCGCGTCTTCCAGCTCGCGGCGCACCGCTTCGAGGGCGACGGTCGCGCGACGGCGTTCGGGCGCCAGGAACAGCACGCTGTAATACAGATCGCTGCCGGCGGGGGCGGCCTTGTCGGCGCAGTAGTCGTCGGGAGTCACGGAAAACGGAACGCAGGGCGGGACGGACAGGGCGGCCATTCTACATGGGGCCCCGGGGCAGCAGGGCCACCGCCTGAAGTCCGTGGGCGAACCGGTCGATGGCATCTTCCTCGTTGACCCTTCGCGAGCCGGTGGTTACATTACTGACCGGTCAGTTATTTACTGAGAGCGTGTCATGCCCGTGTTGCGCCTGCCGTACCCGCATTCCGATTCCGCCGGTTTTTTTTCCGCACCGCTTCTGTCGCGCAGACGCGCTGTTCCTGCTGTTTCCGGGGCGCTTCTCCTGGGTGGCACGCTGCTGTTGGCGGGGTGCGGCAAAGAGCAACCCAAGGCACCCGAGGTGCGGCCGGTCCGGACCATGACCGTGGTCAGCGAGCAGGCCGCCGGCACCGTCGAATTCTCCGGCGATGTGCGCCCGCGCGTCGAGTCGCGGCTAGGTTTCCGCGTGCCGGGCAAGATCATCGCGCGGCAGGTGGACGTCGGTGCCACGGTCAGGAAAGGCCAGGTGCTGGCCCGGCTGGACCCGACCGACCTGGCGCTGGCGCAGCAATCCGCCCAGGCGCAGTTGCAGGCGGCCAAGACCGACCGCGATCTGGCAGCGTCCGACCTCAAACGTTTTTCCGAACTGTTCGCCAAGGGCTTCATCAGCGCAGCCGAGCAGCAGCGCCACCAGGCCAATTACGATGCGGCCCAGGCGCGCTACGACCAGGCGACTGCGGGCTACCGCAACCAGTCCAACCAGGCGGCCTATGCCACGCTGGAAGCCGACGCCGATGGCGTGGTGACGAGCGTGGATGCCGAGGTCGGCCAAGTGGTCTCCGCCGGCCAGCCGGTGGTGCGCGTGGCGCAGACGGCCGAGAAAGAGGTGGTGATCGGCATTCCCGAAGACCAGGTCGATGCGCTGCGCAAGTCGCCCGACGTGCGCGTCAAGCTGTGGGCCGACCCGTCGCGCAGCTTGCCCGGCAAGGTGCGCGAGATCGCGCCGGCGGCCGATCCGGTCACGCGGACCTACACCGTGAAGATCGCCGTGCCGAATCCGCCGCCCGATCTCAAGCTGGGCATGACGGCGGTGGCCACCTTCGTGCGTCCGGGCGGCGGCGCGGACAGCGGCGGCATGGGCGTGCGCGTACCGATCACGGCCTTGCTGCAGGAGCAGGGCAAGAACGAGGTGTGGCTCTATGACGCAGCGTCGCAGACGGTCAAGCCGGTGCCGGTGACGGTGGGCGCACCGCGCGACAACGTGCTGCTGGTGACCGGCGGCCTGTCGCCCGGCCAGACCATCGTCACGGCGGGCGTGCATCTGCTCAAGGCCGGCCAGCGCGTGATGCCGATGGCGGCGGCGGACCAGCCGTCGGCCCAGTCGGCCATCACGCCGCGGCGCTGAGCGCCAAGCTTCCGAGCCACGTTTCGCCGCTTCCGGCCCTCTGCCCAATTTCGCCTCATTGCGCGCATGGAACATTCCCGTTTCAACCTGTCACGCTGGGCGCTCGAGCATCAGCCGCTGACCCGCTTCCTGCTGGTGGCGCTGCTGCTCGGCGGCATCTTCGCCTATACCCAACTGGGTCAGGACGAAGACCCGCCCTTCACCTTCCGCGCCATGGTGGTGCAGGCGTTCTGGCCCGGCGCGACCGCCGAGCAGATGTCGCGCCAGGTGACCGACAAGATCGAAAAGGCGCTGCAGGAAGTGCCGTACGCCTGGAAGATCCGCAGCTATTCCAAGCCCGGCGAGACGCTCGTCACCTTCCAACTGGCCGACACCTCGCCGACCAAGGATACGCAGCAGCTCTGGTACACGGTGCGCAAGAAGGTGGGCGACATCGCGTCTTCGCTGCCGACCGGCGTGCGCGGACCGTACTTCAACGATGATTTCGGCGATGTGTACGGCTCCATCTATGCGCTGTCCGCCGACGGCTTCACCTACCGCCAGCTCAACGACTACGCCGATGCGATCCGCCAGCAACTGCTGCGCGTGCCCAACGTCGCCAAGGTCACACTGCTCGGCGACCAGGACGAGAAGATCTACGTCGAGTTCCAGCAGGCCAAGTTCGCGCAGATGGGGCTGGACATTAACGGCATCGCCAACCAGATCGCACAGCAGAACAACATCGGCCCCAGCGGCGTGCTGGTCACGCCGACGGACAACGTGCAGATCCGCCTGTCCGGCCAGTTCTCGGACATCCGCGACCTGGAGAACCTGTCCCTGCGCGGCACCGGCGGTACCAGCAATATCCGCCTGGGCGACATCGCCACCGTCCGGCACGGCTACATCGATCCGCCGCGCGCCAAGATGCGCTTCAACGGCAAGGAGGTGATCGGGCTGGGCATCTCGATGGCCAAGGGCGGCGACATCATCCAGCTCGGCAAGGACTTGCGCGCCACGGTGGAGCGCATCCGCGCGAAGCTGCCGGTCGGCATCGAGATGCAGCAGGTGCAGGATCAGCCGCAGTCGGTGCAGCACTCCGTGGGCGAGTTCGTCCACGTGCTGATCGAGGCGGTGGTGATCGTGCTGGCGGTGAGCTTCCTGTCGCTGGGCCTGCACACCAAGCCGCGCCTGCGTATCGACGTGTGGCCGGGGCTGGTGGTGGGCCTGACGATCCCGCTGGTGCTGGCGGTGACGTTCCTGTTCATGAACATCTTCGACATCGGCCTGCACAAGATCTCGCTGGGCGCGCTGATCATCGCGCTGGGCCTGCTGGTGGACGACGCGATCATCGCGGTCGAGATGATGGTGCGCAAGCTGGAGGAGGGCTTCTCCAAGATGGAGGCCGCCACCTTCGCCTACACCTCCACCGCCATGCCGATGCTGACCGGCACGCTGATCACCGCCACGGGCTTCCTGCCGGTGGGCCTGGCGCGCTCGACGGTGGGCGAGTACACCTTCGGCATCTTCGCGGTGACGGCGCTGGCGCTGGTGCTGTCGTGGGTTGCGGCGGTGGTGTTCGTGCCGTATCTGGGCTACCTGCTGCTGCATACGAAATCGCACGCGGGCGACGGCGGCCATCACGAGCTGTTCGACACGCCGTTCTACAACCGCTTCCGCGGCTGGGTGAACTGGTGCGTGGAGTACCGCAAGACGGTGATCGTCATCACGCTGGCGGCCTTTGTGCTGGGCGTGTTCGGCTTCAAGTATGTCGAGAAGCAGTTCTTCCCCGACTCCAGCCGGCCCGAGTTGATGGTGGAGCTGTGGCTACCGGAAGGTGCCAGCTTCAGTCAGACCGAGGCCGAGGCCAAGCGCTTCGAGGCGCTGATCCGCCAGCAGAAAAGCGTGGAGAGCGTGACGTTCTTCGTCGGCTCCGGCGCGCCGCGCTTCTACCTGCCGCTGGACCAGATCCTGCCGCAGACCAACGTGGCGCAGGCCATCGTGATGCCGACGTCGCTGGAGACGCGCGAGGACGTGCGGCAGGAGATTATCGGCCTGCTGAAGTCGCAGTTCCCGCAGCTGCGCGGCCGCGTCAAGCTGCTGCCGAACGGGCCGCCGGTGGCGTATCCGGTGCAGTTCCGGGTGATGGGGCCGGACATCGGCGGCGTGCGCAAGATCGCCGACCAGGTCAAGGCCATCATGCAGGCCAATCCCAACACCATGGGCGTGAACGACAACTGGAACGAGAACGTCAAGCTGCTGCGCCTGGACATCGATCAGGACAAGGCGCGCGCGCTCGGTGTGACCACCGGTTCGATCGCCCAGGTGACGCAGACCGTGATGTCCGGCGCGCCCATCGCCCAGTATCGCGACGGCGACAAGCTGCTCGACATCGTGATGCGCCCGCAGGAGCGCGAGCGCAACACGCTCGACGCCCTGCAGAACGTGCAGGTGCCGACCGCCAGCGGCCGGGTGGTGCCGCTCACGCAGGTCGCGCGCGTGGGCTTTGCGTGGGAGCCGGGCGTGATCTGGCGCGAGAACCGCGACTACGGCATCACCGTGCAGTCCGACGTGGTGGACGGCGTGCAAGGGCCGACCGTGACGGCGCAGATCAGCCCGCTGCTCGACAAGATCCGCGCCGACCTGCCGCCGGACTACCAGATCAAGATCGCCGGGGCGGAGGAGGAGAGCGCCAACGCGGGCGCCTCCATCGCCGCGCAGATGCCGCTGTGCATCTTCATCATCTTCACGCTGCTGATGCTCCAGCTGCACAGCTTCTCGCGCTCGGTGATGGTGTTCCTGACCGGCCCGCTGGGGCTGATCGGCGCGGCGGCGACACTGCTGCTGCTGCGTGCGCCGATGGGCTTCGTGGCGCAACTGGGCATCACCGCGCTGATCGGCATGATCATCCGCAACTCGGTGATCCTGGTCGACCAGATCGAGCAGGACGTGGCGACCGGCGTGCCCACCTGGACCGCCATCGTCGAGGCGGCGGTGCGGCGCTTCCGTCCCATCATCCTGACGGCGGCCGCGGCGGTGCTGGCGATGATCCCGCTGTCGCGCAGCGTGTTCTGGGGGCCGATGGCGGCGGCCATCATGGGTGGCCTGATCGTCGCCACGGTGCTGACGCTGCTGTTCCTGCCGGCGCTGTATGCCGCGTGGTTCCGCGTCAAGCGCCCGGAAGCCGAGGCAGCCGCGCCGACCGCCTGACCCCCGGCGGGGCGCCCCGCCAGGGCTGGCAACCCGCGATCGACTGCGCTACAATCGCGGGCTTCCTTGCCGGCGCCCCTTTGCGGGCGCCGCAGTCCATCCAGCGAGGGTGGCGAAATTGGTAGACGCACCAGGTTTAGGTCCTGACGCCAGCAATGGTGTAGGGGTTCGAGTCCCCTCCCTCGCACCACCCAAATCCGGCACCGTGTCCGGTCACCCGCCCCAAGGCGGCCGCCTTACGCCATAGCGCGGATAGGCGCCGGGTGCACGCATTCCCTACGATGAAGCCGTCAACACAACGGTACGAGCGGGGCGCGCGCCATGACGATCTTCGACGAGAACGAGCATCGCGAGCAGTTCTGGGCTGCCGTGCGTGACGCGATCGCCTTGCGCGAGCAGTCCGCGCAGGCTCACCGCACCGAGCGGCTGGTCGGTGCGGCGATCGGGTTGTCGATTGCCGCGCTCGGGCTGGCCTTGCTGGTATGGCGTCGCCACGCCCGCGACGATGCCGACTAGGCGATCACATCGAAGACAACGAGATCGGCGAGCGGATGGGCGCCGCGCGCTGATGGGGCGGGGCGTGTCGGACATCGGCCCCTCTGCCAGTCGCTGCTGGAGGACGGCATGCGGCACCTCCACGCGCGGTACCGCTGCATCGTGGGCGTATTGGCGATCGCCAGCGCCCAGCCGTTGCGGCGGATCAAGCCGAGGCCTCGGAGGAGGGCGATACAATCCGGCGCTTCCCGGACGGATTGCCCATGCCTCGCGGCCTCATTCTCGCCACGCCTCAACTGACCCCGGACGGCACGCCTTTCTCCGCCCGGTACGACGACGTCTACCACAGCACCGAAGGCGGCCTGGCGCAGGCGCAACACGTGTTCCTGGGCGGCAACGGCCTGCCCGGTGCGTGGCAGGGCAAGCGCAGCTTCACCATCGTGGAAACCGGTTTCGGGCAGGGCCTGAACTTCCTGGCCACCTGGGCGGCTTGGCGCGACGATCCGCAGCGCTGCGGGCGTCTCGATTTCGTTTCGGTCGAAAAGCACCCGTTCGATCGCGCCGGGCTGGCTCTCGTGCATCCGCAGGCGGGCGCGCTGGCCTCGCTCGCCGAGGCGTTGCGCCAGGCGTGGCCGGTGCCGGTGCCGGGCGTGCACCGCCTCGTCTTCGATGCGGGACGTGTGACGCTCACCCTGATGCTGGGGGATGCGGAAACGCTGCTGCCGCAGCTGTCCTGCGCCGCCGATGCCTTCTACCTGGACGGCTTCTCGCCCGCCAAGAACCCCGATTTGTGGCAGCCGGGCGTGTTCAAGCAGCTCGCCCGCATCGCGCGCGCCGGTGCGACGCTGGCAACCTATACGGCGGCCGGCGCTGTGCGCCACGGTTTGCGCGAGGTGGGTTTCGAGGTGCGCAAGGCGCCCGGCTTCGGCAGCAAGCGCGACATGACCGTCGCCGCATTCCCGACGCACTGGCGGACCCGGCGCGGGCCGGCGGAGGCGCCGGTCTGGTCGGAGCGCCACGCCATCGTGCTGGGCGCCGGGCTGGCGGGCTGCTCGGTGGCGGAGCGGCTGGCCGCACGCGGCTGGCGCATCACCCTGATCGACGAGCACGAGGCGTCGGCAGGCGGCACCTCGGCGCACCGGGCGGCGGCCATGCATCCGCACGTGTCGATCGACGACAGCGTGCTCTCGCGCCTGTCCCGCGCGGGCAACCTGCTGGCGCGCCGCCATTGGGAGGCGCTCGACCGCGCCGGCTTTGCCTCCGGCTTCCACCTGACCGGCGTGCTACAGCTGGCTGAGCACGCCGACGATGCCGCCGAGCAGCAGCGCGTCGTCCAGGCGCTCGGTTTCCCGGTCGATTTCATCGCGTGGCTGGACGGCGTCCGCGCGGCCGATCGTGTCGGCGCGGGCGTGCCGCAAGGCGGCTGGTGGTTCGCGCAGGCCGGCTGGGTGGCGCCGCCCGATATCTGCCGCGCCGCCCTCGCCGCGGCAGGCGAGGCCGTCGAGCCGCGGTGGCGCACCCGGATCGAATCCCTGCAGCCGGATGACGCCGGGTGGCAGGCCTGCGACGCGCAGGGCAACGTGATTGCGTGCGCGCCGGTCGTCGTGCTCGCCAACAGTCTGGATGCGGTCCGGCTGGCGCCGCTGGCATCCGCCGCGCTCAAGCCGGTGCGTGGCCAACTGACGGATGTGCCGGTTGCCGCGCTCGAAGACGGCGTGCCATGGCCTCGCGCCGTCGTCTGCGGCGAAGGCTATCTGTTGCCCCGGGAGCCCGGCGCTCCGACGGTGCGCGTCGGTTCCTCCTTCCAGCCGGGCGAGACCGATCCCGATGCGCGTCCCGCCGACCACGCTGCCAACCTGCGTCGGCTGGCCGGGCTGCAGCCCGCGCATGCCGCCGCCCTGGCCCGCGTGGACCCGGCGCGCCTCCATGGCTACGTGGGTGTACGCTGCGTCTCCGCCAACCGGCTGCCGCTGATTGGCGCGGTGGCGGACGAGGCGGCGATCATGGCGCCCGGCTTCCGCCTGCTCGGACCGCACGCCGCGCTGCCGCGCGTGCCCGGGCTCTATGCCGCGCTGGCCTATGGCTCGCGCGGCCTCACGTGGTCGGTGCTGGGCGCGGAGCTGCTCGCGGCGCAGATCGATGGCGGCCCGCTTCCGCTCGAATCCGAACTGGCCGCCGCATTGGACCCCGGTCGCTTCCTGATGCGGGCACTGCGTCATGGCAAGCACGCGGCATCGCCGGGTGCGCCATCCTTGCCCGAAACCATCGATTGACGAAGTGCGGCCGAAGCGGTTTGCCAGGCTTCCACCCCCAAAAAGTCAAGGCTGGCGAGCGTTCCATGCCATAATATGCGTTTTGCGTTTGCCAGCCTGAACGCGCCGGTTGTGCCGCCAATGCGGCTTCCGCGTCGCGTTCGCGCAGCGCGGCAAGACCAAGAACCGAACCACGGCTGCTGCTGGCGCTGCGCCGTTCGACGCAACCTTCTTCTGGATTTGGAATTACGACCATGTCGACTGTCATTGAAAACCTCGGCAAACTCGATCGCAAGGTGACCCTGGCCGTCCCGAAGGCCGAAGTGGAACAAGAAAAGCAAAGCCGCCTTGTGCGTCTGTCCAAGACCGTCAAGATGTCCGGCTTCCGCCCGGGCAAGGTGCCGATGAAGATGGTCGAGAAGCAGTACGGCCAGCAAGTTGAAATGGAAGTGCGCTTCGACAAGGCTGCCCGCCAGTTCTTCGACATCACCAACGAGCAGGGCGTGAAGGTCGCGGGCCAGCCGCGCTTCGAGCTCAAGAGCGAAGGCGTGGCCGATGACCAGTTCGCCTTCGACGCCACCTTCGAGGTGTACCCGGAAGTCAAGATCGGTGACCTGGCCGGCGCGGAACTGACCCGCACCAAGACCGAGATCACCGACGCCGAGATCGACAAGACCATCGACATCCTGCGCAAGCAGCGTGTGCACTACCATCCGCGCGGCGAAGCCGGCGACCACGGTGACGGCGGCGAAGCCATCGCCCAGAACGGCGATCGCGTGACGGTCGATTTCGTCGGCACCATCGATGGCGTCGAGTTCGCGGGCGGCAAGGCCGAGGGCTTTGGCTTCGTGCTGGGCGAGGGCCGCATGCTGCCCGAGTTCGAGCAGGCCACGCTGGGCCTGAAGCAGGGCGAATCCAAGGTGTTCCCGCTGGCGTTCCCGGCCGACTATCACGGCAAGGACGTCGCCGGCAAGACCGCCGAGTTCACCGTCACGCTCAAGCAAGTCGAGTGGGCACATCTGCCGGAGATCAACGAAGCCTTCGCGCAATCGCTGGGCATTGCTGACGGCAGCCTCGACAAGATGCGCGCCGACATCCGTGAAAACCTGGAGCGCGAAGTCAAGCGCCGCACCCACGCGCTGCTCAAGGACCAGGTCATGGACGCGCTGCTGAAGGTGGCCGAGCTGGACGTGCCGAAGTCGCTGATCGAGCAGGACCAGGAGCGCCTGGTCGAGATGGCCCGCCGCGATCTGGAAGCGCGCGGCATGCCCAACGTGAAGAACATGCCGATCCCGGCCGAGATGTTCACGCAGCAAGCCGAGCGTCGCGTGAAGCTGGGCCTGGTGCTGGCCGAGGTGGTCAAGGCCAACGCCCTGGAAGCCAAGCCGGAGCAGATCAAGGCCGAGATCGAAGAGTTCGCCAAGAGCTACGAAGATCCGAAGGAAGTCATCCGCTGGTACTACGGCGACCAGCAGCGCCTGGCCGAAATGGAAGCCTACGTGCTCGAAAACAACGTGGTAAATTTTGTGTGCGACAAGGCCAAGGTCGCTGACAAAGCCATGTCGTTCGAAGAGCTGACCGCCACCCAGGGCGCGCAAGGCTGATTCGACCGATCCACGCACCGGAGAACCGCATGATCCGCAATGAACTGATCGACCAACTCGCCCGCACCCAGGCTTCCGCGCTCGAAACGCAGGGGCTCGGACTGGTGCCGATGGTGGTCGAGCAGTCGGGCCGCGGCGAACGCGCCTACGACATCTACTCGCGCCTGCTGAAGGAGCGCGTGATTTTCATGGTGGGCGAGGTCAACGACCAGACTGCCAATCTCGTGGTGGCGCAGTTGCTGTTCCTGGAAAGCGAGAACCCGGACAAGGACATCTCGCTGTACATCAACTCGCCGGGCGGTTCGGTGTCGGCGGGCCTGGCGATGTACGACACGATGCAGTTCGTCAAGCCCGACGTGTCCACGCTGTGCATGGGCATGGCCGCCAGCATGGGCGCGTTCCTGCTGGCCGCCGGCGCGAAGGGCAAGCGCTATGCGCTGCCGAACTCGCGGATCATGATCCACCAGCCGCTGGGCGGTGCGCGCGGTCAGGCCTCGGACATCGAGATCCAGGCGCGTGAAATCCTGTACCTGCGCGAACGTCTGAACACGATCCTGTCCGAAGTCACCGGCCAGCCCGTGGACAAGATCGCCCGCGATACGGACCGCGACAATTTCATGAGCGGCGACCAGGCCAAGGAGTACGGTCTGATCGACAAGGTGCTGGCTCGGCGGGGTGCCTGAACACCCTGTGGCCGGTGCGCCGGAGGGCACACCGGTCGCAGCGTGCCGGACGTCTCAAGCTGTCAAAGACGAGGCCTCGCGCCTCGTTTTTGCTATGTGCAACACCTGCGGATCGTCGCCAGGTAATTTGGCGTATGATGCGGTCAGGAACTACTGGTTATCGTTATGGCGGACAAGAAAGGCTCGACTGGCGAAAAGCTGCTGTACTGCTCGTTCTGCGGCAAGAGCCAGCATGAAGTCAAGAAACTGATTGCCGGCCCCTCGGTCTTCATCTGCGATGAATGTATCGACCTGTGCAATGAAATCATCCGGGACGAGGCCGCGATCTCCGAGAAGGAGGGTGGGCTGGCGGTCAAATCCGACCTGCCGACCCCGCACGAGATTCGCCAGAGCCTGGATCAATACGTGATCGGTCAGGAGCAGGCCAAGAAGATCCTGGCGGTTGCGGTCTATAACCATTACAAGCGCTTGAAGCATCTCGGCAAGAAGGATGACGTCGAGCTGTCCAAGAGCAACATCCTGCTCATCGGGCCGACCGGCTCGGGCAAGACGCTGCTGGCGCAGACGCTGGCTCGGCTGCTGAACGTGCCCTTCGTCATCGCCGACGCCACCACGCTGACCGAAGCCGGCTACGTGGGCGAGGATGTCGAGAACATCATCCAGAAGCTGCTGCAGAACTGCAATTACGAGGTCGACAAGGCACAGCGTGGCATTGTCTACATCGATGAGATCGACAAGATCTCTCGCAAGTCCGACAACCCGTCCATCACCCGAGACGTTTCCGGGGAAGGCGTGCAGCAGGCCCTGCTGAAGCTGATCGAAGGGACGATGGCCTCGGTGCCGCCGCAGGGTGGGCGCAAGCATCCGAACCAGGATTTCCTCCAGGTCGACACCACCAATATCCTGTTCATCTGCGGCGGTGCGTTCGATGGTCTCGAGAAGATCATTACGCAGCGCTCGGACAAGTCCGGCATCGGCTTCGGCGCCGAGGTCAAGAGCAAGGAAGAGCGGGACGTCAACGAAGTGCTGCCGCAGGTGGAGCCGGAAGACCTGATCAAGTTCGGCCTGATTCCCGAACTGATCGGCCGCCTGCCCGTGGTGGCGACGCTGGCCAAGTTGGACGAGGCCGCGTTGATGGAGATCCTGGTCGAGCCGAAGAATGCAATCGTCAAGCAGTATCAGAAACTGCTGGCCATGGAAGGGGTGGAGCTGGAAATCCGTCCGAGCGCGCTGACGGCGATTGCCCTCAAGGCAATCAAGCGCAAGACGGGTGCGCGCGGATTGCGCTCCATCGTCGAGCATGCGCTGATGGATGTGATGTACGACCTTCCCAACCACAAGGGTGTGCAGAAGGTGGTGATCGACGAGAGCACGATCGCCGGCGACGGCAAGCCCTTGCTGATGTACGAAGAGCAACCCAAGGTTGCAGGTTCCAACTGACGCGAATGACTGGCCGGGATGCGCCGCATGCATCCCATGCAGGAAGCCGTTCGCACGCGAGCGGCTTTTTTTGCTTCGGGAAACCGGGCCGGCACGCGACTTGCGGCGGCGGTCTTGTAAAACTGTCGCGGCACCCAATTTAGCCCTTACATGACTTTCTGGGGAAAATAATGTCCGGAACCCAACTCCTACCCGCTGAGCAGATTCGCCTGCCGCTGTTGCCGCTGCGCGACGTGGTGGTGTTCCCGCACATGGTGATTCCGCTGTTCGTGGGGCGCCCCAAATCCATCAAGGCCCTGGAAGCCGCGATGGAAGCGGGCAAGAGCATCATGCTGGTTGCCCAGAAGACGGCCGCCAAGGATGAGCCGACCGACAAGGATCTCTACGAGGTCGGTTGTATCGCCAACATCCTGCAGATGCTGAAGCTGCCGGACGGCACCGTGAAGGTGCTGGTCGAGGGCACGCAGCGTGCCAACATCCTGTCCGTGACCGACGATGAGTCGCACTTCCATTGCGAAGCGATGCCGATCGGCCCGGAGCCGACCGAGTCGGCCGAGACCGAGGCGCTGCGTCGCGCCATCGTGTCGCAGTTCGACCAGTACGTGAAGCTGAACAAGAAGATCCCGCCGGAGATACTGACCTCGCTGTCGGGCATCGACGAGCCGGGTCGTCTGGCCGACACCATCGCCGCGCATCTGCCGATCAAGCTCGAGCAGAAGCAGAAGATCCTCGAGATGTTCAATGTGACCGAACGTCTGGAGAGCCTGCTGTCGCAGCTGGAAGGTGAGATCGACATCCTGCAGGTGGAAAAGCGCATCCGCGGCCGCGTCAAGCGCCAGATGGAGAAGAGCCAGCGCGAGTACTACCTGAACGAGCAGGTCAAGGCCATTCAGAAGGAACTGGGCGAAGGCGAAGAGGGCGCTGATCTCGAAGAGCTGGACAAGAAGATCAAGGCTGCGCGCATGCCCAAGGAGGCCAAGAAGAAGGCCGACTCGGAATTCAAGAAGCTCAAGCTGATGTCGCCGATGTCGGCCGAGGCAACGGTCGTGCGCAACTACATCGACACGTTGGTCGGCCTGCCGTGGCGCAAGAAGAGCAAGGTCAACAACGACCTGTCGAATGCCGAGCAGGTGCTGGATCAAGACCACTATGGCTTGGAGAAGGTCAAGGAGCGCATCCTTGAATATCTCGCAGTGCAGCAGCGCGTCGACAAGCTGAAGGCGCCGATCCTGTGCCTCGTGGGGCCGCCGGGTGTCGGCAAGACCTCGCTCGGGCAGTCGGTGGCGCGTGCGACGAACCGCAAGTTCGTGCGCATGGCGCTGGGCGGCGTGCGTGACGAGGCCGAAATCCGCGGTCACCGCCGGACCTACATTGGGTCGATGCCGGGCAAGATTCTGCAGAGCCTGACCAAGGTCGGCGTGCGCAACCCGCTGTTCCTGCTCGACGAGATCGACAAGATGGGCGCAGATTTCCGCGGCGATCCGTCGTCGGCGCTGCTCGAGGTGCTGGACCCGGAACAGAACCACACGTTCCAGGACCACTACATCGAGGTGGATTTCGATCTGTCGGACGTGATGTTCGTGGCGACGTCGAACTCGCTGAACATCCCGGCGCCGCTGCTCGACCGGATGGAAGTGATCCGGCTGTCGGGCTACACCGAGGACGAAAAGGTCAACATCGCCCAGCGCTACCTGCTGCCCAAGCAGATCAAGAACAACGGTCTGAAGGGTGGCGAGATCGAGGTGGCGGAAGGCGCGCTGCGCGACATCATCCGCTACTACACCCGCGAAGCCGGCGTGCGGTCGCTGGAGCGCGAGGTCTCGAAGATCTGCCGCAAGGTGGTCAAGCAACTGCTGCTGAAGAAGGAAGCGGTCGCGTCGGTGAAGGTCGATTCGGACAACCTGGACAAGTTCCTGGGCGTGCGCCGCTTCGACTTCGGTCTGGCCGGCAAGGAAGACCAGGTGGGCCAGGTGACCGGCCTCGCCTGGACGGAGGTGGGCGGCGACCTGCTGACCATCGAAGCCGCGCTCATGCCGGGCAAGGGCAACATCACCCGCACGGGTTCGCTGGGCGACGTGATGAAGGAATCGGTCGAGGCGGCACGCTCGGTGGTGCGTTCGCGATCGGCTCGCCTGGGCATCAAGGATGAGATGTTCGAGAAGCGCGACATCCACATCCACGTGCCCGAAGGCGCGACGCCTAAGGATGGCCCGTCCGCGGGCATTGCCATGACGACCGCGCTGGTGTCGGTGCTGACCGGCATCCCGGTGCGTGCCGATGTGGCCATGACCGGCGAGATCACGCTGCGCGGCGAGGTGCTGCCGATCGGCGGCCTGAAGGAGAAGCTGCTGGCCGCGCACCGTGGCGGTATCAAGCTGGTGCTGATTCCGGAAGAGAACGTCAAGGACTTGGCCGACATTCCGGACAACGTGAAGAACAGCATCGAGATCATGCCGGTCCGCTGGATCGACAAGGTGCTGGAGCTCGCGTTGGTGCGCAAGCCCGAGCCGCTGCCGGAAGATGAGCCGAAGCCGGCGCCGGAAGCCGGCAAGACCGAAGGCGGCGACGCGCACGAGATGGTGCACCACTGATGAGGTGATGCGCTTTCCGGGCTAGCCCGAGGAGGGCCCGACTTGTTCGGGCTCTTTTCTTTTGGCCCGCGCAATCCATGTACCCGCCGCAGGCTGCGGCGGTTTCCGCGCCTTGACACGTCGATTGGCGGCCACTTTAATGGAATCGACCGACGGGCGAACGGGGAGGCGGCAATGAACAAGACAGACCTCATCGACCATGTGGCGGCGCAGACCGACATGTCGAAAGCGGCGGCCGGGCGCGCCATCGATGCACTGATCGACGGGATCAAGGATGCGCTGTGCGATGGCGGATCGGTGACCCTGGTGGGGTTCGGCACGTTCCTGGTTGGTCAGCGTTCGGCGCGTGCCGGGCGCAATCCGCGCACCGGTGCGACCATCAAGATCGAGGGCGCCAAGGTTGCGAAATTCAAACCTGGCAAAGCGCTAAAAGATGCGCTAAACTAGCGGGCTTTGGTGCTTGCGATTGACTACCGCAGGCGCCGGACAGTCCGGCTTGCGCCGGCAGTGCGAACGGGTGCTTAGCTCAGTTGGTAGAGCGGCGCCCTTACAAGGCGTAGGTCGGGAGTTCGAGCCTCTCAGCACCCACCACGTTCACATTGCCGATCAGGTGCCGTGCGGTCCGAACCAAACTGGAGCGGTAGTTCAGTCGGTTAGAATACCGGCCTGTCACGCCGGGGGTCGCGGGTTCGAGTCCCGTCCGCTCCGCCAACATTCCTCAAAGGCCCGATACGTTCGGGCCTTTGTCTTTTCTGCCGCGCGCAATGGTGCCGCCGTGCCGGCGCATCGCGGCGAGATTCTCCGGCAAGCCCGCCGCACCTGATAGAATCGCCGGATTTTCCATCTTCTCCTCGTCCGGTCCAGCATGCTTGATTTCGTACGTACGCATCGGCGCTTGATGTTTCTGGTGCTGCTGATTCTGGTGTTTCCGTCGTTCGTGTTCTTTGGTGTGCAAGGCTACTCGCGCTTCATGGATGGCTCGCACGACGCTGCCAAGGTGGGTGACACCGTCATCACCACCAGTGAGCTCGACACGCGCGTCCGCGAGCAGACCGAGCGTCTGCGCCAGATGCTGGGCGCGCAGTACGATCCGCGCCAGTTCGAGGGCCCGCAGATGCGCCGCGACGTGCTGGACGGCATCATCCAGCAGCGCGTGATGGTCAATGAGGCGTCGCGCGCCAATCTGTCGGTGGCGGACAGCAAGGTCCGCGAGACCATCGAGCAGATCCCTGCGGTCACGCAGCTGCGCAAGCCGGACGGCAAGTTCGATACCGATGCCTACATCAAGCTGCTGGCCGCCCAGGGCATGACGCCGGATCAGTTCGATGCGCGCGTGCGCTCGGAACTCGTGCTGCAGCAGATTCCGCAGTCGATCGTTTCGAGTGCCTTCGTGCCCAAGTCGCTGGTGGATCGCCTGATCGAGGCGCGCGACCAGCAGCGTGAAGTGCAGGCGCTGCTGCTCAAGCCGGCCGATTACGCGGCCAAGGTGACGGCTGACGACAAGGCCATCCAGGCTTACTACGACGCGCACCAGCAGGAATTCGCGGTGCCTGAGCAGGTCAAGGCCGAGTACGTGGTGTTTTCGGGCGAGGACATGATGAAGCAGATCCCCGTCACGCCCGAGCAGCTCAAGGAGTACTACGACCAGAACGCAGCGCGCTTCAAGACCGAAGAGCAACGCCGCGCCGCGCACATCCTGATCAAGCTGCCGGATAACGCCAAGCCCGCCGACAAGGACGCGGCCAAGAAGCGCGCGGAAGAGGTGCTGGCCGAAGTGCGCAAGAGCCCGGGCAGCTTCGCTGAGCTCGCCAAGAAGTATTCGGGGGATCCGGGCTCGGCCGCGCAGGGCGGTGAGCTGGGCTTCCTCGCCAAGGGTGCGACCGTGCCGCCGTTCGAGAATGCACTGTTTGCGCTCAAGCAGCCGGGCGATATCAGCGATGTGGTGGAGAGCGATTTCGGTTTCCACATCATCAAGCTGGAAGAAGTGAAGGGTGGTGGCGTGCAGTCGCTGGACGCCGTCAAGCCGGAGCTGGAGCGTGAGGTGCGCACGCAGTTGGCCAACAAGAAGTACACCGAACTGGCCGATGCCTTCTCCAACGGGGTGGAAGACCAGTCCGACAGCCTGAAGCCGGTCGCCGACAAGCTCAAGCTGCAGATCCAGACGGCCGACCCTGTCACGCGCGTGCCGAATCCGGCCCTGGGCAACAGCCCGATCAACAACGAGAAGGTGCTCAAGGCGCTGTTCGTCGACGACGTGACCAAGAACCATCGCAATACGCAGGCCGTGCAGGTCGGGCCGACCACGCTGGTGGCGGCGCGTGCGGTGGAGTATCGGCCGGCCACGGTCAAGAAGCTGGCCGATGTGCGTGAGCAGGTGAAGGCCAAGGTGCTGGCCGAGCAGTCGGCGGCGCTGGCCAAGAAGGCGGGCGAAGCGAAGCTTGCCGCGCTCAAGCAGAGCAACAGCGCCGAGGGCTTTGGCGCGGCGCAGACGCTTTCGCGTCAGCAGGCGCAGGGCACGCCGTCGGCCGCGCTGGTTGCGATTCTGCGCGCGGATGCGGCCAAGCTGCCGGTCACCATCGGCGTGGATCTGGGGGCGCAGGGCTATGCGCTGTATCGCATCAACAAGGTGCTGTCGCCGGCCAATGTGGACCCGGCGCGGCGCGCGGCCGATGCGCAGCAACTGACGCAGGTAGCCGGACAGGCGGATTTCAACGCCTACTACGAAGCGCTGAAGGCGCGCTCGAAGGTGAAGATCAACGGCTCGGTGGTCGACGCCGCCAAGCCTGCGGCTTCGTCGGACGACGGGGCCTGAGCGGTTCGGCAGGTACAAGGAAAAGGCCCCCTCATCGAGGTAATGCCGTTCAGTTAAGGAAAAAAGGCCGCTCCGATTGACGTCGGAGCGGCCTTTTTTCTTGTTGTCGACGCAGTTCTCGTTGCCGTGAGCCTGCCACGTCATGCTTAACTGAACGGCATGACCCTCATCGAGGGGGCTTTTTGTTGCCGGCGCTTAGTCGAGCGGCCGGCCGATGCGCGCGAGGCGCGGCAGGTACCAGTGATCGGGATCGAACGAGACCGCCACGTGCGATGCCCGCGCGATCAGGTTCTGCCGCGGCACAAGGCCGAAGTAGCGGGAATCCCGGCTGTTGTCGCGGTTGTCGCCGAGCATCAGGTACTGATCGGCCGGCACGACGATGGGGCCGAAGCTGCGCAGTGCGGCCACCTTGGGCAGCACCATCACCGGGTGCGGGTGGCCGGGCAGGGCTTCGGTCCACAGGTCGTGGGGCTGGGCGGCCGTTGCCTGCAGCAGGGCGCCGGGGGCGACATCGGGCTGTGGCGTGTAGGCCAGGCGCTGGTGGTTGATGTAGAGCGCCTCGCCGCGCATCTCGATTACATCGCCCGGCAACCCGATCAGGCGCTTGACGAGTTTGGTGCCGTCCTCGGGCGACGAGAATACGACGACGTCGCCGCGGCGCGGTTCATTGCCGCGCTTGAGCCAGACGGTGGTGGCCGGCACCCGGACGCCGTAGGCGAGGCGGTTCACCAGGATGAAATCGCCTTCGAGCAGCGTCGGGTTCATCGAGCCGCTCGGCACGACCGACCAGTCGGCAACGCAGGCCCGGAATGCGAGCAGCAGCGACATGCCGACCAGGAACCGCTTGTTGTCCCGTGCCGCTTTCAGTGATTTCGCGAGCAGCTTCATGGTGTTTCTCCCCGTAATGCGTATTGATGTTTGAACCCAGGTACCTGGGCATCGGATGCCTGAGGGCTGGGGTGGTCATCCTCCGACCCGGCCCTTGAGCAGAGGTTCAAGCTTGGGCCAGACATTGTCGAGCAGCGTCGGCTGCGCCGCGGCGACCGGGTGGATGCGATCTTCCTGGAACCAGTCGGGCCGCTGGGCCACGCCTTCCAGGAAGAAGGGCACGAGCGGCAGCCGGTATTGCTGCGCCAGCTTGCCGAACATGGCGAAGAAGCGCTCGCTGTAGTCCGGGCCGTAATTGGGCGGGATGCGCATGCCGACCAGCAGCACCCTGGCGCCGGTGGCCTGCGAGGTCTCGATCATCGCTTTCAGGTTGGCTTCGCTCGCAGACAGCGACAGTCCGCGCAGCGCATCGTTGGCACCCAGTTCGAGGACCACCACGGTGGGCTTTTCGCGCGCAAGCACGGCAGGCAGGCGGGCGCGGCCGCCCGCGGTGGTGTCGCCGCTGATGCTGGCATTGGCGACGCTATAATCGAGCTTCCGTTCTTTCAGGCGATTGCCCAGCAGTGTGACCCAGCCGGTGCCTTGCGCCAGGCCGTATCCCGCTGACAGGCTGTCGCCCAGCACCACCACGCGGTGCGGCGCGGCTGCGGTGCCCTGCGCCGCCGCAGCGGGCGTCATCGGCAGGACGCCGATCATCACGCAGCCGAGCGCGGTCACCAGTCCCAGCAGTCCCACCAGTCCCGTTACGCTGCGCTTTCTACTACCTTGTCGTCCAATCATGTCGTCTTCCGCTACCTGGGTGATTGAAGTCGATTCGCTGCACAAGACCGTGCGCGACGCCACCGGCGAGTTGCCTATTTTGAGCGATGTCGGGTTTCGTGTGGAAGCCGGGGAGACGCTGGCCATCGTCGGCGCCTCGGGGTCGGGCAAGTCGACCTTGCTGGGGCTGCTGGCGGGGCTGGACCTGCCGACCTCGGGCTCGGTCAGGCTGCTTGGCCACGATCTGTTCGGCCTCGACGAGGACGGTCGCGCGGCGGTGCGCGGCAGCCATGTCGGCTTCGTGTTCCAGTCGTTCCAACTGTTGCCGCACCTGACCGCGCTGGAGAACGTGATGCTGCCGCTGGAGCTGCAGGGCGACGTGGGCGCCGCCGACATGCGCCGTCGCGCCACCGTGCTGCTGGAGCGCGTCGGCCTGGGGGCGCGGCTGTCGCACTATCCGAAGACGCTGTCGGGGGGCGAACAGCAGCGCGTGGCGCTGGCGCGCGCGTTTGTCACCGAGCCCGACATCCTGTTCGCCGATGAGCCCACCGGGAGCCTCGACACCGCCACCGGCGAAGCCGTGATCGCGCTGATGTTCGAGCTCAACCGAAGTGCCGGCTCGACACTGGTGCTGGTCACGCACGATCGCTCGGTCGCGGCGCGATGCAGTCGTATCCTGACCATCGAGGCCGGCCACCTGGTTGGCGACGAGACCGTTACCGAACTCTGAGCCTGTGGCGCCTTAGCGCGCGGCCCTGGCGCGGCGGATCAGCGCCGCCGTCGAGGCGTCGTGCGCCACCGAGGTCGGCGCGCCTTCCAGTTCTTCCAGGATCGGCTTGGCGAGCTTCTTGCCGAGTTCGACGCCCCACTGGTCGAACGAGTTGATGTTCCAGACCGCGCCCTGCACGAAGGTGCGATGCTCGGCGCAGGCGATCAGGGCGCCGAGCGATGCTGCGTCCAGCCGCTGCATCAGGATCGTGTTGCTCGGCCGGTTGCCTTCGAACACCATGTGCGGCACCAGCGCCGCGTCGGTGATGCCGTCTGCGCGCACTTCTTCCGCCGTGCGGCCGCGCAGCAGCGCTTCGCCTTGGGCAAAGCAGTTGGCGAGCAGCTTGGCGTGGTGGCCCGGCAGGCTGCGCACCGGTTCGAGCGTGGTGATGAAATCCACCGGCACGATCTGCGAGCCCTGGTGGATCAGCTGGAAATAGGCGTGCTGGCCATTGGTGCCGGCGGTGCCCCAGACGATGGGGCCGGTGTCGGTGTCGATGGCCGCGCCGTTGCGCTGGACGGACTTGCCGTTGCTCTCCATCTCCAGTTGCTGCATGAAGTCGGTGAGCAGCTCCAGCGGCGCGCAGTAGGGCACCGTGCAGGCGCTGGCGGCGCCGAAGAAGCCGCGATACCAGACCGACAGCAGGCCGAGGATCAGCGGCATGTTCTCGCGTGGTGCCGCGGTGGCGAAGTGCCGGTCCATCGCGTGGGCGCCGTCGAGCATGGCCTCGAACTGCTCCGGCCCGATGGCGAGCACGATCGACAGGCCGACGGCCGACCATAGCGAGAAGCGTCCGCCGACCCAGTCCCAGAAGGTGAACATGTTGTCGGGATCGATGCCGAACGCGACCACGGCGTCGCGGTTGGTCGAGACGGCGACGAAGTGTTGCTTGAGTTGGCCCTCGGGCACGCCGTGCTCGATGAACCAGCGGCGCATGCTGTGCGCGTTGGCCATGGTCTCCAGCGTGGTGAACGTCTTGGAGCAGACGATGGCGAGCGTGGTATCAGGGTTGAGGCCCGCGAGGGTCTCGGCCAGGTCGGTGCCGTCGACGTTGGAGACGAAATGCACGCGCACCTGCGGCACCGCGAGGTGCGCCAGCGCGCGGCACACCATGCGGGGGCCGAGGTCGGAGCCGCCGATGCCGATGTTGACCACGTCGGTGATGCGCTGGCCGGCATGGCCGGTCCAGGTGCCGCTGTGCACGCGCTGGGCGAAATCGCGCATCTGGGCGCGCACGCGCAGTACGTCGGGCATCACGGCGGTGCCGTCGGCGCGGTAGTCGTCTTCGGCGTGGCCGCGCAGGGCGGCATGCAGGACGGAACGGTGCTCGGTGTTGTTGATGCGCTCGCCGCGCAGCATGGCATCGCGCAGCGCGAGGACGCCGGCTTCATCTGCGAGCTGGAGCAGCAGCGCGAGCGTTTCCGGGGTGATACGGTTCTTGGCGTAGTCGAGCGTGAGCCCGGCGGCTTCCACGGTGAAGGCGTGCACCCGTTGCTCGGCGTCCGGTGCGGCAAACCAATCGCGCATGTGGGCGGCGCGGATCGCTTGGGCATGTTGCGACAGGGACTGCCAGGCGGGAAGGGCGGTGGGCATACGGCGTGGATCAGCGTGGGAAAACGAATGCGCAGTATAACGGCGCACCGCGCGGGCGCTCTATGGGTAGGCGTCTGATTTCAGCAGCCCGTTGAGGGCGCGGCGCGCCGGTGCGCACAGCTCGCCGGCATGGAGCCCGATGGGGCCTTCGCCGGCGGCGACGAGGTCGTCGGCGGCGCGGCCGTGCAGCCAGACGGCCGCCAGCGCCGCTTCGCGCGCCGGCACGCCCTGCGCCAGCAAGGCGCCGATCATGCCGGTCAGCACATCGCCGGTGCCGCCGGTGGCCAGGCCGCCGTTGCCGGTCGGGTTGACGGCCGGCGGTACGCCCGGCGCGGCGACGACGGTGCCCGAGCCCTTGAGCACGACCACCGCGCCGCAGCGGTTGACCAGGGCCTGGGCCGCGGCCAGGCGATCGCGCTGCACGGTGGCGGCGTCGGTGTCGAGCAGGCGCGCGGCTTCGAGCGGATGCGGTGTCAGCACGACGGGCGCGCCGCCGGAGGCGAGCCGTGTCAGGCGGGTGAGCAGGGCCGGGGCGCGGGCAAAGAGGTTGAGCGCGTCAGCGTCGAAGACGGCGGCGATGCGCGCGGGCAGCATGCGGTCGAGCAGGTGGTCGAGCGCCTCGTAGGCGTCCTTGCCGGTGCCCATGCCGGGGCCGACGGCGAGCGCCTGCATGCCGCCCAGGTCCAGGGTGCCCCACGTGTGCAGCATCAGTTCGGGCTGGGCGAAATCCACGCGCGGCGCGTCGTCGGCCAGCGAGACTACGTGGACCTTGCCGGCGCCCAGGTGCAGCGCGCCGCGCGCCGACAGCAGTGGCGCGCCGACCATCCCATGCGCGCCGCCGACGACGGCGACGCTGCCGTACGTTCCCTTGTGGCCGCCGTGGCGTCGCCGCGGCAGGTGGGCGAGCCAGCGCGCCGGCGCGTTGACCAGCGCGTCGGCCTCCACTACGCCGTCGTAGGCGGGTTGGGCGGCCAGCAGGTCGGCCAGGGCGAGATCGCCGGTGGCGTCGCGGCCGGCGCCGGTGAGCAGTCCGGGCTTGGCGACCAGGAAGGTGAGCGTGGCACGCGCGTGCACCACCGGCGAATCCGGCGCGGGCGGCTGGCCCGTGTCGCCGGACAGGCCGGACGGGATGTCGAGCGCGTAGACGGGCAGCCCGCTCCCGTTGAGGGTCTCGACCAGCGCGGCATGCAGCCCGGCAAGCGGCCGCGCCAGGCCGATCCCGAACAGCCCGTCGACGATGGCCGTGACGGTGGCGGGGACAGACGCGCTCGCGTGCAGGATTTCGATCGGGACGCGGGCCGCGCGGGCTTCGGTCCAGGCGCGGCGGGCGTCGTCGGGCAGGCGGGCCGGGTCGGCGGCAAGCCAGACCGTGACGGTGCGCCCGGCCTCGTGCAGCGCGGTGGCGGCGACCAGCGCATCGCCGCCGTTGTTGCCCGGGCCGGCAACCAGCAGCAGATGGCCGCGCGGCGCCCGCGCTTGCAGCCAGTCGGCGGCGGCCTCGCCGGCGCGGGCCATCAGCGTGAAGGGCGCGAGCGCGCGGCAGGCGGCGGTTTCGAGGGCGCGGACGGCGGCGCTGCCAAAGAGCAGGTCGGCGCCATGGCGTTCGGCGAGGAGGCCGTCCGTGAGGACGTCGCGCCAGGTAGGGTGAGCGGACATAGCGGGAGGCGGAGATGGCGATCGATTCTCTTACAATAGTTGCCGTTGCCATCCTTTTCTGCCCGCGAGTCACGCATGTCCAAGTCGTCGTCCTCTTCGAAAGTCGATTTGCCGGAAGCTGCCGCCAATGAAGGCGGAAAAAGCGGGGCGATCGTGTCATCGGCCCACCTGGTTTCGGCGCGCAGCCCGGAACTGTCGGAGTTCGAGTTCGCGCTCAATACGGCCTACAACGCCTATCACCGCTGGTGCGTGCGCTGCATGGCGGCGGCTGGCGTGCGCGACCTGACTTTCCTCGATGTGCTGGTGGTGCATCACGTGAACCACCGGGGCCGCGCCAAGCGGCTGGCCGACATCTGCTTCGTGCTGAACGTGGAGGACACCCACCTCGTCACCTATTCGCTCAAGAAGCTGCAGGCGCTGGAGCTGGTGGAGGGCACCCGCAACGGCAAGGAAGTCACTTACACCACCACGGAGACCGGCGAGACGGCCTGCGCGCGCTATCGGGAGATCCGCGAGCAGTGCCTGACCAGCAACATCTCGCCGGGCGGCGAGGAAAACGCCGAGATCGGCGAGCTGGCGCGGCTGATGCGCGTGCTGACGGGGCTGTACGAGCAGGCGGCGCGCTCGGCCACCTCGCTGTAAAACGCCCGTTCGGGTCGGCGGCGGCACATTTTGGGCCGATCGGGGCGTCGGTGGGGCGGGCTGGGCAAGGTACAATAGCGGTTTTCCCGCGCACGCCGGGAAACCCCTCTCCCCAGCTACTGCCTGCCTTGCCCACCATGGCGCATTTTTCGTGCTTTCCCGGCGCTCTCGCGCTGTCTGCGTTCCGCCAGCAACGCCTGCTCTCCACCCTCAAGCGCATCGATCCGGAGATCGATGCCGTCAGTGCCCAGTACCTGCACTTCGTCGCCGCCGACACGCCGCTGTCGGCCGATGACGCGGCGCGCGTGCAGGCGCTGCTGACCTACGGTTCGCCCGCGCCGGCCGAGACCGAGGGCGACCGCTTCGTGGTGATCCCGCGCTTCGGCACGATCTCGCCGTGGGCCAGCAAGGCGACGGAAATCGCCCGCCACTGCGCGCTGCCGCAGATCCACCGCATCGAGCGCGGCGTGGAGTTCACCGTCACCTGCAAGCAGGGCCTCCTGGGTGGCCTGACCGGCGGCCGCAAGCAACTGGACGAGGCCACGCGCGCCGCCGTCGCCGCGCACCTGCACGACCGCATGACCGAGATCGTGGTCGCCACGCGCGAAGCCGGCTACGGCCTGTTCGACGTGCTGCCGGCCAAGGCGCTGCGCTTCGTCGACCTGGGCCGCGGCGATGCCGCCGCGGGCCGCCGCGCGCTGGAAGCCGCCAACACCGAGATGGGCCTGGCGCTGTCCGACGACGAGATCGACTACCTGGTCGACGCCTACCGCAAGCTCGGCCGCAACCCGACCGACGTCGAGCTGATGATGTTCGCGCAGGCCAACAGCGAACACTGCCGCCACAAGATCTTCAACGCCGACTGGACCATCGACGGCGAGACGCAGGACAAGTCGCTGTTCGCGATGATCCGCAACACGCACCAGCTGGCGCCGCAGGGCACGGTGGTGGCGTATTCGGACAACGCCGCCGTGATGGAAGGCGGCATGGCCGAGCGCTGGTTCCCGCACGCCGGCACCGACGGCGAGACCGGCGTGCCGCAGTACGGCCGCCGCGATGCGCTCACGCACACGCTGATGAAGGTCGAGACGCATAACCACCCGACCGCGATCTCCCCGTTCCCTGGCGCTTCCACAGGCGCGGGCGGCGAGATCCGCGACGAGGGCGCGACCGGCCGCGGCGCCAAGCCCAAGGCGGGCCTGACCGGCTTCACGGTGTCGAACCTGCTGCTGCCGGAAGCCGTGCAAGCGTGGGAAAACGCCCGTGACACGGCGCAGCCCACCGCGCAGCGCAACCCGGGCGACGCCGCACCGGGCCCGGTCGGCAAGCCGGATCGCATCGCCTCGCCGCTGCAGATCATGATCGAAGGCCCGATCGGCGGCGCCGCGTTCAACAACGAATTCGGCCGGCCCAACCTGGGCGGCTACTTCCGCGTCTACGAGCAGAACGTGGGCGGCACCGTGCGCGGCTACCACAAGCCGATCATGATCGCCGGCGGCATCGGCAGCATCGACGCCGGCCACACCCACAAGCACGGGCTGCCGGCCGGCACGCTGCTGGTGCAACTGGGCGGCCCGGGCATGCGCATCGGCATGGGCGGCGGCGCCGCCAGCTCGATGGCGACCGGCACCAACACGGCCGATCTGGACTTCGACTCCGTCCAGCGCGGCAACCCCGAAATGCAGCGCCGCGCGCAGGAAGTCATCAATGCGTGCTGGGCGCTGGGCGAGGACAATCCGATCCTGTCGATCCACGATGTGGGTGCGGGCGGCATCTCCAACGCGTTCCCCGAGCTGGTGGACGGCGCCGACCGCGGCGCGCGCTTCGACCTGCGCCAGGTGCACCTGGAAGAGTCGGGCCTGAGCCCGGCCGAGATCTGGTGCAACGAATCGCAGGAGCGCTACACGCTGGCGATCGCCCCGGGCGATTTCCCGCGCTTCCAGGCCATGTGCGAGCGCGAGCGCGCGCCGTTCTCGGTGGTCGGGTTCGCCACCGAGGAACAGCAACTGCAGGTGGTCGACAGTGATGCCCCGGCCGATGCCGTTGAGCACTTCCCGGTCAACATGCCGATGGACGTGCTGCTCGGCAAGCCGCCGCGCATGCACCGCGACGTGCGCCGCGTGGCGCAGACGCTGCCGGATGTCGACGTGACGGGCCTGGACCTGGAAACCGTGGCGCGAGACGTACTGCGCCATCCGACCGTCGCCAGCAAGTCGTTCCTGATCACCATCGGTGACCGCACCGTGGGCGGGCTGAACACGCGCGACCAGATGGTCGGCCCGTGGCAGGTGCCGGTGGCCGACGTGGCCGTCACCACGCTCGACTACAAGGGCTACGCCGGCGAAGCCATGACGATGGGCGAGCGCACGCCGCTGGCCGTCATCGACGCGCCGGCATCGGGCCGCATGGCGATCGGCGAGGCCATCACCAACATCGCGGCGGCGCCGATCGCCTCGCTCACGCAGCTCAAGCTGTCGGCCAACTGGATGGCCGCGTGCGGCGTGGACGGCGAGGATGCGCGCCTGTACGACACCGTCAAGGCGGTCGGCATGGAACTGTGCCCGGCGCTGGGCATCAGCATTCCGGTCGGCAAGGATTCGCTGTCGATGCGCACCAAGTGGGACGACGCGGGCGAGGCCAAGGAAGTGGTGGCGCCGGTGTCGCTGATCGTCTCGGCCTTCGCGCCGGTGACGGACGTGCGCAAGACGCTCACGCCGCAGCTCAAGCCGGTGGCTTCGGCCGGCGCGGCTGCCGACACCACGCTGATCGTCATCGACCTCGGCCACGGCAAGCACCGCCTGGGCGGCAGCATCCTGGCGCAGGTCACGCAGCAGATCGGCAACAGCGTGCCGGACGTGGATGACGCGGAAGACCTCAAGCGCTTCTTTGCCGCCATCCAGCAGCTGAACGCGGCCGGCATGCTGCTGGCCTACCACGACCGCTCCGACGGCGGCCTGTGGGCGACGGTGTGCGAGATGGCCTTTGCCGGCCACTGCGGCGTGTCGATCAACGTCGACATGCTCACGCTCGACGGCGCGCACGCGTCGGACCACGGCGATGCCAAGAACTGGGCGCAGCAGGTCTCCGGCCGCCGCGCCGACATGACGCTGCGCGCGCTGTTCGCCGAAGAGCTGGGTGCCGTGATCCAGGTGCCGGCCGCCCAGCGCGACGCCGTCTTCGCGGTGCTGCGCGAGCATGGCCTGTCGGCCTGCAGCCACGTGATCGGCGCGCCGAACGCCAGCGGCCAGATCGAGATCTGGCGCGACGCCAAGAAGGTCTTCAGCGCCCCGCGCATCGAGCTGCAGCGCGCCTGGACGGACGTCTCCTGGCGCATCGCCAGCCTGCGCGACAACCCCGAGTGCACGCAGAGCGAGTACGACCGCTTGCTCGATGCCGAAGACCCCGGCATCTCGCCGCACCTCACGTTCGACCTCGCCGAGGACGTGGCCGCGCCGTTCATCGCCACGGGGGCGCGTCCGCGCATGGCGATCCTGCGTGAGCAGGGCGTCAACTCGCAGGTGGAAATGGCCTACGCGATGGACAAGGCCGGCTTCGACGCCTACGACGTGCACATGAGCGACCTGCTGGCAGGCCGCACCCGCCTCGCAGACTTCACTGGCTTCGTGGCCTGCGGCGGCTTCAGCTACGGCGACGTGCTGGGCGCTGGCGAGGGCTGGGCCAAGACGATCCTGTTCAACGGCATGCTGGCCGAGCAGTTCGCGGCCTTCTTCAACCGCGCCGACTCGATCGCGCTGGGCGTGTGCAACGGCTGCCAGATGATGGCGAACCTCGCGCCGATCATCCCCGGCGCCGGCGCATGGCCGAAGTTCACGCGCAACCAGTCGGAGCAATACGAAGGTCGCCTGGTGACCGTGCAGGTCGAGGCCTCGCCGTCGATTTTCTACGCGGGAATGGAAGGCAGCCGCATCCCCATCGTCGTGGCGCACGGCGAGGGCTATGCGGACTTCTCGCAGCAGGGCGACATCGGCAAGGCGGCCGTGGGCCTGCGCTATGTCGATAACCGCGGCGAGGTCACGCAGACGTACCCGCTGAACCCGAACGGCTCGCCGCAGGGCATCGCCTCGGTGACGACGCACGACGGCCGCTTCACCGTGCTGATGCCGCACCCGGAGCGCGTGTTCCGCGCGGTGCAGATGAGCTGGCATCCGAAGGATTGGGCGGCCGCCGGCGACGGCAGCAGCCCGTGGATGCGCATGTTCCGCAACGCCCGCAAGCAGATGGGCTGAGCGACCACGCCAAGCAGCAACAGCCAAGCGCGCCGGGGGAAACTCCGGCGCGCTTTTTCTTTGCGGCGGGCGGCGTCGGCATGCTTAGCGAAGGGGGCGCCTACACCGTACGGCATCCGCTCTTTGATGGAGGCTTACATCATTTGCAGGGAATGAATGCGACGGATTGAGGTTGGAAGTAAATGGGTAGACCTTCTGATCTGAATTCATTTCAGCATCTTCGCGCGTGGATTTTTTTGAAGCGATTACTAGAATCAGCGCACGGTCCGGCGGATTTGAAATTTTTTTCTGATCCGTTTTTCACATAAGCCGAACCGAATTGGGTGAATGAAGATTTTGTTGCGCTGCAAATATGTCTTTATTCTCCGGTTTGATTTTTTTGCGCCGCTTTCTTTTTTTGCGGCGCTTTCGATTGATCGGTGGAAGATGGTTTGACACCGGTTTCGATGAAAACTATAAAACGTGAGCGCGACACCGGTCGAACATCGGATGGCCGCGCACAGCAGCAGAACAGATGTCTGTTGTGTGAATTTTTCTAAAAATGTTGGAGACGCGAGGGGGTGTCTCGGCGTTTATCGCTGGGATTGGCGTGCCGCATTTGTTATCGAGGGTTGCAAATCATCGGCATCCTCGAATGTGGCCGGCCATTCACGGCTGTGCGCTGATGACCTGATTATCCTGTCTGAAGACTTCATCCGGGCGATGCATGATCCGCCAGCCGCTGGGTATTGCTGGAGGATGGATCATTTTCGCGCTTTGATTGAAGGCGCCTTTTAAAGCACGTATTTCGATATCTCAGGGCGACGGGGCCTGCGAGGGGCCCACGTTCGCCATCGACGACGATTTCAACGAGCGAGGGCAAGCAATGAGCAAGGAATCCCGACCGACGATCGTTCCGCCTTACGGCGTGGCCATCCATGACGCCATCACCCATGGCGATCTCAAGAAGATGAAGACGCTGCTGTCGCAGGCCGAAACCGTGCTGGGCGAGCAGGGCGATCTGCGCACCGCTGTTGAGCTGCTCAGGCTCGAAATCGCCAAGGCCGAACGCGGCTAACCCGGCTGGCGCCGCACGCCAGCATTTCATTCCATTCTGATCCATCCCTCAACAAGGAGAACGTATGTCCGCAGATAACGCGGTAGGCCTGTTCCCGGTGAGCTATGTGGTTGGCACCGGGTTGCCCGGCGCACCGACGCTCAGGCTCAACCTGCTGGTCGATACGCCGAGGCGCAAGGTGGTCGGCAATGCAACGATTACCCAGGCGGTGTCGCCGCCGCTCGACCTGCATGTCGATGTCTGGGGCGCTTACACGTACATGGCCCTGATGCCGCCGCACGGCACCCGCATCCTGGTGACGGTGCAGGGCAACAGCGGCGGGCCGACCTCGAATGCCATGACGACCTTCCGGATGCACATGGTGGTGGGCGCCGATTGGCAGGCCGGCATCGCCAGCTATAGCTATTGGAGCAACGGGCAGTGGAACGAGGTGGAAAGCGTGCCGGTGCGCGTCGACCACGAATTCGTGCCGCTGGAGCCGGGGCCGGTGATTCCCGAGAAGTCGAATGCGCGGACGGTCAGCCGCGCGTTGTACGGCCCGGCGATTCAGAGCGCCAGGGCATCCGGCGACCTGGCCCACATGAAGACGCTCGCCACGTATGTGCAGCAGCAGCTGGACAGCCACCAGGAAATTGCCAGTGCCCATGCGGCGCTGCACGCCGAAATCCGCAAGCTCGAAGGCCGCCAGTGATTCCAGCGGCCACCCGCAAGCAGTGTTTACCTTTCTTCCAGGAGTGATTCCATGAGCCAAACCGGTCTGTTTCCCGTCACCTACGTTGTCGCGACGCCCGCCATCGGCGCGCCGGTGCTGACCCTGTCCCTGCTGGTCAATACGCCGGCCAAGAAGGTATCGGGCATCGCCAAGATTACCCAGTCGACCAATCCGCCGCTGGTGTTCCATGCCGATGTCTGGGGGACGTTCAGCCAGTTGCGGGTGGAGGAGGGCGCCGAGGCCTCCATCATCCTGACCCTGGACGGCAACCCGAGCGGCCAGACCAGCATGATCGCCGAGACCTTCCACTTCCACGGCATCCTGAGCAGCAACTGGCAAACCGGCCAGGCCAGCTATCGCTATGAGGAAGGCGGGCGCTGGCATGCGGTCGAACATGCGGTCATGACCGTCGAGCAACGCGTTCAGCTGCCCTACCAGCCCATCATGCCCATGTATGCCGTGAGCCTGCAGCAGGCGAAGGCTTCCGGCGACCTGGGGCAGATGAAAACGCTGGCCAGCCTGGCCGAGAAGCAACTGGCCGACGCGCCGCAGATCAAGGCGGAGCTGGACAAGCTGCATACCGAGATCGCCAAGCTCGAAGGCCGCGCCTGAGTCTCGCGCGAGACCGGCCTGCCGCCGCATGCCCTGGCCACCGGCCGGGCATGCGGCCCCATTCCCCATAAGAAGAGAACAAGACAGCGAGGCGATATGAGCCTGCAGACCCCGCAGCCGGCCCGCTACCTGAACGCGGACGATTTCAAGCGCTATGTTCCCGTTCACGTGGTCTGGGAAATCACCCTGGCCTGTGACCTCAAATGCCTGCATTGCGGCTCCCGCGCCGGACGACGGCGACCCGACGAGCTCAATACCGCAGAGTGCCTGGAAGTCATCGAATCGCTCGCGCGGCTGGGCACGCGGGAGGTCTCGCTGATCGGCGGCGAAGCGTATCTACGCAAGGACTGGACCGAGCTGATCCGGGCGATCCGTTCCCACGGCATGTACTGCGCGGTCCAGACCGGGGGGCGCAACCTGACGCCCAAGCGGCTGGAACAGGCGGTCGAGGCCGGGCTCAACGGCGTGGGCGTCTCGCTCGACGGGCTGGCGCCGCTGCACGACAAGGTGCGCAACGTGCCGGGCTCGTTCGACCGGGCCGTGGATACGCTCAGGCGCGCACGCGCGGCGGGCCTGGCCATCAGCGTGAACACCCAGATCGGCGCGCAGACCATGCCGGACCTCCCGGCCCTGATGGATACCATCATCGAGCTGGGCGCGACGCACTGGCAGATCCAGCTGACGGTCGCGATGGGCAATGCGGTCGACAACGACGAGCTGCTGCTCCAGCCGTATCAGTTGCTGGAGGTGATGCCGCTGCTCGCCAGGCTCTACAAGGAGGGCGTGAGCCGCGGGCTGCTGATGAACGTCGGCAACAACATCGGCTACTACGGCCCCTATGAGCATCTGTGGCGCGGCTTCGGCGACGAGCGCGTGCACTGGAACGGCTGCGCCGCGGGCCAGACGGTGATTGCGCTGGAGGCGGACGGCACCGTGAAGGGCTGCCCCTCGCTGGCGACGGTGGGCTTTGCCGGGGGCAATGTCCGCGAGTTGTCGCTGGAAGACATCTGGCACACCAGCGAGGCCATCCACTTCGGCCGCCTGCGCTCGGTGGACGATCTGTGGGGCTTCTGCCGGACCTGCTACTACGCCGATGCCTGCCGGGGCGGCTGCACCTGGACCTCGCATTCGCTGCTCGGCAAGCCGGGCAACAACCCGTATTGCCACTATCGCGTGCTGGAGCTGCAGAAGCAGGGGCTGCGCGAGCGGATCGTCAAGGAGCAGGACGCCGCCGGCGCCTCCTTCGCGGTCGGGCGCTTCGACCTGGTCACGGAGCGCATCGCGGACGGCACGCCCGTGGCCAGCATCGTGCGCTCCGGGCAGATCGTCGAACTGGCGTGGAAGCACAAGGGCAAGCGCGCGCCGGAGGTCGGTCGGGTGCCGCCGCAGCTGAGCCTCTGCCGCAGCTGCAACAGCTACATCTATCCGCACGAGCAGACGTGCCCGCATTGCGGCGCGGATGTCGAGGCGGGGGCGCAGGCCCATCGCCAGGAAGCGCAGCGGCGGCGGGCGGTGGTGAACAATCTCGAGCAGTTGCTGGGTCTGCCGGCCTCCGCGATCGGGGACGCCTGAGGCGCTGGCCCGGGGCGGGCCGGATACCTGCCGGCGCGCCTTCGGGCGCGCTAGGCATCCGGTGCGATCGGCGCCAGGTGCGGCGCGAGCTGTTCGGCGATCCAGTGCATGAACACCTGCACTCGCACCGGCAGGTTGCGCCGGTTCGGATACACCAGCGACACCGGCATCGGCGCCGGCCGGTATTGCGGCAGCACCTCCACCAGCTCGCCGCGCGCGACCTGCGGCGCGAGCACGGACACCGGCGCCTGGATGATCCCCAGCCCGGCCTGGCAGGCGGCTTCGTAGCTCTCGGCCGTGCTGACCGTCACCACCCCCGGCATGGGGCGATAGGCCGTCCGTCCGTCGACACGATATTCCCAGCCCGGCGCCTTGGTGCCCAGCGTCTGCGCGTAGTGGACGAGGCGGTGATGGTCGAGGTCGTCCAGCGAGCGCGGCATGCCGTAGCGCGCGATGTAGGCGGGGCTGGCGCAGTTCATCTGCGGTAGCTGGCCGAGCGGGCGGGCGATCAGGCTGCTGTCGCCGAGCGTGCCGATGCGCAGCACGCAGTCGAAGCCTTCGCGGACCAGGTCAACGCGGCGGTCGGTGCTGGAGAGCTCGATCTCCAACTGCGGATGGGCATCCAGGAAGGCGGGCAGGGCGGGGATGACAACCCTGCGCGCGACGCCCGCCGGCATGTCGACGCGCAGCCGGCCGCGCAGCGCCTGCGGGCTCTGGCGGAACATCGTCTGCAGCTCTTCCATATCGGCCAGCAAGTCCTGGCTGCGCTCGAAGAAGGCCTGGCCATCTTGCGTGAGCTGGACCTTGCGTGTGGTCCGGTGCAGCAGGCGCGTGCCGAGCAGCGTCTCCAACTGCTGCACCGCCACGGAAGCGGCCGGCTTGGGAATCCCCAGGCTTTCGGCCGCGCGCGTGAAGCTGGCGAGCTCGGCCACGCGGATGAAGATCTGCATCGCTTCCAGCGGGTTGGACATGGCGGGCAAGGGTGGGGATTGTTATTGGATTGAAAACACAGCAATAGAATAATCGAGATTTATTCCGTGTTTGTCGCCCAATACCATGCAGGTGTTCACGGTGCCCGGCACCCGCCATCACAGGAGCGCGACATGACCCAACCCCAATCCGAATCCCACACCTCCATTGCCCTGGTCACCGGCGGCAGCCGCGGCCTCGGCAGGAACATGGTGCAGAAGCTGGCCCGCAGCGGTACCGATGTGATCTTCACCTACCGCAGCAACGAGGCCGAGGCGCAGGCGCTGGTTGCGGAGCTGGCCGCGCTCGGACGCCGCGCCGCCGCGCTGCAGCTGGACGCCGGCCAGATCGCCACCTTCGCCGCCTTCGCCGATGGGGTGCGCGGCGTGCTGGCGCAATGGCAGCGCGAGCGCATCGACGCGCTCGTCAACAATGCCGGCATCGGCATCCACGCCAGCCTGGCCGAGATGACCGAAGCGCAGTTCGATGCGCTGATGAACGTGCATTTCAAGGGCGTGTTCTTCCTGACGCAGGCGCTGCTGCCGCTGATTGCCGACGGCGGGCGCATCGTCAACATTTCGTCGGGGCTGACGCGCTTTGCCTTCGTGGGCTACGGCGCCTACGCGGCGATGAAGGGCGCGGTCGAGGTGCTGACGAAGTACATGGCGAAGGAACTCGGCCCGCGCGGCATTGCGGTGAACGTGGTGGCGCCGGGGGCGATCGAGACCGACTTCGGCGGCGGCCGGGTGCGCGATGACGCAAACCTGAACGCCCTGGTGGCCGCGCAGACGGCGCTGGGCCGGGTGGGCCTGCCGGACGATATCGGCGGGGTGGTGGCGTTGCTGCTGGCGCCGGACAACCGCTGGATCAACGCGCAGCGGATCGAGGCGTCGGGCGGGATGTTCCTCTAGGCCCGCTAGGCCTACCAGGTCCTTCAGGCCGGCCCGACGCCGGCGGCGGTGGCGCGCTCAGGCCACCGCCTTGGCCGCGGTCCGGCCGCGCAGCCATTCGAAGGTCAGCAGCAGGCAGGTGGAGAACACGATCAGGATGGTGGCGAGCGCGGCGATGGTCGGCGAGATGTTCTCGCGGATGCCGGTGAACATCTGGCGCGGCAGCGTGACCTGGTCGGCGCCGGCGAGGAACAGCGTGACCACCACTTCGTCGAACGAGGTCGCGAAGGCGAACAGCGCACCGGAAATCACGCCCGGCGCGATCACCGGCAGGGTGATGCGGAAGAACGTCATGACCGGGTTGGCGCCCAGCGACAGGCTGGCGCGCACGAGGTTGTGGTTGAAGCCCTGCAGCGTCGCCAGCACCGTCGTCACCACGAAGGGCACGCCGAGCGCCGCGTGCGCCAGGATCAGGCCGATGTAGGTGTTGGCCAGCCCGAGCGGCGCGAAGAACAGGTACATGCCGACCCCGACCACCACCACCGGCACGATCATCGGCGAGACCAGGACCGCCATCAGCAGCGCCTTGCCGCGGAAATCCGCCTTGTTCAGGCCGATGGCGGCCAGTGTGCCGAACACGGTCGCCACCAGCGTGGCGGCGGGCGCCACGATGAAGCTGTTCTTGGCGGCCATGCGCCATTCGTCGGAGCTGACCAGGTTCTGGTACCAGCGCAGCGAGTAGCTGGGGATCGGGTAGGCGAGGAAGGTGCTCGACGAGAACGACAGCGGCACGATCACCAGCACCGGCAGCACCAGGTAGATCAGCGTCAGCACGGCCAGGCCGCGCAGCGCGAAGTACCAGATGCGCTCGATGAGCGAAGTGTGCGGGGCGAACATCGGCCTGGCGAATTTCATGATCGGCTCCTCTCTTCAGCGCGCGTTGGCCTTGGCGCGCGTGAAGCGGCCGTAGACGCCGTACAGCACCAGCGTGGCCGCCAGCAGCAGCGCGCCCAGCGCGCATGCCATGCCCCAGTTGATGGTGACGTTGGTGAAGTACGCCACGTAGTAGCTGACCATCTGGTCGTTCGGGCCGCCCAGCAGCGCGGGCGTGATGTAGTAGCCGAGCGCGAGGATGAACACCAGCAGCGCGCCGGCGCCCACGCCCGGGTAGGTCTGCGGCACATACACGCGCCAGAACGCCGCGAACGGATGGCTGCCCAGCGACACCGCCGCGCGCTGGTAGGTGGTCGGGATCGACTTCATCACGCTGTACAGCGGCAGGATCATGAACGGCAGCAGGATGTGCGTCATCGAGATATAGACGCCGATGCGGTTGAACAGCAGCGCCAGCGGCTCGCGGATGATGCCCAGGCCCATCAGCGCATGGTTGACGAGGCCCTCGCTCTGCAGCAGCACGATCCACGCGGCCACGCGCACCAGGATCGAAGTCCAGAACGGAATCAGCACCAGCACCATCACCAGGTTGGCGCGGCGCTCCGACAGCGTCGAGATCCAGTACGCCAGCGGGTAGCCCAGCAGCAGCGTGAGCAGCGTGACCACGGCGCTGATGACGAAGGTGCGGCCGAATACGGTGACGTAGATCTGCTCGTCGGGATCGGTCGCCGCGATATGGCCGAAGGCGTCCTGCCGGTGGTCGAGCGCGGCCAGCAGGTAGAACGGCGAGGTGCGGCTGCTGTTCTTGGCGATGGCCTGCCAGTAGGCGGTGTCGGCCCAGCGCTCGTCGAGCTCGATCAACCGGGCGCGGGTCTGGGCCGGCGCCAGCGCATGGCCTTGTTCGTCGGCGAGCG
The DNA here is from genome assembly GCF_024925465.1 of Ralstonia pseudosolanacearum. Taxonomy (NCBI): domain Bacteria; kingdom Pseudomonadati; phylum Pseudomonadota; class Betaproteobacteria; order Burkholderiales; family Burkholderiaceae; genus Ralstonia; species Ralstonia pseudosolanacearum. Next base: position 2,210,537 of record NZ_CP103852.1, on the reverse strand, counting down.
GCATGGCGCGCGCGGTCTTGGCGACCAGCGAGCGGAAGCCGGCGATTTCGGTGTTCAGGCGGCGGGCCAGGGCGCCCATCGTCTCGCCGGCCTGGGTGGCGGTCAGGTCGTCGGCGAGGGCGGCGTAGGCGGCGTCGGCCGGTGGGGTCTTGCGGTCCCAGTCCTTGAGCGCGGCGACCGTCTTGGGCAGTGCGTCGGCCACCTCGGGGTTCTGCACCGCGCGGGTCAGCAGCGCGCCGATCGGCACCACGAAGATGAGCAGGAGGAAGAGGGCGAGCGGCGCGACCAGCGCCAGCGCCATGGCGCGCCGGCGCGCTTGCGCGTTCTTGAGCTCGCGTTTGAGTCTGGCTGTCGAGTCGGGGGGCGTGTCAGCCGTGATGGTCATGGTGTTCAATTCTGCACCTGCCGTGTCCTGCACACTTCATGTCGGGCCGGCGCCGGGGCATGCCGGAGCATGCGAGCGCGCCGGCCCGGGCGGCCTTGCTTACTTCGATGCCCACGAGGCGAAGCGCTGCTCCAGCTCGTCGCCGTGGTCGGTCCAGAACTGCAGGTTCTGCAGCACCGCGCTCTTGCCGTTCTCGGGCGAGTTGGGCAGGTTGGCCTGGGTCTTCGCATCGAGCGCCTTGATCGCGGCCAGGTTGGCCGGGCCGTAGGCGATGTGCTTGGCGTATTCCTGTTGGGCCTTCTGCGACAGCGTGTAGGCGATGTACTGCTCGGCCAGCGCCTTGTTCGGCGTGCCCTTGGGGATCGCCCAGTAGTCCAGGTCGTAGATGCTGCCGTTCCAGACCACCTTGAGGTTCTTGCCCTCGCGCTGCGCGGCGTCGATGCGGCCGTTGAAGGCGGTGGACATCACCACGTCGCCGGCCACCAGGAACTGCGGCGGCTGCGCGCCGGCTTCCCACCACTGGATGTAGGGCTTGAGCTGGTCGAGCTTCTTGAAGGCGCGGTTCTGGCCGTCCTTGGTGGCGAGCACCTTGTAGACGTCCTTGACCGGCACGCCGTCGGCCATCAGCGCGAACTCCAGGTTGTAGCGCGCGCCCTTGCGCATGCCGCGCTTGCCGGGGAATTTCTTCACGTCCCAGAAGTCGGCCCAGCCGGCGGGGGCGGCCTTGAGCTTGTCGGCGTTGTAGGCCAGCGCTGTCGACCAGACGAAGAAGCCGACGCCGCAGGTGTGGGGCGCCTCGGGCACCAGGTCGGCCTTCTTGGCGATCTTGGACCAGTCGAGCTTCTCGAACAGGCCCTCGTCGCAGCCGCGGCCGATGTCGCCCGACTCGACTTCGACCACATCCCAGTTGACGTGCTTGGCCTCGACCATGGCCTTGATCTTGGCCTGCTCGCCGTTGTACTCGACGGAGGTGACCTTGTTGCCGGTCTGCGCCTCGAACGGCTTGTTGAACGCGGCCTTCTGCGCGTCGCCGTTGGCGCCGCCGAAGTTGACGACGGTGACCTCCGCCGCGTGCGCGCCGCAGGCAACGGCGAACGCGGTAGCGAGCACACTCAGGCGCGTCTTCGCGATGGGTTTCATGTTGGCTCCTCTCTTTTGGCTTTGGCGTGGGGTTGCTGCTGTGGTCGATGGGCCCCGGGGCCTGCCGCCCCGCGCGCCCGGTGATTCAGGTGAAGACGCGCAGGTGCTCGGGCGCGAATTCCAGCCGGATCGGCGCGCCCGGCGCGAACGATTCGAGCGCGCGCGTGCCGAGCGGTACCTTGACGAAGCACTCCGCCTGCTCGGGCAGGGCGCAGCGCATGCGGACGTGGTCGCCGAAATACACCAGGCCGCGCGTCTGGCCGGCGAGCGCGTTGCCGGTGCCGGCATCGGCGGGCTCGGCCAGGCGCATGCGCTCGGGCCGGATGCAGCCGACGGCGGTGGCCCCGACCGGTGCGCCGGCGACGTTGCGGCCGATCACGCGCGCGCCGTCGTTCAGTTGCAGTTGGCAGTAGTCGCCGTCGAGGCCGATGACAGTGCCGCGCAGCGTGTTGCTGTCGCCGATGAAGTTGGCGACGAACGCGTTGCAGGGGGATTCGTAGAGGCGGTCGACCGTGTCGAGCTGCTGCACCACGCCCTTGTCGAACACGGCCACGCGGTCGGACATGGTCAGCGCCTCGCCCTGGTCGTGCGTGACGTAGACGAAGGTCACGCCCAGCTTCTCGTGCAGCGACTTCAGCTCGTACTGCATGTGCTCGCGCAGCTGCTTGTCGAGCGCGCCGAGCGGCTCGTCCATCAGCACCAGCTTGGGCTCGAACACCAGCGCGCGCGCCAGGGCGATGCGCTGCTGCTGGCCGCCGGAGAGCTGCGCGGGATAGCGCTTGGCAAAGCCCTCCATGCGCACCATCTTCAGGGCATGGTGGACACGCTCGGCGCGCTCGGCGGCGGCCAGCTTGCGCACGGTGAGCGGGTATTCGACGTTCTGCGCGACCGTGAGGTGCGGGAACAGCGCGTAGTTCTGGAACACCATGCCGATGTTGCGCTTGTGCGGCGGCACGGTGTTGAGCAGGGTGCCTTCGAGGCGGATCTCGCCGCCGGTCGGAAACTCGAAGCCGGCCAGCATCATCAGGCAGGTCGTCTTGCCGGAGCCGGAGGGCCCAAGCAGCGTCAGAAACTCGCCCTGATAGATGTCCAGGTCCAGGTGCTTGACCACCAGGCTCTCGCCGTCGTAGGTCTTGCGTACACCGCGAAAGCTGACGATCACGTCGTCGGTCTTCATCACTTCCTCCCACCGTTCCTTGCTCGGGCCGGCACCGGCAGCATCGCGCTGCGGTGTCGGATCGTGGATGGAATATAGCGGCTCATGGTCTTACCACTTGGACCCAATCCGGGTTTTTTGATGGAGCCATTTTTGCCCGCTCCCACGTGTTCGCCAGGTGGCGATGCACCCGCCGGCACCACAATAGGGATAACTCCCGATGCCTTGCCCAGGCAGGCGCGGCGCGGTGTCGGGGCAGGGGCGACGACGTAGCCAGTGTAGGCCGCCATCGGGGGCCGTGCGTCAAGGCATGGGGCGCACGATGCGGCCGACGGCGAGGGTGCCGGCGGGCGGGATGGCGTGGGCGGATCTGGTGCACGGCGCATTCCCGAAGACGGTGCGCCGCGAGGGCGCGTCGCCGTCCAGGCATCGGCACGGCCCGCGTGTCTTGTTGTCCCGCCGCAACCCAAAGATGCGCGCGGGGCGGTTGCTTCAGCCGGCTGGCGCGCCGCCGGCCTCGGCGAAGCGCACGCTGACGGTCAGGCCGCCGCCCGCGGTGTCCGACAGCGCGACGGTGGCGCCGTGCACGCGGGCGATCTCGCGCACGATGGCCAGGCCCAGCCCGCTGCCTTCCTGGGCCTGGGTGGTGCTGCCCCGGTAGAAGCGGCCGAAGACGGCGGCGCGCTCCGCCTCGGCGATGCCGGGGCCGTTGTCTTCCACCTGCAGCAGCGCGCTGGTGTCCTGGCCGGGCGCCGCCTGCCGCGCGACCCGCAGCGTCACGCGCGCGTCGCGGCCGGCATAGCGGATCGCGTTGTCGAGCAGATTACTCACCAGTTCCTGCAGCCATTGCGGCTCGGCCGCGACCATCACGGGTTCGCCCTCGAAGCCGAGGTCGATGCCGGCGCGGCGCGCCACCGGCGCCAGTTCCAGCGCCACCTCGCCGGCCAGCGTGTCGAGCCGCAGCGGCTGCAGCGACGGGGCATAGCCGCTGTCCGGCTCCAGCCGCGACAGCGACAGCAACTGCTGTACGCCCTTGGCTGCCTGCCGCACCGTGTCGTGCAGCGGCGCGAGGTGGCGGCGGATGCGGTTGCCGTCGGGCTCGCGCAGCGCCAGCTCCGATTGCGCCTGGATCACGGCCAGCGGTGTCTTGAGCTGATGCGCCGCATCGGCAAAGAAGCGCTTGCGGGCGTCGAGCATGCGCAGCAGCCGCGCCACGTACTGGTTGATGGCGGCCACCAGCGGGGTCACCTCGGCCGGCAGGCCATGCTGCGGCAGCGGGGCGAGCTCATCGGCATGGCGCGCGGCCATGCTGGCGCTGAGCTGGCGCAGCGGCCGCAGGCCCCGCCGCACGCCCAGCCAAACGATGCCGAGCGCCAGCAGCACCAGCAGCCCCTCTTGCAGCAGCGAGCCCGTCAGCATGTCGTGCGCCAGGGCTGCGCGCGGCTCGACCGACTCGCCCACCAGCACCCACACCACCTGGATCTGCGCGGAGGCGGCATCGCGCACCGGCAGCCGCTGCGCCGCCACGCGGACCTGCATGTCGCGCAGCACGGCATCGTAGAACGCCGTGCGGTAGGGCTCGGGCGGCCGGGTGGGCGGCAGGGGCAGTTCGTCGTAGCCGGTCAGGGTGGTGCCGTGCGCGTCGAGGATGCGATAGAAGATGCTGCTGCCCGCCTCCGATTCGAAGATATCCAGGGCCAGGTAGGGCAGGTCGATGGCGAACTGCCCGTCGCGCAGCCGGATGCCTTCGCGCATGGCCTTGAGCGAGCCCTGCAGCGTGCGGTCGAAGGCGTGGTGGGCGGCGGCCATGGCGCGGCCGTAGGTCAGCCAGGCATCGAGCGCCAGCAGGCCCAGCAACGGCAGCAGCAGCCACAGCAGCAGCTGCCGGCGCAGGCTGGGGGCGCTCATCGGCCGACGGCGGCCGGCGCCTGCGGCACGGCCTCGAGCAGGTAGCCCAGCCCGCGCAGCATGACGATGGCCACGCCGCTGCCGTCGAGCTTCTTGCGCAGCCGGTGCACGTAGATCTCGATGGCGTCGGCGTTGACCGATTCGTTGATGCCGAAGATCTTCTCCGAGATGGCGGCCTTGTTGACGGCGCGGCCATCGCGCAGCACCAGGACTTCCAGCACCGCGCGCTCGCGGCCGGTCAGCGCCAGCGCCTCGCCGCGCAGGGTGAAGGCGCCGCTGGTGCCGTCGTAGTGCAGGGGGCCGCATTGCAGCTGCGTGCGCTCGTGGCCGTGGCTGCGGCGGATCAGCGCGCGGGCGCGCGCCTCCACCTCGGTCAGGTCGAACGGTTTGGTCAGGTAATCGTCGGCGCCGAGGTTCAGGCCGCGCACGCGCTCTTCCACCGCGCCGTGCGCGGTCAGGATCATCACCGGCAGCGGATTGCGGCGCAGGCGCAGGCGGCGCAGCACTTCGAGCCCGTCGAGCCGGGGCAGGCCGAGGTCGAGCAGCAGCAGGGCGTAGTCCTGCGTGGTCAGCAGCAGGTCGGCGGCGTGGCCGTCGTGCACGCAGTCGACCGCGAAGCCGGCCTGGCCCAGGGCTTCCTCCAGCGTGCCGGCCAGCTTCGGGTTGTCTTCCACCAACAGGATGCGCATCGCTTGCTGCTTCCAACGTCTTCGACCAAGGCGCAGAGGAATACCGCATCCGCGCGGCTTTCGAAGCTAGGGAAACCCCCAGGCGCCGGCGCGCCACGGTGGCGCAAATGGCGGCCGATCGAAAGTGAACTGAAAGTGCGTCTCTCCTACGATGCCTGGCGCTGCGCAAGCGCGGCAGAACAATCACAACAATCACAAGGGAGACCCGATGAAAATCACCTCGATGGCGCTGGCGGCGGCCGCGCTGGCGACCGCCGGCACCGCGGCGGCCCAATCCAACGTGACCCTGTACGGCATCATGGATGCCGGCATCGAATACGTGAACCACGCCGGTGCCAATGGCGGCGGCGCGGCCCGCCTGGTGTCGGGCGGCAAGAACACCTCGCGCTGGGGCCTGCGCGGCAGCGAAGACCTGGGCGGCGGGCTGAAGGGCATCTTCAACCTCGAGAGCGGCATCGCCATCGACACCGGCCGGCTCGACACCGACAACACGCTGTTCGATCGCCGCGCCGTGGTCGGGCTGGCGGGCAGCTTCGGTCAGGTGGTGTTCGGTCGCACCTTCACCACCACCTACGACTTCATGCTGCCCTACGACCCGATGGGCTATGCGCCCAACTACTCGTGGGCGACCTCGTCGACGGCCACCGGCGACCGCAAGGACGGCCTGTTCTCGCGCGCCTCCAACGCGGTGCGCTACGACGGCACCTTCGGCGGCCTGAAGCTCGGCGCCACGGTCGGCTTGGGCGAGGTGGCGGGCAACTTCAAGAGTGCGTCCAAGTACGACGTGGGCATCGGCTACAGCGCGGGCGGCTTCTCGGCGGCCGCCACCTGGGACCGCCAGAACGGCGCCGGCACGAGCACCACGCCGGCCGACACCACCGACACCATCCAGGGCATCCACGCCGGCGCCAGCTACGACTTCGGCGCGCTCAAGCTGTTCGCGGGCTACCGCAACTACAAGCGTGCCTTCACCACGGCCGCGGCCACGCAGCGCAGCGACATGTACTGGGCCGGCGCCAGCTACGATGTCACGCCGGCGTTCACGCTGTTCGGCGCGGTCTACAAGCAGAACATCAAGGGCGGCACCGATGCCGACCCGATCCTGTTCTCGCTGCGCGCGCAATACGCCTTGTCCAAGCGCACCACGGCCTACCTGGCCGGCGGCTACGCCAAGGCGAGGAATGGCCAGAACGTGAGCCTGTCGCGCGACGTGGCGGGCTTCGGCAACAGCCAGGTCGGCATGACGGCGGGCTTGCAGCACCGCTTCTGATCGCGGCGCTGCCGGGCTGATCCGGCACAACGACAACGGGCACCCGAAGGTGCCCGTTTTTCATGGTGCGTGCCGGGTCAGCCCAGCAGCAGCGCGTCGTCGTCGACCTTGGCGCCGCGCGTTTCCTCGAACTTCTGCAGCAGGTGCGGCACGTCCAGGCCGGCGCGCTCGCCGCCCTGCACGTCGAGGATCACGTTGCCCTGGTGCAGCATCACCGTGCGCTGGCCGTAGTCGAGCGCCTGGCGCATCGAGTGCGTGACCATCATCGTCGTCAGCTTGCTCTCGGAGACGATCTTGGCGGTCAGCTCCAGCACGAAGGCGGCCGTCTTCGGGTCGAGCGCGGCGGTGTGCTCGTCCAGCAGCAGGATGCGCGACGGCTGCAGCGAGGCCATCAGCAGGCTCACCGCCTGGCGCTGGCCGCCCGAGAGCAGGCCGATGCGGTCGGTCAGGCGGTTCTCCAGGCCGAGGTCGAGCCGGCGCAGCTGCGCGCGGAAGACCTCGCGCCACTTGCGGTTGGTGGCGAAGCCGAACCCGCGCCGCTGCCCGCGGCACATGGCCAGCGACATGTTCTCTTCGATGGTCAGGTTCTCGCAGGTGCCGGCCATCGGGTCCTGGAACACGCGTGCCACCAGGTTGGCGCGCTGCCACGCCGTCTTGCGCGTGACGTCGATGCCGTCGATGGTGATGCGGCCCGTGTCGACCATCTGGTCGCCGCTGATGGAGTTCAGGAAGGTCGATTTGCCGGCGCCGTTGGAGCCGATCACGGTGACGAACTGCCCGGTCGGGATCTCCAGCGACAGGCCGCGCAGCGCGCGCGTCTCGATGGGCGTGCCGGCGTTGAAGGTGAGGGTGAGTCCTTGTGCGCTCAGCATGTCAGTTCCCCTTGTTGCCGTTGCCGCGGGAGAACGCGCCGAACACCTTGCGGCGCATGCCGGGCAGCACCAGGGCGATCACCACCAGCGCGGCGGTCACCATGTTGAGGTCCTGCGCCTGCAGGCCGATGAAGTCGCTGTTGAGCGCCAGGGCGATGAAGAAGCGATAGAGGACTGCGCCCACCACCACGGCCAGCGTGGTCAGCATCAGGCGGCGCGCCGGCAGCACGGTCTCGCCGATGATGACGGCGGCCAGGCCGATCACGATGGTGCCGATGCCCATGGAGACATCGGCGCCGCCCTGCGTCTGCGCATACAGGGCGCCGGCCAGCGCGACCAGCGCATTGGACAGCGCCATGCCCGCCAGCGTGGCGCGGCCGGTGGCGATGCCCTGGGCGCGCGCCATGCGCGGGTTGGCGCCGGTCGCGCGCAGCGACAGGCCGACCTGCGTCGAGAAGAACCAGTCCAGCAGCAGCTTGGCCGCCACCACCACCACGGCCAGCAGCACCGGGCGCGCCACGTAGTCGTCCATCCAGGCGGGCTGCAGCACCGTGAAGACGGTGGCCTCGGAGATCAGCGGCACGTTGGGGCGGCCCATGATGCGCAGGTTGACCGAGTACAGCGCGATCATCATCAGGATGCTGGCGAGCAGGTCCATGATCTTCAGGCGCACGTTCAGCCAGCCGGTGATGAAGCCCGCCACGCCGCCGGCCAGCAGGCCGCACAGGGTGGCCATGAACGGATCGTGTCCGCCGGCGATGAGCGTGGCCGAGACGGCGCCGCCCATGGTGAAGCTGCCGTCGACGGTGAGATCGGGGAAGTTGAGGATGCGGAAGGAGATCAGCACCCCGAGCGCCACGAGGCTGAAGACCAGACCGATCTCCAGGGCGCCGAGCAATGAAAACAATGACATGACAGAGTGGGGCGCGACGGCTGGTCGCCACGCCGCGGTGCAGTGAATGGGGACGCTTGCGGGTCGAGCGTGGGCGGGCAGGCAGGCTTGCAGCGGGTGGCCGCGCGCCGCGTTCTGCACGCCGTCTCCCGCGCCGGTCGCTCCTGCAAGGATAGGCGACCGGCGCCGTACGACGAGCGGAGCCGGATTACTTGACGGTTTCCTTGGCGTCCTTGAGCAGGTCGGCCGACAGCGTGGCGCCTTGCTTGGCGGCCGCGCCCGGGTTCACGAACAGTTCCAGGTCGGTGCTGCCGGTCGAGGCGATGGCGCCCGGCTTCTCGCCCTTCAGAATGCGCGCGACCACGGTGCCGGTCTGGCGGCCGAGCCGGTAGTAGTTGATGCCCAGCGCCGCGATGGCGCCGCGCTTGACGCTGTCGGTGTCGGCGGCGATCAGCGGAATCTTGGCCTCGTTGGCCACCTTCACCAGCGATTCGTACGCCGACACCACGTTGTTGTCGGTGCTGGTGTAGATCACGTCCACCTTGCCGATCAGGTTCTTGGTTGCCGGGGCAATATCGACCGTGCGCGGCGCGGCCGATTCCACCAGCGTCAGGCCCTGGGCCGACAGCAGCTTCTTCAGTTCATTGACGACCACCACCGAGTTGGCCTCGCCCGGGTTGTAGATCATGCCGACGCGCTTGGCATGCGGCACCACGCGCTTGATCAGGGCGATCTGCTTGTCCAGCGGCAGCTTGTCGGACACGCCGGTCACGTTGGTGCCCGAGGGCTCCCAGCTCTTGACCAGCTGCGCGGCCACCGGATCGGTCACGCCGGCATACACCACCGGGACGGTCTTGGTGGCCGCCACCACGGCCTGCGCCGATGGCGTGGTGATGGCGACGATGGCGTCCGGCTTGTCGCCGATGAACTTGCGGGCGATCTGCGCGGCGGTGGCGGCGCTGCCCTGCGCGCTCTGGTATTCCCACTTCAGGGTCTTGCCGGCGTCGAAGCCCTGGGCCTTCAGCTCTTCCTTGACGCCGTCGCGGATGGCGTCGAGCGCCGGATGTTCGACGATCGCCAGCACTTCGACCGACTTGGTGGCTTGCGCCAGGGCAGGCGTGGCTTGCAGAAGCGCCATCGGCAGCGCGGCCAGGGCGGCCAGCGCGGCGGGGCGGAAGACGTGCGTGAAGCGGGACATACGGATCTCCGGTTCCTTTTTGGTGGTTTCGCTCTGGACGCGGACGGCAGCGGCCGCGACCGGGGTGGTGCTCGGTGTGGCACTTATCAGGCGCCGTTGGGTGCACCTGTCCGGTGCAACGCTGGCGCGTGGGCGCACATTATGAGACAAATTGCAGGGCTTTTCAGCAAGCGCTTCAATCTGGCTCGGGTGCCGGAACGCGGGCGGGAGCGCATCCGGCGCAGTAAATCAAAAAGGGGCACATGGCCCCTTTTTGTTCCTGCCTCGGCAGGTCATCCGCTTACTTGATCGTCGCCTTTTCGCGCAGATCCTTCAGCATGGTCTGGAACTTGGCGCGCTGCCAGTTCTGGTCGCCCATCATCATTTCGAGCAACTGCGGCTTGACGTCTTCGAACGCCGGGATCTTGGCGTCGCGCGTGTCGTCCAGGCGGATCACGTGCCAGCCGAACTGCGTCTTGACGGGCGTCTGGGTGACCTCGCCCTTCTTCAGGCCGGTCAGGGCGGCGGAGAACTCCGGCACGTAGGTGCCCGGGTTCGCCCAATCCAGATCGCCGCCGTTGGCGCCCGATCCCTTGTCCTTCGACTGCGCCTTGGCGATCTCTTCGAAATTGCCGCCGGCCTTGAGCTTGGCGATGATGGCCTTCGCGTCGGCTTCCTTGTCCACCAGGATGTGGTGGGCGTGGTATTCCTTGCCGTTGCCGAACTGGGCCTTGATCTTCTCGTATTGCTTGCGCAGGTCGTCGTCGGTGGTCGGGCTGTTCTTGACGTAGTCCTCGAACTCGGCGGCAACCAGCACGTTCAGGCGCGCCTGGGCCAACTGCTCCTGCACGTCGTCACGCTCCAGCAGGCCGCGCTTGGTGGCGTCCTGCTCGAGCAGTTCGCGGTCGATCAGCATGTCGCGGGCGCGGTTGCGCAGCTCCGGCGATTCGGGCTGGCCGGACTTCTTGATCAGCGCGTCCACCTTGGCACTCGGGATGGCGTGCCCGTTGACCATGGCGGCGTTCTGCGCCATGGCGGGAGCGGCGGTCGCAAGGAGGGCGGCAGCCATCAGGCTGGCGGTAAGGCTGGAAACTTTCATGGGATGCGTTGAAAGGAAGGACGAGTGAGCGTGTGATGCGCTTACGTGTTTTCTTCGGGCGTCACGGCGCGGATCGCCAAGGCATGGATGGCGGCCGGCCACAGCGTGCGCAGCGCATCATACACCATGCGGTGGCGCGCCACGCGGCTCTTGCCGGCAAAGGCGGCGCTGACGATGTCGACGTTGTAATGCCCGCCGCCGGAGGCCGCGCCGGCGTGCCCGGCGTGCTTGGCGCTATCGTCTTCGACGGCGAGGTGGATGGGCTGGAAGGCCTCGCGCAGCAGGCGTTCGATTTCGCGCGGATCAGCGGCCATCAGCGGTCGTCCTGCGGGTTGGCGTCGGCGGGGCGCTCCTGCATGTGGCGCGACAGCCAGACGCTCTGCACCAGCATGAACACCACCATCAGGCCCATCGAGCCGAACAGCTTGAAATTGACCCAGACGGCGGTGTCGAAGTGGTAGGCCACGTAGAGGTTGAGGCCGCCCATGGCGAGGAAGAACAGGCTCCAGACCAGGTTCAGCCGGCCCCACATCGGCTCGGGCAGCACTACCTGCTGCTCCATCATGGCGCGGATCAGGTTCTTGCGCAGCAGCACGGCGCTGCCCAGCAGCACCACGCCGAACATCCAGTACAGCACGGTCGGCTTCCACTTGATGAAGGTGTCGTTGTGGAAGATCAGCGTCGCTCCGCCGAACACTACGATGATGAGCAGCGACAGCCACTGCATGGCATCGACCTTGCGGTGCTTGAACCACACCCATGCGATTTGCGCCACGGTGGCGACCATCGCGACGGTGGTCGCCACATAAATGCCCGCCACCTTGAAGGCGGCAAAGAACAGGATGACCGGGAACAGATCGAACAGGAATTTCATGCAGGGTGTGCCACGCGAAGGATCAATCGCCGAATTTTAGCGCAGCCGAGTTAATGCAATACCGCAGGCCGGTCGGCGCGGGTCCGTCTTCGAAGACGTGGCCCAGGTGCGCGCCGCACTGCTTGCACTGCACTTCGATCCGGACCATGCCGTGCGAATGGTCGGTCTTCTCGGCGATGACCTCGCCGTTGATGGGGGCGAAATAGCTCGGCCAGCCGCAGCCGGCGTCGAACTTGGTCGACGATTCGAAGAGCGGCGTGCCGCAGCAGACGCAGTGGTAGACGCCGCGCGCCCAGTGGTCCCAGTAGCGGCCGGTGAAGGGGCGCTCGGTGGCGGCCTCGCGGGTCACGCGGTATTCGATGTCGGAGAGCTGGTCGCGCCATTCGGCGTCGGTTTTCTCGATGGTCATGATGGAAGAGGCTCCTTGCGGGTTCCGCCGGCCGCTGCATGGGCGGCCGACATGTGTGGGTGGCATCGCTGAACCACTGGGCTTGGCAAGTCGCGGCTCGGGTGGAGCCGGTTGCCCGGTCGAGTCTGCGTCGCGGCAACCGGTTGGACGTGGTTCGTCTCATCCCGGGCCAGGCGGGTCCTTGTTCCTTTACGTGCCCGAGACGATCTCGATGCGCTTCGCTTCGAGTGCGCCGCCCGGCTTGGCCGGTTCGACCAGGTCGAACTCGAGCACGAGGTTGCGCGCCGGCAATTTCGTGATCGACATCGTATCGGTCAGGGCCGCACTCCGAAAGTAGGCCGCCTTCGTTTCGCTCGCTGTCAGTACCGAGCTGTCAGGGATGACCGGCCAGAATCCGATGAAGCCGTACCCTTCCTCGGGAGAGAATCGGTTGCAAAGTCCTCGCACACGGCTCCCGACTTCCCCCCAGCACGCTCGCGGGTTGGCCTGATCTTGCGTTGGCAACAACCCTGCAATCAGGTAGCCGTTGATGAACTGGTCGGCCGAATCGCGCAGTTCTCGCGACACGTTGTCGAAGCCGAGAACCTCCACGCGGCACCCCTTGCTTTGAAGGGCGCGCACGACCTGCACGAAATCGCCGTCGCCGGTCGCGAGCAGCACCGTGTCGAGCCGCTCTGATTCGGTCAGCGCATCCACTGCCATGTCGAGATCCGCGTTCGACTTTGAAACGGCGTTACCGTCTTCGTCCGTGAAGTGCTTGACGTTCTTGACGGTGACCCGAAACCCCTGGTCGCGCAACGCGGCCTGGAAGCCTCTCGATTTTGTCCCGTACTCTGGCGACAGCATCGACCGTCGTTGATCGAATGCAACGTACGCGTTCAGACGCTGCGCTTCACCCGAGTTCCGGCACGCCAGCGCACGAAGAACCTCGTACCGCATGCCGTGCCCGCCATTCATGCTGATGTTGCTCGCGTCGACATACACCCCAACCCGTCTCATTCTTGCCCTTCCTTTTTCTGCTCGTTAGCCAGTAGCACGATGCACGGACGCCATGGCCGCATCGGTAGCGGACAGGCAGTCCCGCCAACGGAACGTGTTCCATCGGGCGTCGCCCTGACTGCCCGGCCGCGCTTCGCCGGCTTCACAGATCGCCCTTGCGCTGCGACGCGCATGCGCTCCGGTGTGCTATCCATCGTTGTTTTGCGTTGCGGCGGCTGACCGCCATCGCCGCCCATCGGCTGCAACGCTCGGGCGCTATCTCGCCGGACCAGCGGCGGCGGTGGCCACGCAGCGGAACTGCACTTCGGCCGAGGCGTAGGTACCGAAGTCCGAATCCTTGCCCGTGCTGTCCATCGGCAACATCGTGCGCCCTTGGTCCGCGCAATGCTTCGCTGCCTGCTGGAACATGCGCGCTTTGACGGCGCTGGCCGAGAAGTCGGTGAAGTTCCCGAGTCCTCCAATCATGTACATGTCGGGACCGATCGGGACGACACCATCGGTACCGGTGGCGCAGCCCAGCAATGCCGTGGTAGCCAGCATCGCCAGCGGGAGTCTTGTTCTCATGGTGCGCATTTTCTGTTGGGTTGGATAGCGATGCTTCCCATGTCCGTCTCCATTTTCCTAAACCCTGATGACCAACTCGGTGTACTTCGTAACGTTGTCGTCAACCGTCATCAGGCGCAGCGGCTCGGTAATCGCCTGAGCGACCAGGATTCGGTCGAACGGGTCACGGTGAATATCCGGCAGGGTGCGCACGGCGGCGGCGTGGGCTGCGGTCACCGGCAGTTCTCGAAACCCTGCTGCACCGATCTCCGCTATAAGCGCATCAACATCGGCTTCGATTTTGTTGAGCGCGGCCTTGATGGAAATCTCCCAAATACTTGCCGCGCTCACAAAGACTTCATCGGCGTTCAAGATCACCGCTTGAGCCGCTTTCGTGAGCTTGCTGTCGCCGGATGTGGCCCACAGGAATACATGTGTATCAAGAAGCAGGCGCATTATCGCCCCTCGAACGCGGCCATCAGGTCGCCGGGCAGCGGTGCGTCAAAATCTTCTGCGATGCGGATTTTCCCTTTCAGGCCGCCAAGGCGGCGCATGGGCTTGGGTGGCGCGAACGGAACCATGCGCACAAGCGGCTTCCCCGCCTTGGCAATCACAATGTCTTCGCCCTCGGCGGCGGCCTCGATGAGCTTCGATAAATGCGTCTTGGCTTCGTGAATGTTGACTGTTTGCATCTTGCCTCCATCTGATTGGACTTAGTTTAGTCTAGTCCATATTGGCGCACAAGCACTGAGCGTGTCGCGGCTTGTGGCGTCGATCCGCCGTTACGGAGTCGACTTGCTCGCCAGCGTCATGGCTCCAACGCTTCACGCTCGGTTTTAGCGCACGGCCTCAGGACGAGCAGCTCACTTCGAGCGAGGTTGCCCAGTCCGGCGCCGGCCCGGCGTAGCGCTCGAAGCCGGGGTGGTCGTCGAAGGGGCGGGCCAGCACGGTGCGCAGGTTTTCCACTTCGGAGAAGTCCTTCTCGCCGGCGCGGCGGATGGCGATCTCGGCCAGGTGGTTGCGCAGCACGTACTTCGGGTTGACGCGGCGCATGGCCTCGGCGCGCGCGGCGTCCGGCGCGGGTTCGGCCTGCAGGCGCTGGCGATAGGCGGCCAGCCAGGCGTCGGCGCTGTCGCGGTCGAAGAAGCCATCGCGCACGGTGCGGGTCTGCGCGTCGGCGGGCGTGTCGTCGCGGCGCACGTCGGCGAGGTGGCGGAAGAACAGGGTGTAGTCGGCGCGCTGGGTGTGCAGCAGCTTGAAGAGATCGCCGAACAGGGCCTCGTCGCCATCGTGCGGCTGCGTCAGGCCGAGCTTGGCGCGGTAGCGCGCGTAGAAGGCCGCGCCGTAGGTGTCGCGGTAGACCAGCAGCGCCTCCTGTGCGGCGTCGATGGCGGGCTGGGCCTGGGCTTCGTCGCTCAGGTCGGCGAAGGCGGTGGGGTCACTGCCGCACAGCGGCAGCAGCGCCTGCGCCAGGCAGAACAGATTCCAGTAGGCGATCTGCGGCTGCTGGGCGTAGGCGTAGCGGCCGCCGGTGTCGGAGTGGTTGCAGATGTGGTTGGCGTCGAAGCCGTCCAGGAAGCCGAACGGGCCGTAGTCCAGCGTCAGGCCCAGGATCGACATGTTGTCGGTGTTCATCACGCCGTGGCAGAAGCCGACCGCCTGCCATTGCGCGATCAGCGCGGCGGTGCGGCGGCCGACCTCGCGCAGCAGGGCCAGGTAGGGCTGCGGCTCGGCGCGGCAGGCCGGGTAGAAGCGGTCGATGACGAAATCGGCCAGCGCGCGCAGCTCGGGCAGTTTCTCGTTGGCGGCGAAGTGCTCGAAATGGCCGAAGCGCACGAACGAGGGCGCCAGGCGCGTGACCACGGCGGCGGTTTCGATGGTCTCGCGGCGCACCGGGGCATCGGCGCCGATCACGCACAGCGCGCGCGTGGTCGGGATGCCCAGCCCGGCCATGGCCTCCGAGCACAGGAACTCGCGGATCGACGAGCGCAGCACGGCGCGGCCGTCGCCCATGCGGGAGTAGGGCGTGAGGCCGGCGCCCTTGAGCTGCACTTCGCAGGGGCCGTCGGCGGTCTGCAGCTCGGCCAGCAGCAGCGCGCGGCCATCCCCCAGTTGGCCGGCCCACACGCCGAACTGGTGGCCCGAATAGACGGTGGCGAGCGGGTCGCTCCAGGCGGCGATGGCGTTGCCGACAAAGACATCCAGCCCGGCCGGCGTGTCGAGCCCGGCGCGCGACAGGCCCAGGGGCGCGGCGGCTTCCGGCGAGAAGCCCACGAGGTAGGGCGTGGCCGGCATCGGCACGGGCGGCAGGCGGGTCAGGAAGCGCTCGCCGAGGCGGGCGAAGCCGGGCGCCGCGTGCGGGCGGCCCGGCCAGTCGAACCGGCTCGCAAGGGAATCGTCAGTCTGGACGGCGGCGGAAGTGGGCATGTCGGACGGGGATCGATTGGCACGGGAAACCGCGCAAGAACGGGGCCGGATCGGCGGAAACCGCGGGCGCATCGGCGCGGCAGAGACCGTTCTACATAGGGGAAAACGCCATGTTGAGACGCAGCAACGCTATCGCGTATTGTACTTGCGAGCAGGCAAAGCTGCTGGCCGCGAACCCTTGCGCTGCAACGGTTCGCAGGGGGGGCGCCGGGGGCTGCCCCGGCAGGCGGGCGGATATGGCGGCGCACAACGGAATCCCGTTGACGCGCTCCTGGATCGCGGGAACAATCGGCCGAAAAATAGGACGGTTGTTCAGTTTTTCGAGGAGACACCATGGCCCTGATGGGACACATGATGAGCGCGCCCTTGCTCATCTCGACCATCATTGAACATGCCGCGCGGAACTATGGTTCGACCGAAGTCGTGTCGCGTCGCGTGGAGGGCGATGGGGATGAGCTCCATCGCACCACGTACGCGGCCGTGCGCGATCGCGCCAAGCAACTGGCGAACGTGCTGGCCGCGCTCGGCGTGCAGCCCGGCGAGCGCATCGGCACGCTGGCCTGGAACGGCTACCGGCACCTGGAGATCTACTACGGCGTGTCGGGCTCGGGCGCGGTGTGCCACACCATCAATCCGCGCCTGTTCCCCGACCAGGTCGCCTACATCGTCAATCACGCTGATGACCAGTACGTCTTCTTCGACCTGACCTTCGTGCCGCTGGTCGAGGGCCTTGCGCCGCATTGCCCGAACGTCAAGGGCTGGGTGGCGATGACCGACCGCGCGCACATGCCGGCCTCGAGCGTGCCGATGCTGTGCTACGAAGACCTGCTGGCCGCGCAGCGCGCCGACTACACCTGGCCGCTGTTCGACGAGAACACCGCTTCCAGCCTGTGCTACACGTCGGGCACGACCGGCAACCCGAAGGGGGCGCTGTATTCGCACCGCTCCACCGTGCTGCATTCGTATGGGGCGGCGCTGCCCGATGCGCTGGGCTGCTCGGCGCAGGACGTGATCCTGCCGGTGGTGCCGATGTTCCATGTCAATGCCTGGGGGCTGCCGTATTCGGTGCCGCTGGTGGGCGCCAAGCTGGTGTTGCCGGGGCCGAAGCTGGACGGCGCCTCGCTGTACGAACTGTTCGAGCAGGAGCAGGTGAGCTTCTCGGCCGGCGTGCCGACGGTGTGGCTCGGCCTGCTGCAGCACGTGCAGGGCAAGGGCCTGAAGTTTTCGTCGTTCCGCCGTACGGTGATCGGCGGTTCGGCGTGTCCGCCGGCCATGATCCGCACGCTCAATGCACTTGGCGTGGAGGTGATCCACGCCTGGGGCATGACCGAGATGTCGCCGCTGGGCACCACCTGCAAGCTGATGAGCAAGCACAACGGCCTGCCGAGCGCAGCCCGGCAGCAGGTGCTCGAGCGCCAGGGCCGCGCCATCTACGGCGTGGAGATGAAGATCGTCGACGGCAACGGCCACGAGCTGCCGTGGGACGGCAAGGCCTTCGGCGACCTGCATGTGCGCGGGCCGTGGACCATCGCCAGCTACTACCGCAACGGCCAGTCGCCGCTGGTCGACGGCTGGTTTCCGACCGGCGACGTCGCCAACATCGACCCCGACGGCTACATGCAGATCACCGATCGCAGTAAGGACGTGATCAAGTCGGGCGGGGAGTGGATCTCGTCGATCGACGTGGAGAACGTGGCCGCCGCGCACCCGGCCGTGCACATGGCGGCGTGCATCGCCTGCCGGCATCCGAAGTGGGACGAGCGCCCGCTGCTGGTGGTGATGAAGAAGCCCGGCGCGGAGCTGACGCGCGACGAGATGCTGCGCTACTTCGAGGGCAAGGTCGCGAAGTGGTGGATTCCGGACGACGTGGTGTTCGTCACCGAGATTCCGCTCACGGCCACCGGCAAGATGCAGAAGCTCAAGCTGCGCGAGCAGTTTCGAGACTATCAGCTGCCGCTCGCGCAGGCTTAGCGCGCAGGACAGAAACCGCCGCCCGCGCACCGGCACCACCCGGGCACGAGGACGACGGACGGAAGACGGAAGACAACCGGATCAGGGCCGGCCGCCGTGCCGCAATGCGGCGGGACGAAGCCCCGGGCGCGTTGCAACCTGGAGACGTCAAGAGCCGGCGTGCCCGCAGCGGCGCGCCGGAGAGTGACTCGTCGGCGACTCCACCACCTGAAGGAGACACGCATGACGAAGTTCCGTCCGTTGATCGTGGCCGTTGCAAGTGTCGCGGCAATCGGTGGGGTGCTGGCCAGCGCCGCCGCCTCCGCCGCCGAGACCGTCAAGATCGCCTGGATCGATCCGCTTTCCGGCCTGATGGGCGCGCTCGGCCAGAATCAGCTGCGCAGCTGGCAGTACATCGCCGACCTGGCCACGCAGAAGAACTGGGCCGGCGACGGCACCCGGTTCGAGGTGGTGGGCTTCGACAACAAGCTCTCGCCGCAGGAGAGCCTGACGGTGCTCAAGCAGGTGGCCGACCAGGGTATCCACTACATCGTGCAGGGCAACGGCTCCAGCGTGGGCATGGCGCTGGAGGACGCGGTCGCCAAGTACAACGAGCGCAACCCGGGCAAGGAGATCGTCTACCTGAACTACGCGGCGGTCGACCCGGACATGACCAACGGCAAGTGCAATTACTGGCACTTCCGCCTGGACGCGAACTCCGACATGAAGATGGAGGCCCTGACCAGCTACCTGGCCAAGGACCCGGGCGTCAAGAAGGTCTACCTGATCAACCAGAACTACTCGTTCGGCCACCAGGTGGCGCGCGCGGCCAAGGAATACCTCAAGCGCAAGCGCCCCGACATCGAGATCGTCGGCGAAGACCTGCATCCGCTGGCGCAGGTGAAGGATTTCTCGCCGTACGTGTCGAAGATCAAAGCGTCGGGCGCCGATACCGTCATCACCGGCAACTGGGGCAGCGACCTGGCGCTGCTGATCAAGGCCGGCAAGGACGCGGGCCTGAACGCCAATTTCTACACCTACTACGCCTCGAGCACCGGCGTGCCGACCGCCATGGGCCCGGCCGGCGCCGACCACGTCAAGTACGTCGGCTACTGGAACGTCAACAACGACGGCTTCAAGGGCGCCGACATCGTCGAGGGCTACAAGAAGAAGTACAACGACGACTACTACCTGATGGCGTCGTACACCGGCATCGCGCTGCTGGCCAAGGCCGTCAAGCAGGCCAGGTCGGCCGAGCCGGGCAAGGTCGCCAAGGCGCTGGAGGGGATGAAGGTCGACAGCCTGAACGGCCCGTTCGAGATGCGTGCCTCCGACCACCAGGGCCAGCAGACGCTCTACATCGCCACCTGGAAGAAGACCGACGGCAAGGCCGTGCGCTTCGACCAGGAGAACACCGGCTACGGCTGGAAGACCGATGCGGTGCTCGACCAGTACATCGCGTCGCAGCCGACCTCCTGCCAGATGAAGCGCCCCTGACCTGAAATCAGACGGCGGGTGGTGTGCCGAATGGCCGCCCGGTGCTATCGTGCGGCGATGTTTGAAACGGGCGGGGGCATGGGCCGGCACCGTTGGCCCATGCCCATGCCGCGCCGAGAGGGCTGCAGCGTGGAATTCCTAGTCATCAACCTGTTGAACGGCATCAGCTACGGGCTGCTGCTGTTCATGCTGTCGTCGGGCCTGACGCTGATCTTCAGCATGATGGGCGTGCTCAACTTCGCGCATGCCAGCTTCTACATGCTGGGCGCGTACTTCGCCTACATCGTCAGCGGATACCTGGGCTTCTGGGCCGCGCTGATCGTGGCGCCGCTGCTGGTGGGCGCGCTGGGGGCGCTGGTCGAGTGCTTCGGCCTGCGCACGGTGCACCGCTACGGCCATGTCGCCGAGCTGCTGTTCACCTTCGGCTTGGCCTACCTGATCGAAGAGGGTGTGAAGCTGGTGTGGGGCCTGCCGGCCGTGCCGTACCGCGTGCCCGAGGCGCTGGACGGGCCGCTGTTCACGCTGTTCACCTCGTCTTTCCCGAAGTACCGCGCCTTCATGATGCTGGTGTCGCTGCTGATGCTGGTGGGCATCTTCCTGCTGCTCACGCGCACGCGCATCGGGCTGGTCATCCAGGCGGCGCTGACGCATCCGGACATGGTCGAGGCGCTTGGCCACAACGTGCCGCGCGTCTTCATGCTGGTGTTCGGCGGGGGCTGCGCGCTGGCCGGGCTGGCGGGGGTGATCGGCGGCAACGCGTTCGTGACCGAGCCGTCGATGGCGGCGGCGGTCGGGTCGATCGTCTTCGTGGTGGCGGTGGTGGGCGGCATGGGCTCGCTGGTGGGCGCCTTCATCGCCTCGCTGCTGATCGGCTGCATCCAGACCTTTGCCGTCACGCTCGATGTGTCGGTGACGAGCCTGCTGGGCAAGCTCGGCGTCGCGCTCAACCCGGACGTGCCGCTGATCTCCGTGTGGAACCTGACCATCGCGCAGGTGGCGCCGGTGCTGCCGTACCTGCTGCTGGTGCTGATGCTGATCTTCCGCCCGCGCGGGCTGATGGGCACGCGGGAGGGCTAAGCGCAAATGGAACGCGTCATGTCGCAACAACAGGCGTTGCCCGCCAACGATCGCGCCCGCACCCTGCGGTTCAAGCCGCTCAACCTCGCGCGCTGGCTGATCTGGGGCACCACCGCGCTGGTGATGCTCGTGCTGCCGCTGATCTGGCCGCAGGGCTTCGCCATCACGCTGCTCTCGCAGATGGGCATCATGATCATCTTCGCG
Organism: Ralstonia pseudosolanacearum; assembly: GCF_024925465.1. Classification (NCBI taxonomy): domain Bacteria; kingdom Pseudomonadati; phylum Pseudomonadota; class Betaproteobacteria; order Burkholderiales; family Burkholderiaceae; genus Ralstonia; species Ralstonia pseudosolanacearum. The sequence goes on along the minus strand of NZ_CP103852.1, from coordinate 2,189,969 downwards.
CTGTCGTACAACATGCTGCTGGGGCAGGCGGGCATGCTGTCGTTCGGGCACGCGGTGTACGCCGGCCTGGGCGCCTTCGTGGCGGCGCATCTGCTCAACCGGATCGGCGCGGCGCCGGCGCTCGGTATCGGCGGGCCGCTGGCGGTGGCGCTGCTGCCGGCCGCGGGCGGGCTGGGCGGGGCGCTGTTCGGCGTGCTGTTCGGCTACGTCACCACCCGGCGGGCCGGCACCACGTTCGCGATGATCACGCTCGGCATCGGCGAGATGGTGTTCGCCAGCGCGCTGATGCTCCCCGACTTCTTCGGCGGCGAGGGCGGTGTGTCGACCAACCGCAGCATCGGCGAGCCGCTGCTGGGCATCAGCTTCGGGCCGGCGCGGCAGGTCTACTACCTGATCGCCGTGTGGTGCCTGATCTCGATGGCGCTGATGTACGCCTGGACGCAGACGCCGCTGGGCCGCCTCGCCAACGCGGTGCGCGACAACCCCGAGCGCGTGGCGTTCGTCGGCTACGACACGCAGCGGGTGCGCTACCTGGTGGTGATCCTGTCGGCGTTCTTCGCGGGCATCGCGGGGGCGCTGTCGTGCATCAACTTCGAGATCGTGACCGCGGAGAACGTGTCGGCGGTGCGTTCGGGGGCGGTGCTGCTGGCGGCCTTCATCGGCGGCATGGGCACGTTCTTTGGCCCGATCCTCGGCGCGGTGCTGACGGTGTTCTTCACGGTGGCGCTGTCCGGCCTCACCAAGGCGTGGCTGCTGTACCTGGGGCTGTTCTTCGTGCTGATGGTGATGTACGCACCGGGCGGCATCGCCAGCCTGCTGACGATGCATGCGCCGATCCTGCGGCGCGGCAAGCTGGGGACGCTGCTGCCGGCCTACGGCGTGGCGATCGTGCCGGCGCTGGTGCTGCTGGCCGCGCTGATCGCCACCGTGGAAATGCTCTACGCCGTGCAGGACGACAGCGCGGGCGGCGTGGCGACGCTGTTCGGCCTGTCGGTGCAGCCGGCCACCTGGACGCCGTGGGCCGTCACCGCCGTGCTGTGGGTGGCGGGCGGGGTCGGCCTGCGCATCGCGGCGGGCAGGCTGCGCGCCGCCTGGGATCTCGCCTTGCAGGAGCGTCAGCCATGAGCCAACCGATTCCCGCGCTGGAACTGCGCGACGTCCGCAAGCGCTTTGGCGCCACCGAAATCATCCGGGGCGTGAACCTGACCATCGGCAAGGGCGAGCGCCACGCGCTGATCGGCCCGAACGGCGCCGGCAAGTCGACCACCTTCAACCTGATCTCGGGCCGCTTTGCGCCGAGCGCGGGCAGCGTGCGCCTGAACGGCGAAGAGATCGCCGGACTGGCGCCGTACGAGATCAACCGCAGGGGCCTGTCGCGCAGCTTCCAGATCACCAACATCTTTCACCGGCTGTCGGTGTTCGAGAACCTGCGCTGCGCGGTGCTCTGGTCGCTGGGCTACAAGTATTCGTTCTGGCACCGGCTGGCCGAGCTGCGCGACGCGCGCGAGCGGGCCGAGGCGGTGCTCGAGCAGATCGGCCTGACGCACCGGCGCGATGCCGCCGCCGGCACGCTCACGTATGCCGAGCAGCGCGCGCTGGAGATCGGCATCACCATCGCGGGCGGCGCCGACGTGATCCTGCTCGACGAGCCGACCGCCGGCATGAGCCGCTCGGAGTCCGACCATGCCGTCGACCTGATCCGCAAGGTCACGGTCGGCAAGACGCTGGTGATGGTGGAGCACGACATGAGCGTGGTGTTCGGCCTGGCCGACCGCATCTCGGTGCTGGTCTACGGCGAGGTGATCGCCACCGACACGCCCGAGGCCATCCGCAACAACCGCCGCGTGAAGGAAGCCTACCTGGGCACCACGCTGGATGCGAATGACGCCGCGAATGACGCCGAACCTGCGGGAGCACACTGATGGCCGCCACCACGCCCATGCTCGACGTGCGCGGCCTGCACGCGTATTACGGCAAGAGCCACATCCTGCACGGCGTCGATCTGCACGTGGGGGAGGGCGAGATCGTTGCCCTGCTCGGCCGCAACGGCGTGGGCCGCTCGACGCTGGCCAAGTCCATCATGGGCATGGTCCGCTGCGAGGGGCACATCCTGCTGCGCGGCAAGGACGTGCGCGGCCTGCGCACCTTCGAGGTGGCGCACCGGGGCATCGGCTACGTGCCCGAGAACCGCGACATCTTTCCGACCCTGACCGTGCGCCAGAACCTGCTGCTGGGCGAGAAGCGCAACCCGCACCAGCCGAAGCCGCGCTGGCAGCTCGACGACATGTACCGCCTGTTCCCCCGCCTCAAGGAGCGCGAGAACACGCCGGCCGGCGTGCTCTCCGGCGGCGAGCAGCAGATGCTGACGCTCTGCCGCACGCTGATGGGCGACCCGGATTTCGTCATCATCGACGAGCCGACCGAAGGGTTGGCGCCGCTGATCGTCGCGCAGGTTGGCGAATACCTGAAGACGCTCAAGGCGCGGGGCATCTCGGTGCTGCTGGTCGAGCAGAAGCTGGCCATCGCGTTGGACATCTCACAGCGGGTCTACGTGATGGGGCATGGCCAGATCGTCTTCGAGGGGACGCCTGTCGATCTGAAGGCGGATGCGCGGGTTCGGCAGGAGTGGCTGGAGGTCTAGGTCTGGCGGGAGAGGGGCCCCGCTCGCTGCCCGAACCGCGTAGCTTGTCGCAAACATGCCTAACCCTCGGCGAGGCGATCCGCGCCCCGGGGCGCCCGCATCACTGAAGGCGTCGGCTTTCCCACCCCGCGACGGCCGGCCTGTGCGTTTTCAACAAGCGACGAAACCGCAGGAGGCGGCGTTCGTCGGTCAATCGCACCGTCCTGTTGTCCAGTCCGGCTGACTCGTGCTCCAGCGGTACGTCGTGCCGTGCGTCCACCCGTGCCGGGTCTGGCAGGTCGAACCTTGCCGGTGAGCGGCGCGATTTCGATGACTGCAATCCGATTCATGGAATACACGCGGACATTGGCATCGAATTGATGCCTTGCGCATTCCATATGGGATAGCGGGTTGTCGCGAGAATTGAGATGTTCCATGGATTATCAAATTTTCTCACGCTGGCTTGATGTGGCCATTAATTCGACTGTACCTTGCGGCTGCCTAAACCCATTTTAAGGAAAATCTTATGATTTCCTTTTCGATAGGGTGGTCGTGGAATTTGATTTCCACTCGTAATAATGGGGGGGATTATCCGGCGCGAATGCAATGGCTGCGGTCAAGGCGGGTGGCAAGACATCCGGAGGATCCCGCCTCGCCCATTGCGGCCGCATCCTGTTTTGAAAAGTGTCGGAGTAGGAATGCCAGTCACCCAGCACCCCCTCCACAGATCCGTACGTGCGGAATTACCGCATACGGCTCCTGCCTTGGGTCGTAACGATCAGACGCTGGTTCGGATAGGGATGGCATATATGAGTAGGCGGCAACCAATGCTCGACGAGACGGCTCATCTGCGGCCAGCGCAGTCGACTTTTCTGACTGCGGCGGCGCAAGACGCGATACCACAGGCGTGCCACATGCGACCGGAAGCGTCCAATACGCTGCCCGTTGCGTGGCACCCCGAAGTACCGAACATGCCCGGCAACCACGGCGGCAAGGTACTTCCCTTGTTCCGCGATGGACTGGTGCATGCGTCGGCGCAACTGCTCCTTGAGCGCCAGCAACTTGGCGCGCATGCGCTTGGCACTGGTCAGCCTCAGAACCGCGAACCCTCCCTTCCGTGTCTTCCCGCAGCAATGCGTGAAGCCCAGGAAGTCGAATGTCTGCGGCTTGCCTCCACCACGGCGTCGGCAGTTCTGGCGCGCAAAGCGCCCGAACTCGATCAGCCGCGTTTTGCCCTCGTGCAGCTTCAGGCCGAAGCGGGCCAGCCGTTCGGTCACCTCGCGCTGGAAGCGCTCAGCGTCCCCGATGTACTGGAACCCCGCGACCCAATCATCGGCATAGCGCACGACGACCACATCGCCTTCGGCATGCCGCGCACGCCACTGCTTCACCCACAGGTCGAACGCGTAGTGCAGGTAGATATTGGACAGCAACGGGCTGATGCTTCCGCCCTGAACCGTCCCCACCTCGCTCTGCGTCAACCTGCCGTCTTCCAGCACACCGGCGTGCAGCCACTTCTTGATGAGCCGCACAACCCGTGTGTCCGCTACCCGGTGCTCGATGAACCTCATCAGCCAGTCGTGCTCGATCGTGTCGTAGAACTTGCTGATGTCGGCATCAAGTATCCAGTTCACCTTCCTCTTCTCCACACCCACGCTCACGGCGTCCAGCGCGTTGTGCGCACTCTTGCCAGGACGGAAGCCGTAGCTGAACCCGAGGAAGTCCTGTTCGTAAATCGCGTTGAGCACTTCGACCGTGGCAATCTGGACGAGCTTGTCCTCCAGCGCAGGCACGCCCAGTGGGCGTTTGCTGCCGTCGGCCTTGTCGATGTACACGCGCCTCACAGGCTGGGGCCGGTAAGCCCCTCGGGCCAGCCGGTCGGACAGGTCCGGAAGCCGCGCTTCCAGATTCTCCCCGTACGACTGCCACGTCTGGCCGTCCACCCCGGCTGCCGCCTTGCGCTCCAGCGCAAAGTAGGCTGCCCGCAGACGTTCGACCGCGTAGATGTGATGCATCAGGGTGGTGAACTTCACACCCGGTCGGCCTTTGGCCGTCTGTCGTATGCCGTCGAGCGCCGTTCCCATGTCGTATTCCCGCCCCAATCTGCGGGACATGCACGCCGCGACTGCATTGCCCTTGGCCTGCCGCCTTCCCTCCACCGCCTCCGCCCCCGCAGGAATTGCACCCACGGCCTTGTTCGGCAGCTTCTTCGGTACTACGCAGCAGTCCGACTTCCCGCGCCCGTGACTCATCGTCGTCTGCCCTCAGGCTTCACGATGCGCACTGCGCCCGACGCTTCCCAGCGCGGTGCAGTAGGGCGCGGGATCTCCCGGTTCCCGAGCAAGGTGTTTCCGCGCGTGCGCGGGGTCTCAGACCGCGCGGGGTCCAATGCTGCCTCGCCATCGCGGCAGCACCAGTGTGGCCTTCGGCGTTTCTCCAGCGCCTCGGCACCCCGGTCCACCCGTGACTTCCGCCACGGGGCATTGTTTTCGCGGCTCGATACCCGGCCCGCGCGTACCCCTGTCAACGCTTCGCCTGCACCCTTGCGGGTACACACGCATGACTCGGGGCCGCCGTGGCTGGCTAGGCCTTCAACGTATGAAACTCTCATTCACTACACCTTGCCGGTTTTGACCGGCGCACGGAGAAATGTAATGCGAAAAAGAAGAATGGGGCGTAGTGTCGCCCGGCTGCTGGCGGCGATGCTGGCCGGTGCGTTGGCAGCCTGCGGCTCGGGCGAGGGCGACAGCGCTTCCGGCTTGTCCGTTTCAGGCGGCACCGCGCAGACGACCACGCAGACGGTAGGCTCGACTTGTTCCTCGGTCAATGTGCAGGCCACCAGCGGCACCCGCTCGACCGTGCCTCAGCATCCGTGCGTGCCGGCGCTCGCCTATGACGACACCAGCATCACGCTGGCCTGGAACAAGCCGGACATCTATGCCAATGTGGTCGATTACAACGTCTACATGAACGGCGCGAAACTCGGCAGCGCATCGGAAAACAATGCGGCGCATTCCGTCGCGAAACGCTATATCGACCGCTTTTATGCGGAGGACACGGCGGGTTTTCACACCAGAATGACCTTTCACAGCTTTCGCGTGGCGGGGCTGGCCCCGGATACGGCTTATACCTTCACCATCCGATCGGTAGATCGGTCCGGAAAGGAATCCGCCGACAGCGTGCCCGTCGTGCACAAGACCGCCGCCGCTTTCACGCGCGTTTATAACGTGGCGAAACTGGGCGCCAGGGGCGATGGCGCGATGCTGAATACGGCCGTCATCCAGAAGGCGATCGACGACTGCGCCGGCACGTCCACCACGGCGTACGGGTGCAAGGTGCTGATTCCCGCCGACGATGCAGGCGGCGCCGTGTTTGTGAGCGGCGCCCTGTTCCTGCGAAGCAACATGACGCTGGAGATCGCCGAGGGCGCGACGTTGCGCGGGTCGGCCGACGCGGCGGATTACCCGCTCGCCAAGGGGTACCAGCTGTACAGCTATTTCACCAACGTGACGGACGATCGCCGTCCGCCGTCGTTGCTGAATACGCTCAGTCCCAAGCGCATGAACGGCGCGACGGCGTTGGCCGACCACCAGGGCTACGACGACAGGCGCGGGGTGTTCAGCAACATCCGGGTCACCGGCAAGGGCACGCTGGACGGCAGCGGATGGGTGCGCCGCGGCACCGACACGATCGATGAGGTCGGCAACCGTCTGGCCAGCTTCGCGCCCGGCAATGCCAGCAAGTGGAGCTCCCTCGGCGTGCTGGCCAAGCGCCAGATGCTCGCGGCCCAGGCCGAAGCCGGGGGTACGCTCGACTCGACCCAGAACGCGAACTACTACAGCAACCGCCGCTCGAGCCTTGCCACCTTTCGCGGGACGCGCAACCTCTATTTCGGCGATCTGACGCTGACCAACCCCGCGCTCCATGGCGTCATGTTCATCGAGAGCGACAACATGGTGTTCGCCAACACGGTCACGCAGACGTTCGATATCAACAACGCGGACGGCGTGGAATTCGGCAACAGCAGCAATGCCGTCGTGTTCAACAATTTCATCGACAGCGGCGACGACAACATCAACTTTGCCGCCGGCCAGGGCAAGAACTACGAGGGGGGCACGCCTCAGCAGTACGCCTGGATCTTCAACAACTACATGCGCGAGGGCCACGGGGGCGTGGTGGCCGGCAGCCATACCGGCGCGTGGATCCAGGACATCCTTGCCGAGGACAACGTGATGTTCATGACCGACAACGGGCTGCGCCTCAAGAGCACGCCGGCCACGGGCGGCGGCGCGCGGCGCATCGTATTCCGCGACACCGCCATGCGGGAGGTCGGCACCAAGAACAGCGTGTCGGCAGGGGGGCAGACCTTCGCCAACAACACCAATGGCAGCCCGTTCATCCTCACGTTGTCGTATAGCGCCGGCAGCAACGTGTTCAACAACGCAGCCGCCTCGGCCCAATTTCGCGACATCACCGTCAATCGGGTGACGATCGACAACGGCAATCCGGGCACCGGCGGGGCGATGATCCTGGTGGACGGCTATGACGGCACCGATTCGTCGCTGGGCTATCCCGAAACGTTCCACGAGAACGTGCGGTTCGATACGGTGAGCATCACCCGCGCGAAGCCCGCCAGCATCAGCCGCCTCAAGGACAGTGCCTTCAAGGACATGACGATCACGAACTGGGGCACGGCGGCGACGCCCTGGTCGATTCGCGACGCTTCCGGGCTGACCTTCAGCAATGTGAAGCCGGCGCCCTAATCGAGCCGCCGAGGTCCGGCGTTGGCCCGGGTGCCGGCCTGGCGCCGCCCGCCCCGATCGGCGGGCGCGTCCGGCAGGCGGCGCCGGTCCGGTGCCGGCCAGGGCTCGACGTCAATGACGGCGGCCGTGCGGCGCACCGAGCCTGGGCAGGCTAATCCGCGGCCACGCCCGGCAGCGCGGCCCCGTCATCCCCGGCCTGCGTCGCCCGGATGTGCCGCGGGCTGAACTGCATCTGCTCGTAGCGCACAAACCGCGTCTTGTAGCGCCACCGGTACCCCAGCCAGATCACCACGAACAGAAACACCCCGCAATACGTGGCGACGAAGGGGCCGAAGTTGTCGATCGGCGCGAACAGCGCCTTGGTGTTCTGCCCGAGGATGATGACCACGCACAGGGCCGCCACCAGGATCGGCCCGAACGGGAAGAAGGGCGAGCGGTATTCGAGTTGATCGACCGTGTGGCCCTGATGCAGAAAGCCCTTGCGGAAGCGGTAGTGCGCCAGCGCGATGCCGAACCAGGCGATGAAGCACGTCACCGCCGAGGTGTTGAGCAGCCACAGGTACACGACCTGGTCGCCGAAGAGCGAGCTGAAGAAGCACAGCGCGCCCACCGCCGAGGTGGCCAGCAGCGCCCGGTGCGGCACGCCGTTGCCCGAAACCTTGGTGAACCACTTTGGCGCCTGGCCTTCGAGCGCGAGGTCGTAGAGGATGCGCGTCGACACATACAGGCTCGAGGTGCCGGACGACAGCAGCGCGGTCAGCACCACCGCGTTCATCATGCCGGCGGCGAAGGCGAGGCCGGCATGCTGGAACACCAGCGCGAACGGGCTCACGCCGATGTCGGTGGCCTCGTTGCGCAGCAGGTTCGGATCGGTGTACGGCAGCAGCACGGCGATGATCAGGATCGCCAGCACGTAGAACAGCAGGATGCGCCAGAAGGTCTGGCGGATGCCGCGCGGAATGGTCTGGGCGGGGTTCTCGGCCTCGCCGGCGGCCACGCCGATGGTCTCGACGCCCTGGAACGAGAACCCGGCGATCATCGCCACCCCGATCATCGCCGGCAGCCCGCCCACAAATGGCGCGTCGCCCACCGTGAAGTTGTGCCAGCCCGACTGCGGCCCGCCTTTCATGATGCCGAAGATCATCGCCAGGCCGATCAGCAGGAACACGACGATGGTCACCACCTTGATCATCGAGAACCAGTATTCCGCCTCGCCGAAGCCGCGCACCGAGAACGCGTTGAGCACGAACATCAGTAGCAGGAAGGCGGCACTCCAGATCATGCCCGAGACGCCGGGGAACCAGTACTTCATCACCAGTTGCGCCGCCGCCAGCTCCACCGCCACGGACACCGCCAGCGCGAACCAGTAGTTCCACCCCAGCGCAAAGCCGAACCCTTCCTCCACGTACAGCCGGCTGTACGTGACGAAGGAGCCCGACACCGGCAGGTGCACCGCCAGTTCGCCGAGGCTCGTCATCAGGCAGTAGACCATCGCGCCGATCAGCGTGTAGGTGAACAGGGCGCCGCCCGGGCCGGCCTGCGCGATGGAGGCGCCGGAGGCGACGAACAGCCCGGTGCCGATGGCGCCGCCGAGGGCGATCATCGTCAGGTGGCGTGCGCGCAGGCGCCGGCGCAGTTCGGACTGGCCCTCGAGGCCGGTGGGGGTGATCGGTGTATGCATAGTGGGTGGCGCCTCTGCGGGACGTCCATCAATCAAATGCCTGCCGGGCGCCTGGGCCCCCGGCAGGCCGGAACCTCAACGCTGCGGGCTCGTCGCGGCGGCCGGCAGCCCGGAGGCGGCGGGCGCCTCGGTCAGCGGGTCGCGCGTGACGGGCGGGCGCGGGAAGTGCATGTCTTGATAGCGGATGATGCCGCCGCCGCGCACCAGCCGGTAGCCGAGCCAGACCGCGAAGAAGATCGGGATGCCGATATAGGTGGCGGTCACCTCGGCCCAGTCGACCCGGCCGCTGGCGAAGGCCTGGTAGTTCTGGCCCAGGGTGATGACCAGGCACAGCCCGAACGCGAACAGCGGGCCGTACGGGAAGAACGGCGAGCGGTAGGGCAGGTGCGCCGGGTCGTGGCCCTGCAGCACCAGGCCCTTGCGGAAGCGGTAATGGCTGATCGCGATGCCCAGCCACGCGACGAAGCCGGTCATGCCCGAGGTGTTGAGCAGCCACAGATAGACGGTCTTGTCGCCGTACAGCGAGCTCAGGAAGCACAGCGCGCCCACGGCGGTGGTGGCCAGCAGCGCGTTGCGCGGCACGCCGTTCTTCGACAGCCGCGCGAACAGGCGCGGCGCGCGGCCCTCGGTGGCAAGGTTGTAGAGCATGCGCGTGGACGCATACATGCCCGAATTGCCCGCCGACAGCACCGCCGTCAGGATCACCGCGTTCATCAGCCCGGCGGCAAAGGCCAGGCCGGCATGGCGGAAGACCAGCGTGAACGGGCTCACGCCGATGTTGGCGACCTCCGTCGACAGCAGATTCGGATCGGTGTACGGCACCAGCGCGCCGATGATGAAGATCGCCAGCACATAGAACAGCAGGATGCGCCAGAACACCTGCCGGACCGCGCGCGGAATGGTGCGCGCCGGGTCGGCCGACTCGCCCGCCGCCACGCCGATCAGCTCGGTGCCCTGGAACGAGAACCCGGCGATCATCGCCACGCCGATCATCGCCGGCAGCCCGCCCACGAACGGCGCCTCGCCGATGGTCAGGTTGTGCAGGCCCGATGCCGGCGCGCCCTGGATGATGCCGAAGATCATCGCCAGGCCGATCGCGATGAAGCACAGCACGGTGACGACCTTGATGAGCGCGAACCAGTATTCCGCCTCGCCGAAGCCGCGCACGGAGATCGCGTTGAGCAGGAACATCACCGCCAGGAAGCCCGCGCTCCACAGCACGCCCGGCACCTCGGGAAACCAGTAGTGCATGACCAGCTGCGCGGCGGCGAGCTCCACCGCGATCGTCACCGCCCAGTTGTACCAGTAGTTCCAGCCCAGCGCGAAGCCGAAGCCTTCGTCCACGTAGCGCGCGCCGTAGGTGGCGAACGAGCCCGGCACCGGCATGTAGGCGGCGAGCTCGCCGAGGCTGGTCATCAGGCAGTAGACCATCGTCCCGATCAGCATGTAGGCCGCCAGCGCGCCGCCGGGGCCGGCCTGCGACACCGACGCGCCCGAGGCGACGAACAGCCCGGTGCCGATCGACCCGCCGATGGCGATCATAGTGAGGTGGCGCGCACGCAACGTCCGGCGCAAGCCCGGCGTCCCGGCGGACGCGGTGGTGTGTTCTGACATGGATGCAGAATCGGACGGTTCCGATCGGATCGCGAACGAAATCCGTCTAATGTGATGGAGCGTTCCCGCTGCCCGGTAGGTGCCGCGGGACGAAAGGCGCGACTCTATCAAAACCGTCCTCCCGCGGGTAAAAAATCGGGACACGCATACGCACGTTTGACACCGGAGGCAGGCCGCCAGGGCGCGCCGCAGCGCCCTCAAATAGAAATTGAACGACCGTGCTATTTTGTGTATTCTCTATCGGGGCGCGGCGTTTGCCGCGCGAGAGAACCATCCGATCTGCGAGACAGCTCAACCGCGAGGCCCGGCGTGCCGTTTGCCGTCCCCCGCACCACCAAAGGAACCAGCATGACAGCGGAGTACAAGGTCCAGGACGGCGTTGCCGTGATCACGCTCAGCAACCCGCCGGTCAACGGTCTGGGTCACGCCACGCGCCTCGGCATCGTCGAGGGCATGGTCCGGGCCGGTGACGACCCCGACGTCAAGGCCATCGTGATCACCGGTGCCGGCAAGGTCTTCTCGGGCGGCGCCGACATCCGCGAGTTCAACACGCCCAAGGCCATGCAGGAGCCGACGCTGCATGCCGTCATCCAGGCGGTGGAGTCGAGCGGCAAGCCGGTGGTCGCGGCCATCCATTCGGTGGCGATGGGCGGCGGGCTGGAGCTGGCGATGGGCTGCCACTACCGCGTGGCCGCGCCGGGCGCGCAGATCGCGCTGCCCGAGGTGAAGCTGGGCATCCTGCCGGGGGCGGGCGGCACGCAGCGCCTGCCGCGCGCGATCGGCCTGGAGCCGGCGCTGAACATGATCGTCTCCGGCACGGCCGTGCCGTCGGAACAGCTGGCCAAGAGCGGCCTGTTCGATCAGATGATCGAGGGCGACCTGATGGCCGGCGCGATCGGCTTCGCGCTCAAGGCAGCGGCCGAAGGCAAGCTGCCGAAGCTGCGCGACCGCAAGGTCGAGCACGACAACCCCGAAGGCTTCCTGCAGTTCGCCCGCAATACCGTGGCGGCGGTGGCCAAGAACTTCCCGGCGCCGGGCAAGTGCGTCGACGCCGTGCAGGCCGCCGTCGAAAAACGCTTCGACGACGGCATCAAGTTCGAGCGCGACCTGTTCATCGCACTGGTGAACACCACCGAATCGCGCGCGCTGCGCCACGCCTTCTTCGGCGAGCGCGCCGCCAGCAAGATCCCCGACGTGCCGGAAGACACGCCGGTGCGCAAGGTGGAAACGGTGGCCGTGATCGGCGCCGGCACCATGGGCGGCGGCATCGCGATGAACTTCCTGAACGCGGGCATCCCGGTCACGATCCTGGAGACCAAGCAGGAAGCGCTGGACCGCGGCATCGCCACCATCCGCAAGAACTACGAGAACAGCGCCAAGAAGGGCAAGCTGACGCCGGAGAAGGTCGAGGCGCGCATGGCGCTGCTCAAGCCGACGCTCTCGTATGACGACATCCGCGACGCCGACCTCGTCATCGAGGCCGTGTTCGAGGACATGGGCGTCAAGGAGACCGTGTTCAAGACGCTGGACGCGGTCGCCAAGCCGGGCGCGATCCTGGCGTCGAACACCTCCACGCTGGATGTCGACCGGATCGCCGGCTTCACCCAGCGCCCGCAGGACGTGGTCGGCATGCACTTCTTCAGCCCGGCCAACGTGATGAAGCTGCTGGAAGTCGTGCGCGGCAGGGCAACGGCCAAGGATGTGCTGGCCACCGTCATGAAGCTGGCCAAGGCCATCAAGAAGACGGCCGTGGTCTCGGGCGTGTGCGACGGCTTCATCGGCAACCGCATGATCGAGCAGTACAGCCGCCAGGCCGGCTACCTGCTGGACGAAGGCGCGCTGCCCGAGCAGGTGGACCGCGCCGTCGAGAAGTTCGGCTTTGCCATGGGCCCGTTCCGCATGGGCGACCTGGCCGGCAACGACATCGGCTGGGCCATCCGCAAACGCCGCGCGGTGGACAAGCCGGATATCGTCTACTCCAAGACCGCCGACCTGCTGTGCGAGAAGGGCCGCTACGGCCAGAAGACCGGCGCCGGCTGGTACGACTACAAGGCGGGCGACCGCAAGCCGTATCCGTCGCAGGCGGTCAACGACATGATCCTCCAGCACTCGAAGGATCTGGGCATCACGCGCCGCAAGATCTCGGATGAGGAGATCGTCGAGCGCCTGGTGTTCGCACTGGTTAATGAGGGCGCGAAGATCCTGGAAGAGGGCATCGCCTCCAAGGCGTCGGACATCGACATGGTCTACCTGACCGGCTACGGCTTCCCGCTGTTCCGGGGCGGCCCGATGCTCTACGCCGACACCGTGGGTCTGTACAACGTCGCCCAGGCCATGCGCCGCTACGGCAAGGGCTACCACGGCGAAGCCTGGAAGCCGGCGCCGCTGCTGCAGAAGCTGGCCGACGCCGGCCAGGGCTTCAACGGCTGACCGGTCGCGCCACCCGCCACGGAGCCCGCCATGCATCCCACCGCCACCGACTGCCTGCTGGTCATGGACGTGCAGAACGACTTTCTGCCCGGCGGTGCGCTGGCCGTGCCGGACGGCGACCGGGTGATTCCGGTCATCAACCGGCTGGCCCAGGCGTTCGGGCGCGTGGTGCTGACGCAGGACTGGCACCCGCGCGACCACATTTCGTTCGCCGCCAACCACCCCGGCGCGCAACCGTTCGGCATGATCGACCTGCCGTACGGACAGCAGGTGCTGTGGCCGGTGCACTGCGTGCAGCACAGCACCGGCGCGGCGCTGGCCGACGCGTTGGACGTGCCGCATGCGCAGCTGATCGTGCGCAAGGGCTATCACCGGTACATTGACAGCTACTCCGCCTTCTTCGAGGCGGACCGCACCACGCCCACCGGCTTGCTCGGCTATCTGCGCGAGCTCGGGATCCGGCGCGTGTTTTGCGCCGGACTGGCCACGGATTTCTGCGTGGCGTGGTCGGCGCTGGATGCGCGGGCGGCGGGGCTGGAGGTGACCGTGGTCGAAGACGCCTGCCGCGCCATCGACCTCGACGGCTCGCTGGCGCAGGCCTGGCAGCGCATGACGGACGCCGGCATCGCGCGGCTACGGGCCAGCGACGTCCAGCACGGATAACGCATAACGCATAACGGAAGACCCCGGCGCACCCGCCCATGCGGTGCGCCGCCACCAGATACGAGGAGCACCACCATGACCGAAGCAGTGATCGTTTCGACCGCACGTACGGGCCTGGCCAAGAGCTGGAAGGGCGCCTTCAACATGACGCACGGCGCCACCATGGGCGGCCACGTGGTCAAGCACGCCATCGAGCGCGCCAAGCTCGAGCCGGGCGAAGTCGAAGACGTGCTGATGGGCTGCGCCAACCCGGAAGGCGCGACCGGCGCCAATATCGCGCGCCAGATCGCGCTGCGCGCCGGCTGTCCCGTCACCGTGCCGGGCGCGACCGTCAACCGCTTCTGCTCGTCGGGCCTGCAGACCATCGCCATGGCCGCGCAGCGCGTGATCGCCGATGAAGGCGACATCTTCGTGGCCGGCGGCGTGGAATCCATCTCGTGCGTGCAGCAGGAGATGAACCGCCACATGATGACCGAAGGCTGGCTCAACCAGCACAAGCCCGAGATCTACTGGAGCATGCTGCAGACCGCCGAGACCGTCGCCAAGCGCTACAACATCTCGAAGGCGCGCCAGGACGAATACGGCGTGCAGAGCCAGCTGCGCGCCGCCGCTGCCGCCGCCGCAGGCAAGTTCAACGACGAGATCGTGCCGATCACGGTGACGATGGGCGTGGCCGACGCCAAGACCGGCCAGCTCGGCACGCGCGAGGTGACCCTCTCCGCCGACGAAGGCATCCGCCCGGACACCACGCTCGAAGGCGTATCGAAGATCCGCACCGCCATGCCGGGCGGCGTCATTACCGCCGGCAATGCCAGCCAGTTTTCCGACGGCGCCTCGGCGGTCGTGGTGATGAACGGCAAGGTGGCGGCCGCCCGTGGCCTGCAGCCGCTGGGCGTGTTCCGCGGCTTCGCGGTGGCCGGCTGCGAGCCGGATGAAATGGGGATCGGCCCGGTGTTCGCCGTGCCCAAGCTGCTCAAGAAGGCGGGCCTGAAGGTCGAGGACATCGGCCTGTGGGAGCTGAACGAGGCGTTCGCCGTGCAGGTGCTGTATTGCGCCGACACGCTCGGCATTCCGATGGATCGCCTGAACGTCAACGGCGGCGCCATTGCCGTGGGCCATCCGTACGGCGTGTCGGGCGCGCGCCTGGTCGGCCACGCGCTGATCGAAGGCAAGCGCCGCGGCGTCAAGTACGTGGTCGTGACCATGTGCATCGGCGGTGGCCAGGGCGCGGCGGGCCTGTTCGAGGTGCTCTGAGGCCGGGCTCCCGCAACGCGCGGGAGCCCGCTTCGCTGCGTCGCCCCGTGCGCGGCCGCTCGGCGCAGGGGCGGCATGGATCGCCTTGTCCGGAACCCGGAACCCACCTTCCCGCATCGTCATGTCCTCTCTGCTGCTGTCGCGCCGCGACCTGAGCTTTGTGCTCTACGAATGGCTCGACGTGGAGGCGCTCACGCGCTTTCCGCGTTATGCCGACCACTCCCGCGAAACCTTCGATGCGGCGCTCGATACCTGCGAGCGCATCGCCACCGACCTGTTCGCGCCGCACAACAAGAAGAACGACCAGCAGGAGCCGCATTTCGACGGCACCACGGTCCACATCATTCCCGAGGTGAAGACGGCGCTGGACGCCTTCAACAAGGCGGGTCTGATGGCCGCGGGGCAGGACTTCGCACGCGGCGGCATGCAGTTGCCCACCGTGGTCGAGAAGGCCGGCTTCGGTTTCTTCAAGGCGGCCAATGCCGGCACCAGTTCCTATCCGTTCCTGACCATCGGCAATGCCAACCTGCTGCTGGCGCACGGCACGCCCGCGCAGATCGAGGCGTTCGTGCAGCCCGAGCTGGAGGGGCGTTTCTACGGCACGATGTGCCTGTCGGAGCCGCAGGCGGGGTCGTCGCTGTCGGACATTGCCACGCGTGCCGAATACGAGGGCGAATCGCCGCTGGGGCCGCAGTACCGGCTGACCGGCAACAAGATGTGGATCTCGGCCGGCGAGCACGCGCTGTCGGACAACATCGTGCATCTGGTGCTGGCCAAGATTCCCGGCCCGGACGGCAAGCCGATCCCGGGCGTGAAGGGCATCTCGCTGTTCATCGTGCCCAAGTTTCTCGTCGGCGCGGACGGGGCGCTGGGCGAGCGCAACGACGTGGCGCTCGCCGGGCTGAACCACAAGATGGGCTACCGCGGTACCACCAACTGTCTGCTCAACTTCGGCGAAGGCACGCAGTTCCGCCCCAAGGGGCCGGACGGCCAGCCGCGCGCCGGCGCCATCGGCTACCTGGTCGGCGAGCCGCACCGGGGGCTGGCGTGCATGTTCCACATGATGAACGAGGCGCGCATCGGCGTCGGCATGGGGGCGACCATGCTGGGCTACACCGGCTATCTGCACGCGCTGGACTACGCGCGCAATCGCCCGCAGGGCCGGCCGATCGGCCCGGCCGGCAAGGATGCCGCGTCGCCGCAGGTCCGCATCGTCGACCACGCGGATGTGCGCCGCATGCTGCTGGCGCAGAAGGCCTACGTGGAAGGCGCGCTCGGCCTGAACCTGTATTGCGCCAAGCTGGTCGACGAGGCGCGCGGTGAGACTGACGCCGACGCGCGCGCCACGCTCGGCCTGCTGCTCGACATCCTCACGCCGATCGCCAAGAGCTGGCCGTCGCAGTGGTGCCTGGAGGCCAACAGCCTGGCGATCCAGGTGCACGGCGGCTACGGCTACACGCGCGAGTACAACGTCGAGCAGTTCTATCGCGACAACCGCCTGAACCCGATCCACGAAGGCACGCACGGCATCCATGGGCTGGACCTGCTCGGCCGCAAGGTGGTGATGCAGGACGGCGCCGCCTTCGCCGCGCTGGGCCGGCGCGTGCAAGCCACCGTGGGTCGGGCGCTGGACAGCGGCGATGCGGCGCTGGCCGGCTGGGGCCGCGCGCTCGGCATGGCCGCCCAGAGCCTGGCCAAGGTGACGCAGCAGCTGTGGGCGGCGGGCGATCCGCGTGTGACGCTGGCCAATGCCTCGGTCTACCTGGAGGCATTCGGCCACGTCGTCATCGCGTGGATCTGGCTGGAGCAGGCGCTCGCCGCCGCGCGAGCCCTGCCTGGCGCCCAGGGCGACGATGCCGGCTTCTATCGCGGCAAGTTGCAGGCCGCGCGCTATTTCTTCCAGTGGGAGCTGCCGAAGACCGGTCCGCAACTGGCGCTGCTGGCCTCGCTCGACACCACCACGCTGGACATGCAGGACGCCTGGTTCTGACGTTCCAACGTTCCGACGTTCCATGCCACACAACGAAACGACACGGGAGACACACATGGGCACGCTCAAGCATCTTTTCGACCTCTCCGGCAAGACCGCGCTGATCACCGGCGGCTCGCGCGGGCTGGGCCTGCAGATTGCCGAGGCGCTGGGCGAGCAGGGCGCGCGCATCGTGCTGTCGGCGCGCAAGGCCGATGAGCTGAAAGACGCGCAGGCGCACCTGCAGTCGCTGGGCATCGCGGCCGACTGGATCGCGGCGGACGGCGCGGTGGAGGCCGATATCCAGCGCCTGGCCGACGAGGCGCTCGCCAAGCTTGGTCATGTGGACATCCTCGTCAACAACGCCGGGGCGACCTGGGGCGCGCCGGCCGAGGACCACCCGGTCGAAGCCTGGGACAAGGTGATGAACCTGAACATCCGCGGCCTGTTCCTGCTCACGCAGCAGATCGGCAAGCGCTCGATGATTCCGCGCCAGTACGGCAAGATCGTCAACGTGGCGTCGATCGCCGGCCTGAAGGGCAACCCGCCGGGCACGCTCGATACCATCGCCTACAACACCAGCAAGGGCGCCGTGGTCAATTTCACGCGTGCGCTGGCGGGCGAGTGGGGCAAGTACGGTATCACCGTCAATGCCATCGCCCCGGGGTTCTTCCCGTCCAAGATGACGCGCGGCTCGCTGGAGACGCTCGGCGTCGACAAGCTGACCGAGAAATCCCCGCTGCACCGCCTCGGCGACGAGGAGGACCTCAAGGGCGTGGCCGCGCTGTTCGCTTCCGACGCCTCCAAGCACATCACCGGGCAGATCCTGGCGGTCGACGGCGGCGTGAGCGTGGTGTAATGCCGGCTGCCCGGCATTGAATGGACGCAGCATGAACACAGACAACCAAGGTTTCCCGATCAACATCCCCTTCCTGCAATGGCTGGGCGTGCGCTGCCTGAAGGTGGCGGATGGCGAGGGCATCGTCGAGCTGCCGCTCGAAGACCGCCACATGAACAGCTGGGAGATGGCGCACGGCGGCGTCACCATGACGCTGCTCGACGTGTCGATGGCGATGGCCGGCCGCTCGGCCGACACGCACGGGCGCGGCGTGGTGACGATCGAGATGAAGACGGCGTTCATGCAGCCCGGCCGCGGTACGCTGCGGGCCCATGCGCGCTGCGTGCACCAGTCGACCACCATGGCCTTCTGCGAGGGCGAGGTGCGCGACGCCGACGGCAAGCTGGTGGCGCGCGGCTCGGGCACGTTCAAGTTCGTCAAGCGCATGCCGCCGCCGCGCACCCCGGAGCCGGGCGCGGACGGCTGAGTCTCCGGCGCGACAGCAGGACCCTTTGCACGCCGGGCATGGCCCGGACCCGAACAAGACCGGCAGGAACGGAGGACACGATGCATCAGACCGCGCAGGCAGAGGGAACGGCGCGGCGGCGTTCGCGCCTGCCGGCCCTGGCCGCCATGCTGCTTTGCTGCACAGGATTGACCATGCCACTGGAAGGATGCGCCTCGTCCGGCGCGCCGGTGCCGGCCACCGCGCAGGTGCCGCCGGTGCCGCCCGCTCCGGTCGTGCCGGAGCAGCGGCCGCTGACCGCCGCCGAGTCCGACCCGGTCCGGATGGGCTGGATGCAGGGGTTCCCGCCGGCGCCCGACCGCATCATCCGCTTCGATCTGGCCGGCAACCTGTTTCCGCGCACGCGCTACAGCTTCAGCCACATGCGGGAGTTCGTGCCGACGCGCACCGTGTGGCGCGGCGACGGCCCGGTCAGCCGGCTGCCGCGCGCGGCGCGCGACCTCGGCGGCGTGCCTTTCACCGACGCCGACGGCCAGCGCCGCACCTTCGCCGACATGCTGGCGCTGACGTATACCGACGGCATCCTCGTCATGCACCGGGGCCAGGTGGTCTACGAGCGCTATTTCGGCGCGCTGGACGCGCACACGCCGCACATCGCCATGTCGGTGACGAAATCGTTCGTCGGCACGCTGGCGGCGATGCTGGCGGCCGACGGCAGGCTGGACCCGGCCGCGCCCGTCACGCAGTACGTGCCCGAACTCAAGGACAGCGCCTACAGCGACGCCACCGTGCGCCAGGTGATGGACATGACCGTCGGCGTGCGCTATTCCGAGAACTACGCCGATCCCGATGCCGACGTGTGGCGCTACGCCCGCGCCGGCGGCATGCTGCCGCGCCCGGCCGGCGATACCGGTCCGGCCAACCTCTACGACTACCTGAAGACGCTGCGCAAGGAAGGCGAGCATGGCGCCGCCTTCGCCTACAAAACCGTCAACGCCGAGGTGCTGGCCTGGATCGTCCGGCGCGCCTCGGGCCAGTCGCTGTCGGCGCTGCTGTCGGCGCGCATCTGGCAGCCGATGGGCGCGCAGGGCGATGCGTACTTCACGCTGGACAGCATCGGCACCGAGTCGGGCGGCGGCGGGCTCAACACCACGCTGGCCGATCTCGCCCGCTTTGCGGAAATGCTGCGCAACGACGGCCGCTTCAACGGCCGCCAGATCCTGCCCAGGGCCGTCATCGACGATATCCGTCGTGGCGGCGATCCGGCCAAGTTTGCCCAGGCCGGCCAAGCAACCCTGCCGGGCTATTCGTACCGCGACATGTGGTGGGTCTCCGGCGACGACCACCACACGTTCGAGGCGCGCGGCATTCACGGCCAGCGCATCTATATTGATCCCGTGGCGCAGATGACCATCGTGCGCTATGCCTCGCACCCGATTGCCGCCAACGCCGTCAACGACCCGGTCACGCACCGGGCCTACCGCGCGCTGGCCGACTTCCTGATGCAGCACAAGTGACCCAATCCCGATCTCTAGGAGCGCTACTCATGTCGAACACGTATCAACGCATCGTTCTGGCTTCCCGTCCGGAGGGGGCCGTCACGCCGGACAACTTCCGGCTGGAGACGGCGCAGATCCCCGAGCTCCAGGATGGCCAAGTGCTGGTGCGCAACCATTTCCTGTCGCTCGATCCGTACATGCGCGGCCGCATGAACGACAGCAAATCGTATGCGGAGCCGCAGCCGCTGGGCGAGGTGATGATCGGCGGCACGGTGGGCGTGGTGGAAGCGTCCCGGAACCCGGCGTATGCCGTGGGCGACAACGTGATCGGCATGTTCGGCTGGCAGGAGGTCGGCATCTCCGACGGGCGCGGCATGCAGAAGGTGGACACGCGCCACGTGCCGCTGTCGGCCTACCTGGGCGCGGTCGGCATGCCGGGCGTGACGGCGTGGTACGGCCTGAACCGGATCATGCACCCCAAGCCCGGCCAGACCGTGGCGGTGAGCGCGGCCTCCGGCGCGGTCGGCAGCGTGGTCGGGCAGCTCGCCAAGCTCAAGGGCTGCCGCGCCGTGGGCTTTGCCGGCGGCAAGGACAAATGCGATTACGTCGTCAACGAATTGGGCTTCGATGCCTGCATCGACTACAAGGCCGCTCAGGATCCGAAGGCGCTCTACGCGATGCTCAAGGAGGCCACGCCCGACGGCATCGATGCCTATTTCGAGAACGTCGGCGGCGACATCCTGGACGCCGTGCTGCGCCGCATGAACCCGTTCGGCCGCATCGCCATGTGCGGCATGATCGCCGGCTATGACGGCCAGCCGCTGCCGCTGCAGAACCCGCAGCTGATCCTGGTTTCGCGCCTGACCGTCGAGGGCTTCATCGTGTCCGAGCACATGGATGTGTGGCCCGAGGCACTGCGCGAGCTGGGCGGCAGCGTGGCCCAAGGCAAGCTGAAGTTCCGCGAGAGCGTGGCGCAGGGGCTGGCGAGCGCGCCGGAGGCCTTCATCGGCCTGCTTAAGGGCAAGAATTTCGGCAAGCAGCTGGTCAAGCTGGTCTAAGTTGGGAAGTGGGCGGACGAAGTGGGCGGACTGCTGGGCCGTTGGCAGTCCGCCGGGCGCGGGCCGCAACAGAATGGCCCCACCCACGACGACAGCGCGAAGGAGACACCATGAACGCACCCGACACCGCACAGGCCAAGCGGCCCGAGGAGATGGCGGCCAACCTCAGCCCCGAGGTCCGCGAGAAGTACCGCAACCTGCCGCGTCCGCCCCGGTTCGACACCGTGGCGGAGGAGCGCCTGCACCGCAAGCAGCGGCTGGCGGCGGCGTTCCGGCTGTTCTCACGGTTCGGTTTCGATGAGGGTGTGGCCGGGCACATCACCGCGCGCGATCCGGAGTACCCGGACAGTTTCTGGGTGAACCCGTTCGGCGTGCATTTCAGCCAGGTGACGGTGTCCAACCTGATCCGCTGCGATCACCATGGCAACGTGGTGGAGGGCGATTACCCGGTCAACGCGGCGGCCTTCGCTATCCACTCGCGCGTGCATCAGGCGCGGCCCGATGCGGTGGCGGCGGCGCATTCGCACAGCACCTACGGGCGCGCCTGGTCGACGCTCGGCCGCAAGCTCGATCCGCTCACGCAAGACGTCTGCGCCTTCTACGAAGACCACGCGCTGTACGACGATTTCGGCGGCGTGGTGGTCGAGCTGGACGAGGGCCAGCGCATTGCCCAGGCGCTCGGCGGCAACAAAGCTGTGATCCTGCAGAACCACGGCCTGCTGACGGTCGGCAAGACGGTGGACGAGGCGGCCTGGTGGTTCATCACGATGGAACGCTCGTGCCAGGTGCAACTGCTGGCCGAGGCCGCCGCCGCGCGCACCAGCGAGCCGCTGCGCCTGATTTCCGAGGCGGCGGCGCGGCAGGCGTATTCCATTGTCGGCACGGCGCAGGCGGGGTGGTTCCAGTTCCAGCCGCTGTATGCGCGCATCGTCAAGGAACAACCCGATCTGCTGGACTGAACGGCGACCCTCGGAGCCCCCATGACGGACCTGATCCTGCATCACTACGCCACCTCGCCGTTCTCGGAGAAAGTGCGCCTGATCCTCGGCTACAAGGACCAGCCGTGGAAGGCCGTCACGGTACCGGTGATCCTGCCCAAGCCGGAGGTGATGCCGCTCACCGGCGGCTACCGGCGCACGCCGTTCCTGCAGATCGGCGCGGACATCTATTGCGATACGGCGCTGATCGCGCAGGTGCTGGAGTCGATTCATCCGGTGCCGACGCTGTACCCGGCCGATCGTGCGGCGGCGGCATTTGCCATGGCGCAGTGGGCCGATACCACGCTGTTCTGGGCGGCGGCCGCGTTCGTCGGCCAGCCCGAGGGCTTCAAGAGCCTGATGGCGGGCCTGCCGGAAGACTTCGCCAAGGCCTTCATTGAAGACCGCAAGGCGATGCGCGCGGGCGGCACAGGGCTGCGCACGCCGCTGCCGGAGGCGGTGGCCATGCTGCACGTCTTCCTGGCGCAGCTGGAGCGCCAGTTCGCCACCGGCGAGCACATCTTCCTGTTCGGCGAGCAGCCGACCATCGCCGATTTCTCGGTCTACCACGCCCTGTGGTTCATCCGCCGCGCGACCGCGGTGGCCGGCATCCTCGACGCGCACCCGGAGGTGGTGGCCTGGATGCACCGAGTCGCCGGCTTCGGCCACGCGCAGGCGCAGCCGATGACGCCGGCCGAGGCGCTGGGCATCGCCCGGGCGGCCACGCCGCGCGCGCTGACCGACGCCGGGGCCGGCTTCGATGAACGCTACGGCCTGCCCAAGGGCACGCGCGTGACGGTGGCCGCCACCGACTACGCCATCGATCCGGTCGAAGGCGAGCTGGTCGTCTCCACGCGCGATGCCGTCGGCGTGCTGCGCGACGATCCGCGCGTCGGCCAGGTGGTGGTGCATTTCCCGCGCGTCGGCTATGCGGTGCGCAAGGTCGAGCCGGCCGGCTGACCCGGCCGTGCCGATCGCTTTCCACAACACCATCCGGGTCCATGACGACAACACGAGGAAGACACGTATGAAGCAATTCGCGGGCGGCGTGGCCGTCATCACGGGCGGGGCCTCGGGCTTCGGCAAGGAATTCGCCAAGCTCGGCGCCGGGCTGGGCATGAAGCTGGTACTGGCCGACATCCAGCAGGACGCGCTGGATGCCGCCGTGGCCGGGTTCCGGGCGCAGGGCGTCGAGGTCATCGGCGTGCGCGTCGACGTGTCCAGGGAGGCGGACGTGCAGGCGCTGGCCGATGCGGCCATCGGGGCCTTCGGCAAGGTCAACCTGCTGTTCAACAACGCCGGGGTCGGGGCGGGCGGCCTGATCTGGGAGAACTCCCAACAGGACTGGGACTGGGTGCTCGGCGTCAACCTGCATGGCGTGATCCACGGCGTGCGCATCTTCACGCCGCTGATGCTGGCCGAGGCCGCGAAGGACCCGTCCTACGCGGGCCATATCGTCAACACGGCGTCGATGGCGGGGCTGCTCAATGCGCCCGCCATGGGCATCTACAACGTCTCCAAGCACGCCGTGGTGGCGCTGACGGAATCGCTCTACCAGGACCTGAGCCTGGTGACGGAGCAGATCCGCTGCTCGGTGCTGTGCCCGTATTTCGTGCCGACCGGCATCACGCAGTCGCACCGCAACCGCCCGCAGGACCTGGCCAATGCCGCGCCGCCCACCCGGTCGCAGCTGGTGGCCCAGGCCATGACCGACAAGGCCGTCAGCTCCGGCAAGGTGACCGCCGAGCAGGTCGGCCAGATGACGTTCGATGCCATCCGGGACGAACGTTTCTATATTTATTCGCATCCGCACGCGCTGGCGCCGGTGCAGCACCGCTTTGAAGACATCGTCTCGCAGCGCAACCCGTCCGATCCGTTCGAGGACAAGCCGGACGTGCGGGCGCGCCTGGTCGAGTCGCTGCGCGGATGACCGGACACGCCGCCTGCTGACGCCCCCCGAACCTGGAGATCGATATGACCGCAGCCACCGCCACCCCCGTCGCCACCATCACGCATCCGCAGTTCGCCGATCTGCCCAACGGTACGCGGCTGCATTACGCCAGCGCCGGCCGGCGCGGTGCGCCGCTGATGCTGTTCGTGCACGGCTTTCCGGAGTTCTGGTACGCGTGGGAGGCGCAGCTCGCGGCGTTCGGCGACACGCACTTTGCGGTGGCGCCGGACATGCGCGGCTACAACCTGTCGAGCAAGCCCGCAGAGGTCGATGCCTACCGGCCCAAGCCGCTGGTGCAGGACCTTGAGCAGTTCATCGCCGCACTGGGCTATGACAGCGCCATCGTGGTCGCGCACGACTGGGGCGGGGCGATCTGCTGGAACCTGGCGATGCAGCATCCCGAGCGCGTGGCGCGGTTGGTGATCGTCAATGCGCCGCATCCGTGGGTGTTCGCCAACGCGCTGCTGAGCGACCCGGGGCAGCAGGCCGCGTCGGCCTACATGAACTGGCTGCGCCAGCCGGGGGTGGAGGACGTGCTGGCCGCCGACGGCTTCGACAAGCTCGAAGGCTTCTTCAACGGCATGGGCCAGCCGGTGGCCGAGTGGTTCACCCCCGACGTGCGCGCGCGCTACCACGCCGCCTGGAGCCGGCCGGGCGAGGGCGGCTCGCACGGGCTGACCGGCGGGATCAACTACTACCGGGCCTCGCCGCTGCACCCGCCGGCCGAAGGCCAGGCACCGGTGCGCATCGACCAGATGCCGCCCGAAGCCTTCGTCGTGACGGTGCCGACGCTCGTGATCTGGGGCGAGAAGGACATGGCGCTGCCGGCCGCGCTCCTCAACGGGCTGGAGCGCTTCATTCCCGACCTGCGCATCGAGCGCATTCCCAACGGCACGCACTGGGTGGTGCACGAACAGCCGGAGCGCATCACGGCGCTGATCCGGCCGTTCGTGGAATAGCCGCCGCAGCCGCCGCCGGCTACATCGACTCGGCCAGCATCCGGCGGTAGTCGTCCGCCGTGGCTTCGCGCGGATTGGTCTTGTGGCAGTGGTCGAGCAGGGCGCCGTGCACCACGTGCTCCAGCGCGTCGTCCGGCACGCCCATCTGGCGCAGGCCGGTGGGCAGGCCCAGCCGCGCGGTCATGTCGTGCACGGCCTGGGCGAGGTCGGCGTCGGCCGGCAGGTTCATCGCGCGGCGCATGCGGGCGTAGCGATGCTCGCGCACCACCGATTCCGCCGTCGCATTGAAGCGCAGCACCGCCGGCAGCACCACCGCGTTGAGCGTGCCGTGGTGCAGCCCGGTCTTGCCGTCCACCTTCACGCCGCCCAGCGGGTGCGACAGCGAATGCACGCAGCCCAGCCCCTTCTGGAACGCCATCGCACCCTGCATCGAGGCACTCATCATGTTGAGCCGGGCTTCGCGGTCGGCGCCGTCGCGCGTGGCGCGCTCGATGTGGGCCCAGGCGCGCTCCAGGCCGTCGAGCGCGATGCCGTCGGCGGGCGGGTTGAAGGCCGGCGCGAGGAAGGTCTCGATGCAGTGCGCGATGGCATCCATGCCGGTGGCGGCGGTCAGCATGGGCGGCAGGCCGAGCGTGAGCGCGGGGTCGCAGAGGGCCGATTTCGGCAGCAGATGCCAGGAGTGGAAGCCCAGCTTGCGCCCATCCTCCAGGATCAGGATCGCGCCCCGCGCCACTTCGCTGCCGGTGCCGGCCGTGGTGGGGATAGCGATCAGCGGCGCGGCCGCGTCGGTGATCTTGCCGGCGCCGCCTTCGATGGTGGCGTAGGCGGTGAGCGGCCCGGGGTGCGTCGCCGCGATGGCGATCCCCTTGGCCAGGTCGATCGATGAGCCGCCGCCGATGGCGATCAGCCCGTCGCAGCCGGCGTCCCGGTATTGCGCCGTGGCCTTCCTGACCATCGCCTCGGTGGGGTTGGACGGTGTCTCGTCGAACACGCTGACGGGCAGGCCGCCGGTGGCGTCGATGGCGCGCTGGGCCAGGCCGGCGGCCGCCACGCCGCGGTCGGTGACGACCATCGGCCGGCGGATGCCGACCCGCGCGCATTCGCTGCCGAGCTCGCCGAGCGTGCCGAAGCCGAGGTGGACGTGGGTGAGGTAGAAGATCAGGGCCATGGGGGGTCTCCGGGCGCGTCCGTCTTGTCTTGCGGACGTGGTTCAATGGATACTCCGATGATAGTCAAATAAGAACGATCGTTCAGTTACGTCCCATGCCGTCCCTCGACCCGCACGTCGCTCAACTGCTTGATCTGGTGGCGCGTGCCAAGCGCCCGCCGCTGCACCACCTGGCGCCCGCCGACGCCAAGATCGCCTACGAGAAAAGCAGTCCCATCGTCGATATCCCGCCTATCCCGCTGGACCACGTGCACGACCTGACCGTGCCCGCGCGCGACGGCTACGCGATTCCCGTGCGCACCTACGCCGCGCGCGAGGCGAGCTGGGCCGATCCGCTGCCGCTGCTGGTGTATTTCCACGGCGGTGGCTTCACCGTCGGCAGCATCCGGACGCACGACGCGCTGTGCCGCTCGCTGGCGGCCAAGTCGGGGGCGATGGTGCTGTCGGTCGACTACCGGCTCGGCCCCGACTGGAAATTCCCGACCGCGGCCGACGACGCATTCGATGTGCTGCAATGGGTGTTCGACGAGGCCGCCACGATCGGCGCCGATCCGGCCCGCATCGCCTTCGGCGGCGACAGCGCGGGCGGCACGCTGGCGGCGATCACCGCCATCGAGGCGCGCAACCGCGGCCTGGCGCCCGTACTGCAGTTGCTGATTTACCCCGGCACCACCGCGCGCGAAACCACGCCATCGCACCACGCCTTCGCCGAAGGCTACCTGCTGACGCAGGCCATGATTGCCTGGTTCTTCGCCCAGTACCTGCGCAGCGACGCCGACCGCGACGACTGGCGCTTCGCCCCGCTGGACGGCGGCGGGCAGGGCGCCGACGTGCGGGGCGTGTGCCCGGCGTGGATCGCCGTGGCGGGCTTCGACCCGATCCGCGACGCCGGCATCGGCTACGCCGACAAGCTGCGCGCGGCCGGCGTGCCGGTGACGCTGAAGCTGTACGAGGGCATGATCCACGATTTCTTCAAGCTCGGCCGCTTCGTGCCCGCGGTCGAAGACGCCCACTACGAGGCCGCCGAAGCGCTGCGCCGCGCCTTCGGCACGCAGGCCGGATAGGAGAGAGGAAGGAGCCCCGCCCATGGCGATCGAGGATTTCCGCCACGGCACGCCGCTGCGCGTGCGCTGGGCCGAGGTCGATGCTCAAGGCATCGTCTTCAACGGCCACTACCTGCTGTATGCGGACGTGTGCATCACCGAGTACTGGCGTGCCATCGGCGTGCGCTACCCGACCGAGGTGGTGGAGGCGTTCGGCGTCGATTTCTACGTGGTCAAGTCCACGCTCGAATACCACGCCTCCGCGCGCTTCGACGACGTGCTCGACCTGCGCTGCCGCGTGGCGCGCCTGGGCCGCTCCAGCCTGCGCTTTATCATCGAGATCTATCGCGGCGAGGGCGATGACAGAACGCACCTCGTCACCGGCGAGGTCATCTACGTGTGCGCCGATCCGGCCACGCAGACGTCCGTGCTCCTGCCCGCCAAGCTGCGCGAGCGCATCGTCGATTTTGAAGTCCTGAAGCCCGAAACATGACCCCTCCCGAATCTGCCCACCCGCCCGCCACGGTACAAGTCGACCGCTGGGACGCCTTGCACGACGAGGCCGGCGCCGTCCGCTACGACGTGTTCGTCATCGAGCAGAACGTGCCCGTCGAACTGGAATGGGACGACGACGATGCCCGATCCTGGCACGCCGTGGCGCGCGACGCCTCGGGCCGCGCCGTGGCCACCGGCCGGCTGCTGCCCGACGGCCACATCGGCCGCATGGCGGTGCGCAAGGAGGCGCGCGGCACCGGCATCGGCGCGCGCGTGCTGCAAGCGCTGATCGACAAGGCCCGCGCGCTGGGCTACACGCAACTGATCCTCAACGCGCAGACCCACGCCATGCCGTTCTATGCGCGCGCCGGCTTCACGCCCGAGGGGGCGGAATTCGAGGAGGCCGGCATTCCGCACCGGACCATGCGCCGCGTGCTGTGAGCCCAATGGCTGTGCCGAGGATGGCGGCGATCTGTTTGGGATCGGGGCTGGGTGGTGGCCTCTTCCTGGCAATCATGCCCTTCGGTTCAGCATGACCTGGCCGGCTCGCGGCAACGCGAACCGAGTCAACAACCTGGAAACAGGCCGCTCCGATCGACGTCGGAGCGGCCTGTTTTGCTTGAGCTGAACGGCATTGCCCGCTGGGCTGGCCCTAATGATCAGGGTTCTGCAACAACTAGGTCGCTCAATGTTGATGTGATCAATGGTTTCCTCAAAAATGTTCAAAAAGTGAATTTTTAGTAACTTATATGAGGTAGTCGTCGCTTAGAATCCCGGCCTTGGTAAAAATTGCAAAGCCTGGGTTGTCATGAACGCGAAGTGCTATCGAACCGTCTTCAACGCCGCACGGGGCATGCTGGTTGCCGTGGAGGAGTCGGCCAGGAGCACGGGCAAGGGGCGCGGCGCAGGCAGCCGGGCGAGCCGTCGGCGCGCGTCCGCGCTGACATTGACCGCCGCAGCGGCGCTGGCAGCGCCGGGCTTGAACGCGCAATCGCTGACGCCGGATCGCAGCGTTCCCGGGCCGCACCCGGTGGTTGGTGTGGCGGCAAACGGCACCCCGGTTATCAACATCAATGCACCCTCGGCCGCTGGTGTCAGTTCGAATGCGTTCACGCACTACAACGTCGGTCAGGCTGGCGTCGTGCTCAACAACAGCGGCCAGAACTCGCAGACGCAGATTGCCGGCTGGGTCCAGGGCAACCCGTTCCTGGGCAACAACAGCGCGCGCGTGATCCTGAACCAGGTCACCAGCGGCAATCCGTCCACGCTGGCGGGGCCGACGGAAATCGCGGGCAGTCGGGCTGCCCTCATCGTTGCTAATCCCGCAGGTATCGTCTGTGCGGGCTGTTCATTCCTGCAGGCGCCGCGCGTGACGCTGACCACCGGCACGCCCAACTTCGATGCGCTGGGCAACATCTCCAGCCTGTCCGTGCAGCAGGGCCAGATCACCGTCAACGGCGCGGGGCTCGATGCGCGCGGCGCGCAGCTCGACCTGCTGTCGCGCGCCATGGCCATCAATGGCGCCGTGTGGGCCGAGCGGCTCAACGCGGTGGCCGGCGCCAACAGCGTCGACTATGGCAGCGTCACGCCCACGGCGATTGCAGGCACGGGGCCGGCACCGCAGGTGGCCATCGATGTCGGGCAATTGGGCAGCATGTTCGGCGGTGGCGCGACCCGGCTGATCGGCACCGAGCGCGGCCTCGGCGTCAACATCGGCGGCAACCTGGCCGCGCTGACCGGGCGCCTGGACCTGTCGGCCAATGGCGACGTCACCATCACGCCCACCGGCCGCGTGCAGAGTGCCGCCGATCTGGCGATGGCCGCGCCGAACGTCACCAACCAGGGGGCGATCAGCACGCCGGGCAATGTGTCCATCTCCGGCGGCACGACCAATACGGGCAGCGTGGTTGCCGGCGGCAACGTGGCGATCGCGGGGCCGCAGATCGCGAACACCGGCACCATCGGCGCGGGCGTCGACGCCAACGGTGGCGTGACCCAGGCCGGCAGCGTCGCGCTCAATGCGGCGGGCACCGTGCGCAATGGCGGCAGCCTGCTGGCGGGCCAGGATATCGGCGTGAACGCCGGCAGCATCGACACCGGCAATGGCAGCGTCAACGCGCGTGGCGCGGTCACGCTGTCGGCCACGGGCGACGTGTCGAGCCGAGGCGCGGCCGTATCCGCCAACCGTGTGGCGATCCAGGCTGGCGGCACGCTCGACAACGCAGCCGGCAGCCTGTGGTCGGCCACGGGGATGCAGGTCGGGGCGCAGCGCGTGGCCAACCAGGGCGGGTTGCTGGGGGCGGTCGGCGATGTGGCGGTTGCGGCCGGGTCGGTGGACAACAGCGCGGGCACCATCGGCTCGCAGACGGGCCATCTGAACGTCAACAGCACGGGCGCCATCGCCAATGCTGGCGGCAAGCTGGTCGCTGCGCAGGATGCCACCCTCAACGCAACGAGCTTGGGCAACCAGGCCGGCACGGTGTCGGCGCGCACGCTGTCGCTGAACACGGGGAGCGGCCTGTTCGACAACACCGGCGGTACGGTGTCCGCCGCCGGAACGGCTGCCATCGGTGCGGGGGCGCTGGTCAACCGGGGCGGCACGCTGGCGGCCGTGGGCGATGTGACAGCCCATGTCGATCGCCTCGACAACACCGGCGGCACGCTTGGCTCGCAGTCAGCCAACTTGAACGTGACCAGCGCCGGCGCCATCGACAGCGCTGGCGGCAAGCTGATCGCCGCGCAGGCGGTGTCGCTCACCGGCACGGGGCTGGGCAATCAGGGCGGCACGGTGTCGGCGCAGACGCTGTCGGTCGACACCGGATCCGGCACGATCGACAACACCAAGGGCACGATGTCCGCTGCCGGCACGGCAACGCTCGCGGCCGGTACGCTGGTCAACCGAAACGGATCGCTGGCCGCCGTGGGGAACGTCACGGCCAAGGTCGGCAGCCTGGACAACACCGGCGGCGCGCTCGGCTCGCAGTCGGCCAGCCTGAAGCTGGACAGTGTCGGCGATGTGGTCAACGCGGGCGGCAAGCTGGTCGCCGCGCAAGATGTGTCGATCGGGGCCGCGAGCCTGAACAGCCAGGGCGGCACGGTGTCGGCGCGCAACCTGGTGGTGGATGCGCACGGCGGTGCGGTCGACAACACCAAGGGCACGATGTCCGCGACCGGCACGGCGACGATCGACGCGGGCAGCCTGATCAATCAGGGCGGCATGCTGGCCGCCGTGGGCGATGTGACGGCCAAGGTCGGTCAACTGAACAATGCTGCCGGCACGCTCGGCTCGCAGTCGGGCAACCTGAACGTGACCAGCACCGGCGCCATCGACAACGCGGCCGGCAAGCTGGTCGCCGCGCAGGCGGTGTCGCTCGCGGGCACGGGCCTGGGCAACCAGGGCGGCATGGTGTCGGCGCAGACGCTGTCGGTCGACACCGGGTCCGGCACGCTCGACAACAGTGGCGGCACGATGTCCGCTGCCGGCACGGCAACGCTCGCGGCCGGCGCGCTGCTCAACCGGAACGGATCGCTGGCGGCCGTGGGCAACGTCACGGCCAAGGTCGGCAGCCTGGACAATACCTCGGGCGCGCTCGGCTCCCAGTCGGCCAGCCTGAGGCTGGATAGCACGGGCGATGTGGTCAACGCGGGCGGCAAGCTGG
This sequence comes from Ralstonia pseudosolanacearum, assembly GCF_024925465.1. NCBI lineage: Bacteria > Pseudomonadati > Pseudomonadota > Betaproteobacteria > Burkholderiales > Burkholderiaceae > Ralstonia > Ralstonia pseudosolanacearum. Next base: position 2,158,862 of record NZ_CP103852.1, on the reverse strand, counting down.
TGGCGGCGCAGGACGTGTCGATCGGGGCCGCGAGCCTGAACAGCCAGGGCGGCACGGTATCGGCGCGTAACCTGGTGGTGGATGCGCACGGCGGTGCAGTCGATAACACCAAGGGCACGATGTCCGCGATCGGCACGGCGACGATCGATGCGGGCAACCTGATCAATCAGGGCGGCATGCTGGCCGCCGTGGGCGATGTGACAGCCCATGTCGATCGCCTCGACAACACCGGCGGCACACTCGGCTCGCAGTCGGGCAACCTGAACGTGACCAGTGCCGGCGCCATCGACAACGCGGCCGGCAAGCTGGTGGCCGCGCAGGATGTAGCCCTCCGCGCGGCCAGCCTGGGTAACCAAGCTGGCGTGATCTCGGCACGCAACCTGTCGCTGAACACCGGCAGCGGCGCCATCGACAACACCAAGGGCACGGTGTCCGCAGCCGGTACGGCGACGGTCGACGCGGGCAGCCTGATCAACCAAGGGGGCACGCTGGTTGCGGTGGCGGATGTGCAAGCCAACGTCGGCCGTCTGGACAACACCGGCGGCGCGCTTGGCTCGCAGTCGGCCAGCCTGAAGCTGAACAGCGCGGGCGATGTCGTCAACGCGGGCGGCAAGCTGGTGGCCGCGCAGGACGTGTCGATCGGGGCCGCGAGCCTGAACAGCCAGGGCGGCACGGTGTCGGCGCGCAACCTGGTGGTGGATACGCACGGCGGTGCAGTCGACAACACCAAGGGCACCGTGTCCGCGACTGGTACGGCGACGATCCACGCGGGCGACCTGATCAACCGTGAAGGCACGCTGGCCGCCATGGGCGACGTGACGGCCAACGTCGGCCAGCTGGACAATGCTGCCGGCACGCTCGGCTCGCAGACGGGCAACCTGAGCGTGACCAGTGCCGGCGCCATCGACAACGCGGCCGGCAAGCTGGTGGCCGCGCAGGATGCGACCCTCGACGCAACCGGTCTGAACAACCAGGGCGGCGCCATTTCCGCGCGCAATGTGGCGGTCGATGCCGGCACGGGCACGGTGGACAGTACCGGCGGTTCGGTGGCCGCTTCGGGCACGCTGAACGTCAAGGCCGGCAACCTCATCAACCGGGGCGGCTCGCTGGCGGCCGCGCACGACGTGACAGTGAACGTCGGCAGCTTGGACAACACCTCGGGTGTGCTCGGCTCCAGCGCGGGCAAGTTGAGCATCGACAGCGCAAGCGGTATCGCCAACGCGAAGGGCAAGCTCATTGCCGCGCAGGATGCTACCTTCACCGCCACCAGTCTCGGCAACCAGGGCGGCGCGATTTCGGCGCACGACCTGAAGCTCAATACCGGCGCGGGCACGCTCGACAACAGCCACGGCACGGTTTCCGCGACCGGCGCGGCGACGATCCAGGCCGGCAGCCTGGTCAACCAGGGCGGCACGGTAGCCGCCGTCGGCGACCTCAGCGCCACCGTTGCCGGCCTCGACAACACGGCCGGTGGCATTCTCGGCTCCAGTGGCGGCAACCTGACGGTCACCAGTGCCGGCACGGTCGCCAACGCCAGCGGCAAGCTGCTCGCCGCGCAGGACATTGCGCTGTCGGCGGCGAGCCTGGGCAACCAGGCCGGCACCGTGGCTGGGCGCAACGTCACGGTCAACACCGGCACCGGTGCCCTGGACAACACCGGTGGCGCCATCGCGGCTGCGGCCGCGCTCGATGCGAGCGCCGGCACGCTCACCAACGCCAATGGCGTGCTGCAGGCCGGCACCACGCTCGCCGCGCACAGCCAATCGCTGACGAACACGAGCGGCGCGCTGATCGGCAACGCCGTGTCGGTCAACAGCGGCACGCTCGCCAACCGGCAGGGCACGATCTCGTCGGCCACCACGCTGAGCGTGCAAGGCCAGTCGCTGCGCAACGACCAGGGCAAGATCGTTGCCAACGGCGCCCTGACGATCCACGACGACACCGTCACCAATGCCGGCGGCCAGATCGCCTCCAACGCGGACGTCACGGTGAGCGGCACGATCCTCGACAACAGCGCCGGCCTGATGCACGCGGGCGGCACGCTGTCGGTCAACGGCACGACGGTTCTCAACAAGAACACCAATACGGCCGGCACCGGCATGGAAGGCGCCAACGTGGCGCTGACCGCCACCACGTCCTTCGACAACACGGCCGGTGTGGTCCGCTCGGACCAAAGCACGCAGATCACCGCACCGATCATCGACAACACGCAGGGCGCGATCCAGTCGGCCGGCACGGTCGGCATGAAAGCGGCCGCGGTGCTGACCAACACCCGGGGCAACCTCAACGGCACCCGCAGCGTGGCAGTCGCGGCCGGCCGCATGAGCGGCGACGGCACGGTGCAATCGCAAGGCAGCGTGTCGCTCGACCTGCAATCGGACTTCGTCAACACCGGCACGGTCGCCGCCGGCCAGGACGTCTCGGTCACGACGACGGGCAACGTGACCAACGCGGGCACGCTGTCCGCCGGGCGCAACCTGGCGGTCTCGGGCAACAACATCACGAACACGCAGAGCGGGCAGCTGATCGGCGCGGTGTCCAACACCCTGACCGCGCGGGGCACGCTGTCCAACGACGGCCTCATCGATGGCGGCGCCACCGTGGTGCGCGCGGGCAATGTGGTCAACACCGGCCGCCTGTACGGCGACACGGTGGCGATCCAGGCCAACACGGTCACCAACACCGTGAGCGCCAGCGGCGTGGCCGGCGTCATCGCCAGCCGCAGCGACATGGACCTGGGCGTGCAGGCGCTCAACAATCAGGAGCACGCGCTCATCTACACGGCGGGCAACCTGCGCATCGGCGGTACGCTGGATGCCGGCAACCACGCCACCGGCTCCGCGCAAAGCGTGACCAACGGCTCGGCCACCATCAACGCCGATGCCAACCTCACCATCGCCGCCGCGCAAATCGACAACCGGAACAATCACTTCGCCACGGTCGACCAGACCTCGGCGGGCGTGCACGTGACGGCGTACCGGCTCAGCGGCTCGACGCAGGACATCGACCCGTCCACGGTCTGGCTCTTCCACCAGCACACCGGGGAATGGCATTCCGGCGCCGACTGGCAATGGCTCGGCGACGACGACTACAAGGTCATGGTGATGCCGTCGACGCAGTATCCGTTCAACCGGTACGGCCCGCCGTTCGACTACAGCAAGGGCGCTTCGCAGGTCGGCATGATCGGCGCGCCGCTCAGTTTCCCGATTGGTGCTGCCTACAGCCCTGGCGGCGCCTGCAACGGCGACAGCTGCACGGTGGAGTCCTACCCGGAGGTGTTCATTTATACGACCACCGACCGCATCTGGAGCGTGTTCGGCATCACGCCCCCACAAGCGGTCGGGGACGAGCCCGTCCGGGAAGAGTATTTCGGTAGCCGCAGATGGCAGTACGACGCCGATCATGCCGCGTGGGAGCAGCGGCATGACGCCGCCGTGTCGCAGTACCAGGCGCTGAACAACGCCATCGCCGCCTTCAACGCCGACTTCCGCCGGCGCCAGGTCGACCAATTCACCATCTACGACGGCACCCAGCAAATCACGCGCACCGTGGTCACGCAGAGCGACCCCGGCACCATCACCTCCGGCGGCAGCATGACCCTGAACGCCGGGGTGGTGAACAACGTCGCGAGCCAGTTCGTGGCGGGCGGTGACCTGACCGGCAGCCGGGTGCTCGGCACGCGGCCGAACAACGTGGGGATGACGGGCCTGCAGACCGTCACCACGACGGGACAGGCGGTTTATACCTACGTCGACGATCGCGACCGCGCCTACCGCGCCAGCCCGTGGCAGGGCCAGACCGTGCAGACGACGTTCCAGCTGGACGTGAGCGCCACCAGCGGGATCGGGCCGAACAGCCAGCACACGGTCAAGTCGGTCGCGACGTCGGCTGCCGCGGGCCAAGGGAACGGCGCCGCCGCGAGCGTGCCGGGCCAGATGCGCATTGCCGGCGGCACGGTCGAAGGCACGGCCGCCGGCGTGAGCGTGCCCACTGGCGCGTCGATCCAGGTTGCCGGCGGCGGCGCCGTGCCGCAGCCGGCTGCCGCCAGCGTGACCGCACCGTCCGGGGCCGCCGTCCAGGCCAAGACCTCCGGTGTCGCAGCCCCGGCCGGTGCCACGGTCACCACCGCCCCCACGGCCGTGACCGCGCCGAGCAGCAGCGCTGTCATCCGCACGGTGGTGCCCAACCTGACGCTGCCCAACAACGCCCTGTACCGTGTCGTCCGCGACCCGGGCAGCCGCGTGCTGGTCGAAACCGATCCGCGCTTCACCAACTTCCGCCAGTGGACGTCCAGCGACGTGATGCTGTCGCAGTTCCGCAATGACCCGGGCGCCACCCTCAAGCGCATCGGCGACGGCTTCTACGAGCAGCAGCTGATCCAGCAGCAGATCATCCGCGCCACCGGCCAGCGCTTCATCGGCGACTACACCAGCAACGAAGACGAGTACAAGGCGCTGCTGGCTGCCGGTGTCGCCGCCGGCAAGGCGTTCGGGCTGAACGTCGGCACGGCGCTGACCGACGCGCAGATGGCGCGGCTGACCACCGACATCGTGTGGATGGTCAAGCAGACCGTGACGCTGGCCGACGGCAGCCAGCAGGAGGTGCTGGTGCCGCAGGTCTACCTGCGCGCCAAGGACACCGACATCACCGGCGGCGGCACGCTGATGGCCGGCAACAACGTGTCGTTCCAGGCCAAGGGCGATGTCGCCAACAGCGGCACCATCGCTAGCCGCAGGGTGACGGTCGTCACCGGCGACAACGTCGTCAACAGCGGCACGCTGGCGGGCAAGACGCTGCTCGCGCAGGCCGCGCAGGACATCAACAACCTGGGCGGGCACATCCAGGGCGACCAGGTTCTGCTCGCCGCCGGGCGCGATGTGAACCTGACCAGCACCAGCACGTCCACCGCGAACGCCACCACCCTCGGCACCAACATCAGCCAGGTGGCGAGCGTTGCGGCCGGCACGCTGTCGATTCAAGCCGGGCGGGACGCCAACCTGACGGCGGCGGCCATCAACACCACGGGCGACGCCACCATCACGGCGAAGCGCGACGTCAACCTGAACGCGCTGCGGCAATCGAGCGAGGAGCACATCAACTGGGGCAACCAGAACCGCTCGGACCGCACGTCGTACGCCGATGCCGGCACGCAGATCCAGACCGGCGGCAAGCTCGCGATCGGCGCCGGGCAGGACGTGAATGCCACGGCGGCGTACGCCAATGCGACCGGCAGCATCCAGGTCGTGGCCGGGCGGGACGTCCATCTCAACGCCGGCCAGAGCCATCAGGACGTGCGGGACGAGCACTTCCTGGCGGAAAAGGGCTTCCTCTCGACCAAGACCACGCACACCATCGATTCGGCGGGGCAGACCAATGCGGTCGGGACCACGCTGTCGGGCGACACGGTGAGCGTCGCGGCCGGGCGGGACATGACCGCCCACGCCGCCACGATCGCGGGCACGGGCGATGTGAGTCTGTCGGCGGGCCGCGACCTGACCATCGCGACGGCGGATACGGCCACCAGCGAGTCGCACTACAAGGACGTCAAGAAGTCCGGCCTCGGCAGCGCAGGCGCGGGTATCTCGTACGGCACGCACCAGACCACCGACAGCAGCAACGACACGGTGCGGGGTTCGCAAGGCAGCCTGGTCGGCAGCACCGATGGCAGCGTCCACATGCAGGCCGGACGTAACCTGCATCTCACCGGTTCGGACGTGGTGGCCACCCAGAACGTGACGGGCGTCGGCCAGAACGTGACCATCGATGCCTCGACCACCGACCGGCACCACGACGAGACCCACGAGACCAAGAGCTCGGGCTTCACGCTGGCGGTCAAGTCGCCCGTGCTCGATGCGTTCCAGAACGTCATGCAGGAGGCCGATGCCGCGGGCAACAGCCAGAACGGCCGGGCCGCGGCGCTGCACGCGATCGCGGCGGTGGATGGCATGGGCGGCGTGTTCGGCTCGATGGGCGGCGCGGCGACCAACCTGGGCAAGGGCCAGAAGCCGGAAGCCAAGATTGAGTTGAGCTGGGGCTCGACCTCCAGCAAGAACACCTTCACCGAGAACAGCACCCAGCACAACGGCAGCAACATCAAGGCGGGCGGCACGGCCGCGTTCGTGGCCACCGGCGATGGCACGCCCGGCAGCGGCAACGTGACCATCCAGGGGTCCGACGTCAACGCGCAGAACGTGCTGCTGCACGCCAAGAACCAGGTCAACCTGGTCAACAGCACGGACACGGATTCCACCCGCAGCACCAACGAATCGAAGAGCGTCAGCGTGGGCGTGTCGTACGGCACCGGCGGTTGGGGCGTGTCGGCGTCGATGTCGAAGGCCCACGGAGACGCCAACTCGGACGCCTCCACGCAGAACAACACGCACGTCAACGCGCGCGGCACCGCGGCCATCGTGAGCGGCGGCGACACCAACATCGCCGGCGCGAACGTGAAGGCCGACAAGGTGGTGGCCGACGTCGGCGGCAACCTGAACCTGGCCAGCGTGCAGGACACCAGCCACAGCACCGCGCACCAGGAGAGCGCCGGCGGCGGTTTCAGCGTCAGCCAGGGCGGCGCGAGCGGCAACCTCAGCTTCAGCAGCGGCCGGGCCAGCGGCAGCTACGCGGGCGTGAACGAGCAGACGGGCATCCAGGCCGGCGCGGGCGGTTTCGGCATCAACGTCAAGGGCAACACGGACCTCAAGGGCGCGTACATTGCCAGCACCGCCACGCCGGACAAGAACCAGCTCACCACCGGCACCCTGACCTGGCGCGATGTCCAGAACCACTCGGACTACAGCGCGACCAGCGTCGGGTTCAGCGCGGGCGGCTCGATGGGCAACGGCGGCAGCACCTACAACACGAACGCCGGCAAGACCACCGGCGGCGCCCTGCCGATGCTGGCGCAGCACGAAAGCAGCAGCGAGAGCGCCACCACGCGCAGCGCGATCGCGCAGGGCACCATCACGATCACCGACCAGGCGCACCAGAAGCAGGACGTGAGCAGCCTGAACCGCGATACGGAAAACCTGAACGGCAAGGTCGGCAAGGCGCCGGACCTGCAGAACGTGCTGAACAACCAGGCCGACATGATGGCGGCGGCCCAGGCGGCGGGTGCGGTGGTGGCCCGCGCGATCGGCGATATCGCGAATGCCAAGCATGACGAAGCGGAGGCCGCAGCCAAGCAGGCCCACGAAAATGGCAACGAGGATCTGGCCAAACAATACGCTGCGGACGCCGACAAGTGGAAGGAAGGCGGAACATACCGCGCCGGCCTGCACATGGCGGGCGGCGCGCTGGTGGCCGGCCTGGGTGGCGGCAGCGCGATCGGAGGCGCGGTTGGCGCCGGAGCGGCATCGCTTGCGGCACCGAGGCTGACCGCGTTGGCTGACAAGGTTTCGTCGTCTGTGGGCGGTGGGGCGGCTGGGGACGTGGTTGGCAACGTTGTGGCGAACGTGGCTGCGGGGGCGGTTGGGGCGGTTGGGGGTGGTTCGGGGGCGTTTATGGGTGCCACCGCGGATCGCTATAACCGGCAGTTGCACCCGGATGAACGCAAGTGGGCGAAGGACAACGCGAAGAAGTTTGCGGAGTTCTATGCAGACAAGACGGGCAAGACGCTCTCGCCGGAGCAAGCAGAAAACATGCTGTTGGCGAACGGCTATCGACTGGTGGACGCTGTGGCCAGCAAGGGGCCAGGTGGTGACGCGACGGCCGTGGCTTTCATCGGCCAGAACGGAGGCCGTCTCTTTACCGCGACGACCGCTGAGTACAACAATCCGTTCCTCTATGGAAACAAGGATGGTTCGTTGACGCCTGAGCAACGAGCGCTGCCTGGTGCTGTGGCGAATCCGAAAGTTGGTCTCGGTGCGGCAGCGCTAGCTACTGGCGTGGTGGCGGGACCTAGTCTCGTTGCGGAAGCGGCTGCGCTCATTCGTGCGTGCGCAAGCAACCTTGTCTTGTGTGCGAACCAGGTCGGTATTCATGTTGGGGAGGTGGCTGCGGCGGAGGCGATGCCTGCTGGTACGGGGGCTGCTGTAACTGCCACGGCAGCAGCAGCGAAAGCTACTCAAGAGGCAAGTGCCGCACGCAGTGCATCCAGTGAGGCAGAAACTCTAGGCAATGGGGCGACCAAGGCCGCAGCAGGAAGGGGGGCCGAGCAAGGAAATGCGGCGCGTGATGTGACAGGCGGTGCGCAGAGCGCCGCAGGTAGTGCAGATGCCGCCGCAGCGGGAAGTCTTGAATCAGATACAAACTCTATCGCGCGAAACGGAGATCGACTAGTTATTGATCAGCGATATGTTTCCAATATTGGGAACGTTGCGTGTGGTCCGACTGCATGCGCAATGGTCTTGAATGATAGAGGTCAGTGGGTGAACATAACGCAACTTGCAAAGGACGCCAGTCTTGTCCCTGGGGTCGGTACCGACGTGGTTGGCCTTGCCAAGACATTGCGCAACAATGGATTGGGCTCTGCAAGTTGGAAATTAAATGCATCCGTTGATGATTTGGCTATCGCCACCTCGAAAGGGGATGCGGCAATTGCACGCGTTACACTAGATAATGTCGGCGGCCATTTTGTTGTGGTCGATGGTGTGACTGTTCGGCAAGGGCAATCCGTCGTGGCTGTTCGGGATCCTGGAACCGGAACGCAATATTTTGTTCCTAGGCAGGAATTCGCCGAAAAGTTTTCCGGTCAAGTAGTGTTTACGCATTAAATTGGGGTGATTTATGAAAGTTGATGAGGCGTTGGCGCAGTTGGCTACGAATGAAGGGTCTGAAGTAAATATTGATGGAGTTTTTGTGATGGTGCACGGCATTGGCTATTTTGTGCCATCGATGGACGACATTGATGACAAAAGCCGTGCCATCATGGTGGATTTCCATGGGCTTGAAAAATGCTTGCTATCTAGTGTTCCTGCTTATGGAGGTGGGAAGTACAGTTATTGCGATAAAGCGATGATTTCGGGCGTTTTGTCGAAAAGTCCGCAAGCAGAATTTCAGTGCGCCATCGGGAGGATTCATGATTTTGTTGTGTATAAATATGGGGAGGAGATGAGTGTAAGTTTGTGAGGGCGTGTGGTGAGGGGAAAGGCATCTCTCACTATTTTTATTGATCCGGAATTGTTTAAGTGTTCTGTGTAAACGGATTAGAAGTTGAGGCGTTGAGCATGCAGGCAATCCGATGAGGTCTGCATACCGATGCGATGCGTGGTCGAGTTGAGCGAAGTGGAGAAGCTGACGTTGGAGCAATTGAGCCTGAATCACCGGCACCGCGACATCCGCACGCGCGCAGCGGGGATGGTCATGCTCGGCGACGGTTTGTCGGCCCCCAAGGTCGCGGGCCGGTTGGGCGTTAGCGTGCAGTCGCCCTACAACTGGGTGCGTGCCTGGAACGAATACGGCGTGTGCGGCTTGTTGAGCGGTCACGGCGGCGGCCGCCCCAGGTCGCTGCCCGAGAACATGGTCGCCACGGCGGTCGACGCTGCGCGCGCCGAATCTCTGACACTGGCGCAGATCGCGCAGCGCGTGCAGGAAGTTCATGGGCAACCGCTGCCATGTCAGATCGAGACACTGGGCGCGGCGCTCAAGCGCGAAGGCTTCTCTTTCAAGCGCAACCGCTACTCGCTCAAAAAAAACGGTGCGAAGAGGAGTTCGCTGTGAAAGCAGACGTGCTCGGCAAGCTCCAGCAGGCCGCGCGCGACCAGGCCATCCGGCTCCTCTATCTCGATGAGGCTGGCTTTGCAGCTTCGCCCGTTGTGCAGCGCGCATGGTCACCACGAGGGCTGCCCCATTGTGTTGAACCGCACAGCCACTGCCGACGTTCTGTGCTCGGTGCGTTCGACTACGGGCAGAACAGCCTGATTCACGCCGCGCATGCGCACAGCATCAAAGGCCCCGATGTCGAGCAGTTTCTCGATGCGCTGATTCGGCAAGACGACAGCCGACCCACCATCATCGTCCTCGACAACGCAGCCATTCATCACAGCATCAGCGAGGAAACCCGCGACCGCTGGTTCAGGGAACACAAAGCGCTCCTGTTCTTTCTGCCGCCCTACAGCCCCGAACTGAACATGATCGAGATCGTCTGGAAGCACTTCAAATATCACTGGCGTCGCTTCGTCAACTGGACACGCGACACCATCGACGCTGAACTAGTGTCATGAGTTAGAAATTCATTGAATAATGTGCTGCCTGTAGTACCGTGAAGTGAATGCCACGGACACGAAGAGGCGGCGATGAGCGGAAGACCCAAGGCGGAACTTGTGTTGAGCGAAACGGAGCGCGAGCAACTCACGGCGCTGACGATGCGCCGCAAGACAGCGCAGGCGGTGGCATTGCGAGCGCGGATTGTGCTGACCTGCGCCGACGGCATCGACAACAAGACAGTCGCGGCGAAACTGCGGGTCACCCAGCAAACGGTATCGAAATGGCGTGCACGCTACGTGGCACATCGGCTCGACGGTCTGCTCGATGCGCCGCGTCCCGGTGCGCCCAGAACGATTGACGATGCGCGTGTCGATGCCGTTATTGCGAAGACGCTCGAATCGGTACCTGCGGGAGCGACGCACTGGAGTACGCGCACGATGGCCCGGGAGATGGAACTCTCGCAGACAGCCGTGTCGCGAATCTGGCGAGCCTTCGGTCTGCAGCCGCATCGGCAAGAGACCTTTAAGCTCTCGAGCGATCCGTTGTTCGTCGACAAGGTTCGCGATATCGTCGGCCTGTACCTGGATCCGCCCCTCAAGGCAATGGTGTTGTGCGTGGATGAGAAGAGCCAGATCCAAGCGTTGGACCGCACGCAGCCCATACTGCCATTGGCCCACGGCATTCCTGAGCGCCGTACTCACGACTACATGCGCCACGGCACCACCACGCTGTTCGCTGCGCTGGACATCGCCACAGGCGAAGTCATCGGTGAATTGCATCGGCGCCATCGCAGCAGCGAATTCCTGCAGTTCCTGCGCACGATTGACGCCAGCGTGCCTGCCGAAATGGATGTGCATCTGGTAATGGACAACTACGGTACGCACAAGACGCCTTCAATTAAGAGCTGGTTTGCACGTCGCCCGCGCTTCCATGTTCACTTCACGCCGACTTCTGCGTCGTGGCTCAATCAGGTCGAACGTTGGTTCGCTACGCTCACCGAGAAATACATTCGACGTGGCACGCATCGCTCGACACGGCAACTTGAAGAAGCGATCCGGCATTACCTCGATGTCTATAACGCGAATCCTCGGCCGTTCGCCTGGAGCAAATCGGCTGATGACATTCTCGCGAGCCTCGAGCGGTTTTGCGCTCGGGTCCAAAGAGCCTCGGAATGAACACCATGAACATCGACACTGCTGCCATCGACGATGCCGTCCTCGCGCTTCTCTACTTGACCCTGCATGATCACAACCGTGCCTGGAAAAGCTTCGATTGGGATACGCTTAACCGACTTCATGAACGTGGCCTCATCGGCGATCCCATCAATAAAGCGAAATCCGTGATCCTCACTGAAGAGGGGCTACGCGAATCCGAGCGCCTCTTCCAGCAGCGTTTCGTCACCACCGGCAGCAAAAACAATGATGAAACGAATTTCTAACTCACGACACTAGGGATGCTCTGAACAATGCGTCCGCGCCCGTGCTAGGAGGAGAACTCGCCAGCGCGTGCGCATGGTTGGGGTCAATTCATCGCGGCTTGGCCATGCTTTCGCACATGCCGGCAAACATGATTCGTCCCTCAAGGACATGAATTCGCGCTGCCGGCGCGCTCATGCGGTCGCTCCATGCAACTTGCCGCGCACCATCCACAGATTGGAAAGCGCGAACAAGGTCATGAGCTGCGCGGTGTTCTTCCTCAACCCCCGGTAGCGGACCTTGGCGTAACCGAACTGCCTCTTGATCACCCGGAACGGATGCTCGACCTTGGCCCGGATGCTGGCCTTGGCGTGCTCGATTTGGTCAATCAACCCGTCCAGCGGGCGGTCCTTGCTCAACGCCCGGCGCTTGCCGGGCTTCATTGCCACATTGCCACCTCACGCCAGCCCTGGCATCCGGGCGCTTGTGTGCCCCCTGATAGCCCGCGTCGCCAAAGGCATCGGTTTCCTCACCGTGCAACAGGCTGTTGGCTTCGACCACGTCGTTCACGTTGCCCGCCGTGCCCCGCACTGTGTGCACCAGCCCAGATTCGGCGTCCACACCGATATGCGCCTTCATGCCGAAGTACCACTGGTTGCCTTTCTTGCTCTGATGCATCTCTGGATCGCGTTCGCCCGATGCATTCTTGGTCGAGCTCGGTGCGCTGATCAGCGTGGCATCCACCACCGTGCCGGCCTTGAGCATCAGCCCCTTGCCGCGCAGCATCTCGTTGACCAGCGCCAGCATCTCGGCCGCCAGCTTGTGCTTCTCCAGCAGATGACGGAAGCGCAGAATCGTGCTCTCGTCGGGCAGCCGCGTGGTCCAGTTGTCCAGCCCCGCAAACTCGCGGTACAGCGGCACGTCGTGCAGCGCCTCTTCCATCGCCGGGTCAGACAGGCCGAACCACTGTTGCAGAAAGTGGATGCGCAGCATCGTCTCCACGGCAAACGGCGGCCGACCGCGCTTGCCTTCGGGCGCGTAGGGCGCGATCAGCATCACCAGATCGGCCCATGGCACCACACGGGCCATCTCTTCCAGAAACTCACGCTTGCGCGTGCGTTTGGTCGACAAGTTCAGTCCAAGGTCGGCTTGTTTCATGGCCTACATGCTCGCTTGCACTGCTCACTCTTGCAAGCACATCTGCGAGGGATTTGTGCAGAGATTCCCTAGCCGAACTCCTATCCGGCTACGGCTCCAAATTTCAAATCAATTTTTCGTGAACACTTAATTTGAGAGTGGAAATTTAAAAAAATTCTATTTCAACATATCCGCCGATACAACTTTGGCAATGTTCTCCGGATAAATGAAATTGCTTCCTGCTATGTCGGGGGGGTGGTTAGTTGTTTTTTGAGTTTTGCGGAGTGCAGGCCAACGAAGAGCTCGGGTATTAATGGCAAGTATTTGCGCTGGAATTGTTGCCTCCTCTGGTAAGCGAGAACCTTGCGAGATCGAATTCACGCAAGGCGTGCCTGTCACGCTGTGCGTCCGTAGCGTGCGCTTTGGCGAGCTTTCGTTCACCGATGACAACCTGTTTGCTGCGATGTCGGCATGTCGCCGCCGGCTTGAGCAAGATGGCTATCTTCTTCTGTGCAATGGTGCTCGTAGGAACGCATATCCGTCGCAGATGATCTTGGAAATGGGTGGGGGGCGGAAAATCTATCTGCTGCACGCTGGGAAGCAAACCTCTCGGGAAGATTTGGTGGACATATTTGGTGCGGCAACCATCGAGCAAGTTTGTACGGTGGCAGAACAACGAGCCTCTTATGACGCGTGGATCAGGAGTTTGGGATGAACGGCAATACAGAACATGAAATCACGCCTGACGTAGTACAGGCGGCCCGAGAGAACCCTAACGGTTGGGTGTACAAAATTGAGGGAACGTATGGGCCAGCGGAACATGTTCCGCCAGAGGCGATTGTCGGTGCGTGGAAGGTTGATGTACACGGCAACCTGACCGGCGAGTTCATGCCGAACCCTAAATATCGACCGGGCTTCTCAAAAACCAACAAATAACCATCCGGCGGCGAGCGGGGGCGATCTCTACCCGTTGTCATTCTTGACTTTCCTACAACTCGGTCTTCGACAACCTCAGTAACTGAGGATCGCCCGCCACCATTTCTTCGCCATGCTGTCTGCTGTCTCACGCGCTATCGCCCTCGGTGCTAGCGCGGCAAGTTCGTTTGCGCTCGCGCAAGATGTGAATCTGTCGGCGGGCCGCGACCTGACCATCGCGACGGCGGATACCGCCACCAGCGAGTCGCACTACAAGGACGTCAAGAAGTCCGGCCTGGGCAGCGCGGGCGCGGGCATCTCGTACGGCACGCACCAGACCACCGACAGCAGCAACGATACGGTGCGCGGTTCGCAAGGCAGCCTGGTCGGCAGCACCGATGGCAGCGTCCACATGCAGGCCGGACGTAACCTGCATCTCACCGGTTCGGACGTGGTGGCCACCCAGAACGTGACGGGCGTCGGCCAGAACGTGACCATCGATGCCTCGAGCACCGACCGGCACCACGACGAGACCCACGAGACCAAGAGCTCGGGCTTCACGCTGGCGGTCAAGTCGCCCGTGCTCGATGCGTTCCAGAACGTCATGCAGGAGTCCGATGCCGCGGGCAACAGCCAGAACGGCCGGGCCGCGGCGCTGCACGCGATCGCGGCGGTGGATGGCATGGGCGGCGTGTTCGGCTCGATGGGCGGCGCGGCGACCAACCTGGGCAAGGGCCAGAAGCCGGAAGCCAAGATTGAGTTGAGCTGGGGCTCGACCTCCAGCAAGAACACCTTCACCGAGAACAGCACCCAGCACAACGGCAGCAACATCAAGGCGGGCGGCACGGCCGCGTTCGTGGCCACCGGCGATGGCACGCCCGGCAGCGGCAACGTGACCATCCAGGGGTCCGACGTCAACGCGCAGAACGTGCTGCTGCACGCCAAGAACCGGGTCAACCTGGTCAACAGCACGGACACGGATTCCACCCGCAGCACCAACGAATCGAAGAGCGTCAGCGTGGGCGTGTCGTACGGCACCGGCGGTTGGGGCGTGTCGGCGTCGATGTCGAAGGCCCACGGAGACGCCAACTCGGACGCCTCCACGCAGAACAACACGCACGTCAACGCGCGCGGCACCGCGACCATCGTGAGCGGCGGCGACACCAACATCGCCGGCGCGAACGTGAAGGCCGACAAGGTGGTGGCCGACGTCGGCGGCAACCTGAACCTGGCCAGCGTGCAGGACACCAGCCACAGCACCGCGCACCAGGAGAGCGCCGGCGGCGGTTTCAGCGTCAGCCAGGGCGGCGCGAGCGGCAACCTCAGCTTCAGCAGCGGCCGGGCCAGCGGCAGCTACGCGGGCGTGAACGAGCAGACGGGCATCCAGGCCGGCGCGGGCGGTTTCGGCATCAACGTCAAGGGCAACACGGACCTCAAGGGCGCGTACATCGCCAGCACCGCCACGCCGGACAAGAACCAGCTCACCACCGGCACCCTGACCTGGAGCGATGTCCAGAACCACTCGGACTACAGCGCGACCAGCGTCGGGTTCAGCGCGGGCGGCTCGATGGGCAACGGCGGCAGCACCTACAACCGGAATGAGGGCAAGACCACCGGCGGCGCCCTGCCGATGCTGGCGCAGCACGAAAGCAGCAGCGAGAGCGCCACCACGCGCAGCGCCATTGCGCAGGGCACCATCACGATCACCGACCAGGCGCACCAGAAACAGGACGTGAGCAGCCTGAACCGCGATACGGAGAACCTGAACGGCAAGGTCGGCAAGGCGCCGGACCTGCAGAACGTGCTGAACAACCAGGCCGACATGATGGCGGCGGCCCAGGCGGCGGGTGCGGTGGTGGCCCGCGCGATCGGCGACATCGCGAATGCCAAGCATGACGAAGCGCAGGCCGCAGCCAAGCAGGCCCACGAAAACGGCAACGAGGATCTGGCCAAACAATACGCTGCGGACGCCGACAAGTGGAAGGAAGGCGGAACATACCGCGCCGGCCTGCACATGGCGGGCGGCGCGCTGGTGGCCGGCCTGGGCGGCGGCAGCGCGATCGGGGGCGCGGTCGGCGCTGGAGCGGCATCGTTCGCGGCACCGAAGCTGACCGCGTTGGCTGACAAGGTTTCGTCGTCCGTGGGTGGCGGGGCGGCTGGGGACGTGGTTGGCAACGTTGTGGCGAACGTGGCTGCGGGGGCGGTTGGGTCGGTTGGGGGGAGCTCGGGGGCGTTTATGGGTGCCAACGTGGATCGCTATAACCGCCAACTGCATCCCGACGAAAAGGCCCTGATTCGCGCGAAGGCCAACGGCGACAAGGCTGCAGAAAAGCGCCTGACCGACGCGGCGTGCTACCGCGTGCAATGCTGGGCTGAGTACTCGCCAAAAAGCCCGGAATATCTGGCGCACTACGTTAGTGAGCTGGACGCCAAGGACCTTGGGCCGGAGTTGAAATGGGTCGATAGCAAGAAGGTGTCGGGCGGTACGTTCGACTACACGCCGATGCAGAGGGCGGGAGACTTCGTTGCGGGCCAGACTGACCAGGCCAAGCGCGCGGCGCAAGGGTTGTGGGACGAAATCAAGAATCTTCCGAGAAACTTGGCCAATACGCGGGTGCGGCTGCCGGGTGATGTGCAGCAGGGAGATCCGAATCCGCAGATTGATCCAAACAGTGGTGGGCCAAAAACGCCGAGCGGGCCAGCGGGTGCCACGGTTGTACCTAGCGTCGTGCTGTGTGGGCCGGGGCTGCTCTGCCCGACGGTCAATGTGGTACCTGCTCCAAGTTTGCCGAGCAATGCAATTGCCTCCTCGGGCGACACGGATAGCAGCGCCGGGCGAACGGCAGAAAGTGGCTCGAATGCTACCGGCGGAGGGAAGCAAGGGGCCGGTCTTTCGACCACGCCAAGTCCTGCTCTACCTGACAGCCCGTACAGTCCGCCTAATGTTGACGCTCGCGTTAAGCCTCCATATAAAACGAACCCGGCGCACGACGCTGGTAGCCCGCTTTACAACCCCAGGAAAACGCCTGAGCCTGCTGACGCGGAGACCGCATACTCGGATGGAGCGGTCCGAGGTGGAATGGGAACCTGGTATGCCAAGGGGAAAGAGGGCTATTATCAATACTTCTATGACAATGTTGGAACTGTCCACTTTAGCGGCACTATTCCGGAGTCGAAGGTGCCGAATGTCGTTCAGAAGCTACTGGGGAAATGAGTATGCTGTTCGGGAGTAAAGAGCGATTCGCCGTTGAGTTTGAACTCGATGATGACCATGGGGGGGCATGGTTGTTTGGCCGCTTTTGCTATTGGATAGGTGGTGAAAGAGTTGGCGACTACGATGCCGGTGCCTCGCTGCGCGACGTGCTCTTTCAGTTGAAGTACATCGTTGGTGATGGCGGGGAACGTTTTTGTCCACGGCTAGCTGCACTTCCAGCGGCCAAGATATTCAAACTTATCTTCGATGCTTTGCGAGAGACTAACCGTGACATCTTTGATTACGCCTCTCTGGATTTCATGCCGGCGCGTCTGGATGTATGCATTCCGGTGGACATATTTAATGCTTGGAATGTCTTTCTGATAGAAGGCGAAGAAGAGGCAAAGTTAATCTACCAAGCCGAAGGAACGCAAGATACAAAGCTAACAACTTTGCCAGTTGGTGAATTTGATTTCGTGATTAAGGCGACACAATCCGAGTTGGAGGGGCTTCTCGCTAAAGAGTTGTGATGTTGTTCGCAATGGAAAATCGCATTGGGGCGCACACGGTGCGCGGTGCAGATATTCGTTGAGCGAAGCGAGCGTGTCAGATTTTCCGTGTGCCCGAGGTCATGAGATGCTTGTAAGCAAAATCGACCATGACCGTAGCAATGCCCCGCAAGAAGACCCCGAAGCCGAAGGCCCCCAAGCTTGTTCCCGACGAACTGATCGACCAGTTGCTGGCCCAGCTCGAGAACAAAGACGCCGAGTCGATTCTCGGCGAATCGGGCCTAGCTGGCCTGCTCAAGAAGCAGTTGGCCGAGCGTATGCTGGCCGCCGAGTTGACGCACCATCTGGCTGCTGAGGCCCAGCAAGGCAGGAGCGGCAATCACCGCAACGGCTCCAGCCCCAAGACCGTCCTCACGCCCAACGGCGAGATGGAACTGGACATTCCACGCGACCGGCAGGCCACCTTCGAGCCGCAACTGGTGGCCAAGTACCAGCGCCGGCTGCCCCGCTTCGACGACCACGTGATCAGCATGTATGCGCGCGGCATGAGTGTGCGCGAGATCCAGGGTCACCTGCAAGAGTTGTACGGCCTGCAGGTCTCGCCCGACCTGATCTCCACCATCACCGACGAGGTGCTGGCTGAGGTCGAACAATGGCAGCAACGCCCGCTGGAGGCGATGTACCCAATCGTCTACTTCGACGCACTGCGCCTGAAGATCCGCGACGAAGGCACGGTCAAGAACAAGGCGGTGTACCTCGCGCTGGGCATTCGGGCCGACGGGCGCAAGGAAGTGCTCGGACTGTGGATCGAGCAGACCGAGGGCGCCAAATTCTGGCTCAAGGTCTTCAACGAGCTGAAGAACCGCGGCCTGGGCGACATCCTGGTCGCCGTGGTTGACGGCCTGCGAGGCTTCCCCGAAGCGATCGAGGCTGTCTATCCAGACGCGCAAATCCAGACCTGTATCGTTCACCTGATCCGCAACTCGCTCAACCTGGCGAGCTGGAAGGAGCGCAAGGGCCTGGCGGCCGCGCTCAAGCCGATTTACCAGGCCGCCACGGCCGAAGCCGCCGCCGGCGCACTGGAGGCGTTCGCAGCCAGCGATTGGGGCCGGAAATTCCCGACGGTGGCCGATATGTGGCGCCGGCAATGGGAGCAGGTCATCCCATTCTTCGTCTACCCACCCGAAGTGCGCCGGATCATCTACACCACCAACGCTATCGAAAGCATGCACATGCAGTTGCGCAAGATCGTCAAAAACCGGGGTCACTTCCCCAGCGACGAAGCGGCCAGCAAGCTGCTGTTCCTGGCCTTGCGCAATATCGAGAAAGACTGGAAGATGCCGCCCATCACTTGGAAGCAGGCGGCCAACCAGTTCGCCATCCTCTTCGGCGAACGATTCACCAACGCCCTACGCTGAGATTTTTTAACCGACCTCAGCACACAGAATTCCTGACACGTCCAGCGAAGCCTATTGGCAAGAGCAACAACGACCAAGTCTGCGACCGCGCCAACGCCCGCCCGGACGTCCTCACGGCGCCCGCGTCTGACCGATCTCTCTCGTAAAAGCGCCTTAACCGCGTTCCCCATGCCACCAACCACCGGCATAGGCAACGCATTGTCGTAAAGCGGCCTCTCCCGCTATCAATTTCAACAACAAAAAGGAGTAGTTGTATGCAGTTCCGTAACGCACCTCACGCAGTAGCATTGGCTTCCGTCCTTCTCTTGGCCGCATGCGGTGGCGGTGGTGGCGATGATTCCAGCAGCAGTGCAGCGAGCACGTCGAGCAGCAGCTCGGGCACGACGACCCAGACCTCGCAGATCACGGTGCAGGGAAGCGCCGTGGCCGTGACGGCAGATCCGCTGGCGGTCATGTACATGGGCCCCAACGGGAGCTCCAGCTCGCTGTTCGGCTCGAACCCGATGAGCACCTCTCGCAGTGCGGCAGCCTCCAGCCAGACCGCGATCGCGGGCGGCGGCTATAGCGCGTTCAACATCGGCTCGGTCGCCGTGACCCTGACGCGAGGCACTGTTGCCGATGTGTCCGGCACCGCCGATTATCAGGTTGGGCGCTGGACCAACGGTCAGGGCCAGAACGTGGCGACCATGTCCGCCAACCAGGGCGCGTATTACGTCGTGGGCAAACCGCTGACACTCTCGACCAATGCGAGCGGCGGTACGTTCAGCTGTTCGCTGGCCGGCGCACCGAAGCCGACGGCGGTGAGCGGGTCGGTGGCACCGGGCACGCTGACGGCTGCCACGGCCACGATCGACAAGAGCACGCTCAGCGCCACGATCACGCTGACCTACTCCATCGGTGCGGACCAGGGCGCCACGATGACCAAGACGATGGGCGTCAACAGCATCTCGGCCGGCAGCGGTGCCGTGTTCGTTTCGAGCGTGCTGGGTTCCGATGCGACCAAGCCGCTGCTCGGCCTCATCTACACGGTCAAGGCCGCTTCGTCGGGCGACACGAGCGGCAGCGCGGTGCTGAGCTGCCAGTAAGCGTCAAGCGCATAGACACAGGCCGGTGAGGTGCCGGCCTGTTGTCGGTATCGATCAGGGCGTCCGGTATCCCTCGCGGGGGCGGCTCGGCGGCCCTGATGCCCCGGGCCACGGTCTGCACCGTGCGCCCGAGGTGCACTTTCTCCATGAGCAAATAAACATACCGCCCGACAAGCATGATGACCATTTCCAAGCCCTCCGGAACGCCGGAGTGATGTTGAGCGCCACGTTCTTGTTGAATGGCTGCGGCTGGTTCATTTTTGGCAAGTACGAGGCGCCCGCGCTGGCTCCGGACAAGACCACGCGCGTCACCTTCCAGAACGATTACGGCTCCACGGCGCACCTGCTGGTCGCAGAGACGACCGGCGTCTGTGAATC
This sequence comes from Ralstonia pseudosolanacearum, assembly GCF_024925465.1. Taxonomy (NCBI): domain Bacteria; kingdom Pseudomonadati; phylum Pseudomonadota; class Betaproteobacteria; order Burkholderiales; family Burkholderiaceae; genus Ralstonia; species Ralstonia pseudosolanacearum. Next base: position 2,138,669 of record NZ_CP103852.1, on the reverse strand, counting down.
GGCCAACAAGCGACTCGGCTGGCAGCCGAACGGCATGATGCCCTACCAGGAGTCTGTCCAATTCGAGGTGCCGCGCGGCGAGCCCGTGCACATCGACATCTTCGACCAGGCCGACAACGGCGCCAGTTGGTGGCATTGCTTCGTGAATAACGTCTATACCTTCGACCGTGCCGACGTCACGCTGCGTTTCACGCGTGCACCCGGCGGCTGCAAACTCGAGATCACCGATGCGTCCGGCGTTCCCGTGACGCCGCAAATGAAACCGTTCGACTGGCAGGCATGCCATCCGGCGCCGCAGCCCATCAACAGTCGGAGCAATTGAGCGCGCCCGTCTCACGCTCTTTTCCCATGTCGCGTTTGCTGTTTCCCAAGTGCCCGGTGCCGCAGCGCGCCAGTAACTGACATCACCTGACCAATAGAAGAAGACCATGCACACGCATTCTTTGCGCGCCATGCGCATCATCGCCGCTGCCGTTCTGGCCCTCGCAGCCCTGCCTGCGCTTGCAGTGGAAAATGATCTGCTTGCCGACCACGAACAGCGCCTGGCATCGGCCCAGGCCGAAGGCTCGGCGGCCAAGTCGAATGCCGACAAGGCACGGGCCCTGCGGCGGCAGGCCGCTGAGCTGGATTCGCTCGGCAAATCGGCGGAAGCGCTGTCTGTCATCGATGAGGCACTGAAGTTGGCCGAGCCTGGACGGGACAAGGACTTTCTTGCCACCAAGGCCGGCATTCTGTTCAGCTTGAACGATCCGCAAGGCGCCCTGGCGCTGCTGGCCCCGCAACTGGATGCGACCCGCAAGTTCGCCGAGCGCGCGGGCGCGCGGAACGGCGCATGAGCGCGCTGGGCTTCTTCACCGAAGGCTTCATTACCGCCACCTTTGCGCATATTCAGCTGGAGCAATGGCGAGAGGCCATCGCCACGCTGGCCGATGCCGAGGCGCCGCTGGAGGGCCAGAGCTTCTATGCGTACCGCAGTCTCGTCTACCGCTACATCATGGGCCGCGCCAAGGACGCCGCGCTGGCCAACCCCCAGCTTGAAAAGATGGCGGCGTACTACGCCAAGAACGACAAGGGGCACTACGGCGCCTTGCTGCGCCTGTGGCAAGGCGAGGACACGCGCCAGGAGTTGGCGGCCCTGATTGCGGGTATGCCCGGCCAGGAACAGCAGGAGGCCTCCGGCGAAGTGCTGTTCTACAGCGCCGCCTACGCCAAGTTCATCAAGGGTGATGCGGAAGGTGCCCGCACGATGTTGGGCAGCCTGAACCGTGTCGCACCGTACGGCAGCATCGAGTGGATCTACGGCAAGCGCGTGCTGCAATAAGACACGCGAGCTGCTCCGTTTTTTTTTTCTTCAATCCGATTCGCTCATTTCCATGTCGTACCATCGTTCGCGCCTGGCCGTCCTTCTGTTCGGAGCGGCCGCTTCGACCGCGCTTGCCCAGGTCGCTCCGGCCCCTGTTACCGGCCCGGGGCCGGAGGTGCAGCGCCTGCAAGAGCAGCAAGCCGACCAAGCCCGCGACCGCGCCAACGCCCGCCCCGACGTCTTCACAGCGCCCGCACCCGCTCAGCCGATTTCGCTGTCCGCCCTGCCCAAGGAAACACCGTGTTTCCCCATCCAGGGCATCGTCCTCGAAGACAACGTCTTCAACTGGCTGCCTTATCTGCTCCAGCCCGTGAACGGCCAATGCGTGGGCAAGCAGGCGCTGGAGGCGATCGAGCTGCAGGCCAACAACGCGCTCATCGAGCACGGCTATGTCACCTCGCGCGTGCTGATCCCCCAGCAGAACCTGGCCGCGGGCACGCTGCGGCTCAAGGTGCTGCCGGGCCGCATCGGCGCCGTGCGCAATGCGTCGGACGACAACATCGGCTGGGCGCGCATGGCGCTGCTGGCGGGGCCGGGCGATCTGCTGAACCAGCGCGATCTGGACCAGGCGCTGGAAACCGTCCGCCGCCTGCCGGGCCAGTCGGAGGCGAGCTTCGACATCGTGCCCGGCGCGCGGGTCGGCGAGTCGGACATCGTGTTCAAGCCTGGCACCGACAAGCGCTGGCACGCCACGCTGTCGGCAGACAACACCGGCTTGAAGAACACCGGCAAGTACCAGATGAGCGGCTCGCTGGTCATCGATTCGCCGCTGCATCTGTATGACCAGCTGGCGATTTCCGCGTCGTCCAATACGGACCGGGGTGCGGCCACGCAAGGCACGCGCTCGTACAGCATCAACTGGAGCGTGCCGGTCGGCTATGCGACGGTGTTCGTGGGGGCCAACCGCTCGCGCTATCGCCAGACGGTGGCCGGGTTCGAAGACCCGATCGTCTACAGCGGCCAGAGCTCCGAGGTGAACCTGGGGATCAGCGGGGTGCTGCATCGCGATGCCACGTCCCGCACCGGCGCGCAGTTCAAGGTCTTCCGCAAGATCAACCGCAACTACTTGGACGACACGGAAATCGAGGTGCAGCGCCGCGATGTGGTGGGCTATGAGGCGTCGATGTCGCACCGGCATTATGTCGGGCCGGTGGCGCTCGATGGCGGCATCGCATGGCGCGAAACGCTGCCGGATCACTCCAACGTGCCGGGCGTGGTGGTGGGCGACGCGACCTACGGCGGCCGCTCGCAGATCGAAACCGCGAATGCGAGCCTGTACTGGCCCTTCAAGCTTGCCAGCCAGGTCTTTGAGTTCAGCAGCAACTGGGCCATCCAGCATGCCCGCACGCGCGTGCTGCCGAGCGACTACTTCACCATCGGCAACCGCTACACCGTGCGCGGCTTCGACGGCCAGTTGACGCTGTCGGCGGAGGACGGCTGGTACTGGCGCAACGAGCTGGCGTGGCGCGTGGCCGGGCAAGCCATCTACGGTGGTATCGACGTGGGCAAGGTGCACGGGCCGAGCGCGGGAGACCTGCTCGGCGAGCAGTTGGTCGGCGCCGTGATTGGGGTGCGCGGCCGGGTGCCGTCGGGGCGCTATGCAGCGGTCAACTACGATCTGTCGTTCGGCTGGCCGTTGTCGAAGCCGGCGGGCTTCCGTACGGAGCGGCCGGCGGTGATGGCGCAGGTGGGCGTCGAATTTTAGGGCGGCGGAACGCACGCAAGTGCGAAGCGTGGTCGGTAGCGGAGGGCGCCTGCTGCCATTCTTTTTCCGGAGGCGCAGGCCCTCATTTCGACCCGGGCAAGCTGGTGTGAATGACCTTGCAGCCTGGTCCTGCGCTCTGCGGTTTCGCCGTAGAGCCTGCTCGGGCACGGTACGTCGTGCCCCGCAATCGCAGCTGCTTTCTGCGGCTTGACCCGATATCGCCAGGCGCACCCGTCCGGGCCAGCGCGCGCGCCGTTACGGCGTATCGGCCTGGGTCACCGCGTCGAGCACGCCCAGGTAACGGGTCTCGCCGATCTGACCCTGCGCGTCGAAGCGCCGTTCGGTCACGTCGAAGCAGCCGTCGTGGCGGATGCGCAGCACGGTGCTGGCGCGCGTGCCGTAGCGCGGGGAGCGGATGAAGGCGGCCGACAGCAGCTTTTCCCATTCCGGCGCCACGCCGGTGGCGGGCAGGGCGCCGAGGGGGGCTTCGCGCGTCTCGGCCAGCAGGTCGAGATAGCGCGCCACGTCGATGGCGTTGCCGTGGCGGCCGGTGTCGGCGGCCAGCGCCTCGGCGAAGGCGGCGACACGGTGCCGCACCTTGAACCACGGCGTATCGAGCAGCGCGTTGGACAGGCCGTACACGCCGGGCGCGAGCTGGCGCGGCGCCTCGGCGCGGTTGCTGGTCCACCACAGTTCGTCGCGCGTGGCGGTCAGCAGGTTGTAGCCGTTGTAGACGCCGTTGCGGGCCTTCAGCTGGTCGAGGTAGGCGGGAATCGAGGCGTCTTCGGCAGCCAGGAAATTGGCGACCAGTTCGCCGCGCGAGCGGGCATCGGGCCGCCGCTCGGAGGGGGCGCGGTAGTTGGTGAGCGCGGCGAAGCGTCCGTCGCGCGTCATGCCCATCCACGTGCCCGCGTGACCGACCACCTGGGCCAGGTCGCGCCCGGCCAGCACGTGGGGCGTATCGCTCCACCACGCCAGCGGCGCGGCAGGGCGGTCATAGAATTCGTCCCGGTTGGCGGCCACCACCAGCGCATAGGCAGGGTGCGCGTGCCAGGCCGTGAGAATCAGGCACATGAGAACATCCTTGTGAACACGGCGCGCTCGGGGCCATGTGATGACCCGCGTTGCGCAGCCTCCGGCCAAGCATAGCAGCCTGCCGGAACTTTGCAGCGACGATTGCGGGCGAGGTGCGGCGTCAGTTGCTGTCGAACTCGGCGAAGCACTCGGCGTGCCGCTCGCCCGCGACGAATTCGCGCGGGCCGCCGGTCTCCCACAGGCCGGCCAGCGTGGCGGCGAAGGCGGGCGGGATGTCGTGGTAGCACTCCATCCACGTGGCCAGGCCGTCGCGCACTTCGGGCCGGCGCATCAGCGCGCCGGACACGCCGGTGGCCTCTTCCACCGTGTCGAGCCAGTGCTGCCAGCGCGGCAGGGCGGCCGCGGCATCGCGCTCGGCGATACGGAAGTAGACGAACAGGTGGTCGGCCATGGGCGGCTCGCGATGCGTGTCGGCTGTCAGGCGCTTTCCGCGACCGGAATCGCGTACGGCAGGCTTTGCAGCGTCAGCACCGGCCCGTCGGCGGTGGCCAGGTGGATGACCGTGTCGAGCGCATCCAGCTTGAGCTCGACCAGCAGGTCAGTGCCACCGTCCGGCGCCATCGCGGCGTTGACCACCATGCCGCACGGCTGGTTCGGGTCGGCCGCGCTGAAGACTTCGGCGCCGGCCGAGGTGGGCGCATCCACGTGCGCCCGCTGCCGCGCCGCTTGAGCGTGCCGCGATACTGGCTGCGCGCCACCACCTCCTGGCCCGGATAGCAGCCCTTGCGGAAATCCACGCCGCCGATCAGCTCCAGGTTCACCATCTGCGGCACGAACTGCTCCTGCGTCGATAGCGTGATCGATGGCACACCCGCCTGCAGGCCGAGCCAGTCCCACACTTCGGTGCCGATCAGCGCCAGCCGCGACGACAGCGTCTTCCAGGCGTGCTGGAAGTGCTCCGCGTGCACCAGCCACTGGTAGCGTGCCCGGTTGCCGGCATCCGGCAGGCGGACCACCGCGCCGACCTGCTGGCCCACCGTGGCGGCCTGCTGTGCGACCGCATAGGGCGCATCGGATTCGGGCAGCACGGCGCCGGCCGCACGCAGCGCATCGGCCGCCTCCGGCCCGGCGACGGTGATGGCGATGAACTCGTCCATCGGGCGCAGCTTGGCCTTGGCGCGCAGCACGAACATCGACAGGCGCTTGGTGATCGCGGGCGCGACCAGCTTGTCGGTCTGCAGCACGATCGTATCGGCCTGGCGCCACAGGAGCAGCGTGGCCAGCAGCCGTCCCTTGGGCGAGCAGTAGCCGGCCGGCCGGGCCTGCGCCAGGCCCAGGCCGGTGACTGCGTTGGTCAGTTGGTTGTGGAGGAATTCGGCCGCATCGGCGCCTTCGACGGCAATGCGGGCCAGGTTGGTCGGCGCGCACAGCACGCTGCCTTGCGCGGCATGGGTGAACTGCACGTCGAGCGGGGGAAAGCTGAGCGTATCGACGAAATCCTGGAAGACGTCATTCATGGTATGCAGGCGGCCGGAGATTGACCCGGTATTATATGGGGCTGTTCGGCGTGCATCTGGGGCGCGCTCAACCCTCTTTCAAGTGCGGGCAAGACCGGCGGGTGCCGGTTCCGCGGGCAACATCCGAATTTCGATGCTTTCTTTTCTCAAGCGCTTGCTGTTGCTGGCGATCCTGGTCGGGCTGGCCGCCGCGGGCGGCGTGGTGTGGTGGGCCCGGCAGCCGGTGAGCCTGTCGGCGTCGCCGCTGGAAGTGGTGATCAAGCCTAACTCGAGCGTACTCTCGGTCGCGCGGCAGCTCGAACATGGCGGCGTGGATGTGCAGCCGCAGCTGTTTTCGCTGGTGGCGCGCGCGATGGGCAAGGCGACCAGCCTGAAGGCGGGCGGCTATGAGCTGGAGGCCGGCGCGACCCCGCTGTCGATCCTCGACAAGATGGCGCGCGGCGAGGTCACGCACTACGTCGTCACCGTCATCGAGGGCTGGAGCCTGCGCCAGATGCGCGCGGCGGTGGACGCCGAGCCGGCGCTGCGGCACGAGACCGCCGGCCTGCCGGACACCGAGCTGATGCGCCGCATTGGCGCGACCGAGGCCACGCCGGAGGGCCTGTTCTTCCCCGACACCTACCTGTTCGCACGCGGCAGCAGTGATGTCGATTTGTTCCGCCATGCCTACCAGGCCATGCAGAAGCGCCTGGCGGAGGCGTGGACCAAGCGCGCGCCGGGCCTGCCGTACAAGACGCCCTACGAGGCGCTGACCATGGCCTCCATCATCGAGAAGGAGACCGGCCAGAAGCGGGACCGGCCGATGGTCGCGTCGGTGTTCGTCAACCGGCTGCGCAAGAACATGCTGCTGCAGACCGACCCGACCGTCATCTACGGCATCGGTGCCGGCTTCGACGGCAACCTGCGCAAGCGCGACCTGCAGACCGACACGCCGTACAACACCTACACCCGCATCGGCTTGCCGCCCACGCCGATCGCGTTGCCGGGCATGGCCTCGCTGGATGCGGCGATGAATCCGGCGCCGTCCGAGGCGCTGTACTTCGTTGCGCGCGGCGACGGCACCAGCCAGTTCTCGACCAACCTCACGGACCACAACCGGGCCGTCAACAAATACCAGCGCGGCCTACCATGACCGGCAAGTTCATCACATTTGAAGGCATCGACGGCGCGGGCAAGAGCACGCACCTGGCGTGGTTCGCGCAGCAACTCGAAGCGCGGCTGGCGCCGCAAGGCAGGAAGGTGGTGGTGACCCGCGAGCCGGGCGGCACGCCGCTGGGCGAGCGCCTGCGCGAAGTGCTGCTGCACGAGCGCATGCACCTGGAGACCGAGGCGCTGCTGATGTTCGCCAGCCGCCGGGAGCACATCGCCGAAGTGATTCAGCCGGCGCTGGAGCGCGGCGACTGGGTCATCTCCGACCGCTTCACCGATGCCACCTTCGCTTACCAGGGCGGGGGCAGGGGGCTGGCGATCGAGCGGCTGGAGGCGCTGGAGCAGTGGGTGCAGCAGGGCCTGCAGCCGACCCGGACGCTGCTGTTCGACCTGGCGCCCGAGGTTGCCGCGGCCCGGCTGGCCGATGCGCGCACGCCCGACAAGTTCGAGGCGGAGTCGGCCCAGTTCTTCGTCCGCACGCGCGCCGAGTATCTGCGCCGCGCCGCCGCCGAGCCGGGGCGTTTCGTCATCATCGACGCGGCGCGCGCACGCGACGATATCCGGAAAGACCTGGAGAAACTGCTTGCAAGCCTTTGATGCCGCAGGCAATTTCGGCAACCGAAATAATGGTTCCACGGCAAGATTCTGCTTGAAGAGTCTTGCGCAACCCATTGATGCATGATGCTTTATCCATGGCAATCCGCTGACTGGACGCGCCTGCAGGCCATGCGGGCCAAGCTGCCGCACGCCATCCTGCTCAGCGGCCAGGCCGGCACCGGCAAGCGCGATTTCGCCATGCACTTCGCGCAGGGGCTGCTGTGCGACACGCCCACCGCCGACGGCCGGCCGTGCCAGACCTGCGCCGCCTGCAACTGGTTCGCGCAGGGCAACCACCCGGATTTCCACCTGGTGCGTCCCGAGGCGATGGAAGACGCGCCCGACACCGAAAAGGATGCCGAAGGCAAGAAGAAGGCACCCAGCAAGATCATCCGCATGGAGCAGGTGCGGCAGCTGATCGAGGCCATCGGGGTCGGCACGCACCGGGCGGGGCTGCGCGTGGTGGTGCTGTATCCCCTCGATGCGCTGCAGACCGAGGGCGCCAATGCGCTGCTGAAGACGCTGGAAGAGCCGCCGCAGGACACCGTTTTCCTGCTGGTGACGGACCGCATCGACCGCATCCTGCCGACCATTCTGTCGCGCTGCCGGCAATTTCCGCTGCAGCCGCCGCAGCCCGAGGCCGCCCGGCAGTGGCTGGAGGGGCAGGGCGTGCCGCACGCGCAAAGCCTGCTGGCGGAGTTCGGCAACGCGCCGCTGGCCGCCCTGCAGGCCGCCGAATCGGAAGAGCGCCCGCTGCTGCAATTCCTGCTGGAACAGCTGGCCCAGGGCGCCAGGCTGGATGCGCTGGCAACGGCCGACCACCTGCAGAAATTGTCGGTTCCGGCGGTTCTCAGTACCATGCACCGGTGGATCTTCGATTTGATGGCGGCGAGGCTGGCGGGCCGTCCGCGGTATTTCCCCGCGCAGCGCGATGCCCTGCTGCGCTGCGCGGGCGCCATCCCGCTGGAGCGCCTGGAGCGGTTCGCGCGGGCCTTGCCCGAGCGGCGGCGCACCGAACAGCACCCGCTGGCCGCGCGGGTCGTCATCGAAAGCCTTTTGCTGGATTACCGGCAGCTCTTTCCGGCTGCCTGAACTTCAACGTTTGGAACCTCTGTGAGCACTGCACCTATCCGTACCCCAGGCACGCCCGGCATGCCGGCCGCCCCCGGCACTCCTGCCGCACCGGGCATGGCCCCGCCCACGGTGATGCGCCCCGGCGCTCCCGCCGCACCGGGCACGGCCCCGCCCGTGACGACGCGCCCCGGCATCCTGTCGCTGGCGATCAAGGACGAGGCCGGCCTGTATGCCGCCTACATGCCGTTCCTGAAGAACGGCGGCATCTTTGTGCCGACCCAGCGCCCGTACCGCATCGGCGAGGAGGTCTTCCTCGTGCTGTCGCTGCTGGACCGGCCGCAGAAGTACCAGGTCGCGGGCCGGGTGGCCTGGATCACGCCGGTGGGCACGCCCAGCCGGACGCCCGGCATCGGCGTGCACCTGGGCGAGGACGAGCCCGGCCGCAACCTGCGCCGCGTGGTGGAGGAACTGCTGAGCAAGCACCTCGGCAGCTCGCGGCCCACGCAGACACTCTGATCCCATCCTGATACGGCGCCTGAACAGGGCGCCGTCATGCGCTGATTCTTCGATGTTTGTCGATTCCCACTGCCACATCAATTTCCCCGATCTGCGCGCGCGTCTGCCGGAGCTGCTGGCGCACATGCGCGAGAACCGGGTCACGCACGCGCTGTGCATCTCGGTCACGCTGGAGGACTTCCCCAGCGTGCTGGAGATCGCCGAGCAGGAACCGAACATCTACGCCACCGTGGGCGTGCACCCGGACGCCGAGGCGGACCTGGAGGAAGGCACGCGCATCGAAGAGCCCACGCTGGAGCGCCTGCTGGCGCTGGCCGACCATCCGCGCGTGGTCGGCATCGGCGAGACGGGGCTGGACTACTACCGCCTGAACGGGCGCTCCGTGGCCGACATGGAGTGGCAGCGCGAGCGCTTCCGCACCCACATCCGCGCGTCCAGGCAGACCGGCAAGCCGCTGGTGATCCACACCCGCTCGGCGGCGGACGATACGCTGGCCATCATGCGGGAAGAGGGCGCCGAGGCCGCGCGCGGCGTCATGCACTGCTTCACGGAAACGTGGGACGTGGCGAAGGCCGCGCTGGACCTGGGCTTCTACATCTCGTTCTCGGGCATCGTCACCTTCAAAAGCGCGGCCGATCTGCAGGAAACCGCCCGGAAGGTACCGCTGGACCGCATGCTGATCGAGACCGACTCGCCGTACCTGGCGCCGGTGCCGTTCCGCGGCAAGACCAACGAGCCGGCCTATGTGCGGCACGTGGGCGAATGCCTCGCCACGCTGCGCGGCGAGCCGCTGGAGCACATCGCCAGCGCGACAACCGAGAATTTCTTCCGTCTATTCAATGCGATACCGAGATAACCTCAAGCGCAGCCTGAAGCAGGCCGCGCTGGCGGCCGGGCTGCTGATGACGATGTCGTGCGCTGTCCGCGCCACGCCGCAGGATGACCTGCGCTCCGCGGTCGAATACAACCGGCCGGCGCTGGTGCAGAAGTTCGTCGCCCAGGGCGTCGATCCGAACCTGGACACGCGCGACGGCACGCCGCTGCTGGTGGATGCGCTCAAGGACAAGAACATCGACGTGGCCGAGGCGCTGATCCGCGCCAAGGGGCTCGACTTCGAGCGCGCCAACGCCGCCGGCGAGAACGCGCTGATGATGGCCGCCTACCAGGGCTTGCTGCCGCTGGTCCGGCTGATGGTCGAGACCTACGACGTGGAGGTCAACAAGACCGGTTGGACCGCGCTGCACTATGCCGCCACCAACGGCTATGACGCCATCGTCAAGTATCTGCTCGACCACGGCGCCTATATCGACGCCGAGAGCCCGAACGGCACCACGCCGCTGATGATGGCGACCATGGGCGGCCATATCACCACCGTCAAGCTGCTGCTGGACGAAGGCGCGGACATGAACCTGCGCAACCAGCAGAAGATGGACGTGATCGACTTCGCTAAGCGCTACCACCAGGACGAGATCGCTGCGGGGCTGGAGTCGCGCCGGCGCAAGCTGGCCGAGCCGGGCGCGCAGCCGGTGGCGCCGGCAGTGGTGCGGCCCGCCCCCGCCCCCGTGGTGCCGGACGTGCCCGCGCCGCGCGCGCCCGAGTCCGCCATCGACCGCGATGCCACCAGCGGCCTGCCGGGCTCGCTGTCGGACCAGAAGGCGGTTCCGCCGCCGGACCTGCGCGGCAATTGAGGCCGGATGCGCGGCCGGCCGCTCAGGCCGCCCGCGCCAGCCGCACCCCGGTGAACTGCCACCGCTGGTGCGGATAGAAGAAGTTGCGGTACGTCGCCCGCAGGTGTCCCTCGGGCGACACGCACGAACCGCCGCGCAGCACCATCTGGCTGCACATGAACTTGCCGTTGTATTCGCCCACCGCCCCCGCCGCCGGCCGGAAGCCCGGATAGGGGCCGTACGGGCTGGCAGTCCATTCCCACACATCGCCGAACATCTGCCGCAGGCTGCCGGCCGGGGCGATGCCGTCGTCGGGCAGCGGGCACAGCGCGCCCCGCCCGGCGAAGTTGCCCTGCACCGGTAGGCCCGCGGCGGCGTGTTCCCACTCCGCCTCGGTCGGCAGGCGGGCGCCGGCCCAGCGGGCGTAGGCGTCGGCCTCGTAGAAGCTCAGGTGCGCGACCGGCGCATCGGGGTCGACCGGCACCAGGCCGTGCAGTGACATTCGGCGCCAGCCGCTCGCGCTGTCCGCTTCGCCTGCGCGCCAGTAGAGCGGGGCATCGATGCCTTCGCGTTGCACCCAGGCCCAGCCGTCGGACAGCCACAGCGTGGGCTGGCGGTAGCCGCCGTCTTCCATGAAGGCCAGCCATTCGCGGTTGGTGACGGGGTGCGTGGCCAGCGCGTACGGCTCCAGCCAGACGGTGTGGCGCGGCCCTTCGCAGTCGAACATGAACGCGGTGCCGTCGTCGGTCCGGCCGATCTGCACGGGACCGCCGCCGAAGTTGGCCCAGCCGGGCGCGTGGGGCCCGCCGCGGACGGCCGAGATCGGCCTCGGGGCAGCATAGGGCGGGCACAGCGGATTCTGTGCGAACAGGTGCAGCACGTCGGTCAGCAGCAGTTCCTGGTGCTGCTGTTCGTGGTGCAGGCCCAGCGTGACGAGCCGCCCGACCGCCTCCGGAACGCCGCCCGCCAGCAGGCGCTGCATGGCCGCGTCGACATGGGCGCGGTAGGCGAGCACCTCGTCCAGCGTGGGCCGGGTCAGCATGCCCCGGCGCGGCCGCGGGTGGCGGGCGCCGACGGCCTCGTAATACGAATTGAACAGGTAGCGGTAGCGCGCATCCGGCGAGCGGTAGCCGGGCACATTGGGGCCGAGGATGAATTCTTCGAAAAACCAGGTGGTGTGGGCCAGGTGCCACTTGGCGGGGCTGGCGTCGTCCATTGACTGGACGGTGGCATCAGCGTCGGACAGCGGCGCGGCCAGCGCCAGGGATTGCGCCCGGACCGCGTCGTACTGCAGCAGCAGCGCGGGCAGTGCGGCGGCGGGCACATCGAATACAGGCGATACACGCATGGCGTCTCCGGTCGGGTCGCAGGGATGGCACAGCAGCAAGCAGGCCAGCCGCTACGGTACGGACGGCGCGCCACGCTTTCCCCGGTTTCGTAAGAAGCATATGCGAGCTTTGTAACTTTGCTATTTGCGACGTGACGTGACGCGGGGCATGCGGCGTTGCGGGCGCGATCGCGGTGCCGCATCGGCTGTCATCAACGCGGCTGTCATCAAAGCTTCACTGCCGGCGCCTACGATGTAAACGTTTACAAGCTCTGCGGAGGCGCCGGTAATGGCGAGCAGCATCAAGGACGTGGCGACGCACGCCGGCATCTCGATTGCCACGGTCTCGCGCGCCGTCAACGCGCCGGAGCGCGTGAGCCCCGAGACGCTGGCGCGCGTGCAGGCTGCCATGGATGCGCTGCAATATCGCCCGAACGCGCTGGGCCGCCAGCTGCGCGCCGTGCGCACCGGCCTGGTGGGCGTGGTGCTGCCGTCGCTGGCCAACCCGGTGTTCGCCGAATGCCTGCAGGGCATCGACGAGGCCGCCGCCGCGAGCGGCCAGCGCGTGATGCTGATGACCACGGCCTACGACCGCGAGCGCGAGGCCCGCGCCATCGAGACCATGCTGCAGCAGCGCGTCGACGGCCTGGTCCTGACGGTGGCCGATGCCGCCGCCAACCCCCACCTGGACCGCCTGGACGCCGAGCGCGTGCCTTACGTGCTGGTCTACAACGACACCCAAGGGCAGCCGCGCATGCCCGCGCGCTGCAGCGTGACGGTCGACAACCGCGCCGCGGCGCGCGATGCGATTCGTGCGCTGCTGGCGCGGGGGCACCGGCGCATCCGCATGCTGACCGGCACGCTGGCCGCTTCCGACCGGGCCGCGCTGCGCCATGCCGGCTATCGCGACGCGCTGGAGGCGGCGGGCATCGCCGCGCAGCCGCCGGTCGAGATCGACTTCAACGCGGAAGCCCTGGCGCCCGCCGAGCTGGACCGCCTGCTGGCCGCGCCGCGGCCCACCGCCGTGTTCTGCAGCAATGACCGGCTGGCCCTGCTGGCTATCGGCGCACTGCGCACGCGCGGCCTGCGTGTGCCGGAAGACCTCAGCGTGATCGGTTTCGACGGCCTGGCAATGGGCCAGTGGCTGTCGCCGACGCTGGCGACGGTGGCGCAGCCGCACCGGCAGATCGGCATCGATGCGGCCCGGGCGCTGGCCCGGCGCATTGGCGGCGAGACCGTGCCGCCGATCACGCTGCCGCACCGCCTGCTGCCCGGCGGCACGCTGGCCGAGGCGCCCGCCGCGTCGTCCGATCCAGATTCCGATTCCACCGTTTTTTTTTCCACGTCTGATACGCAAGGAGCGTCTCAATGAAACGTCTGATCCATTGGCTGCGCGCATGCGGCCTCGTTGCGGCCGGCGCCTTGGCCATGGCGGCGCCGCTGCATGCCCAACCGGCGGGCCAACAGGTCGCCATCTGCTACAACTGCCCGCCGGAATGGGCCGACTGGGCCGGCCAGATCCAGGCCATCAAGAACCGGACCGGCATCGCCGTGCCGTTCGACAACAAGAACTCCGGCCAGGTCATCGCGCAGATGCTGGCCGAGAAGGGGCACCCGGTGGCCGACGTGGCCTACCTGGGCATCACCTCGGCCTACCAGGCCAAGGAGAAGGGCCTGGTTGCCGGCTACAAGCCCAAGCACTGGGACGACATCCCGGCCGGCATGAAGGACCCGGACGGCGCGTTCTTCTCGATCCACTCCGGCACGCTGGGCTTCTTCGTCAACAAGGACGCGCTGGAAGGCAAGCCGGTACCGCGCTCGTGGAAAGACCTGCTCAAGCCCGAGTACAAGGGCATGGTCGGCTACCTCGACCCGAGCAGTGCCTTTGTCGGCTATGTCGGCGCGGTGGCGGTCAACCAGGCGCTGGGCGGCACGCTCGACAACTTCGGCCCGGGCATCGACTGGTTCAAGCAGCTCAAAAAGAACGCGCCGATCGTGCCCAAGCAGACCGCCTACGCGCGCGTGGTGGCCGGCGAGATCCCGATCCTGCTCGACTACGACTTCAACGCCTACCGCGCCAAGTACAAGGACCACGCCAACGTGGAATTCGTGATCCCGCAGGAGGGCTCGATCGCGGTGCCGTACGTGATGAGCCTGGTGGCCGGCGCGCCGCACGCGGACAACGCGAAGAAGGTGCTCGACTTCGTGCTCTCCGACGAAGGCCAGGCGCTGTGGGCCAACGCCTACCTGCGCCCGGTGCGCGCCGGCGCGATGTCGAAGGAGGCCGCCGCGCGCTTCCTGCCGGCCAGCGAGTACGCCCGCGTGAAGACGGTCGACTTCAACCAGATGGCGGCGCGCCAGCAGGCCTTCGGCACGCGCTACCTGGACGAGGTGCGCTGAGCATGGCCGCCGCCGCACGCACGCTGCCGGACGACGCCGTGCTGCCCGCGCGGTGGCGGGCCGCGCTGCTCGCGCCCGCCGTCGCGCTGTTCTGCGCCTTCTGGCTGCTGCCGATGGCGGCGCTGCTGCGCGTGAGCGGCAGCGAGGGGCTGCTGGCCACCTACACCGCCGCGCTGACCACGCCGCGCTACCTGAGCAGCCTGGTCTCGACGGTGGTGCTGTCGGCGGCGGTGACGCTGGCGACGCTGGTGCTGTCGAGCGTCGCCGGGCTGTTCCTGGTGCGCCATGCGGTGCCGGGCCGGCGGCTGATCACGGCCATGCTGACCTTTCCGCTGGCGTTTCCCGGTGTGGTGGTGGGCTTCATGGTGATCCTGCTGGCCGGGCGCCAGGGCCTGCTGGGCGACCTGACGCTGCGGCTGGCCGGCGAGAAATGGGTGTTCGCCTATTCGATCGGCGGGCTGTTTCTCGGCTACCTGTATTTCTCCATCCCGCGCGTGGTGCTGACGGTGATGGCGGCGGCGGAGAAGCTCGACCGCTCGCTGGAAGAGGCGGCGCGCTCGCTGGGTGCGTCGTCGTGGCAGGTGACGCGCGACGTGCTGGTGCCGGGGCTGGCGCCCGCGCTGATCGCCTCCGGCGCGATCTGCTTCGCCACCTCGATGGGGGCGTTCGGCACCGCCTTCACGCTCGCCACCGACATCGACGTGCTGCCGATGACGATCTACACCGAATTCACCCTCAACGCCGGCATGGCCATGGCGGCCGCGCTGTCGGTGGTGCTGGGCGCGGTGACGTGGCTGGTGCTGGCGGCGGCCCGCGTGGCCAGCGGCGCTCAGGCGGGAGCCGCGGCATGAAGCGCCTGCTGCCGATGGCGCAGTGGCTGGTGACGCTGCTGCTGTGCCTGTTCCTGATCGTGCCGGTGGTGCTGTCGATGGCCGTGGGGCTGACGCGCAACTACATCCGCGGCTTCAAGAGCGGCTGGACCTTCGACTGGGTCGCCCAGGTGTGGGAGACCTATCACGCGTCGATCTGGATGTCGCTGCTGGTGGCGCTGTGCACGCTGGCGATCGTGCTGGCGGCGGGCGTGCCGGCCGGCTATGTGCTGGCGCGCCGCCCGAGCCGCACCAGCCGCCTGGTCGAGGAGTGCCTGACCTTGCCGGTGGCGCTGCCGGGCCTGGCGACGGCGCTCGGCCTGATCATCGCGTACGGCGGCGTGGGCGCGTTCCGCGAGAGCGTGTGGTTCATCGTCTGCGGGCACGTGGTGTTCACGCTGCCGTTCATGGTGCGCTCGGTGGCGGCGGTCTGCGCCGCGCAAGACCTGAAGACGCTGGAAGAGGGCGCGGCCAGCCTGGGCGCGACGTTCTGGCAGCGCTTTCGCACCATCGTGCTGCCCAATGCGCGGCCCGGCATCCTGGCCGGGGCGCTGACGGTGGTGACGCTGTCGGTGGGCGAGTTCAACCTGACCTGGATGCTGCACACCCCGCAGACCAAGACCCTGCCGGTGGGCCTGGCCGATACCTATGCGTCGATGCGGCTGGAGATTGCCAGCGCCTACACCCTGATCTTCTTCGTCATGATCGTGCCGCTGCTGGTGCTGATGCAGCGCTTCGGCGGCCTGCGCACGACCAACGGAAACCCTTCCCGATGAGTACCGAACCGAGTACCGAACCCCTGCATCTCGCCCCCGTGCCGATCCGGTTGCGCGGCTGCGGCAAGCATTTTGGCGGCCAGCGTGTGCTGGACCCGCTCGACCTCGACATCGGCGCCGGCGAGACGCTGGTGCTGCTGGGCCCGTCGGGCTGCGGCAAGACCACCACGCTGCGCATCGTCGCGGGGCTGGAGGCGCCCGATGCCGGCGGCAGCGTCCGCTTCGGCGACGAGGAGGTCACCGCGCACCCGATCGAGCGCCGCCGCGTCGGCATGGTGTTCCAGAACTACGCGCTGTTTCCCAATCTGGGCGTGCGCGGCAACGTGGAATACGGCCTGCGCATCCAGCGCCGGCGCAACCGGTTGTCCGACGCGCAGATCCGCGCGCGGGCCGATGCGCTGCTGGACATGATGCACCTGACGCCCTACGCCGAGCGCGCCATCGGCCAGCTCTCCGGCGGCCAGCGCCAGCGTGTGGCCCTGGCTCGGGCGCTGGCGCCCGAGCCGCGCGTGCTGCTGCTCGACGAGCCGCTGACGGCGCTCGACGCCAAGCTGCGCGAATCCGTGCGCGCCGAGATGGACCGCCTGCTGCGCGGCCTCGGCATCACCACCGTCTACGTCACGCACGACCAGGAAGAGGCCATGGCCCTGGCCGACCGCATCGTCGTGATGGACGCCGGCCGCATCGCGCAGATCGGCACGCCGCGCGAGATCTACTTCCAGCCGGCCAACCGGCACGTGGCGGATTTCATCGGCATCATGAACCGGCTCGACGGCGAACGGCAGGGCGACGCGTTCGTCTGCGCCGGCGGCCGCGTGGCGGTGCCGGTGGGTGAAGGTACGGGTGAGGGCACGGCGTCTGCGCTGTTCTTCCGGCCCGAAGACGCCGTGCTGGCCGACCCCGGGCGGGCCGCGCTCAAGGGCGTGGTCGAGTCCGCGGTGTTCCTGGGTTTCCGCACCCGCGTGCGCGTGGCGGGCGTGTCGAACGCGCCGCTGTTCATCGATGTGCCCGGCCGCCAGCAGTTCGCGCCGGGCCACGCGGTCGGCATCGAGATTGCCGCCGACCGCCTCCTGACCCTGCCAGCCTGATGCACTTCCTGCAGCTGACCGATCTCCACATCAAGCAGCCCGGCCGCCTGGCCTACCGGCGCGTCGATACGGCCGCCTACCTGTCGCGCTGCGTCGCGCACATCCTGGCGCAGCCCGCGCGCCCCGACGCCATCGTGCTGACCGGCGACCTGGTCGACGCCGGCGCGCCGGACGAATACGCGCACCTGCGCGCGCTGCTGGCGCCGCTCGACGCCGCCGGCATCCGCATGCTGCCGGTGCTCGGCAACCACGACGCCCGCGAAGCCGCGCACGAGGCCTTCGCCGATTGGCTCGCCCCCATTCCGGCCGAGGCGCGAGACCCGCAGGCCTTCCAGTACTGGGCCGACATCGGCGCGGTGCGCCTGATCGTGCTGGACACGCTGGACACCGGCTGCCCCGGCGGCCGGCTGGGCGTGCCGCGGCTGGACTGGCTGCACGATGCGCTGGCCGCCGAAACCGCACGGCCGGTGGTGATCGCCATGCATCACCCGCCGTTCGCCACCGGCATCGGCCACATGGACGTGCAGTCGCTGGCCGCCGAGGACATCCCCGCTTTCGCGCAGATCGTGCGCGCCGCCGGCAACGTCGAGCGCATCCTGTGCGGGCACCTGCACCGCGCCATCGACGTGCGTTTCGCGGGCACGGTGGCGTCGACCTGCCCGTCGCCGGCGCACCAGGTGGCGCTGGATCTCGATCCGGAGGGCGCGCCGGGCTTCGTCATGGAGCCGCCCGCCTACCGGGTGCACGCCTGGGTGCCGGGGCAGGGACTGGTGAGCCATCTGGCCTATGTGGGTACGTTCGACGGCCCGCATCCGTTCTTCGAGCCGGACGGGCGCCTGATCGATTGAGGCAGGCCGTTGCCAGGGCCGCGATGCCCGGCACCCGCGCCGCCGCTGCGCGCGCCAGGGCGCAAACCGGAGGCATCGGCGCGCCGGATGGTGCGTTCCGGCCGCCGCCCCCAGCGCCCCCGAGCCTCCGCCCAGGGCAGGGCTACGCCCGACTTGTTTTCGCCCGCGAAGCGTCTAGTGTTGAACCAGACGCGCGCGGGTGACGCCGCACGCGCCCCTTCCCAAGAAGAACAAAGGGGCTGCAGTCATGAGCACGGTCGGCAGCTTTCAGATCGACTACACGCAGTACCTTGACCCCGAGGGCCAGCCGGTTCAGCCATTGCCGGCGTTTGCACAGGACGTGCCGACCCTGCTCGCGCTGTATCGCGCGATGGTGCTGACGCGCGCGTTCGACACCAAGGCCATCGCGCTGCAGCGCACCGGCAAGCTCGGCACCTTTGCCTCGTCGGTCGGCCAGGAGGCGATCGGCGTGGGCGTGGCCAGCGCCATGCGGGCCGAAGACGTCCTGTTCCCGTCCTACCGAGACCACAGCGCGCAGTTGCTGCGCGGCGTCAGCATGGCCGAGAGCCTGCTGTACTGGGGCGGCGACGAGCGCGGCAGCTGCTTTGCTGCGGTGCGCGAAGATTTCCCGAACTGCGTGCCGATCGGCACCCAGGTCTGCCATGCGGCGGGGGCCGCCTATGCGTTCCAGCTGCGCCGCGAGCCGCGTGTTGCCGTCGCGGTGTTCGGTGACGGCGGCACCTCCAAGGGCGATTTCTACGAAGGGATGAACCTGGCCGGCGTGTGGGGCGCGCCGCTGGTGCTCATCGTCAACAACAACCAGTGGGCGATCTCGGTGCCGCGCAGCCGCCAGACCGCCGCGCAGACCCTGGCCCAGAAGGCGATCGCCGCGGGCATCGCAGGCCGGCAGGTGGACGGCAACGACGTGATCGCCGTGCGGCAGGCTGCGCAGGAAGCGCTCGACAAAGCCCGGTCGGGCGGCGGCCCGACGCTGATCGAAGCGCTCAGCTACCGGCTGGGCGACCACACCACGGCGGACGACGCCACGCGCTACCGCGATCCGGACAGCGTCAAGCAGGCCTGGTCCCGCGAGCCGCTCCTGCGCTTGCGCAACTACCTGATGCGCCTGAATGCCTGGGACAAGGCCCAGGAAGAGCAGCTCGGCCGCGCCTGCTATGCCGAGGTGGAGGAGGCGGTGGCGGCGTACCAGGCGGTTGGGCAGCCTGGCACCTCAGCGATGTTCGACCACCTGTATGCCGCCTTGCCGCGCGCGCTGGAGGCGCAGCGCGCCATGGCGCTGGCCTTCGCGCCGCAGGGCGGGGAGGGCGGCCATGGCTGACGTCAACCTGGTCGAGGCGGTCAACCTGGCGCTCGCACATGCGCTGGAGCATGACCCGTCGGTGGTGCTGCTGGGCGAGGACATCGGGGTCAACGGCGGGGTGTTCCGCGCCACGGTCGGGCTGCAGGCGCGCTTCGGCGCCGAGCGCGTCATCGATACGCCGCTGGCCGAGACCGCGCTGGCCGGCGCCGCCGTCGGCATGGCGGCAATGGAGCTGGCGGGCCGGTGGTCGAGATCCAGTTCAGCGGCTTCATCTATCCGGTCATCGACCACGTGCTCAATCACGCGGCCCGGCTGCGGCATCGCACGCGCGGGCGGCTGTCGTGCCCGCTGGTGATCCGCTCGCCGTGCGGGGCCGGCATCCATCCACGCGCCGGAGCACCATTCGGAGAGCCCGGAGGCGCTGTTCGCGCACATGCCGGGGCTGCGGGTGTGATTCCGTCGTCGCCGGCGCGGGCGTACGGGCTGCTGCTGGCGGCCATCCGCGATCCGGACCCGGTGATCGTCTTCGAGCCGACGCGCCTGTACCGTGTGTTCCGCCAGCCGGTGGAGGACAACGGCGAGGCGCTGCCGCTGGACACCTGCTTCACCCTGCGCGACGGCACCGACGTGACGCTGGTGAGCTGGGGCGGCGCGCTGCAGGCCGTGCAGGCCGCCGCCGACCAGCTCGCGCAGGACGGCGTGCTGGCCGAGGTGATCGACGTGGCCACGCTCAAGCCGCTCGACATGGAAACCATTTTGGCCTCGGTGGCCAAGACCGGGCGCTGCGTGATCGTGCACGAGGCGCCGCGCACGGCGGGCTTCGGCGCGGAGATCGCCGCCAACCTGGCCGAGCACGGGCTGTATTCGCTGCTGGCGCCTGTGCAGCGGGTGACGGGCTACGACGTGGTCATGCCGCTGCCCAGGCTGGAGAACCAATACCTGCCCGGCGTCGAGCGCATCGTTGCCGCGGTCAGGAAGACCCTGGAGGCCGCCTGACGATGATCGTCTTCAAACTGCCGGATCTCGGCGAAGGGCTGCAGGAGGCGGAGATCGTGCAATGGCACGTGCAGGCGGGCGACACCGTCGAGGCCGACCAGCCGCTGGTCTCGGTCGAGACCGCCAAGGCCATCGTCGAGATCCCGTCGCCGCAGGCCGGCCGCATCGCCAGGCTGTTCGGCCAGCCGGGCGACATCGTGCACCTGGGCGCGCCGCTGGTCGCGTTCGAGGGGGCGGGCGGCGGTGAAGCGGATGCGGGCACCGTGGTCGGGCAGATGCAGGTCGGGCAGCAGGTGGTGCGGGAGACGCCGGCCGTGCTGGCCGCCGCGCCCGGGGCGGCCGGCGGCGGCATCAAGGCGACCCCGGCGGTGCGGGCGCTGGCGCGCAAGCTCGACGTGGACCTGTCGATGGTGACGCCCTCGGGGCCGGACGGCGTCATCACGGCGGCGGATGTCGAGCGCGTGGCCAAGGTGTTCGCCGAGCTGGGGCCGCCCGAGGTGCTGCGCGGCGTGCGGCGCGCCATGGCGCAGAACATGGCGCGCGCGCAGAGCGAGGTGGCCGCCGCCACCGTCATCGACGATGCCGACATCCACGCCTGGCCGCCCGGCACCGATGTGACCATCCGGCTGATCCGTGCGCTGGTGGCCGGCTGCCGCGCCGAGCCCGGGCTCAACGCCTGGTTCGACGGACATGCGGGGCGGCGCCACGTGCTGGAGAAAATCGACCTCGGCATCGCCGTCGATCTGCCGGACGGGCTGTTCGTGCCGGTGCTGCGCAATGTCGCGCACCGCGACGCGGCCGATCTGCGCGCCGGGCTGGACCGCATGCGCGCCGACATCCGGGCCCGCAAGATTCCGCCGGAGGAGCTGCGCGGCAACACCATCACGCTGTCGAACTTCGGCATGATCGCGGGCAAGTACGCGGCGCCGGTGGTGGTGCCGCCGACGGTGGCGATCCTGGGCGCGGGCCGCATCCACGAGCAGGTGGTGGCGGCCGGTGGGGTGCCGGCGGTGCACCGCGTGCTGCCGCTGAGCCTGACCTTCGACCACCGGGTGGTGACCGGCGGCGAGGCGGCGCGGTTCCTGGCCGCGACGATCGCGGACCTGGAGGCGGCGCACTAGGCTCCAGGCCAGCCAAGCCGGCCCGCAGCCATGGCCCGGCAACGTGAAGCGGACGTAGCCGGCATGCCGCCACAGCGGGTAGCCGCTGGTCGTGCGGCATCTCCCCGCCGTTCGCTGCCGGAAGCAGGGCTTCGTTTCCGGTGACAGCCGACCTCGGGGCCGTACCTACGCTGCGGTTTTCATTCCGGACTCGCAACTCGCAATGGGATACCTCTTCTGGGTCGGCTCGCGGTCGTCGTCCGCTGCCGATAGCGCGCAGGCTTCGACATCGGCATCGCAGGCGGGCACGCCGGCTTCCCAGCCGGCAAGGCAGGCCCGGTCGTGGGGCGGGTCATCGATCCTGCAGGGCTTGGCGCGCCTGCGGGAGCGGTGGGGGGCCACGCCGGCGCCGTTCTTGCCGCCGGAGATCTGGACGGCAATCGCGCGCGGCTCCAAGCCCGAGACCATTCACAGCCTGCGCGCCGTCAGCCGGGCGGCGAGGATGGGCGCCGAGGCCAGCATCCCGCTACTGACCGTCACGCATCGGGACAGCGTCAAACGGCCTCCGTCCGTGGCCGGCTGCCTGGAGCTGAAGCGGCTGACGCTGGTCGGCCATTTCACGGATGCCTACCTGCAAAGGTTGCCGGCTTCCCTCAAGGCGCTGGACCTGAGCCGATGCGAGGGCCCGATCACGTCCGCCGGGATCGCCTGCTTGCTGGAACTGCCGCTGGTCCGGCTGGATGTCAGCGGCTGCGGGCTGGATGCCGACAGCGCGCGGCTGCTGGCGAGCCACCCGACGCTGACCGAGCTCAACATCCGCCGCAACGCGATCGGCGACGCTGGCGCCATCGCATTGGCCGCCAACACGAATCTGACCAAGCTCAATGTCGACAGCAACGGGATCCGTGCCGAGGGGGCCTGCGCGCTGGCCGCCAGCGTTCAACTGAAGACGCTCGATATCAGCAACAACGGGATCGGCGATGCGGGTGCGCGGGCGCTGGCCGGCCACACCAGGCTGACCGAACTTGATGCCGGCGACTGCGGGATCGGCCCCGATGGCGCCCAGGCCCTGGCCGCCAGCCAGACGCTCACCCGCCTGGACCTGCGCTACAACGAGATCGGGGTCGAGGGGGCCGAGGCCCTGGCCGAGAACCACCAGCTCACCAGCCTCAACGTCTGCGGCAGCGGGCTGGGGAGCGAGGGCGCGGCGCTGCTGGCGGCCAATGCCACGCTCACCGAGCTCGACATCAGCAGCAACGGCATCGGCAACGCGGGGGCGGGGGCCTTCGGCGCCAATGCCACGCTCACCAAGCTGAATGTCGCCAACAACGGCATCGAGGGCGCAGGGGCGCGAGCGCTGGCGGCCAATACCACGCTCACCGCGCTGGACATCGGCAGCAACCGGATCGGGGATGCCGGCGCGCAGGACCTGGCCGTCAACCGCACGCTCGTCACCCTGGATGCCAGCGCCAACGGGATCGGGGACCCAGGCGCGCTGGCGCTGGCCGCCAACACCAAGCTGACCACGCTCGATCTCAGCGCCAACCGCATCGGCGAAGCCGGCATGCAGGCGCTGGAGGCCAGCGACACGCTGACCGTACTCAAGACGTGAGGCGCCGCTATCGGGCCCGGCCGGGCTTCGGCCCGCGTATGCCGAGGCGCGATGGCGCGCGGCCGGGCAGCGCCGGGTGCCGCGCGGCACATGCGCTGTGCGGCGCCGTGTCGGAACAGACTGGGCGTGGCGCGTGAAACCTGTCGGTCCGGTTGGCCAGTCGTCATCCGCCGCCGATGGCGTGCGCGCGCCATCGGCCGATGCGCAGCCGGGGCCGCCCGCACCCGGCCCGGCGCGTCCGGCCAGGAGCGCGGCCGGCTCGTTGCTCCTGCAAGGGCTGGCGCAACTGGTGTCGCTGTGCCGGCCCAGGCCGGCGAGGCCGCTGCCCCAGCTGCCGCCCGACATCTTTCGGGAAATCGCCCGCCGCTCCAAGCCCGTGACCGTCCAGCGGCTGCGGGCTGTCAGCAAGCCGGTGAAAGTCGCGATCGAGGCCGATATGCGGGCGCTGGTCATCAAGGACCGGGCCGGCCTCGCGGGCGCACGGCGCGCGGGCAACTATCCGGCCCTGGAGAAGCTGACGCTGGTCGGCACGTTCACGGACGACGATCTGAGGGGGCTGCCCGCATCGCTGAAGGCACTGGACCTGAGCCAGTGCCGAGGCCCGATCACGGCCGCCGGCATCGCGCACCTGAGCCGTCTGCCGCTGGTCCGGCTCAATGTCCGCAACAAGCGCATCGGCGCCGAGGGCGCGCGGCTGCTGGCGAATCATCCGACGCTGACCTCGCTCAACGTCAGCAACAATCGGATCGGCCCGGAAGGCGTGCAAGCGCTGGCCGCCAACACGCGGCTGACCACGCTCAACGTCAGCGGCAACCGGATCGGCATGGAAGGCTTGAAGGCACTGGCCGCCAACCGGACGCTGCGTTCGCTCGACGTCAGTGACAACCGCATTGGCGACGAGGGCGCGCGCGCGCTGGCCGCCTGCACGCAGCTGACCACGCTCGATGCCAACCGCAACGGGATCGGCGTCGATGGGGCGACGGCGCTGGCGGCCGGCCCGACGCTCAGATCGCTCGGCATCGGCGGCAATGCGATTGGCGACGCGGGGGTGCTGGCGCTCGCCGCCAACGCGCGGCTGACCACGCTCAATGTCGAGAGCACCGGGGTCGGCGCCGTTGGGGTCGGGGCGCTGGCGGCCAGCAAGGCGCTGACCTGGCTGCGCCTTGACGGCAACGGCATCGGCAATGCGGGCGCCACCACCCTGGCCGCCAGCACCAGCCTGACCACGCTCCATCTCGCGCACAACAAGATCGGCGCGGAGGGCGCGCAAGCCCTGGCCGCCAACGCGAAGCTGACCACGCTCGACCTCGGCTACAACAAGATCGGCGAAGCCGGCGTGCGGGCATTGGCCGCCAATGCCACGCTTGTCTCGCTCACGGTCCGCCGCAATGACCTCAAGGATGCGAGTGCGGTCATCCTGGCGGCCAGCCGGACACTGACCACGCTCGACCTCAGCGGCAACGGCATCCAGGATCAAGGGGCCAAGGCCTTGGCCGCCAACCCGACGCTGACCCGGCTCGACGTCAGCCGCAACGACATCAAAAACGCGGGCGCGCGGGCACTGGCTGCCAATGCCCGGCTGGTGTGGCTTGACCTGCGCCACAACCGGATGGAAGAAGCGGGCACGCGCGCGCTGCTGACCAACCGCACGCTGTCGTCGCTCGGCGTGAGCCTCAACTGTTGCAGCGAGCGTTGCATCGCTGAGTTGAGGGCGTGGGCGAACCGCTATGGCGTGACGCTATTGCGCTGAGCATGCCGGCGCTGTGCTTCGCTCGGCGTCAAGGGCGCGGCGTCGCCGGCATCACGCGTGCAGCGGGCAGTGCGTGGCCGGGACGATGGTCTGCTCGAAGGGCGGGTCCGGGAAATACTGCGTGGTCATCTGGACCTGCTTGGCGATGTCCTCGCCCGCCACGCACGCCACGATCGCCAGCGCCTCGTCCAGCCCCGACGAAATGCCGCCGCCGGTGATGCGGTTGCCGTCGATGACATAGCGCGGGAAGCCTTCGGCCACCTGGATCGCGGGGAACCGCTTGAGGCAGGGGATGAACGCCCAGTGCGTGGTCGCCCGATAGCCGTCGAGCAGGCCCGCGGCGGCCAGCAGCAGGGCGCCCTCGCAGACGGACGAGACATGCTCCGCGCCGGCGCTCTGCGCCTTCAGGAAATCCAGGTAGGGGCCGCCTTGCATCAATCTCCGCAGCACGTCGGGGTCTCCGCCCGGCACCCACAGCAGGTGGGTCTGCGGCTGCGGCGCGGTGTCGTCGGCATAGTCGATGAACTGGCGCTGCGGCGTGAGGATCAGGCCGTCGCGGGTCTTGAGCGGCGTCAGGTGCTCCGCGGCCAGGGTGATCGTCGTCGCCCGCGCTTTCCAGGCCTCGGCCATCCAGCTGAACAGCTCGACCGGCGCCGCCACATCCAGCAGGTCGACGCCGGGATAGATCGGGATCGTGATGTGGAACGGCGGACGCGGTTGCGTCATGGCATACCTCCGGGCGGGTCAGGGAAGGGGCCCGTGTGCCGTGTGAAGCGGCACCGGGCCCATCGTCGCGACGCGCGCAATCGGCCGTTGACCGGAGCGGCGGGCTCGGGCCGCTTTTCAGGGGCCCTGGCGCCGCATCGGGGGCGTCGCTGAACCACGATAGGCGGTTTTCCGGCCGCACGCTCCCAGCGAGGGTGAGGGTCCAGGCGGCATGTCGGCCGGACAGGCGAGGCTTGCCCCGGGGCCGGTGCAAATGCCCGGCCATCCGGATGCCGTCACTGCGGAATGACGGCTACCGACCGGCTGGCCGCGCAATCCCGAGACCCGCGCGGCGGGGCGCCGCGTCCCGCTTATGGCTGGCGCGAAGGCGGCTCGGGCGGCTCGTCCGGCTTGGCTGCGGTGGAGGCTTGCCGAAATGCCGGCACCTCGGACAGGCGCAGCCCCTCCGGAACCGGCGCGCGCTTGGCGTGGCCGATGCGCTGCGCGGGATAGATGCCGGTGTGCCCCGAGAAGAGATAGCTGACCACGCAGGCGAGGCCGGCAAAGGTGCCGACTTCGGGCCCGAACAGCTCGATGGCCATGATGGTCGATGCGATGGGCGTGTTCGCCGCGCCCGCGAAGACGGCGACGAAGCCCAGGCCGGCCAGCAGCGGAAACGGCAGCGGCAGCACATAGCCGAGCGCATTGCCGAGGGTGGCCCCGATGTAGAAGAGCGGCGTCACCTCGCCTCCCTTGAAGCCGGAGGCCAGCGTCACGACGGTAAACGCGACCTTGCCCGCGAAGTCGTACGCCGGCAGCGGCTGGTGGAACGCGTCCACGATGACCGGGATGCCCAGCCCCAGGTACTTGTCGGTGCCGAGCGCCGTTGCCGCCGCCGCGACCACGCAGCCGCCCAGCACCGGGCGCAGCGGGCCGAACGGAATGCGCTGTTTCAGCCAGCGCCCGAGCCGGTGGGTCAGTTCGGCAAAGGTCATGCCCGCGAGGCCGAAGACGATGCCGGCAATGACCACCGCGCCGATCGCCAGCGGCGTGAGATGCGGCACGAACGGAATCGCGTACGGCGTGTGATGGACGCCGAGCAGCGGCGGCACGAGGTCGCCGACGATGGCCGCCACGAAGCAGGGCAGGATCGCGTCGTAGCGCAGGCGGCCGATGGCCAGCACTTCCAGGCCGAACACGGCGCCCGCCAGCGGGGTGCCGAACACCGAGGCAAAGCCCGCGCTGATGCCGGACATCAGCAGGATGCGGCGCGCCTCCTTGTCGAGCCGGAACAGGCGGGTGAGGCCATCTGCGAAGCTGCCGCCCATCTGGACGGCGGTCCCCTCGCGCCCGGCCGAGCCGCCGAACAGATGCGTCACGACCGTGCCGAGCAGGATCAGCGGCGCCATGCGCTTCGGCACGACGCGCTTCGGGTCGTGGATTTCGTCGATCAGCAGATTGTTGCCGCCTTCGACCGAGCGGCCCGTGTAGTGATACAGCAGGCCAACGGCCAGCCCGGCCAGCGGCAGGAGCCAGAGCAGCCACGGGTGGGCCGTGCGCGTGCCGGTGGCCCAGTCCAGCGCGAGCAGCAGCGCCGCCGAGCCGAGGCCGGCCAGCACGCCGGCGAGCGAGGCCAGGAACAGCCAGCGCAGCAGATACGGCAGCATGGCCACTTGCTCTGGAAGCGCGTATGTCTTTTTCATGAGAACCAGATTCGAAGAACTCAAACCTGGACGGCGGAACGCCGTATGGGCGCGTGCCTACAACTTCCCTGTCCAGGAACCTGTAGGCATCATCAGCCGATGGGATCGGCGGTTGAGGGAGGTATGCCATCTCCGCAGGCCGGCGATTGTGCCTGAACGCCCGCGGTGTCGCAACACCCGTGCGCGCGCTCAACCCCCGGCGAGCGCCGCGTCCAGCGGGAGAATGCGCAGGGCTGCCCACGGCACCGCGCTTGCGACCGCGAGATGCACGCCGCCCGCATGCTGGTGATGTGCCTCCCAGGCCGCTTGCGTGCCCAGGTGGCAGCCGTACCGCCCGTTGCCGGCGAATGTGAGGCGCAGCGAGTCGAAGGGCAGGGCCAGGCCCGCGCCCGTGCATTTCGCAACGGCTTCCTTCAGGCTCCAGGCCGCGAGGAAGCGGTCTTCGGGGGTCTCGCACTGCGGTGCGATCCGGTCGAGCGGATGCATGATCCGCGCGGCCGACGCATGGCATGCGATGCCGCGCGCCTGCTCGATGTCGACGCCCACGGGCGCGTGCCGGCAGACCGCCACGGCCACCTGGTCGCCGCTGTGCGACAGGCTGAAATGCAGCGCCTCGCCGATCAGGTAGGGCTTGCCGCCCGCCTGCGCCCCGAATCGCAATGATTGCGGTGCGGCCGCCAGCAGCGTACCCAGCACTTTGCGTTTGGCCCAGTGCGCGGCCAGGTAGCGCTCCCGGTCGGCGTCGAACGCGAAGCGCGCCAGTTGCCGCTGCTCGTCGTCGCTCAGCGCCGCCGGGGTGAGGCGGGCGGCGAGGCTGCGGGGCGCCGTGACCACCAGGATCTCGCCCGGTGCGAGCACGAGGTTGGCGCTCGTGCTGGGGGCGCGCGGCTGCGCAGAGGCGTTGCCTGGGGCATCGGGAGCACCGGCGACGGCGGTCTGCGCTTGCCGTGTCCGCTCGCTGCGGCGCAGGGCATCCAGCAGCCAGTCCGTCAGTTCCCGGCGCCGCTGCCGCAGGAAAAAGTGGCCACCGTCCACCAGGTGCCAATCGAAACCGGCGCCGGCATGGCGCTGCCAGCGCCGCGCTTCTTCCACCGTGACGAGGTGGTCGTCGCCGGCGGCCACCATGACGATCGGCACGTCGACGGTGGCGTCCGCGGCGGCGACGTAGTGCTCGGCCAGCGCGCTGTCGTTACGCAGGATCGGCATGAGGGTGCGCATCATCTCGGCATCGGCCAGCACTTCCGGGGGCGTGCCGCCGAGATGGCGCACCTCGCGCGCGAAATCGGCCTCGGCGTGGGTCGAGATCCGTCGGCCCAGCGGCAGGCTGGGCGCGGGGCAGGCCATCAGGAACAGCAGCGCGGGCGGGCGGCCCTGCCGCGCGAGGCGGCGCGCCACTTCAAAGGCGATCTTGCAGCCGAGGCTGCAGCCCAGCAGCGCCCACGGCCGATGCGCATAGGGGCCGATGGCCTCGGCAAGGCGATCGGCCAGCGTGGCCATGTCATCGATCATCGGCTCGCCGAAGCGGCTTTCGCGGCCCGGTAACTGCACCGGGCAGAGCTGCCACGGGGCGGCGCCGGGACGCTGCGGCAGGGTCCACGCGCGGTAGACCGAGGCCCCGCCGCCGGCATAGGGCAGCGCGAAGACGTTGAAGCCCGCCTGCGCGTCAGGCGCAGTGAACGGGAACCAGGCCGACACCGAGGCAGCGGCCGGCGCCGGTGCGGAGGCCTGCGGTGCGGCGGTCGATGGGGCGCGATCCTGCAGCGCGGCATCGAGTCGGGCGGAGCGCGTGGCCAGCCGGGCGATCACGTCGGCATCGATCCGGCCGGCCGCGGGGCGCGTCTTGCGCCAGTGAAAGAGCCGATAGTCGATGCGGCCGTCTTCCAGTGCCTGGAACAGCTCGGACGATGGCGCGGCCAGGTAGCGCTCCAGCTCAC
The DNA here is from genome assembly GCF_024925465.1 of Ralstonia pseudosolanacearum. Lineage (NCBI taxonomy): Bacteria > Pseudomonadati > Pseudomonadota > Betaproteobacteria > Burkholderiales > Burkholderiaceae > Ralstonia > Ralstonia pseudosolanacearum. The sequence continues at coordinate 2,109,617 of NZ_CP103852.1, read as the reverse complement.
GCCGCAGGCCGGGCGTGTCGAGCGTGGTCAGCGCGGTGTCGAGCCGGCGCCAGATGCCGGGCGAAGCGCGCTCGCGCGCCGCGTGCACCTGGGCATTGATCGCGCGCTCGCGCTCGAGCGTGAATCCGGCCTGCGCCAGCGCGGTGCGGACCCACGCCACGCTGTCGGCATCGAACACGTCGGCGAAGCAGAAGCGCCCGCCCACCCTGAGGATGCGGTGCACGTGGTGGAAGAAGGCCCCGAGGTCGGGATAGGCGCCGGACGATTCCAGGTTGAAGACCACGTCCATGCTGTCGTCGGGATAGGGCAGCCGGCACGCGTCCGCGATCTGGAAGCGCAGGCGCGGATGCGCGTGGCGCTTGCGGCAGTAGGCGATGTTCGCGGCGCTGAGGTCGGCGCCGGCGAGGGCGGCGGGCGCATGCAGGCGGCCCATCAGCGCGAGTGCGCCGCCGCGCCCGCAGCCGACGTCGAGCACGCGCCGGCCGTCCAGCGGCGTGTCGCCCAGCACCTCGAGGACCAGGCGCGCCTGCATCTGGCCGAGTTCGCCCGGCGGCAGTTCGCGGGCGGCCCAGTCCGGCCGGCCGTCGATCGGCTGGTAGCCCCAGTTCAGGTACAGCGCATGCTCGGCCAGACCGGCGCGCTCCAGCACGTCGGCCAGGCCGGCATAGGCGCTGCGGTTGCGGTCGAGGGCGGCAGCGCTGGCCGCCGGGGGTGTCCGATCCGTCGTGATGGTCGTCATGCGTGCTCCCGCAGGTAGGTTTCGGGGTCGGGGTGGGGCGGTGGCGGTTCGGGCCGCGTCACCATCACGGGATGGCCGGCGGCGCGCATGATGCCCAGCCAGGCCTGGCCGTGCGCATGCCACCAGGGCGGCGCATGGACCGGCGACCCGGCCGCGACCAGTTCGTCCAGCGCGGCATGGATCGCCACGGGGAAATCGCTCTCCACCGCCTCGCACAGGCTCGGCCCGCGCGCCGGCCCGAAGGTCAGGGCGGTGGGCTGGCGGTTGAAGCGGCTGGCCGCGTGCGCCTGGGGCGACAGCAGGTACGAGGCCTGCGCATCGCTGCGGGCGTAGTCGGGGGCGTAGATCGGGTGGCTCCAGATCACGGGCCCGTAGCTGCCGGCCAGGAGCACATGGCCTTCCGGTCCGCCGATGGCGATGCGGTGCATGACCAGGCTGTGGTGGTCCGGATCGGTGGGGTCGAGATAGGTCTGCAGGTTGAGCGAGAACGGCACGCCGCAGAGTACGCCCTGGATGGCACGGAACGGCCACGGTGCATCGTGCCGGCCGGGCAGGGTGTCCAGCGGCAGCGGCCCGGCGCAGGCGAAGGTGCCGTCGCCGCCCAACGCGCGGCACACCATGTCGAGGCTGGAGTACAGCAGCTGCAGGCTGGTGGTGATCTCGACGAAGGCGGGCCGGTTGCGTGCCGCGCTTTGCCGCGCGTAGTCGATGAAGCGTTGCCCGGCGGGCAGGTGCGGATAGAACGTGTTGACGTGGTAGTGCCGGCCGTGCCGCGCGGCCAGTTCGCGCAGGCGCACGATGTCGGTCGGGTGTACCGGGTGCTCCTGCAGCACGTGCATGCCGCGCTCAAGCAGCGCACGCGCCAGCGACGAGCCGTCGCCGCCGACGATCGCGCTGCGGACCACCACGCAGGCAATGTCGATGCCGGCCGGCACGTCGTCCGGCGCACTGAACAGCGGAACCCCAAGCTGCCGCGCCAGCGCCCGCGAGCGCTCGCTGCCGCGCGCGAGCAGGCCGGCCAGCCGGTAGCGCGGCAGATGGGCCGGCCTGGCCGCCCACAGGTGTTCGGCGCAGGTCAGCGCGGCGAGGTAGTGCTCGCCGAAGCGCGTGCCGCACACCAGGACGCTGTAGGTCTTGGGGGCGGTGGGCAGGTCATGCATGGCGGCCTCCGGTGTGGTCGGGCGGCATTCTGTTACGGGCGGCGGGTCGTGGCTTCGTGGCCATGGCCGTGGCGATGGGGCCGCTGCCGTCCGGCGGCTGAGCGGCGAGCGTGCGGTGGGTCATGAGGGGCGGTGAGGGTTGCGTGCGGGTCGGAACGCCCGCGGCACGGCTGTGCAGCGGGGCACCAGGGCCCCGCCGCGCCGGCACGCGGGCCGGGGTCTCTACATCTGGGATTGCTGGCTGCGCTTGCGGCGGCGGTCATTGTCGAGCCGGTGGCGGCGGTGCGGCGCGCGCCCGGTCTCCGCGGTCTCTGCGGTCTCCGTGTCGCGCGCGCCATCCTGCGCGTGCGCCGCGACCGCGCCGAGGCCGCGCAGGTGCGCCGCCAGCGCGGCAATGCTGGTGTGCGTGAACACGTCGGTGACCGGGATCGGCAGCTTCAGCGCCGCCATCAACTGCTGCCGCAGCCGGATCAGGTCGAGCGAGGTGGCGCCCAGCTCGAAGAAGTTGACCTGCACCGGCAACTCGCCGCGGCCGGTCAGCGCGCCCAGCATGTCGCGCACCGTTGCCAGGATCGCATCGTCGACGGCAAGCGCGGGCCCGGCATCCGCCTGGGGGGCGGCCTGCGCGGCGGGCGCCGCCGGGGCGGTCACCGGCCAGCGGCTGGCGGGCAGGTCGCCACGGACCGGCCGTTGCCATGCCTCGGGCTGCTCCGCCAGGCGCAGCAGCAGGTCGCGGTAGGCGCGGAACATGTCGTCGAGCAGGCCGTCGGGGAAGAGCGCGTCGACCGCGTCCCAGTTGTAGACCAGCGCACCGTTGCGCTCGACCACCTGCTGGTCGATCCACACCTGCGGCGTCTGGCTGACGCCGTAGACGAAGTGGCCGAGCCAGTCCATCTCCGAGGCGCCGTCGCCCGCCACGCCCAGCCCGCTGGTGAACACCACCGGCATCGCCACCGTATCGAGGCGACGGTTGCGGCGCGCGGCTTCCCGCAGCACGCGCACGGCCGACACCTGCATGTGTTCGAGGTCGGCCCAGATCTGCCGCTGCATGGCCAGCGCCCGCTGCGCGAAGCCGAGCGCGGCGGTGCCGTCGAAGGCGAGCAGCACCAGGGAGGTGAAATCGCCGACCAGCGCATCGATCTGCGGGTGGACCGCGGGCCGGTTGAACAGGGTCAGGTTCAGCGTGAAGCGCGGCGTTGCGCACCAGTTGGCCAGCACCTCGCCATAGGCCGCGAGCAGCAGTGCGTTGACGGTGACGCCGGCCTGCGCGGCATGGCGCTGGAGCGCCTGCCATTGCGCCGGGGGCAGGCTGGCCTCGCGCCGGGTGAAGTGCGGCGGCGACACCGCATCCGCCGCATGCCGGCCCCGGGGCAGCACGGGCGCGGGCGGCAGCGTGCCGAGCTTGTCCTGCCAGTAGCGCAGCGAGCGCTGGTACGACGGCCGCAGCGCGAGCTGCTCGGTCAGCAGCACGTAGTCGCGGAACGTGGCGGACAGCGGCGGCAGCACGGTGCCGGGCTGCCGCGCGAGCCGCGACCACTCGGCCAGCAGCGTGCGCATGGAGCGCCCGTCGCAGACCAGGTTGTCCAGGCTGATGAAGAGCCGGATGCGCGTGTCGCGCATCCGCGCGGCGCGGACGGTGAACAGCGGCCAGCCCGTGGTGTCGGGGGCTTCGTGCGAGAGCTCCAGTCGCACGATTTCGAGCCACTCGGAGACCTCGGCCGCGCCGCGGCCGCGCAGATCCTGGCAGGCGATGCGGTACTCGGGCACCTCGGGCAGCACGCGCTGCATGCCGTTCGGATCGATGACGGCGCGCAGCATGTCGTGCCGGTCGATCACCTGTTGCCAGGCGCGTTCGAGCCGCGCCATCGGCACATCGTCGACTTCGATTTCGGCATACAGGTGGGTCGAAACGCCGCCCAGCTCGAAGCTTGCGTCGCGGCCGATCCAGTAGGCCTGCTGCACGTCCGTCAGCGGGAACGGCGCGTAGCGGTTGGCGGGATCGGCCTCCAGCGTCGGCAGCGGGTCGTCGTACGGCGCGGCTTGCGCGACCCGGCCGGCGAAGGCGCCGAGGGTGGGAGCCTCGAACAGATCGGGCAAGGCGACATGGGCGTGCAGGCCGTGGCGCACGCGCTCGATCAGCCGCACGGCGATCAGGCTGTCGCCGCCGAGATCGAAGAAGTCGTCGTCGGCGCCGAGGTCGGAGACGCCCAGCAGCTCCCGCCAGATGCCGGCCAGGTCGTCCGAGACCGGTGCTGCGCCAGCCCCGCGCGGGTGCTTACGGCGTGGGGCAGTGCCGGCCTCGGGGCGCGGCAACTGCGCGCGCACGATCTTGCCGGTGACGGACAGGGGCAGGGCGTCGAGCCGCAGGATGGTCTGCGGCACCATGTAGGCGGGCAGCAGCGAGGCCAGGTGCTCGACGAGCCGGCGCGGCGAGAAGCGCGCTACGCGATCGGTCTGGCGCGCGGCCAGGAGGTGCATGCCCGAGGCACACGCGTCATCCGCCGGGTCGATGCCCAGCGCCTCGGCGGCGGCAAAATGTGCCGAGCCGAAGGCCAGGCACCATGCCGGCGCGCTCAGCAGCGCGTCGCCGCTGGCGTGCCGGCTGTCGTTGAACTGCGTGTAGCCGCTTTCCAGCAGGGCCACGGTGGCCAGCTGGAAATCGCTGTTGCGGGTGATTTCGGGCGCCAGCAGCATGCCGCCCGGGCCCAGCAGCGCACGCACGCGATCGAGCAGCGCGGGGATGTCCCGGCTGCGGTGCAGCGCGTTGAAGGCCACCACCACGTCGAATGCGTATTCCGGCAGACCTTGCGCGGTGGCGGGCTGTTCGGGGTCGAAGACGCGGAAGGCGATGTGATGCGGCGGTGCGGGGGCCGGCGCCGCGTGCTCGCGTTCGGCCTGTTCGATCAGCGCGCGGGCCGGATCGGACAGCGTGTAGTCCAGTGCGCAGTCCTCCAGCAGCGCGAGCAGCTCGCGCGCCGCCGCGCCGCTGCGCGCCCCGATCTCCAGGATGCGGGGCGGGCGGCCGAGCCGTTGCGCGGCGCAGCGGATGACTTCGGCCAGCGCGCCCAGCGCGATGCCGGACAGCGGGTTCATGCGCGTCATGTGCTCCGGCGCCAGCGTGCTGTCGGCGCCGTAGAACAGTTCCAGCGCGCTGGCCTCGCCGCGCAGCACGGCCAGGCGCTGCGCGGCGCCGGCGCGCAGGCGCAGCAGGGCGCCGCGCGGCAGGCCGAAGCGTTCGGCGGCGGGCAGCAGTTGGGGCCAGTCGGCGGCGCTGTCCGGTGCGTGGTTGGCATCGACGGCACCGGCGGCATCGAGCGTATCAAGCCAGCGCCGGACGAGCGGGGCGAATTCTGGTGCAGGGCGCACGGCCTGCAGCACGGCCTCGGCATCGGGCAGCGCCTGCGCCGCATCGAGGCCGGCGGCGTGCAGGGTGTCGCGCATCATGCGCCGGCCGGTGCGGTCCATCAGTGCCCAAAACTGGGCCAGCGATGCGGCGTCGCACGGCGCGCCGGGCAGGGCGCCCGAGCGCGCACGGTCGAACACGGCCTGCGCCGCCGTGGTGATGGCGCTCCAGTGGGCACGGTGCTCGTCGGCCTCGCCCTCCAGTGTCTCGAACAGGCTGGTGTCGCCCGGCTTCGGCACCACCCACGCGGCGAGGCGCTTGTTGCCGCGCGCCGGGCCGATGGCGTCGACCACGGCATCGCGCAGGCCTGCGTGGCGCAGCAGGGCGCTTTCGATTTCGCCCAGCTCGATCCGGTTGCCGGCGATCTTGACCTGGAAGTCGCGCCGCCCAAGGAACTCGAGCGTGCCGTCGGGCCAGTAGCGCGCCAGGTCGCCGGTGCGGTACAGGCGTTCGCCGTCGAGCGGATGGTGGAAGAAGCTGGCGGCGGTGCGCTCGGGATCGTTCTCGTAGCCGAGCGCCAGGCCGATGCCGCCGATGCAGAGATCGCCGGTGACGTGGTCGGGGCAGTCGCGCAGGTGCGTGTCGAGCACGCGGTAGCGCTGGTTGCCGAGCGGGTAGCCGTAGGGGATGGAATGCCAGTGGGCCGGCACCGCATCGACCCGGAACCAGTTCGACCAGATCGACGCTTCGGTGGCGCCGCCCATGGCGATCAGGCGCGCGGCCGGCGCGAGGGCGCGCAGGCGGGCCGGCAGGTGCAGGGGGATCCAGTCGCCGCTCAGGAAGACGTGGCCGATGCCGGGCAGCGTCTGGCCGGCGGCTTCGGCCGCGTCGAGCAGCAGTTCGAGCAGCGCCGGCACCGAGTTCCACACGGTCACGCCATGGCGCGTGGCCAAGGCCAGCCAGTGCGCCGGATCGCGCACGCCGCCGGGCTGCGGCAGCACCAGCGTGCCGCCGGCCGCGAAGGTGCCGAAGAGGTCGTAGACCGACAGGTCGAAATACAGCGCCGACAAGCCAAGCACGCGATCGCCCGCGGTGATGCCGAAGCGGCGGTTGATGTCGAGCACCGTGTTGACCGCGCCGCGGTGGTCGATCAGCACGCCCTTGGGTGTGCCGGTCGAGCCGGAGGTGTAGATCACGTAGGCGGGGTCGAGCGGATCGCGCGCGACGGCGGGCGGCGTGTCCGGCCAGCCGGCGACCGCATCGTGCGACGCATCGATGAGGCGCACGTCGAGCGCCTGCGTCAGCTCCTGCAGGATCGGCAGGCAGTCGGCCTGCGTCAGCACGACGCGGATGCGGCTGCCTTGCAGGATGGCGTGCAGGCGCGCGGCCGGGGTCTCCGCATCGACCGGCACATAGGCGCCGCCCGCGGCCTGGATGCCCAGGCAGGCGGCGACCTGCTCCGCGCCCTTGCGCATCACCACCGCCACGCGGTCGCCGCGCTGCACGCCGGCCTGCGCGAGGCCGTTGGCGAGGCGGCGGGACCAGCCGGCCAACTGCGCGTAGGTCCAGGTGAGGTCGTTGGCGATCAGGGCCGGCGCCTGCGGCTGGTGCGCTGCCTGGTCGAAGAACAGTTGATCAAGGCAGCGCTCGGGCAGCGGTGCCGCGCTGGCATTGACGCGCGCACGCACCTCGCGCTGGGCCGGCGGCAGCAGGGCGGGCAGCGGCGCGAGCCAGGCATCGGCGTCGGCGGCGAGGCGTTCGAGCATCCGGTTGTAGGCGTCGAACATGGCGTCGAGCACGCCGGGCTGGAACAGCGCATCGACTGCATCCCAGTTGTAGATCAGCGCGCCGTCGAGCTCGCAGGCCTGGTGGTCCAGCCACACCTGCGGGGTCTGGCTGATGCCGTAGCCGACGGTGCCCAGCACGCTTGCGCGCGCGGCGCCCTTGGTGGGGTCGCTCATGCCGAGTTGGCTGGTGAACACCACCGGCATGGACACCGCATCCTGCCGTTCGCGGCCGCGGTTCCATTCGCGCAGCACGTCCACGGCGCTGAAGGCGCGGTGCTGCAGGTGCTCGAGCACGGCCCCGTTGACGGCGGCGGCGCGCTGGCCGAAGGGCAGGGGCGCGGCGCAGTCCAGCGGCAGCAGCGTGACCGCGGTGAAATCGCCGAGCAGGCGCGGCACGTCGGCGTGCCACGGCAAGCGGTCGAAGGTGGTGAGGTTGAGCGTGAAGCGCGGCTCGGTGCTCCAGGCTGACAGGACTTCGGCAAACACCGCGATCAGCAGCGAAGCCGGCGTGCAGCCCGCTGCCGCGGCCCGGTCGCGCAGGCTTTGCCACTGCGGTGCGCTCAGGCGATGCTGGCGCCGCGAGAAGCGCGGGGCTGCCCGGTGCAGCGCCTCGGCGCGCAGCGGCAGCTGCGGCGCGGGGGGCAGGGTCTCGAGCTGGCCGAGCCAGTAGGCCTTGGCCGATTCGCGCGCGGCGCGGCGCGCTTCGCTGTGCACGTATTTCGCCAGCACGTAGTCGCGGAAGCTGATCTCGAACGGTGCCAGGCCGGCCTGTTCGAGGTCGCCGCCGGCGCGGTACAGCGCGGCAAGCTCGTCCCAGATGATCTGGCCGCTGGTGGCGTCGTTGATCAGCATGTCGATGCCGATGTGCAGGCGCGTGGCCCCGCCCGGCAGGTGCGTGGCGCGCACGTCGAACAGCGGCCATTGCGCGGCATCGAGCACCTGGTGCGACATGGCGTGGCGCCAGTCGTCGCAGTGCGCGGCCAGGGCCTGCGGCGTGGCCGCGCCCAGGTCCGCCACGCGGATGCGGTAGGCCGGCACTTGCGGCAGGATGCGCTGCTGCCCGCTCTCGTCGATCACCAGGCGCAGCGCGCCGTGGCGCGCGACCAGCGCATTCCAGCAGTGTTCGAGCCGGCCGATGTCGAGGCCGCCGGCGGCATCCGCCTCGAGGTAGGCATGGCAGGCCACGCCGCCCAGCGCGTAGTGGCCCTGGCGCCCGATCCAGTAGGCGTGCTGCAGTTCGGTCAGCGGGAAGGGCAGATGCGCGTGGTCCGGCGCATGCACGATGGGCTCGGCTGCCGCCGGTGCGGGCACGGCGCCCTGGGGGGCGTGCTCCAGCCGTTCCAGCAGGTAGCTCGCCAGCCCGCCCGGCGTGTTGCGCGCGAAGATCGCCTTCAGCTCGCATTTCACGCCGAGGCCCGATTCGCAGCGGCGCGAGAAGTCCATCACGAGGATGGAGTCCATGCCGAGCTTGAGCAGCTCGATGTCCGGCGTGAGCTGCGACGGCGCGACGCGCAGCGTGCGCGCCAGCTCGGCGATGACGAAGGCGTGCACGGCGTCGGCCCGGGCGCCGCTGTCCAGCGCGATGAGTGCACTGGGGGCGGCGGCGACGTGGGTGGCGTCGTCCACCCGGCAGCGTTCGAAGGTGCCGATCGGGTTGTATAGCGCGAACAGGGGAATGAACTGCTGCCAGTCGACCTCGGCGACCACGCAGGTGCCGTCGGCGGGCGGGCCATCCGCGTGCTCGGCGTGGCTCAGCAGGTGGTCTAGCGTGGCCAGGTAGCGGCTCGGCGCCAGGCGGCGGATGCCGGCGGCGCGCAGCAGCTGCAGGAGCGCGTCGTCCACTTCGGACATGCCGGCGCCGCCGCCCCACGGCCCCCAGGCGACGGCCAGCGCGGGCAGCCCCTGCGCGCGGCGCAGGCGCACCAGGGCGTCCTGAAAGGCATTGGCCGCGCCGTACGGGATCTGCAGGCGCGAGCCCCAGACGCCCGAGATCGACGTAAAGCAGACGAACCAGTCGAGGCGGCGCGCGCGGGTCTGTTCGTGCAGCAGCCAGGCGCCGGTCATCTTGGCGCCGGTGACCGCCGCGCAGTCATCCGGCGTGAGGCTGGCAAGGTCGTTGAAGCGGCTCGTGCCCGCGCAGTGGAAGACGCCCGCCAGTGTGCGGCCGGTGGTGGTCTCCAGCGCGGTCACGGCGTCGAACAGGCGCTCGACATCGGCGGCCTCGGCCAGGTCGGCATCGACATGGTCGATGCGCACGCCTTGCGCGCGCAGCAGCGCGAGGCGCGCTTGCCAGCCGGCCGGCGGGGCGCGGCGGCCGGCCAGTACGAGGTGCGTGGCGCCGTGCGCGGCCAGCCAGTCGGTGGTGTGGCGGCCGAGCGCGCCATAAGCGCCGGCGACGAGGTAAAGGCCATCGGCCCGCAGCGTGACGCACGGGGCGTGCTCGGGCGCGGCTTGCGGCGTGAGGCGCGGGCGCAGCCAGCCGCCGGCCCGCAATGCCACGGCCTCCTCCTTGCCGAACAGCGGTAGCAGCGCGGGCAGCGCATCGGCAAGGGTCTCCAGCGGCGACTCGCCGGCGAAATCGGCCAGCAGCCACGCCGGGCCCGGGTATTCCAGCGACAGCGGGCGCGCGGCGCCCCACAGGGCGGCCTGCAGCGGGTCGCATGGCGCGCCGTCCGGGCTTTGCCCGTGCAGGGTCGGCAGCAGGATGCGCGGCGTCTTGCGCAAGCGCTGCAGCGTCCGCACGCATTCCGTCAGTTGCCAGACGTGCCGCGAGTCGGCCACCGCTGCGGCATCGCTGGCGCGCGCCTGCCAGCCCGCGAGGTAGATCACGACGTCGTCATCGGCGATGCGGTCGGCGGCGTCGGCCCACTGCGCGGGCGATAGCACGTGCACATCGCGTGCGGGCCCGGACAGCCGCGCGGCCAGGTGATCGGCGTCGGCGTTGCCGGCATCGGCGGCAACGATCCAGTAGGCGGATGCGTGCCCGTCACCGGCCGGCGGCGCGAAGGGCTCCCATTGCACCGCATAACGCTCGACCGGGCGCGGTGCCGCGCGCTCGGGCTGGGGCTGCATCGGCAGCGGCGTGCGCGGTGCGTCTTCGTCGTATTCGAGCCAATGGCTCTGGCGGTCGAACGGATAGCGCGGCAGCGCGCGCGGCGAGGGCAGCGGGCCGGCGAACAGGCGGTCCCAGTCGAAGGGTTGCCCGCGCAGGTAGAGCTCGGCGCAGGCTTCCGCAACCGCGCGGCTGTCGTCGGTGCCGCGCCGCAGGCTGGCCACGCAGGCGACCGGGTGCGGCCACGGCTGCGCCAGCTGGTTGCGCTGGGCCATCGCGCTGAGCACGGCGTGCGCGCCAATTTCGAGCAGGACATCGCAGTCCGCGCCGGCGCGCGCCAGTGCTTCGGCAAAGCGCACCGGCTGGCGGGCGTGGGCGGTCCAGTAGGCGGCATTGGGCGCCGTGGCCATCGGCGCCCCGGTGAGGGTGGAGATGACCGGGATGCGGGGCGGCACCGACCGCGCATCGGTGCAGGCCTCGGCCCAGTCCTCCAGCATCGGCGCCAGCAGCGGCGAATGGAATGCATGCGAGACCGCCAGCGGGCGGGCATCCAGTTGCTGCGCGTCGAGCCGGGCACGCACGGCGTCGATGCCGGCGGCGCTGCCGGAGAACACCACGTCCTGCGGGCCATTGATGGCGGCGAGCGACACCTCGGCCGCGACGGCCGGCGCGAGTGTTGCCAGCAGGTCGTGGGCGTGCTGCGGCGTGGCGCGTGCGGCCAGCATGGCGCCGCCGGCGGGCAGTGCCTGCATGAGCGCGCCGCGGCGCACGATCAGGCGTGCGGCATCCGCCAGCGTCATCGCTCCGGCAACGACCATCGCCGCGAACTCGCCGATGGAGTGGCCGACCAGGACCGTGGGCACGACGCCCCAGGCCTGCCACATGGCCGCCAGCGCGTAGCCGCAGGCGAACAGCGCCGGCTGCGCATGGGCGGTCTGTTGCAGGGCATCGTGCTGTGCGTGGTCGTGCATCAGCGCGACGATGGAGCGCCCCAGGTGCGGCGCGAGCGCGGCGTCGGCGGCATCGAGCGCGGCGCGGAAGTCCGGCTGCGCGGCGTACAGCGCGCGCGTCATGCCGGCGTACTGGGCGCCCTGGCCGGTGAACAGAAAGCCGACGCGCGGCGCACGCGTGACGGCCTCGGGCGCGGCGGCGTCCGGCGCGGCCAGGCGGTCCAGCGCACGCGCGCATGCGTCGTGGTCCGAGGCCACGACGGCGGCGCGCAAGGCGTGATGCTCGCGCTGGCGCGCCATGCCGTTGGCGAGCGCGGCCAGATTGTCCGTGCCGACGAGAGTGTCGCGATAGGCGGCAGCCAACTGGCGCAGCGCATCGGGGGAACGGGCGGACAGCAGGAACAGGTGCGGCCCGCGCGCCGGTTCCGTGCCGGCTGCCTGCACCGCCCGGGCCTGCGGTGCCTGCTCCAGAATCACATGCGCGATGGTGCCGGCGAAGCCGTACGACGTCACGCCGGCGCGGCGCACGGCCTGGCGCGCGGGCCAGTCGACCGTGTGCGCCGGCGCGCGGGCCGGAATCGCATCGAGATCGATCAGCGGGTTGATCCCCTTCAGCCCCACCAGCGGCGGGATGCGCGCCTGCTCCAGCGCGAGCACGGTCTTGACCAGCCCGGCCGCGCCGGCGGCGGATTCGAGATGGCCGATATTGGTCTTGACCGAGCCGATCCACAGCGGGTCGTCCTGGGCGCGGCCGCGGAACACGTCGGCGACGGACTGGTATTCGATCGGGTCGCCCAGGCGCGTGCCGGTGCCGTGCAGCTCGATGTAATCGAGGTCGGCCGGCGCGAGCCCCGCGCGCGCCAGCGCGAGCGACAGCAGGCGCTGCTGCGCCTCGCCGTTCGGCGCGGACAGGCTGCTGCCGGCGCCGTCCTGCCGCACCAGCGTGTCGCGGATGACCGCGCGGATGGCGTCGCCATCGGCCAGCGCATCGGACAGCCGCTTGAGCACCAGCACCACGCATCCCTCGCCGCGCACGTAGCCGTCGGCGCTCGCGTCGAGCGTCTTGCAGCGGCCGTCGGCGGCGAGCATGCCGGCCTTGTGCAGCACCCGATCGATCTCGGGCAGCAGCTGCAGCTTGACGCCGGCGCTCAGCGCCATGCCGCATTCGCGCGCGCGCAGGGCCTGCACGGCGAGGTGCAGGGCACTGTGCGAGGCCGAGCAGGCGGTGTCGACGGCCATCGACGGGCCTTCCCAGCCGAACGTGAACGACAGGCGCCCGCAGGCCGCGGCGAACGAGGTGCCGGTGCCCCAGTAGGCGTCGAAGTGCGCGTCGTCTCCGCTGATGAAGGGGAGGTGTCCGTAGTCCGCGGTGCCGATGCCGACGAACACACCCGAGTCGCTGCCGCGCAGCGCATCGGGCCGCAGTCCGGCGTCTTCGAGCGCGTGCCATGCCACCTCCAGCAGCAGGCGCTGCTGCGGATCGGTGTTCATCGCTTCGCGCGGCGACATCCCGAAGAAGGCGGCGTCGAAGCGGTCCACCTGGTTGAGGTAGGCGCCGAACCCCGGCATGCCGGCCGGCGCGCGGAAGCGCTCGGCGGGCATCGGCCGGATGGCGCAACCGGCGCCGTCGAGCAGGCGCCAGAAGGCGGCGTCGGTGTCGGCATCGCGCCCGTTTTCGCCGGGCAGGCGGAAGGCCATGCCGATGATGGCGACGGGGTCCCGGCCGTCGTCGTGCCGATGCGCGGCCGGGCGCGGTGCGGGCACGGCGCTGTCGCGGCCGCCGGGTGCGGGCGGCAGGTGCCGCGCCTGCTCCATGGCGTGCAGCAGCCAGCCGGCGAGGCCATCGAGGCTCGGATGGTCGAACAGCAGGCTGTCGGGCAGCGCCAGGCCGCAGGCCGCCGCGGTAACGGCGGCCAGCCGCGTGGCCGACATCGAGTCGAGACCGTAGCCGAACAGGCTGGCCTCGGGCCGGATGGCACGCGCGGCCACAGTACCGAGCGCGGCCGCGGCCCGGGCGGCGAGCCACCGCACCAGGTGCTGCCGGCGCCGGGCGGCATCGAGCGGCGCCAGCGCGGCAAGCAGCGCCGTGTCGGCCGGCGCGCTCGTGGTCTCCGGTGCCGGTGTCGGTGGCACGGCGAGGTTGCCGATATCGTCCTGCCACAGCGTCTGCAGGCTGCCGGCCAGCCAGGCTTCGCGCACGGCCGCGCGCCGGACCTTGCCGCTGGTGGTGCGCGGCAGCGTGCCCTTGCGGATCAGCACGACGGCGTGGGCGCTGAGCGCGTGCCCCTCGGCCACGGCCGCCCGCACGGCGGTGGCAATGTCGCGCGGGTCGATGCCCGCCTGCTTGCGCACTTCCTGCACGATGACCAGCCGTTCGCAGGCCTCGTCCTCCGCCTGGATCGAGAAGGCCGCGCCGCTCTCGGGAATGGCGGCCGCGTGCGCACGGCCGCTGGTGGCTTCGATATCGTTCGGATAATGGCACTGGCCGCGGAACAGCATCATGTCCTTGAGGCGGCCGGTGACGAACAGGTGGCCGTCGTGGAGAAAGCCCATATCGCCGGTGCGCAGGTAGCGCCGGTCATCGGCCCCGGGGGTCTCGGCCGCGAAGATGTCGCGGTTCAGTTCGGTCTTGTTCCAGTAGCCGGCCGCGATGCAGAGGCCGCTGATCCAGATCTCGCCGACCGTGCCCTCGGGCAGCGTGGCGCGCGTGCGCGGATCGACGATGCGGACATCCTGGCCGTCGAACTCGCGGCCGTTGCTGACGTAGCGACGCATGCCGGCGGCGGGCACGGGCGCGGCAGCCGGATGCACCACGGCGCGCCCCTGTTCGAGCGGGGCCGTTTCGACGTCGATGCAGTGCGGCGGCGCATCGTCAATGTTGGCCGACACCAGCAGCGTCGCCTCGGCCAGCCCATAGGCCGGCCGGATCGCCTCGCGCCGCATGCCGTGGGCGGCGAAGGCGGCCTGGAATGCTTCGATCTGGCTGGGCAGCACCGGCTCCGCTGCGGGCATCAGGCACTGCACCGACGACAGGTCGATGCCGGCAAGGCGCGCCGGCGCGGCGCTCCGCGCTTCGTCGGCGCACAGGCGCAGCGCGAAGCTGGGGCAGGGCAGCGCGGTGGCACGCTCGGCGGTGGCGATCTCGAGCCAGCGCAGCGGGTCGGCGACGAAGGCCATCGGCGCCATGTAGACCGCGCGGTTGCCGTAGGCCAGCGGCAGCAGGATCCCCATGATCAGCCCGAGATCGTGGAACAGCGGCAGCCAGCTGGCGACGGCGGTGTCTTCGGGGGCGCGGTCCTGCGGCCGGGTCAGGCGGCCGAGGAACTGCAGGTTGCGCAGCAGCGCGCCATGCCGGTTCACCACACCCTTCGGGCTGCCGGTGGAGCCGGAGGTGTATTGCAGGAAGGCGATCGACTCCGGCGTGAGCGCCGGCCGGACCCAGTCCGCCGCCTCGCCGCCCAGCGTGTCGAGGTGCAGGATATCGAGGCCATGCCCGGCCGCGAAATCGCGCAGGTCGTTGCCGGAAGCGTGCTCGATCGAGGTGTGGGTCAGGACCACCGCGGGCCGGCAGTCGCGCGTGATGTCCCCGAGCTTGGGCAGCACGCGCCGCACGCGCGACACGCCCGGCAAGTTGACCGGCACGCCGGTCACGCCCGCGTAGAAGCAGGCCAGCAGCGCCACCACGTAGTCGATGCCCGACGGAAACAGGATCAGCGCGGTGGAGCCCGCCGCCCCGCGCTGCTGCAGGGCCGCGGCGCAGCGGCGCACGCGCTCGGACAGCGCGCCGTAGCCGAGCCGCAGGTCGTCCGCGCCGTGGCCGCAGAAGAAGAGCGCTTCGGCCAGCGGCCGCGCCTGCGCGTGATGCTCGATCCAGTCGACCAGCGTGGCGCGGTCGGTCAGTGCATGCGTTGTCATCGATCCCCCCAGCGATTCCATGGCAATAGGTCGGAAGCCGCGCTGGACGGGCCGCCGCAGCGGGCCTGACCGCCCGGCCCGCGATGCGCGGGGGTGGGCGGGACGCACCATTGCGCGCGCTCCGAATGAGCCGATGACTATCTTGTAAATGCGAATGATTATCAATAAAAAGTGCGGAGCGCGACAGTTCCGGCATCGATCGCGGTAGTGGCCTCGGACCCCCCAACCAATAATGCGCAGGTTCAAAACAGACCAAAGAAGGGGATGTGGGTATGGGGGTGAGTACGTTGAGAAGCCTGCTGCTGGCGGGCAGCACGCTGGGCGCGGTGGGGGCGGCCGGCGCGCAGGACAGCACCACGGCGGCCGAACCGGCGGACGTGGCCCAACTGGCGCCGGTGGTGGTGACGGGCACCAAGCTGGAGGCCAGCGGGCAGACCGCCGACAGCGCCACATCGGTGGCCAGCGGCGCGCGTCTGCAGGCGGCCGGGGTGGCGCGAACCGACGAGCTGGGCAAGCTGTTTCCGGAGCTGACGGTCACGCCCCGCAGTTCGCGCGCGTACACGCTGTTCGGCATGCGCGGGACGCCGTCGTCCGACTTCTACAGCCCGGCGGTGACGGTCTACGTGGATGGCGTGCCGCAGGACATGGCCTACTTCACGCAGCCGCTGCCGGACGTCGAGCAGGTCGAAGTCCTGCGGGGGCCGCAGGGCACGCTGTATGGCCGCGCCGCGCAGGGCGGCGTAATCAACATCGTGACGAAGAAGCCGAACAACCGCTTCGGCGCCGAGGCGAACGTCGACGTCAACAACCTGACGCGGCGCACCGATCTGTCGGTGCGCGGGCCGCTGGTCAAGGACTTGCTGTACGGCGACGTGTCGGCCTATGTCGACGACCGCCCGGGCACGCTGAAGAACCCGGCCACCGGTGCCGACCAGCTCGATGCCGGCCGCGAGGCCCTGGGCCGCGCACGGCTGCGCTGGACACCGCGCGACACCGACCTCGACGCCACGCTGTCGGTGAGCCACGACCGCTACCGTTCGCATGAAGAGTACTTCCAGGCCTATGACCTGAAAGACCGGCACGCCATCGCATCATCGCCGTTCGACCTGACCGAACCGTCGCTCACGCGCACCGTCACGCAGGCGGCGCTCAGCGTCGACTACTACCTGCGGGGCTGGAAGCTGTCGTCGGTCAGCGCCTATCAGGACCGCCGGCTCGAGCGCGTGCTGACCACCGGCAACGCCGATCCGGAAAACCAGAAGACCTTCTCGCAGGAGCTGCGTGTCGCCACCTCCGGCGACATTCGGCGCCCGGTGGACGGCGTGTTCGGCCTCTACTACGAGAAGCAGGCCTTCGAGCGCGATCGCGGCATCGCGGTGCCTGGCGTGTCGGCCTTCCTGTTCCCCGGCCCGAGCCGCAGCGAGTCGAACCTGCGCTCGATGGCCGCCTTCGGCGAGGGCGTCTGGCACGCCACCGAGCGCCTCGACCTGACGGCCGGGCTGCGCTACAGCATCGACAGCGCCGATATCCACTACAACCGCACCGGCGCGGCCGCACTGTCCTTCGCCGGCGACAAGACGTTCCGCAGCCTGACCCCGAAAGTGTCGGTGGGCTACCAGGCCGCGCCCGGGTGGCGCGTGTACGGCCTGTACAGCGAGGGCTACAAGGCCGGGGGCTTCAACCGCATCGCCGACAACAGCGCCGGCAGCATTCCGTACAGCGCCGAGCGGCTGCGCAACGTCGAGCTCGGCTTCCAGGCCGATCTGCTCGGCAAGCGGCTGCGGCTGGACGGCGCGCTGTTCCACAGCCGCACCAGCAATCTGCAGGCGCAGGTCGTCTCGGGCCTGTTCCAGATGCTGAGCAACGTGGGCGATGCCCGCGCCACCGGCGTGGAGCTGAACGGCACCTGGCTGGCCACGCCGGACCTCACGCTGCGCGCCGGCGGTGCCTGGACCACCAGCAAGATCTACCGCTACAGCGCGCCGCAGGGCAATCTCGACCTGACCGGCAAGCGCGTGCCCTACGTGGTGCCGCTGAGCCTGCGCGCCTCGGGCGAATACCGCTTCCGCCCGCAAGGGCTGCAAGGGCGGCTGCGATGGAACGTCGGCATGACCTTCTCGGGCGACATGTGGTTCGACGCGGCCAACACCCTGCGCCAGCCGGCCTATGCCCTGCTCGACACCTCGCTGAGCTGGGACATCAACAAGCATCTGACGGTGGTCGGCTATGTCGACAACCTGACCGACCGCGCCGTGCGCACCTATGCGTTTTCGCTCGGCACGTTCGGCAACTTTGCCCAATACGGGCAGGGCCGCACGATCGGGCTGCGCCTTCAGGCCAGGCTGTGAGGGTGCCGGCGCGGGCGGAGCACCGCGCGCGCCGCGCGACAACCGGATCGACTCCAGCCACGCCCAACACGGGCGTCGCTGGGCATTGCATTGCAGGAGGATTCCGTATGAGCTCAGTTGAAGTCTCTGAATTGCAGGCCGCCGCGAGCGAGGCGGCGCAGGACGCTGCCGCCGCACCGCGCCAGAACGGCCTGGCGGCGCTGCTGGCGCTGGCCGGCGAGCGCAAGGGCAGCCTGGTGCTGGCCGCGGCGCTGTCGGCGCTCAGCAGCGTGTTGTCGCTCGCGCCGCTGCTGGTGATCTATGCCGTGCTGATGCTGATCGGGCAGGACCGGGTGGCGGCCTCGGCGCTCTGGCCGATGCTCGGCTGGGGCGCGCTGGCGATCGGGCTGCGCTGGCTGCTGCTGGTGGCCAGCGGCGTGGTGGCGCACCTGGCGGCCTTCGACATCCTGCTCGACCTGCGGCTGAAGGTGGCCTCCAAGCTGACGCGGCTGCCGCTGGGCTGGATCACGAAGCAGAGCGCGGAGGCAACCAACAAGGTGCTGCGCGAGGATGTCGACCGCCTCGAGCTGTTCATCGCGCACCACCTGAACGACAGCGCGGCGGCCGTGGCCCTGCCGCTGGCCAGCGCCGTCGCCCTGTTCTGGTTCGACTGGCGCATGGCACTGGTGACCCTGGCCACGGTGCCGGTGGCGGTGATCGTGCAGATCCTGCTCTGGAAGAAGATTCCCGAGGTCATGGCGCAGTACAACGAGGTCAACGCCAGCCTGTCGGCCAGCGTGGTCGAATATGTGCAGGGCATCGCCGTGCTCAAGACCTATCACCGCGGCGCGCTGGCCTCGAAGCGGCTGACGCGCGTCATCGACGCCTACCGCGCCGTCATCGCGCGCATGGTGAGGATGACGGTGCCGGGGTGGTCGGCCTTTACCGTGGTGATCGGCGCCAACATGCTGTCGATCCTGCCGTTTGGCGGCTACTGGTATCTGCAGGGCTCGCTGAGTCTCGAACTGTTCGTCCTGTGCCTGCTGCTCGGCCTGGGCATCACGCGGCCGCTGTTTGCGCTGGCCTTCTTCGGCAGCCTGCTGCGCCTGATCCAGGACAGCCATGGCCGCGTGCAGGACCTGATGCAGGCGCCCGAGCTCCCGGACGCGCCCGTGGCCGGCAAGCCGGCCGACAGCACCGTGGCGTTCGAGGGTGTCGGGTTCGCCTACGGCGACAAGGCGGTGCTGCACGAGGTCAGCTTCACCGTGCCGGCCGGCAGCTTCACCGCCATCGTCGGCCCGAGCGGGGCCGGAAAATCTACCCTTGCCCAGCTGCTGGCGCGGTTCTGGGACGTGGGGCAGGGCGCCATCCGCATCGGCGGCGTCGATGTGCGCGCCCTGCCGCTGGGCGACATGCATCGCCAGGTGGCCTACGTGATGCAGGACGTCTTTCTGTTCAACGACACCGTCTTCGAAAACATCCGCCTCGGCCAGCGCGACCTCGACGAAGCGCAGGTGATCGCCGCCGCCAAGGCGGCCCAGGCGCACGACTTCATCAGCCGCCTGCCGCAGGGCTATCACACCGTCCTGGGCGAACGCGGCGCGCGGCTGTCGGGCGGCGAGAAGCAGCGGTTGTCGATCGCCCGCGCCCTGGTCAAGGACGCGCCGATCATCGTGCTGGACGAGGCCACGGCCTTCACCGACCCGATGAGCGAGGCGCAGATCCTCGACGCGCTGGGCGTGCTGACGCAGTCCAAGACGGTCATCGTGATCGCCCACCGCCTGTCGACCATTGCCGACGCGGACCAGATCGTGCTGCTGGACCACGGCCGCGTGGCCGCCGCCGGCACGCATGCGCAACTGCTGGCCGGCAGCGACCTGTACCGCCGGCTATGGCGGATGCACCACGACAGCGCCGACTGGCGCCTCCCATCGGCGCACGCCACGGCGAGCGCAGACCAACCGCTTGAAGGAGTGTCCCAATGAACATGCTGCGTGCGGTGTTCGAACTCACGCGCAGTGCCGACCGCGGCCGGGTCCGGCGCGGCATTGCCTTGCGGATGGCGGAAGCGCTGTTCGCGACCGCGCCTTACGCGGTGCTGTTCCTGGCGTTCAACGCGATGTTCGCGGGCCACTTCGACGCCGCGCTGCTGACCACGCTGACGCTGGCCCTGCTGGGCTGCGTGCTGGCGCAGCTCGCGTGCGCCGTCGCCGCCAACCTCGACGGCTTCATCGGCGGCACCGGCATGATGTGCGACCTGCGCCTGCAGATCGCGGAGCAGCTGCGCCGCCTGCCGCTGGGCTTCTACGCGCGGCGCCAGACCGGAGACCTGACCTCGGTGATGGCCGAGAACGTGGTGCAGGTCGAAGACGCCTTCACCCATCTCACCGGCGAGCTGTGCGGGCGGCTGGCGATCGCCGGCCTGACCGGCGCGCTGCTGCTCTACATCGACTGGCGCCTCGGCCTGCTGGCGTTCGCGAGCGTGGCGGCGGGGCTGCTGTTGTTCCGGTTGCTCAAGCGCGCGGCCGGCCGGCTCGGGCGGGCCAAGCTCGACCAGAAGGCCGAGACCAACAGCCGCCTGCTGGAGTTCGTGCA
Organism: Ralstonia pseudosolanacearum; assembly: GCF_024925465.1. Taxonomy (NCBI): domain Bacteria; kingdom Pseudomonadati; phylum Pseudomonadota; class Betaproteobacteria; order Burkholderiales; family Burkholderiaceae; genus Ralstonia; species Ralstonia pseudosolanacearum. The sequence goes on along the minus strand of NZ_CP103852.1, from coordinate 2,089,749 downwards.
GGGCATCAAGGTGATCCGCGCCTTCGGCCTGTCGGCGGAGCGCTTCGACAAGGTGTTCCATGCGCTGACGCGCCTGCGCGCCCTGTCGGTCCGCATCGAAGTGGTGGCCGGCGCGGCGGCCATCGGGTTCTCGGTGCTGCTCGAAATCGGCTTCCTGCTGGTGCTGGCACAGGCCTTCCGCTTCAGCCTGGCCGGGCATCTGACGCACGCGATGCTGGTGATGTTCCTGATCATGAGCCACCGCTTCTTCAGCATGATGAGCGAGTCGGCCATGCTGATGGCGCAGCTGGCGTTCTACAGCCGGAGCTTCGACCGGATCGCCGCGCTGATGAGCGAGCCGCTGCTGCCGGAGCCCGACGCGAGCACCGCCGCGCACGGCTGCGCGATCGAGTTCCGCGACGTATCGTTCTCGCACGCGCCGGGGGAGCCGACGCTCCGGGGCGTCTCCTTCGTCGCCCGGCCGGACACGGTCACCGCGCTGGTGGGGCCGAGCGGGGCGGGCAAGTCGACGCTGGCCCACCTGGTCGCGCGCTTCCACGATGTCGAGGCGGGCCAGGTGCTGATCGGCGGGGTCGACGTGCGGGCGATGCGGCAGGACGACCTGCTCGACCAGATTGCCATCGTGTTCCAGGACACCTACCTGCTGAACGACAGCATCGAGAACAACCTGCGCCTGGCCCGGCCGGAGGCCAGCGATGCGGAACTGGTTGCCGCCGCGCGGGCGGCGTGCTGCCACGACTTCATCATGGCGCTGCCGGACGGCTACCGGACCGTGATCGGGGAGGGCGGCGGCCGCCTGTCCGGCGGTGAGCGGCAGCGGCTCTCGATTGCGCGGGCCCTGCTCAAGGATGCGCCGATCGTGCTGCTGGACGAGGCCACCGCCTCGATCGACTCCGGCAACGAGCAGGCGATCCGGCAGGCGCTGGCGGCGCTGGTGCGGGGCAAGACGGTGCTGGTGATCGCGCACCGCCTGCACACGGTGGCGGACGTCGACCAGATCCTGGTGCTGGAGCGCGGGCGCGTGGTGGAGCGCGGCCGGCATCCCGACCTGCTGGCAGGCGGTGGGCTCTACGCCCGGCTTTGGGCGCAGCAGGCGCGCACGCGCAACTGGCGGTTCCGCGCGGCGGCCTGAGGGATCGGACGCCGCCCGGGCGGATGTAGCGGGCGGCGTAGGGTGGTCCATGACGCGAGGCGGCTGGCCGGGAACGGAGCCGCCTCGCGTTGCATGCCGCATGTCCCGCCGGTCCGGTCGGCAGTGTCGCCCCATTCGGTTCGGCGATGGCGCACGGGCGCATGGCGTCCTGTCGCGCGCGTGCATCCGACCGCGCATTGCCCATCATGACGCCGTCGCGCTGAAGTCTTGCACGATGGCCTGGCAGTCGTGCTGCCGCGGGTGCGGCGACGCCGTCCAGCGCCGCCGCACCCGCCGTCCTCAATCCCGGACCTCCGCTTCTACGGCCATGCCACCCGCATCGAGCAGGCGCGTCATGGCGGCGGCAAACTCGGCGATATCCGCATCGGCGGGCACCAGCTCCAGCGGCGCCGCATGCCAGGCAGCGGGGGATTCCGCCAGCGCATCGAGCACCAGCCGCAGGCGCAGCATCACCGTTTCTCCGAGTTCGTCGGGCAGCCAGTCGGCGCGCTGGTCGATGTTGTAGAGCAGCGCGCTGGCCTCTTCCAGTGCCTGGAAGTGCAGCCAGGTATCGGGCTGGCTGGCGTATTCGTGGGTCGGCATGCCGAGCAGTGGGTCGGACGTCTCCGGAATCGAATAGGCCGAGCGCACGCCGAGCAGGCTGGTCATGGCCACCGGCGGTAGCCGTGCCGGATGCCCCGCGCCCAGGTGCTGCACGCCATGGGCGGACCACAGCGTTTCCGCACCGACCAGGTCTGCCGCGAGCCGGCCGGCGATCGCTTCGGCGCAGGCATTCGCCAGCGCGATGAAGCTGCCGGCATCGAGCGCGCACGGCACCAGCGCCGAGGCCGATGCGTCGAGCATCACGTTCATGGCCTGGGCGTGCAGTGGCCGGCGGTCCGGATAGTCGAGCCGCAAGGTGAAGGCGCGGCGATCGGTCCAGGGGGCCAGCGCCAGCGCATAGGCCGCCAGCAGCACAGCCGTGCCGCTCAGCCCGGCCTGCTCGGCGTGGGTGCGCAGCGCCAGCCAGGCGTCGCGCGGCAGGGCATCGCGCCAGATGACGAAGCGCCGCGCGCCGGTGCCGGCCGCCTGCCTGAGCGGCAGATTGGGCGGTGGGGGCAGTTGCCCGATGCGCGGGGCATAGGCCTGCCACTGCCGCGCATGCGCGTCGGTCGAGCGCAGCGCCGCTTCGCCGGCGTAGTAGTCGCGCGCGGAAAACCGTGGCGCCGGCAGCGCGCGCGCCGGGTCCTGCACCCACAGGAACAGCTCGCGCAACATAATGCGCAGGCTTTCGATGTCGACCAGCGTGGTATCGAGGCGCAGATGCAGGCGCAGCGTGGCCTCGTCGATCCGGCTCGCGCGCCATTCGGCATGCGGCCACTGTGCCAGGTCGAAGGGCTGGCGCGACAGCGTCTCGCGCAGCGTGGCCAATGCCGCGTCGCGTTCGGCTGTGGGCTGGCCGCGCCAATCGGTGTGGGCGATGACGGTGCGCGGGACCTCGGGCCGGGTGCGCAGCAACCCGTCCGGACTGACCGTCGCTCGCAGCATCGGGTGGCGTTCGACCACGCGGTTCCACGCCTGCTCGAAGCGCGCGAGCGGGAAGTCCGCCGGCTTGTCGTATTCCACGTACAGCTGCTGCGGGACGTCGGATTCGCGCAGCCGGCGGCGTAGGCCCGGCAAGCCCGGCAGGGGCAGGGGTGTGCCGGGGGCGTCAGGGCGCGGCAGCATGTCGCCGTTGGCGGCCAGCCAGCCGCCCTCCGATTGCTCCAGTTCCGTGAGCGCCATGCGCAAGGCGGAGGCACCGGTTGCCGGAACCCCCGTGCCGGTGCCGTCGCGCCGCACGCCCAGGGCCTGCGCGAGGCCATCGGCCAGCGCCTCGAAGGTGCCGGCCTGGAAGGCGGTGTCGGCCGAGATGCGCACATCGAGCTCGCGCGCAATGGTCTCGCTCAGTTCGAGGAACAGCAGGGAATCGAGGCCGAGCTGGATCAGGTTGGCCTGGTCCGTGACGGTGTCCGGTGCGCAGTGCAGCAGCGCGGCGATGCTTGAGCGCAGGTAGTGCCGGACCGCGGCGATGTCCACGGCGCCGCTGCCCTGCCGCAGCCCGGTGGCGGGGGCCGAGGGTGGGGCATCCGTGGGCAGCGGGTCTTGCCGGCGGACCTCGGTGCCCGCATTGTCCAGACCGAGCTGGGCGGCGAAGGCCTGCACGAAAGCGTTCAGCGTGTTGGCCTTGAACGCGGTCTCCGCCGAAATCGACACGCCGAACTGCTTGCCGAGCCGCTCGCTCAAGTCGAGGAAGAGCAGCGAATCGAGTCCCAGTTGGATGAGGTTCGCCTCGGCCGGAATGGCCTCCGCATCGCGGCCCAGGACTTCGGCGACACGGGCCCGGACCGTATCGAACAGCGCGTCGGCGGGCTGGGCCGTGGCGCGGGCGGGCGGTTCGGTGCCGGCCTGTGCGGTGGGGTCGGCGCCGTCCGTCCGGGCGGCGGCCTGCCCGCAGGGGCCGAAGCGTTCCGCCTGGGCCCGCGTGGCCAGCGCGGCAAAGCGCGGCCAGTCGATGCGGGCGGGCAGGTAGAACGGCTCGGGGCCGGCCATCGCCTGCGCCATCAGCGTCATGCCGTGCGCCGTGGCGAGGCCCGCCATGCCCCGCGCGGCCAGGCGGCCGGCCAGTTCGCGGCGCCGCTCGGCATCGATGTCGCCCCAGAAGCCCCAGGCCAGCGCGACGGTGTCCAGCCCCAGGCGGCTGCGGTAGTGCGCCAGCCCTTCGAGCGCGGCGTTGGCCGAAGCGTGCGCGCCTTGCCCGGCCGGTCCGCAGGCACTGGCCGCCGAGGAGAAGTACACCGTCATGGCGGGCCGCAGATGGACCTCCCGGGCATGCAGCGCCAGCGCGGGCACGAGCTTGGTCGCCAGCGTGGCCTGCCAGTCGCGCCAGTCGGCGGCCGCCAGCGGCGCGTCGCGCACGATGCCAGCCAGGTGAAACACACAGCCGACCGGCGCGTTACCGCCCAGGCGCATCAGCGCGGCATCGAAGGCCTGCGGCTCGGTGGCGTCGGCGCGGCTGTCCAGGCGCACGTCGACGCCCTGTGCCTGCAGCGCGGCCAGCCGCGCGGCCTGTGCCGGCGTCGGCGGCTTGCGCGAGAGGATCGCCAGTTCGCGCGCGCCCCGCGCGGCCAGCCAGTCCGCCAGCGCCAGGCCGAGTTCGCAGAGCCCGCCGATCAGTACGTGGCGCCCGGACGGCAAGGCCGCGAGGCACGGCGCGGGGGCGGCGGGGATGAGCTGCTGCACATAGTGCTGCGTGCCGCGCAGCGCGCCGACCGGCACTGCGCCGGAGGCCAGCCAGGCCGCGAGCGCCGGCACGAAGGCCATCGGCGCCGACGAGCCGCTGTCGAGCAGCAGCGTCTGGAGCGCGGGATATTCCTGCTGTGCGATCGCGAGCAGCCCCGAGGTGCCCGCCGCCTGCCAGCCGGCGGCGGCGTCGCTGTCTTCGACCGCGAAGGCGTGCGGCGCCAGCACCGCCAGCCTGGGCGGATCGGAGCGGGCGCCGAGCGCGGCAACCAGCATGGCCAGCGGGCGCAGGGCCGCGACCTGCTCGTCGAGGATGGCCTCCGCGTGCGCTTCCGCATGGTAGAGCGGGGCGTAGCAGATCGCGTCGACCTGGTCCGCGCCGACCAGCCAATCCGGCAGGCTGGTCTCGCTCCGCAGCAGGTCCGCGGGGTTCCCGAACGTGCAGGCGATGCCGAGGCAGCCGAAGGCCTCGGTCAGTTGCTGGCGTTCCGCGATGCTGTTCTGCCCCAGCCACATGACGCGCCGGATCGCGGTGGCGCAGGCCGGCGCGGGCAACGGCGTCCAGCGCCACCGATACAGCATGCCGGCCGCCTTGTCGCCTCGCCAGGGGGCGGGCAGCGGCGGCGCATCGTGCCAGCCCTCGATGGCCAGCAGGACGGTGCCGCCGGCGTCGTAGACGGTAGCGCGCTCGCCTTGCCGGAGCAGCCGCGCGTCGCGCGCCGGTCCGGTCGGGGCCGGCCAGTAGAGCGACTTCAGATTGCGCGGAGCTTGCGGGCGGCCGTCCGGCGCCTGCAAGGCGGACAGCGCCGCGTCGAGCAGGGCGGGGCCCTGTGCCTCCTCGCCAATGCCGGGCGTGGTGCCCGCCGTCGCGTGCAGCCGGGCTGGCAACGCGCGCGGCCGCGCCAGCGATGCGCGCAGCAAGGGCTGCATGCCGTGAGGCGTGTCGTGGAGGCCGACATGCAGCACGTCGTCCGCGACCAGCAGGCTCAGGCGCAGCGGCAGCGGCGCACCGGCCGGGTCGAGGCGCCATTGGAGGTCGTCCAGGCGCAGCCGACCGGGCTCGGGCAGCGCCGCGACGATGCGCGCGATCAGCTGCCCGGGGGCCGGATCCTCCACGGTGAGATCGATCTGCCGCACCCCGCCGGATGGCGCCGCCGCTTGCGGTACCGGTAGCGGTGCCGGCGTCGTCGAGACCTCGTGGCGGGCCACGGGCCAGTGCGCGATCAGGATCTGCTCGCCCAGCGCGCCGGCCGGGCTAGCGCGCTCCGGAAACGCCGCGGCGCGCGCGAACCCCGCATCGGCCAGCGCGGCCCGCCAGACGGCTTCGCTGGCGAACAGTTCGCCGTGGCGCGCGGCGGTGTCGTCGATCGGCGGCACCAGCGGGCCGAACACGAAGTCGAACAGCTTCTTCGGCTCGGTGATCTCGCGCATCAGCAGGACCCCGCCGGGCGCCAGCACCGTCCCCAGGTTGGCGAGCATGCGGCGCAGGTCGGCCGCGTTGTGCAGCACATTGGCCGCGACGATCAGGTCATAGCCGGCCGGATCGAGCCCCTGGGCGACAGCCGGCGCGTTCATATCGAAGGTCTGGAACCGCATGAACTGCGCGTCCGCGAACTTGATACGCGCGCGCTGCAGGAAGAGGGGCCCGACATCGGTGAACGTGTAGCGCTCGCAGGCGCCCGGCGGCAAGTGCGCGAGCACGTCGCGCGTGGTGCCTCCGGTGCCGCCGCCTACCTCGAGGACGCGCAGCGCGCGGCGCTCGGCCAGGGCCGCGGCCGTCGCGGCGGCGATGCGGTTCAGGTAGACCGAATTCGGCTGCTCCTGGTACATGTGCTCGACGTCGTCGGTGGCGGCCCCGGGAAACACCACGCCGACGGGATCGAGCTTGCCTGTCAGCATGTCGGCGAGGCGGGGGCCGGTGCGCGCCACCAGCGGGGCAAGCTGCCCATAACCGAGGGCGCGCATGGCCTCGAGCCACGGCTGCGCGTCCTGCATCGGCCGCGGGCGCAGGTTGCGGTAGTGCGGGCGGCCGTCGATGCGCCGCGCGTCCAGCGCGCCGGCCGATGCCAGATCGCGCAGCAACCGGCCGAGCAGATCGCGATGGCGTGCGGGCACGCCGCCGCGCGCCAGGCAGGCCTCCACGTCGAGCCAGGCGTCGGTGTCGGCGAACACGCCCAGTTGGGCAAACGCCTGGCCGACGTAGGTGGCATGCAGGGCATCCACGCCTTGTGCCTCGCGCGGCAGGCCGGACAGATCGAGTTGCCCGCCGAGCGTCGCGGCCGCGTGCCGCCCCGCCTGCACGGCGGCCTGCCAGTGCGCGGGGGTGTCTTCAGGTGCGGGTGAGGCCGGGGGCTGCTGCGCTTCGTACGCCTCGAACCAGCAGCGCTCGCCCTCGAACGGGCAGGTCGGCAGCAGCACGCGGGTGGCCGGCGGCGGGCAATGCCGGCGCCAGTCCGGGCGTGGCTGCACGGCCTGCTCGCGCGCGAACGCCAGCAGCGCATCCTCGCCGGCACCGGCCATCCAGGCGCGGACGGCGCAGCCCGCCGGCGCCTGAACGGCCTGCGCCTGTTCATCGGCCTGTTCGGCGAAGGCATGCAATTGCGCGATGAACGACGCGGCATCGGTGGCGACGAGCACCAGGCGCCAGTCGAACACGCTGCGATGGTGCACGGCGGTGGCGCAGTAGTCCGACAGGTCGACCTGGCTGCCCAGGTCATCAAGGCGCCATGCGTGGCGGCGGGCGAGTTCGCGCAGGGCAGTCTCGCTGCGCGCGCTCAGTACGAGCAGGCGCGGTAGGCCGGTCTCGGCCGCGCCGTCAGGGGCGGCGTGCGGCGCCTGTTCGAGGATGGCGTGGCAGTTGGTGCCGCCGATGGCGAACGCACTCACGGCGGCGCGGCGCGGCGCCGGCGTGTCGGGCCAGGGCAGCAGCGTCTGCGGGACGAAGAAGGGGCTGGAGGCGAGATCGAGCGCGGGATTCGGCGTCTCGAAATGCAGGCTCGGCGGAATCTGCCCATAGTGCAGGGCCAGCGCCGCCTTCAGAAAGCTCGCTACGCCGGCCGCCGTGTCGAGGTGGCCGAGATTCGATTTCACCGAGCCCAGCGCGCAGTACTGCGTCTGCGCCGTATGGCCGCCCCACGCCCGGCGCAGCGCATCGACCTCGATCGGGTCGCCCAGCGGCGTGGCAGTGCCGTGCGCTTCCATCAGGTGGATCGAGGCCGGATCGACTTCCGCCAGCGCCAGCGCATCGGCGATGACGCGGGCCTGCCCCTCGGGCGAGGGCGCGGTGTAGCCGGCCTTGGCGCGGCCGTCGTTGTTGACCGAGCTGCCCCGGATGACGGCGAGGATCGGGTCGCCGTCCGCGAGCGCGCGGTCCAGCGGTTTGAGCAGGACCACGGCGGCGCCGTTGCCGATGGCGGTGCCGTCGGCGTGGGCGTCGAACGGCCGGCACAGGCCGTCCGGCGAGAAGATCATGCCTTCGCGATGGAAGTAGCCGCTCTCCTGCGGAAAGCCGATGCCCGCGCCGCCGGCCAGCACCAGGTCGCATTCGCCGCTGGCCAGTTGCTCGCAGGCGAGGTGGATCGCCACCAGCGAGCTCGAGCAGGCGGTCTGCACCGTCAGGCTGGGGCCGGTCAGCCCGAGCTTGTAGGACACCCGGGTGGCGAGGTAGTCCTTGTCGTTGCCGAGCAGGCGGCCGAAGGTGCGGGGCGACGCGATCTCCTGCGTGTTCTCGATCCGGGCCGCCGGATAGCTGCTCATCTTGCAGGCGCCCAGCACGCCGATGCGCGCGCCGGGGCAAGCGGCCTCCAGGGTGGCGGGCGGGTAGCCGGCCATCTCCAGCGCCTCCCAGGCGCACATGAGGAAGATGCGCTGCTGCGGATCGATCGTCTCGGCCTCCTGCCGCGAGTAACCGAAGAACGGCCACTCGAAGCGGTCGGCCTGCTCGAGCACGGCGGCGGCCGGCACATAGCCGGGCCGCGACAGCAGCGCCGGATCGATGCCGGCATCGGCCAGCTGCCGCGCGTCGAAGCGCGCGATCAGGTCCTCGCCGTCGGCCAGGCGGTGCCAGAACGCGAAGATGTCATCGGCGCGCGGCATCCGGCAGCCCGCGCCGATCACGGCGATGGGCAGGGTGTCGCCATAGCGTTGCTGGAACGCTTCGGGAGAGAGAGAAGTCATGGTCGTCATCCGTGAGTGCGGTGATACGGTCCGGTCGCCGGACGTGCGCGCTCCTTCCCGCCATGCGATCGCAGGCCTGTGCGGACCTGCGGTGCGTTCGTGAGGCGCCGCCGGGTCAGCCTCGGCGGGGCCACGACGGGGTGGAGAGGGCGGCCCGCCGGGCCTTCCATCCTTGGAAACCGCCACACCGATTGCGCGTCGGGCAGGCGCTGGCGGCCGCCTTGCCGGCGCGGCCGGCGCGATGCCGGTCATGCGCGGCGCATCACGTCAATCGGCAAGGCAGGGGCGTCGTCACGCGAGCCGGGCGGCGCAGGTGCCGCCGTCCTGAAGCGCCGCAGTCATCGCAGGGTTTTCGCGCGGCTTCCGATTTCGGATGCTAATATAAATGAGAATCATTTGCATCTGTGTTTGTTCATCTATGCGCGGTTTGCATAGCGATTCCGCCCGGCCGGACAGGTGCGCGCAGCGTGGTTGCGTGACCCCTGCGCCGGCAAGGGATCGGTATGCGGCCGGACCAGGACGGGAACATGAGGGAAGCAATGGCGTCGATGGAAGGCGATCACCAGCACCACCAGGCGGCGGAGCGCGCGGCCGGTTTTGAGCGCGCGCTGCGGCAAATTCAACTGGCGGCGCCACCGGCGGAGACCGCCTGGCTGCAGGTCGGCTGGCACGATACGGCGATGCTGCCCGTGCTGGCGCGGCGCTACGGTGCGCACGGCCGCTACTGCATTGAGGTGGATTCCAGCCTCCAGGCGAGCCGCCTGCGGCGCGCGCATCCCGGCGTCGAGTGGCGGATGCCTGCCGCGCGGCCACGGCCCGACGGCCACCTCGCGGGGCCCGGCGGGATGGGGATGCCGCGCGAGCGCTACGACATCGTGCTGGCCGACCTGCGCGAACTGGCCGCGCCCGCGCGCGGGCCGATGCTGCGGCGCCTGTCGTCGCTGCTGCATGACCACGGCAAGCTGGTGGTCTGCCAGGCGCACGCGCAACCGCAGGCCGCTCCAGGGGCCCGCCCGGAAGAGGCAATCGTCGCGCGCAGCGACCCGCGCGAAGACGCCGTGCACTGGGTCGTGCTGGACCGATCCGACGCGGATACCGCGCCCGGCGCGCCGCCCGCCCAGACCGGTCCCGGCGACGACACCTTCGCCCTGACCGACATCCAGCACGCCTACTGGATCGGGCGCGGCCAGGCCCTGGCGCTCGGCGGCGTGTCATGCCACGTCTACTTCGAGTGGGTCTCGCCAGACCTGGACCTGCAACGCTTCGAGCAGGCCTGGAACCGGATCGTGGCGCGGCACGGCATGATGCGCGCCGTGCTGACGCCGGAGGGGCGGCAGCGCATCCTCGGCACCGTGCCGCACTACGCCATCGAGACCGAAGACCTGCGCGCGCAGCCGCCCGATCGCGTGGCCGCCAGGCTCGCGCAGAAGCGCGCCGGCATGTGCGGGCAGGTGCTCGACGCCGAGCGCTGGCCGCTGTTCGACCTGCGCGCCACGCGCGAGCCGGCCGGCGTGACGCGCCTGCATCTCGATCTCGACCTGCTGATGTTCGACGTGCAGAGCTTCCACATCCTGCTGGCCGAGCTCGAGCGCAGCTACCGCGACCCGGCCGCGCAGTTGCCCGCCATCGGCCTCAGTTTCCGTGACTACCTGCTGGCCGGCCGGGACGCCGCGGGCGAGGCGGCCTATCTTGCCGACAAAGCCTGGTGGCAGGCCCGCCTGCCCGAGATCGCGCCGCCCCCGCAGCTGCCGCTCGCGCGCACGGCATCCGACGTTGCGCAGCCGACATTCCGGCGCCTGCAGCATCGCGTCGACCCGCAGGCGTGGCAGCGGCTGTCGGCCTTTGCCGCCGAGGCCGGGCTGACCGGCTCGTCCGTGCTGCTCACCGCGTTCTCGGAAGTGCTCGCGCGCTGGGCCGGCGACGGCCGCTTCACGCTCAACCTCACGCACTTCAACCGCCGCCGCGTGCATCCGGATGTCGAGCGGCTGGTCGGCGATTTCACCTCGGTGCTGCTGCTCACGGTCGACTGCAACGCGCCGCTGGCCTTCGCCCAGCGTGCCGCCGCCACCCAGGCCCAGCTCTGGGCCAGCCTGTCGCACACGCGCTTCGGCGGCGTGGAAGTCCTGCGCGAACTGGCCCGCCACCGCGCGCAGGACGGCGCCGGCATGGACGCCGGCAGCCTGATGCCGGTCGTGTTCACCAGCCTCCTGGGCATGGATCTCGACCTGCTGGTCCGTGGCGCCGACCTGCTCGGCGAGCCGGAATTCCTCTACACCTGCACGCCGCAGGTCTGGCTCGACCACCAGGTGATGGTCCGCAAGGGCACGCTGGAATTCAACTGGATCGTGATCGACGACCTGTTCCCCGAGGGCATGGTCGATGCGATGTTCGAGGCCTATTGCCGGTGCCTCGACCATCTGGCCCAGGATGCCGCGCACTGGCAGCAGCCGATGCTTGCTGAGCTGCCCACAGCGCAGCGCGCGGTGCGCGCAGCCGTCAACCGGACCGCGCTGCCGCTGCCGCAGTCGCCGCTGCACGCGGGCTTCTTCCGGCAGGCGGTGGCGCAGCCGCACGCGCTGGCCTGTGCCACCGCGCACGCCAGCGAAACCTATGCCGGACTGGCCGCCCGCGCACTGGCGCACGTGCGCGCGCTGCGCGAGGCGGGCGTCGTGCCCGGCGACCTCGTGGCCTGCGCCATGCCCAAGGGCATTCCCGCGCTCGCCGCCGCCATCGGCATCGTCGCGGCGGGGGCGGTGCTGGTGCCGTTGGCCAGCGACATGCCCCCGGCGCGCATGCAAGCCATTCTTGATGGCGCCGGTGTCAAAGCCGCCTTTGTCGCGCAGGCGGACGGCACGCGGCCGGCATGCGTCAGCCCTGTCGCGTGGCTGGTGTCGCCGGAACCCGAAGCGGCCGTGCACGCGCCCGCCAATCTGCAGCGGGAGATCGACGCGCACGTCGCATCGCCCGCCCTCGATGCGCTGGCCTACATCCTCTACACCTCGGGCTCGACCGGCACGCCCAAGGGTGTCGCGATCACGCACGGCGCGGCCGGCAACACGCTGGAAGCCGTCCACGCGCGGCTCGGCCTGACGCCGGACGACCGCGTATTCGGCATCTCGGCGCTGGGCTTCGACCTGGCCATCTACGATATTTTCGGCATGCTGGCGCGCGGCGGCGCCGTGATCCTGCCGGACGAGGCGGGCATGCGCGATGCCTCGCACTGGCTGGACCTGGCGCACCGGTACGGCGTTACCGTCTGGAACTCGGTGCCGGCCCTGCTGGCGATGCTGGTCGAGCACGCGGCATCCAGCGGGCAGGGCCTGCCGGCATCGCTGCGCTGGGTCATGCTCAGCGGCGACTGGATTCCGCTGGACCTGCCGGCACGCCTGCGCGCGCTGGCGCCGCACACGCGCCTCGCTGCCCTGGGCGGCGCTACCGAGGCCGCGATCTGGTCGAACTGGTTCGAGGTCGGGCAGGTCGATCCCGCCTGGCGCTCCATACCGTACGGGTTTCCGCTGGCCAACCAGTCCTACCGGGTGCTCGATGCCCACCTGCGCGACTGCCCGGACTGGGTCGATGGCGATCTGCATATCGGCGGCGCCGGCCTGGCTTCGTGCTACTGGCGCGATCCGCAGCGCACCGCCGAGGCCTTCATCACCCACCCCGCCAGCGCAGAGCGCCTGTACCGCACCGGCGACCGCGCGCGCTACTGGCCGGACGGCTGCATCGAATTTCTCGGGCGCGTCGACAGCCAGGTCAAGCTCGGCGGCCACCGCATCGAGCTGGGCGAGATCGAAGCCGCGCTGACGCAGCACGACGGCATCCAGGCCGCGGCCGCCACGGTTTGCGCCACCGCCGGCGGGGGGCAGCAACTGGCCGCCTTCGTCGTGCCGCGACGCGCCCAGGCTCCTGTAGACGATGCCGCCTGGCAGGCCTTGGCGGCGGCCTGCGCGTCCGCAGCAGCGGCGCTGCCTGCGCCGGCCAAGGTGACCTCGCTGCAAGGCTTCCAGCAGGAGACGGAACGGCTCGCGCCGATCCTGGTGCTGCGCAATCTGCGGCAGTTGGGCGTGGACGCGCCGCAAGGCGCCGTGCTCGACCGCGATGCCGAGATGGCGCGTCTGCACATCGCCGCCCACTACCGGCGCCTGTTCGATGCCTGGCTGCGCATGCTGGCCGAACAAGGATGGCTGGCGGCCGAAGGCGAGGGGCGCTGGCGCGTGCTGCGCGCGTTCCCGGCGCTGGCGCGGTGCGAACGCCTGATCGCGGAAAGCCGGGCCATCGTCACCGCGCAGATGGACTGGGTGCACGATGCGCAAGGCCTGACCGACTGGATCTTCGACAGCGCCGCGCGCGTGCCGTCGGTGCTGCGCGAAGCGGCCCATGCCGCCGGGCTGGTATTCCCCGAAGGCGATCGGCGCGCGGCGGAGAGTCTCTACCAGCGCAATATCGTCGCGGACTATCTTGGCGCGGTGGCGGGCGCGGCCCTCGCGCCGCTGGCGCGCGAACGCAAGGCCGCGCTGCGGGTGCTGGAGGTCGGCGCCGGCGTCGGGGGGCTGACGGCGCATACCTTGCCGGCCTTGCACGCCGCCGACCCCGACGCCGAATATCACTACACCGACGTCAGCCGGTTTTTCGACGACATCGCCACCGCCAAATTCGGGCACTACGGCAACCTGCGGCTGGGCCGCTACGACATCAACCGCGGCGCGGCCGAACAAGGCCATGCCCCCGCCAGCTTCGACGCGGTGCTGGCCGCCAACGTGCTGCACAACGCGCGCGACGTGACCTGGACCCTGCGCGAGCTGCGCGGCCTGCTGCGTCCGGGCGGCGTGCTGATCCTGCACGAAGCCACGCAGGACAAGCGCTTGCAATGGGTGACCGCCGCCGCCGTGCTGGAAGCCGCCGCGCATGCCGCCAGCAGCGCGCCCGGCGCCGGCCAGGCGGGCCAGGCGGGTCAAGCGGATGATTCGCCGCTGCTGTCCGCGCAGGCATGGGAACAGGCGCTGCAGGCGAGCGGGTTCGATCGCAGCCGAGCATTTCCGGCGCCCGGCAGCCCGATGGCATTCGTTGGCCAGCAGATCTTTCTCGCCTGGGCGCACACGCCGTCCGGCGCGGTTGATCTGGCCGACGTGCGCCGGCACCTGGCCGAACGGCTGCCGCGTTATCTGGTCCCGGCCCACCTGGCCTGCATCGCGCAGCTGCCGCTGTCCGCTAACGGCAAGGTGGATCGCAAGCGTCTGCCGCACCCGATGCCGCACGACGCGCCGGCAGGCCAGCCGGGCGCGGCCGGTGAGCCGCCGGCGCCCGGCATGGAACGCACGCTGGCGCACCACTGGGCCGAAACGTTGCACCTCAGCGCGGACACCCTCGGCCGCGACAGCGATTTCTTCCTGGCCGGCGGCGACAGCCTGCTCGTGACGCGGCTCGCTGCCCGCCTGGGCGATGCGCTGGCGTGCACCGTCCCGATCCGGATGCTGTTCCAGCACAGCCGTCTCGCAGCGCAGGCGGAGGCCCTGGACACCCTGCGCCGGCAGCCCGCGCAGGCCGGCGCCGGGTCACCCGTCTTCCCGCTCGGTCCGCCCGCGGCGCGCACGCTGGTCTGCGTGCACGCCAGCGACGGCCATGCCGCCGCGTATCGACCGCTGGCGGCGGCGCTCGCGGGCACGGTGCAGTGCATGGCCCTGCAATCGCCGGGGCTCGAAGCGGGCCAGGTGCCGCTACGCAGCGTGGAGGCCCAGGCCGCGTGCTACCTCGCGGCGCTGCGCGCGGGCCGCGAAGCCGGGGCGCAAGCGCCGTGGCATGTGCTCGGGTGGTCGATGGGCGCTTACGTGGCGGTCGAGATGGCACGCCAGCTGACGCAGGCCGGTGAGTGCGTGGCGCAATTGCTGCTGATCGATCCGGCACCGCAGGAGGCGATGCGCGCGGCCGCGCGCAGCGAATACGACCTGTTGCTGTCGCTGGCGCCGGAGGCCGTCCGGCGGCCGCTGGCGGAGCAGGTCGGCAGCGCCGATGCCTTCGCCTCCCTGCCGCCGGCCCGGCGGCTCGCGCACTGGCGCGCCGGCCTGCGCCTGGCCGCGCCGTCGCCCGCTGACGATGACGCCGCGCTGGCGCGGATGGTGGCGGTGCTGCTGGCCAACGTGACCGCGATGGTGGATTACAGCCTGCCGATCCTGGACCTGCCGACCGTGGCGCTCTACCAGGCCAGCGAGCATCCGGCCGGCTGGGGCGACGTCATCGCGCCATGGCGCGACGTCTTCCCGCGCGGCATCCAGACCGAGACCCTGACGGGCACCCACTGGTCCATCGTCGGCGCCGAGGTGCTGGGGCCGGTCCTGGCACGGCGCCTGCGGGAGGGCGGGGCGGCAGTGGCAGCACCAGCCGAGCCGCCCCGCGAAGCGCGGCAACGTCCTCCAAACACCGCCCCTTGAACCGGCACGCCACGCCGCCGCGAACGCAACGTCGCCCCGGCCGTGTGCGTGCCCGCACTGCAAACCACCCTGACACAGGAGCACCCATCATGCCCGATATCCTGGACACCACCGCCTGGCCCATCGTCCACTACACCATGCCGAACCATGTGCCGGCCGACGAGGCCGGCCACCACATCGCCGCGTTCGATGCACTGCTCGCGCGCGGCGAGCCCTATGCGCTGATCTTTTCCGGCGCCGAACTGCCGAAGGACTCGAAGCACTTCATGACGCTGTATGCCCGATGGGGCAAGCAGCATTTCGCCGAGCAGAAGCGCCTGTGCCGTGGCGCGATCCGCGTGGAGCCCGACGTGAGAAAGCGCGAGTCGTTCTGGCGCAAGGCGATGCTGTATCTGATGTCCAGCCGCGCGCCGTATCCCTACCGCATTGTCGCGACGCTACCTGAGGCCAACGCGCTGGCGCAAACCTGGATGGCGGGCGATGGCGATAAGCCGGTCGGTCATTGAAAACCCTTGGCCCCGGCGAGTTAACCCGAAGCCCGGCCGAAGCCTCGTGCCGCCACGGTCGCCGGGCTCCGCCGGCGGCTAGAGGTTCTGCCGGGCGTATTCCCGCGGCGACATGCCGAAATAGCGCCGGAACAGCTTGGAGAAGTGGCTGGGATTGGCGTAGCCCGTCTGCAGCACCACCTCGGTGATGCTCAATTCGGTCTGCGCCAGCAACTGCGCCGCGGCCTGCATGCGCTTTTCCTGCAGATAAGCGTGCACCGAATTGCCGTACAGCATCCGGAAGCCTTCCTTGAGCTTGCGCTCGTTCAGGTTGACCGCCTGCGCCAGCTCGGCCAGCGACCAGTTGTGGTGGAGCCGGGCCAGCATCAGCTCGCGCGCGCGGTCGAGCTTGCGGTAATCGCGCCGCTGCATGGTCTGCGGTTTGCCGCCTTCGAGCGAGGCCAGCAACGTTTCCACCGTCAACGACAGCAATTCGAATGCCTTGCTGTGCAGAAACAGTTGCTGGACACCCGCGAGCGCGCGGCACCGGAAAATCTGTTCGGCAATCGCGCGGATCGCCGGCGACGCGGAAAGCTGATAGAGGTAGCTGTCCGGCCCCGCCGGCCGGACGCTGGCCGCGGCGGCAATCCGGGTGAACACCTGGCGAGTCTCCGCCATATCGAATGTGCCCAGCGCCTCCGCCGTGAAATGGGCGTCGATCGCGCGCAGTTTCTGCTGGCTGGGCAGATAGTTTTCCGACACGCTGGCGGTCGGTGAAAACGACAGCAACACCTGGTCCGAGGCGAACGGGATGCAGGTGCGGTCGGCCAGGATCGAATGGCCGCCGGCCTCCAGCAGCACGCACAGCGTGAGGCCGGGCAGCGATTCCGCCACGACCAGCTGATTTTCCTGCGGCGTGCAATCGATGTCGTTGAGCTTGACGCCGGCACCGGTGCTGATCTGCCGCAGCGTCTGGTGAAACAGGCGGAAATGGGATCGCGGGCAATGCATCACGAAACTCGCTTGGCGAAATGGCACGGACGCCCAGCCTGCGTGCGTCCGGATCACGACATTCCAACGGGGATCAAACGGTCGGTCAGTGGCGGCCCACCACGACGTCTTGAAATTGAAGCGAATCGGTTTCGACCGTCCCGGCAGACGGCGGGTGTTTTGCCGTGCGTGCCGGTTTCGGGCGGGTATTCGATCTGGAGCGGTTTTTCTCGTTACAGGATCGATGCTCCACTGGTTTGATAATGATAATCATTATCAATAAAAGCGTCCACCTTCCATCCAAGGTTCACCTCAGGAAACCGGTACTGCCGAGGTGGCTCAGCCGCGTTGGGGCACCGAAATCGAGGCGCTCGGCCGCAAGCGTGCCGGCACGTCTGCACTATTGAGAATTACATAACCCATGACATCACCACAACTCAGCCTGCTTCCAGCACGCGGCGATGATCGATGGGCGTTTCTGGCCGCTCTTGAGCTTGCGGCGGGCGGTGTGTTTGAGTTCGGCGAGGGTATCGGGACAGAAGTTGGCCAACGCGTGCCGCTTGAGCCAGGCCCACAGGTATTCGACCGGGTTGAGGTCTGGGGAATAGCTGGGCAGCAGCGCCATCTGTACGGCGCCTCGCGTACTGTCGAGGTACTCGCGCACAACGCGGCTCTTGTGCTGTGGCGCGCCGTCCCACACGATCAGCAACTTGCGCTTGAGCTGCGCGCGCAGCGCCTTGAGGAACTCGATAATCTGCGCACTCTTGATCGCGCCGTCGTGCAGTCGAAACACGAAGTTCGTGCGCGTGAGGCCGGCGATGACCGAGACGTGCTTCCAGTTGAAGTGGAACTGGATGACCGGCGTGCAGCCCTTGGGCGCCCAGGTGCGCACGCGCGTGGGCCGCTCCGACAGGCCCGACTCGTCAATGAAGACGATCAGCCGTCGCTCGGCAGCACACTTTTTTTAAGCGCGGGCCAAGTCTTGCGCTTGAAGCGCTGTACCGCGTCTTCGTCGCGTTCGATGGCCCGGCGCTCGGGCTTTTGCGAGCTGAAGCCCAACGCACCCAGCAGCCGCCAGACATGCACCTCGCTGAAGGTGACGCCATACAGTCGTTCGATGAGCATGCGCACGCGCTTGAGGGTCCACAGCTCGGTGCCGAAGCCGTGCGCCAGCGCACCTTGCAGCAGTGCCACGCGCAAGCCTTCGAGCTGGCCCGCATCCAGTTGGGCTGCACGACCTACGTTCATTGTCCGCAATGCGTCAATGCCGCCTTCGCTGAGCCGGGCTTTCCAGGTGTACGCGGTTTGCCGTGCCACACCCACTGCCTTCGCCGCTTCGGCCGGCGTCTTGCCCGCAAGCATCAAGCGTCCGGCACGTACCCGTTTGCGCGTCGCTTCGTCCATCTTGGTCATGAACCGATCCTCCATACACGGTGCTGACCATATAACGCGCCTACGGACGATCGGTTGTCATGATTTAGGTAAAGATCAATAGGTGCGCAAGCCTGGCTCACGCCAGATCGCCTTCGCAGCCGAACCGGGAACCATCGTGCAGGTTCACACATCGCAGGTATCGGCCAGCTTCCGTGCTCGCGTTGCTTTCGAGCCTAGCCTTCCGGACTCCGGTACACCTGCCGTAGCAAATCTTGCTCCGTTCGAGGCTGGGCCGTTCGGCGGCGGGGCGCTTGATTTGCACCGCGACTGGCTCCTGCAAATAGTGGATGCATGACCGTCGTCAAAGCTGTGCTACCAGTTCTTTATTCCGAATGTCAGATTCAAGAAATTTTCAAGTGTTATGTTCCGTTATGGCGGATAGCATCACTTCGTTTATCAAACCGTTTATCAATTCATGAAATCTCATCAATATTCATCAATGATGTGATGGCTGCACAATTTTTTAAATCCATTTCCTGAAGGCGATCGCCTGTCGTACAATGCGTTGCCCCTGGAGTGGGGCGCCAATTGGGTGCCGGCGGGATAACAACCCATGACCATCAGACACTACGAACCGCGCGATCTTGGCGAGATCATTCGATTGTTTAATGATTATCGGGTGTTCTACGAGCAGGAATCGGACATCAAGCTTGCCGAGCGGTTTATTCGCAAAAGAATAGAAAGCGATGAATCGCTGATATTCGTGGCGGACGCCGGCAACCATACGCTGGCCGGTTTTTGCCAGTTGTATCCGACGTTCTGTTCGGTGGCCGCTGCGCCGATCTACGTTTTATATGACCTGTTTGTGTCGCCCACCGCCCGGCGCCAAGGCATCGCGCAGCAGTTATTGCAGGCGGCGGCGTACCAGGCGAAGGTCGACGGCAAGGTCCGCGTCGATCTCACGACGGCCAAACAGAATGTCAACGCCCAGGCGCTTTACGAAAGGCTGGGCTGGAAGCGCGACGAGCGCTTCTACACCTACAGCCTCGCGATTGCATAGCGTGCCGGCGCCGGCATCGCCGCGTGGCATTCCGGCCGCGGCAGGAATGCCACGTCAACCTCAACCTGAATGCCCGGCATCCCTGGCGGGTATCCGTTGGCGTTCTCTTCAGACGCCGGGCACCGCATCCGGGTGCCCGCATCCGCGACGCGCTTCATCCGTCGGCGGCAGATCACCTGTTCCATCCGGGCCTCTCGTCAACCTCGCCGTTTCGCGTCGCGGTGGCAGAGCCCACTTCACAATGACCTTGTTGAATCCGGCCACCGACATGTCACATACCACCGTCCTCATGCTGCATCCAACCCGCCTTGCCGCTGAACCCAGCCTGGAGCCACTGCGATGAAGCCGACCGCTTGCACCGCCTCAGCCGGCGAGATTCTCGATGTGGTCGGCATCGGGATCGGCCCGTTCAACCTGAGCCTGGCTGCGCTGCTCGCCGAAGCCGGATGCGACCGCGCCGTCTTTCTCGAGCGCAAGCCGTGCTTCAGTTGGCATCCCGGCATGCTGCTCGAGGGGACAACGCTGCAGGTGCCGTTTCTTGCCGATCTGGTCAGCCTGGTCGCGCCAACGAGCCGCTTCAGCTTCCTGAACTATCTGCAGGCCCACGACCGCCTCTACCAGTTCCTGTTCTTCGAGAACTTTCATATCCCCCGGCGGGAGTACGACCACTATTGCCAGTGGGTCAGCGGCCAATTGCCCAGCCTGCGGTTCGGCAGCGAGGTCACGCGTGTCGACGTGGTGGACGGTTGCTATCGCGTGACGGTGCGCGCGGGCAACAGCGAACGCATCCACTACGCGCACAACCTTGTGCTCGGCACCGGCACGCAACCGTGGCTACCGGCGTGCCTGCGTATGCTCGCGCAGCGCTTCCCGGAACGGGTGATGCACACCGCCGACTATGCGCAGCACTTCGATCTCGCCGGCAAGCAGCGCGTGCTGGTGCTGGGCTCCGGTCAGTCTGCCGCCGAAGTCATCCAGGCCCTGCTCAACCAGCAGTGCGACGACGCGGCGCCGCGATTCGAGCTGGACTGGGTCACCCGGGCCCCGGGGTTCCTGGCGATGGAGTACTCGAAGCTGGGGCTCGAGCATTTCACGCCGGACTACACCGCTTACTTCCACGGGCTTGCGCAGAACGTCAAGGATCGGGTAGTGCCGGAGCAGCGCCTGCTCTATAAGGGCATCAGTTCCAGGACGATCTCGGAGATCTACGACTGCCTGTACCACCGCAGCATCGGCGGCACGCCGCTGCCGGTTCACCTGCGCGCCTTGAGCGAACTGCGCCACGTGGAGCCGACCTCGAATGGGCGACTCGATGCGCAGTTCACGCACTTGCAGACAGGCCACACGTTTTCCATGGTGGTCGACGCAATCATCTCGGGCTCGGGCTACCGGTATACGTTGCCGTCGTTTCTCGATGGCCTGGGCGACCGTGTCCAGTACGACGACATGAACCGGTTGAAGATCGACGCCGGCTTTCGGGTCGAGCATCGGGGGCCCGGGCAGATCTTCATGCAGAACGGCGAGCTGCACACGCACGGCATCGGCGCGCCCGATCTGGGCCTCGGTGCCTGGCGGGCGGCGCACATCGCCAACCAGATTGCCGGGCGCGAGCTGTATCGCCTGCCGTCGCGGACGGCATTCCAGACGTTCGGGGCCGGCGCAGGCAAATCGCCATCGACCGCCGGCACGACACCCAGCCCCTCACATCAGACCATCGAGGCGATTTGATGAACGCTCGCAAACCGTACGTGCTCATTCCGGTGATGCCGACACCGAATGGCCCACTGCATCTCGGCCACGTCGCGGGCCCGTTCCTCAAGATGGACATGCTCGCGCGGCATCTGCGGCGCAACGGCGAGACGGTCGCGCTGGTCTCCGCAACGGACCCCTACGAGACCCATGTGCTGCCCCGCGCCGATGAACAGAACAAGCCCGTCGAGCAGATCTGCGCCGAAAACCATCAGGCGATTCACCGTTGCCTGCAGGCACTCGACATTCGCTACGATGCTTTTATCGATCCGCTCGCAGCCCCGTACCGGGCACGCCTGAACAGCATCACGCGCGAAGTGCTCGACGACCTGCATGCGCAGGGATTGCTGCACGCGCGCAACGAGCCGGTCCACATCAGCCGCCGAACCGGGCGGATACTCGTCGGCAGCCGGATCGCCGGCACCTGTCCGTGCTGCGGTGTCGAAATGGGCGGCTACCACTGCGAAGGGTGCGGGATGGAAGTCTCGCCCCGCGACCTGATCGACCCACGCGCCGAACCGGCGGACGATACGGTCGAGGTGGAAGCGCGGGCCAGTGTTTTCGTCGACGCCGATCTCCCCGCGCTCAAGCGGCGGATGCTCGACGCGCGGGTGCCGGCCGACGTCCGCCGCATCGCCGAACGCTTCATGCAGGCCACGGGCGGCGCGGTGCGGCTCTCGAACCCGGGCGAATGGGGCGAGGTCTGGCCCAATGCGCTGGCAACCGCACCATCGGTGGTGTTCTCCTACACGGCGCTGTTCATGCTGTCGGTGCTGTGCGGCGAGGTGGCGCGGGAGAGCCTCGCGCTCGACCACAATCCGTTCGATCAGCGCTCCGACGCGTTGATCGTCACCAGCTTCGGATTCGACAACACGGTGCCGTTCTGCGTGGGCGTGGAGACGCTCGCGCAGCACAGCAGGCGCTACCGCGGCTTCGACCGCTACTTGACGAACTTCTTCTATACGCTCGACGGCCGGAAATTCTCGACGAGCCGCCAGCACTGCATCTGGGCCGATCAGGCGGTGCGGGAGCTGGGCGTGACCTCGGACGTGCTGCGCTATTTCCTGGCCAAGACCAGCCCGGAAAGCGGACCGAGCGATTTCTCGCGCGACGGCTTCGACGCATTCCGGCACGCGATCAAACCCCGCCTGGCGCAGATGCAAGCCGCGGTCGAATCCGGCGCAGGCGACGACGCAGCCGCTCCCTATGCGGACACGTTGGCACTGCTCGTCGCGGACATGGATGCGGCCTTCGACGTCGATCATTTCAGCCTGCGTGCCGCGACGCGCTGCATCGATCAATGGCTCGCACTCCCATGGCAGCCGGCGCATGCCGCCGCGTATGTGCGCGGCTTTTGCATGCTGGCCTATCCGGTCATGCCCGAGCTGGCCTCGACCCTGTGGCGCCAACTCGGCCACGAAGGCCTGCCTCGCCATCTGGCCGTGACCGAACTGGAGGAAGCCGCATGACGCGCTCGCCCATCCGCCTGGCATTCCAGGCAACGCAGGTCTCGGAGACGGGGCTGCGTGTCGATGAGATCGATTTCGGTTGTTTTCGCGCGGGCGCGACGTTCGAAGCGTCGCGCTTTGAAGTCGCCGTCGGCGGGTTTTCGCCCCCGGAGCAACATCCCGAGCGCGAGATCTGGATGATCGCGGCCGGTTCGGGCAGGCTCTACTACCGCGGCGAAGAGACGGACGTGCGCAGCGGCGATTGCCTGACATTCGATCCGAACACCGAGCACAGCGTGCACAACACCGGCACCGAGCCCATGCGCATCTTCTCGGTCTGGTGGACCGAGCGCGCACCGTAACGCATGAAGCGGCGACGCGCGACAGCATCGGGGGAGCGCGTCCGCCGATCCCGCTCACCGCATCGGTGGCGACGTCCGTGATGGCACGGATCGGCCGGCCTGGCATCGGGTTCGTGATCCTGCCGCGTTGGCTCGCGCAACACAGCGCGAGCGCCACGATTTCGCAACGTGCGGCGGGCGGGACGGCAGGAGGCCTGTACACGCCCGCCGATGGACAAGCCGAGCCGGAACATGCGGCCCCGGCGATGGCGCTTGCATTGCGTGAGCGGGGGAGCCGGCTCTTGCAAGCGGCTCGCGTGCAGCCGGGTTCCCTGGCACCAAAGCGCTTGCGCAACGGTACGCCCGCGCAATGCAGCGGTGCGCTCACGTCACGCAAGGCCGCTCCGCTATCCGATCCCTGTCCTGCCTAGCCGGTTCTGGCCGATTGTCGGCCGCACCGCGCCTGCCCGCGTGCCGGTTGCGGTAAGTTGGGGGCAACGCGATTCCGCAAGCCTGCAGCCTCCCAGTCATATGTGCACCGACGACGTTTTCAGCTACCCGATCCAGGCCGGTCACGGCCTGCCGCATGACCCCATTCCCGCGATTCTCGGGCCGCGCCCGATCGGCTGGATTTCCACGCGCGATACCGAGGGGCGGCTCAATCTGGCGCCGTACAGCTTCTTCAATATCTTCAACTACAAGCCGCCGCTGGTCGCGTTCTCGAGCGTCGGCAAGAAGGACAGCGTGCGCAATGCCGAAGCGACCGGCGAGTTCGTCTACAACCTCGCGACGCGCCCGCTGGCGGAGCAGGTCAACCAGACCAGCATCGACGCGCCGCCGGGTGTCGACGAGTTCGCGCTGGCCGGCCTGACGCCCGCGCGCTGCATCGAGGTGGCCGCGCCGCGCGTGGCGGAGAGCCCGGTCTCGCTCGAATGCAAGGTGACGCAGGTGCAGCAACTGGCCGGCATCGACGGGGTGGCGCTGAATACGTGGATGGTCTTCGGCGAAGTCGTCGCGGTGCATATCGACCGCGCGCTGCTGCGGGACGGCATCTACGATACCGCCGCGGCCCAGCCGATTCTGCGCGCCGGCGGGCCCGCCGATTACTTCGAGGTCTTGCCGCAGGGACGCTTCAAGATGTACCGGCCGAGATAGGCCGCCGGGCTCAGTCCTGGGGGGAATGCCGGTTGATGAGCTCGTGCAGGATGTCCTTGAGCGTATCGATTTTCTGCTGGCTCAGCGGCTCCAGGATCGAGCGCTCGTGTTCTTCGGCCAGCGCGATCAGGCCGGAGACCAGGCGCCGGCCGTTGCGCGTGACCCGGACCAGGGTGTAGCGGCGGTCGTCGCGGCTGGTGGAGCGCTCCACATGGCCTTGCGCCTCCAGGCGCAGCAGCAGCCGCGTGACGGTGGGCTGCTTGCTCACGGCCTTTTCGGCCAGCACCGAGATGCTCATGGGGCCGTTGCTCGCCAGCGTCGACAGCACGCGCCACTCCAGCACCGACAGCCCATGCTGCTCGACCACCGTGTGGAACTGGGTCGAAACCAGGTGCCAGGCGCGGCCGAGGAGGGCCGGCAGGTAATCGTCGACAAACGCCTTGGTTCGGGTCATGCCCTTCGCTGCCTCGTCATCCGCTGGAAACAGCGGCGATTCTACCTGCCCCTCCCCGGTGGAGGCGGGCCGATCCGCCCCCTGCGCCATGGTCAGTACACCCCTGACAGCAACGAACCGAAGCCGGGCACCTTGGTGTCCAGGCCCAGCCGCTTGAGCATCAGGTAGGTGGTGGCCACGGAAGACGACAACACGGGCAGGCCGGTGCGATCCTCGATGGCCTGCACCGACGGCAGCGACGGCATCTGCACGCACGCCGAGGCGACGATGGCATCGACGCCCGTGGTCTTGAGCCGCTTGGTGATCTCGATGGGCGCGCGCGGGTCTTGCCGGCCCACCTCCAGGTTGTCGGGGATCTCCAGCGAGATGCTGTCGACGACCTCGATGCCTTCGTTCTCGATGTAGTCGATCACCAGTTGCGTCAGCGGCTTCATGTAGGGCGCCAGCAGCGACACCTTGCGGGCGCCGATGGCCTTCAGGCCGTCGACCAGCGCGCCGGCGCTCGTGACCACGGGGGCGGGGCCGCCGTTGTCCTGCGTGCGCTGGTGCAGCCGCGCTTCCGAGACGCGGTGGTAGCCGAGCCCCATGCTCATGATCGCCACCAGGCAGGCGTAGCCCAGCACGTCGACGCGTGCATCGGAGAGCTCGAGCGCGCAGCGGTCGCTGTCGGCATCCATCGCGGCCAGCTCTTCCTTGGTGACGTGCTTCATGCGCATGCGGCTGGAGTGGAACGTGAAGCGCTCCGGCTGCGTCAATTCGCGGGCACGCAGGATGGCCGGAATTTCGGTCTCCATGGTGGTGTTCGAGGACGGCACGATCTGGCCGATGCGGTAGGCGCGAGCGGTACTCACGAGCGATTCTCCAAGTTCGAGTCGGGGGCGGATTCAGCGGCGATGGCGCTGCTGTTCGGGTCGAGGGCGTCGTCGAACTGCGCGGCCCGCAGCGGCTTGCGGTTGACGCGCAGGTCGAAGACGTCGAAACGGTTGTAGTGGCCGGTGATGTCGTGCATCTGGCGCGGCTGGATGCAGCGCGAGAGGTCGATGTCGGCGTAGACGATGCCTTCCTGGTCGATCAGCGGCTGGCCGATGACGCGGCCGTCCGGCCCGAGGATGCCCGAGAAGGCACTGTTGCGACGCGCCAGGAGTTCGCGCGATTGCGGGTGGGTAGCGGCCATGGCCTCGATGATCTCCTCGGAGACGGTCGAGCAGGACACCACGGTGAAGACCTTGCCCTCGAAGCAGTGGGCGGCCGCGCGGACCTTGATGGCTTCGGCCATGTCGTAGTCGGGCGGCGCCACCGGCAGCGAGATGTAGCTGGCCACGTGCACCAGCTCGCCCTGCGCGAGCAGCGCGAAGCGGGCCAGCGTGTTGGTGTTCTCGCCGCAGGCCAGCGCGCCCAGCGGGCCGATGCTGGTGTCGTGCACGCGCAGGGCGGAGGCGTCGCCGGGGGCCCAGGTCAGCTTTTCGGCCCAGGTCGGCACCAGCTTGCGGTGGCGGCCGAGGATGCGGCCGTCGTCCGCGATGGTGACGATCGTGTTGTAGAGCGTGCCGATGCCGTAGCGGCTGCGCTCGTTGACCCCGATCACCACGTTGATCCGGTGGCGCGCGGCGGCCTGGGCGATCTTGGCGATCTCCGGGCCGGGCAGCTCGATGGCCGAGCGCGCGAGCTTTTCGAACCACGGGCTGCCCTCGATCGGATTCATGATCCAGCTCCAGTACGGATAGCCGGCCACGAACACTTCGGGAAAGGCCACCAGGCGCGCGCCGTTCTCGGCGGCTTCCTGGATCAGCCTGCAGACTTTGTCGACGGTGGCATCGGTGTCGAGAAAGACCGGTGCTGCCTGCACGGCGGCCGCCTTGAATTGCGGGAGTTCAAGCATGATGGTGTCCGGAATGAAAAGCGCGGAGGCGCCTGACGCGCCCTCGCGGCGGGCAGAGCGGGGGTTCGACAGCCCGGGCGCAGGTTCGGGCGCCCGGGCGGTGGCAGGGCGCAGGCCGATATCCGCCTGCCGCCCTGTTTCGATCAGGCCACGCGCCGCACCGGCTGGCCGGCTTCAACCTGCGCGCTGTCGCCGACCGCGACCACGGGGTGGCGCAGCGCCCCGATCTTTTCCAGCTGCGCCTCGATGATGTCGCCGGGCCAGACCCATTCCTGCGGATCGCGGCCGGCGCCCACGCCTTCCGGCGTGCCGGTCGCGATGATGTCGCCCGGCTCCAGCGTGATGCCGGCGCTGATGTCGGCGATCAGCGCCGGCACCTTGAACAGCATGTGGCGCGTGTTGGAATCCTGCTTGGTCACGCCGTTCACCTTCAGGCTCAGGTCCAGGTTGTGCGGATCGGGAATCTCATCGGCCGTGACGATGACGGGGCCGAAGGGGGCGTACGTATCCTGCCCCTTGGAATAGATCCACTGGCCGGCGCGCCGGCAGTCGCGCGCGCTCATGTCGATCAGCAGGCTGTAGCCGAACACGTGGGCGAGCGCGTCGGCCTCGCCGACCCGCTTGGCGCGCGTGCCGATGATGACGGCCAGCTCCACTTCCCAGTCCAGCTGTTGGGTGATGGCGGCGTTGTGCTCGATGGCATCGCCCGGGCCGATCACCGTGGTCGGCGGCTTGCTGAAAATGACGGGCTGCTTGGGCAGCTCCTTGGCGGTGTCCAGCGTGCGGCTGGACTCGGCCACGTGCTCGACGTAGTTGAGGCCGATGCCGAAGATGTTCTTGCGCGGCCGGGGAATCGGCGCGAGCAGCTTGACGTTGGCCAGCGGCACGGCGGTGCCCAGCGGCCAGTTGCCGCGGTATTCGTCGAGCAGCGCGGTGGTTGCCGCGACCGCGTGGGGGCCGAGGTCGATGAACGCCAGCATGTCGGCGGGCAGGTCGCAGCCGACATGCTCGCCGAAGCGCTCCAGGTCGACGACGAGGTTGTCCACGATGGCGCCGAGGCGGGCGGCCGCATTCACGTGGGCGCGGAAGGTTACGAGTCGCATGGTGTCTTCTCCAAGGAAAGTTCAATGTGGCGCGGGTCAGCCGCCGCCGGCTTACTTCGCTGCGGGACCAGGCAGCGGCTGGTGTCCATCGTTGTCGGCCAGGGCTTCCTCGCGGTAGAGGCCGAGCTTTTCCATCACCGGCAGGTCGCTGAAGCAGAACAGGCAGGCGTCTTCGCTGGCGCTGCCGTTGACGTGCTCGTGCCAGGCCCACGACGGGACGCAGAAGATGTCGCGTTCGCGCCAGTCGAAGCGCTGGCCGTTGATGATCGAATAGCCGCTGCCCTTGGCAACCTGATAGAGGAAGCTGCCGGTGTGGCGGTGCGCCTTGCCGACAAAGCCCGGCCGCAGCAGCTGCATGCTGGCGCCGATGGTCGACATGACGTGGCCGCCCGTCACCGGGTTGGCGTAGTGCATCAGGGCGCCGTCGAAGGGGCTGCCCTCGACGGTGTACGCGTAGCGCTGCAGCGCTTCGTACGTCGGCCCCCACGCATACTTGAACAGCGGCGAATAGGGCTTGTTCCAGCGCGCGTCGTGCGGGCGCAGGCCGGGCGCGCCCCAGAGCGCCGTCGCGTCGTTGACCGGGTAGCCCACGGCCTGGTGCAGATCGGGGTGGACGGCGTAGAAGCCGGCCTCCAGCGCGTTGACCAGGGGAATGTCGAGGCCGTCCTGCCAGATGCACGGCAGGCCGTCCGCCTCGACGCCGTGCTCGTGCCACGTACCGTTGGGCGTGAGCACGAAGTCATTGGCGTCGAGCGTCATCTTGTGGCCGTCGACGATGGTGTACGCGCCGCGCCCTTCCATGATGAAGCGCAGCGCCGACGAGGAATGCGCGTGCGCGCTGGCGACTTCGCCGGGGAGCATCACCTGCAGCCCCGAGTACAGCCAGCCGACCGCCGCGGAGACGTCCTGCCGGCCGGGGTTGTTCAGGTAGATGACGCGGCGGCCCGCCTTCTCGGGCGAGACCAGGGCCACCGAGCGCAGCACGTGGTCGCGCAGGTCCCGGTAGCGCCACAGGACCGGCACGGAATCCGACTTCGGCTGCCAGGGCTCGATCTTGTTCGCCACCGTCCACAGCGCGCCGGCCTGCAGGCGCGCCAGCTGCTCGTAGTAGGCCAGCAGCTCCGGGGTGTCCGCCACGTCGGCACGGCCGGCGGTGCTTTCCCGATAGGCGTCGTACGCGGTTGTTGTCATCGTGGATCTCCTTGGTCTGGTTCAGGCGAAGGCCGGCATCACGCGCGGCCGCGGGCAAAGCTGCGTTCGAGCGGTTCCTTGCCGAACCGGTAGGCGGGCGGCCATTCGACGTCGTGCCAGCCCAGCCGGGCGCTTTCCCGCAGCACCCAGGCCGCGTCCGCCAGGTGCGGGCGCGAGAGGGCGCACAGGTCGGCGCGGCCCGAGGCGACGATGCCGTTGACCTGGTCGGCGTCGCTGATGGCGCCCACCGCGATCGTCGGCACGTTGGCTTCGTTGCGGATGCGGTCGGCGAACGGCGTCTGGTACAGACGTCCGTAGACCGGCTTCTGGTCGGGCGTGACCTCGCCGGACGAGACGTCCACCAGGTCGGCGCCGCCCAGGTGAAGGCGCCGGGCAATCTCGACCGCCTCGTCGACCGTGGTGCCGCCCGGTGCCCAGTCGGTGCACGAGATGCGCACCGAGATCGGCAGGTGCGCCGGCCAGGCCTCGCGCACGGCGGCCAGCACCTCCAGCGGGAAGCGCAGCCGGTTCTCCAGCGCGCCGCCGTAGGCGTCGGTGCGCTGGTTGGTCAGCGGCGAAATGAAGCTCGACAGCAGGAAGCCGTGGCCGGCCTGCAGCTCCAGCCAGTCGAAGCCGGCTGCCGCGGCGCGGCGCGTGGCCTCGACGAACTGTTCACGGATGCGCGCCAGATCGTCCAGGCTGGCCTCGCGCGGCAGCTGTGAGCGACCCGGCAGATACGGCAGGGCGCTGGCGGAGACCAGCGGCCAGTTGCCCTCGGCCAGCGGCTGATCGGGCGTGTCCCAGCCGACCTGGGTCGAGCCGCGGCGCCCCGCGTGGCCGAGCTGCACGCCGATGCGCGCGTCGCCGTGCCCGTGCACGAAGTCGGTGACACGCTTCCAGGCGGCGACCTGCTCGTCGTTCCAGAGCCCCGGGCATCCCGGCGTCATGCGCGCCTCGGGGGCCACCGCCGTCATCTCGGTCAGCAGCAGGCCGGCGCCGCCCAGCGCCCGGCTGCCCAGGTGCACGAGGTGGAAGGCCCCCGGCACGCCGTCCTGGCTCGAATACAGCAGCGTGGGCGACACCACCACGCGGTTCTTCAGGGTGATGCCGCGCACGGTGTACGGCGTCAGCAGCGGCGGACAGGGGCGAGCGCCGTCGGCGGCCGGCACGCCGGCGCGCTGCGCCAGCCAGCGCTCGTAGTCTTCGAGCCACTTCGGGTCGCGCAGGCGCAGGTTCTCGTGCGAGATGCGCTGCGAGCGCGTCAGCAGCGAATAGGCGAACTGCTCGGGCGCCAGGCCGGCGTAGCGGGCCACGTTCTCGAACCACTCGGTCGAGTTGCGCGCGGCGTTCTGGATCTTCAGGACTTCCACCGAGCGCACCGCCTCATAGTGCTGGAGCGCGGCTTCGAGCGGGCCATCGACGTGCTTGAGCGTGCGCGCCAGTTCGATGGCGTCTTCCAGCGCGAGCTTGGTCCCCGAGCCGATCGAGAAGTGCGCGGTGTGGGCCGCATCGCCCATCAGCACCACCGGCACGCGCTTGCCGTCGATCTCGTTCCAGTGCACCCAGCGCTCGCAGATCACGCGCGGGAACTGGATCCAGATCGCCGAGCCGCGCAGGTGCGAGGCGTTGCTGATGAGCGGGTGGCCGTCGAGGTAGGGGGCGAAGAGCTTCTCGCAGTAGGCGATGCCTTCTTCCTGCGACATCTGATCGATGCCGGCCGCCTTCCACGTTTCTTCCGGCGTCTCGACGATGAAGGTGGAGGTGCCGTCCTCGAAGCGGTAGGCGTGCGCCTGGAACCAGCCATGCTCGGTGGGCACGAAGATGAAGTTGAAGGCGTCGAACACCTTCTTCGTGCCAAGCCACACGAAGCGGCACTTGCGCGTGTCGATGTCCGGGCGGAAGGTCTCGGCGTAGCGCTTGCGCACCAGGCTGTTGAGACCGTCGGAGGCCAGCACCAGGTCGGCGCCGTATTGGCGGGCGATTTCCTGGTCGTCTTCGACGTACTGTTCGAACACGAGCTGGACGCCCACCTCTTCGCAGCGGGCCTGGAGGATGTTGAGCAGCTTCTTGCGGCCGATCCCGATGAAGCCGTGGCCGCCGCTGCGCACCGCTTCGCCCTTGAAGTGCACCTCGACGTCGTCCCAGCGGTTGAAGGCGTCGCCGATGGTCGCACCGGAAACGGGGTCGGCCTCCCGCAGATTGCCCATGGTGGCATCGGAGAACACGACGCCCCAGCCGAAGGTGTCATAGGGGCGGTTGCGCTCGATGACCACGACGTCGTTGGAGGGGTCCTGCAGCTTCATCAGCAGCCCGAAATAGAGGCCGGCGGGGCCGCCGCCGAGGCAGACGATTTTCACGATGCGCTCCTTGTTGCGTTGAGGGGGGCCGCGGTCAGGGCTTGCCGCAGGGCCTCCGGGATATCGATGGCGCGGTGCGTCGTCAGCGAGGTCGACACCACCACTTGATTGACGCTCATGCGGACCTCGCCGTCGCTGCCCGTGCAGGCCAGCGCCAGCGTCAGCGACTTGCCGCCCAGGCGCACGACGTCGAGGCTCAGCGTCACGTCATCGCCCATGCGGCTGATGGCGCGAAAGTCCGCTTCCAGCCGGACCGTCGGCAGCCCGTAGCCCTGCTTGCCGATGTAGCCGGCAAAGCCGTCCGGCAGCAGGCTGTCGATCCAGGCCTCGAGCAGGTTGTTGAACATGACGAAGTACTGCGGGTAGAACACGATGCCGGCCGGGTCGCACTCGGCGAACCGGATGCGGTGGGGGCGGCTGAACTGGCATGGATTCGGATGCATGGCGTTATCCCTCGACGGAAAAGGCATGGCGTTGCAGGCACGCGCGCAGCTGATGGCCGTGCTCGTCGGCCAGTGCCGCGTCGCGCAGCTCGCGCAGGGTCTGCGGCGGCAGCGTGCCGGCATGGCGATCGACGACCGTCATCAGCGTTTCGTAGTTCTTCAGGCCGCGCGCGTGGGTGTCGCCGTAGCCCTTGACCAGGCGCTGGCACTGCGCGGCCTCCAGGGCCAGGGCGGGGTTGATGGCGGCCAGGGCGCGCACGCGCTGCAGCCAGGCTTCGATGCGCGCGTTTTCGAGCGCGTAGCGCAGCGTCGTCCGGCGCCAGCGGCCCCAGCGGGCCAGCGTGTAGAGCAGCAGGAAGCCGCCGAGCGTGCTGGTCTTGACGACCCGGCCCTGCCGGGTGCAGCGCGCGACCAGGCGATGCGCCCAGTGCGGCCGCGCCAGCCAGCGGCCCAGGCCCGCGGGCAGCGTCTCGCAGATCTCTTCGATGCGCGGGTGCATGAACTCGTTGATCTGCAGCAGCTGGTCGGACTTGGCCCGGACCTCGCCGCGCACCCGCTCGAAGCGGCTGCCGCGCGTCTTGAGGTCGGCGACCCGGATGGTGTCCTCGTAGGACATCCACAGCGCGAGGTGGCGCGCGGTCTCGCTCAGCAGGTCGGGCTGGCTGCCGCCGGGCGCCGCGGCCAGCGCGTCGAGCCGGTCCAGGTACAGGCCGGCGTAGGCCGGATCCTGGTAGTCGATCAGGCGCCGGACGCCCTCGATGGCAATCGCCGACACCTGCGGCGCGAACCGGCGCGCGCGTTCGAGCAGCGCGGCGACCGCCGGGTCGCGGGGCGCGGGCGCGGCATCGGCGGGCGTTGGCTGGGACGCAGCGGCCGTGCCATCGGGCTGGCCGGGCCGAGCCTTGGCATAGCCGGCATCGAAGGCCTTCCGGCTGGGCTTGACGCCGACGCCGCCGCGCTCGATGGTCGCCTCGAACTGCTCGCGGCTGAAGGGCAGGACTCCGCTGCCGCTCAGCGCGCCGAACAGAACGGCGCTGACCACGCTGCCCGCGCGCTCGGCGGCCTCCGCCATGTCGAAGCTGAAGAAGTGCAGGGCGGCCTCGCGGGCCTGGCGGGCGAGCGCATCGTTGTCGACGCGCCCGTCGCCCATGGCCGACTTCTCGGCGATGGAGTACACGCGGTGGCTGGAGGTGATGAGCGTGGTGCGCTCCGGGGTGACGAAGCCGCGCTGCACCGCGCGGCCGGCCTCCATCAGTTCGGAGGCCAGCACCACATCCACATCGCCCGGCATGGGCATGAGCGCGAGCACGGGGGCCCGCGCGGGGGCGTCGGCCGCGCCCGGGAACAGTTCGACGTAGTAGATCGTGGCGCCGGTGCGCTGGGCGACCCCGGGGACCGAGGTCGTCTGGGCGAAGTAGCCACTGGCCTCGCCCAGGTCGACGATCCAGTCCGCGAGCACGCCGCCGCCTTCTCCGCCCATGGCGAGGATGGCGATCTTGATGGGCTCAACAGTCATGATGGGGCTCCGATGGTGCGGTGATGCAGGGCGCCGAGCGCGCGCGGCATGCGTGGCGCTTCGGTGCGAAAGAAAAAACAGGGCGGTGGCCGGATGCGCGCCGGCCGCGCGGCGTCAGAACGCGTACCGGACCCGGCGCCTCGCGTCGCGGCGCTGCAACCAGCCGATCACGCCCGCGCGCACGCGCTGGCGCAGCCGATCGAGGCGCGTCGGGTTGGTGACGATCTCGGCGCGGAAGAACGACGGGCAGAGCACGGCCGCATGCGAGACCTCGCCGCACAGGCCGCAGCCCACGCAGCTGTCGATCACGGTGGCCACGGGGTCGCGGCGCAGCGGGTCGGGGTTGGGGCGGATCGACAGCGACGGGCAACCCGACAGCCGGATGCAAGAGTGATCACCGGTGCAGGTATCCGGGTCCACGCCGAAGCGCTCGCGCACCACGCGCTCGCCGGCGGCGGCGGCCTTGCGCGCCTTGGGCTTCTCGCGCCGCTGCTTGTTGAGCATGCATTCGCTCTGTGCGATGAGCACCTTCGGCCCTTTCACCGTGGTGGTCAGCGCTTCGCGCAGCGTCGCCGTCATGGTCTTCAGGTCATAGGTCCGCTTGATGGTGCGGACCCACTCGACGCCGACGCCCTTGACGGCCTGCTCGATCTCGTGGCCCGTGCTGCGCGTCGGGTTGAGCGCGGTGGACGACAGGATGTCCTGGCCGCCGGTGGCCGAGGTGTAGCTGTTGTCGACGATGATCGTCAGGTTGTCGCTGCGGTTGAACACCGCGTTGGCGACCCCGCTGGTCAGGCCGTTGTGCCAGAAGCCGCCGTCGCCCATCACGGAGATGGCGCGCTTGCCGGCCGGTGCGTTCAGCGCGGCCGCGCCCGCGCCGCCCAGGCCGTATCCCATCGTGGTGTTGCCGAGGTTGAAGGGCGGCAGGATGGAGAACAGGTGGCAGCCGATGTCCGCGCTGACGTGATGCGGCCCCAGCTCGCGCTCGACCAGCTTCATGGCGGTGAAGATCGGCCGCTCCGGACAGCCCGTGCAGAAGCCGGGCGGCCGCGCGTGCACCACCTGCTCCAGCGGTGGGAGCACCGTCACGTCTTCGCCGGCGTCGGCTTCCTGGGCAGCCTGCTCGGCGGCGATGCTGGCGGCGGGAATGGCGTTGCCTTCTCCACCGTCATCGTCGCCAGCGCCAGCGCCAACGGCCAGGGCCGGCTGGCGGGGCGTGTCCGCCGCGCCGGCCGCCACCACCTTCAGCGGAATGACGCGCTGCTGGCGTGCCGGCTTCGGCGCCGGCTCGAGATGGCCGTAGCGCTCCAGGAAGGCGCGCACGCCGGCGAGCACGGTGGCGGTGTTGTACTCGCCCGCCATGGGCAGCAGATCCTTGCCGTGCAGCGCGGTCGGCACGCCCAGCTGGCGCAGGATATTGGCGACGTTCTGCTCGACGAAATTCGGCTGTCCTTCCTCCAGGACCAGGATCGCGCGCTTGCCCTGGCAGAAGCGCTCGAACTCGGCGTCCACCAGCGGGTAGGCCACGTTCATGACGTACAGCGGAATCTTCGACTCGCCGTACACATCAGCAAGGCCGAGCTTCTGCAGCGCCCGGATCAGGGTGTTGTAGTTGCCGCCCTGCAGCGCGATGCCGACATCGGCCGCGTCTTCCGAGAAGAACTCGTTGAGCTTGCGCGCCTGGATGAAGCGGATGGCGGCCGGCCAGCGGTCATTCACCTTCTCCTTCTCGTGCTGGAAGCTTGCGGGCGGCAGAACGATGCGGCTGAGGTCGCGCGTGGGGTTCTCCAGCGCGTCCTTGACGGTGAAGGCCGGGCGCCGGTTCGCCGACGTGACGAACTGGCCGTGCACGTGGCACGACCGGATGCGCATCTGCAGCATCACCGGCGTGCTGCTGGCCTCCGACAAGTCGAAGCCGTCCTTGACCGCCTGCACGATGCAGGGCAGGTTGGGGCGGGGATCGAGCAGCCACATCTGCGACTTCATCGCGAAGGCGTGGCTGCGTTCCTGCATGATCGACGAGCCCTCGCCGTAGTCTTCGCCCACGATGATGAGCGCGCCGCCCAGCACGCCGCCCGAGGCCAGGTTGGCCAGCGCGTCCGACGCGACATTGGTGCCGACCGTGGCCTTGAACGTGACCGTACCGCGCAGCGGGTAGTTGACCGACGCCGCCAGCGTGGCGGCCGCGGTCGCTTCGCTGGCGCTGTTCTCGAAGCGGATGCCGTGCTCGCCCAGGATGTCCTGCGCGTCGGCCAGCACATCCATCAGGTGCGAGATCGGCGCGCCCTGGTAGCCGGCCACATAGGCGACGCCCGATTCCAGCAGCGCCTTGGTCACGGCCAGGATGCCCTCGCCGCTGAAAACCTCGCCAGCGCCCAGGCGCAGCTTCTTCACTTCTTCGACAAATGATCGCTCGGCCATGGTGTTCCTCTTTCCGGTTCATCCGGCAGGTAGTGCCCTTGGCTTTCACTTTCGTTGCGCCATGAAGTCACGTCAATACATGATTAATCATGCAATTTCACTTTCGGCAGCGGGTGGATAACAGCCGCAAAAAGGGGATAAGGGACCGTTGCGGGGACCGGGTTTTCCTCAGGTGGGCTCGGCGCGGATGGACAGGTACGATCTTGGAACTCGCTGTTCGGGAAGCCTTTTTTTCCAGGACCGCAGCGCAAGGGGCGGATGGTTCCCCTGAGCGGCGGACCGCCACGAACAGCGAGGGTGATGACCTGCATGAAAAATCATGCATCTTGGTATGGGTCTTGCAAGTCGTGGCGGCGTCCACGGGCCGGGTTGGCTCGGAGGTGACGCTGCCGTGATCGACGCGACACTCGGCCCCAGCCCAGGAGGCAAAGCCCATGTTGAACACAACGCCCCCACTTACCGCAGCGCAGCGTCCGGCTGGGTTGTCGGCAGCCCTCGATCCGTTTCCGTGCACACCGGAACGGTTGCTGTTCGCCTCCGCCGACCTCGATGAAATCCGCTCCATGGTCGGGCGGGTCATGAAACCGCACCGCCTGGCGCTAGCGGGCAGCGCGGATCGCCTCGATGCGCGCATGCACTACACGCCACTCGGCGACATCTCGCTTAGCCGCTTGCGGTACGGCGCGGCCGTCGAGATCGAGCCCGGCCCCCTCGACAGCTTCTTCCTGGTGCAGATGCCCATTTCGGGGAGCGCGGAAGTCGAGAGCGGTGCACAGCACATCGACTCCGGTCCGGATGTCGCCTCGGTCCTCAGCCCCGAAGAGGGCACCAAGATGCGCTGGTCCGCGGGCAACGAGCAGCTGATGCTGCGTCTGTCGCGCTCCCTCGTCGAGCGGACGCTGGTCGGCCATTTCGGCCATCCGCTGGAGCAGCCCCTGCGTTTCGATCTCGGTTTCGAATGGCGGGGCTGCGCGCAGTGGCGGTGCCTGCTGAGCTATCTGATCGATTGCTCGACGCAGGGCCTCGACCTCGCGCAGCACAAGCTCGTCATCGCGCAGATCGAGCAGCTGGCCGCTTCGGTGCTGCTGGCCTCGCACCAGCACAACTACAGCGAGGCCGCGCCGTCGCGGCGGGGGACGATCCTGCCGCGCCACGTCAGGCGCGCGCAGGACTATCTGCAGGCCCATGCCCACGAGCCCGTCTGCGCAGACCAGTTGGCCCAGGTGGTGGGCGTCAGCGTGCGCAGCCTGTACACGGGCTTCAAGGAGTTTCTCGGCGTCAGCCCGATGCACTATCTGCGCGACCTGCGCATGGAGCGCACCCGGACCGAGCTGATGAGCGGCGAAGCCACCAATGTGGCGGGCGTTGCCCTGCGCTGGGGATTCGCCCACATGGGCCGTTTCAGCAACGACTACAAGCAGCGCTACGGGGAAACCCCTAGCCAGACGCTGCGCCGCAGATAGCGCGGCAGGGTCGGCAGGCGCTGCCTGCCTTACGCACACGCAGGCACACGCAGGCCGCGCATGGCGCGCGGAAAGCCACCGGGACAATTGCGCCGGCGGCTGCGTGCCGACATTGCACCAGGTCCAGCCGCGCCTGCGCCGGGCGCCAGCACAAAAAGGGAAGGGCGGCATCGTTGCGATGCCGCCCTTTTTCACATCAGAAGGGAATGGAAGCCTTGACGTAGAACTGACTGCCGGAAGGCCGGTTGCGCACTTCGAATTCCTTCTGCCACTTGACGGTCAGGAGCCAGCCCCGATCGTTCGCATAGCGGATGGAGGGGCCCACCGCCAGCGCCCGGGCCTTGCCCTGGGCGGCGGCGGGGCCCTGGTCGTTGGTGGTCTGCTGGTAGACATACCCGCCCACCCCGAGCACCCAGCCGTTGCCGATGCCCCAGCCGGCGCTGTAGTCGGCATGGATGGCCTGGCCCGAGCGGGTGTCGGTCTGGTTGTTGCGGAAGTTGAGGTCGTACATCACCTTCAGGTCGCCGTTGAAACCGGTGGGCTGCATGTAGGTGATGGCGGCCAGCGGTTGCGCCGTCCAGTAGTTCTTGCCCAGGCTCGAGGGGTCGTTCTGGTCGTAATGGCCGGTCGGCGCAAACACGTCGAGGCCGACCACATAGTGGAGCGCCGGCGAGACGTGATAGCCGAGGGCCGTACCGAGCGTGATGTCGCCCAGCCCCGAGCTCTTGAAGCGCGCGCCGTTGGCGCGGAAGTCGACGTCGAGCAGGGGGGCGATGGCGTGGAACGCCAGTTGCCCGCCGAACAACTGCGCGGGCGTCACCCAGATCAGGCGCGGCGCCAGTACGTTGACATCAACCTTGAAGTCCTGCAGCAGCGATTGGCCGCTGTTGCCGCGCAGCGTGTCATAGCGTGCGGCACCGGCATAGACCAGGGCATGCACGCCCGGCGGCGGCAGCGCGCCGACCAGGTAGTTCTCCAGACCATCCGGATAGATGGAGAGGCCGCCGCCTTCGGTGGCGTGCGCCGCGGTCATGCTGGCGGCACAGGCCAGGACGCCCAGCAGGGGGTTCTTGAGTGCAGACTTGCGCATGGCGTTTTCCTTGACCATGGTTGAGAAAAAACGGACGAAGCCGGCCCCGTCCCGGCCGGGTAGGGCCGGGACGATCGACGGATGACAGCGTGTGCGTAGCCCGCTAGCGCGGACTCAGGTGCTCGGCCACCATGAACCCCGAGCCGGCGCCCAGCCCCGGTCCCGGGTGCGTGCTGGCGCCGATGTGGAACACGTTGGCCAGCGGCGTACGGTGCGCGCGGGCGCCCTGGCTGCCCGCGAACGGACGCAGCCAGAAAAACTGGTCGGGCGAGCAGACGCCGGAGTACGGATCGCCGCCGACGAGGTTGCAGTTCAGCGCCTCCAGGTCCGCCGGCGAATAGGCGCGCCGGCCGACGATGCGTTCGGCGAGCCCCGGCATGACGCGTTCGAGCCGCGCCTGCACGCGGTCCGCGAACGCTTCGCGCACCGCTTCGTTCCAGCGACCGTCGGCGGGCACGGGAATCTCGCCCGCCGCGTCGCCCTTGAGCCGCGTCGGCAGCTCCTGCATCTGGATCCACAGAATCCAGCCGCCGGCCGGGGCGCGCGATGGGTCGGCCACCGTCGGCTGGCCGATGCCCAGGGTGGGGCGGCTCGGCAGCAGGCCGTTGTTGGCTTCCGTGACCGAGGCGCAGACCTGCTCCAGGCTCTCGGTCAGGTGCACCAGCGGCACCTTGCCGAGTTCCGCCTCGCGCCAGGCGGGCGGTGCGTTCAGCGCGAAGTGGATCTGCATGTCGCCGCGCCCGTAGCGATAGCCTTCGGCGCGCTCGCGCAGCGGCTGCGGCATCTCGGGCAGCAGGCGGCCGTACAGCTGCTGGGGCGTGACGTTGCAGACGACGGCTTGCTGGGCACGGAAGCGCCGGCCCCCGGTCACCGCCACCCCGGTGGCGCGGCGGCGGCGGCCCTGGCCCTCGGTCAGCACCTGCTCGACCGGCATGCCGGTCATCAGCGTGCCGCCGTGCTGCTCGATGACCCGCGCGAGCGCTTCAACCAACCGGCTGCCGCCGCCCTTGACCACCGGCATGCCGCCGCTGACCACCGAGGCGAAGGTCAGCTTGCCGATCAGGGCCGAGCCGGCATCATCGGGGCCGAGCCCGGCGTGCAGCACCCACGGCGCGATCAGCGCGCGGGCCAGGTCGGAGCGCAGCGTGCGCGCCGACCAGCGCCGGAAGGTTTCCAGCGCGTCGGCCGCGAAGGCCGCCAGGCCGTCGGTGCCGCGCTTGCGCCACTGCCCGAACAGCAGCTTGAGCATCGCCCAGCCGTATGGATTCTGGCTGAGCAGGCCGAACGTGAGCGCGGCATCGGGGCCGAACAGGCGCGCGGCCATGGCGCCCAGGGCCGCGCCGTCTCCGGGCGCCAGCGCCTCCAGGCGTTGCACCGCATCGTTCAGATCCTGCTTGAGCGCCAGGCCGCGGCCGTCCGGCCAGACCAGGCCCGTGGTGTAGTCGGGGCACAGGAACGCCAGCCCCGCCTGCTCCAGCGCGGGCTTGAGCTCGGCATAGCCCGGGCTGCCGACGAATAGCGGGTACCACGAAGACATCACCTCATGGTGGTAGCCCGGAAACAGCTCCTCGGTGCGGATGCAGCCGCCGAGCCGGTCATTGCGCTCCAGCACCAGCACGCGCTTGCCGCGCGTGGCCAGCAGCGCGGCGCTAACCAGCGAGTTGATGCCGCTGCCGACGAAGATGACCTGCGGATCCGACGATGCGGTCATGGCTCACTCCACCAGCGCGAGCACGCGCAGCGGGCTGCCCGAACCGCCCTCGATCTTGAGCGGCGCCGACAGGATGAACGCCCCCTGCGGCGGCAGCTGATCGAGATTCTTGAGGCACTGCAGGCCGTACCGGTTCGCCCCGTGCATCAGCGTGTGGCACGGATAGGCCAGCGGCCACGCATAGGATTGCCCCGCATCGGTGTTGATGGTCTCCACGCCGAAGCCGTGCACATTGCGCTCGCCGATCAGCCACTCGACCGCGTCCTGCGTCGGCCCCGGCGTGTGGGCGCCGTCTTCCCGGACGTTGAGGAAGGCCGCCGCATCGTTCACCCGCAGCGACCAGTCGGTGCGGAACAGCACCCAGGCGCCCGCCGGGATGCATCCGTGGCGCTGCTCCCAAGCTTGCAGAAAACCCACAGTCAGCAGCCAATCTTCGTTCTCGCGCACCTGCGCGCTGGCGTCGATCACCACGGCCGGCGCGACGAAGTTCTCCGGGGCGATGGTGTCCACGCTGTTGGCCGGGTAGTCGCGCCCCGTGATCCAGTGCGCGGGGGCATCGAAGTGGGTGCCGGTGTGCTCGCCGCACGAGAAGTTGTTCCAGTACCAGGCCGGACCGGATTCGTCATAGTGCGAGATGCGCTCGATCTTGAACGGCTGGACCTGCCCGAACTGCGACGGCAGTTGCAGGGTCGGAAACGACGGCGACAGCGTCTGGGTCAGATCGACGACGCGGATGTTGCCGCGGGCCAATCCCGCGGCGAGCGCGGGCAGGATCGTTGGGGTGGTGGACGTCATGGGCTGTCTCCAGCGGTGCGCGATGAACGGGGCGGCCTACGAGGCCGCATGCAGCGACGTGAAGCGGCCGGCATGGAAGACCAGCGGCGTGCCGGGCTGATTGGCGGTGCGCACCACGCGCCCGACCAGCAGCAGGTGATCGCCGACGTGCCGGCAGTGGTCGTGGGCACAGACCAGGGTCGTGACCGCACCGTCGATCGCGGGCACGCCTTCCGGCGTTTCCTGCAGCGCTACGCCGTCGAACTTGTCGGCCACGGCGGCGCTGGCGAAGCGCTTGGCCAGCTCCTCATGTCCGTTCGCCAGGATGTTGATGGCGAAGTGCGAGCACTCGCGGAACGCATCCAGATTGGGCGAGCGATCGACCAGGCTCCACAGCACCAGCGGCGGGGCCAGCGACAGCGTGGCGAAGGAGTTGATGGTCAGCCCCACGGCGCGCCCGTCGGGCGTGCGCGTGGTGACGATGGCAACCCCGGTGGGGTAGCTGCCGAACAGATTGCGCAGCGCCTTGGGCTCGAGGTCGGCGTTGCCCCAGGCGTGGTGGTGGTTGGCGCTCATGGCGGTGAACTCGGGGGCGAGGCATTGCAGCATGGGATTCTCCTCAGGCGGTAGCCGGGGTGCGCTGGTGCTGCGCGATGAAGCCCTCGCAGGCTTGTGCGTCGGCCCACCACGGGAAGTAGCTCGGCGGGTGGTTGAAGCCGTTCGCGATCGTGCTGGCCAGCGAGGGCGCTTGCCCGGCCGTGCCCAGCAGGCCGAGGATGTGCGGCGGCGGCGGGGTCAGCAGCGAGTTGGTCCACTGCACGACCCATTGGGCGTAGTCCCAGAACTGCTCGAAGGTCGCTTCCATCCAGTCGCGCGTGTAGGACTGCTCGCCGCGGGCCAGGATGGCATCGAGATAGACCTTGCAGGCCTTGGTCGCGTTGTTCGCGCCCTGGCCGGTGATCGGGTCGTTGGTGACCACGGCATCGCCCAGGCCGAACACCAGGCGGCCGGACGGCAGCGTCATCACCGGCTTGCGCACGGTCGGCGCGAACGCACCGGCCAGAATGCCCTTGTCGTCGGTCAGCTCCACATTGCGGGCCCGGTCCGCTTCCCACGGCAGATAGGTCTGCAGGAAGCGCTGGCTCGTGGCCAGGTGCTCTTGCGGCGTGCGCACGTCGCGCCAGCAATCCAGCGGGCCGCCGGGCACGCCTTCGAACACCATGATGTCGCACGGGCCGCTGAGCGTCAGCGCGGGGAAGACGAAGTATTCGCCCACGCCGGGAATCAGGTTGAACGCCACGCGGGAGTAATCCGGCGCCGGCTCCAGCCCATGCACGTAGGTCAGCGCCAGGGCGCGCTGCGGCTTGTCGAACGGCGAGCGCGCGGCGTCGCGCTCGAACAGCTTGACCACCTCGCCCTTGCCGGCGGCCAGGATCACCAGGTCATGGCTTTCCGCCAGCGCTTCGAGTTCAGCGATGCCCGCGTCCTGCAGCAGCAGGCGGCCGCCGCGCGCTTCGACCTGTTCCAGCCACGCCGGCATCTTGACGCGCTGGTCTACCGACTGGGCCGGGCGGTCGAGCCGGGCGCTCCATTCGATGGCTTTCGCGCCGGCCTGCTCGGGGTGCGGCAC
The DNA here is from genome assembly GCF_024925465.1 of Ralstonia pseudosolanacearum. NCBI lineage: Bacteria > Pseudomonadati > Pseudomonadota > Betaproteobacteria > Burkholderiales > Burkholderiaceae > Ralstonia > Ralstonia pseudosolanacearum. The sequence continues at coordinate 2,048,097 of NZ_CP103852.1, read as the reverse complement.
GGCAAAGCCGATGCCCTCGACGGGCGGGCAGTCCGCCTCCCACTCGTTGATGCCGAGCTCGCGTTCGATCTGCAATGCCGGATCGAACATGCACTGGCTGGACATCACCTTGCCGTTGCGGATGTCGTTCGGTGTCCGGTTGCTGACGACGGTCACCTCGTAGCCTTTGTCCAGCAGCCCAAAGGCCAGCGGCAAGCCGGCCTGGCCACCGCCCACAATCGCGATTCGACGCATGAGAATGCTCCTTGATGAAAGATCGGGCCCGGTCGGGCGGGTCTGCGTTATTCGGCCAGGCGCGGAATGGCCGGCTTGGCTTGCTCCGGCCCCATCGCCGAATAGCCGCCGTCGACCGCGTAGTCGGCGCCGGTCACAAAAGCGGCGTGCCCGGAGAGCAGGAACGCGACGACTTCCGCGACCTCCTCGGGGTCGCCCACGCGCCGCAGCAGGTGGTAGTCGGCGGCCACGCGGTCCGTCTTGGCGCGATCGCCGTGCGTGAGCTCGTCCATGACGCGCGACCAGGTCCAGCCCGGCGACACGGAGTTCACCCGGATGCCGTCGGCCGCGTAGTCCATCGCCATGCCCCGGGTCAGCTGCACCAGGGCGGCCTTGGAGACCGGGTAGAGCCAGCGCCCGGTCTGGGCGACCTTGGACGAGATGCTGGTGAAGTTGACGATCGCGCCGCCGCCCGCCGCCGCCAGGTGCGGGTGGACGGCGCGCGCGGCCATGACCGCGCTGACCAGGTTGACGTCCAGCGCCTTGAGCCAGTCTGCGCGCCCCGATTTCGCGCCGTCGTCGAGATAAGTGGCGGCGAGGTTCACCAGGAAATCCACCCGCCCGAAGTGGGCCGCCGCGTCGGCAACGCCGCGCTCCAGTTGCTGGTCGTCCGTGATGTCCACCGGCCAGAAGCGGGTGCCGTCCGGATCCTCGGCCGCGACGCGGTTGCCGCTGGCCGCGTCGATATCGAACAGCGCCACCTTGACCCGGTAGCTGCGAAGCGTGCGGACGACGGCCGCGCCGATCAGAGTGGCGCCGCCAGTGACGATGGCCACCTTGCCTTCAAGACCTTTCATAGGAATCTCACCTTGCTCACGAAAATCGCTGCGGGACTGTCCGCCCGCCGCCTGGCGGCGGTCGGGATGGAGCGGTCATCGAGGTCGTCGCGATTGCGCGATCCGCCGGCCGCCGGGTCTGCCCCGGGGGCCGCGTGGAGCGCAATCGGCGCGACGCTTGACTGCATAATGGACCGCCGCACGACGGTGGGCATATCCACTTCGTGCTGCGGCTATCCGTCGCTTGCCGGTATTCAGATCGCGTTAACACTAGGGCAACACCGATGGTGGACGACCGCGCCGGCGGTGGATTCGCTCAGGAACGAGGGGAGGGGCCGCACCGGCGGTGAGCGTGCCGGCGCAGTCTTGAACGTGGCGTCCGAGGTGAGCTGGCGCGCAGACCAGCGCTCCGCGCCATCCGCGCCGCGTTGTGGAAACGTTGCGTGCGGTCAGCCGGCATGGGCACGCGGCTTCACGCGCGCCAGGGGCGTACGCGGCACTGGCGGCGGCCCTGCGCCCGAGGCCGGCAGGATCATGATCCGTTGCCGGCCCGGGCGGGCGGGCCGCATCGTTGCGGGAACGATGCCACCGCCCGCCCGTTGCCGCGCCAGGGCTATGGCCGATGGCCGGCAGGCCGCGCGGTGGTGCTGCCCCGCTGGGGCGGATGGGTTGACGTCGCGCCTTGCGGCACAGCGTCCCGCAAGGCATCGAAGGCAACGATGCCCTTGGCGCCCGTGGGCAGGGCAACCTGGGCGGCACGCTCCCGGCGGAGCTGCTGCCGCTGCGCATTGGCCTGCTGGAGCGCCTGGCGCTTGGCGGGATCCTGCTCGAGCCCGATCTTCACCTCCTGGTCCTGCCACGTGCGGTACAACTGGTGGCTGGTGTTTCTGACGCGCAGGCTGTCTTCGGTATGGAACTGCATCTCGAAATCCCGCCCGGCGGCCGAGCGCACGATGACGTTGAGGCCGGCGTAGGTCGTGTCGGGAACGGCAAAGCCATTCCGGATCCGCATGACGCGCAGCCCCGTGGCCTCCAGCGCCAGCCGCGCCTGCCTGAACTCGGCGCCGAACCGCTCGGCCGGCAGCAGCACGACCCAGCGCATCGCGTCGTACACGCTTGCCGCCGCCTGTTCGAGCGACAGCCCGTTGAGCGTCTGATAGCGCTCGATCTTCTTCCGGACGGAAGTCGCAGGCTTGGGCGTGCTGTGGGACTTGACGATGGCCAGGCCGATCGCTTCCAGCAGGGGCGTGACCTCCCGCTGGATGGCCCGGGCCAGGGCGGTGACCCGCTCGACGTGCCCGGCCAGGCCATCGCGCGCGGGCTTCGCGCCGGCGGCGGGCGCCGCTGCGACAGCCGCGCGTGGGCGCTGGGTCCGCGGCGGCACGCTATCCCAGTCCAGGATGCGCTCGCCGCCCGGGGGCGTGGCGACCGGCGCAAAGGCCTCCCGGGCCTGGGCCAGCACGGCGTGGTGCTGTGCGCTGTCGGCGCCCGCCAGGTACAGCGCCTGCGCGTCTTTGTAGTCGTCGTGGAAGCGCTCCTTGAGCACGAAGGTCTCCTGCGTATGGAACTGGATCTCCAGGCGCACGGCCTTGCCGTCGACATCGCCCGCCGTGAAGCCGACCTTCACGCCCTTGAAGGCGGTATGGGCGCGCTCGAAGCGGTTGCGGACCTGCGTCCGCGTCAGCCCCTGGGCGTCGAGCCGGCCCAGGATATCGGCATAGCGCTGCACGAAGGTCTCCGAGGCCAACACGATGCTGTAGCGCAGCCCATCGTCCACCGTTGCCGCGGCGTCTTCCGGCGACAGGCGTCCCTTGTGCATCAGCCTGAGCAGCTTGTTGTACAGCGACGATGCCGATTTCACGCGATGCGCCTCGCCGTGCGATTCGCCGATCCCGTCGATGGCGCGCTCGACCATGCCGGTCACGCGCGCCTCGGCCTGTTCGGCGGCCGCGTGCAGCGCATGCGCGAGCTGCCGCACGCGGGATGCGGTCTCGGCGCTCACCGCGCCCGGGGCCGGGGCCGTGTCGATCAGACCCAACGGCTGCAGCTCTTCGAGCGCCATCTCCATCAGCCCGGCCGTGAGCGTGGGGTTGTCGCGCAGCAGCTGCTGTTCGGTCGGGACATCGATGCCTTCTCGCAGCTTCCGCACCAGTCCGCCCTTGGTGTAGGGCACGACGCGGATGCGGTCGGGTTCGCTGCGCAGCGCACGGTCCAGCCGCTCGGCGATCTTGAGGTACACGTCGGTCTGCGTCACCGCCTTGGGCGCATCGGTGCCGACCTTCACGCCCAGCGTGAGCAGGTTGCGCAAGGTCTCCATCGGTGCGGCGCTCACGTAGCCGAGCTGCATCTCAGGGAGGGCTAGGGGATCGTCGGGGTAGTCTTCCGGCAAGGCCGTGCCGGGGTGGGGCAGCAGGGCGGTCGGGTAGTGGTTTGCCAGCGCCTCCAGCCGCTCGCGCGCCGTGCCGGCCTGCGCGTAGGCCTCGGCAAGCGCGGTGAAGCGTTGCGCGAGGGCGCTCGGCAAGGCCTGCGGCTGCCCGGCGGGCGCGGTCGGCTCGTCCAGCGCCTGCACAAAGGCTTCCAGCTGGTCCCGCAGGATTTCCGCCGCCTGGCGGGCCGCCGGGTGCTCGGCATGCGCCGCACCCAGGCGCGCCCGCTTGCACAGCGCCTGCCGCGATGCCGGCGAGAACGCGGCCGGGTTGTAGAGCAGCCGGCGCAGGCCGCGCCGCAACTCGCGCCGGGTGCCCTCGAAGGTGCCGAAGATCGCCTGCTCGGCGATCCGTTCGCGCAGCGCCTGCGGCTGGCCCCAGAAGTGGAACTGAAAGGTGCTCATGCGCCGCACCAGCTCCTGCCCGCGCACCGCCGAGAGTACCTCAGCGGCGCGGCCGGCATGGTAATGGCCTGCTTCGTCCACGGCCGCGTTGGCCGTCTTGACCGGCTTGAACGAGGGCATCTTGCCGATCCGTCGCTCGCGCGCGGCGAAGAACCCGCTGATCGCCTCGGCCATCTTCGGTGCGCCGGCGTACACGAACACCTTGTCGCCATCGCAGTCGGCATCGCGCTTGCTGAGCTCATCGATGGGCACGGCGATCAGCGCGCCCGGCGGGAAGATGTCCTTGAGGCGCAGGCTGCCCACCGTATCCATGCGCGCCGGCAGCCGGTCGCGCTCGCGGCGCCGCGTCCAGCTCGAATGGACCTTCATGTCTTCCGTCGACCAGACCCACTGCGCGTCGTTGTCCTTGGGCCAGAGCGCATCGGGCACCACGATGGCGACGCCCTTGCCGTGCAGCATCGGCGCATCGTCGCGGGCGGTGCGGGTCCGGCTCTCATCCCAGGCGGTGTAGCTGTACTGGAGCGCAAAGGTCGTGTCCAGGAAGCGCGCGGTGGCATCGCCTTGCGCGGGCGTGCCGACGCGCTCGGCCGGCACGGGGATCAGGTTGGGCTTGTCGTAGGGCGGCTTGCCCAGCAGCACGGGCCCGCCGGCGCGATCGAACGGGCCGCTTTTTTCGCTGGGCAGGTAGACCTTGCTGTCGGCCGATGGAACGGCAACACCCTGGACGCCGGTGATGCCCGCGCCGACGAGCAGCTCGTAGAGCCGGGGCGTGGTGAGCCGGCGCGTGCCGTCGGGCACGTCCGCCTGCCGGAGCGTCGTGTCCTCTTGCAGGACCCGGCGCAGATGCGTGCGCGCTTCCTCGATCGCCGCCGCGTTGCGCGGATAGTGATGCGTGGCCTGCGGGGGCAGGCTGCTCATGCGCGGTGCCGGCGGCTCCCACGCGGCTTGCTGGCGTGCGCGGGCCCATTCGTCCATCGCCGCGGCCATGGCCGGAATCCGGCGCGCGAGCGACTCCCGGATGAAGCCGCAACCGTCATGGGAGACCAGGTGGATCGGCTCGCCGGTGGGCAGGCGCAGCGCGAATGCCGGCTCGGCGCCCTGCGGCCGATCGGTCTGCAGCGCAAGGCGGATCGGCCCCTCGACCACGTGGTCGCGCGGCACGACTTCCAGCAGTGCGCGCTGCATGCGGTACCAGTCTTCGCGCTGCGGGTTGAGCTTGCGGATCACGTCCTTCATCAGCGGTGCGTGCGGCACGGTGTCGGCCAGCCGTATCGCGGGAATGCGGCCGTAGCGGCGGGCGGGGCCCTGGGCACCGGACAGCATTTCGAATACGCGCTGGTTGGGCGGCGTCAGGTGGCTGCCGCCGAACAGGTCCATGCGCAGCAGGTCGCCGTCGCGCTGGAGGGTGCGCGCCAGCATGAACGCACTGAGCTTGCCGGGCAGCTCGACCTCGACCAGCGGCAGCTTCCCGCCCGTCAGGCGCGTGAAGAACGAGTAGTTCTCCAGCGCGTCGGGGCCGGAGCGGATGAGGTTCCCGTGCATGTCGACGACCTGCAGCACCGCCGCGCCGGCTTGGCTGCCCATCAGATTCCGAACGGCGGACAGACCGCGCAGTTCGCGCCGTACGGCGGCCACGTCCATCGGCGTGGGCGGATGGGCGGTGGTGAGCCGGTCCATGTCGCGGTGCAGCTTCAGGTCCAGGGCGTCGAGCACGTGGTCGCCGGCCTCGATCTGGGCGATGAGGTTCCAGCTCATCTCGTCCAGATCGCCCTCGATGGCCCCGCGCACCTGCTCCAGCGTGCTGCCGATCCAGGCCTGAAGCGCCTCGCGCCGCTGCGCGACCCGGGCGGGATCGTCTGCCACGTTGCGCTGTTTCCATTGGCCGGCCACCACGGCATACGTCTTGAGCAGCAGGAAGAACGTCAGGCCGGGACGCCGCGCACCGAACGCTTCGCCTTCCGGGGACCGGGCCTTCGCGAGCGCCGCCGAAGCCGCGTGGGCAGCGGTGTAGTGCTGCACCTTGCGTGCCACGTCGGGCTGCATCCGCTCCAGCAGCCAGAGCGTATCGACGCGGAACGCCTTGAGCTCGGGCGAGCGGACCAGCGGTAGCAGCCCGGCCGCCAGGCTGCCGAGGGTTTCCAGGCTGTCGGGCCGCAAGCGCGTCTGCTCGTGCAAGGCTTGCAGGCGCTGCAAGCCCTGGTGGGCGAGCAGCTGCAGGCCGTCTTTGAGCCCGGCGGTGGCCAGCGCCTTGAAGATCATCGCAACGTCGCGCGTCTCGGCTGCGTCCAGCCCCTCGGGGCGCACGTTCAGATGCGCGGCCAGTTCGCGCAGGCAGGTGTGCATCCGGGACAGCGCCGCGTTCGCCTGGCCATCGTCGTCTTCATCGTCGGGGACGGCCGCACCGGCCGGGCCGACCGCGAAGCGCGCGGTGCCGTTGGCCAGTTTCGCCAGCGCGCCCATGTCGAAGGCCGAGAACGGCCGGCCGCCGCTGCCCAGCGCATCGACCAGGTGGAGGGCCGTCTGCCGGCAGGTCTCGCTTTGCGGCCACTTGCTCACCGCACTGAGCACGCTGGCGAACTGCTGCGCGCTCAAGGCCTGCAGCAACGCCGGCTCCCGGGCCAACCGGGCAGCCAGGCTTTCGGCCGCCATCCGGCAAGTGTCCGCGTCCGGCCACCGGCTCAGCGCGCCAAGCGCGCCGACGATGCCCAGCACATCCATCGCTTGCCGCAGGTTGGCCTCTTCTGCCAGCCGCGCGGCCAGGTGTTCGGCGGCGGCCTTGCAGATCGCCGTGTCCGACCATTTGCTCACGGCGTTGAGTGCGTTGGCGATGCCCTGCGCATCCAGCGCTTGCCGAAGATCGGCCTGCTTGTCCAGGTAGGCGGCCAGGCGCTCGGCGGCCAGGCGGCAATCCTCCGTGTCCTGCCATTTGCTCAGCGCGCTGAGCGTGTTGGCGAATTCCTGCGCATTCATGGCCTGCCACAGGTCGGCGTCGCGCAGCAGCTGTCCGGCCAGAAGCTCGGCGGCCAGGCGGCAGTTGGCGGCATCCGGCCACTTGCTCAGCGCATTGAGCGCGTTGGCCATCCCTTGCGAACTGAGGGCGCGCCGGAGGTCGGCCTCGTTTGCCAGCCGGCCCGCCAGAAGCTCGGCGACGGCCTTGCAGACGGCCGTGTCGGGCCACTTGCTCAGCGCGTTGAGCGTGCTGGCGACACCCTGCGCGTCCAGCGCTTGCCGCAGGTCGGCCTCCGTGGCCAGGCGTTCGGCCACGTGCTCGGCGGCCACGCGGCAGTCTTCGACATCCGACCACTTGCTCAGCGCATTCAGCACGTTGGAGGCATCTTGCGCGTCCAGCGCTTGCCGCAGCGCCGCCTCCTCGGACAGTCGGACGGCCAGATGCTTGGCGACCGTCCGGCAATCCTCGACGTCCGGCCATTTGCTCAACCCATTGAGCGCGTTGGCCACGCCTTGCGCATCCAGCGCCTGCCGCAGGCCGCTGTCGCGCGCCAGCCGGGCGGCCAGATGGCCAGCGGCGATCCGGCAATCGCTCACGCCCGACCATTTGCCCAGCGCGCTCAGGGTGTTGGCGATCCCCTGCGCGTCCAGCGCCTGCCGCACCGCCGCATTCTCGATCAGTCGCGACGCCGCATCCTCGATCAGCTTGACCGCCAGGCACCGGACGGCCACCCCGCAGTCGACCGACTTGGGCCATTTGCTCAGCCCGCTGAGCGTATTGACGAACTGCTGCGTGCTCAAGGCCCGCAGCAGGCCGGCATCGGTGGTCAGCCGGACCGCCAGGTATTCGACGGCCGCTTTGCAGAACGCTTCGTCCGGCCATTTACCCAGGGCACCGACCGTGTTGGCGACCTGCTGCGCGTTCATCGCCTCGCGCAGGCGGCTCTCCTTAGCCACCCGTTCGGCCAGCAGCACGGCGGTCTGGCGGCAAGCCTTGTTGTTGGGCCACTTGCTCAGCGCATTGAGCGCGTTGGCGACGTTCTGCGCGCTCATCGCCTGGCGCAGGCCGCGCTCCCTGATCAGCCGCTCGGCCAGGCGTTCGACAGCCTTGCCGCAGGCATCGGCGTCCGGCCACTTGCACAGGGCGTTGAGCGCAATGGCGACCCCTTGCGCATTCAGGGTCGACAGGATCCGGTCATCGTCCGCCACCCGGCGGGCCAGAAGCAGGGCCGCGGTCCGGCACGCTTGCGCCTTCGGCCACTTGCTCATCGCGTTGAGCGCGTTGGCAACCTGCTGCGCGCTCAGCGCCTGGCGCAGGGGGCTCTCCTTGGCCACCCGTTCGGCCAGCCGTTCCACCACCTTCCCGCAAGCGTCCGATTCCGGCCATTTGCTCAGCGCATTGAACGTGCTGGCAACATCCTGCTCGCTCATCCCGCGCAACATGCCGGCATCGTCAGCCAGCCACGTGGCCAGGCGTTCGGCCGTGGCCCGGCAGGCGGCATTGTCGGGCCATTTGCTCATCGCGTTGAGCAACAGGCTGACGCTCTGCGTTGCCAACGCTTCCGCGCAATGGTCCAGCCCCTGGCTCGCGATCCGGGCCACGGCCCGCTCGCAGCGTTGGCTGTCGGTGTTCTTTGAGAAGGCATTGGCCAGCAGCGCCAGTTGCTTGCCGTTGAGCCGCGGCAAGCGCACGGACGCCACTACCTGGCCGGCGATCCAGGCAATGGCCTCCATGGCTGCCGGTCGACTCGGATACTTGCTCAGGAGATTGCCCAGGTTGCTCAGCTGCGTGCAGGGGGCCTGGTCGAACCAGTTCGTCTTGAACAGATAGCTTGCCGCGAGATCGACGCAGCGTTCGAGCTGGAGTTGCCCCTGCCGGCCGCCCTGGGCGGAAGACTTGCTCAGCACCCACAGGTAGTTGCCCACGCGCCGCGCGTTTTCCTCCGCGGGCACCGCCCCATCGAGAAAGACCAGGGCCTGGCCGCACCGATTACGCCGGGCGAGGATGTTATCGCTCGTCAACTGGGCGCAGCGCTGCAGATCGACCTTTTGATTCCAGGCATCGTCCACCAGCGCCTGAAGCTGCCGGCACTGCGCTTCGCGCTGGTCATTGAGCTGCCGGAGCGCCTTGGCGTCCAGCCACTGCCGGTAATTGGTCAGCTGCGCCCGCGTGGGCCAGGTGTCGACCACGGCGTGCCGCGCGTTCGGCGGGGAGGTGCTCCGCATCGGATCGCCGGCGGAGAGGTCTTCCGAGCGAGGCTGGGAGGCGGCGCGCTCTACGGGCACATGAACGTCGCGCTCGGCAGGCTCCGACACGCGCGATTCCATTCGGCGGGGGAGCGGCCCGGCCGTCCGCGGCATGCCGCTTGACGAGCTGGCGCCCGAGTGCGTCGACTGCCGTGCCGTGTGCCCGGTGCGCTGCAGGCCCTCCAGGGGGCTGTCCATTCGTGTGCGTCGACGGTTGTCCGGCGGTGGCGCCTGCGGCGGCGTCTCGGGCTGCGACGCCGGCGAGGCACCGCGTGAAGCGTTCTGGTTGGAGGGGATTCGGGAGTAACCCATACGTGATGGCAATCGGATGCAGAAGCCCAGGGCGAGCACACACCAGTGGCGGTGCAATCGGTTTTGGGGGCGCCTGAAAACCAGCCCGTAAGGCACAAGATGGTTAAACCATCGCTCGGCTCGCGCTGAGCGAAGAGGGTGGGGTGCGCGGTATTGTCTGGAAACCAGCGTCCGCTTTTTGAAGGGGGGAATCATTCTCGACCCGATCGCGCGATCGACGCGGATCCAATTGCGAAGATCCGTTCCGGTCTGCGAAGAGGTGCGTGCTCCGGAGCCGGCCTCATGCGCGAGGGCGATCCCGGCGGCAAAGTGAAACTATCCGCCGGCAAGCGGCTTCGGCCCACGCAGGGCAGGGCGGCATCATTCGCCCGCGGTTCGGTCCTTGTCGGCCCGGTCATGCAACCGGTGCGGCTGTCGCGGATCAGGCTCGCGTTGGCGCGCGGTCCGCCTGCCGGATCGTCTTCCCGCCGCCCGGATGGAGACCCGTCCGCCTGAAGCTATGGCTTGGCGGCCAACACCAGACGCATCTGATCACGCAGCCAGGCATGGCCGGGCACGCCGACGATGAAAGGTTGCAGCGAGCGTGTCGAGTCCGCCGTGATTGCGTGACGCGATGGCGCTGAGCGGATCGGCCGCGGTTCGGAGCGGAGACCGGGAACCGGGCGGACCGACACGGGGAGCCGGTCCAGCCGCGGAGAGCGGCGTGGCCGCGTCGCCCCCGGGCACATCGGTATGAGTGGGCCCGAGGCCGGCGCGGACTCAGCTGGCGGACGCGCCCGGCTTGTCCATGACCGCATACCAGGAGCAGACGACGCCCGCGGGTGCCACGCCACCGTTGCCCGAAGCATGGGGGATGGTGCGCGTGATCGTCCCCACGAGCGCAGGGCGCTGGTCGACGCCGGCCGGCCAGGGCGGGCTAAGGTAGCCCAGGTAATCGTAGACCCACGGCTCGCCGCCGACGATACCGCGTCCCTGGAAGCGCACCGTGAATGGATTGCCATAGCTGATCGAGCCTTCCAGCTGCAGGGCCCAGCCGGGCCCGAAGATCCGGCCCTTGAAGATGCCCATGGGCGCGGGGAAGATTTCGATGGTGGCGCGCCCGAACTCCAACTGGTCGAACGGGGTGGCGAGGTCGGGGTTGTTCAGCAGGCTGCGGTAAGTCCAGGTGCCGACCAGGCTCCCTGTTTCGGGGGAAAAGCTCATGGAGACTCCTTGTTTGTGTCGCTTGGGTTTCAGGGGTGGGACTGCGTGGCCGGCATCACGGATCCAGCGGGCAATGCGTGGCCGGAACGATGGTCTGCTCGAAGGGCGGCCGCGGGATGTTGACTGTTGGCCGTGCAGGCCTGGTTGCGCATCGCGCTCCAGGGGCCTGGTGAACCATTGCGGGCATCGCAGAACCTACGATAGGCGGTTTTCCTGCCACTTGATCCGATTGATGCGGCGTTCGCAGGTGAGCATTCGCGATCGCCAGGATGGTCTTGAGCCTGTCCGGCCTTCCTCGGACCGCCGCGAATCGATGCGATAAAGGCGCCCGGTCAAAGGCAAAGCCGGGGCAAGCGGTCAAGCAGCGGGGCCAAGCTGTGTGAGGCCCGGCTCGGCAGCAATCCGTGCTGGCCGGCCGCACTTGCCCACGCGTGGACAAGACCGCAAACTGGCGGCCGCTCCAATCCGCTGCATGGGTCAGGTCTTGAGGCGCGCGCTCATCGTTCGATATCGGGAGGCGCCTTGGCGCGGCCCGCCCAGACTGGCACCGGAAGGCGCGTCGCGGTCATGGTCCATGCATCTCGATGCGTCGCCCCGATCAAGAAGAACCACAGCCCTGCGGACAACCCAGGCCATGCTTAGCATCCCGAACGTTTCCGATCATGGCAACGACTAGCCGAGACCCAGCCCAACCGCCATCGGCCGCATCGTCTTCGGAGCGTTCCCCGACCGGCGCAGCAGCCTCAGAACCGCGTAGCGCCGACCAGCCGCAGGGGAGGGGTTCCGTGGGCGCCTTCGTGGACCACTGTCTCGCAAAGCATGCGCGAGGGCGGTCTGCCTGCCGGCAGAACGGACTGCGAACGACCTTCGTCGAGACGTCTGCGGGACGCGTTCGCGTGCACGATTCCGGATCCACGAAGCCTTGTGTCGTAATGGCGCCCGACGGGCCGAACACCATCGAGCACTATGCTCGATTGCATCGTGCAGGGATTGACCCGGGAAACGATGCCATCGGCGGACGGAATGGCGGTTCCTTGCACCATGATCTGGGGCGGCAGCGATCCATCCCACGCGCCGACCGATCCCACCTCATTGCACCAGTGCGCTCCGCATGCGGAGATCGAAATCTTTGAGGAATGCGGGCATTTCCCGGATGTCGAGGCACCCGAGCGGTTTGCCGCGCTTCTGATGCGGCATGTCATGCGCAATGCGATGGGCTGAGAAGTCCGCGTTGCCTGCAGGCCAGGCCTGTGCTCACACCACACTGTTCCGTAGATTGGTTGCAAGCGCCCGAGAATGGGCGCCCGAGCGCAGGCCGCCGACGCCTACGAGACCCTGTTACCTTGGAATCCGGCGCCGGCGCCGGCGCAGTCCCGGCTTACACAGGGACCGTCGAAAAGCCCCTCGAAGAGGGCTTGCCGAAGTCTATGCAACGCCACCTCTTGCCCGTGAGGACAAGGGATACGCCGACATGGCCGCACAACAAGCTTTGTGTGAATCCAAAGCAAGGCCATGTATAGATTGCGGTCAGGCCTTCATCCAAGACTCCGCGTTACTGTTTAGTGCATCGATCAGGGCTTGGCTATCCGGCGTAGCGTCGTTTTTTGACTTCCCGTCGCTGCGGTGACGATTTGCACTTAATCCGCTCGCTTGTTCCAGTAATTTGTCAGTATTTTTGTGTCGTTTCTCAAACAAAGCCAATGCGGGGTTTCTCTTCACAGCATCCCGGCGCGCATCCTGGAGGTTTCCTATCGCCGTATCCAGTTGCACAAGAGAGTTTTCGCGCGCGAGGTTCGGCGTCGAGGTCGATGTGCTGCTACCAATGCGATTCATCATGTTTCCAATTCAGCAGGTTGCAAGAACGAAGATTCTTGCTGACACCGGGGCATTCTGCGCCGCGTGCCCCGAAGTTTTTGAAACGATGGCGAACGTAAAGCGGAAGACGATGCGGGCTGAAGCCGTATGATCTTCATCTCCTTGGACAACGTCAGCCCATGACGCTCGCGCAGCTTCTCGGCGGCGAGCGTCGGGCCAAAGTCACCGTAGTGCTCCCGAATCAGACCCCGCGCAGCAGCTTCCCGGTCGACTGACAGCCGGTTGTTGCTCGGACGACCACGCTTGAGGGACACGAGCCCGGATGGGCCTTCCTGCCGGTAGCGTTCCAGCAACCGTCGGAACTGCCGGTCGGTGATCTCCAACCGTTCAGCGGCCACGCCGGGCCGCAACTGACCATCCACGACCGCCTGGACGGTCTTGAGCCTATCCAACTCACGCATGCTGACTGTAATGACCTCGGGTCTAGCCATCGCCTGGCGTCTCCATCGCATTCAAACGGACCGGCTGAATACCATGGGCGCCGCACTGAAGCGGACATTTGAACTTTGCCAAAACCGGACATTACAACTTTGCCGCTACATGGTTGCCCAGGATCTTCTGAAAGGTCACCCTGCCAGCCAAATTCAAATGTCGGCACGGTCGTGCACTTTGTGCTCGGTTCGGTGTTTCCTTGGGGGGATCGGTAGGGCAGTGGTGCTGGTGGCTGGCACGCAGTTGGACTGGCATGGACCGACCTCGGCCATGGCCCGCTCCAGGTCCAGCCGGTTAATCCGACGCTGGCGCTTCACGTTCGATGACACCTGGGCCGGACGCGGCGGCTCGCCCAGCAACGTGCGCGATGGCCCGACTTGCCGTCGATCGTCGCGCTGTGCTTGCACTTGCGCCGCGATCGCCAGCACGTGCCCCAGGCGCTTGTGCTCGACGATCGCACCTTGATCAACTTGCGCCAGCCGGTCATAGGTGGTGTAGGGTAGGGACGTGCCGTCGGCCCACAACTCAATCCGCCCATCCGGGTACTCCGCCACCTCGATGTAGCAGTGGATCAGCCGCCGGTGCTCGGGCCGGTCCGCCAGCAAATACATCACCTTGGCATACTGCAGCGTGAGGCTCGCCGACACCTTGCGCCATTCGCGCCAGCAGAAGATGCGCGCCAACTCCTCGTCGCCGCGCAGCGGCCGGTGTGCATCGAAGTCGCTGCGCGGCAGCTTGGCAAAGCGCGCATTGAAGTCGGCCACGAAGGTGAGGGCGAAGGCGTTCGCGGCTGCCATGCTCGAGATCCCGCGCAGACGCAATTCCTTCACCAGCCGGTCCTGCAGTGTGCCGTTCATCCGTTCGACGCGCCCCTTGGCCTGGCTCGTGTTGGCGCACAGGATGTCGATGTTCAGCTCGAACAGGGCGCGCCCGAACTGCGTGTAGCCGCGCCCCTCGGCGTTCTCGCGGGCATTGACGCGGAACACGCCAGCCTTGTCGCTGTAGAACGCCTGCGGCTTGCCGTGACGCTCCACATAGGCCTGCGTGGCCGTGAAATACGCCTGCGTCGATTCGGTCGGCACGAACAAGAGCTGCATCAACCGGCCGGTGGCGTCATCGACGTACACCAGCAGCGTGCAGGCCGGCGCCCGATCCTCGAACCACCGATGATCGCTGCCGTCGATCTGCACCAACTCGCCCAGGCAGGCTCGCCGGTTGCGTGGCTGGTGCACCTTGGGCGGGCGCAGCTTGCGCGGCACCCAGAAGCCGGCGTCGATCATGATTCGGCGCACCGTTTCCTTGGCCAGGTCGATGCCATGGCGCTCGCGTAGCTTCTCGCACGCCAAGGTCGGGCCGAAGTCGGCATAGCTGTCGCGGATCAGGCCACGCACGCGCGATTCCAGCCCTGGCGGCAATTGGCGATTGCTGTCATGGCCGCGCTTACGAGATGTCAGCCCGCCTGGGCCGTCTTCCTGCAGCCGCAAGACCAGACGCCGGATATGGCGCGCACTGATGCCGAGCCGTTCTGCCGCTCGCCATCGTGCCAGATGCCCGTCCGCCACGGCCTGGATAACCTTCAAACGATCCAGTTCACGCACGCTCATCGTGATCGTTCCTTGCCCATGCATGACTGGCTCCCGTTGGCCAAGAGAAGCTGGTCAGCATAGGCGGCTGGATGGCGAAGGTGACATTTCTATTTGGCCTAAAGGTGACATTTCTATTTGGCCTAAAGGTGACATTTCTATTTGGCCTAAAGGTGACATTTCTATTTGGCCTAAAGGTGACATTTCTATTTGGCTGTGACATGGGTGAAACGCATAATTTATCTTATGTTAAATTTTATGAGAGGCGTAAGCGCATCGACAGCCCGTCTGTGCGACGCAAGCAATTTTTGCTTCGTGTTGGCCGACAGTTACACCAGTTTCTCAAGCTGTCATTGTTTTTCCGTTAGGGATGGTGTTCAGAACTCATTTCGCCGCACTGAGTCATCAACGTAGAGCCGATGCAGTGCAAACGGTGCGGCGCCTGACTCGAATGCAGCGTGACGTTCGGCATAAAGGCGCCGATTGCCCGCCCGCTCGGGCAACCTTTCGCTCATGCAGTGGCCTCGCGCATCAGTCGCTCGCGCATCATCCACAGATTGCTCAGAGCGAACAGCGTATGCAATTGCTGCGTGTTCTTCATCAAGCCGCGATAGCGCACTTTGAGATGCCCGAACTGGCGTTTGATGACGCGGAATGGATGTTCAGCTTTGGCGCGGATGCGCGCCTTGACCCGCTCCAGTTCATCGGCAAGCTTGCCTACCAAGGTGGTCTTGTCCAAGGCCCGGCGCTTGCCCGGGCGCAAGGCCACGTGCCAACGCACCTTCAGCTTCTGCGTCTCTTCGCGTTTGTCTACGCCCTGATAGCCGGCATCGCCGAACACGTCGGCCTCCTTGCCATGCACCAACGCGTGCGCTTGCGTGACATCGTTGACGTTGGCAGCCGTCCCCACCACCGTATGGACCAAGCCCGAATCGGCATCGACGCCGATATGCGCCTTCATGCCGAAATGCCACTGGTTGCCTTTCTTGGTCTGGTGCATTTCGGGGTCGCGTTCGCCGTTTTGGTTTTTGGTCGAACTGGGCGCAGCAATCAGCGTGGCGTCCACTGCCGTGCCTTCCTTGAGCAAATAGCCTTTGGCACTCAGTTGCGCATTGACGGTGCGCAGAAACTGCTCGGCCAGTTGGTGCCGCTCCAGCAAGTGCCGAAAGCGCAGAATGCTGACCCGGTCCGGCAGCCGGCTCATGCCGCCCAGCCCAGCGAATTGCCGATACAACGGCACGTCGTACAACGCCTCCTCCATCGCCACGTCCGACAGCCCGAACCATTGCTGCATGAAGTGGATGCGCAGCATCGCTTCGATGGGAAACGGTTTGCGGCCCGTCGCCTTGACCGGCGCGTGCGGTGTTATCAACGCCAGGAACGCTTGCCACGGAACCACGCGCTCCATCTCGTCGAGAAATATCTGCTTGCGCGTGCGTCGATTGCTCAGGTCCAGGCCAAGGTCGCTTTGTTTCATGGGCTTATCAACGTTCGGGAACCCTTCTCGGACTGGCAAGACTGGCGGAAGTTTTGAACACCATCCTTAGCTCTGACCCCGCTGTTTGCCGAAATTGGGCGCACGCACCGGCCACTTGTGAGCGCGAACTCGTTCAACCTCTTTCGCGTGCGCCCTGCGACCTTGTACGCCACAATATCCCGCGCCAGGTACTCGAGTCCTGCGGTTGACGGCAAGCGCTTGAAGTGCCGACAGCTTGTTAACGGCGCAATACTTTTGAATTACCCCAAGGAAGCGCCCGGCCGCACGATGGTGCACATCGCCCAGCTTGGCGCACAACTCGCCGTATGAAAACGGCTCGCCGCCTGAGCGCGCCAAACGAACGAGATGGGGCCATGCGCGCCGCGCGCGCTCCTCATGGTCAACCGGCATCGCTACTCCTTATTTCCGGCAACCGGCCGGAGCGGGCGCAGTTCGCGCCTGGTTTTTCCCTATTCGCGCACCATAGGTTGCCCCTTTCAAGCTTTTCCTATAGCGCAGACGCGGGGCCCCGGATGTGCAGACGTGAAAATCCGCATCATGAGGAACACCTTAGCCAGATCGTCCATATCCTTTTCCGTGCTAGCGTGGGCCGGTAGCCATTTCCTGATCGCCTGGCCCGTAACCGAAGTTCAAAATCTTTTCAAAGAGCTTGTCCCGCGTTGCTTCGGGCACCAGCCCCAGACGACTATGTTCATCGACGGCGGCCCGCGCAGCGCGTTTGATACGCTCGGACTCCGCCTGCCCGACCAGCGGCAATCTTGCCAGCAAGGCACTGGCGGCTTGGTACGCGGGAAATGCGGGCTCTTCCACCAGCCGGTTTGCCAGCCACTCGATGTACGTCGGGTCGAAGCGCATCTGTAGTGCCATGATCGCGACCAGCCTCTCTCCAGGCGACGGACTCACCATAAGCGTCTGCAAATATGGTTGCACCAAAAGGCCGATCAATTTCATGCGCCCCGCCACTTCGCGCATTTTCTTCGTACGCGCCCCCCCATAACCCTGCTGCTGTCGTATGGCTTCGTATTCACTTGCCAGCGTGCGAATCTGCTCTTGAACAACTTCCGGGCGATCTGCAGATGCGATCTGGTTCAATCGGCGCGCCGTCTCCTTGTCGGATTCGGACGGGACTGACGGTGTGCCTGGGGCTACCTCGGGTACTGGCGGTGCCTCATGGATTGCGGCGTCAATCTCCGCGCGCAGATTGCCCAAATTCTGGTCGGATCGGATCAGCGCTCCCTGGACAAACAGGCGCGTATAGAGATACCCGCAGAGAAAACCAATGACAGAGAAGCCGACAATGATTGCCATAGCGACGGAGACGTCCCAGGCATCCGGGGATTTCTGCAGCGATGCGGCGACGTTCGTGGCGACGTCCTGAACGCGTGTCCCAATGCCCTTCAGGTTGACCAGACCAAGGCCGACAATGATCTTGGTCAGCCAATCCGAGACCTCTTCGAGATTCGTGTTGGGACGCGCCAATGCATCGCCTGGCATCCTCGCCTTGGCCGGTGGATCGGACGCAGTCGCAGTTTGCGCTGGCGCACCATTGGTAAGCGGGGGATTTGCCGAGGGCCTAGTCGCAGTGATGCCTGAACGGGGGATGCCAAACAGAAAACCTACGGTGCTGCCGACTACAAGGCTGGCAATTGTCCAGAGCATGACCGCCCCGACAGCCCCCGGCTGCGGGCTCATCGAGCTTACCCACAACGCACTAACGATGCCAACCGTCAGTATGGGAAAAAGCGCGGTATTGACGACGGCGATGTCGTATTCAGTCTGTCGCTTCGACTGATCGCTGGCAGTGGGAGGTGTGATTGGCATGGTAGCGCTGATGAAAAGATCGCAGACACTCCAGTCGTGGATGGTCTACTCGAGGGTTACCGACCACATATTTCATGTTCCAGATTCGCATGCACACTGCGAGCGTTCCAGAATGGTATAGCTCAGCCATTGAAGAGATGGATTAACTCAATCCGGGTAATTTACTTCCAGTGATCGCCCGCCTCTGCCATCGCTTCTCGCAGCTCTTGCTTCTTCACTTCTAGATGGGGTGCGACGTGATCCAGCTCCGCATACCCAAGCAGGAACTGAACGCTCTCGATCGTGTGCCCTTGCGCCAGCAGTCGGCTAGCGAAGGTGCGGCGGCCCGAGCGGCTGCTGCACGAAAAGGCCAGTGACGTAGTTCTGCAGGCTGTCCGCCGGCAGATATTCGACCTGCTCGCCAGCATCATTGATACGGCGCTTGACGCTATTGAGAATTACATAACCCATGACATCACCACAACTCAGCCTGCTTCCAGCACGCGGCGATGATCGATGGGCGTTTCTGGCCGCTCTTGAGCTTGCGGCGGGCGGTGTGTTTGAGTTCGGCGAGGGTATCGGGACAGAAGTTGGCCAACGCGTGCCGCTTGAGCCAGGCCCACAGGTATTCGACCGGGTTGAGGTCTGGGGAATAGCTGGGCAGCAGCGCCATCTGTACGGCGCCTCGCGTACTGTCGAGGTACTCGCGCACAACGCGGCTCTTGTGCTGTGGCGCGCCGTCCCACACGATCAGCAACTTGCGCTTGAGCTGCGCACGCAGCGCCTTGAGGAACTCGATGATCTGCGCACTCTTGATCGCGCCGTCGTGCAGTCGAAACACGAAGTTCGTGCGCGTGAGGCCGGCGATGACCGAGACGTGCTTCCAGTTGAAGTGGAACTGGATGACCGGCGTGCAGCCCTTGGGCGCCCAGGTGCGCACGCGCGTGGGCCGCTCCGACAGGCCCCCGACTCGTCAATGAAGACGATTAGCCGTCGCTCGGCGGCACACTTTTTTTTAGCGCGGGCCAAGTCTTGCGCTTGAAGCGCTGTACCGCGTCTTCGTCGCGTTCGATGGCCCGGCGCTCAGGCTTTTGCGGGCTGAAGCCCAACGCACCCAGCAGCCGCCAGACATGCACCTCGCTGAAGGTGACGCCATACAGTCGTTCGATGAGCATGCGCACGCGCTTGAGGGTCCACAGCTCGGTGCCGAAGCCGTGCGCCAGCGCACCTTGCAGCAGTGCCACGCGCAAGCCTTCGAGCTGGCACGCATCCAGTTGGGCTGCACGACCTACGTTCATTGTCCGCAATGCGTCAATGCCACCTTCGTTGAGCCGGGCTTTCCAGGTGTACGCGGTTTGCCGTGCCACACCCACCGCCTTCGCCGCTTCGGCCGGCGTCTTGCCCGCAAGCATCAAGCGTCCGGCACGTACCCGTTTGCGCGTCGCTTCGTCCATCTTGGTCATGAACCGATCCTCCATACACGGTGCTGACCATATAACGCGCCTACGGACGATCGGTTGTCATGATTTAGGTAAAGATCAATAAGCTCATACGGGCCGCCCTTGTGCGTGAGGATCAGGGGCGTTTCGGGCATTGGGCCGCGCCACAAACGTCGATCGAGGGCCGCACCTTTGCCGCCCTGCCACAGCCACTCGATGTAGTACTTCAGGGAAACGGAGATCTACTGATAAGTCTTCTTATCGCAATAGCTTAGTCAAAATACGAAACCACCTCCCGTAAAAACGCATCAGCCATCGCTACAACAGCTTCGCGTGATGCTGGCCTGTCAGCGCTCAGTCAGGCGTCTTTTCGCGCCCACCAAGATCGGCAAGGTCTTCTCCCGTGAGAACGATGGTGCGTCACGCCGTATCCGTGTCAGTCAACCGCCTCTCCCGATCAGCTTTGTTGACCCCGCTGCATGGCGCCTGGTTCGCTACGCCCGGCGTGGCCTCTGCTGCCGCCATGCCTTGTCCGGCTTTACCGCTTCCAGCTTGAATTCAAGCCTGTGCCGCGCCCGCTTTGTCTTGCTAGTCATTGTTCTTGCCATTGCTTGAGCTGATCGGTTTTCGGCCAGCACTCGATCGGCAATAGCTTGTTTAAATCATTTTAATTAATTATTTCTATTTGCATTTCTTGCGAATTCTGATGCGTTGATTTCTACCGCCTGCAATTGATTTGCATTGATGATCATCAAGCCGACCGATTCTGGCTTTGGGTAAAGTCACCTGGTTTTTATTGCAGTCATTTTTTTACTTTCTCTATTTTGAAACCGGGATCCGTCATGAAAAAAATCCTTGCGGCCGCCGTGGCCATGAGTTGCCTTGGAATTGCCCACGCCAAAAACGATTCCGCCGAAATCAATCCCCTGGCGAAGCTGATTGGCGTTTGGGAAGGCGACAAGGGAATTGACGTCGCGCCGGCTCAAAAGAAAGCTGGCCTGCCGCCTGGGTCAGCGGCATCCAGTCCCTATTGAGAATTACATAACCCATGACATCACCACAACTCAGCCTGCTTCCAGCACGCGGCGATGATCGATGGGCGTTTCTGGCCGCTCTTGAGCTTGCGGCGGGCGGTGTGTTTGAGTTCGGCGAGGGTATCGGGACAGAAGTTGGCCAACGCGTGCCGCTTGAGCCAGGCCCACAGGTATTCGACCGGGTTGAGGTCTGGGGAATAGCTGGGCAGCAGCGCCATCTGTACGGCGCCTCGCGTACTGTCGAGGTACTCGCGCACAACGCGGCTCTTGTGCTGTGGCGCGCCGTCCCACACGATCAGCAACTTGCGCTTGAGCTGCGCACGCAGCGCCTTGAGGAACTCGATGATCTGCGCACTCTTGATCGCGCCGTCGTGCAGTCGAAACACGAAGTTCGTGCGCGTGAGGCCGGCGATGACCGAGACGTGCTTCCAGTTGAAGTGGAACTGGATGACCGGCGTGCAGCCCTTGGGCGCCCAGGTGCGCACGCGCGTGCCGCTCCGACAGGCCCGACTCGTCAATGAAGACGATTAGCCGTCGCTCGGCGGCACACTTTTTTTTAGCGCGGGCCAAGTCTTGCGCTTGAAGCGCTGTACCGCGTCTTCGTCGCGTTCGATGGCCCGGCGCTCAGGCTTTTGCGGGCTGAAGCCCAACGCACCCAGCAGCCGCCAGACATGCACCTCGCTGAAGGTGACGCCATACAGTCGTTCGATGAGCATGCGCACGCGCTTGAGGGTCCACAGCTCGGTGCCGAAGCCGTGCGCCAGCGCACCTTGCAGCAGTGCCACGCGCAAGCCTTCGAGCTGGCACGCATCCAGTTGGGCTGCACGACCTACGTTCATTGTCCGCAATGCGTCAATGCCACCTTCGTTGAGCCGGGCTTTCCAGGTGTACGCGGTTTGCCGTGCCACACCCACCGCCTTCGCCGCTTCGGCCGGCGTCTTGCCCGCAAGCATCAAGCGTCCGGCACGTACCCGTTTGCGCGTCGCTTCGTCCATCTTGGTCATGAACCGATCCTCCATACACGGTGCTGACCATATAACGCGCCTACGGACGATCGGTTGTCATGATTTAGGTAAAGATCAATATTTTGAAAAAATCGTGATTACGGACGGCCCCAGCGCGACCAATGCGAGCGAGCAGGACCTGGTCTCCGTGAGCTACCACCAGCAGGTTTTTCGAAAATCCGACAACAAGCTGTTTCACGACCAGGTTGGATACTGGATATGGGATAGGAAGAACAACATGATCATTGATTCATTCTGCATTCCGCGTGGCGTTTGCGCGACCGCGGAAGGGAGGCTGAAAAGTCAGAATGCGTTCAATGTCAGTACGTCAGGACCATTCGCCGAGCACTCTTTCATGCAGAAACATGGAAAAACGCATGATTTCTCCATTGACTTGAGTCTCAACCAGGATGGAACGCTCACGTATTCTCAGAAAACCAGCCTGACGATCTACGGAAAGCAATTTGTTCACATTGATTCCAGCACGCTGCGCAAGAAGTCTGAAATGTAGAGTCGTGCAGATGCCCGGCACGGAGGGCGGCTCCCGCTGCCCTCGATCAGGACGGGGCGGCTACGCAGGCCGGGTGGCCGCCTGTCGTACCGTCTGCCGATTTCGACGATGTACGGCGGTGGCGACAAGGCGACCATCCGGTATGGTCGCCGGTCAACGGATCGCGGCGGCAATGTCGGTCAACCGTGCGGAGAGGCTTCCCCGTTCAGACCACGAGCTCCCCGCCGATGGCCGGCTTGCGCTCCAGCAAGACGGCCAGTTTCCGCAGCGCCAGCGACAGCTGCGCGCGATCATCAACGCCGCCCAGCGAAATGCGGATCGCATTGGGCGGGTTCGGTCCATCACAAAAAGCGTCGGACGGGGTGACGCGCAGGTCTTCCGCCAGTGCGGCGCGGGTCAGTTGATGAGTGGACCAATGGCCTGGAAGACGGTGCCACACGTGAATGCCTGTCGGCGGCGCCTGCCCGATCCCGCTGAGCCACCGGTCTGCCAGTTCGCGCCGTGCGAAGGCCTCCGTGCGGATGCCGCCCAGCAACTGTAGGGCCGAGCCGTCCTGTATCCACTGCGTGGACAGGGCCGCGGTCACGGGGGCCGCCATCAGGGCGAATGCGCGAAGGGCCGCCAGCAGGTCGTCGCCACGCGTTTCCGCGGGCAGCAGAAGGTAGGCGGTGCGCAATCCCGGACTCAGGGTTTTGGACAGCGTCGACACGTAGTACGTCCGCGCGGGCGCGAAATGGGCCAGCGGAGGCGGCGCGTCGGGTGTCAGCAGCCAGTAGGGATCGTCTTCCAGGATCGTGGCGCCGCATCGTTCGGCCGTTCGCGCAATGTCGGCCCTGCGCGCGGCCGGCATGGTATGCGTGGTCGGGTTCTGCGCCGTCGGGTTCAGATAGACCAGCCTGGCACCCTGCGCGCAGGCCGCCTCGAGCGCGTCGGGGCGCATCCCATCCGCGTCGCACGCGGCCGTGAGGACACGCCGGCCGAGCTGGACAGCCGCGGCACGGATCCCCGGATAGGTCAGCGGCTCGGTGACGATGGCATCGCCGGGGCGCGTGTGGCTCAGGATCACGGCCGCGAGGGCCGCCTGCGCGCCGGGACAGACCACCAGCCTCGATGCATCGACCGCCCCCA
This sequence comes from Ralstonia pseudosolanacearum, assembly GCF_024925465.1. Taxonomy (NCBI): domain Bacteria; kingdom Pseudomonadati; phylum Pseudomonadota; class Betaproteobacteria; order Burkholderiales; family Burkholderiaceae; genus Ralstonia; species Ralstonia pseudosolanacearum. Next base: position 2,025,203 of record NZ_CP103852.1, on the reverse strand, counting down.
CGATCTGCGCCAGCCAGTTTGCGCCGGCGGCGCGATCGGCCGGACTGCCGCCTCCGAGTTGGTAGGTCATCAACAGGTGCGGGTCGCTGTGCAGCAGGACTTGCGACAGCCCTCGCCGCAGCAGGTCCTGGAAGTCCAGCCCGGCGGGCGGCGGCGGCACGTTCATGCTCATGTCCACGACCCGGGCAAGCTCCGCGCGCGGGGCGGCGATGAAGGTGCCGAGCGCGCCCCGGGCATCGATGAGGTGGCGCCGCTTGGCCTCGGTATAGGCCCGCGTCACCGTCGTGAGATCGACCCCGAGTGCCTTGGCAAGGCTGCGCTGCGGCGGCACGCGGTCTCCGGCGGCCAGACGTCCGTCGCCGATCGCCTGCTCGATGAACTCGACGATCTGTAGATACCGCGCACCGCCTGTCCGGGTGATTCTCAGGTCCCACTGAGGGCCGGCATTCCGCTGTTGTATGGCCTCCATGGCGCGAATCTTCTTTCTTGTATGGGTTTTGTCTTTCTATAGGATGCCAGGCATCATTGCCGGGATCCATACATCTCTTGCGCGGCTAGGCGTTTTTCCAGGGCTGCGCAGTGCTACAGCGGTCATTGCTTCGGCCCTGAAGTGAGGGGCACGGGATACCCGGTGATGCGTAACCACGGTGTCCGACATGCTCAAACCTACCGCTTTGCCGGCAGACAACCCTCCGCAGGGGCGGCTTGCCGCCCCGCCCTCACCCATCCCGCCGCGCCTGGTGGCGCTTGCCCTCGGCGCCCTCGCAAGCCTGCTGCTGAGCGGCTGCAACCTCGAACTGCTGTCGCCGAAGGGCAGCATCGGCGAACAGGAGAAATCGCTCATCCTGGTCGCGCTGTTCGTCATGCTGCTGGTCGTCATTCCCGTGATCGTCCTGACGCTGTGGTTCGCATGGCGCTACCGCGAGACGAATACGCGCGCGGCGTACGCGCCCACCTGGGCGCACTCGACCGCGATCGAGATCGTCGTCTGGGGCATCCCGTGCCTGATCGTGGCCTTCCTGGGCGTGCTGATCTGGAACACGACGCACAAGCTCGATCCCTATCGGCCGCTGGCGTCGCAAGTCGAGCCGGTCGAAGTCGAGGTCATCGCGCTGAACTGGAAGTGGCTGTTCATCTATCCCCAGTACGGGGTCGCCTCGCTGAACCAACTGGCAATCCCGGTCGGCACGCCGATCAACTTCCGCCTGACCGCCGAGTCGATGATGAACGCGTTCTTCATCCCGCAGCTGGGCAGCATGGTCTACACGATGGCGGGAATGCAGACACAGCTGCACCTGATCGCCGACACGCCGGGCGTCTATCTCGGGCAGTCCGCCGCCTACAGCGGTGCCGGCTTCTCCGACATGCATTTCAAGACGCTGGCCACTTCGCGCGAGGCGTTCGACGCGTGGGTGCGCTCGGCCAAGGCGTCCGCCAACACGCTCGACTTCAAGACCTACCGCGGCCTGGAGCGCCCAAGCAGCCGGGACGCCGTCACCCTCTTCTCGGCGGTGGCCCCGAAGCTGTTCGATCGCGTGATCGACAAATACATGCTGGCCAACGGCCAGGTCTGCCGCGCAGACGGGCCCGAATCCCTGCAGGCCTTCCAGCCCATCCCGTCCGCGTCCATCGGGCGCGTGGAGCAATAAGCGATGTTCGGAAAACTCAACCTCAATGCCATCCCGCTCCATGAGCCGATCATCATGGGCACGCTGGCGGCCGTGCTGGTCTTCGGTGTGGCGCTGATCGGCGCCATCACGTACTTCGGCAAATGGAAGCCGTTGTGGACGGAGTGGATCTGCTCGGTCGACCATAAGAAGGTCGGCGTGATGTACATCGTGCTGGCGCTCGTGATGCTGCTGCGCGGCTTTGCCGACGCCATCATGATGCGCGTCCAGCAGGCGCTCGCCTACGGCGATGCCGCGGGCTATCTGCCGCCGCATCACTACGACCAGATCTTCACCGCCCACGGCGTGATCATGATCTTCTTCGTCGCCACGCCGCTGGTGCTCGGCCTGATGAACGTGATCGTGCCGCTGCAGATCGGCGCGCGCGACGTGGCCTTCCCGTTCGTCAACTCGCTGAGCTTCTGGCTCTCGGCCATGGGCGCGGTGCTGATCATGCTGTCCATGTTCGTCGGCGATTTCGCGGCCACGGGCTGGGTTGCCTACCCGCCGCTATCGGAGCTCGGGTACAGCCCGACGCCCGGCGTCGACTACTACATCTGGTCACTGCAGATCTCCGGGCTCGGCACGACGCTGACGGGCATCAACTTCATCGTCACGATCCTGCGCATGCGTGCTCCCGGCATGGACCTGATGAAGATGCCGGTGTTCACCTGGACCGCGCTGATCACCAACATCCTGATCGTCGCCATTTTTCCCGTCCTGACCGCGACGCTCGCGCTGCTCACCGCCGACCGCTACCTCGGCATGCACTTCTTCACCAACGAGCTCGGCGGCAACGCGATGATGTACGTGAACCTGATCTGGGTGTGGGGCCATCCCGAGGTCTACGTGCTGATCCTGCCGGCGTTCGGCGCGTTCTCCGAGATCATCGCCACCTTCTCCCGCAAGCCCCTGTTCGGCTACAAGTCGATGGTGTACGCCACCTCCTCGATCGGCGTGCTGTCGTTCTTTGTCTGGCTGCACCACTTCTTCACCATGGGATCGGGGGCCAACGTCAATGCCTTTTTCGGGATCATGACGTCGATCATTTCGATCCCCACCGGGGTCAAGCTGTTCAACTGGCTGTTCACCATGTACCGGGGCCGGATCCGCTTCCATTCGTCGACCCTGTGGACCATCGGCTTCATGGTCACATTCGCCGTCGGCGGCATGACCGGCGTGCTGCTGGCGGTTCCGGGCGCCGACTTCGTGCTGCACAACAGCCTGTTCCTGGTGGCTCATTTCCACAACGTCATCATCGGCGGCGTGCTGTTCGGCTGCCTGGCCGCGATCAGCTTCTGGTTCCCGAAGGTGTTCGGCTTCAAGCTCAACGAGTTCTGGGGCAAGGTGGCGTTCTGGTGCTGGCTGAGCGGCTTCTTCCTGGCCTTCATGCCGCTCTATGTGCTCGGCTTCAAGGGCATGACCCGCCGGATGAACCACTACGCCAACGTCGACTGGCATCCGTACCTGGTGGTGGCGCTGGTCGGAGCGTGCGTCATCGGCGTCGGGATCGTGGCCCTGCTGATCCAGCTGGGCGTCAGCATCCGCGACCGCAAGCAGCATCCGGACCTCACCGGCGACCCGTGGGACGGCCGCAGCCTCGAATGGTCGACCGCTTCGCCGGCGCCGTTCTACAACTTCGCCCACATCCCGCACATCACCTCGCTCGAGCAGCACTGGGAAGACAAGGAAACCCGCCGGGCGTGGCGGCAGCCGGCCCACTACGAAGACATCCACATGCCGCGCAATACGTCGGCGGGGTTCGTGGTGTCGGCCTTCGGCCTGCTGCTGTGCTTCGCGCTGGTCTGGCACATGTGGCCGGTTGCCGTCGCCGGCCTGCTCGGTGCGGTGGCCACCTTCATCCTCCGCAGCTATGACCGCGATGTGGACTACTACGTGAGCGCGGCGGAAGTCGAGCGGATCGAACGCGCGCGCTACGCGCAACTGCAGGAAGCTGCCTGACCATGACACACACCTATTCTCCGACCCTGGATCACATGGCGCCCGAGGCGGCGCACCCGCATCCACATCCGCATCACGACACCGGGTTCAACACGACGCTGGGCTTCTGGCTCTACCTGATGAGCGACTGCCTGATCTTCGCCGTCCTGTTCGCGACCTTCGGCGTGCTTTCCGGGAGCACGGCGGGCGGGCCCAGCGGCCGGCAACTGTTCGCGCTGCCGTTCGTGTTTGCCGAGACCATGCTGCTGCTGGTCAGCAGCTACACGTTTGGCATCGCCCTGCTGAAGCAGGACGCCGATGCGGCGCCACGGATGGTGCGCTGGCTCGGGGTCACGTTTCTGCTCGGGGCGCTCTTCGTCGGGATGGAGCTGTACGAGTTTTCCCATCTGCTGCATGAGGGGGCGGGCCCCGGCGTCAGCGCCTATCTTTCCGCCTTCTTCACGCTGGTCGGCACCCATGGCCTGCACGCCACGGCGGGCTTGCTGTGGCTGGCCGTGATGATGCACCAGGTCAGGCATTTCGGCCTGGACGGCGTCGTGCGCCGCCGGCTCGCCTGCCTGAGCCTGTTCTGGCACTTTCTGGACCTGGTCTGGATCTGCGTGTTCACCTTCGTCTATCTGCGGGAGTTCGCATGACGCCGTCCCACCTCCACGCCGTGCACGCCGGCGAGACCGCGGCGCACGGCAGCCTGCGCGGCTACACCGTCGGCCTGCTGCTGTCGGTTGCGCTCACGCTCGCCGCGTTCGCGACCGTGATGACGGGCGCGCTGCCCGCCCGCCTCGCGCTCGCCGGCATGGTGGGCCTGTGCGTGGCGCAGCTGCTGGTGCAACTGGTGTTCTTCCTCCACCTGGGCCCCGGCCCGGGGCAGCGCGGCAATACGGCGATCTTCGTCTGCACCGGCCTGCTGATCGCCATCGTCGTGGCGGGCTCCCTGTGGGTCATGCACAACGCCAACGCGAACATGATGCCGACCGACATGTCGGTCGAGCGGGCACGCGCACGCGACTAGCCCGTAGCGCAAGGAGACCTCCCACGATGTACCTCTACGACGCCATTGACCAGCAGCTCGTCGACGAACGCGTCGTCCAGTTCTCGGACCAGACGCGCCGTTTCCTGAGCGGGCAGCTCACCGAGGATGAGTTTCGCGTGCTGCGGCTGCAGAACGGCCTGTATCTCCAGCGCCATGCGCCGATGCTGCGCGTGGCGATTCCATACGGGATGCTCGCGTCCCGGCAACTGCGCAAGCTGGCCGGAATCGCCAGGCGCTGGGACCGCGGCTACGGCCACTTCAGCACCCGGCAGAACCTGCAGTTCAACTGGCCACGGCTCGAAGACGCCCCCGCCATCCTGGCCGAACTGGCCACGGTGCAGATGCACGCCATCCAGACCAGCGGCAACTGCATCCGCAACACCACGACGGACCACTTTGCCGGCATCGCGCCCGACGAGATCGTCAACCCGCTCGTCTGGTGCGAAATCATTCGGCAATGGTCGATGCTCCATCCCGAATTCGCGTTCCTGCCGCGCAAGTTCAAGATCGCGGCCAGCGGCGCGTCGATCGACCGGGCAGCGGTCGGCATACACGACATCGGGCTGCAGGCGGTCGGGCAGGACGGACGGATCGGCTTCCGGGTGTGGGTGGGCGGCGGCATGGGCCGGACCCCGATGGTGGGCAAGCTGATCCATCCTTTCGTGCCCTGGCAGGATCTGCTGACCTACCTGCAGGCCACGCTGCGCGTCTACAACCTGCACGGGCGCCGCGACAACAAGTACAAGGCACGCATCAAGATCCTGGTGAAAGACCTGACGCCCGAGGTGTTCCGCCAGCAGGTGGACGAGCAGTGGCGTCTGATTCGCGGGGGGCCGGACACGGTCACCGAGGCCTTTGTCGGCTCGGTCGCGGCGCGCTTCACCGTCTCCCCTTATGACGCCCAGGCAGCGAACGACCCGGATGACACGGCGGCGCTGGCCGAGGCGAACCCGTCGTTCCGGCGCTGGCTCCGCGGCAACGTGCACCCGCATCGCGTACCGGGCTACGTCGCGGTGACCGCGTCGTTGAAAGCCTCCGGCCGGGCACCGGGCGACATCACGGCCGAACAGATGGAGACCATGGCGGACCTGGCCGACCGTTACGGCTTCGGCGAGCTGCGCGTCTCGCACGAGCAGAACCTGATCCTTGCCGATGTCCGGCGCAGCGGCCTCTTTGCGCTGTGGCAAGACCTGGACGCCGCCGGCCTCGCGACGCCCAACATCGGCAAGATCACGAACATCATCGCCTGCCCCGGCGGAGACTTCTGCGCACTCGCCAATGCGGTGTCGATTCCCCTTGCCCAGGCCATCCAAGCGCGCTTCGATGACCTGGACCACGTGCACGACATCGGCGAACTGGACCTGAACATCTCCGGGTGCATCAACGCCTGCGGGCACCACCATATCGGCCATATCGGGATCCTCGGCGTCGACAAGGCCGGAGAAGCCTGGTACCAGATCACCCTGGGCGGCCGGCAGAATGGGGCCGGCGGGCCGGATGGGACCGATTCGCCCGCGGCCATCGGCCGGATCATCGGCCCGTCGTTTGCCCAGGCCCAGGTGCCGGACGTGATCGAGCGGCTGATCGACACCTATCTCGCGCACCGCGACAGCGATGCCGAACGATTCGTCGACGTGGTCGGCCGGATCGGCATCGAGCCATTTCAGGCCGCGGTGTACTCGGACGCGGCTGTCGTGGCGCGGCGCTCACACGCAGAGGTGGCACATGGCAGCGCCTGACGCAACCGCTCGCGATGCATCGCGCAACATCCTCTGCGACGGCCGCGTGGCGGCGGATACCTGGCGGGCCTATCCCTTGGAGCACGGTGATGGTGATGGGGACCAGGTGTGTCCTCCCGATGAAGCGGGCTATCGGGTCACCCTGCAGAACTGGATGGCCCATCGGCAGCAGTACCGCCGGCGCCGGCATCCGGTTGCGGTGTGGCTGGCGCCGGACGCGGATCCGGCGGAGTTGCTGGAGCCGGGGGCCACCACCATCGACCCAACCGGCCTGGCGATGATCGCCATCGACTTTCCGGTCTACACGGATGGCCGCGGCTATTCGATCGCTCAGTTGCTGCGCCATCAACTGGGCTGGCAGGGTGCACTGCGTGCCGTGGGCGACGTCATGATCGATACCGTGCACTACCTGGCCCGCTGCGGCTTCGACAGCTTCGCCCTCAAGCCCGGGCATGACCCGGAGGCAGCGCTGAGGGCGCTGTCGACGTTTTCTGCGTCGTATCAGCGGGCCTACGCGATGCCTGTGCGCCGCTAGCCGCCTGCAGGCGCGCCAGATCGGGCGGAAGGCATCGTGCCGTGAACCGGGCCCGCTTCACGACAGCAACGCACCCGCGACCATCGTTTTTCGGACCGCATTCGAGCCGGCTTCGGTATCATCCCGCCTTCCACTACCCCCAGAACACAGGAAGGACATCATGGGTGAAGCCAAGCGGCGCGGCACGCAGTCGCAGCGCGTTTCCCAGGCACAGGCGCGGCTGGATGCGCTGCGCCCGGAAAAACTGGTCTGCGGCGCCTGCCAGACCGCCTTTACCACCTTCGACGGCATGGAGCCGCGCAATCTGCTCGGCATCCACGCCATCTTCGGCGGCGAATGCCCGAACTGCGGCGAAAGCGTGATCAGCTTCAGCGGCGAGCCCGAGGCCGTCGCCAACGCGATGCTGCTCTATCAGCAGACCATGGAAAACGCCAAGCTCGGCGCCCAGACGCAGGAAGGCGAGCACACGCCCTACGTCGATGCCGACGACGGCAAGCCGCAGTCCTGAGGCCGCCATGCAGAGCACGCCGGCACGCCGCTACCGCCACTACAAGGGCGGCGAATACGAATGGCTGTGCGAGGCCACGTACGAGCCCGATCCCACGGTCCGGATGACGGTCTACCGGGCCGCCAACGGCACCGTCTGGGTGCGTCCGTCGGCCATGTTCCACGAGATGGTTGAGGTCGATGGCCGCCAGGTGCCGCGGTTTGCGCTGATCGACTGAATGACGGCAAGCCCCGGACTGCAAAGCGCCGGCCTGCGCGCCAGGGCTTCGTACTGGCGCGACCTGACCGGCGCCTGGGCGGCGCGCCACGGCCAGCTGGCGGCCGCGCTCCACGAGTTCCTCGTCTTCGGCATCAAGCAGGCGTGGGCTTGCCTGTTCGGCGGGCTGATGGTCGCCCTGCTGCTCGGCACGCACCTGTGGTATCCGGCCGATGCGCCGCTGGCCCGCTACGACGCGCTGACCCTCGCGGCTGTGCTGATTCAGGTCGCCCTGCTGTGGTTGCGGCTGGAGACCTGGGATGAAGCCAAAGTGATCCTGATGTTCCACGTGGCCGGCACCGGCATGGAGATCTTCAAGACGGCGGTCGGCTCGTGGATCTATCCCGAGGCCTCGGTGCTGCGCATCGGCGGCGTGCCGCTGTTCACCGGGTTCATGTATGCATCGGTCGGCAGCTATATTGCGCGGGCGCGGCGGGAGTTCGACCTGCGCTTCTCGCACCATCCGCCCCTGGCCGTAACGGCGGCGCTGTCGTGCGGCATCTACGCAAACTTCTTCCTGCACCACTACTGGTGGGACCTGCGCTATGCCCTGATGCTCGGCGTTGCGGTCGCGTTCCGGCGCTGCTGGGTGCATTTCCGCGTTGACCGCGTGCACCGACGCATGCCGTTCCTGCTGGGCTTCACGCTGATCGCGCTGTTCATCTGGCTGGCGGAGAACATCGGCACGTTCGCGCATACCTGGCTATATCCGAGCCAGTTGCAGGGCTGGGAGCTGGTGTCGATCAGCAAGCTGGGCGCCTGGTTCATGCTCACCATCATGAGCTACGTGATGGTGACGCTGGTCAACCCGCCAAAGGCGCCGGGCGACGCCTGATGCCGTCCGCCGGCGTCGCAGCGGCCATCTCGGACTGCGCGGCTGCCGGGCGTGGCCAACTCACCCGGCCACGCGCCGCCGGTGCCACAGGCGCGGCGGCACTTCACCGCTGGCCGGCGCCTGGTGCTCGAAGGTCATGCGCACCCGGCGCGAGAGCTGGAGGTAGATGCCGCATGTCGCCAGCATCAGCAGCGCGGCCGCCACGCCGTCGATCAGCGCCAGCCGCGCCCCCGGAATGCCGCCCACCAGCAGCATCAGGCCGATCATCGGCGGCAGCGTCGCCATGTGGACCAGCATGGCGGGACGGAACGCGCTGTCATGCGTCGTGGCCAGGACCAGCACGGTGGTCGTCGAGATCAGGTACAGCAGCAGGGTCAGGTTGATGACGCCGCTGCCCGGGGTGTCGGCGTTGAAGAGATCGGCGCCCGCCACCTGCAGCGCGTCGACCGACAGCCCCTGCCAGAACACCCACGTCGGTCCGCCGACGGCAATCGCGAGCACCCATGGCAGCCAGCCTGCAATGCCATACAGCGGATGGTGTTCCGCCTCCATGGGATCGATGTCGACCCAACGATGCGTCAGCATGATGCACCCCCTGTCTTCAGCGTCCGTTCTGGCGGCGGTTGCATGGGCAGGCGCCCGGCGGGCACCCGCCTTCCCTGCTCTCTAGCTTAGGTCGCCGGACAGACCGTGTAATGCGGGAGGAACCCTTAGCGCACAGGAAACTTGTGCTGCCTCAACGCAGCCCCCGGAGGATGCCCGCCGTGCGGACGGCCTACCGGTGAAACACGCGCGGCCGGTCCGGATCGTAGAGCGGATCGGACGTGATCTGGGTCAGCCGCAGCACGCCGGCCGGATCGAAATAGAAATGCATCAGCGACGGCCACACGTCGTCCGACTTGAAGCGGTACGACCAGACCAGGCGGTCCATGCGGGAGAAATAAGCGGTCTCCACCGGCTTGCCGAAATGGTGCAGCACATCGTCGCGGGTCCAGACATCGACCCTGGCCTGGGCAAACTCCAGGCTGCGCAGCACCTGCCTGAAGGCGACCAGCTTGCCGGCGGCGTCGAAGTCGGCGGCGTAGGTGAACTGCCCGTAGGGCTGGGTCGGATACAGCCAGCGCGTGCCGCCGTCGAGCGGGTAGGATTCGCGCGGCGGGCCGAACTGCGCCTGCACGGCGGCGGCATCCCCGCCGATCAGCCGCTGCCCCTTGGTCACCGGGGATTCCAGTGCGGCACATCCCGCCATCGCGGCGGCCGCGCAGGCCACCGCCAGCCAACGCATTGCGCGCATGACAGCCATCTCCATCCAAGCGTGATCGAAATCTCGTGAAGTTGGACAGTGTAGCGCTGCCCGGCGTTTCAGCGCGCCAGCAGCGGTGCGAGGTCCAGGTGCGATGCGGCCAGGCGCGCGTCCGGGCGCGCGTCCGGGCGCGGCAGGCGCGGGATCGTGCCCAGGTGCGGCGCGTCGATCCAGCGGCGCAGGGTGGCCACGTTGTCGTCGAGGCCGGCCATGGTGGCGTCGACCACGTTGCCGATCCAGCCGGCCAGGCGCAGGCCGCGCGCGGCGATGGCCTCGGCCGTCAGCGCGGCGTGGTTCAGGCAGCCCAGGCGCAGGCCGACCACCAGCACCACCGGCAAGCCGAGCGCCACCGCCAGCTGCGCGGTATCGAACGTATCCGACAGCGGCACGCGGAAGCCGCCGACGCCCTCGACGACCACCGCATCGGCCTGTGTCCGGGCCTGCGCCAGCGCATCGACGATGGGCGGCAGCGTGATCGTCACGCCCTCGCGCCGGGCCGCCAGGTGCGGCGACATCGGCGCGTCGAGCAGCCACGGGCAGAGCGTCGCCATCGGCAGGCCGACAGTGGCGGCGGCGCGCAGCTGCTCGATGTCTTCGTTGGTGCGCTCGGGCGCGCCCGCCAGCGTGCCGGCGGCGACCGGCTTGAGCCCCGCGGTGCGGTAGCCGGCGCCGGCCAGCGCCGTCAGCAGTGCCGCGCTCGCCAGCGTCTTGCCGATCTCGGTGTCGGTGCCGGTGACGAAGCAGTCGAAGCGCGCCGGCATGTCAGGCGGCGCAAGCGGCGGGTTGCAGCGAGCTGCCGGCGGCCTCCAGCGCGCGGGCCAGCCGCTCGATGTCGTCCTCGGTGTGCGCGGCGGACAGGGTGATGCGCAGCCGCGCGGTCCCGACCGGCACGGTCGGCGGGCGGATCGCAGCGACGCGGATGCCCTCGCGCTCCAGCGCCGCCGCCAGCGCCAGCGCCGGTGCGTTCTCGCCGATCACCAGCGGCTGGATGGCGGTGGGAGACGGCATCCACTGCCAGCCGAACCGTGCCGCCAGCCGCTGCGCGTGATCGCTCCAGCGGGCGATGTGGCCGGCCAGCCGGGCCCGGCGCGCGGCGCCCTCCTCCCCGGCGATCAGGTCCAGCGCCGCCTCCACCCCGCAGGCGACGGCGGGCGGCGTGGCGGTCGTGAAGATATACGTGCGGGCCCGCTGCACCAGCCAGTCGATCGCCATCCGGTGCGCCACCACGCAGGCCCCGGCGCCGCCGGCCGCCTTGCCGAAGGTGCCGATATAGATCAGGCGCTCGGAGCGCAGCCCGAAGTGCGACAGCACGCCCGCCCCATCCGCCCCGAGCACGCCCAGGCCGTGCGCGTCGTCGACGATCAGCCAGGCATCGAAGCGCTCGGCCAGCGCCAGCAGTTCGGGTAGCGGCGCGATGTCGCCGTCCATGCTGAACACGCCGTCGGTGACGATCAGCTTGTTGCGGCTGCCGCAGGCGGCCAGCTGCGCCTCCAGCGCGGCCAGGTCGACGTGCGGATAGACCTTGACCGCCGCGCGCGACAGCCGGGCACCGTCGATCAGCGAGGCGTGGTTCAGCGCGTCGGAGAAGACCGTGCAGTCCTGCGCCGGCTGGATGCCGCCGGCCTGCGCCATCGCGCTGACCACCGCCATGTTGGCCATGTAGCCGGTGCAGAAGCACAGCGCATCGGCATCGGGAATATGCGGCGCCTGCAGGGCCGCCATGCGCGCCTCCAGCCGCGCATGGGCCACCGAGTGGCCGCTGACGAGGTGCGAGGCGCCGCTGCCGAAGCCGTACCGGCGGGCACCCTCGCCCACCGCCTGCGCCAGCACCGGATGCGCGGCCAGGCCGAGGTAGTCGTTGCCGCAGAAGCCGAGAATGTCGCGCGGCTCGCCGCCCGGCACGTCGATGCGCTGGCTGCGGTCGGTGGGGCTGTAGGCGGTGCGGCGCACGCGGCGCAGGTGCGCGGCGTCGATGGCGTCCAGGCCGGCCCGCAGGTCGTCAAGCAATCGCATGGGTTTCTCCTTCGTGCGCGCCGGTGGCTTGCGCAAGCGTCTCTTCTAGGGTGTGCAGCGTGCGTTCGACCAGGGTGTCGGTCTCGTCGTCGGTCAGCACGTAGGGGGGCAGCAGGTAGACGGTGTGACCGATGGGCCGCAGCAGCAGACCATGCGCGCGCGCCGTCAGCGCGAAACGCTCGGCAAAGCGCGGGCCGGCCACTTCGGGGTGCACGTCGAACGCGGTGATCATGCCGGCCTGCCGCAGGTGGGCGAAGCGCCCGTCGTGCGACAGCGGCGCCAGCCCCTGGGCGATGCGGGCGGCGGTGACGCGGTTGCGGGCGAAGACGTCTTCCTCCGCGAACAGGTCGAGCGTGGCCAGCGCCGCGCGGCAGGCCAGCGGGTTGCCGGTGTACGAGTGCGAATGCAGGAAGCTGCGCACCGGCGCGTCTTCGTTGAAGGCGTCGTAGATGGCATCGCGCGACAGCACGATCGACAGCGGCAGATAGCCCCCGCTGATGCCCTTGGACAGGCACAGCAGGTCCGGCCACACGCCCGCCTGCTCGCAGGCGAAGAAGGTGCCGGTACGGCCGCAGCCCACGGCGATCTCGTCGGCGATCCAGTGCACGCCGAACTGATCGCACAGCGCGCGCACGCCGCGCAGGTAGCTGGCGTCGTGCATCGCCATGCCGGCGGCGCACTGCACCAGCGGCTCAATGATGACCGCGGCGATGGTGCCGGCATTGGCCGCCAGGCAATCGCGCAGGGCGGCCAGCGCGCGCTCGGCCACATCGGCGCCGGTCTCGCCCGGGCCGGCCAGCCGGGCATCGGGCGACGCCACGCGGTGCGACTGCAGGATCAGCGGATCGTAGGCATCGCGGAAGATCGCCACGTCGGTCACGCCCAGCGCGCCGAGGGTCTCGCCGTGGTAGCCGTGCTCCAGGCAAACGAAGCGGCTGCGCGCGCCCTGCCCCGCGTTGCGGTGGGCGTGGAAGCTCATCTTGAGCGCGATCTCCACCGCCGAGGCACCGTCCGAGCCGAAAAAGCTATGCCCGAGCACGCCGCCCGTCAGCCCGACCAGGCGCTCGGCCAGCTCCACCGCCGGGCGGTGCGTGGCGCCGGCCAGCATGGTGTGCTCCAGCATGTCCAACTGCGCCTTGAGCGCAGCGTTGATGTGCGGATTGGCATGGCCGAACAGGTTGACCCACCACGAGCTGGTGCCGTCCAGGTAGCGCTTGCCGTCGAAATCGATCAGCCACGGCCCCTGGCCGCGCGCGATCGGCAGCGGCGGCATGGCATCGAGCCGCGCGTTCTGCGTGCATGGGTGCCAGACCGCCGCGCGGCTGCGCGCCTGCCACGTCGTGTTGGCACTGGGCACGCCGTCTGCCGGCACGGGGATGGGGGGATACGCCATACGAACCTCCTGGTAGCGAGGCCGGCCGCTCGCTGCAAAGCGCGAGGCTGCACGGGGCCGGCACATGGCGGCGTATGGTAGGCGGCATGCCATCCGGCGACAAGCGGACAGATCGGCGCTTTTTGGCCTGGAATTTAATGCCGTAGCGCGACGAAGCTGGCTTTTTCTTCAGACGTGCCGCGTCTGGCGGCGATCTCGGTCGAAAATTTTTTTAGGGCGCCGCAAAAAAAGAGTCTTATTTGGCACTTCTAGCCAAAACCCATGCACGAGACGGATGTCCCGATGCTTGTTCCTATTTTCCGATTGGCTACGTGGCAAAGGATTGGCGGAGCTACGGCGCCGCATCCCGACCGGGCTGTCATCCCCGCGTACATCGGCACGGTCATCGGCCATTCCGTCAGGACGCGCCGGTCTCCGTCGTCCTCGACGCCCGATTGCCATGCGGCCCCTGCGCGAGCCACTGCTCGATCAGGCTTGCACGGGAGACGCCCGTGCCCTCTGCCCGATTCGTCCGGAAGTTGAAATCGAGGCGGATCCACTCTTGCAACTGCGACGCATAGCTGGAGGGGTACTGTGCCTGCTCGATTGCCGGCAGCCCTTGATAGTGCTTGAGTACTGCCGCAAAGAAATCATTCTGCTTGCCGGTCGCCTGGTATTCCAGTTCGCCCTGGGCGATGACCTGCCTGCGCCAAGCCTCCTCCTGATCGTAGGCTTCAGACCAGGCGGCACGCCGCTCGTTGACGGTGAAGGTGCCGCTATCGTCGTAAGCGATCAGATCCAGCTGGTCGCGAGACAGCCCCTTGAACGGGTTGCTGCCTTGGCCATTGACAAACGCCGTGGCCTGCCTGGCGCGGGCAAGCAATGCAGGATCACTGGTACCGGGAACCTCGGCATCATTTTTGGCCTTGTTGGCAAAATAGTTGTCTCCAGTGATCTGGCTGAGCAATGCCGTTGCTTTCTGGCCCAGGTCCTTACGGCTCAGGCTGGCGTCCCGGGTCTAGGCCCGGGCGGCCGCTTCGCTCAATTGCTGGGCCAGCGCGGAGACAGCGATTGCGCTTTTGCTGTCGATGCTGGTTATCGTGATGGTTCCTGCATTCTCCTGACCGAGAACCGTGCGGGTCTGGCCGGCGGCAGGAGTGTTGCCGGTGTTGCTGGTGATGGTGATGCCCACGGGGCGGGTGCCTCTTGATGGGATGTCCGCCAAATGACGACTGCGGCAATCCTTGGTGGGAGGAAAGCATCGCGGAAAACTCGAATGCGCGCGTTCCCTTTCTGCGGCAATGCGGCTGTGCGAGAGCTGGCGTCATTCCGCAACGTATGTGAATGATATCCAACCCTTGCGGCACGGGAATTGCAAATCGGGTGGTGTCTGGCGCCGGCGTGTCGGTAGCCCAGCGCAGCGCGGCGGTGCTGCAGCGCGAAGAGGTTTACTTCTACTACATGGAGCTGGATGCCCCGCAGTCGGTGTCGCCAATCATCCCCAGCACGCGCCTGCTCGACGCGTCGGAAGACATCCGGACCATACTGGCACGGATCTACCGCCTGTACGACGAGCAGAACATTCCCGACTACCCGCCGCGCCAGGGGCCGGGGCCGACCGCATCGGGCACATGCGGACGTTGCATCCCTGTAAACGGCGCCCCGGGCGCCGCGCGGCGGCACGCACCGGATTGACGGCTGCCCCGCATGCAGTAGAGTGGAACAACAAAGGCACGTCCACACTTGGAGCGTTGCGGTTGAAAACAATGCGCCGATCTGTCAAGTTCGCCTTGGTTGCCGCGCCCGTCCTGCTGGTGGCGGCCCTGGCCTATCTCGTGTCGGACGAATTGCAGACCTCGGCGCTACAGGCGTCCTACCTGTCGCAGCTCGGCAAGAAGCTGACCTTCCCCCTGCGGCCCGGCCCGAGCCCGTCCGTGCACTACCCCAACTCGGGGCCCTACGACCGGCGCCTCGGCTACAGCCAGATGCCGGCCTATCTCGAACGTTTGCGCGCGCGCGGCTACGCGGTGGCCGAGCAGGCCGTGCCCTCGGGCACGATGAATGCGACCATCAACCTGGGCCTCAACGCGCCGTATCACGAGAAGACCCAGGCCGGCCTGCAGGTGTTCGATGCGGCCAACCGCCTGATCTACTTCCGGCGCCATCCGGAGCGGGTCTACGCCGGCTTCGACACGGTCCCGCCCGCGCTGGTCGACGCGCTGCTGTTCATCGAGAACCGCATGCTGCTCGACCCGGAGCAGCCCCGGCGCAACCCCGCGGTCGAATGGGGCCGCTTCTCCCGCGCCATGTGGGACCGCGCGCTGCACATGGCCGACTCGGAGCATGAATCGCCCGGCGGCAGCACGCTCGCCACGCAGATCGAGAAATACCGGCACTCGCCCGAAGGCCGCACCGAGTCGGCCCAGGAGAAGCTGCGGCAGATGGCTTCTGCATCGGTGCGCGCCTACCTCGACGGCGAGGACACCACCGCGGTGCGCCACCAACTGGTGGTCGATTACCTCAACACCGTGCCGCTGGGCGCGCGCAACGGCTTCGGCGAGGTGCTCGGCATCGGCGACGGCCTGTGGGTCTGGTACGGCCGCGACTTCGCACAGGTGAACGCGCTGCTCGACGCGCATTCGCCGGCCACGCTGGAGGCGCGCGCGCTGGCCTACAAGGAGGCGCTGAGCCTGCTGATCTCGCAGCGGCGTCCGTCCTACTACCTGGAGCACCTCGACGATCTCGAAACGCTGACCGACGCCTACCTGCGGCTGCTGGCGGGTGCGGGCATCGTCCCGGCGGCGCTGCGCGATGCCGCGCTGGCCCAGTCGCTCCGGCAGCAGGCACAGCGCGTGCGGGCGCCGGCCGTGGCCACCGAGCGCAAAGGCACCAACGCCGTGCGGGTCAACCTGGCCGCCATGCTCGGCGTGCCGCGCATGTACGACCTGGACCGGCTCGACCTGACGGTCGGCAGCACGCTGGACGCCGCCCTGCAGCGCGACGTCACGGCCGAGCTGATCAAGCTGCGCGACCCGGCCTACGCCAAGGCCGCCGGCCTGATCGGCGACAAAATGCTGCAGCATGGCGATCCGCGCGGCGTCACCTACAGCTTCACGCTGTTCGAGCGCAGCCGCGGCACCAACCGCGTGCTGGTGCAGGCCGATACCTTCGACCAGCCGTTCGACATCAATGAGGGCGTGAAGCTCGACCTGGGCTCGACGGCCAAGCTGCGCACGCTGGTGACCTACCTCGAGATCGTCACCGAGCTGCACCAGCGCTATGCCGCGCTCGCGCCGGCCGCGCTGCGCAAGGTGGAGGTCTCGAAGCAGAACCCGATCGAGCGCTGGGCGGTCGACTACCTCGCCCAGGCGCGGGACCGCAGCCTGACCGCCATGCTGGCGGCCTCGCTCGAGCGCAAATACTCGGGCAACGCCGGCGAATGGTTCGCGACCGGCGGCGGCATGCAGCACTTCGACAATTTCGAGCCCTGGGAGAGCACGCAACAGTTCACGGTGCGCGAGGGGTTCAAGCATTCCGTGAACCTGGTGTTCGTGCGGCTGATGCGCGACCTGTCGCGCTATTACCAGCACCAGTTGCCCAGCGCCGGCGCCGAAGCGCTGGAAGACGACACCTCCCCGCAGCGGCAACGCTACCTGGAGCGCTTCGCCGACCGCGAGGGCCGCCTCTTCATGGGCCGCTTCTATGGCAAATACCGGGGCAAGCGCCCGCAGGAGCAGGAAGCGATCCTGGTGCAGAGCACGCACGCAACGCCGGTGCGCCTGGCGACCATCTTCCGCACCCTCGATCCGCAAGCCGGGCCGGACAAGCTGGCGGCCTTCATCCGGGCCTACCTGCCCGACGCCCGGCTCGATGCCCCGGCCCTCGCCAAGCTCTATGACAACTACTCGCCGCAGCGCTTCGACCTGGCCGACCGCGGCTACATCGCGCGGCTGCATCCGCTCGAGCTGTGGCTGGTCGCCTATCTGCACCAGCATCCGCAGGCGACGCTCGCGCAGGTCAACCAGGCCAGCGCCGCCGAGCGCATCGAGGTCTACAAGTGGCTGCTGAAATCGCACCGCAAGGGCGCCCAGGACAAGCGCATCCGCCAGATGCTCGAAATCGAGGCCTTCCAGCAGATCCACCAGGCGTGGAAGCGGCTCGGCTATCCGTTCGACGCGCTGGTGCCGTCCTACGGCACGGCCATCGGTGCCAGCGCCGACCGCCCGGCCGCGCTGGCCGAGCTGATGGGCATTCTCGAGAACGACGGCCTGCGCATGCCGACCGTGCGCATCGACCGCCTGCATTTCGCGGCCGGCACGCCCTATGAGGTCAGCCTGTGCCGCACCCCGGCCACGGGCGAGCGCGTGCTGCCGCCGGAGATTCCGCAACTGGTCAAGGCGGCGCTGGCCGAGGTGGTCGACGGCGGCACGGCCAAGCGGGTGGCCAACACCTTCGTCCTGCCCGACGGCAGCGCCGTGCCGGTGGGCGGCAAGACCGGCACCGGCGACAACCGCTACAAGACCTTCAGCCGCGGCGGCGGCCTGCTCTCCGAACGCGTGGTGAGCCGCTCCGGCGCCTTCGTGTTCTACCTGGGCGAGCGCTACTTCGGCACCGTGGTGGCCTACGTGGCCGGCCCCGAGGCCGCCAAGTACAAATTCACCAGCGCCCTGACCACGCAGGTGCTCAAGGTGCTGGCGCCCACGCTGATGCGCCATCTCGACCTGGGCGGCCCCGGCGCGGCCCGTGGCTGCGAGGTGCCCCAGGCCGCGGTCACGGCGACGGCGCAGCCGCTCGATTAGCCCCCGCGCCATCGGCCGCGCCCGGCCGCCCCGCGTCAGACTTCCGGCCGTTCGGGCCGCAGCGCCTGGGCGTTGACGTGCTGCTGGCGCTCGGCGCGCATGGCGTTGTCGCCCACCGGGATATGGCTCGCCAGGGCGTTGAACCAGGGCCGGATAGCCGCGTGGATGCCGATGGCGTTGCCCAGCGCCAGCACCGCGCGCCGTGCCGGGCCTTCGGTCGCGCCGGCCAGCATGGCGCTGCCGGTGGACATCAGGCTGCTCATGGCGGTCGACTCGGCCATCAGCTTCGTGCGCCGGACACCGCTGGCAAGCACGTTGGAGACCGTGGCCGTGGCACGGCTCACCGGGCCGGACGGCGCCGCCCCCTCGACCGTGGGCTGCGGCTCGAGCAACGGGCTCGCCGTGAATGCCTTGGCGATGGCACCGGCCGGCGCAGTCACCAGGCTCTTCACCTGCTGGACTGCGGCATGCATGCGCGACATCTGCTCCTGCTGGTGCGGTTGCGCGGCGGTCGCGACATGGCCGGTCTCGATATCGCCTGCTGCCGCCGTGGCCGGCATCGTGGCGTGCTTGGCGAAGAACAGCGGTACGGCATGCGTCTCCAGCTCGGCCGGCCGGTTGGCGGGCGCCAATGCGAGGACAGCGCGCAACGCGTCGGCCTTCGGCACATCGATCGTGGCGGTCGACTGCCGCACCGCAATCACCGCGCCGATCACGGCGCCGGCCGTGCCCGACACCGCCAGGCCCAGGCTGATCTGACCGGCAACGCCCAGCGGCGTGCCGCTCTGGGCGGCCATGCGCGCGGCGGTGATCGAGTCGAACGAGATCTGGCCGAGCCGCACGTTGCTCTCGCTGGAGATGTTGGCGATATCCGCCTGCATCGCCTTGGCCTTGTCGTGCAGTGCGTTGCCGGACCCCGGCTTCAGCGCGTTCATGAGCTCCACGATCTCCTGGGGCACCACGGCGCGGGCGTCGATGGCCTGGAACTGGCGCGGCAGCATGTTGATGATCGGCCCGGCGACAAACTGCCCGGCCAGGTTGCCCGCTGCACCGGTCACCGACCCCAGCGCCCACTGCTGCACACCCGCCGCGGCCAGCAGGAACGCGGATTGCGAAGACATCCTCCGCGCCGGTGCCTCGCTGCCGGTGATGATCCCGCTGGCCTGCGGCACGCCACGTTCGGCACGGCCCAGTGCGTCGCCGGCGGACAGGCCAGCATTGCGGCCCAGGCCGAACGTCATGGAGGTACCGGCCACGCCAAGGCGCAGCACGCTGTGCAGGAATGCCACCAGGCGATCGGTATGCTGCGCGGAATGCTCACCGTAATTGACCGCCTTCTGGTGCGCCTCCATCTGCCGATCGGGGTGTGTCAGATCGCCCCCGAGGGCCCGCTGCAACGGCAGGCTGGAGGCTGGCGCCTGCGATGCCTGCCGCGCCGCCTTGCCGACGGTGGACAGCACGTCGCCCATCAACGTGACCGCCGGCGCAACCACGTCCTTGACCGCGGCCGGCAAGGCCCGCGTCAGGCTGGCGTTGCGCACCGTATCGACTGCCTCGGGCAGCTTCGCGCGCCGCGCCATCGACGACCCCATGGCAGTGCCCGCGCCAGCCCGCCTGCGCAGATTGCCTCCGTGCTCGCCCGAGACCTGCCTCGGCTCGGGGGTGGTCGGGGCGGTCGAGGTCGGCCCCTGCGTGAGCGGCGCGGGACTGCCCTCGGCCGTGAGGTCCGGGCTGGGAACGATCGGACCGGGTTGGATTCCTCCTGTTTTCATTGCTGTGTCCTCACCTGCGTTGCCGCATCGTTCAGCAGCACAGCGAGCCGCTGCGTGACGACCAGGTCCTGCGCCAGCGTGTCGACGGCGGCGTCGCGCACCGGCACCATGCGGTGCAGCACCAGTTCCCCGTTGGGCTGGCAGCCGATGGCGGCGTTGTAGACCGCCAGCACGCCCGGCGTGTGCGCGAAGAGGGCGCACAGCGCCCGCGCATCCAGCGCGCCGACGCGGCAGCCGAGCGTGGCGGACACCACCAGCGCACCGTCGCCCGCTTCGCCGACCAATCCCTCCAGCGGCATCGGGGTCACAGTGACCAGCGTACCGTTGAGCACCACGCCACCATCGTCCGCGGCCTGCGCGGCGGCCGGCTCATCCAGGCCTAGCGCACGCGCGGCCCCGTGGGTCAGTTCGCGTGCGCGCTGCATCAGCGTGTCGAGGTCTCCGCCGGCGAGCTGCGCACCATCGGCGGCGCGGGCGTTCGGTGGGGGGGCAAGGTCATGCGTGTCCACAATCGTCTCCTGGTTTATTTGCATCAACCATAGAGCGCCGTCCCCGTGGCCTCGCCTTTGCAGGCGAAGCACCAGACCGGCGAGCGAACTGGCCGCTTTCAAGGCGCTGATCGCCGTGGCAATTTCGCTACGGTTGCGCCGGTTTCGATTCCGCCGAGCGTGGGTGCGCCGGCTGTACGCTGCGGAACAATGTAGACATGGCCGTCGCTTCCGCCGCGTATGGGGGCCCCATCGGTGAACCGCGCGCACTGTGGTGGCAAACCCGTTTGGCAATGGCAGGCGCGCCTCTTACATGCACGCTCGGCGCACACGGCGAAGCGCGCCGCGCGGCATGGTGCTGTGCCCCACCGAAGGCATGTCCTTGCGCCACATCCGTGCCGTACCCCGTGCCACCCCATCGGCATGCCCGCCTTGCCCGTCCCGCTGACAACCGCGCGCCGCGCCACCCTGGTCCCAGCCGAAGGCAGCGCCGGGCATCAGCGCAACGTCCGCTGCACGAGAATCGCCACCGCGCACACCAGCGCAATCGCCGCGCCCCAAACGAACAGGTCGCTGCACGCCAGCAGCGTTGCCTGCCGGTCGATCTCCGCTGACAGCCGCACCAGTTCCGCACCCTGCAGCGGATGCGGCCACAGCCACGACGGCGTCAGCGCCGAGACATGGCCGACCAGATCGGTGCGGTGCTGCGCCTGCCCGCGCTGCAGCATCAGCGTCGCCAGCAGCGTGCCGAAGGCCTGGGCCCAGGCGCGCATGATGCCCTTGAACTGGTAGGCATGGCCGAAGTCTTCGGCGGGCAGGTCGACATAGGTCAGCCCCGCTACCTGGATCACCACCAGCATGCCGACCATGCCCTCCATCACGAACCCCGGCGCCAGCACGCCGGCCGATGCGCCGGGCATGGCCGTGCGCGACAGCCACAGCATCGCGCCCGCCATCAGCGCGAAACCGATGGCGATCAGCACGTGCTTGCGCGGCAGATAATGGGTCAACTGGAAGTTGGCGATGCCCAGCAGCAGCGTCACCAGCCCCGACAGGCTCATGAACTGCGCAGTAGTCTCGTAGCGGAAGCCCAGGCCGTTCTGCAGCAGGCTGGAGGACAGGAAGCTCCACGCGCTGGCAAAGCCGTAGTAGATGGCATAGAACACCATGCCCACCATGAAGCGGCGCTGCAGCGTGGCGCGCAGGTCCACCCACGGCAGCGGGTGTCCGGTCTGGCGGATGCCGATCCAGGCGACCAGCGCGACCACGGCCAGGATGGGCAGCACCTGCGCCGGCGAGCCGTCGGGGTGCACGAAGCGCGCCTGCTGGAAGCCGTGCAGCGCGATCAGCGCGGCGAGGCCGAAGGCGACGGCGGAGGGCCAGTCCAGCGAGGCGAAATCGCCCGTGCGCTCGTGCCGGCGGGGATGCGGGTAGAACGCCGCCACCAGGCCGCACACCACCACCGCCACCAGCAGCTGGGCCAAGAAGATGGCGCGCCAGCCGAACTGCTCCGTCAGTGCGGCGGAGAGCACCGGCGAGACGCAGGTCAGCCCGAAGATGCCGTAGATCATCCCCTTCATCATGGTGCGGCGCTCATGCGCCGGGCTGTGCTGCACGAAGATGCGCGACGTGGACAGCATCGGCCCGCCACCGAAGCCCTGTACGGCCCGCCCGACGATCAGCATGGTGCCACCCTCGGCCGCCGCGCACATCAGCGTGCCGGCGATGAAGATCAGCAGCGACAGCAGCGTGTGCCGGCGATAGGTCATCCGGTCGGCCAGCCGTCCCATCACCAGGATCGCCAGGCTGGCCGCCGCCGCATAGGACGTCACGGCCCACAGGTAGACGTCCTGCGAGGCCAGCACCCCGCCCTCGATATGCGGCCCGGCGATCGAGAACATCAGGTTGGCCATGTAATCCACGCCGGTTGCCAGGCCGATCACCAGGCCGACCATGCGCAGTTCCAGCCGGCTGGCGACCGTCGATCCGGCCGGCTGGCGGTGCGGCGCCGACTGGGCGGAAGGCGTGTGGTCCGTGCTTGGCGTGTTCATGTCGGGATGGTAATTTGCTTGGAAACCCGTGGAAATCGCCGTATCACAAATTCATTGTTCAACCATGCGAACGACGGACTGGAACGACTGGGACACCTTCTGCACCGTGGCCACGCTCGGCAGCTTCACGCGCGCAGCGGACCGGCTGGGCCTGCCCAAGTCGTCGGTGAGCACGGCGGTGTCGCGGCTGGAGGGCAAGCTGGGCGTGCGGCTGTTCGAGCGCAGCACGCGCCGCCTGCGCCTGACCGATGCCGGCGAAGCGCTGCTGCGCGACGCCGGCCCCCTGTTCCAGCGCCTGCGCGAAGTCTCCGAAGATGCCGCCGCGACGTTCCAGTCGCCGGCCGGTACGCTGCGCATCGCCATGCCGTATGAATTCGCCGCCAGGCAGCTTGCCGAGGTCGTGCTGGAGGTGATGCGCGAGCATGCCGGCCTGCGCATCGAGGTGGACGTGGCGCCGCGCCAGGTCGATCCGCTCGCCCAGGGCTACGACATCATGCTGACGGTGCCCCGCGAGCCGCTGCCCGATTCCGGCCTGGTGGCCCAGCGCGTGTTCGATCTGCGCCGCGCCGCAGTGGTCGCGCCCGCGCTGCTGGACCGGCTCGGGCCCCTGACCCACCCGAACCAGTTGATCGACTGGCCATGCCTGGGCCTGTCCAGCGAATCCGAATGGCAGTTCCGCGCGCCCGGCGGCGAGACCCTCAACCTGCCGCTCGATTTCCGCATGCGCACCTCCAACAGCGAATTGCGCCTGCAGGCGGCGGTCGCCGGCCTCGGTGTCGCGCGCATCACCTCGGCGTTTGCCGACGAGTTGATCGCCGCCGGTGCGCTGCGCGAGGTGCTGGCCGGCTTCCGGTCGCCGCCGATGCGCGTCTACGCGGTGTTTCCCGGCCGCCGCCTGATGCCGGCCAAGGTCAAGGTCTTCATGGACGCACTGCACCGCCGCATCGAGCAATCCGCCCGGGCCGGCCCGGGTCCGGATGCCGATGACCCTACGCCATGGCCGCCCGCGGCCCTGCTTTGAATGCATCACCTGTTTTTTCTTTTCTTTTGCCACCCGCAAACCATGCCCGCCCCGATCCGTTCCATCGCCCTGCTCATCGCCGCCCTGCTGTCGACCACCGTCTCCGCCGAAGACATCGGCAGCGTCAATACCAACTTCCGCATCACCGGATCCGACAAGATCGTGATCGAGGCCTTCGATGATCCGCTGGTGAGCGGCGTCACCTGTTATGTATCGCGCGCTCGCACGGGCGGCATCAAGGGCACCCTGGGCATGGCCGAAGACGTGAGCGAAGCCTCGGTGGCCTGCCGGCAGGTCGGTGAGATCCGCTTCGTCAAGCCGCTGCCGCAGCAGGACGACATGTTCACGCAGCGCCTGTCGCTGATCTTCAAGACGCTGCACGTGGTGCGCACGGTGGATCGCAAGCGCAACGTGCTGGTCTACCTGACCTATTCCGACAAGGTCATCTCCGGCAGCCCCAAGAACAGTGTGACGGCCGTGCCAATCCCGGCCAGCCAGCCGATTCCTGTCAAGTAAGAGGGGCGCCGACCCGGATGCCCCATATTGGGGCATCCAAAAGCAAGCGTGGCAGCGAAACAACGCGTGATGGTGCATACGTAGGCTTGCGTATGGTGCATTGCACCAGCCGGTGTATGATTCGGGTATTCCCTAACCGGGAATTCCCTAAGAGGCCAATCATGCAAAACACGAACGACCTGAAGCTGACCGATCAACTGGAACGCGAGATGATCGAACGCGAAATGTCCGAAGGTATCTACTACTACCGCCGTCCGACCGGCAACACGTTCACGTTCGCCCAGTTCTTCGCCGCGATCGCGAATCTGTTCGGTCAACAACGCACCGCCAAGGCGTAAGCCAGCAGCGCCGTTGTCATCGTCGTCGGGGCAATCGCCCAGACCCGCTGTACCGCAAGATCGCAACACCCCGCAGTAGTCGCATTACCCGCAGTAACCGTGCGCCGGCCACGTGCCGCCACACCCGCCAGGTCATGATCGCCTGGTGCCTTATCGAGGGCCGGATTCCGGCCCTTTGTCACGTCTGCGGCGCGCGTTTTGCGTGCTGCGGCAGTGCGCCGCCGCGCCCGTCCCCCTCCGGTTGTCTTCTCCACCTGGTGTGCTTTACTGAGTAGAGCCGTGGCCACCCACACAGACCTCGCGCGCATCTTCACTGCGACGCAGGCATCCGGCGCCCATCCCCAAGGAGACTCCCATGGCGATCAGCCTCAGCCTGTCGGTCAACGGCGCGCCCGTCACCGTCAGCGTCGAACCTCATACCCTGCTGGTCGAGTTGTTGCGCGAGCACCTGAGGCTCACCGGTACGCATGTCGGCTGCGATACCGCGCAATGCGGCGCCTGCACCATCCACATGAACGGCCGCGCGGTGAAATCGTGCAACATCCTGGCCGTGCAGGCCGACGGCGCGGACGTCACCACCATCGAAGGCCTGGCCAGGAACGGCAAGCTGCACCCGATGCAGGAAGCCTTCCGCGAATGCCATGGCCTGCAATGCGGCTTCTGCACGCCGGGCATGGTGATGGCGGCGACCGCGCTGGTTGCGCAGTACCCGCATCCCGACGAGCGCCAGGTGCGCGAGCAGCTGGACGGCAACCTGTGCCGCTGCACGGGCTACCACAACATCGTGCGCGCCGTGCTGCAGGGCGCCGAGGCCATGGCGGCTGCCGAAGGCGAAGACGCCTCGCTGCAGAGCCTGGCCGCCGCGCGCGCCCATGCCGCCTGACGCGAGGAGACCGCCATGAACGCTCCCGCAGAACCCAACCGCCACCTGATCGGCGCGGCCGTCAAGCGCAAGGAGGACTACCGCTTCCTGACGGGCGCGGGCCAGTACACCGACGACGTGACGCAGGCACACCAGTCCTACGCCGTGTTCCTGCGCTCGCCGTATGCGCATGCGCGCCTCGTCCGCATCGATGCCGAGGCCGCCCGCCAGCAGCGCGGCGTGCTCGCCGTGCTCACGGGCGAGGACCTGGCCGCCGACAAGGTCAACGGCTTGCCGTGCGGCTGGCTGATCCACAGCCTCGACGGCTCGCCGATGAAGGAGCCGCCCCACCCCGTGCTCGCGCAGGGCAAGGTGCGCCACGTGGGCGACCAGGTCGCGCTGGTGGTGGCCGAATCGGTGAAGATCGCCAAGGATGCCGTCGAGCTGATCGACGTGGAATATGAAGAGCTGCCCGCCGTGGTCGACCCTGCCGCGGCAAGCACCGCCGGCGCCGCGGTCCACGACGGCGTGCCCGACAATACCTGCTACACCTGGGGCCACGGCGACAAGGCCGCCACCGATGCCGCCTTCGCCCGCGCCGCGCATGTCACCCGGCTCGACATCGTCAACAACCGGCTGATCCCGAACGCCATCGAGCCGCGCGCCGTGAACGCGAGCTACGCGCGGCAGGACGACAGCTACACGCTCCATGTCGCCAACCAGAACCCGCACCTGGAGCGGCTGCTGATCTCGGCGTTCGTGCTGGGGCTGTCCGAGGCCAAGGTGCGCGTGATCGCGCCCGACGTGGGCGGCGGCTTCGGCTCGAAGATCTTCCTGTACCCGGAAGACGTGGCCCTGACCTGGGCGTCGAAGAAGGTCGGCCGGCCGATCAAGTGGACGGCCGAGCGTTCCGAGTCCTTCCTGACCGACGCGCATGGCCGCGATCACGTGACGCACGCAGAACTGGCGCTCGACGCGCAGGGCAACTTCCTCGGCATGCGCGTGCACACCATCGCCAACATGGGGGCATACCTGTCGACGTTCGCCAGCAGCGTGCCGACCATCCTGTACGCCACGCTGCTCGCCGGGCAGTACAAGACGCCCGCCATCTACGCGGAAGTCAAAGCGGTGTTCACCAACACCGCGCCGGTCGATGCCTATCGGGGCGCCGGGCGGCCGGAAGCCACCTATGTGGTCGAGCGGCTGGTCGAGACCGCGGCGCGCGAGCTGCAGATCGATCCGGCCGAGCTGCGCCGCCGCAACTTCATCCGCAGCTTCCCGTATGCCACGCCGGTCGGCCTGACGTATGACACGGGCGACTACGAACCCTGCCTGGACCGCGCCATCGAACTGGCCGACGTGCCAGGCTTCCGCGCCCGCCGCGATGCCTCGCGCGCCAAGGGCCGGCTGCGCGGCATGGGCTACTCCTGCTACATCGAGGCGTGCGGGCTGGCGCCGTCCAACATCGCCGGGGCGCTGGGCGCGCGCGCGGGCCTGTTCGAGGTGGGCGAGATCCGCGTGCACCCGACCGGCTCCGTCACCGTGTTCACCGGCTCGCACAGCCACGGGCAAGGGCACGAGACAACCTTCGCGCAGGTGGTGGCCGACCGCCTGGGCGTGCCGATCGAGAACGTCGAGATCGTGCACGGCGATACCGGGCGCATTCCCTTCGGCATGGGCACGTACGGCTCGCGCTCGATCGCGGTGGGCGGCTCGGCCATCATGAAGGCGCTCGACAAGATCGAGGCCAAGGCCAAGAAGATCGCCGCGCACCTGCTGGAAGCCTCCGCCGAGGACATCGAGTTCAAGGACGGCGTCTTCCGCGTGGCCGGCACCGACCGCACCAAGACCTTCGGCGAGGTCGCGCTCACGGCCTATGTGCCGCACAACTATCCGCTCGACAAGCTCGAGCCGGGCCTGAACGAAAACGCCTTCTACGACCCGACCAACTTCACCTACCCGGCCGGCGCCTACATTTGCGAGGTGGAGGTCGATCCCGAGACCGGCGAGGTGCGCATCGACCGCTTCGTGGCGGTGGACGATTTCGGCAACATCATCAACCCGATGATCGTCGAGGGTCAGGTGCACGGCGGACTCGGCCAGGGCATCGGCCAGGCGCTGCTGGAGGGCTGCGTGTACGACGACAGCGGCCAGTTGCTGACCGGCTCCTACATGGACTACGCCATGCCGCGCGCCGACGACCTGCCGAGCTTCACCGTGGAGACCGCCAAGGGTACGCCCTGCACGCACAACCCGCTGGGCGTGAAAGGCTGCGGCGAGGCCGGCGCGATCGGCTCGCCGCCGGCGCTGATCAACGCCATCGTCGATGCCCTGGCGCCGCTGGGCGTGAAGGACATCCAGATGCCGGCCACGCCCCACCGCGTCTGGCGGGCCATCCAATCCGCGCGGGCGAATGCCTGACCTGACCGGGAGCGCGCCATGTATGCCTTCGAGTACCACAAAGCCACCGACGCCCAGACCGCCGTCACCGCGCTGAAGATGCATCCGGACGGCAAGTACCTCGGCGGCGGCCAGAGCCTGCTGGCGGCGATGAAGCTGCGGCTGGCCCAGCCGGCCATGCTGGTGGACATCACCCGCATTCCCGGGCTGGCGGGCATCCGCTCGCAGCCCGGCGTGGTCACGGTCGGTGCGGCCACGCGCCATGCCGATGTGGCCGACAGCGAAGACGTGCGCCGCATGCTGCCGGCGCTGGCCGAGCTGGCCGGCGGCATCGGCGACCGCCAGGTGCGCGCGATGGGCACGCTGGGCGGATCGCTGGCCAACAACGACCCCGCGGCATGCTATCCCGCTGCCGTGCTGGCGCTGAACGCCACCGTCGTCACCGAACGCCGCGACATTCTTGCCGACGACTTCTTCCTCGGCATGTACGAAACCGCGCTGGCGCCGGACGAGCTGATCACCGAGGTCCAGTTCCCGGTGCCGGATCAGGCGGCCTATGTGAAATTCCGCAACCCCGCCTCGCGCTTCGCGCTGGTGGGCGTGTTCGTCAGCCGCAAGGGCAGCCGCGTGCGCGTGGCGGTGACGGGCGCGGCGCCGTGCGTGTTCCGCTGCGCGCCGCTGGAGCAGGCGCTGTCGGCCAATTTCACGTCGGAAGCGGCGCGGCATGTGACGGTCTCCGCCGATGCGCTGGTCGGCGACCTGCACGCCTCGCCGGAATACCGCGCGCACCTGATCCCGGTGCTGGCGGCCCGCGCCGTCGAGCAGGCCCTCGCACGGCACCACTAGGGAGACGCATGCCGGTCGACTCGATAGACGACTGCATCGCCCGACTGCAAACCCAGGGCTACTTCGCCAGCCGCGAGTTGGCGACCGCCCTGTTTCTCGCGCTGCGCATGCAGCGGCCGCTGTTCCTGGAAGGCGAACCGGGTGTCGGCAAGACCGAGCTGGCGAAGGCCGCGGCCGGGCTGCTCGGCACGTCGCTGCTGCGGCTGCAGTGCTACGAGGGGCTCGATACCGCCAGCGCGCTCTACGAATGGGACTACCCGCGCCAGATCATGGCGCTGCGCCTGGCCGAGGCTGCCGGCGAGCGGCCCCGCGCCGACACCCTCTACCGCGACGAATTCCTGCTCAAGCGCCCGCTGCTGCAGGCCTTGCTGCCGGACCCCGCGCACCCCACGGATACCGATCGGCCGCGCGTGCTGCTGATCGACGAGATCGACCGCGCCGACGAGCCGTTCGAGGCCTTCCTGCTGGAGCTGCTGTCGGATTTCCAGGTGTCGATTCCCGAATTCGGCACCGTGCGCGCGCAGACGATCCCGCTGGTCATCATGACCTCCAACCGCACGCGCGAAGTGCACGATGCGCTCAAGCGCCGCTGCCTGTACCAGTGGATCGGCTACCCGGACCCGGCGCGCGAGCTGCAGATCGTGGCCCGGCGCGCGCCCGAGGCCGCCGCCCGGCTGCAGCAGCGCGCGGTGGCATTCGTGCACCAGTTGCGCGGCATCGACCTGTTCAAGGCGCCGGGCATTGCCGAGGCCATCGACTGGTGCCGCGCACTGGCGGCGCTGAACGTCACCGAGCTCGATCCGCAGTCGGTGCAGGACACGCTGGGCGTGCTGCTGAAATACCAGGACGACCTGGCCCGCGTGGACACGCCGACCATCGAGCAACTGCTGACCGCCCCGGCCCTGCCGGAATGACGCCATGCCCGCCCCGACGCCCCGCTCCCCACCGATGCTGGCCCGCAACGTGACGCATTTCGTGCGGCTGCTGCGCGGCGCCGGCATGCCGCTGGCGCCGTCGCGCGCGGTGGACGCCATCGAGGCGCTGGGCCACATCGACATCGGCCGCCGCGACGACGTGCGGGCGGCCCTGGCCGCGCTGCTGGTGGCGCATCCCGATGAGCGCATCCTGTTCGACGCCGCCTTCAACCTGTTCTGGCGCGACCCCGACTGGGAGGGCAAGCTGCGCGCCCTGCTGCTGCCGCGCGTACGCGGCGGCGCGCCGGTGCCGCGCAGCAACCGCCTGGCCGATGCGCTGCGCACCCGGCCCGCGGCCGGCCTGCCGCCCGGTCCGGCCCCCGAGGGCGAGCGCCGCGATATCGCCGCGCCGTTCGCTTTCTCCGCGCACGAGGCGCTGCGCACGCGTGACTTCGACACGCTCGACGCCGACGAATGGCGCATGCTGCAGCACATGATCCGGCGCCGCCGCGTGCACCTGGCGCAGGAGCGCACGCGGCGGCTGAAGGCGGCCTCGCGCGGGCGCCACCCCGACCTGCGAGCAACTGCGCGCCAAGCCGTGCGCGCCGGCGGCGAATGGACCGCCTGGAAATACCGCCAGCCGGTCGACCGCACACCACCGCTGGTGCTGCTGCTCGACATCTCCGGATCGATGAGCCGCTACTCGCGCGCGGTGCTGTATTACTGCCACGCGCTGGCGCAGTCGCGCGAGCGCATCCAGGCGTTCCTGTTCGGCACGCGTCTGACCAGCGTGTCGCGGCAGCTGCGCGAGCGCGATCCGGACGTGGCCGTGCAGGCGATCGCGCAACAGGTGCCGGACTGGTCCGGCGGCACGCGCATTGGCGCGGCGCTGGCCGAGTTCAACCGGCGCTGGGCCCGCCGCACGCTGTCCGGCCGCGCCACCGTGCTGCTGGTGACCGACGGGCTGGACCACGAGCACATTGACCTGCTCGACACGGAGATGGCGAGGCTGGCGCGCTTCGCCCACCGCATCGTCTGGCTTAATCCGCTGCTGCGCTTCGCCGGCTTCGAGCCCCGGGCGCGCGGCGTGCGTGCCATCCTGCCGTACGTGGACACCATGGTGCCCGCCCATCACTTCGACAGCCTGGCTGCGCTCGAACAGGAATTGGCGCATGCTCGTCATGCACGCGCGCCACGCCGCCCCGCCCACGCCCCCGTCATCGCACCATGGAACTGACCCAGACCCACCTCCTGCCCGTTCCCTTGCAGACCGCCTGGGATGCGCTCAACGATCCGACCGTGCTGCAGCGCTGCATACCGGGATGCGAAAGCGTCACGGCGGCGGCCGAGCATGCCTACGACATCGCCATGACGGCCGCGGTCGGGCCGGTCAAGGCGCGCTTCAAGGGCCGCATGGAACTGGCCGACATCGTGCCGCCGCGCAGCTACACGCTGCACTTCGACGGCCAGGGCGGCACCGCGGGCTTCGGCAAGGGCACCGCACAGGTGCAGCTGGCGCCGGAGGGCCCGACCGTGACGCGGCTGTCCTACACGGCACACGCCCAGGTGGGCGGCAAGCTGGCCCAAATCGGCTCGCGCCTGGTCGACGGCGCCGCCCGCAAACTGGCCGACGAGTTTTTCCAGCGCTTTGCGTCGGAGTTCGGGCCGGCCGAAGACGCCGGGCCCCTGGATGCCGCCCCCGCCGACCAGGCGATCCCCGACCTGGCCGCCGGCGAGCTGGCCGCGCACGGCGCCCCGCGCACACCGCTCATCAGCCCGGCCGTGCAGCCGCGCAACCCGTGGCCATGGATCATCGTTGCGTTGGTGGCCATCGTGGCGGCCTACCTGTTTCTGCACCACGGCGCATAATCAGGCATCCCTCCCCACGCATTCGCCGCACCGGCCAGGAAGTGCACCATGGACAGCGTCGATCTCGAAGTGTTGAAGACCAGCGTGCGCTGGCTGGAACAGCGGCGGCGCGTGCTGCTCGTGACCGTGGTGAAGACCTGGGGCTCCTCGCCCCGGCCCGAGGGCGCGATGCTGGCGCTGCGTGACGACGGCGTGGTGGTCGGCTCGGTGTCTGGCGGCTGCATCGAAGACGACCTGATCGACCGCGTGCGGCGCGAGGGCCTGAACCAGACCCGGCCCGAGACCGTGAAATACGGCATCAGCGCGGAAGAAGCGCACCGCTTCGGCCTGCCCTGCGGCGGCACGCTGCAGCTGGTGCTGGAGCCGCTCGCCGCCGCCAGCGGGATCGACGCCCTGCTGCACGCCGTGGAAGCCGGCCAGCTGGTGGCGCGCACGCTCGACATGGCGAGCGGCGCGGCGCGGCTCGAGCACGCCGCCGTCACCGACGGCCTGCAGTTCGATGGCGCGCGCCTGGTCACCATCCATGGCCCGCGCTACCGGATGCTGGTGATCGGCGCGGGGCAGCTGTCGCGCTACCTGTGCCAGATCGCGGTGGGGCTCGACTACCAGGTCACGGTGTGCGACCCGCGCGAGGAATACAGCGAGGAATGGACGATTCCGGGCGTCTCCATGGTCCGCACCATGCCCGACGACACCGTGCTGGCGATGAAGCTGGACGAGCGCAGCGCCGTCATCGCCCTCACCCACGATCCCAAGCTCGATGACCTTGCGCTGATGGAAGCGCTCAAGACGCCCGCCTTCTACGTGGGCGCGCTGGGCTCGCGGCGCAACAACGCCAACCGGCGCGAACGCCTGAAGGAATTCGACCTGACCGAAGCCGAGCTCGCACGGCTGCATGGTCCGGTCGGCATCTATATCGGCAGCCGCACGCCGCCGGAAATCGCCATCTCCATCCTGGCCGAGGTGACCGCCGCCAAGAACGGCGTGTCGCTGCCGACCCTTCTGCAGGTCGAAGGCGCCAAGGCCGCCCGCGAAATCGCGGCCAATGCGGCGTCCGGTTGCGCGGTCCCGCACGCCTAGATTTCGTTCACGCGTGAATGGCATTCCGGCTTCCCTTCGCAGGTAGGGATTGCAAACTGCTGGCCGTAAGGCGCCCGAAAGGTTACATTCTTATTAATCGCTGATTTCGGCGCTGGCCAAACGACACAAGATCAACATGGCCTAGCGCCCGATCACGCCATCTTCGCGGGCTGCCGATACCTGGCAACGCCTTGCGGACCATCCGGTCCGAGGCGTCCTTCGGCCTGGGCACCGTGCCTCCACTGCGAGCGCGAGCCATGGCGAGCGACGGGGAATCTGCGGGCGCGGGCAATCCGCGCTCCGCGACGCTACGAATTTCGAGTCTCAGGCATGAGTATTCTGGTCACCGGTGCGACCGGTTTTGTGGGCGGCGCCATTGCCGCCAATCTGGCGGAGAAGGGTTTGCTGGGCGAGACCCGCTTCGCCGTGCGGGGAGAATCCACCGCTGAAGGCCTGGCGCGCCTGCGCGCCAACCTGGCACGCTTCGAGCTGGACGCCGCGGTCCTGGACGGGCTGTCCGAACGGCAGATCGTGCCGTTCGACCTGCGCGACGCCGCGGCCGCCGAGCTGGGCGATCCGGAAATCCTCATCAACTGCGCCGCGCTGGCGACGTTCTCGAACCATCCCGCGTTGTGGGACACCAACGTCGGCGGCGTGCTGGAGCTGGGCCGGCTGGCCAGCCGGGGCAAGCGGCTCAAGCGGTTCGTGCACATCGGCACGGCCATGTCGTGCGGCCAGTTGGCCGACCGCCATGTGCGGGAAGCCTGGAACGTGCCGCCGCTGGAGCAGCATGCCGTGCCCTACACCTATTCCAAGGGGATGGCCGAGCTGAAGCTGCGCGAGGCATTTCCCGAGCTGCCGCTGGTGGTGGTGCGCCCGTCCATCGTGGTCGGCCACAGCCGCCTGGGGTGCGCGCCGTCGGGCAGCATCTTCTGGATGCTGCGCATGGTCGCCATGCTGGAAACCTTCAGCTGCCGCCTGTCCGACCGCGTCGACATCCTGTCGGTGGACGACTGCGCCGAAGCCATCGTGCGCCTGGCGACCCGGCCCGCGCTCGCGCACGACCTGTACCACATCAGCGCCGGCGACGCCCACTCGGAGTGCATCGAAACGCTGTATCC
This sequence comes from Ralstonia pseudosolanacearum, assembly GCF_024925465.1. NCBI lineage: Bacteria > Pseudomonadati > Pseudomonadota > Betaproteobacteria > Burkholderiales > Burkholderiaceae > Ralstonia > Ralstonia pseudosolanacearum. The sequence continues at coordinate 1,991,907 of NZ_CP103852.1, read as the reverse complement.
GCGCTTCAAGCGCTGCGCCAGCCCGGAAGAAGACGCACAGGCACTGGCCGGCTACGTGTACCAGCCCAAGATCGAAGAAAAGGCGCTGGCCCGCAAGTTCCTGCGCACGACCGACGACGGCAACGTGCGGCTGGTGGCGCGCGCCATCCACCTGTATGCCAAGTTCGCCAGCATGAGCTACGTGTTCGACAACACGCGGCTGGTGGCGGAAACCGGCTTCCAGCCGCGCTCGCTGCTGAGCTACCTGGACCGCTGCCTCGACACCTCCGAGTCGGAGTCGATCACCCAGCAGATGCAGTGGGACTACAAATAGGCCACCGGGCACCCGTTACCCGCACGGCCTGACGCGGCGCCGTGCTATAACCGTCGGCGCTTTCCCGAAGACCCCGCCTTTTGTTGCGAAGGAGCCCGCCGATGATGCTGCAAGCCGTTGCCCAGTTCAACGCCGCCACCCTGTTGGACTCGTTCATCAGCCTGAGCGCCGCCTTCGGGCTCGGCTCGCTGATCGGCTTTGAGCGGCAGGTGCGCCAGCGCACGGCCGGCCTGCGCACCAACGCGCTGGTGGCGGTGTCGGCATCGGCCTTCGTCGACATGGCCGCGCAGATCGGCTCGCCCGCCGATACCACCCGCGTGATCGCCTACGTGGTCTCGGGCGTGGGCTTCCTGGGCGCCGGCACGATCATGAAGGAAGGGCTGAACGTGCGCGGCCTGAACACCGCCGCCACGCTGTGGGGCTCGGCCGCCGTGGGTGCGGCGGCGGGCTCGGACCTGATCGGCCAGGCCCTGATGATCTCGCTGTTCGTGCTGGCCGCGAATATCCTGCTGCGGCCCGTGGTCGACCGCATCAACCGCACGCCGCTGGACAACCAGGCCAGCGAAGTCACCTACACCGTGCACGCCATCTCCACGCGCGAGCGCCAGAAAGACGCGCTCGCCGACCTGGAGCGCCTGCTGGAAGAGTCCAGCTACCCGATCAGCGATCTCTCGGTCGCGCCGTTCGGCGAGGACCACGTCGAGCTGGAGGCCATGCTGATGTCGACCGCCGTCAATGCCGGCGAGCTGGACCGGATCGTCGGCGCGCTGGCCGCGCAGCCGCATATCGCGCAGGCGTACTGGAACCCCAGCACCACCGAGTAAGCCCGCGCGGCGGCCAGCCCGGCCCGGCGCGTCAGGCCAGCCGGAAGGCCGCGATCGCCTCGTTCAGCGCCTGCGCCTGCTCTTCCAGCGATTCGGCCGCGGCGGCGGCCTGCTCGACCAGCGCGGCGTTCTGCTGGGTGGCTTCGTCCATCAGCGTGACTGCCTTATTGACCTGCTCGATGCCCGAGCTCTGCTCGCTGGAGGCCGCGGCGATCTCGCCCATGATGTCCGTCACGCGGCGGATGGAGGTGACGATGTTTTCCATGGTGTTGCCGGCCTGCTCGGCCAGCTTGCTGCCGGTGTCGACCTTGGCGAGCGAGGCTTCGATCATCTCCTTGATCTCCTTGGCGGCCGCGGCGCTGCGCTGCGCCAGGCTGCGCACCTCGCCGGCCACGACCGCGAAGCCGCGGCCCTGCTCGCCGGCGCGGGCGGCTTCCACCGCGGCGTTGAGCGCCAGGATGTTGGTCTGGAACGCAATGCCGTCGATCACGCCGATGATCTCCGACACCGTGCGCGACGACGCGCTGATCTCGCGCATGGTCGCCACCACGTCGGTCACCACGGCACCGCCCTGGCTGGCGACCGCCGAGGCGCTGTCGGCCAGCTGGCTGGCTTGGCGGGCGTTGTCGGCGTTCTGGCGCACGATCGAGGTCATCTCCTCCATGCTCGACGCCGTCTCTTCCAGCGAGCTCGCCTGCTCTTCGGTGCGCTGCGACAGGTCGGCGTTGCCGGCGGCGATCTGCTTGGTGGCCGCGCCGATCGATTCCGAGCCATGGCGCACGCGGCGCACCGTATCCGTCAGTGCGGCCTGCATGCGGGCGAGGCCCTCCAGCAGGTGGCCCATCTCATCGCGGCGGTCAATGCGCACGGGCTGCGTCAGGTCGCCGGCGGCAATGCGGTCGAACTGCGCCAGCGTGGCGTTCAGCGGCCCGACGATGGCGCACAGCAGCAGCCACGCGCATCCGGCCGACACCACCAGCGCGAGCACGATGGCCGCGATCACCAGAGTGCGGATGCGCGCGTAGGCCTGCTGCGAATCGTCGAAATTGGCCTTGGAGAACGTCAGTTGCTGCTTGCCGAGCGCCTGGCTGGCGTCGTTGGCCTCGCGGAAGGACTTGGAGACGCGCTGGTCCATGATGGTGTCGGCCGCGGCCCGGTCGCTCGCGCGCAGCGCCTTGATGATGTCGCGCAGGCTGCCGGCCGCCGCCTCGCGCTTGGTGCCGACCTCCTTGGACAGCCGTGTTTCTTCGTCGTCGTGCGGCAGCGCCAGGTATTTCTTCCAGGCCGCGTCGGAGCGGGTGATCAGCTCTTCGGTGCGGTCCAGCAGCTGCATCGCGTCCTTGTCTTCCGGATACAGCATCGCCTTGTCGAGCGCCGTGCGGGCACGGGTCAGGCTGAGGTCGGATTCGCCCAGCGCGAGCGCCGACGGGAACTGGTTGCGGTAGGTCTCTTCGTGCGCGCTGTTCGCGTCACGCAGGCCAAGCAGCCCGGCCGCACCGATCAGCAAGGCCAGCAGGAACAGGATGGAAACCGTGAGGACCAGTCGGGTGCGTATCGTCAGGCGAGCGAGCATAGCGTGAGAGGCGTGAGAGAACGGAAGACCACGCCGGCTCTCTCACGCGCCACGACCATCGCGGCGGCCGGCCGGCTGCAATGGGGTCTATCGGTTGCCTGTTCTCAAACTTGAGCCTGAAGCGGCACAGCGCGCGCTTTGTTGAACATTCATGCCCGCCCGTGGTGCACGTCGCCCACGGCCGCGCGGTAGTCCTGCGCGAATTCGCGCCATTGCCGCAGCGCCACCTGCCGCCCGTGCCCGGCCAGCTTGAGCACCGACTTGCGCCATGCCGTGCCCGCCGCGTAGTCCTGCAGGTGTTCGACCAGGTCGGTACCGAAGCGCCCGCAGCCGCGCAGATGGCACCACGCCGCCACATGGGCCATGGTCTGCAGGGCATCGTCCAGATCGGCGACCACATGCTTGCCGGTGCCGAGCGCCACACGGTCGGCGGTCGGCTGCAGGCTCTTGACCACGTACGAGCACGGCTGCTCGCCCTTGCCCGCGTAGACCACCGGCCGCAGCAGCGCCGGCGACACCGCCTGCGACACGCGCTGGACGCCCACCACGCGCGCCGCCTCCGCCGACCAGCGCGACACGTTGCCCGGCACGCCCAGGGCCTGCGCCCACACGCTCGGGACCGCCAGCTTGATGTCGATCAGCCGCAGCGTGTCGGAATCGTTCTCCGGACGGGCCAGCACCACATAGCGCTCCAGCCCCAGGCTGCCCGTGCCGGCAATGCGCCGCGCCACGTCCACGGCGACGAAGCGCTGCCCGTGGCCGTTGCCCTGCTGCGTGTAGGCCTCCAGGATGCGCCTGGCGCGGCGGGCTTCATCCCGGCCGGCGGCGAGGGTGCGATGGCCGTCCACCCGCAGCCGGACCTGGTTGCCGTCGCGCACCGTGCGCTCGCGCAGGTAAGGCGCGCGCTTGCGGTTGCGCAGCCCGCGCAGCAGGTCGCGCACGATGCCGACGGCGGTGGCGCGCTCCACCCAGCGCGGCTTGCCGTCGACCAGCGCGGCGGCGTAGGTGTCCACGAAGCGGCGGCACAGGTTGTGGGCATCTTCGTCGGCCAGCTTCCAGCTGCGCGCCGCCACCTGCAGGCTGGACAGCACGCGCACCAGATCGACGGTGAAGGGCGCGCACACGGCCTCGTCGAAATCGTTCATGTCGAAGTAGACCAGACCGTTGTCGCCCTTGAAGCTGCCGTAGTTGTCCAGGTGCAGGTCGCCGCAGACGAGGGTGCGCGGCGCCTCGTGCAGCAGCGGCGAGTCCGCCACCGAGTCGGCGTACAAATGGTTGGTGCCGCGAAAGAACGAGAACGGATCGTCGGCCATGGCGGCCAGCTTGCGGGTGAGCCGCTCGGGATCGCGGCCGGCGTTGTATTCGAGAATGGCGCGGGTGCTATCGTGCATGCAGCGGGTCTCTCTGGAGTGGAGCGAAATGCCCTCAAGAATCGAAGATTACGCGCTGATCGGCGATTGCGAAACCGCCGCCCTGGTGTCTCGCGATGGCTCGATCGACTGGCTGTGCTGGCCCCGGTTCGATTCCGGCGCCTGTTTCGCCGCGCTGCTCGGCACGCCCGACCACGGCCGCTGGCGCATCGCTCCGCAAGGCCCCATCCGCGCCGTCCGCCGCCGCTACCTGCCCGGCACGCTGATCCTGGAGACCGTGTTCGAGACCGACACCGGCACCGCCAGCCTGACCGATCTGATGCCCTCCCGCCTGCCGGGCACTCCCAGCGCGCGCGAAGACACCTCCGACCTGGTGCGCATCGTGCGCGGGCTGTCGGGTACCGTCGCCATGCGCATGGATCTCACGCTGCGCTTCGACTACGGCGCCTCCGTCCCGTGGGTCAGCCGCGTGACGGAAGAGACCGGCGCCGTGTCCGACGACCCGTGCGAGATGCCCGGCTGCGTGCTGCGCGCCATCGCCGGCCCCGACATGGTGGTGCTGCGCACGCCGGCGCAGGTGCGCGGCGAGAACCTGTCCACCGTTGCCGAGTTTGCCGTGGCGACCGGCGAGGCGATGCCCTTCGTGCTGACGCATTCGCCATCGCACCGGCCGCTGCCCGCATCGATCGATGCCATCGAAGCCCAGCGCGACACGGAGCCCCGGTGGCGCGCCTGGTCCGGCCGCTGCCGGGGCGCCGGCGAATGGGCCGAGGCCATCGAGCGCTCCCTCATCACGCTCAAGGCACTGACCTATCACCCGACCGGCGGCCTGGTGGCCGCGCCCACCACCTCCTTGCCCGAACAGCCCGGCGGCGTGCGCAACTGGGACTACCGCTACTGCTGGCTGCGCGATGCCACCCTGACCCTGCTCGCGCTGATGAACGCGGGCTACTACAGCGAAGCCCGCGCCTGGCGCGAATGGCTGGAGCGCGCGGTGGCCGGCAGCCCGGCGCAGATCCAGATCATGTACGGCATCGCCGGCGAACGCCGCCTGGGCGAGTGGACCGTGCCGTGGCTGCCCGGCTACGAAGGCGCGCAGCCGGTACGCATCGGCAACGCGGCGGCCGTGCAACTGCAACTGGACGTGTACGGCGAGCTGATGGACGCGCTCTACATCGCCCGCAAGGGCGGCCTCGGCCTGGACGGCGACGAGGCCTCCTGGCGCCTGCAGGTCGCGCTGATGACGCACCTCGAAGCCGCCTGGCAGTCGCCCGACGAGGGAATCTGGGAAGTGCGCGGCCCGGCGCGGCACTTCACGCATTCCAAGGTGATGGCGTGGGTCGCGTTCGACCGCGCGGTCAAGACCATCGAACAGTTCGGCCTGGACGGCCCGCTGGCCCGCTGGCGGGCCGTGCGCGACCGCATCCACGACGAGGTCTGCCGCCATGGCTACAGCGCCGAACGCGGCTGCTTCGTGCAGAGCTACGGCAGCCGCGAAATGGATGCCGCCCTGCTGATGCTGCCGCTGGTCGGCTTCCTGCCGGCGTCCGATCCGCGCATCCAGCGCACCGTGCGCGCCATCGAAGACGACCTGCTGGCCGACGGCCTGGTGCGCCGCTACCGCACCGAAGCCATAACGGACGGACTGCCCCCCGGCGAAGGCGTGTTCCTCGCCTGCAGCTTCTGGTACGTCGACAACCTCGTGCTGCAGGGCCGCCACGACGAAGCCCGCGCGCTGTTCGTCAAGCTGCTGGCGCTGCGCAACGACGTGGGCCTGCTGGCCGAGGAATACGATCCCGGCTCGGGCCGCATGCTCGGCAACTTCCCGCAGGCGTTCTCGCATATCGCGCTGGTGAACTCGGCGCTGGCGCTGTGCGCGGCGGCCGATCACGTCGGCCAGCGCACCGGCACCTGAAGCGCGCCCGCAGCCCGGTAGAATAGCGGCCATGACCGATCCGACCGCCTTCTTCCCGCCTTCCGGCAACGATGTCGACAGCGATGCCGGCAGTGCGCCCAGCGGCACCCTGTTCGGCCGCCCGGACAGCCCGTGCATCGGCATCTGCTCGACGCTCTTCGACGAGGTCTGCCAGGGGTGCGGCCGCACCGCGCTCGAGGTCAGCAACTGGGTGTTCATGTCCGACGACGAGCGCAACGTGGTCTGGACCCGCATCCTCGCCGAGGGCACCGCGCAGGGCTTCAACCCCGACGGCAGCCGCCGCTGAAAGCACAAACCCGGCCGAGGCCGGGTCTGCGGTCAATGGGTGTCGGCTCGCGAAACGTCAGGCCGGCTGCGCGGGCTTGAGCTGCAGCGCCTTGTACTCCAGGAACTCCTCCAGCCCGTATTGGCCTTGCTCGCGCCCGTTGCCGGACTGCTTGTAGCCGCCGAACGGCGCCAGCATGTTGAACGGCCCGCCGTTGATGTCCACCTGCCCCGTGCGGATACGCCGCGCCACACGCATCGCCCGCGCTTCGTCGCCCGACCATACGCCGCCGGCCAGCCCATAGATGCTGTCGTTGGCGATCCGGATGGCTTCCTCTTCGTCGTCATAGCAGAGGATGGTCAGCACCGGCCCGAAGATCTCTTCGCGCGCCACCGTATCGGACGGCTTGACGTTGCCGAGCACGGTCGGCCGGACAAAGTAGCCGGTCGACACGCCCTCCGGCTTCTCGGGGCCGCCGGCGATGAGCTCGGCCCCCTCCTCCAGCCCCTTGCGGATATAGCCTAGCACGCGATCGCGCTGCGCGGCCGAGATCAGCGGGCCGAGCCGCGTGGTCTCCTGCGCCGGATCGCCCGGCACGTAGGTCGCCGCGAATTGCCTGGCCAGGGCCTTCACCTCTTCGTACCGGGCGCGCGGCACCAGCATGCGGGTGTGCGCCGAGCAGGTCTGACCGGAGTTCAGGAAGCACGCCGACACCGTGCCCTTGACCGCCGCGGCCAGGTCGGCATCGTCCAGGACCACCGAGGCCGACTTGCCGCCCAGCTCCAGCGCCACGCGCTTGACCGTCTGCGAGGCCAGCTCGGCCACCCGCTTGCCCGCGCGCGTCGAGCCCGTGAACGACACCATGTCGACCTCCGGGTGGCTCGCCAGCACCTCGCCCACCACCGGACCATAGCCGGTGACGAGGTTGAACACCCCCGGCGGCAATCCGGCCGCGTCGATGACCTCGGCCAGCACAAAAGCATTGAGCGGCGCCACCTCCGACGGCTTGAGCACCACCGTGCAGCCGGCCGCCAGCGCCGGCGCCACCTTCAGCGTGATCTGGTGGAGCGGATAGTTCCACGGCGTGATGGCCCCCACCACGCCCACCGGCTCGCGCACCACCAGCGAGTTGCCGACACGCTCTTCAAACGGGAACGCGCCGAGCAGCCTGGCGAAGTGGCCCCAGTTGAAGACCGGGCTGCCGACCTGGATCGCGCGCGCCAGCTTGATCGGCATGCCGACCTCCCCGGCGATCAGCTGGGCGAGCGCCTCGCTGCGGGCTTTCAGGCCGTCGGCGATCTTCTGGATGGTCTCGGCGCGCTTAGGCGCCGGCGTGGCCGCCCAGCCGTCGAACGCCGCGCGGGCAGCCGCCACGGCGGCTTCGGCATCGGCGGCGCTGCCTTCGGGGACGGTCCCCATCACGGCTTCGGTCGTCGAATGGATCACGTCGATGGTGCCCTTGCCTTGCGGCGCCACCCATTGGCCGTTGATGAACAGTGTGTCGCGTTGTTGCATCGGTGCGTGTCTCGCTCTGGTGGATCTGCGCGGCTCGCGCAGTGTGGACTCCGGGTTGCGACTAGGATCGCCAGCGCCCCCGGGCGGTTATGATCGCTTTATTGTAGAGCCAGCAGAGCGCGCACCGCAGACGCGCCAGGCCGAGGGAGTGAGACAACATGACCACCACCATCTACCAGAAGACCGACAAGGGCCACGAAGAAATCCGCACGCGCTCGCACCGGCTCGACCAGAAGCACCGCGCGCTGCTGCTGATGGTCAACGGCGAGAAAACCTGCGACGACATCCTCACCCAGCTCCAGACGCTGGGCATGCAGCAGGCGGAGTTCTACGCGCTGGAGCTAGACGGCTACATCCGCCCGCACGTGGCCGACACGCCGCCTCCGCCTGAGGCCCCGGCAGTGGCGCCGGCCCCTCAGCATGCGCCGTCCAGCGCACCGCCCCCGGCGCGCACCCCGGCCGACGGCCACGGCGTCGAAGGCTACCAACGCCTCTACCGCTTCTACACCGAGGCCATCAGCCGCCACCTCGGCCTGCGCGGCTACCTGCTCGAAATGCAGGTCGAAAAAGCTGCCAGCCTCGCCGAACTGATCGCCCTGCGCGACACGCTCAAGGCTGCCCTGGCCAAGGCACGCGGCGAACCGGATACCAGCAATGTGATCGCGCAGCTCGACCTGCTGATCGACGAGGCGACAAGCTGATCCTGCGCGCCCTGCCGCAAGCGCGTTCCCGGCACGGCTACTTCTGCCCCCGCAGCTTGTAGGTGCCCTGGTCGATCTCGACGTCCTGGGTGTGATCGGTCTCGTGATGCCCCGCATCCGTTTCGGGCCGGTCCTTGTTGGCGGCGTCGGTGTTGGTGCTGCGGTTGTTCTCGTCCTGGCGCTTTTGCAGGAGTTCCCGCCGCGTGTCGTCGATCCCGCGCTGTACGTCGGGGTCGCGGGTCGGGTTGAGGTCGCGTTGCTCTGCCGTCGCGGCCAGGGCGGCACCTGCCGTCAGCACAAGACCGGCCAGCACGGCCGCCGTCTCCAATCGCATGACTGACCTCCCATCGGATGCACAAGGGGGCACACCCGGCCACGGGCTAGGTGCCCGATTTCTGTTCTCGCATGACGCCTGCGATCCGGGGCATCCTGATTGCCCTCGGCATCTTCCATTGGAACTGGATGCCGATGCCTGTGCTGACGGTATAGGTTCGAAACACGCAGCGCGCTACCGGGATGAAGGATTAACGTGAACCGGGTAGCGCGATTCGAAGGTCTGGATTCCAGCGCCCGCGCGAAAAAAAAGGCCGCTGTAACGCGGCCTCCTTCCTGGCAGATCGGCAATGGCGACGCTCAGACCTCCACGCCCTGGCTCTGCAGATACTCGTCATACGTGCCAAGGTAATCCGTGAGCGTGCCGTTCGGGCGCACTTCGATCACGCGCGTGGCCAGGCCGCTGATCAACTCGCGGTCGTGCGACACGAAGATCAGCGTGCCCTCGAACTTGTCCAGCGCGATCTGCAGCGACTCGATCGACTCCATGTCCATGTGGTTGGTCGGCTCGTCCAGCGCCAGCACGTTGTGGCGGCCCAGCATCAGCTTGCCCCAGATCATGCGGCCCTTCTCACCACCGGAGAGGACCTTGACGTTCTTCTTGATGTCGTCGGCCGAGAACAGCAGGCGGCCCATCGTGCCGCGCAGCGATTGGTCATCGTCGCCGGCCTGCGTCCACTGGCTCATCCAGTCCATCAGGTCGCGGTCTTCGGGGAACTCTTCGTAGGTGTCCTGCGGCATGTAGCCGACGTTGGCGTTTTCAGCCCACTTGACGCTGCCGCCGTCGATCTCGATGCCGCGCTGCACACCGGTCTTGACCGAGTGGTTGAGCAGCGAGCGCAGCAGTGTGGTCTTGCCCGCGCCGTTCTCGCCGATGATGGCGATCCGCTCGCCCGCTCGCACGGCCATGGTCAGGCCGTCGAAGATCTTGCGGTCGTACGTCTTGCGCGCGTTCTCGGTTTCCACTGCCAGGTTGTGCAGCTTCTTCTCGAATTCGAAGCGAACGAACGGGTTCTGGCGCGACGACGGCTTGATGTCTTCCACCTTGATCTTGTCGATCATCTTCAAGCGCGACGTGGCCTGACGGGCCTTCGACTTGTTGGCCGAGAAGCGGCGCACGAAGTCCTGCAGGTCGGAGATGCGCTCCTTGGCGCGCGCATTGGCGGCCTGCTGGCGTTCGCGCGCCTGCATGGAGGCTTCCATGTAGTCGTCGTAGTTGCCCGGGTAGACCTTGAGCGTGCCGTAGTCCATGTCGGCCATGTGGGTGCAGACCGAGTTCAGGAAGTGGCGATCGTGGGAGATGATGATCATGGTGGAATTGCGCTCGTTGAGCACCGATTCCAGCCAGCGGATCGTGTTGATGTCGAGGTTGTTGGTCGGCTCGTCCAGCAGCAGCACGTCCGGATTCGAGAACAGCGCCTGCGCCAGCAGCACGCGCAGCTTCCAGCCGGGGGCGACGCTGCTCATCGGGCCGTTGTGCTGATCGATCGGAATGCCGACGCCGAGCAGCAGTTCGCCCGCGCGGGCTTCAGCGGTGTAGCCGTCGTATTCGGCGTACTTGGCCTCCAGGTCGGCGGCCTTCATGTAGTCGTCATCGGTCGCTTCCAGATTGGCGTAGATGGCGTCGCGCTCCTGCGCGGCGGCCCACATCTCGGTGTGGCCCATCATCACCACGTCCAGCACGCGCATGTCTTCGTAGGCGAACTGGTCCTGGCGCAGCTTGCCCAGGCGCACGCCCGGCTCCAGCATCACATTGCCGCCCGACGACTCCAGATCGCCGCCCAGGATCTTCATGAAGGTCGACTTGCCGCAGCCGTTGGCGCCGATCAGGCCATAGCGATTGCCCTCACCGAACTTGACCGAGATGTTCTCGAACAAGGGCTTGGGCCCGAACTGCATGGTGATGTTGGCGGTGGAAAGCACGTGGAAACCCTGATGAAAAAAGCGGTGAGCGGCGCCGGCACAGTGACAGGCCAGACGCCATCTGGAAAACCTGGAATTTTACCACCCGCCGGTGACGCGGATGGTCGCCCGGCTAACCGGGCAGCGTCGGATAGCCCGACAGGCGCAAGGTGAAGCCCTCTGCGTCCACATCCAGCTCGGCCTGCGCGCCGACAGGCAGCGTCGCCTTGGTCGGGCAATGGCCGAACGGCAGGCCGCTGACCACCGGGATCGACAGGTGCTCGGCCAGGTAGGCGAGCATGGCGCCGAAGTCGTAGCCGGCATCGTAGGGCGTGGTCTTGTAGCCGGAAAAATCGCCCAGCACCAGCGCCTGCTGCGCCTCCAGCACGCCGGCCTGCTGCAGCTGCAGCAGCATCCGCTCGACGCGGTAGGGATGCTCGTTGATGTCCTCGACGAAGAGGATGCCGTCACGGATGTCCGGCAGATACGGCGTGCCGACCAGGCTGCACAGCATCGCCAGGTTGCCGCCCCACAGCGTGCCGGCGTAGCGGCCCGGACGCGCGCAGTCGCCGGGCTGCGGCGCATCCACCCGCAGGGTGTAGGCCGGATTGCGCAGGATGCCCCAGAAGTGCTCGACCATGAACGGATCGACCGCCTCCAGCCCGAAGTCCGAGCACACGTGCGGGCCGGCGAAGGTCACGCCGCCGGTCGCGGCCAGGTAGGCCAGCGAGAACGCGGTGAAATCGCTGTGGCCGACGATGATGGCGTCGGTCGCCTGCGCGCGCCGGCCGATGCCGATGAAGTCGATGTGGTCCAGCAGCCGCGTCAGCCCGTAGCCGCCGCGGATGGCCATGGCGATCTCCTGGCCGCCGCCGGTGCCGATCTGGTGCAGATCGGCCAGCCGCGCCAGCTCGCCGCCGGCAAAGCGCTGGTGCTGGCGCGCCAGGCTCGCCTGGTTGACCACCGTGCAGCCCTGCCCCTGCAGGAACGCCACGCCACGCTCGGCGATGGCGGAATCGTTCGGATAGCCGGAGGGCGCGATCAGGCGGACAGTGGTCATGCGGCGGAAGCGGAATCGTCGGAGGCGGAAGCCATGCGCGCGGCGCGCTGGCTGGCGCGGCGCTCGGCGAAGAAGGCGCGCAGCATGTCGCCGCAGTCCTGCGCGAGCACGCTGCCGATGATGGCGGTCTGGTGGTTCAGGCGCGTCTCGGCAAACAGGTCCAGCACGCTGCCGGCCGCGCCGGTCTTGGGATCGGGCGCGCCGTAGACGACGCGCGCCACGCGGGCGTGCAGCATGGCGCCCGCGCACATCACGCACGGCTCCAGCGTCACGAACACTTCGCATTCGGGCAGGCGGTAATTGCCCAGCCTGACGGCGGCCTGCCGCAGCGCGCGCATCTCGGCATGAGCGGACGGATCGTGCGTACCGATCGGCGCGTTGTAGCCGACCCCGACGATCTCATTGCCCCGCACCACCACCGCGCCCACCGGCACCTCGCCCTCGCCCCACGCCAGGCGGGCCTGCACCAGCGCCTGCTGCATCCAGTAGCTGTCGCGCTCGTGGGCGGACATGCCTGGCGGCGGCGTCAGCACGTGGGGTGTCGTCATGCGGGTCGGATGGGCCGGGTCAATCCTGCTCGTGCGGACGCGCGAGCTTCACGTCCGCCCAGCAATTGGGGGTTTCGTACAGCACCAGCTTGGACAGCCGCAGGTGGTGCCCGTAGACGTTGCGGAACACCGGCTCGAGGATGTCGAACGCGATCTGCGCGAGGTTCTCGACGGTGGGCACGTCGTCCAGCACCACGGTCTTGTGGCCGCCCTCCATGCCTTCGAGGAACTCGACCACCTTGGTGTCGCCGCGATAGACCAGGAAAGCATGGTCCCACAGCTCGACCAGGTGCTTGGCGGCGAGCGTCTTCACGTCGCCGAAGTCGAGAATCATGCCGTCATCGGTGGCCTTGTCGTTGTGCAGCACGTCGCCGGACAGCGTCAGCTCGAGCTGGTAGCGGTGGCCGTGCAGATTGCGGCATTGGCCGGCGTGGCCCGGGATGCGGTGGCCGGCATCGAATTCGAGCCGGCGCGTGATGGAAACGGTCTTGGTCATGGAGCGAGGTGGCGGCAGCGCGGGCCGCGCAACGGCTGGATCGGATGGAACTGGGATGCAGCCGCCTTCAGCGGATGCCCAGCATCTTATGGGTTTGCAGCGACAGATGCCAGCGCGGACGGCGCTGGCACAGCTCGACGGCCAGCGCCGTATTCTGGCGCGCCAGCGGCCCATCCATGGGCTGCAGGAAGAAGTGCCGGAAATCCAGCCGTTCGTAGGCGTCGAGGTCCTGGCCCGGCTGCGGGATCACCACCTTGAGCTCGTCGCCGCGGGTGACGACCAGTTCGGCGCCCAGTTTCGGGCTCACGCAAACCCAGTCGATGCCGTCCGGCACGGCGAGGGTGCCATTGGTCTCGATGGCGATCTCGAAGCCGCGCGCGTGCAGCGCGTCGATCAGGAGCCGGTCGAGCTGCAGCAGCGGCTCGCCGCCGGTGCAGACCACCAGCGGCCGGCCGCCCGTGGCCGCGGCCGGCCATTGGGCGGCGACGGTATCGGCAAGCGCATCGGCGGTGGGATATTTGCCGCCCAGCGTGCCGTCCGTGCCGACGAAATCGGTGTCACAGAACTGGCAGATGGCGGTGGCGCGGTCGGCCTCGCGGCCGCTCCACAGGTTGCAGCCCGCGAAGCGGCAGAACACGGCTGCGCGGCCGGTGTTGGCACCCTCGCCCTGCAGCGTGTAGAAGATTTCCTTGACGGCGTAAGTCATGTCTGAACGGTGGCATTCACAGGAAACTGCTGATTCCCGCGCAAACCGTACCAGTGATCAACCCGGTATTGTTTCACAAATCGCGACGATCCGCAGAAGGCCGCCAGCATCACAAACGGGAACGCGCCCTCCGGCGTCAACCACGCCCCGAAGACCAGCGTCGCCATCGCCCACGCCGCGCAGATTCGTGGCATCGTTGGCGCTCCCACGCTCTTTGTCGGCGACGCGATGTTCCGGGACAACGACCGCCTGGACAACGCGCTCGCCTGTGCCGCCGCGCGGCGTACCGCACCTCCCCCGACACCCCTCCCTCAACCCGCCATGCCGACCCAGACCGAAAAAGCCCAGGCCTTCCGCGCCCTGCACGAACGCAGCGGCGCCTTCGTCATTCCCAACCCGTGGGACCCGGGCTCGGCCCGCCTGCTGGCGGTGCTGGGCTTCGAGGCGCTCACCAGCACCAGCGCCGGCTTCGCGTTCTCGCGCGGGCTGCCGGATTACGGCGCCGGCCGCGATGCCATCCTCGCGCACGTGGCGGACCTGGCCGCCGCCACCGACCTGCCCGTGGCCGCCGACCTGGAGAACGGTTTCGGCGACGATCCCCAGACGGTGGCCGAGACCATCCGCCTGGCGGGCGCGACCGGCATCGTCGGCGGTTCGATCGAAGATGCCACGGGCCGGGCCGACACCCCCATCTATCCGCTCGAAGCCGCGGCCGAGCGGATCCGGGCCGCCGTCGAAGCCGCCCGTTCGCTGCCCTTCCCCTTCACGCTCACCGCGCGGGCGGAGAACCACCTGCACGGCCGCAACGACCTCGCCGACACCATCCGCCGCCTGCAGACCTACCAGGACGCGGGCGCCGACGTGCTCTACGCCCCCGGCCTGAAGACGCGCGAAGAGATCGCCACCGTGCTGCGCGAGGTCGATCGCCCCGTCAACGTGCTGATGGGCTTTGCCGACGGCAACCTGAGCGTGGCCGAACTGGCGACGCTGGGCGTCAAGCGCGTCAGCGTGGGCGGCGCCCTGGCCCGCGCGGCGCTGGGCGCCTTCCTGCGCGCCGCCGAGGAACTCCGCGCCACGGGGACGTTCGCCTTCGCGCACGATGCCGCGGGCACGGCCAGGCTCAACGGCCTGTTTGCGCCGTTTGCCCCGACGCTTGCCTGAAGCGCGCCCCGGAACGATACGACGCATTGATCGCCCAACGGCGATATCTTGCATTTATCACCCTAAAGCGATAAATTACAAATATCGTCTTGAGGTGATATCCATGGAGTCCCTGCTCTCCTCGGCGCCGCAGTTGTCGGCGCATCTGAAATCGTTGCGCAAGGCGCGCGGACTCACGCAGGCCCAACTGGGCGCGTTGCTGGGCGTCAGCCAGAACCGCATCGCCGACATCGAAAAAGACCCGGGCGCGGTCGGCTTCGAGCAGTTGCTGCGCATCCTGCACGCGCTCGGCGCGCAGCTGACGCTGCGCACGTCCGCACCCGCCGGCGGCCCCTCCGCCGCGCCCGCCGACTGGTAAGCCATGGCGCATCCCGAACTGCATCTGTGGATGAACGGCGAGCCCGTCGGCATCTGGACAGCCAGCCGCGCCGGCGTGCCGATCCTGCGCTATGACGACGCCTGGTTGCGCTCGCCCAACATGCGGCCGCTGTCGCTGTCGCTGCCGATCCCGGCCGGTGTGCCCGAGCTGCGCGGCCAGGTGGTCGACGACTACTTCGACAACCTGCTGCCCGAGGCCCAGCCGATCCGCGAGCGCGTGCGGCGCCGCTTCAGCCTCGCCTCCACGGATGCCGCCGAATTGCTGGCCGCCATCGGCCGCGACTGCGTGGGCGCCGTGCAACTGCTGCCGCCCGGCATGGCGCCCACCGGCTACGACCGCATCGACAGCGAGCCGCTCACAGACAGCCAGGTCGACGCGCTGCTGCGCAATCTCACCGCCACACCCGCGCTGGGCGAGGACGCCGGCGACCCCGACGCCTTCCGCATCTCCATTGCCGGCGCGCAGGAGAAGACCGCCCTGCTGCGCATCGGCGATGCCTGGCACCGGCCGCTGGGCGCCACGCCCACCACGCACATCCTCAAGCTGCCGCTGGGGCTGATCGGCAACATCCGCGCCGACATGCAGGACTCGGTCGACAACGAATGGCTGTGCGCGCAACTGCTGACGGCCTGGGGGCTGGAGGTGGCGCACACCGAGATGGCTCGCTTCGGCACCAGCAAAGTGCTGGCGGTCGAGCGCTTCGACCGCCGCTGGATGCCGGGCAACGCCTGGATCGCGCGCCTGCCGCAGGAAGACTTCTGCCAGGCCACCGGCACGCCCGCGCACCGCAAATATGAAAACGACGGCGGCCCCGGCATGCGCACCTGCCTCGACCTGCTGTCCGCGTCCGAACACGCCATCGACGACAAGCGCCGCTTCGTGCTGGCGCAACTTGCCTTCTGGCTGCTGGCCGCCACCGACGGGCACGCGAAAAACTTCTCGCTGGCGATCGGGCGCGGCGGGCGTTTCCGCATGACGCCGCTGTACGACGTGCTCTCGGTCTGGCCGATCATGGGCGACGGGCCGAACCAGCTGTCGCCCTATCGCGCGCGGCTGGCGATGGCCCTGCGCGGCAAGAACGCGCATGCGCGGCTGACCGACATCCACCTGCGCCACTGGCAGGCGCTGGCGGCACAATCCGGCGTGCCGGACGCGTTCGCCGGCATGCTGGCGCTGGTCGAGCGCGTGCCGGCGGGTCTCGACCAGGTCGAGGCGATCCTGCCGCACGACTTCTCCGGCCGGGTCTGGAGCAGCGTGCGCACCGGCGTGCTCGCGCAGACCGAGCGCTTTCTCACCGAACTGGCGTCCGTCACCCCATGACCGCAAACCCGCGCCCCGATGTCCTGCGCCGCCTGCCGCCCGGCATCTGGATCCTGGGCGGCGTCAGCCTGCTGATGGACGTCGCCTCCGAGATGATCCACAGCCTGCTGCCGATGTTCATGGTCTCGGCGCTGGGCGCGAGCGCGCTCACGGTCGGCCTCGTCGAAGGGCTGGCCGAATCGACGGCGCTGATCGTCAAGATCTTCTCCGGCGCGCTCAGCGACTACCTCGGCAGGCGCAAGGGGCTGGCGGTGTTCGGCTACGCGCTGGGCGCCCTGTCCAAGCCGCTGTTCGCGCTGGCCCCCACCGCGGGCCTGGTGCTGGCGGCGCGGCTGCTGGACCGCGTCGGCAAGGGCGTGCGCGGCGCACCGCGCGATGCGCTGGTCGCCGACATCGCCCCGCCGGAACTGCGCGGCGCGGCCTTCGGGCTGCGGCAATCGCTCGACACCGTGGGCGCGTTCCTCGGGCCGCTGCTGGCGGTCGGGCTGATGCTGCGGTGGGCGAACGATTTCCGCGCGGTGTTCTGGGTGGCGGTGGTGCCGGGCCTGCTCTCGGTAGCGCTGCTGGTCTTCGGCCTGCGCGAACCGGCGGCCCGGGCCGCCACGCACCGCGCCAACCCGATCCGCCGCGCCAACCTGCGGCGGCTCACCCGGGCCTACTGGTGGGTCGTCGCCATCGGCGCCGTCTTCACGCTCGCCCGCTTCAGCGAAGCGTTTCTCGTGCTGCGCGCCCAGCGGGGCGGCGTGCCGATCGCGCTGGTGCCGCTGGTGATGGTAGCGATGAACGTGGTCTATGCGCTGTCCGCCTATCCGTTCGGCAAGCTGTCGGACCGCGTCAGCCATACCGGTCTGCTGGCGCTGGGCCTCGTCGTGCTGATCGCCGCGGACCTCGTGCTCGGCGCCACCGACCACTGGGGCGCCGTGCTGGCGGGCGTCGCGCTGTGGGGCGTCCATATGGGCATCACGCAGGGGCTGCTGGCCACCATGGTGGCCGACACCGCCCCCGCCGACCTGCGCGGCACCGCCTACGGCGCCTTCAACCTGGTCAGCGGCATCGCCATGCTGGTGGCCAGCGCCCTGGCCGGCTGGCTGTGGGATGCCCACGGCGCCGCCGCCACCTTCCACGCCGGCGCCGTATTCTGCGGACTGGCCCTGGTCCTGCTCGTCATCGGCCGCCCGTGGCAGGCGGCGCCGCGCTGACCACCCAGGCGGCGCTCAGCAGCCCCTGAAACCACGCCGCCAGACAATCCAGCGCGCTCGGCCAACCGGCACCTTGCAGTACACTGCCGCCGCACCGCGCCCGTAGATCGACGTGCCACCTCGGCACGAACATCGCGCTCATGCAAGCTTGAGCAGACGCGGCATCGCCCCAACCTGCAACGCGCAGCACCCGACAGGCACCCTGCACAATCCTGGAGACGCCAGATGGCAACCTTGCACTACATCTTCGACCCGCTGTGCGGCTGGTGCTACGGCGCCGCGCCGCTGGTGGAAGCGGCCCGCACGGTACCGGGCCTCGCCGTCGCCTTCCACGGCGGTGGCATGCTGGCCGGCCCCAACCGCCGCACGGTGACGCCGCAATGGCGCAGCTACGTGATGCCGCACGACCACCGCATCGCCGAGCTGACCGGCCAGCCCTTCGGCACACCCTACTTCGAAGGCCTGCTGCGCGACACCACCGCCGTAATGGACTCCGAACCGCCGATCACCGCAGCGCTGGCGGCACAGGCCATTGGCGGACGCGGCCTCGACATGATCCACAGGGTGCAGCGCGCGCACTATGAAGAAGGCCGGCGCATCGCCGATGCGCCGGTCCTGCGCGAACTGGCCGTCGACCTCGGCCTGCCCGCCGACGTGTTCGATGCCGAATGCGCGCGGCAGTCCGGCGCGCTCACGCAGCAGCACATCGCCGCCAGCCGGCGCCTGCTCGATCGCGTGGGCGGCCAGGGTTACCCCACCTTCGTGCTGGAAGACGACGAGGGCCGGATGGGCGTGGTGGATGCCGGCGCCTGGCTGGGCCGTCCCGAGGCCTGGGCACAGGCACTGGCACAGCATCTCGCGGCCGGCACCGCGGCGCCCGCGGCAGCCGGCGCGCATGACACCGCGCCGGCCTGCGGCCCCGACAACTGCGCACTGCCCGACACGTCCGCCTGATACAGCCGGATCCAACCGACGCTCAGGACCGCTCAGGACAATAGGCCGCCCTCCCGCAGCGGCCATCGCCCCTTCTCGTCATAGCGCGTCCTGCCGAGCCAGCTGTCGATCAGCACGAACTCGCGCACCGTCCAGGTGATCGGCTCGACCGGCTTCGGCGCAAAGCCGCCGCGGTCGTACAGCAGGGTGACATGCGGCACAAAGCGCGCCTGCGGAACACGCAGCCCGGCGCGCTCGAGCGCAGCGCCCAGCGCGTGCTGGAAGTCGATCAAGGCATGCAGGCCGACACCGCCCGTCAGGACGAAGGGCCGGTGGTCGCGCCGGCCGTGGAAGCTCACCACCTGGTCGAATGTCACCTCGAACGGCGGCAGCGCAACGCCGGCCGCGGCCTCGCAGACACGCGCCACCAGGGTGTCCGGCAGTTCGACGAAATCCCCCAGGTGATGCAGCGTGACATGCAACCGCTCCACGCGCAGCGGCCTGGCCTTGAAGCCGACTTCCGGCCGCAGCAGCGCAACCCGCTGCGCGATGCGTCTGGCCGCATCCGCATCGGGCTTGACCGCCAGGAACAGGCGGTGCGCGGGCACCTGCGGTATCGCTTCGAATCCGGGCAGCGTAAGTTGGGTCACATCAGAATGGCATGGCGCGTGAGTCGGAATCTGTCCATTATCGACGGCCAGGTGACATCCTGCCCATGATTCATGATGCGCGGCCCGCGCACAGAAAAGCGCCCGGCAGCGCGCAACTGCCGGGCGTCCATGTCACCCGTGCGGCGCTCAGATATCGAAGAAGACCGTTTCGGCACCGCCGTCCGGCGTATCCTGCAGGCGCACGTCGAAGGTGTAGACCACCTCGCCGTTGCGTTCATCGCGCCGCGCGATCAGGGTCTGGCGGCGCACTTCCCACTCGATGCCGGTCAGTACCGGATCGCGGCTGTTGGCCTCGGCCTCGTCGCTGAAGTACACGCGGGTGTGCAGCCCCAGGTTGATGCCGCGCGCGAACAGCATCATGCAGATGTGCGGTGCCTGCACCGCTGCCCCGCGCCCCGCCACGGCACCGGGCTTGATGGTCTCGAAACGGTAGATGCCCGTGTCGAAATCGGCGCCGGTGCGGCCCCAGCCCCGGAAGGTCGGGTCGATGGACTTGTCTTGACGGTCGCCGGGGTGCGCGTATTTGCCGTCGGCGTTGGCCTGCCAGATCTCGATCAGCACGTCGCGCACCAGCGTGCCGGAGCCGTCATGAACCCGGCCTTCCAGCTTGATGCGCTCGCCGCGCGTGGCGGGCGTGGTCAACACATTGCCGAATGCCTTCTCGTAGATATCGAACCCCGCCTGACGAGGCGCCAGGCCGATGTGCACATACGGGCCGCCCGTCTGCGAGGCGGTCTCGTCGTAGTGCACGAACGGCGGGGTCGTGGTCGGGGCCGTCGCCTGGGCGCGTTCCAGGGATTCCCGCAGCGTGGTCATCGTCATCATCGGGCTCTCGGCAAGGCGTTCTCGAAATGCGTGGCGCGGCGGCCGCGCAGCGTAATGTCGAAGCGGTAGCAGCGCGCATCCAGCGGCACGTGATTGGCCGTGTCGAGCAGCGCAATGAGGCCGCGCACCTGCGTCTCATTGGGGATGGTCCGGATGATCGGGCACTGCGCGATCAGCGGATCGCCCTCGAAATACATCTGCGTGATCAAACGCTGCGCCCAGCCATCGCCGCACAGCGAGTAATGGATGTGCGAAGGCCGCCAGTCGTTGATGCGATTGCGCCACGGATACGGGCCCGGCTTGATGGTGCGATAGGCGTAGTAGCCGTTGGCATCCGTCAGCATGCGGCCGCAGCCGCCAAAGTTGGGGTCGATCGGCGCGATGTACTGGTCCTTCTTGTGGCGATACCGGCCGCCGGCGTTGGCCTGCCACACCTCGACCAGCGCGTTGGGCACCGGGCGGCCGAATTCGTCGCGCACATAGCCGTGCACGATGATGCGCTCACCGATAGGCAGGTCGCCCTTGGCATAGTTGAGGATCAGGTCGTTGTCGAGCGGGCCGAGGTCGTCGGCGTGGAAGACCGGCGCGGTGGTCTCCGACAGCGTATTGAGTGTCGAGATCAGGGCGTTGCGCGGCGAGCGCAGCACGCTGGTTTTGTAGCCGGGGGTCAGCGCGGGCGGATGCAGCGCGGTGTCGCGCTGGGCGAATTCGCCGGTGCCCGAATACGGGATCGTCACGGAGCGTCTCCTGAAATCGAATCGATCTGAAGCCACTGTATAGCGGCAAAAAAGTGAAGTAAATTGACTTCTGATCGAAAAATCGATAACCAGACGTTATGGAAAATCCCGTCGCTTCCGGTGAGGGTGAGGCGCTGCAATCACGCATCCGCTTCCGCCATCTCACTTGCTTCGTCGCCATCGCCCAGGAGCGCAACCTGCGCCGTGCCGCCGAACGGCTGCACCTGAGCCAGCCGGCCATCTCCAAAACCCTGGGCGAACTGGAGGCACTGTCGGGCGCGCAGTTGGTCGAGCGTGGCCGCCACGGCGCACGCCTGACCGCCGCCGGCGAGCACTTCCTGCGCTATGCGGTGGGCGCCACGCAGGCGCTGGATGCCGCCGCCACCGCGCTGGGCGGTACCGGCGAACCGGCACCACCGATACTCGAGATCGGTGCCCTGCCCACCGTGGCGAGCGGCCTGCTGCCCGAGGCCATCGCCCGGCTGCATGCGCTGCGCCCGCACGCCGGCGTGCGCCTGCGCACCGGCACCAATGCCGACCTGCTGGCGGCGCTCAAGGCCGGCGAGCTGGATCTGGTGGTCGGTCGCATGGCCGAGCCGGCCATGATGCAGGGGCTGTCCTTCGAATTGCTGTATGCCGAGCCGCTGGCGCTGGTGGTGCGCCCCGGCCATCCGCTGATGGCCGAACCCGGCGCCTCGGCATCGCTGCCGGCAGTCCTGGACTACCCGCTGGTGATCTCCCCTCCCGGCACCGTGCCACGCCACCACACCGAGGCGCTGTTCCAGACGCACGGGCTGCGCCTGCCGCCCGGGGTAACGGAGACCCTCTCCGTATCGGTTGCGCGGCTACTGGCCTGCCGCTCCGACGCCGTCTGGATCACGCCCGAGCGCGCCGCTCGCGACGACATGGAGCACGGTTGGCTGGTACGGCTGGACTTGCCGACCTCCGCCACCAAGGAGCCGGTCGGCCTCCTACGGCGCAGCGCCGATACGCCCGACGAACTGGCTGCGGCGCTCATGGCCGTGCTGGCAAGCCAAGTACAAACCGACGCAACACTCCGCTAGCCTGTGGGCCACTCCCGCTTCCATACACAGCGGCCGACGAGCTGTGCACGGTCAAGGCAAGAACAAGCAGCAGCCCGCCCTCGCAAGGGCACAACTATCCACGAGAGAATGAACAGGCATCGACTGGACACCGCTCTCTCGGGCGCCCTTCACCTTGCATCCGGTTTAGCTGGAAGTTACCCAACAAAAAGCCCGCGTCATGCGGGCTATGTACGTGCGGGCAAGAAAGTTTGCGGTCATTTACGGATCAGATAACCAATGATGCCGCCAGCCGCCGCCGTGAGCACCGACATGGCCCACTTCTTCTCTTCCGCTGACGTCTGCGGCGACGACAGCGCGCGATAGCATAGCAGCACGATCATGCCGAACACCAGCAGCGCGGCAAAGAACAGAGCCAAGTCCTTGGTCAGCCGCACCCACCGCTCGCCGGCCGTTTCCTCACGTTCGACCGAGACCTTGTAGTTGTGATTGGGCGGCGGATTGTTCAGATCGATCGTGCTCACAGACCGATAATCTCCGTCTGCAGCTTCTCCGTGGTCGGTTCAACGAGCCCAAGCTTGAGTCCGCGGCGCTTGCCCTCCCGTGCCGCCAGAAATAGCTGCAGCGACTTGCGCAGGATCTCGCTCTTGTTGGTTTCCGTCTCTTCTGCCACCCGGTCGATTTCCCGGTTGAGATCGTCGGACAGCACCACATTGAATCGGACGCTCATGGCCACCTCCATACGGCATTGATGCGCCGTTTATACACCATTTCCACGCATCACGCCGGACCACCATAACCGCCGTAACTCAAGCTGCCGGGAGCAACACTTACGGGAAGTGATCCACCCGGTATATGCCAGCCGGAGGCCGGGCCGATGCACGCAGCCCGACCAGCAGTACCTCAGACAGCAACGGAGCCGCTGACCGTAAGGTCGTAAGCACCTCGCGAGGACCGTTCTCGACGCCGTTTGAGTCGATTGGTAATTTGGTGCCCACCAAATTATGGTGGATACCAACGTGGACAGAACATTGAGTGAGCGCCGTGCTGGCGACACGTACAGGCGGCCGAACTTCCCGGTCGACTTCAAGCGGCGGTTGGTGGAGCGATCGTTCGAATCAGGCACATCGGTCGCCTTGATTGCTCGCGAGAACGAAATCAACGCCAACTTGCTGTTCAAGTGGCGGCGGCAATATCTTGCCGCCGCGTATGGTCCGCCATTGCTAAACCTGACGCCGGCGGACGAGACGCCTCTGTTGCCGGTCACCGTGATTGGTGAGGCCCCTGCGTTAATGGCGAGCGAGCCGGCCAGCGAAGCTGTGCCGTCGAGTGAGGGCTATTGCGAAGTCGAGTTTGATCGCGCCCGTCTGCGCGTTCGCGGCGACGTTTCTCCAGCCATGCTGAGGCTGCTCATTCGCGAGCTGTCTCGATGATGGGGCTGCCGGCGGGCACACGCATCTGGATCGCTGCTGGCGTGACCGACATGCGTTGCGGGTTCCAGGGCCTGGCGGCCAAGGTGCAGTCGGTGCTGGAAGACAACCCGTTCGGCGGGGACGTGTTTGTGTTCCGGGGGCGTCGCGGTGATACGCTCAAAGTTCTCTGGTCCACCGGAGATGGGCTGTACCTGCTGGCCAAGCGGCTCGAAGCCGGTCGCTTCGTATGGCCACAGGCCGATGGCGGCAAGCTCCACCTGACGCCCGCCCAACTGTCGATGTTGCTCGAAGGCATCGATTGGCGCGCACCGCGTCGCACCAACAAGGTCGTCACGATGTTGTAAACGGTCAGGGATCTCCGTAAACTGCGCCGCATGCATAATGCCGGCGACCTCCCTGACGATATCGATGCCCTGAAAGCCTTGCTGATCGAGGCTCAGGCGTCGATTGCCCAGCGGGATCTGGCGCTTGAGCAGATACGGCAGGACATGGCCGAGCGCGATCTGGAGATCGAGCGCCTGAAGGCGCAGATCGCCAAGCTCAGGCGTATGCAGTTCGGTCGCAAGTCTGAGAAATTGGATCGCCAGATCGAACAGCTCGAAGCTCGGTTGGACGATCTGACGGCTGGCCGGGGTGCGGCCGAGGCTTGCGATATCGCGGCCGGACGCAAAAGTACTGCCACATCGACGTCGACCGAACGCGCAACGCGCGAGGCCTTGCCGGAGCACTTGCTGCGCGAAGAGCATATCTTGGAGCCGGATCCGACCTGCCCGGATTGCGGCGAGCCGATGCAAGCGTTGGGCGAGGATATCTCCGAGCAGCTCGCCCGGATCGCAGCGGCGTTCAAGGTCATCCGCACGATCCGGCGCAAGACGGTATGTTCGTGCTGCGGCAAGATCGCCCAACCGCCGATGCCCGGTCTGCCGATTGATCGCAGCATCGCTCATTCCAGCCTGCTGGCGGACATCCTCGTCTCGAAATACGCTGACCATCAGCCGCTGTACCGGCAGTCGGTGATCGCGGCGCGCGATGGTGTCATGCTCGATCCGGCCAGCATGGGACGCTGGGTGGGGCAATGCGAAGCGCTGTGCGAGCAACTGACCGAGGCGCTGCGCCGTTACGTGATGGCTGGGACCAAGCTCCATGCGGACGACACGCCGATCCCCGTGCTCGCGCCCGGCAACAAGAAGACGAAGACCGGCCGGCTGTGGGCTTACGTGCGGGACGACAGCCGCTCCGGTTCGAAGGAGCCGCCGGCCGTGTGGTTCGCCTACTCGGCCACTCGCGAGGGCACCCACCCAAAGACGCATCTGGCCAAGTTCAAAGGCATCCTGCAGGCCGACGCCTACGCCGGCTTCAACGATCTGTTCGTCGATGGCTCGATCCGAGAAGCTGCATGCATGGCGCACGCGAGGAAAAAGCTCTACGATATCCACGTGAAGACGCCGTCTGAGACGACCACGAAGGCGCTGACCACTATCGGCGAGTTCTACGCCATTGAGGCCAGCATCCGAGGTAAGCCACCGGAAGAACGGCTGCGCGTGCGCCAGGAAAAATCCAAGCCATTGCTGCAGATCTACGGTGCTTGGCTCAGGGCAAAGCTTGAAACGCTATCGGCGAAATCGGATACGACTCGCGCGATCAACTACTCGCTCAACCAGTGGGACGCACTGACGTTGTACTGCGATGACGGTGCGGTGGAAATAGACAACAACCTCGCCGAGAACGCCCTGCGCTGTGTGAGCCTGGGCCGCAAGAACTTCCTGTTTGCGGGCTCCGACAGCGGCGGTGAAAGAGCTGCGGCAATGTACGGGTTGATCGGCACTTGCAAGCTCAACGGCATCGACCCGCGCGCCTATCTGACCTACGTGCTCACGCGCATCGCCGATCACAAGATCAATCTCATCGACGAGCTCTTGCCGTGGAATGTAGCGAAGCAGCTCAGCAGTGCTGCTTGCGCTACCTGAGCTTCAGGGGCGCGGCAACGTGATCACGTTGGACACGATCTCCTTCTCCGATCCCATCTTGCACAGTATCCCGGGCGATACGCGCCACTGCTCGCCGCTGTCGGTGAGTACGGTCACTGTCTTGCGGTTGTAGCGCACCACACGCCCACGGACTTCCTGCCCGTCGTTGCCGGTAAAGGTGACGCAATCACCAATCGACAGCTTGAGCATCGCGTTATGGGCGCGCATCTGCTGCAGAAAGCGCAGCCGCTCCACAATTCGGCGATTCAAGTCCTGTAGCTGCGCTTCGTCCAGCTTGTCGATATCGATCGTCATCCTGCCAACCCCAATTCGTTCAGATCCGCCGACAAACTCCTACGTCGCGCGGCGGGCTTCAGCCTGCCGCTCTCCATCCAGTTTGTCTATAAGAATCTTAACGGCCATCACGAGGCGCTTACGTAAGGTCAGCCTGTTTCAATGGTCTTTATGGGGTGCGTAGCGCTATGCACCGCCGCCAGCGGGAGGCGCCATCGGGTGCGTAAGGGCGGAGCGCAGCAACAGAAGCCACCGTGAGGTGGCTTTTTTCGTGGACAGGGGGAGAGATTGCGTGCGTTGGACACGCCCAACGTAAAACGCCCCAACCGGTGTAGGTTGGGGCGTTTTGATGGAGAGCCTGGCGATGACCTACTTTCACACGGGAATCCGCACTATCATCGGCGCGGAGTCGTTTCACGGTCCTGTTCGGGATGGGAAGGGGTGGTACCGACTCGCTATGGTCACCAGGCTATGACTTGTCGCGTCGCTGACTACAGGGTCAACGCCGCCAATATGGGAATGTAGTTTATGGTTGTGCTTTAGTTTGTATCAGGCACAAGGCAGACCCAGCCGGAAACATACCGGTTATAGGATCAAGCCGCACGGGCAATTAGTACTGGTTAGCTGAACGCATTACTGCGCTTCCACACCCAGCCTATCAACGTCCTGGTCTCGAACGACCCTTCAGGGAGATCAAGTCTCCAGGGAATCCTCATCTTCAGGCGAGTTTCCCGCTTAGATGCTTTCAGCGGTTATCTCTTCCGTACATAGCTACCCTGCGATGCCTCTGGCGAGACAACAGGTACACCAGCGGTACGTCCACTCCGGTCCTCTCGTACTAGGAGCAGCCCCCGTCAAGATTCCAACGCCCACGGCAGATAGGGACCAAACTGTCTCACGACGTTTTAAACCCAGCTCACGTACCTCTTTAAATGGCGAACAGCCATACCCTTGGGACCGGCTACAGCCCCAGGATGAGATGAGCCGACATCGAGGTGCCAAACACCGCCGTCGATATGAACTCTTGGGCGGTATCAGCCTGTTATCCCCAGAGTACCTTTTATCCGTTGAGCGATGGCCCTTCCATACAGAACCACCGGATCACTATGTCCTGCTTTCGCACCTGCTCGACTTGTCGGTCTCGCAGTTAAGCACGCTTTTGCCATTGCACTTTAGGTACGATGTCCGACCGTACCAAGCGTACCTTCGAACTCCTCCGTTACACTTTGGGAGGAGACCGCCCCAGTCAAACTGCCTACCATGCACTGTCCCCGACCCGGATTCACGGGCCAAGGTTAGAACCTCAAACAAACCAGGGTGGTATTTCAAGGTCGGCTCCACCGAAACTAGCGTCCCGGTTTCAAAGCCTCCCACCTATCCTACACAGATCGGTTCAAAGTCCAATGCAAAGCTACAGTAAAGGTTCATGGGGTCTTTCCGTCTAGCCGCGGGGAGATTGCATCATCACAAACACTTCAACTTCGCTGAGTCTCGGGAGGAGACAGTGTGTGGCCATCGTTACGCCATTCGTGCAGGTCGGAACTTACCCGACAAGGAATTTCGCTACCTTAGGACCGTTATAGTTACGGCCGCCGTTTACCGGGACTTCAATCAAGAGCTTGCACCCCATCATTTAATCTTCCGGCACCGGGCAGGCGTCACACCCTATACGTCCACTTTCGTGTTTGCAGAGTGCTGTGTTTTTATTAAACAGTCGCAGCCACCATTTTATTGCAACCCCTTCATCCTTCTGGCGCGAGCCAGTCAAACTACAAGGGCGTACCTTATCCCGAAGTTACGGTACCAATTTGCCGAGTTCCTTCTCCCGAGTTCTCTCAAGCGCCTTAGAATACTCATCTCGCCCACCTGTGTCGGTTTGCGGTACGGTCTCGTATGACTGAAGCTTAGAGGCTTTTCTTGGAACCACTTCCAATTGCTTCGCGACCTAAAGTCGCTCGCCCCACACCCTTGAATCACGCACCCGGATTTGCCTAAGTGCCATCTCCAATGTAGGACCGGGACATCCAACACCCGGACAACCTTCCGCGATCCGTCCCCCCATCGCATCATACGACGGTGCAGGAATATTAACCTGCTTCCCATCAGCTACGCATCTCTGCCTCGCCTTAGGGGCCGACTCACCCTACGCCGATGAACGTTGCGTAGGAAACCTTGGGCTTACGGCGAGGGGGCCTTTCACCCCCTTTATCGCTACTCATGTCAGCATTCGCACTTCTGATACCTCCAGCATCCTTTACAAGACACCTTCACAGGCTTACAGAACGCTCTCCTACCATGCACTTACGTGCATCCGCAGCTTCGGTGACTGGCTTAGCCCCGTTACATCTTCCGCGCAGGACGACTCGATCAGTGAGCTATTACGCTTTCTTTAAAGGGTGGCTGCTTCTAAGCCAACCTCCTGACTGTTTTAGCCTTCCCACTTCGTTTCCCACTTAGCCAATCTTAGGGACCTTAGCTGGCGGTCTGGGTTGTTTCCCTCTTGACACCGGACGTTAGCACCCGATGTCTGTCTCCCGTGATTGCACTCTTCGGTATTCGGAGTTTGCTATGGCGGGGTAATCAGCAATAGACCCCCCAACCATGACAGTGCTCTACCCCCGAAGGTGAGACACGAGGCACTACCTAAATAGTTTTCGGAGAGAACCAGCTATTTCCAAGTTTGTTTAGCCTTTCACCCCTATCCACAGCTCATCCCCTAACTTTTCAACGTTAGTGGGTTCGGTCCTCCAGTACGTGTTACCGCACCTTCAACCTGGCCATGGATAGATCACTTGGTTTCGGGTCTACACCCAGCGACTGAACGCCCTATTCGGACTCGCTTTCGCTACGCCTTCCCTAATCGGTTAAGCTTGCCACTGAATGTAAGTCGCTGACCCATTATACAAAAGGTACGCCGTCACCCGTTTCCAGGCTCCGACTGTTTGTATGCATGCGGTTTCAGGATCTATTTCACTCCCCTCCCGGGGTTCTTTTCGCCTTTCCCTCACGGTACTGGTTCACTATCGGTCGATCACGAGTATTTAGCCTTGGAGGATGGTCCCCCCATCTTCAGACAGGATTTCACGTGTCCCGCCCTACTTGTCGTACACCTAGTTCCACAATACTGTTTTCGCGTACGGGGCTATCACCCGCTATGGCCGGACTTTCCATTCCGTTCCGCTAACAATACTGCTAAAGAGTACAAGGCTGTTCCCATTTCGCTCGCCACTACTTTGGGAATCTCGGTTGATTTCTTTTCCTGCAGCTACTTAGATGTTTCAGTTCACTGCGTTCGCCTCCCTTGCCTATGTATTCAGCAAGGGATGACCCATTCGGGCCGGGTTTCCCCATTCGGACATCTGCGGATCAAAGCTCGTTTGCCAGCTCCCCGCAGCTTTTCGCAAGCTACTACGTCCTTCATCGCCTGTGATCGCCAAGGCATCCACCACATGCACTTATTCGCTTGACCCTATAACGAGTACGTCTCGCTATAGGCTGAGTTCTCGCGTTGTGCCGTATTCCAAGACAATCTTTCGATTGCTCTCGTAATACTGGTTGATACAATCACAACCCAGTGTCGCGTTTATTACCGCGCGTCTCATCAACGCGCCGCGACACCTTTACTACATTCCATATTGTTAAAGAACAGCCGAGTTACTACTCGTCTTGGCAATGCCAAACGCAAACACCGATCGCTCGATGCTTGCGTTTGGCAACCACAAGGTGTTGGTGGAGGATGACGGGATCGAACCGACGACCCCCTGCTTGCAAAGCAGGTGCTCTCCCAGCTGAGCTAATCCCCCAGTTCACGGCAAGATCGCTCTCCGCCGCCTGTAACTTGGTGGGTCTGGTAGGACTTGAACCTACGACCCCCGCCTTATCAAGACGGTGCTCTAACCACCTGAGCTACAGACCCTTGGCTGTAACATCAAACAAACCGATAAGTGTGGACGCCTAACTAGGATGCACGCTCTTAAAGGAGGTGATCCAGCCGCACCTTCCGATACGGCTACCTTGTTACGACTTCACCCCAGTCATGAACCCTGCCGTGGTAATCGCCCCCCTTACGGTTAGGCTAACTACTTCTGGCAAAACCCACTCCCATGGTGTGACGGGCGGTGTGTACAAGACCCGGGAACGTATTCACCGCGGCATGCTGATCCGCGATTACTAGCGATTCCAGCTTCACGTAGTCGAGTTGCAGACTACGATCCGGACTACGATGCATTTTCTGGGATTAGCTCCACCTCGCGGCTTGGCAACCCTCTGTATGCACCATTGTATGACGTGTGAAGCCCTACCCATAAGGGCCATGAGGACTTGACGTCATCCCCACCTTCCTCCGGTTTGTCACCGGCAGTCTCTCTAGAGTGCCCTTTCGTAGCAACTAGAGACAAGGGTTGCGCTCGTTGCGGGACTTAACCCAACATCTCACGACACGAGCTGACGACAGCCATGCAGCACCTGTGTCCACTTTCTCTTTCGAGCACCTAATGCATCTCTGCTTCGTTAGTGGCATGTCAAGGGTAGGTAAGGTTTTTCGCGTTGCATCGAATTAATCCACATCATCCACCGCTTGTGCGGGTCCCCGTCAATTCCTTTGAGTTTTAATCTTGCGACCGTACTCCCCAGGCGGTCAACTTCACGCGTTAGCTACGTTACTAAGGAAATGAATCCCCAACAACTAGTTGACATCGTTTAGGGCGTGGACTACCAGGGTATCTAATCCTGTTTGCTCCCCACGCTTTCGTGCATGAGCGTCAGTGTTATCCCAGGAGGCTGCCTTCGCCATCGGTATTCCTCCACATCTCTACGCATTTCACTGCTACACGTGGAATTCTACCTCCCTCTGACACACTCTAGCCGTGCAGTCACCAATGCAATTCCCAGGTTAAGCCCGGGGATTTCACATCGGTCTTGCACAACCGCCTGCGCACGCTTTACGCCCAGTAATTCCGATTAACGCTTGGACCCTACGTATTACCGCGGCTGCTGGCACGTAGTTAGCCGGTCCTTATTCTTCCGGTACCGTCATCCACTCCAGGTATTAACCAGAGCGATTTCTTTCCGGACAAAAGTGCTTTACAACCCGAAGGCCTTCTTCACACACGCGGCATTGCTGGATCAGGGTTGCCCCCATTGTCCAAAATTCCCCACTGCTGCCTCCCGTAGGAGTCTGGGCCGTGTCTCAGTCCCAGTGTGGCTGATCGTCCTCTCAGACCAGCTACTGATCGTCGCCTTGGTGGGCCTTTACCCCACCAACTAGCTAATCAGACATCGGCCGCTCCTATAGCATGAGGCCTTGCGGTCCCCCACTTTCACCCTCAGGTCGTATGCGGTATTAGCTAATCTTTCGACTAGTTATCCCCCACTACAGGGCACGTTCCGATGTATTACTCACCCGTTCGCCACTCGCCGGCAGGTAGCAAGCTACCCCCGCTGCCGTTCGACTTGCATGTGTAAGGCATGCCGCCAGCGTTCAATCTGAGCCAGGATCAAACTCTTCAGTTCAATCTGCTGTTTTCGCTCTTTACGAGCGGTCGCTCACTCTCAGAATCTGACTTGAACTTTCGTTCAAACCTTACTTCTGTGCGAGCACTTCATAACTTGTAAGCTAGCGAACTTACGTTCGCCGCATCCGTCATCAAGCGCCCACACTTATCGGCTGTTTGTTTGTTAAAGAACTGCGCGATCAACTTTGTTCATCGCGTCGCTGCGTTGTCTGCAGCAGAGAAACGAGATTATGCAGAACTTTTTCACCGCCGTCAACAACTTGTCGAAGATTTTTTATCACTCAACTCGCTGCCAACCGCCGCGAACCCCTATCGACTCCTACTACCCCGCCGACCGGAAACCCGCATCATTACTGCTTCTCCACCACCTCGACCCCTGCGCTTCCGCTTTCGCTTCAGCGCCGCGTCGTGCAGCGAGGGGCGAATATTAGAGATCTTCCCCCGACTTGGCAACACCTTTGTCGTGACGAGCGAATGACAGCGCATCGAGATTGCCCGCAAACCCAATACCCATCTACGTTTGCGGGTAAAAATCAGGGAAAAGTGACCTCAGATATACCTGAGTCAGGAACTCGGACATTTGGAAGCAGGCTTACGGCACGCGACGATCCCGCAACTTGATCAGCAACCTGATCGCACCGGCATAGCTAAGAGGCCCCAACCTTCCCTCTAACCCTGACACCCCACTGGGGACCAAGTTGATCGCTGCGACAAGAGTCATGATGACAATGCGATGCACCGCCTCTGATCGGCAACACAACCGGCAAGTCAGCCCCGCTCAGGCGCATTTGCCCGGCGTCGCCCGCTCCATGTGACAACGGCACTGGAAGCGGTCATTTCAACCACTTCCAGTGCCGTCACCCATACCGCCTCATTGCCGGGAATTTGGCGAGACCGATCAACGGGCGCCAGTCATCCGCCAGACTGGGATCACTCCCACTCGATCGTGGCCGGCGGCTTGCCCGACACGTCGTACACCACGCGGTTGATGCCCCGCACTTCATTGATGATGCGGTTCGACACCCGGCCCAGCAGCGCATACGGCAAGTGCGCCCAGTGTGCCGTCATAAAGTCGGTGGTCTGCACCGCGCGCAGGGCGGCCACGTAGTCATAGGTGCGGCCGTCGCCCATCACGCCGACCGACTTGACCGGCAGGAACACCGTAAACGCCTGGCTGGTCAGGTCGTACCAGCTCTTGCCGACCTGGTCTTCGGCGCACAGGCTCGCGACAGCATCCTGCGCAGTGGCCTTGGTGCCACGCAGCTCTTCGATGAAGATGGCATCGGCACGGCGCAGCAGGTCTGCGTATTCACGCTTGACCTCGCCCAGGATGCGCACGCCCAAGCCCGGGCCCGGGAACGGATGGCGGTACACCATCTCAGGCGGCAGGCCGAGCGCGACGCCCAGCTCGCGCACCTC
Organism: Ralstonia pseudosolanacearum; assembly: GCF_024925465.1. NCBI lineage: Bacteria > Pseudomonadati > Pseudomonadota > Betaproteobacteria > Burkholderiales > Burkholderiaceae > Ralstonia > Ralstonia pseudosolanacearum. Next base: position 1,959,471 of record NZ_CP103852.1, on the reverse strand, counting down.
GTCCTTGAACAGGTCGCGCAGCGGCTCCAGCAGCTTCAGGCCCAGGGTCTCGGGCAGGCCGCCGACGTTGTGGTGGCTCTTGATCGTGGTCGCCTTCTTGGTCTTGGCGCCGCCCGATTCGATCACGTCCGGGTAGATCGTGCCCTGCGCCAGCCACTTCGCATTGGTCAGCTTCTTGGCCTCGGCCTGGAACACTTCGACGAACTCGCGGCCGATGATCTTGCGCTTGGCTTCCGGATCGGTCACGCCGGTCAGGTGGCCAAGGAATTGCTCGGACGCATCGACGTGTACGACCTTGGCATGCAGCCGCCCCTCGAACATGTCGAGCACCATCTGGCCTTCGTTCAGGCGCAGCAGGCCGTGATCGACGAACACGCACGTCAGCTGGTCGCCGATGGCGCGATGGATCAGCGCCGCGGCCACCGACGAATCGACGCCGCCCGACAGGCCCAGGATCACCTCTTCGTCGCCCACCTGTTCGCGGATCGACTTGACCGCCTCTTCGATGTGGTCGCGCATGATCCAGTCCGGCTTGGTGCCGGCGATCTCGAGTACGAAGCGCTCAAGCAGCGCGCGGCCCTGCACGGTGTGCGTGACTTCCGGGTGGAACTGCACGGCGTAATAGCCGCGCGCCTCGTCGGCCATGCCGGCGATCGGGCAGCTCGGCGTAGAGGCCATCAGCTTGAAGCCCGGCGGCATCTCGGTGACCTTGTCGCCGTGGCTCATCCACACCTTCAGCATGCCATGGCCTTCAGGGGTGCTGAAATCTTCGATGCCGTCCAGCAGACGGGTATGGCCATGCGCGCGCACTTCGGCATAGCCGAACTCGCGGTGCGCGCTGGCTTCCACCTTGCCGCCCTGCTGCACCGTCATCGCGAACATGCCGTAGCAGATGCCGAGCACCGGCACGCCCAGGTCCCATACCGCCTGCGGGGCGCGCAGATCTTGGTCTTCGTAGGTGCTGGCGTGGCTGCCGGAGAGGATGATGGCCTTGGGCGCGAACTCGCGCACGAAGGCGTCGGACACGTCGTTCGGATGGATCTCGCAGTAGACGTGCGCTTCGCGGACACGCCGCGCGATCAGCTGCGTGACCTGCGAGCCGAAATCAAGGATGAGGACTTTGTCGTGCATGTTGTGGAGGGAGAGAATCGGCAATCGTGTCGACTTCGGTGCCGGGGCCGTAGCCCGGCGGCGGCATATAGGCGGGTTCCTTGCTCTCGGCGCCCGCGCGTTCGCGTTCACGCGTGGCGGCCGCCTCTTCGCGGGCCTTGGTGGCCCGTTCGCGCTCGGTGTGGCGCACGCGGCGCGAGGCCGGAATCTGCACGGCGGCGAACAGCGCCAGCACGGCGGCAAAGGTCGGCAGCCAGATGCGGCCCGCGCCGTCCACCGGCAGATGGAAGAACAGCAGCCAGGCGATCACCAGCACGGCCACCGCCAGGTTCACATGGCCGACCACCTGCGCCACGGCGGTGGTCAGCTGCCCATTGACCGTGGCGTGCCACAGCAACCAGGCCAAGCCGAGCAGCGTCACGCCGAGCAACTGGCCGTACATCGCCGGGTCCGGCTGCGGCACCTGCAGCGCGCCGAAGACGGACGACAGCGGGGACGCCAGCAGGACGAGACCGACGCACAGCGCGACAGCCGCATCCAGAAACAGAACGAGTCGCAAAAGCGCTTTCATCATTGTCTCCAGTTGCGGGTGGCCACCCCGTGCGCCGGCCACCGGATTGAATGCCGCCGGAGCGGCCGCGCCCCGGCGTCAGTACTGCGTGCCTTCTATCGCGGGTGCGATGACCGGAGCGCCGGTCAGTCGAGGTGATAGTTCGGCGCTTCCTTCGTGATCTGCACGTCGTGCACGTGCGATTCGCGCATGCCGGCGGCAGTGATCTGGACGAACTGGCTCTTCTCGTGCCATTCAGCGATCGACGCGCAGCCGCAGTAGCCCATCGACGAGCGGATGCCGCCGGTGAGCTGATGGACGATCGGCAGCACCGAGCCCTTGTACGGGACGCGGCCCTCGATGCCTTCCGGCACCAGCTTGTCGACGTTGGCGGTGTTGTCTTCCTGGAAGTAGCGGTCGGCCGCGCCGTCCTTCATGGCGCCCACCGAACCCATGCCGCGGTAGCTCTTGTACGAGCGGCCCTGGTACAGGAACACCTCGCCCGGCGCCTCTTCGGTGCCGGCGAACATGCCGCCCATCATCACGGTGTGCGCGCCGGCAGCCAGTGCCTTGGCGATGTCGCCCGAGTAGCGCACGCCGCCGTCGGCCACCAGGGGCACGCCGGTGTTCTTGAGCGCCTCGGCCACGTTGGACACCGCGCTGATCTGCGGCACGCCCACGCCGGCGACGATCCGCGTCGTGCAGATCGAGCCCGGGCCGATGCCGACCTTAACGCCATCCGCGCCGTGGTCGACCAGCGCCTTCGCGGCTTCGGCCGTGGCGATGTTGCCGCCGATCACTTGCACCTGCGGGTATTTGTCCTTGATCCAGCGCACGCGGCTCAGCACGCCCTGGCTGTGGCCGTGCGCGGTATCGACCACGATCACGTCCACGCCGGCCTTGACCAGCAGTTCGACGCGCAGGTCATTGTCCGGGCCCACGCCCACCGCCGCGCCGACGCGCAGCGAGCCGCGCTCGTCCTTGGAGGCCAGCGGATGCTCGGTGGCCTTCTGGATGTCCTTGACGGTGATGAGGCCGCGCAACTCGAAATTGCCGTCGACCACCAGCACGCGCTCCAGGCGGTGCTTGTTCATCAGGCGCTTGGCCTCTTCCAGCGAGGCGCCTTCCCTGACTGTGACGAGCTTCTCGCCCGGCGTCATCTTGGCGCGCACCGGTGCGTCCAGCTCTTCTTCGAAGCGCAGGTCGCGGTTGGTGATGATGCCCACCACCTTGTTGCCTTCCAGCACCGGGAAACCCGAGATGCCATGCTGCGCCGACAGCGCCATCACATCGCGGACCTTCATGTCCGGGCCGATGGTGATCGGATCACGCAGCACACCCGACTCGAAGCGCTTGACCTTGGCGACTTCACGCGCCTGCTCTTCCGGCTTCAGGTTTTTGTGAACGATGCCGATGCCGCCCTGCTGCGCCATGGCGATGGCCAGGCGCGCTTCCGTGACGGTGTCCATGGCGGCGGACACCAGCGGAATGGCGAGCTCGATCGTGCGGGTGAGTTTGGTACGAAGCGACGTATCGCGGGGAAGAACGGCCGAGTAGGCCGGGACGAGCAGCACATCATCGAACGTGAGTGCTTTCTGGACAAGACGCATAGCGAATCCTCTAGGCGCAAAATCGGATTATACGGGAATCTCGCCACGTTTGGTTATGACCATGCTATGCTTGATAAATTTTTCTTCGCACACCGGCGCATCCGTTGGCGGCGGCGTGGCTTTCCGTCAACGAGTGTTCGAATGGGAATTGGCGTTCTGTGCGCCCTGCTGGCCGGCGCCATGTGGGGCATGGTCTTCATCGCGCCGCGCGCCCTGCCCGCGTTCTCCCCGTGGGAACTGGCACTGGGCCGCTACCTGGCCTACGGCGCCATCGCCGCGCTCGCGGCCGCGCCCATCCTCCCGCGCATCGTCCGCAAACTTACCCGCGACGACTGCCTGGCGCTGATGCGGCAGGCCTGCAGCGGCAACCTCGTCTACTACGTCCTGCTGGCCTTCGGCGTGCAACTGGCCGGCGTCGCCCCCGTCTCGCTGATCATCGGCGTGCTGCCCATCACCGTGACCGTGCTTGGCCGACGCGACCATGGCGCGGTGCCGCTGTCGCGCCTGGCCTGGCCGCTGCTGGTAGTGGCGGCCGGCATCGCCTGCATCAACATCGACCTATTCAGCCACGACGCCGTGGCCGCCGGCGACGCGCACCCGATCTGGCAGCGCATCGCCGGCATCGCCTGCGCGGCGGGCGCACTGTGCAGTTGGACCTGGTACGCCGTCGACAATGCCCGCCACCTGCAGCGCAACCCGCATTTCTCCAGCAACGAGTGGTCGGCGCTGTACGGCATCTCGACCGGCGCGCTGTCGGCCGCGCTGACCGCGGCGACGGTGCTGGCTGCCGGCACCGGCTGGGCGGAAGGCGGCGGACGGGTCTGGACCACCTTCTGGGCCGTCAATGCCGCGGTGGCCCTGGGAGCGTCGCTGATCGGCAACAACCTGTGGAACATCGCCGCCCGGCGCCTGCCGCTGACGCTGTCCGGCCAGATGATCGTGTTCGAGACACTGTTCGCGCTGGCGTACGGCTTCGTGTACGACCACCGCTGGCCCCGGCCGCTCGAAATGGCGGCGATTGCCTTGCTGATCGTGGGTGTTGGCTGGTCGGTACGCTTGCACGCCGACGACAACTCTGCCTAAACTGAACGTCTTGCCGGGGGGCGAGTCGACAGGCCGGATCCGGCCGTCGCCTAGATCAACGAGCGGCGATCACGCCGCCGGGCCCCCGTGCGCGTCAAGGGGCCGTCGTCGGGTCGGCCAGCGCGCCGTCGGCAGGCCATCGAACGAGACCTTCATGAAACGACTGCACGTCCTGCTGCCGGCTACCGCCGCCCTCATCGCCCTCGCCTGCCCTGTCCACGCACAATGGGCCTGGCAATGGCGCGACGAGAAAGGCCAGATGGTTTACAGCGACGTGGCGCCGCCGCCGTCCATCCCGCCGAGCCGCATCGTCCGCAATCCGAACGGGCAGATGAGCACGGCGTACGAAGCCTTGTCCGCGCCGGCCTCCGGCGTGAAGGCTGCCGATCCGAAAGCGCCCGCCAAACCCGGCCAAGCTGCCCCCGACCCTGACGCCGAACTGAGCAAGCGCCTGGCCGATCGCGCCAAGCACGAGCAGGAAGACGCGCAGAAGGCCGAGCAGGCCCAGCGCCGCAAGGCCGACTGCGAGCGCCTGCGCAACGAAACCACGTACCTGCAGGGCGGCCGCCGCTACGCCACGCCGCAGGCGGACGGCACGCTCTCCTATATGGATGACGCTCAGCGCGCCGCCGCCATCCAGCGCAATCAGACCGATCTGAGCGCGAACTGCAGCTGAGGCCGGGCCGCTAGCCGGCCACGTCGTCTTCCGGCGGCGCCTCGTTGCGCAGCCACTTCAACCCCTCGCGCGTGCCCGTCGCGCGCACGCGCCGCACGCGGTGCCGGCGCGCGGCTTTCGGGTCGGCGATCAGCGGGCCGGTGATCTCCACCCGGTCATGCGCGTGCAGCAGCGCGTCGGGCGCCTTGCGCTTGCCGTAGACGCCCAGCCTGCAGGCGTCGATCGACAAGCCCGCGCCCTCCAGCAAGCCGGATGCGCGCACGGCGTCGGCCACCGTCGCCGTGGCGCTCACTTGCACCCGCACCAGTTTCGGCGGCGTGACCGTCGCCAGGCACACCATCACGTCGATCCGCTCAGGATTCGCCATAGACAGCCTCGGCGCGCTTGACGAAGGAATCGACGAAGGTGTTGGCGATCATGCTGAACACCGGGCCGATCAGCTTTTCCAAGATGACGCTGGAAAACTCGTAATGCAGGTGGAAGTTGATCTTGCACGCATCGGCGCGCAGCGGCGTGAATTGCCAGAAGCCGGTGAAGGCCTTGAAAGGCCCGTCGGCGAACGTCATATCGATGTGGCTGGGGCGCGTCTGCGTGTTGCGCGTGCGGAAATACTGGTGGATGCCCTTGAAGGCGATGTCCACGCGGGCATCGAGCGAGGTGTCGCTCTGCTCGTAGATTTCCACGCCACCGCACCATGGCAGGAAGTTCGGATAGTCCTTGACGTTGGTGACCAGGTCGAACATCCGTTCGGCCGAGTAACCGATCAACACCGTTTTCTCAACGTCTGCCATGCGCCATCCGAAAGCGTTTCCCACCGCATTCCTGTCGTTGGCCCACTTGGGCCCGCGGCGGATTTGTTAAACTTGCCATTTTATCGCAGCGCATCCTCCGCGCTAACCGCCACATCCCAGTATGACCATCGCCGACAACAAGAAAGCCTTTTTCGATTACTTCGTCGAAGAGCGCTATGAGGCGGGCATCGCACTCGAAGGCTGGGAGGTGAAGGCCATCCGCGCCGGCCGCGTGCAGATCAAGGAAGGCTACGTCGTCATCCGCGACGCCGAGCTGTTCCTGATCGGGGCGCACATCAGCCCGCTGCAATCCGCCTCCACGCACGTCAAGCCCGACCCGACGCGCACCCGCAAGCTGCTGCTGCACGCCGAAGAGATCAAGAAGCTGATCGGCAAGGTCGAGCAGCGCGGCTATACGCTCGTGCCGCTCAACCTGCACTATGCGCGCGGCCGCGTGAAGTGCGAGATCGGCCTGGCCAAGGGCAAGAAGCTCTACGACAAACGCGAGACCGAGAAGGACCGCGACTGGCAGCGCGAGAAGGCGCGGCTCATGCGCGAGAAGGCCTGACCCGCCTCGCGCCTCATCGCATCGCTACGCGTTCGGCCGCTGCTGCTTCACGATCTGCAGCGCCGACGCGATCATCGTGCTCAGGTCGCCCAGATTGCCGGGCACGATCAGCGTGTTGCCCTGCTTGGCCAGATTGCCGAACGCCGACACGTATTCCTCGGCCACCTTCAGGTTGACCGCGTCGATGCCGCCTTCGGTGCGGATGGCGTGGCCGACCTTCTGGATCGCCTGCGCGTTGGCCTCGGCCACCGCCAGGATGGCCGCCGCTTCGCCCTGGGCCCGGTTGATGGCGGCCTGCCTCTCCCCTTCGGATTTCTGGATCGCGGCCTCGCGGGCGCCGGCGGCCAGGTTGATCTGCTCCTGGCGCTTGCCTTCGGATGCCGCGATCAGGGCGCGCTTCTCGCGCTCGGCGGTGATCTGCGCCTGCATCGCATGCAGGATCTCCTTGGGCGGCGTCAGGTCCTTGATCTCGTAACGCAGCACCTTTACGCCCCAGTTGGAGGCCGCCTCGTCCAGCGCATTGACCACGCTGTGGTTGATGAACTCGCGTTCCTCGAAGGTCTTGTCCAGCTCCAGCTTGCCGACCACCGAGCGCAGCGTGGTCTGCGCGAGCTGCGTGATGGCGATGACGAAGTTGCTCGAACCGTATGAAGCGCGCATCGGGTCGGTCACCTGGAAGTACAGGATGCCGTCGACCTGCAACTGCGTATTGTCCTTGGTGATGCAGACCTGGCTCGGCACATCCAGCGGGATCTCCTTGAGCACGTGCTTGTAGGCCACCCGGTCGACGAACGGCAGCACGATATTGAGCCCCGGCGACAGCGTCGCGTGGTACTTGCCCAGCCGCTCCAGGATCCACGCGTGCTGCTGCGGCACGATCTTGATGCTCTGCGCGATCAGTACGATGGCGGCAAACAGGACGATGAGCGCGAGAGTCCCCAGCTCGAACATAAAACCTCCGGTCGATGGAAAAGACTATTTGGGTGCGACGACCAGCACGTTGCCGCGCACCTCGACGATACGGAATTCGCCGCCGGTGGTCGGTGCCGGCGGCGCCAGTTCGACATCCCATTCGGCGCCGCGATACTGCACGCGCGCGCGCCGCTCGGGCGACCATGCATCGACGCGCAGCATCTCGCCGATATCCAGGTTGACGTTGCGATTGCGGGCGGCATTCTCGCGCGTGGCATGGCCGAAGCGCGTGCGCCACAGCCCGGCAATGCCGATCACGGCAACCAGCGCGGCCAGAACGGCCTGCACCGGGAACCCCAGCCCGGCCAGTGCGGCCAGCCCGCCCGCCAGCAGCCCGATGGCCACCATCAGCAGGTAGAACGTCCCCGTCATCAGCTCGCCGATGACGAGCAACACCGCCAGCGTGAACCAGACGATCTCTTGCGCCGACATACCCCCTCTCCCAACAAAAAACCCCCGCGACGATGCACGTCAGCGGGGGCTGGTCGCTCCGCCCCCGCCAGCGTTGGACGCCACCGGGCACTTCGCGTTCTTGTCGGCGCGCACCCGCCGGGGCGCGCGCCGCTTCTACAGCGGGATCAGGCCGAACCCAGCTTCTGCCAGGTGTCGATCACCGAATCCGGGTTCAGCGAGATGGACGAGATGCCTTCCTTGGCCAGCCACTCGGCAAAGTCCGGGTGGTCGGACGGGCCCTGGCCGCAGATGCCGACGTATTTGCCCATCGACTTCGCGGTCGAGATGGCGCGCGACAGCATGAACTTGACCGCCGGATCGCGCTCGTCGAAGTCCCTGGCGAGCAGTTCCATGCCGGAGTCGCGATCCAGGCCCAGCGTCAGCTGCGTCAGATCGTTCGAGCCGATCGAGAAGCCGTCGAAGTACTCGAGGAACTCCTTGGCCAGGATCGCGTTGGACGGCACTTCGCACATCATGATCAGGCGCAGGTCGTTCTCGCCGCGCTTCAGGCCGTACTTGCCCAGCAGGTCGACCACCATGGCGGCCTGGCCCAGCGTGCGCACGAACGGCACCATGATCTCGACGTTGCTCAGACCCATCTCTTCGCGCACGCGCTTCATGGCGCGGCACTCCATCTCGAAGGCTTCGGCGAAGTCTTCGGCGATGTAGCGCGAGGCGCCGCGGAAGCCCAGCATGGGGTTTTCTTCGTCCGGCTCGTAGCGCGAACCGCCGATCAGCTTCTTGTACTCGTTCGACTTGAAGTCGGACAGGCGCACGATCACGGGCTTCGGATAGAACGCGGCGGCGATGGTCGCAATGCCCTCGGCCAGCTTGTCGACGTAGAACGCGCGCGGGCTGGCATGGCCGCGGGCCACGCTTTCCACGGCCTTCTTCAGGTCGCTGTCGACTTGCGGGTAGTCGAGGATCGCCTTCGGGTGGACGCCGATGTTGTTGTTGATGATGAACTCGAGGCGGGCCAGGCCCACGCCGCCGTTCGGGATCTGCGCGAACTCGAAGGCCAGCTGCGGGTTGCCGACGTTCATCATGATCTTGACGTCGATCGGCGGCATCTCGCCGCGGCGCACTTCGGTGATTTCCGTCTCAAGCAGGCCGTCGTAGATCCTGCCTTCGTCGCCCTCGGCGCAGGACACGGTGACCAGCGTGCCGTCCTTCAGCAAGTCGGTGGCGTCGCCGCAGCCGACCACGGCCGGCACGCCCAGCTCACGCGCGATGATAGCGGCGTGACAGGTGCGGCCGCCACGGTTGGTGACGATGGCCGCGGCGCGCTTCATCACCGGCTCCCAGTTCGGGTCGGTCATGTCGGCGACCAGCACGTCGCCCGGTTGCACGCGCTCCATTTCGGCCGGATCGTTGATCACGCGCACAGGGCCCGTGCCAATCTTCTGGCCGATCGCGCGGCCGGTGGTCAGCACCGGCGCCGAGCCTTTCAGGCGGAAGCGCTGCTCGACCTTGCCGACCGACTGGCTCTTCACCGTCTCGGGGCGGGCCTGCAGGATGTAGATCTTGCCGTCCTTGCCGTCCTTGCCCCACTCGATGTCCATCGGGCGGCCGTAGTGCTTCTCGATGATGACGGCGTACTTGGCCAGCTCGACCACGTCTTCGTCGACCAGCGAGTAGCGGTTGCGCAGTTCGCCCGGCACGTCGACGGTCTTGACGCGGCCTTCCTCGCCGGCTTGCGTGAACTCCATCTTGATCAGCTTGGAGCCGATCGAGCGGCGGATGATCGGGTACTTGCCGATGGCCAGCGTCGGCTTGAACACGTAGAACTCGTCCGGGTTGACCGCGCCCTGCACCACCGTCTCGCCCAGGCCGTAGCTGGAGGTGATGAAGACGACATCCTGGAAGCCCGATTCGGTGTCGATCGTGAACATCACGCCCGACGCGCCGCAGTCCGAGCGCACCATGCGCTGGATGCCAGCGGAGAGTGCCACCACGTCGTGGGCGAAGCCCTTGTGCACGCGATAGGAGATGGCACGGTCGTTGTACAGCGAGGCGAACACGCGCTTGATCTTGTCGAGCACGTCATCGATGCCGGAGACGTTGAGGTAGCTCTCCTGCTGACCGGCGAACGAGGCGTCCGGCAGGTCTTCGGCCGTGGCCGACGAGCGCACCGCGAACGAGGCCTCGGCGCCTTCGCGCTTGGAGACGCGCTCGAAATGCTCGCGGACCTCCTGCTCCAGGCGCGGCTGGAACGGCGCCACGACGACCCATTCGCGGATTTCCTTGCCGGCCGCGGCCAGCGCCTTGACGTCGTCGACGTCCAGGCTGGCCAGGCGCTGGGAAATGCGCTCGGTCAGGTTGTTGTGCTGGAGGAAATCGCGGAAAGCCAGTGCCGTGGTGGCAAAGCCGCCCGGAACGCGCACGCCGGCGCCGTCCAGCTGGGAGATCATCTCGCCCAGCGATGCGTTCTTGCCGCCGACGACCTCGACATCGGTCATCCGCAACTGCTCGAACGGCAGCACGTAGGCGCCGTCCATCGACAGGTTGGTCATACAAGCCTCTTACTAAGTGGAAACCGGTCGGATGCGTTCGGCACTGTGTTCTTGTCGTCTGGCCGCGCGAATCGCTTAGCTAAACCATCCGGAAGGCGGGCCTGGGCAGGCCGGCCCGAATTGCTTAGCAAAACGATCGCCGCTATTCTACCGTGCCGCCGCCCGATTTCCTGCCGGCGTGCCGGAAAAAACCCCTCGTTTCGATGACCGACCTCGCCGCCAAACCGGGCATCCGCACTGTATTCATCGTGTCGGATGGCACCGGGATCACCGCAGAAACCTTCAGCCACTCCATCCTGGCCCAGTTCGAGATGAAATTCCGCCAGGTGCGGATTCCGTTCGTGGATACGGTGGACAAAGCACACGTGGCCGTCAGCAAGATCAACGAGGCGTTCCACGTGGAAGGGATGAAGCCGATCGTCTTCACCACGCTGGTCGATGCCGAGGCCAACCGGATCGTGCACCAGGCCCGCGCGACCATCCTGGACATGTTCCAGACCTTCATCGAGCCGCTCGAGCGCGAACTGGGGCTGAAATCCTCCCACGCCATCGGCCGCTTCCACCAGAACGCCGACACCGAGGCGTACAAGAACCGCATCGAAGCGATCAATTTTTCACTTGCGCACGACGACGGCCAGTCGCACAAGAACCTGGCCGAAGCGGATGTCATCCTGGTGGGGGTCTCCCGCAGCGGCAAGACGCCGACCAGCCTCTACCTGGCGATGCAGTACGGCGTGAAATCGGCCAACTACCCGCTGATTCCGGACGATTTCGAGCGCGGCAAGCTGCCCACGGTGCTGTACGAGTACAAGAACAAGATCTTCGGGCTGACGATCGACCCGCAGCGGCTGTCCGAGATCCGCAACGAACGGCGCCCGGGCAGCAAATACGCCGCGCTGGAGAACTGCCGCTACGAAGTCAACGAGGCGGAGACGCTGATGCGCCGCGAGAGCATCAAGTGGCTCTCGTCCACGCACAAGTCGATCGAAGAGATCGCCACCACCATCCTGCAGGACATCAAGATGGAGCGCGACGCGTACTGAGCGCCGCCCCTCCCGCAGCGGAACACGGCCGGCCTTGCACCGGCCGTTTTTCATCGGCGCGCCGCGCGCCGGCGTCAGGCCGGATCGCGCACCCAGTTGCCGCCGTGCGCGGCTGCCTGGGCCGCTGGAGAGAGCGCCAGGTAAGCCAGCGCCTGCTCGGTCGAGCCCTCGTCGTACGGCGAGTAGCCCGGCCAGAAATAGCGCAGCGCGGCCGCGAGCATGGCCCAGAACGAGGGCAGGCAGCTGCGCCGCGCCACCAGCCCCGGACGAAGCCGGTCAAGATTGACGTGCGCCAGGACGGGATTCGGCATGGCGGTCTCCTTGAGTCTGGTGATCGGGGGCGCTCAATGGCTCCGCACCCAATGCTCCATTACTCAATGGCGACGTCAATGCGGGACTGTCCCGCGGTTGAAACCGCCAGGTGGCGGCCACGTTATAAAAGAGATTTTCAGTTCACGCGGCGCTGCCGCACGGCCTCGAACAGGCAGATGGCCGCGGCGGCGCCCACGTTGAGCGACTCCATGCCGCCCGGCTGGGGAATCGAGATGGGCGTCGTCACCGACAGCCACTGCTCCGACACGCCCGCCCCCTCGTTGCCGAACACCCAGCCGACCGGCTTGTTCAGCGGCATGTCGAACACGGCGTGCCGGGCATGCGACGAGGTCGCCAGCAGCGGCACATGCAGGCGCGCATGCACGGATTCGAACGTGCAATGCTCGACCACGTTGAGATGGAAGTGCGCGCCCATCGCCGCGCGCAGCGTCTTGGCCGACCAGGCGAAGGCGCAGCCGGTGGTCATGAACACATCGCGCACGCCGGCGGCCGCCGCGCAGCGCAGGATCGAACCGACGTTGCCGGCATCCTGGATGCCGTCGAGGATCACGCAATCGTGCTCGATGCGATGCGGCAGATGGCCCTCGGGCGTCTCGATCAGTGCCATCAGGTCGATGCCGTTGACGACCGTCGTCAGCTGCGCGAACAGGCTGTCGGCCAGCAGGACGACGCTCTGCGGGTCGATCCGCGCGAGCAGCGGCGCCACCTCGGGATGCGCCAGGTGCCGCTCCGAGACCAGGCACTGCGCCGGCACATGGCCCGCGTCCAGATAGGCCGCCACCAGGTGGATGCCATCGAGGACCGATTGCCCGGCGCGACGGCGCTGCTGGGTCGAGCCCGACAGCGCCTTCAAATGCTTGAATACCGCGTTGTCGCGGGAGGTGATGTGCTTCACGAGGCGGAGGAGCGAAAGGTCAGTCGGCCCACGCCGTCTTGGCGTCGGTCTGCGGCACGGCGTCGCCGGCCGAGGGCGGCGCGCCCTCCAGCGCGCGGCGCACGGGGGCGAACGAGCGGCGATGATGCGGCGTCACGCCGTGCCGCTCGATGGCGGCCAGGTGCTGCGGCGTGCCGTAGCCGGCGTGCACGTCAAAGCCGTACTGCGGAAACGCGATGTGCAGGGCGGCCAGTTGGCGGTCGCGTGTCACCTTGGCCAGGATCGATGCCGCCGAGATGGCCGGCACCAAGGCATCGCCCTTGACGATGGCCTCCACCGCGAACGCCACCTGCGGACAACGGTTGCCGTCCACCTGCACCAGGTCGGGCAGCACCCCTTGCGCGGCCACGCCCTGCACGGCGCGCTGCATCGCCAGCATGGTCGCATGCAGGATGTTGATGCGGCCGATCTCCTCGACGGTGGCTTCGGCCACATGCCACGCGAGCGCCTTCTCGACGATCTCGTCGTACAGCGCCTCGCGCTTTCTGGCGGTCAGCACCTTGGAGTCGGCCAGCCCCTGGATCGGCTTGCGCGGATTGAGCACCACGGCGCCGGCCGTCACCGGCCCCGCCAGCGGCCCGCGCCCGGCCTCGTCGACGCCGCACAGGATGCGGCGCGCGCGCTTGCCCGCCGCCGGCGATTGCGACAGCGGGAGCGCGAGTTGCGGAATCTCGTTGGAATCGGCCGTCATGGTCTCAGAGTTTGCCGCGGCCGCGCAGCAGGTCCACCACCACTTGGGCGCCGATATCGGCCATGTTCTGCTTGAGCGTCAGGTGCATCTGCGTGAAGTGCTCGCGCAGGAACGCCGCGTTGGCGTGGTCGCTGAGCTGCAGCAGCGTCTCGCGGGCGAGCACCTCGGGTGTCGCATCGTCCTGCAGCAGTTCGGGCACGACAAAGCGGCCCGACAGGATGTTCGGCAGACCCACGTACGGCAGGTAGCCCTTGCGCTTCATGATCTGCGCGGTCAGCCAGGGCACCTTGTAGGTGATCACCATCGGCTTCTTGTACAGCGCGGCCTCCAGCGTCGCGGTGCCGCTGGCGAGCAGGATCACGTCGGCCGCTTCCATCGCGGCATGCGACTGCCCGTCGACCACCCACAGGTGCAGGCCGGGGTGCTCCGCGCGCATCGCGTCGATCCGTTCGCGCAGCGTGGCGTTGGCCGCCGGCAGCACAAAGGCGAGGTCCGGCTCGACGGCTTGCATGCGCGCCATGGCGGCGAACAGCGTCGGCCCGAGCAGCTTGACCTCGGAGTTGCGACTGCCCGGCAGCACCGCCACCACCTTGCGGCCGAGCGGCAGTCCGAGACGGCTGCGCGCGCCCTCCACGTCCGGCTCCAGCGGAATCTCGTCGGCCAGCGGATGGCCGACGTAGGTGGCCGGAATCCCGGCCCTGGCGTAGATCTCCGGCTCGAACGGGAACAGGCAGAGAATGTGGTCGACCGCGCGCGCAATCGTCTTGATGCGCCCGGCACGCCATGCCCAGATCGACGGGCTGACGAAGTGCACCACCGGCACGCCCGCGCGCCGCATGGCGATCTCGACGTTGAAATTGAAATCGGGTGCGTCCACGCCGATGAAGGCCATCGGCGGCTCGGTCAACAGGTTCTGCTTCAGTTCGCGCCGGATGGCGAGAATCTCGCGCAGTTGGCCGAGCACCTCGACATAACCGTTGACCGACAGCTTGTGCATCGGCCAGTGCGATGCGAAGCCCTGCTCCGCCATGCGCGCGCCGCCGATGCCCTCGTAGGCGATGTCCCGCGGCAGCCGCGCATGCAGCCCCTTGAGCAGCAGCGAGGCCAGCAGGTCGCCGGACGCCTCGCCGGCTGCCATGCCGATGCGGCGGGCCGGCGCGGCGGGCGGCTGCGTCAACGCACGATGCCGCGCTTGGTGGCGGCGATGAAATCGGCGAAGGTGCGCAGCACCTCGCGGCTCGGGGCGTCTTCGGTCTGCGCGACTTGCGCGGCGATCTCGGCCTGGGCCTGGTCGAAGCTCAGGTCGCTCTTGTAGAGCAGTTTGTAGGCCTGGCGCAGGCCGGCGATCTGCTCGGCCGAAAAGCCGCGGCGCTGCAGGCCCACGACGTTGACGCCATGCGGCGCCGCCTTGTTGCCGCCCTTGTCGCTGGCGGCGATCACGAACGGCGGCACATCCTGCACCAGCGCCGAGGCACCGCCCAGCATCGCGTGCGCGCCGATGCGCACGAACTGGTGCACGCCCGACATGCCGCCCAGGATCGCCCAATCGCCCACTTCCACGTGGCCGGCGATCTGCGCGTTGCTGGAGAACACCGTGTGGTTGCCGATGCGGCAATCGTGCGCGATGTGCACGTAGGCCATGATCCAGTTGTCATCGCCGATGGACGTGATGCCGACATCCTGCGCGGTGCCGGTATGGATCGTGGTGAATTCTCGGATGGTGTTGCGGTCGCCGACGATGAGCCGGGTCGGCTCGTCGCGGTACTTCATGTCCTGCGGCCGCCCGCCCACCGACGCGAAGTGGCCGATCTGGTTGTCGCGGCCCAGCGTGGTGTAGCCCTCGACCACGGTATGGTGGCCGATGCGCGTGCCCGAATCGATGCGCACATTCGGGCCGATCACGGTAAAGGCGCCGACCTCGACATCCGGGGCCAGTTCGGCCTGCGGGTCGATCACCGCGGTCGGGTGAATCTTCTGAACTTGCGTCATGCGTCGCCCTTGGACTTGTCTTCGCGCACGGCACACATGATCTCAGCCTCGGCCGCGACTTCATCGCCCACGGTCGCGAACACCTTGAACTTCCACATGCCGCTCTTGGAGCGCAGCAGCTCGGCGTTCAGCACCAGCTGATCGCCCGGCGTGACCTGGCGCTTGAAGCGCGCACCATCGATGCTGACGAACAGGTAGAGCTGGTTTTCCTGGCGCTTGTGATTGGACTCGCCGAAGGTCAGCAGCGCGGCGGTCTGCGCCAGCGCCTCGAGCATCAGCACGCCCGGCATCACCGGGTGGCCCGGGAAATGGCCATTGAAGAACGGCTCGTTGAAGGTGACGTTCTTGATCGCCTTGATGCGCTTGCCCGGCTCCATCTCGAGCACGCGATCGACCAGCAGCATCGGATAACGGTGCGGCAGCAGTTCGAGAATCTTCTTGATGTTGAAATCGCTGACGAGGCTCGTCGTCGCGGCAGAGGGTTCGGTCATGATGATTGCTGCAGATGCTTGACCTGCTGTTCCAGTTGTTGCAACCGTTCGCGCATGCGCGTCAGGCCACGGAGGATGGCCGCGTTACGTTCCCAATCCGCATGGGGCATGAACGGGAAGACGCTGGTGAAGTGGCCAGGCTTGGGAATGGACTTGGTGATCGACGTGCCGCCCGAGACGGTCACGCGATCGGCGATGGTCAGGTGGCCCGCGAAATTGGCCGCGCCGCCGATGATGCAGTAGCGCCCGATCTTGGTGCTGCCCGAGATGGCCGCACAGCCCGCGATGACGGTGTACGCCCCCACGTGCACGTTGTGCGCGATCTGCACCTGGTTGTCGATCTTGCAGCCCTGCTCGACCACGGTATCGGCCATGGCGCCGCGGTCGATGGCGGTGTTGGCGCCGATCTCCACGTCATCGCCGACGATTGCCCGGCCGGTCTGGGGAATCTTCACCCACTCGCCGCCCTGCGGTCCGAAATCGGGCGCGAAGCCAAAGCCGTCGGCGCCGATCACCACGCCGCTATGCAGAATGCAGCGCGCGCCGACCACACAGCCGTGATAGATCGAGACATTGGCGTAGAGCAGCGTGTCGTCACCGACCTGCGCGTCCGCGCCGATAAAGCTGTTGCCGGCGATCCGCACGCGCTCGCCCAGCACCGCGCCGGCTTCGATCGTGACATTCGGGCCGATCGAACACGACGCCGGCACGACGGCCCCCTCGCCCACGCAGGCGCTTGGGTGAATGCCGGCCACCACGGGCCGTGCGCCCAGCGCGGCGAAGCGTTGGGCAATGCGCGCGAAGGCCGCATACGGGTTGGCGGCCACGAGCCAGCTGCGGCCCGCCGCATGGCCCTGGGCCGTGAGCGTCTCCAGGTCGCGGGGCGATACGATGATCGCGCCGGCACCGGAGGTCACGGCCTGGTTGAGGTACAGCGGATTGGAAAGGAAGGCGAGTTGATCGGCGCCGGCCTGATCCAGCGGCGCGATCGACTTGACGATCAGGCCGGCGTCACCCTGGACGGTCGCGCCGAGCGACGCGGCGAGTTCATCAAGCGAAAACGACATCGGGGCACCCTCATTTCGCCGATGGCGAGGCGTTCAGTGTCTTGAGCACTTCGTCGGTGATGTCGATGCGCGGGTTCACGTACACCGCCTCCTGCACGATCAGGTCGTACTTGCGCTGCTCGGCGATCTGGCGGATCACGCGGTTGGCGCGCTCGAGCACACCGGCCAGCTCTTCGTTGCGGCGCTGGTTCAGGTCTTCACGGAACTCGCGCTGCTTGCGCTGGAAATCGCGGTCCATGTCGGCCAGCTCGCGCTGGCGGCGCGTGCGGTCGGAATCGGCCAGCACGGCGGTGTCCTTGTCGAGCTTGTCCGACATCGCCTTGAGCTTGGCGGCCATGTCCTGCAGTTCACGGTCGCGCTTGGCGAACTCGGTTTCCAGCTTGGCCTGGGCGGCCTTGGCCGGCTGCGAGTCGCGCAGGATGCGCTCGGAATTGACGGCCGCGATGCGGGCTTCCTGGGCGGTGGCCGGCAGCGCGAAGCTGGCGGCGGCCAGCGCTGCGAAGGCAGCGGACACGCCCATGCGGGACAACGTGATGCGCATGGATTTCATGATGGATGCGGTCATTAGAATGCAGTCCCGATCTGGAACTGGAAGCGTTGCGTCTGGTCTTCGGCCTTCCTCTTGATCGGGAAGCCCATGCTGATCTTCAGAGGACCGATCGGCGACAGCCACGACAGGCCGAAACCGGTGGAGTAGCGCATGTCACCGACCTTGAACGGCTGGCCTTCGGCGAACACGTTGCCGTAGTCGAAGAAGGTGAACAGGCGGACGGTGCGGTCCACGCCCGAGCCCGGCAGCGGGAAGATGAATTCCATGTTGCCGACGAACTTGCTGGCACCACCGATGGCCAC
The DNA here is from genome assembly GCF_024925465.1 of Ralstonia pseudosolanacearum. Classification (NCBI taxonomy): domain Bacteria; kingdom Pseudomonadati; phylum Pseudomonadota; class Betaproteobacteria; order Burkholderiales; family Burkholderiaceae; genus Ralstonia; species Ralstonia pseudosolanacearum. Next base: position 1,941,745 of record NZ_CP103852.1, on the reverse strand, counting down.
GCCATTGGCATCGCGCGGGCCCAGCGTGCTGGTCTCGTAGCCGCGCACCGAACCGATACCGCCGGCGTAGTAGTTCTTGAAGACCGGGAAGTCCTTGTTGCCGTAGCCGTGGCCGTAGCCGATCTCGTTGTTGAACGCCAGCGTGAACGACTTCGACACCGGATAGAAGTACTGGTGCTGGTAGTACGCACGGTAGTACTGCAGGTCGCCGCCCGGAATGCCGAACTCCAGGTTGGCCTGCTGGTAGCGGCCGCGCGTCGGCACCAAAGCGCTGTCGCGCTGGTCCTTCGACCAGCCGATGGTGATCGGGAAGTTGTTCGAAATGCGGCCGTTCTTGGCCACGTAGTTCTGGTAGACCAGCGGCGTGTTGGAGGTCACGTCGATGGTCGTGCGCTCGTAGCCGATGCCGAAGAACACGGTATCGGTTTCCGAGAACGGCACGCCGAACTTGATGTTGCCGCCCTGCTGCACGATGCGGTAATCCTGATCGCCGGTGTAGTACAGCGGGCGGTACGTGCGGTAGTACAGCTCGGTCGAGCGGCTGATGCCGTCGACCGTGAAGTACGGGTCGTACTGCGTCACAGCGATGGTGCGGTTGGACTTGGAGGTGTTCACGTCCAGGCCCAGGCTGGTACCGGAACCGAACACGTTGTCCTGGCGGATGCCGGCCGACAGCACCAGCTTGTCGGTCGAGGAGAAACCCACGCCCAGGCTGATCTGGCCGGTCGGTTTCTCGGTCACGTTGACGTTGACATCGACCTGGTCGGACATGCCCGGCACGTCTTCGGTGGTGATGTTGGTATCGGTGAAGTAGCCGGTGCGGTTGATGCGGTTCTGCGAGAGCTGCAGCTTCTCGCTGTCGAACCACGACGACTCCATCTGGCGCATCTCGCGGCGCACCACTTCGTCGCGCGTCTTGCTGTTGCCGACCACGTTCACGCGGCGCACGTACACGCGACGGCCCGGATCGACCACCAGCGTGAGCGCGACCGTGCGGTCCTTCTGGTTGATCTGCGGCTGCGGGTTGATGGTCGCGAAGGCGTAGCCGTACGTGCCCAACAGGTCGGTGATCGCCTTGGTGGTGGCCGACAGCTTGGCCGACGAGAACACGTCGCCCTGCTTGAGCTTGATCAGCTTCTCCATCTCGGCCTGCTTGGACAGCAGCTCGCCGGTCAGCTTGATGTCGGACACCTTGTACTGCTCACCCTCATGGATGTTCAGCGTCAGGTAGATGTCCTTCTTGTCCGGCGTGATCGACACCTGGGTCGATTCGATGGCGAATTCCAGGTAGCCGCGGTCCAGGTAGAACGAGCGCAGCGCTTCCAGGTCGGCCGTCAGCTTCTGCTTGGAGTAGAGGTCGTTCTTGGTGTACCACGACAGCCAGTTGGGCGTGGACAGCTGCATCTCGTCGCGCAGGTCGCCCTCGGAGAAGGCCTTGTTGCCGACGATGTTGATCTGGCGGATCTTGGCGACCGGGCCTTCATCCACCGTGAACGTGACGGACACCCGGTTGGCGTCGACCGGCGTGACCGTGGTCTGCACGTCGGCGGCGTAGTAGCCGCGCGAGACGTACTGACGCTTGAGTTCCTGCTCGGCACGGTCGATCAGGGACTTGTCGTAGTAGCGCGCCTCGGCCACGCCCACGCCGCGCAGCGAGCGGCGCAGCGTGTCCTTGTCGAATTCCTTGATGCCGATGAATTCCAGCTGGGAGATTGCCGGACGTTCCTCCACGCGCACCACCAGCACGTTGCCCTCGGCGCGGATCTGTACATCCTTGAAGAAACCGGTGTTGTACAGCGCGCGGATCGATTCGGCGCCCTTGTCGTCGGTGAAGGTCTCACCCACCTTCACGGGCAGATAGCCGAATACGGTGCCGGGCTCGACGCGTTGCACCCCCTCCACGCGAATGTCCTTGATGACGAACGGCTCCACTGCATGAGCCTGACCGGCGCAAACGGTCAGCACGGAAGCCGCCAGCATGCTGAGCGGGAAGCGATGTTGTCTGATCAATCTAATCCCCTAAATTGGATCCGGCCGGGATCCACTTCCGAGTGTTTTTCAAAACCCTGGGTTTCCGCACGCCTGCGGCAACAATGGTCCAACCCGGCGACAGCCTAGCCGTGAGCCAGGAACAGCCGGCTCAAGTCGTTGTACAAGGCGAGCGAAGTGAGAAGCAGGATGCAGGCGATGCCGATCTTTTGAAGTACCGCTTGCCAGGATTCCGGCACAGGCTTGCCTGTCAAAAATTCCACGCAATAATACAGCAAATGCCCCCCATCCAATACCGGAACGGGCAACAAGTTCAGCACCCCGAGACTCACGCTGATCAAGGCCAGGAAGGCGACGAAGGACTGCCAGCCAAGGCTCGCGGCCTTGCCCGCGAAGTCGGCGACGGTGATCGGACCGCTCAGGTTCTGCAGCGACGCCTGCCCCACGATCATCTTGCCCAGCACCTTCAGCGACAGCATCGACGTCCGCCAGACCTCGCGCACCGCATGCCCCAGCGCATGGACCGGCTCGTCGCGGATCAGTTCGGTTTCCACATGCTGCGAGAGCTGCGCGCCGAGCTTGCCGAGCTTCGGCCCGCCCGGATTCGCGGGATCGGCGTCGGCGCCCAGGCGTACCGGGAGCGTCATCGGCCGGCCATCGCGCAGGATGTCGATCGAGGCGTTCTGCTCGGGCATGGCGCGGATCCAGCGGATCAGGTCGGAAGCCTGGTCGGCGGGCTGGCCGGCGAAGCGGACGATCTGGTCGCCGCGGCGCAGACCGGCGCGCTCGCCGGCGCTGCCGGAGAGGACCTCGGCAATGGTGACCGGACCGCCCAGCAGGCGCAGCCCGACCTGCTCGATCACATCGATCTGGGGCGAGCGGGCGGCGCTGGGCAGCTCCCGCAGGCGCACTGTCCGTTCCGCGCCGTCGGCACCGCGCACCTGGACGATGGCGTCGCGCCCGCCGATGCCGGCTTCATACAGGCGCATGCGCACGTCGCTCCAGGCCCGGACCGGGGTCGGCGCCTCCTCGTCGGTGCCGACCGCGACCACGCGGTCCTTGGCGCGCAGATCGGCCTGCGCGGCGATGCTGCCGGGCGGGGGTGCGCCGAGGATGGGCAGCGGCTCCTGCGCTCCCACCCAGGCCAGCAGCGCATACAGCGCGATCGCCAGCAGGAAATTGAAGACCGGCCCGGCCGCCACAATGGCAAAACGCTTGTAGACCGGCTGGTGATCGAAGGTACGGGGCAGGTCCTCGGGGGGGATCGGCGGATCCCGCTCCGGGTCGCGGGCGCTCTCGCCCAGCATCTTGACGTAGCCGCCGAGCGGAATGGCGCAGAGCGTCCATTCGGTGCGATCCGGACCACGTCCGACACGGCGGAACAGCACCTTGCCGAAACCGACAGAGAACCGCAGCACCTTGACGCCGCACAACCGTGCAACGCTGTAGTGCCCCAGTTCGTGAACGACGATCAGAACAGCGATCGCGAAAACAAACGCTAAAACGGTCAGCAAGAACCTTCTCCGGATGCGTCGACGAGCCAGCGCGGACACCGCCCGCGCGAACGCATTATGTTACCCGTTTGCGCTGACGGGCCGCTTGCATGTGGGCCTGAGGCCTCACGACTGCAGGCACGAGGCAGCGATATAGTGCTCGGCGCGGCGGCGCGCCTGTGCATCGGCGGCGAACACTGTGTCCAGCGAATCCGCCGGTCCGATGGCGGTGCGCGCCAGCGTATCGCCCACCACCGCGGCAATCTCGGTGAAGCGGATACGGCGCTGCAAAAATGCCTCGACCGCCACCTCGTTGGCCGCATTCAGCACCGCGGGCGCCGTGCCGCCGGCGCGCAGGGCGTCGAAGGCCAGGGCCAGGCACGGGAAGCGGTGCAGATCGGGCGCCTCGAACGCAAGCGTGCCGGTCGCGGCCAGATCCAGCAGCGGCACGCCGGCCTCGATGCGCTCAGGGTACGCAAGCCCGTAGGCGATCGGCGTCCGCATATCGGGGTTGCCGAGCTGCGCCATGACCGAACCGTCGTCGTAAGCAACCATCGAATGGATCACGCTCTGCGGGTGGATCAGTACCTCGAGCCGCTCGACCGGCACGTTGAACAGCCAGTGCGCCTCGATCACCTCCAGCCCCTTGTTCATCATGGTGGCGGAGTCGACGGAAATCTTGCGGCCCATCACCCAGTTCGGATGGGCACAGGCCTGATCGGGCGTGACCTCGGCCAGCGTCTCGACGGCGCGCGTGCGGAACGGGCCGCCCGACGCCGTCAGCACAATGCGCGCCACACCGTGCCCGAAGCTCGGGCGCTGCTGGGGCAGGCACTGGAAGATGGCGTTATGCTCGCTGTCGATCGGCAGCACGGTGGCGCCGTGCTGGCGCACCGCGTCCATGAAGAGCGCGCCGGACATCACCAGCGCTTCCTTGTTGGCCAGCAGCACGCGCTTGCCCGCGCGCACGGCCGCCAGCGTCGGGCGCAGGCCGGCCGCGCCGACGATGGCGGCCATCACGGCATCGCAATCGGAGTGGGCGGCGGCCCCTTCCAGCGCCTCGGGGCCGAAGCGGATGTCGATGCCGGTGGCTTCCGCGCCGAGCTGGTCCCGCAGCGCCTCGGCGGCGGTGGCTGAACCGACCACCGCCATCGCTGGACGGAACACGCGGCACAGCGCGGCAAGCTTGTCGACCTGCGTGTTGGCGGTCAACGCGAACACGCGGTAGCGGTCGGGGTGGCGGCGCACCACGTCGAGCGTGCTGTCGCCGATGGAGCCGGTGGCGCCAAGAACGGTAATGCGCATCATGTCCGGAAAGCGCCTCAGGTCAACAATACAGCCAGCGGCAGCACCGGCAGCAGCGCGTCGATGCGGTCGAGCACCCCGCCATGGCCGGGCAGCAGACGGCTGCTGTCCTTCATGCCGACCTGGCGCTTGAGCAGCGACTCGAACAGGTCTCCGCCGACGCTGGCGGCCACCAGCACGACGGTCAGCGCCAGTGCGATCAAGGCGCCATGCTGGTCGAACTGGCGCGAGAACCAGGTCGGCGCGAACCAGTGCGTGGCCCCGGCAATCACCGCAATGAGGCCTACCAGCACCGCGCCGCCGATGGCGCCTTCCCACGATTTGCCGGGGCTGATGCTCGGCGCGAGCTTGCGGCGGCCGATCGCCTTGCCGACGAAATACGCCCCCACGTCCGCCGCCCACACCAGCACCGCCACCGACAGCAGGAAGGCGATCCCCTCGGCGCGCAATTGGATCGCCGCGTGCACGAACGCCGGCAGGATCACCCAGCCCAGCAGCGCGAACAGCACCCGGCGCATGCCCGTCAGCTCGCGCACGCCGCCCGCCAGCAGCATCCAGGCCGCCGCCCACGCAACCATGTCTGCGTAGAACAGCGCTCGCGTGTCACCGTGCACCGGAATATCGTGCCAGGCGATCGTCAGCACGATCGCCACGGCCGCGTACAGCACCGGCCCCCACCAGCCCGGCAGACGGACCAGCCGCCCCCATTCCCAGGCCGCCAGCACGGCAAACACCGTCACCAGCCCGGTCAGGCCGGCGGGCGGCGCGAAAAACAGGATCGGCAGGATGACAATCAGCAGACAGACAGCGGTGATCACGCGAGTCAGCAGCATGCGTCAGGCTCCAGCCGACAGCGCGGGAGCAGTGCCGGGTTCCAGCTGCGCGCTGGTACGACCGAAGCGCCGCTCGCGGTTGCGATACCAGGCAAAGGCGCGATCCAATTCCGCTGCGTCGAAATCGGGCCAGTAGCGTTCGGTGAAGTAGAGCTCGGAATAGGCGAGCTGCCACAGCATGAAATTGCTGATGCGCTGCTCGCCGCCGGTGCGGATGAACAGGTCCGGCTCCGACGCATAGGCCAGCGCCATATACGGCGACAGCGCCTCTTCGGTGATGGCTTCGGGCGCGATGTCGGGCTGATCGGCCACCAGCGCGCGCATGGCCTGCAGGATGTCCCAGCGGCCGCCGTAGTTGGCGGCGATGGTGACGGTGAGCCCGGGGTTGGCCGCCGTCTTGGCTTCCGCCTCGCGGATCATCAGCTGGATACGCGGACTGAATGCATTCAGGTCACCCACCACGCGCAGGCGGATGCCGCTGTCATTCAGCTTGCTCACCTCGCGCCGCAGAGCTGTCATGAACAGCTTCATCAGGAAGGAGATTTCCTCGGCCGGACGACGCCAGTTCTCCGAACTGAACGCGAACAGCGTCAGGTAGCGCACGCCACGGCGGTCTGCGGCCTGGACCGCGGCACGCACGGCATCGAGGCCGCGACTGTGCCCCGCCATGCGCGGGAGATGGCGTTCGGTGGCCCAGCGGCCGTTGCCATCCATGATGATGGCAACATGGTGTGGCGTATCGGCGGTGTCAGGCACCGCCAGTGTCGAGCTGATATGCATGAATGGGTTCCCATGGCCGACACGCGATGTCGCCGGCAGGTGGGAGACGGCCTCAAACCGTCATGATTTCCTTGTCCTTTTCAGCGACAAGTTTGTCCACCTCGGCCACGAAGCGATCGGTCAGTTTTTGGACTTCATCCTGGCCACGGCGCTCGTCATCTTCGGAGATGGCTTTGTCCTTGACCAGCTTCTTGAACTGCTCGTTGGCGTCACGGCGAACGTTGCGCACCGCTACCTTGGCATCCTCGCCCTCGGACTTGACCACCTTGGTCAGTTCCTTGCGGCGCTCCTCGGTCAGCGGGGGCATCGGTACGCGAATCACTTCGCCCATGGTCGCCGGGTTCAGGCCCAGATCCGCGTCGCGGATGGCCTTCTCGACGGCCGACACCATCTTCTTTTCCCACGGCTGCACACTGATCGTACGTGCATCGGACAGGCCCACGTTGGCGACCTGACTGATGGGTACCATCGAACCATAGTAATCGACCTGCACGTGGTCAAGCAGACCCGCGTGTGCGCGACCGGTACGAACCTTCGCGAGATCGGCCTTGAAGGCGTCGATCGACTTCTGCATCTTCTGCTCGGCACTCTTCTTGACATCGGCCACGCTCATACTTCCTCCGAACGATAACGGCGGTCCTGCCCAATGTGCGACCGAGGCATCGCGCCCGGCGCCGGCAGCACCTGAAAGACAATAGGCAATTTTACATGGAAGCCGCACGCCAGAGCCATTTGCATCGACCTGGCGGGCGGCTGGGAAAGGCGGATACGAGGCCGCTCAGACGTGCACCAGCGTGCCCTCGTCTTCACCCATGATGACGCGCTTGAGCGCGTTCGGCTTCTGGATCGAGAACACCTTGATCGGCAGCTTCTGGTCGCGGCACAGCGCGAAGGCGGTCGCATCCATCACCTGCAGGTTGCGCGAGATGGCCTCGTCGAAGCTGATGGTGGTATAGCGGGTCGCGCTGGGGTCCTTCTTCGGATCGGCGGTGTAGACGCCATCGACCTTGGTGGCCTTGAGCACGATCTCCGCACCGATCTCCGAGCCGCGCAGCGCGGCGGCGGTGTCCGTGGTGAAGAACGGATTGCCGGTACCGGCCGCGAAGATGACGACCTTGCCCTCCTCCAGCTGCCGGATCGCGCGCGGACGGATGTACGGCTCGACCACCTGGTCCATGCGCAGCGCGGACTGCACGCGGCCCTCGATGTTGGCGTGGCGCATGGCATCCTGCAGCGCCAGCGCGTTCATCATGGTAGCCAGCATGCCCATGTAGTCGGCCGTGGCGCGATCCATGCCGGCAGCGCCGCCCGCGACACCGCGGAAAATGTTGCCGCCGCCGATCACCACGGCCACCTGCACGCCCAGCCTCACGATTTCGGCGATGTCGTTGACCATCCCTTCGATGGTGCTGCGATTGATGCCGAAGGCATCGTCGCCCATCAGGGCTTCGCCGGAAAGTTTGAGTAGAACGCGCTTGTAGGCAGGCATGGAGATCCTTTTGACGATTCCTGTACGGGAGCAGGAAAGGGGAAAACGCGCCAGCGCAGGGGCTGGCCGTCTGAACGAAACACAGCGGCCACAACAACCGGAACGGGGATTCCGGCCATCCCGCAACCGACTTGCGCGGAAGCCGGCAGGGCCATGCGCCCGGCCGACGCCCGCGCAAGCAGGCTGCACCTGCAAACAGGGCACCTTGCGGTGCCCTGTCTGTTTGGCATTATACGGTCGCGCCGATGGAGGAAACGACACGCTCCGGCCTACCACACCGGAGGGGTACCTTCGGCCGCGACCGCCGCAGCATTACGCCTGCTGCTTGGCGGCAGCCACCTGGGCGGCCACTTCGGCGGCGAAGTCGTCCTGCTTCTTCTCGATGCCCTCGCCCACCACGAACAGCGTGAAGCCCTTCACGGTCGTGTTGGCGGCCTTGAGCATCTGCTCGACGGTCTGCTTGTCGTTCTTCACGAACGGCTGGTTCAGCAGCGAGACTTCCTTCAGGTACTTCTGCACGCTGCCTTCCACCATCTTGGCAACGATCTCGGCCGGCTTGCCCGATTCGGCAGCCTTCTGCTCGGCGATGCTGCGCTCCTTGGCGATCAGCTCGGCCGGCACGTCGTCCGACGACAGCGCAACCGGCTTCATGGCCGCGGCGTGCATCGCCACGTCCTTGGCGGCAACTTCGTCACCGTCGAACGCCACCATCACACCGATGCGGGTGCCGTGCAGGTACGAAGCCAGCTTGGTGCCTTCGAAACGCTGGAAGCGGCGGATCGTCATGTTCTCGCCGATCTTGCCGATCAGGCGGGTGCGCACGGCTTCCACGGTTTCGTCGCCGATCGACAGGGCCGACAGGGCAGCGACGTCAGCCGGGTTCTGCGTGGCGATCAGCTTGGCGATCTCGTTGGAGAAGGCCAGGAAATCGTCGTTGCGCGACACGAAGTCGGTTTCGCAGTTCAGTTCGACCAGGGCGCCGATGGTGCCGTCGATGAACGAAGCGATCACGCCTTCAGCGGTGATGCGGGCGGCGGCCTTGCCGGCCTTGTTGCCCAGCTTCACGCGCAGGATCTCTTCGGCCTTTTCCAGGTTGCCTTCGGCTTCGGTCAGGGCCTTCTTGCATTCCATCATCGGCGCGTCGGTCTTCGCGCGCAGTTCTGCCACCATGCTTGCGGTAATTGCCGCCATTCTCATGCTCCTTGTTTCAGATCGCCGCCCGGTCGCGCGGATCCTTGATCGCCTCGCGCCGGCCTGCCATCCGGGTTCCATCCGGACGCCCTCACGAAATACGACGCGGGCGGGACATCCCGATGACAATTTTCAAAAAAAAGGGGCGTTTGGTTGCGCCCCTGTCTGGCCGCCTGTGCCGATGCCTGCGCACCGGTGCGACCTGACGCGCGTCCCGCTCGACCATGCGGCGGGCGCGCGCCTTCTTGTGTTTTAGCCTTCCTGGACTTCGACGAAGTCGTCGCCGCCACGAGCGGCTTCCACCACCTCTTGAACCGCGTTGGCGCGGCCTTCCAGGATCGCGTCGGCCACGCCGCGCACGTACAGTGCGACAGCCTTGCTCGAGTCGTCGTTACCCGGGATGACGTAGTCGATGCCTTCCGGCGAGTGGTTGGTATCCACCACGCCGATCACCGGGATGCCCAGCTTGGCAGCCTCGGTCACGGCGATCTTGTGGTAGCCGACGTCCACCACGAAGATGGCGTCCGGAATGCCGCCCATGTCCTTGATGCCGCCGATGGACTTTTCCAGCTTTTCCATTTCGCGCTCGAACATCAGCGCTTCCTTCTTGCTCATGGATTCCAGCGCGCCGGCTTCCTTGGCGGTTTCCATGTCCTTCAGGCGCTTGATCGAGATCTTGACCGTCTTGAAGTTGGTCAGCATGCCGCCGAGCCAGCGGCTGTCGACGTACGGCATGCCGGCGCGAGCGGCTTCCTCAGCCAGGATCTCACGCGACTGGCGCTTGGTGCCGACGAACAGGATGTTGCCCCGGTTGGCTGCCAGCTGGCGCACATACTTCAGTGCGTCCAGGTACATCGGCAGCGTCTTTTCCAGGTTGATGATGTGAATCTTGTTGCGATGGCCGAAAATGAAGGGGGCCATCTTGGGGTTCCAGAAGCGGGTCTGGTGGCCAAAGTGGACACCGGCTTCCAGCATTTCGCGCATGGTCACGGACATGAAATTCTCCAGTCGGGTTAGGTCTGAAGCCGCCTCAGACATCCCTCGCATGCGATATGAGGAACACCCGCGATGAAGCGGCTCGCGATTTCAAGCCTCGCCGCCGGGAAGAAAAACAACCCAACCAAGCGATGGCTTAGCCAGCGATTATAGCCCTAAAAACCCAATCGACTCAAGGCCTTCCATAGAGTGCGCACCCTGCCCCGGCGCCGGGCATCCGCCTCGCCCACGACGCCCGGCAGGACGGCTTTGGTGCGATAATCCATGCTTTGGACACCACGCCGCACGATCGCTGTTGCGTGCAGAAAGAGTCACAACATGGCCGTTACCCTTAAGACCGCCGAAGACATTGCGCACATGCGCGTGGCCTGCCGGCTTGCGTCGGAAGTACTCGACTACATCACGCCGTTCGTCAAGGCCGGCGTTTCCACCGGTGAACTGGACCGCCTGTGCCACGCCTACATGCGTGACGTGCAAGGCACCGTGCCCGCGCCGCTGAATTACGCGCCGCCGGGCTACCCGCCCTTCCCCGGCGCGATCTGCACATCGGTCAACGATGTGATCTGCCACGGCATCCCGGACGACAAGAAGGTTCTCAAGAACGGCGATGCCATCAACCTGGACATCACCGTGATCACGCCCGAGGGCTATTACGGCGACACCAGCCGCATGTTCATCGTCGGCGAGGGCTCGATCCTGGCCAAGCGGCTGGCGCAGGTGACATACGAATGCATGTGGAAGGGCATCGCCGTGGTGCGGCCCGGCGCGCGCCTGGGCGACATCGGCCACGTGATCCAGCAGCACGCCGAAGCCGCCGGCTACAGCGTGGTGCGCGAGTATTGCGGGCATGGCATCGGCCAGGTCTTCCACGAAGATCCGCAGATCCTGCACTACGGCCGCCCGGGCACGGGCTTGGAGCTGAAGGCCGGCATGATCTTCACCATCGAACCGATGATCAACGCGGGCAAGCGCGACATCCGCACCATGCCCGACCAGTGGACGGTCAAGACGCGCGACCGCAGCCTGTCGGCCCAGTGGGAGCACACGATCCTGGTGACGGAAACCGGCTACGACGTGCTGACCGTATCGGCGCATACGCCGGCGCCGCCGGCGTTCGTGAGCGACGGCACGCCGGCCACGGCCTGACCGGGCCTGGCCGCTCGTCGCCCCAGGTGCGCCGCAGCGGCCGCGCCGGCCCATGTTTTTCCGCAACGACCGGACCGTTCCGGTCGTTGTTCCATTGACGCTCAACGCATGCATACCGCTGCTGCCGCCACTCCCGCCCCGTCCCCGCGCGACATCCTGAAGGCCGAGCGCGCGCACCTGTTCGCGCAGTTCGAGCAGCACGCCAACGTCAACCAGCTGGTGACGAAGCTGGCGCGCGCCGTCGACCAGGCGCTCATCCTGCTCTGGCAGGACGAGGGGATGCCCGACACCTGTGCCCTGGTCGCCGTGGGCGGCTACGGGCGCGGCGAGTTGTTCCCGCATTCCGACGTCGACATCCTGCTGCTGCTGCCGCAGGCTGCGGACAAGGCACTCGAGACGCGGCTGGAAGCCTTCATCGGCCGCTGCTGGGACATGGGGCTGGACATCGGCTCGTCGGTGCGCACCGTCGACGAGTGCATCAGCGAGGCCGAGCAGGATGTGACGGTGTGCACGTCGCTGCTCGAGGCGCGCCTGCTGACCGGCGACGAAGGCCTCTACCGCACCTTCGAGACGCACTACCAGGGGCACCTCGACGCCGCCGATTTCTACCAGTCCAAGATGCTGGAGATGCGGCAGCGGCATGCCAAGTACCAGGACACGCCCTACTCGCTTGAGCCCAACTGCAAGGAAAGCCCGGGCGGCCTGCGCGACCTGCAGGTGATCCTGTGGATGACGCGCGCGGCCGGCTTCGGCTCGAGCTGGAACGAGCTGCTGGTCAACCAGTTGCTGACGCGCCGCGAAGCCAAGGAGCTGGCCGCCAACGAACGCCTGCTCAAGACCATCCGGGCCCGGCTGCACCTGCTGGCCGGGCGCCGCCAGGACGTGCTCGTGTTCGACCTGCAGACCCAGCTGGGCGAGGCCTTCGGCTACCGCCCGAACGCGGCCAAGCGCACCAGCGAGCAGCTGATGCGACGCTACTACTGGGCGGCCAAGGCCGTCACGCAGCTCAACACCGTGGTACTGCAGAACATCGAGGCACGGCTGTTTCCGACCGAGCTGGGCATCACGCGAACCATCAACGGGCGCTTTGTCGAGCGCCAGGGCATGGTGGAGATCGCTGATCCCGAGCTGTACCAGCGCGAGCCGGCCGCCATCCTGGAAACCTTCCTGGTGTATGAGCAGACGCGCGGCGTCAAGGGCCTGGCCGCCAACACGCTGCGCGCGCTCTACAACGCCCGCACGCAGATGGATGCCAGGTGGCGCCGCGATCCGGCCAACCGCGCGACGTTCCTGTCGATCCTGCAGCAGCCGCAGGGCATCACGCATGCGCTGCGGCTGATGAACCAGACCAGCGTACTGGGCCGCTACCTGGTCAACTTCCGGCGCATCGTCGGGCAGATGCAGCACGACCTGTTCCACGTCTACACGGTCGACCAGCACATCCTGATGGTGGTGCGCAATGTCCGCCGCTTCGCCATCGTCGAGCACGCGCACGAGTTCCCGTTCTGCAGCCAGCTGATGGCGAACTTCGACAAGCCCTGGGTGCTGACCGTGGCCGCGCTGTTCCACGACATCGCCAAGGGGCGCGGCGGCGACCACTCTGTGCTGGGCATGACCGACGCGCGGCGCTTCTGCAAGCAGCACGGCATCGCCAGCGAGGATGCCGACCTGATCGTCTGGCTGGTCGAGCACCACCTGACCATGAGCCAGGTCGCGCAGAAGCAGGACCTGGGCGACCCCGAGGTCATCCGCGACTTCGCCGACCGGGTGGGCAGCGAGCGCTACCTGACTGCGCTGTACCTGCTGACGGTGGCCGATATCCGCGGCACCAGCCCGAAGGTGTGGAACGCCTGGAAAGCCAAGCTGCTGGAAGACCTGTACCGGATGACGCTGCGCGTGCTGGGCGGCGCGACCACCGATCCGCACGCCGTGCTCGAGGGCCGCAAAGAGGAGGCGCGCGTCCTGCTGCGCCTGGCCGCGATGGACCCGCATGCCCACGAGGCACTGTGGGCCCAGCTGGACGTGGGCGTGTTCCTGCGCCACGATGCGCGCGACATTGCGTGGTTCACGCGGCATTTCTACAACCGCGTCGACACCACCCTTCCGATCGTGCGGGCGCGGATCTCGCCGGTGGGCGAAGGCCTGCAGGTGGCGGTGTATTCGCCCGACCGGCCCGACCTGTTCGCGCGCATCTGCGGCTACTTCGAGCGCAAGGGACTGACCATCCTCGACGCCAAGATCCACACCACCAAGCACGGCTACGCGCTCGACACCTTCCAGGTGGCCGACCCCGGCACCGGCCTGGTGGAGCCCGGGCACTACCGCGACATCATCACGCTGGTCGAGCACGAGCTGGCCGAGCTGATCGCGCGCGAGACCGTTCTGGCCGAGCCGCCGCGCGGACGCATCTCGCGCCAGTCGCGCAGCTTCCCGATCAAGCCGCGCGTGGACCTGCGTCCGGACGAGCGCGGGCAGTATTACCTGCTGTCGCTGTCGGCCACCGACCGCACCGGGCTGCTGTACGCCATCGCCCGGGTGCTGGCGCACCATCGTGTGTCGGTGCACACCGCGCGCATCAACACGCTGGGCGAGCGGGTAGAAGACGTTTTCCTGATCGACGGCCGCCGACTCACGCAAGACAACAAACTGCAGCTCGCACTCGAAAGCGAGCTGCTCGAGGCACTCGCTATCTGAGGCCTCGCCTGATGGATTGGACCCATGACTGACTCCGACGATTTCCCCGGCGACGACACCAAGCGCTCCGCCGGCGACCCCACGCAGCGGGCCACCCGCCCGGGCAAGCGCGCCACGCTCGGCGTGCGCCGCGACGACACGGGCAACCCGGTGCGCACCACCGGCAAGCCGCTGCGCGCCTCCGACCTGAACCGCGAACGCCAGCCGCTGCGCCCGTCGCAACGCCGGCCCAAGCCGCAGGAAGGCGACGCCAAGCGGCCCGCCCGCCCGCGCCGCGACGACGACAGCCAGCCGCCGCGCGAGGCCAAGCCGCGCCGCATGCAGGGGGACCGCCCGCCGCGCCGGTTCGACGATGAGCGCCCGCCGCGCAAGTTCGGCGACGATCAGCGCCCGCCCCGTCGCTTCGGCGATGAGCGGCCGCCCCGCCGTTTCGAAGACCGTCCGCCGCGCCGGTTCGATGACGAACGCCCGCCCCGCAAGTTCGGTGACGATCAGCGTCCGCCCCGTCGCTCCGGCGATGAGCGTCCGCCCCGCCGTTTCGAAGACCGTCCTCCGCGCCGATTCGATGATGAGCGTCCGCCGCGCAGGTTCGGCGACGATCAACGTCCGCCTCGTCGGTTTGACGATGAGCGACCGCCTCGCCGTTTCGAAGACCGTCCTCCGCGCCGGTTCGATGATGAGCGTCCGCCGCGCAGGTCCGGTGATGATCAACGTCCGCCGCATCGCTTCGGCGATGAGCGGCCGCCACGCCGGTTCGAGGACCGTCCTCCGCGCCGATTCGATGATGAGCGTCCGCCGCGCAGGTCCGGCGATGATCAACGTCCGCCGCGTCGCTTCGACGATGAGCGGCCGCCCCGCCAGGTCGAGGACCGTCCTCCGCGCCGGTTCGATGACGAACGTCCGCCGCGTCGCTCCGACGATGCACGGCCGCCTCGCCGTTTCGAAGACCGCCCGCCGCGCCGATTCGATGATGAGCGTCCGCCGCGCCGGTCCGGCGACGATCAGCGCCCGCCGCGTCGCTTCGGCGATGAGCGGCCGCCACGCCAGTTCGAGGACCGTCCTCCGCGCCGATTCGATGATGAGCGTCCGCCGCGCAGGCCCGGTGACGATCAGCGCCCGCCCCGTCGGTTCGGCGATGAGCGGCCGCCCCGTCGTTTCGAAGATCGTCCGCCACGCCGGTTCGATGACGAACGCCCGCCGCGCAGGTTCAGTGACGATCAACGCCCACCGCGCCGCTTCGAGGACCGTCCGGCCCGCGCGCCGCGCTCCGAACGCGAGGAGCGCGCGCCCCAACGCGAGGTTACGCACACGCCGGGTTCGGCGCCCCAAGCGGAATCGTCGGGCCTGGTGCGGCTGTCCAAGCGCATGTCCGAGCTGGGCCTGTGCTCGCGCCGCGAGGCGGACGAGTGGATTCCGCGCGGCTGGGTGCTGGTGGACGGCGAGCCCGTCACCGAACTGGGTTCGCGCGTGCGACCGGATGCCGAGATCGAGATCCTCCCGGCCGCGCGCTCCGAACAGGGCGAGCGCGTGACGGTGCTGCTGCACAAGCCCATGGGCTATGTGTCGGGCCAGGCGGAAGACGGCTACGAGCCCGCCGCCGCGCTGTTCACGGCGGAGAACCAGTGGGAGGACGACCCGACCCGCAAGCATTTCGCCGCTTGGCAGCACAAGGGCCTGGCGCCGGCCGGCCGGCTGGACATCGACTCCACCGGCCTGCTGGTGCTGACGCAGGACGGCCGCGTGGCGCGCCACCTGATCGGCGAGGATTCGACCGTCGAGAAGGAATACCTGGTGCGCGTGGTGTGGAATGCGCCGCAGGGCCCCGTCGAGCACGACATCTCCAAGGTCTTCCCCGAAGACCTGCTGGAGATGCTGCGCCACGGCCTGTCGCTGGACGGCGAGGCGCTCAAGCCCGCCAAGGTCAGCTGGCAGAACGAAGAGCAGCTGCGCTTCGTGCTGCGCGAAGGCAAGAAGCGCCAGATCCGCCGGATGTGCGAGCAGGTCGGGCTGGAGGTGGTGGGCCTCAAGCGCATCCGCATGGGCAGCATCGTGCTGGGCGACCTGCCGGTGGGCAAGTGGCGCTTCCTGGGCCGCTTCGAGAAGTTCTGAGGCGGCACCGCCCCGTCATGAACGGCGCCGGACCGCCCGGCCGGCGCCGCCCGCCCCGCCTCCGGTCGCGTTAAAGCTGCGGAGGCCGGCAGGCTGCGCCGGTCGCATTGGCGGCCGCCGGCAGGCCGAAGACCGCCTGCGCGCCGCAGCGCGAACCGAACATGCGCGCCTGGTCGTGCCCCACGCCGATGACCTCGTGCGCCTGGTGGCGGACCAGCTTGCGCGCCCCCGCCAGATAGCGCTCATAGCGCAGATAGTTGCGAGCGCGGTCCAGCCGCGTCGGGCCCTCGGCTTCGGCGCCGCAGGTCTTGTCGAGCTCGCGGTGGTTGGGGGCGTTGTCGTTGCTGCCCAC
The DNA here is from genome assembly GCF_024925465.1 of Ralstonia pseudosolanacearum. Classification (NCBI taxonomy): domain Bacteria; kingdom Pseudomonadati; phylum Pseudomonadota; class Betaproteobacteria; order Burkholderiales; family Burkholderiaceae; genus Ralstonia; species Ralstonia pseudosolanacearum. The sequence continues at coordinate 1,925,368 of NZ_CP103852.1, read as the reverse complement.
GAGGTAGGTCACCTGACGCTGGGCATAGCGCCTGAACAGGGTCCTGCCGTCCATCCCCGCCGCGTAGGGGACCATGTCGACCATGCCGTATTTGTAGCGGTCGTAGTCCGGGCAGGCGCTGGCGTCGTAGGGGGCGAAATCGCGGCCGCGCGGCCGCTCCGGCGTGAAGTAGAGATACGACGACGGATTGGCCACCACATAGCGCAGATCCACGCCGCGCGCGCGGGTGCGCTCGTCCACGTTGTTGAGCACGGCGTAGCGGTGCACGATCTGCGCGCCGCCCGAGTGGCCGGCCACCGTCACGCGCCGGACGTTGGGCAACCGTGCCGGATCGGTGACGAAGGCGATCAGGTCATCCAGCACCTGCAGCGAACTCAAGCCCGTGTAGGGTGCATTGACGGCATTGAAGCCGCCGAGCCAGCCGTCCACCGACCACATCGGCATGCCGTCGAAGCCCTGGCCGGCATCGGGCTCGCCGGGAAAGTTCGGGGCGATCAGCAGGATCTCGTCGGGGTTGCGGCCGCTGGCCTTCAGCAGTTCGGCGCCGGCGGCGTAATAGTCGTTGCCGTTGCGCTGCAGGCCGTGCTGCACGAACACGACTGCGCGGATGCCGCGCAAGTCGCCATCGAGCGGATGGTTGGCGTAGACCGGGAAGTCATAGGCGACGGCGCCGCTGCCGAGATGGACGCGCTGCCAGGCCGGGCCACCGGCCGCAGCGTCCACCTGGACGGGTGCCACCTCCGGCGGTGCGGGCTCCGGTCCGGCGCAGGCGCCCAAACCCAGGGCAGCCACGGCACACCATGCCAACGCCAGCCGACGCAGTCCGCTCGGCACATCGAGCGCCATCTCGCCTCCGTGGTGGACAAGGGCCCCACCCGGCCACGCGGGTGAGGCACCCGCTGCCGCGCTCAGTCGTCGTAGTGGGCGGGCAATTCGGGGAAGAGGATCTCGGTGAAGCCGAAGCGGGTGAAATCCTGCACGCGCATCGGGTACAGGATGCCCTGCAGGTGGTCGCACTCGTGCTGCACCACGCGGGCATGGAAGCCCTCGGCGACGCGGTCGATGGCGTGGCCGTGCTGGTCGTAGCCGGTATAGCGCACGCGCGCGTAGCGCGGCACCACGCCACGCAGGCCGGGCACCGATAGGCAGCCCTCCCAGCCGTCTTCCATCGCATCGGACAGCGGCTCGATGGTCGGATTGATCAGCACCGTCTTGGGCACGGCGGGCGCATCCGGATAGCGATCGTTGCGGTCGAACCCGAAAATGACCACCTGCAGGTCGACGCCGATCTGCGGTGCCGCAAGACCCGCGCCGCGCACGGCATCCATGGTGTCGAACATGTCTTCGATCAGCGCGGTCAGCTCCGGCGTCTGGAAACGCTGGACCGGCTTGGCCACGCGCAGCAGGCGGCTGTCGCCCATCTTCAGGGTCGGTCGGATCACGCGGAATCTCCCAGCAGGTTTTGCAACAGCGCGAGCATACCGGCTTCGTCCAGAACCCGCACGCCCAATTCCTGCGCGCGGGCGAGCTTGCTGCCCGCCTCTTCTCCGGCCACAACGTAGTCGGTCTTCTTCGACACCGAGCCGGACACCTTGGCGCCGGCCGCCTCCAGCATGGCCTTGGCCTCGTCGCGGCTCAGGGTGGGCAGCGTGCCTGTCAGCACCACGGTCTTGCCGCTCAGCGCGCCTTCCTCGGCGGCCCCGGCCGGCATGGCGGCGAGCAGTTCGGCGCGCAGCGCTTCGAGCTGTGCCAACCCGGCGCGATGGTCGTCGGCCTCAAGCCAGCTGAGCAGCGACGCCGACACGTCCGCCGGCAAGCCTTCCAGCTGCGCGGTGTCGACGTTGGCCAGTTGCGCGAGCGACGGCACCAGCGTCGCCAACTGCTTGCTGCGGATGGCCGTCAGTTTGGGCACGCCGAGCGCGGCGTACAGTTCGGACGGCTCCAGCTGGCCGCGCAGCTTCGCGCTGGGCGGGTGCTCGCCCTGGGGCGCCACGCCGGCGTTGAGCAGAGCGTCGAGCGCCTGCTGGTTCTTCGGCTCGGCAAAGAAATCGGCGATGGCCTCGGCGACGGTCGCCCCCACATCGGGCAGGGTCAGCAGCAGCGGCGCCGGCGCGCGGCGGACCACTGCCAGGCTGCCCAGCCAGTCGGCCAGCGTCTTGGCCGTGGATTCGCCGACATGGCGGATGCCCAGCGCGAACAGGAAGCGCGCCAGAGGCGGGGTCTTGCTGGCCTGGATGCCGTCCAGCAGGTTCTCGGCCCACTTGGTGGCGATCTTGCCGGCGGCCACGGTCTCCGGGGTCACGCCGTCGCGCTCGTCGGCACGGCGCTTCATTTCGAGGAAATCGTCAAGCGTGAGCCGGAACAGGTCGGCGATGCCGTGCACGTATTCCAGCTCGACCAGGTTGTCGATGTAGCGCTCGCCCAGGCCTTCGATGTCCATCATGCGGCGGCCGGCGAAATGGCGGATCGCCTCCTTGCGCTGCGCCGAGCAGAACAGGCCGCCCGAGCAGCGCGCCACCGCCTCGCCCTCTTCGCGCACCACGTGCGAGCCGCAGACCGGGCAGCTCTTGGGCAGCTCGAACGGCGGATGCTTGGGCTGCTGCGCGGGGTTGAACAGGTCGCTGCCCGGCACGTCTTCCATCGGGCGGCGCTCCAGCACCACGGCCACCACTTCGGGGATCACGTCGCCGGCGCGGCGCACGATCACGGTGTCGCCCACGCGCACGTCTTTGCGGCGGACTTCGTCTTCGTTGTGCAGGGTGGCGTTGGTGACCGTCACGCCGCCGACGAACACCGGCACCAGGCGCGCCACCGGCGTGATGGCTCCGGTGCGGCCGACCTGCACGCCGATCGACTCGACCGTGGTCAGCGCCTCCTGCGCCGGGTACTTGTGCGCCACCGCCCAGCGTGGCTCGCGCGTGCGGAAGCCCAGCTCGCGCTGCAGCGCCAGCGAGTTGACCTTGTAGACCACCCCGTCGATATCGAACGGCAGGCTGTCGCGCTTGGCGCCGATGGCGGCGTGGAATTGCACCAGCCCTTCCCCGCCCGTCACGGCCGCACGTTCCTTGCTGACCGGGAAACCGTAGGCGACCAGTGCATCGAGCATGCCGGAATGCGTCTCGGGCATCCCGCTCCAGCCGGCCGTCTCGCCCAGACCATAGGCGAAGAACGACAGCGGGCGCTCGGCGGCCATCTTCGGGTCGAGCTGGCGCACCGCGCCGGCGGCGGTGTTGCGCGGGTTGACGAAGGTCTTGTCGCCGCGCTCGCGCTGGCGGGCATTGAGGCGCTCGAAATCGTCGCGCCGCATGTAGACCTCGCCGCGCACTTCGAGCACGTCGGGCACGGCCCCGCCGACCGGCCGCAGGCCGAGCGGGATCTGGCGGATAGTGCGGATGTTCTGCGTGACGTCTTCGCCGGTGGCGCCGTCGCCACGCGTGGCGGCCTGGACCAGGAAGCCTTTCTCGTAGCGCAGGTTGATCGCCAGGCCATCGAACTTGAGCTCCGCCGCGTATTCGACGGGCGGATCGGATTCGGCCAGCCCGAGTTCGCGGCGCACGCTGGCATCGAAGTCCAGCGCGCCGCCGGCGGTGGTGTCGGTCTCGGTGCGGATCGAGAGCATCGGCACCACGTGCCGCACCGGCGCGAACTCCGGCAGCACGGCGCCGCCGACCCGCAGCGTGGGCGAATCCGGCGTCCGCAGTTCAGGGTGTTCGGCTTCCAGGGCTTCCAGCTCGCGGTAGAGCCGGTCGTACTCAGCGTCCGGCACGCTGGGCTGGTCCAGCACGTAGTATTCGTGGGCGTAGCGGTTCAGCGTCGCGCGCAGCGCGGCTGCCCGCGTCTCGGGCGACGCGCCGGACGCGGGATGTTCGGTCTTGCTCATCGGTGATCGGTCAGAGGCTGAACAGGCGCACCGCCGCGCTGGAACCCGCCGGGAGGCCGCGCGCCTCGAGCTTGTCGTACAGCACACGCAGATGCTTCTGGATGGCGATGAAGGATTGCTCGGTCAGCGGGCGCAGGTTGTCGTCGACCACCTGCGCGCCCATGCGCTGCGACAGCGTGTAGGCGTATTCGCAGATCTGCTTGAACGGCTTGGCCACTTCTTCGGCCAGCGGCACGTCGAGCAGCAGCGTGATCTGGCGGCCGCCCTTGGCGGTCAGATCGTCGCGCAGGAAGTTGGTGTCGACGAACTGTAGCGTGAACAGCGCGCGCTGCACGCCGTCCATGCCGGCATGGAAGCGCGTGAAGCGCGTGCCGTCGCGCGACAGCACCAGGCCGTCCTGCGTTGCCACGGTCTGCACATAGGCGGCGGACCACGGCGCGCCGTCGGAGATCACGCTCACGCCCAACTGCACGTCGCATTCGGAGGCAAAGGCGTCGAGCTCGCGAGCGTTGGCCAGCGTCTCGTTCATCTCGGGCAGCTCGGGCGTGGCATCGGCCACTTCGCACAGCGGGTCGATGGCGTTGATGAACTCGGAAAACTCGAGCGCGTTCAGCGGGCCGGTGCGGTTGGCCAGTTGCACGGCCACCTGCAGGTCGAGGTAGCGCTGGCCGGCGCGGATGGTCTCCCATGCGTTGGCCACCGGGTTCAGGCCCTCGACGTGGATCTGCTTGGTGCCCGCGCGGCGCAGCTTGGACATCGCGGGCAGCAGGCGGTCGCCCGAGACCTCGCGATCGGGGTGCAGCGGCACGATGCAGTCGATCAGCGGATCGATCACGCCCGAGGCCGGCTCCAGCGCGCCGGGCACGTCTTGCGCGGCAGGCGCCGCCCCGACCTCGACCGACTCCAGCGCGGCCTCCTCGCCCGACGGCGCGAGCTCGGCGCCGATCACGCCGGCTTCGGTCTCGGCGCTGCCGGTGGACGGCTGTGACTTGGGCGGCGGCACCAGCCCGGGTTCGAGCCGGGGCTCCACGCGGCCGGTGTCATCGGCGGCGCCCGCGCCCAGCGCCGGCTCCTGGCGGTCTTTCCATGCGTCGGTGCGCACGCCTTCGTCGGCCGGCGGCTGGTATGCCTCCGGGCCGCGCGCCTTGCGGATCTGCCACTGGTTGTAGACCACGATCACCAGCACAAAGACGACGCCGGCGCCCAGCAGCGCCATGACCAGGTTGTTGTCCTGCATCACGCGGCCTCCGCCATGGTCAGGGCGGCATCCATATCCACCGCCACGATCCGGGACACGCCCTGCTCCTGCATGGTCACACCGATCAGCTGTTGCGCCATTTCCATCGCAATCTTGTTATGGGAGATAAAGACAAACTGGGTCTTGTCGGACATGCGCTTGACCATGTTGGCATAGCGCTCGGTGTTGGCGTCGTCCAGCGGCGCGTCCACCTCGTCGAGCAGGCAGAACGGCGCGGGATTGAGCTGGAACATCGCGAACACCAGGGCGATGGCGGTCAGCGCCTTCTCGCCGCCCGACAGCAGGTGGATGGTCGAGTTCTTCTTGCCCGGCGGCTGCGCCATCACCTGCACGCCGGCATCGAGGATCTCCTCGCCGGTCATGATCAGCCTGGCCTGGCCGCCGCCGAACAGCGTCGGGAACAGCTCGCCGAAATGGTGGTTGACCTGGTCGAACGTGCCCTGCAGCAGCGCGCGGGTCTCCTGGTCGATCTTGCGGATGGCGTCTTCCAGCGTCGTGATGGCGTCCAGCAGGTCGGCCGATTGCGCATCGAGGAAGCCCTTGCGCTCGCGCGCGGCGGCCAGTTCATCGAGCGCGGCCATGTTGACCGGACCCAGCCCGTTGATGGCGTTGTTGATGCGCGTGACTTCGCCCTGCAGGTACGACGGCTTCAGGTCGCCGCTCAGGCGTTCGGCCAGCGCGGCTTCATCCACGTTGGCGGTGGTCAGCTGCTCGGAGAACTGTTCGCAGTTCAGGCGCGCGGCCTGCTCTTTGAGCTGCAGCTCGGTGATGCGGTCGCGCAGCGGCTGCTGGGCGCGTTCGGCGCCCAGGCGCTGCTCGTCGAACTGGCGCAGCTGCGCGGACAGCGCGTCGAGCTCGGTGCGCGCCAGCCGCAGCTTCTCTTCTTTCTCGGCGCGGCGCTCCAGCGCGTCCTGCAGGCCGGTGTGGGCGGTCTGCTCGTTGATGGTCTCCAGCTCAGCGCGGGCGTTCTCCAGCGTCAGCACGATCTGCTGGGCCTGGTCGGTCGCCACCTGGATGTTGCGCTTGAGCTCGGCGATGCGGTTGTGCAGGTTGCGCTCGGCGAAGTGGGCTTCCTGCGCGGCGCGCTCCAGGTCGCGCAGGCCGCTGCGCGCATCGCCCAGGCGCACCTCGAGCGCTTCGAATGCCTGCTGGCCGTCTTCGAAGCGGGCCTGCATGTCGGCGAGCGCGGCGTCGTGCTGCTCGAAGGTCGCTTCGGATTCGGCGCGGATGGCGCGCTGCTCCTCGATCTGCGCGCGGATTTCTTCCAGCTCGCCATCAATCTGGCCGCTGCGGGCGGTGTAGCGCTCCATGGCCTGCGACAGCTTGAGCACGTCCATCTGCAGCGCATGCACGCGGCGCGTGGCCTGCTCGGCACGGGCCCGGGCCTGCACCAGCATCTGGCTGGACTGGCTGTAGGCGGCATCGGCGCGCACGGCGTCGCTCTTGGCCTCGTCGGACAGCAGCATCTGCGCGCGCACCTGCTTGTGCAGGTTCTCGATCTCCTGCGCGCGGGCCAGCATGCCGGCCTGCTCGGCGTCCGGCGCATACAGCTGCACCGAAGACCGGCCGACCAGGTGCCCGGCCTTGACGACGAAGGTGGCACCTTCGGGCAGGGTCTGGCGCGCGGCCAGCGCGGCCGGCATGTCGTCGGCGAGGTAGACGTCGGCCAGCCAGTCCTGCAGCACGGCGCGGATGCCCGGCTCGGTCACCTGCACCAGCGTCATCAGCGGACGCAGGCCGGCCGGCGCATCGACCGGGCGCGTGGCGGGCGGCGGCGTGTAGAACGCCAGCTTGGCCGGCGGCGCATCGGCGGCGAAGGCCTTGATCCAGTCGAGGTTGGAGACTTCCAGCGCGGCCAGCTTCTCACGCAGCACGGCTTCGAGGGCCGGCTCCCAGCCCTGCTCGATCTGCAGCTTCTTCCAGAAGCGCGGCAGCTCGGCCAGGCCGTGCTTGGCCAGCCAGGGCTGGACCTTGCCGTCGGTCTGCACGCTCTCCTGCAGTTGCCTGAGCGCGGTCAGGCGGGCTTCGAGGTTGGCGATGGCGGCGGCTTCGGACTGCACGCGGGCTTGCGCGGCGCGGCGGGCTTCGTCCAGTTGCGGCAGCTGCGTCTCGGCCTCTTCCAGCGCGGCCTGTGCTTCAGCGAGGACTTCCTCCTGCTCGGCCAGCTCGGCGCGCAGCGCTTCCAGCTGCGCGTCGTCGGGCTTGTCGAGGCCGCTGGCTTCCTGCGTGAGGCGCTCGCGGCGCTGGTCGAGCTGCTGGAGCGCCTGGTCGGCGTTGCGCTGGTGGGCGGCTTCGAGCTTGAGCGCCTGCTCCGATTGCAGGATGGCGGTGCGCTGGTCGTTCAGCGCGGCCTGCGCGTCGCGCCATTGCACTTCGAGGCCGGGCAGCGCGTCGGACTTGCGCGCGACCTCGTCCTGGGCCTGCGCGGCGCGCTCCTCGGCCATGGCGAGTTCTTCCTCGGCGGCGGCCAGATCGGCCTGGGCCTGCTCGCCCTGCGTATGCCATTGGTCCTGCTGCGCGCTCAGCGTGGCGATCTGCTGCTGGATGCGGTTGCGCGATTCCACCACGTAGCGGATCTCGGCCTCCAGGCGGCTGACTTCGGCGTTGGCCTCGTACAGCGTGCCCTGCGCGGCGTGCATCGCGTCGGACGAGGCGTAGTGCGCGGCGCGCATGGTCTCGAGTTCGGCCTCGATATGGCGCAGCTGCGCGGTCTGCGCTTCCAGGTCGATCTGCGCCTGTTCGATGGCGCGCTGGTGGCGTTCCCGCTCGGCCAGCGCCTCGCGCTTGCGCAGCAGCCACAGCAGGTGCTGTTTCTCTTCGCCTTCGGCCTGCAGCGCCTGGAAGCGCTGCGCGACTTCGGCCTGGCCCTCGAGCTTTTCGAGGTTGGTGCCGAGCTCGCGCAGGATGTCTTCGACGCGCGTGAGATTCTCGCGCGTGTCGGCCAGGCGGTTCTCGGTCTCGCGGCGGCGCTCCTTGTACTTGGAGACGCCCGCGGCCTCTTCCAGGAAGATGCGCATGTCGTCGGGCTTGGCCTCGATGATGCGCGAGATCATCCCCTGCCCGATGATGGCGTAGGCGCGCGGGCCCAGGCCCGTGCCGAGGAAGATGTCCTGGATGTCGCGGCGGCGCACTGCCTGGTTGTTGATGAAGTACGACGAGGTGCCGTCGCGGCTGAGCACGCGCTTGACGGCGATCTCCGCGTACTGGCTCCACTGGCCGGCGGCGCGGCCTTCGGCGTTGTCGAACACGAGTTCGACGCTGGCCCGGCCGGCCGGCTTGCGCTGGGTGGAGCCGTTGAAGATGACGTCCTGCATCGACTCGCCGCGCAGTTCGGCGGCGCGTGATTCGCCGAGCACCCAGCGCACGGCATCGATGATGTTGGATTTACCGCAACCGTTCGGGCCAACGATGCCGACGAGCTGGCCCGGAACATGGAAATTGGTCGGTTCGACGAAAGACTTGAAGCCTGCGAGCTTGATCGAGGAGAGGCGCACGTTGAGGTCGTCTCGAAGGGATCAGTAAGTGGTGAAGCGGGCACCCGAACCACGCGCTCCGCCGATCACACAACGCTGAGCGGAAGCGAAACGGCAGAGGCTCGCGCGGGGGCGCGGACGGCGCCATCATACCATCGGCCCTCCCCGCTCCAGCCCTTGCTTGGCGCACAAAAACCGACGAAATGCGCCCCATCGGACACCCAATTGCATCGGATTTGTAAGCAATCGGCATGACGCGCGCGGATTTCGCTCAATCGGGGCGCCGGGTGCGCGCGGGCTCCGGGCTGGCCAGCCATTCCAGCAAGGCGTTGTGCAACGCAACCGGCACCTGGATCTGTGGCGCATGACCCGCATCGGGAAACTCGACCAGCGTGGCGTGCGGAATCGCCCGCGCGGCGGCGCGGCCCAGTTCCGGGTAGTTGCCCAACTGCGAGCGGACTGCCGGCGGCGCTGTGTCCTTGGCGATGGCGGTGGTGTCCTTCTGGCCGATCAGCAGCAGCGTCCACGGGCGCAACTGGCCGAATTCGTAGACCACCGGCTGGGTGTAGATCATGTCGTACAGCAGCGCGGAGTTCCATGCGACAAGATCGCGACCGGGGCCGCGGTACATGCCCGCCAGCATCTGCACCCAGGGCTCGTAGTCGGCGCGCCACTGGCCGGCGTAATAGGTCGACTGCTCATAGGCGCGGATGCGGTCGGCGGTGGTCTGCTTTTCGCGCGTGTACCACTGGTCGACCGTCATCGGCGGCACGCCCTTGGCTTTCCAGTCTGCCAGGCCGATCGGGTTGATCATCACCAGCCGCGACACTTCGGCCGGATACATCAGCGCATAGCGGGTCGCCAACATGCCGCCGGTGGAGTGGCCGATCACGATGGCCTGGCCGATGCCCAGCGACGCCAGCAGCGCGTGCGTGTTGCTGGCCAACTGCTGGAACGAATACTGGTAGGCGCGCGGCTTGCTCGATTTGCAGAAGCCGATCTGGTCGGGCGCGATCACGCGGTAGCCCGCGCCGGCGAGCGCTGCGATCGTGCCCGCCCAGGTGGCCGCGCAGAAGTTCTTGCCGTGCAGCAGCACCGCCACCTGGCCGTTGGGCTGCCGGGGCGCGATGTCCAGGTACGCCATCTCCAGCGCATTGCCCTGCGACGTGAACCGATACAGTTTGACCGGCGCCGGATAGTCGAAGCCTTCCAGGCGCGGGCCATAGGCGGCCGCGTCGGTGGCCGCTGCGGCCGGCGCGGCCTGCGACACGGAAGACAGCGCCGACAGGGCGGCTGCGAAAACGACGGTGACGGCGACGGACATCCAGCGCGACAGCATGCGAACTCCTGGTTGGTTGCGAAAAGCCTGACGGTGATGACCCTACTTGCGCCGCGACAGCCCCGACAGGACACCCGCCAGGATGATGCAGGCGCCGCCCGCCATCTCCTGCGCCGACAGGCGTTCCGCCGTCAGCCACGCCGACGATGCCGCGGCCACCACGATTTCGAACAGCATCAGCAGCGCGGCGCGGTTGGCCGGCAGGCGTTGCAGGCCGCGCTGCACCATGGTGTTGCCGGCCACCAGCACAGCGGCCATGCCGCCGACGAGCAGCCACACGTCGGACGTGGCCAGCGCGACCGGTACGGCTTGTACGCCCTCCAGCCAGACCGCCGCCGGCAGGCCAACCAGGGCGCTGCCGGCGAAGACCACCACGGTCCGCAGCTCGGCCCGCATGGTCGGCTGGCGCTGCCCGACCAGCCGCGCCAGCACGTTGTTGCACGCGAAGGTCAGCCCCGAGACCAGGCCGGCCCACTCGGCGGCCGTGCCCGGCCAGGGCATGCCGGCGTTGCCGGCGCCCAGCATCAGGCCGGCGCCGAAGAGCGCCACCACAAGCTGCGCCGCGCCGCGCGCGCCCAGCCGCTCGTGCAGCCACAGCCGGGCCAGCAGCGCGGTCCACAGCGGGGTGAGGTAGAACAGCAGCAGCACGCGCATGACCGTGCCGTGCACCGCGCCCCAGACGAACCCGGCATTGGTCACGCCCGCCACCAGCCCCAGCGCCGGAATCAGCCAGGACCACCGGAACGTATGGAAGTGCCGCCGCAGCGCCACCGCCGCGACGATGGCCGCCGCCGCGCCCGTCATGGCCGAGGCCAGCAGGCTGCCCAGCCCCCACCCGGCCAGCAGCCGGTACGGGTACCAGGAAATCCCCCAGACCGAGGCGCCGACCAGGATGTGGAGCGCGGACGTCCACTGCGGCGCGTCGTGGGTGGCGGCCTGCGCCGGAGATGCAATCGATGTCATGTGACCAATAAAAAAACGGCGGGAAACCGCCGCTTCCAGCAATGAGCAATGTCTTGGGGCGACTGACGCACGTTGGCCGTATAATTTCGGGCTTCATCCGCAAGCGCCATGCTTGCTCAGCCCCCCGGCCCACTCCGACCCATCCGGTCCATGCCCAACACCGTGAATCCGCGCCTGTCCAGCCTCCAGCCGTATCCGTTCGAGAAACTGAAAGCGCTCGTCAAGGACGTGACGCCCAGCCCCGCGCATGCGCCGATCAGCTTCGGCATCGGCGAGCCCAAGCATCCGACACCGGCGCTGGTGAAAGACGCGCTGATGGCCTCGCTGGGCGGACTGGCGAATTATCCCACGACGGCCGGCTCCGACGCGCTGCGCCAGTGCATCGCCGCCTGGCTGGAGCGCCGCTACGGCCTGCCCAAGGTCGACGCCGCCACCGAGGTGCTGCCGGTCAACGGCTCGCGCGAAGCGCTGTTCGCCTTTGCGCAGACCGTGATCGACGGCAGCAAGCCCGGCGCGCGTGTGCTGTGCCCGAACCCGTTCTACCAGATCTACGAAGGCTCGGCCCTGCTGGCCGGTGCGCAGCCGCTGTTCGCCAACAGCAACCCGGCGCGTAACTACGCGCCCGACTTCGACGCCATCACGCCGGAAGAATGGCGCAACGTACAGCTCGTCTTCGTGTGCAGCCCCGGCAACCCGACCGGTGCCGTGCTCACGCTGGAGGACTGGAAGCAGTTGTTCGCGCTGTCCGACCGGTACGGCTTCGTCATCGCGTCGGACGAGTGCTATTCCGAGATCTACTTCGACGAGGCCAACCCGCCGCTGGGTGCGCTGCAGGCCGCGCACCAGCTCGGCCGCGGCTTCGAGCGGCTGGTGATGTTCTCGAGCCTGTCCAAGCGCTCCAACGTGCCGGGCATGCGCTCGGGCTTCGTGGCGGGCGACGCCAAGCTGATCAAGGCCTACCTGCTGTATCGCACGTATCACGGCAGCGCGATGAACCCGGCGGTGCAATCCGCCAGCATCGCGGCCTGGAACGACGAGACCCACGTGCGCGAGAACCGCGCGCAGTACGTCAGGAAGTTCCAGTCGGTCACGCCGATGCTGGCCGAGGTGCTGGACGTGGCCCTGCCCGATGCGGCCTTCTATCTGTGGGCCAACGTCAAGCGCACCGGCCTGTCGGACACCGCGTTCGCGCGCGAGCTGCTGGCCGCCAAGAACGTCGCCGTGCTGCCGGGCAGCTACCTCGCCCGCGAAGCGCACGGCGTCAACCCAGGCCAGGACTACGTCCGCATCGCGCTGGTGGCCGGCGTGGACGAGTGCCTGGACGGCGCGCGCCGCATCGTCGAGTTCTGCCAGCAACGCTGATTTCCCTCTTTCTCTCCAAGAGCCAACAAGACCATGTCGCAACAACTGCAATCGCTGATCGAACAAGCGTGGGAAGACCGCGCCAACCTGTCGCCCAAGGCCGCGCCGGATGATATCCGCGCAGCCGTCGCCACCGTGATCGGCCAGCTCGACCAGGGCGCGCTGCGCGTGGCCGAGAAGAAGGACGGCCAGTGGATCGTCAACCAGTGGGTGAAGAAGGCCGTGCTGCTGTCGTTCCGCCTGGAAGACAACGCCCCGATGACGGCCGGCGGCTTCACGCACTTCTATGACAAGGTGCCCAGCAAGTTCGCCAGCTACACGGCCGACGACTTCGCGCGCGGCGGCTTCCGCGTGGTGCCGCCGGCCGTGGCGCGCCGCGGTTCGTTCATCGGCAGGAACGCCGTGCTGATGCCCTCGTACGTGAACATCGGCGCCTACGTGGACGAAGGCACCATGGTCGACACCTGGGCCACGGTCGGCTCGTGCGCGCAGATCGGCAAGAACGTGCACCTGTCGGGCGGCGTGGGCATCGGCGGCGTGCTGGAGCCGCTGCAGGCCAACCCGGTCATCATCGAGGACAACTGCTTCATCGGCGCGCGCTCGGAAGTGGTGGAAGGCGTGATCGTCGAAGAGAACTCGGTGATCTCGATGGGCGTGTACCTGGGCCAGAGCACCAAGATCTACGACCGCGAAACCGGCGAAGTGCACTACGGCCGCGTGCCGGCCGGCTCGGTGGTGGTGCCGGGCAACCTGCCGTCCAAGGACGGCTCGTACAGCCTGTACTGCGCCGTGATCGTCAAGAAGGTCGACGCGCAGACGCGCGCCAAGACCAGCCTCAACGAACTGCTGCGCGGCGATTGAGGGCAGCGGCGGGCCTGTCCGGCAGTTTGGCGGACAGGCCCGCCCACGAGCGCAGCGATGTCCGAACCGAACGCCACCGGCTCACGCTGGGGCACGCTGCGACAACGCATCATGGGTCTTGATCCGAACACCATCGGTACCGTCCTGTCCTTGCTGCCGACCATCCTGGAGCAAGCCAACAAGACCATCGACACCTTCAAGCACCGCAAGAAGGCCGGCGCCGAACCCGCGCGCGCGGACAGTGCCCCGGCCGATCCGAACGCCCGCATCGCCGAGCTGGAAGCGGCGATCGCGCAGCAGGCCGAATCCGTCAAGCTGCTGGCCGAGCAGCACGCGCTCACCATCGAGGCGCTGCGCGCGGAAGCGGCCAGGCTGGAACGCCGGCTCACGCGGATGACGTGGCTGGCCGGCGCCGGCTTCGCGCTGGCGGTCGCGGCCCTCGCCTTTGCGCAACAAGCCCTTCGACACTGACCCGCTCATGACGACCACCGCCGCCGTGCTGCACGGCATTCCCAATTGCGACACCGTCAAGAAGGCCCGCACGTGGCTGGAATCGAACGGCGTCGGCTATACCTTCCACGATTTCAAGAAACAGGGCGTGAGCGCCGAGATGCTGGCCGGCTGGCTCGAGCAGGTGCCGCTCGCCACGCTGCTCAACCGCAAGGGCACCACCTGGCGCGCACTGTCGGATGCCGACAAGGCCCGCGCCGACGACGCAGCCGGTGCCATCGCACTGATGCAGACAAACCCTTCGCTGATCAAGCGCCCGGTGCTGGTGCACGGCAAGGCCGTCAGCGTGGGCTTCTCGGCCGACCAGTACACCAACCTGTTCTGACCTTACGCTCCCATTTACCGTGACCGCCATGTCGCCCACGCTTGCCCTCACTGAAGACCTGATCCGCCGCCGCTCCGTCACGCCCGAAGACAAGGGCTGCCAGGATGTGCTGATCGAACGCCTGTCCGCCGCCGGCTTCCAATGCGAAACCGTGGTCAGCGGGCCGGACCACTTCCGCGTGACCAACCTGTGGGCCGTCAAGCGCGGCCGCGCGGGCACCGACGGCAAGCTGCTGGTCTTCGCCGGCCACACCGACGTGGTGCCGACCGGCCCCGTGGAGCAATGGCGTTCCGACCCGTTCGAGCCGACCCACCGCGACGGCAAGCTCTATGGCCGCGGCGCCGCCGACATGAAGACCTCGATCGCCGGGTTCGTGGTGGCCGCCGAGGAATTCGTTGCCGGGCATCCGGACCACGCCGGCTCGATCGGCTTCCTGATCACCAGCGACGAAGAAGGCCCGGCCCACGACGGCACCATCAAGGTCTGCGACCTGCTGCGCACGCGCGGCGAGCGGCTGGACTACTGCGTGGTCGGCGAGCCGACCTCGGTGTCCACGCTCGGCGACATGGTCAAGAACGGGCGGCGCGGCTCGCTGTCGGGCAAGCTGACCGTCAACGGCGTGCAGGGCCACATCGCCTATCCGCACCTGGCCCGCAACCCGATCCACCTGGCCGCCCCCGCGCTGACCGCCCTGGTGGCCGAGCAGTGGGACGACGGCAACGCCTACTTCCCGCCGACCACCTGGCAGATGTCGAACATCCACGGCGGCACCGGCGCGACCAACGTGATTCCGGGCCACGTCGTCATCGACTTCAACTTCCGCTTCTCGACGGCGAGCACGCCGGAGGGCCTGAAAGCACGCGTGCACGCCATCCTCGACGCGCACGGCCTGGACTACACGCTGGCCTGGACGCTGGGCGGCGAGCCCTTCCTGACCGAGCGCGGCGAGCTGTCGGAGGCGCTGTCGTCGGCCATCCGGACCGAGTGCGGCGTCGCCACCGAGCTGTCGACCACCGGCGGCACGTCGGACGGCCGCTTCATCGCCAAGCTGTGCCCGCAGGTGATCGAGTTCGGGCCGCCCAACGCCAGCATCCACAAGATCGACGAGCACGTCGACGTGGCCTTCATCGAGCCGCTCAAGAACGTGTACCGGCGCGTGCTCGAAACGCTGATCGCCTGAGCGCCGCGCATGGCCCGCAACGTCGAGATCAAGGCCCGCGTGCGCGATGCGGCAGCGCTGAGCGCGCGCGCCGCCGCGCTGGCCGACACCGGCCCCGAGCACATCGAGCAGGACGACACCTTCTTCGCCTGCGCCCACGGGCGCCTGAAGCTGCGCCGGTTCTCGGCCGAGCATGGCCACCTGATCCACTATTTCCGCGCCGATGTGGCCGGACCGCGCCTGTCCGACTTCCACATCGTGCCGACCGACGCGCCGGACGCGCTGCGCGAGACGCTCGCCGCGGCGCTCGGCGCCACCGGCCGCGTCATCAAGACGCGCCAGCTGTATATCGCCGGCCAGACCCGCATCCATGTGGATGCCGTGCAGGGCCTGGGCGATTTCGTCGAGCTGGAAGTCATGCTGCGCGACGACCAGTCCGAAGCCGACGGCACACAGATCGCCCACGCATGGATGACCTCGCTCGGCATTGCCGAGGCCGACCTGCTCGACGTCGCCTACATCGACCTGCTGGCCGCCACCCAACGTTGAACCCGAACATGACCGTCCCTGCCCTGCCCGCCTCCCATCCGTTCACCACGATGCGCGACCTGCTGCGCTATGCCGTATCGCGCTTCACCGCCGCCGGCCTGGTGTTCGGCCACGGCAGCGAGAACGCCTACGATGAAGCCGCCTACCTGATCCTGCACACGCTGCACCTGCCGCTCGACACGCTGGAGCCGTTCCTCGACGCGCGCCTGCTGCCCGAGGAGGTAGCCGCCGTGCTGCAGGTGATTGAGCGCCGCACCGTCGACCGCGTGCCTGCCGCCTACCTCACGCACGAAGCCTACATGCACGGCATGCGCTTCTACGTGGACGAACGCGTGATCGTGCCGCGCAGCTTCATCGGCGAGCTGCTGGAAGAGGGACTGACCCCGTGGCTGCCGCACGAAGACGGCCCGACCGATGTGCTGGAACTGTGCACCGGCTCCGGCTGCCTGGCGATCCTGGCCGCGCTGCAATGGCCGAACGCGACGCTCGATGCGGTGGACCTGTCGCCGGACGCGCTGGTGGTGGCGCAGCGCAACGTGGACGACTACGGCCTGAACGACAGCATCCGCCTGCACGAAGGCGACCTGTATGCGCCGCTGCCGCCGGGCGTGCACTACGACGTGATCCTCACCAACCCGCCGTACGTGAACGAGACCTCGATGCAGGCGCTGCCGCCCGAATACCGCGCCGAGCCCCGCATGGCGCTGGCCGGCGGCACCGACGGCATGGACATCGTGCGCCGCATCCTGGCCGACGCGCCGCGCCACCTCAAGCCGCACGGCGTGCTGGTGGTCGAGATCGGCAACGAGCGCGAGAACGTGGAAGCCGCCTTCCCCGACCTGGACCTGGTCTGGCTGCCCACCAGCGCGGGCGACGATCAGGTGTTCCTGGTCACCCGCGAGGCGCTCTGAGAAACGTGCGTATCGAAGCGGGCCGGGGCGTTGTCCGCCCGCTTGCCCGCAAGCCGTGATCGGCGGCCGGCGGCACAGGGCGCGCCGAGGCGATGCGCCCGCCGTCATCGCCGCGCGCGTCAACCCTTGATCGCGCGCAGGAATTCCGTCCGGGCCTGCATGTTCTGCTCGAATTCCCCGACGTAGCACTGGGTAATCACGCGCTCGTCGCCGCGCCGGTTCTCGCCCATCAGCAGGCAGAGCTGCTCGGCTTCGATCAGGCACGCCGCGCCGCGCGCCTGGCCGTGCGCGACCAGCGCATGCGCGACCTCGTTCGTCACCCACTCCTGGTAGGTGTAGCGGTGGCTGATCGCATCGATCATGCGGGCGATGCGGCCGAAACCGTGCAGCCGCCCGTCGGGCAGGTAGGCCACGTGCGCGACACCCCGAAACGGCAGCAGATGGTGCGGGCAGACGCCGTGCACCGAAATGCTGCGGATGACGACCATATCGCGGCGCGGATCCTCGAAGCCGTGGCCCAGCGCCTCGGCGGGATCGATGTCGTAGCCGTCCAGCAGGCGCCGCTGCCAGAGCTCGCGCACGCGCTGGGCCGTCTTGCCCGTGTGCGCGGTATCGATCTCGATGCCGCTCGCCTCGAGCAGGCTCTGGACAGCCAGTTCGAATCGCTGCGCATCGAACGCACGGACGCGCCGGATGCCATGGCTGGCCGCTGTCCGGATCGGGTCGTCGTCGTCATGTGAACACAGCATGTGCTTTTCCTCCCAATCGGCCGGAATTCGGGCCGGAGATCGATCCATCGCGACACGATCACCGCGTACCGAAGATGATCTGTCGATTATATGGACTCGATTGCCCGCCAGGCAGTTCAAGGGGCGTGGCAGCGGCATGGAGCATGCTGCGCATCCTGCGTTCCGGCACGCGGCACGCATGCACCACGACATGGGCCCCGGCTCGACAGCCGGTGCGCGCCGACGCCATCGACCGCCCGCGCAAGCGACGCGCCATCAACGGGACCCGCGTGCCGCACGGCAGCGACGCTCATTCGGCCGGAAGCGCGCTCCCCTTGTTGCGCCTGGGCCGTCTCGCTGCCTGCGCAAACAGTGTGTTCAGCAGTTCCTCGCCGATGGCGGCACGGTGCACCTTGGCCTCGGTGTAGCCCAGCGCGCGCATCGCTGCCTCCCATTGCGCGCCCTTGTTCTTGTCCTGATCCGTTTTGAGGTGGACCGCTGTGAAATCCTTGAACGCCATGGTGGACAGCGCCCGCGCGGTGACCGGCCGGTTCGTGTGCACGTGCACAACCCACGCCGCCGCCGGGTCGCCATTGGACAGCGGCTTGGGCTGGATGCGCATCTCGAACAGGGTGCCCACCGCATCGACGTCCTCCGTGAGAGGCAAGCGGGCCGGTGCGCCGACGAACGCGATCCCCTTTGCCTGCAACAGCTTTTCGAGGTGCTTCGCCCTGGGATACCGGTCTCGCTTGAGCATGTCGGTTTCCAGGGGCGCCACATGGCGCTCGATCAGCTCCAGCGCGCCGAGCCAGTTGGTCAGCCGCCCGATGCGGTCCTGATCGCCGGTGCGCAATGACGCCTTGGCGCTGCGTACGCGATCCGGCTCGCCGAACCAGTTGCCGACCGATCCCCGGATGAAGTTCGCAGCGATGACGGCGTCCCGCGTGCGGTCGTTCAGTTCGCTCAGGACCAGGCGGGTGTCCTCGCCGAACCGCTGCGCCAACTCGACGATGTTGCCGCCGAGCTGGGCCACGGTGGCACGATCGATCCGGCAGCTTCTCAGAAGCGTATCGACCCGCTTTTGTGCCACGGTGCGTGTGTCCGTGGGGACAGGAACGGGAGCGGATACGGGTTCCGGCCCGGCGGTACGCTTGCCGGGCCTGCGATACTTGCGCCTCGAGCCGCCCGAGGCCGCGGCGGAGCGTGCCGCGGGCGACGGCTCGCTGGGTGCAGGCTCGGGCGCAGCCTCGCTGGACTCAGGCTCGGACTGCGGCGCCTCGGGCCGGGTCTTGGCGCGGCCGGCCGTTTCACTCAGCTCCAGCAACGACGCCTTGTAGGCCGAGATCGCATTGACCACGTCGATCATGCGGCGCCATACCCCGCCGGCATCGTCCATTTCGATATCGGCGGCGGCATCCAGGCACAGGTTCAGCCCCACCCGGTCGAGACCTTCGGCGTACGCCTCGATCACCGCCTGATGGCCGGCCACCGCTTTCGGGGTCAGGCGCTTGGTGGGCTTGTCCGGCGCACCGTGATCGACCAGCGCATCCACCGCGGCCTCCATCGCGGTGTTCTCCTTATGCCATGCCGCGAGCAGCTCGTCCGCGCGGACAGCGAGGTCCGGCAGCGCCATCTGCCGGGCGCGCTCCACGAACCGGTTGGCGCTGGCCGCGGCGAGAATGCCGTGGAGCGCCTGCATGCCGCTGCAGCAGCGCAGCTTGTCGTAGACGGCGCTCGGCAGCAGTTTGTCGACCATCGACTGCACCGTCGGCGGCGCGCCGCCGACTTCAGCACGGCGGATGATCTCGTCCAGCGCCGCGCGGCAGCCGGTGAATTCGGCGAGCCAGGCTTGAATCTTCCCGGGCGCCTGCTCCAACGCCGACTGCGGGCTGATTGCCGCGTGCTCCGCTGGGGATGGCGCGGTCGCGCCTGCCGGCTCCGGTTCCTCGATCGTGTCAGGACGAGGGCCGTCCGCACCGGAAACGGTTTCCGCTTCCGCCGTGCCGGAACGCTGCGCCTTGAACACGGCGTCCTGGTCCGCGAGCGCGTTGAGGCTCACGTGCCGCGCGCAGACACCGGCATCGGCCGCGACCACCAGCAACTGCAACAGTTCCACTTCCCGTTCGTCGACGTCGCGGCTGGAAGGCATTGCCGCCAGCGCCCGCAGGCAGGTCTGGATCGAAACGATGGCGTCGCAGGCATATTTCGTCTCGCGGTCCGTGCTCAAGCTCTTGTGCTCCGGCCCCTGCGCTTCACGCTCGCGTTCGCGCTCGGCCAGGGCACGCCAGACGTCGACATGCCGCATGGCCCGATTGAACACCTCCGCCGGGGTTTCCGGCGCCTCCCGCGCCACGGCATGCGCCGGCAAGCTGGCTTGCCGCGACAAGCCGCCGGTCGCGCTGGAAGACCTGCGGGATGAGGGCGCTCGGGCAAGCCCCCTCAACTCGGCCGGGCGTGCGGTCTGACGGCTGGCGACGGCCGGTGGGCTCGCGGCCGTGCTCGTTGATGCGTCCGCCGAAACGGGCGTCTGCGCCGGCTCCCGGACGGCGCGCGCGCCGATGCGTCCTGTTGCCATGGTGGTCCTCCATGCCTGTGCGCCAGGCGACCCGCACCTTGGTGATGCATCCGGTGGCGCGGCCGACGTCACGGGCCGCGCGCCGGAAACCGGGGGATGGTGTCGCTGCAAAACCGACCACTGTGCCGGCATGGCGGATCAAGGTGTCGGCGCGAGGCGAAATGGAGACGGCGTTTGCGTAGCGCGCCCGGCATGGCCCGGGCCGGCGTTGCGCTCGGAAGTGAGCCGCGCCCTGGATCCGGAGGGCAATTGAGCCGACCGGGCCGATCGGGCCCGGTGGATGCGGCGGCGGGCAAGGCGCCGATGCCCGGGCACGCTTCTCAGCGCGCCGCGAGCCCGATGGTTACCCGCGCCTGGCCGGGAGCCCCCGGCGGCCGCGGTGCGCGCGTTTCCGGGCGCCTCAGAACGGTTAGGACGGAATCTCGTCGCAGGCGTCCTTCACGACGCAGGTGGACAAACGCTTGTCGAACACCTGACCGCTCGGGCAATGGTCCAGCGTAGCGTGCGACTGGGCATCGCAGACGGCGTAGGCGCGCGTGCAGTTGGTGCGCACCGGCTGGTTCGGGCCGCGGTTGGTGCCGTCATCGACGAGGTAGCGGCCCGACGGCGCGGGGCATTTGAACTCGGCGGCGGCGCGGGCCTGTTCGGCCACTTGGGCCACTTGGGCCGCCTGGGCGGTCTGCGAGGTCTGCGGCGTGGGCGGGCTGGAGGGGCGGCGCTCGCACCCCGTCAGCACGAGTGCGCACAGCAGCGTGCACAGCGTGAGCGCACGGGTCATGGCGATCTCCTTCAAAGGCTTCATGCCCGAAGTTTGACGCCTCGCCCGCCCCGCCGCAACGCCCGCCGCTCAGCGCAGCATGAACGACATGGCCGACAGGCTGTTGAGCATGCGCACCGCGTGCTCCACCGAATCGGCCGCGAAGCGCAGCAGCGTGCCGTCCACCCGTTCGAGGGCGGGCCACTGGCAGAACAGGTCGGCCAGCGCGGGCGTCTGCGTCTGCAGGCGGCAGACGATGGGCGGCTTGATGCGCAGCGGCATGCCGAAATGCCCCCGCTGCACCGCGCTGCGCACGGCCGCCAGGATCGCGTCGCACGCCTGCTCGGACGACAGCGACATCCCCGCATTCATGCCCTCAGCCTGCTTGGTCTGCACAAAGGCGGTGTGCGGCAGCAGCGGCAGGGTCTCGTTGACGAACACGTCGTCGCCGCTGGCCACGGCCACCGGCACGCCGCGCTCGCCGGCCAGCGCACCGTAGAGGCCGGCCTCGCCCAATTCCTGCTCGTTGAGCCAGACGCGCGCGAAGGCAAAGCTGTTGATGGTGTGCGCCAGCGTGCCGCGGCTGCCGGCACGGGCGTGGTAGCCGATCATGCAAACCGCATCGCAGCCCTCCACGCCGGCCATCATGCCCAGGTAGCGCGGCTTGCCCAGCACGAAGCGCGCGCGTGCGTCCATCCAGTCGGGCACGAGGTTGCGGAAGCCGCCGTGGGAATCGTTGACGATGACCTCGGTGGCGCCGCCCTCGAAGGCGCCGCGCACGGCGGCGTCGGCCTCGGCCGTCATCCAGCGGCGGGCGCGTTCGTATTCGGCGTTGCCGGCGCGGGTCTGCTCCGGGTGGAAGACATTGGCAACGCCTTCGATGTCGGCGGAAATCAGGATACGCATAGGGCTACAACAGTTCGGTCAGGGCACGCCGCGTGTGGCCGTCACGGCCGGTGACGGTCTCGGCGTAGAACAGGGCATGCACGATGGCCTGCTCGACGCTGTCGGCAGCGGCCTGGAACAGCGGGTCGAGATGGGTCTCGTGCGTCATGGCGACGGCCGGCATCGGGCGCGCGCCGAGATGGGGCACGGTGTAGGCCGTGGAGAACGCCAGCGCGATGTCGCCGCTGCCGTGGCCGAACACCGAGCCGGTGCGCGCCAGGCCGGCGCCCGCGCGCAGTGCCACGCGCCGCAGCTGGCGCGCGTCGAGCGGCGCATCGGTGGCGAGCAGCATGATGATGGAGCCCTTCTCCGGCCCCGGCGCGTCCTCGGCCAGCGCGCGGGCGATGTCGGCGCCGATGCGGCGGCCGGCCAGCGTCAGGTTTGCGGTGACGCCGAAGTTGGCCAGCACCAGCGCGCCGACCGTGCGCCGCGTGCCATCCTCCAGCGTAACCACGCGTGAAGCCGAGCCGAGCCCCCCTTTCACGCCGAACGCCGACATGCCCCGGCCCGCGCCCACCGCGCCCTGCGCGAACGCGCCGCCCGTCGCCAGGCACGCGGCGTAGTAGTGCAGGTCACGCACGGCGAAGGACTGCAGATCATTCAGGTAGCCGTCGTTGCATTCGAAGACGAGCGGGTTGACGGTGGGCCAGGCGCGCCCGATCTGCGGATGCGCCTCGACCGCCTGCTGGACCTGCGCCCGCGCCACGTCGCCCACGGCGAAGGTGTTGGTCAGCGCGATGGGCGTCTCCAGCACGCCGAGCTCCTCCACCTGCAGCAGGCCGACGCTCTTGCCGAAGCCGTTGAGCACCGCGCACGCGGCGGGCACCTTGTCGAGGAACGGATCGCCGGCATGCGGGCGCACCACCGTCACGCCGGTCTGGACGCTGCCGCCGGCGAGCGTGGCGTGCCCGACCGTGATGCCGGCCACGTCCGTGATGCTGTTGCGTGCGCCGGCCGGCAGCACGCCGATGTGGGCCATGCTATGGGTCATGTCAGCGTCGGTCGATCTTGGGGTCGAGCGCATCCCGCAGGCCGTCGCCCAGCAGGTTGAACGCCAACACGGTCAGGAAGATGGCGAGGCTCGGGAAGATCGCCACATGCGGCGCGGTCACCATGTCGGCGCGCGCCTCGTTGAGCATCGCGCCCCACTCCGGTGTCGGCGGCTGCGCGCCCAGGCCCAGGAACGACAGGCTCGCGGCGGTGATGATCGAGGTGCCGATCCGCATCGAGAAATACACCACGATGGACGAGATGGTGCCCGGCAGGATGTGGCGCAGGAGGATGGTCCGGTCCGACGCGCCGATGCTGCGCGCGGCCTCGACGTAGGTCAGGTGCTTGAGCATCAGCGTGTTGCCGCGCACCAGCCGCGCGAAGGCCGGCACGCTGAACACCGCCACGGCGAAGATCACGTTGGCCATGCCGTTGCCCAGGATCGCCACGATGCCGATCGCCAGCAGGATGCCGGGAAAGGCGAACAGCACATCGCAGATGCGCATGACGATGCGGTCCCACCAGCCTTCGTAGTAGCCGGCGAGCAGGCCGAGCACCGTCCCGATGAAGGCGCCGATGACGACCGAGACGAAGCCGGCCTCGAGCGAGATCCGCGTGCCCATCAGGATGCGGCTGAAGATGTCGCGGCCGAGCGAATCGACGCCGAACCAGTGCGCGGCGGACGGCCCCGCGTTGAGCGCGTCGTAGTCGAAGTAGTTTTCCGGATCGAACGGCACCAGGTGCGGCGCCAGGATCGCCGCCACCACCAGCGCGATCACGAACACGCCGGCGCCGAGCGCCAGATGCTGCTTGCGGAACTTGCGCCAGAACTCGCTCCACGGCGTGCGGACGGGTTCGCTGGCGGCCTGCGGGATCACCGCCGGGCTGGATGCCTGTGTCATGGCGGACTCCTTATTTCGCGTAGCGGATGGTCGGGTTGATCACGGTGTACAGGATATCCACCACAAGGTTGATCAGGATGAACTCCAGCGAGAACAGCAGCACCTCGGCCTGGATGACGGGGTAGTCGCGCATCTCCACCGCGTCCACCAGCAGGCGCCCCAGGCCCGGCCAGTTGAACACTTTCTCCACCACGATCGAGCCGCCCAGCAGAAAGCCGAACTGCAGGCCCATCATGGTCACCACCGGGATCATCGCATTGCGCAGGCAATGCTTGGCGACCACCACGATCTCGCGTACGCCCTTGGCGCGGGCGGTGCGCACGAAGTCTTCCTGCAGCACCTCGACGAACGAGGCCCGGGTAAAGCGTGCCATCACCGCGGCCACAGCGGCACCCAGCGTCAGCGACGGCAGGATGTAGTGCTTCCAGCTGTCGGCGCCGATCGAGGGCAGCCAGCCCAGCTGCACGGAGAACACCTCCATCAGCAGCATGCCCAGCGCGAAGGCCGGGAACGAGATGCCCGAGACCGCCAGCGTCATGCCCAGGCGGTCCGGCCACTTGTTGCGCCAGACGGCGGAAGCGATGCCGATGGCCATGCCGAAGATCACGGCCCACACCATGCTGGCAATCGTCAGATTGAGCGTGGGCATGAAGCGCTCGCCGATCTCCTCGCTCACCGGGCGCTTGGTCCGCAGCGACGCACCGAACTCGCCGCGCACGGCATTGGCGAAGAAGTTCACGAACTGCTCGTGCAGCGGCTTGTCCAGGCCCAGGTCCTTGCGCACCAGTTCGACGGTCGCTTCGTCGGCGTCGGTACCGGCGGCCAGCCGCGCCGGATCGCCCGGCAGCAGGTGCACGAACAGGAACACCAGCACCGCCACGATCAGCAGCGTCGGGATCACGCCCAGCACACGTTTGAGAAAGTAATTCAGCATGGCAATCCACCGCAGGCGGAACATCGGTGGCCCGCACGCAGCGTTCGCGCACGGGCCCATACCGCATCAAGGCATTACGGCTTGATGTCGATGTCGTCGAAGTTGAACGAACCGTCCGGCGCCACATAGGCTCCCGACAGGCGCTTGGCACGCGCGTAGATGATCTTTTCCGTCACCAGGAACGCCCACGGCGCGTCATCCCAGATGCGCTTCTGCGCGTCGGTGTACATCTGGGTCTTGACGGCGCGATCGGTGGTGCGCAGCGCACCGGCGATATCCGCATCGACCTGGGCGTTCTTGTAGTACGCCGTGTTGAACGACTTGGGCGGGAACGACTCCGAAGCCAGCAGCGGACGGATCGCCCAGTCGGACTCGCCGGTCGAGCTCGACCAGCCGGTGTAGTACATGCGCACGCCGGCATCCTCCGGCTTCTGCACGCTCTCGACCTTCTCGACACGCTGGCCGGCTTCGAGCGCCTGCACCTGCGCCTTGATCCCGACCTGCGCCAGTTGCTGCTGCACGAACTGGATGATCTTCTGCGCCGTCGTGTGGTTATAGGCCGACCACAATTGCGTCTCGAAGCCGTTCGGGTAGCCCGCTTCCTTGAGCAGCTCGCGCGCCTTGCCCGGGTTGTACGGCCACGGGCCCAGCTTGACGGCGTAGTCCACGCCCTGCGGCACCACGCCGTCGGCCGGCACGGCGTAGCTCGAGAAGGCCACCTTGGTCAGCGCATCCTTGTTGATGGCGTAGTTGACCGCCTGGCGCACCTTCGGGTTGTCGAACGGCTTCACCTGCGTGTTGAAGCTGAGGTAGCGCTGGATGATCGACGGCGCCGCGATCAGGTCCACCTTCGGGCTGCCCTTGAGCACGGCAGCCTGCTCGAACGGGATGTTGAAGGCGAAATCGGCTTCGCCCGTCTGCATGACGGCGGCACGGGTGTTGTTGTCGACCACCGGCTTCCAGGTGATGGTGTCGATCTTGGGCAGGCCCGGCTTCCAGTAGCCGGCAAACTTCTTGCCCTTCAGGTAATCGGTCGGCTTCCATTCCACGAACTCGAACGGGCCGGTGCCGACCGGGTGGAAGGCGATGTCCTTGCTGTACTTCTGCAGCGCGGCGGGCGAGATCATGGCCGCCGACGGATGCGCCAGCACGTTGATGAACGGCGAGAACGGCTCCTTGAGCGTCACGCGCGCGGTGTACGGGTCCACCACCTCGGTCTTGGCCACGCGGTTGAACAGCGTGATGCGCTTGAGCTTGTTGGCCGGGTTGGTCACGCGGTCCAGGTTGGCCTTGACGGCGTTGGCGTCGAACGTGGTGCCGTCGTGGAACTTGACGCCCTTGTGCAGCTTGAACGTATAGACTAGGCCGTCCTTGCTGACGTCATAGCTCTCGCACAGC
Organism: Ralstonia pseudosolanacearum; assembly: GCF_024925465.1. Taxonomy (NCBI): domain Bacteria; kingdom Pseudomonadati; phylum Pseudomonadota; class Betaproteobacteria; order Burkholderiales; family Burkholderiaceae; genus Ralstonia; species Ralstonia pseudosolanacearum. The sequence continues at coordinate 1,899,549 of NZ_CP103852.1, read as the reverse complement.
ACGTTGACCAGTTTCATGTCCTTGTCGAAGCCGAACAGGCCCTGGTAGAACGACTTCGCGACGCTGAACGACAGCGTGTCCTGAGCGTCGTACGGGTCCATCGTCGTAAAGGTGGACGCCACCGCCATCACCGCATCCTTGGCGGCAAAGGCCGGCAAGACGCATGCCGCGAGGGCGAGCCCGCTGGCGAGCTTCGCGGCGCGCGGGCCGAAAGCGAATCGATTGAACATTTCCTTCCTCCTCATCAAAGACGATGTCCTGCGTTCAATAGGCGCCGCCGATCGCATGGCGGGCGACGAAGTGGTCTGGCGCCACCTGCTCCAGCGGCCGCACCACCGGCATGTCGTCGATGGCGCGGATCGGGCTGGGAATCTCGTGCGTGGAAAGCTCGCGCTTCAGATGGCGGCGCGCCGGGTCGGCGATCGGCACCGCCGACATCAGCTTCTTCGTGTACGGATGCTGCGGGTTCTCGAAGATCGCCCGGCGCGGGCCGATCTCGACGATCTGGCCCAGGTACATCACCGCCACGCGGTGGCTGATGCGCTCCACCACCGCCATGTCGTGCGAGATGAACAGGAAGGCGATGCCGAATTCCTTCTGCAGGTCGAGCATCAGGTTGACGATCTGCGCCTGGATGGACACGTCCAGCGCCGAGACCGACTCGTCGGCGATCACCACCTTCGGATTCAGCGCCAGCGCCCGCGCGATGCAGATGCGCTGGCGCTGGCCGCCCGAGAATTCGTGCGGATAGCGCGCCGCGTGCGCCGCCTGCAGGCCGACCTTGTCGAGCAGCCACTCCACCCGCTCCTGCGCCTGCCGGCCGGCGGCCACCTTGTGCACCAGCAGCGGCTCCATGATCGAATAGCCGACCGGCACGCGCGGGTCCAGCGAGGCGAACGGGTCCTGGAAGATGAACTGGATATTCCGGCGCAGCGTCTGCAGCGCATGCCCCTTGAGCGCGCCGATGTTCTGGCCGGCAAACTCGATGCTGCCGCTCTGGCTGTCCACCAGCCGCAGCAGCGACCGTCCGGTGGTCGACTTGCCGCAGCCTGATTCGCCCACCAGCGCCAGCGTCTCGCCTGGGTACAGATCGAAGCTGACGCGCTCCACCGCGTGCACGCGCCGCGCGACCCGGCCGAACAGCCCGGCCGGCACGTCGAAGCGCGTCACCAGATCGCGCACGCGCAGGATCGGCTGCCCGGCGTGCGGCACGGCCGGCTGCGGCGTGGTGTCGATCGGCAGGCCGGTGCCATCCACGCGCACCAGCGGGAAACGCGCCGGCCCGTCGGTGCCCGCCATCGCGCCCAGCTGCGGCACCGCCGACAGCAGCGCGCGCGTGTACGGATGCGCCGGCTGCGCGAACACCGTGGCCGACGGCCCCGCCTCCACGCGCTCGCCCTTGTACATCACGAGCACGCGGTCGGCCACCTCCGCCACCACGCCCATGTCGTGCGTGATGAAGACGACCGCCATCCGCATCTCCTGCTGCAGCGCGCGGATCAGTTGCAGGATCTCGGCCTGGATGGTCACGTCCAGCGCCGTGGTCGGCTCGTCGGCGATCAGCAGCGACGGCCGGCACGACAGCGCCATCGCAATCATCACGCGCTGGCGCATGCCGCCCGAGAGCTGGTGCGGATAGCGCGCCAGCACCCGCCGCGCCTCGGGAATGCGCACCTGCTCCAGCATGCGCAGCACCTCGGCCCGGGCTTCGGCGCGCGACTTGCCCTGGTGCAGCCGGATCGACTCGGCGATCTGCTCGCCCACCGGGAAGACCGGGTTGAGCGAGGTCATCGGCTCCTGGAAAATCATGGCGATGTCGGCGCCGCGCACGCCGCGCATGGCGGCCTGGCTGGCGTTCACCAGGTCGAGCATCTCGCCGCCGCGCCGGCGCAGGTGCATGTGGCCGCCGACGATCCGGCCGCCGCCATGCTCCACCAGCCGCATCAGCGCAAGCGAGGTCACCGACTTGCCCGAGCCCGATTCGCCCACCACCGCCAGCGTCTCGCCGCGATCGACGTGGAACGACAGGCTGCGCACCGCATCGACCACGCGCTCGGACGTGGCGAAGCGCACGCTCAGGTCCTGCACCTGCACGATGCGCTGCTCGGGCATGGCGATGGCGATCTCGGTCTGCTGGGTTGCTGTCACGGTGATGCTCCTGCTGGCGGCCACGCGGTCGGACGTGGCCCGCTATCGGTAAATCGAAACCTCGGGCGCGGCATCCCCGCGCGCGAAGCCCCGGTACATGCCTTCGGTGTTGAACGGCAGCGCCACGTTGCCGTGCGCGTCCACCGCGATCAGCCCGCCGCGCCCACCGATGGCGACCAGCTTGCGCATCACCACGTCGTCGCAGGCCTCGGCCAGCGGCTTGCCGGCGTATTCCATCTGCGCGGCCACGTCGTAGGCGGCCACGGCGCGAATGAACATCTCCCCGGTGCCGGTGCACGACACGGCGGCGGCGCGATTGGCGTAGCAGCCGGCACCGATCAGCGGCGTATCGCCCACCCGGCCGACCTGCTTGTTGGTGACGCCGCCGGTGGACGTGGCGGCCGCCAGCCGGCCCTGGGCATCGCACGCGACCGCGCCCACGGTGCCGAACTTGCTGTCGGGATCGATCGGCTCGGGTGCCTGCGCCACCAGGGATGCGGCATCGTGATCGAGCAGCGCCATGCCGGCGTGCTGGCGGGCGCGCTGCCACTGGGCGTAGCGCGCCTCGGTGTAGTAGTAGTCCGGCTCGACGAACTCCAGCCCCTGCGACGCGGCGAACGCCTCGGCGCCCTCGGAGGTGAACAGCACGTGTTCGCTGTGCTCCATCACGGCGCGCGCGGCCAGCACGGGATGGCGCAGGCGCTTGACGCAGGTCACCGCGCCGGCGGCCAGCGTGGCGCCGTCCATGATCGAGGCATCCAGCTCGTAGGTGCCCGCGCGCGTGAGCACGGACCCCTTGCCGGCATTGAACAGCGGGCACGCTTCCAGCAGGCGCACGGCTTCGGTCACGGCGTCGAGCGCGCTGCCGCCGCCGGCCAGAATGCGCTGGCCGGCCAGCAGGATGTCGTCGAGTGCCTGCCGATAGGCGGCTTCCTTGTCGGCGTCCATCGCCGCCCGGGTGATGGTGCCGGCGCCGCCATGGATGGCGAGGATCGGGGTGGGCATACGGATCGGTCTCGGCAATCTCGGGATCAGTCGGCCGACGCGCGCTTGCGGCCGCGTCGGGTGGTGGCCGTGGCCGCGCGGGCGGTATCGGTCGGTGCGGCAGGCGCGGCCGGGGTGGTGCGCGGTGCCTGGCCCGCATGCAGCCAGGGCAGCACGAAGGCGGTCAGGTTCGCGGCCGATTCCAGCGAACGCGCCGAGCGATGCGCGACGGCACCGCACAGCGCTTCGATCAGCGCCACCGTGGCCGAATCGGACGAGGCGGAAAACTGCCGCTCCGTGCGCGCATAGAGCGCGATGTCGGCCAGCGGCGCCAGCGGCGAGGCCGGGCCGTCGGTCAGCGCCAGCACGCGGCCGCCGTGGTCGCGCACGCGCTTGGCCAGCGTGATGGTGTCGGCGGCGTAGCGCGGAAAGGCGATGGCGATCAGCAGGTCGTCCGGCGCGATCTTGCGCAGTTGCCGCGCCGCATCCGACGCCCCGCCCGCCTGCGACACCGACAGCACCGTGTCGCAGTACAGATCCAGCCCGTGCCGCAGTAGCCCGGCCAGGTAGCCGCTGGCGCCGAACCCCACCACGTAGATGCGCGGGGCGCCCAGGATGGCCTCCACTGCCCGCTCGCAGGCGGCCGGGTCGAGCATGCGGCGCGTGGCCTCCAGGTTGCCGATGTCTTCGTTCAGCGAGGCGGCGAAGATCTCGGCGCTGCTGGCCGGGCGCGCCAGCTCATGGCGCAGCTTTTCGACCGGTGCGAGCGTCGCCTCGAAGCCGCGCACCAGCTCGGCGCGAAAGCGCGGATAGCCGTCGAAGCCCAGCGCATGCGCGAAGCGGTTGGCCGTCGCCACCGACATCCCCACGGCCTCGGCAAATTCGTCGATGCGCATGGTGGCCGCGCGGAACGGGTTGGCCAGCACGTATTCCGCCATGCGCTGGTGCGCCGGCGTCAGCGTGGCGAGCGCGGCCGCGATGCGCTCGGGGATCGACGCATCGGCGGTGAACGCGGCTTGCTGCGCGTCCGGACGCTTGCGGGAAGGTTTCGCCATGATCCTGTGACCGTGGAAGGTTGCTGTAAATGTATTTACACAGTTGCAGCCTGTAAAGAAAAAAACTTTCACACCAACCTATGGTTTTCCCTAACCCTCGGGGCGCCGCACCGGCCCGGGGCACCGCATGCCGCCGCGCGGTGCGATGCACCACGCCGGACAGGCCCTCCGCCACCGGATGGTGCGGGGCCGCGCGCTACAATCGCACCCTTGTTCTGATTCCACTGGCGCAGTTTTTCGTGATCCGCTTCGACGACCTCGTACTCCAGCGCGGCACCAAGGTGCTGTTCGACCATGCCTCAGCCACACTCAACCCCGGCGAGCGCGCCGGCCTGGTGGGCGTGAACGGCAGCGGCAAATCGACCCTGTTCGCGCTGCTGCGGGGCGAACTCCACGCCGACGGCGGCGAAGTGGCCATCCCGCCGACCTGGCAGATCGCCCATGTGGCGCAGGAAACGCCCGCGGTGGAGCGCAGCGCGCTCGACTACACCCTCGACGGCGATACGCGCCTGCGCGACATCGAGCGCCGGCTGGCCGATGCCGAAGCGCGCCACGACGGCCACGCCCAGGCCGAAGCCCACGCCGCCTTCGCCGACGCCGACGGCTACACCGCCCCGGCGCGCGCCCAGGCGCTGCTGCTCGGCCTCGGCTTCACCATGGCGCAGACCCAGCAGCCGGTGGCGAGCTTCTCGGGCGGCTGGCGCATGCGGCTGAACCTGGCGCAGGCACTGATGTGCCCGTCCGACCTGCTGCTGCTCGACGAGCCGACCAACCACCTGGACCTCGACGCCGTGGTGTGGCTGGAAGACTGGCTCGCGCGCTACCCCGGCACGCTGGTGATGATTTCGCACGACCGCGAATTCCTCGACGCCGTCTGCAACGTCACGCTGCACATCGAGCACTGCAAGCTCAAGCGCTACGGCGGCAACTACACGCAGTTCGAGACCCAGCGCCTGCAGCAGATGGCCCTGCAGGAATCGGCCTACGCGCGCCAGCAGAAGCAGATCGCGCACCTCGAATCGTTCATCACCCGCTTCAAGGCCAAGGCCAGCAAGGCCAAGCAGGCGCAGAGCCGCGTCAAGGCGCTCGAGCGCATGGAGCGGCTCGCGCCGGTGCACGCGGCGGCCGGCTTCGCGTTCGAATTCCGCGAGCCCGATGCCGCGCCCAACCCGATGCTCACCTTCGAAGGCGTCGACTGCGGCTACCCCGGCACCGAAGCCCCCATCACCATCCTCGAGCGCCTGACGTTTTCGATCCAGACCGGCCAGCGCATCGGCCTGCTGGGCGCCAACGGCCAGGGCAAGTCGACGCTCGTGAAGACGCTGGCCGACACGCTCGCGCCGCTGGACGGCAGCATCCGGCGCGGCAAGGGCCTGCAGATCGGCTACTTCGCCCAGCACCAGTTGGAGACGCTGGACGACCACGCCTCGCCGCTGCTGCACCTGGCGCGGCTGGCACCCGACGTGCGCGAGCAGGAGCTGCGCGACTTCCTCGGCAGCTTCAACTTCCGCGGCGACATGGCCACCGCGCCCATCGCCCCGTTCTCCGGCGGCGAGAAGGCGCGCCTGGCGCTCGCGCTGATCGTCTGGCAGCGCCCCAACCTGCTGCTGCTCGACGAGCCGACCAACCACCTGGATCTCGACACCCGCGAAGCGCTCACCATGGCGCTGGCCCAGTTCGACGGCACGCTGATCCTCGTCTCGCACGACCGCCACCTGCTGCGCGCGACCACCGACCAGTTCCTGCTAGTGGGCCAGGGCACCGTCGCCCCGTTCGACGGCGACCTGGACGACTACCGCGACTGGCTGCTCAAGCAGGCCGCCGCCAAGCGCGCCGCGGCCAGCGCGCCGGCCACCGCCGGCACCGGCACCGGCGACGGGGCGCCCGCCGTCAACCGCCGCGACCAGAAGCGCGAGGAAGCCGAGCAGCGCCAGCGCCTGGCCGCCAAACGCAAGCCGCTGCAGAAGGACGTCGACACCGTCGAAAAGCGCATGGCGCCGCTGCAGCAGGAAAAAACCGCGCTCGAAACCTTCCTCGCCGACAGCACCGCCTACGAAGACGCCAACAAGGCGCGCCTGATGGACAGCCTGCGCCGCCAGGCCGAAGTCAACGCCGAGCTGGACCAGCTCGAAGCGCGCTGGCTCGCCCTGCACGAGCAGCTCGAACAGATCGGGTGATGCCGGCGCGTCCGGCGAAGGAGACCTGTCGATGACATCCACCGCGCCGGACCCCGCCCCGCACCGGCCGCTGGCCGGCGTACGCGTGCTCGACCTGACGCGCCTGCTGCCCGGCCCCGCCGCCACGCGCCACCTGGCCGACCTGGGCGCCGAGGTCATCAAGATCGAAGACCCCGGCCCCGGCGACTACGCGCGCGACATGCTGCGCACGCCCGCCGACCGCGCCGCCGGCCGCCCCAGCCTCTTCTTCCGCGCACTCAATCGCGGCAAGGCCGAAACGCGGCTCGACCTGAAACAGCCCGAAGACCGCGAGGCCCTCATCGAACACGCGCGCCACGCCGATGTCCTGGTCGAAAGCTTCCGCCCCGGCGTGATGGCGCGCCTGGGCGTGGGCTGGGACACGCTGCGCGCGGCCAATCCGGCACTGGTGATGTGCTCGATCAGCGGCTACGGCCAGGACGGCCCGCTGGCCCAGGCCGCCGGTCACGACATCAACTACGTCGGCTACGCGGGCATGCTGGACCAGCTCATCGGCGACGACGGCACGCCCAACGTGCCCAACGTACAGATCGGCGACCTGCTGGGCGGCACGCTGACGGCGGTGGTCGGCATCCTGGCCGCGCTGGTCGATGCGCGTGCCACCGGACACGGCCGCCACATTGACGTCTCGATGACCGACGCGGTGTTCGCGCACAACCTGATGGCGTTCTTCGCGGTCGGCGCGCACGGCCGTGCCAGCCGCGCCGGCACCGACCTGCTCAACGGCGGCGTGCCGTGCTACGGCGTCTACCGCACGGCGGACGGCCGCTGCATGGCCGTGGGCGCGCTCGAACTGAAGTTCTGGCAAGCCCTGTGCGAGGTGATCGACAAACCGGAATGGAAGGACAGGCACTGGTCGCTCGGCCAGCCCATCGGCGGCGAAGAGGCCCTCGCCATGCGCGACGAACTCGCCGCGCGGTTCCGCACCGCCACGCAGGCCGAATGGACGGCGCGCTTTGCCGGCGCGGACTGCTGCGTCACCCCCGTGCTGCGCATGGAAGACGCGATGCGGCACCCGCTGTTCGCCGCGCGCGGCAGCGTGCTGCGGGAAGATGGAGAACCGGTGCAGCTCGCGCTGCCGCTACGCTTCCGGGATTGACTCGCCGCGGTCCAGCGCGTCGAGCAGGCGCGCGGCCTCGTCGAGCTGGTGCTGACTGAACACGCGGAGGCCATGCTGGTGCAGCAGCGCCGCGGTCACGCCCTCGCCGTGCCGCAGTTGGTCGGTGAACGAGCCGTCATAGAGATACGCGGACCCGCAGGACGGGCTGCGTTCGGTCAGCACGGCCACCCGCACGCCGGCCTCCTGCGCGGCCGCCAGGGCGCGTTGCGCGCCCAGCACGAATGCGTCGGTCACATCATGGCCATGGTGCTCCACCACGCGGGCCGTGCCGCGCAGCACGGCCGCGCTACCGCCCTCGCCGTGGATTTCCGCCGGCAGGCGCGGCACCGGCAGGCTGCCGGCCATCTCCGGGCACATCGGCACGATGCGCCCTTCCATCTGCCAGCGCGCCAGAATGCCGCCCTCGACGATCACCGTACCGCCGTCGTAGCGCACCGGCTGCCCCAGCAAGCAAGCGCTGACCAGGACGCGATGCACCGGCATGGCGGCCGCTTTAGCGGCGCTCGCGGCGGATCATCGCCACCACCAGCGTCAGCGCCAGAATCATCATCCAGATCAGCGACCACAGCGGAATCGACACGCCCAGCACCGGCGGCAGCGGCGCCGTGCACAGGCCATCGGACTCGAACACCTGCGGCAGCCATTTGGCGGTCGGCAAGGCGTTGACCCAGTTCTCGATCGGGTCGATGCCGCAGCTCGCCTTCGGGTTCAGCAGCAGCGACACGTGATACCCCGCCACGAAGATGCCGCCCAGCCCCGACAGCATCCCCAGCCCGTGCCACAGCAGCCGCGTGGCCGACGACAGCGCCGCCAGCAGCGAGAACACCCCGATGCCGACGAAGGCGAACCGCTGCAGCACGCACAGCGGACACGGCTGCAGGCCCTCCACATGCTGCAGGTACAGCGCATACCCGACCAGCCCGAAGGCGATCACGGCAATGAGCAGGAAGAAGGCGCGCGAATTGGCTTGCATGGCGGCGTTGGATGGATGAAAAAGGTTGGCGGATTATCGCACCGCAGCGTTGCCGAGACCGTCAACAACATCGTCGGCGGTGCTTCAAAAATTTTAAGCTTCCAGCCCGCGCACCCGGTCGATCGCCTGCTCGATGCGCTCGACGGCGATCACCTGCAGGCCGTCGACCGGCTGCTTGGGCGCGTTCGCCTTGGGGATCACGGCAATCGAGAAGCCCAGCTTGGCCGCTTCCTTCAGGCGCTCCTGCCCGCGCGGCGTCGGACGGATCTCGCCGGCCAGCCCGATCTCGCCGAAGACCACCAGCCCGCGCGGCAGCGGCTTGTTGCGCATCGACGAATGGATCGCCAGCAGCACCGCCAGGTCTGCCGCCGGCTCGGTGATCTTGACCCCGCCCACGGCATTGAGGAACACGTCCTGGTCGAAGCAGGCAATGCCCGCGTGCCGGTGCAGCACCGCCAGCAGCATTGCCAGCCGGTTCTGCTCCAGGCCCACCGCCAACCGCCGCGGGTTCGGCACGCCCGCCGCATCCACCAGCGCCTGGATCTCCACCAGCAGCGGGCGCGTGCCCTCCTGCGTCACCAGCACGCACGAGCCCGGCACGGTCTGCTCGTGCTGCGACAGGAACAGCGCCGACGGATTCGCCACGCCACGCAGGCCGCGCTCGGTCATGGCGAATACGCCCAGCTCGTTGACCGCGCCGAAGCGGTTCTTGAACGCGCGCACCAGCCGGTAGGCCGAATGCGTATCGCCCTCGAAATACAGCACCGTATCGACGATGTGCTCCAGCACGCGCGGGCCCGCCAGCGCGCCTTCCTTGGTCACGTGGCCGACCAGGATGGTGGTCACGTCCAGCCGCTTGGCGATGCGCGTGAGCTGCGCCGCGCATTCGCGCACCTGGGCCACCGAGCCCGGCGCCGAGGTCAGCGCCTCCGAGTACAGCGTCTGGATCGAATCGATGACGACCACCTCGGGCTTCTCCGCCTCGATGGTGGCCTGGATGCGCTCGAGCTGGATCTCGGCCAGCAGCGCCAGGTTCGGGCTTTCGACGCCCAGGCGCCGCGCCCGCAGCGCGATCTGCGCGCCGGACTCCTCGCCGCTCACGTACAGCACGCGCCGGCTGGCCGCCAGGTTGGACAGCGCCTGCAGCAGCAGCGTCGACTTGCCGATGCCCGGATCGCCGCCGATCAGCACCACGCCGCCGCTGACCAGGCCGCCGCCCAGCACGCGATCGAATTCGTCGATGCCGCTGGAGAAGCGCGGCACGTCCACCGCGTCGATGTCCGCCAGCTTGCGCACCACCGCGCTCGCCGCCAGCGACTGGAAGCGCGCGCCGGCGCCGGACACCGGCTGCGCCACGGTTTCCACCAGCGTGTTCCACTGCTGGCAATGCGGGCACTGCCCCGCCCATTTCGGCGACGTACCGCCGCACTCGGTGCACGTATAGACCGTCTTGCTCTTGGCCAAACAACCCCCTGCCCGCGGCCGCCGCATTCAGGGGCGGCCGCTTGATCGCTTTGTTTTCAGTGTGATGGGAACGCGGCGCTCAGGCCGCCTTGCCGAGTGTCTCGCCGGCATCCGCCGTGCCGACCGGCTCGACCGTCACCGGCACGCGCGGCGCCAGCGCGCACATCAGCTCGTAGCCGACCGTGCCGGCGGCATGCGCCACCTCGTCGATCGGCAGGCCCTGCCCCCACAGCGTGACGGGCGCGCCGACGCGGGCCCCCGGCACTTCGGCCAGGTCCACCGTGATCATGTCCATCGACACGCGGCCCACCATGCGCGTGCGCACGCCGTCCACCAGCACCGGCGTGTAGTTGCCGTCCCAGCCCGGAGCATGGCGCGGATAGCCATCGGCATAACCGCACGCGACGATGCCGATGCGCATCGGCTGCTCGGCCTCGAAGCGCGAGCCGTAGCCGATGGTCGCGCCCGGCTGCACATCCTGGATGGCGATCAGCTCGCTCTTGAGCGTCATGGCCGGCATCAGGCCGGTGCCTTCGATGTCGGCGGCCACGCCGGTCGGCGAGGCGCCGTACAGGATCACGCCGGGGCGCACCCAGTCCCGGTGCGCCCTCGGATGCCACAGCGTGGCGGCGGAGTTGGACAGGCTCGCCTCGCCCGGCAGCCCCTGCGTGGCCTGCTCGAAAGCGGCCAGTTGGTGATCGATGCCGCGCGGGCCGTCGGCATCGGAAAAATGCGTCATGTGGACGATGGTGCCGATGCCGGAAATGGCGCGGGCATGCTCCCAGGCCGCACGGTACGCGGCCGGCGCGAAGCCCAGGCGGCTCATGCCCGTGTTGATCTTCAGTTGGATGCTCACCGGCCCCTTCAGGCGCGCCAGCTCCAGCATGCGCAACTGCTCTTCGCAATGGACGGTGGTGGTCAGTCGGTATTGCTCGACCAGCGCCAGGTCTTCCGGCTTGAAGAAGCCCTCGAGCAGCAGGATCGGCCCCTGCCAGCCCAGCTGGCGCAGCCGGACGGCCTCGTCCAGATCGAGCAGGCCGAAGCCGTCGGCCTGGCGCAGCCCCTCGTAGGCACGCTCGATGCCGTGGCCGTATGCGTTGGCCTTCACGACCGCCCAGACGCGCGAGTGCGCGGCGTGGCGGCGAACCACCTGGAGATTGTTGGCAAGTGCGGGGCCGTGGATCACGGCCTGAATGGGTCTTGGCATGACGACAAACCTGCAAAGTGAGGATGGCGGCGCGCGCATGGCACACCATCGATGCTGCGACGCAATCAGCGTGCGGAGCCGGCAGTGCGAGATGGTGCGCTGCGCGGCACGCGATCAACGTTCTATTTGACCACAGGACGCCGCCGGGTTCGCGAAGTTGAGCAGTGGCTGAAAAGAAAGTGCGCCGCCGTCACCGGACCGGCGCGCGTTTCATGATATAAAGCCGTTCAATTTAGCCAGGGGACACCTACGTGATGCAGTCGCGGCATAAGGAAAGTCGGGCGTTGTCCACCTCTTTGTGCGCGGCCGGATCACATGGATTCCCGGCATGACGGCAGGCGAGTACAAAATACGCTCCGGGCGGAACACGCAGCCCGGCCGCCTGTCTGTGAAGATTCCCGCGGCGATCCGGCAGTGCATGCCGGCCCCGGCAAAGGGAACCCGGGCAAGGGGAGCCCGCGCAACGACCGGCCACCGCGCCGGCATCGCACTCATGCGCACTGCGCGGCCGGCGAATCGCCGCGTCGCCTCGCCGGCTGCCCCGGGGACGAACTCCCGCGCACCGGCCCCCTGCCGGCGGTTCGGGAAGACGGGAATGGCACCGCGGTCTACGGGGACGAACTCGAAGGTATGAAGAAGGGCTTTTACACCATCATGGCGGCGCAGTTTTTCTCGTCGCTGGCGGACAATGCGCTGCTGATCGCGGCCATCGCCCTTCTGACCGAGATGCACTCGCCGCAGTGGATGACGCCGCTGCTCAAGCTGTTCTTCGTGCTCTCCTACGTGCTGCTGGCCGCCTTCGTCGGCGCCTTTGCCGACTCCATGCCCAAGGGCCGCGTGATGCTCATCACCAACGCCATCAAGCTGGCCGGCTGCGGCGTCATGCTGACCGGCTTGCACCCGCTGCTGGCGTACGGCGTGGTCGGCTTCGGCGCGGCGGCCTACTCGCCGGCCAAGTACGGCCTCCTGACCGAACTCCTCCCGCCCGAGAAGCTGGTCGCGGCCAACGGCTGGATCGAAGGGCTGACGGTGGGCTCGATCATCCTGGGCACGGTGCTGGGCGGCGCGCTGATCTCCAAGCACATCTCGACCTGGCTGCTGTCGATCGACGTACCGGGGCTGGAAGCCATCGACACGCCCGCCGAAGCCGCCATGCTCGTCATCATGGTGATCTACCTGGTGGCCGCGCTGTTCAACCTGCGCATTCCCGACACCGGCGCGCGCTATCCGCAGCAGGAGAAAAACCCGGTGCGCCTGATCGCCGAGTTCGCCGACTGCTTCAACGCCCTGTGGCGCGACCGGCTGGGCCAGATCTCGCTGGCGGTGACGACGCTGTTCTGGGGCGCCGGCGCCACGCTGCAGTTCATCGTGCTCAAGTGGGCGGAACGGTCGCTGGAGTTGAACCTGTCGCAGGGCGCCATCCTGCAGGCCGTGGTGGCCGTGGGCGTGGCGGCCGGTGCCATGGCCGCCGCCGTGAAGGTGCCGCTGCGCCGCTCGCTCGACGTGCTGCCGGTCGGCGTGGCGATGGGAGCGCTCGTCATGCTGATGGCGTTCTACACCAAGCACACCATCCCCGACATGACCTTCCACATCGGTCACATGAAGCTGCCGCTGTACATGCTGATCGCCTATCTCTTCCTGATGATGGTCGGCGCCATGTCGGGCTTCTTCGTGGTGCCGATGAACGCGCTGCTGCAGCACCGCGGCCACGTGCTGCTGTCGGCGGGCCACTCGATCGCCGTGCAGAACTTCAATGAGAACGTGTCGGTGCTGCTGATGCTGTGCCTGTACGCCCTGCTGATCAAGCTGGATGTGCCGGTGGGCTTGGTGATCGTGGCGTTCGGCGTGTTCGTCTGCGTGACCATGGCGCTGGTGATGCGGCGCCATCGCCGCAACGAGCGGGTCTATCACACCGCCGCGCTGATCGGCGAAGACAAGCACCACTGAAGCATCCGGGCCCGCGCTTCGACGCGGCGCCCGACTCCCTCACCTCCCGCCGACCGGCAACGACGCCGGACGGCCTCCGCCCAACACCGCTGCCGTCCGGCACCCGCTCCTGCGCGTGCGGCTACGCCCCGCCGCGCTCGGTATAAACCTTGCGCGCCAGGCACAGGTCTTCCCACGCGCGCGCCTTGTCGGTCAGGGTGCGCAGCAGATAGGCCGGGTGATAGGTGACCACCACCGGCACGCCATCCACCTCGTGCACCTTGCCGCGCAGCTTGCCGACCGGCGTCTGGGTCTGCAGCAGGCTCTGCGCGGCGAAGCGGCCCAGCACGATGATCACGCGCGGCTTGATCAACGCGATCTGGCGCTTGAGGTACGGATCGCACATCGCCACCTCGTCCGGCTCCGGATCGCGGTTGCCGGGCGGGCGGCATTTGAGCACGTTGGCGATGAACACGCCGGTCTCGCGCGACAGGCCGATCGCGCGCAGCATGCTGTCGAGCAGCTTGCCGGCCTGGCCGACGAAGGGCTCGCCCTGCCGGTCCTCCTGCTCACCGGGGGCCTCGCCGATCAGCATCCAGTCGGCTTGGCGGTCGCCGACGCCGAACACGGTCTGCGTGCGGCGCTCGCACAGCTTGCACGCGGTGCAGCCGGAGACGGCCGCTTCCAGTTGCGCCCAGTCGAACGCGGCGATGCGCTGTGCGCGCGGCGCCACGGAGTCGATCGGCTCGATCGGGACTTCGGCGACGGTCGCGACGGCAGCGGCAGCAGGCGCGGCCACCGGCACCACTTCAGCCACGGCAACGGGGGGCGCTTCGATGCGCGGCGCCGGCGCGTCGGCCACGGCCAACTCGACCGTCCCGGCAACCGGAGCCATGTCGGCCGCCTCGGCCGGCTCAACGGGCTCAACGCCACGCAGGTGCCATTCATTGGACACGCCCAGCGCTTCCAGCATGCGGGCTCGACGGTTCATACGGCCGCCTCCGGAGGGTTGTGGGTCACCGATGCGCGCGGGCCGGCCGCGCGATGCTTCTGCCCGCCGCTCATGCCGCCTCCACGCCGCCGGCCTCGCAGGCGATGCGCATCACCAGCGCGTCTTCCCGCGTGTTGTTCTCGGCCGGGTAGTAGCGCTTGCGCCGGCCGATCTCGGCAAACCCGACGCGGCGGTACAGCGCGATCGCGCCGGTATTGGACGGCCGCACTTCCAGCAGCAGGCTGGCGAAGCCGTGCGCGAGCGTCAGCGCCTGCGCGGCGCGCAGCAGCCAGCGGCCCAGCCCCTGCCGCTGCCGGGTGGGCGCCACGGTCACGTTCAGCAGGTGCATCTCATCGACCACCGGCATCAGGATCAGGTAGCCGGCGAGCTGGTTGTTGCCGTCGCGCAGCACGATGCCGAGATGGCCCGACTTGAGCGAATCCTCGAAATTGCCGTGCGACCATGGAAAGGCGAATGCTGCCTGCTCGACCGCCGCCACGGCGGCCACGTCCAGCGCGGACATCCGCTCAGCGCGCCAGCCGGCGGGCAGCGGCGCACGGGCAATGAGGCCGGCAAGAGCCCGGTCGACCTGGACCTGGCTCATGCCTGCGCACCCGCGGCGGCCTTGGCCTGTTGCACGGCCTGACGCTCTTCGATGGTCAGCGCGACCTTGTCGCGCACGTACAGTGGCGCGGCCTCTTCCGGGCGCACCGTGTGGCCGGCGGCCAGCAGGCGCAGCCCGAGGGTGACGATCTCGCGCGCGTGCGGCGCCACGTCGGGCAGCACGGCGGCCGCACCGGTCGCGGCCGCGAGCCGATCGCCGAACACCGCGGCGGCGTTGCCCGCCAGCCAGTACGGCTGCTGCGGCGGCGCCACGGCCTGCGGCGCGCTCACCTGGACGGCCGACAGCGCGTGCCAGCCTGCGGCGTCTTCGGCCACCGGCACGAAGCTGGCCCAGTAGCACTCGTCCATGCGGGCATCCAGCGCCACTGTGACGGCGCTGCCGGCCGGCAGCGCGGCGCGCGTCTGCTCGGCACAGGCCATCAGCGAATTGACCGGCACCACCGGCAGGCCGGCGCCGAAGGCCAGGCCCTGCGCCACGCCGCATGCGGTCCGCAGGCCGGTGAACGAACCGGGCCCGGCGCCGAACGCGATGGCCGCGCAGTCGCTCAGGGCGATGCCGGCTTCGGCCAGCAGTTCACCGGCGGCGGGCAGCACGCGGCTGCTGGAGCGCGCGCCGGTGTGTTCGTGGCGGAACAGCGTGCGCGTGCCGTCACCGAGGGCAACGGAACAGAATTCGGTGGAGGTATCGAAGGCAAGGATCCAAGGCATGGCGGCATTGTACCGGCTGGTGCCCCGCCTGGCCCCGCCGGCGGGCGACAACCGCGCGCGAAAACCGAGGCCATCCTCGAATTCAAACGGCCCGGCCGGCGCGGGTGCGGGGCTATCATCGGCGCACCATCGTTTTTCAGCCGGGAACCATCATGAGCGACCTGCAAACCCGTTTCGACCAGGCCCAGATCGACGTCAAGGGCCTGTCCGAGCGCCCCGCCAACATGACGCTGCTGCGCCTGTACGCCCTCTTCAAGCAAGGCAGCGAAGGCGACGCCCACGGCGACAAGCCGGGCTTCACCGACATCGTCGGCCGCTACAAGTACGAAGCCTGGGCGGGCCTGAAGGGCGTCTCGCAGGACGACGCCCGGCAGAAGTACATCGACCTCGTCGAAGAACTGAAGAGCGGCGCGACGACCTGAGCACCGACCGCCGCGCACAGGGCACATGGCCGGGCCGAGCGCCCGGCTTTTTTATGGCCCGGCGGCGGCCTGCACCACGGCGGCCGGCTCGCGCCGGCGCATGCGCCAGGCCGCCACCACCGCCAGCGCGCACAGCACGCCCAGGAAGACGAAGGTCTCGTCGCACGCCAGGAGGCGCGCCTCCGGGTCCACCGCCGCGCCGCCCACCGCACCGATGCCGTGCGCGGCCAGCCGCCATTGCAGGAAGATGCCGGTGGCCGACACGCCGATCGCCCCGCCCAGTTGGCGCAGGAAGTTGACGGCGCTGGAGCCCTGCGGGATCAGCGTGAAATCGACCCCGCGCATGGCACCCAGGCTCAGCGACGGCAGCACGAAGCCCAACCCGACCCGCCCGATCGCGGCGATGCCGATCAGCAGCAGATAGCCGGTGGCGCGGGTGTTGATCGTCATCAGCAGAAAGGACACGGCCAGTGCCGCCAGCCCGAACGACACCAGCCGGTACGGCTCGATCCGGCGGGTCAGGCGCCCCGCCACGACGATCGTCGCGGCCAGCGCCAGCCCGGGCGGCAGCAGCACCAGCCCGGAGCTCGACGGCGTGTAGGCAAGCGCCACCTGCATGTACACCGGCAACAGGTAGGTCGAGCCATACAGCCCCGCGCCGTAGATGAACGCCACCACGGCGCCCATGGCGAACTGCCGGTAGCTGAACAGCCGCAGATCGAGCAGCGGCGATGCCACGCGGCGCTGCCAGAACAGGAACACCGCCAGGCACACCGCCGACACGGCCATCAGCGCGACGCCGCGCGCGGCATCGGCGTGCAGCTCGACCAGGCCGTTGAGCAGCGCGACCGTCGCCGCGCCCACCAGCAGCAGGCCGCGCCAGTCGAGCGGCTTGGGCTCGCCGGCCATCGACGAGTCGATCGCCATGAAACGGCGCGCCATCGCCCAGCCCAGCAGCGTGAACGGCACCACCACGAAGAAGATCGAGCGCCAGCCGAACAGCTCCACCAGGAAGCCGCCGAGGCTGGGCCCGAGCGCCGGCGCCAGCACCACGCCGAAGCCGAACAGCCCGAACGCCTTGCCCTGCTCGCGCTCCGGAAACACGCGCAGGATCAGGATATTGGGCAGCGTCTGCATGATGCCCGCCGCCACGCCCCCCACCACCCGCATGACGATCATCACGCCGTAGGTGGGCGACACCCCGCCGACCAGCCCGCCCACGCCCAGCAACAGCAGCGCGCCGATGAAGGTGCGCCGCAGCCCGAAGCGCAGCAGCAGCCACGGCGTGAGCAGCATCGCCAGCGTCATCGCCACCATGAAGCTGGCCGAGACCCACTGGGCGCGCTCCTGCCCCAGCACGAAATGCCGGCTCAGATCGGGAATCGCCACGTTGACGATGGTGGCGGAAATGATCGACGCCACCGCGCCCACCGTCAGCGTGAACAGCACCAGCCACTTGAAGCGCTCGCCGTGGCGCGCGCGCAGGGTTTCCAGCGTGGGCGTGAAGGTCGCCATGCTCTCGTTGTTATTGGATGTGATACGGGAATGGGAGACAGCAGACGGCAGAAACGCCGACCCGGCCGGCGCGGTCTCCGCGCGCCGGCCGGGCGGGATGCCGATCAGCCGAGGCGGCCGATGGCGGCGAATTCGCGGATGCGGCGCACGGTGTCGATGTCGGCTTCGCGATAGGCCGACTTGACGATCTCGGCGTAGCGCGTGTCGCCGGTCTCGTCGGCGCTGGGCAGGGTGGTGTCGTAGACGAAGCGGATGAAGGCGGCGTTGGCCGCGTTGGTCTCGATCGTCATGGTGAGCGACCCGCCGGCGTGCTCGCCGGTGGCGGCGGTGGTGTAGGTGACGCGCTGGTGGGGTTCCAGCGTCACGCGATCCTGGATGCGCGCCTTGCCGAAGCGCAGTTCGCGCTCGACCCAGCCCTCGCCCCGCGCGGTGATGATGCCCTCGTCCAGGCCCTCGACGAATTCGGTCGGCTCCAGCACGCGCAGGACCAGGCCCTGCCAGATCTGGTTGAGCGTGAGCGCGTCCATCAGGGGGTTGAGTGGGTCATTGACTTCCACCAGGTGTTCGAAACGCAAAGCGGCCTCCGGAAAATTTTCGACATTATCGCGCGGCGGTCGCCCAAATGAAAAACGCCGGCCCGGGTCACCCCGGCCGGCGTTCCGTGCGCCAGGCAAGCGGCGCTCAGAGTTCTTCGTACAGCGGCAGCGTCAGGAATTCCGAGAACGATTCCGACGTGGACATCTGCTCGAAGATCTGCGCGGCGCGATCGAAGTGGCCCACCGCACCGTCCGCCTTCACCTTGGCCAGCTCCTCGGGGATCAGCTTGCGCACCAGCTCGGCCGTGACCTTGGTGCCGTCGTCCAGCGTGCCCTTGGGCGAGCGGATCCACTGCCACACCTGCGAGCGCGAGATCTCGGCCGTGGCCGCGTCTTCCATCAGGTTGTGGATCGGCACGCAGCCGTTGCCGGCCAGCCAGGCGCCCAGGTAGTGGATGCCGACGTTGATGTTCATGCGCAGGCCGGCCTCGGTGATGGGCTGCTCGGGCTGGAAGTTCAGCAGGTCGGCGGCGGTCACGTTCACGTCGGGGCGCTGCTTGCCGATCTGGTTGGGGGCATCGCCCAGCACGTCGACGAATTCCTTCATGGCCGCCTCGACCAGGCCCGGGTGCGCCACCCAGCCGCCGTCGTAGCCGTCGGTGGCGTCGCGCTTCTTGTCGCTGATGATGCCCTGCATGGCGATGGCGTTCTTCTCCGGATCGTTCTTGATCGGGATCAGCGCGCTCATGCCGCCCATGGCCGGCGCGCGGCGCTTGTGGCAGGTCTTGAGCAGCAGCAGCGCGTAGGCGCGCATGAACGGCGAGGTCATCGTGACCTTGGCGCGGTCGGCCAGACAGAAGTTCTGGTCCACCTTGAACTTCTTGATGCACGAGAAGATGTAGTCCCAACGGCCGGCGTTCAGGCCCGCGCTGTGCTCGCGCAGCTCATACAGGATCTCGTCCATCTCGAACGCGGCGAGGATGGTCTCGATCAGCACGGTGGCCTTGATGGTGCCCTGCGGCAGGCCGAGCGCGTCCTGCGCGGCGATGAAGACGTCGTTCCACAGGCGCGCCTCCAGGTGGCTCTCCATCTTCGGCAGGTAGAAGAACGGGCCGGCGCCGCGCACGAGCTGCTCGCGCGCGTTGTGGAAGAAGAACAGCGCGAAGTCGAAGATGCCGCCCGAGACACGCTGGCCGTCCACCGTCACGTGCTTCTCGTCGAGGTGCCAGCCGCGCGGGCGCACCTGCAGCGTGGCGATCTTGTCGTTGAGCTTGTACGACTTGCCGCCCGACTCCAGCGTGAGCGTGCGGCGGATGGCCGCCTTCAGGTTGACCTGGCCCTGGATCTGGTTGTGCCAGCTCGGGGCGTTCGAATCCTCGAAGTCGGTCATGTAACTGTCCGCGCCCGAATTGAACGCGTTGATGACCATCTTGGCGTCGACCGGGCCGGTGATCTCCACGCGGCGGCATTCCAGCGCGGGCGGAATCGGGGCGATGGTCCAGTCGCCCTCGCGGATGTGTCGGGTCTCGGGCAGGAAGTCCGGGCGTTCGCCGGCATCGAGGCGCTTGACGCGCTCGGCGCGGGCGGCCAGCAGCTGCTGGCGGCGCGGTTCGAAGGCCCGGTGCAGCCTGGCGACGAGGGCCAGGGCCTCGGGGGTCAGGATGTCTTCGTAGGCCGGCAGGATCTCGGCCTTGATCGCCATGCCTTGGGGCAGCGTCAGCTCCATGGTCGTCATGGTGGTTCTCCAGAGGATGAGGTGAGGGTTGAACGGGCCCGGCCTGATCGGCCGATGTATGGGTTGGGGTCCTGCTACCGCATGGATTGCCGGGCCTGCACGAACTGCAGCAGGTCCCGCATGTCGTGGCCGGCCGCGGCGGGCGCCACATCCAGCGCCTCGGGCGGATGCCCCAGGCGGTTGATCCAGAACGTCGTGAAGCCGTGCCATGTCGCGCCGCAGGCATCCCAGCCGTTGGACGACACGAACAGGAGCTGCGCCGCCGGCACGCCGAACGCCGCCGGCGCCAGCGCGTACGCGGCCGGCGCGGTCTTATACAGCTTGACCGCATCCACCGACAGCACGTGGTCGAACAGCCCCGACATGCCCGCGCTCTTGACGGCGATCTCCAGCATCTGCGGGTTGCCGTTGGACAGGATGCCCAGCGGCAGCCCCATCTCGCGCAACTGCCGGAGCACCGGCACGTTCTCCGGAAACGCCGACAGGCACGCGTATTCGCGCATCAGCGTGGCCTCGGCGTGGTTGCCAAGCGGCAGGTTCAGCCGCGCGCACGCATAGCGCAACGCATCGACGGTGACGTCCCAGAACGGTTTGTAGTGCTCGCCCGAGGGTCCCGCCAGCGAACGGATGCGGGTGTAGTCGATCTGCCGGTCGCGCCACAGCACCGACAGCGCCTCGCCCTTGCCGGGAAACAGCTGCTCGGCGCGCGCGGCCACCGAGTACACGTCGAACAGCGTGCCGTAGGCGTCGAACACCACCGCGCGAATCGAAGTCATGGCCTGGCTCCCACGGACCCGAAGGCCGTGCGTTCCGTGCCGTGGAACGCTCGCCGACCTTCGCAACGTGGGCCATTGTAGAAAAGCGGTCGCGGCGCACAAAGGCGCTCCCGGTCACTTGATCTTTAACTTTTATCCACCGAATACGGAGTGATAACCTTTATATTCATCACAATCTGATCGCTTTCCGCCTGCCTTCGCCGGCCTCCATGTCGCTCTGGTCCCAGATTGCCTGCGTCGCACAACGCGTTCCCGCCGGCAAGATCGGCGCCGATGGCGGCCCGGCGTGGCTGCCGGTGCCACTCGCCGCGTGGGCCTGGCTGTGCGCCGGGCGGCACGGCCGGTTGCGGCTGGCGCCGGCGGTCCTGGAAATCGGCGTCGCGCCATGGCGGCTGCGCCGGCCCTCAACCCCGGCGGGCATGCCCGCCTGAACGCGCCGCGGCGCCCGCATCGACATGGCCCATTTCAAGCAGCTCGAAACCTTCGTCGCCGTGGCCACGCGCGGCAGCCTCTCCGCCGCGGCCGCCGCCGAGGGCGTGGCGCCGGCCATCATCGGCCGCCGCATCGACGCGCTGGAGGCGCGCCTGGGCGTGAAGCTGCTGGTGCGCACCACGCGGCGCATCACGCTCACCTTCGAGGGCTCGGCCTTCCTGGAAGACTGCCAGCGCATCCTCAACGACCTGCACAACGCCGAGGCCAGCGTGTCGGCCGGCGGCGTCAAGGCCAGCGGCCACCTGCGCGTGACGGCCCCGGCCGGCTTCGGCCGCCGCCATGTCGCGCCGATGGTGCCGGACTTCCTGGCCGCGCATCCGGACGTATCGATCACGCTCGACCTGGCCGACCGCATCGTCGACCTGGTCAACGAAGGCTTTGACTGCGCCATCCGCCTGGGCGACCTGCCGGATTCGAGCCTGGTGTCGATCCGCCTGTGGGAAAACCGCCGCGTGGTGGTGGCCGCGCCCGCCTACCTGGAGCGCCGCGGCCGGCCCAAGCAGCTCGAGCAGCTCGCCGGCCACAACTGCCTGGCCTTCGGCGCCAGCGCCAACGTGCAGCGCGGCTGGGTGTTCCAGCAGGGCGGCAAGACCGTCACCGTCAAGGTGGGCGGCACCATGGAGTGCACCGACGGCGCGGTGCTGCGCGAATGGTGCCTGCAGGGACACGGCCTGGCCTGGCGCTCGTGGTGGGAGGTCGGCCACGACATCGCCACCGGCCGGCTGGTGACCGTGCTCGATGCCTTCGAGGCGCCGCCGATCGGCATCCATGCGGTGTTTCCGCAGCGCAAGCACCTGCCGCTGCGGGTGCGGCTGCTCATCGACTTCCTGAAGAACACCTACGGCAATCCGGCCTACTGGCGCCGCACCGATCCGATCCTGCTTACGGATTAGTCCGATGTGCGGTACCGAGCGCGCCGCCTACAATCAAGACGGATTCGCTCTCACCCACAGGAGGCCGCATGTTCAAGCACATCCTCATCCCGACCGACGGTTCGGAGCTGTCGCGCAAGGCGGTGGCGGGCGCGCTCGACTTTGCCAAGACGCTCGGCGCACGCCTGACGGCGTACACCTGCCTGGAGGAATATCCGTACACGCCCTTCTCCGAGATCGTGGTGGAGACGCCCCAGGCCTTCAAGGAGCGCGTGGAGGCGCAAGCGCGCGTGGTCCTCAAGGACGTGGAGGACGCCGCCCGCGCCGCCGGCATCGACTGCGACGCTGACATGTCGTGCTTTGCCGTGCCCTACATGGGCATCATCGACGCGGCGGAGCGCCATGGCTGCGACGTCATCTTCATGGCGTCGCACGGCCGACGGGGGCTGGCCGGGCTGCTGCTGGGCAGCGAGACGCAGAAGGTGCTCACGCACACGGCGATCCCGGTGATCGTGTACCGCTAAAGGCCGAGCGGTCCGGCTACTGGGCCGACCCGCTGCGGCGGGATCCCTGCCCGGGCATAAAAAAACCGGCCACACCCCGCCCGCAAAGACGACGAATGGGCAAGCGCAGCGCGCAGGCCCACAGGGCCGGAGGCATCAGGGATCAAAGCCGGATGGCCATGGCTCGACACGAGGCCATGGGGTGTAGCCCGCGAGCCCGAGGCGAAACGCCGGGACGGCCGTCGCACACCAAGCTACCCGGAAGGAAATTCGCTGCGCAGCGAATATAGCGTTTATACCGAATATTCGATATGGTGAGGTTATTCGCTGAACAGGAAATAACGGCCGTCATGACCCAATCGCCCCTCGTGGAACATGCTCTGATCGAGCAGCTCTTGGAGTCGCTCCGGGAGTTACCGGACGTGCATGTTGAGTTGGCTCAGTCGGAACCTGCTGTTCAAGCCGCGGGTCGCGTCGACGCGAAGATTGATCTACACGTCGCCGGCAAATCGATTGTCTTGCTGGTTGAGGCAAAGAAGTCCGTCTTTCCCCGAGACGTGCGCCAGGCGTTGTGGCAATTGAAGTCGCTGCAGCACGGTCACTACGCCGATGCGCAGCGCCTGCTGATCGCCGAATCGCTCTCACCGGGGGCGAAAGCATTGCTCAGAGCCGAGCGCATCGGCTACTTCGACAGCGGCGGAAGCTTGTTCCTGCCGGCCGCTGGTGCCTACGTTTACATCGACAAGCCGGCCCCGAAGACATTGGAAAAGTCGGTGCGGTCGCTCTTCTCCGGGCGGCGTGCCCAGGTTTTGTACGCGCTCCTGGTCAATCACGAGGAATGGTTTGGTGTTACCCGAGTGGCCGAACGGGCGCAGGTGGCGCCTTCCACGGCCTCGGATGTACTGAGTGAGCTGGAGCGGTTCGACTGGTTGGTGTCGCGAGGACAGGGGCCGAGCAAGGAGCGGCATCTGCGCGAGCCAAGTGCGTTGCTCGATGCTTGGGCGAAGCAGCTCGCCACACAACGCGCGCCAGTGCTGCACCGGTATTTCGTGCCTGGACTGAAATCTGAGGCACTGATTGAACGCCTCGGCCAGACATTCGACGCGCATCAGGTCGCCTATGCGGTGAGCTACGAAGCCGCAGCGCAGCGCTATGCCCCCTTCTTGTCCGGTATCTCACAGGTACGAGTTCGACTGCTACCCAGCACCAGTGCCGAGACGGCAATGGCTGAGCTGGGTGCGCGCGTCGTCAATGAAGGGGCGAACCTCGCGGTCATCGAGACGAAGTCGGCGGGAGAACTGTTGTTTCGGCAAAACGTCGGGGGTGTTTGGCTGGCCAGTCCGGTCCAGGTCTATCTCGACCTCTTGCGCGGTGAGGGCCGCGCCAAGGAATTGGCCGAGCACTTGCGCAAGGAAAGGATTGGATTCTGATGGCAAAACCCGCAACGTTCGATGGCTACAGCGACCAGTACACGGTGGACTGCGAACGCGTCCTCGTAACACTGCTGCGCGGACTCGGACCGTGGAAAGAGTCGGTCTACCTGATCGGGGGACTCACGCCGCGATATCTTGTTGCCGCGCGGCCTCCGGTAGTGCCGGCGCACGCAGGCACTCTGGACGTGGACATTGTGATCGACCTGCAAATCCTGGCGGATACCGAGGCTTATCACACACTCGAAGACAACCTCAAGAAGATGGGGTTCGAGCGAGCCGAGAACAGCGCTGGTGCAAAGCTTTCCTGGCGTTGGCAGACCCGCACTGAACATGGCGCGTTGATGGTGCTGGAACTGCTGGCGGATGCGCCGGACATCGCTGGTGGCAAGGTGCAGCCGTTGCCGACCGAAGGCACGATCTCCGCACTGAATATCCCATATTCGTCCATCGTTTTTGACCTTCACCAAGTTACCGAGATCCAGGCTGAACTCCTCGGCGGCAACGGAATCGCGGCGGAACACATCCAGCATGCCAACCTCGTCAGCTTTACCTGCCTGAAGTCGTTCGCCTTCGATCAGCGCTTTGAACGCAAGGACGCGCACGATCTGATCTATTGCATTGAACACGCAGCCGAAGGACTGGACGCCGTGGCTGCGGCTTTCCACAAGGAGCGCAACGGCAAGCACGGTGCCGTCGTCGAGACCTCACTGGCGATCCTGCGCAGCCGCTTCGCAAGCGACGAGAAAACCGAGGGCTATCGCAAAGACGGTCCGGTTTCGGTCGCCAAGTTCGAGCTGGGTGAAGGCGACGAACCAGAGCAACGTGAGGCAAGGACGTTGCGGCAGCGGCAGGCATGCGACGTGATTGAACAACTCCTTGCTCGAATCGGATAAGGAACGCGTATGGCGATCAAGGCGATATTCGTAGGCATCAACAAGCATCTCGATACCTCCATACCCGAACTGGGCGGAGCGCGCCGCGATGCCACGGCCCTGTGGGCACTGTTCACCGATACGAGCGAAGGAATGGAGACTACTGAATGACCAATAAAAAAACCGCGCCGGTGGGTGCGGTTTTGAGTGGCCGGCGCGTGGTCAGGGCGCCGGCCCCGGTGTCCTGGGCGCCGGATGCGGCGACACCTCAGGCGACCTTCTTGGCGTGCGCCTTTTCTTCGAAGAACTGCTCGTCCTCGGTCGAGCCCTTGAGCGCCGTGGTGGACGCATCGCGCTCGATGGTCTGCGTCACGGCATCGAAGTAGCCGGTGCCGACTTCGCGCTGGTGCTTGACCGCGGTGAAGCCCTTCTCGGCCGCCGCGAATTCGGCTTCCTGCAGCTCGACGAAGGCGCTCATCTGGTTGCGGGCATAGCCGTGGGCCAGGTTGAACATCGAGTAGTTCAGCGCATGGAAGCCGGCCAGCGTGATGAACTGGAACTTGTAGCCCATCGCGCCCAGCTCCTTCTGGAACTTGGCGATGGTGGCGTCGTCCAGGTTCTTCTTCCAGTTGAACGACGGCGAGCAGTTGTAGGCCAGCATCTTGCCGGGGAACTTGGCGTGGATGGCCTCGGCAAACTTCTTGGCGTATTCCAGGTCGGGCTTGCCGGTTTCGCACCACACCAGGTCGGCGACTTCCGCATAGGCCAGGCCGCGCGCGATGGCTTGCTGCAGGCCCGGCTTGGTGCGGTAGAAGCCCTCCACGGTGCGCTCGCCGGTGCAGAACGGCTTGTCGTTGCCGTCCACGTCGGCGGTCAGCAGGTCGGCGGCCTCGGCGTCGGTGCGGGCGATCAGCACGGTCGGCACGCCCAGCACGTCGGCGGCCAGGCGCGCGGCCACCAGCTTGGACACCGCCTCGCGTGTCGGCACCAGCACCTTGCCGCCCATGTGGCCGCACTTCTTGACGGCGGCCAGCTGGTCTTCGAAGTGCACGCCGGCGGCGCCCGCCTCGATCATCGCCTTCATCAGCTCAAACGCATTCAGCACGCCGCCGAAGCCTGCTTCGGCATCAGCCACGATCGGGGCGAAGAAGTCGACGTCGTCCTTGCCTTCCGACCACTGGATCTGGTCGGCGCGCTGGAACGTATTGTTGATGCGCTTGACCACCTTGGGCACCGAGTCCACCGAGTACAGCGACTGGTCGGGATACATCTCGCCGTTGCTGTTGGCGTCGCCCGCCACCTGCCAGCCCGACAGGTAGATGGCCTTCAGGCCTGCCTTGACCTGCTGCATGGCCTGGTTGCCCGTCAGCGCGCCCAGCGCGTTGACGAACGGCTCACTGTTCATCAGGGTCCACAGCTTTTCTGCACCGCGGCGGGCCAGGGTGTGCTCGATCTGCAGCGAGCCGCGCAGGCGCACCACGTCTTCCGCGGTGTAGCCGCGCTTGATGCCCTTCCAGCGTGGGTTGGTGTCCCACTCCTGCTGCAGCTTCTTCACTTCGAGTTCGCGCGACATGACTCTCTCCTTGTGTGATCGATCCATCAAAGAATAAAAACCGGGGTAATGCGCTCTACGCCTTGAGCCTGCAACGCCTTGCGGGGTGCATCCAAGCGGCTCAAGTCATATGTCTTATATAAGAGTGTAGAGAGACCGGGTGCGGCGCAACAAGGAGAACTTCATGGCACGCTTAAATTTTTATTGCTTATTTTTCAAATAGATACAAACGCATTTCCATATTGCGGAAAGTTTTTCCCCATCATGAAAGATAGGGATGGTGCCGCGCAGTGTGCAATTTTTGCGGACCAAAACCGCTTTCCGCATTATGAAAAATGGAGATGGCCGAGTCGCATCCCGCAGCCGCCGTCGCGGTGCGGTGCGGTGCGGTGCGGTGCGGTGCGGTGCGGTGCGGACCGCATTGAAAGGCCCTTCGGATGGGATCGGCCAAGTAAAAACGGCTCGGCCGGGATACCCCCGGCCGAGCCGCTGCAGTGGATTGCCGCGCAGTGATGCGCACGCTGCCGTGCGCCGAAGCGGACGTGCCTCCCCGCCCTCAGTCCTTGCACCACTCGGAGATAAAGTTGGGGTCGTCGCTCGGGCCCGTGAGGCGCGGATTGGCTTCCAGCACTCGGCCCCCCTCCTCGCCCATCCAGGCGTCGCGCGCGTCGAGGAAGGCAAGCGATCGGCTCTTGGCGAGCTCCTTCACGCCCTCCGGGCCGATACGGTCGAGATTCCAGCGCACGCTGAGCGAGGTGAGCACCGGATTTTTAGCCAGCTCCTGCACACTCTCGTGGGTCATGTGGGTGAAGCCCACATTCAGGGAGGTCAGTTTGCGGTTTCTCGCCAGCGGCAGCACGCCGGCGTCCAGGCACAGGTTGCCCTGGATGCTGAGCGAAGTCAGTGAAGCGCTTTGCGCCAACGCCCGGGTCCCTTTCTCGGTGATTTCGTTGGCCGTCGCGTCAAAACCCTCTTGCTCCATCTGCTGCGCCCTCTCGTCTGTTTTTTCGCTGACGAGGTTGCCCAGATCGAGCGACTCCAGCGTGCGGTTGCGTGACAGTGCCTGCGCGCCGGCATCGTTCACGAGGCAACCGGTCAGGGCAAGCTTCTTCAGCGACTGGCTACCCGCCAGCGCCTGTGCGCCCTCGTCGAGGATCCTGTTCTGGGTCAGATCGAGTTCCTGGAGTGCCGGGTTGTCGGCCAGGTACCGAGCTCCCTCGGGCCCGATGAAATTGCTTTTCAGCGAGAGCGATGCTGTCCCGATCGTGGGGAACGCCAGCATCTGCGCCGCGAAATCTCCGAATGCGTTTCCATCCGCCTTGAGCGAGGCGAGCGGCGTCTCGCGCCCCGCCAGCGTCTCTGCCAGGGCGAACGCCATCTCCTCCCCTTGTTGCGCCGACTGCGGCCCTCCCAGTAGGGTCTGGCGGTTACAGCTGACGTCGAGCATGGTCAGCGACGGACTGGCAGCCAGATGACGGAGCGCATCTTCATTGATGTTGTTCCCGCTCACGTCGAGCGAGGTCAGCCGGGGGTTGTCCGCCAGCGCATGAATGCCTGGATCGGTGACGCCGCAGCAGCACAAGCGGAGCGTCTTGATCGACTCGCTGGTCGCCAGATGCTGCGCGCCCCGGGCATCGATCCGATTGCCGGACAGGTCGAGCGACTCGAGCGATGGATGGTCTGCCAGCCTCCGGGCCCCCACCTCGCTGATCCCGCAATCCGCCATGTTGAGCTTCTTGAGCGAGTGGTTGCCGGCCAGCAACGCCGCGCCGGCATCGCCAACCATCGGGGCATCCTTCAGAGAGAGCGACTCGAGCGGCAAGGTGGCGAGATACCTGATCGCTTCAAGCGATTTGGCCCCACACGTGGCAGTACACCCGCGCAGGTCGAGGTGGCGCAACGTCGGGGGCAGCGCTTTCAACTCGGCGAGCGTGATGTTGCCCTGCAGGCGCAGGCTTTGCAGCTTGGGATAGTGATGCAGCTGGCCGAGCATCTTCTTGCTCCAGGCCTGCATGTGCGTCTGGCTCGATCGGGCGGCTTCATTCATGGTGCTACTGACCGCGCTCAGAGCCCGCCTGGACCGGGGATCCAGGAAGCTGGCGATGTTCTGCAGCGCCTCGGCCGGTATGTCCTCGAGATTCCGCGCAACGGGCGGCCTGGAAGGCGCGGGAGGCAGTTGCCCACGCCGCATGGGCGCCGTGCCCGCCGACCCACCATTCAGCCGCATTGCCGCCAGCCCGCCCAGGGGCGACGACGCGACACCGGCCGACGAACGGGAGGGCGAGTGCGCCTGCTGCCCGCCCGCCTGGTCTAGCCCCCACGGCAGCGGAGACGCGGACGGCACATAGGGACCGAATCCGTGCTCCGGCATCGGAGGCGCGGACGGCTGGGGAGGAATATAGGGACTGGGACTGTTAGAGGTGCGCTTGACCATCATCGGCTCCACTGCATGACCATGATAGGCGCGAGCTTGACGGAATCCGGCCAGGACGCCTGCCCGCGCCACGAAAGAAGATGCCGGCAAACGAATGGCTCAGCCCTCCGCAATCCGGCTTGCCGGAGCGCGCGGCAGACAGCAGGCGCGCCGCGGTCCGGCAACGCGCTGCGATGTCGCGCAGGCAGGGGCCGGAATGTACTGAACAAGCGTCGCGGGATTCCGTCGGGGTGCGCGCAGCCGGCCAGGACGCGCGATCCCCCAATCGCCTGCGCCGCAACGCGCATTTCAGTCCCGCCGCCGCAGATCCGGCCTCGCCACCTCCTCGGCCAGGAAGTTCGGGTTCTGCTCCGTGCCCGTGAGCCGGGTATTGGCCTCCAGCACCTGGGCGCCAGCCTCGCCGATCTCGTTGTGGTCCACCTTGAGCGAAAGCAGCGACCGGTTGCTCGCCAGCGCCCGCACGCCCTTGTCACCCAGGCGGTTGCTGCCCAGGTCGAGCTCGGTGAGTGACGTGTTGCCCGCCAGCACTCGGGCACCGCGCCTGTCGATCGTGTTGTTTGCCAGGTTGAGCTTGCGCAGCACGGTGTTGTTCGCGAAGGCCTCCACCCCGGCGTTGCCGACGCCGTTGCCGCTCACATCGAGCGACACCAGTGTCTTGCAGGTCGCCAGCGCCCGCGCGCCGTCGTCGCCGATCTCGTTGTTGTGCAGATTGAGCGAGACCAGCGGCGCGGCCGCCAGCGCCTGAGCGCCGTCGCGTCCGATCCTGTTCACGCTCAGGTCGGGCGACCGGATCGACTGGCAGGCCGCCAGCGCCCGGGCTCCCTGATCGCCGATATCGCAACCGACCAGGCTGAGCGAAACGAGCGACGTGCTGGCCGCCAGCATGCGCGCACCTTCGTCACCGATTTCGATGCCGTTCAGATTGAGCGACTTGAGCGGCATCGCGGCGAGATGCGCCAGCCCCTCGGCCGAGATGGCACTGCCCGTGCAGCGGCCGATCTACAGGTGCTCCAGCGTCGGCGGCAGGGCTTTCAGCGCCTCGAGCGTGAGCTCCCCCTTGAAGCGCACGCTCCTGAGTTCCGGGTACAGGCTCAGCTGCTTGAACATCGCCGGGTCGCGGATGGTCAGGTGCGTCACGACCGCCCGCGAGGCATTCCGCAGTTCGAGGCTGACCTCCCGCATGGCCCGCCGGGGCCGCGCTCCGGCAAGGGTGGCGATCTGCTGCCACAGCTCGGGCAGCAACGTCTGCTGGGCGGGCGCGATGTCGGCCGACCGGATGTTCGGCGCGGGCCGGGCGCTTGCCGACGGCCCGCCCCACCTGAAGTTCGTCAGACCGCCCAGGAGCGACGAGGCCCGCGAGACCACCGAGCGGGCGGAAGACGGCAGCCAGTGCCCAGACGGCAGGTTCACGCCCAGCCAAGGCGCGGCCTCGGTGGCGCGCGACGAGGCCGGTGGCTCGATTCCGTTGCCGTGCCGGCGGGGATGCGCGACACCATCGCCGTCTCCATTGCCTATCCATGTCAGACGCGAGCTTGGCGGACTCCGGCCGGGCGCGGCTGCACCGGCCACGAAAAAACACGGCAACAGGCGAATCTGCCGGTACGCCCCGGCAACGGCCAGCGTCGGCCGGAGCGACCGATGCCACCCGGCCCCCGGGCTCACCCCCGCGCCAGCCGGTACGCCACCCAATCTCCGCCGGTGATGACATGCCGCCCCGCCACCTGCCCGGCACTGACCGGATAGACGATGCAGTCGAGCGGCTCGCTGCCGAGCATCACGGTGTGGGTCTCGCGCCGGAACAGCGCCTGCCCGCCGGGATCGACCGCTTCGATCGCGTCGAGCTCCGGCACGAGCCCGGGGTCGATGCGGTAGACGTCGCCGCGCACGGCGGTGCCGGTCGGGTCCGGCACCAGGCCGGGATAGGCGCCGAAGTCGTACAGCCGGCCGTGCAGCGTCGCGTGGCCGATCAGCTTCGGCTCGGCGATGCCGCGCCGGGATGCGGCGATGCGCAGGTCGTTGGCCTCGCCCGCACGCAGCGTGCCGTAGACGAAGAGGTGGACGGCCTCAGTCATGCAGCTTCTCTCGCGAGACCAGCACGCCATCTTCGTCGCCGTAGATCCATTCGCCCGGGAGGATGTAGGCGCCGGGCATCTGCACGCCGATGTCGCGCTCGCCCTGGTTCTTCTTGACGCTCTTGCGCGGATGCGCGGCCAGGGCATGCACGCCGACGTTGCAGGCGGCCAGCTCGCGGGTATCGCGGACACAGCCGTTGACGAGGACGCCCTCCCAGCCGTTGTCCTCGGCCAGCTTGGCGAGGTTGCCGCCCACCAGCGCGCAGCGCAGCGAACCGCCGCCGTCGACGACCAGCATGCGCCCGTCGCCCGGCTGCTCCAGCACGGCGCGCACCAGGCCGTTGTCTTCGAACACCTTGAGCGTGGTGGCCGGCCCGGCAAAGGCCGCACGCGCGCCGAAGCTGCGGAACACCGGCGCGAGCACGCGCACGGCGCCGCTGGCGAGCTGGTCTTCGTGCGCGTCGCACAGATCGGTCACGGGAAGCATCATCGTCGTCATGGCGGTGTCGGTGGCGGTGCCGGTGTGGATGGAACGAACGGGTTCAGCCGCGCGCCTGCGCACGCAGCGACTGCAGGGTTGCGCGCGGGCTGATGATCTCCGGATCGGTCTGCACTTCGATGACGGTGGCCACCGGGGCCGCCAGCGCCGCCTCCAGCGCGGCCTGGAAGCCCTCCAGCGAACGCACGGTGTGGCCCTCGGCGCCGTAGGCGCGCGCCAGCGCGGCGAAGTCCGGGTTGCGCAGCTCGGTGCCGCTCACGTGTTCCGGATACGCGCGCTCCTGGTGCATGCGGATGGTGCCGTACATGCCGTTGTTGACCACGATGAAGATCACCGGCGCGTCGTACTGCATGGCGGTCGCCAGCTCCTGGCCATTCATCAGGAAGCAGCCGTCGCCGGCTAGGCAGATCACGGGCATCTGCGGACAAGCGATCTTGGCCGCCACGGCCGCCGGGGCGCCGTAGCCCATCGCCCCGCTGGTCGGCGCGAGCTGCGTGCGCGAGCCGGCGGCCAGCGGCCCGTACTGGTAGAAACGATGCAGCCAGGTGGCGTAGTTGCCCGCGCCGTTGGTCAGGATGGCGTTGCGCGGCAGGCGCTCGCGCAGCCATTGCATCGCGCGGGCCAGGTCGATGCCCCGCCCGGCGAACGGCGGCGGCGCGATGTTGGCGAGGTAGTCCGCATGCGCGGCCTCGGTCCAGGCCTGCCAGCGCGGCGGCGCATCGGGCGCGACGCCGTCCAGCGCCTCGGCGATGGCGGGCATCGCGGCGTGGATCATCAGGTCGGCCTGGTAGACGCGGCCCAGCTCTTCGGCGCCGGCGTGCACGTGGATCAGCGTCTGCCGCGGGCGCGGCACGTCGAACAGCGTGTAGCCCGAGGTCGCCATCTCGCCCAGACGCGTGCCGATGGCGAGCACCAAGTCCGCCTCGCGCACGCGCGCTGCCAGCTTCGGGTTGATGGCGATGCCGACATCGCCGGCGTAGTTCGGGTGGCGGTTGTCGAACAGATCCTGCCGGCGGAACACGCAGCCCACTGGCAAGCGCCAGCGCTCGGCGAAGGCCTGCAGGCGCGCCGCGGCCTGCGGCGTCCAGCCGGAGCCGCCCAGCAGCAGCAGCGGACGCTCGGCGCGGCCCAGCAGGGTCTTGAGCCGCGCCAGATCGTGCGGCGCGGGCCACGCCATCGCGCGCGGCATCGGCGGCACATCGGCCACGGTGGCGACCTCGGTCAGCATGTCCTCGGGCAGCGCCAGCACCACCGGGCCGGGGCGCCCCGCCGTCGCGGTCTGGAAAGCGCGCGCGATGTATTCAGGGATGCGCTCGACGCTATCGATCTGCGCGACCCACTTGGCCATCTGGCCGAACATGCGGCGGTAGTCGATCTCCTGGAAGGCTTCGCGGTCGACGCAGTCGCGGCCGACCTGGCCGATGAAGAGGATCAGCGGCGTGGAATCCTGGAACGCGGTGTGCACGCCGATGCTGGCGTTGGTCGCCCCGGGGCCGCGCGTGCAGAACACGATGCCGGGGCGGCCGGTCAGCTTGCCGTAGGCGTCGGCCATGGTGGCGGCCCCGCCCTCCTGCCGGCACACGATGAAGCGCGCGCGGTCGCGCCGCTGGTAAAAGCCCTCCAGCACGGCCAGGTAGCTCTCGCCCGGCACGCCGAAGGCGAGGTCCGTGCCATGACCGATCAGGGCATCGACCAGGATCTGTCCGCCATGCCGGGGGACGGGACGGGCACCGGAATCGGTGGAATCGGTGGCACCGGTGGATACCGGGCGGGCAACGGCTGTCTCCATGGCGGGTCGTCTCGCTCTCGATTCGTTGACGATACAACGGAGCATAGCGGAAGGACGGTCCGCGCACACCCCCGAGTGGTGGCGCTACATCTGCCGGAACAGGTGCGCGTACTGCCGCGCCACCGGCAGCGTCTCGGTCCTGCCCCGCATCCTGAGCGCCAGCCGGCCGAGCGCATGATGCGGTCGTGGAAATGTGCCGCGAGCGTACTGGCTTCCTTCCGCCAAGCGGCGGCCCCTTGCTCGAAACCCTCCCCCGCTTTACGAAACCGGTTGCACCAACACCTTGCCTGTCATTACGAGATGTGATCCGCAGGATCCTTTTCTCTTCAGGCCGCCAGCGTCTGGCGCGACGCCCCCACCAGCGCCGGCCGCGCCGCCTGCGCCACCACCGTCGACGCCACCGCTTCGGCCACCGTCTCGCGCGACAGATGCGGCGCGAACATGCCGATGAAGTCGTGCGCATAGCCGCGCAGGTAGGCGCCGCGGCGCACCGCCACGCGCGTGGTGTTGGGCTCGAACAGGTGGTCGGCGCCGATGCAGACGAGGTTGTCGTCCTTGCGGCCGTCGTACGCCATCGAGGCGATGATGCCCACGCCCACGTCCAGCGCCACGTAGGTCTTGATCACGTCGGCGTCCATCGCCGTCAGCACGATCTCCGGCTGCAGGCCGGCGCCGGTGAATGCCGCGTCGATATTGCGGCGGCCCGTGAAGCCGGCGTCGTAGGTGATCAGCGGATACTGCGCCACGTCTTCCAGCGCGGGCAGCGGGTTCTTCGTCAGCGGATGGTCCGGGCTGACCACCAGCACGTGGCGCCAGCGGTAGGCCTCGAACGAGGCCAGGCCCGGCTCGCTGGCCACCGCCTCGGTGGCGACGCCGATATCGGCCTGCCCGGTCAGCAGCAGCTCGACGATGTGCGAGGGCGAGGCTTCCTGCAGCGCCAGCGTGACGTGCGGATACGCCTTGCGGAACGCCTGCACCACCTTGGGCAGCGCATAGCGGGCCTGCGTGTGCGTGGTCGCCACGGTCAGGCGCCCCGACTGGCGGCCGGAGAATTCCTCGCCGGCCTGGCGCAGGTTCTCGGCCTCCAGCAGCAGGCGCTCGACGATGCGCACGATCTCGCGGCCGGGCTCGGTCAGGCCGGTCAGGCGCTTGCCGTAGCGCTCGAAGATCTCCACGCCCAGCTCATCCTCCAGTTCGCGGATCTGCCGCGACACGCCGGGCTGCGAGGTATAGAGCGCGTTGGCGACTTCGGTCAGGTTGAACTGGCGGCGCACCGCCTCACGGATGGAACGCAGTTGCTGGAAGTTCATGCTCGTGTCCTCTCGTCGTGGTGTTGTCGCGGGTTCAGGCCGCCGCCTGCGCGGCTGCCGCATGCCCACTGCCCTGTCCCTGCGCGAACACGCGGATGGCACGCGGTCGCACCACCAGGGTTTCGCCTTCGCGCAGGCCCTGCGCGCGGAAGCGCTCGATGGGCAGGGAGACTTCGATGATGTCGTCGCTGTCGGTGCGCTCCAGCTCCAGCTGCGCGACGGCGCCCAGCGTCAGCGCGCGCCGCAGCGTCACGGGAATGCCCTCGGCGCCCGGGGCATAGCGCTCCAGGTCGATCTCGTGCGGGCGCACGAAGGCGACCGCCTGGTCCGCGCGCGATGCATCCACGCCGCCCGGCGGCACGCTGAGCGCGGTCTCGCCCACGTGCAGCACGCTGCCGCCCTCGCCCGCCTCCAGCCGGCCGTGGAACAGGTTCACGTTGCCGAGGAAGCCGTAGACGAACGGCGTGGCGGGCGTGTTGTAGACCGCGTCGGGGCTGCCCACCTGCTCCACCTGGCCGCGGTTCATCAGCACTACGCTGTCGGCCACCTCCAGCGCTTCTTCCTGATCGTGCGTGACGAACAGGCTGGTGACGTGCAGATCGTCGTGCAGGCGGCGCAGCCAGCGGCGCAGTTCCTTGCGCACCTTCGCGTCGAGCGCGCCGAACGGCTCGTCGAGCAGCAGCACGCGCGGCTCCACCGCCAGCGCGCGTGCCAGGGCGATGCGCTGGCGCTGGCCGCCCGACAGCTGCGGCGGATAGCGCTCGGCCAGCCAGTCGAGCTGTACCAGCTCGAGCAGCTCTTTCACCTTGGCGCGGATCTGCGCCTCCGACGGCCGCTGCGCGCGCGGCTTGACGCGCAGGCCGAAGGCCACGTTCTCGAACACCGTCATGTGCTTGAACAGCGCATAGTGCTGGAACACGAAGCCGACCTGGCGCTCGCGCACATGCCGCGCGGAGGCATCCTCGCCGTTCAGGAGGATGGTGCCCGCATCGGCATGCTCGAGGCCGGCGATGATGCGCAGCAGCGTGGTCTTGCCGCAGCCCGATGGCCCCAGCAGCGCGGTCAGCTCGCCTTGCCTGAACGCGAGCGAGACATCGTCGAGGGCGACAAAGTTGCCGAAACGCTTGGTGACGTGTTGAACCTGGATGCTCATGCGGCGCTCCCTTCGAGCGGAGATTGCACGCGAACGTGCGGATGCGAAGACGACGGCTGCGGTGCCGCGCGCCGGCCCGGCCCCTCGCCTACGCCGGCATCGGCGTCGGCCAGCTCGCGGCGGCTGCGCCATTCGACCAGCGTCTTGAGCGCCAGCGTGACGAGCGCCAGCAGCGTCAGCAGCGAGGCCACGGCAAACGCGGCCGCGAAGTTGTATTCGTTGTAGAGAATCTCGACGTGCAGCGGCATCGTGTTGGTCAGCCCGCGGATATGGCCCGAGACCACCGACACCGCGCCGAACTCGCCCATCGCCCGCGCATTGCACAGGATGACACCGTACAGCAGCCCCCACTTGATCTTGGGCAAAGTGACACGAAAGAAGGTCTGCCAGCCTGACGCGCCCAGCACGATGGCCGCCTCCTCCTCTTCGCTGCCCTGCGCCTGCATCAGCGGGATCAGCTCGCGCGCCACGAACGGGAAGGTCACGAACACGGTCGCCAGCACGATGCCCGGCACCGCGAAGATGACCTTGAAATCGGATGCAGACAGCGCGGGCCCGAACCATCCCTGCGCGCCGAACAGCAGCACGTAGACCAGCCCCGCGATGACCGGCGACACCGAGAACGGCAAGTCGATCAGCGTCAGCAGCAGGTGCTTGCCGCGGAACTCGAACTTGGCGATGGCCCACGCCGCCGCCACGCCGAACACCACGTTGAGCGGCACAGCGATCGCCGCGACGCTCAGCGTGAGCGTGATGGCGGATAGCGCATCGGGCTCGGCCAGCGCCGCCCAGTACACGTCCAGGCCCTTGCGCAACGCCTCGTAGAACACGCTGGCCAACGGCACGAACAGGAACAGCGCCAGGAACGCGAACGACACCAGGATCAGCGCCGCGCGCACCCACGCGGCTTCGGCGGTGGCACCGCGCCGGGCGGCTGCCGGCGCCCGGCCAGGCTGGCGGGAAACAGTCGCGGCCATGTCAGGCTCCTGCGGCGCCGGCGGCGGCCAAGGGTTGGGCTGAGCGCTCGATGGCGTCGTGGTGGCTGCCGCGCCGGCGTGTCCAGGCCTGCAACAGGTTGATCACCAGCAGCAGCACGAACGAAATCGTCAGCATGACCACGGCGATGGCGGTGGCGCCCGCATAGTCGAACTGCTCCAGCTTGGAATAGATCATCAGCGGCGTGATCTCGGAGATCATCGGCATGTTGCCGGCGATGAAGATGACCGAGCCGTACTCGCCCGTGGCGCGCGCGAAGGCCAGCGCGAAGCCGGTCAGCAACGCCGGCAGCAGGGTCGGCAGGATCACGCGCAGGAACGTTTGCCAGCGCGTGGCGCCCAGGCTGGCGGCGGCCTCTTCCAGCTCGGCCTCCAGGTCTTCGAGCACCGGCTGCACCGTGCGCACCACGAACGGCAGGCCGATGAAGGTGAGCGCCACCACGATGCCCAGCGGCGTGAACGCGACCTTCAGCCCCAGCGGCTCCAGCCGCGCCCCGAGCCAGCCGTTGGGCGCGTACAGCGCGGTGAGCGCGATGCCGGCCACCGCCGTGGGCAGCGCGAACGGCAAGTCGACCAGCGCATCCACCAGCCGCTTGCCCGGAAAGCGATAACGCACCAGCACCCACGCCACGATCAGCCCGAACACCAGATTGAGCGCCGCCGCCAGCAGCGAGGCGCCGAAGGTCAGCTTGTAGGAAGCCACCACGCGCGGCGCGGTCACCGTGCTCCAGAAGGCGTCCCACGTCATGGAAAACGTCTTGAGCACCGTGGCCGACAGCGGGATCAGCACGATCAGCGCCAGGTACAGCAGCGAAAAGCCCAGCGCCAGCCCGAAGCCGGGCAGCACGTTGGCCGGCTTGCGCCGGCGGGCGGAAGAAAACGGAGAGAGCAGGCTCATCAGCACAACCGATCAAAAAGGCCGCGAAGCTGCGGCCGGGATGCAGATGAACCGATTGTGGCGAGCACTCCTTATGAAGAAAACGAATATTTGCGCATGTAAATCATCGTTTTAGATATATGGCGCGCTCGGCAGGACATCCCACTGGGCCTGCCAGTCGGCGCCGTCGCGCGCGGTCTCCGGCGCACAGGCACGGCTGACCAGGCGATCGAGCAGCGCCAGACCGGGCTCCCACTCCCCCAGGCCGGAATCCGCGTTGATGTGGCCGGCATGGCCCGCGTCGACCACCTCTGCGCCCCAGCGCGCGCCCCACTCCAGGGCTTGGCCGTAGCCCAGCCAGGGGTCGTTGCGGCTGGCGACCAGCACGGCGGGAAACGGCAGCGCGCGCTGCGGCAGCTGGTCCGCCACGCCGAACTTGTCCGGGTCGGCCGGCGCAACCAGCAGCACGCCCACCACCGCGTCGCGCGCCTGCACCGCCCAGTGCAGCGACGCCAGGCAGCCGAAGCTGTGCGCCACCAGCACGGCGCGCGGGGCATGGCGCGGCCGCTCCGCCTGGGCCGCGCGCACGGTCTGCCCCACCCGGGCCGACCAGCGCGCGAGGTCCGGCGTGGACCAGTCGTCCTGCTCCACGCGGCGCCAGTCGGGAAAGCGCCCTTCCCAGCGGCTCTGCCAATGCCCCGGACCGCTGCCGTACAACCCCGGCACGGTCAGCATGGCAACGCCCGCCGGCCAGTGCCGGCCGTGCGCGGCGATCGCGGTGTGCGCTGCGGTGCGTGTCATCGTGTGTCCTGGTCGATCGGTCTGAACGTCATGATTCGGCGAGGGAAAGACCGGCGGCACGCCACGGCTGCGGCGCCACGCAGGACTGGGCCTGCGGGGCGCGCGCGGGCATCGCGGCCAGCGGTCCGGAAAGCGGGTCGGGCTCGCCGGGCTCCGCGCCGGGCAGCACGCTGCCCTGCACATAGCGGATGCCGGCGGCACGGGCCAGATCGAGATCCTCCGGCCGCTCGCACCGGCGCAGCGCGAGCGTGACGCCCAGCTCGCGCGCCGAATCGGCCAGCCCGGCCACATGCCGTGCCTGCCAGCCACGCCGCGCATCGAGCTTGAGGAAGGCCGGCCGCGCATGCACCATCAGCGCCCCCGCTTCGGCCGGGTCGGACGCCTGCACCGCCACCGCAAACCCGTTGCGGCGGTAGTTGTCCACCACGAACAGCAGCAGGCCCAGATCGTCGTTGGCGGTCGAGGGCACCTGGATCACGAATTGCTCGGGCGCCAGGCCCAGCGCCGTCACCGCGCGGTGGAACGCCTTGCCGTGGTCGGCCGCCACGGCCGCCAGCAGGCGGCCGTGCACGTTGACCACCAGCCGCCGCGCGTCGGTGCGCACAAAGTAGTTGAGCGTATGCACCAGCCGGCACAGTCGGTCGAGCTCGACGAGCGTGGCGTCGTCGGAGGCGAGCGAGAACATCTTCCA
This sequence comes from Ralstonia pseudosolanacearum, assembly GCF_024925465.1. NCBI lineage: Bacteria > Pseudomonadati > Pseudomonadota > Betaproteobacteria > Burkholderiales > Burkholderiaceae > Ralstonia > Ralstonia pseudosolanacearum. The sequence continues at coordinate 1,860,804 of NZ_CP103852.1, read as the reverse complement.
CGGGTTCAGGCCGCCCTCGCCGTGGCGCGTCCAGGTGCGCATCAGGGCTTCGTGGCCGTCGGGGATCAGCGCGCCGGCCTCGTCCAGGCGCCAGACCGGCTCGAACAGGCTGGTCAGTGCGCAATGAAAGAACTGGCCCTGCACGCGCCCGTCGGCGTCGCGCCAGAGCTGGCGATCGGGCATGGGGGCGCTCGGCAGGGTGCCGAGAAATCGGGCGAGTGCGGTGATGTGCATGAGACTCATGGGATTGGGCTCCTTGAAGTCGCCGTCTCCTCCCCGTCCTTATAGCTTGGCGATCGAGACTTCCGTCGCCTTCACCAGCGCCACCACGTCGCTGCCGACCCTCAGGCCGAGGTGGTCGACCGAGCGCGTGGTGATCACCGAGGTGACGATGCCGGCCGGTGTCTCCACGTCGATCTCCGAGAGCACGTCGCCCCGGATGATCTCCTTGATCTGGCCGCGGAACTGGTTGCGTACATTGATCGCTTGGATGCTCATGATGTTCCTTCTTAGATGACAACGGCGCAACGCGCCAATGAATGTTTTCTGCAGATTCGCTTTCGGCCGCCTACACGGCCCAGCCCACGGCCGCGGCCGACACCTCCCAGGGGGACGGCCGCGCCATGTGCGCGCGCACATCGGTCACTTCATCCGGGTCGGCCTTGCGCTGCATCACACGGTTGAGGATGGCTTCCTCCAGCCGCGCAAACGCCGGCGCGCCGCGGTGCCGCGGACGCGGCAGGTCGATGCGCGCGTCGAGCGCGATGCAGCCGTCCTCGATCAGCACCACGCGGTCGGCCAGGGCCACGGCCTCGGCCACATCGTGGGTGACCAGCACAGCGGTGAAGCCCAAGCGCTGCCACAGGCCTTCGATCAGGTTCTGCATGTCGATGCGGGTGAGCGCATCAAGCGCGCCCAGCGGCTCGTCGAGCAGCAGCAGGCGCGGGCGGTGCACCAGTGCGCGGGCCAGGGCCACGCGCTGGCGCTGTCCGCCCGACAGGCGCGCCGGCCATTCGCCCGCGCGCTCGGCCAGGCCGACCTGCGCCAGCACCTCGGCAGCCTGCGCGCGGTGCGTCCCGGGCAGGCCCAGCGCGACGTTGTCGAGCACCCGCTTCCACGGCAGCAGGCGGGCCTCCTGGAACATCACGCGGGCATCGTCGTGCAGGCCGCCTCCGGCCGCGCCGTCGCGCTGCAGGCTGCCGCCGTCGATGCCCTCCAGCCCCGCGATCAGCCGCAGCAGCGTGCTCTTGCCGCAACCGCTGCGCCCGACGATGGCGACGAACTCGCCCGGCACGATCTCCAGGTCGATGCCGTGCAGCACGTCGCGTGCGCCGTAGCGCTTGACCACGCGGTCGATATGCAGCGCGGTGCCGTGGTGTTCCACGCGCTCCAGCGCGGCGTGTTCGGTGGCATTGCTTTGCATGGTGCGGACTCTCCTCTCAGGTCGCCGCTTGATAGCCCGGATGCCAGCGCAGCCAGAACCGTTCCAGCGCGCGCGACAGCAGGTCGGCCAGCTTGCCCAGCAGCGCATAGAGCAGGATGCCGAGCAGCACCACGTCGGTCTGCAGGAACTCGCGCGCGTTCATCGTCATGTAGCCGATGCCGGCCTGCGCGGAGACGGTCTCCGCGACGATCAGCGTCACCCACATCAGCCCCAGCGAAAAGCGCACCCCCACCAGGATCTGCGGCAGCGCCCCCGGCAGAATCACCTCGCGGTACAGCCGCGCGCGCGACAGGCCGTAGCTGCGCGCCATCTCCACCAGCGCCGGGTCCACCGCGCGGATGCCGTGGTACGTGTTCAGGTAGATCGGGAAGAACACGCCCAGCGACACCAGGAACAGCTTGGCCGATTCATCGATGCCGAACCACAGGATCACCAGCGGAATCAGCGCCAGCACCGGGATGTTGCGGATCATCTGCAGCGTGGTGTCGAGCAGCGTCTCGGCCGTGCGGAAGGTGCCGGTCAGCAACCCCAGCGCCAGCCCCAGCGAGCCGCCGATCGCAAAGCCCAGCAGCGCGCGCCAGGTGCTGACCGCCACGTGCGTCCACAGCTCGCCCGAGCGCGCCAGCTCGATGGCCGCGCGCGCGACGTCCAGCGGCGCCGGCAGGATGCGGTTCGACAGCCAGCCCCATTGGGCCGCGGCCTGCCACGCCGCCAGCAACGCCAGCGGCACGAGCCACGGCGTCAGGCGCTGGCGAGCGGCCTTCAGAACACGCTTGGGTTTCGATGCCATCGCCCGCCCCTCAGCTCGCCGCCACCCGGGGCACGATGCCCGTGGCGATCACCTCACCGAACGGCCCGTTCAGCACGTTGCCCGGCAGCTTGTCGCGCACCGCGCGCGGCAGCAGCGGGAACACCAGCTCGGCGAAGCGATAGGCCTCCTCCAGGTGCGGATAGCCCGACAGGACGAAGGTGTCGATGCCCAGGTCGGCGTATTCCCGCATGCGCGCGGCCACGATGCGCGGATCGCCCACCAGCGCCGTGCCCGCCCCGCCGCGCACCAGGCCCACGCCGGCCCACAGGTTGGGGCTGATCTCCAGTTCGGCACGGCCGCGCTTGATGCCATTCGCGTGCAGCGCGGCCATGCGCTGCTGGCCCGCCGAGTCCATCTTGCGGAAGGCCTCCTGGGCGCGGGCGACGGTGTCGTCGTCGAGCCGGCTGATGAGCTGGTCGGCGGCCTGCCACGCGGCGTCTTCCGTCTCGCGCACGATCACGTGCAGGCGGATGCCGAAGCGCACCGTGCGGCCGTGGCGGGCGGCGCGCCTGCGCACGTCGGCGATCTTGTCGGCCACGGCGGCGGGCGGCTCGCCCCAGGTGAGGTAGGTATCGACCTGCTCGGCGGCCAGTTCGTGCGCCGCTTCGGAAGAGCCACCGAAATACACCGGCGGATGCGGCCGCTGCACCGGCGGAAACAACACCCTGGCGCCCTTCACGCTCAGATGCTGGCCGGTGTAGTCCAACGCCGCGCCCTCGTGGCTGGCGGCCAGCGTCTCGCGCCAGATGCGGATGAATTCGTCCGAGGCCTCGTAGCGCTGCGCGTGGTCCAGGAACAGCCCGTCGCCGGCCAGCTCGCCCGGGTCGCCCCCGGTGACGAGGTTGACCAGCAACCGCCCCTGCGAGAGCCGGTCGAACGTGGCCGCCATGCGCGCGGCCAGCGTCGGCGCCATCAGGCCGGGGCGCACCGCCACCAGGAAGCGCAGGCGCCGGGTGGCCGGGATCAGGCTGGCGGCGACGATCCACGGGTCTTCGCACGAGCGGCCGGTCGGGATCAGCACACCCTCGTAGCCGAGCGTATCGGCGGCCACGGCCACCTGCTGCAGATAGGCCTGGTCGACCTGGCGCGCACCCTCGGCCGTACCGAGATAGCGGCTGTCGCCGTGCGTGGGAAGGAACCAGAAGACTTGCATGACGAAACTCCTCGAATCGGATCGGATCAGGCGCGGGCGATGGCCAACTGCGCGGGCGTCGGCTGCCAGACGAGGTCGGCCGGCCGCACCGGGCGCGGGATCAGCCCCAGGCCATGGAAGGCATCGGCCACGCGCTGCTGCTCGGCAATCGCCTCGGGTGTGACTGGCCGCACCGGCGACGGCGGCCGGCGCGACAGGAACAGGTGCACCGTCGCCAGCGACAGCCCGGAGAACTCGGCGATGCGCTGGGCTGCCTCCTTGCGGTTCTGCTGCACCAGGCGGTCGGCGCGCGAGAGCTCGGCGAACAGCGCGGCGATGGTGTCGCCGTGCTGCTCGGCAAAGGCGCGCGGCGCGAAATAGAACGTGTTGTTGGACGACAGCCCGCGCCCGGTGGCCAGCACGCGCGGCCCGATCGCCAGTTCGGTGGCGGCGTAGTACGGATCCCAGATACCCCAGGCGTCGACGCTGCCGCGCTCGAAGGCGGCGCGCGCATCGGCGGGAGTCAGGTAGACGGGCTGGATGTCGGCGAAGGTCAGCCCGCCCTTGCGCAGGCCGCTGACGATCAGGAAATGCGCGCTCGAGCCCTTCTGCAGCGCCACGCGCTTGCCCTTCAGGTCGGCCAGCGACCTGAGCGCCGAGCCCTGCGGCACCAGGATCGCCGAGCTGTCCGGCTTGGGCGGCTCGACGCCGATGTAGCGCAGGTCGCGGCCGGCGGCCTGCGCGAACACCGGCGGCGTATCCCCGGTGATGGCGACATCCAGGCTGCCGGCCGACAGCGCCTCCAGCTGCTGCGGCCCGGCGGGAAACTCCAGCCAGTGCACCCGGGTGTCGGGAAAGCGCTGTTCCAGCGCGCGGCTTTCCTTGACGATCACCAGGTTGACGGCGCTCTTCTGGAAGCCGATGCGCAGCTGCGCGGGCGGCGCGATGTTGGGCAGCGTGGCCGCATCGGCCCGGCGCGCCAGGGGACCGAGCGCCGCCAGCGAGGCCCCCGCCGCGGTGGCTGCCAGCCAGTGCCGGCGTTGGGTATCGATCGTCATGATGCGTTTCTCACAATCGGGAAAAATCGGGCAGCGGCGGACGACATCGTCCGCGCGCAGTGGGTGCGCGGCATGACAGACAAGCGGAACACGCCGCGCGGCAGCGGATGCGCGCTCAGCGCACCGCTAAGCGCCTCAGGCGGGACATCGCATTCGCTGCTGCGCGTCGGTGGCCTGGGCGTTCGCGTGCGCCTGGAATGCCGAGCGCACAGTGCGGCGGCTGGCGACGATCACCTGCGCCACGGCCGGATGCCGTGCCAGCGCGATCGCCTGATGCACGCGCTCGATGCCATCGTCCAGACGCTGCTGCACGGCCGGATCGACCACGAGCCCCGCGTCGGACGCCACGATCTGCGTATCGAGGGCAAAGATGCCCGGCAAAATCGCGCGCGCCGCCAGCGACGACAGCACCGGCCGCAGCGCATAGTCGATCGCCAGCGTGTGGGCGAGGCTGCCGCCGGTGGCGATCGGCAGCACGACCTTGTCGCGCAGCCCGCTCTGCGGCAGCAGATCGAGAAAGACCTTCAGCAGCCCGCTGTAGGCCGCCTGGTAGACCGGCGTGGCGAGGATCACCACCCCGGCCACCGCCACCCGCGCCAGCGCCTCGGCAATGGCCGGGTGTGCGGTCTGCGCGCCGAGCAGCGCATCGGCGGGCAAGGCACGCAGGTCCAGGTGGTCCGCCGCCTCGCCGGCGCGCTCCAGTTGGGCGCGCACATGGCCCAGCAGGCGCGCGGATCGCGATGGCGCCGAAGGGCTACCGGAGATCGTCAGGATGGGCATGGTGCGGACCGCCTGGTGAAGTTGCCGGGGCTTACTTGCTGCCGGGTTGATAGAGCTGGTCGAACTGGCCGCCATCGGCGAAGTGCGCCTTCTGCGCCTTCTGCCAGCCGCCGAAGGTGTCGTCGATGGTCACCAGCTTCACGTGCGGGAATTCGCTCTCGTGCTTCCTGGCCACGGCCGGGTCGGTCGGACGGTAGAAGTGCTTCGCGCCGATCTCCTGCCCCTGCGGCGAATACAGGAACTTGAGGTAAGCCTCGGCCGCCTTGCGCGTGCCCTTCTTGTCGGCCACCTTGTCGACCACCGCCACCGGCGGCTCGGCCAGGATGGAGACGGACGGCACCACCACGTCGAACCTGTCCTTGCCTTCCACGCGCGTGGCCAGCAGCGCCTCATCCTCCCACGCGATCAGCACATCGCCGATGCCGCGCTCGGTGAAGGTGGTGGTGGCCCCGCGCGCGCCGGAATCCAGCACCGGCACGTTCTTGTACAGCTTCTGCACGAACGCCTTGGCCGTCGCTTCCGAGCCGCCCGGCTGCTTGAGCGCATACGCCCACGCAGCCAGGTAGTTCCAGCGCGCGCCGCCCGAAGTCTTGGGGTTGGGCGTGATAACGGCGACGCCCGGCTTGACCAGGTCGTTCCAGTCCTTGATGCCCTTCGGATTGCCCTTGCGCACCAGGAACACGATGGTCGAGGTGTACGGCGAGGCGTTGTGCGGCAGGCGCTTCTGCCAGTCCTTGCCCGTGAGCCCCTTCTCAGCGATGGCGTCGATGTCGTAGCCGAGCGCCAGCGTCACCACGTCCGCCTCCAGGCCGTCGATGACCGAGCGGGCCTGCTTGCCCGAGCCGCCGTGCGAGGCGCGCAGCGTCACGTCTTCACCGGTCTCGGCCTTCCACTTCTTGGCGAACTCGGCGTTGATCTCCTTGTACAGCTCGCGCGTCGGGTCGTACGACACGTTCAGCAGCGTCGTGGCAGCGTGCGCGCCCACGGTGCCCCCCGCCACGATGGCCGCCGCAATAGCGTTGAACACGAACTTGCGAATCATCTTGCTGGCTCCAGTGCTTGCATCTGATGGATTTGGAATAGCAGCAAGACTACCGAGCCCCCTTTCTACGGGGAACGAATGGTTTCAGTGAATGTTCGTCGGTTTTTGCATAAGGTGCCGGATTGCACGATCCCCGCTACATTCCGGCGCTTTCAAGCGCGGGGCCGGTTGGACATCCACATTCCCAGGACAACGGCGCTGGCCTGGCCTACCATGCCGGCCGTACCGGCCTACACGTCACGTCGCCTTTCCGCCCGGTTGCATTCCGGCGGACGTGTCTGGCCAAGCCACACAACAGATCCGTTGTGGATTCCATCGCTGCACGCGACTAGTTGCGTTGATCGTTGGAAACGTCATGCTGGCGTGGCGCTCTTCGGCGGCGGCTCGCCACGTGTGGTGGATGACGCCAGAAGGGAAGCGTGGACACGGATTTCGCTTGATGCCATGTAATCGATCGATTACAATTAACCATGTTCACGATCAAACCCCTGCCTGAATTCACCGAATGGCTGGACGGCCTGACCGACGGTGCGCGGCGTGGTCGTGGCGAGGATCAAGCGCTTGGAACGCGGCCTGATGGGCGACGTTGAGCCGGTAGGCGAGGGCGTCTCGGAGCTGCGCATCCACATCGGCACGGGCTGGCGCGTGTACTTCACGCAGCGCGGCGCGGCGCGCAGCTGCTCGTGGGCGGCTCCAAGCGCACGCAGAAGCGCGACATCAAGCGTGCCAAGGCGCTCGCGGCACGGCTGGACTGACAGGAGAGACGAAGATGACCAAGCAACGCATCAAGGTGGACGAACTGCCCGAGTTCGACGCCGCCCCGTACCTCGACAGCGAGGAAGCCATCGCGGCCTACCTGACCGACATCCTGGACGCGAAGGACGCCGGCCTGCTGGCCGCCGCCCTGGGCGACATCGCCCGCGCTCGCGGCATGACGGAAATCGCCAAGGCCGCCGGCATCACGCGGGAAGCCTTGTACAAGGCTTTGCGGCCAAACAGCGAGCCGCGTTTCGACACCGTGAACCGCGTCTGCGCCGCCCTCGGCGTGCGTCTGGTCGCTCAGGCAATACACCCGGCCTGAAAAGCAAAAAGGCCCCGCAGGGCCTCAACGATGCGCGTCGCAGCTCAGTGCACGACACGATCGAAAGTGAAGTGGCCGTCGTGGTAATCCACCGGCACCACGTCCTTCGGCGTGAACCGGCCTTCCAGGATCATCCGCGCGACCGGGTTCTCGATCTGCTGCTGGATCGCGCGCTTGAGCGGCCGCGCGCCGAACACCGGGTCGTACCCCGCCGAGGCCAGCTTGGCGACCGCCGGGTCGCTGATCTCCAGCGTCAGATCCATGTGCGCCAGGCGGGCCGCCAGCCGCTGCAGCTGGATGCGCGCGATCGACTCGATGTGGCCCTGGTCGAGCGCGTGGAACACCACCACCTCGTCGATGCGGTTCAGGAACTCGGGCCGGAAATGCGTCTTCACTTCCTGCCACACCGCGCCCTTGATCACATCGGGCGGCTCGGACGCCATCTGCTGGATCAGCTGCGAGCCCAGGTTGGACGTCATCACGATCACCGTGTTCTTGAAGTCCACCGTGCGGCCCTGGCCGTCGGTCAAGCGGCCGTCGTCCAGCACCTGCAGCAGGATGTTGAACACATCCGGATGCGCCTTCTCGACCTCGTCCAGCAGCACCACGCTGTACGGCTTGCGGCGTACGGCCTCGGTCAGGTAGCCGCCCTCCTCGTAGCCGACGTAGCCCGGCGGCGCGCCGATCAGGCGGCTCACCGAATGCTTCTCCATGAACTCGCTCATGTCGATGCGGATCAGGTGCTCCTCCGAGTCGAACAGGAAGCCGGCCAGCGCCTTGCACAGCTCGGTCTTGCCCACGCCGGTCGGGCCCAGGAAGAGGAATGAGCCGTAAGGCTTGTTCTCGTCCGAGATGCCCGCGCGCGAGCGCCGGATGGCGTCCGACACCAGCCGCACCGCCTCGTCCTGGCCGACCACGCGCTCGTGCAGGCGGTCTTCCATGCGCAGCAGCTTGTCGCGCTCGCCCTGCATCATCTTCGCCACGGGGATGCCCGTGGCGCGGCTAACCACCTCGGCGATCTCTTCGGCGCCCACCTGCGTGCGCAGCAGCTTGTTGGGCGGCTTCTGGCCGCTGGCTTCCGCCGCGGTGGCGGCCTTCAGCTTGCCTTCCAGCTCGGGCAGCCGGCCGTATTGCAGCTCGGCCACCTTGTCGAGCTTGCCTTCGCGCTGCTGCCGGGCGATCTCCAGCTTGACCCGGTCGATCTCTTCCTTCACCGCCGCCGCGCCCTGCGCCGCGCCCTTCTCGGCCTTCCAGATCTCTTCGAGGTCGGCGTACTCCTTCTGCAGCCGCTCGATTTCCTGCTCGATCAGCTCCAGCCGCTTCTGCGACGCCTCGTCGGTTTCCTTCTTCACCGCCTCGCGCTCGATCTTCAGCTGGATCAGCCGGCGGTCGAGCTTGTCCATCGCCTCGGGCTTCGAGTCGATTTCCATCTTGATGCGCGCGGCCGCCTCGTCGATCAGGTCGATGGCCTTGTCGGGCAGGAAGCGGTCGGTGATGTAGCGATGGCTCAGCTCGGCCGCCGCCACGATCGCCGGGTCGGTGATCTCCACGCCGTGGTGCAGCTCGTATTTCTCCTGCAGGCCGCGCAGGATGGCGATGGTCGCCTCCACGCTCGGCTCGTCGACCAGCACCTTCTGGAAGCGGCGCTCCAGCGCGGCATCCTTTTCGATGTACTTGCGGTACTCATCCAGCGTGGTCGCGCCGATGCAGTGCAGCTCGCCGCGCGCCAGCGCCGGCTTGAGCATGTTGCCGGCGTCGAGCGCGCCCTCGGCCTTGCCCGCGCCCACCATGGTGTGGATCTCGTCGATGAAGAGGATGGTCTGGCCTTCTTCCTTGGCGATATCGTTGAGCACGGCCTTGAGGCGCTCCTCGAACTCGCCGCGGTACTTGGCGCCGGCCAGCAGGCCCGCCATGTCGAGCACCAGCACGCGCTTGTTCTTCAGGCTCTCGGGCACCTCGCCGTTGATGATGCGCTGCGCCAGGCCCTCGACGATGGCAGTCTTGCCCACGCCCGGCTCGCCGATCAGCACCGGGTTGTTCTTGGTGCGGCGCTGCAGGATCTGGATCGCGCGGCGGATCTCGTCGTCGCGGCCGATAACCGGATCGAGCTTGCCGATGCGAGCCTGCTCGGTCAGGTCGATGGTGTACTTCTTGAGCGCCTCGCGCTGGCTCTCGGCCTCGGCGCTGCCGACGGTCTGGCCGCCGCGCACGGCATCGATGGCCGCCTCCAGCGCCTTGCGCGCCAGCCCGTGCTCGCGCGCGACGCGGCCGGCCTCGCCCTTGTCGTCGGCCACGGCCAGCAGGAACAGCTCGCTCGCGATGAACTGGTCACCGCGCTTGATGCCCTCTTTCTCGGTGGCCTGCAGCAGGCTGCCCAGGTCCCGGCCGACCTGCACCTGTTCGCCGCCCTGCACTTGCGGCAGGCGCTTGATCGCGTTGTCGAGCGCGATCTCGAGCCCCTTGGCGTTGACGCCCGCGCGCGCCAGCAGGTTCTTGGTGGCCCCATCCGGCTGGCGCAGCATCGCCAGCAACAGATGGACCGGTTCGATATACGGATTGTCGTTGCCCAGCGCCAGGCTTTGCGCGTCGGCCAACGCTTCCTGGAAGCGGGTGGTCAGTTTGTCCAAACGCATGAAAAAACCCCTTGCGGAAAATCGTTCACTGTTCCGAAAGATAGGGAGCGTCGACGGCATTTCAAGCCGGGTCGGGCCGCTTTTGATGGCGTTTTGTGTCGGATCAAGCGGCGGGCGACCTCCGCGCCCGCCGCCCCGGCCCGGCCCGCAGACCCGGTCAGTTCGGTACCGACACCGTCGCCACGCCACCCGACACGCTCACGCCGATGCGATCGCCCGTCGCCGGTGTCATCGTGAAATTCGGCACGTTGGTCGCCGTGATGGCCGGCGCGGCCCCCGCCGTACCGCCCCGCGGCGTGGTGCGCACCACCTGCGACGGCGGCAGCGGCGTGCCGTTCTTCAGGTTGGCGAACACCGCATCGAGCGCGCGTTGCTCATAGAGCACCAGCGGCACGAACAGCGTGTCGTAGCCCGGCACCAGGTCGATGAAGCCGTCGAAATGCTGCGCATTCATCACTTCGATGTACGACAGCCGGCTGTTGCTGTCCGTCTGGGCATTGAGCCCCAGATAGGGCCGCGCGCCGTGGTTGACCGGCAGCAGCGCATCGTTGCGGCCCTGCACGATCAGCGCCGGCTTGCCGTGCAGGTTGCCCGTGCGCAGCGTCTGCGCGATGCCGGCCTGCAAGGCCAGCGAGGCGGTATCGCCGCCGGTCAGCAGGTTGCGCAGGCACAGCGCGCCATCGAGATTGGCCGCCAGCGCGCCCGACCCGTCGACCGACTGCTTGCTCTGCGTCGGGCCGCCCTGCGCCAGGTTGTTGATCAGCTGCACGCCGGACGTCGGCGGGATGCCGTTGCCGAGCGCCGCCATCTGCGCCAGCGCGGTGGCATTCACCACGGTCGGATGGAACGCGCTGTCCACCGCGGCGAAGCTGAAGTTGCACAGGTTGTCGAGCACGCTGGCGCGCGCCAGCGCGTTGCCGAAGGTGACGGCCACCGACGGATCGATCTCGAAATACGACATGGACGCATGCACCAGGTCCGACTCCGGCTCCCAGCCAAAGGCGTGCAGCTTCTGCAGCGCCTCGTCGGCCTGCGCGGCGGCCGTGGCCGACGACAGCAGGCCATTGGCGCGCAGCACGGCGCAGCGGTTGGCCTGGACACTGGCCGGCCAGCCGATCGCACCGGCAAAGAACGCCTGCGTGGGCGCGGCCGACACGCTCGACGACGACGCAGCGCAAAGCCGGAACAGGTTGGCATAGCTCACGTAGTCGAACAGCGGCTTGCCGCTCACCGGCAGCGTCACGCCGCCGCGCACCACCTGCACGTTGGCCGACGGCGGCAGGTTCAGCCCCGGCTCGCCCACGGCCACGCCGTCGATCAAGCCGGCCGTATCCTGCTCCGCCGCCGCGATGGCCGCGCCGCCGCCGTTGGAAATGCTCGACGCGATCACGATGGTGTTGTCGCGCCGCACCGGCAATGCGCTGCCGGCCGGCATGCCGGCAGCGCCCAGCTTGTCGTTGATGGCCCAGAAGGCGAACTGCACGGCCTGCAGTGTGAACAGGCCCCAGTCCTTCTCGGGGTTGCGCTGCGAATGCGCATGCTTGAATGCCAGCCGGTTGGGCGTGGCCGCATTGAACGCGGCCAGCTGGCTGTCGGTGAGCGGCGCGGCAAACTGCGCCGTGCGGCCGGCGGCCAGGCGCGTGGTGCGCGTGCCGTCCTGCAGCGGCACCGTGTCGGTGGCGAGATCGTGCGGGCCGGCCCCGGTACCCTTGTCGGTATAGGCGACGGCGCACTTGTGCTTGAGCCCCCACTCGCCGGTAGAAATGGCACCGTAGACGCCGCGCGACCCCGACGAAGTCGCCGTGACGATGCAGGGATTCGCGGGATCGAACGCATCGGGAATCTGCACCAGCAGCACCACGTTCTGCTGGCCGGTGCCGTCGTCGGAATACGCGATGTACTCCACGCCCGGCACCATGCCGCTGCCTGCGGTGGCGTTGCCGTTCACGTCGACGTTGGGGCCGTACAGCGTGCCGTAGCCGCCGTTGGCCGCGGTATCGACCAGCGCCCGGTAGCTGGCGTAGATATCCAGGCGGCGCAGTTCGGCCGCGGTGGGCGCGGTCGGCGTGGCGACCGACGGCGCCGAGGCCGAAGCCAGCCCGGCCGCGCCCAGCCCGGCGGTCAGCAAATCGTCGTTGGCGCCGTCGTGGCGGGTCACCGTGACGGTGCCGACGAACGACGGTTTCACATTGCCGGACGTGCTGTTGTTGTTGTCGCCGCCGCAGCCGGCCAGGCCCAGCACGCCGCAGCACGCGAGACCAAGGCTGCCGGCCAGCGCCAGTCCGCTCAGCAATGCGCGCTGACGCAAACGGTTCGCGTCTCGGGTGGTGTTCATTGCGTCTCCTCCTCGTTCGATGGGGAACGGCACACACAACCCGCGGCAACCGCCAGCAATACTGCGACCTACGCCGCCGCAGGTACAACCAGTATGTGAATCGAACGCCTGGCCTTCAAGCGCAATTCCACATCGCGCCCACGTAACCGGTTCGCGCTCAGCCGAGCGTGCGCACCGTCCACAGCCCCAGCAGGGTCAGGAACAGCGAACCGCCCAGGTGCGCCGCGACGTGCAGCATGCCGATGGCGTAGTCGCCGGCCAGGATGTTGGCCATCACCTCGCTGGAGAACGTCGAAAACGTGGTCAGGCCGCCGAGGAACCCCGTGACCGCCAGCAGGCGCCATTCCGGCGGCAGGCTCGCGTGCGTGTCGAAGAAGCCGACCGCCACGCCGATCAGATAGCCGCCCAGCAGATTGGCCGCCAGCGTCCCATAGGGCAAGGCGGGGTTGATCGCATTCCACAGCACCGCGAATGCCCAGCGCAGCCATGCCCCCAGCGCGGCGCCCACGCCCACGGCCACCAACCCCATCCCGCTCATGCGTCGCGGTCTTTCTGGTCGTTGGCGGAGGCTGCCTGGGCGGTGGCAGCCGAGGCGTTGTCCGTGACGATGCCCCAGCGCGCCAGCGCCCGCTCATCGGTCACGCGCGCGTCGACCCAGCGGGCGCCCTGCGCCGTCTGCTCCTTCTTCCAGAATGGGGCCTCGCTCTTGAGGTAGTCCATGATGAATTCGCAGGCGGCAAAGGCCTCGCCGCGATGGCCGGACGCCACCGCCACCAGCACGATCTGGTCTTCGGGCTTGAGCTTGCCGACCCGGTGGATGACCAGCGCGTCGATCAGGTCCCAGCGCTGCATCGCCGCGTCGACGATATTGGCCAGCGCCTTCTCCGTCATGCCCGGATAGTGCTCCAGCTCCAGCTCGGACACGCCGCTGCCATCGTTGATGTCGCGCACCGTGCCGATAAAGCTCGCCACCGCGCCAACCTGCGGCCGGCCGGCGCGCAGCGCGGCAATCTCGGCGCCCAGGTCGAAATCCGCTTCCTGTACACGTATCGTGGGCATGCGCGCCTCCCCTCAGCCGCCCGTCACCGGCGGAAAGAACGCGACCTCGCAGCCCTCGCGCAGCGGCGCATCGGCGGTGACCACATCGTGGTCCAGCGCCATGCGCAGCGCGCGGCCCTCGGCCAGGGTCTCGCCCCACGCCGGCCCGCGCGCGGCCAGCCAGCGGCGCAGCTCGCCGACGGTGCGCACCGTGTCCGGCACGGCGGCCGCCTCGTGCGAGGTGCCCAGCTGCTCGCGCACGCTGGCGAAAAAACGCAATTCGATCTGCATGTCCATCTCACTCATTACACCAGGCCCGCGAACGGCAGGAAGGCCACCGTGTCGCCCGCCGCGATCGGCTGGTTGGGCGGATTGTCGATCAGCCCGTCGCCCCAGACGGTGGAAGTCAGCACGCCCGAGCTCTGGTTGGGGAACAGGTCCAGCCCGCCGCCGGCATTGATGCGGGCGCGCAGGAACTCGTTGCGGCGATCGCCCTTGGGCAGCGCGAAATCGGCCCGCATCGGAATACGCTTCGGCGTCACGTCGGCCACGCCCTGCAAGCGCAGGACGAACGGCCGCACGAACAACAGGAAGGTGACGAAGCTCGAAACCGGGTTGCCCGGCAGGCCAATGAAGAAGGCCGCCGGCCCGCCCACCATGCCCTGCGGCCGGCGCACCTCGCCGAAAGCCAGCGGCTTGCCCGGCTTGATGGCGATCTGCCACAGGTTCAGGCGCCCCTCGGCCTCCACCGCCGGCTTGATGTGGTCTTCCTCGCCCACCGACACGCCGCCCGACGTGATGATGAGATCGTGCGCCTCGGCGGCCTCGCGCAGGGTGTCGCGCGTGGCCTGCAGCGTATCGGGCACGATGCCGAAATCGGTGATCTCGCAACCGAGGTTTTCCAGCAGCGCGCGCAGCGTGAAGCGGTTGGAGTTGTAGATGGCGCCCGGCTTGAGCGGCTCGCCCGGCATGGCCAGCTCATCGCCGGTAAAGAACACGGCCACGCGCGGACGGCGCACCACCTGCAGGCCCGCGCAGCCGACCGACGCCGCCAGCCCCAGCTGCTGCGCCCCCAGGCGCGTGCCGCGCGGGAGGATCTCGGCGCCGGCGGTGATGTCCTCGCCGGCGCGGCGGATCCATTCGCCGACGTCCGGCACGTGGTCGATGACGACGGTGCCGGTGTCGGGATCGGCCTTGCACTGCTCCTGCATCACCACCGCATCGGCGCCCGGCGGTATCAACGCGCCGGTGAAGATGCGCGCCGCCTCGCCGGCCTCGAGCGGCTGGCCGACCTGGCCGGCGGGAATGCGCTGCGCCACCTTCAGGCGCGTGCCCGGCGCGGTGATGTCGGCCGCGCGCACGGCGTAGCCATCCATCTGCGTGTTGTCGGCCGGCGGCACGTTCAGGCCGCTGCGCACGGCCTGGGCCAGCACGCGGCCGTTGGCGTGCAGCGTCGGCACCGTTTCGGTCTCGGTCAGGCCCCGCGCGGCGGCGAGCAGCTGCGACAGCGCCGCCTCGAGCGTCAGCAGGGACGGTTTGACGGCGGGAGCATCGTTGGCGGACATGCGGAAAAACAGAATCGGGAGAGAGATTCCGATTGTATCGGTTCTGCTACAGCGCCAGCCATCGGCGCCGTCTGATCGATCACACGAATGCGGCAGCCAGCGCCGCGCGCAGCTGCGGCACGATCTGCGCATCGAACCACGGGTTGTGCTTGAACCAGGCCAGGTTGCGCGGGCTCGGATGCGGCAGCGGAAACAGCACGCGCTCCTCGGCGTCCCGCACCGGGCCGTGGCGGACCACGTCGGTCAGCGACATGCCGCGCGGCACGTCGAGGTAGTAGCGCTGCGCGTAGCCGCCGACCAGCAGCGCCAGCTTCAGGTCCGGCATCGCCGTCAGCAGCGGCCGGTGCCATTGCGGCGCGCATTCCGGCCGCGGCGGCAGGTCGCCGTTGGGCCCCGTGCCGGGAAAGCAGAAGCCCATCGGCACCACGGCGATGCGCCGGTCGGCGTAGAAATCGTCGTAGCCGATCCGCAGCCACTGACGCAGGCGATCGCCCGAGCGGTCGTTCCAGGGGATGCCGGTCTCGTGGACGATGCGCCCGGGCGCCTGCCCGACGATCAGCACGCGCGCGCGGCGGTCCGCCAAGACCACCGGGCGCAGCTCGTGCGGCAGCGCGCCTTCGCACAGCCGGCAGGCGCGGATGTCGTGCAGGCAGCTTGCGAACGCTGCCTCGGCCACGTCATCCGGCACGACTGCCATGGCTGTTACAGACCGGTGTGCTGGGCGATGTAGCCCTTGATGCGGTCGGCATCGGCAGGCATGACTTCGAAGCGCTGCGGCAGCGATTCGATGTCAGCGTAACCGGCCGGACGCTCCGGCTCGCGATCCAGCGCTTCGCGGATGGTGTCACCGAACTTGGCCGGCAGCGCCGTCTCCAGCACCACCATCGGCACGCCGGGCACCAGGTTTTCGCGCGCCACCTTCACGCCGTCGGCGGTGTGGGTGTCGACCATCGTGCCGTAGCGGGCGAACACGTCGCGGATCGTGTTGACACGGTCTTCGTGCGTGCTGCGGCCCGAGACGAAACCGAACTCGGCGATGCGGTCGAACTCCGGCTTGCCCGTCATCGAGAAACCGCCTTTCTCGTCCACGTCGCGGAACAGCTGCGCCAGGCGCGCCGGATCGCGGCCCAGCAGGTCGAACACGAAGCGCTCGAAGTTCGACGCCTTGCTGATATCCATGCTCGGGCTCGACGTGTGGTACGTCTGCGCGGCCGAACGCACGCGATACGTGCCGGTGCGGAAGAACTCGTCGAGCACGTCGTTCTCGTTGGTGGCAACGACGAGCTTGTCGATCGGCAGGCCCATCATGCGCGCGATGTGGCCGGCGCAGACGTTGCCGAAATTGCCCGACGGCACGCAGAACGACACCTTGTCGCCAATCTTCGGCGCCGCCAGCAGATAGCCCTTGAAGTAGTAGACGACTTGGGCGACGACACGCGCCCAGTTGATCGAATTGACCGTGCCGATCTTCTGGCGGGCCTTGTACTCCAGATCATTCGACACTGCCTTGACGATGTCCTGAGCGTCATCGAACACGCCTTCGATGGCGATGTTGAAGATGTTCTCGTCCTGCAGGCTGAACATCTGCGCGGTCTGGAATGAGCTCATCTTGCGGTGCGGGCTCAGCATGAACACGCGCACGCCGCGCTTGCCGCGCATGGCGTATTCGGCCGCGCTGCCGGTGTCGCCGGAAGTCGCACCCAGGATGTTCAGCTCGGCGTGCTCGCGGTCGAGCGCGTATTCGAACAGGTTGCCCAGCAGCTGCATCGCCATGTCCTTGAAGGCCAGCGTCGGGCCGTTCGACAGGCACAGCAACGACAGCGACGTGCCGGCCTCCTCGCCCAGGCGGTGCAGCGGCGTGATGTCAGCGGTGTTGTCGCCGTTGCGCGCGTTGCAGTAGACCTCGGGCGTGTAGGTGCGGCGGGTCAGCGCGCGCAGGTCATCCTCGGGGATGTCGGTGGCGAACTTGCGCAGGAGCTCGAAGGCGAGGTCCGCATACGGCAGGTCGCGCCAGCGCGTCAGCTCTTCGACGCTGACTTGCGGGTACTGCTCGGGCAGGTACAGGCCGCCGTCCGGCGCCAGGCCGCCCAGCAGGATGCGGGAGAAGCTCTGCGGCTCGGCGTGGCCGCGCGTGGAACGGTATTGCATGCTCATGGCGATCTCGAAAACGTCGGGCGCGTCAGTTCAGTTCTTCCATGCGCAGGCGCGTGACCTTGGACAGCACGGTCGGCAGCGCCTCGATGGCGGCGATGGCGGCATTGACCTGCTTCTCCACCACCACGTGCGACAGCATGATGATGTCGGTCTGCGGCTCGCCCTCGCGCGATTCCTTCTGCAGCATCGCGTCGATCGAGATGCCGGACTCGGCCAGGATGCGGGTGATGTCGGCCAGCACACCGGTCTCGTCGGCCACGCGCATGCGCAGGTAGTAGGCCGAGCGCACTTCTTCGATCGGCAGCAGCGGCGTGTTGGACAGCGCATCCGGCTGGAACGCCAGGTGCGGCACGCGGTGCTCCGGATCGGCGGTGTGCAGGCGCGTCACGTCCACCAGGTCGGCCACCACGGCCGAGGCGGTCGGCTCGGCGCCGGCGCCCTTGCCGTAGTACAGCGTCGGGCCGACGGCATCGCCCTGCACCACCACGGCGTTCATCGCGCCTTCCACGTTGGCGATCAGGCGCGTGGCCGGCACCAGCGTCGGGTGCACGCGCAACTCGATGCCCGCCTCGGCGCGGCGCGTCAGGCCGAGCAGCTTGATGCGGTAGCCGAGTTCCTCCGCGTAGCGGATATCGACCGCCTCCAGCTTGGTGATGCCCTCCACATAGGCGCGCTCGAACTGCACCGGCACGCCGAAGGCGATGGCGCTCATCAGCGTGAGCTTGTGGGCGGCATCGAAGCCCTCGATATCGAAGGTCGGATCGGCCTCGGCATAGCCCAGGCGCTGGGCCTCCGCGAGCACCGTGCCGAAGTCCAGGCCCTTGTCGCGCATCTCCGACAGGATGAAGTTGGTGGTGCCGTTGATGATGCCGGCGATCCACTCGATGCGGTTGCCCGTCAGCCCCTCGCGCAGCGCCTTGATGATGGGAATGCCGCCGGCCACCGCGGCCTCGAACGCCACCATCACGCCCTTGTCCTGGGCGGCCTTGAAGATCTCGTTGCCGTGCACCGCCAGCAGCGCCTTGTTGGCCGTGACCACGTGCTTGCCGTTGGCGATGGCGCGCAGCACCAGCTCGCGCGTCAGGTCATAGCCGCCGATCAGCTCCACCACGATGTCGATCTCGGGCGAATCCACCACCGCAACCGGGTCGTTCACCACCGGCACGTTCGCGCCGGTTTCCTGCACGATGGCGCGGGCGCGCTCGACGTTGCGCACCGCAATCAGGGCGACCTCGATGCCGCGCCCGGCGCGGCGCCGGATTTCTTCCTGGTTGCGTTGCAGAACCTTGAGCGTACCGCCACCGACGGTACCGAGCCCGAGCAGGCCGATCTTGATGGGTTTCATGAGACGTGTTGTAAAAACGGAAAGGCAAAAAACGGACAGGGCAGACACTTCGGTCTGCCCCGCAGCCACGGATCTGGCGGATGACCGAGCGAATGGTCGAATCTAAGCGGCCCGAATGCCAGTACCGTGACGCTGACGGTACCGCTCCAGGAAGCGCGCAATTCGGCCGATGGCCTCGCGCAGGTCGTCCTCGTGCGGCAGGAAGACGATGCGGAAGTGGTCCGGCGAATGCCAGTTGAAGCCCGTGCCCTGCACCAGCAGCACGCGCTCTTCCTCCAGCAGCTGACGGATGAAAGTCTGATCGTCGTCGATCGGGTACACCGACGGATCCAGGCGCGGGAACATGTACAGCGCCGCCTTCGGCTTGACGCAGCTCACGCCGGGAATGGCGGTGATCAGTTCGTAGGCCAGGTCGCGCTGGCGGCGCATGCGGCCGCCCGGCGCCACCAGGTCGTTGATGCTCTGGTAGCCGCCCAGCGCCGTCTGGATCGCCCACTGCCCCGGCACATTGGCGCACAGGCGCATCGACGACAGCATGTTCAGGCCTTCGATGTAATCCTTGGCCGGACGCTTGTCGCCCGACACCACCATCCAGCCCGCGCGGTAGCCGCACGAGCGGTAGCTCTTGGACAGGCTGTTGAAGGTGATGGTCAGCACATCCTCCGACAGCGAGGCCATGGCGGTGTGCCGGTTGTCGTCGAACAGCACCTTGTCGTACACCTCGTCGGCGAAGACCACCAGCCCGTGCTCACGCGCGATGGCGATGATGTCGTGCAGCAGCGCGTCCGAATACAGCGCGCCGGTCGGATTGTTCGGGTTGATGACGACGATGCCCTTGGTGTTGGGCGTGATCTTGGCGCGGATGTCGTCCAGGTCGGGCATCCAGCCGTTGGACTCGTCGCACAGGTAATGCACCGGCGTGCCGCCCGACAGGCTGGTCATGGCGGTCCACAGCGGGTAATCGGGTGCGGGCAGCAGCAGTTCGTCGCCGGCGTCGAGCAGCGCGTTGGTGGCCAGCGCGATCAGCTCGGAGGCGCCGTTGCCCAGGTAGATGTCGTCCAGTGTGACGTTCTTGATGCCCTGCTGCTGCGTGTAGTGCATCACCGCCTTGCGCGCCGCGAAGATGCCCTTGGAATCCGAGTAGCCGGCCGAGTTGGGCAGGTTGCGGATCATGTCCTGCTGGATCTCTTCCGGGGCATCGAAGCCGAACGGGGCCAGGTTGCCGATGTTCAGCTTGATGATCTGGTGGCCCTCTTCCTCCATCTGCTTGGCCTTCTCCAGCACGGGGCCGCGGATGTCATAGCAGACGTTGTTGAGCTTGGCGGATTTCTGGATCGTTTTCACGGGCGGCGTCGAGGCTGGCTTGGTGTTGGGCGTGACTGGAATCTGGGTGGCGCGGCAGCGACGGCACACCCGCGGGCGCGGCTCTGCACGCTCCATCGGCTCCGGCGCAGCTTGTGGCGCGGCGGGCGACAGAGAGAAAAAGATATAATTTAGCCCATTATGACAGACTTCGGCGCGCATTTTTGCAACGCAGCGAGGTCTGCCGGCCCGCCGCGCAACAGCGCCACACAACGCCGCGCACCGGCCGGTGCCCGAAACCCCGCGCGCCCTGCCGCCCAGCGCCGCAGCCGGCGCGCCCGATGGGATTCCCGCCTTGAAGCTCCACTCTTCCGATCCGTCCAACGTACTCAACACCTTCACCGCCTACGGTGACGGCTACATCGAAATCAACAAAGTGCGCCACGAGCAATCCCTGCTGGTGATGCCCGAAGGCGCCGTCGTGCCATGGGACGTCGCGCGCTTCGAAGACCTGACGCCCGAGCATTTCGCCCGCCTGCTGGAACTGGCGCCCGAAGTGGTGGTGTTCGGCAGCGGCAGCCGGCTGCGCTTTCCGCACCCGCGCCTGACCGCCGCGCTGGCCGAGCGCCGCATCGGCGTGGAGACCATGGACCTCCCGGCCGCCTGCCGCACCTACAACATCCTGATGGCCGAAGGCCGCAAAGTGGCCGCCGCGCTGCTGATCGAGCGCGACTGACCGCATGCCGATCGACCGCTCCGACACCGCGCCGGCCCTGCCCTGGCGCACCTCCACCCTGTGGCTGCTGGCGGCCGCGCTGCTGGCCGTCTGGCTCGGCACACTGGGCTACCGCCACCTGATCCCCACCGACGAAGGCCGCTACGCCGAGATCGCCCGCGAGATGTTCACCTCGGGCGACTGGGTGACGATCCGCTACAACGACCTGAAATACTTCGAAAAGCCGCCGCTGCAGATGTGGGGCACCGCCCTCGCCTACACGCTGTTCGGCGTCGGCGACTGGCAGGCGCGCCTGTTCGCGGCGCTGTCCGGCGTCATCGGCATCGCCTTCACCATGCTGGCCGCCGCACGCTGGTGGGGCAAGCGCGTGGCCGCGGTCAGCGCGCTGGTGCTGGCAAGCGCGCCGATGTGGAACGTGGGCGCGCATTTCAATTCGCTCGACATGGGCGTGGCGGGCTGCATGACGATGGCGCTGGCGGCCCTGCTGCTGGCGCAGCATCCGGACGCCACGCCGGCGCGGCGGCGCTGCTGGATGTGGGCCTGCTGGGCCGCGATGGCCCTGGCGGTGCTGAGCAAAGGCCTGATCGGCGTGGTGCTGCCGGGCTTCGTGCTGGTGGTCTACACGCTCGTCGCGCGCGACTGGGCGCTGTGGAAGCGTCTGCACCTGGTGACCGGGCTGGTGGTCTTCTTCGCCGTCGGCGCGCCCTGGTTCGTGCTGATCTCGGCGCGCAACCCCGAGTTCGCCTGGTTCTTCTTCGTGCACGAGCATTTCCAGCGCTTCACGTCGACCGTGCATCACCGCCAGGCGCCGCTGTGGTATTTCGTGCCGCTGCTGGTGGCCGGCTTCCTGCCGTGGCTGGCACAACTGCCCGGCGCGGCGCGGCTGACCGTGGCGCGCGACCGGACCGCCACCAACGGCTTCCGCCCGACCCTGCTGCTGGGGCTGTGGGCCGTGCTGATCTTTGCGTTCTTCAGCGTGTCCAACTCCAAGCTGCCGGGCTACATCTTCCCGATCGTGCCGGCGCTGGCGATCCTGGCGGCGCTCGTGCTCGAGCAGACGAGCGAGCGCATGTGGCGCTGGCAACTCAAGGCCTTCCTGGGCGTGAGCCTCGTCGGCCTGGCCGCCTGTGGCTATCTCGCCACGATGTCGTCAGAGATGTATCCGAACGCCGTCTTCGCGCGGTTCGCGGTGTTCGTGGCGGTGGCCTTCGTAGCTGGCGCGGCGCTGACGTGGCTGGCGCTGCGGTGCTCGGCCCGGCGCTTCGAGAGCCTGGCGGCGTTCGCATGCGGCTGGTTCCTCACCTTCACCGTCGCGCTGCTCGGCCATGAGGCGTTCGGGCGCTCGATGTCGGGTATCGATCTCGTGCCGGCCGTCAAGCCGTGGCTGAAGCCGGGTGTGCCGTTCTATGCGGTGGAGCGTCTGGACCATACAATGCCGTTCTACCTCGACACGCCGGCCGTCATGGTGCAGGAGCCCGACGAGCTGGCCTTCGGCGTCGAGCACGAGCCGGCCAAGTGGATTCCGACCACCGACGCCTTCGTCGCCCGCTGGCGCGACGGCGGCCAGGCCGTGGCCATGATGAGCCCGGGCACGTACCAGCGCCTCGCCGCGCAGGGCGTGCCGATGACGGCCATCGCCCAGGACGCGCGCCGGGTCATCGTGCGGCGCCAATGAATGTCCCGCAAGGGCGTGCTGAAAGGGGCACGCAAGCGGATTTGTCGTAACATGCCGCCCGCGGCGCCCGGGGGAAACACTGGCGCGGTCGGTAAAATCACAACAACACAACACATGAATCTCGTCACTTTCGGGCTGATCTTGACGGGCGTGATGCTCAACGCCTGCGCCCAATTGCTGCTGAAGGCGGGCGTCAACGCCATCGGTCGTTTCGCCTTCTCGGTGGAAAACATTGTGCCGATCGGCATCAAGCTTGCGACCCAGCTGCCCATCATCGGCGGGCTGACCTGCTACGTGATTTCCGTGGTGGTCTGGATTCTCGGGCTGTCGCGCGTGGATGTGACCATTGCGTATCCGATGCTGTCGCTGGGCTACGTGGTCAACGCGATCCTGGCGTGGTATCTCTTCGGAGAGGTGCTGTCGCTCCAGCGGCTGATCGGCATCACCATCATCCTGATCGGCGTGTTCGTGCTGGCGCGCTCCTGACCTGCCCAACTCTCCTGATCGACATCCGATGACCCAAACCAACGCCGTCGCCGAACAACCGTTCCTGCCTTTCGTGCGCCCCACCATCGACGAGGCGACCATCGCCGCCGTGGCCGATGTGCTGCGCTCGGGCTGGATCACCTCGGGCCCCAAGGTCGCCGCGTTCGAAGCCGCGCTGTCGGAATACTTCGGCGGCCGCCCGGTACGCACCTTCGCCAACGGCACCGCCACGATGGAAGTGGCGCTGCGCGTCGCGGGCATCGGCCCCGGCGACGAGGTCATCACCACGCCCATCTCGTGGGTGGCCACCTCCAACGTGGTGCTGACGGTCGGCGCCCGGCCCGTCTTCGTCGACATCGACCCGGTCACCCGCAACATCGACCTGGACAAGATCGAGGCCGCCATCACGCCGCGCACGCGCGCGATCATGCCGGTCTACCTGTCGGGCCTGCCGGTGGACATGGACCGCCTGTACGACATCGCCCGCCGTCACAAGCTGCGCGTGGTGGAAGACGCCGCGCAGGCCATCGGCTCGCGCTGGAGCAACCAGCGCATCGGCCAGATCGGCGACCTGGTCAGCTTCAGCTTCCAGGCCAACAAGAACATCACCACCATCGAGGGCGGCGCGCTCGTGCTGAACACGCCGGAAGAAGCCGTGCTGGCCGAGAAATACCGCCTGCAGGGCGTGGTCCGCACCGGCTTCGACGGCATGGAAGTCGACGTGGTGGGCGGCAAGTTCAACCTGACCGACGTCAACGCCGCCATCGGCCTCGGCCAGTTCGCCCAGCTGGAGGCCATCACCGCGCGCCGCGCCGCGCTGGCCCGCCGCTACTTCGCCTCCATGCGCGCGGCCGACATCGAATCGTTCGGCATCGAGCTGCCGGTCGAGGATTTCGCGCACACCAACTGGCACATGTTCCAGATCGTGCTGCCGCTCGATCGCCTCAAGGTCGACCGCGCCGGCTTCATGGCCGGGCTGAAGGCCATGGGCATCGGCGCCGGCGTGCACTATCCGCCCATCCATCTGTTCAAGCTGTACCGTGAGCTCGGCTGGGGCCCGGGCATGTTCCCGGTGGCCGAGCGCATCGGGCGCGCCATCGTGACGCTGCCGATGTTCGCGGCCATGGAAGATTCCGACGTGGACCGCGTGGTCAATGCGGTCCGCCAACTCTGCATCCAATACCAATAATGAAGACACCCGCTCTCTCGGTCGTCATTCCCGTCTACAACGAGGAAGAGGGGCTCGCCGCCCTGTTCGCGCGCCTGTATCCCGCCCTCGATGCACTCGGCATCTCGTACGAGGTCGTGTTCGTCAACGACGGCAGCCGGGACCGCTCCGCCGCCCTGCTCGCCGAGCAGTTCCGCGCGCGGCCGGACAGCACCCGCGTGGTGCTATTCAACGGCAACTACGGCCAGCACATGGCCATCCTGGCCGGCTTCGAGCACGCCCGCGGCGATCGCGTCATCACGCTGGACGCCGACCTGCAGAACCCGCCCGAAGAGATCGGCCGCCTGGTCGCCAAGCTCGACGAAGGCTACGACTACGTCGGCACCATCCGCCGCAACCGGCAGGACACCTGGTTCCGCCGCACCGCGTCGCGCGCCATGAACTCGCTGCGCGAGCGCATCACGCACATCAAGATGACCGACCAGGGCTGCATGCTGCGCGCCTACAGCCGCCCCATCGTCGACACCATCAACCGCTGCCGCGAAGTCAACACCTTCATCCCGGCGCTGGGCTACACCTTCGCCAAGAACCCGACCGAGATCGAAGTCGACCACGAAGAGCGCTTCGCGGGCGAATCCAAGTACTCGCTCTACAAGCTGATCCGCCTGAACTTCGACCTGGTGACGGGCTTCTCGGTGGTGCCGCTGCAGTGGTTCTCGGCGATCGGCATGCTGCTGTCGTTCGCCTCGGCGGTACTGTTCGTCCTGCTGGTCGTGCGCCGCTTCATCCTCGGCGCGGAAGTCCAGGGCGTGTTCACGCTGTTCGCCATCACGTTCTTCCTGATGGGCGTGCTGCTGTTCGGCATCGGGCTGTTGGGCGAGTACATCGGCCGGATCTACCAGCAGGTGCGCGAGCGTCCACGCTACCTGGTGCAGGGCGTGCTGGAAGAGACGTCCAACCTGCACGAGGCCGGCGCCGCCGACCTGAACGTGTCCAAGGCGCAGCGGGGCGCGGCATGACGCGGCGCGCGGTCGTCTTTGCGTACCACAACGTCGGCGTGCGCTGCCTGCGCGTGCTGGCCGCGCGCGGCATCCAGGTCGAGCTGGTGGTCACGCACGAGGACAGCGCCACCGAGAACATCTGGTTCGGCAGCGTGCGCGCCACCGCACAGGAACTCGGCATCCCCTTCGTCACGCCGGAAGACGCGCGCGGCGAAGACCTGTTCGCCCGCATCGCCGCCATCGCGCCGGATTTCATTTTCTCGTTCTACTACCGGCACATGATCCCGGTGCGCCTGCTCGGCCTGGCCAGGCACGGCGCGTTCAACATGCACGGCTCGCTGCTGCCGAAGTACCGCGGCCGCGTACCGACCAACTGGGCCGTCCTGCACGGCGAGACCGAAAGCGGCGCCACCCTGCACGAAATGGTCGAAAAGCCGGATGCCGGCTATCTCGTCGACCAGACCATCGTGCCGATCCTGCCGGACGACACGGCCCACGAAGTCTTCGAAAAGACGACCGTGGCGGCCGAACAGACGCTCTGGCGCGTGCTGCCGGACATGATCGCCGGCCGGATTCCGCAGCGCCCCAACCGGCTCGAAGACGGCAGCTACTTCGGCGGCCGCAAGCCCGAAGACGGCCGCATCGACTGGTCCCGGCCCGCCCAGCAGGTCTACAACCTCGTGCGCGCCGTGGCGCCGCCCTATCCGGGCGCCTTCACGGACGCCGGCGGTGAACGCTACATCGTCGCGCGGGCCCGCCTGGCGCGACCGTCCTTCTCGAATTTGCCCCCAGGGTTGCACGTCGTGGATAATGCGATGTTTGGCGTGTGCGGCGATGGGGGAGCCATCGCCATCCACGAGCTCTGGCGCGTCGAGCCCCAGGCGCCGTCCACGACCTCGGTCGTGACTGCGCAGCAGCTCGCCAACCGGCTCGCCCTCTCCTGTTCTTGAGTTTGCCTTCATGAAGAAAGTACTGATCCTCGGCGTCAACGGCTTTATCGGCCACCACCTGTCCAAGCGCATCCTGGAGAGCACGGACCCGGAAATCTCCCAGTGGGAGGTCTATGGCATGGACATGCAGACCGAGCGCCTGGGCGACCTGGTCAACCATCCGCGCATGCACTTCTTTGAAGGCGACATCACCATCAACAAGGAGTGGGTGGAATACCACGTGCGCAAGTGCGACGTGATCCTGCCGCTGGTGGCCATCGCCACGCCGTCGACCTACGTCAAGGCGCCGCTGCGCGTGTTCGAGCTGGACTTCGAGGCCAACCTGCCGATCGTCCGCTCCGCCGCCAAGTACGGCAAGCACCTGGTGTTCCCGTCGACCTCCGAGGTCTACGGCATGTGCGGCGACGACGAATTCGACCCGGAAGCCTCGCCGCTGGTCTACGGCCCGATCAACAAGCCGCGCTGGATCTACGCCTGCTCCAAGCAGCTGATGGACCGCGTGATCTGGGGCTACGGCATGGAAGGCCTGAACTTCACGCTGTTCCGCCCGTTCAACTGGATCGGCCCGGGCCTGGACTCGATCCACACCCCGAAGGAAGGCTCGTCGCGCGTGGTCACGCAGTTCCTCGGCCACATCGTGCGCGGCGAGAACATCCAACTGGTCGACGGCGGCCAGCAGAAGCGCGCCTTCACCAATGTCGATGACGGCATCGACGCGCTGGTGCGCATCATCGCCAACAAGGACGGCGTCGCCTCGGGCAAGATCTACAACATCGGCAACCCGTCGAACAACTACTCGGTGCGCGAACTGGCCGAGATGATGCTGAAGAAGGCCGGCACCATCGCTGAGTACAAGGAAAACGCCCAGAAGGTCAAGCTGGTGGAAACGACCTCGGGCGCCTACTACGGCAAGGGCTACCAGGACGTGCAGAACCGCGTGCCGAAGATCGCCAACACCATGGAAGAACTCGGCTGGAAGCCGACCACCACCATGGAAGACACCCTGGCGAACATCTTCGAAGCCTACCGCGAGCACGCCGCCGAGGCGCGCAGCCTGGTCGACTGATCCGAAGCCCCCGCGCAGGTCCATGGCCCTCATCGTCCTCAAGATCGACGTCGACACCCTGCGCGGCACGCGCGAAGGCGTGCCCAACCTCGTCCGCATGCTGCGCGCGCACGAGGCGGGCGCGACCTTCCTGTTCAGCCTGGGGCCCGACCACACCGGCTGGGCCCTGCGCCGGGCCTTCCGCCCCGGCTTCCTGAAAAAGATCTCGCGCACCTCCGTGGTCGAGCACTACGGCCTGCGCACGCTGATGTACGGCGTGCTCCTGCCCGGCCCCGACATCGGCCGCAAGGCCGCCGCCGAGATGCGCGCGGTTGCCGAGGCCGGCTTCGAGACCGGCATCCACACCTGGGATCACGTCCGCTGGCAGGACAACGTCCGCCAGCGCGACGCCGCCTGGACGGCCCGCCAGATGGGCGCCGCCCACGCGCGCTTCGTACAGGTCTTCGGCAAGCCGCCGGTCACGCACGGCGCCGCCGGCTGGCAGATGAACGACCACGCCTTCCGCCAGATCGACACCTGGGGCATGGCCTACGCTTCCGACGGCCGCGGCACGCATCCGTATATCCCGAGCCTCGACGGCCAGCCGCTCAAGCATGTGCAGCTGCCGACCACCCTGCCGACGCTGGACGAGCTCATCGGCGTGGATGGCCTGACGATGGACACCGTCGCTAGCCATCTCCTCAAGATGACGGCATCCGACCGCGACCAGGTATTTACCTTGCATGCGGAGCTTGAAGGGCAGAAACTCGCCCCGATCTTCGAAGCACTGCTGCGAGGCTGGCGTGCCCAGGGCCATCGACTGGCGTCGATGGGCGACTACCACGCGACGCTGGACCACCGCACGCTACCCGTGCAACCCGTCACGTGGGGCGAAATTCCGGGCCGCAGCGGCAGCCTGATCGTGCAGCCGGCCTGAATTCCGCGCCGTCACGGACGGCTTGCCGGGAGGCTCCAGGGTCCAGATCCTTGCCGTTTCAACTTCGCCGTACCACGTCTCTACCCGCGGTCTTCCGGAACACCATCATGCCCGTCACGCTCGACCAGCCTCTCCCCGATTTCTCCGCGCCGGCCACCAGTGGCCTCACGTTCTCGCTGGCCGGGCAGCGCGGCAAGGTCGTGGTGCTGTATTTCTACCCGAAGGACAACACGCCCGGCTGCACCACCGAGGCCATGAACTTCCGTGACCAGTACGACGCATTCGAGGCCGCCGATGCCGTGGTGTTCGGCATCTCCCGCGACAGCCTGAAGTCGCACGAGAACTTCAAGGCCAAGCTGGAACTGCCCTTCGAGCTGCTCTCCGATGCCGACGAGGCAGTCTGCGCGCTCTTCGACACCATCAAGATGAAGAAGATGTACGGCAAGGACGTCCGGGGTATCGAGCGCAGCACCTTCCTGATCGACCGCAAGGGCGTGCTGCGCCAGGAATGGCGCGGCGTCAAAGTGCCCAACCACGTGGACGACGTGCTGGGGGCGGTCCGCGCGCTGTAACCGATCGCGCACGGAAGCGTCCGCCAAGCCACGCCGGCGCTGGGTTTCCCGCCGGTTTCGCGCGGCCGAAATCTGTCCGAATTCTTGTGTGCAGGGCATCGCGGCGCCTTCGCCGTTAGCTTATGCCTCGCACACAAGCATTCGGACGGGCTCGTTCGCGGCGAGTTGGAGGTCGTGAACCGAGGATCCAACGCCCCCCTCAAAAAGCGCATCCTGTTCTCCGACTGCGACCCCTTCGGCCACCTCTATAACACGCGCTACCTCGACTACTTCCTCGATGCCCGCGAGGAACACGTGGCCGCCAACTACCCGGTGCTGCATGCGGCGCTGCAGTCGCGCGAGACGAACTGGGTGATCGTCTCGAACGATGTGCGCTACGTGTCGGCCGCGAAGCTGGGCGAGGTGGTGAGCATCGCCAGCGCCATCGTCCGCTTCACCCGCAACTCGGCCTTGCTGGAGATCACGATGCGGAACGACGGCGGGCTCAAGGCGATGATGTGGTCGTGGTTACGCCACGTGGACCTGCGGCGCGGCATCGTCGTCAACCACACCGAAGCGATCCAGCACTTCCTGCAATCGGTCTGCCTGCCGACCGACTGCACGACGGTCGATCAACGTTTGCGAGAATTACAGATGGCCAAAGCGGCAGCAGAGGGCACCCCGGCATGATCAAGAACTTTTTCAAGGATTTTTCAGATATCGACGTTCTGGCGTTTGCCGGCGGAGGCAACCGCTGCTTCTGGCAAGCCGGGGGCGTCGCCTGTTTCCTCGACAAGGGCCTGCCGCTGCCCGCGACGCTGATCGGCACGAGCGCGGGTGCCGCCATGGCGGCATCGTGCATGACGATTGGGCCCGAGGCCGCGCTGGGCACCTGCACCCGCCTGTTCGCGAAGAACCAACGCATGTTCCACTGGCCTGCGATGGCCCGCATGAAGCTGCACTTCGCCCACCAGCAGACGTATCCGGACTGGATCGCCTCCATCGTCAACGCCGACACCTTCCCCAGCCTGAAGCAGGCGAAGCAGAAACTGCTGGTCGCCGTGTCGCGGCCGGCCACGCTGCTCGGCAAGCACGGCAGCATCGTCGCCGCCACGCTGGCCTACATCGTGGACAAGAAAATCGCCCACAGCATCCATCCGCGCCTGCCGCGGTACCTGGGCCTGCGCCAGCAGTTCTACGACCTCCAGCACTGCACGTCCGTGCTGGCAGCGCAAGAGCTGCTCAACGCTTCGGCCGCCGCCCCGCCGCTCACGCACTCGGTGCGGCTCGACGGCCAGTGGGCCTTCGACGGTGGCTACGTGGACAACGCGCCGGTCCCCCCCCAGAGCGCCGAAGAGCAGGCACGCACCCTGGTGCTGCTGACCCGCCATTACCCGGACCAGCCCGAATGCTTCCGCCAGAACGGTCGCGTCTACTGGCAGCCGAGCCAACGGATCCCCGTGTCCACCTGGGACTGCACGGGCAAGTCGACGGTGAAGGCCGCGTTCGAACTCGGCTACGCCGATGCGCGCCGACGCCTCGGCGCCGACGCCGTGTGACCCTCGCCCGCCCGGGCCCAGGCCCGCAACCCGCGGCCATCGAGATCGCCCCCCGGAGCTCCCACCTGTGGTTGTGCCACGCCGACGAATCGCGTGACCTCCCCGCGACGCGACAGGCGTGCCTGTCGACGGACGAGCGAAACCGCCTCCGGGATTTCGTCTTCGATCGCGACCGCCGGCGCTACGCCACGACACGTCTCGTGGTCCGGGACATCCTCTCCAGCTGCGTCGCCCTGCCCCCCGAAGACCTGCGCTTCGTTACCGACCCGTACGGCCGCCCCCACCTCGTGGAGCAACCGCCCCATCCCCACGGACCGATCACGTTCAACATCAGCCACACCGTCGGCCTCATCGCCATAGCAGTGCGGCGTGGCGCGCGGATCGGCATCGACGTCGAGCCACGCGACCGCGCCATCGACGTGGCGCGGATGAGCCGGTTCCTTTCGGCCGTGGATCTGAAGACCCTCGCCGCCGTGCCGCCCGACCGGCAGCGGGCGCGCTTCGTCGACCTCTGGACCCTGAAGGAGAGCTACATCAAAGCGCGGGGGCTGGGTCTTCGCCTGCCGCTTCACCGATTCGGCATCGACTTCCCCACCCCGGCTACCGTGACGATGCGCTTCGATGGCGGCGTGGACGACCCGTCGCCGGCCTGGCACCTCTGGCAGTTCCATCTTGCAAGCGGACACGCCCTGGCCCTCTGCACCGACCGCGATCCGGCCGGCGCCCCTGCCCTCGTAGTGCAGGAGATCGACCCGCTCGGGGCGCGCCGGGACATCGACGTCACACCCGTCCGGCAGTCGCCGACCTGAAGGTACGTAGGGCACGCAGCCAGCTTCGCCATGCACTCGGCGACCAGGCAGTCCCCATCGGTTTCGGTGAACGCCAGCAGGCTTTTGCCAATCCCTGAGCTCAACGTCGCAAGTTGGTGCTTGGGCAGCATCAACCACGCTGTTGGCCAGCTTGATGTTGCCATGTGGCATTCCCGTGAATCCCTCAAACGCTAGGAGCCAGACAAAAGAGAACGGGGGCGGTTTGCATCACACACCGGCATAGGATCCAAGGCGTTGGCCCTACGGAAAACCCGCCACAACAAGCGGTATCCAAACCGAAAGGGGCCCCGGTGCAGAGCACATGCCGCGATTGCAAATCACAAAGGCTTCCGATACAGTCGGAACCGATGAGTACGAAATCCGGATGCCATTCCGATTGCCCACGACGGTACCGGCGGCCAAGTCGGTCAGGTACCGCTTCCGCGTCCTCCCCGGAACATCGCCCGGGCAGAACGTCCGGATCGTGCAGCTTGTTGTGGCGTTCCTCCAGGCCGCCCCGCCTCCCACAGGCTACGGCGGCTTTTTTGTGGCCTCTGTCCGGACGCCACCGCCACGGCGCTTCTCCCCGTTTCCACCTGCACCGCCCCGCTGACGACGGGTGCGGTGTTCCGTTGTCATTCCCTCCAGAGAGGTAATCCCAGCATGCCGCTGCCGACCATGCCCACCCAGCCAGCCCAGCTGCTCGACCCGGCTGAATTCAAGCCTTTCGGCAAAGCCGCAAGGCCCAAGGCGGGTCAGGAGCCTCGAAAACCGGTGCCCGCCCTTGAGCGCGAAGCCCTGTCCGAAACCGGCCGCGCACAACCCAAACGCAGCCCCGCCCAGGCCCGCCTCGGCGAGGCGTCGCCCATGGCCAAGGACGACGCGCGCCAACGCCCCACCGTCATCGCCAAGGCCGTCGACAAGGTCGGCGCGACGGGCAAATCGACCGAAACCGCCGCCCGCCGCCGGGCGCGCCGCGACGATGGGCCGACCAAGCTCTTCGTGCTGGACACCAACGTGCTGATGCACGATCCGTCCTCGCTGTTCCGCTTCGAGGAACACGACGTCTATCTGCCCATGATGACGCTGGAGGAACTGGACAACCACAAGAAGGGCATGAGCGAAGTCGCGCGCAACGCCCGCGCGGTCAGCCGCACGCTCGACCAGTTGGTGGCCGGCACCGACGGCGTGATGGAGGACGGCCTGCCGCTGGCCAAGCTGGGCAACCGCGACGCGCAGGGCCACCTGTTCTTCCAGACCCGCCTGAACGACATCAAGCTGCCCGACGGCCTGCCGCAAGGCAAGGCGGACAACCAGATCCTGGGCGTGGTGTCCGCGCTGCAGCAGCAGCGCCCCGACCGCCATGTCGTGCTGGTGTCGAAAGACATCAACATGCGGATCAAAGCGCGCGCCCTCGGCCTGCCGGCGGAGGACTACTTCAACGACCGCGTGCTGGAAGACACCGACCTGCTCTACAGCGGCGTGATGTCCCTGCCCGCCGACTTCTGGCAAAAGCACGGCAAGAACATCGAAAGCTGGCAAGACCCGAAGGTCGGCACGACGTTCTACCGGCTGTCGGGCCCGCTGGTGCCCTCGTTCCTGGTCAACCAGTTCGTCTTCCTGGAGCCCAACGACGGCAGCCTGCCGCTGTACGCACAGGTCAAGGAGCTCAACGGCAAGACTGCCGTGCTGCAGACGCTGAAGGACTACACGCATCAGAAGAACAACGTCTGGGGCGTGACCGCGCGCAACCGCGAGCAGAACTTCGCGCTCAACCTGCTGATGCATCCCGAGATCGATTTCGTCTCGCTGCTGGGCCAGGCCGGCACCGGCAAGACGCTGCTCGCGCTCGCTGCCGGGCTCGAGCAGGTGCTCGACCAGAAGCTCTACAACGAGATCATCATCACGCGGGCCACGGTGCCGGTGGGCGAAGACATCGGCTTCCTGCCGGGCACGGAGGAAGAAAAGATGCAGCCCTGGATGGGCGCCTTCGACGACAACCTCGAGGTGCTGCAGAAATCCGACGACAACGCCGGCGAATGGGGCCGCGCGGCGACCCAGGAGCTGATCCGCTCGCGCATCAAGGTCAAGAGCATGAACTTCATGCGCGGCCGCACCTTCGTCAACAAGTTCCTGATCATCGACGAAGCCCAGAACCTGACGCCCAAGCAGATGAAGACCCTGGTCACGCGTGCGGGCCCGGGCACCAAGATCGTGTGCCTGGGGAACATCGCGCAGATCGACACGCCCTACCTCACCGAAGGGTCATCGGGCCTGACCTACGTGGTGGACCGCTTCAAGGGCTGGAGCCATGGCGGCCACATCACGCTGGCGCGCGGCGAACGCTCGCGCCTGGCGGATCACGCGTCGGACGTGCTCTAGCCACCACAAGGCAGCCGCCCGGCCGGCTGCCGACCTTGCTGCCATGGGGCCGCGCGCTTGCGCGGCCTTTTTTTTGCTGCTCACTGGATACTCCCTTGTCTCAATGGAGGCCCGACCATGCATGTGCAGCGAAATCCGCAGTTCCGTACGCGCTCGACACTGCCGTCGGTCGCACTGGCGATGCTGTTGTCCGCCGGCGCGTCCGTCGCGCTTGCCGACAACCTCGTACCCAAGACCGCCGGCCAGATCAGCTACGTCTGCGGCGGTGTCGCGCAAGATGAGCAGGAGGCCCTGAACGCCGAGGCGCGCAACTACAACCTGTCCGTGCTCTTCACGCAAGGACCGCGCGGTGAATACCTCGCCGATGTCGACGTCCAGCTCATGCGGCACGGCAAGGAAGTCGCCAGCTTCCGCGCCGACGGACCGCGCTGCCTGATCAAGGCACCGCCGGCCAGCTACAACATCATCGCCACCTACGAGGGCGCAACCAAGCGCGCCACGGTGCAGACCGGCAGCACGCGCAACGTCCAGTTGCGCTGGTAAACCGCGCCGTGACTGGGTCCGGCTGGACGGACCCGCACCGCGTCTGGCGTTGCGCCCTGCCAACACGCGGTTTGGCTTTCCCACGCGGGGCGCATAGCATGCGAGCTATCCGGACTTCATCGATCGCCCATGCCGAACCGGCACGGTTCTCCGCGCAGCAGCACGCAGTGGGCGGGCCTCGCGATCATCGCACTGGCCTGCCTGCTGTCCGCCTGCTCCTCCGCGCCCACCCGATCCCTCACCTCGCGTGACACATCGGGGCAGCGCACGCACGGTGCGGCGATCAACGATCCGAGCGCCGGGCTGGAAGAAATCTCCATCGAAGCGATGGCACTGGTCGGCACGCCGTACCGCTACGGCGGCAACACGCCCAACAGCGGCTTCGACTGCAGCGGACTGGTGCGCTACGTCGTGCAGCGCGCCGCCTCGGTCAACCTGCCGCGCACGGCAGCGGAAATGGGCACGCGCGGCTTCGCGCTCGAGCGCCGCGACGTCGCCTCAGGTGACCTGGTCTTCTTCAACACCACCGGCCGGCCGAATTCACACGTCGGCATCTATGTGGGCCAGAACCGCTTCGTGCATGCGCCGGCCACCGGCGGCACCGTCCGGCTGGAAGACATGAGCAAGCGCTACTGGGCGAGCCGCTACATGGGCGCGCGCCGCGTGGTCGCGGTCAGCAACCTGCCCGACTTGCCCGCATCCCCCGCCACCGCCACCGCCACCGCCACGCAGAGCATCGCCGCCGGTGCAGCCGCCCCCGCCGCCGCACCAGCCCACGCGAACGACGACGACCCGCTTGCCACACTGGCGCGCGCCCGCGGCACGGAAGCCTCGCCCCTGATGTCGACGCGCAACGCTGCACCGGTTGCCGTGCCGCCCCCGGACGACGACCCGATCGCCCGCTTCGCCACGCAATAAGCGCCTGCGGCAATCGGCATAGGGGGCAGCCATCGTGGCTGCGCCCCTGCCACACCACCCGGCATGCGGGTCCGCACCGGGCGGTTCGAGAGGTTGAGGTTAGGCGAGGCGGGGTAGGCCCAGCCGGTCGAAGTAGGCAATATCCAGTATCCACTTCAGCGCCCCACTACTGTTGCGCCACCAGCGTCGGCTGTTCGCCGCCACCTGTCGCGCCTCCTGTGGCGTCGCGCCCAAGCCCCGCAGTTCCCGGTAGATTGTCGAACCGCGTCGCCAGTGCTTGAGCTGGATCGCTCGCAACCGATGACGCAGCCACTCGTCCAGCTTTCGCCAGACCTTGGGGGTCTGCGCCAACCGGAAGTAAGCCTTCCAGCCCTGAACATAGGGCCGCAGCCGTTCCACCACTTCCTGCAGACTCCGCCCGCCTGAGCGGCGGGTCAGTTCGCGGATACGTTGTTTGAACGTCAGCAGCGGCTTAACTGCCACTTTGCGCTTGACCACTCTCCCTGCAGCCACCCAGAAGCTGTAGCCGAGGAACTTGCGACCAAACGCGCTCGCCACCGCGCTCTTTGCCTCGTTGACCTTCAGACGCAACTTGCCGTAGAGCCGCCGCAACAGCGCCATCACCCGCTCGCCCGCCCGTCGACTGCGAACGTACACGTTCGCATCGTCGGCATAGCGCACGAAGCAATGGCCTCGGCGTTCCAACTCCTTGTCCACCTCGTCGAGCAGCACGTTAGCCATCAACGGCGACAGCGGACCGCCCTGTGGCGTACCCTCGTGCCGTTGCAGCACCACCTCACCATCCATCAGCCCGCTGTTCAGATACGCTCGGATCAGCCGGGTGACCCCGGCGTCTCCGATGCGCTTCTGTAGACGGCCGATCAGGATGTCGTGGTTGACCCGGTTTAAGAACTTCTCCAGGTCCACATCCACCACCACTCGCCGCCCCGACTGGATGCACGACTGCGCGGCCAGAACCGCGTCCTGCGCACGCCTGCCGGGACGGAAACCGTAGCTATGCTCGCTGAATGTGGGGTCCAGAATCGGCTGCAACACCTGCAATAGCGCCTGCTGGATCAGCCGGTCCGTCACCGTCGGGATACCGAGCTCGCGCTCGCCTCCTCCGTCCGGCTTCGGAATCATTACCCGCCGTACCGGACTGGGCCGGTACGTCCCCTTCAACAGTTGCTCGCGGATGCCGGGCCACGCCGTTGCCAAGTGGCGGGCAGTCTGATCAATGTCCAGACCATCCACCCCCGCCGCCCCTTTGTTGGCCCGCACCCGCTTGAACGCCCGCTTCAGGTTCTCTCGCGTCAGCGCCGCTGCCAGCAGCGCCGACCCTGTGCTCTCCGATTCGTGTCGCGGGCCGCAAGCTTCGTCGCAGACGGGTTCGCGTCCGGCTTCACCGTCCGCTACCCCCTCCCGCCCCGCTTGTGCGGGCTTCTGACGCAATGCCTGTTGCATCGACACGGCTTCGAACACTCCCTCTCGTTCGGTCCTTCGTCGGCGGTCTCGAGCCTTCCCGGCGCCACCCCCAACTACTATGACCTCTGCTGAGACCCCGCTCCGGCTCGACACCGTCGCCCTTTCAGGCGCAAGGCGGGGCGTCCCCAGGTAAGAACGCACTCCTTCGCTGCACAACCGCCGGATTTACGCCGCCGCCCCTTGATCACAAGAACTTCGCGGTCTTGGGCCCGCTCGTCCTGGTCGGCACCGCCTTCTATCCGGTTCGTGTTCCTCGGCTCGCAGCTTCGCTCCACGCTTCCTCCCCACGCTCGGTCACCCTCACGCAGTTGCGCTTCGCTTCGTTCGCTGTGATCAACTTACGGTGGGACTTGCACCCACAAGAGTGCGCCCATGCTGGGCGCACCCAAGCAAAACGCCCACCGGATGGTGGGCGTTTCTGTTTGAACGGCCGCGGCAGATTCAGAGCAACTGCCGCCCGATCCACCAGGCGATCGCCGCCATGAAGGCCGACGCCGGAATCGTCAGGCCCCACGCCCAGACGATATTGCCGGCAACGCCCCAACGCACGGCCGAAGCCTTCTGCGCCGCGCCCACGCCGACAATGGCGCCGGTGATGGTATGCGTGGTCGAAACCGGCACGCCCAGCGCCGAAGCAAGGAACAGCGTCAGCGCGCCACCGGTTTCAGCGCAGAAACCGCCCACCGGCTTGAGCTTGGTGATCTTCTGCCCCATGGTCCGGACGATGCGCCAGCCGCCCAGCAGCGTGCCCATGCCGATCGCCACGTAGCAGCACACGATCACCCAGATCGGCGGCGTGCTCGCCGTGGCCGAGGCATAACCGCCGGCGATCAGCAGCATCCAGATGATGCCGATGGTCTTCTGCGCATCGTTGCCGCCGTGGCCCAGGCTGTACAGCGACGCCGACAGCAGTTGCAGCCGCCGGAACCAGCGGTCCACCTTGGAAGGCGGCGTGCGGAAGAACAGCCAGGACACCGCGATCATCAGGCACGAGCCGAGGATGAACCCCAGCAGCGGCGAAATCAGGATGAACGCCACCGTCTTCAGCAGACCGCTGGCCACCAGCGAACCCGTGCCCGACTTGGCCACGGCCGCCCCCACCAGCCCGCCGATCAACGCATGCGACGAGCTCGACGGAATGCCGTAATACCAGGTGATGATGTTCCAGGCGATCGCCCCCACCAGGGCGCCGAAGATGACGTAGTGATCGACGATGCTCGGGTCGATGGTGTCGCGCCCCACCGTCGTCGCGACCTTGAGGTGAAAGATGAAAATGGCGATCACGTTGCAGGCCGCGGCCATCGCCACCGCCTGCTGCGGCTTGAGCACGCCGGTCGACACCACCGTGGCAATAGAGTTGGCCGCATCGTGGAAGCCGTTCATGAAATCGAACAGGATGGCCAGTGCCACCAGCAGGACAACCACCCAAAGACTGATCTGGAGTGTGTGCATGAGGCGTCGTCTCGTCAGGCGTTTTCGAGCACGATGCCTTCGATGATGTTGGCGACATCCTCGCAACGATCGGTGATGCTCTCCAGTTGCTCGTAGATCGCCTTGAGCTTGATCAGCAGCTTGATGTCGCTCTCGGTGCGGAACAGCTTGGCCATGGCGGCGCGCATGACGCGGTCGGCCTCGGATTCGAGGCGGTCGATTTCCTGCGCGATGGTCAGGATCTGCCGGCCATTGTTCATGTCGTCGAGCAGCGCGACGGCCTTGCGCACCTCCTCGCAGCACGACACGCTGAGCGCGGCCAGTTGGCGAGCCTCGTCCGTCACGTTGGTCACGTCGTACAGCGAGATGGTCAGCGACACGTCCTCCATCAGATCGACGATGTCGTCCATGGTCGTGATCAGCTTGTGGATCTCATCGCGATCCAGCGGCGTGATGAACGTCTTGTGCAGCAGCTCGACCGTGTCGTGGGTAATGCGGTCGGCCTTCTTCTCGATGTTCTGCACGTTGCGTGCATGCATCTCGGCATTGGGCAAGTCGTTGACGAGTTCCTTCAGTGCGTGGGCCGCCGTCACGGTGCACTCGGCGTGCTGATTGAAGTATTCGAAAAACTTGCCTTCGGTGGGCATGAAGCGACCGAACATGATGGTCCTTGGAAAAGGGAGAACGCTGAAATGGGGGGTAAAGCAACGCCGGCACATTCGGCCGGCGCTGTCATGAAAACGCAATATTTTACCGGAGCCGCCGCCATGCCAGTGGCGCGACATTGTGGCGGCCTGACATGATGCTTGGCTTGCGTCAGGTGTCGTTGTCGAAGAAGGCGTTGCCGCCGGTGAAGTTGTCGAACTTCGTGTATTCACCCAGGAACGTCAGCCGGACGGTACCAATCGGGCCGTTACGCTGCTTGCCGATAATGATTTCGGCGGTGCCCTTGTCCGGCGAGTCGGGATTGTAGACCTGGTCGCGGTAGATAAACAGGATCACGTCGGCATCCTGTTCGATGGCGCCGGATTCGCGCAAGTCCGACATCACGGGACGCTTGTTCGGACGCTGCTCCAGGCTCCGGTTCAGCTGCGACAGCGCGATCACCGGACAGTTGAGCTCCTTGGCCAGCCCCTTGAGCGAACGGGAGATTTCAGAGATCTCGGTCGCGCGGTTCTCGCCGCTACCCGAGCCCGACATCAGCTGCAGGTAATCGATGACGATCAGGCCAAGCTGCCCGCACTGCCTGGCCAGCCGGCGCGAGCGCGCACGCAGCTCCATCGGGTTCAGCGCCGGCGTTTCGTCGATGAACAGCTGCGCGTCGTTCATCTTCTGGATGGCATGCGTCAGGCGCGGCCAGTCCTCGTCGAGCAGGCGGCCCGTGCGCAGGCGGTGCTGGTCCAGCCGGCCGACCGAACCGAGCATCCGCATGGCGAGCTGCGTGCCCGCCATTTCCATCGAGAACACCGCCACCGGCAAGCCCTGCTCCACGGCCACGTGTTCGCCGATGTTCAGCGAGAACGCCGTCTTACCCATCGACGGGCGACCGGCCACGATGATCAGGTCACCGCCCTGCATACCGCTCGTCATGCGGTCCAGGTCAACGAAACCCGTCGGCACACCGGTGATATCGCTCTGATTGTCGCGGTGGTACAGCTCGTCGATGCGCTCGACCACCTGCGTCAGCAGCGGCTGGATCTCCAGGAAGCCCTTCTGCCCGCGCGCGCCCTCTTCGGCAATCGCGAACACCTTCGACTCGGCCTCATCCAGCAACTGGCGCACGTCGCGGCCCTGCGGGTTGAAGGCCCCCGCGGAGATCTCGTCGGCAATCGTCACCAACTGGCGCAGCACGCCGCGATCACGGACGATCTCGGCATAGCGACGGATGTTGGCCGCGCTCGGCGTGTTCTGCGCCAGTGCGTTCAGGTAGGCCAGGCCGCCCACCTCTTCCGCCTTGCCCGACGCCTGCAACTGCTCGTACACCGTGATCACGTCGGCCGGCTTGGCCTGCGAAATCAGCTTGCCGATGTTGTGGAAGATCAGCCGGTGATCGTAGCGATAGAAATCGTGCTCGTTGATGAAGTCGGCGATGCGGTCCCACGCGGCATTGTCCAGCAGCAGGCCGCCAAGCACCGACTGCTCGGCCTCGATGGAATGCGGCGGAACCTTGAGGGATTCGAGCTGGGGATCGGTCGGCGCGTTCATGGCGGGATTATAGCGGCGCGGCGCATTCATCAATCGGGGGCCCTACGGCAAACAACAGACAGACGGCAACAAAAAAGGCAGAGACTTTCGTCCCTGCCTTCTTGACTCGCGCCGGCCGGTCGCCCGGGCAACGCGAGGATCCTGCGTACGTGCTTAGACGGTCTCGCCCAGCACCGACACGGTCACGTCGACCGACACATCGGTGTGCAGCGACACGGCGACCGGGTGGTCGCCGACGGTCTTCA
This sequence comes from Ralstonia pseudosolanacearum, assembly GCF_024925465.1. Lineage (NCBI taxonomy): Bacteria > Pseudomonadati > Pseudomonadota > Betaproteobacteria > Burkholderiales > Burkholderiaceae > Ralstonia > Ralstonia pseudosolanacearum. The sequence goes on along the minus strand of NZ_CP103852.1, from coordinate 1,820,958 downwards.
GCGGGCCGTTCGGCATGCGCACTTGCGCCTTCTCGACCTTGAAGCCTTGAGCCGTCAGCGCCGCAGCGATGTCGTGGTTGGTGACCGAGCCGAACAGGCGGCCGTCCACACCAGCCTTTTGCGACAGTTGCAGCGTCAGGCCGTTCAGCTTTTCGCCTTCGGCTTGCGCAGCAGCCAGCTTTTCGGCGGCCAGCTTTTCCAGCTCGGCGCGGCGAGCTTCGAATTCCTGGATTGCCGAAGCCGTAGCACGGCGGGCTTGCTTGTTCGGGATCAGGAAGTTACGTGCGTAACCGTCCTTCACACGCACCACGTCGCCCAGGTTGCCCAGGTTGACGACCTTCTCGAGCAGAATAATTTGCATTGTGTGTTCTCCTTATCCGCGTCGATTAGTGCTTGTGCTGATCGGTGTACGGCATCAGCGCGAGGAAACGCGCACGCTTGATGGCCGTATCGAGCTGGCGCTGGTAGTGCGAACGCGTACCCGTCAGGCGGGCCGGCGTGATCTTGCCGTTCTCGCCGATGAAGTCCTTGAGCGTGTCCAGATCCTTGTAGTCGATCTGCTCGACGCCTGCCACAGTGAAGCGGCAGAACTTCTTGCGCTTGAACAACGGGTTTTGCTGCTGGAAGCGCTTCTTGTTCTTGGCGTCGCGCTGCTTCTTGTTCATGAATGCCATGATTCAATCCTTTACGAATACGTTACATCCGGAGATGTGAAAGACCAGTGCCTTGCTGCTGCGGTGCTTGCGAGCCAGGAATCCGACGCACTCCAGGACGGTGCCGGGAGCGATGCGGTCCAGAACCGAGGCCATCTTGCCGGCGCCCAGCGCTTCGATCGAAAACTCGACCTGTCGCGCTGCCTGCGCTTCCATCGCCTGCCCGCTGTAGCTCAGCAGACAATTCACGATGGGCACGCCGGCGGGCGTGTAACGCATCACCTCGCGCTCGGCCAGCGTGGCAACGAGCTGCAGTCGGTTGATGGCGTTGTGCCCCGGGGTTCCGTCCATGGCTGCGGTACGCAATTACGCGGCTGGGCTCCGCCCGGCCGGCTTGCGCGCCGCACCGCGCGACATCAGGCGGCCTGTTCGCTTTGCGCTGCAGCCTTCTTGGCTTCTTCGCGCTGCACTTCCTTCATCATCGGCGACGGTGCCGTTTCAGCCTTCTTGGTCTGCACGATGAGGTGACGCAGCACAGCGTCGTTGAACTTGAACGCATGCTCGAGTTCGGCCAGGGTTTCCTTGCCGCATTCGATGTTCACGCACACGTAGTGAGCCTTGGCCAGCTTCTGGATCATGTAGGCCAGTTGACGACGGCCCCAGTCCTCGACGCGATGCACTTGGCCGCCTTGCGACGTGACCGTGCTCTTGTAGCGCTCGATCATTGCAGGCACTTGCTCGCTCTGGTCAGGATGGACGATGAAGACGATTTCGTAATGACGCATTGACGCTCCTTCTGGATAAAGCTGCCCGGGCGTCACACTCCGGTGCAGCAAGGTTGGATAGCCTGCCATTATACGCAGGCCTTGGCTATTTTTTCAATATCGATCAATGACTTGCTGCAGGGAGGCCATTTCTGCCTGGGCACGGCCGGCGGCAATCAGCAGCATCAGAAGCACGCGCGCCTTGTACGGGTTGAGCGTCCCGGACGATGCCAAGCCCTGCCCGTCGGGATGCGCCGGCACCACGCCAGCCCCGGTCCGGGTCGAACGCAGCACAATCACGCCCCGCTTGGCCGCCTGCTGCAGCGCAGCCTCCAGATTGACGTGAATGGACCCCGCCCCCGTCGCGGCGATGACCAGCCCGCGCACACCGGCAGCCACCAGAGCGTCGACCAGGCGCGCATCGGGCTGGGCGTAGCTCGACAGCACCTCCACCCACGGCCATTGCCCGGCGGCCGGCATCGGCAGCCCGTCGGCCGCGGCCGGCAGTTGGGCCACGCGCTGGTACTGCACCGCGGCATCCAGCACGAAGCCAAGCGGACCGACGTCCGGCGACACAAACGCCTCGACAGCGTAGGTATGCCCCTTCTGCACGTCGCGCGCCGCATGGACGCGCTGATTCAGGGCCACCAGCACACCGCGCCCGCGCGAGGCAGCGCTAGCGGCTGCGCGTACGGCATTGAGCAGATTCAGCGGACCATCCGCCGACAACGACGTCGACGGCCGCATCGCCGCGGTCATGACGATGGGCACGTCAGTCTGCAGCACCAGGTGCAGCAGCATCGCGGTTTCCTCAAGCGTGTCGGTCCCATGCGTGATGACCACGCCGTCCACGCGCTCTACGTCGATCCAATGACGGATCCTCGCCACCAGACGCTCCCACACGTCGAAGGTCAGGTCCTTGCTGTCGATCTGCGCGACCTGCTCGGCGCGCACGTTGGCGATGCGTTCCAGGCCCAGCTTGCTGGCTGCCAGCAACTGGTCGATGGGCACGGCGCCGGCACGATAGCGGGCCGCGGAAGCGGAATCGTCCGCCGAGCCGGCAATGGTGCCGCCGGTGGCGAGAATGGCGATAGTGGGCAACGAGGACATCGGCGCGACAATCAGGAAATTGTGACGCGGCGCATTGTATCCGCCCGCCGCGGTTTCGCGCCAAATGAAAAACGCCGGCACAAGGGCCGGCGTCTTGCTGGCAAGCAAACCCGCGTTACTTCTCGACGAAGGCGCGCTCGATCACATAGTCGCCCGCCTCGCCCATGCGCGACGAAATCTTGAAGCCGCGCGCATCCAGCAGCTTGCAGGTGTCTTCCAGCATGGCGGGGCTGCCGCAGATCATGGCGCGATCCACCGCCGGATCCAGCGGCGCAAGGCCGATGTCGTCGAACAGCTTGCCGCTGTCGGCCAGATCCGTCAGGCGGCCCATGTTGCGGAAGGGCTCGCGGGTGACGGTCGGGTAGTAGATCAGTTTCTCGCGGACCTGGTCGCCGAAGAATTCGTTGTTCGGCAGCTCGCTGGTGATGAAATCGGCATAGGCCAGTTCGCTGACCTGGCGCACGCCGTGCAGCAGCACGACCTTCTCGAAGCGCTCGTAGGTTTCGGGATCCTGGATGATGCTCATGAACGGCGCCAGGCCGGTGCCGGTGCCGAACAGGTAGAGGTTCTTGCCGGGCAGCAGGTCGTCCAGCACCAGCGTGCCGACCGGCTTGCGGCTGACCAGCACGGTGTCGCCGACCTTCAGGTGCTGCAGGCGCGACGTCAGCGGGCCGTTCTGCACCTTGATGCTGAAGAACTCCAGGTGCTCTTCATAGTTGGGGCTGGCGATACTGTAGGCACGCATCAGCGGCTTGCCCTCGACTTCCAGGCCCAGCATGACAAAGTGGCCGTTATGGAAGCGCAAGGCTTTGTCGCGCGTGGTACGGAAGCTGAACAGCGATTCGTTCCAGTGATGGACGCTCAGAACGGTCTCTTGATTGAAAGCGGACATGGTGACGTTCGGGTACAGCCTTGCGGCAGTGCAAAATGCGGTCAAGGCCTTGATTTTATGCGATTCCCTCTTGCCGCGCCTGCATGGATTGCACATAAGCTTCTAACCAGCCGCATGGGTTTTGACGCAAGTCAGGCGCCGGCGGATGGCCGATGCGTCCGCTCAACAACAAGTCACAATAAAATCACTTGCGCTCTGCTTCTCACTGTATAAAATCACAGCACCTGTTCAAATATACAGTGCACCGATGGCTACCCTCACCCCCCGCCAGCAGCAGATCTACGACCTGATCCGCCAAACGATCCAGCGCACCGGCTTCCCGCCGACGCGCGCCGAGATCGCCGCGGAGTTCGGTTTCTCGTCGCCGAATGCGGCCGAGGAGCACCTGCGGGCACTTGCCCGCAAGGGCGTGATCGAGCTGACGCCCGGCGCATCGCGCGGCATCCGGCTGCGCGCGGAGGGCGGCGCATCGCCGCACCAGTTCTCGCTGCCGTCGATGGGGCTGATGCAGCTGACGCTGCCGCTGGTGGGCCGCGTTGCGGCGGGTAGCCCGATCCTGGCAGCCGAGCACATCGACCGGCAATACCAGGTCGACCCCTCCCTGTTTTCCAGCCGGCCGGATTTCCTGTTGAAAGTGCGCGGCATGAGCATGCGCGATGCCGGCATCCTCGACGGCGACCTGCTCGCGGTGCAGCGCGCCGCCGAGGCCGCCAACGGCAAGATCGTCGTTGCAAGGCTGGGCGATGATGTCACGGTCAAACGCTTCCAGCGCACGGGCCGGCATGTCGAGTTGATTGCTGAGAACCCTGATTTCGAACCCATCCACGTCGATCTCGACCGCGACGAGTTCCAGCTGGAAGGACTGGCGGTCGGCCTGATCCGGCCAGCCGCTCCATAGCCACTCGGCGCAGCGCGCCGCTTCCCTCGCAGTTTTGCCCAACCCGGAGGTGAGCCGATGGCTCGCCGCGGCAGACTGTTGCCGTCCGCACCTCCACCGAACCATGAGGTCTGCCATGCGACTCGGATCGATGCCCTCCCGCCGCCACCCGGTGAAACCGGTGCCTTTCCGTCAAACCCAAGGCGTGCGCATCTATCAAGGGGAGCAGCGGCGCACGATGGTCGGCAGCATGGCTGCGATCTGCCGCATGCTGGATGCGATCCCGACGACGTCACGGGCTGCGGGCGCAGAAGGCTGCTGAAGACCAGCACGGACACAGGCGATCAGGGCATACCCCAATGCTGTCGCCACAATCGATTTCATAAACTGGCCTTGCCCTGAGGACAGGGCTTTCTTCAACTGATTTTCGGCCCGCCGCTTGTGCGGGCTGTTTTTTGTGGCCGCATGTTGCTATAGAGCCACATTCGATGCCATCAGGCGGTAAACCGAACGTTTACCCGAATTTTGTTTGGCGCGGGGGACAGTAGTATTGCCACTGTCCCTCAGGGGCAATTGAGATCGCTGAATTCTAAGCCCGCAGGATTGCGGGCTTTTTTTTGCCCCGGCCATCACTACTGGGCGCCGGTTGCTGCCCCGATCCCTAAGATCCGTGCCTCACCGCGCCGCGGGCGTGCCGCATGTCCGCGGCCGATGACGGCAGAAAAGACGTCGCCAGCCGCCATCGCCGCGCTCCTGCATTTGCCGGCCACCGGATTCTGCATCCGACAGTCATGTCGAGCCGCACCAACAGCACCTCCCCTGCCACCCACGTACCAATGGTGTGGTTGGCTTGCCTGGTGCCTGCGCGTTCAGCGGTGAACGACTTGCGCAGCCCCCCCCCCCGTTACTATCTTCGTGCCCCAATAATCGGGGCTTTGGCCAGCCAGGCCCGGCATGATTCTCGCCCCCAGTCGCCCATGATCCGGGGGGTGCTGTCACCGGGCCTGGTGGGTGGCTGGTGATCGCTGATAGGGGCTTGGCCAGGACTTCCTGAGGCCGTCCGTAACGTGGATGCCGAGACTTGCCACCGATGTTGCCTGCCAATGTGTTTCATTGCGTCTCACCTTCATGCAAGAACCGCTTCCGCACAATTCCATTGATGTCTTTGTCGGCGTCGATGTCGGCAAGGGCCAGCATCACGCCGTCGCGCTCGATCGCAGCGGCAAGCGCCTGTACAACAAGGCGCTGCCCAACGACGAAGCCAAACTTCGTGCCCTGATCAACGAACTCAAGGCGCACGGCCAGCTTCTGTTCGTCGTCGACCAGCCCGCCACCATCGGTGCGCTACCGGTGGCCGTCGCTCGCGACGAGGGTGTCTTGGTCGCCTATCTGCCAGGGCTGGCCATGCGCCGCATCGCCGATCTGCACGCCGGCGAAGCCAAGACCGACGCCCGCGACGCGGCGATCATTGCTGAAGCCGCCCGCTCGATGCCGCACACCTTACGCTCGCTGCGGCTAGCCGATGAGCCGCTGGCCGAGCTCACCATGCTGTGCGGCTTCGACGACGATCTGGCCGCCCAAGTCACCCAAACCAGCAACCGCATTCGTGGCCTGCTCACCCAGATCCATCCCGCCCTCGAACGGGTTCTGGGGCCGCGCCTGGACCATCCCGCCGTGCTCGACCTGCTTGAGCGCTACCCGTCACCTGCAGCACTTGCTGCGACCAGCGAGAAGACGCTCGCCAACCGCCTGACCAAACTCGCTCCGCGTATGGGCAAGCGCCTAGCCGCCGAGATCGTTCAAGCGCTTAGCGAACAGACCGTCGTGATGCCCGGCACCCAGGCCGCGACCGTCGTCATGCCGCGCCTTGCCAAGCAGCTCGCCGGCTTGCTGCAGCAGCGCGACGAGGTCGCCAGTGAAGCCGAACGCTTGGTGCATGCGCACCCTCTTTACCCGGTCCTGACCAGCATGCCCGGAGTCGGCGTCAGGACCGCCGCCAGACTCCTGACCGAAGTCGCACACAAAGCCTTCGCTTCGGCCGCACACCTGGCTGCCTATGCCGGCCTTGCGCCGGTCACCCGGCGCTCAGGCTCGTCCATCCGAGGTGAACACCCCTCCAGGCGTGGCAACAAGGTGCTCAAACGAACCTTGTTTCTCTCTGCGTTTGCGGCCTTGCGAGACCCGATCTCACGCGCCTACTACACGCGCAAGATCCAGCAAGGAAAGCGTCACAACCAAGCGCTCATCGCGCTGGCCAGACGTCGATGCGACGTCCTGTTCGCCATGCTGCGCGACGGGACCTTTTACCAACCCAAAACCGCCCCTAACGCTTGACGAAACACATAGGCCCCCCCCCCCACGGCGCCGGGCCGACGTTTATTGCATCGCCGGCAGGTTGCCGATACGGACCAGCATCTCGGTGAACATCTGCATGTCCAGGTCGAGATCCGGCACTTCCTTGTACTCTTTGGCGTTGTGCGCCGTGTACTTCTTGCCGGGCATGGCCGGCCCGAAGTTGATGGCATTGGGCATCAGCTTGGCCGTGGTGCTGCCCGCCGTCGGCACCGGCCTGGCATCCAGGCCGGTGGTCTCGCCGTAGATGTTCAGTAGCGTTGCAAGCCATGCGCCCTTCGGGTCGCGCGCCATCCAGTTGCCCTGATCGTGGCTGATCTCCACAGCGATGCGGCTGGCGCCGGCCCAGGCGTTGATCCTGTCGGCAATCTCGCCGCGCAGGGCATCGGGCGCCTTGCCGCGCGGCATGCGCACATTGACGGCCACTTCGACGCGGCCGTTCCTGTCGCCGATCGCATTGGGCGACATCGTCAGCGGCCCCATGAAGTCGTCCTTGTAGGCGACACCCATCGGATTGCCGAGGTAGTCCGTCCCGTACAGATCGGTCAGGTAGCGCACGGCATGGGCATAAGCGTTATCGGCCAGGTCGAGGCCGGCCGCGCGCAGGAACAGCGCCAGGCGCGGCAGCGGGTTGACGCCCTCCTCCGGCCGCGAACCGTGCGCAGACGCACCGGTCACCTTGACGATGACGCTGTCCGCGCTGCGCGTGACATCGATGGAGAACGCGCCTTGCGCGGCGAGGCCGCGGACGAAGGCATCGCGCTTCGCCTCCAATGCGGCCGCCGCTGCATCCAGGTCGCCGCCCTTGAGCGTTGCGGTGGCGGTCTGGGGCACGGCGTTGGCCGAAGCGGCGCCCGTCATCGCCACGATAGCGAGACGGCTCGTGTCCACCGACAACGCGGGGAACGCCACTTTCAGCGCACCCGAGCCCTTCTCGGCCACCACGGCGGGATACTTGCTGTCGAGCACGATGTTGTACGCGGGCAGCCGGGTGCGCTCGCGGTAGTACTTCATGCCGTCGCCGCCGGTTTCCTCGGTGGTCTCGATCATGAGCCGGATCGTCCGCGCGAGCGGCACGCCGCTGTCCTTGACGGTCTTCATCGCGTACAGCGCGGCGGCAACCGAACCCTTGTCGTCGATGGTGCCGCGCCCATACAGCAGGTTGCCGACACGCGTCACCTTGAACGGATCGAGCCGCGTACCGTCGTCCAGCACCCATTCCTCGGCACGCGCGGGCACCACATCGGCGTGCGTCAGGATGCCGAACTCGTCCTGACCGGTGCCGGGCAGCGTGATTTCGAAGACCCGGTGATCGACATTCCGGTAGCGCAGGCCGAAATCGCGTGCCATGCCTTCGACCAGCTTGCCGAATGCAACGATGGCGGGGCTTTCGTGCTGCGGGATCCTGTCGTCGCGCACCGTAGGCAGCGCGACCATCTTCTCGATCGAGGCGATCGCCGCCTGCTGGTTGTGCAGGCGGTTGTACAGGCCCAGCAGCCGGCCGATGTTGACCAGCTCATCGCCGGTGAGCGGCGACTGCCGCCGGTATGCGGCAACGCTGTCCGCGACCAGGGGATCGGCCTTGGCAGCGGCCGCCAGAAAATCCGGCAGGTCGGACGATGCGGCGCTCGACTGTTCAGACAGGGCCAGAGCATCCAGTTCGGGCTTCTTGAGCGTGGCCGCACCGGCGGTCATGGCCAGCGACAGCCCCAACACCAGGGCAGACAGACCGGAGCAGGCAGTACGTTGCATCGAAACGGTTCCCTGAAAGCGAGCGAAGGCAGCATCATAGGCTGGATGCCCAGCCCGCACATCACGCGATGCGGCGATGCGGCGATGCGGGACGGCAGGCTATGCTTGAGACTTTCGCAGGAGGCCGCCGCATGGAACCGCACCTGGAGACCGATCCCGCCCTGCTCGACGTGCTCGAGGAACTGCGGCGGCTCGAACCCATCTTCCACCGCCCCGAACACGGCACCCGCCGCGAGGATTTCGAGCGGATGACCGAAGACGATTTCTGGGAAGTCGGCGCATCGGGCCAACGCTACAGCCGCAGCTACGTGCTCGGCGTGCTCGATGCCCGGCACGGCCATATCGGCGACGCATTCTGGCAAACGAGCGACCTGCGCTGCCAGGCCATCGCGCCCGACAACTATCTGCTGACCTATACGCTGGTGCAATCGACCCGGACAACGCGGCGCGCAACGATCTGGCGGCGCACCGCCGAAGGCTGGAAGATCGTCTACCACCAGGGGACGGTGGTGGCTGCGTAGCGAAATGCGGCCGAAAAAAGCAAAAAGCCCGCTAATGCGGGCTTTTTACAGAATCCTGGGGTGGCTGATGGGACTCGAACCCACGACGACCAGAATCACAATCTGGGACTCTACCAACTGAGCTACAGCCACCGTCGTTCGAACAGCGAATCGCTGCTCGGCGAAAAACAAGATTATACAAACATTCTTCTGACGTGACTAGAGGGCTGCGCAATATTTATGGTGCGACCACCTCTTCATCCGCCTCCGCGCCGCGGCGCAGGTGCGCGCGCGCCGTCTCGAACAGGGCCCGCGCGTCGTCCGGCGCCTTGACGCGGCCGAGCGCCTTGGCGTCCGACAGCACACGCCGCCAGCCCCGGGCGCCGGCCACGCCGCGATACAGCCCCAGCATGTGGCGCACCGCTGCGCCGGCATATCCGCCCCGCGCCACCCAGCGGCCAATGTAATCGATCATGGCGTCTTCGACCTCGGCGCGCGTGGGCGCGACCGTGTCGGCGCCGTAGTAGCGCGCATCGAAGCCCGCCATCAGGTGCGGGTGGTGATAGGCCTCGCGGCCGATCATCACGCCGTCGACGTGGGCAAGATGCGTGTCGATCTGCTCCAGCGTCTGCACGCCGCCGTTCAGCAGGATCTCCAGTCGCGGGAAATCGCGCTTGAGCTGGTAGACCACCTCGTAGCGCAGGGGCGGGATCTCGCGGTTCTCCTTCGGGCTCAACCCCTTCAGGATGGCGTTGCGGGCGTGCACGATGAAGGTCTCGCAACCGGCCTCGGCGATGGTGCCGACGAAATCGCGCACGAAGTCGTAGGTCTCGATCGTGTCGATGCCGATACGGTGCTTGACCGTGACCGGGATCGACACCGCATCGCGCATCGCCTTGACGCCATCGGCCACCAGCTTCGGCTCGGCCATCAGGCACGCACCGAACGCGCCGCGCTGCACGCGCTCGGACGGACAGCCGCAGTTCAGGTTGATCTCGCGATAGCCCCAGCGCTCGCCCAAGCGGGCGGACTGGGCCAGGTCGTCGGGTTCGCTGCCGCCGAGCTGCAGCGCGACCGGGTGCTCCGTCTCGTCGAAGTCGAGATGGCGCGGCACGTCGCCGTGCAGGAGCGCGCCGGTGGTCACCATTTCCGTGTAGAGCCAGGTGTGGCGGGAAATCTGGCGATGGAAGAAGCGACAGTGGCGATCGGTCCAGTCCATCATCGGGGCAACGGACAGGCGACGCGGATTCGGCGTAGAGCGTTCAGCAGACACGGCAACTCGGCAATTCGGTTCAGGCGCGCAAGTTTACCGGTTCTAGTCCGACAGCCCCAGCAGCGGATGCTGCTCACGCCGCCACGGCGATGCGAAGAACGCGGCCACCTCGTCTTCGCGCACGGCGTCGACGCTGGCGTGGCGCCATTGGGGCGCATGGTCCTTGTCGACGGCCAGCGCACGGATGCCTTCGATGCCGTCGCCGGCGTCGAACACGCGCGCCATCATGTCCAGTTCGCGGCGCAGTTCGTCGGCGAGCGTGGTGTGGCGGCCGCGGCGGATCTGCTCGAGCGTGACCGCCATCATCAGCGGCGAGCGCCGGGCCATCTGCTGCCCGGTCTGCGCGGCCCAGTCGGCATCGGGGCAGCCGGCCAGGTCGGCGAGAATGGCGGGCACCGTGGTCTGGCTGAAGCACGCGTCGATGGCGGCACGGTGCGGCGCGATCACGGCCCGGGTCGCATCGGGGTCGGTCGCGGCCTCGGTGAAGCAGGCGGCGATCTGTTCGGCGCTCTGCCAGGTGCCGTCGCGCAGGCGGCGGACCACGGCGGCCAGCGTGTCCGCCGACACATGGCAATCGGCCAGGCCGACCGACAGCGCGTCCGCCGCATCGATCACCTGCCCGGTCACGCCCAGGTATTCGCCCACGTGCCCCGGCAGGCGCGCCAGGAACCAGCCGCCCCCGACATCGGGAAACAGGCCGATGTTGGTCTCGGGCATGGCCATGCGCGTGCGCCCGGTCACCACGCGCAGCGAAGCACCCTGCGAAATGCCCATGCCGCCGCCCATCACCACGCCGTCCATCAGCGCGATATAGGGCTTGGCGTAGCGGAAGATCAGGTGGTTGAGGCGGTATTCCTCGGTGAAGAAGGTGATCAGTTGCGGATCACGCGCGGTGGCGGCGCGGTGAAAGAAGCGGATGTCGCCCCCGGCGCACAGCGCCTTGCCGCCTTCGCCGCGCAGGATCACGGCGCGCACCGCCGGATCGTGCTGCCACGCCATCAGCGCATGCGACAGCGCACGGATCATCTCCAGCGACAGCGCATTGAGCGCCTGCGGCCGGTTCAGCGTCAGCCAGCCGATGCCGCCGCGCACCTCGGCGATCACGTGGGCCTGGGTGTCGGTCTGCACGGCGGAGGAAACCGTCGAGGAAGCGGTCGATACGGTGGATTCCATGTCTCGCGTCTGCGCCTGTCGTTGCGGGAATGACGGCTCGCACTGTACACGAGCCGGCCGGTTTGAGAGGAAGGGCTCTAGCCGGCCCTCTTTGCGGGCGCACGCGTTGGGCGTATCTGGGCGATCCTGGTGGTGGGGCTGAACCTGGCGTTCCAGTTCTTCGTGCACACGCGGTTGGGCGCTGGATTCGCGCCATGCGGGCCTGTGGCGCCAGCTCGGGCGCTACGTCAACACGCCGTCGGTGCATCGCGTGCATCATGCCCAGAACCCGCAGTACATCGACCGCAACTACGCCGGCGTGCTGACCGTCTGGGACCGCCTGTTCGGCAGCTTCGTGCCTGAGGAAGCGGCGCCGGTGTTCGGCATCACGCGACGGAGCCGCTCGCACAACCCGATCACCCTGACCTTCCACGAATGGCGCGACATGTGGGCCGATGTGTTTCGCGACCTGGACATCCGCTACCGATGGAAGCCGCCCGAGTAGCGCAGCCCCAGGGCCCGGCCGCTTGCGGAGGCGCCCGGATTCGAGCCCCCGCCGTGAGAGCGGACAAAAAAAACGCCCCGACGAATCGGGGCGTTTTTATCGACAGATCGGCGCGCGATCAGACCGCTTCTTCACGCGAGGCGCGCTTGCGCTCGTGTTCCTTCAGGTGACGCTTGCGCAGACGGATGCTCTTGGGCGTGACCTCGACCAGCTCGTCGTCGGCGATGAATTCCACCGCGTACTCCAGCGACATCTGGATCGGCGGCACCAGGCGCACGGCCTCATCGGTGCCCGAAGCACGTACGTTGGTCAGCTGCTTGCCCTTGATCGGGTTGACGACGAGGTCGTTGTCACGGCTGTGGATGCCGATGATCATGCCTTCGTACAGCGCATCGCCGGGCGACACGAACATGCGGCCGCGATCCTGCAGCTTCCACAGTGCGTAGGCCACGGCAGCGCCGTCGTCCTGCGAGATCAGCACGCCGTTGTGGCGCTCGCCCAGGTCGCCTTCCCTGACCGGCGAGTAGTCGTCGAAGATGTGGCTGATCAGGCCGGTGCCGCGCGTCAGCGTCAGGAACTCGCCCTGGAAGCCGATCAGGCCACGCGCCGGAATGCGGTATTCCAGGCGGGTCCGGCCCTTGCCGTCCGACGCCATGTCGAGCAGCTCGCCCTTGCGGCGGCCGAGTTCTTCCATCACGCCGCCCTGGTGGCCGTCTTCCACGTCCACGGTCAGGCGCTCGAACGGCTCGTGCTTCACGCCGTCGATTTCCTTGAACACCACGCGCGGACGCGACACGGCCAGCTCGTAGCCCTCGCGGCGCATGTTTTCCACCAGGATGGTCAGGTGCAGTTCGCCACGGCCCGACACTTCGAAGATCGTGTCGTCGCCGGTGTCCTTCACGCGCAGCGCCACGTTGGACTTCAGCTCGCGGTCCAGGCGGTCGCGCAGTTGGCGGCTGGTGACGAACTTGCCTTCGCGGCCGGCCAGCGGCGAGGTGTTGACGCAGAAGTTCATGGTCAGCGTCGGCTCGTCCACCTTCAGCATCGGCAGGGCGTCTTGCGCGTCCGGCGCACACACGGTGCAGCCGATACCCAGCTCATCAATGCCGTTGATCAGCACGATGTCGCCGGCTTCCGCTTCCTGCACCAGCTCGCGCTCCAGGCCACGGAACTTCAGCACCTGGTTGACGCGGCCCTTGATCGGGGCGCCTTCCGGGCCGAACTTGACCACCACGTCCTGCAGCGGACGCACACGGCCGCGCGTGATGCGGCCCACGCCGATCTTGCCGACGTAGCTCGAGTAATCGAGCGAGATGATCTGCAGCTGGAACGAGCCGTTCGGGTCGTCGTTACGCTGCGGCACCTTGTCGAGGATGGTCTCGAACAGCGGCTTCATGTCGCCTTCGCGCACGTCGTCGGTCAGGCCGGCGTAGCCGTTCAGGCCCGAGGCGTACACCACCGGGAAGTCGAGCTGGTCGTCATTGGCGCCCAGCTTGTCGAACAGGTCGAAGGTCTGGTTGATCACCCACTCCGGACGGGCGCCCGGACGGTCCACCTTGTTGATCACGACGATGGGCTTCAGGCCCAGCGCCAGTGCCTTGCGCGTCACGAAACGCGTCTGCGGCATCGGGCCTTCCACCGCGTCCACCAGCAGCAGCACGCCGTCGACCATCGACAGCACGCGCTCCACTTCGCCGCCGAAGTCGGCGTGGCCCGGGGTGTCGACGATGTTGATGTGCGTGCCGTTGTACTCGACCGCGCAGTTCTTGGCCAGGATCGTGATGCCGCGCTCTTTTTCGATGTCGTTCGAGTCCATCACGCGCTCGGCGATCTGTTCGTTCTCGCGGAACGTGCCGGCTTGGCGGAGGAGCTGGTCGACCAGCGTGGTCTTGCCGTGGTCAACGTGGGCAATGATGGCGATGTTGCGAAGCGCGCGCATGGATATGAACTCGGAAACGACGTGACACGAGCCAAAACTGGGGGGCGAAAAGGCGGCTCGCGGAATAACCTAACATTCTAGCATGCTGCAATGCGCAACAGATGACATGTCAACACGAAAGCCGAGAACGATTCTCAACTGGTGATCCATGGATCGCCGATTATTTCTGTATCCGCAATCACCTATTCAGTATCTTGCCCTTTAGTGCGCTGGTTCGTATATTTGTCCGAACAATGATTGCGCATACATAAGATGTCCGGACAATCACAACCCGCCACCGAAACCGCTCCTGGCGCCCTGTTCCGGGTGGAGGACTACCGCATGTGCGAAAGCGTGGGCTACCTCCTCGGGCGCGCCAAGACGGCGCTGTCCATGGCGATCGAACAGGAAGTCACGCCGATGGACGTGACGCACTCCCAGGCCAGTTGCCTGATGCTGCTCGCCAACGGCCGCTGCCAGACCGCCACCGACCTCGGCCGGGAACTGAACACCGACATCGGCTCGCTCACCCGCATGCTGAGCCGCATGGAGAAGCGCGGCCTGATCGAGCGCATGCGCAGCGAATCCGACCGGCGCGTCGTCCACCTGGTGCTGACCGACGCCGGCCGCACGCTGGCCGAGCGCATGCCGGCCATCTATACGCAGGTGCTCAACCGCTTCTTCGCCGGCTTCACGCAGGCCGAGGTGAAGACCCTGCGCGGCCTCCTGCAGCGCGCGCTCGACAACGGCACCGACGGCGCGCGGATGCGCCCCTCCGGCGCCTGACGTCGCGTTGCCCCCGACTTTCCGCTACCCGACATGGCTCAGCATACCAACATGAACGCCCTCACCTCCACCCCACGGGCACGCGCCGCGCAACGCGGCGAGCAGGCACGCTGGCCGGCGCGCCTGGCCGTGGCGCTGAGCGCCATCGCCCTGGCCGCGCTGGCCGGCTGCGCCGACTTCGGCAACGCGCACAGCACGCAGACGCTCACCGCGCCCGGGCAACTGGCCAGCGGCAAGTCGCTGCCGTCGCAGGGCGGCCAATGGCCATCGCAGAACTGGGTGGACCAGTTCAACGACCCGCAACTGCGGGCACTCGTCGACGAGGCCATCCACGACAGCCCGAACCTGCAAGTCGCCTTCGCCCGCGTGCGGGCCTCCCGTGCCATGGCCGACGCGGCGCGCGGCGACCTGTATCCGAGCGTCGGGCTGGATGCGGAGATGACGCGCCAGCGCTTCTCTTCGTACGACCTGTTCGAAGGCACGCCGCTGGGCGGCAACTGGGTCACCGAGTCGAAAATCCAGCTCGGCGTGAGCTACGACCTCGACTTCTGGGGCAAGAACCGCGCCGCGCTGGAATCCGCGCTATCGGACGACAAGGCCATCGAGGCCGAGAGCCAGGCCTCCCGGCTGATGCTGTCGACCTCGGTGGCACGCACCTATGTCAAGCTGGCCGCGTTCTACGCCCAGCGCGACGTGGCCGAGCGGACCATCGCGCAGCGCCGCGAGCTGGTGTCGCTGTCGGGCCAGCGCCTGCGCGCCGGGCTGGATACGCAGGTCGAGACCACGCAGGCGCGCGCCAACATCGCCGCCGCACAGACCGAACTGGAGCAGGTGGACGAGCAGATCGCCCTGGCCCGCAACCAGCTCGCCGCGCTGCTGGGCAAGGGCCCGGACCGCGGCCTCGCCATCGCCCGGCCGACCCTGCTGGCACAGCCCACGCCCAAGCTGCCGGACCACCTGAGCATCGACCTGATCGGCCGCCGTCCGGACCTGGTGGCCGCGCGCTGGCGCGTCGAGGCCGCCTCCAAGAACATCGACGTGGCCAAGGCCCAGTTCCTGCCCGACATCAGCCTGACCGCGTTCCTGGGCCTGGCCTCCATCGCGCCCGAGAACCTGCTGCTGGGCAACGCGCGCCAGCTGGGCATCGGCCCGGCGCTGCGCCTGCCGATCTTCGAAGGCGGCAAGCTGCGCGCCAACCTGCGCGGCAAGTACGCCGGCTACGACGCCGCCGTGGCCAGCTACAACCAGACGCTGACCGAAGCCCTGCACGACACCGCCGACCAGATCACCTCGCTGCACAGCATCGATACCCAGATCGACATCCAGCGGACCGCGCTGGCCGAAGCCGAGCGCGCCTACAGCCTGGCCCGCACGCGCTACGGCGCCGGCCTCGGCACCCAGCTGACCGTCCTGAATGCCGAGAGCACCGTGCTGCAGCAGCGCAGCCTGGCCGCCCTGCTGCAAGCACGCCGCCTGGACGCCCAGATGGCCCTGATCAAGGCGCTCGGCGGCGGCTACACCGCCGAGGCCCTGCCCGGCGCCGCACCCGACACCCGCACAACCGGCGACGCCGCCCAGACCGCGCCGTCGCACAGCTGATCCGAACCGAGCGTTCCAACGCCAACGCCTTCTTTCGAGCCCACATCATGAGTGACAACACGCCCCAAGCCGCCCCCTCCGCTGCCCCCGCGCCGGCAGCCCCCGCGGCCATCCCGAACAGCAGCGGCAGCGGCAGCGGCAGCGGCAGCGGCAGCGGCAACGGCAAGCGCAAGCGCATGCTGACCACCCTGGCCACCGCCCTGGTGGTGGCCGGCGTCGGCTACGGTCTGTACTGGGGCCTGTATGGCCGCTGGTTCGAGTCGACCGACGATGCGTACGTGCAGGGCAACGTGGTGCAGGTGACGCCGCAGGTCGCGGGCACCGTGGTCGCCATCCGCGCCGACGACACGCAGCTCGTCACCGCGGGCCAGCCGCTGATCGAGCTGGACCGCGCCGATGCCCGCGTCGCCCTGGAACAGGCCGAGGCCGCGCTGGCGCAGGCGGTGCGCCAGGTGCGCACGCTGTATTCGAACACCGGCGCCTACACCTCGACGCTCGCCATGCGCGAATCCGACCTCGCCAAGGCCAAGGAAGACCTGGCCCGCCGCAAGCAGATCGCCGGCACGGGCGCGGTGTCGCAGGAAGAGATCGCCCATGCGCAGACCTCGCTGCAGGCCGCCGAGGCCGCCGTCGAGACCGCCAAGGAGCAACTGCAGGCCAATCGCGTGCTGACCGAGCAGACCACGCTGGAGCGCCACCCGAACGTCCTGCAGGCCGCCGCCAAGGTGCGCGAGGCCTACCTCGCCTATGCGCGGACCAGCCTGCCCGCCTCGGTCACGGGCTATGTCGCCAAGCGTTCGGTGCAGGTCGGCCAGCGCGTGGCCCCGGGCACGCCGCTGATGGCGATCGTGCCGCTCGACCAGCTGTGGGTCGACGCCAACTTCAAGGAAGTGCAGGTGCGCCACATGCGGGTCGGCCAGCCGGTCGAGCTGGTGGCCGACGTCTACGGCAGCAGCGTGACCTACCACGGCAAGGTGGTCGGATTCTCGGCCGGCACCGGCTCGGCGTTCTCGCTGCTGCCGGCGCAGAACGCCACCGGCAACTGGATCAAGGTAGTGCAGCGCCTGCCGGTGCGCGTCTCGCTCGATCCGAAGGAACTCAAGGACCATCCGCTGCGCGTGGGCCTGTCGATGGAAGCCCGCGTCGACATCCACGATGAGGGCGGCCAGAGCTTGGCCTCGACACCGGCCACCCCACCGCTGCAAACCTCGGTGTACGACCAGGCCGGCCAGGAAGCCGATCAGGTCATCGCCAGCATCATCGCCACCAACGCCGGCCGCGGGGCCGCCAGCACACCGGCCGCCGCCGGCGCGATCGCCCCCGCTTCGTCGACGCGCGCGGCGCAACCCGCTCCCAAGGCCTGACCCATGACAACCGCCGCGCCCCGGCCGCTCCCGCCCCTGACCGGCGCCAAGCTGGCGATCGGTACGGTGGCGCTGTCGCTGGCCACCTTCATGAACGTGCTGGATTCGTCCATCGCCAACGTGTCGATCCCGGCCATCTCGGGCGACCTCGGCGTCGCGCCGAACCAGGGCACGTGGGTCATCACTTCGTTCGCCGTGGCCAACGCCATCTCGGTGCCGCTCACCGGGTGGCTGACGCAGCGCTTCGGGCAGGTGCGCCTGTTCGTCACGTCGATCCTCCTGTTCGTGCTGTCGTCGTGGGCGTGCGGGCTGGCGCCCAACATGAGCACGCTGATCGCCGCGCGGATCCTCCAGGGCGCGGTGGCCGGCCCGATGATCCCGTTGTCGCAGTCGCTGCTGCTGTCCACGTATCCGCCGGCCAAGAGCTCGATGGCGCTGGCGCTATGGGGCATGACCACGCTGGTCGCGCCGATCATGGGGCCGATCTTCGGCGGCTGGATCTCGGACAACATGACCTGGCCGTGGATCTTCTATATCAACATCCCGGTCGGCATCCTGGCCGCCTATGCGACCTGGGTCATCTACAAGGACCGCGAATCGCCCACGCGCGCGCTGCCGATCGACCGCATCGGCCTGGCGCTGCTGGTGATCTGGGTCGGCTCGCTGCAGCTGATGCTCGATCGCGGCAAGGAGCTCGACTGGTTCAACTCGGCCGAGATCGTCACGCTGACCGTGGTGGCCGTGGTGGGCTTCGCCTTCTTCCTCGTGTGGGAGCTGACCGAAGAGCATCCGGTGGTGGACCTGACGCTGTTCAAGGGCCGCAACTTCAGCGCCGGCGTGGTCGCCATCTCGGTGGCGTACGGGCTGTTCTTCGGCAACCTCGTCATCCTGCCGCTGTGGCTGCAGACCATCGTCGGCTACACGGCCACCGATGCCGGGCTGGTGATGGCGCCGGTGGGCATCTTCGCCATCCTGCTCTCGCCGGTGATCGGCAAAAACCTGCCGAAGATGGACGCGCGCTGGGTCGCGACCACGGCCTTCATCACCTTCGCGCTGGTGTTCTGGATGCGCTCGCACTTCACGATCCAGGTCGACACCTGGACGCTGATGGTGCCGACGCTGATCCAGGGCGCGGCAATGGCGATGTTCTTCATCCCGCTCACGTCGATCATCCTGTCGGGGCTGCGGCCCGAACGGATTCCGGCGGCATCGGGCCTGTCGAACTTCGTGCGGATCATGTTCGGCGGCATCGGCGCGTCGATCTCGACCACGGTGTGGGACAACCGCTCCGCCCTGCATCACGCG
Source organism: Ralstonia pseudosolanacearum (assembly GCF_024925465.1). NCBI lineage: Bacteria > Pseudomonadati > Pseudomonadota > Betaproteobacteria > Burkholderiales > Burkholderiaceae > Ralstonia > Ralstonia pseudosolanacearum. Next base: position 1,802,156 of record NZ_CP103852.1, on the reverse strand, counting down.
CAGCTGGTCGAGCGCGCCAACCCGTACAACCCGGCCTACGCCTCGTCGCTCGGCGACTACACGCAGATGGGCATGCCCAACCTGCAGGCCAACGGCGCGATCGAGCGGATCATCTCGCAGCAGGCCGCAATGATGGGCGCCAACGACATCTTCTGGATTTCGGCGGTGCTGTTCATCGTGCTGATCGCCCTGATCTGGCTGACGCACCCCGCGAAGTCGGCCGCCGGCGCGGAAGTGGCGGCGGGCGCGCACTAACGCGGCCGCACATCCCGGCCCAAGAAAAAAAAAGCGCCACGCATTGTCCGCGTGGCGCTTTTTTTGATTCCGGCACTGCGTTGCTCAGAGATGCACGAGGCGTTCAGGCCGCAGCACACCGCCCTGCCACGCCGCCACGCCCAGCAGCGAGGCAGCGGCCTCGCCCCGCGCGCCATAGACCCGCACCTGCTCCGCACTGGGCAGCGACAGCTGCAGCGGCAAGCGCTGCCCGTGCAGGAAGCGGCGGCTGTCCTCGGCGCCGAGCTCGACGCGCGGCAAGGTCTGCAGCAACGCATCGACCGGCGCCAGCAGCGCGGCGCGCTGGTCCTCGGACGCCGCATCCAGCGCCTCCAGCGTCACCGCGCCGTCCAGCGTGAGGCTGCCGACCTGCGTGCGGCGCAACGCGACGAGGTGGGCGCCACAGCCCAGCACCTCGCCGAGATCCTCGCCGAGCGTGCGGATGTAGGTGCCCTTGCTGCAGCACACGCGCAAGGTCACCGTCGGCGCGGCGGCATCGAGATCGGTGGCCAATACGTCGATGGCGCGGATGGTCACCCGGCGCGCCGCACGCTCGACCGTCTGGCCGGCGCGCGCGTATTCGTACAGCGGTTTGCCGTCCTTCTTCAGCGCCGAATGCATCGGCGGCACCTGATCGATCTCGCCGACGAAGCGGCCGATAGCGGCGCGCAACTGCTCGGGCGTCACCGCCACCGGCCGCTCGCTCAGCACCTCGCCCTCGGCATCCGCCGTGCTGGTCCGGATGCCCAGGCGCACCACGGTCTCGTACGTCTTGTCGGCCTCGAGCAGGTCTTGCGAGAACTTGGTCGCCTCGCCGAAGCACAACGGCAGCAGGCCGGTCGCCAGCGGATCGAGCGTCCCGGTATGCCCGGCCTTCTTGGCCCACAGCAGGCGCTTGGCGCGGATCAGCGCATCGTTGCTCGACCAGCCGATCGGCTTGTCCAGCAGCAGCACGCCGTGCACGTCGCGGCGCGGCTGTTTCGCCGGTTGGGGCGGGCGTTGCTCGGTCATCGTCAGTCGTCTTTGGCGCGCGAGGCGTTGGCCTGATCGATCAGCCGCGACATCTCGATGCCGCGCTCGACCGAACCGTCGTAGTGGAAATGCAGCGTGGGCACGGTATGGATGTGCAGGCGCTTGAACAGCAGCGAATGCAGATAGCCGGCCTTCTCGTTCAGGATGGCGGCGGCGGCATCCGGTTCGGCGCCCAGCACGGTGAAATAGATCTTTGCGTGCGCGTAGTCCGGCGTGAGCGACACCGATTGCAGCGTCACCAGGCCCATCGCCGGGTTCTTGATTTCACGCTGGATCAGCTCGGCCAGATCGCGCTGGATCTGGTCGGCGATGCGCAGGTTGCGGCCCGAGGCCGATCCCGATTTCTTCGGCATAGTGTGTTCCTCGACACGGCAGACGCCCGGCGGCAGCCGGCGCCCAAAAGACAAAACGGTGGCGCGGGACGCGCCCGGGCCACCGTCGCAAAATCACGCCGGACGCCGAAGCGTCCGGCCACAGCGTTACAGCGTACGCGCCACCTCGGTGATCTCGTAGACCTCCAGCTGGTCGCCTTCCTTGACGTCGTTGAAGTTCTTGATCGACAGGCCGCACTCGAAGCCTTGCTTCACTTCCTTCACATCGTCCTTGAAGCGCTTGAGCGATTCCAGCTCGCCCGAGAAGATGACCACGTTCTCGCGCAGCACGCGGACCAGCGACGAGCGCTTGACGATACCGTCCAGCACCATACAACCAGCCACCGCGCCCACCTTCGGCACGTGGAAGACCTGGCGCACCTCGACGAGGCCCGTGGTCTCTTCCTTCTTCTCCGGCGACAGCATGCCCGACATCGCCGCCTTCACCTCATCCACGGCGTCGTAAATGATGTTGTAGTAGCGGATGTCGATGCCCTGATGCTCGGCCAGCTTACGCGCCCCGGCATCGGCCCGCGTGTTGAAGCCGATGATGACGGCCTTCGACGCGGTCGCCAGGTTGACGTCGGATTCGCTGATGCCACCCACCGCGCCGTGCACGACCTGCACGCGCACTTCGCCGGTCGACAGCTTGTTGAGCGCATGCACCAGCGCTTCCTGCGAGCCCTGCACGTCGGCCTTGATGATCAGCGGCAGCGTCTTGACTTCGCCTTCGCTCATCTGCTCCAGCATGGTCTCGAGCTTGGCGGCCTGCTGGCGCGCCAGCTTGACGTCGCGGAACTTGCCCTGGCGGAACAGCGCGATTTCGCGCGCCTTGCGCTCGTCCGGCAGCACGATGACTTCCTCGCCAGCGCCCGGCACTTCCGACAGACCCTGGATTTCCACCGGGATCGACGGACCGGCTTCCTTGGCCGGCTTGCCGTTTTCGTCCAGCATGGCGCGCACGCGGCCATAGGCCGTGCCCGCGAGCACCACGTCGCCGCGCTTGAGCGTACCGCTCTGCACCAGTACCGTGGCGATCGGGCCCTTGCCCTTGTCCAACTGGGCTTCGACCACCAGACCCTTGGCCGCCGCGTTGACGGGCGCCTTCAGTTCCAGCACTTCAGCCTGCAGCAGCACGTTTTCCAGCAGGGTCTCGATGCCCTCGCCGGTCTTGGCCGACACCGGCACGAACGGCGAATCGCCACCGTACTCTTCCGGAATCACGCTCTCGCTGACCAGCTCCTGCTTGACGCGATCCGGGTTGGCATCGGGCTTGTCGATCTTGTTGATCGCCACCACGATGGGCACACCGGCCGCCTTCGCATGGGCGATGGCTTCCTTCGTCTGCGGCATGACGCCGTCGTCGGCGGCCACCACCAGGATCACGATGTCGGTCGCCTTGGCGCCGCGTGCACGCATGGCCGTGAAGGCCTCGTGACCCGGCGTGTCCAGGAACGTGATGACACCGCGCTGCGTTTCGACGTGATAAGCGCCGATGTGCTGCGTGATGCCGCCGGCTTCGCCCGCCGCCACCTTGGCGCGACGGATGTAGTCCAGCAGCGAAGTCTTGCCGTGGTCGACGTGACCCATCACGGTCACGACCGGCGGACGGGCCTCGGCCTCGACGTTCTGCTGTTCCTGCACCCCTTCGACCAGCAGCGCTTCCGGATCGTCCAGCTTGGCCGCGACCGCCTGGTGGCCCATTTCCTCGACCACGATCATCGCGGTCTCCTGGTCCAGCACCTGGTTGATCGTGACCATCTGGCCGAGCTTCATCATCTGCTTGATGACCTCGGCCGCCTTGACCGCCATCTTGTGCGCCAGCTCGGCCACGGAGATGGTTTCCGGCACGTGCACTTCACGCACGACCGGCTCGGTCGGCGCCTGGAAGGCGTTGCGGTTGTCGTCGCCATGGCGGTTGCGGCCGCCCTTGGAGCCACGCCAGCCGTCGACGCCGCCGCCCGCGTCGCCACGGGTCTTCAGGCCGCCGCGCTTGTTACCGCGCGCATCGTCCTGCCAGCCGCCGGGCTTGCCGCCACGGCCGCCCTTCTTGTCGCCGGCCGGGGCTGCCGCCGGGGCTGCCGCCGGAGTCGCCGCCTTCTTGGCTGCGGGCGCGGGACGCGCTTCGCCGGCCGGCTTGACCGGCTTGTGCAGCGTGCCCGACTGCTCCGCCTTCTTCTCTTCAGCCTTGCGCTCGGCAGGCGTCTTCAGCACACGCGCCGGCGCATTCATCATTTCGCGGATGGCGCGGGCCTCGGCCTCGGCCGCCTCGCGGCGCTTGCGCGCACCGTCTTCCTCGGCCTTGATCTTGTCGGCTGCGGCGCGTGCCTCTTCGGCGGCCTTCTGCGCGGCTTCACGCTCGCTGGCCAGACGCGCGGCATCCTCCTCCGCCTTACGGCGCGGGGCTTCGTCCGACGCTTCCGCTGCGGCGCGGGCAGCTGCGGCCTCCTCTTCCGCCTTCTTGGCGGCGAGTTCGGCCTGGCGACGCTGCTCGGCTTCGGCCGCCTCCTGGCGGGCGCGGCGCTCGGCTTCCTCGCGCTCCATCGCCTCCTGGCGGGCCTTCAGCTCGGCTTCCTGGCGCGCCAGCAGTTCGGCCTGGCGACGCTGTTCTTCCTCGCGGCGCGCGACTTCCTCGGCGTCGACCACCGGAGCAGCAACCGGCGCCGGGGCTTCCGCCTCGGCCGGTGCGGCTCCTGCCTCGTCGCGCTTGATCAGGACGCGCTTCTTGCGCACCTCGACCTGCACGGTGCGAGTCTTGCCGGTGGCGTCCGCCTGGCGGATTTCGCTGGTCTCGCGCTTGGTGAGCGTGATTTTCTTACGCGCGCCATCCTCGGCGCTGCCATGAGCCCGCTTCAGATAATCGAGCAGACGCGTCTTGTCCGATTCGGTGATGACGTCTTCGGGCGTCGCCTTTTGCACGCCCGCGGCCTGCAACTGCTCCAGCAGCGCGGTTGCGCTACGGTTCAGTTCGCCAGCGAGTTGGGCAACTGTTGTGCTTGCCATTCAAACCCTTTCGATGCTTGGTTTCAGTGAGAATTGCGGAACGTCCAACGCTCGGCAGACTCACGAAAACCAGTGTTCACGCGCCTTCATGATCAGCGCCTTGGCTTGTTCTTCGTCGACGCCGGTCATATCGACCAGTTCGTCCACGGCCAGCTCGGCCAAGTCGTCACGCGTCTGGATGTTCCCCTCGGCCAGCTTGCCGATCAGCTCCGGGGTCAGCCCCTCGAGGTCGCGCAGGTCTTGCGACACCTTCTCGACCTTCTCTTCCTTTGCCAGCTCCATCGTCAACAGCACGTCGCGGGCGCGGTTGCGCAGTTCGTTGACGGTGTCTTCGTCGAACGCCTCGATCTCCAACATTTCCTGCAGCGGCACGTAGGCCACTTCTTCGAGCGAGGTGAAACCCTCTTCGATCAGGATGTCGGCGACTTCCTCGTCCACGTCCAGCTTTTCCATAAACAGCTTGCGCACCGTGGAGCTTTCCTCCGCCTGCTTCTGCGCGGATTCGGCCGGCGTCATGATGTTGATCTGCCAGTTGGTCAGTTCGGACGCCAGGCGCACGTTCTGCCCGCTGCGACCGATGGCGACGGCGAGGTTCTCCTCGTCGACCACCACATCCATGCTGTGCTTTTCTTCATCCACGACGATGGACTGCACCTGTGCCGGCGCCAGCGCGCCGATCACAAACTGCGCCGGGTCTTCCGACCACAGCACGATGTCCACCGCCTCGCCGCCGACTTCGTTGCGCACCGCCGTCACGCGCGTGCCACGCACGCCGACGCAGGTACCGATCGGGTCGATGCGCTTGTCGTGCGCCACCACCGCGATTTTCGCACGCACACCCGGATCGCGCGCGGCTGCCTTGATCTCCAGCAGACCCTGCTCCATTTCGGGCACTTCGTTCTCGAAGAGCTTGATCAGGAACTCGGGGCAGGTGCGCGACAGTTCGATCTGCGGGCCACGTGCGGTGCGGTCGACGTTCAGGATGTACGCACGCACGCGGTCGCCCGTGCGCAGGTTCTCCTTCGGAATCATCTGGTCGCGCGCAAGCAGCGCCTCGACGCGGCCGGATTCGACGATCAGGCCCTTCTTGTCGGCACGCTTGATCGTGCCGGTCATGATCTTTTCGCCGCGATCGAGATAATCGTTCAGGATCTGCTCGCGCTCGGCATCGCGGATGCGCTGCAGGATCACCTGCTTGGCCGCCTGCGCGCCGATCCGGCCGAACTCGACCGACTCGATCTGCTCTTCGATGAACTCGTCGAGATTGATGCCAGGATTCTGCTCACGGGCCTCGAACAGGAGAATCTGCTTGTCCGGCTCCTGCAGACCGGCATCGTCGGGAACGACCAGCCAACGGCGGAAGGTTTCGTGTTCGCCCGACTCACGGTCGATCGCCACGCGCACCTCCACGTCCTCTTCAAAGCGCTTCTTGGTCGCCGAAGCCAGCGCGGCTTCCAGCGCCCCGAACACTACATCTTTGTCGACGTTCTTTTCACGCGCAAGCGCATCGACGAGCAACAGAACTTCGCGGCTCATTGCTTGTTCCCTTTGTTTCGATTTCCTTTGAAGTCCAGCACAGGCACCAGCCGGGCGCGATCGAGCTCCGACAGCGTGAATTCCAGCAGTGCGGGGCCATCCTTGCCCTCGAATTCGAGGCCGATCCGTTCCTGGCCGGGCTCCCCCGCGGGAGCCTGAACAATGCCTGTGAAATTCTTCTGGCCGTTGACCGGCAGGCGCAACGTCACCTTGGCCTCCAGCCCCGCGAACCGCGTAAAGTCCACCAGCGTGCGCAACGGCCGATCCAGCCCCGGCGACGAGACTTCCAGCCGCTCGTAGTTCACGTTTTCGACTTCGAATACGCGCGTGAGCTGGTGGCTCACCTTTTCGCAATCCTCAATGACGATGCCGGTTTCTGCCTGATCGATATATACGCGCAGCAACCCGGCCGGCGCACGCTCCACTTCCACCAACTCATAACCCATGGCGGCGAGGGTTTTTTCAATCAGATCAGTCAGATGCACGTTTTTCCTGAAGAATTTCCCGGTGCTGCCAACCTGCCGAAGCAAAAAAAAATGGGCGCAATGCCCATATCATTCGCCCATCTTCTACAGGATGACTTTTGATTAGACTCGTATTGTAATGCGTCTCGGGGCAAAACGCAAAATGTGCCCCAAAACGCCCGCCGGACTGTGGCGCTGCGGCGTATAACGCACGCAACGCCGCCGTCATCAGCGTTTGCCGCGCTTGCCGCCGCCGCGCGCCTTGTTGCCGTTCGGCAAACCGCCACCGCCCTTGGCCGGACGCTTGTTGCCCGGTGCGCGGTTGCCATTGCCGTTGCCACCGCTATTGCCGTTGCCGGCACCCGGCAGGCCACGGCCACCACCACCACCACCACCACCACCACCACCACCACCCATGCGGGTCCGCGCAGTCAGCGTAGTCGGTCCGCCGACGTTGATGTAGCCCATCGAGGTCTGCATCGGGTCCGGCTGACGCGGATTGGACTGGCGACGCGGAGCCGGCATCGCACGGTTGCCGTTTTCGATACCCTGGCCGCGCGACTGGAACGTCGCCTCGCCTGTGAAGCCCGACGACATCGGCCCCATCAGCACCGGCTGCGCCTCACGGCGACGGTTGCCCTGTCGGCCGCTCTGGCCACCCTGCTGACCGCCGCCGACGCTCGCCGAAGGCACCTTCAGGCCCAGCAACCCCATCAGCCCCCGAACGTCGTCGGCCGACACCTCCTGCCAGCGGCCGCGCTTGAGGCCGCGCGGCAGCACGAAACTGCCATAGCGCGTGCGGATCAGGCGCGACACCGTCAGGTTGACGGCCTCGAACATGCGGCGAACCTCGCGGTTGCGACCCTCGGTCAGCGCGACGTGGTACCAGTGATTGACGCCCTCGCCGCCACCATCCACGCAGCTCAGAAAATTCGCTTCGCCGTCATCCAGGCGGATGCCGTGCAGCAGCTTCTGGCGGTCGGACTCCGGCAGCTCGCCCAGCGTGCGCACCGCGTATTCGCGTTCGACGCCATAGCGCGGATGCATGAACCGATTGGCGATATCACCCGACGTGGTGAAGATCAGCAAGCCTTCGGTGTTGAAGTCCAGGCGTCCCACGGCAACCCACTTGCCGGTCTTCATGCGCGGCAGGGAATCGAACACGGTCGGACGGCCCTCGGGATCGGACTGGCTGACGATCTCGCCGGCTGGCTTGTGATACAGCAGCACGCGCGGCGCCTTGTTCGGCAGCTTGCGCTGGATGAGCTTGCCGTTGACGCGCACCTGGTCGGTCGGCAGGATGCGCTGGCCGATATGCGCCGGCAAGCCGTTCACGGAGACACGACCCTGCAGGATCAGGTCTTCCATGTCGCGACGCGAGCCCAGACCTGCATCGGCGAGGATCTTGTGCAGCTTCGGGGCGTCGTCCTCGGCCGTCAGTTCGCGCACCTTGGTCGACTGCGGCGCGCCACCCACATCCGCGTCAGCGTCATAGGCGCCGGAAATCACGTACTGGAAGACGTCCTCGGCACCCTTGCCGCCCTTGCCCCGGCTCTGGCCGGCCGCCTTGCCTTGCGCCTTGGCGCCACGGTTCGGGCGGGCGTTCTTGCCCCGGCCACCGTTGCCGCCACCCGCATTGCCGCCCTGGCCTTCCGCGCGATCGCCAGCCGGCTGGCCTTCAGGCTGGCGGCGGCCCTTGCCGAAGCGGCCACGCGCTCCCCGACGCTCGGCCGAGGCCTCCGCCGCGGGCGCCCGCCCTTCCGCCGACGAGCTCATCGCCTCCGGAATGACCGCAACCTCGCCCGCCGCGGCATTCGCCTCTTTCGGCTTGCGGCTGCGCGGTGCGCGAGCCTTGCGCGGCGCTGGCGCGCCCTCGCCGGCGCTCGCCGCACCCTCGCCTGCGGGCTCGCCTTCGGCGCGGCCCTCATGTTGCTGTCGCCGCGCGGCGACCAGGTTGCGCAGGCCGCGGCGCAGGCCCTTGCGACGCGGCGCGGACGATTCCGCGCCCTCTCCGGCGCCATCCTGGCGAGGCGCCGCTGCATTGGCATCGGCCGACATACGTGTATCCATGGAATCTGGCAGGGTACTCACAGCGTCATTCAGATCAAAAAGGGGTTCAGGCCATGCGCCGGTCGCGCGGCAGGCACGGCTTATGGATGTTCGTTGCCGGCAGCCGCCTTGCGGTCACCTTCCGGCACGGTATGAGATTCGGCGGCGGCCGGCGGCAACTCGCCTTCGGTCCGAGCCAACGGAAGCTCCGTCGCGGCAACATCGACAACCGCATGCGGCTCCACCTCGGGCGACGCCGCATCCGCCACGGCTTGTGCGCCGAACTGCCCGACGGCCAAAGCCATCGTCGATGCTTCCGCAACCTCCGGCACAGCATCTCCTGCCGGTGCGGCCACATCGCCGGCCGGCGACAATGCAGCCCCTTCCGCGGGGGCAACGTCGGCGCTCGCGCGATCGACCATGGCGGCCAGCGCTTCGACGGAAGCCACGCCACCCTCGAATTCGATCGCGCCCTGCTCCAGCAGGCTAGCCTGGGCCTGAGCCCGGGCGTCTTCGAGCGGCGGCAGCTCGTCGAGCGAGCGCAAACCGAGATCGTCGAGGAACTGCTTGGTCGTGGCATACAGCGCTGGGCGGCCGGGCACGTCGCGATGACCGATCACCTCGACCCAGCCGCGGTCCTCGATCTGCTTGATGACCTGGGTGTTGACCGTCACGCCGCGGATGTCTTCGATATCGCCCCGTGTGACGGGCTGGCGATAGGCGATGATGGCCAGCGTCTCCATCACCGCACGCGAGTACTTGGGCGGCTTTTCCGGATGCAGGCGATCGAGATAGGCCCGCATTTCCGGCCGGCTCTGCAAGCGCCAGCCCGAAGCCAGCGCCACCAACTCCACACCGCGGTCGAGCCAGTCCTGGCGCAACTCTTCAAGCAGCACACGGACGGTGTCTGCCGAGACGTCTTCGTCGAACAGCTTGCGCAAGTCGCTGACTCGCAACGGATCCTGCGCGCAGATCAGCGCGGTCTCGAGGACGATTTTCGCCTCTTGGGTATTCATCGGGTTGAGCGGCTCGTCATTGCTCGCGCACGGCACATGCCGTCACGCTTGAAAGTTTCCGTTCCGCCGCGATTACGCGGCATGCTGAATATGCTGCTGCCCGCCCGGGCCCGGCGCGCGTCGGCCGTTTGGCCTCGCACCGAAACACAGTGGCTGTTGCCCACTGAAGGGCCGGAGGAGCGAGTTGATCCGGTGCCAGTCGGCACCACAAGGGCAATTTCTACCGCCGCCATGGGGACGGCTGCTGCACCGGACGGCTGCCTCAGATGACCGGCGACCCGCCCGAATCGACAGTCCTGGGCGGCTGGGCCGCCGGACAGCTTCGCCTGTCGCCGCGCTTGGGATTTTGATCTGCGCGACCAGTGGCGAGTCGAATTGCGGTTGATTGTAGGCCATATTCCGCCGCGGCCGCAACCGGGAATATCGCCTAACCGCGAAGCCGGCAGCGCCGCCGCCCCGGATGCCGAGCCAAACGCTCAAAGCACCAGGCAGAATCCATGTGCGTTGAGCATCTCGGGCAGCCACGCGGCACACACGAGCCCCCAGATGCCGAATGCGGCGATTCCGATGCCCGCGACACCGCGAGCCCAGCGCATCCGCGACACACCACGCAACCATCCTGCCACGCCCGACATCATCAACAGGTTCGGCAGCGTGCCCGCGCCGAACACCAGCATGACCACCGCCCCCGATGCCGCGTTGCCCGCCAGCAACGCGACGGCCAGCGCGCCATAGACCATGCCACAAGGCACCAGCCCCCAGGCCAGCCCGGTCAGATACCGGCCCGCCAACGGAAAACGCGCACGCAGCGTCGACGCACGCACCCGTGAGGCAACGGCCGCCAGCCCGCCGGACAGGCGCCCAAGCACGCGTTCGAGCCAGGCGCCACGCCAGACATCGGCAGCCGTGCGCGACAGCAAAAGCAACCCGTAGGCGAGCAACAGTGCGCTCGCCAGCGCAAACAGGCCGCGCTGGATGGGCAGCCACTGCTGCCGCCACACCGTCGCGCCGAGTGCGCCCATCGCGGCCCCGAGCAGCGCGTAAGTGGTGAGCCGTCCCAGATGCATCACCAGTTGCTCGAACCACAGCCGGCGACGCGAAACGATGCGCACGGCAGGCTGCGCGCGCTCTGCGGCGAGCGCAATACCGCTGCACATGGCAAGACAATGCACGCCGCCGAGCAATGCAATCAGAAAGACACTCAATAATGCCGCCGCACTCATGAGCCGGGCCTCGACCGAACCGGCACAAATCGTGGAGGATTGCTGTCGTAGTTCAAATGAAATTCTCTTAAAACTGAACATCGAAGACCGCCGATAACAGCGGGGGCGCCGTTATAATGCGGCTGCGGTTGCTCACAGATTTTCGATCTCACTTTCCTCGGAATTTCTTCGCCCCCGTGCTCACACGAATCGCACTCACCGATCAAACCTCTCGCTGCTCCACCTGCGTGCTCGGACAAATCTGCCTGCCGGTAGGCATGAACGCGGACGACGTGCGCAAGATGGATGATCTGGTCACCGAACGCATCCGCATCAAAAAAGGCCAGGCGCTCTACGCACTGGGTGAACCGCTGGAAGCGGTCTACGGCATCCGTTTCGGCACACTGAAAACCCATCTGACGCTGGAAGACGGCCGCCACCAGATCACAGGCTTCCACCTGCCCGGCGAAATCGTCGGGCTTGACGGCATCGGCGACATGCGCCACGTATCGGATGCCACCGCGCTGGAAGATACCGAAGTCTGCGTGGTGCGCTATGCCGAACTGCAGCAGTTGTCGCGCCGACTGCCTTCGCTGCAGCACCAGTTCCTGCGCATCATGAGCAAGGAGATTTCGCAGGATCACCTGATGCTGCTGACCCTCGGCTCGATGCGCGCGGAAGAGCGCCTCGCGGCCTTCCTGCTGAACCTGTCGCGCCGCTCGGCCGAACGTGGCTATTCCTCGACCGAATTCGTCCTGCGCATGAGCCGCGAAGAACTCGGCAGTTATCTGGGCCTGAAGCTGGAGACCGTCAGCCGCCTGTTCTCGCGCTTTGCCGAAGCGGGGCTGATCCAGATCCGCCAACGCCACGTCAAGCTGATCGACATGGCCGGCCTGCGCCAGGTGATGACCGGCCACGCCGGCTGATCGCCCAGCACGGCATCCGCTCAGATGAGCGGATGTTCGTGCGCTTCCAGCTTGCCGATTCCCGGCGATACATACAGCGTCAGCGCGCTCGACAACCCGCAGATCACCCAGAACGCAAAGAACGATACGGTGTAGACCGCTTCGGAAGACACCGTGATCTGCTGACCGAAAAAGCGCAGGTCCGCCGGATCCACCACCGAGAAGACCACCAGCTCAGCGAGCGCCGCTGCCAGGAATGCCGGCCACAGGATCCACATCAGCAGGCGGCGCTTCATCGTGCCGCTCCGTGAACGGCGCGTGCCGGCACGGAAACGGCCTTCTCCACCACCAGGCCGCGCCGCACGACGTTGTCCTGGATCGCAGGATCGGGGTGCATGGCGGCCAGCCAGATCGTCACACCGCAGCCGATCATGGCCGTGAAGGGGCCCGCCATCAGCAGCCACGGCCAGGGCTCGCGCCACCAAGGCCGCGCCTGCGCCGCGGAAGGTTGGATTGCTTGCATCAGGAACCTCCTGGTCGGAACGCCGCACTAGCGCGGCACGATAAAGCTGGACGGCTCGCGCAGCACGAGACTGCCACCGTCCTTGTCTGCCTGGATCACGAAGCGGATCTTGTGCGAGCCGGGCTGCACGTCGTCTGCGGGACGGCGTACGCGGATCGGCACGAGACGGTTGGCCGCCGGGGCCAGCTCGAGCGTGGTCGACTCGCCTCGTCCGCCCTGCACTTCAAGCTGCGGCAGGCCTTCGGCGGTGATGGTCACGCGCATGGGCTGCTCGGATGCATTCATCAATTGCAGCCGATAGACGTTCTCGATCTTGTCGCCGTCCACTTCGCGCGCCAGCGCGCCGCGGTCGCGGATCACGTCGACCTTCAGCGGTGCGCGCAAGGCCAGCGCCACGACCAGGCCCGCTGCCAGAGTCAGCAGGACGCCGCTGTAGATCAGCACGCGCGGGCGCAGCAGATGCCGGCGCGCCTCGCCCGGGGGGAGCCGGTCGCGCATGGCGCGCTCCGAGGTGTAGCGGATCAGGCCGCGCGGGTAGCGCATCTTGTCCATCACCTGATCGCAGGCATCGATGCAGGCGCCGCAGCCGATGCACTCGTATTGCAGGCCCTGGCGGATATCGATGCCGGTCGGGCACACCTGCACGCAGATGCTGCAATCGACACAGGCCCCGAGCCCCTTGGCCGCGAAATCCTCGCTGCGCGAGCGACTGCCGCGCGGCTCACCGCGCTGCGTATCGTAGGTGACCACGTAGGTATCGCGGTCGACCATCACGCTCTGGAAACGCGCATACGGGCACATGTAGCGGCAGACCTGCTCGCGCATGAAGCCCGCGTTGCCCCAGGTCGCAAAGGCATAGAACAGCATCCAGAAGGTCTGCCACGGCCCGAGCGACAACGTCCAAACCTCCATGCCCAGTTCGCGGATCGGCGTGAAGAAACCGACGAAGGTGAAGCCGGTCCACAGCGCGATCAGGATCCAGGCGCTGTGCTTGGCCGTCTTCAGGCGCAGCTTGCGCACGCTCCAGCGCTCACCGTCGAGGCGGATGCGGGCGAAGCGGTCGCCTTCGATATGCCGCTCGATCCACATGAAAATTTCGGTGTAGACCGTTTGCGGACAGGCATAGCCACAGAACAAGCGCCCCGCCACTGCCGTGAACAGGAACAGCGACAACGCCGACAGTACCAGCAGCACCGTCAGGTAGATCACGTCCTGCGGCCAGAGCACCAGGCCGAACAGGTAGAACTTGCGCGCACCGAGATCGAACAGGACAGCCTGCCGGCCATGCCACTGCAACCACGGCAGCCCATAGAACACGGCCTGCGTGGCCAGCACCAGCCAGACGCGCCAGCGCGCGAATGCCCCCGTGACGGCACGCGGATAGATCTTGCGCCGCACCTCGTACAGCATTTGTTCGGTGGGCGCATCCTGGCCGTCCGCCGCTGCGGTGGCGGGCGACATGGGGCGCCAGACAGGCTCGTGTTCACTCATTGCTGTGTGGCCGGTTGTGCGTCGCGCTCCGAGGCACCGCTGTTCGACAGGCCCCACACGTAGGCCGCGAGCAACCGGATCTTTTCGGGCGACAACAGGTTTTCATGCGCCGGCATCGTGTTGTCGCGCCCCTTCAGGATGGTCTCGACGATGGTCGACTCCGAACTGCCGTACAGCCAGATGCGATCGGTCAGGTTGGGGGCGCCCAGCGCCTGGTTGCCCTTGCCGGTCGCCATGTGGCACGCCGCGCAGACCGACTTGAAGGTCGGTTCGCCGCGCGCCGCCTTGATCGGGTCATAGGCCAGCCCCGACAGCGAGCGCACATAGTGGGCCACATTGATGGCCTGGTTGCCATCCACCACCGCGGCCAGCGACGGCATCACGCCGTGACGCCCCTTGGTGATGGTCGCCAGGATCGTCTCCGGATCGCCCCCATAGAGCCAGTCGTTGTCGGCCAGGTTCGGGAACCCCTTCGAACCGCCTGCATCGGAGCCGTGGCACTGCGCGCAGTTGTTGAGGAACAGGCGCTGCCCGATCTCATGGGCCTGCGGGTCGGCAGCGATCTGCTTGATGTCCATCCCGGCATAGCGCGCATACAGCGGCCGCACCTGGGCCTCGGCGGCGGTGCGCTGGGCAGCCAGTTCACCGCGGCTGGAAAAGCCCAGCATGCCGCCATAGGCGCCCAGCCCCGGATACAGGATCAGGTAGGCTACGGCGAAGACGCACGACAGCAGGAACATCCACATCCACCAGCGCGGCAGCGGATTGTTCAGCTCGCGCAGGTCGCCGTCCCATACGTGCCCGGTGTCGCCGTCGGGCTTCTGCCCCGGCGCAAGCTTGATGCGGCGTTGAGAAAGCAGCAGCCACGCGCACCACACGATGCCCAGCAGGGCGATCGCCGCGATGTAGTAGCTCCAGAAATCGGAAATGAAGTCGCTCATGATCTGGCGGTCCTTATTGATATGGGCGGGACGCTTCCATGCGTCCGGCGGCGACCTCGGCTTCGTCGGGCAGCAGGAACGGCAGCATCGCCGATTCCGCGTTGGCATGACGCCGATGCGCCGAGTAGGCCCACCACGTGATCGCGATGAACAGCACCAGGAACACCGCCGTGGCAATTGCGCTCAGCATGGCCATGGCTTACTCCTTGGCGGCAACGGTGGCGGCAGCCGGAGCCTCGGCCACATCGCGCACGTTGCGCAGTTCCACGCCCAGACCCTGCAGATAGGCCACCATGGCGTCTTCCTCGGTCTTGCCGGCCAACTGCTCGCGGGCGCCGGCGATCTGCGCGTCGGTGTACGGCACGCCCAGCTTGCGCAGCACGCGCATCTTCGCCTCGATGTCATGGTTGTCGAGCGGCGTCTTGGACAGCCACGCATACGACGGCATGTTGGACTCGGGCACCACCATGCGCGGGTCGCGCAGGTGGATGCGATGCCAGTCGTCCGAGTAGCGCTGGCCGACGCGCGCCAGGTCCGGGCCGGTCCGCTTCGAGCCCCACAGGAACGGGTGGTCGAACACCGACTCGCCCGCCATCGAGTAATGGCCGTAGCGTTCGGTCTCGGCGCGCAGCGTGCGCACCTGCTGCGAGTGGCAGCCGACGCAGCCTTCGCGGATGTAGATATCGCGCCCGGCCAGCCGCAGCGGCGAATACGGCGCGATGCCCTTGACCGGCTCGGTGGTGGAGTGCTGGAAGAACAGCGGCACGATCTGCACCAGCCCGGCGATGCTGACCACGACCAAGGTCATGATGATCAGCAGGCCGATGTTCTTTTCCAGCGTCTCGTGCGAGAAGAAGCGGGAGGGTTCGTTGCTCATGTCGGTCTCCTCAGTGTGCCGCCGGCAGGGGCATCTGCGCGGGTTGAGGAATCGGCGCATCCACGGCTCGGCTGCCCTGGACGGTCTTGAACACGTTGAAGGCCATCAGCAGCATGCCCCCGAGGAAGCACAGGCCGCCCAGCAGACGGATCGCGTAGAACGGATACGTTGCCTTCACCGCCTCGACAAAGCTGTAGGTCAGCGTGCCGTCGGGCTCGGTGGCACGCCACATCAAGCCCTGCATCACACCGGCGACCCACATGGCCGCGATATAGAGCACCACGCCGATGGTGGCCACCCAGAAGTGCACCTCGATCAGCCGCGTGCTATACATCTTCTGCCGCCCGAACAGGCGCGGGATCATGTAGTACATCGAGCCGATGGTGATCATCGCCACCCAGCCCAGTGCGCCGGAATGCACGTGGCCGATGGTCCAGTCGGTGTAGTGCGACAGCCCGTTGACAGTCTTGATCGACATCATCGAGCCCTCGAAGGTCGCCATGCCGTAGAACGACAGCGCCACCACCAGGAACTTGAGGATCGGGTCGGTGCGCAGCTTGTGCCAGGCGCCGGACATCGTCATGATCCCGTTGATCATGCCGCCCCACGACGGCGCGAGCAGGATCAGCGAAAACACCATGCCGAGCGACTGCGCCCAGTCCGGCAGCGCGGTGTACTGCAGGTGGTGCGGGCCCGCCCACATGTAGGTGAAGTTCAGTGCCCAGAAGTGGACGATCGACAGGCGGTACGAATAGATCGGGCGCTCGGCCTGCTTGGGCACGAAGTAGTACATCATGCCGAGGAAGCTGGTGGTCAGGAAGAAACCCACCGCGTTATGGCCGTACCACCACTGCACCATCGCGTCCTGCACGCCGGCGTAGGCCGAGTACGACTTCCACATCGACACCGGCAGCTCGGCGTTGTTGACGATGTGCAGCAGCGCGATGGTGAGGATGTAGGCGCCGAAGAACCAGTTGGCGACGTAGATGTGCCGGGTCTTGCGCTTGAGGATGGTGCCGAAGAAGACGATGGCGTATACCACCCACACCACGGTGATCAGGATGTCGATCGGCCACTCCAGCTCTGCGTACTCTTTCGAGCTGGTGTAGCCCAGCGGCAGCGTGATGGCCGCCGCCACGATGACGGCCTGCCAGCCCCAGAACGTGAAGGCCGCGAGTGCGTCGGAGACCAACCGCACCTGGCAGGTGCGCTGGACGACGTAATACGACGTGGCAAACAGCGCGCTACCGCCAAAGGCGAAGATGACGGCATTGGTATGCAGCGGACGCAGTCGCCCATAGGTCAGCCAGGGCACCCCGAAATTCAGTTGCGGCCAGATCAACTGTGCCGCGATCAGCACGCCGACCGCCATGCCGACGATGCCCCAGACGATCGTCATGATCGAAAACTGGCGGACAACGCGGTAATTGAACGTCTGGGCGTGCTGTAACGCGCTGGATGCATCCATGCTCGCTCCCCGTGATGGTTGTAGTGATATGCACATCTTAAAAATCAGATGCCTTGCAGGTTTTGATATGCGTCAAGGCACCCCCGTCCAGCGGGCCGGACGGTCCTCGCCCCTGCTATGGAGTGTCGCGCGGTGACAGGTCGGGCGGCAGGTCGCGGTCCAGCAGGATCGATTCGGCCGGCGCCTTCAGGTCGTCGTACTGGCCGGTGCCGACGGCCCACCACAGGGCGCCGACGATCACCGCCACCGCCATCAGCGACAGGGGCACGAGCAGGTAGAGGGTTTCCATGCCAACGCCCTATGCGACGCGCGACAGCCGCCACGCGTTGAGCGCCACCAGCAGCGAAGACACCGACATGCCGATCCCGGCTTCCAGCGGCGACAGCCAGCCCAGCGTCGCCAGCGGGATGCTGACGGCGTTGTAGGCGAAGGCCCAGCCCAGGTTCTGGCGCACCACGCGCAGCGTGCGGCGGCCGATCGAGACGGCCTCGCCGATGGCGGGCAGGCGCGGCTCCGTGAGGATGGCGTCGGCACCGGCCTGCGCCAGCGGCGCGCCCGTGCCGATGGCGATCGAGACCTGCGCCTGCGCCAGCAGCGGCGCATCGTTGATGCCGTCGCCCACCGCCAGCACGCGGGCGCCGCCGGCCTGCAGCGCGCGCACATAGGCGCGCTTGTCTTCGGGACTGGCACCGCCCACGGCATGCGCGATGCCCAGTCGTGCGGCCCACCAGCGCACGGTCTGCGGCGCATCGCCGGACACGAGATGCAGCCGCAGGCCCTGCGCGCGCAGCGCATCCAGGCAAGCCGCCGCATCGGCGCGCGGCGTATCGGCAAGAACGAAGCGGGCCAGCGGGTGCCCGTCGCGGCCGAGCCAGATTGCCGTGCAGGCCGCGGACGGCACGTCCTCCGCCGGCTCGCCGCTGACGTGCGCGGTGGCACGCGGCGGCTGCCCATCGAACGCCTGGGCCGCGAACGCCTGGGTGCCCAGGCGGATGTCCTGCATCTGCAGTTGGGCACGCACGCCCTGCCCTGGCACGTTGAGCACGTCGCTCACCGCCACCGCCGGCACCCGCCCCTGCGCAGCGGCGGCACGCAGCGATTGCGCGATCGGATGGTTCTCCGCCTGCTCGAGCGCACAGGCCAGTGCAAGACACTGCTGCGCGTCGGTATCATCGAAGGTTTCGATGCTGAGCAGGCGCAGGTGGCCCTGCGTCAGCGTGCCGGTCTTGTCGAGCAGCACGTCGGTCACGGCGGCCAGGCTTTCGATGGCGTGCCCGCGCGTGACCAGCACGCCGCGCCTGGCCAGCGCGCCGCTTGCCGCCGCCAGCGCGGACGGTGTCGCCAGCGACAGCGCGCACGGACAGCTGACCACCAGCACGGCCACCGTCACGGCGAATACGCGGTCCGGATCGATCCACCACCACGCCAGCGCCGTCAGCACGGCCCAGCCGAGCAACACCATTACGAAACGCCCAGCCACGCGATCAGCGAGCTCGGCCATGCGCGGCTTGTCAGTGAGCGCACGCTCGAGCAGTTCGACGATCGCCGCCAGCCGCGTCTGCGCCCCCACGCGATGCACGCGCAGCCGGATCGCACTGGCCGCGTTGTAGCTGCCGGCCAGCACCATCGCGCCGATACCGCGCGGCTGCGGCACACTCTCGCCGGACAGCAGGGATTCGTCGATCTCGGTCGTGCCGCGCTCGATCACGCCATCCGCCGGCAGGATCTCGCCGGCGCGGACCTCCACGCAATCGCCGACCTGCAGCGTGGCGACCGGAACGGTCTCCGTCACCTCGGCGCCATCGACGATGCGCCGGCAGGTGGCCGGCAACTGCCGCACCAGCGCCTCGGTGCCGGACGTTGCGCTCTGCCGCGCGCGCAGTTCCAGATAGCGCGCCGCCAGCAGGAAGGCGACGAACATCGTCACCGAATCGAAGTAGGTTTCGCCGTGGCCGCGCACCGTGGCGACCACGCTCGCGGCAAAGGCCGCACCGACGCCGAGCGCCACCGGCACGTCCATGCCGACATGCGCGTGCCGCACCTGGCGCCACGCATTGCGGAAGATGGGCCCGGCGGAGAACAGGACGACCGGCGTGGTCAGCGCGAGACTGGCCCACTGCATCAGCATGACTTGGTCTGCAGGGATGCTGCCGCCGTGCAGGTACACCGGCCACGCATACATCATCACCTGCATCATGCCCAGCATGGCGATGCCCAGACGGATCAGCAGCTGGCGCCGCTCGCGCGCCTCGGCCACGCGGCGCGTGGAGGGCTGGTCCGGCCACGCTTCGTAGCCGACGTCGGCGATGGCGGCGAACAGATCGGCGAGCCGGACCGCACCGGCATCGGACACGATGCGCACGCGCTCCGTCGCGTAGTTGACGATGGCCTCGCGCACGCCGGGCACGCGCGCCAGCGCGCGTTCGATGAGCCACACGCAGGCGGCGCAGCGCATGCCGACCAGGGTCAACGACACCTCTTCGGCGCCATCCTTGCGCGTGCGGACGAAGCGCTCGCGCATGACCGGCAGGTCGTAGGTCGCCCACACGGCTTCGGCCTCGGTGCGCACCTCGCCGTCGATGGGCCGGGCGAAGGCGATCGGCCCGCCGTAGACGTGGCCCATGCCAGACGCGTGCAGCGTCATGGCGATGGTCTGGCAGCCGGCGCAGCAGAAGTCGCGGGACTGGCCGGCCATCTCGGCGTGCAACGCGGCACCGCCATCCAATGATGCGCCGCAGTGATAGCAAGTAACGTGTGACGCCTGCGCATCATTCGGCCAGCCGGATGAGACCGGACCGGCACCGGGCGCGGCGGCGAGGACGGGGGCGAGCGACATTGTCATTATGGTGAACATGCTAATCAGCGTGCCTCACCCAACCTTTGATGCGCATCAAGAGCGCCCCCACAAAAATCTGCGGAGCGATGCGGCGCCCACGGCACGCCATCCCGCCGGCCGCCCTGTCGCAAAATCTTTGGCGTCCTATAGTGATAGTTCGACTGGGCAACCAGGAGGACCGTATCCGTGGCAACCGAATTCAGCCTGTACAACGTCCATTGCGAATGGGGCGAGCACGGTGCATCCGCGCTGGCACCGCATTGCGACGTGGTGATCGTGGTGGACGTGCTGTCCTTCTGCACGTGCGTGGACATTGCGGTGGGGCGCGGCGCGCGCATCTACCCCTATCCGTGGCGCGACGGCAGCGCCGAGACCTTCGCCCGCCGCGCGGGCGCCATGCTGGCCGGCACCAACCGCAGCCAGCCGGGCTATACGCTGTCGCCGGCCTCGCTGCGCGGCCTGCCGATGGGCAGCAGCCTGGTGCTACCTTCGCCCAACGGCGCGACGCTGGCCCTGGCGACCGGCTCGACGCCCACCTTCGCGGGGTGCCTGCGCAACGCACGCGCCGTGGCGGAAGCCGCCTCGCGGCACGGGCGGCGCATCGCCGTGGTGGCTTCGGGTGAGCGCTGGGCTGATGGCAACCTGCGGCCGGCGCTGGAAGACTGGCTGGCGGCCGGTGCGATCGTGCATCACCTGTCGGAAACCATCGCGGGCTTCCTGCCGCATGCGCTGTCGCCGGAAGCACTGGCGGCCCGCGCGGTCTATCGCGAGGCGTCCCAGACCGGCATGATGAAGGCTTGGCTGCTCGATTCCGTGTCGGGTCGCGAACTGTGCGAACGCGGCTTCGCGGAAGACGTGACAATTGCCGCACAGGCCGATGTCAGCACGGTGGCGCCGATGCTGGTGGAAGGCGCGTTCCGCAACGCCACGCCCAAGTCCGAAAGCATGCTGTCACCGGACCTGCTCGGTGCGGCCGGCCTGCGCGCCTCGCGCCCGACGCCGGCTTCGCATCGCAATCCGATACCGCCACGCTGAAGCGGCGTCAGGTCAATCAGGTCAGTGTCGTATCGACGGCGCGGCGGGGTGCCTCGAGGTATTCGCGCGACTGCATCTCGATGATGCGCGACACCGTGCGGTGGAATTCGTTGGCCATCTGGCCTTCGGTGTAGAGCGCGTCCGCCGGCACCTCCGCCGACATCAGCAGCTTGACTTTGTGGTCGTACAGCACGTCGATCAGCCAGGTGAAGCGGCGTGCCTCGGAGGCCATGCGCGGCGTCATCTTCGGCACATCGGCGAGGATGACGGTATGGAAGCGCGCGGCGATCTCCAGGTAGTCGTTCTGCGAGCGCGGTCCGCCGCATAGCGTGGCGAAGTCGAACCACACCACGCCACCGGCCTTGCGCTGCGCGCGGATCTCGCGGTGTTCGATATGCAGGATGGGCGATTCGTCCGGCGCCTCGGCCACCGCGGCAAACGCGTCGCGCAGCGCCGAGTTGGCCTGGGCGCCCAGCGGCGTGTGGTAGGCCTGCACCTGCTCCATGGCGCGCTTGCGGTAGTCGATGCCGGCATCGACATTGAGGACGTCGAGCTTTTCCTGCAGCAGGGCGATGGCGGGCAGCACGCGGTCGCGGTGCAGGCCGTCCGGGTACAGCAGGTCCGGGCGGTAGTTGGACGTCATCACGAACTGCACGCCGTTGGCGAAGAGCTGATCGAGCAGGCGGTGCAGGATCATCGCATCGGCGACGTCGCTGACGTGGAATTCATCGAAGCAGATCAGGCGATAGCGCTTGGCGATGCGGCGCGCGAGTTCATCGAGCGGATCGGCGCGGCCACGCAGCTCTTCGAGCTGGCGGTGCACCTCGCGCATGAACTCGTGGAAGTGCAGGCGCGTCTTGCGCACCACCGGCACGCAGCTGTAGAAGGCATCCATCAGGAACGACTTGCCGCGCCCCACCCCGCCCCACATGTAGACGCCGCGCGGCAGCTCCGGGCGCACCAGCAGCTTGCGCAAGGTGCTCGAACGCCTGGCCTTGTAGGCCACCCATTCGTCGTAGCACAGCTGCAGGCGATCAACCGCGCGCTGCTGCGCCTCGTCGGGCTGGTAGCCGCGCGCCTTCAGTTCCTTCAGGTAGGTTTCCTGGACGTTCATCTGCGTGGGGCCGGCCGTTCGGTGGCCCAAATGGACCGATGCCCGGCATCTTGCGGATGACCGGGCACCGTGCTCGCCTGATGGCGTGCGATTACATGTTCAGCTGACGCTTGTCGACAGCCAGCGCGGCCTCGCGCATCACTTCGGACATCGACGGGTGCGGATGGCAGATGCGGCCGATATCTTCCGCCGCGGCCTTGAACTCCATCGCCACCACGGCTTCCGCCACCAGATCCGATGCATTGGCGGCAACGATGTGCACGCCCAGGATCTCGTCGGTCTTGGCGTCGGCGATCACCTTGACGAAGCCGTCGGACGCGCCCATGCCCAGCGCACGGCCGTTGGCCATGAACGGGAACTGGCCCGCCTTGATCTCGCGGCCCTCGGCCTTGAGCTGCTGCTCGGTCTTGCCGACCCAGGCGATTTCCGGGAAGGTGTAGATCACCCACGGAATGCAGTTGTAGTCGATGTGCGGCTTCTGGCCGACGATGCGCTCGGCCACGGCCACGCCTTCGTCTTCGGCCTTGTGCGCCAGCATCGGGCCGCGCACCACGTCGCCGATCGCCCACAGGTTCGGCAGCTTGGTCGCGCAGTGGTCGTCCACCTCGATGAAGCCGCGCGGGTCCGCTGCCAGGCCGATCGCGTCCAGGCCCAGGTTGTCGGTGTTCGGCACGCGGCCGATCGAGACGATCAGCTTGTCGCACTCCAGCACTTGTGCAGCGCCGGCGGCGTCGGTGTAGTTCACCTTCACACCCTTGGCCGACGATTCGATCTCGCCGACCTTCACGCCGACGTTGATCTTCAGGCCCTGCTTGTTCAGCAGCTTGTTGGCTTCCTTGGCGACCGACTCGTCCGCCGCGCCGAGGAAGCTCGGCAGTGCTTCGAGAATCGTCACTTCCGAACCCAGGCGACGCCACACCGAGCCCAGCTCCAGGCCGATCACGCCGGCGCCGATCACGCCCAGCTTCTTCGGCACTTCGCCAAACTTCAGCGCGCCTTCGTTGTCGGCGATGGTCACGTTGTCGACCGGCACGCCCGGCAGGTGGCGGGCCTTCGAGCCGGTGGCGATGATCACGTGCTTGGCGGTCACGACTTCCGTGCCGGCCTTGCCCGCGATCTCGACCTGGTAGCCGGCGTCGGTCTTGCCGACGAACTTGCCGTGGCCCTTGAGCAGCGTCACCTTGTTCTTGCGGAACAGGAACTCGATGCCCTTAGTCATCTTGCCGACGATGTCGTCCTTGCGCTTGAGCATCTTGGCGACATCGACGCGGGCGCCCTCCACCGTGATGCCGTGGTCGGCCAGGTGGTGGTTCACGTTCTCGAACTCTTCCGACGAGGCCAGCAGCGCCTTGGACGGAATGCAGCCGACGTTCAGGCAGGTGCCGCCCAGGCGCGGCTCACCCTTCGGATCGTCGTAGGCATTGTCTTCGCAGCAGGCCACGTTCAGGCCCAGTTGGCCGGCACGGATCGCGGCAATGTAGCCGCCGGGGCCGGCGCCGATCACCAGCACGTCAAATTGTTTGCTCATGGAGAAATCCTCGAATCGGACGCCGCCGCGCGCTGCAGGCAACAGCAGCGGCGGCGTCTCGGGTCATCAACGCGGTCGATTACAGGTCCAGCAGCAGGCGTGCGGGATCTTCCAGCGCTTCCTTCATGGCCACCAGGCCCAGCACGGCTTCGCGGCCGTCGATGATGCGGTGGTCGTAGGACATGGCCAGGTAGTTCATCGGGCGGACGACGACTTGGCCGTTCTCCACCACGGCGCGATCCTTGGTCGCGTGCACGCCCAGGATGGCCGATTGCGGCGGGTTGATGATCGGGGTCGACAGCATCGAGCCGAAGGTGCCGCCGTTGGAGATCGAGAACGTGCCGCCGGTCAGGTCGTCCAGCGTCAGCTTGCCGTCGCGGGCCTTCTGGCCGAACTCGGCGATCTTCTTCTCGATGTCGGCCAGGCTCATCTGGTCGGCGTTGCGCAGGATGGGCACCACCAGGCCGCGCGGCGAGCCGACCGCGATACCGATGTCGAAGTAGCCGTGGTAGACGATGTCGTTGCCGTCCACCGAGGCGTTGATGACCGGGTACTTCTTCAGTGCGTGGACGGCCGCCTTCACGAAGAACGACATGAAGCCCAGCTTCACGCCGTGGGCCTTCTCGAACTGGTCCTTGAACTTGGCGCGCAGGTCCATCACCGGCTTCATGTTGACTTCATTGAAGGTGGTGAGGATGGCGTTGGTCGACTGCGACTGCACCAGGCGCTCGGCAATGCGGGCGCGCAGGCGGCTCATCGGCACGCGCTCTTCCGGACGGTCGCCCAGGGCGGCGAAGTCCACCGGGGCGGCCACTTGCTGCAGAGCCGGACGTGCGGCTTGCGGCGCGGCGGCCGGAGCCGGCTTGGCACCGCCGGCCACGGCACCCAGCACGTCGCCCTTGGTGATGCGGCCATCGCGGCCGGTGCCGGCCACTTGGCCAGCCGACAGGTTGGCTTCGGCCATCAGCTTGGCAGCCGACGGCATGGCCACGCCGCCCGTGGCGGCAGCGGCAGCCGACGCAGCGGCGACCGGTGCAGGCGCGGCAGCGGCCGGAGCCGGTGCGGCGGCAGCCGGGGCAGCGGCGCCCGCCTTGCCTTCGGTGTCGATCTTGGCCAGCAGCTGTTCCGACGTCACGGTGGCGCCATCGGCCACCAGCACTTCGGCCAGCACGCCGGCCGACGGAGCCGGCACTTCCAGCACGACCTTGTCGGTCTCGATTTCGACCAGGACTTCGTCCACGGCCACGGCTTCACCCGGCTTCTTCTTCCAGGAGATCAGCGTGCCTTCTTCGACGGATTCGGAAAACTGCGGGACCTTGACATCAACGATAGCCATTTCGGTGGTTCCTTGGATCATGTGCGCGGCGCCCCTTGCCGGGCGCGCCGCTTCAATTCAATGCGTGTATGCGATGGAATGCGGGAGGCGAAGATGCGCCAAGGCGACGGTCGGAGCCGCCGCCCTGGTGCATTGGCCGCTT
Organism: Ralstonia pseudosolanacearum; assembly: GCF_024925465.1. Classification (NCBI taxonomy): domain Bacteria; kingdom Pseudomonadati; phylum Pseudomonadota; class Betaproteobacteria; order Burkholderiales; family Burkholderiaceae; genus Ralstonia; species Ralstonia pseudosolanacearum. Next base: position 1,777,014 of record NZ_CP103852.1, on the reverse strand, counting down.
ACTTGGTCAGCACGAAGCCCTTGAGCTTGGAGAAGGCGGCGTCGATCAGCGCCTTCTGCTGCTCGTTGTGCTTGGCGTAGTAGCCCACGGCCGGCGAAGCCGAGGCCGGACGGCCGGCGTAGCCCAGCTTCTGACCCTCGCTCATGTTCTCCATGATGTAGTGCTGCACGAAGAACCAGGCGCCCTGGTTCTGCGGTTCGTCCTGGCACCACACCACTTCGGCAAGGTTCGGGTACTTCTTGAGCTCGGCCGCGAACGCCTTGTGCGGGAACGGATACAGCTGCTCGACACGGATGATGGCGGTGTCGGTCAGGCCGCGTTCCTTGCGCGCGTTGACCAGGTCGTAGTAGACCTTGCCCGAGCAGGCCACGATGCGCTTGACCTTGGCCGCATTCAGCTCTTCGTGATCGGCGATGACCGTCTCGAAGTGGCCCTTGGCCAGATCGGTCAGCGGCGACACGGCGTCCTTGCTGCGCAGCAGCGACTTCGGCGTCATGATGATCAGCGGCTTGCGGAACAGGCGGATCATCTGGCGGCGCAGCAGGTGGAAGATCTGCGCCGGCGTGGTCGGCTGCACCACTTGCATGTTGTGGTCGGCGCAGAGCTGCAGGTAGCGCTCCATGCGCGCCGAGCTGTGCTCCGGACCCTGGCCTTCGTAGCCGTGCGGCAGCATCAGCGTCAGGCCCGAGGCACGGCCCCACTTCACTTCACCCGACGAGATGAACTGGTCGATCACGACCTGCGCGCCGTTGGCGAAGTCGCCGAACTGGGCTTCCCAGATCACCATGGTGTTCGGCTCGGCCGACGAATAGCCGTACTCGAAGCCCATCACGGCCTCTTCGGACAGCACCGAGTCGATCACGGTGAACGGTGCCTGGTTGTCCGACACGTTCTGCAGCGGGATGTACGAACCGGCGTCCCAGCGCTCGCGGTTCTGGTCGTGCAGCACGGCGTGGCGGTGCGTGAACGTGCCGCGGCCGGCGTCCTGGCCGGTGATGCGCACCGGGTAGCCCGAAGCCACCAGCGAGGCGAAGGCCAGATGCTCGCCCATGCCCCAGTCCAGCGCCTGCTCGCCCTGGCCCATCTTGGCGCGGTCGTTGACCACGCGCTCGACCAGCGGGTGCACCTTGAAGTGGTCGGGGATGGCGGTGATGCGCTCGGCCAGACGCTTGAGTTCGGCCATCGGCACGGCGGTGTCGGCCGAGTCCGTCCACTTGCGGTTCAGGAACGGCAGCCAGTCCACCGCGAACTTGTTCTTGAAGTTCGACAGCACCGGGTCGACCGTGTGCTTGCCGGCGTCCATGGCGGCGCGGTATTCCTGCACCAGGCCGTCCGGCTCCTCGGCCTTCAGGGTGTTCTGCGTGACGAGCTTGTCTGCGTACAGTTTGCGCGTGCCGAGGTGCTGGCCGATCTTCTTGTACATCAGCGGCTGCGTCATCGCCGGCGTGTCTTGCTCGTTGTGGCCGAGCTTGCGGAAGCAGATGATGTCGACCGCGACGTCCTTCTTGAACTCGGTGCGGAAGTCGATCGCCAGCTGCATGGCCAGCACGACGGCTTCCGGATCGTCGCCGTTCACGTGCAGCACCGGCGCTTCGATCATCTTGACCACGTCCGTGCAGTACAGCGTGGAACGCGAGTCGCGCGGGTCGGAGGTGGTGAAGCCGATCTGGTTGTTGATGACGATGTGGATGGTGCCGCCCGTGCCGTAGCCGCGCGTCTGCGCGAGGTTGAGCGTTTCCATCACGACGCCCTGGCCGGCGAAGGCCGCGTCACCGTGCACCTGCACGGCCAGCACTTGCTCGCCGGTCTTGTCGCCGCGGCGTTCCTGGCGCGCCTTGACCGAGCCTTCCACCACCGGGTTGACGATTTCCAGGTGCGACGGGTTGAACGCCAGCGACAGGTGGACGGGGCCGCCCGGGGTCGTGACGTCGCTCGAGAAGCCCTTGTGGTACTTCACGTCGCCGGCCGGCAGGTCGTCCACGTGCTTGCCTTCGAATTCGGCAAACAGGTCCGCCGGCATCTTGCCCAGCGTGTTGACCAGCACGTTCAGACGGCCGCGGTGGGCCATGCCGATCACGATTTCCTGCACGCCCTTCTCGCCGGCGTGCTGGATCAGTTCGTCCATCGCCGCGATGAAGCTCTCGCCGCCTTCGAGCGAGAAGCGCTTCTGGCCGACGTACTTGGTGTGGAGGAAGCGCTCGAGGCCTTCGGCGGCCGTCAGGCGTTCCAGGATGTGCTTCTTCTTTTCAGCGGAGAAGGTCGGCTTGGAGCGGATGCTCTCCAGGCGTTCCTGCCACCAGCGCTTCTGCGCCTGGTCGCTGACGTACATGAATTCGGCGCCGATCGAGCCGCAGTACGTTTCGCGCAGGTTGTTGAGCAGCTCGCGCAGGCCCATCGTTTCCTTGCCGAAGTACGTATTGCTGGCGTTGAAGACGATGTCCTGATCGGCTTCGTTGAAACCGTAGAAGGCCGGGTCCAGATCCGGTACCGGCGGGCGCTCTTGACGCTTGAGCGGATCCAGGTCGGCCCAGCGCAGGCCCACGTTGCGGTAGGCGGCGATCAGCTGCGTCGCGGCCACGCGCTTGCGGCCCATGTCCGAGTCGGCGGAGGCGACGATCGTCTTGATCGGGCCCTGCTTGGCGCGCTCGGCGAACGACGTGATGATCGGGGCGTGGGGGATATCCCGGGCGTTGGAACCGTCGACGGCGGGGATGTTCTGCAGCGCATCGAAATACGCGCGCAGAGCCTCGCTGACGGAAGTGGGATCCTGGAGATAGGCTTCGTACTGGTCTTCAACGTATGCGGCATTGCCGCCGGACAGGTACGAAGTGTCCAGATACTGCTTGTACAGCTCAGTCATGGGGCGCTCACCTTTCTCCGGGTCTGCCGGAGTTCAGCGGGTTCATCAACCTTCCGCGACACGGCTTGACCGGTTAGCGGATCGCAAACTTTGTGTCGCCTGAAATCACCTGGTCGGACCGCATCGCGCGTGGCGGGGTGAGGCACCGAAACAGCTTTGACAGACAAGTTGTGCGGGAAGGACCTAAAGTCTTCGCGGCAAAAAGCATAGCACGTTTATGAGCGATATTCTGATTCCTTGGCACAACAATAAAACGTTGCGTTGTTGCATCAGAAATCGGCGCCGTCACGTGCCGGATGGCTCGATGTGGTCGACCCGGTCGGTGATCAGGCCGTCCAGTCCGGCGCCCCACAGCAGGCGGGCGCGCTCCAGGTCGTTGACGGTATAGCAGCAGACGCGGAAGCCCGCAGCATGGGCAGTGGCGATCACCTCCGGCGTCAGGGCACGATGGTTGGCATCGAGCGCGACGCAATCCAGCGCGCGCAGGCGATCCAGCCAGTCCGCCGGCAGGGTGTCCAGCAGCAAGGCGCGCGGCAGCTCCGGCGCGGCCTCGCGCGCGGCGGCCAGCGCCGCCTCCGAGAACGACGACAGCAGCGGCGGCACCCCGGCGTCGGCCCACAGGGTGCTGGCATCCAGCGCGACCGCCGCGCCGGTCCGCCACTCCGTGCCGGGCACCGGTTTGATCTCGATATTGGCCAGCAAGCCGTTGGCGCGCAGGTAGCGGGCGACGGCCGCCAGCGTCGGCACCGGCTCGCCGGCAAAGGCCGGGCTGTGCCAACTGCCGGCGTCCAGCTGCGCGATCTGGCCGAACGACAGCGCGTCGATGCGCCCGTGGCCGCTGGTGGTGCGCTCCAGCGTGGCGTCGTGCAGCAGCACGGCCACGCCGTCGCCCGACAGCTTCACATCGAACTCGAACATGCGGTAGCCGAACCCGGCGCCGTGGCGAAACGCCGCCAGCGTGTTCTCGGGCGCGAGCTTGCCCGCACCCCGGTGGGCAATGGCGCGCGGATACGGCCAGACCGGCAGGGCGCGTGCTTCGCTCATGCCAGGACCTCGATGCGGCGGGTGGTCTGCGGATCGAACCAGTGCAGGTGGTCGGCCGAGGCGGTGATGGGCAGCCGGTCGCCGGCCTTGACGCTGGCGTGCGGGTCCATCCGGACGACGACCGGATGGCCGGCGAGCGCGCCATAGGCAAACGCATCGGCGCCGAGCGTCTCGACCAGCCGCACCTCGACCAAGGCGATGGCCTGGTCGGCGGCGCACGGCTCGATGTGCTCGGGGCGCAGGCCCATCAGCGCGTGCTCGGGCAGATGCAAACCCATCGGCAGGTGACCGAGCGTGGCGGGCGCATCGTCCGCCTGCGCGCCGTCGACACGGATCTGGGCGCCCTCGCCCGCGTGGCGCGACACCGGCACGAGGTTCATCGGCGGCGAGCCGATGAAGCCGGCGACGAAGGTGCTGGCCGGACGCGCATAGACTTCCAGCGGCGTGCCGATCTGCTCGACGCGGCCGCCGCTGAGCACCATCATGCGGTCGGCCAGCGTCATCGCCTCGACCTGGTCGTGCGTCACGTACAGGCTGGTGGTGCGCAGGCGGCGGTGCAGCTCCTTGAGCTCCAGCCGCATCTGCACGCGCAGCTTGGCGTCCAGGTTGGACAGCGGCTCGTCGAACAGGAACACCGCCGGCTCGCGCACGATGGCGCGGCCCATCGCCACGCGCTGGCGCTGCCCGCCCGAGAGCTGGCGCGGCTTGCGCTCGAGCAGCTTGCCGAGCTCGAGGATGCCGGCGGCCTGCTGCACGCGCGCCAGGATCTCGCTCTTGGGCAGCCCGCGGATCTTCAGGCCGTACGCCATGTTGTCGAACACGGTCATGTGCGGATACAGCGCGTAGTTCTGGAACACCATGGCGATGTCGCGCTCGGCCGGCTCCAGCTCGTTGACCACGCGATCGCCGATCCAGACCTCGCCGCCGGTGATCGCCTCCAGGCCGGCCACCATGCGCAGCAGCGTGGACTTGCCGCAGCCCGACGGCCCGACGATGACGATGAACTCCCCGTCGCCGATCTCCATGTCGATGCCGTGCACGACCGGCAGGCCGGCGTAGTGCTTCTGGACGTTGCGTAGAGACAGTTTTGCCATAGGCGGGTCGCCTTCTCCTTGCGCGGTTTGCTATTTTTCGGTTTCCACCAGGCCCTTCACGAACCACCGCTGCATGCCGATCACCACCAGCGCGGGCGGCACCATGGCCAGCATCACGGTGGCCATCAGCAGGTTCCAGTCGGTGGCGGAATCGCCCGAGCGCGAGATCATCTGCGTGACGCCCAGCACGATCGGCGTCATGTCCCGCTCGGTGGTGATCAGTAGCGGCCACAGGTACTGGTTCCAGCCGTAGATGAACTGGATCACGAACAGTGCCGCGATGCTGGTGCGCGACAGCGGCAGCACCACGTCCCAGAAAAACTTGAGCGGCCCGGCGCCGTCGATGCGCGCGGCCTCGGCGAGCTCGTCGGGAATGGTCAGGAAGAACTGGCGAAACAGGAACGTGGCGGTGGCCGAGGCGATGATCGGGATGGTCAGGCCGAAGTAGCTGTTGAGCATACCGAGATCCGACACCACCTTGTAGGTCGGCAGGATGCGCACCTCCACCGGCAGCATCAGCGTGACGAAGATCAGCCAGAAGAAGGTCTTGCGCAGCGGAAAGCGGAAATAGACGATGGCAAAGGCCGAGATGATGGAGATCGCGATCTTGCCCAGCGAGATGCCCAGCGCCATGATCAGGCTGTTCATCAGCATGATGCCGACCGGCGTGGCGGAGTTGCCCATGCCGTGCGCGAGCACCTCGCGGTAGTTGTCGATCAGGTGCGGGCCGGGGATCAGCGTCATCGGCGCCTGCAGCACGTCTTCGGCCGCCAGCGAGGACGCGACGAAGACCACGTAGACCGGAAAGGCCACCACCACCACGCCCAGGATCAGCACGAGGTGGGTCAGGACATCCAGGAACGGACGGCGTTCGATCATGGTCGCGCTCCTCAGTACTGGACCTTGCGCTCGACGTAGCGGAACTGCACGATGGTCAGCGCGATCACCACCGCCATGAGGATCACCGACTGCGCGGCCGAGCCGCCGATGTCGAGCCCGCGCACGCCGTCCTGGTACACCTTGAACACCAGCGTTTCGGTCGCCTTGAACGGCCCGCCCTGCGTGACCGAATCGATGATGGCGAAGGTGTCGAAGAAGGCGTACACCACGTTCACCACCATCAGGAAAAAGGTCGTGGGCGACAGCAGCGGGAAGACAATCGACCAGAACCGCTTCCACGGGCCCGCGCCGTCGATGGCCGCCGCCTCGATCAGCGATTTCGGGATGCTCTGCAGCCCGGCCAGGAAGAACAGGAAGTTGTAGCTGATCTGCTTCCACGCCGCGATGACGACGACCAGCAGCAGCGCCTGCCCGCCGTTGAGCACGAAGTTCCAGTCCACGCCCATCCTGCGGATCACGAACGAGACGATGCCCAGCGACGGGTTGAACAGGAAGCTCCACAGCACGCCCGCCACGGCCGGCGCGACCGCGTAGGGCCAGATCAGCAGCATCTTGTAGAAGGCGGCGCCGCGCAGCGCGCGGTCGGCGAAGTAGGCCAGCGCCAGCGACGTGGACAGCCCCACGACGGCCACGCCGATGGCGAACACCGCCGTGGTCCGGAACGAGCCGAGGTAGGTCGGATCGGCGAACAGATCGGCGAAGTTCTCCAGCCCGACGAAGTCGAGATTCATGCCGAAGGCATCCTGCCGCAGCAGCGACTGGTACAGCGCCTGCCCCGCCGGCCAGAAGAAGAACACCAGGGTGACGGCGATCTGCGGGGCCACCAGCGCATAGGGCAGCCAGCGCGACCGGAATACGACCCGCTTTTCCATGGGAACTCCCAAAACGCGCCGCCGCCCCGCGCATGCGGGACCGGCGGCTTACGGCATGTGCGACCGCGCGCTTACTCCTTGACGGTCTTCTCGAAGCGGGCCAGCAGGTCGTTGCCGCGCGCGACCGCGCTGTCCAGCGCTTCCTTCGGCGACTTCTTGCCCGCCCACACGGCTTCGAGTTCTTCGTCGATCACCGAGCGGATCTGCGGGAAGTTGCCCAGGCGGATGCCGCGCGACTTGTCGGTCGTCCGGACGATCATCTGCTTGACGGCCACGTCGGCGCCCGGGTTCTTGTCATAGAAGCCCGACTGCCGGGTCATTTCGTACGCTTGCATCGTCACCGGCAAATAGCCGGTCGACTGGTGCCAGTCGGACTGGATATCGGGGCGCGACAGGAAGGAGAAGAACTTGGCGATCCCCTTGTACTCTTCGGGCTTGTGGCCGCCCATCACCCACAGCGAGGCGCCGCCGATGATGGTGTTCTGCGGCGCGCCCGGCACGCCCGCCTCGTACGGCAGCGGCGCGGGGCTGAAGCTGAACTTGGCGTTCTTGCGGATATTGGCCAGCGCCGCCGACGAGCCGGTGTGCATGGCGCACTCGCCCGCGATGAACTTGGCCTTGGGCTCGTCCTTGCGGCCGGCGTAGGTGAAGTAGCCCTTCTTCTCCATGTCGAGCAGATGCTCGATGTGCTGCACCTGCACCGGACCGTTGAAGATCAGGCGCGCCTTCGCGCCGCCGAAGCCGTTGTTCTCGGTCGCAAACGCCACGTTGTGCCACGCCGAGAAGCTCTCCAGGTGCACCCACGACTGCCAGTCGGTGGTGTAGCCGCACGCGAAGCCGGCCGCCTTGAGCTTGGCCGCGTCGACGGCGACCTCCTGCCACGTCGCGGGCGGCTTGTTCGGGTCGAGGCCGGCCTTCTTGAAGGCGTCCTTGTTGTAGTACAGGATCGTCGTCGAACTGTTGAACGGGAACGACAGCATCTCGCCCTTGTTCGACGTGTAGTAGCCCGCCACCGCCGGCACGTAGGCCTTGGGGTCGAACTTCTCGCCGGCGTCCTTCATCACCTTGGCGACCGGCACGATGGCGCCGCGGGCGTTCATCATGGTCGCGGTGCCGACCTCGAAGACCTGCAGGATGGCCGGCGCGTTGCCGGCGCGGAAGGCCGCGATGCCGGCGGCCAGCGATTCGTCGTACTGGCCCTTGTAGACGGGCACGACCTTGTAGTCGGGCTGGCTGGCGTTGAACTTGTTGGCAAGCTCGTTCACCTTGTCGTTCAGGGCGCCCTCCATCGAGTGCCACCACTGAATCTCGGTCACGGCATGCGCGGCTTGCGCAAACGTGCAGGCCGCCAACACGGCCACTGCCCCCGCAATCTTCTGGATCGTCATCACTCCTCCTCGGTTATGGCTTCCCGGCGGGCCTTTGCCGACCCGCGGCGCGCCCGACTCTATCCGGCCGGTCGGGCATTTTTTATGACAGCGGCATGTTAGATGGCTTTGCGCCGCAAAGAAATCGGGGATTCCCTCCAGGGCCGGCCGGCGCAGCACCGTTAGAATGAATTGAAGCCGACTCTCTTCGCAACCGCAGCATGCTCGCCCCGACCACCAAGCCCGCCAATGCCCCCGCAGCCGCGTCCGCGCTTGCCGCGCGCCGCATCCCGCTGGCCCTGCACCAGCTCTCCGATGATGCACTGCGGCATGTCGTCGGGGTGTTCACCGATGTGGATGGCACGCTGACCACGCGCGGCAAGCTGCCGGCCCAGGCCTACACCGCGCTGGAGCGCCTGCACCGGGCCGGCGTCAAGGTCGTGCCGGTGACGGGGCGATCGATCGCGTGGTGCGAAGTCATCGCGCGGCTGTGGCCGGTCGATGCGGTGATCGGCGAGAACGGCGCCTTCGCCATGCGGGTCGACGCGCTCGGTCATCTCGCCTCCGATTTCGTCGACGACGCGCAGACCCGCCTGCGCAACCTGGAGCGCATCCGCGAGATCGGCGCGGAGATCCTGCGCGCGGTGCCCGGCACGGCGCTGGCCACCGACCAGGCGTGGCATGCCGCCGACCTGGCCATCGATCACGCCGAGCAGGTGCCCCCGCTGCCGCAGGTGGCCATCCGGCACATCGTCGACATCATGCGCACGCACGGCATGCACGCGACGGTCAGCTCGATCCACGTCAACGGCTGGTTCGGCAGGCACGACAAGCTGAGCGCCAGCATCGCCCTGGGGCGGCGCGCCTTCGCCATGGACCTGCATGCCGAGCGCGAGCACTGGCTGTTCGTCGGCGACTCGGCCAACGATGCCGCCATGTTCGAGTTCTTCCCGCTGTCCGTGGGCGTTGCCAACGTGCTGGATGTGATCGATACGCTGCCGGTACCGCCGGCCTATCTCACGTCGGGCGAAGGCGGCGCGGGCTTTGCCGAGGTGGCCGAGCGCATTCTTGGGGCACGTGCGCCCGCGCTGCCGGCCCCGCGCCCCTGAGCAGCGCATCCGGGATGGCCGCCCGGGCCGTCCCGCCCGCCTTCCGATGTACCGGCTCCGGCACGCGGCACGCCGCTTGCGCCAGTCTTGGGCGCTGCACCGTTTCGCGCCACGTATTCGCCTCATTGTGGTGCATTCGCAGCGTTCCTTTCCCATTCGACAGGAGCCTCTGATGCAAACCCAGAAACTTCGCCAGCGTTTCGAACACGCCGAACACACCATTGCGGAACTCGCCCAGGCCTGCGCCACGCACGACAACGTGCCGGACACGCTAAAGCAATCAATCCAGCAGTTGGATGAGCAGGCCCGCCAATATCACGCGCGGCTGGAAAGCGCCAAGGACGAGCAGTCATTCGTCGAGGCCATCGACAGGCTGGAAGCCGCATCGGACCGCGCCAAGATGGCCTGCCAGAGCGCCGGCAAGGTCGACCACACGGTCCAGACCGCCGTGATGCGCACGTACGCGGAACTGTCGCAGCTCAAGCACCGCCTGCACTGAGCGGACCCTGTAGATAAAAAAAGAGGCGGATTCCCTTACGGAAATCCGCCCAATCCCAATCGCCAAGCTCGACGATATCCGGTTGGACCGGCTTCGCTGCGGTGTCAGTCGAAGCCGAGTTCCTGCAATTTGCGGGTGATGGTGTTGCGGCCGATGCCCAGGCGCGTGGCCGCTTCGACCCGACGCCCGCGCGTGACGCCGAGGGCGGCTTCGAGGATGGCCCGCTCGAAGCGGCGGGTCAGCGCATCCATGACATCGGGCTGGCCGGCCTCGAGCAGTGCGCGGGCCTCGCCGGCCAGCGCGCGTTCCCAGCCGGATACGGCGGAAGCCCCCGTCGCCGCGCCCGCGGCCACCGGTGCCTCAGCGCCGGCGGCACGGGCATCGGCACCGAAAGGCGGCTCGCCCGCCACCGCACGCCCCGCCGCCATCAGCTCGGCCGTGCCCGGCAGCATCTGGCTGGTGCCGCGCACGAGGTCATGCGGCAAATCCTTGATCTCGATGGTCTGCGCCGGCGCCATCACGGTCAGCCAGTTGCAGAGGTTCTCGAGCTGGCGCACGTTGCCCGGGAACGGCAGCGTGGCGACGTGCGACAGCGCCTCGTCCGACATGCGCTTGGGCTCCACGCCCAGTTCCTTCGCGCTCTTCTGCAGGAAATGCCGCGCCAGCAGCGTGATGTCTTCCGGACGCTCGCGCAGCGCCGGCAGCCGCAGGCGGATCACGTTGAGGCGGTGGAACAGGTCTTCGCGGAACAGGCCGTCCTTGACGCGCGTCTCCAGGTTCTGGTGCGTGGCCGCGATGACGCGCACGTTAGCCTTGAGCGGGTTGTGGCCGCCCACCCGGTAGAAATGCCCGTCCGACAGCACGCGCAGCAGGCGCGTCTGCAGGTCGAACGGCATGTCGCCGATCTCATCGAGGAACAGCGTGCCGCCCTCGGCCTGCTCGAAGCGGCCGCGACGCATGGTCTGCGCGCCGGTGAAGGCGCCGCGCTCATGGCCGAACAGCTCGGATTCCAGCAGGTCTTTGGGGATCGCCGCGGTATTGAGCGCGATGAACGGGCCGCTTGCCCGCGGGCTGTGCTTGTGCAGCGCGCGCGCCACCAGTTCCTTGCCGGTGCCGGACTCGCCGGTGATCATCACCGTCACGTTCGACTGCGACAGCCGGCCGATGGCGCGGAACACATCCTGCATCGCCGGCGCCTGGCCGAGGATCTCGGGCGCATCGCCCAGCCGGTCATCGATCTCTTCCTCGCGCAGGCTTTCTTCGAGCGCGCGGCGGATCAGCTCGACCGCGCGGTCCACGTCGAACGGCTTGGCGAGATATTCGAAGGCGCCGCCCTGGAACGCCGCCACGGCGCTGTCCAGGTCGGAATACGCCGTCATGATGATGACCGGCAGGCCCGGATGCCGGCCCCTGATGGTCTGCAGCAGGTCCAGCCCCGAACCGCCCGGCATGCGAACGTCGGAGATCAGCACCTGCGGCGTTTCTTCTTCGAGCGCGTTGAGCGCGTCGCGGGCATTGGTGAAGCTGCGCGACAGCAGGCTCTCCCGCGCCAGCGCCTTCTCGAGGACCCAGCGGATGGATTGATCGTCGTCGACTATCCAGATTGGCTTCATGTGTTGTGTGTCAGCTTGACTTCAGATCGCCTGGGCCCCCGATGCCGCCGCCGTCAATGCAGCGGCACCAGGATGCGGAAATCGGTCAGGCCCGGCCTGCTGTCGCATTCGATCAGGCCGTCGTGCTGCTGCACGAAGGTCTGCGCCAGCGTCAGGCCCAGCCCGCTCCCCCCTTCCCGTCCGGACACCAGCGGGAAGAAGATGCGCTCGCGGATGTCGTCCGGGATACCAGGACCGTTGTCCACCACATGCAAGTCCAATGCCAGCTTGTAGAGACGCTTGGCGATCGTGACCTGGCGCGCCACCCGCGTGCGCAGAATGATTTCGCCATTGCCCTGGGCGATGCGCGGCCCCAGGGCATGCGCCGCGTTGTGAACGATGTTGAGCACGGCCTGGATCAGCTGCTCCTTGTCGCCGCGGAACTCGGGCAGGCTGGCGTCGTAGTCGCGCACGATGCGCAGGCCCTGCGGAAACTCCGCCAGCACCACCGAGCGCACGCGCTCGAGCACCTCGTGGATGTTCACGTCGCCGACGATGTGCGGGTGCCGGTGGGGCTCCAGCAGGCGGTCCACCAGCGTCTGCAGCCGGTCGGACTCCTTGATGATGACCTGGGTGTACTCGCGCAGCGCGCGCTCGGGCAGTTCGAACTCCAGCAACTGCGCCGCGCCGCGGATGCCGCCCAGCGGGTTCTTGATCTCGTGCGCCAGGTTGCGGATCAGTTCCTTGTTGGCGGAGGTGAGGTCCAGCAGGCGCTCTTCGCGCTCGCTGCGCATCTTCTGCTCGTTGGGCAGCAGCTCCAGCAGGACGCAGCCCGGCTCGAAATCGATGGTGCCGACCACCGCGTGCACGTGCAGCGCCTCGTGGCCCGGCCGTTCGAGCGTCAGGTCGCGGCGCTTGGCGTCGAACAGGCGGCCCGCCACCGTGCCGATCATCTCCCTCAGCTCGACCGGATCGGCGAACAGCTCATGCAGCGACATGCCCACCAGCTGGCGGCGCGACACGGCCAGCGTGGCCTCGGCGGCGGGATTGGCGTAGAAGATCGTCAGCGACGGATGGCGGACGAAGAGGACGGGATTGGGCACGGCATCGAGCCCGGGATACGACGGCGGCGCACTGTGCGAGAACGGCAGAGGCGGCATCGCCGGCGCGGCGCGGCCACCGGCCGGAGCGTCCCGAGCGTCCGGAAGGGCGGCGGGCGGCGCGGATGGCGTCGTCTGTTCCTGGTCATCGCGGTGGGCCGCTTTGCGGATCAGTCGACGCATCACAGTACTACTCCTTCAGGTTGGACAGCTCCCGGCGGATGGATTCGACATTGGCCTGGCTACGCTCGATGTCGCTCTTCAGCTGCGCGGTGCGGTCGAGATATTTTTGATAGTTACGTTCGTTGCCCTGGCGCTCGGGCTGGCCGTTGTTGTACTCGGCCTGCAACGCCTGGAGCTTGCGCTCCTCTTCCGACAGCTCGGTCTCCAGCACGCGGCGGCGTTCGCCGTCACGGCTCTTCTGCGTCGCGCTATCGACGCGCGGGAAGCTGCTGCTCGACTCAGCCGGCGCCGCCGCCCCCCCGCTGCGCGGACTGCGCGTGCCCGGCACCGTGACCACGTCGGGCAGCGACAGCTTGCGGCAGCCCTTCACGTTGCCGCTGTTGCGGTACTCCGGCACGCCGTTCGGGCCGGTGCACAGATAGACATCATCCGCATGCGCGGGAACCTGCACGGACAGCGCAGCAAGCGCCGCAAGAGCGGCAAGCAGTCCGGATGCGATGCGGGAGGAAGGACGGAACATGAATGGAACCTGGCTGAAACGTCAATTGAGCGCCGGAATCCGGCGGTCGCCCATTCTAGCCATAATCCCCCGCTTCACAAAAAGGAAGGGCGACCTGCGCCGCCCTTACCCCTCAACACTGTCGCATCCGCGCCCCGCAGCCGCATCGCGCGGGGCGCCCGCCTGTTACAGCGAGTAGTACATCTCGAACTCGACCGGGTGCGTGGTCATGCGGAAGCGGGTGACTTCTTCCATCTTCAGCTCGATGTAGGCGTCGATCATCGAGTTGGTGAACACGCCGCCGCGGGTCAGGAACTCGCGATCCTTGTCCAGGTACTCGAGGGCCTGGTCGAGGCTCGAGCACACGGTCGGGATCTTTGCGTCCTCTTCCGGCGGCAGGTCGTACAGGTTCTTGTCGGCGGCTTCGCCCGGGTGGATCTTGTTCTGCACGCCGTCCAGGCCGGCCATCAGCAGCGCGGCAAAGCCCAGGTACGGGTTGCACAGCGGATCCGGGAAGCGCGTTTCGATACGGCGGCCCTTCGGGTTGGCAACGTACGGGATACGGATCGAAGCCGAACGGTTGCGAGCCGAGTAAGCCAGCTTGACCGGTGCTTCGAAGCCCGGCACCAGACGCTTGTACGAGTTCGTGCCCGGGTTGGTGATGGCGTTCAGCGCGCGAGCGTGCTTGATGATGCCGCCGATGTAGTACAGCGCGAATTCCGACAGGCCGGCGTAGCCGTTGCCTGCGAACAGGTTCTGGCCGTCCTTCCACACGGACTGGTGCACGTGCATGCCCGAACCGTTGTCGCCCACGACCGGCTTCGGCATGAACGTGGCGGTCTTGCCGTAGGTGTGCGCGACGTTCTGGATCACGTACTTTTGCAGCTGGGTCCAGTCGGCGCGTTGCACCAGCGTGCTGAACTTCGTGCCGATTTCGTTCTGGCCTTGGCCCGCTACTTCGTGGTGGTGCACTTCAACCGGAATGCCCAGCGATTCCAGGATCAGGCACATTTCCGAGCGGATGTCCTGGAACGTGTCGATCGGGGCGACCGGGAAGTAGCCGCCCTTCTTGCCCGGACGGTGGCCGGAGTTGCCGTGCTCGAATTCCTTGCCCGACGACCACGGTGCTTCTTCGGAATGGATCTTCACGAAGGAGCCTTGCATGTCGACGTTCCAGGTCACGCCGTCGAAGATGAAGAATTCGGGTTCCGGACCGAAGTAGGCGGTGTCGCCCAGGCCGGTGCTCTTCAGGTAGGCTTCAGCGCGCTTGGCGATCGAGCGCGGGTCGCGGTCGTAGCCCTTGCCGTCCGACGGTTCGATCACGTCGCAGGTCATGACCAGGGTCGGCTCTTCGTAGAACGGGTCGATGTGGGCGGTGTTCGAATCCGGCATCAGCAGCATGTCCGAAGCTTCGATGCCCTTCCAGCCGGCGATCGACGAGCCGTCGAATGCGTGACCGCTTTCGAACTTGTCTTCGCCGAAATGCGACACGGGAACCGAGACGTGCTGCTCTTTACCCTTGGTATCGGTGAAGCGGAAATCGACGAACTTGACGTCGTTTTCCTTCACGAGCTTCATCACGTCTGCAATGCTTTGGGACATGCCATTCTCCTGGTAGCGCTATATCGCAACATTGTGAGCCGGTTGTGTGACGGATCATAGCGCCCCGCCCCCACGCACCGGAACATCTTCTTCCTAGCAGGACCGTCCGGCATGGCTGGACGCCCCTGAAAAAGACCGCGACAACTTTAGCAGAAACCATGCCAATTCCTGCCCCATGTCGCGCATGGCCTCCCGCAAATAGTGCAGGATGGCGCCGGACCATGACTGGCACGGTGCGGCTGGACCGGAATCGGGCATCGTCCAGCAACCCCGCCTCGCGCGCGGCGCACAGGATGCTGTCCGGGCGGATCAGCCAACGCACCATCATAGTGCGCAGCGGATCGATCGGCACACTATTTGTGCCAACACCCTCTTTTTGCACCAACCGTGGGAAACCCCGCCGTCCGCCGGGGCAGCGGCATTAAAATGCGGCTTTTCCACCCCACCGATTGCCATGACCGCCACCACGCCTACCCGCGAAGCCCTGCTCGATGCCGCCGCCGCGCGCCGCGAAGCCGGCCAGTTGCCGTACTTCGGTGCCCTGACGCCCGAAGAGACCGCCGCGCTGCTTGCCGCCGATCCGCAGGCCCGCCTGGTGGACGTGCGCACCCGTGCCGAACTGGACTGGGTCGGGGCGCCGCAGGTCCCGGCCGGCCAGTTCGTCCATGTGGAATGGAACCGGTATCCGGGCGGCGTGCGCAACCCGGACTTCCTGGCTGAACTGGAAGCCGCCGTGCCGAAGGATGCGCCGGTGCTGTTCCTGTGCCGCAGCGCCTCGCGCTCCAAGCACGCGGCGGCGGCGGCAACGCAGGCCGGCTATGCGCTGGCGATGGATGTGCTGGAAGGCTTCGAAGGCGCCAAGGACGCCGCGGGCCACCGCAAGACCGTGGAAGGCTGGTGCTTCCGAGGCCTGCCTTGGCAAGGCGCCTGACGGGAACGCCCCCAGCCTGCCGCGCGGCGCGCTCCCAGCCCGCGGGATTCGCCGCGCGCATCGGCGGCGGCGTGCCGCAGGCACGCTCCGGGCGCCGGCGCGCCCGAGGCCCCACCGCTCAGGGTGCGGCAGCGGCGTCTGCCTCCAGAATCTCGCCGCCGAGCGCCGCGGCGCCTTCACGCAGCACCGCATAGGCGCGCGCCACCGCATCGGGCGGCCCCTTCACGCCGAGGTCGATGTGGCTGCGCGCGTAGCGCTCGCCGCGCGCCGCATCGCCCACGCTCGGCAGGCTGAACACCTTGACGCCGCCGAACTCGGCTTCGATGCGCTCCATCAGCGGCGTCAGCCGCGACTCCGGCAAGCCGAACACCAGGAAGGAGCGCTCTTCGCGCGGGGCGCTGTGGAACAGGTGGGCGTAGTAGGTATCGAGCACCCACTCCATCATCGGCCAGGCCATCACCGGAAAGCCCGGCATGAAGTGATGGTCGCCCACGGAGAAGCCGGGGATGCGGTTGTAGACGTTGGGGATGATGCGCGCGCCTTGCGGAAACTCGCCCATCTTGAAGCGGTGCTGGTTCTCGGGCGTCGACAGGTCCGCCTTGAGCGGGTCGCCGGCGGCGGTCTCGGCGATGCGCAGCGTGATCTGCTCGCGCGCATCGGGATGCAGCGCCAGCGGCACGCCCAGCGCGGCGGCGGCGCATTGGCGCGTGTGATCGTCGGGCGTGGCGCCGATGCCGCCGGTGCAGAACACCACGTCGCCGGTGGCGAAGGTCCGCTTGAGCACGTCGGTGATGCGCGCGGGCTGGTCGCCGACGTACTCGGCCCATTCGAGCGACAGGCCGCGCGCGCGCAGCACCTCGATCAGCTTGCGCAGATGCTGGTCTTCGCGGCGGCCGGAAAGGATCTCGTCGCCGATGATGATCATGCCGAAAGCCATGGGATCGTGTCCTGTCTTATTCGCGCGGGAGGTCGGGGGTGACGTCGATCACGGTCGGCTCGATCACGCGGGTCGGCGGCGGTGCCTCGCCGCGCAGCCGGGTCAGCGCGCGCAGGCAGAAGTGGCCGAACCACAGCGCCGAGAAGATGAAGATCAGCACGTACAGCCAGATCACCGCGATGGCGATGATCGGAAACAGCACGATGGTCACCACCGACGACACCCACAGCAGCGTCGGCGCCGAGCCCAGCATGCCGACGGCGACGCCGATGCCCAGCAGCGGCAGCCGGTAGCGCTGCATGATGATGCGGCGCTCGTCGGCAGTGGCATGCTCGGACAGCGCGTCGTAGGTCATCACGCGGTAGGTCAGCCAGCCCCACAGCAGCGGCGGGATCAGCGCGAAGAACGGCGGGATCAGCCACAGCGGCAGCGTGACGACGGCCACCACGGCAAACACCAGCGTGCAGCCCAGCGAATGCATCACGCTGCCGAACACCGAGCCGCCCTGACGGCGCTCCAGCAGCGGGTAGCTGCGATCGAGAAAGCGCATCACGGCCGGCACCGAGGCCGCGCCGACGAACACCAGGATCGACACGACGATCACCGGCACCAGCACCGCGATCACCACCAGCGGCGTGAGCACGGCGCGGAAGCCCGTCATGCCCAGGCTGTCCAGCCCGCTGTAGATCCAGTGCGTGAGGGGCAAGCCCTCCAGCATGCCGCGCGCCACCTCCATCACCGGGTTCCAGCCGAAATAGAGGATCGGCCCCCACACCAGCAGCGCCACGATGAACGGCAGCAGCGTCATGAACAGCATGCGCGGATGCAGTTGCGACAACAGCGCGCGGCCAAACGAGCGGACGAGGTCGTTCATGCGGAAATCGGGAGTTCAGGATGCGGACAGCCTAGCACAGCAGCGCAGCAGGCCGCGCCGCTGCACGCACCCGCTCAGGCGCGGCCGAGCAGGCGCTTGACGCCCAGCCACTGCTGGCGCAGCACGCCGCGCCCGTAGTCGCGCGAGCGGCCGCGCGGCGCTGGCAGCTGGTCGCGGATGCCGGTGGCGTGGTATTCGGGCGAGAAGACGGCGGTGCCGAGCAGCATGTCCCACCACGGGAACAGCACGCCGAAGTTGCAACCGCCCAGCACACCCGGCTTGCCCGGTACCTCATGCCCCAGGCCGATGGCGTGATGCAGCCGGTGGAAGCGCGGCGAGATCAGCAGCCGGTCGCCCAGCCAGCCGAAATGCAGCCGCACATTGGCGTGCTGCAAGCTCTGTAGCAGCTGCGAGATGGCAACCAGCAGCACGTACTGCGACGGCTCCACGCCGATCGCCAGTGCCGCGACGGCAAACACCGCGCCGTGCAGCAGATCGTCGAACAGGTGATTGCGGTCGTCGGACCACAGCGTCATCTGCTGCTGGCTGTGATGCAGCGCGTGCAGGTTCCACCACCAGTGGAAGGTGTGCGACAGGCGGTGGTACGCGTAGTCGAGCAGGTCGAACAGCACCAGGTAGACCAGGAAGCTGACGATGGGAATGGAGGTCACGCCCGGCCACCAGTCCTCCACGTTCAGGTGGGCCCAGCCCCAGAAGCGCAGCTTGCCGTCGAGCGCGTCGACCAGCGGCTGCAGCGTGAAGAACAGCAGCAGCGGGAACAGGCCGAGCCGGTGGAACAGCGTGTAGACGATGTCCGCCCGCACGGCGCCGCGGTCCTGCATCGGCTCTACGGGGCGCCAGCGCTCCAGCGGCCGCAGCACCAGCAGCATCACGGCGATCTGCACCAGGCCCATCAGCAGCCATTCGGTGCCGGGATAGGCATCCTCCACGTAGCCGCCCATGCCGATGGCATAGGTGAGCGGCATCACGACATGCTGGAACAGCACGTCCTGCGCTTGGGTGAAGGTGTCGGCGACCCAGTCGAACATGTCAGCGGGCCGGCGGGTGGGCGGCGAACCACGCCTTGTACTGCGGATGGTCGCGCAGCGTGGCGAAGCAGAAGCCCTTGCGCTCCAGGCCGGTGATCAGCGGCTCCAGGTCGGCCGGGGCCCATGGGTCCTTGCGCGACCAGATGCCCAGATGGGCCATGGTGATATCGCCGTCGCGCAGGTTGGCCAGGGCCTTGTCGAGCAGCATGGCGTTCGGGTAGCGCTCGGAGGGCAGCTCGTCGCCGAGGAAGCCGGCCGGGGCCCACGCCACATGCGCAAAGCCGCACTGCTTGGCCCAGCCCTCGGTGACGGCCGACAGGTGGCCGCCCGGCGCGCGCCACAGCGGGTCCATCGGCTGACCGGTCATGGCATGGAAGCGATCGGCGCTGCGCTTGAGCTCGGCGCAGAATTCCGGCTCGCCCCAGACGACGTTGCGACCGCCCTGCGCGCCGAACTGCGGGCGGAAACGGACCTTGCCCGGAGCGGCCTCGCCCTTGTAGTAGACGTGATCGAAGGTATGCGTACCGAAGGCGTGGCCATCGGCGGCGAGCGACTTCCAGTACGGCGCCCAGCCATCGTCGAGCGTGCTGTCGCCGTGGATGGTCTGTTCATTGGCGAGGAAGAAGGTGGCCCGGATGCGATGCCGGCGCAGCGTGTCGGCGATCAGCTGGGCTTGGCTCATGCTGCCGGTGTCGAACGTCAGGTAGACCGTGCCCTTGCACGCACCCGCGTTAACGCCGCCCGGCGCGGCCACGGCGGAGGCGCACGCCCCCAGGGCCGCGGCGGCGGCCACCGGGCGCAGCATCGTCAGAACGGATTGCAGGGTCTTCACGTCAGATCAGCGGCGCGCGCGTGCGGAAATAGATGCCGTGCGGCGAGCGGCCCACCTTGATTTCTTCGACCACCTTGCGGCTGGCCACATCGACGATCGCCACGCGCTTGGCCCAGCGGCAGGTCACCCACAGCTGCTTGCCGTCGGCGGTCAGTTCCATGTCGTCCGGGCCCGGCGGCAGGCCGGTGATGTCGCCCACCTTGGTGAGCGTCTGCTCGTCGATGATGCTGATGGTGCCCGAGACGCGGTTGGACAGGAACAGGTGCCGCTTGTCGCCCAGCGCGCGGAAGTTGTGGGCGCCCTTGCCGGTAGGAATGCGCTTGACGCTGATGCGGTTGCGCCAGTCGATGACCTCGACGAAATCCGCGCCGGTCATGCCGACCAGCAGGTATTTCTGGTCGGTGGTCACCCACACGCCGGCGGGCGCGGCGCCGGAGGTCATGCGCCACATCACGGTCTGCGTGGGCAGGTCGATGGCGACCACCTCGTTGGAATCCTGCAGCGTCACGAACGCCACCTTGCTGTCGGCGGTGAAGGCGATGTGGCTGGGCGTCTTGGCCAGCGGCAGCTGCTTGGCGATGGTCAGCGCGTGGCCGTCCCAGCGGTAGATGTCGACGCGGTCCAGGCGGTTGCCGGTGGTCAGGAACCATTTCTGGTCGGGCGAGAAGCCGATCTGGTACGGATCGTCGATGCGCGGCACGCGCTGCTGGATCTTGCCGGTGACCGGGTCGAGGAACACCAGCTCGTTGCCGACCGCGTTGGCGACGATCAGCGATTTCTCGTCCGGCGTGGCGATCAGGTGATGCGGCTCCTTGCCGATGGGGAAGGTCTCCAGCACCCGGCGCGAATCCTTGTCGATCAGGGTGACGCTGGCGTCTCCCGAATTGAGCACGGTCACGACTTCCGCGTGTGCGGCAAGCGGCGCAAGCACGCCGGCCGAGAGCGCCAGCAACGAAACCCAACGGGAAACAAACGAAATGCGCGAGGCAGACATAGTGAGAAGATTCAGCAACTTAGCCCGCCATTTTAACGGCTGGCCTCGCGGCACCGATGACGCAAAATCAAAAAGAAAAGCAAAGAAATGGGGGAACTTTTTGCCTTGGCGCAAGGCATTGCACCGCCGACCGACAGTCGGCTATCGCTGCATCGACTCCCACACCTTCTGCAGCCGCTTCACCGACATCGGCACCGGCGTGCGCAGTTCCTGCGCGAACAGCGCGATGCGCAGCTCCTCCAGCATCCAGCGGAATTCCTCCATGCGCGGGTCAGTGCCGCCCTGCCCCTGCACGCGCAGCTGCTTCTCGGCGCGCTGATACTGCTGGAACAGCGGCGCCATCTCCTGCATGCGCTGGGTGTCGCGCGTCGGATCGGCCTTGAGCTTGTCGATGCGCATGGCGATGCCCTTCAGGTAGCGCGGGAAGTGCGCGAGCTGCGCGTAGGGCGTCGCCTCGATGAAGCGCTTGTGCATCAGCGCCTTCAGTTGCGCATCGATGTCGGCATACGCGGCGCCGAACGGCTTGGCGATCTGCAGCTTGCGCGGCAGCTGGGCGTATTCGGCCAGGATCGCGCCGGCCAGCCGGGCGATCTCCTGCGCCAGCAGCGTCAGGCGCGTGCGGCCCTCGTCCTTGCGGGCGCCGAAGCCGGCGTCGTCGGCGGGCAGCGGGTCTTGCAGGCAGGCGCGGTCGAGCGCGGCGTCCAGGATCTGGTTGCGCAGTTCGTCCTGCGTGCCCAGGGTCATGAACTGGATCGCCATCTGCGACAGGCCGGGAATATTCTTTTCCAGGTACTTCAGCGGCTCGCGCAACTGCAGCGCGAACAGCCGGCGCAGGCCGAGCCGGTGGATGCGCGCGGCCTCGGCCGGGTCGTCGAAGACTTCCACGTCGCAGTGGTCGCCGCCGTCGACCAGCGCCGGGTAGCCGAACAGCGTCTGGCTGCCCTTGCGAACTTCCAGCAGCTCGGGCAGCTCGCCGAAGTTCCAGGTGGTCAGGCCCGAGTACAGCGCGGGGTTGGCCGGGGCGTCCGGCTTGCCGGCCTTGCCCGGCCTAGCGCCGGCGCCGGCGCCATCGCCCTGCGCGCCGACCACCGCCGCGTCCTTGGCGGCGATCGACTGGAAGGTCTGCTGCGCCCGCCCGCCGAGCTCGGCGCGCAGTTGGGCCAGGTTGCGGCCCATGTCGAGCTGGCGGCCGTGCTCGTCGATCACCTTGAAGTTCATGAAGTGATGCGCGGGCAGCGTTTCCAGCTTGAAGTCGGCGCGCTTGAGCGGCGTGCCGGTCTGCTCGCGCACGTCGGCGATCAGGCGGTCGAGCAGATCGCCGTCGCCCAGCCTCACGCGCGACACGAAGCCGGCGGCATAGTCGGGCAGCGGCACGCAGTGGCGGCGCAGCTTCTGCGGCAGGCTCTTGAGCAGCAGGTGCGCCTTCTCCTTGAGCATGCCGGGCACCAGCCATTCGGCGCGCTGCGCGGGCACCTGGTTCAGCGCGTAGAGCGGCACCGTCAGCGTCACGCCGTCGCGCGGGCTGCCGGGCTCGAAGTGATACGTGAGGCCCATGTCGATGCCGGCGATCGGCAGCGTCTTGGGGAACAGGTCGGTGGTGATGCCGGCCGCCTCGTGACGCATCAGGTCGTCGCGATTCAGGTACAGCAGCTTCTGGCTGGCCTTGGCGGCCTCGGCGTACCAGCCTTCGAAGGCGACGGTGTTGTGGATGTCGGCCGGGATCTGGCTGTCGTAGAAGGCGTGGATCAGCTCGTCGTCGACCAGCACGTCCTGGCGGCGCGACTTGTGCTCAAGGTTCTCGATCTCGCGCACCAGGCGCTGGTTGTGCGCGAAGAACGGCAGGCGCGTCTCGAACTCGCCGTCGACCAGCGCGCGGCGGATGAACAGCTCGCGCGCCTCCCTGGGCTGCGTCGGCCCGAAATGCACGCGGCGCTGCTGGTAGACCGGCAGGCCGTAGAGCGTGCCGCGCTCGAAAGCCATCACCTGGCCGGCCTTCTTTTCCCAGTGCGGGTCGCTCCACGACACCTTCAGCAGGTGCGCGCCGACCTTCTCCACCCATTCGGGCTCGATGCGCGCCAGCGTGCGGCCGAACAGGCGGCTGGTTTCGATCAGCTCGCCGGCCACCATCCACTTGCCGGCCTTGCGCGCGATGGTCGAGCCCGGCCACAGGAAGAACTTGATGCCGCGCGCGCCGAGGTATTCGCGCCCCTTGCCATCGGCTTCTTCGATGCGCACGCCGATGTTGCCGAGCAGGCCCGTCAGCAGCGCCAGATGCAGCTGCTCGTAGGTCGGCTCGGATTCGTTGAGCTTCCAGCCCTGCTCGGCCACCGTGGTGTGCAGCTGCGAATGCACGTCGCGCCACTCGCGCAGCCGCAGGTGCGACAGGAAGTGCGCGCGGCACTGGTCCTGCAGCTGCTTGTTCGATTTCTTGTGCGCGACCGCCTCTTCAAACCACTTCCACAGCTTGACCCAGCCGAGGAACTCGGATTTCTCGTCGGCGAACTGGCGGTGCGCCTGGTCGGCCTGCTGCTGCAGTTCCTGCGGGCGATCGCGCGGGTCTTGCACGGACAGGGCGCTGGCGATGATGAGCATCTCGCGCAGGCACTGGTGATCGCGGCCGGCCAGGATCATGCGCGCCACGCGCGGGTCCAGCGGCAGGCGGGCCACCTGCTTGCCCAGCGGCGTCAGCGCGTTCTCATCGTCGACCGCGCCCAGCTCCTGCAGGAGCTGGTAGCCATCGGCAATCGCGCGGCCGAGCGGCGGCTCGATGAAGGGGAACTGCTCCACATCCGTCAGCCGCAGCGCCTTCATGCGCAAAATGACGGCGGCCAGCGACGAACGCAGGATTTCCGGATCGGTAAAGCGCGGGCGCGCGATGAAGTCCGCCTCTTCATACAGGCGGATGCACACGCCGTCGGCCACCCGGCCGCAGCGGCCCGCGCGCTGGTTGGCGGCGGCCTGCGACACCGGCTCGATCTGCAGCTGCTCGACCTTGTTGCGGTACGAGTAGCGCTTGACGCGCGCCAGCCCCGTATCGACCACGTAGCGGATGCCCGGCACCGTCAGCGAGGTCTCGGCCACATTGGTGGCCAGCACGATGCGGCGCGCGTTGGACGGGCGGAACACCCGCTCCTGCTCCTGCACCGACAGCCGCGCGAACAGCGGCAGGATCTCGGTGTGTGCCGGGTGGTGCTTGCGCAGCGCCTCGGCCGCCTCGCGGATCTCGCGCTCGCCCGGCAGGAAGATCAGCACATCGCCGGCGCCTTCGCGCGCGAGCTCGTCGACCGCATCGACGATGCCGTCGTAGAGGTCGCGCTCCTTGTCCTTCTCGTCGCGCTGCACGGGGCGATAGCGCACTTCGACCGGATACAGCCGGCCGCTCACTTCGATGACCGGCGCGGGCCCCTTGGGGCCGGCGAAGTGCTCGGCAAAGCGCTGCGCGTCGATGGTGGCCGAGGTGATGATGACCTTCAGGTCGGGCCGGCGCGGCAGCAGTTGCTTGAGGTAGCCGAGCAGGAAATCGATGTTGAGGCTGCGCTCGTGCGCCTCGTCGATGATGATCGTGTCGTAGCCGCGCAGCAGCGGATCGTTCTGCGTCTCGGCCAGCAGGATGCCGTCGGTCATCAGCTTGATCGAGGCGCCAGCCGACAGCGTGTCGTTGAAGCGCACCTGGTAGCCGACGTGCTCGCCCAGCGGCGAGCCGATCTCCTGGGCGATGCGCTTGGCGGTGGAGGTGGCGGCGATGCGCCGCGGCTGCGTATGGCCGATCAGCCCGGTGCCGCCCGCGCCGATGCCGCGCCCGATCGACAGGCAGATCTTGGGCAGCTGCGTGGTCTTGCCCGAGCCGGTCTCGCCGCTGACGATCACCACCTGGTGCGCGGCGATGGCCCGGGCGATCTCGTCGCGCCGGGCCGAGACCGGCAGCGCTTCGGGAAAGCGGATCGGCGGCACCGCGTTGGCGCGCGCGCGGCGGGCCTCCAGCGCGGCGGCGAGCGCTTCCGGCGTCGGCTTCTGCCGGCGCGGGCGACGGCCGCCGGCGTCGGTCTGGCCCGCCTGGCGCGCGGGCCGGCTGGCGTCGTTCGGGGAGGACTGGGAGGATGCCGCAGACGGCGGCGAGACGTGGGAATCTGACATCGGCCGGGATTATAATCCGCGCATCTTTCCACCGCCGGCCCGCGCTCCCCCTGCCGCGTCCCGGCCCGCACACTCCATCCGCCCGTGACCGCACGCCCTTCCGCCCCCGCATCCGGCGTCTCGCTGGTGGCGCACACGCCCGCCACCGCCGACGTCGCTCCGATCCCGCCCACGCCCGAGCAGCAGCAGTTCGTGGACTGGCTGCGCGCGGTGGCACCCTATATCCACGCCTTCCGCGACAAGACCTTCGTGATCGGCTTCGGCGGCGAGCTGGTCAAGGCCGGCATGCTCGGGGCGCTGGTCAACGACATCGCGCTGCTGCACGCCATGGGCATGCACATCGTGCTGGTGCACGGCTCGCGGCCGCAGGTGGAAGAGCAGCTGGCGCTGCGCCACGTGCAGACCCAGTTCGTCGACGGCATCCGCGTGACCGACAATGCCGCGCTGGAATCGGCCAAGGAGGCCTCGGGCGAACTGCGGCTCGACATCGAGGCCACCTTCAGCCAGGCGCTGCCCAATACGCCGATGGCGGGCGCCCGCATTTCGGTGGTGTCGGGCAACTTCGTGACGGCGCGGCCGGTGGGCATCGTCAACGGCGTCGATTTCCAGCACACGGGGCTGGTGCGCAAGATCGACGCGGAATCGATCCGGCACTCGCTGTCCAACCGCAAGATCGTGCTGCTGTCGCCGCTGGGCTTCTCGCCCACGGGGCAGGCGTTCAACCTGTCGATGGAAGACGTGGCCACCAACACGGCGACCGCGCTCAAGGCCGACAAGCTGATCTTCATCACCGAGGTGCCGGGCATCATGGACCGGGTCGGCAAGCTGCAGCAGGAGCTGTCGATGGAATCGGCCATCGAGCGCCTGCGCGAGGGGCGGCTGTCTGCCGACACCGCGTACTACCTGCAGCACATCGTCAAAGCCATGCGCGGCGGCGTGCGCCGGGCGCACCTGATCCCGTTCGCGCTGGACGGCAGCATCCTGCTGGAGCTGTTCCTGCACGACGGCGTCGGCACCATGGTCTCGCACACCGACCTGGAATACCTGCGCGAGGCCACGCTGGACGACGTGGGCGGCATCGTCCAGCTGATCGAGCCGCTGGAAGCCGACGGCACGCTGGTGCCGCGCGAGCGCCGGCTGCTGGAGCGCGACATCGCCAACTTCTCCGTGATCGAGCACGACGGCATCATCTTCGGCTGCGCGGCGCTCTACCCCTACCCGAAGGAAGGCGTGGGCGAGATGGCCTGCCTGACGGTGGCGCCCGATACCCAGGGCACCGGCGACGGCGAACGCCTGCTCAAGCACGTCGAGGCCCGCGCCCGCGCCGTGGGGCTCAAGCGCCTGTTCGTGCTCACCACGCGCACCGAGCACTGGTTCCTCAAGCGCGGCTTCGTGCACGCCACCGTGGACGACCTGCCGGAAGACCGCCGCAAGCTGTACAACTGGCAGCGGCGGTCGATGGTGCTGATGAAGAAGCTGTAAGCCCACACGCTGCGCCGCGCCGACTGCGGCGGCGCCTCAGGCCATCACGTCCTTCTCGGGCTCGCCGCCTGCCGACGTGGGCCGGTAGGAAAGTTCAAGCCGATACGCCAGCGCGATGAACAGGCTTTGCGCGAGCCCCATGGTCGCCGTCAGCGCACGAAAACCGAACGTGGTGCTGTCCTGCACCACGAGCGTGACCTCGGCCTCGCGCGCTAGCGGGCTCATGCGGCTGTCGGTCAGGGCGATCATCCGCGCGCCCCGCCGCTTGGCCTGCTGCGCCACCTCGATGGTCTCTTCCGCATTGGGCGTGAACGAGATCGCGATCAGCACATCGCCCTCGCGCACCGAGCGGATCTGCCCCAGGTGCATGCTGCCCAGCGCGCTGAACAGGCCGACCCGCTTGTCGGTGTGCTGCAGCGCGTAGTCCAGGTACACGGCAACAGGAAACGAGCGGCGCGAGCCGGCGATCCAGATCGCCTGCGTGTCCGCCAGCATGTCGACCGCCTGCGCAAACGCTTGTTGATCGAGCGCCTGGCGCAATTGCTGCATGCCGGCAATGCTGCCCTTGATGAACGCATCGACGATCTGCTCGGGCTGCAGGCTCGCAGAACCCGACTCGATCACCTCGCGCAGGCGCAGGTTGTAATCCCGCCCGGGCGCGATCTGCTGCACGAGTCCGTCGCGAAACAGCCGCTGCATCTCGGAAAAGCCCGAGAAGCCGAAATGCTGGGCGAAGCGCACCACGGCCGACGGCTGCACGCCGCACTGGGCGGCCATCGACTGGATGCCCTCCAGGCCCAGGTGGTCTCGATGGGTCTCGACATGGCGGGCGATCAGCTTGAGGCGCTTGCTCAGCCCGTCGTATTCCTGCGTGAGGCGCTGCAGGAACGCATCGATGGTGGCAGGAGGCTTCTCGGATGGATTCATCGGACGACGCGATTCAGACAGTCCCGACATTCGGTTCGCTCAGTCGGGAAACCAGTCCAACGCCTATCAGGAAACAATGCGAAGGCCCATTTTAGACCATATCTTTATACACATCTCAATGCACTCCTTATGAATCAAGAGTTTACGAGCGGGGCATCTGACGGCGTCCACCGAGACCTTCCGTGAGCCGGCACCCCGGAATCCCTTGCCGCAAGGGGTTCCGGACGACGCGCCTAAAAATTAGGCAAAAGATGTGTATAACGCTATGATTTTAGACCCGCGGCGGCCGGTTCTTCAAACCATGCCGGCATTCAGCGATAGTCGACCCACACGCCGCCCGCATCGGCCGAACGCACGCAGTTCTCCACCCAGCGCACACCCTCGACGCCCGCATGGATGTCCGGATAGCGGATGCCAGGCAACGCCGCCGCGTCGTCGCGGTCGGTCGCATCCATCGCGAGCGCGAACCGGTAATAGAGGTTCGACCATGCCTCGAACAGCCCTTCCGGGTGCCCCGCTCCAATGCGGTCGTCGTGCAACGCTACCGGATGCAGGTAGCCCATGCCGCGATCGAGCACCTGCGCCGGCTGTCCCTGGACCTCGTAACGCAGCTGGTTCGGGTGCTCGTCCCACCATTCCAGGCTCGCCTTCGAGCCGATCACGCGGATCTTCTGGCCATGCATCGAGCCGGCGTTCACCGCGCATGACCAGACATAGCCGATCGCGCCGCCCTGGTAATCCATGATGGTGAACGCGTTGTCTTCGAGCGGCGCGCGGGTCTTCACGAAGCTCTGCCGCGAGCACAGCAGCCGCGCGATCTTCAGCCCGGGCAGCATCACTTCGGACAGATAGAGCGGATGCGTACCGATGTCGCCGAGCACGTAGCTCGGGCCGGCGAAGGTCGGGTCCATGCGCCAGCGGGCGGCCGGGTTCGCGGCTTCGACGCCTTCGCTGTGGAAACCGTGCGAGAACTGCATCTGCACGATGCGGATCTCGCCGAGGTCGCCGCGCGCGATCATCTCGCGCGCGTGCTCGATCAGCTGATGGCCGGCGTAGCCGTAGGTCACGCCGACGATCTTGCGCTGTTCGCCGGCCAGGCGCTGCAGTGCCTCGGCCTCGGCGGTCGTGAAGCACAGCGGCTTTTCGCAGACCACGTGCAGCCCGGCCTGGAGCGCGGCGCGGCAGATGTCGAAGTGCGTGTTGTTCGGCGTCGCGATCGAGACGGCGCGGATGCCGTCCGGGCGGCGTGCCTCCGCCTCGAACATGGCCCGGTAGTCCGGGTAACAGCGCGGCGCGCTCACACCCAGCCGCTGGCCGAACTGGCGGCCGCGCTCCGGATCGATATCGAATGCGCCGGCAACGAGCTCGAAGCTGCCGTCGCGCAGCGCCGCCGAGCGGTGGATATAGCCGATCTGGCTGCCCTGCCCGCCGCCGACCATGCCCCAGGGAATCGAATGGCCGAGCCGGATCTGTCCGTCGATCATGGTGTGTGCACTCCTCGTTTGCAGACGAAACCGCGTTCAGGCAAAACCCACCGTGGCGAGAAATTCACGGCTCGCCGCCACATCGCGCAGGCTGGAGCCGGCGTTGCGTGGATCGCGCTCCTGCTCGATCGTGATGTAGCCGGCGTAGCCCAACGCTTCCAGCGTGCGCTTGATGGCCGGGTAATCCAGCACACCCTGGCCGATCGGGCACATCACGCCGCGCGCGCAGGCATCGAAGAAGGCGATCCGTTCGCCCAGCACCTGCCGGTAGGTCGGCAGATCGATGTCCTTGAAGTGCACGTAATCGAGGCGCGCGGCATGCCGGCACAGCCAGCTCGCGGGGTCCATGCCGGAGTAGTAGAGGTGCCCCGTATCGAGGCACAGCCCGGCCGCCTCAGCAGGAATATCGGCGACGATTCGGTCGATCTCGTCGTCGAATTCGAGATAGCCGCCGGCATGCGGGTGGATGACCGCGCGCACGCCGAACGCGTCGCGGGCCACCTCCGCGATCTGCCGGATGTGTTCGACCATGCCCGCCCACTGCGCGTCGGACAGCCGCGGCGCGCGGTCCGGATGGCCTGCCGCGTAGTCGCGCTCCGGGTGCCCCCAGTCCATCACCACGAGGTACGGCGCGGGATAACGCTGACCGGCCTGGGTCGGCAATGGCGGCAGCTGCCGGATCAGCGCGCAGATCTCGCGCGTCTGGCGCAGCAGGCTCGGCAGATTCTCCGGCGACACCAGGTCGTCGAAGATCGTGCCGGCCGTGATGCTCAGGCCCCGCGCATCCAGCTCGGCCCGCACGACATCCGCCTCCAGCGGGAGATAGCCGTAAGGCCCGAGCTCGATGCCCGAGTAGCCCGCCTGGGACGCTTCGGACAGCACCCGGCGCCAGGGCGGCAGGTGCGGGTTCCTCACGTCGTCCACGCCCCAGCAGCAGGGCGCACAGCCGATTTTCATCGTCATCTCGGTGGACTCCATCCATTCGGGCCGCGGCCGGACTCAGCCGCGATAGAACACGGGCCTCGCCGCCATCTCGATGCGCTCGATCGCGCCGCTGTTCTGTGCCCGCACGCAGGCGTCGGCGGCAACCGCCGCGGCATAGCCATCCCACGCCGACGGGCCGGTCAAAGCGCCCCCTTGCACGCCGTCGATGAAGGCCTGCAGCTCGACGTCGTACGCGGCGATGAAGCGGTCCTTCCAATCGGTCAGGATCGCGGTCGCATGCCTGGCCGCGTGTTTGAGCGGCACCGCCTGCGGGTCCGGCAGCGTGGCGATCCCGCTCTCGCCGACCACCTCGCACTGGATGTCGTAGCCATACTGGCAGTTGACGAAAATCTCCACGTCGATGCGCACGCCCTGCGCCGTCTCCAGCAGCACGATCTGCGGATCGGCGAGATGCGAAGACGCGTGGCGCGTCTTCCTCGGATAGACGACCTGCGCGCTGACATAGTCGTCGCCGGTCAGCCAGCGCAGCACGTCGAGTTCGTGGATCAGCGTGTCGGTGATCGCCATGTCGGTCATGTAGCGGTCGCCGACCGACGGGTTGCGGTGCGCGCAATGCAGCATCAGCGGTGCGCCGATCGTGCCGCTGTCGATCACCTGCTTGAGCGCACGATAGCCGGCGTCATATGGGCGCATGAAGCCCACCTGCACCAGCCGGCGGCCGTGCGCCTGCTCGGCCGCGACGATCCGCATGCAACCGTCGGCCGTCACCGCCAGCGGCTTCTCGCAGAACACCGGCTTGCCTTGCGCGATCGCCTTCAGGACAAATTCCTCGTGCGTCGGCCCCCACGACGTGACCAGCACCGCCTGCACGTCCGGCGCCTCGATCAGATCGCCGCCGTTCGTGTACACCTCGGCATTCAGGCCGTGATTCGCCACGGCGGCGTGTGCCTGCTTCGGATCGATGTCGGTCACGGCCACCACGCGCGCGCCCGACAGCGTGCGTGCGAGGCGCCGGATGTGGTCCTGGCCGATCGCGCCGCAGCCGATCACCCCAATTTGCAGAGTCATACCGTTTTCCTTGTGGTCCGGCGTGTCAAACCAATGCGTTGTGGATGTAGCGCATGCTCTCGGCAAGCAGCGCCTCGCTGTTCTCCGCCTCCATCACTTCGGCCGCGAACGGCTCGAACGACACCAGGCCCCGGTAGCCGCGATCGAGCAGCGTGCGCAGTTGCGCGATATTGCCGAGCCGGTCACCCTCCCCGACCAGGACGCGGTGGCCATCGCGCATGTCGCGCTCGTCGAGCTCCGCCGATTCGACGCCCGACACATGAACGATTCCCGTCAGGTCGGGAAAGAAGATGTCCTCGCCGGCCAGGTGGTGGTGGAAGGTGTCGTGCACCAGCTTGAAGTGCCGCTCGCCGGCGGCGGCATAGATGGCCTCGACGGCATCGGACTTGCGGCGCAGGACGCATTCCTCGAAGCCGAGCGGCTCGACCAGCCCTTCGATGCCGTGGTCGTCCAGAATCGGGCGCAGCCTCCGCAGCGCGTGCACCAGATCGCGGCGGCGCTCGGCCTCGGTCCGCTGATCGTCTCGGCTGTTGAGCGGGCACATCACCAGTGCCTGGGCGCCGCAGGCTTGCGCGTAGGCGGCCATCGAGCGCGCCCTGGCCTCGAGCCCGGCGTCGAACACATCGAACGGATACAGCGCATTGATCGAGCGGATGACAATGCCGGCCTGCTCGGCCTGCGCCTTCAGTTCGGCGGCCGGCGTGCCGTCGCTGATCTCCACGCCGTTCAGGTCGTTGCGGATCTCGATGGCCGAAACGCCGATGCGCTTGCACATGGCCAGATAGTCGGCGAACGTCTGGCGCGGTGCGCTGATCCGGTTGATGCCAAATTGGATGCGATGGTTCATGGTTCGGGTCGGTTGGTGGATTCAGCGCACGGCGCTGCGGAAATATCTGCGGAAATATCGGTCGATGTAACGTTGCAGTTCAGCGCGCATGAAGCGGGACGATGCCTCCGCGCGGTCTTCCCAGGCGAACACGCAGGACGACATGACGCCGTCGAAGCCGACCTCGCCCAGCGCGCCGAAGAACACATCCCAGTCGATCTCGCCCTGGCCGATGTCGAGGTGCTGGTGCACGCGGATGTGCGTCGAGCCGGGCGGATTGACGATGTAGCGCAGCTGGCTGCTCTTGCGGTGGTCGAAGGTATCGGCGACACGCACGTGCGCCAGCACCGGCGCGGCCTCGCGGATCATCGCGGCCATGTCGTCGCCGTAATAGAACGTGTGCGGCGCGATGTACGACAGCTTCAGCGCCGTCGAGCCGATGTTCTTCACGATGTCGACGGCCGGCTGCAGCTGTTCGATCCAGTCCTCCGGATGCGGCTCCACCGACAGCGTGATGCCCTCGCGTTCGACAATCGGCAGCAGCTCATCCATCGATCGGAACCACGCGGCTTCGCACATCTCCTTCGGATTCGCGCCCGGGCGCTCGCCCACCGACCGCTCTGGCGACGCACCACGGCCGAATTCGGACACCATCAGCCGGCACTCCATCTCGACCGCGACTTCGATGGCCTTGCGCCAGCAGCGGACCGCCCATTGCCGCTCGTCCTCGAACGGGCTGGCCCAGCGATACATCGGCTGCAGCGACGCCAGCCCGACACCGCTCGCTCGCATCGCCTGCTTGAACGCGGCCATGCGCTCGCGGGTGGCACGCGGCATCACCCACCAGTCGAGAAAATCGCTGCGCGGCGACAGCTCGATCTGGTCATAACCCAGCTCGGCGACGGCACCGGGCAGTGCGTCGAGCGGCAGGTGGCGAATCATGTAGGGGTCCAGCGCGATCTTCATTCCAGTTCCTCTGGTCATGCGGAAATCGATGTCACTTCAGAAAGCAGCAAAGGTGTTCGTGGCGGCCGCTCAGCGGCGCTTCTTCTTGTTGCGGTACTGGTCGGCGACGACCGCCGCGACGATGATGGCGCCCTTGACCATCTCCTGGTAGTACGCGTCGATGCGGATGAACGTGAAGCCCGACGCCATCACGCCCAGGATCAGCACGCCGATCACCGTGCCCGTGATGCGCCCCAGGCCGCCGGACAGCGAGGTGCCGCCGATCACGACCGCCGCGATCGCATCCAGCTCATACATCACGCCCATGCCCGACTGCCCGGAGATGGCGCGCGCTGCCGTCACCGTGCCGGCAATGCCGCTGAGCACGCCGGCAATCGCGTAGACCCAGATCAGTTGGCGATGCACGCTGATGCCCGAGACCACGGCCGCCTGTCGGTTGGCGCCGATCGCGTACGTGTATTTGCCGAAGCGCGTATAGCGCAGCACCACATGGAAGATCGCCGCGATCACGAGGAAGATGATCACCGGATTGGCGCCCGCACCGATGGCCGCGAACGGGTCGGTCAGCATCGACACGGGCGTGCCGTTGGTGAACCATTTGGCAAACCCGCGCGCGGCCACCATCGTGCCCAGCGTCGCGATGAACGGCGGGATGCCGGTCAAGGCGATCAGTGAGCCATTGATCAGCCCGACCAGCAGCCCGACGCAGACGCCGGCCAGCACGGGCCAGATCACCGGCAGATCGGTCAGGTGCGGAAACACCGCGCGCGGAAAGTCCGACACCTGCGCGAGGCTGGCCGAGACCACCGCGGCGGCAGCCACCACGGAGCCGGAAGACAGGTCGATGCCGCTGGTGATGATGACGAGGTTCACCCCCACGGCGATGATGCCGATCACCGCCATCTGCAGGATGATGATCTGCAGCCGCTCCGCGTTGAAGAGAAAGCTCTGGCCGACCACGATCCAGCCCGCGGCCTCGAAGAACAGGCCGATGCCGACCAGCACCAGGAAGATGCTCAGCTCCTGCGGCCACTTGGTGCGCCGCGGCTTGGCCCTCATCGGCTGCGCGTGTGCGATTGCACTGGAAGTTCCCATGTCCCTTGTCTCCATGCTGGGTCTCCTGCTCAGCGGGAAGCCAGGTCCATGACCCGGACCTGGCTCGCATCCTTGCGATCGACGATGCCGGTCACGCGGCCTTCGTGCATGACCATGATCCGGTCGCTCATGCCCAGCACTTCCGGCATCTCCGACGAGATCATCAGCACCGCCACGCCCTCGCCCGCCAGCGCGCTCACGAGACGGTGGATCTCGGCTTTCGCGCCGACATCGATGCCGCGCGTCGGCTCGTCCAGAATCAGGATCCGCGGGTGGGTCAGCAGCCAGCGGCCGATCAGCACCTTCTGCTGGTTGCCGCCCGACAGGTTCTGGATTTCTTCGTGCAGCCCGGGCGACTTCACCCGCAGCGTGCGGCTCATGGCCTCGCAATCCTGCTTCAGCGCGCCGCGCCGCACGAAGCCGCATGTCATGTAGTGGCGCTGCAGCACCGCGGCTTCCATGTTGGCGAGCAGGTCGAGGTTCAGGAAGCAGCCCGTGTCCTTGCGGTCTTCGGTCAGGAAGGCCATGCCGTACCGCATCGCCTGCGCGGGCGTGCGGATGCTGACCCGCTCGCCGTCGATCCGGATCTCGCCGCTGCTGGCCGGCACGACGCCGAACAGCGCCTCCGCCACGTTCGAGCGCCCCGAGCCGACCAGGCCCGCGACGCCCAGAATCTCGCCCGCGCGTAAATCGAAGCTCACGTCGCGGAACACGCCGTGGAGGCACAGGTTCTTCACCGATAGCACGACGTCGCCGATCGGCACCTCCTCCTTGGGAAACATCTGCGTGATTTCGCGCCCGACCATCATGCGGATGATCTCGTCGCGCGTGACGTCGCTCGCCGCATGCGTGCCGATGTACTTGCCGTCGCGGAACACCGAGAACTCGTCGGCGATCTCGAACAGCTCGTCCATCTTGTGCGTGATGTAGACGATGCCCTTGCCCTGCTCACGCAGCTGGCGAATGATGCGGAACAGATGGTGGACTTCGACATCGCTCAGCGCCGAGGTCGGCTCATCCATGATGAGCACCTCGGAGTCGAACGACACGGCCTTCGCAATTTCGACCATCTGGCGGCTTGCCACCGTCAGCGTGCGCACTTCGGCCTCGGGGTCGATGTCGATCGCCAGCCGGGCGAACAGCGCCTGCGTGCGCCGGCGCAGTTCGGCGTGATCGACCAGGCCGCAGCGGTTCCTGGGCTCGCGCCGAATCCAGATGTTCTCGGCCACGGTCATGTACGGCATCAGGTTCAGTTCCTGATGGATCATCGCAATGCCGCGATTGAGCGCGTCGAGCGGGCCGTGCAGCACGACCGGCTCGCCCTTGAGGCGGATCTCGCCGCAGTCCGGCGCATGCACGCCGGCGATGATCTTCATCAGCGTGGACTTGCCGGCACCGTTCTCGCCCATCAGCGCATGCACGGTGCCGCGCCGCACGCGCAGCCGCACGTCGTCGAGCGCGACCACGCCGGGGAAAGACTTGCTGACGCCACGAACTTCCAGCAGGCAGTCGCAGGCGGACGGAACAGACGAAGCAGACGAAGCGGACGAAGCGGACGGCGTGTCCCGGCGGGACATCGGCCGATCCAACACGGCTATGGACATGGACGCTCCTCGGAAGGCGAGTGCGGGCCGGCGCAGGGCATGCCCGCGCGGCTGCGGCGGTCGTGGGTCAGTGCTTGGCGTACTGGGCCAGGTTCTCTGGCGTGACGAGCTCGAACGGCACGTTCACGAAGCGCTCCACCGGCTGCTTCTTCGCCAGCTTGATCGCTGCATCGATCGCCGCTGCGCCCTGCCCGGGCAGGTTCTGGAAGACCGACACCTTCAGGTCTCCGCTTTTCATCGAGGCAAGCCCGTCGGGGGTGGCGTCGATGCCGGCCACGATGGTCTTCGGCGTCCACTTCCTGGCCGACTTCAAGGCATTGATCGCACCGATCGCCATTTCGTCGTTGTTCGAGATGATCGCGTCGAACTTCATGCCCGTGCTCAGCCAGTTCATCGTGATGTCCTGGCCCAGCGTGCGGCTCCACTTGCCCTCGCGCTTGTCGACGATCTTCATGCCGGCGCACGCGTTGGTCGCGATCACGTCCTCGAGGTCCTTGGTCCGGGCGCGCGCCGATTCATTCGAGAGCTCGCCCATCAGCACCAGGAGATCGCCCTTGCCGCCAAGCAGCTTGCACACCTGCCGGGCCTGCAGCGTGCCCGAGAGCCGCTCGTCGGACGCCACCACCGCCACGCCAGCCGGCAGCTTGTCGAAATCCACCGGCTTGCGGTTCACGTAGACCAGGGGGATCTTCGCCTCGGTCACCATCCGCGTGATCTTGGGCGTCGCGTCGGTGTCGACCGAGTTGACGATGATCGCGTCGACCTTCTGCGCAATCATGTTCTGGACCTGACTGAGTTGTTTGCCGACGTCGTTGCCGGCATCCTCGATCTGGACGGTCGCGCCGTTCTTCTTTGCCGTGTCGGCAATGCCGTTGCGCAGAAGGGTCAGGCCCGTGTCGTCGAAGAGCGCCATCGCCACGCCGATCGTCTCGGCGTGCGCCAACGGTGTGGCAAAAATGGCGGCGGCCGCTGCGGCGGCCATCAGCTTGTTCTTCATGATGAATCAGTCTCCTTGTCTTGGGGCGAAAGACGGTGTTCGATGCACCGCCATGCCAAGCCTCGGATCAAGCCTGGGCTTCAGGACGAAACTCTAGTTCACGCCAGATCGTATTTGGAAATTTATTTCTACGTATTTACACCTAGGGAAAGCAATTTCCAAAAAATCTAGACTGCGTCCGCAGCCTTGCATTTCCGGCAAGGCGGATGACCGTTGCGGCAAGCACGCCGCCCAGACGGCCTCCGCCCAACCGGCCCTCAACCTGTCGGTGCATCCGCGCGCCGGCCGCGAGCATGACGAGTGGATATGAGCCCGTTGAACTTTCCGAGTGACCGCCCCATCGATCTGGCCTGCCTGGGCCGGGTTGCCGTGGACCTGTATGCGCAGCAGATCGGCAGCCGCCTGGAAGACGCGCGCAGCTTCCAGATGTATCTGGGCGGCTCGTCCGGCAACGTGGCGTTCGGCGTGGCGCGGCTGGGCCTGAAAACCGCGATGATCTCGCGCGTCGGCGACGAGCAGATGGGCCGCTTCCTGCGCGAAACCCTGGAGCGCGAAGGCTGCGACACCAGCCAGCTCCAGACCGATCCGGAGCGCCTCACCGCGCTGGTGCTGCTCGGGCTGAAAGACCGCGACACCTTTCCGCTGCTGTTCGTGCGCGAGAACTGCGCCGACATGGCCGTGCGCGCCGACGGCATCGACGAGGGCTTCATCGCCGGCTGCCGCGCGCTGGCGATCACGGGCACCCACCTGTCGACGCCCACCACGCGCGAGGCCTCGCTGACAGCGCTCGCCTACGCCCGCCGCCACGGCGCCGTGCGCATCCTGGATATCGACTACCGCCCGGTGCTGTGGGGCCTGACCGGCCGCGGCGCCGGCGAACACCGCTACGTGCCCGACGCGCGCGTGACACGGCAATTGCAGCAGGCGCTCGGCGAGTTCGACCTCCTGGTCGGCACCGAAGAGGAGTTCCTGATCGCCGGCGGCGTGCCGCACGACCTGATGGCTTCGCTGCGCGCGGTCCGTCAGCTCTCGAGCGCGGTGCTGGTCGTCAAGCGCGGCGCGCTCGGCTGCTGCGTGATCGAAGGCGAGGTTCCCGAGCGCATCGAAGGCGCGCCGACTTACCCCGGCGAGCGCGTCGACGTGCTCAACGTACTCGGCGCCGGCGACGCGTTCCTGTCGGGGCTGCTCTCGGGACTGCTGCGCGGCAAGGGCTGGGCGGAATCCACCCACCTCGCCAATGCGTGCGGCGCGATCGTCGTGTCGCGCCACGCGTGTTCGGCCGCCATGCCGACGCCCGCGGAACTCGCGCACTGGTTCGGCGGCAGCCGCCATCCCATCGTCGACGCCGATCGCGAGCTCGCCCACCTGCATCGCGTGACGGTGGCCCGCCCCCATTGGGACGACCTGTGCGTGATGGCCTTCGACCACCGCAGCCAGTTCTACGATCTGGCCGTCCAGGCCGGCGCCTGCGAATCCCGCATCAAGACGCTCAAGCAACTGCTGGTGCGCGCCGCCGAGCAGGTCGAGCGCGACCACGCCCTTCAGGGCCACATCGGCGTGCTGATCGACGGCGGCGCCTACGGCAGCGACGCACTCGCCTCGGCAACCGGGCGCGGCTGGTGGGTCGGACGCCCCGCGGAACTGCCGGGCTCCCGTCCGCTGCGCTTCGATGACACCCGCTCGGTCGGCTCCGCGCTCATCCACTGGCCGACGGAACAGGTCGTCAAGTGTCTCGTGCACTACCACCCGGACGATCCGGCAACGCTGCGCGTGGACCAGGAGCAGAAAGTGCTCGAACTCTGGGAAGCCACCCGCGAGAGCGGCAACGAACTGCTGCTGGAGATCATTCCGCCGCGCTCGTTCACGCTGGCCGGCACCGAAGACGATGCCGTGCTGCGCACGGTCGCGCGCATCTACAACCTGGGCGTCCGCCCCGAATGGTGGAAGCTCGCGCCCATGAGCGCCGACGGCTGGACGCAGCTCGCAGCGCTCGTCACCGAACGCGACGCGCACTGCCGAGGCGCGGTGATCCTCGGGCTGAACCAGCCGCTGCAATACCTGGTCGACAGCTTCCGCTCGGCAACCAACCCGATCGTCAAGGGCTTCATGGTCGGGCGCACGCTGTGGGCAGAGGCCTCGCTGAAATGGCTGCGCGGCGACATCTCCGACCAGGCCTTCATCGACGAGGTGGCCGGCAACTTTGCCCAACTGGCCGATGCGTGGCTGGGCCGCCGCGCCGACGCCCGCTCCGCCGCCTGAACCGCCCGACCCTCAAGAGAGACGAGTTCGACAGTGAAAACCACCGTAAGACTGACCGTCAGCCAGGCGCTGGTCCGCTACCTGGCTGCCCTGCGGGCCGAAGTCATGCAGCCCGACGGCCGTATCGAAATCCTGCCGTATTGCGGCGGCGTGTTCGCGATCTTCGGCCACGGCAACGTGGCCGGGCTCGGCGAAGCGCTGCAAGCCGAGCAAGACCGGCTGCCGACGCTGCGCGCGCACAATGAACAAGGCATGGCCAACGCTGCGGTCGCCTTCGCCAAAGCCAACTTCCGCCAGCGCATGATGGCCGCCACCTCGAGCATCGGCCCCGGCGCCACCAACATGCTCACTTCGGCCGCGCTCGCGCACGTGGCCCGGTTGCCGCTGCTGCTCCTGCCCGGCGACATCTTCGTGTCGCGCCAGCCCGATCCCGTGCTGCAGCAGGTCGAGAGCTTCGAACAGGGCGACCTCAGCGCCAACGACTGCTTCCGCCCGGTGACGCGCTACTTCGACCGGATCACCTCGCCCGAACAATTGCTGGTCGCCCTGCCCCGCGCGATCCAGGTGATGACCGACCCGGCCCAGTGCGGCCCGGTCTGCCTGGCCTTGCCGCAGGACGTGCAGACCTTTGCGCACGACTGGCCGGAGAGCTTCTTCGAGCCGCCGCTGATCCGCCTGCGCCGCCAGCCGGCCGACCCGGTCGAACTGGCCGACGCCATCGCCCTGCTCAAGTCCGCCACGAAGCCGCTGATCGTGGCCGGCGGCGGCGTGCTGTACAGCCAGGCCTGGGACGCCTTGCGCGCCTTTGCCGAAACGCACGGCGTGCCGGTGGCGGAGTCGCAAGCCGGCAAGGGCAGCCTCGCGTGGGATCACCCGCTCAATCTCGGCGCGATTGGCGTGACGGGCTCGCCCGCCGCCAATCGCGCGGCCGAACAGTGCGATGTCGTGTTCGCGGTCGGCACCCGGCTGCAAGACTTCACCACCGGCTCGCACGCGCTCTACGGCCACGCGGCGCTGCTCAGCCTGAATGTCCAGCCGTTCGACGCCGGCAAGAAGCGCGGCCGGCAGCTGGTGGCCGATGCCCGCGCCGGGCTCGCCCAGGTCAGCGCCGAACTGGCCGGCTGGCGCACCGACCCGGCATGGACCGCCGACTGCCGCGACCAGGCCGCCACCTGGGTCGCCCGCGTCACGGAGCTGACCAGCCGTGTTCCGACAGACACGCTGCCCTACGACGCCGAGGTGATCGGCGCGGTGCGCGAATCGGCGGCCGATGCCGGGCTGGACAGCGCGCGCCACGACATCGTCGTCTGCGCGGCCGGCACGCTGCCCGCCGAGCTGCACAAGCTCTGGCGCAGCGGCCTGCCGGGCAACTACCACATGGACTACGCCTATTCGTGCATGGGCTACGAGGTGGCCGGCGGCCTGGGCGCCAAGCTCGCGCGCCCCGAGCGCGAGGTGATCGTCATCGTCGGCGACGGCTCGTACATGATGCTCAACGCCGAGCTGGCCACGTCGGTCCTGCTCGGCAAGAAAATCATCGTCGTCATCCTCGACAACCGCGGCTACGGCTGCATCGAACGGCTGCAGCTCAAATGCGGCGGCGCCAGCTTCAACAACATGCTCGACGACTGCGTGCCCGCAGGCGGCGAGCGCTCATCCATCGATTTCGCGATGCATGCCCGTTCGATGGGCGCCGAAGCCGTGCACGTACGCGACATCCCGGAGCTGCGCCGCGAGATGAAGCGCGCGCGCGCGGCGGCCAAGAGCCAGGTCCTGGTGATCGACACCACGCACCATCGCACCACCGACGATGGCGGCGCGTGGTGGGACGTCGCGGTTCCGGAAATCTCCACCCGCCCCGAGGTCGGGCGTGCACGGCGCGCCTATCTCGAAGCCAAGACACGGCAGCGGCGCTGACCTGTCCGGCGCGGGCCACCGCTGCAGCCCACGCCGATTCTCCCATCATCACCCGAGGAAGATTCATATGACCTGGAACGTTCGTATCGGCGTCAACCCGCTGTCGTGGATGAACGATGACCTGCCGTCGCTCGGCGGCGAAACGCCGCTCGAAACCGCCCTGAAGGAAGGCGCGGAAATCGGCTATGCGGGCTTCGAGCTCGGCAACAAGTTTCCGAAGACCGGCCCCGCGCTGAAAGCGAAGTTGAACGAGTACGGCCTGGTCTGCGTGTCGGGCTGGTACTCCGGCTTCCTCGCTGAAGTCGAGCCCGGCAAGACCGATGCCGAGGCGGTCGCCGCCGAGATCGAGCGCTGCAAGGCCCACATGGCCAAGCTGCAGTACAACGATGTGAAGGTGGTCGTGTACGGCGAATGCGCCGGCACGATCCAGGGCCAGATCGACACGCCGGTCTCGAAGCGGCCCCGCTTCCCCGACGCCGACGCCTGGCAGCGCTACGCGCAGCGCCTGAACGCATTCGGCGCGCATCTGCTCGAGACCTATGGGATCAAGCTCGCCTACCACCATCATATGGGCGCGTACATCGAATCCCCCGGCGACGTGGACCGCCTGATGTCGCTGACCGACCCGCAGAAGGTCTTCCTGCTGTTCGACACCGGCCACGCCTACTTCGGCGGCGCGGCCGACCCCGTCGCACTGCTCAAGCGGCACGTGTCGCGCGTCGCGCACGTCCATTGCAAGGACGTCCGCCCGCAGTTGATCGCCCAGGCCCGCAACGACAGCTGGAGCTTCCTGAACGGCGTCATCAACGGCACCTTCACCGTGCCGGGCGACGGCGCACTCGACTACGAGGCCACGCTGCGCACGCTCAAGGACGCCGGCTACGAAGGCTGGCTCGTCGTCGAAGCCGAGCAGGACCCTGCTGTCGCGCCGAGCTATCAATACGCGAAGAAGGGCTACGAAACGCTGCGCGCGCTGGTCGACCGGCTGGGCGCCTGACCTGCGCCGCCGCTTTGCGAAAGGAGCTGTCCATGACGATCTCTCCATTGCTGGTCAAGGCGTTGCCCGCGCGCGAGATATGCAATGTCACGCCGGCATCCGCCGGCTGGAAGCATGTCGGCTTTCGCGCGCTGCGCCTGGCGGCCGGCGACCACGAAACGGTGGAAACCGGTTCGCGCGAGCTGTGCGTGGTCGTGCTGACCGGCACCATCCGCGCCGAGGTTGACGGCACCACGTTCGACGGCCTGGGCAAGCGCGACAGCGTGTTCGACGACGTGTCGCCCGATGCCTTGTACGCGCCCGGCGGCAAGACCGTCACGATCACCGCCACGCGCGACGCGGAAGTCGCGCTCTGCACCGCGCCCTGCATCAGCGGCGACAAAGTCGTGCACCGCCTCGACGGCGAGCGGATGCGCCGCACCGTGCGCGGCAGCGGCAGCAACACCCGCTACGTCTGCGACATCCTGATGGGCGACAACCCGGCGGCCGACCGGCTGCTCGTCGTCGAGGTGGTGACCCCGGCCGGCCATTCCAGCAGCTATCCGCCGCACAAGCACGACAGCGATGCCGAGCCCGGCGAAACCGTGCTGGAAGAAACCTACTACCACCGGCTCAACCCGCCCCAGGGCTTTGCGTTCCAGCGCGTCTACACCGATGACCGCAGCCTGGACGAAGCCTGCGCCGTCGAGGATCACGACGTCGTCATGGTGCCGCGCGGCTACCACCCGGTGGTCGCACCGCACGGCTACAGCCTGTATTACCTGAACGTGATGGCCGGTCCGAGCCGGGCGTGGGCGTTCCGGAACGACCCGATCCATGAGTGGATGCTGCGTCCGCCTTCGGACTAAGCCTCGACTCGAGTCGCTCCCGCACCAACAACATCAGCCCCCTTCTTCCCACGCACGGCAACCGTGCAAGCGTGGCGAGCGAGATCGCGCCCGCGATCTGCCATCGCATCCGAG
The DNA here is from genome assembly GCF_024925465.1 of Ralstonia pseudosolanacearum. Taxonomy (NCBI): domain Bacteria; kingdom Pseudomonadati; phylum Pseudomonadota; class Betaproteobacteria; order Burkholderiales; family Burkholderiaceae; genus Ralstonia; species Ralstonia pseudosolanacearum. Next base: position 1,735,013 of record NZ_CP103852.1, on the reverse strand, counting down.
CGCACCAAAAAAAATAGGCGATCTCTCATCGCCACCGTAGCGCAGGCGGCTTACCTGCCAGATCGAGGAGACAGACGTCATGAGCATCCAGGCTAGACAATCGCGCCGGCAACGCGGTGCCCAGCGTGTATCGATACGCATCACCGCGGCTTCGGCGCTTGCCGTCGCTTGCGGTCTTGCCAGCGCGCAAAGCGGCGTCACGCTGTATGGACGCGTTGCCGGAGGGATCGACTATACGAACAGGATCGACACCGGTAGCGGCCAATCCGCCGGCAGACTGCAGTACGGCAGCAATCAATGGGGCACCAGCATGTGGGGCCTGCGTGCCAGCGAAGACCTCGGGGGCGGCCTGAAGGCGGTGATGAACCTCGAAAACGGCTTCACTTCGGCCGATGGCGTGGCCTCCGGCGGGATCTTCAACCGCTACGCCGTGGCGGGGCTGTCCAGCAGCACGTACGGGACGCTGCTGGTCGGCCGCGCCATGGGCATTCCCGACAGCGAGGTCTACACGATCGATCCCATGGGGCTGCAATTCATGAGCGCCGCGACCTTCCAGGGCAATCGGACGTGGGGGTCGCGCACCAAGACGATCACCTACAACTCGCCGGTCTGGGGCGGCTGGTCATTCCGCGCCCAGGCCGGGCTGAACGGCACCGCCGGCAACTTCAACGCAGGCAGGCAGTTGGCCGCCAGCATCGGTTACCAGAACGGCCCGCTCATGCTCAAAGGGTTCTACGAAGACATCCGTGACAGCGCGGGGCAATTCACCAACCTCTACACGGCATCCCGCTTATATACCGCAGGCGGGACCTATCAAATCGGCGATGCCAAGCTGTTCGGCGGATACAGCCAGATCCAGTCCAGCGGCAACACGATCGCGGATGCCGACAACCCGACCGGCGCGACGCGGCAGCAGACCTACTGGATCGGGACCAACTACCAGATGACGCCGGCGGCGACGCTGGTGGGCGGCGTCTACAGAACCAACCGGAACCACGGCGGCGGCACCGGAACGCTGCTCACGTTGGGCGTCAACTACGCGTTGTCGAAACGCACGCTGCTGTATGGCACCGTTGGAACCGTCCTCAACGGCAAGCAATCGACGTTCTCGGTGGAGGCCAACGGCGGCAAACCCGTAGCGGGCGCCAGTCAGCAAGGGGCCTACACCGGCATCGTGCACGTGTTCTGATTCGCCCCGACGCAGGGTCGCGTCTCGCGTTGGCAAGGCCGGTGGCGGCATGGCTGCCATCGGCACATATGCCGGAAATTGCGCAGCCGACGCCACTGGCCGGGCCGGCCCGGCGCCCGAAGGCCCTTCCGGCGCCATGGCATTGCCGAGCGTGGCTTAAAATGCCGGGCTGAGGACCTGCTGCACAGGTCCCACCATCCGTCAAAACGAGGAATCCCCATGGCCCGCATGGTCCACTGCGTCAAGCTCAACAAGGAAGCCGAAGGCCTCGACTTCCCGCCCCTGCCCGGCGAACTGGGCAAGAAAATCTGGCAAAGCGTCTCGAAAGAGGCCTGGGCCGGCTGGCTCAAGCACCAGACTATGCTGATCAACGAAAACCGCCTGAACATGGCGGATACGCGCGCGCGCCAATACCTGCTCAAGCAGACCGAGAAGTACTTCTTCGGCGAAGGCGCCGACCAGGCCTCGGGCTACGTGCCGCCGCCGTCGGCCTGAGGCCGAAGCGCCCGTCCACGCGCGGGGCACAAAAAAGCCGTTCAGTTTGCGCTGAACGGCTTTTTCTTTGGGCGCGGGATGCCCCCTACGGCGCCCTATGCACACCATGCGCGATGCCCGCTATGCCCGCACGGCCTCGCCGTCCACCCGGAAGATCGCCACCGCTCGGCGCAGCGCGTCGGCCTGGTCGGCCATCTGCTGCGCCGCGGCCGAGGCCTCTTCCACCAGCGCGGCGTTCTGCTGCGTCACTTCCTCGATCTGCCCGACAGCAATGTTCACCTGCTCGATGCCAGTGCTCTGCTCGGCCGAGGCCGACGAGATCTCCGACACGATCTGCGTCACGCGCTGCACGGAGGCCACGATCTCGTCGATGATGCCGCCGGCCTCCTGCACCAGCCGCGCGCCGGCGTCCACCCGCTCGGCCGACTGGCCGATCAGGCCCTTGATCTCCTTGGCCGCCGAGGCGCTGCGCTGCGCCAGCGTGCGCACCTCGCCCGCCACCACCGCAAACCCGCGCCCCTGCTCGCCGGCCCGCGCGGCCTCGACCGCCGCGTTGAGCGCGAGGATGTTGGTCTGGAACGCAATGCTGTCGATCACGCCGATGATCTCGCCCACCTTGGCCGAGCTCTCCGAAATGCCCTGCATGGTCTCGACCACGTCGGTCATCACCTTGCCGCCGCGCGCCGCCGTATCGGATGCGTGGCCGGCCAGCGTCGACGCCTGCACGGCATTCTCGGAATTGAGGCGCACGGTCGAGGTCAGCTCGCCCATGTTGGCGGCGGTCTCCTCCAGCGAGGCCGCCTGCTCCTCGGTACGCGACGACAGGTTCAGGTTGCCCGAAGCAATCTGCGCGCTGGCCGAGGCCACGCCCTCGGCATTGCGCCGCACCTCGCTCACCACCTGGGCCAGGCTGCCCTGCATCTCCCTGAGCGCGATCAGCAACTGCGCGATCTCGTCGGAGCCGCGCGCCTCGAATGCGCTCCCCAGATTGCCCTGCGCCACCCTGCGCGCCACCTCGACCGCGCGCGACAGCGGCCGCGTGATCGAGCGGCTGAACAGGAACGCGCCGGCCAGGCCCAGCCCGAACGCCACCAGCATCAGCACGACGCTGACCACCAGTGCCGTGTGCGCCGTCGCCGCCGTCCGGGCCGACACCGCGGCGCTTTCCGCCGCGATCTCGCGCGCCGCCTCATCGAGCAGCCGCGACGGCTCGCGGTCCACCCCGGTCACCACCTGATCGCCCACCGTCGGATCGAACGCCGCCGCAACGAACGACTCATAGCCCTTCCGATAGCCCTGTCCCATCGTCGCGTGGGCGGCCGCGAACTGGCCGACCAGCTCACGGCTCTTGCCCGGCGGCAGCGACGCCTGCAGCGCCCGCGCCTGCCCGGCGACGTCCTGCTCGCGCTGGCCGAAGGCGGTCCAGTGTTTGTCGCGCATGGCCTGGACCTTGCCGCGCAGCAGCGTGTCCTTCCATTCCTGCACCTGGGTCTTGAAGTTGACCAGCATGCTGGTCACCGCGCGCTCGTCGGCCACCCGCGCCTGGACCGTGGTGTTGTATTCGGTGATCGACCCACTGAGGGACACAATGCCGTAGATCGCCCCGGCAAACATCAGCAGCAGCGCTGCGGCAAAGGCCAGGGGAAGCTTGATCGCGAGTTTCATGGAGATTCCGTAGAGACGACTGTCTGCATCGGCACGCGCGGGCCCACTCCCGCCTCCTCGTCAAGGCGTGATGCCGGTGCCGCGTGCCGGGCGACCTCTTTCCGTCGCCATGACCGCCTTATCGGCCACTTAAGGAATCTCTGCACAAATCCCTCGCAGATGTGCTTGCAAGAGTGAGCAGTGCAAGCGAGCATGTAGGCCATGAAACAAGCCGACCTTGGACTGAACTTGTCGACCAAACGCACGCGCAAGCGTGAGTTTCTGGAAGAGATGGCCCGTGTGGTGCCATGGGCCGATCTGGTGATGCTGATCGCGCCCTACGCGCCCGAAGGCAAGCGCGGTCGGCCGCCGTTTGCCGTGGAGACGATGCTGCGCATCCACTTTCTGCAACAGTGGTTCGGCCTGTCTGACCCGGCGATGGAAGAGGCGCTGCACGACGTGCCGCTGTACCGCGAGTTTGCGGGGCTGGACAACTGGACCACGCGGCTGCCCGACGAGAGCACGATTCTGCGCTTCCGTCATCTGCTGGAGAAGCACAAGCTGGCGGCCGAGATGCTGGCGCTGGTCAACGAGATGCTGCGCGGCAAGGGGCTGATGCTCAAGGCCGGCACGGTGGTGGATGCCACGCTGATCAGCGCACCGAGCTCGACCAAGAATGCATCGGGCGAACGCGATCCAGAGATGCATCAGAGCAAGAAAGGCAACCAGTGGTACTTCGGCATGAAGGCGCATATCGGTGTGGACGCCGAATCTGGGCTGGTGCACACAGTGCGGGGCACGGCGGGCAACGTGAACGACGTGGTCGAAGCCAACAGCCTGTTGCACGGTGAGGAAACCGATGCCTTTGGCGACGCGGGCTATCAGGGGGCACACAAGCGCCCGGATGCCAGGGCTGGCGTGAGGTGGCATGTGGCAATGAAGCCCGGCAAGCGCCGGGCGTTGAGCAAGGACCGCCCGCTGGACGGGTTGATTGACCAAATCGAGCACGCCAAGGCCAGCATCCGGGCCAAGGTCGAGCATCCGTTCCGGGTGATCAAGAGGCAGTTCGGTTACGCCAAGGTCCGCTACCGGGGGTTGAGGAAGAACACCGCGCAGCTCATGACCTTGTTCGCGCTTTCCAATCTGTGGATGGTGCGCGGCAAGTTGCATGGAGCGACCGCATGAGCGCGCCGGCAGCGCGAATTCATGTCCTTGAGGGACGAATCATGTTTGCCGGCATGTGCGAAAGCATGGCCAAGCCGCGATGAATTGACCCCAACCATGCGCACGCGCTGGCGAGTTCTCCTCCTAGCACGGGCGCGGACGCATTGTTCAGAGCATCCTTAACGCCTCACTTAATCCGATATTCAAAAATATTCATATTTGAGGCGTCGGCGCGCTCCGCCATGACGCTCGCATCACACAGGCGACCACCCCGACGCATTGCGCGCGGCTGCACGGCGACGCAGCGCGGAGCATCCCCGCGCCAGGCCCATGCGGAGATCCGCGCGGGCGCAGCGGTGCCCATGAAGCACCGCTCCGCGCGCCTGGCCGCGCCGATGCCCATCGACGATGCCAGTGCCCACCTGCGGCCCAAGCCGGGCGACGTCCGGCAACACGGTGCCGCCCCACCGCCGGCGGCGGCAGTTCAGGCGCTGGCCACGCGTGCTTGCGGACTGCCGCGCAGCTTCATCCACGCGCTGTAGACAATGGACGCCAGCACCAGCCCGACGAACCACGCATAGGTGTAGAGCGTATTGAAGAACGCCGGCACGTTCGGGAACGACGCCGGAAACGCGGTATGCAGAAAGCCGGGCAGGTTGGGCAGCACGCCCACCGCCAGCGCCACCACCGCGCCGAGGTTCCAGCCGCCGGTGTAGGCATACTCGCCGCGCTCGTCGAACAGCGCGCGCGCCTCGAGCCGCGTGCCGCGGATCAGGAAGTAGTCGACCATCATGATCCCCGCCACCGGCCCCAGCAGCGCCGAATAGCCGACCAGCCACGTGAAGATGTAGCCCTGCGTGGTGGCCAGGATCTTCCACGGCATCATCACGATGGCGATGGTCGCCGTGATGAGCCCGCCCGTCTTGTACGAGATGCCCTTCGGCCACAGGCTGGAGAAATCGTAGGCCGGCCCCACCAGGTTGGCGGCCAGGTTGCAGCACATGGTATCCAGCGTCAGGATCACCAGCGCGATGCCCACGCCGATGCCGGTCATGCGGCTGGTCAGGTCGATCGGGTCCCAGACCGCCTGGCCGTAGATCACCACCGTGGCCGAGGTCACCACCACCGAGATCACCGACAGCAGCGCCATCGGCACCGGCAACCCGATCGACTGGCCCACCACCTGGTCCCGCTGCGACCTGGCGAAGCGCGTGAAATCCGGAATGTTCAGCGCCAGCGTCGCCCAGAAGCCGACCATCGCCGTCAGGCCCGGCCAGAAGGTCGCCCAGAACAGCCCGGCCTTCTTGCCGCCCGCCGCAAACTGCGACGGCGCCGACAGCATCGAGCCGACCCCGCCCGCCTTCGCGGTGGCCCACCACACCAGCGCGATGCACATCACGATCTTGATCGGCGCCGACCAGCTCTCCAGCCAGCGGATCGAGTCGGTGCCGTGCACGATGAAGTACAGCTGCAGCGCCCAGAACAGCAGGAAGCAGGCCAGCTGCGCGACGGAGATGTCCAGCAGCGGCAGCGGCGCACCATGCAGCGCATTACCGGTCAGGATGTTGACCAGCGTATGGATGGCGCTGCCGCCCAGCCAGGTCTGGATGCCATACCAGCCGCACGCGACGATGGCGCGCAGCAGCGCCGGCAGCTTCGCCCCCTGCGTGCCGAACGAGGTGCGCACCAGCACCGCGTACGGAATGCCGTGCTTGGCTCCTGCATGGCCGATCAGCAACATCGGCACCAGCACGATGGCGTTGCCCAGCAACACCGTCAGCACCGCCTGCCACGGCGACATGCCCTGCTCCGTCAGTCCGGCCGCCAGCATGTACGACGCAATGTTCATCACCATGCCGACCCACAGCGCCGCGAAGTGATACCACTTCCAGGTGCGCTGCGCTGCGCCGGTCGGCGCCAGGTCGTCGTTGTAGAGAGAGCTGCCGTGCGCCGCGCCCGGCTGGGCATCGGCGGGTTGCGCTGTCGGCTTCATTCCAAACCTCCACGGATGTTGGGCGCGGGCGCTGCGGCGCGCGTCAGGCTCATGTGTAGATAGCAAAGACCAGGGGGATGCGTCCATCGGGTCAAGCACGGCATCCGGCGCGCGCGGCGTCCGCACCGGTTGCGGGCCGGCACGCACCGGCTGCGTCCGGCCACGTGGCCCGGTTTGCGCGGCCGCCGGCATGCTCGCGCGCCATCGTGATGCACGGCTCGATCGGGCGGACACGCATGCATGAATTGCACCCCGCGCATTCCACGCCGATGGCCCCGAACCGGCACCGCGCCCATGACACCGCCGGCACAAAAGAAAAATGCCGTTCAGCCTGCGCTGGAACGGCATCTTCGCGGGTGGCGCCGCGCGCAAAACGCGACGCGTGCTGCGGTTCAGAACATCAGAAATCGCGGCGCTGCACGCCCGCTTCGGTGCCCAGCAGCAGCACATCGGCGCCGCGCTTGGCGAACAGGCCGACCGTCACCACGCCGGGAATATCGTTGATCTGCGCCTCGAGCGTCTTCGGCTCGCCGATCCGCAGGCCGGAGACATCCAGGATCACATTGCCGTTGTCGGTCTGGTAGATCTGGCCTTCCTTGGTCATGCGCAGGCGCGGCTGGCCGCCCAGCGCCGCCAGCCGGCGCGCCACGGCGGCGCGTGCCATCGGCACCACTTCCACCGGCAGCGGGAACGCGCCGAGCACATCGACCAGCTTGCTGCCATCGGCGATGCAGACGAAGCGTCCGGCCACCGACGCGACGATCTTCTCGCGCGTCAGCGCGCCGCCACCGCCCTTGATCATGGCGCCCGTGTCATCGATCTCGTCGGCGCCGTCCACGTAGACGGGAATCGCGTCGACCTCGTTCAGGTCCAGCACGGCAAAACCGTGGCCCTGCAGACGGCGCGTCGACGCCTCCGAGCTCGACACCGCGCCGGCGAAGCGCGCCTTGTGCGGCGCCATCGCGTCGATGAACAGGTTGGCGGTCGAACCGGTGCCGACACCCAGCACTGCGCCCTCGGGTACGTTGGCCAATACATAGTCGGCGGCGGCCTGGGCCACCAGCGCCTTCAGTTCATCCTGCGTCATCGCGAAAACCCGGTCGAAATCGGAAAACCCGGTAGTGTACCGGATCACCGCGACGCTCCGCCGCAGCGCAGCGACGCCGGATGCGCGGAGTACAATCAATTCATCCACCACGCCCGGCGACCGCCGCCGGCCCGCACTACGGACCTGCACCCAGAACATGACTCAGCTCGATCAGCTCAAGCAGTTCACCACCGTCGTCGCAGATACCGGCGACTTCCAGGCCATGCGCGCCTACGCGCCGCACGACGCGACCACCAATCCGTCGCTGATCCTGAAAGCCGTGCAGAAGGCCGAATACCGCCCGCTGCTGGAACAGGCCGTGCGCGATGCCCGCAGCGACAGCGTGGAAGACATCATCGACGCCGTGCTGGTGGCGTTCGGCTGCGAAATCCTGTCGATCATCCCCGGCCGCGTGTCGACCGAGGTGGATGCGCGTCTGTCGTTCGACACCGCCGCCACGGTGGCCAAGGCCAAACACCTGATTGCGCTGTACGAAGCGCGCGGCGTGCCGCGCGAGCGCGTGCTGATCAAGATCGCCTCCACCTGGGAAGGCATCCGCGCGGCCGACCAGCTGCGTGCCGAAGGCATCCGCTGCAACATGACCCTGCTGTTCTCGCTGATCCAGGCCGTGGCCTGCGCGGAAGCCGGCGTGCAGCTGATCTCGCCGTTCGTCGGCCGCATCTACGACTGGTACAAGAAAGACGCAGGCGCCGCGTGGGACCCGATCGCGCAAGGCGGCGCCAACGACCCCGGCGTGCTGTCGGTCGTGCGCATCTACAACTACTACAAGCGCTTCGGCTACACGACCGAAGTGATGGGCGCGAGCTTCCGCAACACCTCGCAGATCATCGAACTGGCCGGCTGCGACCTGCTGACCATCAGCCCCGAGCTGCTCGCCCAGCTGCAGCAGTCCGACGCGCCGGTCGAACGCAAGCTGTCGCCGGAGCACGCGCACGCCACCAACCTCGTCCGCCTGCCTGCCGACGAGGCCGCGTTCCGCTGGCACATGAACGCCGACGCGATGGCCACCGAAAAGCTGGCCGAAGGCATCCGCCTGTTCGCGGCGGATGCAGTCAAGCTGGAAGGTCTGATCGGGCCGCTGCGCGCGGCCGCGTGAAGTCGGCGTAAAGCGCTACTGAAGCGCTACGCCAGCATGGCGGGCAGGCACACGCCCGCCGGCTGGTGGATGACGAGATCGGCGGTCTCGTCCAGCACGCTCGGCTCCGGATTCACCACGATGACGCGCGCGCCGTGGTCCTTCGCCAGCCCCGGCAGTCCGGCCGCCGGATACACCATGCCCGAGGTGCCCACCACCAGGCATACGTCGCACGTGTTGGCCGCCTCTTCCGCGCGGTAATTCGCCACCACGGGCAGCCGCTCGCCGAACCACACCACGCCCGGGCGCAGCATCGCACCGCAGGCCGCGCAGCGCGGCGGCCGGCCGGGCTCGGCCGTGGCGACATCACACTTGCCGCAGCCGTCCAGCCATTTGTTGGCGAAGAGGTTGCCGTGCAGCTCGATCACGCCCTCGCTGCCGGCCCGCTGGTGCAGGCCATCGACATTCTGCGTGACGAGCGTCACCGTCTTGCGCCCGGCCAGCGCGGCAATCGCCAGATGCGCCGGGTTCGGCTGCACCTGCGACACGCGCGCGCGGCGCTCCTGATACCAATCCCACACCACGCGCGGATGCTCGCGATACGCGGCTTCGGTCGCCAGGTCTTCCGGGTTGAAGCGGGCCCACAGGCCGGTCAGCGCATCGCGAAAGGTCGGCACGCCGGATTCGGCCGACACGCCCGCGCCGGTCAGCACCATGACACGCTCGGCCGCCTCGATCCAGGCACGCGCCTGGGCCAGGGCCGCCGCGTCGGAGGCAGCCGTGGGCACTACGGCCATCACTTGGCAGGCACGACGCTGCGCTGGCGCACCGCCTCGAACAGGCACACGCCGCTGGCCACCGAGACGTTCAGGCTCTCCACGCTGCCCGCCATCGGGATGCTGACCAGCGCGTCGCAGGTCTCGCGCGTGAGGCGGCGCATGCCTTCCCCTTCAGCGCCCATCACCAGCGCGATGGGGCCCTTGAAGTCGGCCCGGTAGAGATCCTGCTCCGCCTCGTCGGCCGTGCCGATCACCCAGACACCGCGCTGCTGCAACTCGCGCAGCGTGCGCGCCAAGTTGGTCACGGTGATGTAGGGAACGGTCTCGGCCGCACCGCTCGCCACCTTGGCGACGGTGGTATTGATGCCGACGCTGCGGTCCTTCGGCGCGATCACCGCGTGCGCGCCGGCCGCATCGGCCACGCGCAGGCAGGCGCCGAGGTTGTGCGGGTCGGTCACGCCATCGAGCACCAGCAGCAGCGGCGGACCTTCGATGCCGTCGAGCAGCTCATCGAGGTTGAGCGCCAGCGACAGCGCTTCGGCCTTGGCCACCACGCCCTGGTGGCGGTCGGTGCCAGCGATGCCACGCAGCCGTTCGTTGTCGGCCGGAATCATGCGCACGCCCGCAGCTTCCGCCGCTTTCAGGAAATCCTGCATGCGGCGGTCGCGGCGGTTGGCCTCGAAGTAGATTTCATCGATCGACCGCGCATCGTGGCGCAGTCGGGCGGTAACGGCGTGAAAGCCGATCAGGAGCTTGGACTTGGACATGGCGCGATTGTACCCGCCCCGCTGCTCACCGCCCCTTGCGCGACCGCACGGTCTTACCCGGCGCCTTGCGCGGCGCGGTCTTGCCGCCAGTCTTGGGCTTGGTCGTGCGCGCCGCCGGCTTCTTGCGCGTCGGCTTGGCATGCGCATGGCCCGGCGGCAGTGCGCGCGACCCCGGCTCGAACACCGGCTGCTCCTCGAACACGCGGTCCAGCGTCTCGTCGAACGACTCCTCCGGCTTGGCCGTGCCGCCCAGCAAGGCCGCCAGCTGGCGCGGCTTCTTGCGCCCCACCGGCGGCGCAGGCGTGGCGACGGCCGCCTGGCGCGGCGCAGCCTCTGCCGGCGCGCCGGCCACCTTGGCCGGACGCAGCGCCTTGACCGACGGCTCCTGGATCAGCCGGAAATCCATCTTGCGCGCATCCAGATCGACGCGCAGCAACTGCACGCGCACGCGATCGGTCAGGCGATAGCGGATGCCGGTACGCTCGCCGCGCAGCTCATTGCGGGCCTCGTCGAACTGGAAGTAGTCGCTGCCCAGCTCGGTCACGTGCACCAGGCCCTCCACGTACAGCTCGTCGAGCTGCACGAAGATGCCGAACGAGGTGACCGCGCTGACCGTGCCGGAGAACTCGTTGCCCAGCTTGTCGCGCATGAAGTAGCACTTGAGCCAGGCCTCTACGTCGCGCGAAGCCTCGTCGGCGCGGCGCTCGTTGGCCGAGCAATGCACGCCCAGTTCATGCCAGATCGCCTCGACCTTGGCCTTGCTGGCGACGGCAGCCGGCGTGGCCTTGTCGGCCTCGGCCTGCATGCGGCGCGCCTTGGGCGAGAGCGCACTGTTGAGCTGCACGCCCGACGCCAGCGCCGGCACATAGCGCGAATGTTGCAGGACGGCCTTGATGGCCCGGTGCACCAGCAGGTCCGGATAACGGCGGATCGGGCTGGTGAAGTGCGCGTAGGCCTCGTACGCCAGGCCGAAGTGACCGACGTTGTCGGGGCTGTAGACCGCCTGCTGCATCGAGCGCAGCAGCATGGTCTGCAGCATCGGCGCGTCAGGGCGCGCGATGATCTTTTCCATCAGCTCGGCATAGTCCGCCGCCTGGGGCTTGTCGCCGCCGCCCAGCGTCAGGCCACTGGTCTTGAGGAAGGCACGCAGCGCCTGCAGCTTCTCTTCGGTCGGACCGGCGTGCACGCGATACAGCGCCGGATGCTTGTAGCGCTCCAGCATCTCCGCCGCGCAGACGTTGGCGGTCAGCATGCACTCCTCGATCAGGCGGTGCGCGTCGTTGCGGGTGCGCGGCAGGATCTGCTCGATCTTGCCCTGCGCATTGCAGACGATATACGTCTCGGTCGTGTCGAAGTCGATGGCGCCCCGTTCGCGGCGGGCTTTCAGCAAGACCTGGAACAGCTCGTACAGATCCTGCAGATGCGGCACCAGCGGCGCGCGCTTGGCCGCCTCCGGCCCCTTCACGTTGGACAGGATCGACCAGACCTCGTTGTAGGTCAGGCGCGCGGCCGAGTGCATCACGGCCGGGTAGAACTGATACGCCTTGATCTGCCCCTTGGCCGTGATCACCGCATCGCACACCATGCACAGGCGATCCACCTCCGGATTCAGCGAGCACAGGCCGTTGGACAGCTTCTCCGGCAGCATCGGGATCACGCGCCGCGGGAAGTAGACCGACGTGGCGCGATCGATCGCGTCCACATCGAGCGACTTGCCCGGCTGCACGTAGTGCGACACGTCAGCAATCGCCACGACCAGGCGCCAGCCCTTGCTGCGGCCGATCTTGACCGGCTCGCAATAGACCGCGTCGTCGAAGTCGCGCGCGTCCTCGCCGTCGATGGTGACCAGCGGCACGTCGCGCAGATCGATCCGGCCAGCCAGATCGGTTTCGCGCACCACGTCGGGCAGCGCCTCCGACTCACTCAGCGTGGCGTCGGAGAACTCGTGCGGCACGCCGTACTTGCGCACCGCGATCTCGATCTCCATGCCGGGGTCGTCGATCTCGCCCAGCACCTCGACCACGCGGCCGATCGGCTGCACGTAGCGGTCCGGATATTCCAGAATCTCCACGCTCACCACCTGGCCGACCTTGGCCTTGCCCTGCCCCTTGGGCGCAATCAGGATGTCGCGGCCCAGGCGCTTGTCCTCGGGCGCCACCACCAGCGTGCCGCTCTCCGACAGCAGACGGCCGATCACGTAGCGATTGGCCCGCTCCAGCATCTCGACGATCTGCCCTTCCGAACGCCCGCGGCGGTCATAGCCGATCACGCGCACCAGTGCGCGGTCGCCATGCATGGCCTTCTGCATTTCGCGCTCGGGCAAGAAGATGTCGGGCTCGCCGTCGTCGCGGATGAAGAAGCCGAAGCCGTCCCGGTGGCCGACCACGCGGCCTTCGATGAAGTTGGGCTGGTGCGCCAGTTCGTAGCGCCCCTTGCGGTTGAGTTCGAGCTGGCCGTCCCGCTCCATCGCGGTCAGCCGCTTGATGAAGCCGTCATGCTCCTTGCGCGTGACAGACAGCGCCTTTGCGATGTCAGCGGCGGACAGCGGAGATCCCGACGTGCGCAGCACACCGAGGATTTCCTCGCGGCTCGGGATCGGATAAGTCGGTTGATTCAATTTGTTCTTCTGGAGTGTTGACAAGGTCGCTGGATCCAGTAATAATCACAGCTTCGGTACACGCACACCTGCCCAGGTGGCGGAATTGGTAGACGCACTAGTTTCAGGTACTAGCGGGTAACTCCGTGGAGGTTCGAGTCCTCTCCTGGGCACCAGATGTTAGAAACGGCGCAACGCAAGTTGCGCCGTTTTTCTTTTCCGAGACCAGAAACTGGGACAGCGACTGACTCTGGGTTCCGCAGTTGACGGCAGGCATTGTGTCTTGGCAATCGCGCCGGGCCCGTGCCGGCATGCCGGCCCTGCCCCAGGCGCTGGGTGGGTTCGCCGCCCGGCGCATCCACCAGGACGCGCCGCGCTTCGATCGACCGCGCTGCCGGACTGCAAATCCAATCCGCGCGCGGGTTTCAGGCCAGCATTGTGGCCTATGGCGTCAGGTTACCGAAGTGGCACGCACGGCGCAAGCCGCGCACGCATCCATCACGCGCATCGCACCGTCAGCCGGCAACGCCGCTGCCCGGGCCGCCGGCACCCGCCGTCTGCCCCTTGCCGCGCTTGATCCACGCCGCCAGGTTATGCGGGCGCAGCGTGTCGTATTCCTCGAACGGCTGGTGGATCCACGGGTTGGTCGGCAGGAACTGCACGGCGTAGTCCGGCTGGATCTTCGAGCAGCCCTTGTGCCACACCACAGCAGTACGCACATCGGTGACCGCCGGATAGCGCTCCCTCAGGTGGCGCCCCACCCGCTCCAGCGTGACGCCCGAGTCGACCAGATCATCGACCAGCAGGACGCGACCCGACAGCTCGCCGCGCGTCATGGTGATGTACTGGGCGATGTCGAGGTTGCCCTGCTGCGTGCCGGCGGCCTCGCGATAACTGCTGGCGGCCAGGATGGCGAGCGGCAGATCGTAGATGCGCGACAGCTGGTCGCCGACGCGCAGGCCGCCGCGCGCCAGGCACAGGATCTGGTCGAACTTCCAGCCCGACTCGTGCACGATCAGCGCCAGGCGCTCGACCAGGCCGTGGTAGTCATCCCAGGACACCCACAGGTGGGCATCGTCGTTGATCGGCTGGTTCATGGTGCTCCTCTTCGTCCAATGCGGCACGGACGGCCGCCGTCATGTTCCGCCGGATGCGACGCCCCATGCGAATTCGCCCGGCGAATCACCGGGCGAGTCGAAAACCACATGGCGCCGAGAGCCGCCGCGCATCAATCCTTGTACGGATGGCGCAGCAGGATGGTCTCGTCGCGATCCGGGCCGGTCGAGATCATGGCGATCGGGATGCCGGCCACTTCTTCCACCCGCTTCAGGTAGGCCTGCGCGGTTTCCGGCAGCGCATCCCACTCCTTGAGACCGAAGGTCGACGTGTTCCAGCCCGGGAATTCCTCGTACACCGGCTGGCAGCGCGCCACGGCATCCGAGCCGCGCGGCAGGATGTCGATCGACTTGCCGTCCAGCATGTAGCCGACGCACAGCTTGATAGTCTCCAGGCCGTCGAGCACGTCCAGCTTGGTCATGCACAGGCCCGACACGCCATTGATCTGGATCGCGCGGCGCAGCGCGGCGGCATCCAGCCAGCCGGTGCGGCGCGGACGGCCCGTGACCGAGCCGAATTCCTTGCCCACGTTGGCCAGGCGCACGCCGGTCGGGTCCTGGCGCGCGGGGTTGTCGGCGTCATACAGCTCGCTCGGGAACGGGCCAGAGCCGACGCGCGTGCAGTAGGCCTTGGTGATCCCCAGGATGTAGTGCAGCTGACCCGGCCCCACGCCCGCACCGGCGGCCGCGTTGCCGGCCACGCAGTTGCTGGAGGTGACGAACGGATAGGTGCCGTGGTCGATGTCGAGCAGCGTGCCCTGCGCGCCTTCGAACATGAGGTTCTTGCCGGCGGCGTTGGCCGCGAACAGCTCGGCCGACACGTCGGTGACCATCGGCGCGAGACGCTCGCCGTACGGCAGCATCTCATCCAGCGTCTGCTGGAAATCCAGCGCCGGATGGTTCAGGTACTGCGTCAGCACGAAGTTGTGGAAATCGAGGTTCTCACGCAGGCGCTCGGCAAAGTAGGCCGGGTCGAACAGGTCCTGCACGCGCAGCGCGCGGCGGGCGACCTTGTCTTCGTACGCCGGGCCGATACCGCGGCCGGTGGTGCCGATCTTGGCGGCGCCGCGCTTGATCTCGCGCGCCTTGTCGATGGCGATGTGGTACGGCAGGATCAGCGTGGTCGCCTCGGAAATGCGCAGGCGGCTCTTGACCTCCACGCCGGCCGATTCCAGCTCGTCGATTTCCTTGAACAGCGCCTCGGGCGACAGCACCACGCCGTTGCCGATGTAGCACGCCACACCCTCACGCATGATGCCCGACGGGATCAGCCGCAGAATGGTCTTCTTGCCGCCGATGATCAGGGTGTGGCCTGCGTTGTGTCCGCCCTGGAAGCGAACCACGCCTTGCGCGTGATCGGTCAGCCAATCGACGATTTTCCCTTTACCCTCGTCACCCCACTGGGTGCCGATGACGACGACATTGCGTCCCTGGCTAACTGCTGGTGCGGACATGTTGAATTTACTGATGGGTTAAAAACGTATTCTACCCTCGTTGTCAGGGCGGTCCCCGAAACGAGCGGAGGCTCATACTGCGTTCGTGCAACAGCCTCAGGCCGACGCCTTGCGCGGCTTGACGACCCAACGCCCGCCCTCCTCCACCAGCTGGCGGTCGTAGGCGAATTCCTCCAGGTCTTCCGGATGCCCCGGCAGCGACTGGATCACGATCTCGCCGGCGGCGCGCAGGCCGGCGATCGCCTCGCGCAGCTTGGCGTCCCCCGACCACGGCGCATGAATGGCGGCGGCGCGCGCCTCCACCGGCGAAATGCCCGCAACCTCACGCAAATCCAGCGAAAAACCCGTCGCCGGCCGGGCCCGGCCGAACACCTCGCCGATCTTGTCGTAGCGGCCGCCGCGCGCGACCGCGTTGGGCACGCCCGCGACGTACGCCGCGAACATGACGCCGCTGTGGTAGTGGTAGCCGCGCAGGTCGGCCAGATCGATATTGACGGCCGCCCCGCCGGCATGCGCGGCCAGCGTGGCCAGGTCATCCAGTGCACGGCTGATCGCCGGCAGTTGCGGCAACTGCGCCCGCGCTCGCGCCAGCACGTCGACGCCGCCGTACAGCGCCGGCAGCAGATTGATGGCGTCGCGCTGCGCGGCCGGCAGCCCGGCCGTGAGGACATGCAGCGCCGGCGCATCCTTGGAAGCCAGCGCGGCGAAGAGTTCGTCCTGAACGTCCGGCGCCACGGGCGCCTGCGCCAGCAGCGCGCCGAGCACGCCGACGTGGCACAGGTCCAGCCGCACATCCGCCAGGCCGGCGGCCGACAGCGCGGCCAGCATCAGGTCCTGGATCTCCAGGTCGGCCTCGAGGCCCGCGTGGCCGTAGATCTCGGCACCGATCTGCAGCGGCTCGCGCGTGACGTGAAAGCCGCTCGGCCGCGTATGCAGCACCGAACCGGCATAGCACAGGCGCGTCACGCCGGCGCGGTTCAGCAGGTGGGCGTCGATGCGGGCGACCTGCGGCGTGATATCGGCGCGCAGGCCGATCGTGCGGCCGGACAACTGATCGACCAGCTTGAAGGTCTTCAGATCCAGGTCGTGGCCGGTGCCGGACAGCAGCGACTCGATGTACTCCAGCATCGGCGGCATCACCAGCTCATAGCCGTAGGTGCGGAACAGGTCGAGCATGCGGCGGCGCAGCTCCTCGATCTTGCGCGCCTCGGAAGGCAGCACGTCGGCAATGGATTCAGGCAGCAGCCAGTTCGGCATGGCGGTCTCGCTCAATACGGGAATACAAAAACGGTCGTGTGCTGACGGCGAATCAGCGGCGCAACAGGCGCAGCAGGATCAGCCCCACGGCCATCGACACCAGGCCGATCATGCGCAGCTTTTCGTCGGACAGCTCGATCAGGGCCTGGAACGCGCGCCGCCAGGCCTGCGGCGCGACGAACGGCAGAATGCCCTCGACCACGAACACCAGGGCGCACGCAGCCAGCAAAAGGGTGGGGAGTGAATCTTCCATGAAACGCAGTTTGCGGACGAACAAAACCCCGGCAAGCCGGGGTCTGTTCGCCGCGAGTCGATCAGCGACGCAATTCTACTAGCGATGGCGCCCAGCCTGGGCAGCCGGTGCGACGGACTGGCCGCCACCGTTGGGGCCACGCATGAACTTGAAGAAATCGCTGCCGGGTTGCAGCACCATCACGTCCTTGTGGTCGCGGAACGACGCGCGATACGCCTCCATGCTGCGCCAGAACGCGGCGAACTGCGGATCGCGGCCGAACGCGTCGGCATAGACGTCGGCGGCGCGGGCATCGCCCTCACCCTTGATCTTCTGGGCTTCGCGGTAGGCATCGGCCAGCACCACCTCGCGCTGGCGGTCGGCGTCGGCGCGGATCTTCTCGCCTTCGGCGGCGCCGGTCGAGCGCAGTTCGTTGGCCACGCGCTTGCGCTCGGCCTCCATGCGGCGGTAGACCGACTCGGTCACGCTGGCCAGCAGATCGACGCGCTTGAGGCGCACGTCGATGATGTCGACGCCAACCGACCGGCCGTATTCCTGCACGCCCTTGAGGATGCTCTGCATCACCGCCTCGCGGTCGGTCGAGACCACGTCGGAAACGGTACGGCGCGCGAATTCGTCGCGGGCGATGGAGTTGATCTTCTGCGTCATGCTGTCCTGCGCGAGGCGGTTGTCGCCCTTGAAGCTCACGTAGAACAGGCGCGGATCGGAAACCCGCCATTTGACGAACCAGTCGACCAGCAGGTTCTTCTTCTCGGCCGTGATGAAGCGGTCAGCGCCGGCCACGTCGATGGTCTGCAGGCGCTTGTCCATGAAGATCACGTTCTGCAGCGGCGGCGGCAGCTTGAAGTGCAGCCCCGGCTCCTTGATGACCTGCTTGATCTCACCAAAAGCGAACACCACGGCGTACTGCCGCTGGTCCACCACGAACACCACCGACGATAGGACCGCCAGGGCAATCACCAGCGCCACGAGGGCGGAAATCAGACGATTCATGAGCCCTCTCCTCTTAACGGGAATCGCGTTCGCGGTTACGCAGCGCCTCGCGCGAGCGCGAGTCGGCGTCGCTCATCGACGACGGATTGGAGGGCGTGGGCATGCCCTGCGCCGAACCGCTGTCCTGCGGCGACGCACCGGGCGTCGGCTGCGGACGCGCCGCGTCGCCGGTCTGCGACTGGGCGATCAGCTTGTCGAGCGGCAGGTACAGCAGGTTGCCGTTGCCGCTCTGGTCGACCAGCACCTTGGTCGTGTTGGCGTAGATGTCCTGCATCGTTTCCAGGTAAATGCGATCGCGCGTGACCTGCGGCGCCTTCGCGTATTCGCGCTGCACCGACGCGAAGCGGGCGGCATCACCTTCCGCGCGGGCGACCACGCGGGCCTTGTAGCCCTGCGCCTCCTCACCCAGGCGCGCGGCCGTGCCCTTGGCGCGCGGCACCACGTCGTTGGCATAGGCCTGGCCCTCGGAGATCGCGCGCTCGCGATCCTGCCCGGCCTTGGTCACATCGTCGAAGGCCGACTGCACCTGCTCGGGCGGCTGCACGCTCTGCACGTTGACGCTCAGGATGCGGATGCCGGTCTTGTACGCCGACAGGATGCGCTGGATCGATTCCGCCAGGTTGCGGCCGACCGCATCGCGCCCTTCGTACAGCACGGCGTCCATCTTGTTGCGGCCGACGATCTCGCGCACCGACGTCTCCGCGGCCTGCGTCACGAGCTCCTCGTCGCCGCGCTGGTCGGTGCGGTTGTAGAACAGGTATTCGACCGGATCGGCGATGTTGTACTGGACCGAGAAGCGCACGTCGACGATGTTCTCGTCCTGCGTGAGCATCGACGAATCCTTCAGATTGGTGTCCTTGATCTGCGTGGTGCGGCCGATCTCCAGCGTGCGCACGCCCGACAGGTTGACGATCTCGTGCGTCTCGATCGGATACGGCAAGCGCCAGTTGATGCCCGGGGTCGCCTGATACTTGAAGCGGCCGAACTGCAGGATCACGCCGGTCTGGCCTTCCTGCACGATGAAGAAACCACTGGCCAGCCACAGCACCACCAGCACCGCCAGCAGCACGCCGACGCCCAGGCCGGAGCCCGCGCGGCCGTTGCCGGGGCGCAGCGGCGTCGGGCCATTACCGTTGCCGCCTTCCTTGCGGCCGAACAGGTTGTTCAGACGGCGGTTGAAGTCGCGCCACAACTCGTCCAGGTCGGGCGGACCATCCTGGGGCGGCTTGCTTTGACGCTTCGGATCGTCCTTGTCTTCGCGCTCGGCGTTGTTGTCATCGCCACGCCCCCACCGTGGGTCGTTCAGCGAAAGCAGCACGCGCAGGCGGTGCCACAGGCCTCGCGCGGGCGCGGGTAAAGCCGGGGAAGATGACGGGGTCGAAATCTCGGGCATGAGCGGTTGGGCTTGTCCTGATTGTCTGACGGCAAAGGATGTAACAGCGGATTCTATCAGTCTCGTCCGCCGCGCTCGGCGGGAAGCGCACTTGCGGGCGGCTCCTGCGACAGTTCGTCGCGTTGCGCGGACGAGGTCTCCCGGCGAGTATCGAAACGCGGATCGAAATCGCCGTCGCGCGACGGCGGGTGCTCGCGCAGGCGGATCGCCGTCTCGACCAGGGCCTCGCGCAGCAGTTCAAGCCCGGCCCCTTCGAGTGCGGAGACAAACACGCGGCGCACCGCGCCGGCCTCGTCGCGCTCGATGCGCGGTCCCTGCGTGCGCAGTTCCTCGGCCGCGTCGATCTTGTTCATCACCAGGATCTGCGGGATGTCGCTGGCATTGATCTCGGCCAGCACGCGGTCGACCTGCTCCATCTGCTCGTGCTTGACCGCGCTCGCGGCATCCACCACGTGCAGCAGCACGTCGGCGTGGACGGTCTCTTCCAGGGTGGCGCGGAAAGCCGCCACCAGCTGCGTCGGCAGATCGCGGATAAAGCCGACGGTGTCCGACAGCACCACGTTGCCCAGCCCTTCCAGATAGAGCCGGCGGGAGGTCGTGTCCAGCGTGGCGAACAGCTGGTTGGCGGCGTAGGCCCGCGCCTTGGTCAATGCATTGAACAGCGTCGACTTGCCGGCGTTGGTATAGCCGACCAGCGACACGGAAAACGCATCGTTGCGGCTGCGCGCGCGCCGTTGCGTATCGTGCTGGCGCTGCAGCCGGTCGAGCTCGCCCGACAGCCGCTTGGCGCGCTCGTCCAGCATCCGGCGGTCCAGTTCGAGCTGACGCTCGCCCGGGCCGCCGCGCATGCCGATCCCGCCCTTCTGCCGCTCCAGGTGGCTCCACGCACGCACCAGGCGCGAAGCCTGGTAGCGCACGCGTGCGAGTTCCACCTGCACCTTGCCGACGTGGCTCTGCGCGCGCTGACTGAAGATGTCGAGGATCAGGCCGGTCCGGTCCACCACATGGCGGCCGAAGAAGCGCTCCAGGTTGCGCTGCTGCGCCGGACTCAGCGCATGGTTGAAGATGACGATCTCGGCGTCCTCTTCGTCCGCCGCGATCTTCACCTCCTCGGCCTTGCCCGCGCCGATGAACAGCGCGGCGTCGGGCCGGGAGCGACGGCCTGTCACAGAACGCACCGGCTCGGAGCCCGCGGTCGAGGCCAGCAGCGCCAGTTCGCTCAGACTTTCCTGGAAATCATGTTTGCCGAAATCGACAGCGACCAGAATGGCACGCGTCGGCTCCGTGCTGGAGGTGGGATGGGATGGCAAGCGGGAATTGGGGGAAACGGGGAAAACCGGGGGAGATGCACCCGCCGCGCGAACGGCGGCGGGCGGTCAGGCGACGACTCAGGCGTCGGAGGCCTCATCCACGCGGAAATTCACGGCACGTGCCGGCACCACGGTGGAAATCGCATGCTTGTACACCATCTGCGTGACGGTATTGCGCAGCAGAACGACATATTGGTCGAACGATTCGATATTGCCTTGCAGCTTGATACCGTTGACGAGATAGATCGACACCGGCACATGCTCCTTGCGCAGCGCATTCAGAAACGGGTCTTGTAGCAATTGCCCTTTGTTGCTCATGGCACACTCCAGATTTATAGGTTTAGTGATGGGTTATGGGGGCCGGGGACCCCTGATTCAAGCAGGCGACGCAAAAAAAGTTCGTCAAAAGAGTCGGCCAGATGGTACCAAGCAAACATCAATGGCGCTCAGAGCGCCATGTTCCGAGAATTTAGCCGTAGAAATCAAGGAAAGCAAACGGAAACTCCGGACGATGCCGCCCTGCCCGGCGTTCTGGTGACTCCTCCCGCGCTGCCTTTGCGCCTCCCCGCGCCACACGCTCCCACTGTCGAGCACTGCCGACGCAGCCCTCACTCCTTGGATTGGGCGTACGGGTTTTTGTTCGTACGAAATTCGATGCGCAGCGGCGTGCCTTTGAGCTGGAAAGCGTCGCGAAACCGACCTTCCAGAAAACGGCGATAGGTTTCCGGGATATTCGACAGCGCATTTCCGTGGATCACCACGATCGGCGGATTGGAACCGCCCTGGTGCGCATAGCGCAGCTTCGGCCGAGAGACACCAGCGCGCCGCGGCTGCTGGAACTCGACCGCATCCTGCAGCACGCGCGTGAGCTTGGGCGTCGGCAGCTTGACCATGGCGGCGGCGTAAGCGTCGTCCACCGATTTCATCAATGCGCCGATGCCGGTGCGCTGCTTGGCCGAAATGTAGTGCACGTTGGCGAACGACAGGAACTGCAGCTTGCGCTCCATGTCGTGCTTGATGCGGTCGCGCGCGTGGCCGTCCAGGCCGTCCCACTTGTTGACGCCGATCACCAGCGCCCGCCCCGACTCCACGATGAAGCCCGCGATGTGCGCGTCCTGGTCGGAAATGTCCTGCTGCGCATCGAGCAGCAGCACCACCACATTGGCATCCGCGATGGACTGCAGCGTCTTGACCACCGAGAACTTCTCGATCGCCTCGAACACCTTGCCGCGCTTGCGCAGGCCGGCCGTATCGATGAGGGTGTACGGCTTGCCGTTGCGCTCGAAGTCCACGTAGATGGCATCGCGCGTGGTGCCGGGCATGTCGAACGCGATCACGCGCTCCTCACCGATCAGCGCGTTCACCAGGGTCGACTTGCCCACATTCGGCCGGCCGACGATGGCGATGCGCGTGCCGTGGTCGTGACCCTCCGCTGCCTCGGCAAGCTCAGGACGCTCGGCGAACGCCAGATCGAGCGCCTCGTCCACGAGTTCGCGCACACCGTCGCCATGCGCGGAGGAGATGGCGCGCGGATCGCCCAGACCCAGCTCATAGAAGTCGGTGGCCACGGCGGTGTACTTCATGCCTTCGGCCTTGTTGACGGCCAGCAGGATGCGGCGACCGGTCTTGCGCAGGTAGTCCGCGATCACGCGATCCTGCGGCGCCAGCCCCAGGCGTCCGTCGACGATGAAGATGACCACGTCGGCCTCGACCACGGCCTGGCGTGTCTGCTTGGCCATCTCGGCAACGATGCCTTCCTTGGCGACAGGCTCGAAGCCGCCGGTATCGATGGCGATGAACGGACGCTCGCCGACGCGGCCCTCGCCGTAGTGGCGGTCGCGCGTCAGGCCCGGCAAGTCCGCGACGAGCGCGTCACGCGAGCGCGTCAGGCGGTTGAACAGGGTCGATTTGCCGACATTCGGCCGCCCCACGAGGGCGATGACTGGTTTCATGCGTATGCGCCGCGCGCGAATGGCGCCACGGCAGATTCGGGTTGATGCAACTCAACGGGCACCGGCACGGTCCTCCGCACAGATGCAACGCGCCCGCGATGGTCGCGGGCGCCGGGATGGGACGGCGGCGCCGCCCCGGAAATGAATCGCCTGCCGGCGCAGCCTCTGCGGCGCGCGGCAAGCCGTCCTGCTCTTATTTCGGCACGTAGCCGTAGACGCTGCCGCCGCGCGTCTGCACGACCAGCGTCTGGCCCACCACGACCGGCGCGGCGCTGATGGCGCTGCCATCGGTCTTCACGCGCGCGACGAACTTGCCGTCATCACGCGACAGGAAATGCAGCCAGCCTTCGAAATCGCCGACGATCACGGCGCGGCCGAACGCCAGCGGCGCACCCAGCTCGCGCCACAGCAGCGCTTCGTTCTTCCACAGATCGGCGCCATTCTGCGCGTTGAAGCCGTAGACGATCGACTTGTCGTCCGCCGCGAACAGATTGCCGTCTTCCTGCGTCACGCCGGTCGGCGACGAGAAATCGCGGCCCCAGCGCGGCGCGCCGGTCGTGACGTCGAAGCATGCCACGCGGCCCTGGAAGCTGACGGCGCACACCTGCTGGCCGTCGATCGACGGGGTGCCGGTCACGTCGTTCAGGCGTTCGATCTCCGACACGCCACGGGGATACGACACCGTGGCCTCCCACCGCAGCGCGCCGTTGTTGACCGCAACCGCGCCCAGCTTGCCACCGGCAAAGCCCAGCACGACGTTGTCGCCGGCGAAGACCATCGGCAGGCTGCTGCGCAGGTTCAGTGCGGACGGCGAACGCTGGTAGATCCACTTGCGGTCGCCGCTGGCGCCATCCAGGCCCAGGATGCGGCCATCGGTGGTGCGCACCACCACCAGGCCCTGACCGACCAGCGGTGCGGTCAGCACTTCACCGTTGATCGAGGCCTTCCACTTCTGCGCCCCTTTGTCGTCGAAGGCAATGACGGCGCCCTTCTCGCCGGCCACGGCCGTCAGGGTGCCATCGCTGCCCGGACCGGAAGTCAGGTCGACACCGGCCTTGCCCTGCCAGACGGTGTGGCCGGTCGCGCCTTCCAGCGCGGTGACCGTGCCGCCGGCCGACGAGACGTAGACGTTGCTGCCGGCCACGGCCGGCTGCATCACGTAGCGGCCGCTCTTGCCGACGCTCACGTTCCACGCCTGGCGCACGGCCAGCACCTGCTGGACATCCTGCAGCTTGGCGGGCTCGTGCTTGTTCTTGCTGCTGAACAGCGAGCAGCCGCCCAACACGGCGGCCGCGGCCAGCACCAACATCGTCACCCGCGCCGCACGCGCGACGCCACCCTGCTCAAGTGCGTGAATCATGAAATCGAAATCCTTTGTTATGCGTTGAATCGCGCAGGCCGGATGATGCGCAGGCCGATCAGGCGCCGCCCAGCGCATCCAGCTTGAATTGCACAATCTGGCGTGCCGACGCGTCGGCCTGGCCGAACTTCTCCAGCGCCAGCTTGTAGGCCGTACGGGCCTCGTCCTTCTTGTTCTGCGCGGCCAGCAGGTCGCCCCGGCGGTCGGCGTACAGCGCGGCGAAGGCCGGCGCGACATCGCCCGAGACGAGCGCGAGCCCCTGGTCGTAGGCCTTCTCGTCGAGCAGCAGGCCGGCCAGGCGCAGCTTGGCGACCGCCTTGTACTCATCGTCGCCGGCGTGGTCGATGGTCCATTGCAGCTGCGCCTTGGCGCCCGCCGCGTCGTTGGCCTCGTACAGCGCCTTGGCGGCCGACAGCGCGCCCATCTGCGCGTAGGCGGTGCGGCCGAACTTGTCTTCCATGTCGGCGGCTGCGCGCTTGATCTTCTCGGTGTCCTTGGCGTCGACCGCCTTCTGCACCTGCTCGTACAGCACCGAGGCTTCGCCCGCCTGCTTGCGCTGCCAGTTCTTCCAGCCGAACCAGCCCGCCAGGGCGAGCAGCACCACGATGACGATCCACGTCACCACGTTGCCGTTGTCGCGCCACCAGTGCTTGAGGCTCTCCAGTTGTTCCTGTTCTTCGAGATCGTAGGCCATGCTTGCTAGATAGAAATCGTCAGTCGCTGTTCGCCACCATGGCGTCGATCAGCCGGTCGACCAGTTGGTCGGCCGGCACCGTCTGCTGCGCATCCGCGCTCGGGTCGCCGCGCAGCGGCTTGAGCTGGGCCACGCCGGCCGCGACTTCGTCGTCGCCAATGATAACCGCATAGGATGCCCCGCTCGCGTCGGCGCGCTTGAACTGCGACTTGAAACTGCCGTTGCGGCCTTCGGGCGAGCAATGGAGGATCACGTCGAGGCCGGCATCGCGCAGCCGTTCGGCCGCCACCAGCGCCTGCACCTGCGCCTGATCGCCCTGGTGGACGATATAGACGTCGCAGCCCTGCGGCTCGGGCGCCAGATTCTCCTCGCGCAGCAGTTCGATGATGCGCTCCACGCCCATCGCCCAGCCGCAAGCCGGCGCAGGCTTGCCGCCGATCTGTTCGATCAGCGGGTCATAGCGGCCACCGCCGGCCACCGTGCCCTGCGCGCCGAGCTTGTCGGTCGTCCATTCGAACACGGTCAGGTTGTAGTAGTCCAGGCCACGCACCAGACGCGGGTTGATGGTGAACGGGATGTTGTTGGCCTTAAGCAGCTTCTGCACGCCCTCGAAGTGCGCGCACGACTCTTCACCCAGGTAGTCGATCAGCTTAGGCGCGCCGGCAGCCATCTCCTGCAGTGCCGGGTTCTTGGTGTCGAGCACGCGCAGCGGGTTCGTGTACAGGCGCCGCTTGCTGTCTTCGTCCAGAATGTCCTGGAAGCCTTCCAGATATTTGATGAGGTCCGCGCGGTGCGTCGCGCGCTCCTCGGCCTGGCCGAGCGAGTTCAGCTCCAGCTTCAGGCCGACCAGACCGAGGTCGTCCCACAGCCGCTGGCACATCAGGATGACTTCCGCATCGATGTCCGGACCGGCAAAGCCCAGCGCTTCCACGCCCACCTGGTGGAACTGGCGATAACGGCCGCGCTGCGGCTTCTCGTGGCGGAACATCGGGCCGGTGTACCACAGGCGCTTGGGGCCGTCGTACAGTAGGTTGTGCTCGATCACGGCGCGCACGGCGGCCGCGGTGCCTTCCGGACGCATCGTCAGCTGCTCGCCGTTCAGGGCGTCGGTGAAGGAGTACATCTCCTTCTCGACGATGTCCGTCACCTCGCCGATGCCGCGCACGAACAGTTGCGTCTGCTCGACGATCGGCGTGCGGATCTGCTGGTAGCCGTAGGCGCGCAGCATGCTGCGTACGGCATTGTCGAAATGCTCCCACAGCGGGGCGTCGCCGGGCAGCAGATCGTTCATGCCCTTGACGCCTGCAATTTTCTGCACGCGTTGTTTTTGTGTATCGCTCATGATGTCACGTTAAAAGCCGGCCCTGTCTTTCTGGCCGGCCTGTCGCCCCGCGGTGCGGGGCCTTATTCCGCCGCCGAGGCTTCCGCTTGCGTCGCACCGTAGTGCGTACGCACGTATTCGTCGACGATGACCTGGAAGTCTTCGGCGATGCGCTCGCCGCGCAGCGTCTTCACCTTAACGCCATCGACAAACACCGGCGCCGCCGACGATTCACCCGTGCCCGGCAGCGAGATGCCGATATTGGCGTGCTTGCTCTCGCCCGGACCATTGACGATGCAGCCCATCACCGCGACGTTCATCTCTTCGACGCCGGGGTACTGCGTCTTCCACATCGGCATCTGCTCGCGCAGATACGACTGGATGCGCGCCGCCAGCTCCTGGAACACCGTGCTGGTGGTGCGGCCGCAGCCAGGGCACGCGATGACCATCGGCGTGAAATTGCGCAGGCCCATGGTCTGCAGGATCTCCTGCGCGACGATGACTTCCTTCTCGCGCGGCGCGCCCGGCTCCGGCGTCAGCGAAATGCGGATGGTGTCGCCGATGCCTTCCTGCAGCAGCACGGACAGCGCGGCCGTCGAGGCCACGATCCCCTTGCTGCCCATGCCCGCCTCGGTCAGGCCCAGGTGCAGCGCGTAGTCGCAACGGCGCGCCAGCTCGCGGTAGACCGCGATCAGGTCCTGCACCGCCGACACCTTGCACGACAGGATGATCTGGCTGCCGGGCAGGCCGATCTCCTCGGCCTTGCACGCCGACTCGATGGCGGACGTGATCAGCGCTTCGATCATCACGGCACGCGCGTCCCACGGCGCGGCGCGCTGCGCGTTCTCGTCCATGATGCGCGCGAGCAGGTCCTGGTCCAGGCTGCCCCAGTTGACGCCGATGCGCACCGGCTTGCCGTAGCGGCAGGCCGTCTCGATCATCTGGGCGAACTGCGTGTCGCGCTTGGCACCCTGCCCCACGTTGCCCGGGTTGATGCGGTACTTCGACAGCGCCTCGGCGCACGCCGGATGGTCCTGCAGCAGCTTGTGGCCGTTGTAGTGGAAATCGCCGACCAACGGCACATCGATGCCCATGCGGTCGAGCTGCTCGCGAATGGCCGGGACGGCGGCGGCGGCTTCCGGCGTATTCACGGTAATGCGCACCAGCTCGGAGCCGGTGCGTGCGAGTTCCTTCACCTGGATCGCGGTGCCGATGGCATCCGCCGTGTCGGTGTTGGTCATCGACTGCACGCAGACCGGCGCGTCGCCGCCCACGCGGACCAAGCGCTCGCCCCAGCGGATCTCGGCCGCACGCGAGTGCCGGCGCGGAAGCGGGCCGGGCAAGGCGGGAGCGTAATCGATGGGCGTAGTCATCTGCATGATCTGGCAAGGCGCCGCGCCGACAGTGCGCGGGCGCCGTTCAACAAAAACGGTTCAGGGCAGCGTGGCGCGCGCCACGCGGTTGCGGGCGTACTTCCGGATATCGACCGGTGCGCCGGACACGGTCAGCAACTCGACCGCTTCGGCATTGCCGAAGACGACCTTGAACGGCGGCGTGCCGTTCACGTCCCGCGCATCGCCGTTCCTCGCCAGGCCGCTGACCAGCGTCTTGCCCGACTTGTCCTTGATCTCGTACCACGAAGCGCCCGAGAAGCGCACCGACAGCGCGCTGCCTGCGGCATCGCCGACGGCCGGTTTGCTGGCCACCTCGGCAGGCACGGCAGCAACCAACGACGCATCGACACGGGCGACGGCCGGCCTGGCGGCATCCACTGCTGCGACAGGTGCCGTCGTGGCGCCCGCGTCGGAACGCGGCAGCGTCGGCGGCGGCGCCAGCGGCGCTGTCACGGTGCCGGAAGCCGGCTTGGTGGGCGTGGCCGGTGTCAGCGGCGTCGGCATCGACACGGCAGGCGCCTCCGCCGGGCCCGACGTGGCGGCCGGTGCTGACGAGGCTTCCGCGCCAGCGGGCGCGGGTTCTTCGGTCGCGGCGGGTGCCTTTGCGGCCGGCTCGGCAGGCGCCTGCGCGGTTTCCGGCGCGTGGGAAGCCAGCCACTGCTTGAGCCGGTCCATGCCCGCCAGCGCCCCGCCGATCACCACCACGGCCACCAGCAAGCCGATCAGCCAACGGCTGCCGGTGCGGCGCGCGGCAAAGCTCGGCTTGTCGGAAAACGTCTTCCCAAGGCCGCCCTCCGGGCGCAAGCCGATGTTTGCGACCTGCACGCGCACATTGAGGCGTGCGAGCTGGTCGTCGACATCGACCTGCAGTACGCGTGCGTACGTGCGGATCAGGCCCTTGGCAAACGTCATGTCCGGCAAAGCGCTGACGTCGCCGGACTCCACCGCCAGCAGCTTGGCCGGCGCCACTTTCAGGCGTGTCGCAAGATCCTCGATCGTCAGGCGCTGGCTTTCGCGGCCGGCACGCAGACGCCCGGCGATCTGGCGCAACGCATCATCACGGTCGTGCGACACCGCGGAAGGCTCGGCGGGCGGGCCCCCTGGCGCAAGATCGCCGGTATTCGCCGCATCGCGGTCAGTCATCCCACGCTCCTCTCTCGAAAGCCGCCTCTTCGGGCGCATTGGGGAAACGACGCTGCAGCTGCGCGCTCCACGCATTCTGCTGCGAAACATCGCCCAGGCGGCGCGCGATGCGAGCGCCCAGCCACAGGCTCTCAGCCGTCGGATTGCCGCGGCCGTTGACACGTTCGATGAACGACATGGCGCGCGCGTAGTCGCGGCGCTTGTAGTGGAGCTGCGCCAGCGTCAGATTGGTCAGCGAATTGTTCGCATCGATATAGGTCGCGCGCGTCAGGCTCTTCTCGGCGCCATCCAGGTCGCCCTGGCGCATCTGGCAGACGCCGAGGTTGGTCCACGGCTTAGCAGGACTGCCGACGGCGGGCGCCTCGATGGCCTGGCGCAGCATCGCCATGCCCTGATCAGGCTTGCCGCCCTGCGCGCACAGGAACCAGCCGTAGTTGTTCAGCAGGTCGCCATCGGTCGGCTGCATGGACTGGGCGATCCGGAAACTGTCGTCGGCCAGTTCGTGCTGTCCGAGGCTCATATAGGCCAGCGCGCGGATATGGTAGGCCCCCGGCACGGACGGGTCGATCGCAATGGCGTTCTTGACCTCGTCGAGCGCCGTGGCGGCCTGCCCGGCCTCCAGGTATTGCGTCGCCAACTGCAGCCGGATCGCAGCGCGCCGGCTGATATCGGGATCGGCGAGCGTCCTGACATCTTGCGTCTGAGCCGGCGGCGGCGGCGGCGGCAATGCGCACCCGGCGGCTACCAGTGTGAAAACCAGACTGACAGCAGTCGACCAACGCTTCATGCGGAACCCATGCGGTGAGTGGAATCGGCTCCGATCACCTGGATCGGAACAGTCTTGCCGAATTTACCGCGCTCGGCCAGGCGCGTGCGATCCTTGACCTCGCCGGCCAACTGGCCGCAGGCCGCGTCGATATCGTCACCGCGCGTCTTGCGGATCGTGGTGACGATGCCCGCGTCCAGCAGCACCTGCGAAAACCGGCGAATCTGCTCGTTGTTCGAGCGCTTCAGGCCCGATTCGGGGAACGGGTTGAACGGGATCAGGTTGAACTTGCACGGCACGTCGGCAACGACGCGCAGCAGTTCGCGCGCATGCTCGACGGAATCATTGACGCCGTCCAGCATGCAGTATTCGAAGGTGATGAAGTCCCGCGGCGCGAATTCGAGATAACGGCGGCAGGCCGCCATCAGTTCGGCCAGCGGATACTTCTTGTTGAGCGGCACCAGCACATCGCGCAGCGCATCGTTGGAGGCATGCAGCGAAACCGCCAGCGCCACCGGCAAATCGTGCGACAGCCGGTCCATCATCGGTACCACGCCGGAAGTGGACAGCGTCACGCGCCGGCGCGACAGGCCATATGCATTGTCGTCCAGCATCAGGCGCATGGCCGGCACCACGGCGTCATAGTTGAGCAGCGGCTCGCCCATGCCCATCATCACGACGTTGGTGATGACGCGATCATCCTTGGGGCCGCGGCCGAGCTGCTTGCGCATGGCGAACTCGGCCATCCACAGCTGGCCGACGATCTCGCCCGTGCTGAGGTTGCGCGAGAACCCCTGCTTGCCGGTCGAACAGAACCGGCAGTTGACGGCGCATCCCGCCTGCGAAGACACGCACAGCGTGCCGCGCGTCTCCTCGGGGATGTACACCGTCTCGACGGCATTGCCGGCACCCACGTCGACCAGCCACTTGCGCGTGCCGTCCGACGACAGGTTGTCGGAGATGACCGCCGGCGCCTGGATGGTGGCGCGGGTCGCAAGCTTCTCGCGCAGCGACTTGGCGAGATCGGTCATCTCGCCAAAATCGGCAGCGCCCGACTGGTGAATCCAGCGCTGCAGCTGCTTGGCGCGGAACGACTTCTCGCCCAGACTCTCGCAATATGCGAGCAGGCCCTGTGCGTCGAAATCGAGAAGATTCACCATATCGTTCATGACTTGCTGCCCGAAACCGCCAATGCCAGTCTAGTGCTGACGCTTAGCGGCTGTAAATGTTCAGACCGGGGAAGAAGAAAGCGACTTCCACGGCAGCCGTTTCAGCGGCGTCCGAGCCGTGCACGGCGTTGGCATCGATGCTGTCGGCGAAATCGGCGCGGATCGTGCCCTTCTCTGCCTTCTTCGGATCGGTTGCACCCATCAGGTCACGGTTCTTGACGATGGCGCTTTCGCCTTCCAGTGCCTGCACCATCACGGGGCCGGAGATCATGAAGTCGACCAGGTCCTTGAAGAACGGGCGTTCCTTGTGGACGGCATAGAACTGCTCGGCTTCACCGCGCGACAGGTGGATCATCTTGGCTGCCACGACCTTCAGGCCAGCGCCTTCGAAGCGTGCATAGATCTGGCCGATGACATTCTTGGCCACGGCATCCGGTTTGATAATCGACAGAGTGCGTTCGATCGCCATTAAAAACTCCAAAAAATGAAGGTGTTACGTCAAAGATAAACGTTGGATTCTAACACGTACGCCGCCGGGATTGGATGGCACCGGCGCAACCAGCGCACGGCTTCGCCCACTGCCGCGCACGGCCTCGAGATCACATTGCCCGACGATGACGGCATCGTTCGCCGAGCACGCTTAGGATTCCCTTACCGAGGGCACCTGAAGTCACCCAAACACGTCACTTTGGCGCCGGATCCGCACACGGATGCCGGAACCGCGTGGCATCCTGCCTGCTCCAACCAGCGATGACGCGGCTTGCAAAACCGCACTCCGGATGCCACATTCTGGCCGATCCGCATTGTCTGCAATGTCACCCACCCAAGGAGTTCGCATGGACAACCAACTCAACACGTACGGTTTTGGCGCTTCCGGCACCGCCGGCGCGTTGGCCGTCCGCAACCGCGTGCTGCGCAATACCTATTGGCTGCTCGCACTTTCGATGATCCCCACCATCCTGGGTGCGTGGATCGGCGTGGCCACGGGCTTCAACCTGATGGCCGGCCGGCCGCTGATGGGCTTCCTGATCTTCATGGGGGTGGCCTTCGGCTTCTTCTACGCCATCGAGCGCTTCAAGAACAGCGCCGTGGGCGTCGCCCTGCTGCTCGGCTTCACGTTCTTCATGGGGCTGATGCTGTCGCGGCTGATCGGCATGATCCTCGGCTTCTCGAACGGAGCGGCGCTGATCATGACGGCGTTCGGCGGCACGGCAACCATCTTTACGGTGATGGCCACCGTGGCCACCGTCAGCAAGCGCGACTTCTCGGGCCTGGGCAAGTGGCTGTTCATGGGCGTGCTGGTGCTGATCGTCGGCTCCGTGGCCAACATCTGGCTGCAGCTGCCGTCGATGATGCTGACGATCTCGGTGCTGGCCATCGCCATCTTCTCGGCTTACATCCTGTATGACGTGCAGCGCATCGTGAACGGCGGCGAGACCAACTACGTGACGGCCACGCTGGCGATCTACTTGGACGTCTACAACGTCTTCACAAACCTGCTGGCGATCCTGGGCATCTTTGGCGGCAACCGCAACTGATGCCGCGCCTGCGCCGGATCCGGCGCAGCAGACAAAAAAAACCGGCGCCCGATGCGCCGGTTTTTCTTTGCCGGAACGCGTCTCAGGCGCGCTCGAACACCGCGATCGATTCGACGTGCGACGTGTGCGGGAACATGTTCACCACCCCGGCCCCCGCCAGGCGGTAACCGGCTTCGTGCACCAGCAGGCCCGCATCGCGCGCCAGGGTGGCCGGATTGCACGACACATAGACGATGCGGCCGGGCAGCAGCGCCGCCGCCTCGCCACCGCGCTGCGACAGCTCGGCCACCGCCTTGGACACCGCCAGCGCCCCCTCGCGCGGCGGATCGACCAGCCAGCGATCGAACCGGCCCAGCGCCGCGATGTCATCCGCGCTCACCTCGAACAGATTGCGGCACGCAAACGTGGTCTTCGCATCGAGCCCGTTGTGCTGCGCGTTGGCCAGCGCACGGGTCGTCAGCGTTTCGCTGCCTTCGATGCCCATCACTTCGCACCCGAGCGTCGCCATCGGCAAGGTGAAGTTACCGATGCCGCAGAACAGGTCGAGCAGACGATCGCCCGGCCGGGCATCCAGCAGCTTGAGCGCGCGCGACATCAGCACGCGGTTGATCTGGTGGTTGACCTGCGTGAAATCGGTCGGCTTGAAGGGCATGGTGATGCCGAATTCGGGCAGCGTGTAGGTCAGCGCACGATCCAGCGGATAGAACGGATAGACCGTGTCCGGCCCTTTCGGCTGCAGCCAGAACTGCACGGCGTGCTGGTCGGCGAACGCGCGCAACTCCGCCTCGTCGGCCGACGTCAGCGGCTCGAGGATACGCAGTACCAGTGCAGTCACATCCTCGCCGACCGCCACCTCGATCTGCGGCATGCGCTGGAAGATGCTCAGGCGGCCGACCAGTTCGCGCAACGGCACCAACAATGCGGACACGTCCGGCGGGAGCACCTCGCACGAAGTCATATCGACCACGTAGCTGCTCTTGCGCTCGTGGAAACCCACCAGCACCCCGC
Source organism: Ralstonia pseudosolanacearum (assembly GCF_024925465.1). Classification (NCBI taxonomy): domain Bacteria; kingdom Pseudomonadati; phylum Pseudomonadota; class Betaproteobacteria; order Burkholderiales; family Burkholderiaceae; genus Ralstonia; species Ralstonia pseudosolanacearum. The sequence goes on along the minus strand of NZ_CP103852.1, from coordinate 1,702,083 downwards.
CCTTGGCCGCCACGTGGCGCACGGTCAGCCGCGCGCGATAGCGATACCCCCAGTCCGGCCCGGCGATGGGGCGAAACACCACATCGGGACGGAGCTTGGCCAGGTGCCACAGGTCGTCTTCCAGCACGCGCTGCTTGATGGCGAGCTGCGCGCGCGAATCCAGATGCTGCATCGAGCAGCCGCCGCAAGTGCCGAAGAACCTGCACTGCGGCGTCACGCGCGAGGCCGACTGGCGCAGAATATCGACCAGGGTGGCCTGCTCATAGGACGGCTTAGCCCGATGGCTGCGGTAAGTCACCCGCTCACCCGGCAAGGCGCCTTCCACGAACACCACTTTGCCGGGCGTGCCATCCTCGTTGGACAGACGGCCCACGCCGCGCGCTTCGTTATCGAGCGACACAATCTCCAGCGGCCCCGCCACGGGCATCTCGGGCTTCTTGCGCGATGCGCGCGCCGGCTTGGCCGACGCGGGAGATGCCGAAACCGGCGACGGAGACGAAGCGGGAGGTGCGGCTTGAGACACGAGCGAGCCTGGGCGAATTGGGGACAAGGGCGGCATTGTAAGACACCGGAGGACAGGCATGGGCACCATCATCCTGACGTGGAACATCCAGTGGGGCCGCGGCGCGGACGGCCGGGTCGACCTGTCGCGCATGCTGTGCGAAGCGCGCGCCATGGGGCCGTTCGACGTGCTGTGCCTGCAGGAGGTCACGTCGGGCTTCGGCCATCTGCCCGGCCAACCGGGCGAGGACCAGTGGCAGGAACTGGCCGGGGCACTCGGACAGGCCTTCACCCTGATCGACGGCATTGCGCTGGAGCGCCACGAGGGCGCACACATCCAGCGCTTCGGCAATGCCATCGCCACGCGGTTGCCGGTGCTGCACGTCGCGCGGCATGCCCTGCCCTGTCCGGCCGATGCCGGCCCGACCATGCCACGCATGGCCATCGAGGCGATTGTGCAGGCACCATTCGGGCCGCTGCGCGTAGTCAGCACGCACCTGGAGTATTACTCGGAAACGCAGCGCATCGCGCAGATCGACGCCCTGCGCGCGCTTCATGTGGAGGGCTGCATGCGCGCGGCCCATCCACCCACGCTGGGGCCGGAACCCACCGATGGCCCGTTCCGTCCGCTCGCGCAGACACGCGCCACCGTCATCTGCGGCGATTTCAATTGCAAGCCGGAGTCCACGCCCAAGCGGCTCGCCACCGTACCGTTCTCACACGAGGTGGCAACCCTGTACGACGCCTGGGAAACCGCACACGGCCCCACGCCGCAACCGCCGACATTCGGCGTGCATGACCGGACCGGGTGGGCGGAGCCGGCCTACGCCTGCGATTTCATGCTGGTCAGCGAACCGCTGAAGACGCGCGTGGCCCGCGTCGAAGTCAACAGCGCGACGCGGGCATCCGACCACCAGCCAATGCTGCTGGAGCTGCGCGACGCGGAATAGACAACGTGGATGAATTCAGCGCTGGGCGGTGCCTTACAGCACCGCATCCTTGCGCACGCCTTGCGAGGCGAAGTGCCGCTTGAGCTTGACCAGCGCTTCCTGCTGGATCTGACGCACACGCTCGCGCGTCAGGCCCATCTCCGCGGCCAGTTCTTCGAGGGTGGCCGGTTCGATGTGGTTGAGGCCGAACCGGCGCTCCACCACGTAGCGGTGCTTGTCGGACAGCCGTGCCAGCCAGGATTTCATCAACTGCGACAACTCGCGGTGCGCGACTTCCTGGTCCGGCGAGGCCCCATGCTCGTCCGACAGGAAATCGAGCAGGCTGGTGCCCGGATCCAGGTCGAACGGCGTATCGAGCGAGGTGGTATGCTCGTTGAGCGAGAGCACGTCCTGCACCTCATCGGTGGTCTTGCCGAGCAGGTGCGCAATGTCTTCGATGCTGGCGTCGCGGCCATCGATGCCGCTCTTTTCCAGATGGCGCTTGGCGCGCAACACCTGGTTGAGCTCGCGGATCACGTGCACCGGCAGGCGGACGGTGCGCGCCTGGTTCATGATGGCCCGCTCGATGCTCTGGCGGATCCACCACGTGGCATACGTGGAGAAACGGAAGCCGCGCTCCGGATCGAATTTCTCGATCGCGTGCATCAGCCCCAGGTTGCCCTCTTCGATCAGGTCCAGCAAGGGCACGCCGCGGTTCAGATAGCCCTTGGCGATACTGACCACCAGGCGCAGGTTGCGCTCGATCATCACCTGCCGCGCGGGGAACTCGCCTGCCTTGGCCAGCGTGGAGAAGTGCAGCTCCTCCGCCGGCGTCAGCAGCGGCTTGATGCTGATGCGGTTCAGGTAGTGCTGGACGGTGTCGGCGGCCAGCTCGGCCTGCAACACCGTGCGGAAGTCTTCCTCAGGCGCGGCTTCCTCGCCCTCCTCGTCCTCGTCCTCTTCGTCGGCGCTGTCGTTGGCGTCCGAGGTATCGGCGACGTCGGCGCGCTCGGCGGCGGGCACCTCATCGACCAGGGGATCGACGACTTCGATGTCCTCGGAGGCTGCCGGCGCTGCGGCGCGCGCACGCCGCCCGCTACGCCCGTTTGGGGTGTTCGGGCCATCGACGGCGCCGATGGTCTCATCGGCGGGATTGGCGGACGTGGCGGCTTTCTGGCGCGGCATGCATTCCTCTATTGCGGCGGAAGGAAACGCATCGGATCGACAGGCTTACCGTTGCGGCGCACTTCAAAGTGAAGTTTCACGCGGTCCGCATCGGTACTGCCCATTTCGGCGATCTTCTGCCCTTTCTTGACCGTGGATTGCTCGGTGACCAGAACCTTATCGTTGTTGCCGTAGGCGGTCAGGAACGTATCGTTGTGCTTGATGATGACAAGATTCCCGTACCCACGCAAGGGTCCGACGTGGATCACTTTTCCGTCATCGGCAGCCGTGACCGCGTCGCCCCGCTTGCCGCCGATGTCGATGCCCTTGTTGGCCTTGTCGTCGAAGTGGCCGATCACCTGGCCATGCGCCGGCCAAGCCAGTGCGATTGCGCCGTCCGTTGCCCCGGCAGAAGCACCGGACGAGGCCACGGGCGACGTCGCGGCCGGCACGGCATCGATCGGCTGCGTCGTGGTATTGGGCGGGCGGACCGGCGTGGCGACGGCGCTGGTCGCGCTGGCGTCCGCAGTCGGCGGCACCACGCGGATCAGCTGGTCGACTTCGATCTGGTTCGGGTTGGCGATGTTGTTCCACGTCACGAGATCGCGCGGCGCCTGGCCGTTGCGTAGCGCAATGCTGTAGAGCGTATCGCCACGCTTGACCCGATAGTAGCCGGGCGGAGGCGGTTCCAGCGGCGCGGCAGGCGCGCTGCCCGCACGCGACGTGCGATCGAGGACGGGCGCCTGGTTGCCGGAGGATGCGCAAGCCGCCAGCAGGGCGGCCGACACCATCGCCACAGCGAGCCGGCCGGCGCGTGCGGGGCTTGGAGGGTTCATGGAGCTCCGGAGGGTGAACATGCTAAACAGTTCCTGATTTTAACGGGACAAAGAAAACGCCTTCAAGCGCGGCACTGTGAAACTGGAAGCGGCCGCGGCGCTCGATCAGCACGAGCTGCTGCGAAGGGCCGCCGGCGCGGTCCGTCGCCACCGGGGCGATCAGCCGACCGCCGATGGCGAGCTGGTCGAGCAGTGCCTGCGGCACCTCCAGCCCGGCGGCGGCCACGATGATGGCATCGAACGGCGCGGCCTTGGGCAGCCCCAACATGCCGTCGCCGTAGTGCAGGCGGATGTTTGGCACGCGGAGTGGCCGCAAGTTCGCTTTGGCTTTCTCGTGCAGCGGACGGATGCGTTCGATCGAATACACCTCGCCGGCCACCTGCGACAGCACCGCGGCCTGGTAGCCGCAACCGGTGCCGATCTCGAGAACGCGCGACAACGGTTGCGCGAGCGCCTGCACGGCCTGGGCGGACGGCTCGGGACGCTCCCGCAGCAGCAGCTCGATCATGCGGCCGACGACCGAGGGCTTGGAAATGGTCTGCTGGTGGCCGATCGGCAGCGCGGCATCTTCGTAGGCCTGCGAGGCGAGCCCGGCATCGACGAACAGGTGGCGCGGCACGCGGCCGATCGCGGCCAGCACGCGCGCATCGGTCACGCCTGCGGCCTGCACGCGGGCAACCAGCGCCTGGCGCGCGCGGTCAGAAGCCATGCCACCGGCGGCCGCGTGCGCGGCCTGGGTGCGAGCCTGCACCGCGCTGGCCGCCACCACGCCAACGGCCGCGTCGACGCCCGCCACGCGCTGTGGCCCCTGGCCCGGCGCGGGCGTGGAGCTTACGCGCTCGGCGGAGGCCGTACGCGCGGGCGTCGGCCGCGACACGGCGTTCACGCCGGACGAAATCCGCGTCTCGCGCTGGCGCTCGGCCGGCTTGCGCTCGACCACCGCGTCGAGCGTCAGCGGAAAACGGCGGCCGCGTGAGCGTTCAGACATGCGCCACCGATGCGGTCATGGCGTCTGCCAGCGACGCACGGAGCGCAGTTGCGCCGTGTCGGTCAGGTCGAGCTGCAGCGGCGTCAGCGAGACGAAGCCGTGCGCCACCGCGTGGAAGTCGGTGCCTTCGCTGGCATCCTTGGCATCGCCGGCGGCGCCCACCCAGTAGATCGGTTCGCCGCGCGGATTCTCCTGGCGGATCACCGGCTGCGACTGGTGCCGCTTGCCCAGCCGCGTCGCGCGCCAGCCCGCCACTTCGGCATAGGGCAGGTTCGGGATATTGACGTTGAGCAGTACGGGCCCGGCCGGCGGATCGGACAGATAGCGCTCTACGACTTCGCGCGCGATGCGCTCGGCGGCGTCCAGGTGGGTCCAGCCCTTGTCGACCTGCGAGAAGGCGATCGACGGGACGCCGAACAGGTAGCCCTCGATGGCGGCGGCGACGGTGCCGGAATACAGCACGTCTTCCCCCATGTTCTGCCCCTGGTTGATGCCGGAGACAACGAGATCGGGCCGCTCCTCGATCATGCCGGTGAGCGCGATGTGCACGCAGTCGGTCGGCGTGCCATTGACGAAGCGGAAGCCTTTCTGGGCGCCCTCGGTCGCCTGGAACACGGACAGCGGACGCTGCAGCGTGAGCGAGTTGGAGGCCCCGCTGTGGTTCTGCTCCGGCGCCACCACCGTGATGCGCCCCAGCGGCGCGAGCGCCCGGTGGAGTGCCGCGAGGCCGGGCGCGAGATAACCGTCGTCGTTGGCGAGAAGAATATGCATGGCGCGGATTGTAACCGAGCGCGGTCACGGATTCGCGCTTGCGCGAACGCCGACAGGCGCCATACAAATGCATCGGCAAGACAGCTGCACGCCCGCGCGGAAATCGAAGCGAACGACCGTGCTTTTACTCGGTTACACTGCTCGGCATTCACGGATGGTTCGTCGTCGCAGCACACACCAATCAGGAGACAAGATGAAAGCCGTCGTTTGCAAGACCTGGGGCCCACCCGAATCGCTGGTGATCGAAACCCTGCCGGACCCCGTGCCCGGCGCCGGCGAGGTCGTCATCGACGTGAAGGCCGCCGGCGTGAATTTTCCCGATGTGCTGATCATCCAGAACCAATATCAGTTCAAGCCTGAGCTGCCCTTCACGCCGGGCTCGGAGCTGGCCGGCGTGGTGCGCGCGGTGGGCGATGGCGTCTCGCACGTGAAAGCGGGCGACCACGTGATCGCGTTCCTCGGCCAGGGCGCGTTCGCCTCGCAGGTGAAGGCGCCGGCCAAGATGGTGATGCCGATGCCGCCGGGCATGGCATTCGACACGGCGGCGGCGTTCACGCTCACCTATGGCACGTCGCACCATGCGGTGGTCGACCGCGGACAGCTGAAGGCGGGCGAGACCATGCTGGTGCTGGGCGCGGCGGGCGGCGTGGGGCTGGCGGCGATCGAGATCGGCAAGGCGATCGGCGCCCGCGTGATCGCGGCGGCGTCGAGCGACGAGAAGCTGGCCGTCTGCAGGGAGCACGGCGCCGATGCGCTGATCAACTACGCCACGGAAGACCTGCGCGAGCGCATCAAGGCGCTGACCGACGGCAAGGGCCCGGACGTCATCTACGACCCGGTCGGCGGGATCTATGCGGAGCCGGCTTTCCGCTCGATCGCCTGGCGCGGCCGCTACCTGGTGGTGGGCTTTGCCAACGGCGAGATTCCCAGGATGCCGCTGAATCTCGCGCTGCTCAAGGGAGCGTCGCTGGTCGGCGTGTTCTGGGGCGACTTCGCCCGCCGCGAACCGAAGGCGAATCTCGCCAACATGATGCAGATGCTGGGCTGGTTGCAGGAAGGCAAGATCCGCCCGCATATCTCGGCGCGCTATCCGCTGGAGCAGACCACGCAGGCGCTGCTCGACATGGCGGCGCGCAAGGTGACGGGCAAGGTGGTGATCCAGCCGTAAGCGTCGTCAGCGTTTGGCAAGGAAAAGCCGCGCGGGCAGCCAGCCGGCGCGGCTTTTTCATTGGCGTGGCAGACCGCTCAGGCGGCTTCTTCCAGCGTCGGGTAGTCGGTGTAGCCCTCCTCCTGGCCGCCGTAGAAGGTCGAGCGGTCCGGCGTGTTCAGGCCGGCGCCGGCACGGAAGCGGGCCACCAGGTCCGGATTGGCGATGAAGGGGCGGCCAAAGGCAACAGCATCGGCCAGGCCCGAGGCGATCATCTGCTCGCCCTCTTCCGCGGTGTACTGGCCGCAAACGATCAGCGCGCCCTGGAACGCATCGCGCAGTTGCCGGCGAAACGCGTCCGACAGCTCCGGGCCGCCCGCCCAGTCCGGCTCGGCGATGTGCAGGTAGGCGACGCCGCGCCGGGTCAGCTCACGCGCGAGGTACAGCGCGCTGGTCTCGGCCTCGGCATCGGCGATGTCGTGCGCGACGAAGTGCGGCGACAGGCGGATGCCCACGCGCTCGGCGCCGATCTCGGCGATGGCCGCGTCGACCACCTCCAGGATCAGCCGCGCCCGGTTCTCCAGCGAGCCGCCGTACTGGTCGGTGCGCTGGTTGCTGTTGGTCGACAGGAACTGATGCAGCAGGTAGCCGTTGGCGGCATGGATTTCGACGAAGTCGAAACCGGCGCGGCGGGCGCGCTGCACGGCCTGGCGGTACTGCGCGATGATGCCGGGGATCTCTTCCGTGGCCAGCGCGCGCGGCTCGCTGGTCGGCAGGTTGGCGGGCGTGCCGTCCGGCTGCACGACGAAGCTCTGCGCGCCCTGGGCGACGATCGCCGACGGCGCGACCGGCGCCTGGCCGCCCTCCTGCAGCAGCGTGTGCGAGATGCGGCCCACGTGCCACAGCTGCTGCGAAATGCGACCGCCCTTGGCGTGCACGGCATCGACCACGGCCTTCCAGCCGGCTTCCTGCGCATCGGTGTACATGCCCGGCGTCCAGGCATAGCCCTGGCCCTGGCGGGAGATCTGCGTGGCCTCGGTGACGATCAGGCCCGCGGTGGCGCGCTGCGCGTAGTAGGTCACGTTGAGCTCGGTCGGCACGTCGCCCGGCTGGCCGGCGCGCGAGCGCGTGAGCGGCGCCATCGCGACGCGGTTGGCGAGGGCCGTCTGGCCGACCCGGATGGGAGAAAGCAGCTGTTGTGTCATCTCGGCTCCTGGAAAGAGAGACTGGAACATCCAGTTCAAGTATTAGACCGGTCGTCTACAACCGGATCAAAAGAAAGGCGAGGTGCTTGCCTCGCCGGCGTGGGTGTGGCGCATGGTCAATGCTTCGGCCCGATCAGCCACCCTTCGGTCTGTGCGAGACAGCCTTGCAGCGGCGCGATCGACCGGTGCGCCTTGGCCAGCAGCGCCCCACCCACCCACATCGCATACAACCCTTCGGCCAACCCGCGCGGATGCGCCACCGGCGCGAGCGAGCCATCCGCCACGCCCGCCTGCAGCGCCGCGGCGATACGCTCGACCATGCGCGTCATGCCGGCCGACAGCACCTTGCGCATCGGCTCCGACAGATCGGAAACCTCGCCCGACAGCTTGACCGCCAGGCAGGTGACCTCGCACGCGCTGCGCTCGTGCAGGTCGATCCACGCGGTGAAATAGCGGAGCAGCCGTTCGCGCGCTGTCATGCGCGTGTCGTTGAACAGGCTGACGACGCCGGCGTCGTAGTCCTGGAAATACCGTTCCAGCAGCGCGACGCCGAAGTCCTCCTTGGAATCGAAGTAGTAGTAGAACGAGCCCTTGGGCACCTGCGCGCGGCCCAGCATCTCGGCCAGGCCGACCGCCGAGAAGCCCCGTCCGAGGATCAGCTCGCCCCCCGCGTTCAGGATGCGGTCGCGGGTGTCGTGCCGGGCTTCGGTGCCCTCGGCGGTGACGGGTTCGGGGTGCTTGCTCATGATGGAACGGATTGTAGTAGACCGACCGTCTAGCTGCATGACCCTGCTCGAGGCAGGGTTGATGTGACTTACAGCCTTTCGGTTTCGCCGGTCTTGGGCTGCCAGCGCATCAGGCGCTTTTCCGCCAGGCCGACCAGCCAGTCCAGCACCAGCGCGCACACGGTCAGCACGACGATGCCGGCGAACACCGTGTTGATATCGAAGGTGCCCTCGGCCTGCAGGATCAGGTAGCCGACGCCGCGCGCGGAACCCAGGTATTCGCCCACCACCGCGCCGACGAAGGCCAGCCCGACCGAGGTGTGCAGCGACGAGAACACCCAGCTGGTCGCGCTCGGCAGGTAGACGAAGCGCAGCAACTGCCGCCGCGAAGCGCCCAGCATGCGCGCGTTGGCCAGCACCACCGGGCTGACCTCCTTCACGCCCTGGTAGACGTTGAAGAAGACGATGAAGAACACCAGCGTGACGGCCAGCGCCACCTTGGACCAGATGCCCAGCCCGAACCACACGCCGAAGATCGGCGCCAGGATCACGCGCGGCATCGAGTTGGCGGCCTTGATGTACGGGTCCAGCACGGCCGAGGCGGCCGGGCTCAGCGCCAGCCACAGCCCCGCGCCGAGGCCGGTGGCGGTGCCGATGCCGAAGGCCAGCACGGTCTCGGCCAGCGTGACGCCGAGATGCTGATAGATATCGCCCTCCGTGACGAACCACGACCAGATGCGTTGGGCAACGATCAGCGGTTCGCCGAAGAAGAACGCCACCTCCTGCGAGCGCGTGGCGACATGCCACGCGGCCAGGGTGGCGACCAGCAGCCCAAGCTGCCAGGCACGCAACGAAAGCCGGGAAATCGGACGATTGGCCATGGGAGGAAACGGTCGGATTCGGATCAGGCGGCGCGGCGGTGCTGCGCGTAGCCCTTGAGCACTTCATCGCGCAGCACGGCCCAGATGCGCGCATGCAGATCGACGAAGCCAGCGTCGTCGCGGATCTCGGCCACATCGCGCGGGCGCGGCAGGTCGATCGCGAATTCGCCGATCGGGCGGGTGCCGGGACCGGCGGCGAGCACCACCACGCGGTCGCTCATGGCGATCGCCTCGTCCAGGTCGTGGGTGATGAACAGCACCGCCTTGCGCTTGGCGGCCCACAGGTCGAGCACCTCGTTCTCCATCAGCTGGCGGGTCTGGATGTCGAGCGCGGAAAACGGCTCGTCCATCAGGATGATGTCCGGGTCCAGCACCAGCGTCTGCGCCAGGCTCACGCGCTTGCGCATGCCGCCGGAGAGCTGGTGCGGATAGCGGTCTTCAAACCCGGCCAGGCCGACGCGCGCGAGCCACGAGCGCGCCAGATCTTGCGCTTGCGCGGCCGGCATGCCGCGGAATTCCAGCCCGGCCAGGACGTTGCCGAGCGCACTGCGCCAGGGCATCAGCGCCTCGGCCTGGAACATGTAGCCGGCGCGGCGGTTGATGCCGGCCAGCGGCTCGCCGAACACGCGCACCTGCCCCGAGGACGGCTGCAGCAGCCCCGCCGCCAGGTTCAGCAGCGTGGACTTGCCGCAGCCGGTCGGCCCCACCACCGAGACGAACTCACCGGCTTGGACATCGAGCGAGGTGTCCTGGACGACGGTGTAGCGCTGAGCGGGCTGGCCAGCCGAGATGAAGGTGCAGGTGATCCGGTCGAACGAAAGCGCGGGCGTCGTCATGGGGAGTCGTCCAAAGCAAGGCGCCCGGACGGAACCGGGCGCCGACGGGCAGGATGCCGGGCTTACTTGTACTTGGCGTCGGCCTTCTGCACGAAGGCGTTGGTGAAGGTCTGGTCCAGCTTGATCGGCTTGCCCTTCACATCCGCATCGAATTCCGACAGCGTGCGCAGCGCGGTGGCCGGGCCGTCGGCCGGCATCACGCCGTCGGGCGAGATGGCCTCGCGCACCTTCTCCCACGCGGCCAGATACAGCGCGCGGTCGCCCAGCAGGTAGGACTCCGGCACCGTCTTGACGATGTCCGACGGGCCCGCCTTCTGCAGCCACTTCAGCGCGCGCACCATGGCGTTGGTGAGCGCCTGCGTGGTGTTCGGGTTCTTCTGGATGAACGAGGTGGATGCGTACAGGCAGCCGGCCGGCATGTTGCCGCCGAACACCGCGCGGGTATCGGCCAGCGTGCGCGTGTCGGAGATGATGCGCACTTCGTTCTTCTGCGTCAGCATCGACGTGACCGGATCGAGGTTGGCCAGCGCATCGATCTGCCCGGCGCGCACGGCGGCGATCGCGCCGCTGCTCGGCCCCACGCCGATGAACGAGACTTCGCTCGGCTTGATGCCGGCGCGCGCCAGCACGTAGTTGACCATGATGTTGGTCGACGAGCCCGGCGCGGTCACGCCGATCCGCTTGCCCTTCAGGTCAGCGATCGACTTGTAGTTGGGCATGGTCTTATTGTTGACCGCCAGCACGATCTGCGGGGCGCGGCCCTGCAGCACGAACTCCTGGTAGGTCTGGCCCTTGGCCTGCAGCACCAGTGTGTGCTCGTAGGCGCCGCTCACCACGTCCGCGCTGCCGCCCACCACGGCCTGCAGGGCCTTGGCGCCGCCGGCGAAGTCGACGATCTCGACGTCGAGGCCCTCGTCCTTGAAATAGCCCAGGCGCTCGGCGATCGTCAGCGGCAGGTAGTAGAACAGCGCCTTGCCGCCCACGGCGATCGTCACCTTGGTCTTCTCGGGCTTGCCCTGCGCCAGCGCGGCGGGGCTGGCCGCCAGCAGGCTCGCCGCGCACAGCGCCGCGCCCATCCACTTGGTCCAGCGCCCGATGCCTTGCATGCTCATGATCCTCATCTCCTGCATTTCGAATGGGTTGACTGCCTGATCAAATGCCGCGGATGTTACCGCAACGCTCCGCCGGTCGACATGCGAGTTCGTCCTATTTTGCGGCATCCGCGATGACACCCTGGGAGGCCAGCGCGTCGATCTGCGCGTCGGTCAGGCCATGCCGGCGCAGGACCTCGCGCGTATGCTGGCCGAGGCGCGGCGCGCTCGCCTGCACCGCGCCCGGGGTGCCGGACAGCTTGGGCACCACGCCCGGCATGTCCACGTCGATGCCCGATTGCGCGCGCACGGTCTCGATCACGCCGCGCGCACGGTAATGCGGATCGGCCGCGATGTCGGCCACCGTGTAGATGCGCCCACCGGGCACGTCAGCCTCGTGCAGGGCGGCCAGGACCTCGTCGATGGATAGCGTACCGGTCCAGACGTTGATGGCGGCGTCGATCTCGTCGGCACGCGCGGCGCGGCCGTCGTTGTGGGCGAGGCCGGGGTCGTCGGCCAGGTCGGGGCGGCCCATGCGCAGCATCAGGCGGCGGAAGATGTTGTCGCCGTTGGCGGCGATCAGCACGTACGCGCCGCCCGCGCAGCGGTAGGCATTGGATGGCGCGATGCCCGGCAGCGCGCCGCCCGCCGGCTGGCGCACCGCGCCGAACACCGCGTATTCGGGCAACAGGCTCTCCGTCAGGTTGAACACCGACTCGTACAGCGCCACGTCGATCACCTGCCCCTTGCCGCCGCGCGCATCGCGCTCGTACAGCGCCAGCAGCACGCCCAGGGCACCGTGCAGGCCAGCGATGGTGTCGCCCAGCGACAACCCGGCGCGAGCGGGCGGGCGGCCCGGCTCTCCTGTCAGGTAGCGCAGGCCGGCCATGGCCTCGGCGATGGCCGCGAAGCCGGGCTCATCGCGCTTGGGCCCGGTCTGGCCGTAGCCCGACACGCGCAGCATGATCAGCCTCGGGTTGATGGCCGACAGCGCCTCGTATGACAGCCCCCACTTCTCCATCGTGCCGGGCCGGAAATTCTCGATCAGCACATCGGCCTCGGCCGCGAGCCGGCGCACCACGTCCTGCCCCTCCGGCACACGCAGGTCGACGCACACCGACTGCTTGTTGCGCGACTGTGCCTCCCACCACACCGAGGTGCCCTCATGCAGCATCCGCCATTTGCGCAGCGGGTCGCCCTGCCCCGGCGGTTCGATCTTGATGACCTGCGCGCCGAAGTCCGCCAGCGTCTTGGCGGCAAACGGCCCGGCGATCAGTTGCCCGAGTTCGAGCACGCGGATGTCCTGCAAAACCTGTGTCGGCATGGCGATCAAGCGTCAGAGAAAGTGGGAGGAAGGTCAGAGTCGGAGCGCGGCGGGATTGCCGAGCAGATGCGTCATCAGCAGGCGCGCCGAGCTGGTCAGCGCATCGGGGTCCCGCACGCCCACCAGCAGGCGGCGATGCGCCCAGTCGTCATCCAGCGGCACCAGCGCGAGGCCCGCGCCCGGCAGGCTGGAGACATGCGCCTGCGCGGCGATGCGCGGCAGCACGCCCACCCCGAGCCCCGAGGCCACCATGCGGCAGACCGCCTCGAAGCTGCGCACCTGGATGCGCAGGCGCAGCGGCCGGCCCAGGCGCTGGCTTTCCTCCAGCAGCTGCGCGGCCAGCGAGGTGCCGGGCGGCAGGCTGACGAAATCGAAATCGGCGGCCTCGGCAAAGCGCGCCTGCTTGCGGCCCGCCAGCGGGTGGCCGCGCGGCGTGACCAGGGCAAGGTCATCCTCGCGGTAGTCGAACGATTGCAGGCCCTCGCATGGCGTGCCGGCGGCAAAGATGCCGAGATCGGCCCGGTTCTCGCGCAGCGCGGCAACGATGTCGCCGCTGTCCTGTTCCTCCAGCGCGATGCGGATGGCCGGATTGGCCAGCATGAAGGCGGCCAGGTCGTCGGCCAGGAACTGCGTGATCGACGAGGTGTTGGCCCACACCCGCACCAGCCCGCGCGTGCCCGCCGCGAAGTCGGACAGCGCGCCTGCCATGCGCTCGACATCCTGCAGGATGCCCACCGCATGGCGGAAGCACGCCTGACCAGCCTCGGTCAGCTCGACGCCGGCGGCGTGCCGGTACAGCAGCGGCGCGCCCACGGCCGCTTCCAGGTCAGAAATGCGCTTGCTCGCCGCCGCCACGGCCAAGTGCGACTGGCGCGCCCCGGCCGAGATGCTGCCCAGCCTGGCCACCGCAACAAACAGGCCAAGCGTGACGAGATCGAAGCGAGCGAGATTCATCGTTGGAAGCCATCCGGCGAGGTTGGGAAAAAATGCAACAGGGCCGACCCGATCGGCGCGGTTTTCACGGGCAGATCGTTGCGACCCGTTTACCATGGCGGAGTTTCCGCCCGCCCGGGCACAAGCCTGGAATTCTACCGGCTGCCCTTGTCGCCGAGCCCCATGCCCTTGCTGTTTCTCCGCCAGATCGCCCGCCTTTTGCCCCGGTACGCGGAACGCGCCGCCGCCCGCCGCCTGTGCAACACCCTTGCGGCCTTCGCGCTCGGCCTGGGCCTGCACGGCACGGCACTGGCCGATTCGGCCGCCCCCAATGCACCCGAGCCCGCGGCCACACAAGACCTGCCCGAGCCGCAGCCGTGGAATCTGCATGGGCAATTCACCAGCGTCACGCAGTGGCACCCCGCCTTCAGCGCGCGCTACAGCGGCCCCAACAGCCTGACGCCCGCCAGCGAGGACCGGGCCACGACGGACCTGACCCTGTTCCTCGGCGTGCGCCTGTGGAAGGGCGCCGAGCTGTATGCGAACCCGGAGATCGACCAGGGTTTCGGCCTGAGCAACACGCTGGGCATGGCCGGCTTTTCGAGCGCCGAAGCGTACAAGGTCGGCAAGAACGATCCGTACCACAAGCTGCCGCGCCTTTTCCTGCGGCAGGTCATCGACCTCGGCGGCGCGCCGCAGGCGGTGGAGTCGGCGCCCAACCAGCTCGGCGGGACCCGCGCGGCGGACAACCTCACCCTCACCATCGGCAAGTTCTCGGTGGTCGACATCTTCGATACCAATGCCTACGCGCATGATCCGCGCGGGGATTTCCTGAACTGGTCCGTGGTCGATGCCGGCGCCTTCGATTACGCGGCCGACGCCTGGGGCTATACCCATGGCGCGGCGGTGGAATGGACCCAGTCGTGGTGGACGGTCCGCGGCGGCGTCTTCGCGCTGTCGGAGGTGCCGAACAGCGCGACGATCGACACATCGCTCAAGCAATACGCCTGGGTCGGCGAATTCGAAGCGCGCCATCAGTGGCTCGGGCGCCCCGGCAAGGTCAAGCTGCTCGCCTTCGCCAACCGCGCCCGGATGGGCGGCTACGGCGATGCCCTGAGCCTCGCGCAGCAGACCGGGGACACCCCCGATACGTCCCTCGTCCGGCACCTCGCGCGGCGCGCCGGCATCGCGCTGAACGTGGAGCAGGAGCTCGCACCCGACCTCGGCTTCTTCGCCCGCGCCAGCATGAACGATGGCAGCAAGGAAACCTACGAGTTCACCGACATCAACCGGTCCGTCTCCGCCGGCTTCTCGCTCAAGGGCGATCGCTGGGGCCGCCACGACGACACGGTGGGCGTGGCGATCGTGGTCAACGGCCTGTCGCGCGCGGCGCGGCAGTACTTCGAGGCCGGCGGCCTGGGCGTGCTGATCGGCGACGGCGCGCTGAACTACGGCACGGAGCGCATCGCCGAGCTGTACTACAACTGGGCCGCGATGCGGCACCTCACGCTCGGCCTTAACTACCAGTATGTGGTGCACCCCGCCTACAACCGGGATCGGGGCCCGGTGTCCATCGTGGGCCTGCGGGTCCACGCGGATTTCTGACGCGAAGGCGCCGGGCCGGCTTCAGAGCTGGCGCCGGTCCAGCACCGCGCGGGCGATGGTGCCCGCGTCCACGTATTCCAGCTCGCCGCCCACCGGCACACCGCGCGCCAGCCGCGACACCTTGATGCCGCGCGCCTTGAGCATCTCGCCGATGTAGTGCGCGGTGGCCTCGCCCTCGCTGGTGAAGTTGGTGGCGAGAATGACTTCGGCGCACGGCCCGCCCAGCGCCGGATCGGTCGCCCGGGCCAGCAGGCGCTCGAGGTGGATTTCCTTGGGGCCGATGTTGTCCAGCGGCGAGAGCCGCCCCATCAGCACGAAATACTGGCCGCGATAGGTCAGCGTCTGCTCGATCATCATCTGGTCGGCGGGCGTTTCCACCACGCACAGCACCGCGGCGTCGCGGCGCGGGTCCAGGCAGGTCTCGCAGACGTCCTGCTCGGTGAAGGTGTTGCAGCGGCTGCAATGGTGGATCGACTCGGCCGCCTCGGCCAGCGCTTCGGCCAGCCGCGACGCGCCTTCGCGGTCATGCTGCAGCAGGTGATAGGCCATGCGCTGCGCAGACTTCGGCCCCACGCCAGGCAGCACGCGCAAGGCCTCGATCAGCATCTGCAGCGCCGATGGCGTACCCGGACCGCCGCGCATCATGCGCGCTCCAGCACGCGCGTGCGATGCGGGACGTCCGGCATCGGATCGCGGAAGTGACACAGCAGCGCGGATTCCGGCACCATGGCGCGTGTTCCTGTCTGCGTGGTCAGAACGGCAGCTTGAAGCCCGGCGGCAGCATGCTGGCCATGCCGCCCAGGCCGGAGGTGACCGTGCCCATCTTCTCCTGCGTGGTGGCTTCAGCCTTGCGCACCGCATCGTTGAAGGCCGCGGCGACGAGGTCTTCCAGCAGTTCCTTGTCTTCGCCTTCGGCCAGCAGGCTCGGGTCGATCGACACGCGCTTCACATCGTTCTTGCAGGTCATCACCACCTTCACGAGGCCGGCGCCGGACACGCCCTCCACCTCGATCTGGCTGAGCTGCTCCTGCATCTTCTTCATGTTTTCCTGCATCTGCTGGGCTTGCTTCATCAGCCCGGCGATCTGGCCTTTCATCATGGTCGTAGCTCCTTGGAATGGGTCATGCGTGGCGCACCCGATGGACGGTGCGCCGTTGCGTTCAGTGTGAAAAATCTTTGTGCGGGTGCCGGCCTGTCAGTGCGCGTGCGGCTGGATCGAGCCGGGCACGACGGTCGCGGCAAAGTCCCGGACCAGCGCCTGCACGAACGGATCGGCGGCGATGGCGGTCTCGGCGTCGCGCTGGCGCTGGGCACGCTGCTCGGCATCGACGGCGGCGGCCGTGGCCCGGACGGCACCGATGTCGCAGACCACGCGGACCGGCGTGCCGAAGTGCTCCGTCAGCGCCGCCTCCAACCGTTCGAGCACGTTTGCCTCGGTCAGTGCCGGCAGCGGGACGCGCAAGCGCACCGTCGCGCCTTCCACCGAGACCAGCTCGCTCTGGTGCGCCAACTGCTGCGCCAGGCCGCGCAGCGGCAGACGCGCTGCGAGCGTGGGCCAGTCGCCGTCGAAGGCCGTCAGGCCGCTGGCGCTCAGGTCGGGCGGCACGGCGGCGGCCACCGGCTCCGGTGCGGCAGCCCTGGCCGGCACCGGTGCCGCGGCGGGCGGCTCGCTCTGCGCAGGACGCGCGGCAGCAGCCTGCGCGCCCGGGCGCGTGGTCGAAGCCGCGTCCCAGCCGGCGAACGCGGCGTCGATCTGATCGAGAGACGGCGAAGCGAACTCGTCGGGCATCTCCTCCCAGGGCGGCGGGCCAAAGTCGTCGGCCGGCGCGGACGCGGCGGCCGGTTCACGGCGCGCCGGCGACGGCGAGGGCGCAGGCACAGCCACCGGATTCGGGCGCGGACCGGCCGCTGCCGGGCGTGCGGCCGGCGCCGGCACGGGGGCAGGCGCGGAAGCCGGAGCCGCGGCACCGCCGCGCGCACCCCGGCTCGACGCCTGGCGCGCCGCAGCCAGCGCTTCCAGCGCCGGCGAGCGGCGGGCCGGTGCGCCGGCCGGAGCCGGAACCGGCGTTGCCGCGACGGGCGCTGCAGCCGGCGCGGCGGCGGCCGGCGGATCGACTTGATACGTCGCGCGCGGTGCCTCGACCACCAGTTCCGCACGCGCAGCAGCGGGCACCGTCTGGGCGACTGGTCCGGTGGCAGCGGCCGCCACAACCGGCCGCGACGATCCACCCTGCACGCCGGCCGACGGCACCACACGCTTGCCGCCACCCGACGGCGGCACCGCATCGCCGCCCGACTGGCCGGGCTGGAACGCCAGCATGCGCAGCAGCGTCATCGTGAAGCCGGCGTATTCGTCGGGCGCCAGCGCCAGCTCGTTGCGGCCGAGGTTGGCGAACTGGTAGAACAGTTGCACCGACTGTGCATCGAAGCGCTCAGCCAGGCGACGGATATCGTCGGCCTCGGGCCAGTCGTCCTGCACGGCGGCGGGCACGACCTGCGCCAGCGCGATCTTCTGCAGCAGCGAAGCCAGATCCTGCAGCGCCCCCGAGAAGCTCAGGCTGCGCCCGGCCATCTCGTCGGCGATCTCGATCAGTGCCGCGCCGTTCTCGTCGGCGAGCGCATCGAGCACGCGCACCAGGTAGCTCTGGTCGATCGCGCCCAGCATGCCGCGCACGGCCGTCTCTGAGACTTCGCCGGCGCTGTACGCAATGGCCTGATCGGTCAGCGACAGCGCGTCGCGCATCGACCCCTGCGCGGCCGAGGCCAGCAGGCGCAGCGCATTGTGCTCGTGCGCGATGCCCTCCTCGCCGAGAATGCGGTCCAGGTGGGACACGATGTGTCCCGGCGGCATCTGCTTCAGGTTGAACTGCAGGCAGCGCGACAGCACCGTGACGGGAATCTTCTGCGGATCGGTGGTCGCGAGGATGAACTTGACGTGCTCGGGCGGCTCCTCCAGCGTCTTCAGCATCGCGTTGAAGGCGTGGTTGGTCAGCATGTGCACTTCGTCAATCATGTAGACCTTGAAGCGGCCGGCCGTGGGTGCGTAGACCGCGCGGTCGAGCAGTTGCGCCATCTCGTCGACGCCGCGGTTGGAGGCGGCGTCCATCTCGATGTAATCGACGAAGCGCCCGGCATCGATTTCGGTGCAGGCGCGGCACACGCCGCACGGCTGCGCGGTGATGCCGCCCTGCCCGTCCGTGCCGATGCAATTGAGCGATTTGGCGAGAATGCGCGACAGCGTCGTCTTGCCGACACCGCGCGTGCCCGTGAACAGGTATGCGTGGTGCAGGCGCTGCTGTTCGAGCGCATGCGTGAGCGCCTTCACCACGTGTTCCTGACCGACCAGCGTGGTGAAATCGCGGGGGCGCCACTTGCGGGCGAGCACTTGATAACTCATGCGGCGGATTGTAGCAAAGCAGGGGGGATTTCCGACGCGCTTTCCGACGCACCATGCCCCCGGATCTGCCCGGGCGCGCCGAGCGATTTGCAAGGATATTCAGGCGGGGCCGCGCGAGTCGGTTACAATGCCGGTCGGACGGGCCTCCTCGCATGGTGGCGCGGTCAACCTGGTCAGGTCGGGAACGAAGCAGCCACAGCCGTTTTCCGCCAGTGCCGAGGGTCAGGCTCGTCCCCCTTCTCTTCTTGTTTTTCCCCCTCCCGCAGTACCCATCCCCTTCCTGCTCGTCCCGCCCGCGTCAGAACAGCGCGCCCTGGGCATCGTCGCGTGACGCTTCGGCCGGCTTGGGCAGCGCTTGCAGATCGATCCACTCGCCCTGTGCGGTCGCCACGCCGGCACGCACCGCGCGCCCCGGATAGATCGGCGCGACGGCGGCCGCGTAGCCGCGCAGCTGATCGGCATAGGCCGCGCGCTCGACCGGCAGCAGACGCAGCTTGTAGTCCACCACCAGCACTTCATCGCCCCGCTCGATCAGCCGGTCGATGCGCAGCAACGCGCCGTCCGGGCTGAAGAGTTCGACTTCGTTGTGCGCGACATCGAAGCGCGCGGGATCGAACACGTGTGCCAGCGCTTCGGCGGCCAGCATGCGGCGCACCGCCTCGGCCGCGCGCGCGGCGTCCGCGTCGGTGATGCCGGTCGCGCCGAACCAGCGGGCGATGGCGGCCGCATCCGGCACCTGCTCCGGCTTGCCATGGCGCGTCAGCCGCTCCAGGACGGCATGCAGCAGTTCGCCTTGCGCGACGGCGCCCTGGTCGAAGATCGCGTCGGCGGTGTCCGGCGCATCGGCGACACGCTCGGCGGCGCCCCCGATCCGCACCGTGACCGTTAGCGGCACGCGGAAGTCGTGGTACGCGACGGCCTGCGACGCGGCGTGGTCTGCGCTGCCGGCGCCGACGGCCGCCTCCACCGGCGCGGGCGTGGCGGCGCCGGCCGTCGCCAGCAGGGTGTACCAGCTCGCGCTGCCGTCGACTTCCGGCGCATCGCCTTCGTCCACGGCCTGGGCCGCCGCGCCGTCGCGCTTGTTGGCGACACCGGAGACGATCAGCGCCTGCCGCGCGCGCGTCATCGCCACGTAGAGCAGGTTCCAGTTCTCGCGCTCGGCCAGCGCGGCTTCCTGCGCGAACAGCGGATCGCGCGCGCGGCCGCGCTCGGCAGCCTTGCCGAAGGCCGAGAAATGCGCGGGGGCCTCGGCGCCGGGCGGCCAGTCGATCAGGATGCCCGCGGTGTCGGCCCGGGTATCGCTATGGTGGCTGTCGAGCAGCACCACGAACGGCGCCTCCAACCCTTTCGACGCGTGCACGGTCAGGATCTGCACGGCGTCCAGCCCCTCGCTGGCAAGCTCGGCGTCGATGGCGTCCGGCGCCTCGGCGGCATCGCCCTGCACGCCTTCGTCGGGGCTTTCCTCTTCATCGCCCTGGCGGATCGCGCGCAGCTCGGCCATGAACTTCGGCAGGCTCGGGTAGCGGCCGCCGTCCAGGTCGAGCGCGAGCTTGAGGAAGGCATCGAGGTTCGCCAGCGCCTGCTCGCGATTGGCCTCGGGGACACGCTCGGCATAGCGGCGCTTGAGCTCGCCGGTATAGACGATGTGATCGAGCAGATCGTGCACCGGCAACGTGGGCGCCACCGCCAGCCAGCGCGACAGCAACCGGTGCGCGCGGCGCCGCTGCGCGGCAGCGTGCGGCCGGTCGGCGAGCGCCGTCAGCCGCTCCCACCACGTCGGCGCGGACGCGCCCTCGCCGGCCTGCGCCAGCGCGATCAGGTCGTCATCGGTGACGGCGAAGATCGGGCTGCGCAGCACGTGCGCGAGCGGCAGGTCGGCCTGCGGCGTCATCAGGAAATCGAGCAGCGCGCACAGGTCCAGCGCCTCGAGCGTCGCCAGCAGGCCGCCGCGGCGCGGGCTCAGGTAAGGCACGCCGGCATCGCGCAGGGCGCGCTCATAGTCGGCCAGGTAGCGCTTGCGGCGCACGAGCAGTTGGAAATCGTTCCAGCGCACGGAGCGCTCGGCGCCGTTCTCGCGCACACGTTCGCCCGCGTGCAGCGCGCGCAGGCAGGCGGCAACCTGGCGGCCCTCGTCGTAGCGCTGCGAATCGCCGGCCTCCTCGCGCGGCTCGGTCAGCGAATCGCGCGGCGCGGTCTCGTCGGCCTGCGCGGCCTCCGGCACCGGCACGAGCGGCAGCAGCAGGGCCCGGCCGACCGGCGCATCGACGGCGGTGCTCTGCTCGGCATAGATGGGGTAATCGCCCCGCGCGCGCGCCAGCAGGAAGACGGCGTTGACCCACTCCAGTACGGCCGGCGCGTTGCGGCGCGTGCGGTTGGTGCGCAGCACGGTGGCATCGAACGCGGCGACGAGCATGTCGCGCGCGGCATCGAACAGGCGCGCGTCGGCGCGGCGGAAGCGGTAGATCGACTGTTTCGGGTCGCCCACCAGGAACACCGTCGGCCGCGTACCCGTGCCCTCGTACCCGCGCAGCCACCCTTGCAGGATGCGCCACTGCATCGGGTTGGTGTCCTGGAACTCGTCGAGCAACAGGTGCTTGTAGCGCGCGTCCAGCCGCACCTGCAGATAGGCGGCGGTGTCCTCGTCGCGCATCAGGCGGGCGGCTTCCCATTCGAGGTCGGTGAAGTCCATCGCGCGCGCCTGGCGCTTGTAGGCCTGGTAGCGCTCGATCAGCCCATCGCCGAGCGTGAACAGCGCGGCGTTGATGGCGCGCACGCGGCTCTCGTGGCGGCGCGCATGGTAGGCGGCCAGGGCCTCGCACAGCGCGGCGTGCAGGTCGGCCAGCGTCTGCGCGGCGTCTTCGCCGATGGCCTTGACCAAGCCCTTCGTGGGCTTGCAGGCGCGCGGCTTGCCGGCCTGCGTATGGAATGCGGTGAACAGGGCCTCGAACGCGTGGCGGCGCGCGGCCGCATCCGACAGGTCGAGCGCGCGCGCCGCCGTCACCGCGGTCTCGATCTGCACGGCGCGCTTGCCCTCGGCCGCCCCGCCCTGCCCCAGCCAGCCCGACACGCGCAGCATGTCGGCCAGCAGCGCGGCATCCTGCAGCGCCTCGATCAGCGGATCGGTATGGGCGTCATCGCCGAGCAGGTCATCGAGCGGGCCCAGCGGGTGGGCGCCCGCCTGCGCCTTGTAGGCCCACCAGTCGCTGCGCTGCGCGAACATCGCGTCGAGCAGCCGGCCGGCCTGGAAATCGCCCACCAGGTCGACCAGCGTGTCATAGGCGGCACGCAGTTCGGCATGCTCTTCGGCCAGCAGGCGGCGCCAGAACGGCGCCCAGGCCTCGCGGCGCAGGCGGCCGGCGTCTTCGCGCAGCGAGGCGCCCTGCGGCACGCCCGATGACAGCGGCGCCCCGCGCAGCAGACCGCCGAACCAGCCGTGGAACGTGTCGATCGCCATGCGCGACGGCGACTCCAGCACCCGCCCATACAGCCCGCGCGCCACGGCGACCAGCCCCGGCGCCTCGCGTTCATCCACGGTGCGGGCCACCAGCTCGCGCACCACGGCCGCATCGTCGGCGCCGGCCAGCTGGGCCAGGATGTCGAGCAGGCGCTGGCGCATCTCTTCGGCCGCCTTGCGCGTGAAGGTGATAGCGAGGATGTCGGCAGGCGCCGCGCCCGCCAGCAGCAGCCGCAGCATGCGCGTGACCAGCAGCCACGTCTTGCCGCTGCCGGCGCAGGCCTCCACCACCACCGAGCGCAGCGGGTCGCAAGCCGCGCCCGAGAAGGCCTCCGGCGAGACCGACGCGCCGTCGCGTTCGTAGGCGTGATCGCTCATGGCTGGCCCTCCGCCTCCGGTTCCTGCTGCGGCTCGCGCGGCGCGCCATCGGTCCAGTAGCCCTTGCGGCACAGGCCGCGCGCAGAGCAGTAGCGGCACGCCGATTCGTCGCCGAATGCCGGCAGCGGCGCGCCGGCGGCCAGCGCGCTCATGTCCTTGCCCATCTGTTCGGTCAGCCAGCCGACCACCTCGGTGAAATCCGGCAGGCCGGTCTCGCGCTTGTCGCCGCGCGCCTCGCCATCGAGCGAGACCCAGCCGCCCGCCCCGGCACGCGCGTCGAGCAGGCCGTAGAACGGAAGCTGGCAATCCTCGAACGGCGCCTTCACCTTGCGCGCCAGGGCGATCGGCGATTGCGTCTTGTAGTCCAGCACCGCCACGCCGTGTTCCGGATGCGTGTCGATGCGGTCGATGCGCCCGCGCAGGCGCAGCGCCGGCGCACCGGTCAGCGCGATCGACGCCTCGGCATCGACCTCGCCGGCCTCGAAGCGCCAGCCGTCCGCCTCGCGCGCCGCCTGCCAGGCCAGGTAGGACGGCATCACGCCCTGCCAGCGCCGGTAGAAGCGCAGCGCATGGCCGTCTTCGGTCAGCAGCGGGGCGAAGCGCTCGTCGGTGAGCGTCTGCAGCAGCGCGAGGCGGTCGGCCGGATCGGCCATCGGCGTGTCGAGCAACTGGCGGTGGAAACGATGCAGGATCGCGTGCAGCACTTCGCCGATGTCGCGCTTCTCGAGTTCGTCGGACACCTCCTCCAGCTCGCCCAGCCGCAGCATGCGTCCGACGAAGAACTGGTAGGGGCAGCGGCGCAGGCTGTTGTAGGCGGCCGCGCTCAGGGTGGACGGCACCAGCACGGGCGCCGCCGGCGCGGGCATGTCGGTCGGCTGGCGGGCTGTCTGCAAGGCCGGCAGCACGACCGGCACGTCGATGCGCATGCCGGCCGCGGCCAGACGGCGCTGCAGGCGCTCGAGCCACCCCGACAGGCGATTGGGTTCGCCGCGGCCACCGTGGCGCTGCCAGGTCAGCACGACCTCGGGCTGGTTGAGCAGCACCTCGGCGAGGTCGCGCGCCTGCTGGGCAAAGCGCTGGGCGCGGTCGGGCAGGCCCAGTTCGCGGCGGACGTCGTTGGAGAAAAACAGCCATTCGGGCTGCGCGGACGGCAGTTGCGCATCGTCGCAGCCGACCACCACCACGCCGTCGAAGCGGCGCATGCGCGCGCCGTTGAGCGGCAGGATCACGACCCGGCGATCCGCCGGCGGCGCGGGCTCGCTGAAGACCGCCGATTCCAGCAGCATCGACAGCAGCGCGCGCCATTCCTGCAGCGAGAAGCGCGCGCCGGCATCGGCACTGCCATGCACCGAGACGCGCAGGCGGTCGAGCCAGTCGAGCAACTGGCGGCCGGCATCGTCGTTCTGCAGGCCGGCGCGCATGCGCAGGCGGTCCAGCGTGCCGGCCAGCAGCGTGACCCACGCCTCCAGCGTGGCATGGCCGGCGCGGCGCCACAGCGCGGCTTCGTCGGCGAGCAGGCCGAGGCGCTCGGCCAGGCGGCCGGCCGGCGGCCCGTCACCGGTATCGGCGGCCTCGGCGACCTCGGCATCCGTGCCGCGCGGCGCGACCAGGCGGCGCAGGCGCCCCCATCCACCCGACACGTTGCGCCGGCGCACGCGGCGCTCCAGCTCGGCCACCCAGGCCGGCGCGACCAATGACGGCGCATCGGCATCGCGCAGGCAAAACGGGCTCTTAAGGAGATCGAGCAGCGCGGCGGTATCGCCGTCGCCCTGCACCACATCGATCCAGCGCATCAGCGCGGCGGCGGCGCGCGTGGTCGACAGCTTCCAGCCGGTCTCGTCCCGCACCGGCACGTTCACGCGCGCCAGCAGCGCGCGTACCCGGCGCGCGACGATGCGGTCCTGCGCCACCAGCGCCAGCGACCGGCGACCGGCGTTGAGCCAGTCGACCAGCGTGTGCGCGGCGAAGGCGGCCTCGTCCTCGAAGCGCGCCGCGCTGGCGATGCGCAGTCCGGGAGGCGGCCGTTCAGCTTCGGTCGATGCCTCCACCGCCAGCGGGGCGACCGTGCCGCATTCCGGCCAGGCGTGCAGCAGCAGAGTGCGGAACGCGCCATGCGTCGCCGGCGCGGCCGCCTCCGCCACGGGCTCCCGCGCCTGCCAGTCGTAGCCGATGCGCAGCACCGGCACGCAGCCGGCCGCGCGCGTCAGGAAATCGAGATCGGCGCCCTCAGGATCGGTCGGGCTCATCCAGACCACGGGGCCGCGCAGCGCATCGAGCAGGCGCCGCATGGCACGCAGCCGCACCGGGATCGGATCGGACGCGCCCGACAGCAGCCGCCAGAACGTCAGCACGATGCGCGACTCGGTCCCGAGAAAGCGCTCGGACAGCTGCGCGTAGGTGCGCTCCAGCGCGGCGGACAGCGCCGTCTCCAGCGCGTCGTGCCGCCCGTCGGTCTCGCTGTCGGCGGCATCGAGCGTGAGCCAGCGTTGCGACAGCTCGTCCGATACCGTCACCAGCACCTGTGCCACGCCCCACAACGCTGCCTCATCCTGCGCACCCAATGCCTCCCGCAGCCAGGCCTGCGTCTTCAGCGCCTGCTGCACCGCCAGCAGGCGCGACAGCGTGCTGCGCGCCGCGGGCAGGTCGGCCTCCGGCGGCAGGTCGAGCAGCCAGTGCCCCAGCGTCAGGATGCGCGGCAACAGGCGCAGCGCGCCGGCCGCCTGAGCGCTGGCATGCAGGGCGCCGCGCACGCCGGGGATCTGCGCGGCGGTCGGCACCACGACCACGCCGGCGCCAGGGGCATCCGTGGCATGGGCATCGAAGAACCGCCACGCGGCATCGGCGGCGTGCGGCAGGAATGCTGGGCCGGGCGCAAAGGCAAGCGTCTGCATGCAGGCGGAATGGGGGGGAAGAAGAACGCGGCCGGGGCTATCGGCGCGATAGAGAAAATCAACGTTGAAAATGGCGGCGTTGGTACTATATCAGCAGCCTCCGCCGCGGCCGTGCCCGAACGCACGCCGTGCGGCGTAATCGTGTAATGTATGGGTTGGGCGCACGGCGCCAGCTTTTACGAAATAACAGAGGTTCCCGCCATGAGCGAACAGATCAAGTATGTGAGCGACGCGTCCTTCGAAGCCGACGTGCTCAAGTCCGACAAACCCGTGCTCGTCGATTTCTGGGCGGAGTGGTGCGGCCCCTGCAAGATGATCGCCCCGATCCTCGACGAGGTCTCGAAGGACTACGGCGACAAGGTGCAGATCGCCAAGCTCAACGTCGATGAGAACGCAGGCGTGCCGGCCAAGTTCGGCATTCGCGGCATCCCGACGCTGATCCTGTTCAAGAACGGCGCCGTGGCTGCGCAGAAGGTGGGCGCGCTGTCCAAGTCGCAGCTGACCGCCTTCCTGGACAGCCACCTCTAAGCCGCATCACCGGGGCGGCGCGGAACCCCTTCCCGCCGCCAGCCGCACGTGCCGGCGATCTTCCGCCTGGAAGGCCGCCGGCGTTGTGCTAAGATTGCAGCCAATCTGTTTCCCCGAGCGTTCGCTCGACCTTCCCCCTCCCCGCTTCATCCCGTATTCGCTGCCCGTCCGGGCTCTTCCCATTCATTCGTCTATGCATCTGACAGAACTGAAATCCCTGCATGTGTCCCAATTGCTGGAAATGGCGGGACAGCTGGAGATCGACAACGCGCAGCGCATGCGCAAACAAGAGTTGATGTTTGCCATCCTGAAAAAGAAAGCGAAACAGGGGGAAACGATTTTCGGCGACGGCACGCTGGAAGTGCTGCCCGACGGCTTCGGCTTTCTGCGCTCGCCGGAGACGTCGTACCTGGCGAGCACGGACGACATCTACATCAGCCCGTCGCAGATCCGCCGCTTCAACCTGCACACCGGCGACACCATCGAAGGCGAAGTCCGCACGCCCAAAGACGGCGAGCGTTACTTCGCGCTGGTGAAGGTCGACAAGGTCAACACCCAGCCTCCTGAAGCGGTC
Source organism: Ralstonia pseudosolanacearum (assembly GCF_024925465.1). NCBI lineage: Bacteria > Pseudomonadati > Pseudomonadota > Betaproteobacteria > Burkholderiales > Burkholderiaceae > Ralstonia > Ralstonia pseudosolanacearum. The sequence goes on along the minus strand of NZ_CP103852.1, from coordinate 1,675,925 downwards.
AAGAACCGCATCATGTTCGAGAACCTGACGCCGCTGCATCCGAACCGCACGCTCACGCTCGAACGCGACATCAAGGCCGAGGAGAACATCACCGGCCGCATCATCGACATGATCGCCCCGATCGGCCGCGGCCAGCGCGCGCTGCTGGTGGCAAGCCCCAAGTCGGGCAAGACCGTGATGCTGCAGCACATCGCGCATGCCATCACGGCCAACCATCCGGAAGCCGAACTGTTCGTGCTGCTGATCGATGAGCGCCCGGAAGAAGTGACCGAGATGCAGCGCACCGTGCGCGGCGAAGTGGTGGCCTCCACCTTCGACGAGCCGGCCGTGCGCCACGTGCAGGTTGCGGAAATGGTGATCGAGAAGGCCAAGCGCCTGGTCGAGCTGAAGAAGGACGTGGTGATCGTGCTGGACTCGATCACGCGCCTGGCCCGCGCCTACAACACCGTGGTGCCGACCTCCGGCAAGGTGCTGACCGGCGGCGTGGACGCCAACGCCCTGCAGCGTCCGAAGCGCTTCTTCGGTGCCGCGCGCAACCTGGAGGAAGGCGGTTCGCTGACCATCATCGGCACGGCGCTGATCGAAACCGGCAGCCGCATGGACGACGTGATCTACGAAGAATTCAAGGGCACCGGCAACATGGAAGTGCACCTGGAGCGCCGCCTGGCCGAGAAGCGCGTCTACCCCGCCATCAACCTGAACAAGTCGGGCACGCGCCGCGAAGAGCTGCTGATCAAGCCGGACATCCTGCAGAAGGTGTGGATCCTGCGCAAGTTCATCCACGATATGGACGAGGTCGAGGCAATGGAATTCCTGCTCGACAAGCTCAAGTCCACGAAGAACAACGCGGAGTTCTTCGACATGATGCGACGTGGCAGCTGAGTCTGCGCGCCGCGTACCGGAAAGTGCACCTCAGGGTGCGCTTTTTTATTGCCCGCGCGCCGGCCGCGCATCCCCCACCGGCGTCGTTGGCGGCTTCGTGAAACTTGCTAGTTCATTTGCATTACACGTTGTCCGGGCAACCGTTTGCGCTTCTCGTCCTTAAACGTCATCGCAAAAGCGCAGCGCGAGAACCATACTGCAAGCCTGCTTGAGCCAAGCCGAGCCAAGCAGCAGGGAAACCACGAAAAATCGAACGGGGGAAACCATGCGCGAAGAGCCGCTGGAATGTACCAGTGCGTGCCGAACCGTTGTGGTTGCGTCACGCGCCGGCATGGGGGAGATCAGCGAGACGATTCTCGGGGCGGATTGGCATGTCCGGCACGTCAACTCGGTGCGCGAACTCGGGTGCGCCATCCGTGACGGCGTACCGAAAGCCGGCCTGATCGACTTCGGCAGCGCGTTCTCGTCCGCCGAACTGGATCTGCTCGAGCGCTGCCTGCAGGTTTCGCACGTGGGCTGGGTCGCCGCGCTGCCGCAGGCCATGCTGAGCCATGAGCGCGTGCGCCAGCTGGTGCGCGACTATTGCGTCGACTACGTCCAGATGCCGCTGCGCATCGAGGAAGCCGGGTACTCGCTGCGGCATGCATGGGGCATGGCCACGCTGGCGCAGGAGGCCCCCACGCCGAAGATCAGCAATGCCCACATGCTCGGCGAATGTTCGGCCATGCAGAGCCTGTTCCGGGCGATCCGCAAGGTCGCGCAGAACAGCGCGCCCGCCTTCATCGCCGGCGAATCGGGCACCGGCAAGGAGCTGACGGCCCAGGCCATCCACGAAGCCTCGGCGCGCGCGGGCGGTCCCTTCATCGCCATCAACTGCGGCGCCATCCCGCCGCACCTGATCCAGTCCGAGCTGTTCGGCTACGAGAAAGGCGCCTTCACCGGCGCGCACCAGCGCCATATCGGCTGGGTCGAGCACGCCAACGGCGGCACGCTGTTCCTCGATGAAATCGGCGACCTGCCGCTGGAGAGCCAGGTGAGCCTGCTGCGCTTCCTGCAGCAAGGCACCATCACGCGGCTGGGCGGGCACCAGGCGATTCCGCTCGATCTCCGCATCATCTCCGCCACGCACGTGGACCTGGAGGCCGCGCAGCATCACGGCGGCTTCCGCACTGACCTGTTCCACCGGCTGTGCGTGCTGACGCTGTCGGTGCCGCCGCTGCGCGAGCGCGGCAGCGACATCGTGCTGCTGGCCGAGCATATCCTGGCCCAGCACGCCAACGAGGCCTCGCATCGCATTCGCGGCTTCACGCCCTGCGCGCTGCACGCGATGATGCACTACCCGTGGCCGGGCAACGTGCGCGAGCTGATCAACCGCGTCCGCCGCGCGCTGGTGATGACGGACAACCGCAAGATCTCCGCCGCCGACCTGCACCTGGAAGGCTACGCATCGATCTCCGGCCAGACGCTGGAAGAAGCGCGCGAAGGCGCGGAATCCGACGCGATCCGCACCGCCATCGCCCGCAACGGCTTCCATATGGGCATGACGGCGCGCGAGCTGGCGGTGTCCCGCGTGACGCTGTACCGGCTGATGCAGAAGCACGGCATTCGCGCCGAACACCCGCTGCATCAGCCGGTTTCGTAGCGCTCGGACCGACGGCGGCCAGGCCACCGGGGCGCGGCGCATGTCGCGCCCTTTTCGTTGCGCCGCCTCACATGAAAAAAAGAGTGCCCGCCGGGGGACGGAGCACAAAAACCGATGGGCGCCGCCGACAAGGCAGCCGACTGACAGCGTTGTCGCGCCCAGACAGCCGTTGCGACGGCACCACGCCTCGCACGCCGCGCATGAACACAGCGAAAGCGGCCCAGCCAGTACGAACGCCTGCCACCGCATGCCGGGCTGCCGGGCCCGCTGCCGACGTAGCACCGAGCCCCCTCCCTCTGAGGGGATTGCGCCACGCCCCTCCCGCGATGGATGGTTAAGGGACGCATACGACCCACAGTGTTCGGCATTGCGCCAGAACGATGCGATCGGACCAGCCAGCTGATCGAATGCGCGGATGGGAGAAGTCGCGGCGGTAGTTCGCACCGGCAATGCACCGGCCGGAACACCCCGATAGGCGATACGCGGCGTGATGATGTCGCCGTCTTCAACGCGGACCGGCATCCTCCTGGCGATGGCCGGGCGGCACGCGCCTCCTGCTGTCATACTGATCGCCCGCTGGAACGGCGCATATCGAGCACAGCGCTGCGTGAACGTTGTAGGCATGGCCCGCTCCTCCCCGAAGAGGCCAGAGCGACATCCATGCCATGACGGTCAAGGTCTTGTTTTCACGGAAGTTTCAGCAACGAAAGGCGGCTTGGATGGCAGCCTGCGCGCGTTCCTTGAGTCATGCCTGAAACAACAGCTGTGACGAAAACGCCCTCTGCGATGCCGGCCGTAGCCGTATGGAAAAGCGCACCGCACGCCTCGGCATCGCACGCAGATCGAGGCTGGAGCGTGGCGCGCTGCGTCCCGAGGCATGCCGTGGCAACTGTCATTTTCCCGATACGCCACTAAAATGGTTCGGAACGGGGGTCTGCTCCGGCCGATATCTCGCCTGGGGCGACAGAGGATGTTCGCAAGATCGGTCACAGGTCGAGAACAACGATGAACACTGTTTTGATCGAAGCGCATCCGCTGGTGCGCACGGGCATTGCGCATCTGTTGCGCACACTCAAGGGCGTCACAGGCGTCACCGTCGTCGAACCGGACGAGGGCATGTTCGACGCCATCGAAGCCCACGCGGACGCCGGACTCCTGGTCATCGGACTGCCGCTGCCGCATCTGGACGAACTGTCCGCCATCGGCGAGATCATGCACCGGCCGCACGCCCACCACGTGGTGGTGCTGGCCGAATCGGAGTCGCCGGACATCATCCGCACCCTCATGCAGATGGGGCTGTCGGGCTACACGCTCAAACATTCGCCCGGCGAGGTCATCGCGGCATCGCTGGAGCTCGTCCTGGTCGGCGGACAGTACATCCCCGCCAGCGCGCTGCTGCCCGAATCGCGGCTGGACGGCACACCCAACCCCTCGCTGGCCGGCGATCCGCAGACCGATCCCAAGCTGCTCGGAATCACCCCGCGCCAATACGAAATCCTGGTGCTGCTCTCGCGCGGACATCCGGTCAAGACCATCAGCCGCATGCTGAACATCTCCGAGGCCACCGCCAAGGCGCATATCAGCACGCTGTATCGCCGGCTGAAGGTACGCAGCCGGACCGAGGCCGTCTACGTCGCCAACCAGCGCGGCGCACGGCTGCTGTCGGTGGCCTGATGCCGGCCGCCTGACCACCGCGGCGAAGGCGGGGACGCGCGCCCTATACTGGGCGCATGCTTTCGAGACTCTCCCAATGGCTGTCGCGACGGGCACGCTCGCGCCAGCTCACCCGCTATGCCATCTCCGACGCACTGTGGACACGCACGCTCTCCGGCCTGCCCTTCCTGCTCGACTGGCCGCCGGCGGCGCTCGCGCGCCTACGTGAAACCGCCACGCTGTTCATCGCCGAGAAAGAGTTCACCACGGCCCACGGCCTCGCGCTCACCGACGAGATGGTGGTCAGCATCGCCGCGCAGGCGAGCGTGCCCATCCTCGAACTGGGGATTGCGTGGTACCGGGGCTGGCGCGGCGTGGTCCTCTACCCCGGCGAGTTCCTGATTCGCGGCGAGGCGATGGACGAAGACGGCGTCGTGCACGACGTGCGCCAGGAAGCCAGCGGCGAGGCGGCGGCCAACGGCCTGGTCCTGCTGTCGTGGCAGGACATCGAACTGGGTAGCGTGCTGGCCGGGCCCGACATGCAGCCGTACAACGTCGTCATGCACGAGTTCGCCCACAAGCTCGACATGCTCAACGGCGAGGCGGACGGCATCCCGGCGTTCTCGTCGCGGCTGCATGCCGGGCTCGACCGCGAACAATGGGCCGACGACCTCTACGCCGAATACGACGCCTTCGCCGAACGCTGCGATCGCATTCCCGAACGGCGCTGGGATGCCGATCCGATCCTGTCGCTGCTCGATCCGTACGGCGCCCAGCATCCGGCGGAGTTCTTCGCGGTCGCCTCGGAAGTGTTCTTCGTCGAGCCCGCCGCCCTGCAGGACACGCTGCCGGCGCTCTACGCGCTCCTGCAAGCGTTCTATCTGCAAGACCCGGCACGGCGCATGCTGGATTCCGGGCGACACGCCGAACCCGCCATGCCATGACGATGCGCACCACCTGTTCCTGTCGCCTTGCCGTACTGGCGTTGTCCGTGGCTGCGGCGGCCGCGCAGGCGCAGCCGCCCGCCCCGCTGGTCCTGAGCCTCACCGCGCAACTCGACGGCCAATCGGAAACCCGGCGGCTGACGCTGCCGGCGCAGGCGTCCGCCACCGAACCGCACGTCACGCTGCTGGAGCGCACGCAGAGCTATGACACCGGCGGCAGCATGCCTCGCGCCGAATGGGAACAGCGCTTCGCCGCCGGGCTGCCCGACGATACAATTCCGCTCGGCTGCGACGCCTCGGCCTGCCGGTTCGTGCGCCACCAGTGGGCCAAGACCGGTGTCGACGTCACGCTGCGTCCGCTAACCGGATCGGGCGAATTTCAGCCGCTGTCGATCGCCGTGACGCTGCACCGATTCCTGCCCGCCCCCGATGGCGAAACGCCGGCCAGCATCGACACCTGGCAGCGCAATCTCGACACCTCGTTGCGCGTGGGCGACAGCCGGACCATCGACCTGGATGCGAGCGGCACGCTGACCATCGAGCGCCTGGATGCGCCATGAGGCCCGCAGCCCATGAAAGTGGACTGAAAATCGCTTTTTCTGCCGGACCGCCTAGCAGCGGCCGCGCAAGCGCGTTGCCCAAGCCTTTGTTTCTCTGGCATAATCGCCGTTTCTCCACCCGGCAAGTGATTCGACGGCAGCGCGCTGCGCCCTTCGTCCCTCGAATTGGCTACCTCAAATCCAGGGCCCATCATGAAAGAAAATACCCACCCGAATTACCGCGAAGTCGTGTTCCAGGACATGTCCAGCGACTTCAGCTTCGTGACCCGCTCGACCATCCAGACCAAGGAAAGCATCGTCTGGAAGGACGGCAAGGAATATCCGCTGGCCAAGATCGAAGTCTCGTCCGAATCGCACCCGTTCTACACGGGCACGCAAAAGATCATGGACACGGCCGGCCGCGTCGAGAAGTTCCGCCAGAAGTTCGGCAGCAAGGCAGGCAAGGCTGCCAAGTAAAGCCGGCTCCGGAGACGGTTCACGACATGATCCGTCCCGCTGGTCAAAGAAGAAGGCAGCTGCGGCTGCCTTTTTTGTTTCTTGGCACCATGGCGGACTTTTCGCCATGACCGCCTCCGCAGTGCAACCGTGACGCTCTCCCGACGGTCTGACCCCTGATGAATTCCACCCGCGTCTCGCGCGTTCGCCTGACCGCCTCCGCCACCAGCGCCCTGCCGCGCTGGCTGCTGCTCGCCATCTGCGTGATCTACGGCCTGTCCGGCCTGTTCTACCGCGATCCGTGGAAGAACGAAGACGCCGCCGGCTTCGGCGCGATGTGGTCACTGGCGACCGGCAACGGCCAGGATTGGCTGATGCCCAACATCGTGGGCCGCCCGTTCGTGCAGGCCGGGCCGCTCGTGTTCTGGATCGGCGGCGCGTTCATCCGCGTGTTCGGCCAGTGGATGGGCCCGTCGGATGCCTCGCGCCTGACCACGGCGCTGTTCTTCTTCATCACCTGCGCATGCATCTGGTACGGCGCCTACCTGCTTGGCCGCCGCGCCGAGGTCCAGCCCTTTGAATTTGTCTTCGGCGGCCAGCCGAGCCCCATCGACTACGGCCGCACGCTGGCCGACGGCGCGCTGCTGATCTTCCTCGCCTGCGTGGGGCTGGCCCAGCGCGGTCACGAAACCACGCCGCTGGTCGGCGCGCTGTGTTTCGTAGCGCTCACGCTGTACGGCCTGATCCGGGCGCTCGACCGGCCAATGCTGGGCAGCCTGATCTATGGCTTCGGCATCGGCTGTCTATCGCTGGCGGGCGGGCCGATCCTGCCCCTGGTCATCACGGTGTCCGTGCTGGTGACGGCGCGCCTGACCCGCGTGTTGCCGATCCGGCCGCTGCTGACGATTGCCCTGCCGGTGTCGCTGGTGCTGGGCTGGTCGTGGCCGGCGATGGCCTACCTGCTGGCCACCAACCCGACCGACGCCGTCACCTTCATCCGCGAGTGGGCACGCTTCGACCGTCGCCAATACACCGGGCCGACCCCGCATTCGCTGGGCTACATCGCACGCAACCTGCTGCCCTTCGCGTGGCCCGTGTGGCCGCTGGCGGCATGGGCCTGGAAAAGCTGGAGCGGCATGCGCACCGCCCCGCATATCGCGCTGCCGCTGGCGATCCTGGTGCCGCAGTTCGTGCTGCTGCTCCTGCAGCCTCAGCCGGGCGACGACGGCTTCCTGCTGCTGATTCCGCCGATGGCCGTGATGGCGACGTTTGCCCTGCCCACGCTCAAGCGCGCAGCCATCAACGCCATCGACTGGTTCGCGCTGCTGGCCTTCACCCTGCTCGGCGGCTTCGTCTGGCTGGTCTGGATCGCCAAGATGACCGGCTATCCGGCGCAGATCGCGCGCAACCTGTACCGCCTGCTGCCGGGCTATCGCCCGACGTTCAGCTGGACAGCGCTGCTGTGCGCGCTGCTCGTGACGGCGGCCTGGGTCCTGATCGTGGTGTGGCGCACCTCGCGCGTGCCCAAGGCGATCTGGCGCGCGGTGGTGATCTCCGCGGCCGGCACCACGCTGCTGTGGGTGCTGATGATGACGCTGTGGCTGCCCACCATCAACTACGCCAAGACGTACCGCGAAGTCGCGCAGTCGGCCTCGTTGGCGCTGCCGCAGACGTATACATGCGTGCAGCCGATCCGCATCGGCGATGCCCAGCTGGCATCGTTCGCGTACTTCGGCCATATCCGCTTCGGCAGTCCCGAAGACAACTGCGACATCCTGCTGCGCCATGACCCGTACGAATATGGCGATCCGTCCAGCATGCCCAACTACGAATGGCGCGTTATCTGGGAAGGCCGCCGCCCCGCCGACCGCGACGAGCACTTCCGCATGTACCGCCTGACCGAAGCCGCCAAGGCCACCCATCCGGCACCCGTTCCGGCCACCTCGCGCAGGCGCAAGCTGCATGTTCCTGGCTGACATCCGCAGCATTGCCGCGCTGGCCTGGCCGGTGCTGATCGGCCAGCTCGCGGTGATCGCCTTCGGCGTGCTGGATACCGTCATGGCCGGGCGCGCGTCGGCAGCGGATCTGGCCGCGATCGGACTGGGCGGCTCGATCTATGTGACGGTCTACATCAGCCTGATGGGCGTCTTGCAGGCGCTCTCGCCCATTGCCGGCCAGCTCTACGGCGCGGACCGGCACGGCGAGATCGGCGAAGAGGTCCGCCAAGCCGCCTGGCTCGGGCTGGCGCTGTCGGCCATCGGCATGCTGCTCCTGTGGTTTCCCGCCCCGCTACTACGGCTCGCCGACGCCTCGCCCGAGCTGACCGGCAAGGCAACCGCCTACCTCCGCTACGAAGCGCTGGCGCTGCCCGCCGCGCTGGGTTTCCGCATCTACTCGGCGCTCAACAACGCGCTGTCGCGACCGGTAATGGTGACGGTGCTGCAGTTGGGCGGGCTGGTCCTGAAGTTCCCGCTCAACGCCCTGTTCCTGTACGGCGGCCTCGGCCTGCCCGCGATGGGCGGCCCCGGTTGCGCGCTGGCGTCGATGATCATCGGCTGGCTGTGGTGCATCGCGGGCGCGTTCATTCTGATGCGCAACCCGGTCTACCGGCCCTTCCGGATCTTCACGCAGTTCTCGCCGCCCCACCTCGGACGCTTGGGGGGACTGGTGCGCCTGGGCGTGCCGATGGGCCTGACCTACCTGATCGAGATCACGTCGTTCACGCTGATGGCGATCTTCATCGCTCGGATGGGAACGATGGTGCTGGCCGGCCACCAGATTGCGGCCAACGTGGGCGCGGTGGCCTATATGGTGCCGCTGTCCCTGTCGATTGCCACGTCGACATTGGTGGCCCAAATGATCGGCGCGCGCAATCGCGATGCCGCGCGGCGGATTGCCTGGAACGGGCTCAAGCTCGCCGCCGCCTGCGCGATCGCGGTCGGCGGATGCGTGCTGCTGCTGCGCCGTGACCTGGTCGGCCTCTACACCCGGGATGCCACCGTGATGGCCATCGCGGTACCGCTGCTGCCGTTCATCGCGTTCTACCAATTGTTCGATGCGCTGCAGGTCACGGCGGCGTTCATCCTGCGCGCCTACAAGATCGCGCTGATCCCGACGGTGATCTACGCGCTGTCGCTGTGGGGCGTGGGATTGGGCGGGGGCTACCTGCTCGGTTTTGGCCTCCTGGGGGAATCCGCCGCCGCCCTGCGCGGCGCCGCCGGCTTCTGGGCCGCCAATGCGCTCAGCCTGGCCGTGGCCGGCACATTGCTCGTCAGCTATTTCAATCGCATCAGCCGCGCAGCCGACTAGACCGGCACCTTGCCCGGAGCCCGGAAACACTCCGGTTTTCCATACCAAGAAACGAGAGATCGGGATAGGGGCGGGCCTCACGGCCCGACCCCTCCCACACCACCCGGCATGCGGGTCCGCACCGGGCGGTTGGAATGGTTGAGGTCATCAGGCTTGTGTTGCTCCCGACCTGACGCCCAGGCTTGCCGTTGTCCAGTTCGGCGGAACTGATTCCTCGCTGCCGGGGCCTGTCGGGCTTCACCCTATCCACCTTGCCGACGAGCTTCGCTCTCGCGAACATCTGAGGCATTTCACTTCCGATAACCAGAGGGCTCCCCCTCCCATCCCTTCGGCCCTTCACCGGCAGCTTTAGCCTTCCCGGCCACACCACCCAGCTACTACGGCCTCTGCTGACTTCTCGCTCCGGCTCAACGCCGTCGCCCTTTCAGGCACGAGGCGAGATCTCCCCAGGTAAGGGTCGCACTCCTTCACCGCACAACCGCCGCATCTACGCCGCCTTGCCTTGATCACGAGAGCTTCGCGGTTTGTGGCCCGCTCGCCCTGCTCGACAGCGCCTTCTATGCGGTTCTTGTTCATCGGCTCGCGGTTTACGCTCCACGCTTCCTCCCCACACTCGGTCGCCCTCATGCAGTTGCGTTTCGCTTCATTCGCCGTGACCAGCTTATGGCGGGACTTGCACCCGCAGGAGTGCGCCCATGCTGGGCGCACCACAAAAAGAAAAACCCGCTGCAAGCAGCGGGTTTTGATTTGGCGGAGTGGACGGGACTCGAACCCGCGACCCCCGGCGTGACAGGCCGGTATTCTAACCGACTGAACTACCACTCCGTGTCGGTTTGCTCAGCCGGTTTGCACCGGCTTTGCGACGAGCTTCTGGTTAAGCTCTATTTTTCTGGCGTCCCCTAGGGGATTCGAACCCCTGTACTCACCGTGAAAGGGTGATGTCCTAGGCCTCTAGACGAAGGGGACAGAAACTGTTTTGCAACGCTTTCTGTCTGCCGCTGCGAAGACCGCGACTATAACGGTCTTTGCAGCGATTTGGAAGGTTCTTTTCAAGTTGCCTTGAACCAAGCCTTCCGGCATCTTGGTGGAGCTAAGCGGGATCGAACCGCTGACCTCTTGCATGCCATGCAAGCGCTCTCCCAGCTGAGCTATAGCCCCGAATCAAACTGCACTCTTTCTTTCGAAAGAAAAACCCGCTGCGTGAGCGGGCTTTGATTTGGCGGAGTGGACGGGACTCGAACCCGCGACCCCCGGCGTGACAGGCCGGTATTCTAACCGACTGAACTACCACTCCGTGTCGGTTTGCTCGGCCGGTTTGCACCGGCTTTGCGACAGAGCTTCTGGTTAAGCTCTGTTTTTTCTGGCGTCCCCTAGGGGATTCGAACCCCTGTACTCACCGTGAAAGGGTGATGTCCTAGGCCTCTAGACGAAGGGGACAGAAACTGTTTTGCAACGCTTTCTGCCTGCCGCTGCGAAGACCGCGATTATAACGGCCTTTTCAGCGATCTGGAAGACTCTTTTCAAATGAACTTGAATCTAGCCTTCCGATATCCTGGTGGAGCTAAGCGGGATCGAACCGCTGACCTCTTGCATGCCATGCAAGCGCTCTCCCAGCTGAGCTATAGCCCCAAATTACTGCCTTTTACTGCATTTCCGCTTCGTGTTGCAGCGAAAACAAGAGTATAGGGGAAGTGTTCAGCGGCTGGCAATACCCTTCGCGCAATTTTTTTCGGGTAGCCCGGATCACCCGGCCAGGCGGCGCAGCACGACCTCGCGGCCGAACAGCTCCAGCACCGCATCGATCGACGGCGTCTGCAACTGGCCGGCCACCAGCAGCCGCACCGGCATCGCCAGCTTCGGCATCTTCCAGCCATGGGCGCCCAGCACCTCCTTGAAGGCCGCGCCGATGGCCTCGCGCTTCCACTCGGGCAACGCCCCCAGCTTGTCGGCCAGCGCCACGATGCCCGGGCGCACCTCGTCGGTGAGATGCTGCGCAGCCAGCTCCGGCGCCACCGCGATCTCGGTCCGATAGAACAGCAGCGCCGTCTGCGCGACTTCCTGCAGCGTGTTGGCGCGATCCTTCACCAAGGCCATCACGTCGGCCAGCAGCGGACCGCCCTCGACGCGGCCACCCAGCGCTTCGATGAACGGCTTCACCAGCTCGGCCAGCCGCGCGTTGTCGGCCTGCTTGATGTAGTGGTTGTTCAGCCAGGCGAGCTTTTCGGGGTTGTACTGCGCCGGCGACTTGCCCAGGTGCTCCAGGTCGAACCACTCGACAAACTGTTCGCGCGAGAAGATTTCCGCGTCGCCGTGCGCCCAGCCCAGGCGGGCCAGGTAGTTGATGACGGCTTCGGGCAGGTAGCCCGCATCGCGGTAGCCGGTCACGCTCATGGCGCCGTGTCGCTTGCTCATCTTCTCGCCCTGCTCGTTCAGCACGGTCGGCAGGTGGGCATAGATGGGCGGCGTGCCGCCCAGGGCGCGCAGGATATTGATCTGGCGCGGCGTATTGTTGACGTGATCATCGCCGCGGATCACGTGGGTGATGCGCATGTCCATGTCGTCGACCACCACGCAGAAGTTGTAGGTGGGCGTGCCATCCGGACGCGCGATGACGAGATCGTCGAGCTCATCGTTGGCGATCTCGATGCGACCCTTGACCGCATCGTCCCACACCACGCTGCCGCCGATCGGGTTCTTGAAGCGGATCACCGGCTGCACGCCGGCCGGTGGCGTCGGCAGGACCTTGCCGGGCTCGGGACGCCAGGTGCCGTCGTAGCGGGGCTTCTCGCCGCGCACGCGCTGGGCTTCGCGCAGGGCGTCGAGTTCCTCGGTGCTCATGTAGCACGGGTAGGCCAGGTCTTGCGCGACCATCTGCGCGATGACCTCGCGATAACGGTCCATGCGCTGCATCTGGTAGAACGGCCCTTCGTCGACATCCAGGCCCAGCCAATCCATCGCTTCCAGGATCACGTCGACGGACTCCTGGGTCGAACGCTCCACGTCGGTGTCTTCGATGCGCAGGATGAAATCGCCCTTCATCTTGCGGGCGAACGCCCACGGATACAGGGCCGAACGGATGTTGCCGAGGTGGATGAAGCCGGTGGGGCTGGGAGCGAAACGGGTGCGGACGCGCTGAGTCATAGGAATGGCCGAACGGACAAGGCCGCGAAGGCGGCCTCTGTCAAAACGGAAATTATAGCAACCGCATCCTGTGCGCCCGACCGGTCCGTCGCCGAACTTTGGCACAATGGCGACCGGCCCGCGCCAGCCCACGATGGCTCCGCGCGCCCCACCCAGAACTGCCCCAACCGTCCATGCAACGCCGTCTCTTCCTGGGCGCCGCCGGCGCCTCCCTGCTCTCCGCCTGTACCGTCACGGGCTTTTCGTCGTCGGGCAGCAAGAATGCCCCCGCGCTGGCCACGGCAGTCGTGCCGCCCGAATCGCAGCCGGCCACGCCACCGGTACGCATCGGCCTGGCGCCGCGCGCGGCTTCGCGCACATCGGCGTGATCAAGGCGCTGGAAGCCCAGGGCATCCAGATCGATTTCATCACGGGCACCAGCGCAGGCAGCGTGGTCGCGGCCCTCTACGCGTCGGGCATGTCGGGCATCGAGCTGAACCGGCAGGCGCTGAAGATGGATGAGGCGACGATCGCGGACTGGGCGCTGCCGTTCGGCACGCGCTTCGGCGGCTGGCTCAAGGGCGAGGCGCTGGAGAAATACGTCAACCGCCTGGTCAAGCAGAAGACCATCGAGCAGATGCGCATTCCGCTGGGCATCGTCGCCACGGACCTGGGCAGCGGCAAGCCGATCCTGTTCCGCCGCGGCAATACCGGCCAGGCCGTGCGGGCATCCTGCAGCATCCCGGGCGTGTTCCAGCCGGTGACGATCAGCGGCCACCAATACGTGGACGGCGGCCTGGTGGCGCCGGTGCCCGTCACCTACGCCAAGCAGATGGGGGCGACCTTCGTGATCGCGGTGAACATCTCGGCAGACCCGTCGGCGCAGGCGGTGTCCGGCCAGGCCAGCATGCTGCTGCAGACCACGACGATCATGGGCCAGAGCATCAACAAGACGGAGCTGGCGCAGGCGGATGTGGTGATCGCCCCGTCGCTGCCGTTCGTCAAGGGCAGCGACTTCACGGCACGCAACGAAGCCATCCTCGGCGGCGAACAGGCCGCCCAGGCGGCCATGCCGCTGCTGCGCGAAAAGCTGCGCCTGCCGCAGACGGCCCAGGCCACGCCGCTGCCGCCGCATTAACAAGCGCCGGAGAGACAGGCGACAAAAAAGACCGCCGCGGCGGTCTTCTTTTTTGGGGTCCGGATATCGAGCGGATCAGCCGCCGTACATCGAGAGCGACTTGCCGGCGGCGTTCGGGTCGATCCGCTGCAGCTGCTCGACGAAATTCTCGGCGCCTTCCTTGATCTGGCCGTTGCCGTGCCAGTCGATGCGGCGCGCGCCGTTGTAGCGCGACACCCAGTACGACGCGGTCATGTCATCGACGCGGATCTTGCTGCCAGTCGACGGCGCATGCACCATCTTGTTGTCGCCGACGTAGATGGCGACATGCGAGAACGTGCGGTGCATGGTGTTGAAGAACACCAGATCGCCGGGGCGCAGATCCTTCATGTCAACGCTGGTGCCGACGCGGCTCATCTCCACCGCGCGACGCGGCAGCAGGAAGCCGAAGGTGTCGTGGAAGACGTAGCGGACAAAACCGCTGCAGTCGAGGCCCGATTCGGGCGTATTGCCGCCGAACCGGTAGCGCAAGCCGATCATGCCCAGCGCGTTCATGACGACGTCGCCGGTCCGGCTCACCACATCAGAGGTGGCGCCAACCATGGAGGAAAAGATCCCGGGCTTGGCTTCCGGCTTGGCATCGGCGCGGACTTCCGTGTCCTTGAACACGGTGTCGGCCCGCACTCCATTCGAGACGAGCACGCCGCAGCCGATCACAACCCCCACCGCCAGGCGCGCTATGGAATGAAGTACGAAATGCTGCATTGGTTCTCCTGTTGGGAAGGGCGGAGAGTCAACCGAACCGATACGAACGGAATGCGACCTTTCCGAATCCTGCTCAAACAATCTCGCAGGATGATAAAAACAACAGCTTGACTTGTCAAAGGACGTTACAAATCTCCCAGAATTGATAGTCGAATCATGCACTTAGACATGACTTCGCAGGCACAGCCTCACGTCCGGGAGTGTCAAAATTACCCGATCCGAGCTTTCGCAAGGCTTTCGTAAAGAAAATGTTTCCACGCCGGGCCACTCGCGGTGTCGCACAGCCGCGTCAGCCCGGCGGCTGAAGCGGCTTCAGCGCCGCTGCCGCCATCAGCTTGCAGGTATAGGGGTGGGAAGGTGACGCCAGCACGGCTTCCGTGTCGCCCGCCTCCACCACCTTGCCGTCCTTCATCACCATCACCCGGTGCGACATGGCACGGATCACGGCGAGGTCGTGGCTGATGAACAGGTACGACAGGTTGTACTTTTTCTGCAGGGCGGACAGCAGCGACAGCACCTGCTGCTGGATCGACACGTCGAGCGCCGAAGTCGGCTCATCCAGCACCAGGACCTGGGGCTTGAGGATCAGCACCCGCGCAATGGCGATGCGCTGGCGCTGCCCGCCGGAGAACTCGTGCGGATAGCGTCCCAGGGCGGTGCGTTCCAGGCCGACCTCGCGCAGCACATCGATTACGCGCTGGCGGCGCTCGGCGTCGTTAACATGCGGCTGATGCAGCGCCAGCCCCTCGCCGACGATCTGCTCGATGGTCATGCGCGGCGAGAGCGAACCGAACGGGTCCTGGAACACCACCTGCATGCGGGCACGCACCGCGCGGCGCTCGTCGCGCGTCTGGCGCAGCAGCGAACTGCCGAGGAAGCGCAGATCGCCCGCCTTCGGGCGCTGCAGCCCGAGCAGCGTCTGCGCCAGCGTCGTCTTGCCCGAACCGGACTCGCCGACGATGCCCAGGGTCTCGCCCTCGCGCAACTGCAGCGAGACCTGGTCGACGGCGGTGAACGGATCGGCGCGGAACCAACCGGCAAACCCGGGGCGATGGCGGTCGTAGGTGACCGTCAGCTGGTCGGCCTCCAGCAGCACGGGCGCGAGCGGCACCAGCGGCAGCACATCGCGCTGCGGGCGGCTTTCCAGCAGGCGCACCGTGTAGGGATGCTGCGGCGCGCTGAAGACGGTCGCCGTGTCGCCGGTTTCCACCAGCACGCCCCGCTCCATCACGCCCACGCGCTCGGCAAAGGCGCGCACCATGTTCAGGTCGTGCGTGATCAGCATCACGGCCATGCCGTATTCGGCCTGCAGGTCGCGCAACAGTTGCAGGATCTGCATGCGCACGGTCACGTCCAGCGCGGTGGTGGGCTCGTCGGCGACCAGCAGCTTGGGACTGCAGGCGAGCGCCATGGCGATCATGGCGCGCTGCCGCTGGCCGCCGGACAGTTGATGCGGGAAAGCATCGAAGCGACGCGGCGCCTCGGCGATGCCGGTGTGCTCCAGCAGCGCGATCGCGCGGGCCTTGGCGGCGCGCTTGTCCAGGCCTTCGTGCAGCTCCAGCGTCTCGACGATCTGGTTGCCGATGGTGTACAGCGGGTTGAGCGCCGTCATCGGCTCCTGGAACACCATCGCGACGTCGGCGCCGCGCAGGCCGCGCATCTGGCGCTCGCTCGCGGCCAGCAGGTCGCGTCCCTCGAACAGGATGCGGCCGCTGTAATGCGCATCGGCCAGCAGGCGCATGATCGACAGCGCCGTGACCGTCTTGCCGGAGCCCGACTCGCCCACCAGCGCAAAGCGCTCGCCGGCGTGCAGATCGAACGAGACGTGCCTGACGGCCTCGATCCACTCGTTGTGCTCGGCCTCGAAGCGCACGGACAGGTCGTCCAGCCGCAGCAGCGGGCCATCGTAGCCGGGCTTGGCCGAGCGCAGGTCGACGCGGGTCATTTCGCCCCCGCCGGCTTCTGGCGCGCGCGCAGCTGCGCGAACGACAGGCGTGTATCGAAGGCGTCGCGCAGGGCGTCGCCCATGAAGGTCAGCAGCACCAGGATCAGCACCAGCGTCACGAAGGTCGACAGGGAAATCCACCACGCATCCAGGTTGGCCTTGCCCTGCGCCAGCAGCTCGCCGAGGCTGGGCGTCGACGGCGGCACGCCCAGGCCGAGGAAGTCGAGGCTGGTCAGCGTCAGGATGGCCGCGCTCATGTTGAACGGCAGGAAGGTGATGATCGGCGTCAGGCTGTTGGGCAGGATGTGGCGCCGGATGATCTGCCCGTCCGACAGGCCCATCGCGCGGGCGGACTTCACGTAGTCCAGCGAACGGTTGCGGTAGAACTCGGCGCGCACGTAGGCCGACAGGCTCATCCAGCCGAACAGGGACAGCAGCACGATCAGCAGCCCCAGGCTCGGCTCGAAGATCGACGCGAAGATGATCAGCAGGTAGAGCTCCGGCATCGAGCCCCAGATTTCGATCAGCCGCTGCGACACCAGATCGAAGCGCCCGCCGAAGAAGCCCATCAGCGCGCCGGTGAGCGTGCCGACCACCACGCCGATCAGCGTCAGCGCCAGCCCGAACAGCACCGACACGCGGAAGCCGTAGAGCAGTCGCGCGAACACATCGCGCCCGCGGTCGTCCGTGCCGAGCCAGTTCTCGGCCGACGGCGGCGCCGGATTGGGCTCCTTGGCGAAATAGTTGAGCGTCTCGTACGAATAAGGATTGGGCGGATAGAGCACGAAGTTGCCCGGCGCGTTGAATTTGCCGCGGATGTACGGATCGAGGTAGTCCGTGGGTGTCGGGAAATCGCCGTCGAAGGTGGTTTCCGGATACGTCTTGACGATCGGGAAATACCATTGGCCGTGGTACTTGACCACCAGCGGACGGTCATTGGAGATCGCCTCGCTGAGCAGGCTCAGCACGAACAGCACGACAAAGAGGATCAGGCTCCAATACCCCAGCCGGTGCTGCTTGAAGCGCCGCCACGCGCGCTTGAGCGGCGACGGCGAATGGCGGACGGCGTGAGGCGCCGCCGTATTGGCGGGATGGACGGATGCGCGGGAGTACTGGGTCATGGTCGCTTACCGCCCGATCGCGCCGAAATGGATGCGCGGATCGACCAGCACGTAGCACACATCGGAAATCAGCCGCGTCGCCAGGCCGATCAGCGTAAAGACATAGAGCGTCCCGAGGACGACCGGATAGTCGCGCTGCACCACCGCTTCGTAAGACATCAGGCCCATGCCGTCGAGCGAAAACAGTTTCTCGATCAGCAGCGAGCCGGTGAAGAAGGCGCCGATGAACGCGGCGGGAAAGCCCGTCACCAGCGGGATCATCGCGTTGCGGAAGATGTGCTTCCACAGCACGCGCCGCTCCGACAGGCCCTTGCTGCGGGCCGTCAGCACGTACTGCTTGCGGATCTCCTCCAGGAATGCGTTCTTGGTCAGCATGGTGATGACGGCGAAGCTGCCGACGACCGAGGCGGTGATCGGCAGCGCGATGTGCCACAGGTAGTCCGTCACCTTGCCGGGCAGGCTGAGCTGGTCCCAGTTGTCGGAGGTCAGCCCCCGGATCGGGAACCACTGGAAGAACGTGCCACCACCGAACAGCACCAGCAGCAGCACGCCGAGCACGAACCCCGGGATCGCGTAGCCGACCAGCACGATCACGCTGCTCACCAGGTCGAACCGGCTGCCCGCGCGCACCGCCTTGGCAATGCCGAGCGGCACCGATATCAGGTAGGTCAGGAAGAACGTCCACAGCCCGATTGAAATCGATACCGGCAGCTTGGACTTGATCAGCTCCCACACGCTGCGGTGCTGGAAATAGCTTTCGCCCAGGTCGAAGCGCGCGAAGCGGCCGAGCATCAGGACGTAGCGCTCGACCGGCCCCTTGTCGAAACCGTACAGCGCGCGGATCTCCTTGATCTTCTCGGGATCGACGCCGCGCCGGCCGCGGTATTCCATGCCCCCGCCGCCACCGCTGGCCTCGGCGATGCCGCTGCCGCGGCCCTTCATCTCCATCAGCATCTGCTCGACCGGCCCGCCGGGCACGAACTGGATCACCACGAAGGTGAGCGTCACCACGCCGATCAGCGTCGGGATCAGCAACAGCAGGCGTTTGATCAGGTAGGCAAACATGGCGTCACCGCAATGCGTTTATTTCGAGGACCCGGGAATGCGCCACCAGGCCGTCAGCACCCAGCCCTCGGCCGAGTAGTAGTACGGCAGGCGATCCGGGTACATCAGGTTCCGGTTGTAGGCCACGCGATGGGAAGGCGCATACCAGTGCGGGACGACGTAGCAGCCCTGCATCAGCACGCGGTCGAGCGCGCGCGATGCCGTCACCAGTTCCTCACGGTTGCCCGCGCGCAGCACGTCATCGATCAGCGCATCCACCGCCGGCGACTTCAGGCCGATCAGGTTGTCGGAGCCCTGCTCGTCGGCCGCCGCCGAGCCGAAGCGGTCCTTCAGCTCGTTGCCGGGGCTCGACGAATCGGGAAGCCGCAGCGAGATCATGTCGAAGTCGAATTCTTCCAAGCGCTTCTGGTACAGCGCGAAGTCGGTGATGCGCTGGTTGACGTGGATACCGAGCTTCTCCAGGTTGCGCGCGTAGGCCGCCATCACGCGGCTCATGCCGCTGCCGTCGTCGAGCATCTCGAAGGTGAACGGCTCGCCCTTGGTGTTGCGCAGCGCGCCGTCGCTGTACGTCCAGCCGGCCTGGGCGAGCAGGCGCCGCGCCTGGCGCAGGTTGTCGCGCAGCGAGCCGGGCGGATCGGTCGACGGCGGCGCCTGCAGCACGCCGAACACCTCCGGATCGAGCTTGCCGCGCAGCGGCTCCAGCAGGGCAAGCTCGCCCTTGCCGGGCTGCCCGGTGACGGAGTCGGACGCGGCCAGCTCGCTGTTGGCGAAGTAGCTGTCGATCCGGCGATAGGCGCCATAGAACTGCAGGCGGTTCAGCCACTCGAAGTCGAGCGCCAGCACCAGGGCGCGGCGCACGCGCAGGTCGCGAAAGATCGGCTTGCGCTGATTCATCACGAAGCCCTGCATGCCGGCGCCGTTGCGGTGCGGGAATTCGCTCTTGACCAGCTCGCCGCTGCGGAACTTCACCCCCACGTAGCTCTTCGCCCAGTTCTTGGCGCGATACTCGACCATGGCGTCGTACTCGCCGGCCTTGAAGGCCTCCAGGCGCGCGGTCTCGTCCTTGTAGAGCTTGTACTGGATGTGCTCGAAGTTGTACGCGCCGCGCCGCACGTTCAGGTTGCGACCCCAGTAGTCGGGGTTGCGGCGGAAGGTGATGCCGCGCGTGCCGTCGTAGCGCTCGATGAGGTACGGCCCGCTGCCGATCGGCTCCTGGAAGGTGATCTTGTCGAAGGGCGTGTCCTTGCCGCCCTCCGGGTCGTCCGGCTTGCCGCTGCCCTTGCCCCACTTGGGCGAGAACACCGGCAGGCTGCCGACGATCAACGGCAGCTCCTTGTTGCGGCGCTTGAAGTCGTAGCGGATGGTGCGCTCGTCCACCACCGTCACCTTGGACACGTCCGCCGTCATGCTGCGGTAGGCGGGGCTCGCGCCCTTGCCCATCAGCATGTCGTAAGCGTATTTGACGTCGGCGGCGCGCACCGAGTCGCCGTTGGAGAAGCGCGCGAGCGGATTGAGATGGAACGTGACGGACAGCTCATCGGGTGCCACGATCACGTCGTCCGCGAGCAGGCCGTAGCCGCTGGCGGTCTCGTCCCAGCTGCCGATCAGCAGGCTCTCGAAGACCAGCGCATTGAGCCCCGGCGCGGCCGTGCCCTTGATGGTGAACGGGTTGAACTTGTCGAAGCTGGTGCGGCGGTCCGGGTTGCCGAGCGCGAGCGTGCCGCCGATCGGCGCCTTCGGGTTCAGATAGGCGAAATGCGTGAAGCCCGCCGGATACTTCAGGTCGCCGTATTCGGCATAGCCGTGCGCGGCCCACGCGGAGGCCGCGCTCAGGCTGGCGGCGAGGCCCCAGGTCATCATTGCTAGTCGCTTCAGCGCCGCTCCGAGCACGCTCATCCCGCCCCTTGTCTCGTCCATCCGATCAACGCATCCGGCCGGGCCGGATGCAGGCTATTGGGCATTCTACCGCCCTCGCCGGCCGTTGCCGCCAATTTGCGCAACGGAACCACGCCACATCGACAAGGCATCCTCGGCCGGCAAAACGGCGGTACGGGCCGCGCTTTCCGGTATGATCGCGCCGACCGTGTCGCCCCGGCTCCCGCAGTGCGTTATCCCGCGCGATGCCCGGACGCGATGCTGCCCCACATTTGTATGGAGAAACCATGGGATTTCTGGCAGGCAAACGCATTCTGATCACCGGCCTTCTGTCCAACCGCTCGATCGCCTACGGCATCGCCAGCGCATGCAAGCGCGAGGGCGCCGAACTGGCATTCACCTATGTCGGCGAGCGTTTCAAGGATCGCATCACCGAATTCGCCAACGAGTTCGGCAGCCAGTTGGTGTTCGACTGCGACGTCGGCAGCGATGAACAGATCGCCAAGGTGTTCGCCGATCTCGGCCAGCACTGGGACCACTTCGACGGCCTGGTGCATTCGATCGGCTTCGCGCCGCGTGAGGCGATTGCCGGCGATTTCCTCGACGGCCTGTCGCGCGAATCGTTCCGCATCGCGCACGACATCTCGGCTTACAGCTTCCCCGCGCTGGCCAAGGCCGCGCTGCCGATGCTGTCGCCCAACGCGTCGCTGCTGGCACTGACCTACCTGGGCGCCGAGCGCGTGGTCCCGAACTACAACACGATGGGCGTGGCCAAGGCCGCGCTCGAAGCCTGCGTACGCTATCTGGCGAGCGCCCTCGGCCCGAAGGGCATCCGCGCCAACGGCATCTCGGCCGGCCCGATCA
This sequence comes from Ralstonia pseudosolanacearum, assembly GCF_024925465.1. Taxonomy (NCBI): domain Bacteria; kingdom Pseudomonadati; phylum Pseudomonadota; class Betaproteobacteria; order Burkholderiales; family Burkholderiaceae; genus Ralstonia; species Ralstonia pseudosolanacearum. Next base: position 1,654,628 of record NZ_CP103852.1, on the reverse strand, counting down.
AGACGCTGGCCGCTTCGGGCATCAAGGACTTCGGCAAGCTGCTCAAGTACATGGAAGATGTCGCGCCGCTGCGCCGCAACGTCACCATCGAGGAAGTCGGCAACGTGGCCGCCTTCCTGCTGTCGGACCTGTCCAGCGGCATGACCGGCGAGATCACCTATGTCGACTGCGGCTTCAACGTGACCGCAGGCGTGCCGGACGTCGCCGCCCAAGGCTGATGCACTGACACGCAAGCGCGCCCTCTTCGGTTGGCGCGCTTGGCCGAAGCAGCAAAGAAAAAAGCCCGCATGGCGCAAACCATGCGGGCTTTTTGACGTGCATCGCAATGCGAGCCGTCACGTCAGCTCGACTCGCATCCGCCGGTCAGATGCGCTTCCCGCGAGAAGCGCCAAACTGGCGGAGACGGAGGGATTCGAACCCTCGATCCAGGTTTTGGCCCGGATGCTCCCTTAGCAGGGGAGTGCCTTCGACCTCTCGGCCACGTCTCCCAAAACAGCGTCGCAGCGAAGGAGCCCGCTCGACGAAGCGCGTATTCTAGCCACTTCACTTCACCTGGTCAACGACAACCGTGTGACAACGTGTGGCGCCGGGCCGCCGCCCGGAAAACCGGCCCGGCGCTTAGGCCTGATCCAGCTCGAACGCCTTGTGGAGCGCGCGCACGGCCAGCTCCATGTACTTCTCGTCGATCAGCACCGAGATCTTGATCTCCGAGGTGGAGATCATCTGGATGTTGATACCCTCTTCCGACAGCGTGCGGAACATCTTGCTGGCGATGCCCACGTGCGAGCGCATGCCCACGCCCACCACCGACACCTTCGACACCTTCGGATCGCCCGACACGTTCTCGGCGCCGATATGGCCCTTCACGCTGTCGTTAAGGATACCCAGCGCGCGCTGGTAGTCGCCGCGCGGCACGGTGAAGGTGAAGTCCGTCTTGCCGTCCACCGACTGGTTCTGGATGATCATGTCGACGTCGATGTTGGCGTCGGCGACCGGGCCCAGGATCTGGTACGCGATGCCGGGCTTGTCCGGCACACCGATCACGGTGATCTTGGCTTCGTCGCGGGCAAAGGCGATGCCGGAAATGGCGGCGGCTTCCATGTTCGAATCTTCCTCAAAAGTAATCAGCGTGCCCGAGTGCATTTCCACCTCGAGCGGCATCAGCGGGTCGGTCAGCGACGACAGCACGCGGGTCTTCACGCGGTACTTGCCGGCGAACTCCACCGAGCGGATCTGCAGCACCTTGGAACCGAGGCTGGCCATTTCCAGCATCTCTTCGAAGGTGATCTTGTCCAGGCGGCGGGCGTCGTCCACCACGCGCGGATCGGTCGTGTAGACGCCGTCGACGTCGGTGTAGATCAGGCATTCCTCCGCTTCCAGCGCGGCGGCGACCGCCACGGCGGACGTATCGGAACCACCACGGCCGAGCGTGGTGATGTGGCCTTCGCCGTCGATGCCCTGGAAGCCGGTGATGACGACCACGCGGCCGGCCTCGAGATCGGCGCGCACGCGCTCGTCGTCGATCGACTGGATGCGGGCCTTGGTGTAGGCGGAATCGGTCTGCACCGGCACTTGCCAGCCGGTATAGCTGATCGCGTCGATGCCTTCGGCGTGCAGCGCGATGGCCAGCAGCCCCACGCTCACCTGCTCGCCGGTCGAGGCAATCATGTCGAGTTCACGCGGGTCGGGCTGGGCCGCAATCTCTTTGGCCATGCCCAGCAGGCGGTTGGTTTCGCCGGACATGGCCGACGGTACGACCACGATCTGGTGACCGGCGCGGTGCCACTTGGCGACGCGCTTGGCGACGTTCTTGATGCGTTCGACCGAACCCATCGACGTGCCGCCGTATTTGTGAACGATGAGAGCCATCTTGGAGAAAACGAAAGGAGGCGGGACGGTGCAAAAGCTCTTGAAAATACAGCAATTTACATCGATCGACAAGTCATTTGCTGCACCGACCGACCCGACCGCGCGCCGCTCAGCCGGCGGCCCGCCGCTCAACCCGCATCCAGCCTGCCCTCGCCCGTTGTTGGCAGCCAGGCGACATGCCAGCCGGGGCCCACGACAACAGCCGACCGGTCCGGGCCCAGCCCGGCAGCAAAGACCAGCCGCTCGCCCGCATACAGCAAGGGCAGCCGGGCCCGCGCCCACGCCGGAATGCCGGCCTCCTGGTAGGCCTGCTTGAGCGCCCGCGACGGCCCGCCCGGGCGCAACACGATGCGCTCGCCGCCGCGCCGGGCAGCCAGCGACAGCGGCGCCTGCAGGATCCGCGCGTCGATGCCTTCCGCCTGGGCCGGCGAGAACAGCAGCGCACCGCCCCACTCCGCCACGTCCACCCGCTGCACCTCGGCCCGGGCCGGGTCGAACCGTGAGACGGCGATCGGGCCATCCGCGGGCCCGGCCTCGGGCTGCCCGGTCGCCTCGATCCATGCCTGCCCGCGGTAGCGCCGCACCTGCGCGCCGGGCAGGCGGATACACGGCGCGCCATCGGCACGGACACCCAGCAGTTGCGCGCGCAAGTCCTCCAGCCGCCGCGACGACAGCGCACGCAACCCGGCCCCGGCCAGCCATGCACGCAGCGCCGCGCGCTGACGCGGCCCGGACAGCGCCGCCAGGCCGGCCACCGCCAGCGTGCCCGCCGGCGCGATCCGCGCAAGATCGGCCTGCGCCACCTCCTCGATCAGCGCCGCCGCCTCGGCCAGATGCGCCGCGCTACGCGCCAACGCGGCCCGGTAGGCTGGAAAATGCCCCGCCATGCCGGCCAGCAGCGGCCGCAGCGCGTTGCGGGCATAGCGGGCATCGCCATTGGAGGGGTCCTCGACCCACGCGAGCGCATGGGCCCGGGCATAGGCCTCGATGTCGCCGCGCGGCACGTCCAGCCAGGGGCGCAGCAGCGTCACGCGGCGCTCGTGCGCCATCGGCATGGCCGACAGACCATCGAGCCCGGCGCCGCGCAGCAGTTGCAGCAGCACGGTTTCGGCCTGGTCGTCGAGGTGGTGGGCGGTCAGCAGAAGGGTGGCGCCAGTCTCGGCGCAGAGCGCGTCGAGCGCGGCGTAGCGGGCTTCGCGCGCGGCCTCCTCGATGCCGCGACCGGCATCCGTGGACACCCGCACGCGCCGCACGCGGAATGCAGCGCCGGCGGCGGCGGCCATCCGCGCGCAGGCGGTCTCCCATGCATCCGCATCGACCTGCAGGCCATGGTGGATATGCAGCGCGACCAGCCGCACCGGCACGCCGGCGGCATCGCGCCACGCAGCGGCGGCATGCAGCAGCGCCGCGGAATCCCGCCCGCCCGACAGCGCAACCGCGACCGCCGGCGCCCCGCCAGAAACAACAAAGGCCGCACACGCGGCGACGCGTTGTGCGACCTTGTCGACCAGCAGCACCGAAGGATCAGTTCGAGCCGGTTTCCTTGAACTTGCCATAGGCCATCAGGCGCTCGTGACGGCGCGCCTGCAACTCGGACGTCTTCATGCCCTGGAACTGGCGCAGCGACTCGGCCAGCGCGCGCTTGAGCATCGTCGCCATGGCCTTCGGATCGCGGTGCGCGCCACCCAGCGGCTCATTGACAATCTTGTCGATCAGGCCCAGCGCCTTGAGACGGTGCGCGGTCAGGCCCAGCGCCTCGGCGGCTTCGGGTGCCTTCTCGGCGGTCTTCCACAGGATGGATGCGCAGCCTTCCGGCGAGATCACGGCATACGTGGCGAACTGCAGCATGATCACCGAATCGCCCACGGCAATAGCCAGTGCACCGCCCGAACCGCCCTCGCCGATGATGGTGGCGATCAGGGGCACTTTCAGGCCGGCCATCACGAACAGGTTGTGGCCGATGGCCTCCGACTGGCCGCGCTCTTCGGCTTCGATGCCCGGGAACGCGCCCGGCGTGTCGACGAAGGTGAAGATCGGCAGGCCGAACTTGTCGGCCAGCTCCATCAGGCGCTTGGCCTTGCGGTAGCCCTCGGGCTTGGACATGCCGAAGTTGCGCAGCGCGCGCTCCTTGGTGTCGCGGCCCTTCTGGTGGCCGATCACCATGCACGGCTGGCCATTGAAGCGCGCCAGACCGCCGACGATCGACAGGTCGTCCGCGAACGTGCGGTCGCCGTGCAGCTCGTGGAAGTCGGTGAAGATTTCTCGGACGTAGTCCAGCGTGTACGGACGCTGCGGATGCCGTGCGATCTGCGCGACCTGCCAGGGCGACAGGGTGGCGTACAGGTCCTTGGTCAACTGCTGGCTTTTCGCGGCCAGGCGGGAGATTTCTTCGGAAATGTCGACGGCCGAATCGTCCTGCACGAAGCGAAGTTCTTCGATCTTCGCCTCAAGTTCAGCGATCGGCTGCTCGAACTCCAGGAAGGTTGTTTTCATGGATTCCCCGGAAGGCTCTTGAAGGCGCGCATTCTACCGGATTTTGACCGGCCGCAGACACGCCGCGTTTCATCGGAATGGACAGGTCAATAGGTGGTGGCCGTATCGAGGCTGCGCCACATGTACCACGTGGCCACCGTGCGCCACGGTTCCCAGTTGGCGGCGACCTCGCGCGCCTCGCTGCGAGTGACGGGTTCGCCACTGAAATAGTTCTGCGAGATCGCGTTGATCAGGCCGACGTCGTCCAGCGGCAGCACGTTCGGGCGCAGCAGGTTGAACATCAGGAACATCTCCGCCGTCCAGCGGCCGATGCCGCGGATCTGGGTGAGCTCGGCGATCACATCCTCGTCTTCCATCTCCGCCCACTTGGCAACGTGCACCGTGCCGTTGCGGAAGTGCTCGGCGAGATCGAGGATGTACTCGGCCTTGCGCTTGGACAGCCCGCAGCCCGCCAGCTTCTCGTGGCCGGCGCGCAGGAACTGCGCGGGCACCAGCTTGGGGCATGCCTCGACCAGGCGCTCCCACACGGATTGCGCCGCCTTGACGGAAATCTGCTGGCCGACGACCGAGCGCGCCAGCGTAACGAACGGATCGCCCCGCGACGCCAAGTGCGCCGGACCGAACGCCGGGATGATCTTGCGCAGGATTCGGTCGCGCTTCATGAGGTCGGCGCAGGCCTCCTGCCAATAGGCGGGCGGGCCGGACAGCGTCACCGCGTCCGTCGGGACGGGCAGCGGCTCGCTGGTAGCCGGCGCTTCGGGCAGCGGTACCTTGGAGCCGGCGGCGCGCTTGGCCGGCGCCTTGGCTGCCTGGATCACCGCCTCCTTGGCGGCGACCGTCTTGCTCGCCACGCCGTCGACGCGCTTGGCCGCCGCTTTCTTGGCAGCGGGCGCCTTGGCCGGCGCCGCCTTGCCGGCGGTCGCAGCGCGCGTCACACCGGCTTTCTTGGCCACCGCGTTCATGCGCGTCTCCATTCGGTCACGCCGCCTGGCTTGTCTTCTAGCACGATGCCGGCCGCCAGCAGATCGGCGCGGATGCCGTCGGCGCGGGCGAAATCGCGTGCGGCCTTGGCGGCGCGGCGGGCTTCGATGTGCGCCTCCACCGCGGCGGCATCCAGGCCATCGGCGGCCGCGCCGACGCCGCCCTGCAGGAAGGCATGCGGATCGCGGACCAGCAGGCCCATCACGCCGCCCAGCGCCGCCAGTTGGCTGGCCAGCGCCGGCGAGCGCGTCTTGTTGATTTCGGTGGCCAGCTCGAACAGCACGGCCATGGCGACGGGCGTGTTGAAGTCGTCGTGCATCGCCTCGCGGAAACGCTTGCCGTGCGGCTCGTTCCAGTCGGGCCGGGCCTGCACCTCGGCGGGCACGTCCTTGAGCGCGGTGTACAGGCGCGTCAGCGCGTGGCGCGCATCGTCCAGGTGCGCATCGCTGTAGTTCAGGTCGCTGCGGTAGTGCGAGCGCAGGATGAAGAAGCGCACGACTTCCGGGTCGTACACCTTGAGCACGTCACGGATGGTGAAGAAGTTGCCGAGCGACTTCGACATCTTCTCGTCGTTCACGCGCACGAAGCCGTTGTGCATCCAGGTGTTGACGAAAGTGCTGCCGTTGGCGCCCTCGGACTGGGCGATCTCGTTTTCGTGGTGCGGGAACTGCAGGTCGGCGCCGCCGCCGTGCAGGTCGAAATGCGCGCCGAGCAGTTCGCAGCTCATCGCCGAGCACTCGATATGCCAGCCCGGACGGCCCTCGCCCCACGGCGAGGCCCAGCGGCTCTCGGCAGGCTCGTCGGCCTTGGCGGATTTCCACAGCACGAAGTCCAGCGGATCCTGCTTGGCATCGTTGGCGGCCACGCGCTCGCCGGCGCGCAGGTCTTCGAGGGACTTGCCCGACAGCTTGCCGTAGCCCGGGAACTTGCGCACCGCGTAGTTCACGTCGCCGTCGGCCGCCTGATAGGCCAGACCGTTGTGCTGCAGCTTGCCGATCATCGACAGCATCTGCGGCACGTATTCGGTGGCGCGCGGCTCGCGGTCGGGGCGCTGCACGCCGAGCGCGTCGGCGTCTTCGTGCATGGCGGCGATGAAGCGGTTGGTGAGCGTGCCGATGGTCTCGCCGTTCTCGACCGCGCGCTTGATGATCTTGTCGTCGATGTCGGTGATGTTGCGCACGTAGGTCACGTCATACCCCGACGCGCGCAGCCAGCGCTGCACCATGTCGAACACCACCATCACCCGCGCATGCCCGACGTGACAGTAGTCGTACACCGTCATCCCGCACACGTACATGCGCACGCGGCCGGGCTCGATGGGGACGAACGTCTGTTTCTCACGCGCGAGCGTGTTGTAGATCTTGAGTGATTCCATGCGGTGTAGGGAGAAGCGGCGCGCCGCCGCGTGCGGGGCGTCGTGTCGGCCGGCAGGCGTGGCTGCCTGCGCGGGCGCGAAGCAAAATCAGCGGCATATCTTACCGGAACTGCACCGACGGGTCGGACCAGGCCGGGCCCCCGCCCTGTGCGCCGTCAAGAACCCCGTCCGGCGCGCGTGGCCGCTGCTGCGCGCGAAGACGGTTTGTTAGAATGCGGCGGAGTATAACGGAACCGATTCTCATGAACAGCACGCTGCGATGCCGCGCCCTCGGTGCGGCACTGACCGGCCTCATTGCAATGACCGCCGCGCCGGCCTTCGCGCAGACCGCCGCCCCCGGCATCGCCCTGCCGGCCGATCTGACGCCCAACACGCCGCAGCCGCCGCAGGTCGCGCGCCAGAAGCGCATCGACGAGTGGCTCGCCAGGAAACAGTACGCACAGGCACTGGCCGAACTCGACAAGGACGTCGCCGCGCAGCCGCGCAACGCGCAGGCCCGCTTCCAGCGCGCCGTGGCCCTGGCCGGCCTGGGCCGCAGCGACGACGCCGTGGTCGCCTTCAGCCAGATGACGCAGGACTTTCCCGAGCTGCCCGAGCCGTATCTCAACCTGGCCACGCTCTACGCCGAGCGCGGCGAGCTGCTGCGCGCCCGCGAGACCCTGATCACGGCCACCCGCGTGGCGCCGGAGAACGCGCAGGCCCAGGCCAACCTGGGCGATATCTATGTGCGGCTGGCGGCGCAGTCCTACCAGAATGCGCTCAGGCTGAGCCCGAAGCATGCCGCCGCGCGCGCGCGGCTCGATGCCCTGCCCGATCTGCCGGGCATGCGCGCCGTGCCGTCCAAACCCGCGGCCGAACCACCCGCCGCCAGCGGCGTGAACGCCAGGCCGGCCAAGCGCTGAAACCCGGCGCAACCGCTCCCGTTTTCCCACCCCCAAAGCTCTCTCAAGACCATGCTCCGTATCCGCCCCCTCTTTGCCGGGCTCGTGTGTGCACTGGCCGTTTCCGTCAGCGCGGCCGCCGCGCCGGCCCCGCGCGTGCAGTTCAAGACGTCGATGGGCAACTTCACCGTCGAGGTCTATCCGGACAAGGCGCCCAAGACCGTCGCCAACTTCCTGCAGTACGTGAAGGACGGCTTCTATAAGGGCACCATCTTCCACCGCGTGATGGACGGTTTCATGATCCAGGGCGGCGGCTTCACGCCCGACATGAAGCAGAAGGACACGCGCGCGCCTGTCGAGATCGAATCGAAGAACGGCCTGAAGAACGACAAGTACACCATCGCCATGGCGCGCACCATGGACCCGAACTCCGCTACCGCGCAGTTCTACGTCAACGTGGTCAATAACGACATGCTGAACTACCCGGGCCAGGACGGCTACGGCTACACCGTGTTCGGCAAGGTCGTCGACGGCACCGCCACCATCGACAAGATCAAGGGCGTGGAGACCACCAGCAAGCTCCCGCACCAGAACGTGCCCGTCACGCCGATCCTGATCGAATCGGCCACCCTCGTCACCAAGTAACGTTTTTGCTTTTGCGCTTTTCCGCCAAGGAACCCACCATGACCCAAGTCAAGCTGCACACCAATCACGGCGACATCACGCTGTCCCTGGACGCCGAGAAGGCGCCCAAGAGCGTCGCCAACTTCGTCCAGTACGTCAAGAAGGGCCACTACAACGGCACGGTGTTCCACCGCGTCATCAAGAGCTTCATGATCCAGGGCGGCGGCTTCGAGCCGGGCACCGACATGAAGCAGAAGCCGACCGACGCACCGATCGACAACGAAGCCAACAACGGCCTGAAGAACGAGCGCGGCTCGATCGCCATGGCGCGCACCAACGACCCGCATTCGGCCACGGCCCAGTTCTTCATCAACGTGGTCGACAACGACTTCCTGAACCACACCTCGCCGACGCCGCAGGGCTGGGGCTATGCCGTGTTCGGCAAGGTGACCGAGGGCCTGGACGTGGTCGACAAGATCCGCGCCGTGCGCACCGGCAACCGTGGCTACCACCAGGACGTGCCGATGGAAGACGTGGTGATCGAAAGCGCCGAAGTGATCGAATGAGCGATGCGCCGACGGCGTCCGCATTGAAGACACCGGTCCGGGTTTCCGGGCCGGTGTTTTTCATTTCGGACCTGCACCTGAGCGCCGGCATGCCCGCCACGGCCGCCGCGTTCGAGCGCTTCGTGCGCACCCGGGCGCGCGAGGCCCGCACGCTCGTCATCCTGGGCGACTTCTTCGAATACTGGGTCGGCGATGAGGAGCTTGCCGATCCGTTCCACCGGCATGTCGCCGCGCTGCTCACCGAACTGGCGCAAGCCGGCACGCGCGTGCTGTTCATGCACGGCAACCGCGATTTCCTGCTGGGCGAGCGCTTCCTCGCGACCGCGCGGGCGACGCTGCTGCCCGACCCGAGCGTGCTGGAAGCCGATGGCCTGCGCATCGTGCTGGCCCACGGCGATGCGCTGTGCACGCGCGACGCGGCCTACATGCGGTTCCGCCACTGGACGCGCAAGCGCTGGGTGCAGCGGCTGTTCCTGGCGATGCCGCTGCGCTGGCGGCTGCGGATCGCGCAGAAGATGCGCGCCGACAGCGAAGCCGGCCGTGCCCTGTCCGCCAACGTGGCGGGCGAGCCGCGCGCGGCGGCGATGATGGGCGACGTGGCGCCCGAGGCGGTGGACGCGCTGTTCAAGGCCGCCGGCATCCCGCTGCTGATCCACGGCCACACGCACCGCCCCCGGCTGCACCACGAGCCCGGCGGCGAGCGCTGGGTCCTCTCCGACTGGGATTTCGACCATGCGCAGCCGCGCGGCAGCTTCCTCAGGCTGCAGGACGGCGTGCTGACGGCCGAGCCGGTGACGGCGTGATCCGCCGCCACGGCCCTGCCCTCACTTCAGCATCCGCTTGAGCTCGCTGGCATCGAACGGATCGTTCGGCGAGTTCTCGAGATGCGCGCCCAGGCGGTCCAGCGCGCTCAGGATGGACTCGATGCGCTCCTGCTGGAGCGAGCTATGGTCGATCAGCCGCTTGAGCGCGAGCGAAACCGGATCGTCCGCGTCCGGCGTGATGCCGTAGGCGGAGAACTCCTGCTTGAGCGCCGGCTGGACCGCGCCCGGCACGTCGCGCTCGAGGATGCGGGCGGGAATGCCGACCGCCGTGGCGCCGGCCGGCACCGGCTTGAGCACCACCGCGTTGGAGCCAACCCGTGCGCCATCGCCGATCACGAACCCGCCGAGCACCTTGGCGCCCGCGCTGACCACCACGCCCTTGCCCAGCGTCGGATGCCGCTTGGCGCCCTTGTAGAGCGAGGTGCCGCCCAGCGTCACGCCCTGGTAGATCGTGCAATCGTCGCCGATCTCGGCGGTCTCGCCGATCACGACGCCCATGCCGTGATCGATGAACACGCGCCGGCCGACCTGCGCGCCGGGGTGGATTTCGATGCCGGTCAGGAATCGGCCCAGGTGCGACAGCCATCGGCCCAGCCACCTGAAGCCCGCGCCCCAACACGCATGCGCGGCCCGATGGACGATGATGGCGTGCAGGCCCGGATAGCAGGTCAGCACTTCCCAGCGGCTGCGTGCGGCCGGGTCTCGCTCCATGATGGCGCGGATGTCTTCGCGAATGCGTGTGAACATGGGTCTGTGCAAAAACGGAATATCGATCAGCGCGATGCGCTTGGGGGCAGTGTAAGGCATTCCGTTGCCGCATTACGCCCGTCGGGGCAAGGGTCTTGGCCTGACGGGCGTGGGAGAAGCCGCCAGGAAAGCGGCTTCGCGGGGATCACCGACAGTCGTCAGCGGCGCCGGTGGGCGACGCGGCGGCATCGGCCCGGCGGCCGAGCATGCGCTTGGCGATGCCGCGCAGGATGTTGACCTCCTCGGCTTCCAGCTGCGTGCGGGCAAACAGGCGCCGCAGGCGCGACATCAGCTTCTTCGGCTGGGCCGGATCGAGAAAGCCGATCTCGACCAGGCCGCGTTCCAGGTGCGCGAACATGCCGTCGATCTGCTCCGCGGTGGCCGGCTCGCCGACAAAGCCGACGCCATCGACGCGGGTATCGCCCGTGCCAGTCTCGGCCAGCAACGCCATGCGCACTTCATACGCGATCAGCTGCACCGCCTGCGACAGGTTGAGCGACGCATAGGCCGGATTGGCGGGGATATGGGTGACGACGTGGCAGCGCTCCACCACCTCGTTGGGCAGGCCGTAGCGCTCGTTACCGAAGACGAAGGCGACCGTCGCCCCCGGCGCAGCCAGTAGGGCCGCCACCTCTTGCGCGGCGGCGCGCGGGCCGATGCGGCGCGGGCCGAACTCGCGCGGACGCGCCGTCAGCGCAATGACGAGCGAAGCCCCGGCCAGCGCCTCGCCGAAATCGTCGACGACCCGGGCATCGGCAAGCACGTCGTCAGCGCCGCTTGCCATGGCAACGGCATCGGGATGCGACTGCGCATCGGGCTCGCGCGGACGCACCAGCACATAGCTGCCGGACTCGCCGAATCCCATGGTCTTCAGCGCGCGTGCCGTCGAACCGACATTGCCGGGATGGCTGGTTTCCACCAGCACGAAGCGGCAACGGGCGGCACGTTGCCGCAGGACGTCATTGTCGCGGGGCGGGCTGGTTTCCGAGGCGCGGGAGGCGGGGTTCATATACAATACGGCCACTCATTTTGGCGGCGGGATCATGCCCGCCGTTCGTTCTTCCACAATTCGCTGTGTTGTTTCGCCTGACGCGCAATCCGCGCCAGGCGCGGAGATCCGTCATGCATCCGATGCTCAATATCGCCGTCAAGGCTGCCCGCAAAGCCGGGACCGTCATCAATCGCGCCACGCTCCAGGGCGATTCCCGGCAAATCGAGCGCAAACAACACAACGATTTCGTCACCGACGTCGATCGCGCGGCGGAAGCCACGATCATCGACATCATCAAGACAGCGTATCCGGATCACGCGATTCTAGCGGAAGAGTCCGGCCGCTCCTGGGCCGACGGCGAAACCGCCAGCGAAAACGTCTGGGTAATCGACCCGCTGGACGGCACCACCAACTTCATCCACGGCTTCCCGCAGTTCGCGGTGTCGATCGCGCTGATGCAGCGCAACGTCGTCACCCAGGCCGTGGTCTACGACCCGACCCGCGACGAGCTGTTCACCGCCTCCAAGGGTGCGGGCGCCTTCCTCAACAACCGCCGCATCCGCGTCACGCGCCGCGACAAGCTGGCCGACTGCCTGATCGGCACCGGCTTCCCCTACCGCGACATGGAAGGCCTGGACGACTACGTCAAGCTGTTCGCCACCATGACCGAGAACTGCGCCGGCCTGCGCCGCCCGGGCGCCGCCGCGCTGGACCTGGCCTATGTGGCCAGCGGCCGCCTCGACGGCTTCTTCGAGCAGGGCCTCAACGCGTGGGACATGGCGGCGGGCTCGCTGCTGATCACCGAGGCCGGCGGCCTGGTGGGCAACTACTGCGGCGAGGCCGGCTACCTGGACCAGGGCGAGATCCTGGCCGGCAACCCGAAGGCCTTCGTGCAGATGATCAAGCTGACCACGCCGTTCTCGCGCTCGCAGGCCGTGGTCTGATCGCGGCCTCGCCCGATCGACGCAGCCCGCCGGAAGGCGGGCTTTTTTATTGCGCGCCGGCCGGCGCGGCGCTCACCACCACCAGCGCCTGCGCCGGCTCCTCCCCCACCGAGCGCGTGCGATGCGGAATCCGCGCATCGAACACCACCGCATCGCCCGCGGCCAGCCGCACGGTCTGCCCGACGAAGGCGATCTCGACCTCGCCGCGATGCACGAACAGCATCGCCTCGCCCTCGTGCTCCTTGAACGGCGAGGCACTGAAATCGGCCGGCGGGTGGATCATGAACGGCAGCAGCGCCTTGCCGCCGCGCTGGGTCGCGATGCCCTCGTAAGACCCCCTGCATCATAGAATGCGGCTTCCCTCATCCCGTCTGTGCCGATCATGAAAACCGCGCTCGCCCTGCGTCACGTCCCGTTCGAGCATCTGGGCGTCCTGGAATCGCTGCTGCTCGGGCGCGGCTACGCGGTACGCACGCTCGACGCCGGCTTGCAGCCGCTGCCGGCCGAAGCGCTGGCCGCGGCGGACCTGGTGGTGGTGCTGGGCGGCCCCATCGGCGCTTTCGACGATGATCGCTACCCGTTCTTGCGCGAGGCAACCGACGCCATCGCGCGGCGGCTGACGGCGCGCAAGCCGCTGCTCGGCATCTGCCTGGGCGCGCAGTTGATGGCGCGCGCGCTGGGTGCCGCCGTAGCGCCGATGGGCGGCAACGTCAAGGAGATCGGCTTCGCGCCGGTGACGCTGACGGCCGAGGGCGCGGCCTCCCCGCTCGCGCCGCTGGCCGACGGCACGCCCGTGCTGCATTGGCACGGAGACCGGTTCGAGCTGCCGCCCGGCGCGACACGGCTGGCGTCTACATCGGTCTGCGCGGAACAGGCCTTTGCCCTGGGCGACCACGCGCTCGGCCTGCAATTCCACCTGGAGGCCGATCTGCGCGAACTCGAGGCCTGGCTGATCGGGCATGCGGCCGAGCTGGCCGCCGCCGGCATCGACCCGCGCACGCTGCGCGGGCAGGCCCCCGCGCTGGCCGCTCCGCTGGCGCAGCGCGCCCACGATGTCTTCACCGCGTGGCTGGATCGCGCCGAGGCTCACGCCGCGCGGAGCGCCGCATGATGCTGCCCGGCCCCATCCGCATCGATGCCCTCCTGACCGGCCGGGCCGTCGGCTACACCCGCCCCGGCTCGCGCAGCGCCATCGACAAGCGGCCGGTGGCCGACGCGGTGCAGATCGGCCCCGATGGCATCGTCGGCGACGAGCAAGCCGACCTGCGCGTGCACGGCGGGCCCGACAAGGCGATCCACCACTACCCGTTCGACCACTACCCGGCCTGGCAGGCCGACCTCGGTGCGCACGCGCTGCTGGCCCGGCCCGGCGCGTTCGGCGAGAACATCAGCACACGGGGCCTCACCGAAGCCGATCTCTGCATCGGCGACCGGCTGCGCGCGGGCGAGGTGGTGCTGGAGGTTTCGCAGCTGCGCCAGCCGTGCTGGAAGCTCAACGACCGCTTCGCGCAGCGCGACATGGCCCGCCGCGTGCAGCAGACCGGCCGCACGGGCTGGTACTACCGGGTGCTGCAAGGCGGCACGCTGCGCGCGGGCGACACGCTCGCGTGGCTGGAACGTCCGTGGCCGCAATGGCCGCTGGCGCGTGTGCTGGACGTGCTCTACCGGAACATGCTGGACGCGGATGCGCTCGGCGACATGCTGACGCTGCCGCTGACACCGTCATGGCGCAAGCTGGTGGAAAACCGGCTGGCACGCGGCGAGGTGGAAAGCTGGGACAAGCGGATCGAAGGCCCGGCGCGCGATCCCTCGGGCCGCGCGCCGCAGGCCTGATCCGACGATCAGAAGGTTTCCCAGTCGCCGTCCGAGCCGGCGACGGCGGCCAGCGGCTGGGCCTTGACCGGCGCGACGACAGGCGCGGCAGCCGACGCGACGGCGGGCACGGTGGCCGGCGCAACGGCCTTGGGGCTGGGCCCACGCTTGCGCACGACCGGACGCGGCGGCTTGGCGGCCGGCTTCACGGCGGCCACCGGCGCGGTACGCACCGGCTTGGACTTGGGCTTGGACTCGGCCGCCGCCACCTCGCCGTCCGACCCATCCAGCCGGAACTGGGCCACCACCTGGGTCAGGTTCAGTGACTGCTCTTCCAGCGACTGCGCGGCGGCCGCGGCCTGCTCGACCAGCGCGGCGTTCTGCTGCGTCACCTGCTCCATCTCCGACACCGCCTGGCTGATCTGCAGGATGCCCTGCGTCTGCTCGGACGAGGCGGCGGCAATATCCTCGACGATGTTGGCCACGCGGCGCACCGCATCCACCGTCTCGGTCATGGTCGAACCCGCCTGGGCCACCAGCGTGTTGCCGGCCTGCACGCGATCGACCGAGGCATCGATCAGGTCCTTGATCTCCTTGGCGGCGGCCGCGCTGCGCTGGGCCAGGGCCCGCACCTCGCCGGCCACCACGGCGAAGCCGCGCCCCTGCTCGCCCGCGCGGGCGGCTTCCACCGCCGCGTTGAGCGCCAGGATATTGGTCTGGAAGGCGATGCCGTCGATCACGCCGATGATGTCGGCCATCTTGCGCGAGCTCGCGCTGATCTCGTCCATGGTCGAGACCACGCCGCGCACCACCTCGCCGCCGCGCGAGGCCAGGTCGGCCGCGCTGGCCGCGAGCGCGCTGGCCTGGCGGGCGTTCTCGGAGTTGTTGGTGACGGTGGAGGTCATCTGCTCCATGCTGGCGGCCGTCTTCTCCAGCGACGCCGACTGCTGCTCGGTCCGCGACGACAGATCGAGGTTGCCGCTGGCGATCTCGTGCGCGCCGGTGTTGACCGCGTCCGAGCTGCTGCGCACCTGGCGCACCGTCTGCAGCAGGCTGGCGCGCATGCGGGCCACGGCCGACAGCAGCCGGCCCAGCTCGTTGCGCCCGCCCTCCCTCACCTGCACCGACAGATCGCCCTCGGCCACGCGCGTCAGCACATCCACCGCGTCGTTGAGCGGCGTCACCACGAAGGCCTTGAGCGCGTAGTGCACGGCGGCAATCAATGCCAGCGCCATGATGATGCCGACGCTCACGAACTTGACGATCAGGCCGTAGCGCGCCTGCCCGCCGTCGGCCTCTTCCTGGGCCAGTTGGCTGCTGAGCTTCTGGAAGCGTTCGATCTCGATCGACCAGGCCGCCCCCGATGCGGTGACGTCCTTGGCGTTGATGGTGGCGTAGGCGGCCGCATCGCTGGCGCGCAGGGCGGCCATGGCGCGCTGCACGGCGTCGGCATGCGCCTGCGCGGCCTGGGCGATGGCCTGGCGCAGGGCCTGATCCACGCCTTCGATGGCCGGCGCACTCTTGAACGCTTCGAGCTGGGCGAGCGATTTCTTCACGCCCGCCTCGGCGCTGTCGAGCGCGTTGGACGGCAAGGGCGTGCCGGGATTCTCGCGCAGCATGCCGTAGACGCGCGCCAGCCCGGTGCGGGCGCGCATCATGTCCTTGTAGGCGTCATTGAGCAGCATGCTGCGTGCCGAGATGGCATGCACGCGCTCGGTCGATACGTTGGCCGTGCTCAGGGCCAGCACGCCGACCGCCGCGCCCACCACGATCATCAGTGCAAAGGTCACCAGAATCGCCAGCAGGCCGGCTCGCACACTGGTGTTTTTCAGGAAGCGTTCCACAGTTGTCTCCGGAGACCGGCCCGCATTCCAGGTGCGGGGCCGGGGTCAGGCCGGCGCGTTGCCGCGCCGGACGGTTCGTTCAGAAGGTTTCCCAGTCGGCGTCGTCGCCGGCGGCTACCAACGGTTGGTGCAGCGGCTTGGGCGATGTGGCCGGTGCCGTAGCGGGCGCGGTGTCCGGCTTGGCCGCGCGCTTGGCAAGCACCGGCGCCTTGCGCGACTGCAGCTTGGGCTTGGCGGCCTGAGGGCTGGGCTTGACCGGCTCGCGGCGCGGCGCCTGGGCCGGCGCGGCCACGGGTACGGGTACGGCCACGGGTACGGGTGCAGCCGGCGCGGGCTCGGCAGCCTTGGGCACCCGCGGCGCGATCGTCGGCTCGGCCTTGGCCGTCCCGCTGCGCATCGCGGACATCGTGGGGTCGAGGCGGAACTGCGCCACGACCTGCGTCAGGCTGTCGGCCTGCTCCTGCAACGATTGCGCGGCGGCCGCGGCCTGCTCCACCAGCGCGGCATTCTGCTGGGTGGCATCGTCGAGCTGCGTGACGGCGTGGCTGACTTCTTCGATGCCCGAGCGCTGCTCCTGGCTTGCGGCGGTGATCTCGCCGACGATGTCCGTCACGCGCCGGACGCTGGCGACGATCTCGCGCATGGTCGTGCCGGCTTCTTCCACCAGGGTGCTGCCGGCATCCACATTGGTCACGGAATCGTCGATCAGCGCCTTGATCTCCTTGGCCGCGGCGGCGCTGCGCTGCGCCAGGCTGCGCACCTCGCCGGCCACCACCGCGAAGCCGCGCCCCTGCTCGCCGGCGCGCGCCGCTTCCACGGCGGCGTTGAGCGCCAGGATGTTGGTCTGGAAAGCAATGCCGTCGATCACGCCGATGATGTCGACGATCTTGCGCGAGGACGCATTGATCGAGCCCATCGTCTCGACCACGCGGGACACCACGTCGCCGCCCCGCACCGCCACGTCGGAGGCGGACACGGCCAGTTGGTTGGCCTGGTTGGCGTTGTCGGCGTTCTGCTGCACGGTCGACATCAGCTCTTCCATGGCCGAGGCGGTCTCTTCGAGCGAGCTCGCCTGCTGCTCGGTACGTGAGGACAGGTCCAGGTTGCCGCTGGCGATCTCGCGCGTGGCCGTGCCGATGGTCTCCGATGCGCCCTTGATGCGGCCGAGGGTCTGCACCAGCGCGCCGCGCATGCGGCCCATGGCGTAGAGCAGGCTGTCGCGGTCATCCGGCCGGGTGGCAATCTCGACGCTCAGGTCGCCGCCGGCGATGCGGTTGGCCACCTCCGCCGCATAGGCCGGGTCGCCACCCAGCGTACGCTGCAGACCCCGGTTGGCCACGCCGGCCAGCAGCACCAGCACCGTGCCCGCCAGCAGCAGCAGGCCGCCGCTCTCGTACAGCGACGTCATGAACACGGCGTTGATGTCATCCATGTAGGCGCCGGTCGAAAACACCCAGTCCCACGGCTCGTAGCGCTGCGCGAAGGCCGTCTTCGGCACCAGCGCCGTCCCGCCGACATGCGGCCAGACATAGCTGGTGAAGCCGCCGTTGGGCTGCCTGGCGGCGCTGGTGAGGTTGACGTAGACGCTGTTGCCCTGCGCGTCCTTGAAGCCGGTCTGGTCCTTGCCGATGAATTCGGGCTTGATCGGGTGCATCACCACCACGTTGTCGGAACGGGTGATGGTGAAGTAGCCGTCCTTGTCGTAGCGCAGCGAGCGGAAGCGCTCCAGCGCCTGCTGCTGTGCCGCCTCCTTGGTCAGGACGCCGGCGCGGGCCAGGTCGTCGTATTGCTTGACCAGGTTGAGCGCCATGCTGGTCACGCTGACCAGGTTGTTCTTGCGTTCCTCGATGCGAATCCCGCGCGCCTGATAGGCATTGAACACCGACATCAGCGTCAGCGCGATCAGGCTGAACGCCAGCGGCAGCCAAAGCTTCTGGCGGAAGCTGAGCTTGCTCATTCCAAGGTCTCCGTGCACGGAAACGCCCCGTGCCGTGCACGACGCGTCCCCCCATGTTTTTCAGGGCTCCGGACTGTCTATCGGCAACTTACGCGCAGACCTTGAGTCGCCCCCGTCACGTCGGGGGTAGGGTCAATCCCAGTCGGGCGCGATGCCGGCCGGGTCGGCGATGCGCTCGCCCCGGTCCAGCGCGCCGATGCGGGCCATGTCGTCGCCGGTCAGGCGCAGGTCGCGGGCGGCCAGGTTGCTCTGCAGGTTGGCCCGGCGCGTGGAGGACGGGATCACGGAACAGCCCTGCTGCATCGCCCACGCCAGCGCCACCTGGGCCGGCGTCGCGCCATGCGCCCGGGCGATGTCTGCCACGACAGGATCGGCCAGCACCCGGCCCACGCCGAGCGTCATGTACGAAGTGACATGAATGCCCTGGCTTTGTGCAAACGCCGCCACCTTGCGGTTCTGCAGGTACGGGTGCAGCTCGATCTGGTTGGTGGCGATCTGCGCCACGCCCACCGTGTCGATGGCCTCGCGCAGCAAGGCCACGGTGAAGTTCGAGACGCCCAGCGCCCGCGTCAGCCCTTCGCGCCGGGCCTCGTCCAGCGCGCCCAGGTATTCGGCCATCGGCACCGCGCCCCCGGGCGACGGCCAGTGGATCAGCGTCAGGTCCACCTGCTCGGTGCGCAGCCTGGCCAGGCTGGCCTTGAGGCTCGGGATCAGTCGATCGGCGGCCAGGTTATCCACCCAGATCTTGGTGGTGAGGAACAGGTCGCGGCGCGGCACGCCCGCCGCGGCGATCGCCTGGCCGACCTCGGCCTCGTTCGCATAGATCTGCGCCGTGTCGATGGCGCGGTAGCCCAGTTCCAGCGCGGTCCTGACCGAGTCGATCGCGGCCTGGCCCGTCAGGCGGAAGGTGCCGAGGCCGAAAGCGGGCATCGTGAACGTGTCATTCATGGCGTTTCCTTGTGTTCGATGTTGAATCCGTCTCAATGCCCCACCGGAGCCGGCCCATCCAGGCGCGGGCCGATGCCGCCGCGGCGGTCCAGCGCCCCGCTCCAGGCGGTCAGGCCCAGCGAGACCAGCACCACCAGCGCGCCGATCCAGGGCGTATGCATCAGGCCCAGGTGCGTCACGATCCAGCCGCCGGCCCATGCCGCCCCGGCAATGCCCAGGTTGAACGCGGCAATGTTCAGGCCCGACGCCACATCCACGGCCTGCGGCGCGAAGCGCTCCGCCTGCTTGACCACGTAGGCCTGCAGCCCCGGCACATTGCCGAACGCCACCGCGCCCCACAGCAGCACCGTCGCCACCGCCGCCCACGGATACCGCGCGGTGAACGTGAAGGCAAACAGCACCACCGCGAGCAGCGCGAAGATGACCTGCAGCGCCGCGATCGGCCCCTTGCGATCGGCCAGCCGGCCGCCCCAAAGGTTCCCCGCCGCCACCGACACGCCGTACACCAGCATCACCCAGCCCACCGCCCCGGCGCTGAAGCCGGCCACGTCCTGCAGGATCGGCGCCAGGAAGGTAAAGGGGATGAACGAGCCGCCGTAGCCGATGGCCGTCTTCGCGTAGACCATCAGCAGGCGCGGCTGCGCCAGCACCTGCAGTTGCCTGGCCAACGACGCAGGCGGCGCGTGCGCGATGTCGCGCGGCACGAACACCAGGCTGCCGACGAAGGCGATCACGCCCAGCCCGGCCACCGCCAGGAACGTCTCGCGCCAGCCGAAGTGCTGGCCGATGAACGTGCCCAGCGGCACGCCCGTCACCAGCGCCACCGTCAGGCCCGTGAACATGATGGCGATGGCGCTCGCGGCCTTCTCCCTGGGCACCAGGCTGGTGGCGAGCGTCGAGCCGATCGAAAAGAACACGCCGTGCGCCAGCCCCGTCATCACGCGCGCCAGCACCAGCGACGTATAGCCCGGCGCACGCCACGCCAGCAGGTTGCCGAGCGTGAACAGCGCCATCAGCGACAGCAGCAGCGCCTTGCGCGGCAGCCGCCCCGTCAACGCCGTAAGCACCGGGGCGCCGACCGCCACGCCCAGCGCATACAGGCTGACCAGCCATCCGGCCGACGGCAACGTGATGCCGAGATCGGCCGCCACCGTCGGGATCAGGCCAACGATGACGAACTCGGTCGTCCCGATGGCGAACGCGCTCAGTGTGAGCGCAAGCAAAGCAATTGGCATGGTGCCCTCCGTGATGCAGACGGACGGAGTGTCAGGGCGCTCGCCTTTGCAAAAAACCCCGTATTGGGCAGAATACTTTTGACTGAAAATTGATAATCTGGCCGACGCTTTCATGAAAACGACGCTCGAAGAACTGCTCGCCTTCCGCACGGTGGTCGACACCGGCTCGGTCACCGCCGCCGCCGAACAGCTCGGCCAGACCGTCTCGGGCGTGAGCCGCGCGCTGCGCCGGCTGGAAGAGAAGCTGGAGACCACGCTGCTGTCCCGCACCACGCGCCGGCTGGCGCTGACCGACGAGGGCACCGCCTTCCTGGCGCACGCGCGCGGCATCCTCGCCGCCGTCGACGAAGCCGAGGAACTGATCGCCCTGCGCCGCCAGCAGCCGGCCGGGCGCCTGCGCGTCAACGCCGCCATGCCGTTCATGCTGCATGTGATCGCGCCGCTGGTGGCCGACTTCCGCGCGCAGTATCCGCAGATCGAGCTGGAGCTGAACACCAGCGACCGCATCATCGACCTGCTGGAGGAAGACACCGACGTCGCCATCCGCATCGGCGCGCTGCGCGACTCGACCCTGCGGGCGCGGCGGCTCGGCACGCGGCGGCTGCGGGTGCTGGCCAGCCCCGCCTACCTGAAGGCGCACGGCCGTCCGCGCACGGTCGATGCGCTCCGGCATCACGCGCTGCTCGGCTTCGTGCAGCCCGAATCGCTGAACCACTGGCCGCTGCGCGGCCCGCACGGCGATCGCCTGCGCATCACGCCCACGCTCAAGGCCTCCAGCGGCGAGACCCTGCGGCAACTCGCGCTGCAGGGCGCCGGCATCGTCTGCCTGGCCGATTTCATGACCGCCCGGGATCGCCGCGCGGGCGATCTCGTCCAGGTGCTGCCCGAGGCCACTGTCGAGATCCAGCAGCCGATCCACGCGGTCTACTACCGCAACACGCAGCTGGCCTCGCGCATCACGTGCTTTCTCGACATGCTCGAAGCCCGCCTGGCACAGGGCGAATGAGGTGAAACCCCTTCGCGGCTGTGCAACGGCTGTGCAACAATTGCGCGATTGCACACCCACCTTCCGCGCGCGGCCGATCGGTCGCGCGCTACGCATTTGACATCGCATGGCTGAACACTCCGCTCCGGCTCAGGAGATCGACCCGAAATACGGCCCCATCGACAAGCACACGCCGATGATGCAGCAATTTCTCAAGCTGAAATCGGCGCATCCGCATACGCTTGTCTTCTATCGGATGGGCGACTTCTACGAACTCTTCTTCGAAGACGCCGAAAAGGCCGCACGTCTGCTCGACATCACGCTGACCTCGCGCGGCACCACCAACGGCCAGCCGATCCGCATGGCCGGCGTGCCGTTCCACGCGGTCGAGCAATACCTGGCCAAGCTGGTCAAGCTGGGCGAATCGGTCGCCATCTGCGAGCAGATCGGCGACCCGGCCACCACCAAGGGGCCGGTCGAGCGCAAGGTCGTGCGCGTGGTCACGCCCGGCACGCTGACCGACGCGGCACTGCTGTCCGACAAGGTCAACAACCACCTGCTCGCCATCGCGCAGATCCCGGGCAAGCGCGGCGCCGCGCCGCTGGTCGGCCTGGCCTGGCTCAACCTCGTCGGCGGCGAACTGCGGCTGATGGAATGCAGCGCCGAGCAGCTCGACCGCGAACTCGAGCGCATCCGCCCCGCCGAGGTGCTGGCCGATGACGCCACGCTCAACGCCGTCGCCTTCGACGTCGCCCGCACGCGCCTGCCGGACTGGCACTTCGACGTGGAAGCCGGCGCGCGCCGCCTGCGCGAGCAGTTGGGCGTGGCGAGCCTGGTGGCCTTCGGCTGCGAGACGCTGACGGCCGCGCTGGCCGCCGCCGGCGCCCTGCTGAACTACGCCGCCGCCACGCAGGGCCAATCGCTGCGCCATGTGATCGGCCTGACGGTCGAGCACGAGAGCGAATTCATCGGCCTGGACACCGCCACCCGCCGCAACCTGGAGCTGACCGAGACCCTGCGCGGACAGGAATCGCCGACGCTGTTCTCGCTGCTCGACACCTGCGCCACCAGCATGGGCAGCCGCCTGCTGCGCCACTGGCTGCACCATCCGCTGCGCGACCGCGCGGTGCCGCAGGCGCGCCAGCAGGCCATCGAGGTGCTGCTGGCCGACGACTGGCAAAGCCTGCGCGGCACGCTGCGCACGCTGTCGGACGTGGAGCGCATCACCGGCCGGCTGGCGCTGCTGTCGGCTCGTCCGCGCGACCTGTCCTCGCTGCGCGATACGCTGGCGCGCCTGCCCGAAGTACGCGACCAACTGCCGCAAAACGATGCCGCCCCGCTGCTGGGCGACCTGCATGCCGCCCTCGCCATCCCCGAAGATGCCCACGCGCTGCTGCAGTGCGCGGTGATGGCCGAGCCGGCGGCGATGGTCCGCGACGGCGGCGTCATCGCGCGCGGCTACGATGCCGACCTCGACGAGCTGCGCGACATCTCCGAGAACTGCGGCCAGTTCCTGGTCGACCTGGAAGCGCGCGAGCGCGAGCGCACCGGCATCGCCAACCTGCGCGTCGAATACAACCGCGTGCACGGCTTCTACATCGAGGTCACCAACGGCCAGGCCGCCAAGGTGCCCGACGACTACCGCCGCCGCCAGACGCTGAAGAACGCCGAGCGCTACATCACGCCCGAGCTCAAGGCGTTCGAGGACAAGGCGCTCTCTGCCCAGGACCGTGCCCTGTCGCGCGAAAAATACCTGTATGAAGACCTGCTGCAAAAGCTGCTGCCGCACCTGCCCGTGCTCAAGCGCATCGCCGCCGCGCTGGCGCAAGCGGACGTGCTGGCGACGCTGGCCGAGCGCGCCCATGCGCTGTCGTGGTCGCGCCCGGCGCTCACGGACGCGCCGGGCATCGAGCTGATCCGCGCGCGCCATCCCGTGGTCGAGCAGCAGGTCGAGCAGTTCGTCGCCAACGACTGCGTGCTCCAGGAGACGCGCAAGCTGCTGCTGATCACCGGCCCGAACATGGGCGGTAAATCGACCTTCATGCGCCAGACCGCGCTGGTCGTGCTGCTCGCCTACGTGGGCGCCTTCGTGCCGGCCGACGCCGCCATCATCGGCCCGATCGACCGCATCTTCACGCGCATCGGCGCCGCGGACGACCTTGCCGGCGGGCGCTCGACCTTCATGGTCGAGATGACCGAGGCCGCCGCCATCCTGCACCGCGCCACGCCCAACAGCCTGGTGCTGATGGACGAGATCGGCCGCGGCACCAGCACCTTCGACGGGCTGGCCCTGGCCTGGGCGATCGCGCGCCACCTGCTGTCGCACAACCGCAGCCACACGCTGTTCGCCACGCACTACTTCGAACTGACGCAGTTGCCGCAGGAGTTCGCGCAAGCAGCCAACGTGCACCTGTCGGCGGTCGAGCACGGCGACGGCATCGTCTTCCTGCATGCCGTGCAGGAAGGCCCGGCCAGCCAGAGCTACGGCCTGCAGGTGGCGCAGCTTGCCGGCGTGCCGCAGCCGGTCATCCGCGCCGCGCGCAAGCGGCTGGCCTGGCTGGAGCAGCATTCGGCCGACACCGGCGCCACGCCGCAGCTCGACCTGTTCGCCCTGCCCAGCGACCCGTCCGATGACGATGTGACCGAAGCCGCCGCACCCGCCGCGGCGAACGCCCTCGCCGAAGCGCTCGACGATATCGACCCGGACAGCATGACGCCGCGCGACGCGCTCGACGCGCTGTACCGGCTCAAGGCGCTGTCGGACGCGCCCGCGTGATGATCCGGCCCGGCGCGGTTTTCCGTGCGTGGCGCGGCATCGCCGCCGTGCTGGCCATGCTGGCCACGACGGCGGCGCCCGCCGCGACCAAGGGGCACGCCGCGGCAGCGCCCGGCGCGCCGGCCGACTTCACCTTCGCCGTGGTCGGCAACGTGCCGCAGCGGCCCGAAGACGTCGCCCCCGCCCGCGCGCTGCTCGATGCCATCGACACCGAGCACCCCGCCTTCGTCGTCCACCTCGGCAACCTCAAGGGCCGGGACGAATCCTGCACCGACAATCTGCTCGAAGAGCGCCACGACCTGCTCGACAGCACCATCACGCCGCTCATCTACATCCCCGGCGACCACGACTGGAGCGACTGCGGACGCCCCACCGCCGGCCGCTTCGACCCGATCGAGCGCCTGTTGCGGCTGCGCGATCTGTTCTACCCCGACGACAACACGCTCGGCCAGCGGACCATGACGGTGATGCGCCAGTCCGACCAGGCCAAGTTCCGCAGCTACCGCGAGAACGCGCGCTGGGAAACCGGCGGCGTCCTGTTCGTCACGCTCAACGTGCCGGGCGACAACAACAACTACAAGACCGCGGGCGGGCGCAACGGCGAATACGAAGACCGCCTCGAAGCCAACCGGCAGTGGCTCGCGCGCGCATTCGCCATCGCACGCCAGCGCAAGCTGCAGGGCATGGTGATCATGATGCAGGCCGACCCCCTGTTCGAAGACGGCTGGGAGCGCCGCCGCGCGCCCAACCTGCTCGACGGCCTGCTGCGCCGCCGCCCGCACGACGGCTATCTCGCGCTCAAGCGCCAGCTGCGCGCCCTCGCCCGCGAGTACGACGGCGCCGTGCTGCTGATCCACGGCGCCAGCCAGAGCTTCCTGCTCGACCGCCCGCTCAAGGACGAAAGCGGCCGCCCCGATCCGCATGTGATGCGCGCCCGCACGTTCGGCTCGCCGACGCTGGACCAATGGCTGGAAGTCTCCGTCACGCCGGGCACCGCGCCGCTGTTCCACATCCGCGCCCGCCGCCTGGCCAGCGACATCGCGCCATCCACGCCGCAGCAATGAAAAACGGGAGCCGAAGCTCCCGTTCCATTGCGTTACCTCTTAGCACGCTGGTCTGTCAGTGCAGCGTGCGCGGCGGCTCCTCATCGTCTTCATCGGCCACCTCGAGACCATTCTCGCCGTGCACGTGCCCGTGCTCGATTTCCTCGGCGGTGGCTTCGCGCACGTCGGTCACGCGCAGATCGAAGCGCAGCGCCATGCCGGCCAGCGGGTGGTTGCCGTCCAGCACGACCTTGTCTTCGGCCACATCGGTGACGGTGTAGATGATGGCGTCTTCGTCATCGCCATCCTCCGGCACGCCCTCGAACTGCATGCCGACTTCCAGCGGCTCGGGGAAACGGTCACGCGGCTCGATCTTGATCAGCTCCTGATCGTATTCGCCGAAGGCGTCGTCCGGCTCCAGCTGCAGCTTCGTCTCGAAGCCTTGCTCATGGCCGTCCAGCGCTTCCTCGATCTTGGGGAACGTGCCATCATAGCCGCCGTGCAAATACACCATCGGCTCATCGGATTCCTCGATGACGTTGCCCTGCGCGTCGGACAGTTTGTAAGCCACCGACACCACCGTATTCTTCGCGATTTTCAATTGCGCACTCCATGAACGAACTCCCATTATACGCCGCCGCCCGCGGTGTCCAACCCGGCCTGGCAGCGGGGCGTCCGGCGCAGTTGCTGGGCGGGCTGTCGCCGCGCGATTTCATGCGCACGCACTGGCAGAAGAAGCCCCTGCTGATCCGCCAGGCGCTGTCGCCCGAAGAAATGCGTGCGCTGCACTTCCCATTGTCGCCCGATGCGCTGATCAAGCTGGGCAAGCGCGAGGATGTCGAGTCCCGCCTGATCGCCCAGACACGCGGGCGCTGGACCTTCAACCACGGTCCGTTCAACGAGCGGCCGCTGCCGTCGCGCAAGGCCCGCAACTGGACGCTGCTGGTGCAGGGCGCGAACCTGGTCGAGCCCGCGGTCGACGCACTGATGCAGCGCTTCCGCTTCATCCCCGACGCGCGCCTGGACGACGTGATGATCAGCTTCGCCACCGATGGCGGCGGCGTCGGCCCGCATTTCGATTCGTACGACGTGTTCCTGCTCCAGGCGCACGGCCGGCGACGCTGGCGGATCTCGTCGCAGAATGACCTCACGCTGGTGCCCGACCTGCCGCTGAAGATCCTGGCAAACTTCACGCCCGAGGAAGAGTTCATCCTGGAGCCGGGCGACATGCTCTACCTGCCGCCGCACTACGCGCACGACGGCGTGGCCGAAGGCGATTGCATGACGTACTCGGTCGGTTTCCGCTCGCCGTCCTACCGCGAACTGGCCGGCCACTTCCTCGGCTTCCTGTCGCAGACGCTCGAAGACAACCCGGACTTCGAAGGCCGCTACACCGATCCGGAGCAGAAGCCCGTCGAGCGCCCCGGCGAACTACCCACCGCCATGGTGCGTGCGCTGACGCAGAAACTCAACGCACTGCGCTGGACACCCGAGCTGGTCGGCGAGTTCTTCGGCGCCTACCTGACCGAGCCCAAGGACCACGTGGAATTCGTCACGCAGCCGCGCCTGTCGCTGGCCCGCTTCACAGCCCGCGCACGCAAGGAAGGGATCGTGCTCGACGCGCGCACGCAGGCGCTCTACGACGCGCAGCGCTTCTGGATCAACGGCGACACATTCGAGCCCTCGGGTACGCTGCTTGCGTGGCTGGCCGCGTTGTCGGACCAGCGCGGGGCAAGCGCGGAAGCCGTGGATGCCGCAGCCGATCTGCCCGACCTGATGGATACCCTGCACGCTTGGTACGAGGAAGGCTGGCTGCAGCTTGCCGGGCCCGGCGCGCGTTGAAACACATCGTTACAAAAGCGCGGGAATCGGGGCGGCAACGGGCTGGCCTCTGCTACACAGGGTAGTTAAAGGCCGCTATAATCCGGTGCTGGCTTGCAGTACGAGCAGCCGCCTGCGCGGCTTGGCTGCGGGCACATAAGAAGTGCCGTGTCGTAGAGCGATAATTACCGGTAATTATTCTCGTCGCCCTTTCTGTTGTTTCGCTTTCCATAGTCAAGGATCGAAAAAATGAAAAAGTCTCTCCTGATCGCTTCGCTGATGGCCGCCGTTGCTCTGGCTGCTTGCGGTAAGAAGGAAGAAGCCGCTGCTCCGGCCGCCGCTCCGGAAGCTTCGGCTCCCGCCGCTGCTGCTCCGGCTGCTGCCGCTCCGGCCGCTTCGGAAGCTGCTGCCGCTTCGGCTCCGGCCGCTGCTGCTTCGGACGCTGCTGCCGCTGCTTCGGCTCCGGCCGCTGCCGCCGCTTCGGACGCCGCTGCTTCGGCTCCGGCTGCCAAGCAATAATCGCGCGCTTCTCGCGAGACGAAAAAGCCGACCTTCGGGTCGGCTTTTTTTATGGCTGAACGGCACGCACCTGCCGACAGGTCGTCCGATCGCCACACAAAGTTGTTTCTGAATCTTACAAGGCTGCCGGCCCTCGCTCAGACGGCTTGCCAGTCGAAGCCCGCTTCCTGATCCGCGATCGGCACGTCGCCTGCGGCTACGCCCAGCGCCGACGCGATCGCCGTCGCCGCCAGTTCGGGCGTGTTGTTCTGCTTGGAAAGATGCGCGGCCACAACGGTATGCAGACCGTCGTGCCGGACGCGCGCCAGGATCGCCGCCGCGATGTCGTTGGCCAGGTGCCCGAAGTCTCCGCCGATCCGCTGCTTCAATGACCACGGATACGCCGAGTTGGCCAGCATCTCGCGGTCGTGATTGCATTCGAGCACGAAGGCATGCAGGCCGGTCAGATGCCCGCACAGGTACTCCGTCGACATGCCGGCATCCGTCAGCACACCGAGGCGCCGCGCGCCATCGTCGAAGATGAACTGCAAGGGTTCGCGCGCATCGTGCGGCACGGTGTAGGGCAGGATCCGCAGATCGCCGATGCTGAAGGCATCGTCGGCACGGCAGAAACGGACGGCGGCCCGGTCGGCGCCGCGCAGCGACGCCGTGGCGCGATACGTGCCGTGGCTGGTCCAGACCGGAACGCTGTGCTTGGCGGCGAACGCATAGGCGCTGCCGATATGGTCGCCATGCTCGTGCGTGACGAGAATGGCGTCGAGGGACGCCGGCGCGCAGCCCAGGCGTTCAAGCCGGCGCACGGTCTCGCGGATGCCGAATCCGCAATCGAGCAGGATGCGCGTGCTCGTCGTTCCATCGCTGGATTCGACGAGCAGCGCATTGCCCTCGCTGCCGCTGCCGAGACTGGCGAATCTCAGTGCCATCGCCCGCCCGGGCAGCCTGACTGCATGATGCCGCTTACCGCAGCTGCTCGTCGAGCAGCGACAGGATGCGCTTGCCGATGTCGCCGGTTTGAGCCGAGCCGTCGTCGTTCTGCACCAGCACGGTCGACGAAGTGCCGCCGTCCTTGACCACCACGCGATAGCGCTTGGCGCGCTTGAGGTCTTCGATCTTCGTGCCCGAGAACAGGCGCGAGAAGAAGCCCGGCGCGTTCGCCTCGGCGCGGGTGTCGGCGTAGCGGACGAAGTACACGCCCTGCGTGCGATCGCGATCATCCACGGTGAAGTTCACGCGGTCGAGGGCCAGACCCACCGTCCGCCAGGCGCGGTCGAAGGGCTCCGGCACCTGCAGCACCGGCTGGCCGTTCGCCTGCGTCAGCAGCGACGGACCGGTACGCGGAGCCGGCTCGGCCTTGGCGCCGTCTTCCACCGGATGCGTGGCCTTGGCCTGCGACAGCTTCTGCTGGGCGCCTTCCTTGCTCGCGCCCAGGCGCTGCATCAGGCGCGACAGGAATTCAGCCTCGAGCTCGGGATCGGCCGGACGCGGCGTCCACACGGTCTGGTCCTTGGACGAGCCGACCAGTTGCTCCTGCGCGCCACGGTGCGAGATGTAGACCTCGACCGTGCCGTCCGGGCCCTTCTCGATGCGGGTGCGGAACTTGTCGCGCTCCGACGTCGAATACAGGCCGTCGAACACCTTGCCGACGGTGCGGCGGATGATGTCCTGCGGGATCTTCGCGCGGTTCTCGGCCCAGTCGGTTTCCATGATGCCGGTCTCGGGCGAATCGATCACCAGCAGGAAGCCGAGTTCCTGCCAGAACGTGCGCAGCTGCGGCCACAGGGTATCCGGCGTGGTCTTCACGACCAGCCAGCGCTGGTTGCCGTCGCGCTCGATGCGCATGTCGGACACGGCCGGCAGCACGTTGTCGGCACCACCGGCGCCCGGCGCGGTCACCTTGGGCGCGGCCGAAGTGTAGGCCGACAGCGTGGTGGTGCCGGAATCCGGCGCAGCATAGCGACGGTCGGCCTGGACGGAGGTCAGGTCGGGCGGGACTTCCAGCGTCGGGCCCTTCCTGGCCTGCGACTTGTAATCGATGCGGTCCGGCTGCATCACCTCATTGACGGTATCGCAACCGGAAATCAGGGCAACCGACAACGCGGCCAGCAGCAGTTGAGCGGACGTCGCCACAGCCCCGCGACGGGTTTGGAGCAGTTTCATTGACTTGCGATCCTTCAGATGAGAACGAGGACTTGACGAATCAGGAGAGCAGTCCGGCATCCTGCAAGGATGCGCGCACCACCTCTTGATACTGGGCTGCCAGCGGCGTCAACGGCAGGCGGATGCCGCCGGCCATCTTGCCCATGGCTTGCAGGGCCCACTTGACGGGAATCGGGTTCGATTCCACGAACAGGTTCTTGTGCACCGACAGCAGCTGCATGTGAATGCGGCGGGCCGTCTCCACATCGCCGCGCATGGCGGCGGCGCACAATTCATGCATGGCGCGCGGCGCCACGTTGGCCGTCACGGAGATGTTGCCGTGACCGCCCAGCAGCATCAGCGCGACGGCGGTCGGGTCGTCCCCGCTGTAAATCTTGAAGGGCGCCGGCGCGGCCTTGATCAACTGGGCGGCACGGTCGATGTTGCCGGTCGCCTCCTTGACGCCCATCACGCCGGGCACTTGCGCGAGGCGCAGCATCGTGTCGACCGACATATCGGCGACGGTGCGGCCAGGCACGTTGTACAGGATCACCGGCAGGTCCACCGACTCCGCCACCTTGCGGAAGTGCAGGTACATGCCCTCTTGCGTCGGCTTGTTGTAGTACGGCACGACCTGCAGCGAGGCATCGGCGCCCACCGACTTGGCGTAGGCCGTCAGCTCCACGGCTTCGGTGGTGGAATTGCCACCGGTGCCGGCAATGACCGGAATGCGCTTGTTGACCTGCTCGACCGCCACGCGGATCAGCTCCCGGTGCTCGTCCACCGACACCGTCGGCGATTCACCGCTGGTCCCGACGATGACGATGCCGTCCGTGCCTTCGGCGATATGCCAGTCGATCAGGCTACGCAACGACGGGAAATCTAGGCTGCCGTCCTCGTGCATGGGCGTGACGATGGCGACGAGACTGCCGGAAATCTGGGTCATGGTTTCGAAAGCAGACAAAAGCGTAAACGTAAATCAGTGGGATTGTACCGGATCGTAAAAATGAATTCGCCACACGCGAAGCCCTGCACAAGGCGGGGACATCACACCGCGGACGACTTCAAAGTGCGTAGCGCCGGGCCTGCGCCCCTGCCGGCTCGCGAACCGCGCAAAGGCGCTGCACATAAGCCTCTCGCGGCGCCGCGATAAAGCCGTCTTCGTAGCCGATCACGCGCAACTGGCCGCGCACGGCTTCGAGCAGTTCGCCCGGCGCCAGCAGGAATGCCGGGTTGGACGGTTTTCCGACCGTTTCGTTTCCGAGCGCGAAGGTTTCGTAGATCAGCCGACCGCCCGGCGCGACGCAGGCCAGCAGGCGCGGCCAAAGCGGGCGGTGCAGATAGTTGGTGACGACCACGGCATCGAAGACGGCCTCGGCCGGCAACGGCCACGGGCCGCCCTCGATGTCGGCGATGCGGGTGTCGGCAGCCTCTGCCAGGCCCGACAGCGCGTCGGCATCCCGATCGATGCCGGTCACGCGCAGGCCGCGCGCCGCCAGCCAGCGCACATGCCGGCCGCTACCGCAGGCCACGTCGAGCACGCGCGCGCCGGCCGGCAGCGACGCGGCCCAGCGCACCACCCACGGCGACGGCGCCGCGAGCGCGTGCGGATCATCGGGAACGATGGCTGGACGCATGCGTCAATCGCCCGGTGGCTCAGCTGTACGTCAGCCCCATCGCCTCGCGCACCTCGCGCATGGTCTCCTGCGTGACCTTGCGCGCGGCGTCGCAACCGTCGGCGATGATGGCGCGCAGCAACGACGGGTCGTCCATGTACTTCTGCGCGCGCTCCAGCATCGGCTGCTGCTCGCGCAGGATGCCGTCGATGACGGGCTGCTTGCATTCCAGGCAGCCGATGCCGGCGCTGCGGCATCCCTTCTGCACCCACTCCCTGGTATCCGTATCGGAGTACACCTGGTGCAGCTGCCAGACCGGGCACTTTCCCGGATCGCCCGGATCGGTGCGGCGCACGCGGGCCGGATCGGTCGGCATGGTGCGGACCTTTTTCTCGACGCTGGCCTTGTCCTCGCGCATGCGGATGGTGTTGCCGTAGGACTTGGACATCTTCTGCCCGTCCAGGCCCGGCATGCGCGACGCCTCGGTCAGCAGCACCTGCGGCTCCGGCAGGATGATCTTGCGCGCGCCTTCCAGGTAGCCGAACAGGCGCTCGCGGTCGCCCATCGACAGGCTCTGCGATTCGGCCAGCAATGCGCGGGCCTGCTCCAGGGCATCGTCCTCGCCGCGCTCCTGGTGGGCCGTGCGCAGCTCCAGGTAGAGCTTGGCGCGCTTGCCGCCGAGCTTCTTGGCCGCATCCAGCGCCTTCTGCTCGAAGCCCGGCTCGCGGCCGTACAGGTAATTGAAGCGGCGCGCCACCTCGCGCGTCATCTCGACGTGCGGCACCTGGTCTTCACCCACCGGCACGAAGCCGGCGCGGTAGATCAGGATGTCGGCGGCCTGCAGCAGCGGATAGCCGAGGAAGCCGTAGGTGGACAGGTCCTTTTCCTTGAGCTTCTCGATCTGGTCCTTGTAGGTCGGCACGCGCTCGAGCCAGCCCAGCGGCGTGCCCATCGACAGCAGCAGGAACAGCTCGGCATGCTCGGGCACGCGGCTCTGGATGAACAGCGTGGCCTGGGTCGGATCGACGCCGGCGGCCAGCCAGTCGATCAGCATCTCCCACACCGATTCCTCGATCACCTCGGGCGATTCGTAGTGCGTGGTCAGCGCATGCCAGTCGGCGACGAAGAAAAAGCACGGGTATTCGGCCTGCAGCCGGACCCAGTTTTTCAGGACGCCGTGGTAGTGACCCAGGTGCAAGGCACCGGTCGGCCGCATGCCGGAAAGAACGCGTTCAGGAAACATGTGGGGGAAAATTTAGGAGACGAACCAGGAAAGCGCCGCCTGAAGCGGACTGAGGACCATCATCAGCGCCTTGGCCAGCAACCCCGCGACCGGGCGCATCCAGATCTGGGTCAGCACGCCCGTCAGGATCAGCGCCATGACGATGTAGAAACCATATTGCTCGACGCGGGCGAAGACCGGCGCCAGACGCTGCGGCAGCAGCGCCGCCAGCACCCGGCCGCCATCCAGCGGCGGCACCGGGACGAGATTGAGCGCGGCCATGGCGAGATTGACGCCGACGCCCGCGGCCGCCATGCCCGTCAGGAAGCGCTCGTCGATGCCGGCAGCGGCCAGGGTGAGCGCGAGAATTCCCCAGGCCAGCGCCATCGCGAAATTGCTCTCCGGCGCGGCCAGCGCCACGCGCAGCCCCTGCCAGCGCGGATCACGCAGCGCGTTGAAATCCACGGGCACCGGCTTGGAATAGCCGAAAACGAGCGCGCCCCCCGTCACGAAGTACAGCAGCAGCGGCATCGCGATCGTACCGATCGGATCGACATGGCGCAGCGGGTTGAAACTCAGCCGGCCCGCCAGGAACGCCGTGTTGTCTCCGTAGTGCCTGGCGAGATAGCCACGGGCGGCGGCCGGCACGGTGATCGCGAACAGCACGGGGATCGCGTAGACCGTGAGAGTTTGGATGACGGTGGGATTCATAAGCGGGCTATTGTAGCAAGCGCGCGCAACCGCACAGCGGCCGCCCGCGCGCCTTGCCTACAGGCCGACCCGGGCCGGGTCGCCGCGCCCCCTGCGCACCAGTTCCGGCTCGCCGCCGGTCAGGTCGATCACGGTGGTCGGCTCGGCCGGGGCCGGGCCGCCGTCAATCACCAGCTCCAACTGCCGCTCCAGCCGGGCGCGGATGGCATCCGCTTCGTTGAGCGGCGCTTCGTCGCCCGGCAGCTGCAGCGTAGCGGACAGCAACGGCTCGCCCAGCTCGGCCATCAGCGCCAGCGGGATCGGGTGGTCGGGCACGCGCAGGCCGATGGTCTTGCGCGACGGATGCGACAGCCGGCGCGGCACCTCCCGGGTCGCCTCCAGCAGGAAGACGAACGGGCCGGGCGTGGCCGCCTTGACCGCGCGATACTGCCGGTTGTCGACGCGGGCGAAGGTGGCCAGCTCCGACAGGTCGCGGCACATCAGCGTCAGGTGGTGCTTTTCGTCGATGCCGCGCACGCGGCGCAGGCGCTCCACGGCGGCCTTGTCATCGAGGTGGCAGGCCAGCGCGTAGCAGGAGTCGGTCGGCAGCGCGATCAGGCCGCCGGCGCGGATGATCTCCGCCGCCTGGCGGATCAGCCGCCCCTGCGGCGTGGTCGGATGGATCTGGAAGAACTGGGACATGCGCGGCCGGCGGGCTCAGGACAGCCACCGGCTCCACACCGGCGTCAGGTTGTCCGGCAGCGGCGGCAGCTCGCCCAACTCGACCCGGCCCTCGCCGGGGCCGTGGAAGTCCGATCCGCGCGAGGCCAGCAGGCCGTAGCGGCGCGCCACATCGGCATAGCTGGCGTATTGGTCGGGCGTGTGGCTACCGGTGACGACCTCGACGCCCTCGCCGCCGAGGTCCTTGAACTCGTCGAACAGCGCACCGTGTTCGAGCAACGTCAGCGTGTAGCGGCCCGGGTGCGCCATCACCGCGACGCCGCCGGCGCCCCGGATCCAGCCGATGGCGTCGGCCAGGCGGGACCACCGGTGCGGCACGAAGCCGGGCTTGCCCTCGCCCAGGTAGCGCGCGAACACCTCGGCGATGTCGCGGCAATGGCCGTGCTCGACCAGGAAGCGCGCGAAATGCGTGCGCGAGATCATGTCCGGGTTGCCGGCGTAGGACAGCGCGCCCTCGTAGGCACCGTGGATGCCCAGCTTGCCCAGGGCCTCGGCCATGTCTTCAGCGCGTGCGCAGCGGCCCGAGCGGGTGCGCGCCAGGCCCTGCATCAGGGCCGCATCGTCCGGATCGATGCCGAGGCCGACGATATGCAACGTGCGGCCGGCCCACGTGACGGAGATTTCCACGCCCGCCAGGTAGTCCATGCCGAGCGATTCGGCCGCCTCGCGCGCGGCGGCTTGGCCGCCGATCTCGTCGTGGTCGGTCAGCGCCCACAGCGTCACGCCATGGGCGGCGGCGCGGGCGGCGACTTCACGGGGTGCGAGCAGGCCGTCCGACACCGTGGAGTGGCAGTGCAGGTCGGCGTTGATGGAAACGGAAGCGGAGCGTTTGAGCATTCCGCCATTTTACTGCCGCGACGCTGCCGCGGGGTGACTGCCGTTCGCGCACCGCCGATGCCCGCGGGAAGACCCGACTGGCCACGCTGGCGTTGGCGGCATGGGCGTCGCGGCGCGCTATAGTGCCCCCATTGTTTCGTTTCGTTCCCTTCGCCCTGCCATGACCGCCGAGACCGCCCTTTCCGCCGCCCCCCTCCCGCCCGTCGAACAGCGCATCGACGTGCTGATCGTGGGCGCCGGGCCGATCGGCCTGTTCGCGGCGTTCGAGGCCGGCGTGCTCGGGCTGTCGTGCGTGCTGGTGGATGTGCTGGATCGCCCCGGCGGCCAATGCACCGAGCTCTACCCCGAAAAGCCGATCTACGACATCCCCGCGCTGGTGTCCTGCACGGCACAGGAATTGGTGGACCGGCTGCTGGCGCAGTGCGCGCCGTTCGGCTACCCGATCCTGTGCGGCCGCCGCGCCGAGACCGTCGAGACGATCGAAGGCGAGCACGGCCGGCGCTTCCGCGTCACCACCAGCGTCGGCGACGTGTTCGACTGCGCCGCCGTGCTGATCACCGCCGGCAACGGCGCCTTCGCGCCCCAGCGCGTCGCGCTGCCCGAGGCCGCGGCGCTGGAAGGCCGCCACCTGCACTACGCGGTGCGCGATACCGCGCGCTTCGCGGGCAAGCACGTGGTGGTGGCCGGCGGCGGCGATTCGGCGCTGGACTGGGCGCTGGCATTGCGCAAGACCGCCGCGCGCGTGACGCTGGTGCACCGGCGCGAGGGCTTCCGCGCGGCCGATGCGTCGGTCGCCGGAATGCGCGCCGCCGTGGCCGCCGGCGAGATGGACTTCCAGGTCGGCATGATCGGCCGGCTGGACAGCGCGCCCGACGGCACCCTTACCGGCCTCGCCCTGCGCCAGCGCGAAGGCGAGGCCCTGCTCCCATGCGATGAGCTGATCGCGCTCTACGGCCTGGTCTCCGAGCCCGGCCCGATCGCCAGTTGGGACGTCGAGATGCGCGCCGGGCGCATCGTGGTCGAGACCACGGCCTATGAAACCTCGCGCGCGGGCGTGTTCGCCGCCGGCGACATCGCGCTGTATCCGAACAAGCAGAAGCTGATCCTGTCGGGCTTCCACGAGGTGGCGATGGCGCTGCGGCGCGCCTATCGCTATGCCAATCCCGACAAGACGCTGGTGCACACGCACACCAGCAACGACACGAACCTGCAGTCCAGGCTGCACGCGGCGGCGGAGTAACGGCCATGCCCGCGCACAGCGAACCCGGCAAGCACGTCGTGGTGATCGGCGGCTATGGCTTTTTCGGCGAGCGGCTGGTCAGGCGCCTGGCGGCACACGCGGCACTCACGATCACGGTGGCGGGCCGCTCCCTGGACCGGGCGACAGCGCTGGTCGAAGCGCTGCGGCCGACCGCCCGCGCCCGGCTGCATGCCGCGGCGCTAGATATCAGCACCGATACGCTGCCCCAGCAGTTGCGCGCGCTGGCGCCCGACCTGCTGATCCATGCCAGCGGCCCGTTCCAGGGGCAGGACTATCGCGTCGCGCAAGCCTGCATCGCTGCGGGCGTGCACTACATCGACCTCGCGGACGGACGCGCTTTCGTCCAGGACATCTCGACGCTGGACGCGGCGGCCAGGCAAGCGGGCGTGCTGGTCGTCAGCGGCGCCAGTTCGGTGCCGGCGCTGTCCGGCGCGGCGGCGGATCACCTGGCGCAGGGCCTCGCCGCAGTGGAGGCGATCGACATCGGCATCAGCCCGGGCAACCGGACTGAGCGCGGCCTGTCGACCGTGCAGGCGATCCTGAGCTATTGCGGCAAGCCACTGCCCTCCCGGCACGAGCCGGTGTTCGGCTGGCGCGGCACCTGGCGGCACCGCTACCCCGCGCCCGTCGGCGAGCGGCTGATGTCGCCTTGCGATGTGCCGGACCTGACGCTGTTTCCGGCGCGCTACCCCGGCACCCCGCGCGTGCGCTTCGGCGCGGGGCTCGAACTGCGCCTGCTGCATCGGGGGATGAATCTGATGGCGGCGCTGGCGCTGGCCGGCTTCGTGCGGGACTGGTCGCGCCATGCGCGCTGGCTCAAGGCGGTCTCGGAGTGGCTCCTGCCCTACGGATCGGACGCCGGCGCCATGCACGTCCGCGTCGAGGGGCGCGACGGCGGCCACCAGGCGCGGGCCCGCGTATGGCACCTGGTGGCCGCGCGCGGCGACGGCCCGTACGTGCCGACGCTGGCCGCTGCCGCGCTGGTACGCCGCTTTCTCGAAGGCACACTGCCGCAGCGCGGCGCACGGCCGTGCGTCGGCCTGCTGACCCTGGCGGATTTCGCGCGCGAAACCGAGGGCCTCGCCATCACCGTGCAGGACACGCCCGCATGACCGCCTCGCTCTACGAAACCTTGCTCGGCGCGCGCTACGCTCAGCTTGCCCCGGCCGTACAGACATTCCACCGGCTCAGCGGCCGGGTCGTGCTGCACGGCGAGGTCGAAACCCAGCCGCCCGCGTCGCGTGCCGCGCGCTGGCTGGCCTGGTGCATCCGCACCCCGCGCACGATGACGCGCGGGCCGATCCGCTTCACGCTCGAAGCCGCCTCGGCGCAGGAAACCTGGACGCGCCAGTTCCCGCGCCAGATCATGCGTTCCACCCTGTCGCTCGGCGATGGGCACATCGTCGAGCGGCTGGGCGCGGTGCGGCTGCTTTTTACGCTGGAGGCGGTCGACCGCGCCCTGCACATGCGCCTGCAGGGCTTGCGCTTTCTCGGCGTCCCCTGCCCCGCCTGGCTGCGGCCGGAGGTGGTGGCCGAAGAAACCGGCGACGGCGACCGGCTGCACTTCAACGTGCGCGCCAGCGTGCCGCTGCTCGGTGTCGTGGCCGCGTATCGGGGGCATCTCGACCTGGCCACGGCGGCCTCCGCATGATCGTTGTCTTCGATGCGCAGTGCCTGCTCTGCAGCGGCTTCACGCGGTTCCTGTTGAAACACGACCGGCGCGGCGTGCTGCGCTTCGCATCGATGCAGGGCGAGACCGGCCGCGCGCTGCTGCGTGCGGCGGGCGTGGACCCGGAAGATGTCGACACCGTGCTGTTCGTGCGTGGCGGCCGCACATGGCGCGAAAGCGCCGCCGCGCTGCGCATCCTGCATGCGCTGGGCTGGCCGTGGCGGCTTGCGTGGCTCGGTTGGCTGGTGCCCTTGCCGATACGCGATGCGCTCTACCGCTGCGTGGCGCGCAACCGCTATCGCTGGTTCGGCCGCTCGGACACCTGCATCCTGCCGCCGCCCGGTGCGGCACAACGGTTTCTCGACTGAACGGCGACGCTCACGCCGCCGTGCAGAAGGCCTCCACCAGCGCCGCCACCTGCTCCGGCTGGTCGTGATGCAGCATGTGGCCCGCATCGGCGATCATCGCTTCGCGGAAATCCGGGAACGCCGCAAAGCGCGCCCTGAACTCGGGCAGCGGCACGTCGCCCGCCAACGCGATCAGCGTCGGGGAATCG
Source organism: Ralstonia pseudosolanacearum (assembly GCF_024925465.1). Taxonomy (NCBI): domain Bacteria; kingdom Pseudomonadati; phylum Pseudomonadota; class Betaproteobacteria; order Burkholderiales; family Burkholderiaceae; genus Ralstonia; species Ralstonia pseudosolanacearum. The sequence goes on along the minus strand of NZ_CP103852.1, from coordinate 1,616,665 downwards.
ACCGCCTCGACGTGCAGCACGGGCGCGGCCACGCAGCGCCAGATCTCCATCACCTCATCAAGCCGGTACAGCAGCGGGTTGACGATCTTGTGGGCGGGATCGCCGAGGATTTCCCAGCGGCCGTCCGCGTTCTGGCGCGACCAGTGCCGCGCCAGGAAGGCCGCCTTGTCGGCCGGCAGGCGCGGGTTGGTCTTCTGCAGCCGGGCAGCGACGTCGTCGAGGGTGGCGTAGGTGATCAGGCGCGGCTTGTCCTTCAGTTCGTCGAGCCAGCGCGCATAGCGGCGCGCGGCCTGCGACGGCCTGGACGCGGGCATGCCGAAGCCTTCCAGGTCGACCACGCGGCGCACGCGCTCGGGCCGCACGCCGGCATAGAGGCACACCACGTTGGCGCCCAGGCTGTGGCCGACCAGGGTGACCTGGCCGTTGGGCTGGTAGTGATCGACGATGGCCTCCAGATCGGCCAGGTAATCGGCGAACCAGTACGAATCGACGCCAGGCGCGCCGGTCGGCCAAGCGGTCTGGCCGTAGCCGCGCCAGTCCGGCGCCACGACATGCCAGCGCTCGCGCAACGCCTCCACCAGGAACTGGAACGAGGCCGACACATCCATCCACCCGTGGAACAGGAACAGGATCGGCGCGCCCGGCTCGCCCCATTCGCGGATGTGATAACGCAAGCCGCGCACGGGCAGATAGGTCGAGCGGGAAGCCAGGCGCGCGGCCGGCAGCGTGGTGGTGGTGGAGTCCATGGTTGCCTCGCCGGGAATGAATCGAACGGTCGTTCGTTTTTCTGGCGATTATACCGGTGCCCCGCCCGGCGCGCGCCGCTTAGAAGCTGGCCTCGAGCGCGGCGATCTCGTCGTCGTCGAAGCCGGCCTGACGGCGGGCTTCGAGGTTGAACGGGCCGCGCAGGCGCGGGGCGCCGTACTGCTCGGCGAGCCGGCGATAGGTCGGCAGCGGGTCCAGTCCGGCGCGCTCGCACAGCCAGCGGTACCAGCGGTTGCCGACCGCCACGTGGCCGATCTCGTCGCGCAGGATGATGTCGAGGATGCCGGCAGCGGCCAAGTCGCCGGCGGCGGCCAGCTTCGCGCGGATCGGCGGCGAGGCGTCCAGCCCGCGGGCCTCCAGCGTGCGCGGCACCAGCGCCATGCGGGCGAGCGGGTCGGCGGCGGTCTTCTCGGTCATCTGCCACAGACCGTCGTGGGCAGGATGATCGCCGTAGCGGCAATCGAGCGTGGCCAGATGGGCCGACAGCAGCGAAAAGTGCGTCGCCTCCTCCGCCGCCACGCGCATCCAGTCCCGGTAGAACGCGACCGGCATGCCGGCAAAGCGCCACACGGCGTCGAGCGCAAGGTTGATGGCGTTGAACTCGATGTGCGCCAGCGCATGCAGCAGCACGGCCCGCCCATGCGGCGTATCGATCGCACGACGGCGCGGCACCTCGCTGGGCGGCACCAGCACCGGCGCCGCCGGGCGACCCGGGATGCCGGTGGCCGGCGCAGCGATCGGTGCGTCGGCCAGCCACGCGGAATCGTCCGCCCCCTGGGCACGCTCGCCCAAGCGCAGCGTGGCGTCGGCCTTGCCGGCGGGATCGGTCAGGCACAGGGCGGCCAGCGCCTCGTGGCGCAGTGACATGGCAGGCGGTTGGAATGAGGTCATGGGCGTACAATTCGGGCTTTCCGGCATTTTAATTCGACGTGTCGAGCCGGCCCTCCGGCCGCGCTTGAAGGCGCGCATTTTTCCCCCATCTACGCGGATTCTGGAGACCGAACGCATGGCCCTCTACCAACTCGGCGACGCCGTCCCGACCATTGACGACGATGCCTATGTGGCGCCGGAGGCCACCGTGATCGGCCGCGTGGTGCTCAAGGCGCGCTCGAGCGTGTGGCCGGGCGCAGTCATCCGCGGGGACAACGAGCCGATCGTCGTGGGCGAAGCCAGCAACGTGCAGGAAGGCGCCGTGCTGCATACCGACCCGGGCTGCCCGCTCGACATCGGCGACCGCGTGACGATCGGCCACCAGGCCATGCTGCACGGTTGCACCATCGGCGAGGGCTCGCTGATCGGCATCCAGGCGGTGGTGCTCAACCGCGCGGTGATCGGCAAGGACTGCCTGGTGGGCGCCGGCGCGATCGTGACGGAAGGCAAGGTCTTCCCCGACCGATCGCTGATCCTGGGCGCGCCGGCCAAGGCCGTGCGGGAACTGACGGACGACGACATCGCCAAGATGCGCCTCAATACGGAGACGTATGCGGTACGCCAGGCGATGTACAAGCAGCAATTGAAACGGATCGATGGATGACTGACGAGCTGAAGAAATTCGTATTCGACGCCGCCCCGGTGCGCGGTGAACTGGTGCGGCTGGAGGGCGCCTGGCAGGAAGTCCTGCGCCGCCGCCACTACCCCGCCCCGGTGCGCACGCTGCTGGGCGAGATGATGGCCGCCGCCGCGCTGCTGTCGGCCAACCTGAAGTTCAACGGCGCGCTGATCATGCAGTTGCACGGCGACGGGCCGCTGCGCATGCTGGTGGTGGAGTGCAATTCCGACCTGTCGATGCGCGCCACCGCCAAGCTGGTCGAAGGCGCCCAGATCGCGGACGACGCCACGCTGGCGTCGCTGGTCAACCAGCACGGCCACGGCCGCTTCGCCATCACGCTGGATCCGCAGGACAAGCTGCCCGGCCAGCAGCCCTACCAGGGCATCGTCCCGCTGTCCGACGAGCATGGCCCGCTCACCAGCATGACCGCCGTGCTGGAGCACTACATGCAGACCTCCGAGCAGCTCGACACGCGGCTGTGGCTGGCCGCCGACGACAAGATCGCCTCGGGCATGCTGCTGCAGCGGCTGCCGTCCTACGGCGGCGCGATGGAAGGCCAGCCCGGCCATGGGCCCGCGGAAGTGGGCGAGACCGGCCAGCCGCTGCGCGAAGACGTGCACGGCCAGGACCTCGACACCTGGGAACGCGTGTGCCAGCTCGGCGCGACGCTGCGCCGGGACGAACTGCTGGAGCAGCCCGTCGACACGCTCATCAAGCGGCTCTACTGGGAAGAGATGGAACACGCCGGCATCCGCATGTTCGAGCCGGTCCTGCCGCGTTTCCGCTGCTCGTGCACGCGGCTGCGGGTCGGCGCGATGCTGCGCACGCTGGGCCAGGAAGAGATCGACGACATCCTGCAGGAGCGCGGCGGCAAGGTGGAAATCGATTGCGAGTTCTGCGGCCAGCACTACGCGTTCGACGCCGTCGATTGTGCGCAGCTGTTCGCGCAGGATACCGTGGTGCAGGGCGTGCAGAGCGCCTCCGGCCAGCGTCACTGACCACCGGGGCACGCACCGGCGACATACTATGAAGATGCGCCAGCAGCGGCACTTTCGCGCGCGGCTGCCGCTCCAAGCGTCGGTCCGATACACCTGACGCCACTTTGCGAGAGCGCATCATGTCCCAGCCCTTCCTGCCCCGCGCCGCCACGCTCACCCTGCCGGCCCTGGCCGCCGCGCTGACCGCCGCCTGCGTCGCCGTCCCGCGCGGCCCGGGCGGCATGCCCTACACCGCTCGCCTGCAATCGGATGCGCCGGCCACCGCCGCCGCACCGGTCACGCCCGAAGACCGCAAGAAGCTCGACGCGCTGAACGCCAAGGCACTGCGCGAATCCGACCGCGCCGCCGAGCGCGCGGCACAGGCTCGCGAATACGTGGCCACGCCCTATTACGCGCCATACCCGTATCCGTATTACGGCAGCTATTCGGTCTTCTACGGCAGCGGATGGCGCCACCATGGCGGCGGATGGGGCTTCAGCTACGGCGCGCCCGTCCTGGGCTATCCGTACTACTGGTAAGGCGGGGAACGCTTCAGCGAAGCTTCAGAGAAAACGAACGCGTCGACGGCGCGTTCGCCGGGCACGCTCAGTGCCGGTGATTCGGCTGCAGCGCGGCGGGCGGCGGCAGCGGGGTCTCGCTGGTCTTGGGGGCCGGCGCGACGAACTGGACGAAGCCCTCGTCGTCCTTGACCATGCCGAGCTCGTAGCGCGCGCGCTCTTCGATGGCGCCCGTGCCTTCCTTCAGGTCCTTCACTTCGCCTTCGAGCTTCAGGTTGCGCTGCTTGAACTCCGCGTTGCGCTGGTTCTGCGACGCCACCTGCTTCTGCATGTCCCACACGCGCAGCCAGCCGCCCTTGCCCAACCAGAGCGGATACTGGATGGCAAGCAACAACAGCAGCAGGAACAGCGTAATCAGGCGCATGGCATCAGGCGTGATGAAGCATCAGGCACCCCAGATACCACGCGACCGCCTCATCGGCGGTCGCACGGTCTGGCGAACTGCGACAGATTATCGCAGGTTATAGAACGCCGACTTGCCCGGGTAGCTGGCGATGTCGCCCAGATCTTCCTCGATGCGCAGCAGCTGGTTGTACTTGCTGATGCGGTCCGAGCGCGACAGCGAGCCGGTCTTGATCTGGCCGGCGTTGGTGCCCACCGCGATATCGGCGATGGTGCTGTCCTCGGTCTCGCCCGAGCGGTGCGAGATCACGGCGGTGTAGCCGGCGCGCTTGGCCATCTCGATGGCGGCGAACGTCTCGGTCAAGGTGCCGATCTGGTTGATCTTGATGAGGATCGAGTTGGCGATGCCCTTTTCGATGCCTTCCTTCAGGATGCGCGTGTTGGTGACGAACAGATCGTCGCCCACCAGCTGGACCTTGTTGCCGAGCTTCTCGGTCAGGACCTTCCAGCCGTCCCAGTCGCTTTCGTGCATGCCGTCTTCGATCGAGACGATCGGGAACTTGTCGGCCAGGTTCGCCAGGTAGTTGGCGAAGTCCTCCGACGACAGCTGCAGGCCTTCGCCGTCCAGGTGGTACTTGCCGTCGCGGTAGAACTCGGAGGCGGCGCAATCCAGCGCCAGCAGCACGTCTTCGCCCGGGCGGTAGCCGGCTTTTTCGATGGCCGACAGGATGGTGTTCAGGCACTCTTCGTTGCTGGCGAAGTTCGGGGCAAAGCCGCCTTCATCGCCCACCGCCGTGCTCATGCCCTTGTCGGCGATGATCTTCTTGAGCGCGTGGAAAATCTCGGCGCCGCAGCGCAGGGCTTCACGGAAGCTCGGCTGGCCGACCGGCATCACCATGAATTCCTGGATGTCCAGGCTGTTGTTGGCATGCGCGCCGCCGTTGACGATGTTCATCATCGGCACCGGCATCTGCATCGCGCCCGAACCGCCGAAGTAGCGGTACAGCGGCAGGCCGGCTTCCTCGGCGGCGGCCTTGGCCACGGCCATCGACACAGCCAGCGTGGCGTTGGCGCCCAGGCGGGCCTTGTTGTCGGTGCCGTCCAGGTCGATCAGCGTGCGGTCCAGGAACGCCTGCTCGGAGGCATCCAGGCCCATGATGGCTTCGGAGATCTCGGTGTTGATGTGCTCGACGGCCTTCAGCACGCCCTTGCCCAGATAGCGGCCCTTGTCGCCGTCGCGCAGCTCGATGGCTTCACGCGAGCCGGTGGAGGCGCCCGACGGCACCGCCGCGCGGCCCATCACGCCCGATTCCAGCAGCACGTCGCATTCGACGGTGGGATTGCCGCGCGAGTCCAGCACTTCGCGCCCGATGATATCTACGATGGCACTCATGTATTTCCTCTTGGTCTTTTTGAAGCAGGGATGCCGTGGCCGCGCGTTCAGACGCCTTCGACCACAATCATGTTCACGCGGGCAGCCTTGACGCGCGCGTCGCGGGCCGCACGGTATTCCTCACTGTCGTAGAACGCCTTGGCGGCATCGTAGCTCTTGAACTTGAGCACGACGACGCGCGTCGGCTTCCACTCGCCTTCCAGCACCTCGGTCTTGCCGCCGCGCACCAGGGCCTCCGCGCCGTGGGCCTGCATGGCCCGGCTCGATAGCACCTTGTATTGCTCGTACTGCGCGGGATCGGTCACGTCAACGTACGCGAGGATGTAGCCAGCAGACATGTGTCTTTCTCCGGAAGCGGAAAAGGAAACGACAGCGGCGGCATGAAGTGCCGCCGGTCAGGTGGGATCAATCGAACTGGTTTTCGAGGAAGCCGTTGCGCTTGGTCAGCGCATCCAGCTCCTTGAGCACCGACAGCAAGTCTTTCATGCGGCGCAGCGGCACGGCATTCGGACCGTCCGATTTCGCGCAGGCGGGATCGGGGTGCGTTTCCATGAAGACGCCGGCCACGCCGGTGGCCACGGCGGCGCGGGCCAGCACCGGCACGAACTCGCGCTGGCCGCCCGAGCTGGTGCCCTGGCCGCCCGGCAGCTGCACCGAGTGCGTGGCATCGAACACCACCGGCGCGCCGGTCTCGCGCATGATCGCCAGCGAGCGCATGTCCGACACCAGGTTGTTGTAGCCGAACGAAGCGCCGCGTTCGCAGGCCATGAAGCTGTCTTCGGGCAGGCCGGCATCGCGGGCGGCGTGGCGCGCCTTGTCGATGACGTTCTTCATGTCGTGCGGCGCGAGGAACTGGCCCTTCTTGATGTTGACGGGCTTGCCGCTCTGCGCGCAGGCGCGGATGAAATCGGTCTGGCGGCACAGGAAGGCGGGCGTCTGCAGCACGTCCACCACGCTGGCCACCGGCTTGATCTCGTCGATCTCGTGGATGTCGGTCAGCACCGGCACACCCACCTGGCGGCGGACTTCCGCCAGGATGCGCAGGCCCTCTTCCATACCGAGGCCGCGGAACGACGCATCCGACGAGCGGTTCGCCTTGTCGAACGACGACTTGTAGATGAACGGAATGCCCAGCGCGCCGGTGATCTCCTTGAGCGTGCCGGCGGTGTCGATCGCCATCTGCTCGGACTCGATCACGCAGGTACCGGCAATCAGGAAGAACGGACGGTCGAGGCCGATCTCGAAATCGCAGAGTTTCATCGTGTTTCCCGTGCGCTGCCGCTCAGGCGACCGCGCGTTGCGCCAGGCGCTGGCGATGCGCCAGCGCGGCTTCCACATAGGCCTTGAACAGCGGGTGGCCGTCGCGCGGTGTCGAGGTGAATTCCGGGTGGAACTGCACGCCGACGAACCACGGGTGCATCGTGCCCGGCAGCTCCATCATTTCCGGCAGGTTTTCCGACGGCGTGCGCGCCGAGATGATCATCCCTGACTTTTCCAGCTGCGGCACGTAGTGGTTGTTCACTTCGTAGCGGTGACGATGGCGCTCGTTGACCTCCGCGCCATAGATCTGCGACGCCTTGGTGCCGGTCTGGACCGGCACGCGCTGCGCGCCCAGGCGCATGGTGCCGCCCAAGTCGGAGTCGGCCGAGCGCTTTTCAACGCGGCCGTCGCGATCCTGCCATTCGGTGATCAGCGCCACCACCGGATGCTCGGTCTCGAGGTTGAATTCCGTGCTGTTGGCGTCCTGCATGCCGGCCACGTGGCGGGCGAACTCGATGACGGCCAGCTGCATCCCCAGGCAGATGCCCAGGTACGGCACGTTCTTTTCGCGGGCGTGCTGGATCGCGCGGATCTTGCCTTCCGTGCCGCGCTTGCCGAAGCCGCCCGGCACCAGGATCGCGTCGAGCGCTTCCAGCACCTGCGTATGGCCCGACTCCAGCTCTTCGGAATCGATGTACTCGATGTTGACGCGCGTCGAGGTGTGCAGCCCGGCATGGCGCAGCGCCTCGATCAGCGACTTGTACGACTCGGTCAGGTCGACATACTTGCCGACCATGCCGATGGTGATCTCGTGCTGCGGGTTCTCCAGCGTGTGCACCATGTGCGACCACATGGACAGGTCGGCCGGCGGCGCATCGATGCGCAGTTCCTCGCAGATGATGCGGTCGAGGCCCTGCTCGTTGAGCATCTGCGGGATCTTGTAGATGGTGTCGACGTCCCACACCGAGATCACCGCGTCCTGCGGCATGTTGGCGAACAGCGAGATCTTCGCGCGCTCGTCATCGGGGATGGGGCGGTCGGCACGGCACAGCAGCGTGGTCGGCTGGACGCCGATCTCGCGCAGCTTCTGCACCGAGTGCTGGGTCGGCTTGGTCTTGAGCTCGCCGGCGCTGGCGATGAACGGCACCAGCGTCAGGTGCACGAACGCCGCCTGGTTGCGGCCCAGGCGCAGGCTCATCTGACGCGCGGCTTCCAGGAACGGCAGCGACTCGATGTCGCCCACCGTACCGCCGATCTCGACGATGGCCACGTCCGCCTTGCCATCGTGCGAGGCCTTGGCGCCGCGCTCGATGAAGGCCTGGATCTCGTTGGTGATGTGCGGAATGACCTGCACCGTCTTGCCGAGATACTCGCCGCGACGCTCCTTGCGGATCACGGATTCGTAGATCTGGCCGGTGGTGAAGTTGTTGGCCTTGCGCATCTTGGCCGAGACGAAGCGCTCGTAGTGGCCAAGATCGAGGTCGGTTTCTGCACCGTCCTCCGTCACGAACACCTCGCCGTGCTGGAACGGGCTCATCGTGCCCGGGTCGACGTTGATGTAGGGATCGAGTTTGAGGAGGGTGACTTTGAGGCCGCGCGACTCAAGGATGGCCGCGAGCGAGGCGGCGGCGATGCCCTTGCCGAGCGAGGACACAACGCCACCGGTGACGAATACGAACTTGGTCATAAACCTGGCTTGCCGGGGAAAGCCGGATTATAGCAAAGGTGCCCTGTCCGATCCGTGTCGGCGCCGCCGAATTCGCCGGTTCAGGCGGCGTGCCGCATGGCGCCTGCCTCTGCGCGCATTTCGTTGATCAGTTGGCGGATCAGCCCCGCCGTTTCCAGCGGTTTTTCCATCGGATACAGGTGGCTGCCCTCGATCCAGCGCAGGCGGCGGCCCACCAGGCGGCGGGTCGCCGCCTGGCCGACCTGGCGGACTTCGCGCGAGCGCGTGCCGGCCACGAAGCTGACCAGGAACGGCGCGCCGTCGGCGACCTTGTGTCCCATGTTGGTCGGCAGCGTGCGGTAGATCCGGTATTCGATCTCGCGCGAGAAGCGCAGCGTGCGCTCGCCGTCGCGGCCGGTGGGCTCGGTGCCGTGCTCGACATAGTCGCGCAGCACGTCTTCGTCCCAGCGGTCGAACTTGCGCTTGGCCTTGAAGTGGATCCAGACCGAATCGAGGTCCGGCCACAGGTTGCACCGGTGCTTGGTGGCCGCCGCGGGGGATTGGCGCGCGTCGATGTCGAGCCACTACGCCACGCGCAGCAGCCTGGCCCGCCAGCCGGCGATGACGGGGGAATCGAGCATCAGCACGCCGCGCACGCGCCCGGGTCGGCGCAGCGCCGCCATCAGGCTCAGGAACCCGCCCAGCGAATGGCCGACCAGCCAGACCGGCTCGGGCTGCGCGTCGATCTCGGCCAGCAGTTCCTTGACCAGCCCCGGCCAGGACCGCGTCACGGGGAAACGCGGATCGTGCCCGAAGCGCTCGACCGCGTGGATCTCGAAGGTCTCCGACAGCACGTCCAGCATCTTCCGGTAGGTGCCGACGGGAAAGCCGTTGGCATGCGAGAAGAGCATCACGTCGCGCATCGGTCGGCGCCTCCGACGTCGGGTTCAGTGTGGTTCGTGCGATCCGCCGGCCACGCGCTGCGCCGCGGCGCCCTGCCCGAACGCGGGCCCCGGCGCGCGCTGCGGCACGGCAGCACCCTCCGCCGCGGGCGGTGCGGCCGGCGGCGAGATGCGGACCGGCTCGACTTCGGCGGTGGGGTGGCCTTCCCGGCGCAGCGGATGCGCGGGATGGGTGCCGGTCTGCCAGTCCGGATCCTCGATCTCGGCGAAGACCTGGCGCAGGCGCTTGCCCCACGTGCTGCGGATCATCGCGAAGTACGGATTCTCTTCGTCGATGGCGACAAAGCGCGTCACGCGCAGCGAGTCAGCCTCGTAGACCAGCAGGTCGAGCGGCAACCCCACCGAAATATTCGATTTCAGCGTCGAATCCATCGAGATCAGCGCGCATTTGGCGGCTTCGTCCAGCGGCAGCGACGCACGGATCAGGCGATCGATGATGGGCTTGCCGTACTTGGCCTCGCCAATCTGGAAGTAGCAGTTCTCGGGCGTGGCTTCGATGAAATTGCCGGCGGCGTAGACATTGAACAGGCGCGGCCGCTCGCCGCCGATCTGCCCGCCGAAGATGATGCTGACGTTGAAGTCGATCTTGGCCTTGGCCAGCGCCGCGGCGTCGCGGTCGTACACCTCGCGCACCGCCTCGCCGACGATGGTGACGGCCTCGAACATGTCCCGCGCCGTCCATAACGAGCGCGCCTTGTCGCGCGCCTCGGTCAGCACCTGCCGCACGGCCTGGCTGATGGCGAGATTGCCGGCGGTCATCAGCACCATCACGCGGTCGCCTTCGCGCTCGAAGACGGTCATCTTGCGGAAGGTGGAGATGGCGTCGACGCCCGCATTGGTGCGGGAATCCGACAGGAAGACCAGGCCAGCGTCCAGGCGCATGGCGACGCAGTAAGTCATGGGGCGAAGTGACCGGCGAATCGGGTGGGTGGATGCATTCTAGCGCGCCGGCCGCAACCGTCCGACGCGCTTGGAGGGCTTATTCAGGCGGCTTCGGCCGGCAGCGGCTCGATGGAGATGCGCACGTCCAGCGTCTCGGCCCCGCCGCCCTGGCGCACGCCGCGGATTGGCGCGGCGGACTGGTAGTCGCGGCCGACCGCCAGGCGCACGTGCCGGTGGTCGGTGAAGCAGCGGTGGGTCACGTCGATGCTGCACCACAGGTGCGCCTCGGCGTCCAGGCAGATGTCGGCCCAGGCGTGGCTGGCCAGGTCGGGCTCGCCCTCGGCGTGGAAGTAACCGCTGACATAGCGCGCCGGCACGCCCAGCGCCCGGCAGCAGGCCACCATCACCTGCGCCTGGTCCTGGCAGACGCCCGTGCCCAGGCCGAAGGCCTCGGCGGCGGCCGTGCCGACGTCGGTGGTGTTGGGCTTGTAGCGCACGCGCTCGGCAACGGCGTGCGCCAGTGCTAGCGCCGACTCGGCGCTGCCCGCCACCAGCGCGTGTTCCCGCGCGAACGCGATCATCTCGGGCGGTGCGGACGTCAGCAGCGTCGTGCCCAGGAAGTACAACGGCGACACGCGGTAGCGGCCCTGGTCCGGCGCATCGGCAAAACCCCGGCTGGCGACGGCCACGTCGGCGGGCGCCTCCACCACGCCGCGCGCGTCGATGGTAATGGTGTCGAAGCGGCCGCCCAGGGTGAAGTGATGGACGACGTTGCCGAACCCGTCGGTGGCGCGCGTCAGGTTGCCGGGCACGTGGATCTGCCAGCTATCCACCTGCTGCAGCCGGCCGCTGCGGGGCGTGAGCCGCAGTTCGTGCACGCTGTGGCGCAACGGCTCGGCGTAGCGGTAGGCCGTCGTATGTTGGATCAGATATTTCACGGTGACGCGGACGCCGCCCCGAAGCGACGCCCTGATGGACACAAAGTGCGCCTGCTATCACACCACATCGAGCGGCACCAGGAAATCCTGGCTGATGCCATTGCCCAGATCGTTGATCCGCTCCAGGAAATGGGTCAGCCACGGATGCAGGCCGACCGCGAAAATGTCCTCGATGCGGGCGTAGCGCAGGTCGGCATGCAGTTTACCAGCGCGCCGCTCGGTCTCGGCGGACTGGCTGTTCCGCACGGTCGACAGGATCGCCACCACCTCGTCCATGCTGGCCAGCAGCGAGCGCGGCATGTCGCTGCGCAGGATCAGCAGTTCGGCCACGCGCGTCGGCGTAATGACGTTGCGATAGATCTGGCGGTAGACCTCGAAGCCCGATACCGAGCGCAGCACGGCCGCCCAGTGATAGAAATCGGCGTGCTCGGCGGCCGCCTCGTCGCGCGTGGGGGTGGACTGGAACTTCACGTCGAGAATCCGCGCGGTGTTGTCGGCGCGCTCCAGGAAGGTGCCCAGGCGCATGAAGTGGAAGGCGTCGTCCTTGAGCATGGTGCCGGCCTGCACGCCGCGCGACAGGTGCGAGCGGAACTTGACCCACTCGAAGAACTGCGGCGGATCGTCGCGCAGCATGCCGTCGGCGATCATGCGCTGCACGTCCAGCCAGGTGGTGTTGATGGTCTCCCACACTTCGGTGGTCAGGGAGCCGCGCACGGCCCGCGCGTTCTCGCGGGCGCCGCGCAGGCAGCTCATGATCGACGACGGATTGGTCATGTCGCGCACCATGAAGTCGATCACGTCGTCGCGCGACAGCAGGCCGTAGCGTGCGTCGAAGACCTGCGTCAGCTCGGAGATGTCGAGCATGGCCCACCAGCCCTGCTCCGCTACTTCGGCCGATTGCGGCAACAGCGAGGTCTGGTAGTTGACGTCGAGCATGCGGGCGGTGTTTTCGGCCCGTTCGGTGTAGCGCGCCATCCAGAAGAGATGGTCGGCAGTGCGGCTCAGCATGGCTTCCCCTGTTCTGTTCGGTGTGTGCGGCGGTCGGAGGCAATGGCTCGCATGGCGATCGGTCAGCGTTCCAGGACCCAGGTGTCCTTGGTGCCCCCGCCCTGCGACGAGTTGACCACCAGCGACCCCTCCCGCAGCGCCACGCGCGTCAGGCCGCCGGGCACCATGCGCACGTCCTTGCCGGACAGCACGAAGGGCCGCAGGTCGATGTGGCGCGGGGCGATGCCGGCCTCCACGTAGGTCGGGCAGGTGGACAGCGCTAGCGTCGGCTGCGCGATGTACTGTCCGGGCCGCGCCTTGACCACCTCGCGGAAGGCGGCGATCTCCGCCTGCGTGGCCGCGGGCCCCACCAGCATGCCGTAGCCGCCCGCACCGTGCGTCTCCTTGACTACCAGCTCGCCCATGTGGTCGAGCACGTACTGCAGGTCGTCCGGGCGCCGGCACATGTAGGTCGGGACGTTGTTGAGGATCGGCGCCTCGCCCAGGTAGAAGCGGATCATGTCGGGCACGTACGGATAGATCGACTTGTCGTCGGCCACGCCGGTGCCGATGGCGTTGCAGATGGTGACGTTGCCGGCCCGGTAGACCGACAGCAGGCCCGCCGCGCCCAGTTGGGAATCGGGGCGGAACACCAGCGGGTCGAGGAAGTCGTCGTCGACCCGGCGGTAGATCACGTCGATGCGCTGCGGGCCCTGCGTGGTCCGCATGTAGAGGTGATCGTCCTTCACGAACAGGTCGTGGCCCTCGACCAGCTCCACGCCCATCTGCTGCGCCAGGAAGGCGTGCTCGAAATACGCCGAGTTGTACATGCCGGGCGTGAGCACCACCACGGTCGGGTCGGAGATGCTCTGCGGCGACACGCTGCGCAGCGTGTCGAGCAGCAGGTCGGGGTAATGCGCCACCGGCGCCACGCGGTTGCGCGCGAACAGCTCCGGGAACAGCCGCATCATCATCTTGCGGTTTTCCAGCATGTACGACACGCCCGAAGGCACGCGCAGGTTGTCTTCCAGCACGTAAAACTCGCCCTCGCCGGCGCGCACGATGTCGATGCCGGCAACGTGCGCGTAGATGTCGCGCGGCACGTCCACGCCGAGCATGTCGGGGCGGTACTGAGCGTTGTTGTAGATCTGGTCGGCCGGGATCAGGCCGGCGCGGATGATGTCCTGCGCGTGGTAGATGTCGTACAGGAAGCGGTTGAGCGCATCGACGCGCTGGCGCAGGCCGCGCTCGAGCGTCGCCCATTCGCCGGCCGGGAAGATGCGCGGAATGATGTCGAACGGGATGGTGCGCTCGGTGCCGCTGTTCGCTTCGTCCTTGTCGCCGTAGACCGCGAAGGTGATGCCGACGCGGCGGAAGATCAGGTCGGCTTCGGCGCGCTTGTTCTCCAGCGTCGCGGCCGACTGGTTGTCCAGCCATTCGGCGAAGCGTCCGTAGTGGCCGCGCACCTCGCCTTGCCGCATCAGCGCCGGCGAGGCCGGCTCGGCGGCATGGGGACTCCGCTCGCCATGCCAACTGAGCATTTCATCGTAGAACCGGACAGCCATGCTGTTCTCCCCTGATGGCGCCACCGCGCAGCGCGCGGCATGTGGTTTTTATAGCACAGCGGTTTTGCTGTCCACAACTTGGGCAAACCCGCCGCCGCCTCTGTCTTACGGCTGCGCGCCCGTCGGCTCCGTGGTCTCTGCCAAGGCGGCCACCTCCAGCGCCGAGGACCAGTAGCGCGGCCGCATCGACCGCGCCGTCCGCACCGCCAGCGCATCGCCGCGCGTCTCGATGACGACGGCCCCGGTGGCATCGGTGCGCAGCCGCTCGATGCCGCGCGCGCCGTAGCGCTGCCAGACCTGCGGATGCGGATGACCGTACCGGTTGCGGTAGCCGACCTGGAACACCGCCACCTGCGGAGAGACCGCGTCCAGGAACGCGCCGCTGGAGCTCGTCCTGCTGCCGTGATGGGGCACAAGCAAGATATCTGCCATGAGCCGCTCCGGGGCTTCGGCGGCAATCAGCACCGCTTCCTGGGCGCGGCCGATGTCGCCGGCCAGCATGGCGGCGTAGCGCGCGTTGGCGATGCGCAGCACGCAGCTGCGGGCATTGCTGGACACGGCCGCCCGATCGGAGGGCGTCGGCACCGGATGCAGGATTTCGAAGGCGACGCCGTCCCATGCCCAGCGCTGCCCGGCCGCGCAGCCGGCGGGCTCGATGCCGAGCGCGCGGGCCTGCCGCTCCAGCCGGTGGCCGGGCGGCAGGGACGCCAGCATGGTGCGCACCGGCACCCCTGCCATCACCGTTTCGGTGCCGCCGGCGTGATCGCTGTCCTCGTGGCTGACCACCAGCGTGTCGATGGCCTGCACGCCATGTCCGCGCAGATACGGGACGATCACGCGATCGGCGGCATCGGCCAGGTCGCCTTGGCGCGGACCGGTATCGAACAGCAGCCGGTGGCCGGCCGTCTCGACCAGCGTGGCGGCGCCCTGGCCGATGTCGAACGCGACCATGCGGAACTCGCCCGGCGGCGGCGCCGGTGCGCGTGCCAGCAGCATCGGCAGCAACAGCACCGCGCCCTGCGCCCGCCAGGCCCAGGCGCGATGCCCGCCCGGCACGAGCAGCAACGGCACGCCGACCACGGCCAGCCCCCACGCCCAGGCCGGCGGGGCGGGCGCCACCCACACCGACCAGTCGGGCAGCGCCAGCGCATCCAGCCACGGCATGAGCCAGGCGAAGCTGGCCTCGGCCCACACCAGCACCGGCTGCGACCATGGCTCGGGCAACGCCGCGCCCATCAGCGCCAGCGGCGTCGTGACAAAGCTGACCACCGGGATCGCCAGCGCGTTGGCCACGGCCGACACCACCGAGACCTGCTGGAACAGCAGCAAGGTCAACGGCAGCAGGCCGAACGTCACGGCCAGCTGGACGCGCGCGGCGCCGCGCAGGCCGCGCCAGGCGCGCACCGGCCAGGCGGGCCGGCGACCGTCGTCCCGCGCATCGGCGGCAACGATCCGCGCGGCCAGGAAGATGACCGCCACGGCGCCGAATGACAGCCAGCCGCCCGCCGACATGACCGCCCACGGATCCACCAGCACCACCAAGGCCGCCGCCCAGCACAGCGACAGGCTGACCGGCACGCTGCGATCGGCCAGCCGCGCCACGGCAACGGTCGCGAGCATCAGCAGCGTGCGCTGCGCCGGCACGCCCATCCCCGCCAGCAGGCAATAGGCGAACGCCGCCGCCATGGCGGCAACGGCGCCGGCACGCTGGGCCGGCATGCGCAGCGGCAACGGTGTGCGCAGCCAGCGGGCCAGGCCGAACGAACGCCGCCACAGCGCCATCCACAGCGCGCCGAACAGCCCGGCGATCATCGTGATGTGCAGACCGGAAATGCTGACGAGATGGCTGATGCCGGTGCGGCGGAAGCGCTCCCAATCCGCCTGCGCGATACCGCTCTGGTCGCCCACCACCAGGGCGACGATCACCGGCGCGTAGCGAGCCTCGGGCAGCGCGGCCAAGAGGTGCCGCCGCACCGCGGCGCGCCAGCGCTCGACATGGAGACCGACATCGACACCGGCATCGGCATCGGCATCGCCCATCAACGCATTGCGTGCGCGTTTGCCCGTGTACACGTAGCCCGCGGCACGGACATCGTCGGCGAGCATCGCGTATTCGCCGTCGAAGCCGCCGGGATTCATCAGGCTGTGCGGCCGCTTGAGCCGCAGCGTCAGCTGCCAGCGCTGGCCGGGCTGCAGATCGGGAATGCCGGCGCGGCGATCGGTGGCGGCCTCCGCCTCCCGCTGCCGCTCGTGCCAGCTGCGCAGGCCGTACCACGACAGCCGCACGCGCGGCGGTACGGCATCGCCCGCGTCGCTGGATTCAATCCGGAACAGGAAACGCGTGGCGTCTTCGGTGATCTGGGGCAGCTCGGCCACGACGCCCGTCGCGCGGATGTCCTTGCCCTCCCACTCGGGCGCCAGCACCACGGACAAGCGCTGCTGCGCGCGCCAGTCGCTCCAGCCGAAGCCGGCGCAGGCCGCCGCCAGCACGGCCATCACGGGAACGAGCCTGGGCAACCGCCCGCCGCGCCGCAGCCACGCCATCGCCAGCAGGCAAGCGAGCCCAAGCAGCACCGGCTGCCACACCGGCGCCAGCGACGGCCGCATCTGCAGCACCATGCACCCCGCGACGAAGCCGATCAGCAGGGCGCGCATCGGTGCGGGTCAGGATTCGAGCAGCGCCGCCAGACGGGGAATGGCCTCGACACTGTTGCGCCGGGCCTGCGCGGCCAGCGTGTCGAGGGAAATGCCGCGCAACTCCGCCAGCGCGGCGGCAATTCCGGCCACCTCGGCCGGTGCGTTGCGCGTGCCAACCTGCTCGCTGAACTGGTCGTCGGCCAGCCAGGCCGGGGCCAGATCGGGCGCGTCGGTTTCCAGCACGATCGATTCGAGCGGCATCTCCGCGGCCAGCCGGCGGATGCGATGGGCGCGCGAGAAGGTGAGCACGCCGCCGAAGCCCAGCTTGAAACCGGTCTCGATGTAGTGGCGGGCCTGGTCGTCGCTGCCGTTGAAGGCATGCGCGATACCGCGCCGCACGCCCGCCCTGGCCGCCGCGCTGCGCACCTGGTCCTGCGACTTGCGCACATGCAGCAGCACCGGCAGATCGAACTCGCGCGCGATCTTCAGTTGCGCCTGGTAGACGGCGTTCTGCCGTTCGACCTGCGGATCGGGGATGAAGAAGTCGAGCCCGATCTCGCCGACGGCGACGAAGCGCGGGTCGTCCATCGACGCGGCGACCTGCCGGCGCAGTTCGATCAGGTCGTCATCGCTGGCCTGCGCGGCGCAGAGCGGGTGGATGCCGAGCGCGTAGCAGCAGCCGGCCTGCCGGTGCGCCAGCGCGCGCACCACGTCGAAGTTCCAGCGCGCGATCGCCGGCACCACGATGTGGCGAACGCCCGCTGCCCGCGCCTGCTCGATCACCGCATCGCGGTCGGCGTCGAATTCGCGGGCGTCGAGGTGGCAGTGGGTGTCGATCCACATGGCGGTGCGCGGCGGGCGGTCGCGTGGCTTACCGTTCCTGGTGCAGATGTCCGTCGCGCAGCCGCAGGATGCGATCGCAGCGTCCGGCCAGGTCGATATCGTGCGTGACGATGACGAAGCTGGTGCCGAGCGTGCGCGTCAGCTCCAGCATCAGGTCGAAGACCTCGCCGGCGGTGTGGTCGTCGAGGTTACCGGTGGGCTCGTCGGCCAGCACGCAGGCGGGCGAGCCCACCAGCGCGCGCGCCATCGCCACCCGCTGGCGTTCGCCGCCGGACAGCTCGCCCGGCCGGTGCGCCGTGCGCTCGCCCAGGCCCACGCGCGCCAGCATGGCCTGCGCGGTATGGCGCGCCTGCGCTTCGTTCTCGCCGCGGATGCGCAGCGGCATGGCGACGTTGTCGAGCGCGGTGAACTCCGGCAGCAGGTGGTGGAACTGGTAGACGAAGCCCAGCGCGCGGTTGCGCAGCGTATTGCGCTCGCGCTCGCTCATGGCGGTGAACGGCTTGCCGAGCAGCGACACGCGGCCCGAGGTGGGCACGTCCAGCCCGCCCAGCACATGCAGCAGCGTGCTCTTGCCCGAGCCCGACGCGCCGACGATGGCGACCTTCTCGCCCACGCCGATGCGGATGTCGACCCCCTTGAGCACATCGACATTCAGGCCGCCCTGCCTGAACGCCTTGACCAGTCCCTGCGCCTGCAGCACCGCGGTATCGCCCCACTCGGCGCGATGCGTGGTCTCGTTGGCGGTCATCACGGCTTCACTCATAGCGCAGTGCCTCCGCCGGATTCACGCGCGAGGCGTGCCAGCTCGGATACAGCGTCGCCACCGAGGCGAGCACGAAGGAAATGATGCCGATGGTTGCGATGTCGTTCACGCGAGGGTCCGAGGGCAGTTCGCTGATGAAGTAGATGTCCTTGGGCAGGAATTGCACGCCGAAGAGATGCTCGATGGCCGGCACGATCACGTCGATGTTGTAAGCGATCAGCGTGCCGAACAGCACACCCAAAAGGGTACCAATAAAGCCGATCGCCACACCCTGCACAATAAAAATTTTCATGATGGAGCCCGGCTGCGCGCCCATCGTGCGCAGGATGGCGATGTCGGCCTGCTTGTCGGTCACCGTCATCACCAGCGTGGAGACCAGGTTGAACGCCGCCACCGCGATGATCAGCGTGAGGATGATGAACATCATCTTCTTCTCGGTCTTCACGGCGGCGAACCAGTTCTTGTTCTGGCGCGACCAGTCGCGGATGTACAGCTCGCCGGTCAGCGTGCGCGACAGCGCCTCGGCCACCTGCGGCGCGCGCTGCATGTCGACCAGCTTCAGGCGCACGCCGGTCGGGCCGGTCAGCCGGAACAGCCGCTCGGCATCCTCCATGTTGATCAGGGCGAGCGAGCTGTCGAACTCGTAGTGGCCGGATTCGAACGTGCCGATCACGGTGAACTGCTTCAGGCGCGGCAGCACGCCCGCCGGCGTGATGGTGCCCTGCGGGGCCACCAGCGTGACCTTGTCGCCCTGGCGCACACCCAGGCCGCGCGCCAGCTCGGCGCCCAGCGCGATGCCGAATTCGCCGGGCCGGAGATCGTCGATGGCGCCCGACTTGAAATCCTTGGCGATGTCCGACACCTTGGGCTCGTCGGCCGGCGACACACCGCGCAGCAGCACGCCGCGCACCGCGTCGTCGCGCGTGATCATGGCCTGCGCGCCCACGTATGGCGCGGCGCCCACCACCTCCTTGTTCTGCATCGCCTCATTTGCGGTGCGCTGCCAGTCGGGCAGGCTGCCCGGCGCCATGATCTCGATGTGCGACAGCACCGACAGCATGCGGTCGCGCACCTCCTTCTGGAAGCCGTTCATGACCGACAGCACGACGATCAGCGCGGCCACGCCCAGTGCGATGCCGAGCATGGAGATCAGCGAGATGAAGGAAATGAAGCTGTTGCGGCTGGCGCGCTTGCTCGCGCGCGTGTAACGCCAGCCGATCTGCCATTCGTATGGAAATTTCAAAGGGGCGTCCCCATTGGATGTGATGTAGCCGGCGCACTCGCCGGCCAGCCGGAAGTTTACAATCTCGGGGCCATGATTCCCGAACTCACCCTGATTGTCCCGTTTTGTGCGCCGGCGGCCGAGGTGGCGGACGATGCTTACCGTCAATTGACCCTGCCCGGCCTCGAAAGGTTGCTTGCCCGCGCCCGCGAGGCCGGCCGCGAGCGCCACGACGACGCCTACCTGCCCACGCTGCCGCACGAGCGCTGGCTGGCCGAGCACGCCGGACTGCCGGCGGGCACGCTGCCGTCCGCGCCGTACATGCGCCTGGCCGACGGCGCCGCCGCCGACACCCGCACCTGGGCCTGCCTGCAGCCGATCCATATCCACGCCGCGCGGGACCACCTGGTGATGCTCGACCCCAGCCGGCTGCGGCTGGAAGCGGACGACGCCGAAGCGCTGCACCAGGCCATCGCCCCGCTCATCGCCGAGTCGGGCCTGACGCTGGAGGCGCCCCACCCCGCCCGCTGGTACCTGGCCGACGCGCCGTTCGGCGAACTGCGTGCCGCCGCCCCGCAGCGCGCCGCCGGCCACAACATCGACATCTGGATGCACCAGGGCGAACACGAACGCGCCTGGCGCAAGTTCCAGAACGAGGTGCAGATGACGTGGTACGACCACCCCGTCAACCGGGCCCGGGACGCGCGCGGCCTGCTGCCGGTCAATTCGGTGTGGCTGTTCGGCCAGGGCGCGCTGGTCGACGCCCGGCCGATCGCCGAGCGCATGGTCGGCGCCGATCCGTTCTTCGCCGGCCTGTGCCGCGCCGCCAGCGCGACCGAGCTGAGCGCCGCGACGCTGGCCGACCTGCCCGCCGACGGCACCGGCGCCGCCGTGCTGCTCGACGCCGCCGGCGCCCCGTTCCTGTCGGCCGACTGGTACGACTGGATCGAAGCGCTGCGCGCCTGCGACCGCGACTGGTTCGCCCCGGCCGCCGACGCGCTGGCCGACGGCCGCATCGACGCCGTCTCGCTGGTGCTGAGCGGCGATTCGCACTACGCCCACTACCGCATCACCCGCCGCGAGCTGGCCGGCGGGCCGCTCGGCTGGCTGCGCCGCCTGAGCCGTCCGCGCACCCTGCGCGATGCGCTATCCCCGCTTTCCATCCCTGCCTGAATGACCCGCATCGCCATCCGCCCGCATTCCGCCGAGACCGCCAGCCTGCTGGCCGGCCACGGCATCCATCCCATCCTGGCGCGCATCCTGGCCGCGCGCGGCGTGGCCCGACCCAGCGAACTGTCGACCGAACTGACCGATCTGCTGCCGCCCGCGCAGCTCAAGGGCATCGACGACGCGGCGCGCTACCTGGCCGACGCGATCGCCGCCGGCAAGCGCCTGCTGATCGTCGCCGACTACGACTGCGACGGCGCCACCGCCTGCGCGGTCGGCGTGCGCGGGCTGCGCATGCTGGGCGCGCAGGTCGGCTACATCGTGCCCAACCGCTTCGAGTACGGCTACGGCCTGTCGCCCGAGATCGTCGCGCTGGCGGCGCGCGAGCGGCCGGACGTGCTCGTCACCGTCGACAACGGCATCGCCGACGTGGCGGGCGTGGCGGCGGCCAACGCGCTGGGCATCGACGTCGTCGTCACCGATCACCACATGCCGGGCGCGCAGTTGCCCGAGGCCCGCGTGATCGTCAACCCGAACCAGCCGGGCTGCGGCTTTCCGAGCAAGCACCTGGCGGGCGTGGGCGTGATGTTCTACGTGCTGCTGGCGCTGCGGGCCGAGCTGCGCCGCCGCGGCGCCTTCACGCCGCAGAACCAGCCGCGCCTCGATGCGCTGCTCGACCTGGTGGCGCTCGGCACCGTGGCCGACGTGGTCCGGCTCGATCCCAACAACCGGTTGCTGGTGGCGCAGGGCCTCAAGCGCATGCGCGCGGGCCGGATGTGCGCCGGCATCGCGGCGCTGTTCCGCGTGGCCGGGCGCGAGGCGCGGCGCGCCTCCACCTTCGACCTCGGCTTCGGCCTGGGCCCGCGCCTGAACGCCGCCGGCCGCCTGGCCGACATGTCGCTCGGCATCGAATGCCTGCTGACCGACGATTTCGACCGCGCCATGGCCATCGCCGCCGAGCTCGACGGCATGAACCGGGAACGCCGCGAAATCGAGGCCGGCATGCAGCAGGAAGCCATGGCGATCCTCGCGTCCACGCTGGCCAGCATGGACGACGCCGGCCGCCACACCATCGCGGTCTACAACGAGACCTGGCACCAGGGCGTGATCGGCATCGTCGCCTCGCGGCTCAAGGACAAGTTCCACCGGCCGGTGATCACCTTCGCGCCGGGCGACGACGGCGTCATCAAGGGCTCGGGCCGCTCCATCCCCGGCTTCCACCTGCGCGATGCGCTGGACGCCGTGCACAAGCGCTGCCCCGGGCTGATCGTCAAGTTCGGCGGCCACGCGATGGCGGCCGGGCTGTCGCTGCATGCGGACGGCTTCGACCGCTTTGTCGAGACCTTCGAGGCGGTCGGCCGCGAATGGCTGAACGAATCCCTGCTCTCGCGCGTGCTCGAAACCGACGGCGAGGCCGAAGCGGAGTGCTTCACGCCGCAGTTCGTGGAGCTGCTCGAAACCCACGTCTGGGGCCAGGGCTTTCCGGCGCCGAGCTTCTGCGGCGAGTTCGACGTGCTGTCGCAGGCCGTGCTCAAAGACAAGCACCTGAAGCTGCAACTCGGGCGCGGCAAGCAGCGCTTCGACGCGATCTGGTTCAACCACGCAGAGCCGCTCGGCGCCTCGGCGTACGTGGCCTACCGGCTGGACAACAACACCTTCAACGGCATCACCCGCGTGCAGATGGTGATCGAGCACGCGCAGTAGCCGAGCCGGCGCCACCCCGGCGCCAGCGCATATTCACATGCGAAAACTGTCTGACGGGCCACACGGGAGCCGGCCGTCGGGCACGAGGGCTGCGCTACAATATGGGATTCCCGGCATGGCCCCGCCTTCGACCGGGACCCCACGAATTCCTAGCTTCTTCTTCAAGCGAAATGACTCACGTCGTTACCGAAAGCTGCATCCGCTGCAAGTACACCGATTGCGTGGACGTCTGCCCCGTCGACTGCTTCCGTGAAGGCCCGAACTTCCTGACCATCGATCCGGACGAGTGCATCGACTGCGCGGTCTGCGTGGCCGAATGCCCGGTCAACGCCATCTATGCCGAAGAAGACGTGCCCGCCGACCAGCAGAAGTGGATCGCCATCAATGCCGACCTGGCACAAGCCGGCTGGCCGTCCATCACCAAGACCAAAACGCCCCTGCCCGACGCCGAGGAGTGGAAGGACGTCAAGGACAAGGAACAGTACCTGGAACGGTGATCGGCAGCTTTCTTCATCGTCATCGCAAAAAAGTGTTGACGAGCTGAACAGAACCTAGCTACAATTCATTTCTTCGCTGTTCCCCGATAGCTCAGTCGGTAGAGCGCCGGACTGTTAATCCGTAGGTCCCTGGTTCGAGCCCAGGTCGGGGAGCCAAAAAACAAAACGCCTCGCTTCGTGCGAGGCGTTTTCATTTGCGGCGCCGGTACGCATCATGTCCACACCGGCCGCCGTGCCCGAGTGGTGAAATTGGTAGACACCGCGGACTTAAAATCCGCTGCGCCTTCACCGGCGCGTGCCGGTTCGACCCCGGCCTCGGGCACCACGCCTTTGATCGCCCCTCCCCCTCAGCCCTCGCAGCAGGCATTCGCCTTCGGGGCCTCCCCGTATTCATCGTGACGGCGCACCCATTCCATGGGGCCGGACTCATTGCGCCCCTTCGGCGCCCGATCGAGGATCAGGAAGGTGCCGATCAGGTCTTCGAGCCCGCGCGCGTAGGTCGAGTACGTGTGATACACGTTGCCCGCCTCGTCCCTGTAGAAGGCGCTCATGCCGGGCAGTTCGTCGTTGGCTTGCGCTGATTGGGTGGGCGTGTAGTTGTAGTCGACGGCGCCGCTGGCCAGTTCGTCCGGGGTGAAGCTGACGCGGAAATCATGGTTGAAGGTCGTGCCGAACGACGAGGCCCACGGAAACTGCCAGCCCATGCGCTGCCGGTAGACCTCGATTTCGGGCAGCGGCGCGCGCGACACGGCGATCAGCGTGACGTCGTGATGATTCAGGTGCGCGAGCGTTCCGCCCAGGTGGTCCGCCACCAGCGAGCAACCCGGACAGCCTGCCGCCCAGCCCGGACCGAGCATGAAGTGGTAGACCATCAGTTGGCTGCGGCCGTCGAACAGGTCGGCCAGCGTCTTCTTGCCTGACGCGGTATCGAACACATAGCGTGTGTCGACCTTGACCCACGGCAGCGCCAGCCGCTCGGCGGTGATGGCATCGCGCTGGTGGATCGCCTCCTTCTCTCTGGCCAGCAGCGCGCGGCGCTTGACCAACCATTCCTCTCTCGAAACCACAGGGTGCTGCTGCATGACCGGACCTCCTTGACGTGAGGATGGACGATGCTTGACGAATTACGTTGATATCAATACTAATAAGGCATCCGTCAAAGTCAAACCATGCCCCGATCACCCGCCGCCGCCATTCCGTTCGAGACCACGCTGCTGGTGCGCGATACGTGCCTGTGCCTGCATGTGCAGCGCGCGGCGCGCACGCTCGCCCGGCGCTTCGATGAAGCCTTGCGGCCGCTGGACCTGACCAACGGGCAGTTCTCGCTGCTGATGTCGCTGAACCGCCCGCAGCCCGCGGCGATGGGCGAAGTGGCCGAGCTGCTGGCGATGGACCGGACCACGCTCACCGCGGCGCTCAAGCCGCTCGAGCGCCGTGGCCTGGTGGCGATCGAAGCAAACCCGGCCGACCGGCGCAGCCGGCTGTTGCGCCTGCGCCCGGCCGGCCTGAAGGCGCTGACCCGCGCACTGCCGGTCTGGCAGGCACTGCACGGTGAGATCGACGGCACCCTCGCGCACGCCGACCCGCAACGCCTGCGCGACGACCTGCGGACCCTGACAGGCGACGCCCGCGTCAGCCCGCCAGCCAGCGCACCCCGGCGTTGATCGCCGCGCCGCCCGCAACCAGCCCGACCCACAGCACCGCAGCGCACAGCAGCGGACGCACGCCGGACTTGAGCAGCATCGGCACATGCGTCTGCGTGCCGATGGCGAACATCGCGCAGGCCAGCATGCCGGTATCGATCGCGTCGATCGGCGCGTGCCAGGCAGCGGGGATGGCGCCGGCGGAATTGAGCAGCGTCACGCCCAACAGGCCGACCGCAAACCACGGCATCGCGCGCCACGCGTGACCGGCCGCCCTGCGCAGCGCACCTTCACCCGAACCCGCCTCCAAAGCCGGACCTTCTGCCGGCATCGTGCAGGCGAGCACCACCAGCAACGGCGCCAGCGCCAGGACCCGCACCATCTTGCTGACCACGGCGGCATTGGCCGCGTCATCGCCCAGCGGCCGCGCGGCGGCGATCACCTGCGCCACCTCGTGCAGCGTCGAACCGATGTAGACCCCGAAATGCGCGGGCACCACGGCCACGCCGGCATGCATCGCCAGCGCGTACAGCCACGGATAGAGAAAGATGCCGGCGGTGCCGAACAGCACCACGCTGGCGATCGCGACCGCTGTCTCGCGCGGCGATGCCTTCACCGCCGGCGCTACGGCCAGCACCGCCGCCGCGCCGCACACCGCGCTGCCCGCCGCCACGAGCACCGCCTGCGGCCGCGACAGGCCGAAGACACGCGTGCCGACCCACACGCCTGAGAGCATGGTGGCCGCCAGCACCAGCAGCGGAATCACCACGCCGCTCGCGCCGAGATCATGCACCTGCGCAAGCGTGAGCCGCGCGCCGTACAGCACCACGCCGGCGCGCAGCAACGTGTGCCGCGCGAACTGGATGGTGCCCGCCGTCAGCCAGCGCTGGTGGCCCGGCACGTGGCCGATCGCCATGCCCAGCAGGATGGCGAGCGTCAGCGCGCTCAGGCCCAGGTGGCCGGCCCATGCCGTCGCGCCCGCGATCATCGCCACGCCGGCGCAGCCCGCCAGCAGGCCTGCACCGGCCAACATGCGTCCGTCCCACCGGAGCCCGCCGTCGGCCGCCCACTGCTTTTGCGCTGTCGCCATCACGCTCGCCCCGCTTATTCGTTATTCGCATAACGATATGCGCACAGTGCTAACATGAGAAACGGGTAATTTTCTTATCAATAACCAATTTTATGGATAACAAGGTGCCGCGCGTCACCCTGCGCCAATGGTCCGTCTTCGTGGCCGTGGCGCGCTGCGAGACCACGACGGCCGCCGGCGCGCAACTCAGCCTGTCGCAGTCCGCGGTGAGCGCGGCGCTGGCGGAACTGGAGTCCGCGCTGGCGCAGCCGCTGTTCGACCGGCACGGCCGCCGCCTGCACCTGAACGCGCTCGGACGGCAATTGCTGCCGCAAGCCCAGGCGCTGCTCGATCACGCGGACGCGCTGGAGCACGCCACGCAGCAACCCAGCGTGCGCCTCAAGCTCGCGGCCAGCAGCACCATCGGCAACTACGTGCTGCCCGCCCTGCTCGCGCGCTTCCGCCAGCAGATCGCCCCCGACAGCCAGCTCGACGTGCTGATCGGCAATACGCAGGACGTGGTCGACGCCGTGCTGCGCTTCGACGTGGACCTGGGCCTGATCGAAGGCTCGTGCCGCGGCGAAGCCCTGGAGATCGAGCCCTGGATGGAAGATGAGATGGTGATCGTGGCCGCGCCCGACCACCCGCTCGCGCACGGTCGCGTCTCGCACGCGGCGCTGCGGCAGGCGGCCTGGCTGATGCGCGAACCCGGCTCGGGCACGCGCGAACTGATCGACAGCCGCATCGCCGCCGCCGTCGGCCCCTTGCATGTCGCACTCGAGCTCGGGGATTCGGAAGCGATCCAGCGCACGGTGGCTGCGGGCTACGGCATCAGTTGCCTGTCGCGGCACGTGGTGAACGACGCCCTGCGCGACGGGCGGCTGGCCATCGTGGACAGCGGCCTGCCGCGTATCGCCCGCCCGCTGCTGATCGTGCGCCACCGCGACAAGCATCCGACGCGCGGACTGGCTCAGTTTGTCGAGGCGCTGCACAGCGATGCCGCGGTTTCGAAAAAAATTTCACGAAAGACTAGCGTGATCTGAAAAACCTTGATATAGTCTCATTTCTTCGGGGCGTTAGCTCAGTTGGTAGAGCAGCGGACTCTTAATCCGTAGGTCGAGTGTTCGAGTCACTCACGCCCCACCACCGAATTTGCAGTAGAAAAAAAAGCACTTGCGAGAAATCGCAGGTGCTTTTTTTTCGTCCCTAGCGAGGGGGCGCAGTGCCGAAACGGTACCCTTTGCCGGAATTTTTCCGGAACGGAGAATCGGGCCAGGCGAAACATCAACCTTTCGATTGGCGCGCCGAAATTCGCAAGCGCGGACACAAGCCCATCCACCGCACGTTCGACACACGGCAGCAAGCCCAGCAGTGGGCCGACCGCGCGAAAGCCGACATCACCATCGGCGTCTACTTCGATCGGACCGAAGCCGGGCAGATAGCCTTGCGGGACGCGCTTGACCGCTACTTGCGCGAAGTCATACCCGGCAAGCGATACCCGGAACAAGAAAGGCGCCGCATCGCTCGCTGGCAAGAGCACGACCTCACCTTGCGTACGCTGGCAAGCCTTCGCGGCGCAGACCTCGCCAAAATGCCGCGACACGCGCCGCACAGCCGGTCGAGCTCGTCGCACCTCACGCCATCCCCAGCACGCCCCACCCTTCCGTCTTGGCGGGCCAAGACCAGCCACGCGGCGATTTGGTTCTATTCGAACCGCCCTTCGCCCTGCTCTACTGCGCGCATGGCATGCGCGTACGCACGATGCGCCCGCCGGTCGGTCAACCCCAAAAGAGGAATCGCATGGATGCGCTGTCCCGTTCACCATCATTCATTCTGACGCTGTCGTGCCCGAGCGCCCCCGGCCAGGTGGCCGCCGTCGTCGGCCTGCTTGAGCGCCACCACTGCTACATCGACGAACTGACCGTGTTCGATGACGACCTGAACCACCGCTTCTTTGTCCGCTGCGTCTTTCATCCGACGGATGCACAGGCGCTGCCCCTCGACGTGCTGAGGCAGGAGTTCGCCCCGATTGCGGAAGCCTTTGACATGCAGTGGGCGATCCACGACGCCCAGGCTCGCCCGAAGATGCTCATCATGGTGTCGAAGCTCGAGCATTGTCTCGCGGATCTGCTGTTCCGCTGGCGCATGGGCGAACTGAAGATGGACATCGTCGGCATCGCCTCGAACCACCCTGACCTGGAACCGCTGACGCGCCAGCACGACCTGCCGTTCCGCCACTTCCCGATCGCACCGGAAACCAAGGCGCAGCAGGAAGCGCAGTGGCTGGACTTGTTCGAATCCAGCGGCGCGGAGCTCGTGATCCTCGCGCGCTACATGCAGGTGCTTTCTGCGCAGACGAGCAAGAAACTCGTCAATCGCGCGATCAACATTCACCATTCCTTCCTGCCCGGCTTCAAGGGGGCGAAGCCGTATCACCAGGCCCATGCGCGCGGCGTCAAGCTGATCGGCGCGACCGCGCACTTCGTCACCGACGATCTCGACGAAGGCCCGATCATCGAGCAGGTGGTCGAGCGGGTCGATCATTCGTACCGGCCTGAACACCTGCTGGCCGTCGGCCGCGACGTCGAATGCCTGACACTCGCGCGCGCGGTCAAGGCGTTCATTGAACGGCGGGTCTTCCTGAACGCAGACCGGACCGTCGTCTTCCAGTGAGTCCAACGCAGGCCGGCCACGATCGCACTGCAACGGTGGCCGAGCTTTCCGTGTCGATTGACGCATCGGGGCGCCGAACGCCTGCGATTGCGCGGCATCGATCCCGACGATGCGGCCCGCGTCCAGTCAACGGCTAGGCGCCCCTCCCGCTCCACCGCAGGTAATCGGCCCGGGTCCACTCGAGCGCAACACCGACGCGTTGCGTGCCGGGCCGGATCTTCGGCTTGTGCACGGCGAGGGTCAGCACGCCGAGCGCCGGCCATTCGCGAAACGACAACGCCGCGATCTCGGCGGCCAGCGTCTCCAGCAGGCGCGTATGCGGCTTGCCGGAAAGAAACGCCGTGACCCGCGTGCAATAGCCGTCGTAGTCGATCCAGTCGCCGTCTTCGCGCGGTTCACAGCCGTAGCCGAGGTGCGCGTCGATCACGATCGGCTGCGGGGCAGCCTGCTCGTGCGGATGGATGCCGATCCGCACGGGCACGGTCAACGCATCGACGAACACGCTCCAGCCACGCCCGGGAAGGCGCGACAGATCGAGCGCTGCGAGCGGGTCACCGAAAGGGGTGTCGATCGGCTTCATGACGTCAATGGCGCGGCCGCATCGAGCATG
Organism: Ralstonia pseudosolanacearum; assembly: GCF_024925465.1. Lineage (NCBI taxonomy): Bacteria > Pseudomonadati > Pseudomonadota > Betaproteobacteria > Burkholderiales > Burkholderiaceae > Ralstonia > Ralstonia pseudosolanacearum. Next base: position 1,587,973 of record NZ_CP103852.1, on the reverse strand, counting down.
ATGCGGACAAAATAGTCGGCGAAGCTGCGGCGCACGACGATCTCGTACGTGTCGTTGCCGATCGGGATCAGCACAATCGCCGCCTTGAAGTAATGCGATTGCGCGCACTGGCCCGGCTTGAACGCACGCGGATGCAGGTCGAGCGGGCAGCCGCGCGTCAGCACGTCGCGCACGCGCTTGCCGCGGATCTCGACGACCGTATAGCCGCTGCCGACGTCGACCGCCGCGGCATACGAACCCTGTACGGCCTGTGCCAGCTTCGCCTCGAGCACGCCTGCCCGCACTGGGCCGTTCGAGCGCACGAGCCACTCGTCGGGGCCGAGCCACAGCACGTCGTACTCGGCGCTGCGCGCCACCGTATTCGGTGCGGCCGGCAGCCGGCAGCCGATCACGCGCTCGAACGCAGCGAGGAACGCGGGGTCGTTCAGCTCGCCCCGCACGTTGACGAGCTCCAGAAAAGGCCGCTCGCGCAGCATGAAGGCTTCCGGTGCACGGGCCTGCCACGTCCGCAGCAGCTCGGCCGCGCCCACGCACGGCGACTCGAGGCGCACGCTGCCCATGCCCGCCACCTGTGCCTCGCTTCTCGTCTCATTCCACATGCTGACGCACCCCTTCCGTATCGTAGAAAACCGGGCTCGCGATCTTCGCGGTGACACGCCTGCCGTTGGCCAGCGGAATCACCACGCTCTCGCCCATCTTGCTCAGCCCCCCCTTCACCACCGCCAGCGCGATCGACCGTTGCAGGATCGGGCTGTAGTAGCTCGATGTCACGTGGCCGACCATCGGCGTCGGTTCCGTCATGGAGACCTGCGTGTCCGGGGCGATGATCTGCGCACCCTCCGGCAGCACGCACTGCGCATCGTCGGTCAGCAAGCCGACGAACTGCTTGCGGCCCGCCTTTGCGGTATCGGAACGCGCGAGCGAACGCTTGCCGAGACAGTCCTTCGTCTTCGCGACGAGGCCGCCCATCCCGAGGTCGTACGGCGTGATCGAGCCGTCGGTGTCCTGGCCGACGATGATGTAGCCCTTTTCCGCGCGCAGCACGTGCATCGTTTCAGTGCCGTACGGCGTGATGTCGAACTCGGCACCCGCGGCCATCAGCGCTTCCCACACCGCGCGCCCGGCATTGGCCGGCACGTTCACTTCATAAGCCAGTTCACCCGAGAAGCTGATCCGCATCACGCGCGCGCGGGCGCCCGCGACGGTGCCGTTGCGATAGCTCATGAACGGGAACGCTTCGTTGCCGAAGTCGATGTCCTGGCACACCTTCTGCACGACCTTGCGGCTCTTCGAGCCGACCACCGCGAACGTCGCCCAGTGGTCGGTGACGGACGCGAGCCGCACCTTCATGTCGGGCCACTCGGTCTGCAGCCAGCGCTCGAGCCAGGTGAGCACCCGCGCCGCGCCGCCCGTCGTGGTCGTCATCATGAAATGCTGGTCGGCGAGGCGCACGGTCACGCCGTCGTCGAACACCATCCCGTTCTCATCGAGCATCAGCCCGTAGCGGCACTTGCCGACGTCGAGCTTGCCCCACGGGTTCGTGTACATCCAGTTCAGCAGCTTCACCGCGTCGGGCCCTTGGATGTCGATCTTGCCGAGCGTGGACGCATCGAGCATGCCGACGCCGTTGCGCACCGCCAGGCACTCGCGCTTCACGGCCGCATGCAGGTCTTCGCCGTCCTTCGGAAAATACCAGGGCCGTTTCCAGTTGCCGACGTCTTCGAACAGCGCACCGTGCTCGACATGCCACGCATGGATGCAGGTCTTGCGGACCGGATCGAGGAAGTTGCCCAGTTCGCGGCCCGCGAACGTGCCGAACGACACGGGCGTGTAGTTGGGGCGGAACGTCGTCGTGCCCGTTTCCGGAATCGACTTGCCGAGCGCCTGGGCGAGAATCGCCATCCCGTTGATGTTGCCGAGCTTGCCCTGATCGGTGCCGAAGCCCATCGCCGTATAGCGCTTAACGTGCTCGACCGACTCGAAACCCTCGCGCGCGGCGAGCAGGATGTCGGTGACCGCCACGTCATTCCGAAAGTCAACGAACTGCTTCGGCCCACGCGCGGCGGCCTCGCGGCTACCGATGCACCACAGCGGTTGCAGCGCGCCTTCGGCCGTTTCCGCGACCCGCGGTGCGACAGTGCGTTGCGCGGCCGTGAAACCCGCCGCCTGTGCAGCCTCGGTCCCCGCATCCACGGCAAGCTGCAGCGCGTGCGCAAGGGCGAATTCACCCGCAGCCGCGCCGACGCTCGCCTCGGCCTGCACGGACTTGCCCGGTACAAAGCACGCCGTGTCATCGTTCCACTGCGCCTTGCCGCCCGATTGCGCGAACAGGTGCAGCACCGGGCTGAAGCCACCCGACGTCGCGACGAGATCGCACGGCAGCGTCTTCTGCTTGCCGCCCACCTGCCCGTTCGCGTAAGACGCAACGTCGACCGATGACACGCGCCACTTGCCGGACGCAGCCGTGATCACCGCGCCATGCATCACCGTGACACCCTGGCGCTTCGCAATGGCGGGCAGCGCACCGTTGCCGGGTGCGCGCGCGTCGACGACCGTGACCTTCGCACCGCACGCCTTCAGATCGAGCGCGGTCTGGTAGGCGCGGTCGTTGTTCGTGAACACGACGGCGTCAAGCCCCGGCAGCACGCCGAAGCGATGGAGGTACGTGGACACCGCGCCCGCGAGCATCACGCCCGGCAGGTCGTTGTTGCCGAACACGATCGGCCGCTCGTGCGCGCCCGTTGCGAGAATGACGCGCTTGGCGCGGACCTTCCACAGCAGCTCGCGCGTGCCCTTGCGCATCGAGATCGGCAGATGATCGGTCAGGCGCTGCGTGACGGTCACGAGGTTGTGATCCTGATAGCCGAACGCGGTACTGCGCGTGAGGATGCTCACGTCGGGCAGCTTGCGCAGCTGGGCTTCGATCTTCTCGACCCACTGCAGCGCGGGCTTGCCGTCGATGTCCGCGCGGCACGACAGCAGGCTGCCGCCAAGCTCGCGCCGGTCGTCAACCAGGATGACGCGCGCCCCGGCCATCGCCGCCGCGTGTGCGGCCGCGAGCCCGGTCGGTCCGCCGCCCACGACGAGCACGTCGCAGTGCGCGTAGCACTTGTCGTAGCGGTCCGCGTCGCGCATGTCGGGCGCCTTGCCAAGGCCGGCCGCTTCGCGAATCTTCTCTTCGTACTTCGGCCACATCCTGCGCGGCCACATGAAGGTCTTGTAGTAGAAACCGGCGGGCAGGAAGCGCGACAACGTCTGGTTGATCGCGTAGCGATCGTTTTCGAGCGAGGGTTCGGCGTTCACGCTGGTGGCGATGAGCCCCTGGTATAGCTCGATCTCGGTCGCACGCGCATTCGGCACGCTGTACGGGCCCGACTCGAGCTGCACCACCGCGTTCGGCTCCTCGACGCCCGCCGTCATGATCCCGCGCGGACGGTGGTACTTGAAGCTGCGCGCGACGAAATGCACGCCGTTCGCGAGCAGCGCGGACGCCAGCGTGTCGCCCTGGAAACCCTGATACGTGCGGCCGTTGAACGTAAACGTCAGCGGAATCGCACGATTGATACGGCCACCCGTACCGAGACGGTCTTTCTGGCTCATTTGCTGGCGCCCCCTTCGTTGGCACGGGCGGCGGTGCCGCCAAACGTTTCGTAGCCCTTGATCTCGTAGGTGACCGTGTCGCGCTCGACCTTGAACCAGCGGCGGCAGCCCTGCGTGTGCAGCCATTGCTCGCGGTGCAGGCCGCGCTTGTTTTCGCGCATGAACACGTAATCGCCCCAGTCACGGTCGCTCATGTTCTCGTTGGCGACCGGGCGCACGATGTCGGCTTCGCCGCCGCACGTGAACTCGGATTCGGCGCGCGGCCCGCACCACGGACAGTCGATCAGCAGCATGTTTCCTTCTCCTGGTGGTGGTCGAGTTCAGTGCGCGACGGCGGCGGCGCCGTGCTCGTCGATCAGGTACCCCGTATAGAAGCGGTCAAGCGCGAACGGCGCGTTCAGCGGATGCGGCTCGTCGCGCGCGATCGTGTGCGCGAACACCCAGCCCGAGCCCGGCGTCGCCTTGAAGCCGCCCGTGCCCCAGCCGCAGTTGAAGTACAGGCCCTTTACGTCGGTCTTGCCGATGATCGGGCACGCATCCGGCGACACATCGACGATGCCGCCCCACTGGCGGTTCATCCGCACGCGCGAGAACACCGGAAACATCTCGACAATGGCCTGCAGCGTGCCTTCGATGATGTGGAAGCTGCCGCGCTGGCCAAAGCCCGTGTACTGGTCGATGCCCGCGCCGATCACGAGGTCGCCCTTGTCGGACTGGCTGATGTAGGCGTGCACCGCGTTCGACATGATCACCGAGTTGACGACGGGCTTGATCGGCTCCGACACCAGCGCCTGCAGCGGATGGCTTTCCATCGGCAGGCGGATGCCGGCCATGTCGGCCAGCGTGGTCGTATTGCCGGCCGCGACCACCGCGACCTTCTTCGCCTTGATGAAGCCCTTCACCGTATCGACGCCCACGACGTGGCCGCCTTCGCGGCGGATGCCCGTCACCTGGCAGTTCTGGACGATGTCGACACCCGCACGGTCGGCGCCGCGCGCGAAGCCCCACGCCACCGCGTCATGCCGGGCGACGCCCGCGCGCCGCTGGATCGACGCGCCGAGCACCGGGTAGCGGCTGTTCAGGTTGATCGTCGGCTCGATGGCCTTGATCTGCTCGGGCGTCAGGAATTCGGCGTCGACGCCGTTCAGCCGGTTCGCATTCACGCGGCGCTCGGTGTCGCGCACGTCCTGCAGCGTGTGCGCGAGGTTCATCACGCCGCGCTGGCTGAACATCACGTTGTAGTTCAGGTCCTGCGACAGCCCTTCCCACAGCTTCATCGCCTTCTCGTACAGCGCGGCCGATTCGTCCCACAGATAGTTCGAGCGCACGATCGTCGTGTTGCGCGCGGTATTGCCGCCGCCGATCCAGCCCTTTTCGAGCACCGCGACGTTGGTGATGCCGTGCTCCTTCGCGAGGTAGTACGCCGTTGCCAGGCCATGCCCGCCGCCGCCGACGATCACGACGTCGTACTCGCGCTTCGGCTCAGGACTCTTCCACTGCCGCTCCCAATTCTGGTGGTACGACAGGCCGTTGCGGAACAGGCTGAATATCGAGTAGCGGCTCATGTGGATGGACCCTTCGTTAGCATTCGATGACGTTCACGGCCAGGCCGCCGCGCGACGTTTCCTTGTATTTCGTCTTCATGTCGGCGCCTGTTTCGCGCATCGTCTTGATGACCGAATCGAGCGACACGTAGTGCGTACCGTCGCCCTTGAGCGCCATGCGCGATGCGTTCAGCGCCTTGATTGCGCCCATCGCGTTGCGCTCGATGCAGGGAATCTGCACCAGGCCGCCGACCGGATCGCAGGTCATGCCGAGGTTGTGCTCCATGCCGATCTCCGCGGCGTTCTCGACCTGGTCGGGCGTGCCGCCCATCACGGCGGCAAGCGCGGCCGCGGCCATCGAGCACGCCACGCCAACCTCGCCCTGGCAGCCGACTTCGGCGCCGGAGATCGACGCGGTTTCCTTGTAGATGATCCCGATCGCCGCGGCGGTCAGCAGGAATTCGACGATGCCGCGCTCGTTCGAGCCCGGCACGAATTTCACGTAGTAATGCAGCACCGCCGGGATCACGCCGGCCGCGCCGTTGGTCGGCGAGGTGACGACGCGGCCGCCCGCCGCGTTCTCCTCGTTGACGGCCATCGCGTACAGGTTGACCCAGTCGAGCATCGACAGCGGGTCGCGCAGCGATTCTTCCGAACGCGCACGCAGCCGGCTGTACAGTTCGGCCGCACGGCGCTTCACGCGCATCGGGCCGGGCAGCTCGCCCTCGGCCTTGCCGCCACGCTCGACGCATGCGGCCATCGTGCGCCAGATCGTGAGCAGGCCCGCGCGCACCGCATCGGCCGTGCGCAGCGCGCATTCGTTGCGCAGCATCAGCTCGGCGATCGACAGCCCGTGCTCGCGGCACTGGCGCATCAGGTCTTCGCCGGTGCGAAACGGATACGGTGCCTCGGCCGCGGCGCGTACGCCGTTCACGCGATCGCCGTCGCGGTTCACGACGAAACCGCCGCCCACCGAGTAATACTCCTTCTCGACCAGCCGCTGGCCGTGCTCGTCGAACGCCTGGAAGCGCATCCCGTTCGGGTGCACGATGCTCGTGCCGCTCATCAGCTTGCGGTAGAAACCGATGTGCTCCTTCTCGTCGAAGCGGATCGCCTGCTTGCCGAGCAGCGACAGCGATTTGCCCGCGCGAATGGCAGCGAGGCGCGGCTCGATCCGGTCGGGATCGATCACGTCGGGCAAATGCCCTTCGAGGCCGAGCAGCACGGCCTTGTCGGTGCCGTGGCCCTTGCCGGTCGCGCCGAGCGAGCCGTACAGTTCGACCCGCACGCGCCGCACGAAGCCGAGCAGATTGGCGTCTTCGATATGCGAGGCGAAGCGGCAAGCGGCGATCATCGGGCCGACCGTGTGCGAGCTGGACGGGCCGATACCGATCTTGAACAGGTCGAAGACACTGACGTTCATCTGGCAGCCTTTGCGGGGACGCGCGTTGAGTCGCATTGGACGCCAGTACACCAAAGCGCTAAATTGGCCGATAGAACAAAAACGGCATCAGCGTGGGATACCGCCGCCAAGCGGCGTGCCGACCAGCGCGAATGGACGCTTGGGCGATGATTTGCGACGCAAAACCGCAAGTCCGCGCGAAACCGATCGGCGACGCTGGCTGCACCCGCGCCGCCCATGGGTCCTTCCGGTCACGCCCCCGGTTGCCGTCTCCATCAACAGAGTGACCGCCCGCCCGGCACGATGAGATTTGCCGCGATGACATCCGACGCCCCCGCTTTGCCCCGCGCCGAATCGATGCCCAAGCGCATCCGTTTCGGCATCGTGCTGCTGCCGAACTTCACGCTGACGGCGTTCTCGGGGTTCGTCGACATGCTGCGGCTGTCCGCCGATGACGGCGACTACAGCAAGCCGGTGCGCTGCGCATGGAGTGTGATCGGTGAGACGCTCGCGCCGGTGCGTGCAAGCTGCGGCATCCAGGTCACGCCGTGGGAAACCTTTGACGAGGCACAGCCGTTCGACTACGTGGTCGTGGTCGGCGGGCTGCTGCACTCAGGGCCGCAGGCGGGGCCCGAAACGCTCGACTTCATCCGCCGCACGGCCGCCGAGGGTGCAACGATCGTCGGCATCTGTACCGGCGTGTTCACGCTGATGCGCGCGGGGGTGCTGGAAGGGCACCGCACCTGCGTGAGCTGGTTCCACTACTGGGATTTCATCGAGCGCTTTCCCGCAGCCGATCCGGACCTGTTGATCGCCGACCGCCTGTTCGTGATCGACCGGCGCAGGATCACGTGCTCGGGCGGGCGCGCGTCGATCGACGTCGCCGCGGCGATCCTGCTACGCCACTTCGACCACGCAACCGTGCAGAAGGCGCTGCGCATCCTGCTCGTTGGCGAGATGCAGAAAGGGAACGCGCCGCAGCCGCATCCACCCGGCCTGGAGCCCGCGACACACCCGAAGGTCAAGCGCGCGATTCTGCTGATGGAACAGCATGTGGGGGGCGCGCTGCCGCTCAAGGCACTCGCCTGCAAGCTCGACATGTCGACTCGGCAGCTCGAACGGCTGTTCAAGGCCGAGACCGGCCGAAGCCCGCAGGCGTTCGCGAAACACGTGCGGCTCGGCACCGCCGCGTGGCTGCTGACGAGCTCCGATCGGACGGTTGCCGACATCGCGCTGAGCTGCGGCTTCGCCGACGCGTCGCACCTCGGCCGCGAATTTCGCAAGCAGTTTGGCGTGCCGCCTGCCACCTACCGCGAGCAGGGCGCGCATGCAGACGCGCCGGTATTGCCCGACGGTGCCGACGCCCTATCGGAAAGCGATGACCATCCCGCTCGCGCCTGAGCGCACCTGACGTGCCCTCACCGCAGCCGGCCGCGCTTGATCTCCGGCGGTGCCGCCGTGTTGGCCCGCCGCCTGCCGGTCGGTGCGAGCGATACGCCGTCCAGCGGCGCGAACAGTTCGGAGAGCGTGACCCCCAGGCAATGGCAGATATTGGCCAGCGTCTCGACCGACGGGTTGGCGATGCCGCGCTCGATCGACGAGATATAGGTCCGGTCGACGTGCGCTTCGAAGGCCAGCGTTTCCTGGGATTTGTCGGCGGCGTGCCGGCATTGCTTGACACGCTTGCCCAAGGCAATCGAGATCGGGGCCGGGCTGGCCGGCGAGGGGTCTGGGCGCTTGGCAGTCATGGCGAGCAGCATGCCCGCCTGATGACTGATACTCGACGCTATAAAAGCGCCAAAATACGATGTCTATAATCGACATCGCCTTTCGCGTCGATCAGTCACCGAGCCTGCGCAGCGCGCTTGCCAACCGCGCTGCCGCCAGTTCGAGCCGCGCCTCCGATGTCGCGTACGACAGGCGTAGGCAACCCGGCATGCCGAAACCCGAACCCGGGACCACCGCGACGCCGCGGTCCAGCAAGCCGAACTGATTCTCGCCCGCTACGAGCACATCCCCGATTCGCTCAGCGATGAGAAGGCCCTGGTCGGACGGCTGCGCATCGGCGCCATCCAGACCGCGCTGCCCGATGCGCTGCGCTCGCCGGCCGGCCTCAGAGCAGCGGCCGCAGCGCCATCAGCCCCGCCGTCACGACCGGGATGGCGATGGCCGCCAGCATCGTCTGCGCGGCTGTGATGCCCGCCATCAGCGGCGCATCGCCGCCGAGCTGGCGCGCCATGATGTAGGACGACGATGCCGTCGGTAGCGCCTGGAACAGCAGGGCCACCGTCATCGCGACCTCGCCCAGGCCGACCATGCGCGCGATCATGAAGGTCGAGACCGGCATCAGCAGGAACTTGAACGCCGACGACACGCAGATCGGCCCGAACCACGAACGGCTCTCGCCCAGGTTCAGCGCGGCGCCCACGCACAGCAGGCCCAGCGGCATCGACGCGCTGCCGAGTGCCCGGACCGCCGGCTCGACGATGGCCGGGATCTCGATGCCGCCGACCTGCAGCGCGATCCCGCCGACGCAGGCGACCACCAGCGGATTGGTGACGATCTGCCGCGCGACCGCGGCGCCGCGCAGCCGCACCGATCCGTAGCGCGCGAAGACCAGCACGCACATCAGGTTGACCGACGGCACGATCGCCGCATTGCACACGGCCGCCAGCGCGACGCCTTTCGCGCCGAACAGGCCGGCCGCCAGCGACACACCGACATAGTTGTTGAAGCGGATCGCCCCCTGGAACACCGACGTGAACGCGGCCCCGTCCACCTTCAGCAGCGGACGCGCGGCGACCACCATCAGCGCAACCATGGCGGTCGAGCCGATCAGGGCACAGGCCAGCGCGGCCACCGGCAGCGATTGCACGTGGGCCGTCGCCAGGCTGTGCATGAACAGCGCGGGCAGCAGGATGTAGTAGCACAGGCGCTCAGCCTGCGGCCAGAACGCGTCGGCCACGAAGCCGGTGCGCCGGATGAGGTGGCCCAGCGCCACCAGCAGCGCAACCGGCGCGAGCGCGAGCAGCACGGCGCCGGTCATGACGGGGCTCCCGTGCGAAGGGCTGGCCGGCGACGGCGGGACGAACGGATGAGCGGGTCGACGTGGAACATGGGGCGCTGGGCATGAAGCGGTGACGGCGCCCAAGTTATCACGTAGACATAGAAGCAATAATTGTTATTTGTCGTTCTGCCGATGAGAAATTCTCATGGCAGAACGGGTCACCGCATCGGTCAGCGCCTGCGTGAAACGCTGCGCGGGACGCGACGCATGCTCGAGCAGCACGACCGCGCGACGCAGCTGCGGCTGGCCGAACGGCAACCGCACCAGCGGCGGAAGATGCGCGAGCACCGCGTCGGACAGCGCGACGATGGCCGCGCCCAGGCCGCTGGCGACCATGCGGACGATCGCCTCCTGGCTGTCGAGCACCATTTCTTCGCGCACGCGCACCCCGAGGCGACGCAGTTCGGCCGCGATCATCCGGCCGGCCCAGGCCTGCGCGTCGAAGCGGATGAACGGCAGTTCCTCGAGCAGCGTGCGTGCATCGCGGTTGGCGTGCTGCGGCGGCGCGAGCAGCCAGAAGCGGTCTTCGTAGAGCGTGGTCCAGGTGAGTTCGGCCGGATGCGGGCGCACCGGCTGCGAGGTGATCGCCGCATCCAGCTCCCCGGCCGCGACGCGCTGCGCCAGCTCGGCGGACATCCCGGCGGCGACATGCACGCGCAGCAGCGGATGGTCTCGGCGCAGCGCGAGCAGCGCATCGGGCAGCGGCCCCGCCAGCGCGGTCTGGATGGCGCCGATGCGCAGCCGTCCGACCAGGGCCTTCTCATCGCTGAGCGAATCGGGAATGTGGTCGTAGAGGGCGAGAATCTGCTCGGCCTGCGCGAGCACGATGCGGCCGGCCTCGGTGAGCGCGGGCTGGCGCCGCGAGCGGTCGAACAGGCGCACGCCGAATTCGTCTTCGAGCGCCTTGACCTGCAGGCTGACGGCCGACTGCGTGAGCCCGATCGCTTCGCCGGCGCGCGCGAACGTGCCGTGGTGGACGATGGCGACCAGGGTTCGCAGTGCGCGCAATGACATGGGTGATCCGAGCGGAAGGTTGGCGGCGTCTCGCATGTGCAGCGTCTTGCGGGCGACCCTCCGGAACACCGGCGCTGCGCCGCGCAATGGGAGACGCGTGGACGAAGACGAAGGCAGCCATCATAGCCCGAGCGCCCGTGCAGCCATCCCGGCGGCGCATGGCAACCGCAGGCACCGCAGCGCAACATGCGCCGGCCGCGCCCAATATCAATCCCGTGAATGGCGGGCATTCACCATGCGACTGGACTGCGTCCTGCCGCGCGGGCACGCTTCGCGGCACACACCACACAAGAGCGTGAAGGAGACATCATGCTGCCCCCAAGTCCCGTGATTGACGTCCGCGCCTGGCTCGACCGCCAGCGCTTTTCCGCGTTCCAGTGGAGCGTGGTGCTGTTGTGCTTCTTCGTCGTCGCCATCGACGGATTCGATACGGCATGCGTCGGCTTCATCGCGCCGGCGCTGGCGCAGGATTGGCATGTCGGCCCCGCGGTCCTGGGCACCGTGTTCAGCACGGGACTGGCGGGGCTGATGGTCGGCGCGCTGATCTTCGGCCCGCTGGCCGACCGCATCGGGCGCAAGCAGACGCTGCTGTTCACGGTCGGGGCCTTCGGCCTGGCGAGCGTGCTGTCGGCGTTCGCGCCGTCGGTCGGCGCGCTGGTCGCGCTCCGCTTCCTCACCGGGCTCGGGCTGGGCGGGGCGATGCCGAACGCCATCGCCCTGACCTCGGAGTACTGCCCCGAGCGCCGCCGTTCGTTCCTGACCACCGTGATGTTCTGCGGCTTCACGCTCGGGTCGGGTTTCGGCGGCATCGTCGCGGCCCAGTTGGTGCCGGAGTTCGGCTGGCGCAGCGTGCTGCTGTTCGGCGGCGTGATCCCGCTGTTGCTGCTGCCGGTAATGGTGTTGGCGCTGCCCGAGTCAGTCCGCTACCTGGTGGCCAAGGGCGGACAGAGCGCCGCGGTCGGCCGGCTGCTCAACCGGATCGCGCCGGTGCAGGTCACGCCGGACACGCGCTTCGTGCTCCATGAAACGGCGGAGAAAGGTGCGCCGGGGTCGCCGGTCAGGCAGCTCTTCCTGCCCGCGTTCCGGACCGGCACGTTGCTGCTGTGGTCGGTGTTCTTCATGAGCCTGCTGATCGTCTATCTCATGACGAACTGGCTGCCCACGCTGATCCATTCGGGCGGCGTGGCGCTGGCCCTGGCATCGCGCATCGCGGTGATGTACCAGCTCGGTGGCACGGTCGGCGCGCTGGTCATCGGCCGCCTGATGGACCGGTATCCCGCCACGGTCGTGCTGTGTTGCACATATGGGCTCGGTGCCGGCTTCCTGGTGCTGACCGGCGTGTCGCAGGGGACGATGCTGGCCGTCGCCGTCACGGGCGTGGGCTTCTGCATCAGCGGCTCGCAGATCGGCGCCAATGCGTTCGCCGCGCAGTTCTACCCGACCGCGAGCCGCGTGACGGGCATCAGTTGGGCGCTCGGCGTCGGGCGCCTCGGCTCGGTGTGCGGCGCGCTGGTGGGCGGCGTGCTGCTGGCCGCGAACATCGGGTTCCAGCTGCTGTTCCTGCTGGTCGCCGTGCCGGCCGCCATCGCATCGTTCGCGATCTTCCTGTGCGGCGCGCAGGCCCGGCGCGTCGAGATGCAGGGCGCCCTGCACGCCGTCACCGAAGGCGCCTGAGCCATCGGGCCGTCGAGCCATCGCGCGGACAGCGCCGCCTGCGTGGCGAGCTGCCCGCCGCGCTTGCGCTAGATCGCAAAGGTCTCGAACAGCAGCTGCCGCAGCCACTGGTTCCCGGGCTCGCGGTGGTTGCGCGCGTGCCAGAGCACGTTGATGGTGATGTCCGGAATCTTGACCGGGCACGCGGCCGTGTCGAGGCCGAACGGCTTGAGCGTGCGCGTCGCGTACGCCTCCGGAACCACCGCGATCAGGTCGGTCGACTGCAGGATGTGCCCGAGCGCGATGAAGTGCGGCACGTGCAGGCTCACGCGCCGCGGCAGGCCGGCGCGCAGGATCGTCGCATCCACCATGCCGTGGCCGGTGCCTTCCGCGACGATCGACACATGCTCGGCCTCCAGAAAGCCCGCCATCGTCATGCCGCGCTTGGCCAGCGGATGGCCCTTGCGGAACAGGCACACGTAGCGCTGCCGGAACAGCCGGCGCTGGAAGAAGCCCGACTTCAGATCGGGCAGGAAACCGATCGCCAAATCCACGCGCCCCGCTTCCATCTCATCGCGCAGCGTATCGGCGTGGTTGCGCACCGTGCTGACCGTGACGCCGGGCGCGTCCTTGGCCAGCCGGCGCATCAGCGTCGGCAGGAAATAGATCTCGCCGATGTCCGTCATCGCGATCGTGAAGGCGCGCGTGCTGGTGGCGGGCTCGAACCTGGAGGTGGCGTTGAGCGAGTTGTAGATCGCCCCGAGCGCGTAGGCGAACGGCTCGGCGAGCGTCTCGGCAAACGGCGTCGGGATCATCCCTTTCGAGGTGCGGATGAACAGTTCATCGCCCAGCAGCTTGCGCAGCCGGTTCAGCGCATTGCTGATCGCCGGCTGCGTGATGCCGAGGGTCTCGGCAACGGCCGACACGCGCCGCTGCCGGAGCAATTCATTGAAGACGACCAGCAGGTTGAGGTCGATGTCTTGCAGTTCCATGGCGTGTCTCCTCGCCGTCTCGCATTATCACTGCGAGTGATATGGCACATCAGGTTGCTTCTATTTGTGTATGGCGTCAAGCGCGTCATGATGCGTCCACACCTACAGACAGACCAGCCCGGAGACACTGGCCATGGACGTCACCCTCACCCCGTTGCAGCGCATCGTCAGCGCGCGCGCCGGCGATAACCTGCTCGAAGTGCTGCGCGCGCATCAGGTCCCCATCTCGTACAGCTGCATGTCGGGACGCTGCGGAACGTGCCGCTGCCGCGTGCTCTCGGGCAACGTCGTCGCCACCGGCGGCACCGAGATCAACGCACCCTCCGCGCCGGGCCAGACCGTGCTGGCCTGCCAGACGACGCTGGTCGAAGACTGCGCGATCGAACTGCCGGAGGTGGACGAGATCGTCGTGCACCCGGCCCGGATCATCAAATCGAAGGTCGTCGCGATCGAAGACATGACGCACGACATCAAGCGGATCCGCCTGGAGCTGGCCAAGCCGCTCGCGTTCTCGCCGGGCCAGTACGCGACCCTGCAGTTCACGCCCCGGCATGTCCGGCCCTACTCCATGGCAGTCGCCGATACAGAGCAGGCGCTGGAGTTCCATGTGCGGCTGGTACCGGGCGGACGCGTGACCGCCTACGTGGCCACCGAACTCAAGGTCGGGGACGACGTGCGCGTCAGCGGCCCGCTGGGCACCGCCTACCTGCGCCGCAAGAACGCCGACCCGGTCATCTGCGTGGCCGGCGGCACGGGGCTTGCGCCCATCCTCTCCATCCTGCGGGGCATGGCCGAGGCCGGCATGGCCAATCCGGTCCACGTCTACTTCGGCGTGCGCTCGCCGGCCGATGTGTACGGCACGCACTGGCTGGACGCCCTGCGCGAACGCCTGCCGAACCTGCACGCGCATGTCGTCGTCGCGACCTCTAGCATGGATGCACGCTACCGCTCGGGCGTGGTCACCGACGCCGTCGCGAGCGACTGGGCCGACCTGCGGGGATGGCGCGCCTACCTGGCCGGGGCACCGGTCATGGTGGATGCGGCCAGCCTGCTGCTGCGCCAGCGCGGCGTGCCGGCCGAACACATCTACGCCGATGCGTTCTACGCGGTGGGCGTCTGAGCCGCGCCCCACCGGCCTCCCCCCAAACACAGGAGATCAGCATGAAGGAATCCCCGCTCAGCTTCTCGCAACCGCTGTGGAAGGACAGCGGCTCGAGCCGCATCCCGTTCCGTGCCTACACCGACGAAGCGGTCTACCAGCGCGAGCTGGAGCGGCTGTTCTATGCCGGCCACTGGTGCTACGTCGGCCTGGAAGCCGAGATACCCAACCCGGGCGATTTCAAGCGCACGGCGATCGGCGAGCGCTCGGTCATCGTCACGCGCACGCCGGATCACGGCATCGCGGTGGTCGAGAATGTCTGCGCGCACCGCGGCGTGCGCTTCTGCAGAGAGAAGTCGGGCAACCGCAAGGACTTCACCTGCCCCTATCACCAGTGGAACTACGACCTGAAGGGCAACCTGATCGGCGTGCCGTTCCGCCGGGGCGTCAAGGCCGACGGCAAGGTCAACGGCGGCATGCCGGCCGACTTCGACCCGAAGCAGCACGGCCTCACGCAGCTGAACGTGGCCGTGCGCAACGGCGTCATCTTCGCGTCGTTCGACCACAGCCTGCCGTCGCTCGAAGCGTTTCTCGGCCCCACCATCCTGGGCTACTTCGATCGCGTCTTCGACGGGCGCAAGCTGAAGATCCTCGGCTACAACCGCCAGCGCATTCCGGGCAACTGGAAGCTCATGCAGGAGAACATCAAGGACCCCTACCACCCCGGCCTGCTCCATACGTGGTTCGTCACGTTCGGGCTCTGGCGTGCCGACAACAAGTCGGAACTGAAGATGGATGCGCTGCATCGCCACGCGGCGATGATCTCCACGCGCGGCTCGGGCGGCAAGGGCGACGTGACCTCGGGCGTCAGCAGCTTCAAGGAAAAGATGGCGCTGCACGACCCGCGCTTTCTCGACGTCGTGCACGAGCCGTGGTGGGGCACGCCGACCGCCGTGATGATGACGATCTTCCCGAGCGTGATCATCCAGCAGCAGGTCAACTCGGTCTCGACGCGGCACATCCAGCCGAACGGCCACGGGTCGTTCGACTTTGTCTGGACCCACTTCGGCTTCGAGGACGACACCGAAGACATGACGCAGCGCCGCCTGCGCCAGGCCAACCTGTTCGGCCCGGCCGGCTTCGTGTCGGCGGACGACGGCGAAGTCATCGAGTTCTCGCAGGAAGGCTTCGCGCAGAAGCCCGGCCACCAGACCCTCGCCGAGCTGGGCGGACGCGAGATCGGCGAGACCGACCACATGGTCACCGAGACGCTGATCCGCGGCATGTACGAATACTGGCGCACGGTGATGGAGCTCTGACATGCTTGATTTCGCGACCTACCAGCAACTGCTCGATTTCTATACCCGCTATGCCGCCGCCGTGGACAACGGCGACTGGCACGCCTGGCCCGAGTTCTTCCTCGACGAATGCATCTACAAGATCCAGCCGCGCGAAAACTACGAGCGCGGCTATCCGCTGGCCACCCTGTCGTTCGAAAGCAAGGGGATGCTCAAGGACCGGGTGTACGGCATGACCGAGACGATCTTCCACGACCCCTACTACCAGCGCCACGTCATCAGCCTGCCCCAGGTGACGCGCGTCGAGGGCGACCGCATCGAGGCACAGGCCAACTACGCCGTGTTCCGCACCAAGCCGGACGAGCTGTCGACGGTCTTCAACGTCGGCCGCTACATCGACACGATCGTCCGCACGGACGACGGGCTGAAGCTCGCCTCGCGCCTGTGCGTGTTCGACAGCGAAATGATCCCCAACTCGATCATCTATCCGATCTGAGACCTGCCATGACGACCACCTGGTTCAAGCTCATCCCCGTCGCGGACCTGCCCGAAGACGACGTGATCGCCGTCGATGCCGGCGCGGCGGAGATCGCGCTGTATCGGGTCGCGGGCGAAGTGTTCGCGACCGACAACCTCTGCAC
Source organism: Ralstonia pseudosolanacearum (assembly GCF_024925465.1). Taxonomy (NCBI): domain Bacteria; kingdom Pseudomonadati; phylum Pseudomonadota; class Betaproteobacteria; order Burkholderiales; family Burkholderiaceae; genus Ralstonia; species Ralstonia pseudosolanacearum. The sequence continues at coordinate 1,571,663 of NZ_CP103852.1, read as the reverse complement.
CCACGGCCATGCCCGCCTGTGCGACGGCTTCCTCGACGGCCACGAGATCGAATGCCCGCTGCACCAGGGCAAGTTCGATGTGCGCTCGGGCAAGGCGATGTGCGAGCCGCTGAGCCGCGACGTGCGGACGTATCCGATCAAGATCGAAGACGGCCACGTCTTCGTCGCACTGTGAGGGCCGCGCCATGACTTCGCAGACACTGCCGTCGGAGCGCGACACCTACTACCGCCAGCTCGGCGGGATGGACCTGGCGCCGCTCTGGGAGTCGCTCCATGCGCTCGTGCCGCGCGAGCCGAAGCCGCGCATCGTGCCGGCGCACTGGCAATACGCGGCGATCCGCCCACTGGTGATGCAGGCCGGCCGCATCATCAGCGCCGAAGAGGCCGTGCGCCGCGTGCTGGTGCTGGAGAACCCGGGGCTGCCCGGCCGCGCCAGCATCACCTCCACGCTGTATGCCGGCCTGCAGCTGATCCTGCCGGGCGAGATCGCGCCCAGCCACCGCCATACGCAGTCGGCGCTGCGCTTCATCGTCCAGGGCAAGGGCGCGTGGACGGCCGTCGACGGCGAGCGCGCCACCATGCACCCGGGCGATTTCATCATCACGCCATCCTGGACCTGGCACGACCACGGCTGCCCGCGCCTCGACGAAGGCGGCGAGCCGGTAGTGTGGCTCGACGGCCTCGACATTCCGCTGGTGCAGCAGTTCGACGCGGGCTTCGCCGAGAACCACCCCGAAGCGCAGCAGCCGGTGACGCGGCCCGAGGGCGACAGCTTCGCGCGCTTCGGCCACAACATGGTGCCGGTGCGGCACCGGGTGAGCGATCCCACCTCGCCAGTCTTCAGCTACCCGTACGCACGCTCGCGCGAAGCGCTGGACACGCTCTACCGCCACGGCGAGCTCGACCCGTGGGACGGCGTCAAGCTGCGCTACGTCAATCCGGCCACCGGCGGCTGGCCGATGCCGACCATCGCCACCTTCATGCAATACCTGCCGGCGGGCTTTCGGGGCAAGACCTATCGCAGCACCGATGCCACCGTCTACTGCGTGGTGGAAGGCCGCGGCACGGCGCACATCGGCGCGGCGCGCTTCGCGTTCGCGCCGCACGACGTGTTCGTCGCGCCGTCGTGGGCACCGGTGCGCCTCAACGCGCAGGACGATGCCGTGCTGTTCAGCTATTCCGACCGGCCCGTGCTGGCCGCGCTCAACCTGCTGCGCGAGGCGCGCACCTGACCCGACCGGCCCCAATTGCCGACGCGGCGTGCCGACAGGCGCCGCCGCCGGCCCCGCTCACCCTTCCGATCCGAACCGCCCCGAACCGACCATGACCTACGTCTTCACGCCTCCCGCCCTCACCGCCATTCCCGTTACCGGCAGCAGCGAACAGTTCGCCGTGCGCCGCGTCTACTGCGTCGGCCGCAACTATGCCGCGCATGCCCGCGAGATGGGCTTCGACCCCGACCGCGAACCGCCGTTCTTCTTCTGCAAGCCGGCCGATGCCATCGTGCCGGTGGCCGACGGCCAGACGCTGGCGCTGCCCTATCCCTCGCAGACGCAGAACTACCACTACGAGGCCGAGCTGGTGGCCGTGATCGGCAAGGCCGGCGCCGACATCGCGGTGGAAGACGCGCTCGACCACGTGTGGGGCTACGCCGTCGGCCTCGACATGACCCGCCGCGACCTGCAGATGAAGATGCGCGAGATGGGTCGCCCGTGGGAGATCGGCAAGGCCTTCGACGTCTCCGCGCCGATCGGGCCGATCCGCCGCGCCAGCGACATCGGCCACCCGCGGCAGGCCGGCATCTGGCTGACCGTCAACGGCGAGGCCAAGCAGCGCAGCGATGTCTCGCACCTGATCTGGTCGGTGGCCGAGACGGTGGCCTGCCTGTCGCAGTTCTTCCGCCTGGAGCCGGGCGACGTGATCTTCACCGGCACCCCGGAGGGCGTGGGCGCGGTCAAGCCCGGCGACACCATCGCGACCGGGGTCGACGGCCTGGGTGAACTGAACGTCCGCATCGCCTGACGCCATGCAGCTCTACAGCTTCTTCAACAGCTCCACGTCGTACCGCGTGCGCATCGCACTGGCGCTCAAGGGTCTGCCGTACGACTACCTGCCGGTCAACATCCGCACCGGCGAGCAGCGCGCGGCGGACTACGTCGCGCACGTCAACCCATCGGCGGGCGTCCCCACGCTGGTCGACGGCGCGTTGCGGCTCGGCCAGTCGCAGGCGATCATCGACTACCTCGACGCGCGCCATCCGGAGCCGCGCCTCATTCCCGCCGATCCGCTGCAGCGGGCCCGCGTGCTGGAGCTGGCCAACGCCATCGCCTGCGACATCCACCCGGTCAACAACCTGCGCGTCCTGCGCTACCTGCAGGACGAACTGAAGGTGACGCCGCAGCAGAAAGATGCCTGGTACCGCCACTGGATCGACGAGGGGCTGGCCGGCGTGGAGCGCCTGCTGGCCCGCCACGGGCACGGCCCCTGGTGCTTCGGCGACGCGCCGACGCTGGCGGACGTGGCGCTCGTGCCGCAGGTTGCCAACGCGCTGCGCATGGGTTGCCCGCTCGATCGCTTCGAGCGCGTGCTGGCCGTGCATGCGCACGCGGTCACGCACCCGGCCTTCGCCGAGGCCGCGCCGGCGCGCCAGCCCGATTACACGGCCTGACGACGAGCCTGCGATCCAGCGCCATGTCCTGAGCGGGAGGTACCGCACACACCATCACCGGACCCAGTCCGCCCATCGCTCCAGCTCTGTACCGGCCCGCACGAGGCCGGACGGCCCGGATCGACGCGCCGCCCAGGCGCACCGCTGAACCACCACAAGGAGGAGACCTCATGAAACCGCACCCGCTGGCGCTTTCGCTGCTGCTTGCCACACCCGCTATGGCAAACGCCCAGTCCGTGACGCTGTACGGTGTCGTCGATACCGGTGTCGAATATGTCAACCGCATCGGCACGACCGGCAACAGCGTCGTGCGCATGCCCAACCTCAGCGGCACGGTGCCGTCGCGCTGGGGGCTGCGCGGCATAGAAGACCTGGGCGGCGGCACCAAGACGCTGTTCGCGCTGGAGTCCGGCTTCGCGACCGACAGCGGCACCGCCAACCAGGGTGGCCGCCTGTTCGGCCGACAGGCCTGGGTGGGGCTGTCCAACAGCAGCTGGGGCCAGATCAGCTTTGGCCGCCAATACACCATGCTGTTCTGGGCCACGCTCGATACCGACCTGCTCGGGCCGAATGCCTACGGCTCCAGCTCGCTCGACAACTACCTGCCCAACGCGCGCGCCGACAATGCCATCGCCTACAAGGGCAAGTTCGGCGGCCTCACGGTCGGTGCCACATACAGCTTCGGCCGCGATACGGTCAACGCGGGGCCCAGTCCCTCGGGCACCAACTGCGCGGGCGAGAACCCCGCCGACAGCCTGGCCTGCCGCGAATGGTCGGCCATGCTGCTGTACGAAACCGGCCGATGGGGCCTCTCCGCCGCTTACGATTCGCTGCGCGGCGGGCCGGGTGCCTTCGCCGGCCTGACCTCCAGCGCCCTCAAGGATGACCGGCTCGCGCTCGGCGGCTATGCGCTGTTCGACAACGCCCGGATCGGCCTGGGCTGGATCGCCCGCCGCAACGGCGCGCTCGCCACCCCGCGCAGCGACCTCTTCTACGCCGGCGCCGCCTACGATGTGACCCCGGCGCTGACGCTGGCCAGCGAGGTGTTCCATCTCCGGTACCACCACAGCGCCAACAAGGCGTGGCTCGGCGCCGTGCGGGCCAGCTATGCGCTGTCCAAGCGCTCGTCGGTGTATGCCACCGTGGGCTACCTCGACAACGGCGGCAACCTGGCGCTATCGGTCAGCAGCGCGGCGACCGGCGCTTCACCGGCAGCGGGCGGCAACCAGCTGGGCGCGATGGTCGGGGTCAAGCACATCTTCTGACAGCCCGGCCACGGCGCAGCGGGGCAATGCGAAACCTCGGCAAGATCGGGCGGCGCGCAAGGGAACGGCGCCGCCCGCGCGAGCGCTACGCCGCCGCCAGCAGCAGCCGCATGCGCAGATGCAGTGCCGCCCCCGGCGCCAGCACGCGCAATCCCGTGCCGTCCCAGCCCTGGGCCGACAGGTTGATCGCGTCGGACACATGCGAGACCGGTTCGAGGCAGAAGTAGCCTGCACCGCCCGGCGCATGCAGGATGCAGTGATCGAGCGGATCGTCTGCCCGCAGCGTCAGCACCGCCCCGCTCGCATGCCGCACTTCGGCCAGCTGCCGCCAGCCGCTGTAGTAGACGCTGAAGCTGTCCTCCGGCAGCGGGCGCGCATCGCCAAACGCCTCGCGCTCGCTGACCGGCCGGCGCCCCGTGGCCACCTCGTCCGCGTCCATCGGCCACACCGTGTCGGCCGCGAACCGCACGCGCATGCCCGGCGTGCGCGCGAAGTACGGATGGAAGCCGCCGCCCGCCGGCATCGGCGTGTCGCCTGCGTTGCGCAGGCTCATCTCCGCGTGCAGCCCTTCCGGCGTCAGCGCAAGCCGCTGCGTGGCGACGAACGGCCACGGCCAGCCGTCCGCCACGGGCACGTAGCGCAGGCTGAGCTCGGCCGATGACGCGGTCAGCGCATCGACCTGCCATGCCCGCGCATGCGCAACACCGTGCATCGCATGGGCCTGCCCCGGATGGGGCGCCAGGCAGACCTCGCTATCCGCCCATTGGAAACGGCCGCCGCGGATGCGGTTCGAGAACGGCAGCAGCGGATAGCAGCCCGCCTTGGGCCAGGCCAGCCCGTCGAAGCCGTCGCGCAGGCAGGACGCGGGCATCGGGGCCAGCCAGTCCGTGCGGCGGCCGGCGGCATCGACCGAGGCCAGCGCGGCGATGCGCCCGCCCGCGGCGGGGGCGATGTCCATCGTGAGCGTGCCGGCGCACAGCGTGTGCACCGGACCCGGCGCCAGCCATCTGCCGGCCGGCGCGGCACCGGAAAGGGATGCATTCATCGACTCAACCCAGGTTGACGCCGCCGCGCCTCCAGCAGCGCAGCCGGCTCAGAACAGATGGCGGATACCCACCATGCCCACGAACTGATGACCAGTGCTCGACGGCGTGCCGTTCTGCGAGTCCCCCACCGACGCCACGATATCGACGATGGTGCTGACGCCGCCCACCGTGCGCAAGGTCTTGCCGCTGGCCTTCTGGTACGCCTCGAGCGCATAGAACGCGGTGCGCTTGGACAGCGCGTAGGTCTGCTCCATCGAGACCTGATGGTAGCGCGCCGGCTCGCTGATGCCGTTGCGGGCCTTCTCGGCGGTATAGCTGTAGCCAGCCGCCACGGTGATCGCCGGCGTCAGCGCATAGGTAGAGATCACGCCATAGCTGTTGAACATCGCGGCTTGCGTGAACAGCGATCCCGCGCCCGGCTTGTACTGCACGTTCGAATAGTTCAGGCCAACCATCAGCTTGCCGAACGTATAGCGCGCCGCGGTAGCGATCAGTTGCGCGCTGTCCGCCGACGCATAGCCGCTGTTGACGGGCGAGTTGTTGGCGAAGGTGCCGACCGAATTGCTGGTCGGGATGTTCTTCAGGTGGATATAGCCGGCGGACCAGGCAAAGGCCTGGTAGTCGTAGCGCAGCGCCGCGCTGAAGCTGCTGCCGCCCGAGATGCTGCCCGGCTGCTCGCCCATGCCGTACTGCACAGCAGCCTGCAGGCCGCCGATCGCGGGCAGCGTGTAGGTGACGGAATTGTTCAAGCGCAGGGTCGTGTCGAGCGCATCCACGTCGCCCGGGTGCGCGCCGGTAGCCCCGGTCAGCACGTTGGTCGGGCCCAGGGCCGCCACGTACTGGAAGTACGGCGTGTACTGGCGGCCGAGAGTCAGCGCGCCGTAGGTCTTGTCGCTGAGGCCGACGAACGCCAGCCGGTTGAACATATAGCCCGCCGCGGCCTGCGCGCCCGTGGCGGAGTTGAAGCCGCTCTCCAGCCGGAACAGCGCCTGGGTACCTCCGCCCAGGTCCTCGGTGCCGGACAGCCCGAACTTGCTGGCCAGCAGGTTGCCCTGGCTCATGTAGGTGTTCGAATGGCCGCCCTGGTTGCTGGAATAGGCGAACGCCGTATCGACGACGCCGTACAGCGTGACCGACGATTGCGCCGCGGCCTGCATCGATACGCCCGCGCCCAGCAGCGCAATGCAGGCGCAGAGCGGGTTGAAGGCAAAGATGGCTCGCTTGTTTTGCATGGTTCTCCTCCGGATTGTTCTAGGTTGTGTTCGATGCGGCGTCAGCGCGGCAACTGCAGCGTGAGCCGGCGCCAGCCTCCCGCCGTCGCCTGCTCGACCACGCGGGCCTGCGGCGCCAGCACCTGCCGCGCCTCGCCGGCCGGCAGAAAAATCTCGACCGTGTCGGCCCGCGCCGGCATGCGCCCTTCCTGCGTGACGGACAGCGTGACCGTGTGCGCGTCCGAGACCGCCTGCACGCGCCAGCGGCCCTGCTCGCCCTGGCGCCAGGCTTCGGTTTCGCCGTCGTCCTCGATGCAGCCGCCGGCGGCCACGCCCGCGCCCCGGACCGGCACCACCAGGAAGCCGCGCCGGTCGTCGCGCTGATCAAAATGCTGCTCGGCCACGTTGAGCGCGATCACCCCGCCCTCGCGGACCAGCATCACCGGCGCATCCCACGGCGCCGGCAGCGTGACGGTCTGCCCGCCCTCGAAGGCCTCGCCGCTCCAGTACGACACCCAGCGCGCGCCCGCCGGCAGGTAGACCTCGCGCCGGGTCTGCCCCGCCTCCACCACCGGCGCGACCAGCAACGATGCGCCCAGCATCATGTCGTCGCAGGCTTCATAGCAGCGGCGGTCTGCGGGGAAGTCGGCAAAGGTCGGCCGCAGCACCGGCTCGTAGGCCTGCGTGGACTGCCACAGCAGCTCGTAGAGATACGGGATCAGCCGATAGCGCAGCTTGATCAGCGCCGCGATCTGCCCGGTGGCCTGCGGATACATCCACGGCTCGTTGACGGTGGCGTCGTCGTTCCACGAGTGGATCGAGAAGCGCGGCATGAACACGCCGCACGCCACCCAGCGCACCAGCAGCTCGGGCGACGGCGCCGGGCCGGCAAACCCGCCGATGTCGTGGCCGATGTTCGACACGCCTGACAGCGCCAGGCCCAGGCCCATCCTGATGTTGTAGCGCAGCGTCTCCCACGACGTGGTGTTGTCGCCCGACCACGTCTGCACATAGCGCTGCATGCCGACGCCGCCCGAGCGCGACACCAGGAACGGCCGCACCGACGGCGCATGCTCGCGCTGCGCCTCGCGCGAGGCGCGCATCATCAGCTGAGTCTGCAGCACCTTGGCCTCGCGCACCGGATACGGCTTGCCGAAGCCCTGCGCGAACGCATCCGGCGTCCACACCTCGAATTCATTGTTGTCGTTCCAGGTGGCGGCGATGCCGTAGTCGAGCAAGGCGTGCTTGACGTGCGCCTTCCACCAGGCAACGGTGTCGGGGTTGGTGAAATCGAGATAGGCACCCACCTCGTCCCAGAACTGCACCCACGCGGGCTCGCCATGGGCATCGCGCACCAGCAGGCCGGCCTTGTCGGCTTCGGCAAACGCGGGGTGGTCGCGCAGCAGGCACGGCTTGACGTTGGCGCACAGGCGGATGCCGCTTGCGAGATAGCCGTCGACAAAGCCGCGCGCGTCCGGAAACTTGTCGCGGTTCCAGTTGAAGACGTAGCGCTTGGGCCCGATCGACGTGTAGCCCGACGACAGGTGGAACGAATCGCACAGGATGTCGTGCTCGCGGCAGCGCTCGATGAATTCGCCCATGCGCTCCTGCGCATTCGGCGCATCGGTGTAGGTCATGGTCGAGCCCGAATAGCCGAGGCCCCACCTGGGCATCCAGGCGGGCCGGCCGGTCAGCCACGTGAAGCGGCGCACGGCATCGAGCGGCGTGTCGGGCGAGGCGATGAAGTAGTAGTCGAGATCGCCGTGCTGCGCGACGAAGTAGCGGTACGGGCCGTGGTAGTTGTCCAGCTCGCGGCCCATGTCGAAGCTGCAGTCGGCCAGCGTGTCGTAGAACAGGCCGAAGCCGGCGGCGGCCTCGGGCTGCCACGTCAGGTAGAACGGGATGTGCTTGTACAGCGGATCGGTCGTGCGCGCGCTGTAGCCCATCGCGTCGATGTTGCGCATCTCGTAGCGCTGGCGGGCGCGGTCCAGCTCGCCGGCGCGCTCGCCCAGGCCGAAGTACATCTCACCGGGCTCGCGCCGCACGTAGTGATAGACCTGCGCATCCCAGAAGCCGAAGTTGTACGCCTGGGTGGCGCGGTCCGACAGCACCGTGCGCCATTGCCCGCCCTGGCGGATCGCCCAGGCGCAGTGGCCGCCGGCCAGCGCCACGCTCAGGCGGATCTTGCCGGTCTCCAGGCGCAGCGTGTCGGCATCGACCTGCAGCTCGAACGGCGGCAGCGCGAAGCCGCCCAGATCGCGCCGGTCGCGCCCGTCGAACGGGGTGTCGTCGGTGCCCGGCGCGATCGACCAGGTGGCCGGGCCGCGCAGTTCGCCGTCGGGCAGCACCAGCACGCGGACGATGTCCTCCTCCAGCACGAAGAGTTCGATCGCGGCACCCGTGGCGCTGGCCAGGCGGAGGTGATTGCCTTCACGCGCCTGGAGCGCGAAGCGGGGAGGATGCAGCATGGACATCGGTCTCAACTCAGTGGGAAGCGGAAAGGTGGTGTTGCATCTGGCGTGCCGCGCGCTCCTCCTGCGACTGCCCGCGAATCAGCAGAATCAGCAGCGTCGCGCCGATCAGGTCGAACGCGCCCAGCAGGCCGAACAGCGGGCCGTAGCCGACGGTGTCGGCCAGCGCACCGACCATCAGCGAGAAGCCGAGGCCACCGATCCACGCAGCCATGCCGGCAAACCCGCTGGCGGTGCCCACCTCTTCCGGATCGAAGACGTCGGCGCTGAGCGTGTTGACCAGGGTCGAGATCATCTGGTGCGCGAAGCCGCCCACGCAGAACAGCGCGATGGCCTGATACGGCGACGCCACCAGCCCGATGCACGCCGGCCCGATCATCAGGAACGCGCCCAGCACCACGCCGCACACGCGCGACCAGATCAGCGGCACGCGGAAAAACTTCATGAAGAACGGCGACAGGTAGCCGCCCAGCAGCCCGCCCAGGTCCGCCGCCAGGAACGGCAGCCAGGCGAACAGCGCAATCTCCTTCAGGTCCATGTGCCGCGCGCTCGACAGGTACAGCGGAATCCAGAAGCTGAACGTCTGCCACGCCGGCTCGGCAAAGAAGCGCGGAATCGCGATCGCCCAGAAGCGCCGCGACGTCACCACCTCGCGCACCGGCCGCTTGCCACGCGCCGCGCCAACCGAGCGGATCTGCCCGCTGACGATCCGGTCATGTTCGGCGGCCGACAGCTGGGCATGCTCGCGCGGCGAGCGGTAGAAGCCGTACCACAGCGCCGCCCAGACAAAGCCCAGCACGCCCGTCACCACAAACGCCGACTGCCAGCCGTAGCGCAGCGACAGAAACACCACCAGCGGCGGCGCCAGCAGCGCGCCCAGCGACGTGCCCGCATTGAAGTAGCCCACCGCGACGGATTTCTCCTTGTCCGGAAACCACTCCGCCACCGCCTTCATGCCCGACGGGATGGCCGCGGCCTCGGTCAGCCCCATCAGCCCCCGGAAGCTCGCCAGCGACAGCCAGCCTGACGCGCCCGCATGCAGGCAGCCGGCAATCGACCACAGCACCGCGAACAGCGCAAAGCCGATGCGCAGGCCGATCAGGTCGACGATGAACCCGCATACCGGCTGCATGATCGTGTAGCCGACCTGGAACGCGCCGACCACGTAGGAGTACTGCTGTGTGCTCATGCCCAGCTCGGTCTTGAGCTGCGGCGCCAGCACGCCGAGCGAATTGCGCGCGAGGTAGTTCGTAATGGTGCCCAGGCACACCAGTGCGATGATCCACCAGCGCAGGCCCTTGATGGTCTTCACGCTTTGTCTCCGGATGTCTTTTTTATGGGTTGAAACCGAGGGGAGCGGCGCAGCGCCGCCCCGGGTGGCCTAGCCGCGCATCAGCGCATCAGCGCACCAGGCACGGCCGCTTGTTGTCGAACTGCCAGCCCGGCACCAGGCAGCGCATCGCGGCGGCATCGTCGCGCGCGCCCAGCCCGTGCTGCTTGTACAGCGCGTGGGCCTTCTCCAGTTGCGCCATGTCGAGCGTGACGCCCAGCCCCGGCGCGGTCGGCACGGCGATCTCGCCGCCGGCGATGCGGAACGGCTCGCGCGTCAGGCGCTGGCCGTCCTGCCAGATCCAGTGCGTGTCGATGGCGGTGATGTTGCCCGGCGCCGCGGCGGCCACGTGCGTGAACATGGCCAGCGAGATGTCGAAATGGTTGTTGGAGTGCGAGCCCCAGGTCAGGCCCCACTCGGCGCACATCTGCGCCACGCGCACCGAGCCCTGCATGGTCCAGAAATGCGGATCGGCCAGCGGAATGTCCACGGCGTGCAGCTGGACCGCGTGGCACATCTGGCGCCAGTCTGTGGCGATCATGTTGGTCGCGGTGGGCAGCCCGGTGGCGCGGCGGAATTCGGCCATGACCTCGCGTCCGGAATAGCCGTGCTCGGCGCCGCACGGGTCTTCGGCATAGGCCAGCACGCCGTGCTTGTCGCGGCACAGGCGGATCGCCTCGGCCAGCGACCAGGCGCCGTTCGGGTCGAGCGTGACGCGCGCCTCGGGGAAGGCTTCGGCCAGCGCGGTCGTCACCGTCATCTCATCGTCGCCGCTGAGCACGCCGCCCTTGAGCTTGAAATCCTTGAAGCCGTAGCGCGCATGGGCCGCCCGCGCCAGCTTCACCACCGCCTCGGGCGTCAGCGCCTCCTGGTGGCGCAGGCGCGTCCAGTCGTCGGTCGCGTCACGGCCATCTGCGTAGTCCAGGTCGGCGCGAGTGCGATCGCCCACGAAGAACAGGTAGCCGAGCACCGGCACCGTGGCACGCTGCTGGCCCTGCCCCAGCAAGGCCGCCACCGGCACGCCCAGGTGCTGGCCGAGCAGGTCGAGCAGCGCGCTCTCCAGCGCGGTCACCGCGTGCACGGTGGTGCGCAGATCGAACGTCTGCGTGCCGCGCCCGGTGGCATCGCGGTCGGCGAAGCGCTGGCGCACCGTGTTCAGCACGTTGTTGTAGGCGCCGATCGGCTGGCCGACCACCAGCGGCGCCGCATCCTCGATGGTCTTGCGGATCGCCTCGCCGCCCGGCACTTCGCCCACGCCGAGATGGCCGTCGGAATCTTCCAGGATGGCGATGTTGCGGGTGAAGAACGGCGCGTGCGCGCCGCTCAGGTTGAGCAGCATGCTGTCGCGCCCTGCCACCGGAATGACCTGGAGGCGCGTGATGCGCGGCGTGCGGACAGCAGATTCCACGGGGTTGTGATTCATGGTCGTCACGTATGTCATCAGTCGTCGTATAACATGCGATCGGACTATAATGGACGCATCCTTGCCGGTACACCCCTGGTAAACCCCGAACACCCCACCGGAGACAGCATGTCCGCCCCCGGCACTCCCGCCACGCTTGCGCGCCGCACCCAAAGCCTCGCAGAGGCCGTGGTCGACCATATCGGCCAGCGCATCGCCTCGGGGTCGCTGCGCCCCGGCGACAAGCTGCCCACCGAGTCCGAGCTGATGGGCACGCTGGGCGTGAGCCGCACCGTGGTGCGCGAGGCCATCTCGCGGCTGCAGGCCAAGGCCCTGATCGAAACCCGCCACGGCATCGGCAGCTTCGTGCTGGAGCCGCGGGCCGAGACCGCGATCCAGCTGGGTGCCGCCTCCACGCTGCAGGACATCCTGGCGATGCTGGAGCTGCGCGTCGCCCTGGAGACCGAATGCGCCGGCCTGGCCGCCCAGCGCGCCACACCGGAAGACCTCACCGGGCTGCGCAGCGCGCTGGACGCATTCGAGCAGGACCAGGCCAGCGGCAACGACAGCGCCGCCTCCGACCTGCGCTTCCACCTCGCGATCGCGCACGCTACCCGCAACCAGCACTTCGTGGCCGTGCTCGACCAGCTCGGCAAGACACTGATCCCCCGCAGCCGGATCGCGCCGACGCAAGTCGGCTACCTGAATACGCCGGAATCGCGCGCGACCGTCAGCCGCGAACACCGCAGCATCTACGAAGCCATCTCGCGCAACGATCCGGAAGCCGCGCGCGCGGCCATGCGCATGCACCTGTCCAACAGCCGCGAACGGCTACGCCGCGCGCACGGCCAAGCCGGGCACCCCGCCCCGGAAACCGCCCCACCGGAATCGGCCTGAGGCTTTTCGCCTTCACGATCGGTCGGACCGCCGGCCATGTTATACGACATCCTATAACTTGGTATAAGGCATCCCCCGAAATACCTGCGGCCACCCTCAGACCCGATGCCGGCTTCCGCAGCCGCCCGTCCGGCGCACCGCGCTGGCCAGCAACGTTGATAAAGGTTTGCATTCCCCCGGCACCGTCCACGTAACCTGACTGTGCACCGGCCCCTCGCGGGTGCGCTCCCGGCCATGGAAGAGAGAGCCGTGGCCGTATTTGCCCTGGTACCAGGCTGCCCCTGGTATCAGGGTATTTTTCTTTGGGGCGCCCGCCCCGGGCCGCTACCGTGCCCGCGCATCACGGCAAGAAAAAAGCCCCGACATGCGGGGCCTTCCCATCATTTGGACCGGTCCGGCGTCATGCCGGCGGCATCAGCGGTTGCGTGCGATCACGTGATAGACCACCAGCAGGATGACCGCCCCGATCACCGCACCGATGAACCCGGCCGAGTGCCCAGGCGGGTACAGGTGCAGAAACTGGCCGAGGAAGGTCGCCGCCAGTGCGCCGGCAATACCGAGCACCGTGGTCAGGATGAAGCCGCTGGGGCCGCTGCCCGGCGTGATCCAGCGTGCGACCAGGCCGGCAAAGAAGCCGATGAGGATGGTGATGAGGATATGCATGGTGGCAGATGACACAGGGTGGAGAAATCGTCAGAACACCTGCGACAGCTCGGCCGCAGGCACCGTATCCATTACGCGCTCCAGGCAGAAGCCGTGCCCGTAAATCGCGCGCAGCCGCAGGCCGTTCTCCGGCGTCAGCAACAGCTTCTTGCGCAAACGCGAAACATGCGTATCCAATGTCCGCGAGTATGGACTCAATTCGCGCCCCCACAAAGCCAATTCGACATCCGTGCGCGTCAGGATGCGGCCGACATTGGCGAACAGCAGCAGCGCAAGCTCGAACTCACGGGCATGCACCGACAGCGGCGTCTCGCGCAGGTGGATCGAGCGGTTCTGCCGGTCCAAGGTGTAATGGCCCAGCTTGATCTCGGCCGCGCGCACGGCACGGCTGACGGCGACGCGGCGGATCAGCGCGTCGAGCCGGGCCACCAGTTCCGGCGGACGGATCTCGCCCTGGAAGCACAGGTCGGCGCCATGGTTGAGCGCATCGGTGGTCTCGGTATCGGCCCGGCCGTCGCCCAGGTAAACGATGGCCACGCCCGAGCCGACGCGCTCGCGCACGCTGCGCACCAGCGACAGGCCGGGCATGTCGTGCGCATGCGCCCCGACCATCAGGAGATTGATGCCGTTCTCGTCGATGGCCTCGAAGACCTGGCGCGACAGGAACAGCGGCACGCATTCGAACCGTGTCGGACGCAGCGCCGTGTGGATCGTCTGCAGGCGTCCGAGATGTGCGTCGATCAAACCGATTTTCATGGCTGGGGATTCCGTTGTGCGTCCGGACATGCCGCCATGCACGCGGGCGATCCCGCCTCGCACGACGCCAAAAAACACCAACCGGCCCGCAAGACCCATGCATCCCCCGGCGGATTCCCGTCGCCGCGCAGGGCATGATGCAGGCGCATACGCATGCTGTCGTATTCGCCCTCGCTCAATACATCGGTTGCGGTCTTGCTCACCATACGTGGCGTTCTGGGTGGCCGGTCGGTCGTGGATCTGTCCATCTGCCTGCGCGACCGGATCCCGCCCAGGTGCCGCCGCCTCTGCGCCGGGCGAATCGCCCGGATACGTTGTGCTGGTCGGCCATGTAAATGTAGGCGCACAACGTAGGGGGAATGCAAATGATTGAAAATGGTTTGTGTCCAACCTGTGTGCGCCAGACACGCGTTCCGGTCAGAACGGCCCGGGACGCGATGCGCGCGGCAGCCACATCGTGAAGGTCGCGCCGTGCCCAGGCACGCTCTGCACCGCGATGTGGCCGCCGTGCCGCTCCACCACGGTCTTGACGAACACCAGCCCCAGGCCGCTGCCCGATGGCGCATCGGCCACCGCCTCGTGCAGCCGGCGGAACGGCTGGAACAGCTGAGCCTGGTCTTCAGCCGCGATGCCCACGCCCTGGTCCGCCACGCTCACGGCGAAGCTGTCCGCGTCCTCGCGTACGGCCACCGTGACGGTCGTGCCGCGCGGGCTGAACTTGATGGCGTTGTTCACCAGGTTGACCAGCGCGCGGACCAGCATGCGCGGCTCGCCGCGCACCGAAGCCTCGATATCGGCATCGACGCGCACCTCGATCTGGTGATGGTTCGCCAGCGCCCAGACCTCGTCGGCGGCATCGAGCACGAGGCCGACCAGGTCCACGTCGGTCAGCTTGAGCTCCTGCGATTCCACGCGCGCCAGGTCGATGAAGGCATCGGCCAACTCCAGCGTCCGCGACGACAGCTGCTGGATACGCGCCAGCAGTGCCGCGTGGTCGAGCGCCCGGTCCGCATCGCGCTGCAGCTCGATCAGCGCCAGGATGGCGCTCTGCGGCGAGCGCATGTCGTGCGAGATGAAGCGTAGCGCCTCCTCGCGGTGGCGCTCGGCCTGCCGTATGGCGGTGATGTCGGCGAAGCTGACGATGATGTCCATCGGACGGCCGGCATCATCGCGCAGCGCGGCCGCATGCATCAGCATCGAGCGCCCGTCGCGCGTGCGCAGCTCCACCGGTTCCTGCGCGGTGTCGGGCGCGGTCAGCCAGCGTGTCCAGTAGTGCTGGCCGGGTGCCGGATCCTCAAAGGCGCAGGCCAGCAGGGTCGGCAGATCGTGCAAGGCGGCGGCACAGTCCTGCCCGGGCACCGGCGCCTGCGCTGCCAGGTCGGCGCTGCGCCCGTTGGCCAGGCGGATGTCGCCGTCGTGCGTGCAGATGACGGTGGCGTCGGGCAGGCTCTCCAGCGCTTCGGCGAGGTAGCGGCGCAGCCCGCGCAGCTTGTCGGTGAGCGACGCCACCGCGTCCATATGGGCATCCAGCGTGCGACCGGTCTGCGCCAGCTGTCCGGTGCCGGCCAGCAGGCCCGGCTCGCGCGCCAGCCGATGCAGCTCGTCGCGCAGGAAGCGCAGCGCCGCCTCCTGCTGCCGCCAGCTCCACAGCGGGTACAGCACCAGCGGCCCGACCAGCGCCGCGAACGGCTGCAGCCAGCGGTTCCAGCCAGCCAGCGCCGCCACCACGCCCACCAGCAGCAGCCCCGCGCTCCCCAGCGCCGCCGTCAGCGCCATGCGCGGTGTCAGCCAGAGCAGCGCGCACGCGGTCACGCTCAGCGGCAGCAGCGTCACCAGCCAGAACACGGTGCGCGAGGCGGGCAGGATCGCATTGCCGTCGAGCAGGGTCTGCGTGGCGTTGGCCAGCACCTCCACGCCGCTCATCGTGCGCGAGGTCGGCGTGGCAAAGATATCGGACACGCCGGATGCCGCCGCGCCGATCAGCACCAGCTTGCCCGCGAAGGCGTCGGCCGGCACCCCGCCTTGCAGCAGGGTCAGCGCGGGCACATGCCGGAACGTGCCCGCCGGCCCGGCAAAATTCACGCCGATGTTGGCCCGGCGCGCCCAGCCGTCGGCATCGATCTCCGTCCCGCGCGGCGCGTCGCTAGCCAGCGCGGGGCCGGCCTGCCGGGCCAGTTGCAACGCGAGGTGGTCGAGCAGATGTCCGCGCGGGCCCTCGGCCAGGTAGAGACCGCGCACCACGCTGTCCGGATCGGGCGCCGCATCGATGTGCGCAACGAGCGTGCCGATCCCGAGGAAGGGATAGTGGAACACCCGCCCCTGCCCGGTGCGCTCGGGCAGCGCCGGCAGGATGACCTGGCCCGCCTGCGCAAAGGCCGCCGCCAGCGCGCGATCGCCCTCCGGGTCGGTCAGATCGGGTTCGATCAGCAGGATATCGACGCCGACCGCACGCGGATGCGCCGCGCCCACGCGCGCCACCAGTTCAGCCAGGCGCGCACGCGGCCAGGGCCAGCGACCGATGGCTTCGAGACTCTGATCATCGATGGCGACGATGACGATATCGTCGCGCGGCGCGTGGCCGTGCAGCGAGAGCACCGTGTCGTAGAGCGCCGCATCCAGGCGCGCCACCACGCTCCAGCGCACCGCGCCGAACGTCAGCAACACAGCCAGCGCCTCCAGCAGCGCACGCAACCCCGGCCGCGGTGCCGCGCTGAGGGCCGCCTGCCTATCGGGAACGGGCGTTGCCGGACCGGTCATCGAGGAGGAGGCTCGACCCGCCGCTCTGCACGGGCGTACCCAGCGTATCGACGACGAAACTGCCGATGTCGATGCGCTGCGGCCGCGCGAACACCACCGATGCCGCATCGCCGAGGTCGATGCCGGTGCGGATGTAGTACGGCCCGGCCGGCGGCAGCGGAATCGTCGCCTCGTTGCCGTCGCTGACGAGATCGGCCACCGGCTTGGCGAAGGTCGGCTCGGCGGCCAGTTGGACACGCGTGCGTGCGCCGGCGGCAGCCAGCGCGGGATCCAGCGCGCGCCAGTGTGCATGCAGCATGCCGTCGTCACCGGCACCGGCCGAGGGCGGCGGCACCGCATCGGCGGGAATGTCGAGCGCACGGAACGGCACCGTATCGCTCCACGGCCCGGTCTTGCCGTCCTGGTCGACCGAGCGCACGCGCCACCACCAGGTGCCCGGCCACAGCGGCTGCGTGACCCGCACCTCCGGGCCGTGCTGCCGGACCACGGGCTGCGCGAAGTCGGACGCGGCCGCGACCTCGAGATCATAGGTTGCCGCCTCGGCCACGCTGGCCCAGGCGAAGGCCGTTTCCCCGCTGCGATAGGGCTTGTCTTTCGCCGGCTGGATCATGTACGGCGCCTCGGGATGCAAGCGCACCGTAAACGGCCGCGCCACCGAAGGGCCGGACAGACCGAGCGCATCGACGCTCTGCACCGCCAGCGTGTACGTGCCGTCCTCATCGCCGCACAGCGTGGCCGCGGGCGTCTGGCTCAGTTGGTAGGACAGGATCTCGGTCTGCTCCGGATCGCGCGCAATCACCGCGCGATAGGCCACGGCGCCCTTGACCGGCTGCCACGTCGGCCTGAAGCACGGCGTCTGCACCAGTTCCGGCACGGCATCGAGCCTGGGTGCGGCAGGCAACACGGCGCGCTTCAGGCGGCCGCCGGCGGCACGCACGCCAAACCCGGCCCCGACCGCCTGCGTCTGCCGCCCCGCGCGCACCGCCACCTTGCCCTCCAGCACGGACTCCGTCGATGCCCCGCCGTCTGCCCGCACACGGAAACGCGTGCCGCGCACGCCCGTCACCAGGGCCGGCGTCGAGATCTCATAGCGGCCCACGCCAGTCTTTTTGGGCGACACCGTAGACTCTACCTCGCCCTCCTTGACCTGCAGCCGCATGTCGATCAGCCCCGTGCCGGCGAAACTGCGCACGCGCGCCAGCGTCACGCGGCTGCCGGGCGGCACCGTCACGCGGGTGCCGTCGTCAAAGGCCAGCGTGATCGCGCCCTTCGCGCCGGTCTCGATCAGGGTGTCCTCCGGCAGCTTCATTCCCGCCTGCAGCGGCTTGTGCTCGCCATTCACGGCATCGCGCGCAAACACGACCTGCGCGGCCGCCGGCACGACGGGAATCCGGTCGAACGGAATGCGCACGATGGCGCCCGGCGGCAGCTTGTACGGGTTGGCGATATGGTTGTGCTGCTGCAGCAGGCGCCAGCCTTCCGCGTCGTCCATGTAACGCTCGGCCAGGGTGATCAGCGTGTCGCCCTGCTGCACCCGGTAGAGGAAGTCGTTGCCGTCCGCGCCGGACGGCTGCGCCGTGGCCGGCCGCCACATCGCACAGCACAGTAGCGCCGCACCGATCGAGGCGGCCAGACCGAACCAGCCGCGCGATCGCGGCTCAGTGTGCTTCGGCATTTTCCTGGGTGGTTTCGAGACGATAACCGTGGGAATACACCGACACCAGCCGGACACCATTCTTCTGGTTGAGGTCGAGCTTGAGCCGGAGCTTGGAGATATGCGTGGCCAGCGTGCGCGAGTCCGGACCGATGCTGCGGCCCCAGACCGCCTGCTCGATCAGTTCGCGCGGCACCAGCTTGCCCACGTTGCGGAACAGATAGAGCGCCAGGTCGAATTCGCGCGGCGACAGCTCGACCTGCAAGCCATGCAGCGTCAGCACGCGCCCCAGCGGATCCACCGCATAAGGCCCCACCCGCATGCGCTCGAGCGATTCGCCGGTACGCGGCGCCGCGCGGCGCAACAGCGCACCGACCCGCGCGACCAGTTCGGCGCGCCGCACCGGCTTGACCACGTAGTCATCCGCCCCGGCCGCCAGCCCGCGCACGACGTCATCCTCGAGCGAGCGATTGGTCAGGAACAGCACCGGCAGCGCAGGGCCCACCGTCTGGCGCACCCAGCTCACCAGCTGGATGCCACTGATATCCGGCAGTTGCCAGTCGAGCAGCAGCAGATCGAACGTGCGGTCCCGCAACGCCTTCACGAAGGCGTCGCCGCTCGAGAAAGATGCGCATTCGTAGCCGGACGAGACCAGGATCTCTCGAATCAGCTCCGACTGTGCCTGGTTGTCTTCTACCGAGGCAATATGTATCGCCATCTGGGTTGCCCTTCCCCGCGATCCGGGTCCGGCAGCGACGTGCCGACAAGGGCCGTCACCGCTGCATGGGGCGCCGGCCAGCTCCCTGTGTCTTCATCATCGGGCCCTGGGCTGGCGCATCGATGCCTCCGCGCGCCGGCCGCCCATGGCGCGGCACCGACATCCGCGCGAGGCCTTGCTCCGGGCTCGCTGCCATGTGCAGAGCACTTCGACTCGAGCCCAGGTCATCCTAAAAGGCCACTCTTGTCACATTGCAAACAATTGTGAAAACCCAGGCGCAATACGGATCCTCAGCGGGTCTGCCGTACGGTTTTATCATTTTTCCCGGTGGCATCACAATCCATATTCGCCACAAGGTAGGAACCCCTCCCGGATCGAATATGGAGAAACACAGCGCTTGAACGCGCTCCAGCGACACGCGGACCACATGTGCCGACCGGCCGCGCACTGATCGAGCATGACCTCCGTCCTTGCCTCCACGCAGGAGGCTCGACCCGTCAGGGATACCCACCGGACACCAGAAGACAAGGCGCCGTTTCCAGCGCGACACCCAGCCTGCGGCAGATGGACCAGGTGCATCTGCATGAGGGAAGGAAAAACAGATCGAACGGTCGACCGCAGCATGGCCCGCCCATCACGCGCATCCAGCCGATCGACGACGCGATGACCGGCCACTCGGCGCGACGGATACGGAAATGAGGAAGATCGTCCTGGCAGCGCGGCCAAGGCGGCGCCCGACCGCGGAAATAAAAAAGCCCTGATGCGTCATCAGGGCTTTTTCGTGCAACTTGGAGGCGGGGGTCGGAATCGAACCGGCGTACACGGCTTTGCAGGCCGCTGCATGACCACTCTGCCACCCCGCCAGGGGCTGAACCAGCATTGTAGCGATTCGCGCAGGACTGCGTACTCGCTACGCCGATAAAGAAAAAGGGAAGCGTGGCTTCCCTTCGGGATTGGAGCGGGAAACGAGGCTCGAACTCGCGACCTCAACCTTGGCAAGGTTGCGCTCTACCAACTGAGCTATTCCCGCGTAACCGGTTGCGCCGCCGCACCACAAACACCGGCACGGCCACACATTTCAAACTGGAGCGGGAAACGAGGCTCGAACTCGCGACCTCAACCTTGGCAAGGTTGCGCTCTACCAACTGAGCTATTCCCGCATTTTTGACCAGGGATGCTGCCGTACAACCTTTGCATCACCGGTCTTTCGCGTTACGTTCAGTGCAACGCGAGAACGAAATTATGACAAAGAAGAATGGTCCGCGTCAACACCTTTGCGCAAAAGTTTTTTGCGAGCTCATTTCGAGCGCTCCCGGATCTGCGGCCAAGCCAGCTTCATGTAGTACGCCATCGACCACAACGTCAGCACCGCGGCCACGTAGATCAGCCACGTCCCCCACACTCGCGCATCGACCACGTCGAACAAGCGGCCCTCGAACAGCAGCAGCGGAATCGCGACCATCTGAAAGGTCGTCTTCAGCTTGCCGAGGAAGTTGACCGCAACGCTACGTGAAGCGCCGATCTGCGCCATCCATTCGCGCAGCGCCGAGATGGTGATCTCGCGGCCGATGATGACGAGCGCGATGACGTCCGACACGCGGCCCAGTGCCAGCAGCACCAGCAGCGCGGCGGCCACCATCAGCTTGTCGGCGACCGGGTCCAGGAAGGCGCCGAACGCCGAAGTCTGGTTCCAGCGGCGCGCCAGGAATCCATCGAACCAGTCGGTCAGACTCGCAACGATGAAGAACGCGGCGGCGGTCAGATTCTTGACGGGCGGCGCCATCCAGGCATCCGGCACGTAGAACACGCCCACCACCAGCGGGATCATGGCGACCCGCAGCCAGGTCAGGAGGATCGGGAAGTTGAAAGGCATGGCTAGTCGACAGGACAACCGCCGCGCAGTTCCAGCCCCGGCGCGGCACGAGGGGCCATTGTCGCCGATCAGTGCAATTGGCGGTAGATTTCTTCGGCCAGCGTCTGCGAGATGCCCTCGACCGTGGCCAGCTCATCCACGCTGGCGGACATCACGCCGCGCAGGCCGCCGAAGCGCGCCAGCAGCCGCTGCCGCCGCTTGGCCCCGATGCCTTCGATCTCCTCCAGCCGCGAGGTGTTGCGCGCCTTGGCCCGCTTGGCGCGCATGCCGGTGATGGCGAAACGGTGCGCCTCGTCGCGAATCTGCGCGACCAGCATCAGCGCGGCACTGCCCTGCCCCAGCTCCAGCGACGGCCTCCCGTCGGCGAAGACCAGCGTCTCCAGACCGACCTTGCGGCCTTCGCCCTTGGCCACGCCGACCAGCAGGCCAATGTCCAGCCCAAGCTCCTCGAAGACCTGGCGCGCCACTTCCACTTGCCCCTTGCCGCCGTCGATCAGCACGACGCGGGGCATGTCGGGCGCATCCTCGGCGGCCTGCTCGACCACCTTCTGGTAGCGGCGCGTCAGCACCTGGCGCATCGCGGCGTAGTCGTCGCCGGGAATGATGTCGTGGATGTTGTAGCGGCGGTATTCGCCGTTCTGCATGGCGTGGCTGTGGAAGACCACGCACGATGCCTGCGTCGCCTCGCCGGCGGTGTGGCTGATGTCGAAGCACTCGACGCGCAGGGCGGCGAGGTCTTCCAGATCGATGCCGATGATCTCGGCCAGCGCGCGCGTACGGGCATGCTGGCTGCCCTGCTCCGACAGCCGCCGCGCCAGCGACAGCTCCGCGCCCTTCTCCGCCATCTCCAGCCAGGCGCGGCGCGCGCCCTGCGGCTGGCGCACCACCGACACGCGCCGCCCGGCCTGCGCGGCCAGCGCCTCGATCAGCCCCGCCGCCCGGATCGGGTGGCTGACCACCAGCACCGGCGGCACGAACTGGTCGAGATAATGCTGCGCGACGAAGACCTCAAGAATGTCGCGCGCCATGCGCTCGGGATCGCGCGCCGGCTCGGGCGGCGTCTCGGCGCCTTCCGGCACGTCGGCCTCGACGTCCACGCCGACGATGGCGGCGCCCTCCTCCACGTGGGTCGGAAAGTACGCCTTGTCGCCAAGGTGCCGGCCGCCGCGCACCATCGCCAGGTTCACGCAGGCATGGCCGCCCTTGATCGCCACGGCGAGGATATCGATATCGCTGGCCTGGCCGACCTCCTCCACCGACTGCCGCGTGAGCACCGTCGACAGTGCCCCGATCTGGTCCCGCACCGACGCGGCCTGCTCGAACTCCAGCGCCACGGCATGCCGCTGCATCTTGTCCTGCAGGGTCTGCATGACCTCATCCTGCCGGCCCAGCAGGAAACCCGCGGCGTTGGCCACGTCGCGGGCGTAGTCTTCCGGGCTGATCGCCTGCACGCACGGCGCGGTGCAGCGGTGGATCTGGTGCAGCAGGCACGGCCGCGTGCGGTTGTTGAACACCGTGTCCTCGCACGTGCGCAGCTGGAACACCTTCTGCAGGATCTGCATGCTCTCGCGCACCGCATGCGCGCTCGGGAACGGGCCGAAGTACTGGTGCTTGCGAT
Organism: Ralstonia pseudosolanacearum; assembly: GCF_024925465.1. Lineage (NCBI taxonomy): Bacteria > Pseudomonadati > Pseudomonadota > Betaproteobacteria > Burkholderiales > Burkholderiaceae > Ralstonia > Ralstonia pseudosolanacearum. Next base: position 1,549,334 of record NZ_CP103852.1, on the reverse strand, counting down.
CGGTCGCGCCGCGGTAGTACGCCATGCGCGGATACGCATGCTGCGTGAGCCTCAGGTACGGGTACGACTTGTCGTCGCGAAACAGGATGTTGTAGCGCGGCGCCAGCGCCTTGATCAGGTTGTTCTCCAGCAGCAGCGCCTCGGCCTCGCTGCGCACCACGGTGGTCTCGATATGCGCGATCTTCGCCACCATCATCGCGATGCGCGGCGACAGCAGCGTCTTGGTGAAATAGCTCGAAACGCGCTTCTTCAGATCGCGCGCCTTCCCGACATAGAGCACGCTGCCCTGCGCATCGAAGTAGCGATAGACGCCCGGCAGGTTGGGCAGGCGGGCGATGTGGGCCTTGGCATCGAAGGCCGCCTCGCTCGGGTCGACGGCGGGTGCGGATGGCGTCTGGGCGCCCGGTGGCGGCGCCCCGGGGACTTCGGGGGAATCGGGTGGCGTGGGGTCGGACGGCATGGCGTTCGCGCTGTCGGAGGCTGCAAGTGTAGAGCAAGCGGCGGACTACAATGTCGCCCCGTTTGCCTCTCCCGCCCCACGCATGCGCAACCTCTCGTCCTGGGACCTCTTCTGCCGCGTCGTCGACAACTACGGCGACATCGGCGTGTGCTGGCGCCTGGCCCGGCAGCTCGTGCAGGAGCACGGTCACGCGGTACGCCTGTGGGTAGACGACCTTCGGTCGTTCGAGAAACTCTGCCCCACCGTCGACGTGAAAGCGGATGCACAGCGCGTATCGGGCGTCGACATCCGCCATTGGGGAGACGATGCCCAGGTAGCCGCGCTGCTGGCCGTCGATGCGCACCCCGCGCCGCACGATGTGGTGGTCGGAGCCTTCGCGTGCGCTGCCCCGGAAGCGATGCTGAAACTCATGGCAGAGCAAGCATCCCAAGGCACCGCGCCAGTCTGGATCAACCTGGAATACCTGAGCGCAGAAAACTGGGTGGCTGAGCACCACGCGATGCAATCGCCACATCCGCGCCTGCCCCTGGTCAAGCATTTCTTCTTCCCAGGCTTTACGCGCAACACCGGCGGCGTACTGCGCGAATCGCACCTTGGCGCGCAGCGCGCGACGTTCGAGGCCAGCCCGGCGGCCCACCAGGCGTTGTGGCATCGCCTCGGGGTGGACGACCTGATGCGCGAGCACCCCGACGCATTGCGTGTGAGCCTGTTCGCGTATGCGAACCCGGCACTGCCGGCGCTGGTCACCCAATGGGAAGCCGCACCCCAGCCGGTGATCTGCCTAGTGCCCGAAGGCTTGGCGGCCACGCAGATCGCCGAGTTGCTTGGCGACGCCGGAGCCGCCAAAACAGGCGCCCGTTGGACGCGCGGCCAACTGACCGTCGCCGTGGTGCCGTTTGTGCCCCAGGAACACTACGACCCACTCCTGTGGGCGTGCGACATCAATTTTGTGCGCGGCGAAGATTCGTTCGTACGCGCCCAATGGGCGCTGCAACCGTTTGTCTGGCACATCTACCCGCAAAGCGACGAGGTACACCTCACCAAGCTGGATGCCTTCCTAGCGCGCTATACGCCCACCCTGCCTCAGGCCGACGCCGATGCGCTCGTCGCGTTCTGGCACGCCTGGAATGGAGCGCCCGCGTCACTCAACTGGGCCGACTTCGTCGCTACCGCACCCCGCCTGCGCGCACGGGCCGTCACGTGGGAGCAAAGCTTGATGCAACTGGGCGATCTCGCCGCGAATTTGGTGGCATTTTGCGAAAAACAGGTAAAATAGTGGGCTGATCTATATGCGGCCCCGGCTTTGACCTGGTTCGCGCGACCCGAGGGTATCGCGCGGTGCTTCGTTGCTTGGCACGCATCGAACCCTCTTACTCTCAGGAAATGTGAAATGGCTTTGAAAATCGCGCAAGAACTCCGCGCTGGCAACGTGTTTATGTGGAAGGACGAGGCGATGGTTGTGCTCAAGACCGAGTACAGCCGCTCCGGCCGTTCGGGCGCCGTCGTCAAGATGAAGTACAAGAACCTGCTGTCGGGCGCAGGCGGTGAATGGGTGTTCAACGCCGACGACAAGCTGGATCAGGTCATCCTCGACAAGAAGGAGTGCGATTACTCCTACTTCGACGGCACGATGTACGTGTTCATGGACCCGGTTAGCTACGAGCAATACAACGTCGAGCCCGCCGCCATGGGCAGTGCGCTGAACTACCTCCAAGACGGCATGAAGGTGGAAGTGACCTTCTACAACGAGAACGCCATCTCGGTGGAACTGCCGACCACGATCGTCCGCGAAATCACCTACACGGAACCGGCCGTCAAGGGCGACACCTCGTCGGGCAAGGTCATGAAGCCCGCCCGGATCAACGACAACGAGGATTTCGTGATCCAAGTACCGCTGTTCTGCAACATCGGTGAGAAGATCGAAATCGATACGCGTACGGACGAGTACCGCAGCCGCGCCAAGTAAGCTGGCGCCGCACCAACAAGAAAGGCAGCCTCGCGCTGCCTTTTTTGTTGTCCGAAAAAGCGACGGAGCGGGCGACCGCGCAGCGATCTCTCCACCCCGCCCGCCTCCGCGCTAGGCGATCAGCCGCGCCTCGCGCAATGTCCGCAGCGCCTGCCGGTACGCCGACTGCTGCGCCAGCTTCGACCAGTCCTTGGCCGCCTTGGTGCCGAACAGCCGGCGGATGCGTCGCTGCGAAGCCTTGCCGATCTTCACGTCCAGTTCGTTCAGCAACTGGTCGGCCTTGTCCGGAGCATTGCAGATCAGCACCATGTCGCAGCCGGCCGCCAGCGCCGCGCGCGCGCCATCGACCACCGACCCCGCGACACTGGCGCCTTCCATGCTCAGGTCGTCGCTGAAGATCACGCCGTCGAAGTTGTAGTGCGTGCGCAGGATGTCCTGCAGCCAGAAGCGCGAGAAGCCCGCCGGGTTCGGATCGACCGCCGAATAGATGACATGCGCCGGCATCACCGATTGCAGGCCGATGCCCATCCAGCCATACGGCTGGGCATCCTCGTCGAGAATCGCCTGCAGCGGCCGCTCGTCGACCGGCACGGCGACGTGCGAATCGGCCTGAACCCAGCCGTGACCGGGAAAATGCTTGCCGCAGTTGGCCATGCCGGCCAGGCGCAGGCCCAGCGTCAGGTGGTTGGCGAGCATCGTCACCACGCGCGGATCGCGGTGGAACGCGCGGTCGCCGATCACGCCGCTGGTGCCATAGTCCAGGTCCAGCACCGGCGTGAAGCTCAGGTCGATGTCGCAGGCGCGCAGTTCCGCCGCCAGCACATAGCCGCACGCGGTGGCCGCACGCGTGGCGGCCAGGACGTCGCGCTCCCACAGCTGCCCCAGCGCGGACATCGCCGGCAGATGCGTGAAGCCGTCCTGCTTGGCACGCTGCACGCGCCCACCCTCGTGGTCGATGCAGATCAGCACGTCATCGCGTATGGCCCGGATCGCGGCGGTCAGCGCCGTCAACTGCTCGCGCGACTCGAAATTGCGCGCGAACAGGATCACGCCGCCGGTCTGCGGATGCACGATCCGGCGGACATCGTCAGGGCCGAGCACGAGCCCGGCCACGTCGAGGACGATCGGGCCGGGGCGCTTCTGCTTGTTGGTGATGGAATTCATGCGGAGGGCTTGGATTGCAGTTCGGCGACGGCGAAGGCGACCGCGTAGTCGCGCTCGTCCGTCACGCTGATCTGGAGATGGAGGCCGCGCAGCGCGATCCAGTCGGCCAGTTCGCCGCTGTATCGCAACACCGGCTGGCCGGAAGGCAGGTTGAGGGTCTGGACGGCACGCCACGTCATCGGCCAGTGCATGCCGAGGCCGATGGCCTTGGAGACCGCCTCCTTGGCGGCAAAGCGCGTGGCCAGGAACGCCAGACCGCGCCGCTCCGAGCGGGCCTTGCGGGCCTGGTAGATGCGCAGTTCATCGGGGCCGAGCACCTTCTCGGCGAAGCGGCCGTGGGTCCGCTGCATCACGCCTTCGACGCGCTCGATCTGGATGATGTCGGTGCCGATGCCATAAATGGCACCCGACACCGGCGGAACGGCAGGCCGTTCGCTCATGCCGGCACGCCCGGATGCGCCGCCGCCGGCGTCGTCGCCGACAGGCGGGCCGCCACCATGATGGCCTTCATCTCGCGCACCGCGTTCTGCCAGCCGGCAAACACGGCATGCGCGACGATGGCGTGGCCGATGTTGAGTTCGTGAATGCCCGCCATCGCCGCGATCGGCTGCACGTTGGTGTAGTGCAGGCCGTGCCCGGCATTGACGCGCAGCCCCCAGCGGATGCCCTCTTCCACCGCCCGCTCGATGCGCACCAGCTCGGCCTTCACTTCGGCGTCGTCGGTGGCCTCCGCGTAGCGGCCGGTATGCAGTTCGACGACCGGCGCCCCGGTCGCCGCGGCGGCCTCGATCTGCGCCGGGTCCGGATCGATGAACAGCGACACCCGGATGCCCGCGCCCGCCAGCTGCTGGCACGCGGCCTGCACCTTGGCGAAGCCGCCCACCACGTCCAGGCCGCCCTCGGTGGTCACTTCCTGCCGCCGCTCGGGCACTAGGCAGACGTCCTGCGGACCGATATCGCTCGCGATGTCGAGCATCTCCTGCGTGACGGCGCACTCCAGGTTCATCCGCGTGCGCAGTTGCGGCCGCAATGCACGCACGTCGGCGTCCTTGATGTGCCGGCGGTCCTCGCGCAGGTGCAGCGTGATGAGGTCGGCGCCGGCTTCCTCGGCCAGCAGCGCCGCGGCGATCGGGTCCGGGTAGGTGGTGCCGCGCGCGTTGCGCAGCGTGGCGACGTGGTCGATATTGACCCCAAGGTCGATGACACCCGGCGAGGCATGAAAGATCATAGTTTCTGCAAGTCGATCAGGATCTGGCGCGTCGAAAGCGGCGTGCCGTGCAAATGATAATGCAGCAGGAACCGCATCAGGCTGCGGCTCTGCGTGGCGGTGGTCGGACGGGAATAGTCATCGCGCTCCATGTCGAGCAGCGTCTGTCCGCGCAGCACCGGCCACGAGGACGGATCGCTCGGCAGCACGCGCCGGATGCCTCGTTCGGGGTGATAGACGTAGTCGCCGTCGGGCTGCACGGGCTCGCCGTCGACGCAGCGGTCAAGCTGGGCGGCAAAACCGGTCTCGCGCAGCAGCACGCGCTCGAAGGCGCGCAGCGTGAAGGCGACAGGCTCGCCGTGGGCGAGCTTGTTGAGCGTTTCCACATAGTGCGAAAACAGCACCGGGTGCCCGTCCTCGCGCGCAACGAACTTGACCAGCAGCTCGTTCAGGTAGAAGCCCGACAGCAGCCCCTCGCCGCCCAGCGGCAGCATGCCGCCGACCCACTCGGCACGCGTCAGGGTCTTCACCTCACCGCGCCCGCTCCACGACAGCGACAGCGGCTGGAACGTCTGCAGCACGGCGCGCAAGGCCGAATGCGGCCGCTTGGCGCCCTTGGCCACCAGCGCGATACGACCGTGATCGCGCGTGAAGACGTCGATGATGAGGCTGGTCTCGCGATAAGGATAGCTGTGCAGCACGAACGCCGGCTGCTGCGAGACGCGATGCTCGGCGCGCGCGGCGGGAAAGCCCTTGCGCGGCGCGGCGCCGGCAACGCCCTCCTCGGCCAGCCATTCCGCCGCCTCGTCCGGAATCGGATCGGATCGTCCCGCCATCGAGCGTGTGTGGAGTGGCCAGCTACGGACTAACGGTTACTCGTAGCCGTAGGCGCGCAGGCCGGCTTCGTTGTCGGCCCAGCCGCTCTTGACCTTGATCCAGACCTCCAGATACACCTTGCCGTCGAACAGCTTTTCCATGTCCATGCGGGCTTCGGTGGAGATCTGCTTGAGCTTGGCGCCCTTGGCACCGATGATCATCGCCTTGTGCGCGTCGCGATCCACCAGGATGGTGACGAACACACGCCGCAGGCGGCCCTCGGTCTCGAACTTGTCGACCACGACGGTGCTCGAATACGGCAATTCGTCGCCCGTCCAGCGGAACACCTTCTCGCGGACGATCTCGGCGGCCATGAATCGCTCGCTGCGGTCCGTCAGGGCCTCCGGGTCATACATCGGCTCGCCTTCGGGCAGGTACGGCCGGACGATGCCGAGCAGCCGCAGGATGTCGTCCCGGTTCTTGGCCGACATCGGCACGATTTCCTTGAACGGAAACACCTGCGCCATCTCCTGCAGGAACACGGCGACCATCTCGGCGCGCGTGTACGCATCGAGCCGGTCGACCTTGTTGACGATCAGGATCACGGGTGTCTCGCGCGGCAGCAGCGACAGGACCTTCGCATCGTCCGGACCGTAGCGCCCGGCCTCGACCACGAACAGCACCGCATCGACCGACGTCAGGGTCGACGTGACGGCGCGATTCAGCGAGCGGTTGAGCGCGGTGGCATGCCGTGTCTGGAAGCCCGGCGTATCGACGAAGACGAACTGCGCATCGTCGGTGGTCTGGATGCCGGTGATGCGGTGGCGCGTGGTCTGCGCCTTGCGCGACGTGATGCTGACTTTCTGGCCCACCAGGGCGTTCATCAGCGTGGACTTGCCGACGTTCGGCCGCCCGACGATGGCGACCATGCCGCAGCGGAACCCCTCCGGCACGCCGGGGAGTGACTGCGGCGACTGCGGAGGCTGCAATGGGGTGTCGGTCATTCCTTCAACCTGAGAGACAACTGCGGATCCGGCGGTGTGGCCTGCTTGCGCGTCTTGCCGGTGCGCTCGGCGCGGCTGCGCTTGACGAGCTGCGGCACCAGACGATGCGCTTCTTCCAGGGCCAGCTTGGCCGCCGACTGCTCGGCCGCGCGCCGCGATGCCCCGCTGCCGGAGACTCGGATCTCCAGCTTCGGGATCGTGCACTCGACCTCGAACTGTTGATTATGCGCCGCGCCGTGCGTGGCCACCACGGCGTATTGCGGCAGCGCGATTTTATGACCCTGGAGATACTCCTGCAGCAGCGTCTTGGCGTCCTTGCCCAGCGTGCGCGGATCGACCTGCTCCAGGATCGGGATGTACAGCTTGCGGATCAGGGTTCGGGCCGCATCGAAGCCGCCATCGAGGAACACCGCGCCGAAGATCGCCTCCAGCGCATCGGCCAGGATCGACGGCCGGCGGAACCCACCGCTCTTGAGCTCGCCCTCGCCCAGGCGCAGCTCGTCCGGCAACAGCAGCATCTGCGCGATCTCATACAGCGCCTGCTGCTTGACCAGATTGGCCCGCACGCGCGACAGATCGCCCTCGTCCAGCTTGCCGAACATGCCATAGAGCATGTCCGCCACGGCGCAATTCAGGATCGAATCGCCAAGAAATTCCAGGCGCTCGTTGTGCATCGCGTTGTGGCTGCGATGCGTGAGCGCCTGCTGCAGCAACTCCGGTTTGCTGAAGCGATAGTCAAGGCGTTGCTGCAATGCTTCCAGACTCATGTTCAGCGCTGCGACCCCGAATAGCTGATCAGCATGGCAAGCGGGCCGTACAGAGGCACTTCGCGCTTGTAGGAGAACCGTACCATCTGCACCGAGCCGTTGGATTCGATCACTTCCAGATCCTCGCCCTTGATCGCCTGGATATCGTCGATCGCCGCCTGCTTGTCGAACGCGATCGCCACATCCGCGCGCGTCGCCGCCCGCTCCCGGGCAATTTTGATGGCATGAAGCACCGACTGGTACTCCAGCAGGCTCGGAATCGCCCTCATCGCGGGCAGCACCGCCGTCACGATCACGACGATAGCGATCAAAAACCCGAACATGGTGATACCGCGCGCCCGACGCGCCGACAGACCGGCCCGATGCATCCGCATTGCATTTCCCCCGTTGTGCAATTGCCGAAGTTTAAAAAAGAGACTGATCGGTAACCCTGGCAGCATCAATGGAAGCTGCCGATCCGCTTCCAGTCGCCCAGATTCATCCAGATGAAGAACGCTTTCCCGACGATGTTCTTGTCCGGCACGAAGCCCCAGTAGCGGGAATCCGCGCTGTTGTCGCGATTATCGCCCATCATGAAATAGTGACCCGCAGGTACCTTGCAAGTAAAGCCGGTCTGATTGTAAGTGCAGTTCTCGCGGAACGGAAAATCGTCCGGACCGGACACATAGGCCGGGCGGTCGGTGTCGTTGAGGATGTTGTGCGCAACGCTGCCGAGCGTTTCCTGGTACTGCTTGGAATACGTGATGCGCGGATGCTGCGCGTCCCCGGTGTCTTCCACGTACATATAATCCTGCTGCGGCGCGTAGGTGGTCGGTTGGCCGTTGATCGTCAACCGCTTGTTGTCGTACTTCACCACGTCGCCCGGCACCCCGATCACGCGCTTGATGTAGTCCATCGACTCGTCTTTCGGGTAGCGGAAGACCATCACATCGCCGCGCTGCGGCTGATTCAGCTCGACGAGCTTCTTGTTGACGATCGGCAAGCGCACACCGTAGGTGTACTTGTTGACGAGGATGAAATCACCGATCTGCAGCGTCGGGATCATCGAGCCCGACGGGATCTTGAACGGCTCCACCACGAACGAACGCAGCAAGAACACCGCGGCGATCACCGGGAAGAAACTGGCCGTGTATTCCAGCCACCAGGGCATGCGCAGCTTCTCTTCGGCCAGCTGCGCGCGCGCCGCGCCGACGTCGGCCACGGCACCATACTGCACCTGCGCCTGGGCACGGGCGTCGAACTCGGCCAGCGCGGCCGTGGCGGCGGCCTGGCGTTGGCGCTGGAACATCAGCTTGTCGGCCACCCACGCCACACCGGTGAAGACGACGAGAACGAAAAGGATCAGGGCGAAGTTCATGAATGAGAGACGCGGTTACGCGATTCGTCCAGGTTATTTTTCTTCGACGCGCAGGATGGCCAGGAAAGCCTCCTGCGGGATTTCAACGCTGCCCACCTGCTTCATGCGCTTCTTGCCCTCCTTCTGCTTCTCGAGAAGCTTCTTCTTGCGGCTGATGTCGCCGCCGTAGCACTTGGCCAGCACGTTCTTGCGCAGCGCCTTGACGTTCTCGCGCGCGATCACGTTGCTGCCGATGGCAGCCTGGATGGCCACGTCGTACATCTGGCGCGGAATGATCTCGCGCATCTTGGCGGCCACTTCGCGGCCGCGGTAGGCGCTGTTGGAGCGGTGAACGATGATCGACAGTGCGTCCACCTTGTCGCCGTTGATCAGCATGTCGACCTTGACCACGTCGGACGGACGGTATTCCTTGAACTCGTAGTCCATCGACGCGTAGCCGCGCGAAACGGACTTCAGCCGGTCGAAGAAGTCCAGCACGATCTCGCCCATCGGAATCTCGTACGTGAGCTGGACCTGGCGGCCGTGGTAGCTCATATTGATCTGCGAACCGCGCTTCTGCTCGCACAGCGTGATCACGGCGCCCACGTATTCCTGCGGCATGTACAGGTTGACCGTGACGATCGGCTCGAGGATCGACTCGATCTTGCTCGGATCGGGCATCTTGGCGGGGTTTTCCACCTGGACCGTGGTGCCGTCGCGCTGCATGACCTGGTAGACCACCGTCGGCGCGGTGGTGATCAGGTCCATGTCGAACTCGCGCTCCAGGCGCTCCTGCACGATCTCCATGTGCAGCAGGCCCAGGAAGCCGCAGCGGAAGCCGAAGCCCAGCGCCTGCGACACTTCCGGCTCGAACTGCAGCGACGCGTCGTTCAGCTGCAGCTTCTCCAGCGATTCGCGCAGCGCCTCGTACTGGTTGGCCTCGACCGGATACAGGCCCGCGAACACCTGCGGCTTGACTTCCTTGAAGCCCGGCAGCGGCGCGTCGGCCTTGCGCGGCGCCACGTGGGTAATGGTGTCACCCACCTTGGCGGCCTTCAGTTCCTTGATGCCGGCGATGATGAAGCCCACCTGCCCCGCCGACAGCGATTCACGCGGCACCGACTTCGGCGAGAACACCCCCACCTGCTCCACCAGGTGCTGCGCGCCCGTGGCCATCAGCAGCACCTTGTCTTTGGCGCGCAGCGTGCCGTTGACCACGCGCACCAGCATCACCACGCCGACGTAGTTGTCGAACCACGAGTCGATGATCAGCGCCTGCAACGGCGCATCGGGATCGCCCTTGGGCGCCGGCACCTTGGCGATCAGCGCTTCCAGCACATCGGGCACACCCACGCCGGTCTTGGCCGAGCAGCGCGTCGCATCATGCGCGTCGATGCCGATCACGTCCTCGATTTCCTGGATCGCGCTGTCCGGGTCGGCCGCCGGCAGGTCGATCTTGTTGAGCACCGGCACCACCTCGACACCCAGCTCGATGGCCGTGTAGCAGTTGGCAACCGTCTGCGCCTCCACGCCCTGCGAAGCATCCACCACCAGCAGCGCGCCCTCGCACGCGGACAACGAGCGGCTGACCTCGTAGCTGAAGTCGACGTGCCCCGGCGTGTCGATCAGGTTGAGGTTGTAGACCTTGCCGTCGCGAGCCTTGTAGGACAGCGCAGCGGTCTGCGCCTTGATGGTGATCCCGCGCTCCTTCTCGATATCCATCGAGTCGAGCACCTGGGCTTCCATCTCGCGGTCGGAAAGCCCACCGCACAACTGGATGATGCGATCGGCCAGCGTCGATTTGCCGTGGTCGATGTGGGCGATGATCGAAAAATTGCGGATATTGTCCATCGAAAGCGTCGAAAAGCGCCCATCCCGGGCGCATGTGCCAAGCGCCCGAAGGCGGGTCCGGCACGGCTGGCGTCACTTTCGGCGCCAGCGGGAGGTGTTGGATTCCAAGCCGATGCGGCAATGCGCAAATCGGCGCTAACAGGCGATTTTACCGGATTTCAGCGGGTCTCCCGCGCCTCTTTTTGCGGCGCCTCCGCGTCAATCGGCGGGCGCCTGCGCTGCCAGCCACGCCTGCACGGCCGGCCCATCCAGAAAGTAGTGGCACAGCTCGCGCGCCGCTTCACGCGGCGCCTGCGGCGTGCCCGTCAGCAGCACCGGCACCAGCTCACCGAAACGATCCTCCAGTGTCGGGTCACTGTCGACATCCACTTCGTGCAACACAAAAGAAAAGTCGCGCCGGAACGGTTCCAGCGCGACCTTCATGTCGTCGCACAGATGACAGTAAGCGCGTCCGTAGAGCGTCAGCTGAATCACGGCTGGCCGCCGCCGGCCCGCGCCGTGCTCGGCCGCATCGTCACAACCTGGGTGCCATCGCCGCGGCGGACGAACACCGCCACCATGCGGCTCTTGTCCAACCGGCCGACCACGTCGTTGAATTGCTTGGCGCTGGTGATGTCGGTGTCGCCTACGCGCAGGATCACGTCCCCCTGGCGGATGCCGGCGCGCGCGGCGGGGCCATCGGCCACCTGCACCTCGACACCGGCCTTCGTCTTGAACTCGCGCTGCGCGCCTTCCGACAGATCGGCCACCACCAGCCCCAGCGCATTCTGCTTGCCGGCGCCCGGCTGGCCATTGTCGGATTGGCCGCCCTTGCCCCGCTGCGCCACCTTGGTATCGGGCTGCAATTCGGCCACCATCACCGTCAGATCACGCGTCGCGCCCTTGCGCCACACCTGCACGGTGGCGCGCGTACCCGGCTTGGTCTCGCCGACCTGACGCTGCAGGTCGCCGGCCTTCTCGACATCGCGCCCATTGAACTTCAGAACGATGTCGCCGGCCTCGATGCCCGCCTTGTCGGCCGGGCCACCCGACTCGACATTGCCCACATAGGCGCCGCGCGCACGGCCCAGACCCAGCGACTCCGCTGCGTCCTTCGGCACATTGTCGATCGCCACGCCGATGCGGCCGCGCGTCACCCGGCCTTGCGTCTTGAGCTGCTCGGCCACGCGCATCGCTTCATCGATCGGAATCGCGAACGAGATGCCCATGTAGCCGCCGCTCTGGCTGAAGATCTGGTTGTTGATGCCGATCACCTCGCCACGCAGGTTGATCAGCGGGCCGCCCGAGTTGCCGGGGTTCACGGCCACGTCGGACTGGATGAACGGCAGATAATCGCCGGTGTCGCGCCCCTTGGCCGACACGATGCCCGCGGTGACGGTGTTGTCCAGCCCGAACGGCGAACCGATCGCCAGCACCCACTCGCCGACACGCACCTTGTCCGAATCGCCCAGCTTCAGGCTCGGCAGGCCGGTGGCCTCCACCTTGACCAGCGCCACGTCGGTGCGCTTGTCGGAGCCGATCAGCTTGGCCTTGAATTCACGCTTGTCGGTCAGCGTCACGTAGATCGTCTCCGCGCCTTCGACCACGTGAGCGTTGGTCAGCACATAGCCGTCGCCCGACATGATGAAGCCGGAGCCGACACCGCGGCTCTGCTCCTCCTCGGCCTGCGGCGGTGCGTTGTGGCGCTTCTGGCCCTGCCCCTGACCCGGCGCGCCCGGCATCGGCACGCCGAAGAAGCGGCGGAAAAACTCGGCCATGTCGTCATCGCTCGGGCTGTTCTGCATCCGCACCTTCTCGGTAGTACGGATATTGACCACCGCCGGGCTGACCTTTTCGACCAGATCGGCAAAGTCAGGCAGACCATAGGTGCCCGTCGCCACGCTGCCGGTGGCGTTCTGCGCGTAAGCCGGCATCAGCGCACCACCGGCAGCGACGATGGCGGCAACGCAAAGCAGACGCAAGGCGTAAACGGTTCGAGCGGTACGCATGCAAGCTCCCCGAAACAGTGAGATCAAGGTGGACTGAGCGCGATCGGCACGGCATCAACGGCACCGCGGCAACACCGCGTCAGTCCAGAGAGAGGAATTAAGGCGTGCTGGCCGGGCGGCTGGCCGCGTTGGCAGAGACCGGCTTGTAGTCGACGGCCGCCCCGAACTGCTTGATGGTAGCAAAAGGCACCTCGCCCACCACCGTCAGCCAAAAGTCGGCAATGCGCCGCACCATCACGTGCGTCGCGCCCTGCGAAATGAAACCTTCGCGCCGCGACCGCTTTTCCGAGACCGGCTCGATGAACAGCGACAGCCCCGCCAGGCCATCGCTGAAAACAACCTGCTGCACTTCGAACCCCGACGACGATTTGCCCGCCGGCGCGATGTCGCCCAGCGGCCGACGCACTTCGCGAATCTTCTGGAAGCCCTTGATGGGGCTAGTGATGGCCCAGCCCTGCTCGGCAAGATTGGTCGGCTGCGAAACGACTTCGTACTGGTTCCAGCCCGTCACGTTCTTCAGGGCCGCCAGGATCTTCTGCTTCTCCGAGGGCACGCCGACCTCGACTTGCGAGAACGCCACCTGCTCCAGCACCTTGCCATCCTCGCCGATGGTCTGCGCGCGGATCAGCAAGCCCGAACTGCGCTCCGCCCAGATCCGGTAGGCATAGCGGAAGCCATCCTTGGGATCCAGCTGGAAGACTTCGCAGTCCATGCCGGCCACGCGCTCGGCGGGCAGATGGCGCATGTCGTACTGGTCCAGGACGTCGCCGTTGGTCGTGGCCAGCAGTGCCGGGAAGCTGTCCTTGTTCTCCTGCTTCTCGGTCACGACCAGCTTGACTTCGTAGATCAGGTTCCGGACAACGTCGTTCTGGCGCAGCATCTCGCGCTGCTTGCCATCGAGCGCCTCGACGCGTTCATACTCGTTGTTGAACAGGTCGGTGTAATGCTGGATGCGCGTCGAATGCATGCCGGACCCGCGCTGATACGTCAGCGTACCGACATAGTTCTGCTTGAGCGCGGCACGATGGATCTTCGTCAGCCACGAGGCGGCCTCCTTGCGCGGCATCGGCTCAGGCTGCTGCGATTGCGCCGCAACCGATAGCGCCGAGACACAAAGAAGAAGGAAGACGGACCGACGGACGGCCTGGAGTTTGCGGGCACCGGCCCCTGCAACGGGGTGCCACACCTTCGACATGGATTCCCGCATTATTCCTGACTGGAGTCCTGGGTGCTCGCCGCGCCATTGGCCACTGCCCGCAGATACGGGACCACCACGCCGTTGGTTGCCGATTGACGATGCGCGCTCAGGTATTCGTCCAGACGCGCATCCCGGATCATGGGTGTATTCTCGGCCGACACCGTCATGGCCTGGGCGCTGGCGCCTTGCTGCGCCTTGGCGACCAGTGCGGGCGATGCATCGCCGCTGCCGGTCGGGCCACGCAATTGCGGCACGACAACCCAGCTAACGGCCGCCACCGCCGCTGCCACCGCGGTCGAAGGCATGACCCGGCGGACCCACGACGGGCGAACCAGAAAGCGGTGCCTCTCTTCGGCCTGCGCGCGTTGCGCCACGGCCGGCACCAGCAGGTGCGGCTCCGCATCGAGCTTGGCCGAGAAACGGCCGAGGAATGCTTCGGTGGAGTGCGCGCCCAGCAGATCTTCCGACCGGAGCGCATCGCCGATCAGCTGATATTCGCGCCAGTGCGCCGCGCCCTCGCCATCCTTGGCGAGTTCCACGGCCGCGGCCGCTTCGTGTGCCGCCACTTCACCGTCCATCAAGGCGGAGATCCGCTCGGCGAACCCCGCGTCTGCTGCCTGCATTTGAGCCTGACCCATTTCCCGACCCCAAAACTCCAACGTTCAATCAACGATCCGAGAGAAGACTTCCCGAGATTTCACCGTTTGCAGCCTGGACGCAGGCAGCCCGGTTTGTCATATCGGCTGGCTACCACCGTTTGCCCTCTGCTGTTCCCAGCAAGGGGCGCAATTTCTCGGCAATCGCCTCGCGTGCCCGAAAGATCCGCGAACGGACGGTCCCGATCGGACATTCCATCGCTTCGGCGATTTCCTCATAGCTCAGACCCTCGATCTCGCGGAGCGTAATTGCCGTACGCAATTCCTCCGGCAACGCCTCCATCGCGCGATTGACCGTTTCGGCAACCTGCTTGGTGTGCAGCATCGAGTCCGGCGTATTGATATCCCTTAGTTGTTCACCGTCGGCAAAAGTTTCAGCCTCTTCGGTGTCGATATCGGTAGACGACTCGGGACGCCGGCCCTGGGTCGCCAGGTAATTCTTGGCCGTGTTAACGGCGATGCGGTACAGCCACGTATAAAACGCAGATTCGCCCCGGAACTGGGGCAGCGCACGGTACGCCTTGATGAAGGCATCCTGTGCCACATCCTCCACCTCCGCGGCATCGCGGATCAGGCGTGAGATCAGACGGATGATCTTGCGGTGGTACTTGACCACCAACAGTTCAAACGCCCGCTTGTCACCCTGCTGGACGCGTTCGACAAGGATCTGGTCGGCTTCGCGTTCACTCACGGATTCTTCACCTGCAGTGTATCGCCTTGAATTTTTGTGACTTGGAAACGTTGTATTTTACCTACGACACACCGGATGCCAGGCCACCAGACACAGGTGGCCCGAAGCGCAACAGCCTGCGCACCCGACGCAGCGATTCGGCGGCGAACCATGGCGATGCCAGCACGAAAATCCGCGGACACCACCAGCGCTGGGCAACACCCAGGACCAGCACCCGTTCGCCGGGAGCCCACCACCACAGCAGGGGAACGTTTCGAACGGCGCCGCCCGTCACCAGTCCCGCGCACCAGGCCCCGGAGACCGGCTCGCCATTGTCTTTGAGATGGGTTCGCCACATCAGTTCCACCGATTGCGGCGAACGCGCGAAAATCAGCGGAAGCAGCCCGGTCACCGCCAACATGCTAATCGCATACCAGGCCCAAGACGGCAGCATGCCGCCCCAAGCCACAGCGACCCAAAACACCGCGGACAGGACCGCAGCCCCCGTGAGAACACGCGCCACCAAGCATATCCGCCGGTACCGCCATGAAAACACGAAGCGCTGCACGGAGCAGGCCGCTGCCGCAGCGGAAAGCGACGGCGTGGCACTAGGCCGCGCCTCAGATCGCATCACAGGCGTCGGAACACCAGCGTGCCGTTGGTCCCGCCAAAGCCGAAATTGTTCTTCACGGCCACGTCGATCTTCATATCACGCGCCGTATTGGCACAGTAATCGAGATCGCACTCGGGATCCTGGTTGAAAATGTTGATGGTCGGCGGCGACACCTGATGGTGGAGCGCCAACACCGAGAACACCGACTCCAGGCCGCCCGCGCCGCCCAGCAGATGGCCGGTCATGGACTTGGTGGAGTTCACGACGACCTTGCGGGCGTTCTCGCCGAAGGCCGCCTTGATGGCGTCGGATTCATTCTTGTCACCCAGCGGGGTGGACGTGCCGTGCGCGTTCAGGTACTGCACCTGGTCGGTGTTGATACCGGCGTCGCGCAGTGCATTGAGCATGCAGCGGCGCGGACCATCCATGTTGGGCGCAGTCATGTGATAAGCGTCACCGCTCATGCCAAAGCCTACGAGCTCCGCGTAGATCCTGGCCCCGCGCGCCTTGGCGAACTCGTACTCTTCCAGCACCATCACGCCGGCACCCTCGCCCAGCACGAAGCCGTCGCGGTCCTTGTCCCACGGACGGGACGCGGTGGCCGGATCGTCGTTGCGGGTCGAGAGCGCGCGCGCCGCAGCGAAGCCGCCAATGCCGAGCGGCGAGACCGTCGACTCGGCGCCTCCCGCCAGCATCACGTCGGCATCGCCCGCCTGAATCAGGCGCGCCGCCAACCCGATGCTGTGCAGCCCGGTCGTGCAGGCCGTGACCGCCGCCAGGTTCGGCCCCTTCAGGCCATGCATGATGCTGAGGTGCCCCGAGATCATGTTGATGATCGAACCCGGCACGAAGAACGGCGAAATCCGGCGCGGACCGCGTTCGACGTACGTGGCATGGGTGTCCTCGATCATCGGCAGGCCACCGATGCCGGAGCCGACCAGCACGCCGGCACGCTCGGCGTTGGCCTCGTTCACTTCCAGGCCGCTGTCCTTGAGTGCCTGCACCCCGGCGGCAATGCCGTAATGGATGAAGGTATCCATCTGGCGGGCGTCCTTGGCCGAGAGGTAATCCTCGACGTTGAAGCCCTTCACTTCACCGGCGAAGTGCACGGCCAAGTTGGACGGATCGAATTTGGTGACGGTGGCGATGCCGGACTTGCCAGCGACCAGATTGGCCCACCCTTCGGCGACCGAGTTTCCTACCGGAGAGACCAGCCCCAGGCCGGTAACGACTACGCGACGACGGCTCACTATGCTTTCCTGCGACTCTATATCAGCGACAAAGGCCACAGAAAGCGCGCTGCCCGGCCAAGCCGGAGAGCGCCACTTCTGTGGCCCGCGATGCCAAGAGAAAGACGACGCTTACGCCTTGACGTTGGCGCGAGCGTAATCGATGGCTTGTTGCACCGTGGTGATCTTCTCAGCTTCTTCGTCCGGAATTTCCATACCGAACTCATCTTCCAACGCCATCACCAGCTCAACCGTGTCGAGCGAGTCTGCGCCGAGATCGTTGACGAACGACGATTCGTTCTTGATGTCAGCTTCGGCCACGCCCAGTTGCTCTGCGACGATCTTCTTGACGCGTTGTTCGATGTTGTCCATTTAACCCTCCAGGGAAGTATTCGACAAAAAGTGCGCGCATTCTAGCAGGTTTGCGCGATGAAAAACCGCGCCGACAACCGTGCAAAAATTACGCTCAACGTGATGCTAAAAGCCAGTTAATTCGGCGATCTCACCGCTTCTGCACAAGGCCAGGCCTCGCACGGCACATCGGTGACATCGCCGCCGGGACGGCTTCCTTATCCCATGTACATGCCGCCGTTGACGTGCAGCGTCGCGCCCGTGATGTAACCTGCCGCCGGCGATGCCAGAAAGGCAACCGCATTGGCAATGTCTTCCGGCATGCCCAGGCGGCCAAGCGGGATCTGCGCCTTCAGCGCGGTATGCTGCTCGTCCGACAGCACCTTCGTCATGTCGGTATCGATGAAACCGGGCGCAACGCTGTTGACCGTGATGTTACGGCTGCCGATTTCCTTGGCCATCGCGCGCGCCATGCCTTCCACGCCCGCCTTGGCGGCTGCATAGTTGGCCTGGCCCGGGTTACCGGCCGAGCCCACCACCGAGGTGATGTTGATAATACGACCGCCGCGCGCCTTCATCATCGGACGCAGCACGGCGCGGGACAAGCGGAAAACGGCGCTCAGGTTGGTGTCGATGACGGCCATCCACTCGTCGTCCTTCATGCGCATCGCCAGGTTGTCCTGGGTGATGCCGGCATTGTTCACGAGGATGTTCAAGCCGCCGTGCGTCTTGATGGCTTCGTCGATCACGGCTTCGCAGCGCGCCGCATCGTTGACGTTGAGCACCACCCCGGCGCCCTTGACACCCGCTTCGGCAAAGTAGGCGGAAATCGCCTGAGCGCCCGCCTCGGAGGTGGCCGTGCCGACCACGGTAGCTCCCTGACGCGCCAGTTCCAGGGCGATCGCCCGGCCGATGCCGCGCGATGCGCCAGTGACGAGAGCGACCTGGTTGTTCAATGCTTGGGTCATGCGGATTCCGTTATTTGAGTTGAACCAGCACGGCTTCCAGCGAAGCCGGATCGAAGATCGCATCGCCGACGATATCGCCGTCGATGCGCTTGGTGAGACCGGCGAGCACCTTGCTCGGCCCGCATTCGACCACGCGGGCGATGCCGTCGGCCTTCATTTTCTGCACGGTCTCGACCCAGCGCACCGGGGAAGCGGCCTGGCGTACCAGCGCATCCTTGATGGCGGCAGGATCGCTCACCAACGCCACATCGACGTTGTTGATGACCGGGATGGCCGGCGCACTGACCGCCACACCGGACAAGTATTCCCGCAGACGGTCCGACGCCGGCTTCAGCAGCGAGGAGTGGAACGGCGCGGACACGGGCAGCGGCAGCGCGCGCTTGGCGCCCTTGGCCTTGGCGATCTCGCAAGCCTTCTCGACCGCAGCCTTGGCCCCCGCGATCACCACCTGGGCCGGCGCGTTGAAATTGACGGCCTCCACCACGCCGGCGCTCGATGCCTCGGCACAGGCGGCACGCACGTCGTCATCCGACAGGCCGAGAATCGCGGCCATACCGCCCTCGCCGACCGGCACGGCCTCCTGCATCGCCTTGGCGCGGAAACGCACCAGCGGCACGGCATCCTTGAACGCGATCGCTCCGGCGGCGACCAATGCAGAATACTCGCCCAGGCTGTGACCGGCCACCACGGCCGGCGTCGGACCGCCGGCGGCCTGCCAGGCACGGTACACCGCCACCGCGGCGGTCAGCATGACCGGCTGCGTATTGGTGGTCAGGTTCAGTTCATCGGCCGGGCCTTCAGCGATCAGCTTGCCGATATCCTGGCCCAGTGCATCGGAGGCCTCCGCCAGCGTGGCGGCGACGACAGGATGATCAGCAAACGCATTGAGCATGCCGACCGATTGCGAACCCTGGCCGGGAAAAACGAAAGCGAATGTCATGACGCGTTTGGTTGTCTTTTCTCGAAATTCGGTCAGAAGCGCAGCAGCGCGGCACCCCAGGTGAAGCCGCCGCCCACGCCCTCGAGCAGCACATGGTGGCCCTTCTGGATACGCCCGTCGCACACGGCGGCGTCCAGCGCCAGCGGAATCGACGCGGCCGACGTGTTGCCGTGCTCGTCGACCGTCACCACCATGCGCTCGCTGGGCAGACCGAGCTTCTTGGCGGTGCCCTGCATGATGCGGATGTTGGCCTGGTGCGGGATCAGCCAGTCGATCTGCGAGGACTCGACCTCCGCCAGCGCCAGCGCTTCGCGTGCCACCTTGTCGAGTACGTTGACGGCCAGCTTGAAGACCGCCTGCCCGTCCATGTACAGGAAGGCACTGCCCTTGATCGCACCGCCGGCCACGTTGCCGGGCACGCAGAGGATATCCGCATGGCTGCCGTCGGCATGCAAGGCGGTCGACAGAATGCCGGGCTCGTCTGATGCCTGCAATACCACCGCGCCGGCACCGTCGCCGAACAGCACGCACGTGGTGCGGTCATTGAAATCGAGAATGCGCGAGAAGACTTCCGCACCGATCACCAGCGCGTTGCGGTACCCGCCGGCGCGGATGAACTTGTCGGCGGTCGCCAGCCCGTAGACGAAGCCCGAGCACACGGCCTGCAGATCGAACGCCGCGCAATGGTTCGACAGGCCCAGCTTCTGCTGCACCAGGCAGGCGACGCTGGGGAAGACGAAGTCCGGCGTGGACGTCGCCACCAGGATCAGGTCGATCTCGGCGCGGTCGATGCCGGCGGCTTCGATGGCACGCTCGGCGGCCTTCACGGCCAGGTCGCTGCACGTGACATCGGGCTCGGCGTAATGGCGCGCGCGGATACCGCTGCGCGTGACGATCCATTCGTCGCTCGTCTCGATGCCTTTCTCGGCCAGTTGGGCGGCCAGTTCGTGATTGGTGACCCGCTTGGGCGGCAGATAGCTGCCCGTGCCGATGATCCTTGCGTAACGTGTCATGGTGATGTGGAACTCGGGTGACCCGGTACGACGCCCTTATGCGGCGTCGGCGGCCGGAGCAGAGGTGGAAAGCGGCACCGCGGCGCCCGCCGGGTCGTGATGGGATTCGAATGCCTGCGCGATGCGGGCAATCACACCGTTGGCCGCGGCATCGTAGGCGCGCTTGATCGCCCACTCGAACGCGTAGGCGTCGGCCGAGCCGTGGCTCTTGATGACGAGCCCGCGCAGGCCGAGCAGCGCCGCGCCGTTATGGCGACGGTGATCGACCCGGCGCGTGAAGCGCGTCAGCACGGGCAGCGCCACCATCGCCAGCAGCTTGGTGAACCACGAGCGGCTGAACTCTTCGCGCAGCATCGCGCCCATCATCTTGGCCAGACCCTCGGCGCTCTTGAGCGCCACGTTGCCGACAAAGCCATCGCAGACGACGATGTCGGTCGTGCCCTTGAAGATATCGTTGCCTTCGACGTTGCCGAAGAAGTTGAGATCGGACGCGCGCAGCAGTTCGCCCGCCTGCTTGACGACCTCGTTGCCCTTGATGACCTCTTCGCCGATATTGAGCAGGCCGACCGTGGGACGCGGCTTGTGTTCGACCACCGACACCATGGCGGACGCCATCTGCGCGAACTGCAGCAGGTGCTCGGGCTCGCAGTCGGCATTGGCGCCGAGGTCGAGCACGGTGGTGCCTGCGCCTTTCTCGTTGGGAATGGCGGTGGCGATGGCCGGACGATCGATGCCATCCAGCGTCTTCAGGACATAGCGCGACACGGCCATCAGGGCGCCGGTGTTGCCGGCGGACACGCATGCCTGCGCAGCGCCGTCCTTGACCTGCTTGATGGCCACGCGCATCGAAGAATCCTTCTTCTTGCGCAGCGCGACCTCGACCGGATCGTCCATCGACACCACCTCGGAGGCGGCGACGACGTGAATGCGGGAGTGCGCCGTGGCGTGAAGTCGCTTGAGCTCCGCCGCGATGACATCGGGCTGCCCGACAAGCAGCATTTCGACATCTTCGTGTGCGGCGAGAAATTGGATCGCTGCTGGGATCGTCACGGCAACGCCGTGATCGCCACCCATGCAGTCGATGGCAAGCTTGATGGTCATGCGAGTCTGATGTGCGGTTTCATGTGCTTCAGGCCAACGGCGCGCGCGCCCATGCTACACAACTCGGTGCACAGTGCGGTACGCGATTCGCCGGACCCCGATCAACAAAAAAGCGGCAAATTGGCTTGCCGCTTTTTTGCTTGCATCATGAACCGGTGCGTTCAGACCAATCCAACACGCTTGCCAGAAGACTGGCAAACCGCATCAGTCGTTCTTGGTCTTGACGACCTTACGGCCGCGATAGTAGCCGTTCGGGCTCACGTGGTGACGCAGGTGGACTTCACCCGTGGTCGACTCGACAGCGATCGAGGCCGAGGTGAGGAAGTCGTGCGAACGATGCATGCCGCGCTTGGACGGCGACTTCTTGTTTTGTTGAACAGCCATGATGACTCCTAAGCAATTTGATCAATTTTATCACATCACACGGAGCCGGAGCGTAGCCATTCCGGTAGGCGTGTGAAACGTACCGCCATCGGCACGCGCAAAGCTTGCGCATGCCTAATGTTTGGTCTTCAGGTTTGCCAGCACCGCGAACGGTGACGGCTTCTTCTCGGCTTCCGCCGCTTCCGGCTCCACCGCGTCCGGACAGGTTTCGTGACGCGGCGACACCGGCAACGCCAGCAGCAGCTCGTCTTCGATCTGCGTGATCAGGTCGAAGTCGCGCGAACCGACGACGACATCCGCCTCGTCGTCGTCCAGCGGGGCCGCATCGGCCTCCGACTCTGAACGAACGACCTCCAGGCGCGCGCGCACCGAAAGCGACTGCTCGTAGGCATGCAGGCAACGCTGGCATTGCAGCCACACGGCGCCATCCACTTCCAGATCGACGAAGAGACGCTGACGAGGCTGCTGGCCTGCGGCGACCGCTTCGTCGCGCATGACACCCTGCACCCGCCAGCGGAAGAGGTTGCCCGCATCGGTAGACGCATCGGCAGCCTGCTCGGCCAGCAGACGTGGCATCTCGGCCAAGCCGAGGTTGCCGCTCACCTGCTCACCGCCACGGATGAACGCGAAAAGATCGAATGCACGAAAATTCACAGATCGAACCCGCTGAACGCCTCGCTGCCGCGCAAAAACCCTGGTGTATGTCGCTTCACCCGAACCTTCCCCACATCTTGCGCGCGGGCGCCCGGTTTGCGACACTGCGCGGCCAAACCGCGAAACGCGGGATTATAACGGGCAAAAACCTCTGGCGTCAAAAGGTTTTCGCACAAAATCCACTGCATCTTCAAGCACTTATGACCCACGCCATGCGTCCACCGCTGATTCTCGCGTCCAGTTCGCCCTACCGCCGGGAGTTGCTCGAACGGCTGCGCCTGCCGTTCGAGATCGTGGTGCCGGCGATCGACGAGACGCCCGCGCCCGGTGAATCCCCCGATCAGACCGCGCTGCGCCTGGCCCGGCAGAAGGCGGAGAAGGTCGCCGCGACGCATGCGGGCGCCCTGGTGATCGGCTCGGACCAGGTCGCCACGCTGGACGGCACGCAGGTCGGCAAACCGGGCGACCATGCACGCGCGCTGGCGCAGCTGCAGTGGATGCGCGGACGCACCGTCACATTCCATTCCGCGCTGTGCCTCTACGACGGCCGCACCGGCCAGCACCAGAGCGAGGACGTCAGGACGCTGGCCACATTCCGGAGTCTCTCCGACGAGGAGCTTGATGCCTACCTGCACCTGGAGCACCCCTATGACGTTGCGGGCAGCGCGAAGTCCGAGGGACTGGGCATCTCATTGCTGGAACGCGTGGAATCGCCAGATCCGACCGCGCTGGTCGGGTTGCCGCTGATCGCGCTGACCACCATGCTGCGCAACGTGCACTATCCCCTGTTCGCGTAAACCATGGCCGGCACGCTCTACCTGATCCCCAACACGCTCGGCCTGCGCGACGCCGACGATCCGCTGCCGGAGGTGATTCCCGCCGGCGTCCAACAGATCACCGCGCGGCTCGACTACTTTGTCGCCGAGCACGCCAAGACGGCGCGCGCCCTGCTGAAGAAGCTGGCCGAAACCGCGCCGCTGGCACACGCCCTGCAGGACATCACGATCCGTGAGCTCAACGTCAAGACGCCGGAATCGGAGCTGGAAGCCCTGTTGGCACCGGTGGTCGGCGGGCGCGATGGTGGGCTGATGTCGGAGGCCGGCGTGCCCGCGGTGGCCGATCCTGGGGCGAACCTGGTGCGGTTGGCACATCGGCACGGCGTGCGCGTGAAACCGCTGGTGGGGCCGAGCTCGATCCTGCTGGCGGTGATGGCCTCCGGCCTGAACGGCCAGAGCTTCGCGTTCAACGGCTATCTGCCCCTCGATGCGGGCGAACGCGCGCGCAAGCTGCGCGCACTGGAGCAGGCGTCGCGCGCGGCGGGGCAGACCCAGGTGTTCATCGAGACGCCCTACCGCAACGGCGCACTGCTGGAGGCGATCCAGGCAGCCTGCTCGCCGGGCACGCTGCTTTCGGTGGCGGTGGACCTGACGCTGCCCAGCGAGCAGGTGGTGACCCTGCCGGTGGGCGATTGGCGCCCAGACCGGCTGGCCTTGCACAAGCGGCCGGCCATCTTCTCGCTGCTGGCGCGCTGAGGCGCCACGCGCCGCCCCTACTGCTTCATCAGGAGCTTGAGCTGGCCGGTGGCGGCCAGCGCCTTGATGGCCCCCGCGCCCATGGCCGTGCCGAACTTGCGTGCCACGCGCTCGGCGAAGTTCTCCTTGACCGTGTAGTCGACCAAGTCCGGCGCCTTGATGACGTTGCGGGCAACAAAATCGGTGCCGCCAATGCCGTCCGCCAGGCCCAGATCGACCGCCTTGGCACCGGTCCAGAACAGGCCGGAGAACAGCTGCGGATCGTCCTTCAGGCGGCTGCCGCGCCCCTGCTTGACCACATCGATGAACTGCTGATGCACCTCGTCGAGCATCGCCTGGGCGAATTGCCGCTGCTGCGGGGCCACCGGCGAGAACGGGTCGAGCATGCCCTTGTTGGTGCCGGCCGTCAGCAGGCGCCGCTCCACACCCAGCTTGTCCATCAGGCCGGTGAAGCCGAAGCCGTCCATCAGCACGCCGATCGAGCCGACGATGCTGGCCTTGTCGACATAGATCTTGTCGGCGGCGGCGGCCACGTAATAGCCGCCCGAGGCGCACATCTCCTCGACCACCACGTACAGCGGGATGTTCTTGTACTTGGCGCGCAGGCGGCGGATGTCGTCGTTGATCATGCCGGCCTGCACCGGCGAGCCGCCCGGCGAGTTGATCTTGAGGATCACCCCGGCGGTGTTGTCGTCGGCGAACGCGGCGTCCAGCGAGGCGTTGATGTTGTCGGCGCTGGCGTTGGTGTTGGCGGCGATCTCGCCATCGAGCGTCACCAGCGCGGTATGGCGGCCGGAGCTGACGGTCTCGCCCTCGAAACTGGCGAACAGATACAGCAGCCCGCCGATGATGCCCAGCGTCACGAAGCGGAAAAAGATGCGCCAGCGGCGAGCGGCGCGCTGCTCGCGGATCGACGCCAGGAGGACGCGCTCGAGCACGTCGCGCTCCCAGCCGGCGGGGGCGCCCGATGCGCGCGGCGCGCCGCTCTCGTCATGTCGGAAGCGGCCGAACAGACCGGGCCTGGACGCCGGCTTGCCGGCAGCGGCATCGCGCAGCTCGGCCTCCAGCGGATGGTCCGCCTGGTGCGTGAATTCCAGTTCATCGGGCTTGCCGGCGCCTTCTTCCGGCGATTTCGGCGGGATCGGATCGGTCATGGACTAGGACGATGCAGTCGAAGAGAGTCGTTGTCAGGCCGCCGGCGGTGCCGGGGCGGGTTCGGGTGCGGCGGGCAGGCGGCACAGCGCGTCGGGCCGCCACCAGACGTCGCCATCGCGCTCGGCGACGTCGAGCTTGGTCAGATGCGCACCCCGGCACGGTCCCCCGACGCAGCGGCCGGTATCGGGCTCGTAGATCGCGCCGTGCGTCGCGCACATCAGGTACAGGCCCGAGCTTTCAAAGAACTGGCCTTCCTGCCAGTCCATTTCCATCGGGACATGCGCGCACTGGTTCAGATAGCCGTGGACACCGCCTGCGTAGCGCACCACGAATGCCCCCATCGAGCGCCCGCGCACCTCGACAGGAAAGCGCACGCCGAGGCCGCCGTCCAGCAGATCGGCGCCGGCACAGATGCGCACGGGCTCGGTCGGCTGGGTGGAATCAGGCATGGTCGGCCAGCCAGCGATGCAGTTCGGTGACCGATCCGGCGCAGAACAGCGGGTCCAGCGCGTGCAGCACATCGGCCGGATGCGCGCCGTAAGAGACCGCCACCCCGGCGGCCCCGGCGTTGGCGGCCATCTGCAGATCGTGCGTGGTGTCGCCGACCATCACGGTGCGCTCCACATCCATGCCCAGCTCGCGGGTCAACTCCAGCAGCATGGCCGGATGGGGCTTGGAGAAGGTCTCGTCGGCGCAGCGCGTATCGTCGAACACGCCGATCAGGCCGGTCGTCTCGAGTGCCCGCTGCAGGCCGACGCGCGATTTGCCGGTCGCCACGGCCAGCAGGTAGTGCTGCTTGCGCAGCGCCTCCAGCATCTCCCGCACGCCCGGGAACAGCACCAGCTGCGCGTCCCGGTTGAGATAGTGGAAGCGATAGCGCTCGGCCAGCCGGCCGTAGTCGGCCGGATCGAGCGTCGGCACCGCGTACTCGAGCGCATCGCGCAGGCCCAGGCCGATCACGTGGCTGGCATGCGCATCGTCCGGCACCGGCAGACCGAGATCGCGGCACGCCAACTGGATCGACCGGGTGATGGCCGGCGTCGAATCCATCAGGGTGCCGTCCCAGTCGAAGACGATCAGGTCAAAGCGCTGCTGCGGCATCGGAATCGGGATCCTTCGGGGAAAGCGCGTTGAGGAACGCGGCACACTCGGCCGGCAGCGGCGCCTTGAAGGTCACGATTTCACCGCTCTGCGGATGGGTCAGCCGCAGCGTGTGCGCATGCAGAAACATGCGGGCCAGCCGTGGCGACGCATTCGCGCGCGACAGCGCCTTGTTGAGCGCGAAATCGCCGTATTTGTCGTCGCCGAGAATCGGGAAGCCGGCGTGCGCGAGGTGCACGCGGATCTGGTGCGTGCGGCCGGTCTTCAGCTCGGCCTCCAGCAGCGTGTAGGGGCCGAACACCCCCACCCTGTTAAACACCGTGTGCGACGACTGCCCGTCGGCCTGCACGCGCACGCGCCGCTCGCCTTCCGGCGTGGTGTATTTGAACAGCGGGGACTTGATGTGCTGGCGCTGATGCGGCCAGACGCCCTTGACGGCGGCAAAGTAGCGCTTGTCCAGCTGGCCTTCGCGGATCTGCTCGTGCAGCGCCACCAGCGCCGAGCGCTTCTTGGCCAGCAGCAGCACGCCGGAGGTCTCGCGATCGAGCCGGTGCACCAGCTCGAGGAATTTCGCTTCCGGACGCGACCGGCGCAGTTGCTCGATGACACCGAACGCCACGCCAGAACCGCCATGCACGGCCACGCCGGCCGGCTTGTCGATCACCAGCAGGTGCGTATCTTCGTGGAGAATCGTGAATTCGGCGGCCGGCACGGCACGCGCTGCCTCGGCCTGCCCGGGCGATGGCTGGGCGACGCGCAGCGGCGGGATGCGCACCAGATCGCCGAGGTTCAGACGGTATTCCGCGTCGATGCGACCCTTGTTCACGCGCACCTCGCCGGAACGCAGGATGCGGTAAATGTGGCTCTTGGGCACGCCCTTGGCCAGGCGCATCAGGAAATTGTCGATCCGCTGCCCTTGCGCGTCTTCGCCGATTTCAACGTAGGCGACCGATTTGCCGTCGAGTGCCTCACGCACCGCCGCTTGAATGCGGCCATCAAATGGATGGCGTAACTCATTCATTTTCAATATAATTTTCTCGCTGGACAGTTGTCTATGCGCCAGCAAGAGCCGGTCGGGACGAAACAACAGGTATTGTACACAGCCATCGTTTCCGTCCGGAACATGCCGATCCTCCGCCCAAGTGTGTTACAAAGCTAAACACGTGGCCGGTCCTGATCGGTACGGAAAAAGCAGCACGCACCGCTGTCCCATCGCGCAGGACGTGAACCAAAGATCACGTCGGCAACATCGGCCAGCGGGGAACGAGCAGCTGGTAGAACAGAATTCAAGGCGGGCGCCAATGGACATCCATACGGCGCCCGCTTGGTGAAAGAAGCCCTTGCCGCACCAAAGTTGGTGCCGGCCGGCTGACCATCCGGTTACCGCGTTGCCATGGCGGTCCGGCGGCAAAACTCTAACAAGCAGCATGCCGCCCGATCACCCCGCCGCGGGTTCCGCCCGGACAGGCCGTCCGTCAATCCGCTCTTTGTGGTCGCTTCACGCGACTCGCCGCCGCTGGCCCGACCGCACAACGCGAAGGCCCGGCGCGAGTGACAGGACGCCAATCGCATACGCGAGCCTCGCCCTGCCCCGTGACGTCCTCATTTCTTTCGCCCGCGCCCCGTCGCGCCGTTTTTTGTCGGCCGACACCCCGGCAATTCGTTGACCACCCGCTCCGCCTGCGCGTGCTCCATGCAGCGCCGTGTACGCACGGCATTGGAGTGAGGTAACAATGAAACGCATGTTGTTCAATGCGACGCAGCAAGAAGAATTGCGCGTCGCCATTGTCGATGGCCAGAAACTGATCGACATCGACATCGAGACCGCCGGGCGCGAACAGCGCAAAGGCAACATCTACAAGGGTGTCATCACCCGCATCGAACCGTCGCTGGAAGCCTGCTTCGTCAATTACGGCGAAGAACGGCACGGTTTCCTCCCCTTCAAGGAAGTCGCCCGCGCCTTCTTCAAGAACGGCGTGGATGTGCGCACCGCCCGCATCCAGGACGCGCTGGCCGAAGGCCAGGAACTGATCGTCCAGGTGGAAAAGGAAGAGCGTGGCAACAAGGGCGCAGCCCTGACCACCTTCATCTCGCTGGCCGGCCGCTATCTCGTGCTGATGCCGAACAACCCGCGCGGCGGCGGCGTGTCGCGCCGGATCGAAGGCGAAGACCGTCAGGAACTGCGCGAAACCATGGCGCAGCTGCAGGTTCCGGAAGGCATGAGCATCATTGCCCGCACCGCCGGCATCGGCCGCTCGGCCGAGGAGCTGCAGTGGGACCTGAACTACCTGATGCAGCTGTGGAAGGCGGTCGACGGCGCTGCGGTCGAGAACAGGGCGCCGTTGCTGATCTATCTCGAATCGAGCCTGGTGATCCGCGCCATCCGCGACTACTTCCAGCCGGACATCGGTGAGATCCTGATCGATACCGACGATATCTATGATCAGGCCCGCGCCTTCATGAGCGTGGTGATGCCCGACAACATGAATCGGGTGAAGAAGTACCGCGACGATGTTCCGCTGTTCTCGCGCTTCCAGATCGAACACCAGATCGAATCGGCCTATTCGCGCATGGTGATGCTGCCCTCCGGCGGCGCCATCGTGATCGACCATACCGAAGCGCTGGTCGCCGTCGACGTGAACTCGGCGCGCGCCACCAAGGGCGCTGACATCGAGGAAACCGCGCTGCGCACCAACCTCGAAGCAGCCGATGAGATCGCCCGCCAGTTGCGCCTGCGCGACCTGGGCGGCCTGATCGTGATCGACTTCATCGATATGGAGTCGAGCAAGGCCCAGAAGGACGTGGAGACCCGCCTGAAAGACGCGCTGCGCCATGACCGCGCCCGCGTGCAGATGGGCAAGATCAGCCGCTTCGGCCTGATGGAGCTGTCGCGCCAGCGCCTGCGTCCGTCACTGTCCGAGGGCTCGCACGTTACCTGCCCGCGCTGCAACGGCACGGGCCATATCCGCGATACCGAATCGTCCGCCCTGCAGGTGCTGCGCATCATCCAGGAAGAGGCGATGAAGGAAAACACGGCCGCGCTCCATTGCCAGGTGCCGGTGGAAGTGGCTGCGTTCCTGCTCAACGAGAAGCGCCCGGACATCAACCTGATCGAGACGCGCTTCAAGGTCAATGTGCTGCTGATCCCGAACAAGCACCTGGAAACGCCGCACTACAAGCTCGAGCGCCTGCGTCACGACGATCCGCGCCTGGACGACAACAAGGCCAGCTACAAGATGGCCGAGGAAGCCGCCAAGGAACTGGAAGCCGACACCGCCTACAGCACCCGCAAGGAAGCGGCCAAGCCTCGCCAGGAAGCGGCGGTCAAGGGCATCACGCCGGAACAGCCGGCGCCGGTGTCGGTGCCGCGCGCCGAGCGGCCGGCCCGCGCCGAGGCGACTCCGGCCGCCCAGCAGGCCCCGGCCCCGGTGCCCGCACAGGGCGGGTTCGTGTCGTGGCTGAAGTCGCTGTTTGGCGGCAAGCCGGCTGAGCCGGTGGTCGCCGCGCCCGTCGAGACGCCCAAGCGCGCTGAAGACGGCAACCGCCGCGACCGTGGCAACCGCCAGGACCGCGGCGGCCGCACCGGCCAGCGCGGGGAACGCGGCGAGCGTGGCGAACGCCAGGGCCAGCAACAAGCCGGCCGCGACGGCCAGCGTCAAGGCCAAGGCCGCGACGGCGGCCGCAACGAAGCCCGCGAGGGCCAGGCCCAGCGTGAAGGTCAACGCGAAGGCCAGCGCGGCGGCCGCGACCGCAACCGTCAGCCGGCCGAAACCGCCGAGCGCGAAACGGTTGAGGCACGCCAGCCGCAGCCGGGCCAGGAAGCACGCGAAGGCCAGGGCCGCCGCGAACGCAGCCAGGAACGCCGCGAGCGCGCACCGCGCGAAGGCCGGGAAGGTCGTGAAAACCGCGAAGGCCGCGAGGGTCGTGAACCGCGTGAGGGCCGTGAACCGCGCGAAAGCCGCGATAACCGTGAAGGCCGCGAGCGCGACACGCAGCAGGCCAAGGAAGGCGCCAGCGCCGCAACCACGGCCGCAGTGGAAGGCCTGATCGATCCGACCGCAGCCGCCCAGGTTCCGCAAACGCTGCTGGACACCACCGTGCCTGCCGAGGCAATCACTGCCGAGGGTGCAGCACCGGACGTGGAAGGCAGCGGCGAAGGCGAAGAGCGCCGTCGCCGCGGCCGCCGTGGCCGCAATCGCTATCGCCGTGACCGCGAGGGCGCGGAAGGCATGCGCACCGAAGGCGAGAGCGAAAGTGAGGGCGAGGACGAGACCGCAGCCGGCGAGCCGGCAGTGGAGACCCCGCCCGCGGTGGAAGCCGCTCAGCCGGCCGCCTCGGTGCAGCACGAAACCGTGGTAGCGCCGGTGCAGCCGGTGGAAGCGCCGGCACCGGTTGAAACCGCTGCGCCGGTCGTGCACGTGCAGGAGCCGGTGCAGGCCGCCGAGGCTGTGACGCCTGCCCCGACGCTGCCTGCCGCGCAACCGGCTGAGCCGGTCGCTGCGGTGGTGGCAGCAACGCCCCCGGTGGAAACGGCCGCGGACACCATCGTGACAGCCGTTGCCGAAGTGCCGGCACCGGTGGCCAGCACGGTGGCCGAGGCTCCGGCGCTGCCGATCGGCACGCTGCAGGCCGTGGTGGCCGATGCCGGCATGATGTGGGTCCACACTGACGCACAGAAGCTGCAGGCAGCGAAGGAAGATGCCGCCCGCACCGTCACGCCGCCGCGTGCGCCGCGCGAGCGCAAGCCGCTGCCGCCGATCCAGCAGGGACCGATGGTCCTGGTCGAAACCAGCCGTCCGACGGACGGCGCCGACCAGTAATCAGCCAGCGGGACCCCGGCGGCCCAGCCGCCGACGCATTGCCTGAGGGCGGCTTCGGCCGCCCTTTTTTCTGTGCGCTGCACACCATGCCGGGCTGGCGACCCCCGCGCAAAACGAGGGGGTGCGCTACACTCGGAGTTGTCTACGCGCGTGGCCGCCACATCGGCCGGTCCACTGCGCTGCATCACGTCATGACTGAAACCGTCATCCCCCTTTACGACCTGCGCGACGGCCAGCACCATCGCGCCACGGTGCCTGCCGTACCGGACACGCTCGTGCCCGCGCAAGGCTGGCTAGCCGATACGTACGGTCGCCGCCTGCACGACCTGCGCATCTCCGTCACCGACCGCTGCAACTTCCGCTGCATCTACTGCATGCCGAAGGACGTATTCGACAAGGACTACCGCTTCCTGCAGCACAGCGAACTGCTGTCGTTCGAGGAAATCGAGCGGATGGTCCGCCTGTTCATCGAGCACGGTGTCGAAAAGATCCGCCTGACCGGCGGCGAGCCGCTGCTGCGCAAGGACATCGAGCGACTCGTCGAGATGCTCGCGCGCCTGAACACCCGCGACGGCAAGCCGCTGGACCTGACCCTGACGACCAA
Organism: Ralstonia pseudosolanacearum; assembly: GCF_024925465.1. Lineage (NCBI taxonomy): Bacteria > Pseudomonadati > Pseudomonadota > Betaproteobacteria > Burkholderiales > Burkholderiaceae > Ralstonia > Ralstonia pseudosolanacearum. Next base: position 1,517,786 of record NZ_CP103852.1, on the reverse strand, counting down.
CGGCGCCCTGCTCGCCCGCAAAGCCCAGGCGCTCAAGGACGCCGGCCTGACGCGGGTGACGGTGAGCCTGGATGCCATCGACGACGCGACTTTCCGACGCATGAACGATGTCGACTTTGCCGTCGCCGAAGTGCTGCATGGCATCGAAGTCGCGCAGCGCGTCGGCCTTGCGCCGCTGAAGATCAACATGGTGGTCAAGAAAGGCGACAACGACGACCAGATCGTTCCGCTGGCGCGGCACTTCCGGAACAGCGGCATCATCCTGCGCTTCATCGAATACATGGACGTGGGCGTGACCAACCACTGGGAGATGACCTCGGTGGTGCCGTCGGCCGAAGTCATCCGGCGGCTGTCGGCGGCGTTCGCGCTCGAGCCGCTGTCGGCCAACTACGCCGGCGAGACGGCCGAGCGCTGGCGCTATGCGGACGGCGCGGGCGAGATCGGCGTGATCTCCAGCGTCACCCAGGCGTTCTGCCACGACTGCACGCGTGCGCGGCTGTCGACCGAAGGCAAGCTCTACCTGTGTCTGTTCGCCACCCAGGGCTTCGACCTGCGCGCCCTGTTGCGCGGCGGGGCGTCCGACCTGGAGGTGTCCAACGCCATCCGCACCGTCTGGCAGGCCCGCACGGACCGCTATTCCGAACAGCGCGCGAGCGGCACCGCCCCGCCGACCGGCCGGCGCATCGAAATGTCCTATATCGGCGGCTGAACGTTGCCGGCCTCCCTCCACATGATTCCGACTTCCGACATCACCGGCCTGATCCTGGCCGGCGGCCGGGGCAGCCGCATGGGCGGCGTCGACAAGGGCCTGCAGGTGTTCAACGGTGTGCCGATGGCGATGCATGCACTGATGCGTCTGTCGCCGCAGGTCAGCCACGTGCTGATCAATGCCAACCGCAACCTGGCCGCCTACGAGTCGTTCGGCGTGCCGGTGGTGGTGGATGCCGTGCCCGACTTTGCCGGGCCGCTGGCCGGCATCCTGGCCGGACTCGAGCAATGCCAGACGCCCTACCTGCTGACCGCGCCGTGCGACTCACCCTTCGTGCCGACCGACCTGGCCGCAAGGCTCTCGACGGCGCTGGCCGAAGCTGGGGCGCGCATTGCGATGCCGGTCACGCTGGAGCCGGATGAGAACGGCCAGCCGCGTCGCCAGGTGCAGCCGGTGTTCTGCCTGATCGATGCCGCCCTCGCCGACGACCTGACCGTCTACCTGCAGCAGGGCGGCCGCAAGATCGATGCGTGGACCGCGCGCCACCCGAGCGTCGAGGTCGTCTTCGACGATGCCGCTGCCTTTGCCAACATCAACACGCTGGCCGAGTTGCGCCAGCTCGCCGAACGGCGCTAGCCCCGCTGGCGCCGCCGACACCCATGACCACCCTTGCCTCCGTCGTCTCCTGCCTGTCCGACTACGATCCGAACGCGCTGCCCGTGGCGCAAGCCCAAGCCATCATGCGCGACTTCGTGCAGCCGGTGACGGGCGTGGCCCGCGTGCCGATCCGCAGCGCGCTGGACCGCGTGCTGGCCGAAGACGTGCTGTCCTCCATCGACGTGCCGGCGCACGACAACTCCGCGATGGACGGCTTCGCCTTTGCCGGCGTGGCGCTGTCGCGCGACGGCGGCAGCGGTGACGACCTCGCGCTGCGCGTAATCGGCACCGCCTACGCGGGCACCGCCTTCGACGGCGTGCCCGGTCCGGGCGAAGCCGTGCGCGTGATGACCGGCGCCGTGATGCCGGCCGGCTGCGACACCGTCATCCCGCAGGAATTCACGCAGGGCGATGCCGCCACGGTGCGCTTTGCCCGCGATGCCGTCCGCGCCGGCGACAACCGCCGCCTGCGCGGCGAAGACCTCGCCAAGGGCAGCGCGGCGCTCACCGCCGGCCGCGTCCTGCGCCCGGCCGACATCGGCCTGCTGGCCTCGCTCGGCGTCGCCGAGGTGCCGGTGCGCCGGCGGCTGCGCGTGGCCTTCTTCTCGACCGGGGACGAACTGCGCTCCATCGGCGAGCCGCTGGACGCCGGCTGCGTGTACGACTCGAACCGCTACACGCTGCACGGCATGCTGTCGCACCTGGGCGTGGAGCTGATCGACATGGGCGTGGTGCGCGACGACCCCGAAGCGATGGAAGCGACGTTCCGCAGCGCGGCCGAAAACGCGGATGCGATCATCACGTCCGGCGGGGTCTCGGTCGGGGAAGCGGATTTCACCAAGCAGATGATGGCGCAGCTGGGTGACGTGACCTTCTGGAAAATCGCCATGCGCCCGGGGCGGCCGATGGCCTTCGGCCAGATCGCCTCGAACGGCCGCAGCGCCGTCCTGTTCGGCCTGCCCGGCAATCCGGTGGCGGTGATGGTGACGTTCTACCACTTCGTGCGCGGCGCGCTGCTGCGCATGATGGGCGCGGCCGAGACCGGCGCACCGCTGGTGCCGGCCACCAGCGCGGCACCGATCCGCAAGCGGCCCGGCCGCACCGAATACCAGCGCGGCATTGCCGCACTCAACGGCAGCGGGCAACTGGAAGTGCGCCTGACCGGCCAGCAGGGCTCCGGCGTGCTGCGCTCGATGAGCGAGGCCAACTGCTTCGTCGTGCTCGCCCACGAGCAAGGGCCGGTCAACGCGGGCGACACCGTCCAGCTGCTGCTGTTCGACGGGCTGATCTGAGCGACCGCCCAAACCCGGCCGCGCCGGCACGCGGATACCCGCCAACCCAGCGCTGGCGGGCATCCACGCGATCCTTACGCTACCTGCAGCGGTGCCGGCTGTCGGTTTTTTGCGTCACCCCCGGGGCGCGGGTATCGGCGGTTCAGTCGATTCGCTACACTTTGCGCCACTTTGATTGCTCTCAATTTGCTTGATGCCATGATGACCAAGGAGATTGCCTACCTTCACCCCGCCCACACCGCGCGTGCACTGGTGCTGGTGTATCTGTGCTTCTCGCTGCCGGTCGTGGCGCTGTTCTTCTTCGTGGGATTCGTCCGCTACGGCGAACTGCCGACGATCGTGGTCCTGAGCGGCCTGATCCTCAACGCGCTGGTCGGCTTCGGCGCGCTCTGGCTGGCATGCCTCGCCTACAACTGGGTGGCCGCGCGTTTCGGCGGCATCGAGATCGTCCTGCGCGACGTTCCGGACGAAGTCTGAGAACGGCAGCAGCGCGATCCACGTATCGAAAAAAGGGGCGGAAATTTCCGCCCCTTTCGTTTTGGCTCAATCCGCCTCGGCTGCGTCGTCCTGCAACGGCGCCGTCTCCAGCCCCAGCAGCGTCTGCGCGGAATCGCTCGGCAGGGCTTCCACCGCCTTGAGCTTGCGGTTCATCTGGCGCGTGCGGACTTCGGCCTGCTCGATGTTGCTGACCGCGCGCTCCAGTGTCTTCTTGGTCGCGGCCAGCACGTCGCCGAACTTGCCGAACTCGCTCTTGACCGCGCCCAGCACCTGCCAGACCTCGCTCGAGCGCTTCTCCAGCGCCAGCGTGCGGAAGCCCATCTGCAGGCTGTTGAGGAGGGCCGTCAGCGTGGTCGGCCCGGCCACCGTCACGCGGAACTTGCGCTGCAGCTCGTCGGTCAGGCCGGGGCGGCGCAGCACCTCGGCATAGAGGCCCTCGGTCGGCAGGAACAGGATGGCGAAGTCGGTGGTGGCCGGCGGCGCGATGTACTTCTCGTGAATGGTCTGCGCTTCCTTGCGCACGGCCGCCTCCAGCTCGCGGCTGGCCACGGCGGCGCCCTCCGCGTCCGCGCGCTCCTGCGCATCCAGCAGACGCTCGTACTGTTCCTTGGGGAACTTGGCATCGATCGGCAGCCAGACGGTCGCATCGCGGTCGGCATCGGTCTTGCCGGGCAGGCGGATAGCGAACTCGACCCGCGCGCCGGTGCCGCGCACGGTCTCGACGTTCTTGTCGTACTGCTCGGGCGTCAGCATCTGCTCCAGCAGCATCTCGAGCTGGACTTCGCCCCAGGTGCCGCGCGTCTTCACGTTGGTCAGCACCTTCTTCAGATCGCCGACGCCCTGCGCCAGCGCCTGCATTTCGCCCAGGCCGCGATGCACCTGCTCCAGCCGGTCGGACACCAGCTTGAACGACTCGCCCAGACGCTGCTCCAGTGTGGCATGCAGCTTCTCGTCGACGGTGCGCCGCATCTCGTCGAGCTTGGTCGCGTTGTTGGCCTCGATGTCCTTGAGCTTCTGCTCCAGCGTGGCGCGCACTTCGGCCAGCCGCCGCTCGTTGCCCTCCGCCAATTGCGCGAGCTGCTGCTGCATCGACTCGCCGAAGCGGCGCAGCGCGCTGCCCTGCTCCTCGCGGGCCTGCTGGGCTTGCTGCTGCAGGCTTTGGCGTACGGCTTCCAGTTGACGCGTATTGGTTTCGGTCAGTGTGTTCAACTGCAGAGCGAAAGAATCGATCCGATGCCCCTGCTGTGTCGCAGCGTTGGCCAGTTGCGCCGTCAGCACCTGCTGAAGCTGTCCGAACTGCTGCGTCACGTCGCCACGTCCAATGCTTGCGGTCTGTGCAATCTCGCCGCGCAACTCGCGCTCGATACGCTCGTTGCCGCGCGCCAGCTCATCGCGCAGCGCCGCCAGCATCGGCGCCATATCGCTGTCGGCCGGGCGCGATACGCTGCGCCAGATCAACACACACAACACGGCCACCACGGCCACGCCCAGCAACGTCAGTAATACCATCCAGTCCATAGGTTTCCGATCAGGCGGAGGCGCGCCGCACCGACAGCGCCTCCGGGTTCAACAAATTGGGCGGCTGCCCGGCGCACGGACCGAAGCCCAGCGCGGCAATCAGGTTGTCGGCGGCCAGGTTGGCCATGCCGAGCCGCGTGCCGTGCGTGGCGCTGGCGATATGCGGCGTCAGCGCGACAGGCTCGGCCCCCAGCAGGGCCGGATGCACCGCCGGCTCCCCCTCGTACACATCCAGCCCGGCCGCGAAGAGGCGCTTTTCGGCCAGCGCCCGCGCCAGCGCAGCGTCATCAACGATGCCGCCGCGCGCGAGGTTGACCAGCGTGGCAGTCGGTTTCATGCGCGCCAGTTCCGCCACGCCGATGGCGTGATGGTTTTCACTGGAGTACGGCAGCACCAGCACGAGGTGGTCGGCCTGGGCCAGCAGTTCGTCCTTGCCGACGTAGGTGGCGCGGGTGTCCCGCTCGATCTCGGGCGACAGCCGGCTGCGGTTGTGATAGATCACGCGCATCGAAAAGCCGCTCGCGCGCCGCGCCAGCGCCTGGCCGATACGCCCCATGCCGAGGATGCCCAGCGTGCTGCCATGGACCTCGGCGCCGAGGAACATGTCGTACGTCCAGCGCTTCCAGTGGCCCGCGCGCAGCCAGCGCTCCGATTCCGGCACGCGCCGCGCGGCCGCCATCAGCAGCGCCCAGCCGAAATCGGCGGTGGTCTCGGTCAGGATGTCCGGGGTGTTGGTGGCGAGGATGCCCGCGCGGGTCATCGCCGGCAGGTCCAGGTTGTTGTAGCCGACCGCCATGTTGGCGACCGCGCGCAGGGTTGGCACGCGGGCGATCAGGTCGGCGTCGATGGCATCGGCGGCGTTGGCGAGCAGGCCCACGCGGCCCTGCAGGCGCTCGGCCAATGCCTCGGGCGGATACACCGCATCCGCCTGGTTGTCGGCCACGTCGAAGGTCTCGCGCAGCCGCGCCAGCACTTCGGGAAAGATCGCGCGGGTGACAAGGATTCCGGGTTTCATACGCAGCAATACCGTGCGGTTATCGGAAGAAGGCGAAGGTCATCAGAACGAAGATCGGGACCAGGATGGCGCCCGACCACAGCATGTAGCCGAAGAAGCTGGGCATCTGCAGCCCACGGCTCTCGGCGACGGCCTTGACCATCAGGTTGGGCGCATTGCCGATATAGGTGCCGGCCCCCATGAACACCGCGCCGGCCGAGATCGCGGCCAGCGTGGACGCGCCCTCGGTCATCAGCATCCGCGCGTCGCCGCCGGCGGTGTTGAAGAACACCAGGTAGGTCGGCGCGTTGTCGAGGAACGACGACAGCAGGCCGGTCGCCCAGAAATACATGGCGTTGTCGGGCCGGCCACTGCCGTCGTTGACCAGCCGCACGACGGCGGCGAACGGCCCGTCCACGCCGGCCTTGAGCATGGCGATGACCGGGCCGATGGTGATGAAGATGCCGGCGAACAGCTTGGCGACCTCCAGGATCGGCGCCCAGTCGAACGCGTTGCCCGCGCGCGCCGTGGCCGGCGTCAGCCGCAGCGAGGCGAAGGCCAGCGCCACCAGGCCAACATCGCGCGCCACGCTCTGCAGCAGCACCTCGGTCCCCATCACGTGGAGAACGATGCCGGGTTTCCACAGCCCGCTCATCAGCACCAGGCCCAGGATGCCGGCCAGCAGCACGAAGTTGATCACGCCCTCGAAGCGCAGGGGGCCGGCGTCGTCTGGCGAGGCGTCGGTGAGGTTGGGCAGGTCTTCCCGGCCGATGCGGTAGTAGTAGCTGTCGATCGCAAAGAACACCGCCAGCAGCAGGCCCCACATCATCAGCGTCTCGCGCCACAGGTTGCCGGCGGTCCAGAAGAAATCCACGCCCTGCAGGAAGCCGAGGAACAGCGGCGGATCGCCCAGCGGCGTCAGCGCACCGCCGGCATTGGCCACCAGGAAGATGAAGAACACCACCACGTGCGCGCGATGCCGGCGCGCCTCGTTGGCGCGCAGCAGCGGACGGATCAGCAGCATGGCCGCCCCGGTCGTCCCCATGATGCTGGCCAGGCCGGTGCCCAGCGCGATCAGGCCGGTGTTGAGCCGGGGCGTGGCATGCAGGTTGCCGCGCACGCAGATGCCGCCGGCCACGACGTACAGCGCCGCGATCAGCACGATGAACGGAATGTACTCGCCGAGCGCCGCATGCACGACCGAGGCCACGGCCGCCTCCACGCCGAACACGATGCCGAACGGCACCAGCAGGATCAGCGCCCAGAGCGCCGCCGCCTTGCCGTAGTGCGCATGCCAGAGCCGGGGCGCGAGCAGCGGTGCCACCGCGATCGACAGCAGGATGCCCGCGAACGGCACGCCCCAGCCCAGCGACAGCTCGGCACCGTTGATATCGGCGGCCCGCGCCAGATGACAGAACAGCAGGAAAGCGAGGGGCCAGAGGCGTTTCACGAAAGCGTTCTCCGAAGGCAGCGCCATCCGGCTCGCCGGATGGGAAAAGACGCCAGTGTAGCCGCCCAGGCAGCGGTTTTTGCCGCTCAGGCCTGCGTCACGACGATCACGTGAACGCGGTACGGTCCGTGCGCGCCAAGCACGATGGTCTGCTCGATATCGCCGGTGCGCGACGGCCCGCTGATGACGTTGGTGGCGCGCGGCAGCTCGCCCCGCTCCGCGCGCACCAGCGCGTAGGCCGCTTCCAGATCAGAGACGATGCGCGACTGCGGCACCACCGCGATGTGCGTCTCGGGCAACAGCGCGGTGGAGGCCACCTGCTCCGGGCCGGACAGCAGCATCAGCGAACCCGTCTCCGCGATCGCGCAGAAGCAGCCGGTGATGCCGATCAGATCGCCGTGGTCCTGGTCGGCCTGCGGATCGCGCACGGGCGGACGGCATTCGACCGCGATGCCGGCGCCCGTCCAGTCGAGCGCCTGCAGCGCGCTCCAGGCCACCGCGCGCGGCGCCAGCCCCAGGCCGGACAGATAGCGCGCCGTGGCGGCCGGTACCTCCGCCAGGGTGGCCACGGTCTCGAGCGTCGAGGCCATCCTCCGCGCCTGCTCGGCGAAATGCGCGGCGAGGTTGCCGGAGACCGGCGGGCGCGGCCCCGCCGGATGGCGCGCCAGATAATCGGCCACCGCGTCGTGCTCGCCCTGCGTCGGCTGCTCGGGTCGGCGCTGCGCGTTACGGATGCGCGCGAAGATGGCATCGCGTGCGTGGCGCGTGTCGAGCGGGTCGGCGGGATCGGGCTCGGGGGTGTCGGCGCGTGGGTCCATGTCCGGGCGGCTTGCGTGGAATCGGTGGATTATACGAGCCGGCCACGCGGGCATCGCGCGGCCGGCGCGTCCGGTTGTTGAAAGTGATTCGACGCCCGCATGCGCCTCATTGCGCGCTGAACACCTGCTTCAGGTACGCCAGGTAGGCCGGATCGTCACACATGGTCTTCTCGGGTGCGTCCGACAGCTTGGCGACCGGCTGGCCGTTGCAGCGGACCATCTTGATGACGATCTGCAGCGGCGTGTAGCCGAGGTCGTTGGTCAGGTTGGTGCCGACGCCGAAGGCCAGCTTGCAGCGGCCGCGGAAGCGCTCGTACAGGCGCACCACCTTGGGCATGTCCAGGCTGTCGGAGAAGATCAGCGCCTTGGATTGCGGGTCGACGCGCAGGCCCTCGTAGTGCTTGAGCATGCGCTCGCCCCACTCGAACGGATCGCCGGAATCGTGCCGCACGCCATCGAAGAGCTTGCAGAAGAACATGTCGAAGTCGCGCAGGAAGGCGTCGAAGCCGTAGGTGTCGGACAGCGCGATGCCCAGGTCGCCGCGGTATTCCCGGGCCCAGGTCTCCAGCGCGAAGACCTGCGAATCGCGCAGGCGCGGGCCCAGCGACTGGCACGCCTGTAGGTACTCGTGCGCCATGGTGCCCAGCGGCGTCATGTTGTGCTTCATGGCGAAGTAGACGTTGCTGGTGCCGGCGTACTGGCTGCCGAGCTGGCTGCGCGCCTCCATCAGCACGTGCTCGTGCCAGGTGTGGGAGAAGCGGCGGCGCGTGCCGTAGTCGGCGATGCGGCAGTCCTCCAGGCCCGGGCGCGTGAGCGAGGCGAGCTTCTCGGTCAGGCGGCGCTTGCCCTCGTCCCACTGCGGGTGGGCCTGGGTGCGGCTGAAGTACACCTCGTTGACGATGGCCAGCACCGGCACCTCGAACAGGATGGTGTGCAGCCACGGCCCGCTGATGACGATGTCGATCTGGCCGTCGTTGGAGGCCGCCGGGCGGATGTCGATGTACTTCTCGCTGAGATGGAACAGGTCGAGAAAATCGACGAAATCGCTCTTGATGAAGCGCAGCCCGCGCAGGTAGTCCAGTTCCGCCTCGGTGAAGCGCAGCGAACACAGGTGGCGGATCTCCGCGCGGATCGCCTCGATGTACGGCACCAGGTCGATGCCCGGGTTGCGGCACTTGAAGCGGTATTCGACGTGCGCGCCGGGAAAGTGATGCAACACCACCTGCATCATGGTGAACTTGTACAGATCGGTGTCGAGCAGCGAGCGGATGATCATCGGGACGGCCGGAAGCTGGGCGCCTGCGCGCGGGATGGTCGTCATGCTAACCGAAGCCTCGCGGGCCGTCGGGGCCACTTCCGTCAATCTCTGTCAAAACACCGGCCTCGGCCGTCCTGGTGGCCGGAAAAGGCCTTGATTCCGCTATAATTTCCGGTTTCCGACCGGATTTTGCATCATGGAAGCAGAACGCCTGAACGCCATCCAGAATACGTTGGCCGACCTGAAGACGCGCGCCGACGACCTTCGGAGGTATCTTTGACTACGACGTCAAATCTGAACGTCTGACCGAAGTCGACAAAGAGCTCGAAAACCCCGCGGTCTGGAACGACCCGAAACGCGCCCAGGACCTGGGCCGCGAGAAGAAATCGCTCGAAGGCGTGGTCTTTGCGCTGACCAAGCTCGACGAAGACCTCACCGGCGGCGCCGAGCTGTTCGAACTGGCTCGCGAAGAGGGCGATGACGACACCATCGAGGCCGTCGAGGCCGATACCGCAGGCATGCGCGCCATTGTCGAAGACATGGAATTCCGCCGCATGTTCTCCGGCCCGATGGACGCCGCCAACTGCTTTATCGACATCCAGGCCGGCGCCGGCGGCACCGAGGCGTGCGACTGGGCCTCGATGCTGCTGCGCCAATACCTGAAGTACTGCGAGCGCAAGGGCTTCAAGACCGAGGTGCTGGAAGAGTCCGAAGGCGATGTCGCCGGCATCAAGAGCGCATCGCTCAAGGTCGAGGGCGAATACGCCTTTGGCTTCCTGCGGACCGAAACCGGCGTGCACCGCCTGGTGCGCAAGTCGCCGTTCGACTCGGCGGGCGGGCGCCACACGTCGTTCTCGTCGATCTTCGTGTATCCGGAAGTGGACGACTCGATCGAGATCGAGGTCAACCCGGCGGATCTGCGCGTCGACACGTACCGCGCGTCCGGCGCGGGCGGCCAGCACATCAACAAGACCGACTCGGCCGTGCGGATCACGCACATCCCGACCGGCATCGTCGTGCAGTGCCAGAACGACCGCTCGCAGCACCGTAACCGCGCCGAAGCCATGACGATGCTGAAGTCGCGCCTGTACGAGCATGAGCTGCGCAAGCGCCAGGCCGAGGCCGACAAGCTGGAAGCCTCCAAGACCGACGTGGGCTGGGGCCACCAGATCCGTTCCTACGTGCTGGACCAGAGCCGCATCAAGGATCTGCGCACCAACGTGGAAATCTCCAACACCCAGAAAGTGCTGGACGGCGACCTCGATGCCTTCATCGAAGCCAGCCTGAAGCAAGGCGTCTGATCCAGGGCACGGGCGCATCACCATGGCGGACACGTCCCTGTTCATCCTGACCGGCGCCTCGCGCGGGCTGGGCGCCGCGCTGGCCGAAGCGCTGCTGCAGCCGGGCCATCGCCTGGTCTGCGTGGCGCGCGGCGACAACCCGGCGCTGCGCGCCCAGGCCGAGCGCGCCGGCGTGACGCTGGACTGGCACCAGTGCGACCTCGCCGACGCGCGCGCCGCCGAAGCCTGGATGGCACGCACGCTGGCCGCCCTGCCCGAGCACAAGCGGGTGGCGCTGGTGCTGAATGCCGGCGTGGTCGAGCCGATCGGCGCGATCCAGACGCTGCATGCCGATGCGCTGCTGCCGCACCTGCACCTGAACCTGGCCGGCCCGATGGCCCTGACCGCCGCCCTGCTGCGCGGCACCGCCGGCTGGGGCGCGCAGCGCCGCATCCTGGCGGTGTCCTCGGGCGCGGCGCGCCGGCCGGTTGCCGGCTGGGCCGCATACTGCGCCGGCAAGGCGGGCCTGGACATGTTCGTGCGCGCCATCAATGCCGAGGGCGACGCCAGCACGCGCGCCGTGGCGCTGGCCCCCGGCGTGCTCGACACCGACATGCAGCGCACCATCCGCGACACCGACTTCGCCGGCGTACAGCGCTTCCGCGATCTGCACGCGCACGGCGAGCTGGTTTCGCCGCAAGACGCCGCCCGGCGCATCGTCGCCTACCTCGCCCGGCCGGATTTCGGCGCGACCGAACTCGACGATCTGCGCAACATCGCCTGACACGACTCTCCTTACACACTCATCATGACCGAACCGAACACCCCGGCCGTATCCACTGGACAGGCGCAAGACGACAACCAGATCATGGCCGAGCGCCGCGAGAAGCTCGCCGCGCTGCGCCAGCAGGGCATCGCCTACCCCAACGATTTCTGCCCGACCCACCACGCGGCCGACCTGCACACCCGCTACAGCGAGACCGACCAGCCCGCGCTGGAAGCGGCCAATGTCGAGGTCGCCCTCGCCGGGCGCATGATGCTCAAGCGCGTGATGGGCAAGGCCAGCTTCGCCACCGTGCAGGACGGCAGCGGCCAGATCCAGTTCTACATCACACGCGACCGCGTGGGTGAAGACCTCTACGCCGCCTTCAAGCACTGGGACCTGGGCGACATCATCGCCGCGCGCGGCGTGCTGTTCCGCACAAACAAGGGCGAGCTGTCGGTGCAGGTGCAGGAGCTGCGCCTGCTGTCGAAGTCGCTGCGTCCGCTGCCGGACAAGTTCCACGGCCTGGCCGACCAGGAAATGAAGTACCGCCAGCGCTATGTGGACCTGATCGTCTCGCCCGAGACGCGCAACACCTTCCGCGCCCGCACCAAGGCCATCGCCTCGCTGCGTCGCCACATGAGCGATGCCGGCTTCATGGAAGTGGAAACGCCGATGCTGCACCCGATTCCGGGCGGCGCGGCGGCCAAGCCCTTCATCACGCACCACAACGCGCTGGACATGCAGATGTTCCTGCGCATCGCCCCGGAGCTGTACCTCAAGCGCCTGATCGTCGGCGGCTTCGAGCGCGTGTACGAGATCAACCGCAACTTCCGCAACGAGGGCGTGTCGCCACGGCACAACCCCGAGTTCACGATGATGGAGTTCTATGCGGCCTACACGGACTACCGCTGGCTGATGGACTACACCGAGAACCTGATCCGCCAGGCCGCCATCGACGCCACCGGCAGCGCTGCCCTCAACTACCAGGGCCGCGAGCTGGACCTGTCCAAGCCGTTCCACCGCCTGACCATCTGCCAGGCCATCCAGAAGTTCGCGCCGCAGTACACCGACGCGCAACTGGCCGACGCCGACTTCCTGCGCACCGAGCTCAAGACGTTCAAGATCGACACCAACGCGCCGCAGTTCCTGAACGCCGGCGTGGGCACGCTGCAGCTCGTCCTGTTCGAAGAGACGGCCGAGTCGCAACTGTGGGAGCCGACCTTCATCGTCGATTACCCGGTCGAGGTGTCGCCGCTGGCACGCGGCTCCGACACGCTGCCCGGCATCACCGAGCGCTTCGAGCTGTTCATCACCGGCCGCGAGATCGCCAACGGCTTCTCCGAGCTGAACGACCCCGAAGACCAGGCCGAACGCTTCCGCAAGCAGGTCGAACAGAAGGACGCCGGTGACGAAGAAGCCATGTTCTACGACGCCGACTACATTCGCGCGCTGGAATACGGCATGCCCCCGACCGGCGGCTGCGGCATCGGCATCGACCGCCTGGTGATGCTGCTGACCGACAGCCCCAACATCCGCGACGTGATCCTCTTCCCGCACCTGCGCCGCGAAGACTGATCGCTCCGGCGACGGCCCGCAAAGCGAAACGCCCCAGCAATGGGGCGTTTTTTATTGGGCGCGCCGGACAGCGCCCGCAAATCGCACGCCGAACCCCGCCATTTGTAACATCCGGGCCGCTTCACACTGTGTGCACGAAATGCCTAAGTCACTGATCTGAAAAGGGAAATTTGCGCTACAGATGCTTACAAATTAAAACGGCATCGACCGAGGCGATCCACCACACTGTCAACATCGAAGGGCCAACGGACAACGGCCGCAGGAGAACGATGATGAACAACATGCAACCGAACACCCAGGGTCAACAGTACGCCAGCGCCTCGCCGGGCCAGGTGCCGCAGTCGCGCCGCATGCATCCGCTGGTCGCCACGGCGGCCGTCGCGGTGATCATCGCCAGCCTGACAGCGGTGGCGGCCATCACCGGCGTGCTGCCGATCTCGAAGGCCACGCAGGGCAGCACCGATCCGAACGTCGCCGCGCAGTCGCCGACCGCAACCGCGGCCTCCGCGCCGATGGCGCTGGCCGCCCCCGGCATGGCTGCCCCGAACCAGGCAACGCCGTATCCGGCCCAGCAGAACGTGGCACCGACGCAGCCGCCGGTCCATCATCGCCAGCCGGCCTATGCGGAACGCACGCCCTCCCCGGCCACCAGCCCGAGCTACGCGCAAACGCAACCGCGCGCATCGGCCAGCCCGTATGCCGGCCAGGTGACGTCGATCACGCCGATCACGACGCAGGGCAAGGAAACCGGCCTGGGCATCGTCGGCGGCGCGGTAGTGGGTGGCCTGCTCGGTAACCAGATCGGCAACGGCAACGGCCGCACGCTGGCTACGGTAGCCGGCGCGCTGGGCGGCGGCTATGCCGGCCACACGGCAGAGAACTACTACAGCCGCGACACCCAGTACCGCGTGAATGTGCGCATGGACAACGGCTCGACCCGCAGCTTCACGTACAAGGCGGCGCCGGGCTTCCAGGTGGGCGACCGCGTGCACCTGGAGAACGGCAGCCTGGCGGCGGGCTGATCCGCCTCACCAGCCCCAACGAAAAACCGGCCAACACGGCCGGTTTTTTCATGAGCGAGAACGCAGACGCTCAGTCCGTCGCCTCATCGATCCACGCCTGCTGGATCGCCTCGAGAAACTTCTCGCCGCCGCGCTTGTGGTCGTCGTCGAAGCCATCCAGGCTCACCACCTTGTTGTGCAGGTCGACGAAGTTCAGGCGCGTCGGGTCGACGTCCGGATACTGGTCATACAGCGCTTCGGCAATCTGCTGGACATCGTTCCATTTCATGTTGGGGCTCCCTCCACGATCCGCTACGCCAACGGCGCGGCTCAGTGGCTTTCCTTGGCGTGGTTGATCGAATACTTGGGGATCTCGACGGTCAGGTCTTCGTCGGCGACCTTGGCCTGGCACGACAGGCGCGAGTTCGGCTCCAGGCCCCAGGCCTTGTCGAGCAGGTCCTCTTCCTTCTCGGTCGCGTCGCCCAGCGAGTCGAAGCCTTCGCGCACGATCACGTGGCAGGTGGTGCAGGCGCACGATTTCTCGCACGCATGCTCGATCTCGATATGCGCGCCCAGCAGCGCATCGCAGATGCTCGTACCCGGCTTGGCTTCGATCACGGCCCCTTCCGGGCAGTATTCGACGTGGGGAAGGACGACGATTTGTGGCATGAAAAACCCGTTCGATAAGTGAGTGAGGACAGACGGCCGCCGATCAGCCGAGCTCCTCGATGCGTTTGCCGGCCAGCGCCGCGCGGATGCCGCGGTCCATGCGGCGGGCGGCGAACTCGTCCGTGCCGTGCGACAGCGCGTCGACGGCATCCTTGATGGCGTGGTGATCCTCGCCCCGCATGGTGACGCGCAGCGCGGCGATCTGCGCGTCGATGCCGGCGCGCTCGTCGGCGGAAAGCAGGTCGCCGTCGGCATCCAGCGCGTGCGACAGGGCCTCCAGCAGCCGCTCGCCTTCGACACGCTCCTCGGCCAGCGCGCGGCGGCGCATGTCTTCTTCGGCGGACTGGAAGCCCTCCTGCAGCATGCGGGCGATATCGTCATCGCCCAGGCCGTAGGACGGCTTGACCGCGATGGAGGCCTCCACGCCCGACACCGTCTCGCGCGCCGACACCGACAGCAGGCCGTCGGCATCCACCTGGTACGTCACGCGAATGCGCGCGGCGCCCGCCACCATCGGCGGGATGCCGCGCAGCTCGAAGCGCGCCAGCGAGCGGCAGTCGCCCGCCAGCTCGCGCTCGCCCTGCAGCACGTGGATCGCCATGGCGGTCTGGCCATCCTTGAAGGTGGTGAACTCCTGCGCGCGCGCGACCGGAATCGTGCTGTTGCGCGGGATGATCTTCTCGACCAGGCCGCCCATGGTCTCGACGCCCAGCGACAGCGGGATCACGTCGAGCAGCAGCCAGTCGTCGCCGGCCGCGCGGTTGCCGGCCAGCAAGCTGGCCTGCATGGCGGCGCCGATCGCCACCACCTGGTCCGGGTCGAGGTTGGTCAGCGGCGTGCGGCCGAACAGCTGGGCCACGGCACGGCGGATCACCGGCATGCGGGTCGAACCGCCCACCAGCACCACGCCCTGGATCTCATCGACCGTCACGCCGGCATCGCGCAGCGCGCGGCGCACCGGCGCCAGCGTTTTCTGCACGAGGGTGGTGGTCAGTTCGGCGAAGGTCTCGGCGGTCAGCACCAGGTGGACGATCTCGCCGGTGGAGAGCACCGCGTCGACCTCGGTACTGTCGGCGCCGGACAGCCATTCCTTGGCCGCGCGGGCCTTGTTCAGCAGCAGGCGCGTGTCTTCGGCCGACAGCGGCTGCAGGCCAGCCTGCTCGACGATCCAGCAGGCGATGCGCTGGTCGAAATCGTCGCCGCCGAGCGCCGAGTCGCCGCCGGTCGACATCACCTCGAACACGCCCTTGGTGAGCTTGAGGACGGAGATGTCGAACGTGCCGCCGCCCAGGTCGTAGACCGCGTAGACGCCCTCGGCCGCGTTGTCCAGGCCGTAGGCGATGGCGGCGGCGGTCGGCTCGTTCAGCAGGCGCAGCACGTTCAGGCCGGCCAACTTGGCGGCATCCTTGGTGGCCTGCCGCTGGGCGTCGTCGAAGTACGCCGGCACGGTGATGACGGCGCCGATCAGGTCATCGCCCAGCGTGTCTTCCGCGCGCTGGCGCAACGTGGCGAGGATCTCCGCCGACACCTCGACCGGGCTCTTCACGCCGGCCACGGTCTTGAGCTGCACCATGCCGGGCGCGTCGACGAAGTCGTACGGCGTGTTCTCGATGTGGGCCACGTCCTTGAGTCCGCGCCCCATGAAACGCTTGACCGAGACGATGGTGTTCTTCGGGTCGCGCACCGCCTCGGCCTGGGCCTTGTAGCCGATCTGCGCGCCGCCTGCCGACAGGTAGCGCACCACCGAAGGCAGCAGCGGCCGACCCTGCTCGTCGGGCAGCACTTCCGGCACGCTGCTGCGCACCGCGGCGACCAGCGAGTTGGTCGTGCCCAGGTCGATGCCGACCGCCAGGCGGCGCTGGTGCGGCGCGGGCGATTCGCCGGGTTCGGAAATCTGGAGTAAAGCCATGTCGAGTCTCGATTGCGCGGATGAGGCGGCCGGCCTTGGCAAACCCGACATTGTGTCATGGCCTGCGCGGTCGGCTACCGCAACTGCAGGGGGTCTAGTCGTCCAGCCGGTCGATCGCCTCGGCGGTATCCCGCTCGATCTTTTCGATGAACATCAGTTGGCGCACGGCATCAGCCGCTGCCGCGTTGTGGCCGCCGCCATTGAGCAGCCCTGCCAGCGTCTGGTAGCGGGCGCGCTTTTCCCCGCGCAGCATGGCCAGCAGGTCGTCCAGCGCGGGCATGTCGCCGGCGGCCTTGGCATCGGCCAGCGACTCGCGCCACTCCATCTGCTGCATCAGGAAGGCCGGCAGCATGGCCGTGTTGTTCTCGGCCTGCACGTCGATGCCGCGCAGGTGCAGCAGATAGGTCGCCCGCTTGAGCGGATCGCGCAGGGTCTGGTAGGCCTCGTTGGCGCGCGTGGCCCATTGCATGGCGACACGGCGCTCGGCGTCACTGGCATGCGCATGGCGGTCCGGGTGCGCCTGCGATTGCACGGTGCGGTACGCGGCGTTCAGCGCGCCGTCGTCGACCTCGAAATGCTCGGGCAGGCCGAACAGGGAAAAGTGCGTATCGCTCGCGGAATTCATGAATAAAAAAAGCGGCCGCGCCGCCTTGCTGCTTACCGACCTGTTTTGCCCGGTCACCCGACCGGTTCACCCCGGTCGCACTTCAGGCACTCCACCACCTCGCCGATCCTGCCGGCGCGCCCCGCTTCCGTCTGCGTCCAGGGCCGCGACTGCCATGGCGGGTCGTGGCGCATGTGCTGCCCGTGCTCGCAGGCGAGACGGGCGACCCAGTGGCCGTCCTCGTCCCGCTCGAATCCGACAATCGCCTGTTTCAATGCACCCGGCGGCTCACACGCGGAACGACTCGCCGCAGCCGCACTCGTCCTTCACGTTCGGGTTGTTGAAGCGGAAACCCTCGTTGAGCCCCTCGCGCGCGTAGTCGAGTTCGGTGCCGTCGATGTACGGCAGGCTCTTCGGATCGACGATCACCTTGACGCCGTTGGACTCGAAGACGTTGTCCTCGGCGGCAATCTCGTCCGCGTATTCCAGCTTGTAGGCCAGGCCGGAGCAGCCGGTGGTCTTGACGCCCAGGCGCAGCCCCACGCCCTTGCCGCGGCGGGCAAGGTAGCGGGTGACGTGCTGCGCGGCCTTGTCGGTCAGGGTGATCATTGCATTCCTTCGGGTCGGTCCGGCTTCAGGCAGCCTTCTGTTCGGCGGTGCCGTGCTTTTCCTTGTAGTCGGCCACGGCCGCCTTGATGGCGTCCTCGGCCAGGATCGAGCAGTGGATCTTCACCGGCGGCAGCGCCAGCTCTTCGGCGATCTGCGTGTTGCGGATCTCCAGCGCCTGATCCAGCGTCTTGCCCTTGACCCACTCCGTCACCAGCGACGACGAAGCGATGGCCGAGCCGCAGCCGTAGGTCTTGAACTTCGCGTCTTCGATCACGCCCTGCTCGTTGACCTTGATCTGCAGCTTCATCACGTCGCCGCACGCCGGCGCGCCGACCATACCGGTGCCGACCGTGTCGTCGCCCTTTTCGAAGGCGCCGACATTGCGGGGGTTTTCGTAGTGGTCCAGAACCTGGTTGCTGTAAGACATTTCACACCTCTTTCAATCGTTGGCTGGCGCGGGGGCGCCGTTGTTTCTCAAACGCCGCGCTCAGTGCGCCGCCCATTGAATGCTGTTCAGATCCACGCCGTCCTTGTACATCTCCCACAGCGGGGACAGGTCGCGCAGCTTGCCGATCTTGCTCTTGAGCAGCTCGACCACGTAGTCGACTTCCTGCTCGGTGGTGAAGCGGCCGACCGTGAAGCGGATCGAGCTGTGGGCCAGTTCGTCGTTGCGGCCCAGGGCGCGCAGCACGTAGGACGGTTCCAGCGACGCCGACGTGCACGCGGAGCCCGACGACACGGCGACATCCTTGATCGCCATGATCAGCGACTCGCCTTCGACGAAGTTGAAGCTGATGTTGAGGTTGTGCGGCACGCGGCGCTCCATGTCGCCGTTGACGTAGACCTCTTCCATTGTGGTCAGGCCACGATGCAGGCGATCGCGCAGCATGCGGATGCGCTCGTTCTCGGTAGCCATTTCTTCACGCGCGATGCGGAAGGCCTCGCCCATGCCGACGATCTGGTGCGTCGCCAGCGTGCCCGAGCGCATGCCGCGCTCGTGGCCGCCGCCGTGCATCTGCGCTTCAACGCGGATGCGCGGCTTGCGGCGCACGTACAGCGCGCCGACG
Source organism: Ralstonia pseudosolanacearum (assembly GCF_024925465.1). Taxonomy (NCBI): domain Bacteria; kingdom Pseudomonadati; phylum Pseudomonadota; class Betaproteobacteria; order Burkholderiales; family Burkholderiaceae; genus Ralstonia; species Ralstonia pseudosolanacearum. Next base: position 1,499,112 of record NZ_CP103852.1, on the reverse strand, counting down.
CCCTTCGGGCCATACGTCTTGTGCGCCGAGAAGGACATCAGGTCGACCTTCAGCTTCTGCAGGTCGAGCTCCACCTTGCCGGTCGCCTGCGCGGCGTCGACGTGGAAGATGACGCCCTTGTCGCGGCAGATCTCGCCGATCTGCTCGATGTCCTGGATCACGCCGATCTCGTTGTTGACCGACATCACCGAGGCCAGGATGGTGTCCGGGCGCAGCGCCTGCTTGAACTGCTCGATGTCGACCAGACCGTTTTCCTGCACGTCAAGGTAGGTCACTTCGAAGCCCTGGCGCTCCAGTTCGCGCGTCGTATCGAGCACGGCCTTGTGCTCGGTCTTGACGGTGATGATGTGCTTGCCCTTGCTGCCGTAGAAGTTGGCCGCGCCCTTGAGCGCCAGGTTGTCGGACTCGGTCGCACCGGACGTCCACACGATCTCGCGCGGGTCGGCATTGACCAGCGCCGCCACCTGTTCCCGCGCGGTTTCGACGGCCTTTTCCGCTGCCCAGCCAAACGCGTGGCTGCGCGACGCCGGATTGCCGAACTGCTCGCGCAGGTACGGAATCATCTTGTCGACCACGCGCGGATCCACCGGCGTCGTCGCGGAATAGTCCATGTAGATGGGGAGATGTGGGGTACTCATTATCGGATCTGCCTTGTGTGGGGGCGATATTCTCGTATGGACCGGCGCCGTAGCGCCTGGTCGTCATGCCGTCGCGATCGTACTCATGATTGCGCCAGGCTGAACACGGAGTTGACCAGCGGTGCGCGCTTGACCGGCTCGGCGGCCACCGGCTCGGCCAGCGGCGCCTCCGCGGCACGGGCGCGGGCCGGGGCGCGGTCGCGCCGGGCGGGACGCGCATCGCGCATGTCCTGCAGCACTTCCGGCTGGCGTTCGCGCTGCTGGTCGACCAGGTTCTGCAGCGACACCGAATCGAGGTACTCGACCATCTTCTGGTTCAGCGTGGCCCACAGGTCGTGCGTCATGCAGCGGCCCGAGTGCTCCTCGCCGCCGCAGTTGCCCTTGCCGCCGCACTGGGTAGCGTCGAGCGGCTCGTCCACGGCGATGATGATGTCGGCGACGGTGACGTCGTCGGCACGGCGCGCCAGGCTATAGCCGCCGCCCGGACCGCGCACGCTCTCCACGATCTCGTGGCGGCGCAGCTTGCCGAACAGTTGCTCCAGATACGACAGCGAAATCTTCTGACGCTGGCTGATCCCGGCCAGCGTGACCGGACCCTGCTCCTGGCGCAGCGCCAAGTCGATCATGGCGGTGACCGCGAAGCGGCCTTTGGTGGTCAATCTCATGATGTCGGGGAATACCTGATCGTTTTGCTCAAGTATAAAGGAACCCGACAAAATCAGTCAACTAAGGTGTCGGGAAATTTCCGCGCCGCAGCAGGGGGCTTTCTGCCTGCCGGGCAGCAGGCGGCGTCGCGCGAAGGCCGTATTGTGGCGCAAAACAATCAACCACATCCGATAGGGGTATCGCCCGGTGCACCGTGACGCTTCGTCGCCGGCCGCGAGCGGCCGGACCGAGGGTTTTCCTGATCCGCCGCACAAAGCAAATCCATTGACTTTCAAGGCTCGGCCGCCGAAACTCATAGATACGCAAACGTTTGCGAGCGACGCGGCGCGATTGCCCTTTATGATGTCGGGACAACGACGACCACGCCTCACCCCCTGCCCAGACAGGCACTCCTGGAGGAGACAACCATGGATTCCAGCCGACGCCGCGCCCTGCGACTCAGCGCGGGCTCCACACTCGCGCTTGCCCTGCCCTTTCCGTTCGCCGCGTCGCGTGCCGCCAACCGGCCGCCCAAGATCGCGCTAGTGATGAAATCGCTGGCCAACGAGTTCTTCCTGACCATGGAGAACGGCGCGCGAGCCCACCAGAAGACGCACGCATCGGAATACACGCTGCTGGCCAACGGCATCCGCGACGAGACCGACACCGGCGGGCAGATCCGCCTGATCGAGCAGATGATCGTGGCGCGCGTCGATGCGCTGGTGCTGGCGCCGGCCGACTCGAAGGCGCTGGTGCCGGTGGTCAGGAAGGCGGTCGATGCGGGCATCCTGGTCGTCAACATCGACAACCGGCTCGACCCGGAAACGCTCAGGGACAAGGGCCTGAACGTGCCGTTCGTCGGCCCCGACAACCGCAAGGGCGCGCGCCTGGTGGGCGAGTTCGTCGCCCGGTCGCTCAAGTCGGGCGATGCGATCGGCATCATCGAGGGCATCCCGACCACCACCAACGCCCAGCAACGCACCGCGGGCTTCCGGGATGCCGCGCAGGCTGCGGGGCTCAGGATCGTCAGCGTGCAATCGGGCGAGTGGGAAATCGACAAGGGCAACAAGGTGGCCGCCGCAATGCTGCGCGCCCAGCCCGACATCAAGGCCCTGCTGTGCGGCAACGACAACATGGCCATTGGGGCGGTATCGGCCGTGCGCGCCGCGGGCAAGACCGGCAGAGTCCTGATCGGCGGCTATGACGACATTGCCGCCATCAAGGCCATGCTGGCCGATGGCCGCGTCACGGCGACCGCCAATCAGCATGCCGGCCAGCAAGCGGTGTACGGCATCCAGACCGCGCTCAAAGCCCTGGCGGCGAAAACACCGCAGGGGCAGTTGGGTGGGGTGATCGAAACACCGGTCAACCTGGTCACCCGCACCTGAACCGGGCCTGCCAGCCGCCGCCAGCAATGCCCGCCATGACCACCCACTCCGTACCGCGCACACCGCTGCTGCGGGCGTCCGCCCTCAGCAAGCACTACGCCGCGCCCGTGCTGCGTGATGTCGATCTCGACGTCTACGCGGGCGAGGTGCTGGCCTTGACCGGCGAGAACGGCGCGGGCAAGAGCACCCTGTCCAAGATCCTGTGCGGACTGGAGACGCCGGCCTCCGGGTCGATGGCGCTGGCCGGGCGCCTGTTCGCGCCCGCCTCGCGCTGCGACGCCGAGGCCCTCGGCGTGCGCATGGTGCTGCAAGAGCTGAACATGGTGCCCACGCTGACGGTGGCCGAGAACCTCTTCCTCGGCAACCTGCCGTGCCGCCGGGGCTGGATCGACCGCCCCGCGCTGCAGCGCCAGGCGGAACAGGCGCTGGCACGGATCGGCCTCGACCTGGACCCCCGCCTGCCCGTGCACCGGCTCGGCATCGGGCACCGGCAGATGATCGAGATCGCCCGCGCGCTGGCCGGCGCCTGCCGGGTCCTAGTGCTCGACGAGCCGACCGCCATGCTCAGCGCGCACGAGAGCGCGACGCTGTTCGCCCGCATCGATGCGCTGCGCCGCGGCGGCGTGGCCATCGTCTACATCTCGCACCGGCTCGACGAGTTGGCGCGCATCGCCGACCGCATCGTCGTGCTGCGCGACGGCCGGCTGATCACCGATGCGCCCGCCGCCACGGTCACGCAAGACGCGCTGATCCGGGCCATGGTCGGACGCGAGCTGGCCGCGGACACCGGCGCGGAGCGCCCGGCCCGCGCGCCGCGACCGCCCGATACCGCGCCGGCCCTGCGCGTGACCGGCCTGACCCGGGCACCCGCGGTGCACGATGTGTCGTTTGCCGTGGCGCCGGGCGAGATCTTCGGCATTGCCGGGCTGGTCGGCGCCGGACGCACCGAGCTGCTGCGGCTCATCTTCGGGGCGGACCGCGCGGACGCCGGCACCATCGAGACCGGCACGCCGCTGGCGCCGCGGTGCATCTGCGCGCCGGGCGATGCGGTGCGCCATGGCATCGGCCTGCTCACCGAAGACCGCAAGGACGAAGGCCTGCTGCTCGGCCTGCCGATCACCGCCAACATCGCCCTGGGCAACATGGCCGGCGCGGCACGACGCGGCTGGCTGCAGCCGGCGCGCGAGCGGGCGCAGGCACGGCGCCACATCGAGGCGCTGCGCATCCGCTGCGCGGGGCCGGAGCAGGCGGTCGGCGAGCTGTCCGGCGGCAACCAGCAGAAGGTGGCGATCGCGCGCTGGCTGGAGCGCGACGCCCCGGTGCTGCTGTTCGACGAGCCCACGCGCGGCGTCGACGTGGGCGCCAAGTTCGACATCTACGCCCTGCTCGAAGGCCTGGCCGCGCAGGGCAAGGCCCTGGTGGTGGTCTCCAGCGACCTGCGCGAGCTGATGCAGGTCTGCGACCGCATCGGCGTGATGCGCGCGGGGCGGCTGACGCAGATCTTCCGCCGCGACGGCTGGAGCCAGGATGCCCTGCTTGCCGCCGCCTTCGGCGAATGTCCTCCGCCGTCCTCCACGTCCGCCCCGGAGACCGCCGATGCGCTCTGATTCCGCCCTGCCCCCCGCCGGCTCGCCCGGCCCGTCCGAGACCCCGGAGGCGGCAGCCGGGGCCGCCACGCGCGCCGGCCGCGGCGCGCTGGGCATGTCGCTCGGGGCCGTCGGCGGCCTGCTGGCGGCGCTGGCCGCGATGCTGATCCTGTTCAGCCTGCTGTCGGACACCTTCTTCACGGTGCCGACCTTCACCACCATCGCCAACGAGATCCCCGACCTGCTCGTGATGGCGGTGGGCATGACCTTCGTGCTGATGATCGGCGGCATCGACCTGTCGGTGGGCTCGGTGCTGGCGCTGTCGGCGTCGATGCTGTCCATCGCCATGACCCGGTTCGGCTGGGGCCTGGCGCCGGCGGCCCTGCTGGGCGTGCTGGCGGCCACCGCGACCGGCGCCCTGACCGGCACGGTGACGGTGCGCTGGGGCATTCCGTCGTTCATCGTCTCGCTGGGCGTGCTGGAAATGGCGCGCGGCCTCGCCTACAGCCTGACCGATTCGCGCACCGTCTACCTCGGCGGCGCGGTGGACTGGCTGGCCACCCCGATCACGCTGGGCATCGCGCCGGCGTTCCTGATCGCGATCGCCATCACCGTAATCGGCCAGGTCGTGCTGGTGCGCACCGTGTTCGGCCGCTACCTGGTCGCCATCGGCACCAACGAAGAGGCGGTGCGGCTGGCGGGCGTCAATCCGCATCCGTACAAGATCGCCGTGTTTGCGCTGATGGGATGGCTGTCGGGGCTGGCGGCGCTGTTCCAGGTGTCGCGCCTGGAAGCGGCCGACCCCAACGCGGGGGGCGGCATGGAGCTGCAGGTGATCGCCGCCGTGGTGATCGGCGGCACCAGCCTGATGGGCGGACGCGGGTCGGTGGCCCGCACGCTATTCGGCGTCCTCATCATTTCTGTGCTCGAAGCCGGCCTCGCGCAGATCGGCGCTTCGGAGCCGACCAAACGGATCATCACGGGCGCGGTCATCGTCGCGGCCGTGGTCATGGATACCTATCGAACCCGGACCAACCGGGTCATTACACGCCAATAAAGACACAGGGAGCTTCAACATGGCCACCATCAAGGACGTTGCCGCATTAGCCGGGGTGTCATTCACCACCGTCTCGCATGTCATCAACAACACACGGCCGGTCAACTCGGAAACGCGCAAGCGCGTGGAAGAGGCCATCCGCGCCACACGCTATGTGCCCAGCGCCGTGGCGCGCTCGCTCAAACACCGCACCACGCGCACCATCGGCGTGCTGGTGCCGACCGCCACCAACCCCTACTTCGCCGAACTCGCGCGCGGCATCGAAGACGTGTGCGCCGCGGCCGGCTACAGCGTCATCCTGTGCAACTCCGACGACGATCCCCGCAAGCAGCGCGACTACCTGCGCGTGCTGATGGAGAAGCGCGTCGACGGCCTCATCGTCAGCAGCGCCGGACCGGACAACGCGCTGCTCGATGCGCTGGGCGAATCCGCACTGCCCATCGTGATGGTGGACCGCCCCACCGAGGGCATCCTGGCCGACCAGGTGCAGATCGACCACGAGGAAGGCGCTTACCTGGCGACCCGGCATCTGCTCGAGCTCGGGCACCGCCGCATTGCCTGCATCAGCGGACCGTCGGCGCTGAGCGTGACCGCCGGGCGGCTGGCAGGCTTTCACCGGGCGCTGCGCGAAGCCGGCGTGCCCGAGCACGCCGCGCGCGTGGCCGAGGGCGACTTCACCAGCCCCGGCGGCTACCGCGCCGCGCGCGAGCTGCTGACCACCGGCGAGAGGCCCACCGCCATCTTCGCCAGCAACGACCTGATGGGCATCGGCGCGCTGCGTGCGGCCGCCGAACTGGGCATCACGGTGCCGAAGGAACTGTCCATCATCGGCTTCGACGACATCGAGCTGAGCCGCTACGTCTATCCGGCGCTGTCCACGGTGGGCCAGTCGATCCGGCAGTTGGGCGAGACCACGGCCTCGACCCTGCTCGAGCACCTGACCGACCACGCCGCGCGGCATCATCACGAGATCCCCGACGCGCCGCGCCGTATCGTGCTGCCGCCGCGCCTGTCGCTGCGCGAGTCGACCGCCGAGCCCGCACGCCCCGCGCGCGCGGCCTAAACTCCAGTCAACAGAAACCGCAGCCCTTAGCCCACCATGGTGGCCAAGCGTTCCGTTCTATCCTCGGCCGCTGCCGACGTGCTGGTCGTCGGCAGCCTCAACATGGATCTCGTGATCCGCACCCCGTGTTTGCCCCGTCCCGGGCAAACGGTTGCCGCGCCGGCGCTGGAAACCATCCCCGGCGGCAAGGGCGCCAACCAGGCCGTGGCCGCGGCGCGCCTGGGCAGCCGCGTCGCCATGCTCGGCTGCGTGGGCGACGACCCTCACGGCATGGCCCTGCGCGAAGGCCTGCTGCGGGAAGGCGTCGATACCGCGATGGTGACCGCGCATGCGGGCGCGCCCACCGGCATCGCCTGCGTGACGGTGGCCGACAACGGCCAGAACACCATCGTGATCGTGGCCGGCGCCAACCGGCAGCTGACCCCGGCGATGATCGACGCGCAGCGGGCCGCCTTCGAGCGGGCCAAGGTCATCGTCTGCCAGTTGGAGTCGCCACCGGACGCGGTGGAGCGCGCGCTGCTGCTCGGGCAGCGGCTGGGCAAGACCGTCATCCTGAACCCGGCGCCCGCCGCCGGTCCGCTGCCGACGCCGTGGCTCACCGCCTGCGACTACCTGATCCCCAACGAGACCGAAGCCGCGCTGCTGACGGCGCGGCGGGTGAATTCGCCCGAGGCGGCGCTGAACGCCGCCGCCGATCTGCATGCGCAAGGCGCGCGCCACGTCATCGTCACGCTGGGCGCGCGCGGCGTCGCCTACGTGGATGCGAGCACCCGCCTGCTGATGCCCGCGCATCCCGCGCAGGCCATCGACACCACCGCGGCCGGCGATACCTTCGTCGGCGCGCTGGCCACGGCGCTGGCGGAGGGCGCGGCGCCAGTCGAGGCGATTCAGTTCGGCCTGGCCGCGGCCGCGGTGTCGGTCACGCGGCTGGGCGCGCAGCCCTCGATTCCGTTCCGCAGCGAACTAGCCTCGCCGGTGCCATAGCGCGGGCCGCCCCCTCGGGGGCGGTTCAGGCCGGCGTGCCGCTGGTGGGCGGGGCCGGCTCGGTTGGCGCGCGCGGCACCAGCAGGCACAGCGGATCGCGCAGGATGCGCCGCCACACCGCCCCGGTGATGCGCCGGCGATCCAGGCCGCGCAGGTTGCGCGAGCGCATCGCCATGTTGAATGCCAGGGCAAACGACACCAGCACGTTGAGCACGCCCATCAGCGCGATGCCGGCCACCGCCAGCCAGAAGGCGGCCGTGTGCATCACGCCCGCGCCCAGCACGCCGACGGCGGTGGCCACCGCGCCGGTGGACAGCGTCACGTGGCGCACCTCCATGTGCGGCCCGAAGAACGACAGGATCTCGGGCCCCAGCCCCAGCATGAAGCCGAGCGAGACGTTGGCCACCACGCCCGACAGGTTGCGCTTCCAGAACTCGGCGATGCGCTGCGCGCCGCGCGTGCCGACCATGAAGCGCAGGCGCCGGTGATGGGCGATCACGTCGTGCACGCGGTGCAGCGCGAACCAGTTGTCGGCCCAGCCTGCCGCCAAGCTGGACAGCCACAGCAGCACGCCGGTAAAGACCGCATACAGCGGCGTCGGTCCGAGGACCGAGAAGGACTCGATGGTGGCCGCGGCCTTGGCCGGCGAGATCAGGTCGGCATGGAAAACCCGCCCCGCCACCCACTGCACCAGGAAGGCCACCGGCGCCACGGCCACCAGGTTGCCGGCAATGGCCGCCGCGTTGGAGCGGATCATCGCCACGGTATCGTCGACGAAGCGCGCGAGCCCCTCGGGGCGGCCGACCTGGTCGAGCCGGTGCGCCAGCGCGGGCGCCGTCATGGCCGGCTGCTTGGTGGCCAGCGTGAAGTGCGCGAAGTGGATGCCCAGAAAGCTGGCCGCATAGTTGATCGAGGCGAACAGCCCTTCGGTGAACCGCGTCAGGTGCGCGCCGGTGATGAAGAACTTGAGGTAGACCGTGGCCGCCGTGATCGCGCCGCCGCCGGCCGCCGCCTTGACCATCGCGGCGTATTCCTTGCGGTCGCGCGTGATGTAGTGCTCGCCGGTCTCGGCCGAGCGCTCCACCACCTTGCGCGCCAGGTCGGCGAAGGTCGCACGCACCAGGTAGCCCACGCTGCGGCGATGCTGGCTGGCCGACACCAGCTCGGCCGTCAGGTGCACGAACCGGCGCGAGGCCCGCGTATCGGCCCAGGCCGTCAGCACCAGGTCGATGCGGCCGAGCCAGGCTTTCATGCGCTCCACCTGGAACACCACCTCGACCGACACGCCGTTCTCGTCGAGATGCTGGTACACGCTGGCGGTGGCGGCGCGGCACTGGTCGAGCCACGCGCGGAAGGTGTTCAAGCGCTGCGCCAGGCGCTCCGGCCCCGCCGCATTCGTCGCATCCGGCGGCGCGAGAAAGACGGCGTCGGCGACCTCGGCCAACCGGTAGAACGGCGAATCGGTGACGTCCACGTGGTCCATGCGGGTGCGGATGGCGTGCGACAGGCCCGCCGCCCGCACCTGGCTCACCAGGATCTCGATGCCGACCGACAGGCTGCGCTCCAGGCGGACGGCCGCGCCGGCGCCCTCGCCCTCCGCGCCGGCCTGGAACAGCGCGGCGATGCGCGCCACGAGCTCATCGTCCAGATCGTCGATCCATTGCGCGTCGTGCTCGCCGATGAACAGCAGCGTGAACAGCGCGGCCAGTTGCGGCTGGTTGGGCGCGGGCGGCAGCACGCGCGCCTGCAGCCGATCGACCAGCTCGCCCCAGAAGCCCGCGCGCGACGACAGCCCGGTATCGCACAGCAGCGCGACCGGATCGTTGTCCCGCACGATCGAGCGCAGCGTCCTGCCCACGCGCTCGGCCAGGGCCGGGTTGTTGTCCAGCACCTGCAGCAGGTAGCGCAGCCGCGCATAGCGCCACGATTCCGAGGTGGCGCCGGCCGGCCGGTCAGCGCGGCGCAGCCAGTAGGCCAGCTCGATCAGCCATGCATTGCGCTCGGCCGGGCCGCGGGCCGGATCGAACTGCGCGAGGATGGCATCCAGCTGATGGCTGGCATGCCGGGAAGCGCGCCACTTGCGCCATGGGTTGAGCAAGCAATCGAACATCGGACTCCTTTGATGGCCGCCGCGTCGGCCGGACCGGACGCGACGGCGCCCCGGTGCACGCAAGACGCGGCACCAGGGACATCGATGGATGTGGGCTGCGGCGGCACCCTCCCCTGCCGTGGCAAGGGCGGGCGGCACCGCAGAGCGGGATGGCCGGCTCAGGCCGCCGGCGCGATATGGTCTTCGCCGCTGGCCCCGAAGACCTGCGCCTTGAGCTTGGCCAACTGGTCGCGCACCGAGGCCGCCTTCTCGAATTCCAGGTTCTTGGCGTGGTCGAGCATCTGCTTTTCGAGACGCTTGATTTCCTTGCCGACCTGCTTCTCGCTCATGTCTTCGTACTTGGCGGCATCCTGCGCGGCCTTCAGTTCCGCGCGCGCATCGTCGACGTTGTACACGCCGTCGATGATGTCCTTGATGCGCTTGACCACGCCGCGCGGCGTGATGCCATGGGCCTCGTTGTGGGCGATCTGCTTGGCGCGGCGCCGCTCGGTCTCGCCGATGGCCTTCTTCATCGACTCGGTGATGCGATCCCCATAGAGGATGGCGGTGCCGTTGACGTTACGCGCGGCGCGGCCGATGGTCTGGATCAGCGAGCGCTCGGCGCGCAGGAAGCCTTCCTTGTCGGCGTCGAGGATGGCCACCAGCGACACCTCGGGAATGTCCAGCCCCTCGCGCAGCAGGTTGATGCCGACCAGCACGTCGAAGGTGCCCAGCCGCAGATCACGGAGGATCTCCACGCGCTCGACCGTGTCGATGTCCGAGTGCAGGTAGCGAACCTTGACGCCGTTTTCCGACAGGAACTCGGTCAGTTGCTCGGCCATGCGCTTGGTGAGCGTGGTGACCAGCACGCGCTCGCCGGCCTTGACGCGCTCGTGGATCTCCGACAGCAGGTCGTCCACCTGCGTGGTGGCCGGCCGCACGTGGATGATCGGATCGACCAGGCCCGTGGGCCGCACCACCTGCTCAACCACCTCGTCGCCGGCGCGCTGCTTCTCGTAGTCGGCCGGCGTGGCGGACACGAAGACCACCTGCCGCATCTTGCCCTCGAACTCGGCGAACTTCAGCGGCCGGTTGTCCAGCGCGGACGGCAGGCGGAAGCCATACGCGGACAGCGTCTCCTTGCGCGCGCGGTCGCCGTTGTACATGCCGTTGAGCTGGCCGATCAGCACGTGCGACTCGTCCAGGAACATCAGCGCGTCGGACGGCAGGTAGTCGACCAGGGTCGGGGGCGGCTCGCCCGGCTGGGCGCCGGACAGATGCCGCGAATAGTTCTCGATGCCCTTGCAGAAGCCCAGCTCCTGCAGCATCTCCAGGTCGAAGCGCGTGCGCTGCTCCAGGCGCTGCGCCTCGACCAGCTTGTTCTCCTGGTAGAAAAAATCCAGCCGCTCGCGCAGCTCGGCCTTGATGGTGCCGATGGCGCGCAGCACGGTCTCGCGCGGCGTCACGTAGTGGCTCGACGGGTACACCGTGAAGCGCGGGATCTTCTGCCGCACGCGCCCGGTGAGCGGATCGAACAGCTGCAGCGAATCGACCTCGTCGTCGAACAGCTCCAGCCGCACCGCCATCTCGGCGTGCTCGGCGGGAAAGATGTCGACGGTATCGCCGCGCACGCGGAAGGTGCCGCGCTGGAAATCCGTCTCGTTGCGCGTGTACTGCATGGCGATCAGGCGCGCGATCACGTCGCGCTGGCTGATCTTGTCGCCAGTGCGCAGCGTCAGGATCATCTGGTGGTATTCGGTCGGATTGCCGATACCGTAGATGGCCGACACGGTCGCCACGATCACCACGTCGCGCCGCTCCATCAGGCTCTTGGTGGCCGACAGCCGCATCTGCTCGATATGCTCGTTGATCGACGAGTCCTTCTCGATGAACAAGTCGCGCTGCGGCACGTACGCTTCCGGCTGGTAGTAGTCGTAGTACGAGACGAAGTACTCGACCGCATTGCGCGGGAAGAACTCGCGGAACTCCGAATACAGCTGCGCCGCCAGCGTCTTGTTGGGCGCGAACACGATCGCGGGCCGCCCCGACTGCGCGATCACGTTGGCCATGGTGTAGGTCTTGCCCGAGCCCGTCACGCCCAGCAGCGTCTGGTACGACAGGCCGTCACCGATGCCCTCGACCAGTTGGCGGATCGCCTCGGGCTGGTCGCCGGCGGGCAGATACGGCTGGTACAGCTGGAACGGCGAGCCGTCGAATGTGACGAACTTCGACTCGTCGAACGGGCTGGGGACTTGGCTGAGGTCGGTCATGGCGGCTTGGGGGTGGGCGCGGACAGTCGTTGAAGTGACTCGCACGCCCCTGAAACATGGGGACGGCGGCGGCGATTGCAACCGATCGTGTAGTGTAGCGCGCCGCTCCGGCGGCCGTTTGTACCGCACCGGCACGCATTTTTCGCCGCTGTTCCGCACGGATTTTTCGGGCGACGGCAGCGTGCATTCGGTACAATCACGCGCTGTGCCGCCCGTGCATCTGGCGCCGGCAGCCCTGCCGGCCGCTTGCGGTGCGCAGCCTGCTGCATCCCACCGAATTCCGAACCAACCGAACGTCATCGAACGTCAACACATCATGTCGCTTTTTTCCGCCGTCGAGCTGGCCCCGCGCGACCCCATCCTGGGGCTGAATGAAGCTTTCAACGCCGATGCTCGCGGCACCAAAGTCAACCTGGGCGTGGGCGTGTACTTCACCGACGAAGGAAAAATCCCGGTGCTGCGCGCCGTGCAGGAAGCCGAGAAGGCCCGCCTGGCCATGGCCGCGCCGCGCGGCTACCTGCCGATCGAAGGCATCGCCGCCTACGACCAGGCCGTGCAGAAGCTGCTGTTCGGCGCCGATTCGCCGCTGCTGGCCGAAGGCCGCGTGGTGACGGCCCAGGCCCTGGGCGGCACCGGCGCACTGAAGATCGGCGCCGACTTCCTCAAGCGCCTGTACCCGGACGCCAAGGTCGCCATCTCCGACCCGAGCTGGGAAAACCACCGCGCGCTGTTCGAGGCCGCCGGCTTCCCGGTCGTGAACTACCCATACTACGACGCCCCGACGCACGGCCTGAACTTCGCCGCCATGCTCGAAGCGCTCAACGGCTATGCGCCCAACACGATCGTCGTGCTGCACGCCTGCTGCCACAACCCGACCGGCGTGGACCTGACCACCGAGCAGTGGAAGCAGGTGGTCGACGTCATCAAGGCCAAGCAGCTGATCCCGTTCCTCGACATGGCCTACCAGGGCTTCGCTGACGGCATCGCCCAGGACGGCCTGGCCGTGAGCCTGTTCGCCGAATCGGGCCTGTCGTTCTTCGTGTCGAGCTCGTTCTCCAAGTCGTTCTCGCTGTACGGCGAGCGCGTCGGCGCGCTGTCGATCGTCACCACCAGCAAGGACGAGGCAGCCCGCGTGCTGTCGCAGGTCAAGCGCGTGATCCGCACCAACTACTCCAACCCGCCGACACACGGCGGCACGGTGGTCGCCAGCGTGCTGACCAGCCCCGAACTGCGCGCGATGTGGGAACAGGAACTGGGCGAGATGCGCGACCGCATCAAGTCGATGCGCCATGCGCTGGTCGACAAGCTGACCGCCAAGGGCGTGAAGACCGACTTCTCGTTCGTGAAGGCGCAGCGCGGCATGTTCTCGTATTCGGGCCTGTCCGCCGCCCAGGTGGACCGCCTGCGCAACGAGCACGGCATCTACGCGGTGTCGACCGGCCGCATCTGCGTGGCCGCGCTGAACTCGCACAACATCGACGCCGTGGTCAACGCCATCGCCGAAGTGCTCTGAGCGAAACATCCTGCCTGGCCCGCCTAGGCAAACTCGACAAAAAAGCGGCTCCGGCCGCTTTTTTGCTGCTTATCGACTGACTGACACGGCTGCATCATGTGGACCGCGTCACAATCTTTGTCAGGGTTTCTGCTGCATCGCAGTATGCTGTACCCAGGTGCATAATCAGCAGAATCGTTTGCGTCGTCTTTCGTCACAACGGACCGGTCCAGCCATGCTTTACCAGCTTCACGAATTCCAGCGCGCCATGCTCAGCCCGATGACGGCCTGGGCCCAGGCGACCGCCAAGACCTTCACCAATCCGCTGAGCCCGCTGTCGCTGCTGCCCGGCGCGCAGCGCTACGCCGCGGGCTACGAGCTGCTGTACCGGCTCGGCAAGGAATACGAGAAGCCGGAATTCAACATCCGCTCGGTCAAGTCGAACGGCCGCGACATTCCCATCGTCGAGCAGACCATCATCGAGAAGCCGTTCTGCCGCCTGATCCGCTTCAAGCGCTATGCCGACGATGCAGAAACCATCCGCATGCTCAAGGACGAGCCGGTCGTCCTGGTGTGCGCGCCGCTGTCCGGCCACCACGCGACGCTGCTGCGCGACACGGTGCGCACGCTGCTGCAGGATCACAAGGTCTATGTGACGGACTGGCTCGACGCGCGCATGGTGCCGGCCGGAGCGGGCCCCTTCCATCTGTCCGACTACATCGCCTACATCCGTGAATTCATCACGCACATCGGCGCCGACAAGCTGCACGTGATCTCGGTGTGCCAGCCGACCGTGCCGGTGCTGGCGGCCATCTCGCTGATGGCGTCGGACGGCGAGAAGACGCCGCTGACCATGACGATGATGGGTGGCCCGATCGACGCCCGCAAGAGCCCGACCGCCGTCAACTCGCTGGCGACCAACAAGTCGAACGCATGGTTCGAGAACAATGTGATCTACACCGTGCCGGCCAACTACCCGGGACACGGCCGCCGCGTCTACCCCGGCTTCCTGCAGCACGCCGGCTTCGTGGCGATGAATCCCGACCGCCACGTCTCGTCGCATTACGACTACTACCTGAGCCTGGTCGAGGGTGACAAGGAAGACGCCGAAGCCCACGTGCGCTTCTACGACGAGTACAACGCCGTGCTGGACATGGCGGCCGAGTACTACCTGGACACCATCCGCGACGTGTTCCAGGAATTCCACCTCGCCAACGGCACCTGGGTGGTGGATGGCAAGCCGGTGCGCCCGCAGGACATCAAGGGCACCGCGCTGTTCACCATCGAGGGCGAGCTGGACGACATCTCGGGCAGCGGCCAGACCGAAGCGGCGCACGACTTGTGCAGCAGCATCCCGAAGACGCGCAAGCAGCACCTGACCGCGTCCAACTGCGGCCACTACGGCATCTTCTCGGGCCGGCGCTGGCGCGAGTTCGTGTATCCGCAGCTGCGCGACTTCATCCGCCACTACGACAGCAGCACGCGCATCAAGGCGGTCGCCTGATCGCCGTGCCTGATCGGGATAGGGGCGGGCCTCACGGCCCGACCCCTCCCACACCACCCGGCATGCGGGTCCGCACCGGGCGGTTGGAATGGTTGAGGTCATCAGGCTTGTGTTGCTCCCGACCTGACGCCCAGGCTTGCCGTTGTCCAGTTCGGCGGAACTGATTCCTCGCTGCCGGGGCCTGTCGGGCTTCACCCTATCCACCTTGCCGACGAGCTTCGCTCTCGCGAACATCTGAGGCATTTCACTTCCGATAACCAGAGGGCTCCCCCTCCCATCCCTTCGGCCCTTCACCGGCAGCTTTAGCCTTCCCGGCCACACCACCCAGCTACTACGGCCTCTGCTGACTTCTCGCTCCGGCTCGACGCCGTCGCCCTTTCAGGCACGAGGCGAGATCTCCCCAGGTAAGGGTCGCACTCCTTCACCGCACAACCGCCGCATCTACGCCGCCTTGCCTTGATCACGAGAGCTTCGCGGTTTGTGGCCCGCTCGCCCTGCTCGACAGCGCCTTCTATGCGGTTCTTGTTCATCGGCTCGCGGTTTACGCTCCACGCTTCCTCCCCACACTCGGTCGCCCTCATGCAGTTGCGTTTCGCTTCATTCGCCGTGACCAGCTTATGGCGGGACTTGCACCCGCAGGAGTGCGCCCATGCTGGGCGCACCACGAAAAAAAGCCTCGCTTGTCGCGAGGCTTTTTCTTTGGAACGGCGCCCGTCTCAAACCCTGGGACGCTCGAGATACGCGAGCAGCATCCGGATATGCAGTTGGGCGAAGGCCTCATGTTCTTCCGCCGAGGCCACATCGCGCCCGACCACCGCGCCGATCGTGTAGCGGTTGGACAGCACGTAGTAGCCCAGCGCCGAAATCGTCAGGTACAGCCGCGACACGTCGACCTCCTCGCGAAACAGGCCGGCGCGCTGACCGCGCTCAACCACCCCGCGCAGCACCTCGATGATCGGATTGACCAGTTGGCCCAGGTGCGGCGACGCCTTCAGGTGCCGCGCCTCGTGCAGGTTCTCGCTGTTGAGCAGGCGGATGAACTCGGGGTTCTCGTAATAGAAGTCCCAGACGAAGCGGGCCAGCTGGATCACGGCCTCGCGCGGATCGGCCGCCTCGATCTGCACGCGCTCCTCGGCTTCCTTGAAGCGGAAGTACATGTGCTCGAGCACCGCCAGAAAGAGCTTTTCCTTGCTGCCGTAGTAGTAGTACAGCATGCGCTCGTTGATCTCGGCCCGGCGAGCGATGGCATCGACCCGGGCCCCGGCGAAACCGCCGCGCGAGAACTCCTCGGTGGCGGCCGCCAGGATGCGGCGACGCGTACCGGCCGGATCGCGACGCGCGCGCGGTGCGCCGGTATCGCCGGGGGTGGTCTCACCCTGGACGGCATCGGCGGGCGAATCGACGTCTGTGAGCGGCACGGCGGAAGAAGACGGCATGGCACGGCGATCCGTTGGAACCGATTGATTATGTCACACGCCCGAACCGACTTCGCCGGCGGGCCGGTCGGGACATGCACGCCTTGCACGCGCGTCAAATCGGCGATAATGACCGGCTATTCCAACGACTTGTCCCATCGTGGTTTCCTTGGCCCCGTCCCTGGCCGACCGGCTCGAAGACCTGCTGCCGCAGACGCAATGCACCAAGTGCGGCTACAACGGCTGCCGCCCCTACGCCGAAGCCATGGCGCGCGGCGAGGCGCTGCCCAACCGCTGCCCGCCGGGCGGCGCGGAAGGCATCCGGCGCCTGTCCGAGGCGCTCGGGCGCACCGGCCCGCTGCTCGCGCTGGATGCCGAGCACGGCGTCGAGCAGCCGCGCGCCCTGGCGGTCATCGATCCGGAGCGCTGCATCGGCTGCACGCTGTGCATCCAGGCCTGCCCGGTCGATGCCATCGTGGGCGCGCCCAAGGCGATGCACGTGGTCCTCGCGGACTGGTGCACCGGCTGCGACCTCTGCGTCGCGCCCTGCCCGGTCGACTGCATCGACATGGTGCCCGTTACCAGCGAGCGCACCGGCTGGAACGCCTGGAGCCAGGCGCAGGCCGACGAGGCGCGCGGGCGCTACACCTTCCGCAACGCACGCCTGGCCCGCGAGAAGGCCGAGAACGAAGCGCGCCTGGCCGAGAAGGCCGCCGCCAAGCTGGCCGCCGTCAGCGCCGAACAACCCGCCGACGAGGCCGAGCGCGCCGCCCAGGCGCGTAAGCAGGCGATCATCCAGGCCGCCATCGAGCGCGCCCGCCAGAAGCAGGCCGAGATGGCCGAGCGCGGGCAAGGTCCACGCAACGTCACCGACGTCCCGGCCGATGTGCAGGCCCAGATCGACGAGGCCGAGGCGCGCCGCAAGCGCATTGCAGACCTGAGCAAGCCGCCCTCGGACAAGCCCTGACCTCCCCTCTCCCCACGATCGTCCCTCGATGAACCCCGCCAAGCGCCGCGCCCTCTTCGAAACGCTCCGCGAACACAACCCGACGCCGACCACCGAGCTGGAATACACCACGCCGTTCGAGCTGCTGATCGCCGTGCTGCTGTCGGCCCAGGCGACCGACGTGGGCGTGAACAAGGCCACGCGCAAGCTGTACCCGGTGGCCGACACGCCGGCCAAGATGCTGGCGCTGGGCGAGGAAGGCCTGACCGCCTACATCAAGACCATCGGCCTGTACCGCACCAAGTGCAAGCACATCCTGCAGACCTGCCGCATCCTGCTCGACCAGTACGGCGGCCAGGTCCCGCGCGACCGCGCCGCGCTGGAAGCCTTGCCGGGCGTGGGCCGCAAGACCGCCAACGTGGTGCTGAACACGGCCTTCGGCGAGCCGACCATCGCGGTCGACACGCACATCTTCCGCGTCGCCAACCGCACCGGCCTGGCGCCGGGCAAGAACGTGCTGGAAGTCGAGCTGAAGCTGCTGAAGGTGGTGCCGGAGGAGTTCCGCCAGGATGCGCACCACTGGCTGATCCTGCACGGGCGCTACGTGTGCAGGGCCCGCAAGCCCGAATGCTGGCACTGCGCGATCGAGCCGCTGTGCGAGTTCAGGCCGAAGACGCCGGCGCCGAAGGAATAAAAAACGGGGGACCCAGGGTCCCCCGCTGCACATCTGTTGCTGCGTGTTGCCGGCCGGTCAGAGCACCCGGCAGGCCTCTTCGAACGTCAGGCGCGGATTGCGCGGATGCACCTTGCTGGTATCGCCATAGCCGAGGTTGCAGATGAAGTTGACCTTCCACTGGCCGTCGGGGAAGAACGTGGCGTTCACCTTGTCGGCATCGAAGCCGCCCATCGGGCCGCAGTCCAGTCCCAGCGCGCGCGCCGCGATCACCAGGTAACCGCCCTGCAGCGAGCTGTTCATCAGCGCGACGGCATTGATCTTGGCCTGGTCGCCGGCGTACCACGAACGTGCATCGACGTGCGGGAACAGCTTGGGCAACTGCTCGTGGAACTGGGTGTCGTACGCGACGATCACGGTGACGGGCGCCTGCCGCGTCTTCTCCTGGTTGCCGGCCGACATGCACGGGACCAGTTGTTCCTTGGCGGCAGCGCTCTTGACGAAAACGAAACGGGCCGGCGTGCTATTGGCGCCAGTCGGGCCGTACTTGACGGTGTCGTACAGCGTATGCAGCAGTTCGTCGTCGACCGGATTGTCCAGCCACACGTTGTGGGTGCGGGCTTCATGGAACAGTTGGTCGAGCACGGACGGTTCGAGCGTAGGCATTGCAGAAGACTCCGGAAAGAAAAGGAACAGTGCGCATTGTAATGGCGGCGCACCGTGACTGCCGGAACACATCGGCGACGCCCGCCGCTCGGCTGCGCGGGAGCGACACCGCCATCGTCGCATCGTCTGCCTACGCCCATCCTCGGCAGCGTCGCAAAGACACCCTGGGAAAAGCACGATATTCAGTTGCCTCGATCACAGCAGGCATTTTTCCCCGGTCTTTTAATCGGTTTGACGATGACGTCAAAAAGCGCCCTTTACATCGGCTTCCTTACGAACTACTTTTCCCGACATTGATTCATCGGCCGGCCGATCCGTCACGCCACGCGCGCCCGATTTAAAAGCGCAGCGACACGCCTGGACGCAAAGCATTGCCGCACCGGCTTTGAGCAAAGGCCTGCCCCGGCCGCCCGACCACCGACCCAATTTAAATTGGAGACCTTGCGTTTCCGGGAGATGCTTTTGCCTTTCGAACCCATTTTGTATTAATTCACCCGCCGCCAGCGGGAAATCAGAATGATTCGATTCGCGCACGCCGTAAATTACAAAACGCGAATCGGATAAGGAGCCTCGCTTAAAACCCATTGTTTTAGGCGATGGCGTTCATCACCTTGAAGAAGGGCCTTCATTGTCATGAAAACATCCAGAGTATCGACCGGCGATGTTGCCGGACTATCCCGGACCGCCACCGCATCGCTCGCTGCGGCGGCGCTGTCGGTGGCGCTGCTGGCAGGTTGCGGCGGCGGCAACGACGCGTCGACCACCAGCACGGACGGCGTGGCGTCGAACGCAGGCAGCAGCGTCAGCACCCAGCCCACCACTGCGGCACAGCAGGACAGCCCGCTGGTGGACACGACCGTCTACGGCAGCGGCCCCAACGATGCCCTGCCGGCCAGCGACACCGCCGAGACCGCCGCCATCACCCACCACAAGGTGACGATCAACGGCCAGAGCCTCGCCTACACAGCCACCGCCGGGCACCTGACGACGATCGATGCGGTCACGTCGCTGCCCAATGCCAAGATGTTCTACGTGGCGTATACGCGCGACAACCCCGACCCGAGCAAGCCGCGTCCGGTCACGTTCTTCTACAACGGCGGTCCCGGCTCGTCGTCGGTCTTCCTGTTGCTGGGCTCGTTCGGACCGAAGCGGATCCAGTCGTCCTTCCCCGACTTCACCCCGCCGGCACCGTACCGGTTGCTCGACAACCCGGACAGCCTGCTCGACCGCTCCGACCTCGTCTTCATCAATCCGGTCGGCACCGGCTACTCGGCGGCCATCGCCCCGGCCAAGAACAAGGATTTCTGGGGCGTCGACCAGGATGCGCGCTCGATCGACCGCTTCATCCAGCGCTACCTGACCAAGTACAGCCGCTGGAATTCGCCGAAGTTCCTGTTCGGCGAATCGTACGGCACGGCGCGCAGCGCGGTCCTGTCATGGGTGCTGCATGAGGACGGCATCGAGCTCAATGGCATCACGCTGCAGTCGTCGATCCTGGACTACGCAAACGCGCTCAGCGCCGTGGGCCTGTTCCCGACGCTGGCGGCCGACGCCTTCTACCACAAGAAGACCGCCGTCACGCCAGCACCGGCCGATCTCGAGTCGTACATGACCATGGTGACGCAGTACGCGCGGAACACCCTGATCCCGCTCGAGCAGGCGCCCAACGCGCAGGACAGCGGCTTCGTCAACACGCGGCTCAACATGAGCATGCCGGTGGCGCAGCAGATGCAGCAGTACATCGGCATGGGTGCCATCTCGCTGATCCAGCAATACGGCAACCCGATGGCATTCGGCGATTTCTTCGGCACGCTGGTGCCCGGCCTCGCGATCGGCCAGTATGACGGCCGCGCGACGTCGATCAATACCGGCATCGGTCCGTTCATCCTGCCGAACTCGGGCGGCAACGATCCGTCGATCACCAACGTGGCGGGCGTGTACACGGTCGAGTGGAACGACTACCTGAACACCACGCTGAAGTACACATCGACCTCGTCGTTCGTCGACCTCAACGATCAGGTATTCAGCAGCTGGGACTTCAGCCACACCGACCCGACCGGCGCGGCCAAGGGCGGCGGCAACACGCTCTACACCGCCGGCGACCTGGCCGCCACGATGACGCTGAACCCAGACCTGAAGGTGCTGTCGGCCAGCGGCTACTTCGACGCGGTGACGCCGTTCTTCCAGACCGCGCTGACGCTGGAAGCCATGCCGCTCGACGCCGGCCTGCTGAAGACCAACCTCATCACCAGGCACTACCCGTCGGGGCACATGATCTATCTCGACAATCCGTCGCGCACGGCGATGAAGGGCGACCTGGCGACGTTCTATGACGGCGTGATGGCCAATCGGCCGGCCCTGATGCGGGTGCAGAGCCTGCAGCGGCCGCCGGGCGGACCGAAGCCGTAACGCCGCGCGATCCGACCACGCGTTTCGCGATGCAACTGCCCGGTTCACGCCGGGCGGTTTGCGTTACGCCATGTCGTCGGGCCGGTGCCCGGCGGGACGCGCGTCGGCGCGGGTGAGCCACAGCACGCCGGCCAGGATCAGCGCCCCGCCGGCCATCTGCGCGGCACCGATCGACTCGCCCAGCAGCAGCGCGGCCAGCACGACGGTCACCACCGGCTCCAGCGTCGACAGCATCGACGCCTGCGCCGCCCCCAGCCGCTGCAAGCCCGCGAAGAACGCGAGGATGGCGATCACCGTCGACAGCCCCGCGATCGCCAGCGCCGCGGCCCAGCCGGCAACGCTGCCGGGAAACCGCGCGGGCACGCCGGCCACCACCGCGCCCGCATAGACTACCGCCGCCGCCGTGCAGATGAGGGTGGTACACGCGATCGGATCGACGCCGCGCGTCACGCGCGCGCCCACCGTGATGTAGACCGAGTAGATGACCGCCGCCGCCACGCCCAGCACCACGCCAGGGGCGCTGCCGCCCGACAGGCCCGCGCCGCCCACGGTCAGGCCCGCACCCACCGAACACAGCACCAGCGCCAGCAGCGCAGCGGGCGTCAGGCGCTCGTGCAGGAACACGGCGGCCAGCACCGTCACGAACATCGGATACAGATACAGCAGCAGCGCCACCAGGCTGGCCGGCGCGTAGTGCAGCGCGGTGAAGAACGCGAACGACTGACCTGCATAGCCGATCCCGCCCATCGCCGCCAGCCCCGCCACCCGCGGCCACGGCGGGAGGCCGATGCGCCGCACGCGCATCACCGCCATCAGCGCGAGCGCCGCCAGGCTGAAGCGCACCGCCAGCAGGCCGACCGTGTCGGCGCCGGAGGCATAGGCATAGTGGGTGAAGATCGCCATCGCGCCGAACGACGCCGCGGAAACGGCGATCAGCAGCACGCCGAGCAGCTTGTCGGCGGCGCGAGCGGACAGGCTGGCGTCGGCGGTGGACGGTCTCATGCGGCACGCGGCGTTTCGGGCGCCGTCTTGGCAGGCGAGGCGGCCATTGTAGCGTCGGCGCCGCCGCGCTGGCCGGCGGGCGCACCGGTACAATGGCGGCACCATGTTCAATCCCACCCGCGACGAAGTCCGCCAGTTCTTTTGCGGCGCCTGGCGCAAGCACCGCCAGGCCGAAGTGCTCACGCCGCTCGAAGCCATGGCGGTCGACTGGATGCAATTGCATCCCGAATACCACGCCACCTTGGACGCCGGCGAGGAAGCCCTGGCCCGCGACTACACGCCCGAGAGCGGCCAGAGCAACCCGTTCCTGCATCTGTCGATGCACCTGTCGATCAGCGAGCAGGTGTCGGTCGATCAGCCGCGCGGCATCCGGGCCGCCTACGAAGCGCTGGCGCAGCGGCTCGATTCGCCGCACGAGGCGCAGCACCAGGTGATGGAATGCCTGGGCCAGATGCTGTGGACAGCCCAGCGCACCGGCCTGCCGCCGGACGGCGAGACCTATATCGAATGCGTGCGCAAGCGCGCCACGGCCCGCTGACACCCGCTTACCCATCGCCCAACAAAAACCGCTCCGAGGAGCAATGCCGTTCAGTTAAGGCAAAAAAGGCCGCTTCGATTGACGTCGAAGCGGCCTTCTTCCTTGTTGTTGACTCAGTTCGCGTTGTCGCGAGCCAGCCAGCTCACGCTTAACTGAACGGCATTACTCCGAGGAGCGGTTTTCTTCTACGGGCACCCGCGGCTCACTTCTTCAATACCAGCGAGCCTGGCAGCGATTCGATATACGCGGCGATGTCCTGCAGCTCCGCCGAGGTGAAGGGACGCGGCTTGCCGTTCTCACCGATCATGGCGGCGTTGGCATTCATCTGGCCGGCCATGATGGCGTTGTTGCGGCCCACCAGCGGGTTGCCGGAGGTCTGGTACGCCCGCAGCGCATGGTAGAGGTAATCGCCGTGCTGGCCGGCCAGCTTGGGATAGTCCGGCGAGATCGGGGCATTCAGGCCCGGGCCATGGCAGGTCACGCAGCCGCCCTTGTCCACCAGCTGCTTGCCCTTCTGCAGGTCGGCGGCCTGCGCGGAAACGGCGACGCCCAGCACCAACGCGCCCAAACCGAGCGAGATCTTCGTCATGTTCGTCCTCGTCACTTCCGGGGGTTGTTGGGCGTGGCGGCGGTCTGCTGCGAGTAGTAGGCCGCCAGATCGGCGATGTCCTGGTCGCTCAGCGAGCCTGCGATGCCGCGCATGGTCGGGTGCTTGCGCTCGCCCTTCCTGTAGGCGTTGAGGGCGCTTTCGATGTATTTGGCGTTCTGTCCACCCAGGTAGGGCACGCGATACACCTCGGGATACGACGCCCGGTAGTCCGGAATCGCATGACAGCCGATGCACATGGCCACCTTGCCGGCGCCCGCCTGCGCATTGCCCTGGATATCGGCGGCAGACGCCGACGCGGTCAACGCGCCCAATGCCACCATCGTGAGGATCTTTTTCATCGTTCTCTAGCGTGGAGTTCGGAATCCTGCTCGCCCCGCCTGTCCCGACCCTCGGGTGGCTGTCTCTCTAGGGCGCCTTCACCGGCTTGCTGGCAACGGCTGCTTGTCAGAAGACGGTCGTTCGTGGTGCGTCAAACCGGCGCATTGTACCGCACCGTTTTTTTGCCAGTCCAGTCAGGTGCCCCCTGACCCCGCGCCGGCTAAAGCCCCTTCAGCCCCCGCGTCAGACCGCCAAACTCTCTTATACTGGCCGTCTCCACATTGATTTACCGCCCAGTAGGACTGCTCGATGAACCCGACCCAGACGTCCGCCCGGCCCGCGCGCTTCGAAGGCTCCGACCAGTACGTCGCCACCGACGACCTCAAGCTCGCCGTCAACGCGGCGATGACGCTGCAGCGCCCGCTGCTGATCAAGGGCGAGCCGGGCACGGGCAAGACCATGCTGGCCGAAGAGGTGGCCGCCGCGCTCGGCATGCCGCTGCTGCAATGGCACGTCAAATCGACCACCAAGGCGCAGCAGGGCCTCTATGAATACGATGCCGTGTCGCGCCTGCGCGATTCGCAGCTGGGCGACGGCCGCGTCCACGACATCCGCAACTACATCGTCAAGGGCGTGCTGTGGCAGGCGTTCGAGGCCGAGCAGCAGACCGTGCTGCTGATCGACGAAATCGACAAGGCCGACATCGAATTCCCCAACGACCTGCTGCGCGAGCTCGACCGCATGGAGTTCTACGTGTACGAGACGCGCGAGACCATCCGCGCCCGGCACCGGCCGCTGGTCATCATCACGTCGAACAACGAGAAGGAGCTGCCCGATGCCTTCCTGCGCCGCTGCTTCTTCCACTACATCCGGTTTCCCGATGCCGAGACGATGCAGCGCATCGTCGACGTGCACTACCCCGGCATCAAGCCGACGCTGGTAAAGGCCGCGCTGGACGCCTTCTATGAGATGCGCAACCTGCCGGGGCTCAAGAAGAAGCCCTCCACCTCCGAGCTGATCGACTGGCTCAAGCTGCTGCTGGCCGAAGACATCCCGCCCGATACGCTGCGCAGCCAGGACCGGAACGCCGCCATTCCGCCGCTGCACGGCGCTCTGCTCAAGAACGAGCAGGACGTGCACCTGTTCGAGCGCCTGGTGTTCATGAACCGCGCCAACCGCTGAGGACACCCGCAACATGACGCGCTTCATCGAACCCGTCACCCTGTCCGGCCGGCACGCGTGGCTGGAGCCGCTGGGCCGCGAGCACGAAGCCGACGTGCGCGCCGCCGCGGCCGACGGCGCGCTGTGGAAGCTGTGGTACACCTCGGTGCCCTCGCCGGAGCAGACGCCCGCCTGGCTCGACACCGCGCTCGACATGCGCGAGCGGCTGGGCGCCATGCCGTTCGTGGTCCGCGACATCCGCCATGGGCAGCCCGGCAGCGTGGTCGGCTCCACCCGCTTCTTCAACGTGGACGCGGCCAACAGGCGGCTGGAGATCGGTCACACGTGGTATGCGAAATCGGTGCAGCGCACCGCCGTCAACACGGAATGCAAGCTGCTGCTGCTCACGCATGCGTTCGAGACGCTGGGCTGCATCGCCGTGGAATTCCGCACGCACTGGATGAACCACCAGAGCCGCGAAGCCATCGCGCGCCTGGGCGCCAAGCAGGACGGCGTACTGCGCAACCACCAGCGCATGCCGGACGGCAGCTATCGCGACACGGTGGTGTTCTCGATCATCGAATCCGAGTGGCTGACCGTGAAGCGGCATCTGCAGTACAAGCTGGAGCAGCCGCGCGACTGAGCGCGCCGGGAGACCGCCATGCTGATCGACTTTTTCTTCACGCTGCGGCACGCCAAGCTGCCGGTCTCCGTGAAGGAATACCTGACGCTGCTCGAAGGGCTCAAGCGGCAGGTCATCCCGCCGTCGCTCGATGCGTTCTACGGCCTGGCGCGCACGACGCTGGTGAAGGACGAGAAGCACTACGACAAATTCGACCAGGCCTTCGGCGCCTACTTCAAGGGCGTGGAAGGTGCGATTGACTGGCGCGCCGAGATTCCGCTGGACTGGCTCGCCAAGACGCTCGAGCGCGAGCTGACGCCCGAGGAGAAGGCCCAGGTCGAAGCCATGGGCGGCCTCGACAAGCTGATGGAGCAGCTCAGGGAACTGCTGTCCGAGCAGCACGAGCGCCATGAGGGCGGCAGCAAGTGGATCGGCACGGGCGGCACCTCGCCGTTCGGGCACGGCGGCTACAACCCGGAGGGCATCCGCATCGGCGGGCCGTCCAAGGGCAACCGCACTGCCGTCAAGGTGTGGGAAGCGCGCGCCTACCGCGACTACGACGACACGGTGGAGCTCGGCACCCGCAACATCAAGGTCGCGCTGCGCCGCCTGCGCAAGTTCGCCCGCGACGGCGCCGACGTGGAACTGGACCTGGACGACACCATCCACGCCACCGCCGCCAACGCCGGCCTGCTCGACATCAAGATGCGCCCCGAGCGGCACAACAACGTCAAGGTGCTGATGCTGATGGACGTGGGCGGCTCG
The DNA here is from genome assembly GCF_024925465.1 of Ralstonia pseudosolanacearum. Classification (NCBI taxonomy): domain Bacteria; kingdom Pseudomonadati; phylum Pseudomonadota; class Betaproteobacteria; order Burkholderiales; family Burkholderiaceae; genus Ralstonia; species Ralstonia pseudosolanacearum. The sequence goes on along the minus strand of NZ_CP103852.1, from coordinate 1,473,271 downwards.
ATGGACGACCACATCAAGCGCGTGGAAGAGCTGTTCTCCGCGGCCAAGACCGAGTTCAAGCACCTCGAGTACTACTACTTCCACAACTGCGTCTACGAATGGCTGTGGAAGAACAACCGGCGCCGCCACGCGGAGCGCTTCTCCACCTGGGACGTGATCCGCAAATACCCGCCCGACTACAAGCTGATCTTCGTCGGCGACGCGACCATGAGCCCGTACGAGATCCTGCAGGCGGGCGGCTCGGTCGAATACAACAATCCCGAAGCCGGCGCCGTCTGGCTGCAGCGGCTGATCGAGCAGTTCCCCAGGTTCGCGTGGCTCAACCCCGAGCCGGAAGGGCTGTGGCAGTACCGGCAGTCGGTCTCGGTCATCAACCAGATCATGAAGACGCGGATGTATCCCGTCACCATCGCCGGGCTGGAGGCGGCGATGCGGCTGCTGTCCAAGTAGCGCCGGCCCGCCCTGCTCCGCTCGGCAAAACGCCCCGGACAGCCGGGGCGTTTGCATTGGCGGAGACGAAAACGACCGCCCTCAGATGGACAGCGCGTCGTCCTGGTTGACGTTGGCGCCGCGCAACCCCTCCACCCAGCCCTTGGTCGGCAGTTTGAGCGCGGCCTGCAGCGCCGCGGCACGCGCCTGCACGGCGTCCCAGCCGACCTGCAGCGGCGGGCCATTGAAGGCCAGCACGATGACGTTGCCGTCGTGCACCTCGGGGAAGACCAGCACGCGATTGTCGAAAGCATCGCAAATGCGCTCGATGTTGCGCGGGAAGCTGGTGTGGTCGCCGAACAGGTTGATGGTCATCACGCCGGGCGCGCGCAGCACCTGGCGGCAGGCGCGGTAGAAGGCCGGCGTGTCGAGCACGGGCCCGCGCGCGGTGGCGTCGTACAGATCGATCTGCAGCGCATCGACGGTGCCGTGGTGGTTGGCGTCCGTGACCCAGTCGTAGGCGTCCTGCTCGATGACATCCAGCCGGCTGTCGTCGAACGGCAGGCCGAACATGCTGTGCGCGGCGATGATCACGGCGGGGTTCAGCTCGACCGCGGTCACGCGGGCCGGCGCCAGTTGCCGATGGCAGAACTTGGTCAGCGCCGCCGCGCCCAGGCCCAGCTGCACGACATGGAAATCGGCACGCGCGGCCGGATCCAGGAACAGCAGCCACGCCATCATCTGCTGGGCATATTCCAGCTCGATAGCGTCGGGCTTGGACAGGCGCATCGCGCCCTGCACCCACTCGGTGCCGAAGTGCAGATAGCGCACGCCCGACAGCTCGGAGAACGTCACGGGCGCGAAGCGCGGCGCCATGCGCTTGGGTTCGTCATCACGGTGTTCGCGGTCATCGCGCTTGGCGCGGGCGGGACGGCGCGAGGCCACGGCCTCGATGGATTTGCGTTTCAACAGCGTCATCAGAGAAATCAACGGAAAGAAGACTGGGCGGCCTGGGCGCGCTGCAGCCATTCGCGGTTATGGTCTTTGGCGTAGCGCGTCCAGTGCTTGGCGTCGCGCAGGATATCGTCGAACAGGTCGCGGGCGCGCGCCTGGTCGGCGGCATTGCCCTGGGCGAGCAGCCACTCGCCGTACAGGCAGCGGGCGGCGGCATCGTTGGCGCAGGCGAGTGCCTGCTCGAAGGCTTCGCGCGTGCCGGGCGCACCACCGGTGGCCAGCGCCCGCGCATACAGCAGCGTGGGATCGGGCTGCCGGCGCGCGGCGCGATGCGCCTCGAACAGGGTGTCCAGGGTCGTCGCGGCCATCGCCGCATCGCCGGTGGCGAACTGCGCACGGGCCAGGCCCAGCAGCACGGCCTGGTCGCCGGCGAACGGGCCGGTGGCGGCCTGCTCGAAGTGCTGGCGGGCTTCCTTGGCGTCGCCGGCTTCCAGCAGGGCCTCGCCCAGGCGCAGCCGGTGCTGCACGGTCGGCGCGCGGTCGAAGTCGTTGCGCGCCTCGCGCACCGCCCGGTTCGGGTCGATCATCTGGCTGACGGCGCGGGTGGCCACGCGGGCGCCGCGCGAATACCGCAGCTCCGGCAGGTAGATCGCGAAGAAGTACGCCACGCTGCCCAGCAGCGGAAAGGCGAACAGGATGAACAGCCAGTACATGTTCTGGTGCGTGCGCACCGCATGCACGGCAAAGAACAGCGCGACGATAACGTGGAAACCGATTCCGAGAAAAGGCATGTTGAGGCCCGTTGGCAAAACAGACCGGCACCCCCGCGCCGGCCACGGGCGCGATTGTGACAGATACGCCCGTCCGGCACGTGACTTCCCGCGCTGCTTGGCAAGGCAGGCGCCGATGCCATCGCCGAAAAGCCGCGTTTTGCGGGCTTGAAATTCAATTAACCAATGAGTTAAATGAAGACATGCCGCTCGACGATGACCCGCTCTCCACCATCTTCGCCGCCCTGGCGGACCCCACCCGCCGGGCGATCCTGGCGCGCCTGTCCGCGGGCGAAGCGCCGGTGAGCGAACTGGCGCGCCCGTTCGACATCTCCGCTCCGGCCATCTCCAAGCACCTGCGCGTGCTGGCCGAGGCCGGGCTGATCGAGCGGGAAGTCAGCGCGCGCTGGCGCATCTGCCACCTGCGCCCCGGCGCGCTGCGCGAAGCGCACGGCTGGCTGGAGGCCTACCGCCAGCTCTGGGAAGGCAACCTCGATCGCCTGGTCGCCTTTGTCGAGCAGACCCGCGCCGCGCCCCCCGACCCGGACGCGGACGACACCCCCGCCAAACCCTGATGGAGACCGCCATGGACCGCGCCGCTACGTTCGAACTGGAGATGACCCGCCTCATCCGCGCGCCGCGCGAGCGGGTGTTCGATGCCTTCACCGATCAGGCGGCGCTGGCGGCATGGCACTGTCCGCGCGGTATGAGCGTGCTGGAGGCGAGCGCCGATCCGCGCGTCGGCGGCCGCTACCGCGTCGTCATGGGCGGGCGCGACGGCTCCAGGCACATCGCCGTCGGCGAATACCAGACGCTCGACCGGGCCGACTTCCTCGCCTACACCTGGGCCTGGGAGTCGGGCTCGATGCCGCCCGACCTGAAAACGCTGATCGAGGTCACGCTGACCGACCAGGACGGCGGCACCCGTCTGCACATGCGCCACAGCGGCTTCCCCGACACGCAGACGCGCGACGGCCACCTGGCCGGCTGGCAATCGGTCTTCAACCGCCTGAGCGACTACCTGGACCCCGAGGGCAGCGCCGGCACCGTCACGGTCTACGGCGACCCGCGCAGCAGCTACTGCCGCACCGTGCGCCTGGCGCTGGCAGAGAAAGGCGTGCGCTACACGCTGCAGCCGGTGCCGCCGCATTCGCCGGAACTGCTGGCGCACAATCCGTTCGGCCGCGTGCCGGCGTTCAGCGACGGACCGATCGCGTTCTACGAAACGCGCGCCATCCTGAGCTACATCGACGAGGCATTCGACGGCCCCAGCCTGCTGCCGCAATGGGGCGCCACCGCGCATGCGCGCGGCGAGCAGTGGATCAGCCTGATCAACTGCCACGCCTACGATGCGATGGTGCGCCGCTACATCCTCCAGTACATCTTCCCCAAGGGCGAGAACGACCAGCCAGACCGCAAAGTCATCGACGCCGCCCTGCCGGAGATCGCGGCCCAGCTCGACGCGCTTGAGCAGGCCTATCAAGAGCGCGATTACCTGGTCGGCAGCACCGTGTCGATGGCCGACCTGTTCCTCGCCCCGATCCTGGCCTATCTGGGCATGTTCCCCGAAGGCGCGGCGCTGCTGGAGGCGCGCCCCAACCTGCAGCGCGGGCAAGCAGCCATGCGCGCACGCCCGAGCTTTGCCGCGACGCAGCCGCAAGTGAGTTGAGCTAACGGGCGCGCACGAAAAAAAACGCCGGCCCTCGCGCTTGGCGAGGGCCGGCGTCAGCGTTCCGGCGAGCCTGCCGTCGATCCAGTCGTCCGCCAACAGCGCCCGCCACAGCGCGAGCTTCTGCTCAAACGAGCGCGCCGCGTGCGCCGGGCTGGACGACGGCAGCACCACCGTCTCGAAGCCGGCGCGGGCGAAATCCTTGGCGAACCTGCCCGCCGTGCCGCCGTTGAAACCCACCCGCCGCAGCCTCGGCGCGCGCCGGTGCAGCAGGTCGAAATCGTTGGCCTGCGGATGGCGGATCGCCGCATCGAGACTGCCTTCGCGCACGCAGGCGCCCAGCACATCCCACACGCCGACGAGCTCCTGCTGCACGCCATGACAAGCTCACCCGCGCCATCGCCGATCTGGCCGGCGACGAACAGATCGAAAGCAGTGCACGTGAGTGAGGCGATTCAGCATGGGCATGGGGTGCAGGCGGATTAACTTTTCTCCTCTCGCTGCCCCCCGATCAACTTCGACAACAACTTCGCCAACTGCCGCTGCTCCGCATCCGTCAGCACAGACAACACGGCACGCTGGTTCTCGACATGCGCGCCGACGGCCTGATCGATCAAGGCGAACCCTGCCTTGGTCAGCGCGACGAGCGTGCCGCGACCATCTTCCGGATTGGGCCGACGCTCGACCCAGCCGGCCTGTTGCAGACGGTCAATACGATTGGTCATACCGCCCGAAGACATCATCGCCGCGTCGTAGAGCGCAGTGGGCGTGAGCGCATACGGCGCACCGCTGCGGCGCAGGGTGGCGAGCACGTCGAACTCGCCGGGCTGCAGGCCGTACTCTGCAAAGAGCGGGTTCAGGCGTTCACGTGCAATCACGACCGACGCCTCGCCCAGACGCCCGAGCAGCAGCATCGAGTTGACATCCAGGTCCGGGCGCTCGCGGTTCCATTGTTCGACTGCCCGTGCTGCGCGGTCCATTCTCCCTTCCTCCAACGGTGGTTATCTTGACGTCGAGATAAATCGTTTTTATCTTGATGCCAAGATAGTGCGATACCGAGCGATGCGACGCAAGCAGGTTGTCACAGACTGGCTGGCGCGTCTTTTTGGGTATCCACTCCATTCCTTTGCTGGAGCGCAAGATGAGTCCAACCTCGATCACCGCAGATGATGCCTCCTGGCTCGACCTGTTTCGCGGTGCCAACGCGCTGCGCGTGCTGGTGCTGGCCGCTGGCGTGGCGCTGCACGCCATCAACCTCTATCTGACCACGACGATCCTGCCGAGCGTGGTCGACGACATCGGCGGCGTGGCCTTCTATGCGTGGAATACGACGCTGTTCATCGTCGCGTCGATCACGGGAGCGGCGGTGGCGGCGCAGGTGATCCAGCATGTCGGGCCGCGCGGCGCCTATCTGCTGGGCGCGGCGGTGTTCGGTGGCGGCTCGGCGCTGTGTGCGCTGGCGCCGGCCATGCCGGTGCTGCTGGTGGGCCGCGTGCTGCAGGGGTTGGGCGGGGGCGTGTTGCTGTCGGCACCGTATGTGCTGATGCGCAGCGTGCTGCCCGAGCCACTGTGGCCGCGCGCGCTGGCGCTGCTCTCGGGCATGTGGGGCATTGCGACGCTGCTCGGGCCGGCGGTGGGCGGCATCTTTGCGCAGTACGCGACGTGGCGGCTGGCGTTCTGGTCCCTGGTCGTGCTGATCGCGTTGGCGGCAGCCGCAGCCGTCGTCGTGCTGAAACCGGCGGCCACCCAGACAGAACAGCCGACGCCGGTACCCGCGCGTCAACTCGTGCTGCTCGCGGTTGCCGTGGTGGCGGCATCGTGGAGCAGCGTCAGCACCTCGCCATGGCTTGGCGCGGTCGGCTTGATCGCAGCGGCCGTCACGCTGCTGGCGATCCGCCGCGTGGAGATGCGCTCGTCGCGCCGCATCCTGCCCACCGATGCGTACACGGGCCGGTCGGCACTCGCCGCGCTGTATGGCGTGTCTGCGCTGCTGGCCATCACCGTCACCTGCACGGAGATCTTCGTGCCGCTGTTCCTGCAGCGGCTGCATGGGCAGAGCCCGTTGATGGCTGGCTACATCGCGGCAACGGCGTCGGCCGGCTGGACGCTTGGCGCCATCTTGAGTGCCGGGCTGCGCGAATCGTCGGTGACGCGCGTGATCCGGGTCGCGCCCTGGGCATGTGCGCTGGGCCTGTTGGTGCTGGCGATGCTGGTACCGATGGGCGCAGGCGATGCGTGGATGACCACGCTCATCATCGTCGCGCTGACGCTGGTGGGGTTGGGCGTGGGCGTGGCGTGGCCACACCTGGGCAACCGCATCATGACGGCGGCGCCGGCGGAAGATCATGACCGTGCCTCGGCATCGATCGTCACGGTGCAATTGGTGGCGACTGCGTTGGGTGCGGCGTTGGGCGGGGTTGTGCTCAACACGCTGGGAGCAACGGGCCCGGCGCCCAATCTGGAGGCCGCATCACGCTGGCTATTCCTGCTGTTTGCAGTGGCCCCGGTGGGCGCGCTAGTGATTGCGCACGCGGGGCTCAGCACACGGCCCGCCTTGTCGACGCGCTAAACAGGCGTTGAGTCAAACAGTCTGCCGCTACACAAAGACAACGCAGCACCGATGCGCCTCGGCATGCCGCCGGAGAAGCGGCTCTGCCAGCGCGCAGCCAAACACCCGTCCCTACATCTCGGAGTGAAACAACCGTGCAGGCGCATGACATCGAGCTGCCGACCCGGCCGCAGACAGGCCATCCCTTTGCCGCTCGAAACATGGTGGCGCTACTGGCCGTGTGCCTGGCCGCCTTGATGTTCGGGTTGGAGATTTCCAGCGTGCCGGTGATCCTACCCACGCTGGAAGTGGCACTGCACGGCGATTTCAGCGGCATGCAGTGGATCATGAATGCCTACACCATCGCCTGCACCGCCGTATTGATGGCCACGGGAACGCTGGCGGACCGCTATGGCCGCAAGCGCGTATTCCTCTGCACGATCGCACTGTTTGGCGTCGCCTCGCTGCTGTGCGGCCTGGCGTGGAGCACACCCATCCTGATCGCCAGCTGCTTCTTGCAGGGCGCGAGCGGCGGGGCGATGCTCATTTGTCTCGTGGCGGTGCTCTCGCACCAGTTCCCCGAGAGCGCCGAACGCAGCAGGGCATTCGGCATCTGGGGCATCGTCTTCGGTATCGGGCTCGGGTTCGGACCGCTGATCGGTGGCCTGATCGTCGCCATGTCCAGTTGGCAGTGGGTCTTCTGGGTGCATGCCTTCATCGCGGCCCTGACGCTCGGCCTGGCCATCGTTGGCGTGCGCGAATCGCGCGATCCGCACGCAAGGAGATTGGACCTGGCTGGCATCGTCACCCTGTCGCTCGCCGTGCTGGGACTGGCCTACTTCGTGACGCAGGGCGCCGAGACGGGATTCGGCAGCGCTTCCGCCCTGAGCGTCATCGCGGCGAGTGCCGCAAGTTTCGTGCTATTCCTCGTCGTGGAAATGCGCGTCGCGCACCCGATGTTCGACTTCTCGGTATTCCGGGTGCGCAATTTCTCGGGCGCGTTGCTTGGCTCAGTGGGCATGAACTTCAGTTTCTGGCCGTTCATCATCTACCTGCCCATTTACTTCCAGAGTGCGCTGGGTCAAGGTGCGGCGGCCGCAGGCGTATCGCTGCTGGCCTACACCTTACCTACGCTGGTGTTCCCACCCGTCGGCGAGCGGCTGGCGTTGCGCTACCGGCCCAGCATCGTCATTCCCGCCGGCTTATTCACCATCGGGCTGGGGTTCTTCCTGATGCGCATCGGCAGCGGCATCGATCAGGCGAGCTGGCTGACCGTGCTGCCAGGCTGCCTGTTGGCTGGCGCGGGCTTGGGCGTCACCAATACGCCGGTGACCAACACCACTACGGGCTCGGTGTCGAGCGCGCGCGCCGGCATGGCATCCGGCATCGACATGAGCGCCCGCATGATCTCCCTGGCCATCAACATTGCTTTGATGGGATTTCTGCTAGTGCAAAAGGTGTTGCAATATCTGCAAATAGCGCTAGTCAAACCGGTCGACGAGACCTCTTTGCGTGCGCTGGCCAATGGTATTGCGTCCGGGAATTTGCACCCCGCTAACGCTGGTGCGTGGGCGTCCATGCCCCCGGAGACGCTGGAGGCGATTGGCCGCGCAGCGCTAGTGCACGGCTTCGGCGGGATCATGCTCTACGGCGGCATCGCTGCCTGGGTGCTCGCCGCTGCCAGCTTCTTGATCTTCTCGGACAGGAGGTCGCAGCCATGATGTGCCGACAACGACTCAGTGTCGCGAACAACCCCGTTGCCCGTGAAGTCGATTCGCGTCAGCATCGGTATAGTCATAGACGTCCTTTCTATATGTGGACGTGTCCGGCGTTCTTTGGGTTGGCGTGGTACAGGATGGATTCGATATGAAGATTTTGGCGATTTCCGGGAGTGCGCGACAAGCGTCCACCAACACCGCCTTGCTGATGGCGATGAAAGAGATCGCTCCACGCGGCTTTGAGTTTTCAGTCTTTCACAGTCTCAATGTTCTCCCGGTTTTCTCGCCAGACGCCGAGGGTGATGGGACACCACCAGAAGTGGTCCGATTTTTAGAGCTTGTATCCGCATCCGACGGCATCATCATCTCAAGCCCAGAGTACGTTCGCGCCATTCCAGGCGGCCTCAAGAACGCGATTGACTGGATGGTCTCCCGATTCGAAGTCATCGGAAAACCGATCGCCTTGGCGCACGCCTCTCACCGCGGCGACGATATGTTGGCCTCGCTCAGACTTGTGCTTTCAACCGTTAGCGATCGGTTCCTAGAGGACATTTTTCTGCGTATTCCTCTGATCGGGAAAACACCAAAAGAAATCGCGTCTTTACTGCGGCTTCCTGACTATGAGGCAAAGATCGTGGATTTCTTATCTGGTTTCGCGACGGAAATGCATCAGCTGCAAGAAAGGCACTGACTCTCGCGAGCGCCTTGCGGAGACGTGATAGTCAGCCGGTGACAACTCACCGCCTACATTGCAGACAGATCGAATGCGTTGGCGCCGCCATCGTCAGTCAGGCGTGTTCAGCCATAACCGCAACGCCCGCCAAGCAAGCAATTTCTGCGAGTACGGCACCGTATGAGCCGGGCTGCTGGAAGGAAGCCTGACCACACGATGATGATCGCCGTGCCGACCGAGAGCCTTCAAACCGATTCGCTCCGCAGTGCCGCCATTGAACGCAATCACAGCCAGTTTCGGCAGTGATTCGATCAAGCCCTCCAGATCATTTCCGGCATGACCCCGTATCTTGCTGTCCGAACTGCCCTCTCGCATGGCTTCAGCCACAACATCCCATAGGCCAACGCGATGCGCGAGAAGCGTTTGCAACCGAACAGCGTAATCCATGTGAACCAAGTCTTCGCCAAGGATATCGCCGACCAACCGCCAAAAGTGATTTTGGCGGTTCGCATAGTATTGGCCCTGCGCCAATGAAGCCTCGCCGGGTAAGCTACCAAGAATCAGAACCCGAGTATCGGCATCGACAACCGGAGGGAAGCAGCGTTTACGCGTCATCGGCAACCCCTTGCTCTACCGCACGCTCTATTACGGCAGTGATCGTTTGTGACGAATTGACCGAGAGCGCCACGTTCGATGTTCGATCCGCTGAACGCGAAGACGCCGAGGTCCCGCACATTCAATGATGGATCCAGCGTCAGACCGTAGTCAGCAGCATATTTTGCTGATGCTTCGAGTTGACGGCGAAGGGAGTCGCCCCGGATCGGCTCCGGGATCGAAAACCGGATATAGGCGTACGCGGCGTGCATGGAATCGGCAGGCGGGCAGGCGCCTGCCGATTGTATCGACCAAGGTGTCAAATTAACCAAAGGTCTTTGCGCGGATGGGCGTAGTACTGCTGCGCCGCCAACGAAGCCTCACCCGGAAAGCTGCCGAGCACCAGCACGCGAACCTCGGCATCGAGGATCGGCGCCAGTCCGCGCTGCAGGTCGGGCAAGGCTTCGGCCATGGCGGCGTCAGGCCAGCAGGCGGTTGATGCGCTGCACGTAGTCGGCCGGATCGACCAGCGAGCCGCCCTCGGCCAGCAGCGCCTGGTCGAACAGCACGTGCAGGCGATCGTCGAACGCAGCGCGGTCGGCCTCGCCGCCGGTGACGGATTCGAGCAGCGCCAGCTTGCGCACCAGCGGGTGCGCCGGGTTCAGCTCAAGCACGGGCTTGGTGTCGGGCGCCTTCTGGCCGGCCTGCTTGAGCAGGCGCGCCAGCGTACCGCTGATGTCACCCTCGTCGGCCACCAGGCACGACGGCGAATCGGTCAGACGATGCGTGATGCGCACGTCCTTGGCCTTGTCGGCCAGCACGGCCTTGGCGCGGTCCACCAGCGGCTTGAACTCGCCTTCCACCTTGGCGTGCTCGGCCTTCTCGGCTTCGTCTTCCAGCGCGCCGAGATCCAGCCCGCCGCGCGCGACCGACACCAGTTCCTTCTCTTCGAAGTCGTGCAGGAACGACAGCATCCACTCGTCCACACGGTCGGTCAGCAGCAGCACTTCCACGCCCTTCTTGCGGAACACCTCCAGGTGCGGGCCAGACTTGGCGGCCGTCCAGTTCTCGGCGGTCACGTAGTAGATCTTGTCCTGGCCGTCCTTCATGCGGCTGACGTAATCAGCCAGCGAGACGGTCTGCTCGTCCCCTGCGTTGTGCGTGGAAGCGAAGCGCAGCAGCTTGGCGATGCGGTCCTTGTTGGCGAAGTCTTCGCCGAGGCCTTCCTTGAGCACCTGGCCGAAGTGCTGCCAGAAGGTGACGTACTTGTCCTGTTCGGCGGCGTCATCCGAGTCGGCCATCGATTCGAGCATGCCCAGCACGCGCTTGGTCGAGCCCTCGCGGATGGCCTTCACGTCGCGGCTCTCCTGCAGGATCTCGCGCGAGACGTTCAGCGGCAGGTCGGCCGAGTCGATCACGCCCTTGACGAAGCGCAGGTAGGCCGGCAGCAGCTGCTCGGCGTCGTCCATGATGAAGACGCGCTTGACGTACAGCTTCAGGCCGCTGCGGCGCTCGCGGTCCCACAGGTCGAACGGCGCGTTGGTCGGGAGGTACAGCAGCTGCGTGTATTCGCTGCGGCCTTCGACGCGGTTGTGCGTCCACGCCAGCGGCTGGCCCTGCTCGTGCGCGATGTGCTGGTAGAAGGCGATGTACTGCTCGTCGGTCACGTCGGCACGCGGGCGGGCCCACAGGGCGCTGGCCTGGTTGATGGTCTCCCATTCGTCCTGGGCGACCATCTCTTTCTTCTCTTCGTCCCAGCTCTCCTTGCGCATCGCGATCGGCAGGGAGATGTGGTCCGAGTACTTCTGCACGATGGACTTCAGGCGCCAGGCGGAGAGGAAATCGTCCTCGCCCTCGCGCAGGTGCAGCGTAATGGTGGTGCCGCGCTCGGCGCGCTCGACGGCATCGACGGTGAACTCGCCGTCGCCCGCGCTTTCCCAGCGCACGCCTTCGGCGGCGGGCACGCCCGCGCGGCGCGATTCCACCGTCACGCGGTCAGCGACGATGAAGGCCGAATAGAAGCCGACCCCGAACTGGCCGATCAGCGCCGCGTCCTTCTGCTGATCGCCGGAGAGCTGGCTGAAGAACTCGCGCGTGCCCGAGCGGGCGATGGTGCCGAGGTTGCGGATGGCCTCGTCGCGGTTCATGCCGATGCCGTTGTCGGCGATGGTGACGGTGCGGGCCTGGGCATCGAAGCCGATGCGGATGCCCAGCTCGCCGCCACCTTCGAGCAGCGACGGGTCGGCGATGCCCTCGAAGCGCAGCTTGTCCACGGCGTCGGACGCGTTGGAGACCAGCTCGCGCAGAAAGATTTCCTTGTTGCTGTACAGGGAGTGGATCATCAGATGCAGAAGCTGCTTGACCTCTGCCTGGAACGCCATCTTCTCGTGCGGTGCACCCATGGTGTGTCTCTTGGTTCGAAGGATGTGATGGGAAAAGCGAAGCGGACCGCACCCAGCGGGCGGTCCGCGTGAACGGGAGATGGGGCAGCGGAGCGGTTTTTCAAGCCCCCTGCCCCGCGGCCGGCCGGTTCAGCCGCGCTCGAGCTGATCCGCCAGGAAGCGCAGCATCTCCGGATCGGTGCTGGTGGCGATGTTGAAGCGCATCCAGGTCGAGGGCATCTGCGACGGCGAGAACAGACTGCCCGGCGCAAACACGTAGCCCTCTTCGTGCCCGGCGCGGGCGATGGCGTTGGTGTCGCGGCCGGTGTCGGCCCAGATGAACATGCCGGCGCCCTGCTGCGCGAACAGCTTCAGGCCCAGGCGCTCCAGGCTGCGCTGCACGCCGTCGCGGGCGCGGTCGAGCCGGGCGCGCACGCGCTCGACGTGCTTGCGGTACTGGCCTTCGGTCAGCACCTTGTAGAGCACGCGCTCGTTGATCTCCGGCGTGGCGAGCCCGGCCAGCAGCTTGCCGTCGGTCAGGTTCTTGGCCAGCTCCGGATGGCAGGCGATGAAGCCCACGCGCAGGTTGGCCGCCAGCGTCTTGGAAAAGCTGCCGAGGTAGATCACCCGGCGCAGCTGATCCAGGCTCGCCAGCCGCGTGGCCGGATGCCCGGGCGGGGCCAGGTCGCCATAGATGTCGTCTTCGACGATCAGGAACCCGTACTGCTCGGCCAGCCGCAACAGCTGGAACGCCTTGGCCGCCGACAGCGAGGTGCCGGTCGGATTGTGCAGCACCGAATTGATCACCAGCAGCTTGGGCCGGCGCACCTGCACCAACCCTTCGAGCGCCACCAGGTCCGGCCCCTCGGTGGTGTACGGCACGCCGATCACCTGCGCGCCCTGCGCGGCGAAGCGGCCGAACATCAGGAACCATGCCGGATCGCCCACCAGCACCGTGTCGCCCGGCTGCACGTACTGGCGCGCGATCAGGTCGAGCGACTGGGTAATGCCGGAGGTCATGACGATCTGGTCGGGGCGCGCGCCGATCTCCAGTTCGGCCAGCCGCGTCTGCAGCTGCTGGCGCAGCGGCAGGAAGCCCTGCGGCGTGCCCCAGGCCAGGAACTGGTTGCCGTTCTGCCGGCCCAGAGCGCGCAGCGCGTTGGCGATCAGCTCGCCATCCAGCCAGCCGTTGGGCAGGAAGCCGATGCCCGGCGCCTTGCGCGGCTCGGCCGAGTGGAACATGTTGCGCAGCAGCCAGGCCACGTCGATCTTGCGCGCGCTGGCGGGCGGCGCCGGCGGCTCCTCGGGCAGCGGCGCGTGGCGCTCCTTCACGTAGAAGCCCGAGCCGCGCCGCGATTCGAGATACCCCTGCGCCACCAGCCGCTCATAGGCCTCCACCACGGTGAAGCGCGAGATGCTCTTCTCCTGGGCCAACTGGCGGATCGACGGCATGCGCATGCCGGCGCGAAACACGCGCTCGTCGATGCGCATGCGCGCCCACTCGGTCAGCTGGTCGACCAGCGTCATCTGCGCCGAGGGAATCGGGTCGGGCAACTGCTCCGCGGCCGGACGGGCGGCGGTACGCCTGGCATCCAGGCTGACGATCGGGGAGGAAGGCGTCATGGTCAGGTCGGAAAAACTGTACAGAAAGCGCCACGCCAAAGTGTACAGGTACTGTACAGCCACAGTTCGCTACCATCAAGGTCGGCTTTCCGCCCCCACGCCAGGAGCCCCACCATGCCCACGCGCAAGCACTTTGACGAAGACGCCTACCGCACCGAGTGCGGCGCCACAGTCGTCGCCGTGCATCCCGAGGGCATCGAGCTGGACCAGACCGTGTTCTACACCCGCGGCGGCGGCCAGGCCGGCGACACCGGCACCCTGGTCCTGCCCGACGGCCAGACCGTGGCGATCGCCGACACCGTCTACAGCACTGACCGCCTGACCATCCTGCACGTGCCGGCCGACCCGGCCGACCTGGGCCTGCTGGCGCCCGGTCTGCCGGTGTCCGCCGCCATCGACTGGGCACGCCGCTACCGGTTGATGCGGCTGCACACCTGCCTGCATCTGCTGGGCGCGCTGATCCCGGTGCCCGTCACGGGCTGCGGCATCTCGCCGGACGCCGGCCGCATCGACTTCGACCTGCCCGAATCCACGCTCGAGCGCGAGCCGCTGACCGCGCAGCTCAATGCGCTGATCGCACGCGACACGCCGGTGCGCATCGCCCTGATCACGCCGGAGGCATTGGCCGCGCAGCCGCAGTTGGTGCGCACCATCGGCGCCGCGCCGCCGGCGGGCGTGTCCGCCATCCGCATCGTGGAGATCGACGGCATCGACCGCCAGCCCTGCGGCGGCACCCACGTGCGCGCCACGGGCGAGATCGGGCACGCCACCGTCACCAAGATCGAAAAGAAGAGCCGCCAGAACCGCCGCGTGGTGGTGGCGCTGGCCGATTAGCGTAGGAGCACGCCATGACCCGGTCCACCGCCCTGCCGCTCGGCCATGCGCCCGACCACGCCGAACGCCGCGGCCTGCTGCTCGGCTTCATCGGCGTGACGATCTTCAGCCAGACGCTGCCCTTCACGCGGATGGCGGTGGCCGAGCTGGACGCCACCTTCGTCGCGCTGGCCCGCGCGGTGTTGGCCAGCCTGCTCGCGCTGGCGCTGCTGGCCGCGACCGGCGCGCTGCGCGCCAACCAGCGCCCGCGCGGCGGCCAGTGGGGCCGGCTGGCCGTCACGGCGGCGGGCGTGGTGGTGGGCTTCCCGCTGTTCTCGTCGCTGGCGATGCGCGATGTGCCGGCCGCGCACGGCGCCATCATCACCGGCCTGCTGCCGCTGGCGACCGCCCTCTTTGCCGCGTGGTTCGGGCGCGAGCGGCCGTCGCCGTGGTTCTGGGCGTGCGCGCTGGCCGGCAGCGTGCTGGTGGTGTCGTTCGCGCTGCTGCGCGGCGCCGGCACCCTGCACCGCGCCGACTGGCTGCTGTTCGCCGCCATGGTGGCCGGCGCCCTCGGCTACGCGGTGGGCGGCAAGCTTTCGCGCGAGCTGGGCGGCACGCAGACGATCGCCTGGGCGCTGGTGGTGTCGCTGCCGGCGCTGCTGCCGGTGGTCGGCGCCCTGGCCTGGCTGCCGGGCACGCACCAGGCCGCGGCGCTCGCGCAGGCATCCGGCCACGCGTGGCTGGGGCTGGCCTACGTGTCGGCCTTCTCCATGTTCGTCGGCTTCCTGTTCTGGTATTCGGGGCTGGCCGCGGGCGGGGTCGCGCGGGTCGGCCAGATACAATTGCTGCAGCCTTTCATGACGCTGATCGGCGGCTGGCTCCTGCTGGGCGAGCCGCTCGATGCACCGACGATGCTGTTCGCCCTGGCCGTGATCGCCGTGGTCGGCCTCGGCCGGCGGACCGCCGTGCGGCGGTAGCGCGATCGGCTGCGTCTCCCGTGCTTGTTTACCGTTTTCGATAAGGAATCTTCATGACCGCCACCCAAGACATCCAGGCCAAGCTGAAACAACTGGGCATCGAACTGCCCGCCGCCGGCGCCCCCGCCGCAGCCTACGTGATGGCCGCGCAGACCGGCAACCTGGTGTTCCTGTCGGGCCACATCGCCAAGCAGGACGGCAAGCCCTGGGTCGGCAAGCTCGGCGCGGACATGACGACCGAGCAGGGCAAGGCCGCCGCGCGCGCCATCGCCATCGACCTGCTGGCCACGCTGTCGGGCCACCTGGGCGGCGACCTCGGCCGCGTCAAGCGCATCGTCAAGGTGATGAGCCTGGTGAACTCCTCGCTCGAGTACACGGAACAGCACCTGGTGACCAACGGCGCCTCGGAACTGTTCGTCGAGGTCTTCGGCGACGCCGGCAAGCACGCCCGCAGCGCCTTCGGCGTGGCGCAGATTCCGCTGGGCGCGTGCGTGGAGATCGAACTGATCGCCGAAGTCGCCTGATCGCCGCATTTGCCGCGCCGCGCAACGGCCACCGCGTGCCAGAGCAGGCCGTTGCCTGCTATCCTTTCCGTCTTTTGCTCACCAGGCGTCCGCTCAAAAGGTGGGCGTCTCCACATTGAAGGACCATACCATGGACCACCCCGCCTGCACTTTCTCCCGCCGCGCGCAACAGCTGACCAGCTCGGCGATCCGGGAAATCCTCAAGATCACCGAGCGCCCCGAGGTGATCTCGTTCGCTGGCGGCCTGCCTTCGCCGGTGACCTTCCCGGTCGAGGCAATCCAGGCGGCGTGCGCCCGCATGTTCGCGGACAATCCGCAGGCGTCGCTGCAGTACACCCCGACTGAAGGCCTGTCGATGCTGCGCGAGTGGATCGCCCAGCGCCACGGCACCACCGCGTCGCGCGTGCTGATCACCACCGGCTCGCAGCAGGGCCTGGACCTGCTGGGCAAGATCTTCATCGACCCGCAAAGCAAGGTGCTGGTCGAAACGCCGACCTACCTGGGCGCACTGCAAGCGTTCTCGCTGTTCGAGCCGAGCTACACCTCGGTACCGACCGATGAGCGCGGCCTGCTGCCCGAAGCGCTCACGCCCGAGCTCACCGCCGGCGCGCGCTTCTTCTACACCATCCCGAACTTCCAGAACCCGACCGGCCGCCGCCTGCCGCTGGAGCGCCGCCAGGCCCTGGTGGCCCGCGCGAAGGAACTCGGCGTGCTGCTGATCGAAGACGATCCGTACGGCGAGCTGAGCTATACCGGCGATGCCCTGCCGTCGCTGCGCTCGCTCAATCCGGACGGCGTGGTCTACATGGGCTCGTTCTCGAAGATCCTGGCGCCGGGCATGCGCCTGGGCTACATCATCGCCCCCGAGTCGATCCACTTCAAACTCGTGCAGGCCAAGCAGGCATCCGACCTGCACACGCCCAGCTTCACGCAGCGCGTGGCCTACGAAGTGCTGAAGACCGGCCTGCTCGACACCCACATCCCGAGCATCCGCACCCTGTACGGCAAGCAGTGCGAGACGATGCTGGATGCGCTCACGCGCCACATGCCGGCCGGCGTGCACTGGAACCGTCCGGAAGGCGGCATGTTCATCTGGGTGGAAGTGCCGGAAGGCATCGACACCATGGCGCTGCTGGAAAAGGCGGTCGCGCGCAACGTGGCCTTCGTGCCGGGCGCGCCGTTCTACGCCAACGCGCCGCGCCGCAACACCATGCGCCTGGCCTTCGTGACGGTGTCGCCGGAGCGCATCGAGCAGGGCATCACGGTGCTGGCCGAGTTGATCCGCGCCGAGATCGCCGCGCTCACGCCCAAGGCCGCGTAATTCACGCACGCGACTGACAACCACCGACACCAAGGAGCCGACGTCGATGCTGCGGATCTGGGGGAGACTCTCTTCGGTCAACGTGCAGAAAGTGGTCTGGTGCGCGCACGAGCTGTCGCTGGACCATGAGCGCATCGATGTCGGCGGCGCCTTCGGCGGGCTGGACACGGCCGAGTTCCGGGCCCTGAACCCGAACGGCATGATCCCGGTCATCGAAGACGGCATCGGCGGGACCGACGGCGAGCACTTCGTGCTGTGGGAGTCCAACGCCATCGTGCGCTACCTCTGCGCGCGCTACGGCCCGGGCAACCTCTACCCGCTGGAGTTGCACGAGCGCGCCGACGCCGACCGCTGGATGGACTGGCAGACCACGTCGTTCAGCCCGTCGATGGTGGACGCCTTCCTGCAACTCGTGCGCACGCCGGAAGACCAGCGCGACCCGGCGCGCATCGAACGCTCGCGGCTGGCGGCCGAGCGCACCTCGGCCATTCTCGACGCCGTGCTGGCCCGGCAGCCCTACGTGGCCGGCCAGCGCTTCACCATGGCCGACATCGCCTGCGGCTGCGCGGCGCATCGCTGGCTCAGCCTGCCGCTGGAACGCCCGGCCCGCCCGCACCTGGAGCGCTGGATGGCCGACCTGCGCGACCGGCGCGCGGCGCAGGAAGTCCTGGCGCTGCCGCTGACCTGACCGCCCTGCGGCCGATGCACGGCGACTTCGACACAGACGGCTACGCCATCGTCCCCGGCGTCCTGCCCGCCGAGACCTGCACCGACCTCACCGACCGGCTGCACGCCCATGGCGCCGGCACGCGCGAACTGCTGGCGCAGCCGTGGTGCGCCGCGCTGGCCGACACCCTGCGCACGCATCCCGCCCTGACGCCGAGGCTTCCGGCCACCCATGCGGCCATCCAGTGCACGGGCTTCGACAAGTCCGCCGGACAGAACTGGCTGGTACCGATCCACCAGGACCTGAGCATCCCGGTCGCAGAACGCATCGACGATCCCGCGCTGCAAGGGTGGTCCGAAAAGGAAGGCCGGCTATACGTACAGCCGCCGCGGCAAGTCCTGGAAGCGCTGATCGCCGTGCGCCTGCACCTCGACGATTGCGGCGCGGCGGCGGGTCCGCTGCGCGTCGTGCCCGGCTCGCACCGGCAGGGCCGGCTGACACAGGCGCAGATGCTGGCCGAGCGGGAACGGCGCGGCGAGGTCGCCTGTCTGAGCGATCGGGGCGGCGTGCTGCTGATGCGCCCGCTGCTGCTGCATGCCTCGTCCAGATCGACGGGGGCGCTGTCCCGGCGCGTGCTGCATTTCGTGTTCGGGCCGCGCACGCTGCCGCTGGGCCTGCGCTGGGCGCAGGCCGTCTAGCTCGCCGCGCTGCGCCGGGCGAGCGTCGCCGCATCACCCGGGTGCGGTAGCATCCCCAGCACGGCGCCCCGACATGCGGCGCGCTTGCCTGTTTCCATCGAGGGAACCCGGATGCCATTCCCATTCCATCGCACCTCTCCCAGCCTCGCAGCCTGCCTGTGGGGCGTGCTTTACCTGCTGGCCGCCGTCGTATCGCACCGGCTCAACGGGCCGATCGACATGACCGGCTACATCTGGCTGTCGGCGGGCGTCACCATGGCAGCGTTCATGCTGCGGCCCTACCGCGAGTGGCCCGGGCTCGGCGCGGCGTTCACCGTCGGACAGCTGGTGCTGTGCGCCTTCGAGAAAGGCAACCCGGCACATGCCCTGCTGTTCGTGCTGGACGAGGCCGGCAGCGCCGCGCTGGCGGTGGCGCTGGTCCGGCTGATGCGGGTGCCGCTGGAAGGGCTCGACTTCGTGCGGGCGATGCTGGCGGCAGGCACGCTCAGCGCGCTGCTGGGCGCGCTGCCCGGCGCGGCATGGTTCGCCTGGTCGCAAGACGCGCCGTTCGGGCAGGTGCTGCGCATCTGGGCGGCATCGGACTTCCTGGGCGTGCTGATCGTCACGCCGGTGTTGGCCACGTGGTCGCGCTTCCGCGCCCTCCGCTCGGGCGGACCGGACCGCACCGAAACCCTGCTGGGCCTGGCGGCAAGCGTGGCGCTGGTGGTCTCGGCCCACCTGATCTTCGACGGCGACAGCACAGCCCGGTTCGGCACCGGCATCGGCTTCGCGCTGACCTACGTGCCGCTGTTCTTCGCCGTCGTGGTGGCGCTGCTGTGGGGCGGGCGCGGCGGCTCGGCGGCGGTGCTGGTGCTGGCGCTGACGGTGCTGATCGAGACCGCCGAGGGCGACGGGCCATTCGCCGTGCTCGACCGCCACCATGGCCAGTCATTGCTGGAAGCCCAGCTGTATCTGGGGATCACCGCCCTGCTGGTGCTGCTGGTCAGCGCGCTGAAGACCACGCGCGAACAGCTGCACGCACAAGGCGCGCGCTGGCAGGGCCGCGTGGAGCTGGCGCTGGCCGCCGCGGGCCAGTTGGTCTACACCGTCGACCCGGCCCGCGGCCGCGTCGACTGGGGCGGCGACGTGGAACTGCGCTTCGGCCATGACGCGGCCACCATGGCATCGGTCGCCACCGTGCTGCAGCTGGTGCACCCGGACGACCGCGAAACCCTGCGCGCGCGCTGGCTCGGCGCCGCGCCCGCCGATGTCGATGCCACCCCCGCGCGGCGGCAGACGCTGCAGATCGCCGCGCGCGACGGCACCCTGCACACCGTGACCGACTCCGGCGCCACGATCGCCGACACCGCGGGCAACCCCGTGCTGGTCACCGGCACCTGGTCGATCGAAACAGCGCGCTGAGCCCGCCGCGCCGTAGCGGCCCCGGGCGCCGCCGCCCGGCCGGATACCGCGTTTCAGGTACGCCCCCCGGCCGAAGTTGTCGCGCAGCCGCCCGATTCCACAACCGGGATTGACCCGTAGTGCTGCGCCGGATATCGCAGGCCCGGCCCCCCCGGGGCCGATGAATACTTTTCAGGGCGAAAGTGACAGAATATTGTCCAGACCCCAACACGCTTGTTCCTACAATCCGCGCGTGTCCGCTGTGCGGGCAGCAAAAGAAACGACGTTTGGCCGTACCTGCTCCACCCTCGCCAAAACGCTCTACAGGAGGAGACCAAGATGTGGAACCAAGTCTATGACCCGCTCGGCAACGCCGTATGGTCGACCGTCGCGGCCGGCTTGCCGGTGGCGGTACTGCTCTGTTCGCTCGCCTTCTTCCGCATGCAGGCGCACCTGGCCGCGGGGCTGGCGCTGCTGGTGGGCGTGGGCATCGCCGCGTTCGTGTTCGGCATGCCGGCAGCGATGGCGGGCAAGGCGGCCGGCCTGGGCATCGTGTCCGGCCTGTTCCCGATCGGCTGGATCGTCCTCAACATCATCTTCCTGCACCGGCTCACCACCCTGAACGGCTCGTTCAAGGTGCTGCAGGGTTCGATCGCGGGCATCACCGAAGACCGGCGCCTGCAACTGCTGCTGGTGGCGTTCAGCTTCGGCGCGTTCTTCGAGGGCGCGGCGGGCTTCGGCACGCCGGTGGCCGTAACGGGCGCGATCCTGATCGGGCTGGGCTTCTCGCCGCTGGCGGCCTCGGGGCTGGCGCTGATCGCCAACACCGCGCCGGTCGCCTATGGCGCCCTGGGCGCGCCCATCATCGGGCTGGCCGCGGTGACAGGGCTCGACCTGAAAGACCTCTCCGCCATGATCGGCCGCCAGTTGCCGTTCTTCTCGGTGCTGGTGCCGTTCTGGCTGATCTGGGCGTTCGCGGGGTTCCGCGGCATGCTGCAGATCTGGCCGGCGATCCTGGTGGCGGGCGTGACCTTCGCCGTTCCGCAGTTCCTGGTGTCGAACTTCCACGGCCCGTGGCTGGTGGACGTGATTGCCGCGCTGGTCTCGATGGGCTCGCTCACACTGTTCCTGAAAGTGTGGAAACCCAAGACCATCTGGACCTCCACCGCCCTGCGCAACCACCCCGACACGTCCAAGGTCGATCCCGAAGCCGCCGCCGAGGCGCGTGCCGCCACCACCGCCGCCGCCGAGGCGAAAATCAGCCGCGTGCAGGCCTGGCTGCCGTGGGTGATCCTGACCGTGTTCGTCTTCATCTGGGGCGTGCCGCAGTTCAAGGCCTTCGTCGACGGCCTGTGGCAGTTCAAACTGCCCATCCCGGGCCTCGACAAAATGGTGCTCAAGGGCCCGCCGGTCGTGCCCAAGGTCACGGCCGAAGCCGCGGTGTTCACCTTCAACGTGCTGTCGATGGCGGGCACCGGCATCCTGGCATCGGCCGTCGTCGGGGGCCTGCTGATGGGCTATTCGGTGCCGCGCATGGCCCGCGAGTACTGGAACACCATCAAGCTGACGCGCTACTCGCTGCTGACCATCTGCGCGATGTTCGGCATCGGCTACCTGACCCGCTACTCGGGCCTGGACGCGACGCTGGGCCTGGCGTTCGCCCACACCGGCGTGCTGTACCCGCTGTTCGGCACCATGCTGGGCTGGCTGGGCGTGGCGCTCACCGGTTCGGACACCGCATCGAACGTGCTGTTCGGCGGCCTGCAGAAGACCACCTCCGAGCAGCTCGGCCTGTCGCCGATCCTGATGTCAGCCGCCAACAGCTCGGGCGGGGTGATGGGCAAGATGATCGACGCGCAGTCCATCGTGGTGGCCTCCACCGCCACCAAGTGGTACGGCCACGAGGGCGACATCCTGCGCTATGTGTTCTTCCACTCGATCGCGCTGGCCTTCCTGGTGGGCCTGCTGATCACGCTGCAGGCCTACGTGGAACCGTTCACGCGGATGGTGGTGCCGATGGCGCACTAGGCCCGACCGCCCGCGCCGCAACGAAAAAGCCGCTCATCGAGCGGCTTTCTTCATGGCGAGGCGTCCGATCGTTTGGCTGCGCCCTACGCCCAGCCGAGCGCCCCCACCAGCGCGCCGGCCGCCACCAGGATCAGCGGATGCACCCGCGTGAAGGCGCACGCCAGCACCGTCGCCACCGTCAGCGCAACGGTGCCGACGCTGTGGTCGGTGGCGCGTGCCAGCACCCAGCCGGTGGAGAACAGCAGCCCGATAGTCAGCGGCGCCAACCCGCGGCGGATCAGCGTCACCCAGCGTGCGTCCGGCGCCTGGTCCATGACATGCGCAACCATGCCGGCAATCACACAGGACGGCCCGCAGATGCCGAGCATGGCGACCACCGCGCCGCCCAGGCCGGCGGCCTGCCAGCCGAACAGCTCGACGAACAGCACGTTCGGCCCCGGCGCGGCCTGCGAGATGGCGTACATGGCGCTCAGTTGCTCGCTGGTCATGTAGTGGCGCGTGTCGACCAGGAAGCGGTGCATGTCGGGCAGCGTCGAACTGGCCCCGCCGATGGCGAGGAACGACAGCACCGTGAAATGCCAGAACAGGTCGAACAGCGTGGCAAGCGTGCTCATTGCATCGCCCTCCATTCCAGCACGAGCGCCAGCGGAATCAGCACCGCCATCACCGGCAGCAGCGGCCATTGCAGCACGCCGATGGACAGGAACACCGCCAGTCCGATCCCCGCCGCGCGCCAGGTGCGCGACTGGCCCTGCGCCAACTTGATCGCCGTAGCAAGCACCAGCCCCGCCGCCACCGCCGCCATGCCCTTGAGCAGTTGCTGCACCAGCGGCAGCGCGCTGTAGTGGTCGTACAGCATCACGATCAACAGCAGCAGCACGGCGGGCACCGCCACCAGGCCGCTCATCGCCGACGCCGCGCCACGGATGCCGTGATAGCGGTAGCCCAGCATCACCGAGAGATTCACCACGTTGGGGCCCGGCAGCACCTGGCCCAGGCTCAGCATCTCGGCGAATTCGGCGTCGGACAGCCAGCCGTTGCGCTCGACGATGCCGCGCCGCGCGAACGGCAGCACGCCGCCGAAGCCCGACAGCCCCATGCGCGCAAACTCCGTGAAGAGCGTGGCGCACGAAGGCGCCTGCACGGCGCGCCCGGCGGCCATCGCGTCTGCGGGAGGGTTGCGCTCGCCCATCGGACTCAGGCCGCGGCGGGTGCGGGCTTGGGCAGCGCCAGCTGCGGGTCGCGCAGCTTGGGCTCGATCGCCTTGCCCTTGCGCGCGCGCTTGCCGGCGTACGGCTCCTGCGCGCGGGTCGTCGTGAACGTCTGCTCGGTCGCCTTGCCGCTGCGCGGGCCGGCGCCCGACACCACGAACCCGGCCGGCCCGAAGGCCAGCGCCTGCGCGAGCGCCTCGTTCTTCTCCAGCTCCATCAGGATCACGCCGCGGCCGCCGCTGGCCAGCGTCTTCACCTCCGACAGCGGGAACAGCAGCAGGCGGCCATTCGCCGACAGGCAGGCCGCGCCGTAGGCGTCTTCCGGCACGGCGGCCGGCTTGTTGGGCTGGTCGCCCTCATCGAGCGTGAGGAAAGCCTTGCCGCCCTTCTGGCGGCCCACCATGTCGCCCACCTTGGCCAGGAAGCCGTTGCCCCCGTGCGTGGAGATCAGCACGTTCTGCTCGACGTGGCTCGCCAGGGTATGCGCGATGTGCGTGCCCGGCGCCAGCTCGATCAGCGTGGTCAGCGGCACACCGTCGCCGCGGCCGCCCGGCAGGTTGGCCACCGCCACCGAGTAGACCCGGCCCGTGCCCTTGTCGTCGCGCGTGCCGAAGATCAGCAGCGCGTCGGTGGTGCGGCACTCGAAGGTGTCGTACAGCGTGTCGCCCGCCTTGAAGCCGAACTGGGTGGCGTCGTGGCCATGGCCCTGGCGCGTGCGCACCCAGCCCTTCTGCGAGACGATCACGGTGACAGGCTCGTCGACCACCTTCACCTCGGCGGCGGCGCGGCGCTCTTCCTGGATCAGCGTGCGGCGGTCGTCGCCGAACTGCTTGGCGTCGGTCTCGATCTCCTTGACGATGCGGCGGCGCATCATGGTCTCGGACTTCAGCAGCACGTCCAGCTCGGCCTGCTCCTCGCGCAGGTTCTTCAGCTCCTGCTCGATCTTGATGGCCTCCAGCCTCGCCAGTTGGCGCAGGCGGATTTCCAGGATGTCCTCGGCCTGACGGTCGGAGAGGTTGAAGGCCTGGATCAGCGCGGCCTTGGGCTCGTCGCTCTCGCGAATGATGCGGATCACCTCCTCGATGCGCAGCAGCACCATCTGCCGCCCTTCGAGGATGTGGATGCGGTCCTCCACCTTGCCCAGGCGATGGCGCGTGCGGCGCGTGACCGTGGCGAAGCGGTAGTCGATCCACTCGCGCAGGATCTCGCGCAGGCCCTTCTGGCGCGGCCGGCCATCCGTGCCGATCATCACCAGGTTGATGGCCGCGCCCGATTCCAGCGACGTATGCGCCAGCAGCGCGTTGGCGAATTCCTGCTGGCCGATGTTCTTGCTCTTGGGCTCGAACACCAGCCGCACCGGCGCGTCCTTGCCCGACTCGTCGCGCACCGCGTCGAGCAGGCCGAGCATAGTCTGCTTGAGCTGCAGCTGTTCCGGCGTCAGCGACTTCTTGCCGGCGCGCACCTTCGGGTTGGTCAGCTCCTCGATCTCTTCCAGCACCTTCTGCGACGAGGTGTTGGGCGGCAGCTCCGTCACCACCAGCTGCCACTGGCCGCGCGCGAGGTCTTCGATCTTCCAGCGCGCGCGCACCTTCAGGCTGCCGCGCCCGGTCTCGTAGATCTGCGCAATATCCGCCGCCGACGAGATGATCTGCCCGCCGCCCGGAAAGTCCGGCCCCGGTATGTACTGCGTCAGGTCGGTGCTGGTGAGCGTGTCGTCGCGGATCAGCGCCACGGCGGCGGTGGCCACTTCGCGCAGGTTGTGCGAGGGGATCTCCGTCGCCATGCCCACGGCGATGCCCGATGCGCCGTTGAGCAGCACGAACGGCAGCCGCGCCGGCATCAGCCTGGGCTCGTCCATCGAGCCGTCGTAGTTGGGGATGAAGTCGACCGTGCCCTGGTCGAGCTCCTCGAGCAGCAGGCGCGAGATCGGCGTCAGGCGCGCTTCGGTGTAGCGCATGGCCGCCGCGCCGTCGCCGTCGCGCGAGCCGAAGTTGCCCTGGCCGTCGATCAGCGGGTAGCGCAGGGAGAAGTCCTGCGCCAGGCGCACCAGCGCGTCGTACGCCGACTGGTCGCCGTGCGGGTGGTACTTGCCGAGCACGTCGCCGACCACGCGTGCCGACTTCACCGGCTTGGCATCGGCACGCAGGCCCATCTCGTGCATCGCGAACAGGATGCGGCGCTGCACCGGCTTCTGGCCGTCGGCCACCTCGGGCAGCGCGCGGCCCTTGACCACGCTGACGGCATAGTCCAGGTACGCGCGCTCGGCGTAGTGCGCGAGCGTGAGCGCTTCGGCCGGCTCGCGGGGGTCGAAGAGGATGTCTTGTTGTTCCATGGAGGCTCAGGCGAAAGCGGCGCGCGACCGGGTGGATGGCGCCGCTGGATCAATGTTGTTGTGAAGGGGCCGGCAGCACCAGTTCGATGCGTCTCGGCCGGCCCGAATGTCCGGCATGCCCGGGCGTGCGCGTCGTCGCCATGGCACCGCCGGCGCTGACCGTCATCAGGCCCGGCGCGGCGGTGGCGGGGTTGTAGTAGCGGTAGAACTGCAGCACCGTCTTCACGTAGTTCTGCGTCTCGGCATAGGGCGGGATGTCGTTGCCGTGCTTCTGCACCGCGCCCTCGCCGGCGTTGTAGGCGGCCAGCGCCAGTTCGAGATCGCCGGAGAACATCCGCAGCAGATCGCTCAGGTAGCGCACGCCGGTGGCGATGTTGACCCTCGGGTCGGCCAGCTTCTGCTCAAGCGTGCGGCGCGCGTCGCCGGTCACGCCATAGCGCTCGCCGGTTTCGGGAATGACCTGCATCAGCCCGATCGCGCCCTTGGGCGACACCGCCTGCGGATTGAAGCCCGACTCCGCCGCAATCACCGCCTTCACCAGCGCCGGGTCGACGCCATGCTTGCGCGCCGCCTGCCGGATCAGCGGCTCGACCCTCGGCACGCTGGGATGCTGCAGCACCGCGCGCGCCAGGCGCCGGCGCATGCCGTCGTTGTCGGGCGCATCGCGCCCGGCGGCGTTCCGATCGGCATCGGCATCCGGCGTGTCGCCGGCCGGCTGGGCGATGCCGGACGCGCCGGCCACCGCCGTGCCCTTCATGAACAGCACGTAGCGGTCATCCAGCCGCGAGGCCGCGAAGTGCGCCAGGCCGTTCTCGTCGATGTAGCCGTAGACGTCCGCGCGCGCCGGCTGGCCGGCCAGCAGGGCCAGGGCCATCCAGAGCAGCGCGGCGCGTCGGAGCAGCTTCATCGCAATCGGTCAGATATCGGCCTCGACCTCGTTGCCGCGCGCCTCCAGCCACGTGCGGCGCGCGCCGGCCTCGCCCTTGCCCATCAGCATGTTCATCACGTGAACCGTCTGCTCCGCGCCGGGCTCGCCGATCGAAACCGGCAGCAGGCGCCGCGTGTCGGGGTTCATGGTGGTCTCCCACAGCTGCTCGGCGCTCATCTCGCCCAGGCCCTTGAAGCGGGAGATCTGCCAGGACCCTTCCTTGAGGCCCTCCTTGCGCAGCTTGTCTTCGATGGCCTCGAGCTCGCCGTCGTCCAGCGCGTAGAGCTTCTGCGCCGGCTTCTTGCCGCGCGCCGGCGCATCGACGCGATACAGCGGCGGCCGCGCCACGCACACATTGCCGCGCCCGATCAGCTGCGGGAAATGCTTGAAGAACAGCGTCAGCAGCAGCACCTGGATGTGCGCGCCGTCCACGTCGGCGTCCGACAGGATGCAGATCTTGCCGTAGCGCAGGCCGGACAGGTCCACGCTGTCGGCCGGCCCGTGCGGGTCCACCCCGATGGCCACTGCGATGTCGTGCACCTCGTTGTTGGCGAACAGGCGGTCGCGCTCGGTCTCCCACGTGTTGAGCACCTTGCCGCGCAGCGGCAGGATGGCCTGGAATTCCTTGTCGCGGCCCATCTTGGCCGAGCCGCCGGCGGAATCGCCCTCCACCAGGAAGAGCTCGTTGCGGGACACGTCGTCCGACTCGCAATCGGTCAGCTTGCCGGGCAGCACGGCCACGCCGGAGCCCTTCTTCTTCTCGACCTTCTGCGCCGCACGCGTGCGGGCCTGGGCCTGGCGGATCACCAGCTCGGCCAGCTTCTTGCCGAACTCGACGTGCTGATTCAGCCACAGCTCCAGCGCCGGACGGCTGAAGGTGGACACCAGCCGCACTGCATCGCGGCTGTTCAAGCGCTCCTTGATCTGGCCCTGGAACTGCGGATCGAGCACCTTGGCCGACAGCACGAACGAGGCGCGCGCGAACACGTCTTCGGACATCAGCTTGACACCCTTGGGGCACAGCGCGTGCATCTCGACAAAGCTCTTGACCGCCTGGAACAGGCCTTCGCGCAGACCGGACTCGTGCGTGCCGCCGGCCGGCGTCGGGATCAGGTTGACGTAGGACTCGCGCACCGGCGAGCCCTCGTCCGTCCAGGCCACCACCCACGAGGCGCCCTCGCCGAAGGCAAAGCCCTCTTCGCCGAGCCGGTCCGGATCGGCGAAATGCTCGCCTTCGAACAGCGGGATCACCGGATCGGCACCGCTGCCCTGCGCCAGCGATTCGATCAGGTAGCCGCGCAGGCCCTGGTCGTACTGCCATTCGATCGTCTCGCCGCTCTTCTCGATCGTGAGCGACACCTTCACGCCCGGCAGCAGCACCGCCTTGCTGCGCAGCAACCGCTGCAGCTCGGCCTGCGGGATGTTCTCGGAATCGAAATACTTGCCGTCCGGCCAGACACGCACGCGCGTGCCGTGCTTCTTCTCGCCGCGCTCGGCACGGCGGGTGGCCAGCGCCTCGATGACATCGCCGCCCGAGAACGCCAGCGTGGAGACGCTGCCGTCACGCCAGACCGCCACCTCCAGCCGCGTCGACAGCGCATTC
Source organism: Ralstonia pseudosolanacearum (assembly GCF_024925465.1). Classification (NCBI taxonomy): domain Bacteria; kingdom Pseudomonadati; phylum Pseudomonadota; class Betaproteobacteria; order Burkholderiales; family Burkholderiaceae; genus Ralstonia; species Ralstonia pseudosolanacearum. Next base: position 1,445,430 of record NZ_CP103852.1, on the reverse strand, counting down.
GTGACCGAGACGCCCACGCCGTGCAGGCCGCCGGAGAACGCATACGCGCCGCCGCGCCCCTTGTCGAACTTGCCGCCCGCGTGCAGCCGGGTGAAGACGATCTCCACCACCGGCACGCCCTCTTCCGGATGGATGCCGACCGGAATGCCGCGCGCCTCGTCTTCCACGCTCACGCTGCCGTCCTTGTGCAGCGTCACCTGGATCCACTTGCCGTAGCCGCCCAGCGCTTCGTCGGCGGCGTTGTCGATCACTTCCTGCACGATGTGCAGCGGATTGTCGGTGCGCGTGTACATGCCCGGCCGCTGCTTGACCGGTTCCAGGCCCTTCAGGACCTTGATCGACGCTTCGCTGTATTGGGGAGTTTTGCTCATGGAGGACGGAAAGACAGCCCGCATCGGACGGGCAGGAGTGCAGCGCGCATTGTAAAGGAAGCCGCCCCGGCCAACGTGACACGAAATGTGGACGCCGCCGGGCCGATCTCGGGACGCATCACCCGGGCCTGCCCGGGCGCATGGCGCAGCGTCAGGCCGTGCCGGCGCGCTTGCCTTCCAGCGTTTCCCAGCGCTCCAGCACGTCCAGCAGCTCGAGCTCGATCGCCTCGTGCCGCTCGGCCAGTTGCTGCGCGCGCTGCGGATCGCGCCCGTAGATCGTGCCGTCTTCCAGCTCGGCGCCCACGGCCTTCTGCTCGGCCTCCAGCGCCTCGATCCGGGCCGGCAGCGCATCCAGCTCGCGCTGCTCCTTGTACGACAGCTTGACGGTGGCCCGCTCGCGCGGACGCGCCGGCTCGGCCTTCTTCTCTTCGGCGACCGGTCGGGCGGCCTGCGCGAGCCGCGCCGAGCGCGCCGACTGCGTCTGCCAGTCCGAGAACCCGCCCACGTATTCGCGCCACACGCCATCGCCCTCGGCCGCGATCACCGAGGTGACGACGTTGTCGACGAAAGCACGGTCGTGCGAGACCAGGAACACGGTGCCGCTGTATTCCTGCAGCAACTCTTCGAGCAGCTCCAGCGTGTCGATATCGAGGTCGTTGGTCGGCTCATCGAGCACCAGCGCATTGGCCGGCCGCGCGAACAGGCGCGCCAGCAGCAGCCGGTTGCGCTCGCCGCCCGAGAGCGACGCCACCGGCGAGCGCGCCCGCTCGGGCGCAAAGAGGAAATCGCCCAGGTAGCTCATCACGTGCTTGCGCTGGCCGTTGATGTCGATCCAGTCGCTGCCCGGGCTGATGGTATCGGCCAGCGAGCGGTTCAGGTCGAGCTGCGCGCGCATCTGGTCGAAATACGCCACCTGCAGGTTGGTGCCGTTGCGCACCGTGCCCGCATCCGGCGCCAGCTCGCCCAGGATCAGCTTGAGCAGCGTAGTCTTGCCGACACCGTTCGGGCCCAGCAGGGCGACCTTGTCGCCGCGCAGGATGGTGGCGGAGAAATCGCGCACCACGGCCTTGTCGCCGTAATGCTTGGCCACGTCTGTCAGCTCGGCGACGATCTTGCCGGAGCGGTCGCCCTGCGACACCTCCAGCTTGACGTTGCCCTGCACATCGCGGCGTGCGGCGTGCTCCTCGCGCATCTGCACGAGCCGGGCCACGCGGCCCACGCTGCGGGTGCGGCGCGCTTCCACGCCCTTGCGGATCCAGACCTCTTCCTGCGCGAGCAGCTTGTCGAAGCGCGCGTTTTCCAGCGCCTCGGCCTCGAGCTGCTGCGCCTTGCGCGCCTGGTAGGCGGAAAAATTGCCCGGGTACGAGCGCAGCTTGCCGCGGTCGAGTTCGACGATGCGCGTGGCGACGCGGTCCAGGAACGCCCGGTCGTGCGTGATGAACAGCACGCTGCCGCGGAAGGCCAGCAGCAGGTCTTCGAGCCAGCGGATCGAATCGTAGTCGAGGTGGTTGGTCGGCTCGTCCAGCATCAGGATGTCGGGCGCACCGACCAACGCCTGCGCGAGCGCCACGCGCTTGGTGAGGCCGCCCGACAGCGCGCCGATGTGCACGCCGGGCGTCAGGCCAAGCTGGGCGATGGTGGTCTCCACGCGCGTGCGCAGCTGCCAGGCGTCCGCGGCCTCGAGCTGCGCCTGCAGCGCGTGCAGCCGCTGCAATGCGGCCTCGTCGTGCGATTCGCCCATCGAGGTGACCAGCGCTTCGTATTCGGCCAGCAGCGCGGCGGCCTGCGGCACGCCCATGGCGACCGCCTCGGCCACGGTCTGGTCCGGATCGAACACCGGCTCCTGCGGCACATAGGCGGAGGTGATGCCGCTCTGGCGTGCGATCAGCCCATCGTCGGGCGCCGTCTGACCGGCCACGATCTTGAGCAGCGAGGACTTGCCGGTGCCGTTGCGGCCGATCAGGCCGACACGCTCGCCGGCCTCCAGCGAAAAATCGGTGTGGTCGAGCAGCGCCACATGGCCAAAGGCCAATTGCGCATCGGTAATGGAAAACAGGGCCATGCCGGAGAACGGGAAAGAGCGGGCACCGACGGCGCCCGGAAGCCGCGTATTGTAGTCGGCGCGCGGACGGGCCACGCGATGCGTCATTGCGCTTGCAGGCACCGATGCTATAACGCTTGTGCCGCCCCCTTCGCTTTCCGGCGGCAGCGTCTCCAACCCACACGAAAGGAGAAAGCCATGCGCGGACTGTTCGGCCTGTTGATCATCTTGATCGCGGTAGGCATCCCGGTACGACAGGTCTTGCTGCGAACCGGGTTCTCGCAATGGTGGACGCTGGTGGTGCTGGTGCCGCTGGTCAACCTGGTGGCACTGTGGATCTTCGCGTTCTCCTCGTGGCCGCGCCAGTCCTCGGAACCCGGCAAGGTGCTGCCCAGCCAGGGCTGACGGAGCACGTCCGGCACCCTGCGCTGCGGAGCCGCGACGCGCCAAAGAAAACGGCCCGCATGCACGGGCCGGAATAGTCTCTCCTCGATGCCTTGCGAACAAGACATGGGGCAGCATAACAGCCCCCGCGTGCTCTCGGGCAGTCAGGACAAACCCGGTAGGGAAAAACGCGTACGCCCAGCCGCCGTGCGACTCTGCACCACGGCAACACCTCGCGCGGCAACGGTGCGCGCGGTGCACCGGCAGACATCGCCGCGCACCATCCGGATCCCGCGATTGCACGCGTTCCGACGGGCCCCGCATGCGCGGCGCACCACAAGCGGGCAGCCCGGCCTTCGACACATTTTGAAGCTGTTCCCGAGCCTGCTGCCTCCTTACAACACTCGGATAGAACGAGACGGCACACGATTGCACCGCGCCGTATCATGCAGCAGGCCCTCCGGCCATGTGCCGGGTACAACTAAAAGGCGGGCCGCCGATCCTATTCTGGGGGAAACAACCATGCTGTTCGTATCACGCACGCTGCCTGCGGCCGCGCTGCTTTGCACTTCGCTGTCCATCTTTTCGCCGGGCACCGCCCTGGCATCCGCCACACCCGTCCTCGACCGCATCCGCGACACCGGCACCGTCCGCATCGCGTATCGCGAAAGCGCCTCGCCCTTCTCGTACTACGACGCCGACAGCAAGAAGCCCATCGGCTACACAGTGGACCTGTGCCTGCGCGTGGTCGACAAGCTGCGCACGGAGCTCAAGCGGCCCGACCTGAAGGTGCAGTACGTCCTGGTCACGCCATCGACCCGCATCCCTACGATCCAGGAGGGCAAGGCCGATCTCGAATGCAGCACGACCACCAACAACCGCGAGCGCCGCGAACAGGTCGCGTTCACCATTCCGCACTACATCGCGGGCATCCGCATGCTGGTCAAGACCGCGTCGGGCATCCACAGGTGGGATGACCTGCGCGACAAGACCGTGGTCTCGACCAAGGGCACCACCAGCGTCGCCGAGCTGCGCAAGATGAACGACGCGCGCGTGCTGCGCATCAAGTTCGAGGAAGTGAAGGAGCATGCCGAGGCCTTCGCCATGGTGGAGTCGGGCAAGGCCGATGCGTTCGTCATGGATGACGTGCAGCTCTACAGCTTCCGCGCCAACGCAAAGCATCCGCAGGACTACACCGTGGTGGGCGACATGATGACGGTCGAGCCCTACGCGATCATGCTCAGCAAGAGCGATCCCGACTTCAAGCACACGGTCGACCGGGCCATGACCGCCATCATCCTCGACTACGATGCCGAGAGGTTCTACAAGAAGTGGTTCCAGCAGCCGATCCCGCCCAACAGCGCGAAGCTCGACATGCCGATGAACTTCCTGCTGCGGGATTCGTTCAAGTACCCGAGCGACAAGGTCACCGACTGACCTCGGGCCGCGCGGCCGCGCATCGGCCGCCGCGGCGCGCGACGGCCGTGTGCGTCAGCGCTGCCCCGGCAGCATCGGCTTGCCGAGCATGCGCGACAGCACGGCCTCGGGCGAATGCGTGCGGTCGGCAATGGCGGCGGGATCCAGGTAGAAGGTCTGCTCCATCATCGCCCGGCCGTGCATGGCCGCATGCAACGCCTGATCGCTGAACACCATCCAGGTCGCGCCCGGCTCGAATGCGAAGGTCTGCTGCGGGGCGGTGCGCTGGTACCCGGCGTCCGCCTTGGCCAGGTCATGCAACTGCAGCATGCGGTGGTCATATTCCGAGCGCGCACGCTTGGTGATGTGGAGCCGATGCATCAGCCACGCCTGGCCGGGCAGCATGCCGTGCGTCTGCGGGACGAAGCGCCGGGCAAAATCGCCAAACGGCTCGCCGACGCGCCACACGCGCGGCGCATTCGGATCGACGTTGTGGAACACGCGCAGCAGCCGCTGGCCATGCAGCGGATTCGACGGGAACGCATCGACATGCAGGCGCGTATCGTCCTTGCGCCAGCTCACCGCCCGTCCGGCGATCTCGGCCGGCCGTAGCGAGGTGCCGGCCCGCTTCAGGTACGGGACGTAGGCCGGAAACAGTGTCCGCACCAGTTGCTCGGCGGCGTCGGCATAGCGGCGGATCAGCGCGGCGAGATCGCGCAGGTCGGCCGGGTCGCCCACCGCGCCGCGCACGTTCGCCTCGTTGGCCCGCAGGTTGATGTTCTTGGTCTTGCCGTCGGACCAGCGGGCGTCGAGAAAGCGCCGCTCGCGCGCATCGAGCCGAAACGCCAGCGCGGGGAAATGCAGCACGTTGCCGCGCTCCAGCGCCGTGCGCATCGCGGCCGCCTCGTCCGGCGCCACCTCCGGCGCCCAGTCGCGCACCGGCCATGGCGTCACCATGTCGATCGCGTGCGGCGCGGCGGTCGACTCCGACCCCTTCCCCTTGACCGGCGGCGTGACCGGCACAAACCCTTGCAGACTGCCCATGAACTTAGAGATCGCTTGTCCGTGATTTGGCACGAATCATAGTGCGTTCCTTATGCAAGCGCGTCGTCAGGAAAGACAATGAAACATGCCGCATGGCACAGTCAGCGCGCCATGCGGCATGTTCGGGACAGGGTCCGATAAAGGCTGGAGGGACTACAGAAAGTGCTTGACGACCTGCTCTTCCAGGCCGACGAAGCGCACCAGCTGGCGCGAGCCGTCCGGATACTGCTTGATGACGTGGCCGTCCGGCGTATCGGTGTGACGGAAATAGATGGGGCGATCGAGCGTGCCCGACCGCTGTTTCGGGAGCAAACCCTCAAGCGTCGGCTCCACCGTCCACGGATCGTCCCGTTCTTCGGATGCAAGCGTAATGGTCGCCATGGCTTTCCCTCGACTGAGGTGTAAAGCATAACTTCTGCAAACAGCCCCCGCAAAGTTCGTAATACTTAAGTCTGATTCGTCGACCAATCGTTGGTGCACGTTAGCGTTTGCGGCTCCGAAACCTCCATGGAACTGTGGGAAATGGTCCACGGGAGCGGTACGATCATCCACCTTTCACAAGACTGTGGCTGTGCTCCGCCCGCCTCATCGACCCGCCCGCCATGCATGACGCTCCGTCGCCCTCTCTCCTCGCCCGGCTGCGCGAGCGCCTGCTGCGCGCACTCGACCGCAAGCTGCGCCAGACCTCGCGCATGTCGCGCAACGGGCTACGCTTCACGATCTTTCTGGCCGGCGCGAGCGGCGTGGCGATGTTCTCGCTGCTGTTCTCCTGGCTGGCCGATACCGCGCTCGCGCTCCAGCACAGGCTGCACGCACATGTCGCCTGGCTCACGTTCGTACTGCTGCCGCCCGGCTTGGCGGCATTGCGGTGGCTGACGCTGCGGGTCGCCCCGCAGGCGCGCGGCAGCGGCATCCCGCAGGTCATTGCAACGCAGCACCTGCCGCCGTTCGGGGTGGCCCAGACGACGCTCGCGTCGTTTCCCCAAGCGCTGTGGAAGATCGGGTTGACGGCAGCCGCACTGTTCCTGGGCGCCTCCGTCGGGCGGGAAGGCCCGTCGGTGCAGGTGGGTGCGGCGGCCATGCTGGCCTGGGGCCACTGGTGGCAACGGCGCGCCGGCGTGCGGGTCGGCTTTCATGCGCAGGCCTTGCTGACGGCAGGCGCCGCGGGCGGCCTGGCCGCGGCGTTCAACACGCCGCTGGCGGGCGTCGTGTTCGCCATCGAAGAGCTCGGCAAGGGCGCCGCCCTGCGCTGGGACCGGCTGGTGCTGGCCGGCGTCCTCGCCTCGGGCTTCCTGTCGCTGGCGGTGGTCGGCAACAACCCCTACTTCCTGGTCCGCGAACCGATCCTGTTCCTGCGCGAGGCATGGCCCTGGATCCTGCTGGCGGCGCTGGTCTGCGGCATCCTCGGCGGGCTGTTCGCCAAGCTGCTGCTGGGCGGCGTCGCCGGCATCCTCCCCGCCGCCCTCGCCGAGCAAGCGCAGCGGCATCCGGTGTGGGTAGCGTTCGGCTGCGGCGTGGTGATCGCCTGCATCGGCGCGGCCACGCAGGGCACCACCTACGGCACCGGCTACGACCAGGCCGCTGCTCTGCTCAACGACCACCCGATCGCGACGCATGGATTCGGCATCGCCAAGCTGGCGGCGACGGTGGCGTCCTACTTCGCGGGCATTCCCGGCGGCATCTTCACGCCGTCGCTGGCGATCGGCGCGGGGCTCGGCGAACACCTGTGGCAACTCACCGCCGGCCTGACCGACGAACGCGTGCTGGTGCTGGTGTCGATGGCCGCCTTCCTGGCCGCGGCCACGCAAGCGCCGATCACCGCCAGCGTGATCGTCATGGAGATGACGCGCAGCCAGAACATGATGTTCCACCTGCTGGCGGCGACCTTGCTGGCATCGTTCGTGGCCCGGCAATTCAGCCCGCGGCCGTTCTACCACGCGGCTTCGCGGAGCTTCCGCCGCGAAGCGCTGAGCGTGGAGGCGTCGGCATCGGGGCAAGCCAAGCGCGCTTGAGGCGGCTGGCCTTGATCGAGCAAATTGCGTAGAATCGCCGCTCGCCCGGGGCGGCCCGCACGCCGCCCGGACCAGGTCACTCGCCGTAGCACAATGGATAGTGCACGCGCCTCCTAAGCGTGAGATACAGGTTCGATTCCTGTCGGCGGGACCAGCGAATACGACAAAAAGCCAGGCAATTGCCTGGCTTTTTCGCTTCCGCCGCCGTACAAACGACGAGGCCCGCCATCGATGCGCGGGCGGGCCCATGGCAGCGGATGCACCGGGCCCCTCTAGGTCAGCACCGGCAGCACCTCGAGCACGAGCAGGCCCAGCAGCACCCCGATCACCGTCAACAGCACGCGGACCCCTACCCGCGCACTTCGGATCACCAGTGGCGCAGAAGCCAAGCCGATCAGGCCCGCCACGCAGACGGCGAGCAACAGGTAGAGGTTGGAGAAGGCCATCGGGTGTTCCATCATCCGCCCCTTTGCCGGCCTGCATTGACCGGTGTTTCGAGTATAGGCCGCGTTCCGGATGCGGCAACCCGCCAACAACACCTGCGCAATGTTTTGACGCACCGCAAAAAATCGTGCTACAGTTCCGGGCTTGGCTGCTTACTGCCCGTCTTGCGGTTGGCCGATGTGTCGGGTTCCATTCACCGGCGCCCATCGTCCTCGATACCGTCCTCTTGCATGCGCAGCCGATTGCCATTTTTGTTTGGTATCGTCTCCGATCCCGCGTGATTTCAACCCACGCCGCAGGGACCGCCGCCGCCCCACCTCGCTGAATGAGTTCAGCTTGAGGCCGGCCTGCTCCCCCGCCTGTCCGTTTTTGCAGCCCCGTCTGTCGAACCGGCTTCTCCGATTGGCGCCGACGCCCCGTGATTAACCGGTCGCCGTTCTCTTTTCCGTTGTCCGCATCGCATGATGCAGCAACGCGGCAGCCCAACCTACGATTCGACATGACGCAGCCTCAAAACGGCAGCGGCGCAATCGCGCACGCTGAAACCGATTCCGATACCCTCATCGCCAACGCCGCCACCCAGGCCAGCGCTTTTGCCGCGCTCGGCCTGGACGAACGCATCGCCCGCGCGCTCGGCGAACTGAACTACACCCAGCCGACGCCGGTTCAGGCCCAGGCGATTCCCGCCTGCCTGTCGGGCCGCGACCTGCTGGTCACGAGCCAGACCGGCTCGGGCAAGACCGCGGCGTTCATGCTGCCGGCCATCCAGCGCATCAGCGAACAGCCCGAGCCGCAGCGCCCGCGCGCCGACGGCCCGCAGCAGCGCGTCAAGGGCCGCCGTCCGCGCCCGGAGCCGGCCAAACCGTCGCTGCTGGTGCTCACGCCCACGCGCGAACTCGCCCTGCAGGTGACGACCGCCACCGCACAGTACGGCCGCCACCTGCGCCGCATCGTCTGCGCGAGCATCCTGGGCGGCATGCCCTACCCCAAGCAGCTCGACATGCTGGCGCGCATGCCTGACATCATCATCGCCACGCCGGGCCGCCTGCTCGACCACATCGACTCGGGCCGCATCGACCTGTCGGCGCTCGACATGCTGGTCTTCGACGAAGCCGACCGCATGCTCGACATGGGCTTCTCCGACGACATCGAAGCCATCGTCGGCGCCACGCCGGCGTCGCGCCAGATGCTGATGTTCTCGGCCACCATGGACCGCCGCATCGAGCAGCTCGCCGAGCGCATGATGCGCGAGCCGCAACGCATCGAGATCGCCGCCGCCAAGGTCGACCAGAGCAATATCGAAGAGCGCCTGCACTTCACCGACGACCTGTCGCACAAGCAGCAGCTGCTTGACCACCTGCTGCGCGATGCGACGCTCAAGCAGGCCATCGTCTTTACCGCCACGAAGCGCGACGCCGACTCGCTGGCCGAGCGCCTGACCGAGACCGGTTTCTCCGCCGGCGCCCTGCACGGCGACATGCACCAAGGTGCGCGCAATCGTACGCTGACGGCGCTGCGCCGCGGCCAACTGCGCGTGCTGGTGGCCACCGACGTGGCCGCGCGCGGCATCGACGTGCCGGACATCACCCACGTGGTCAACTTTGACCTGCCCAAGCAGGCTGAAGACTACGTGCACCGCATCGGCCGCACCGGCCGCGCCGGCCGCAGCGGCATCGCCATCAACCTGGTGAACCACGGCGATACGTTCCAATGGCGCCGCATCGAGCGCTTTGTCGACCGCCGCATCGACGCGACCGTCGTCGAGGGCCTCGAACCGAAGCGCTCGCCCAAGCCGCGCAGCGGCGGCCCGCGCGCCGGTGGCGACCGTGGCGGCTACCGTGGCAATGGTGGCGGCAACGGCGGCGGCAACTGGCGTGGCCAGCGTGACGGCTACGCCGCGCGCACGGGTAACGGCGGCAATGGCGGCAACAGCGAAGGCCGTTTCCAGCGCAGCTTCGGCGGTGACCGCGATAGCTTCGCCCCGCGCCGTGATGACCGTGGCGACCGCGGCACCGGCTATCAAGGTGGTGGCCAACAACGCGACTGGGGCAACCGCGACAACGCGGCCCCGCGTCAGTCGTACGGCCAGCAAACCCGCAACGGCGACCGCTTCGACCCGCGCCAGCCGCGCAGCCAGGAAGGCCGCAGCGATTGGCAGCAACGCCCGGCCCGCAGCGGTTACGGCAATAGCAACGGCAATGGCAGCAGCTACGGCAACCGCGATGGCGCCCCGCGCCGCTTCGGTGACGACAACAGCAACGGCGCACCCCGCCGCAGCTATGGCAACAGCAATGGCAACGGCTACGGCAGCAAGGGCCGCTCGCGCGATTTCGATCGCTGATCGGCTACGCGCATCGTCGCTATGAAGAAAGGCCCCATTCGGGGCCTTTCTGTTTTTCCGGCGCCCGCTTCACAGAGCGCAGGTGCGGAAGCCGACAAAGACATCATCCCGCTCCGGCAACAGGAAACCGCGGAAGCGCGGATGCCGCACCCGCTGCGGCGTATGCGCTGCCGCGCCCCGCACCGTCTGCATGGTCATGAAATGCGGCGCGGACAGCGTCGCCACCCGCCCGCGCGGCGCACCCGGCACGAAATCGGGGTACGGCTCGAACGGCGACGACGTCCACTCCCACACCTGCCCCCAGTGGAAGCCCGCACGGCCGAGCACCGCGGCCATCTCCCATTCGTCTTCGGTCGGCAGGCGGCGGCCGGCCCAGCGGCACCACGCCTGCGCCTCGTACAGGCTGACGTGGCGCACCGGCTCGTCGCGATTGAGCGTGCGCAGCTGGCCATACCGCACCACCTGCCACGTGCGCGAGGCCGGATCGCGGCGCCAGCCGAGCGGTGCCGAGCGCTCCTGCATCATCAGCCATTCCATGCCCGCGGCCGACCACCACTGCGGATGGTCGTAACCGCCGTCTTCGACGAACTCCAGATACTGGCCGTTGGTGACCGGCTGCGCGTCGATCTCGAACGCCGGCACGTAAGTCCGGTGCGGCGGACACTCGTTGTCGAACACGAAGCCGTCGGCATCGGGCCACCCCATCTGGAAGCGGCCGCCAGGCAGGGACAGCGTCCGCGCGGCGGGCACCGCCACGGCCGCCAGCGGCGGTTGCCCGGCCGGCTGCAGCCCCAGGACCTGCAGCAGGCCATGCAGATGCTCGGCGCGCAGGTCTTCGTGGAACACCGCCCAGCGGAACGGCTCGAGCGCCGCGTCCTCGTCGGTGCCAAGCGTCGCCAGCTTGCGCAGCACGCGGTCGAGGACATCGTGCGCGTACCGCTTGATCGTCGCGATGCCCGGCAGCGTCAGCGCCCAGCAGGCGTCGGGCGGCATGCGGTCCATGTCGAAAAAGCTGTCGGCACCGTCCAGCCCGGCCGGCAGGGTCGCCTGCCAGCACGGCAGCGCCCATTCGGTGCCGCCGCCGTCTTCGACCGCGTCCTCACCGACACGGCGCGGCTCGCGCAGGCACCAGAATTCGGCAAACCAGGCCAGTTGCCCGAGCGTCCACAGCGGCGGCGCATGATGGAGCACGCGCTCGATCTGCCAGCCGCGCTGCGTGTCGCCGAAGGCGGCCAGCAGGGCCAGCGTGCGGTTGCGCGCATCGACCAGGCTGTGGGCGATGCCCTGGCGCGGCAAGCGGCGCCCATCGGTCCAGTCGGAAAGCGCCCCGATGAACGTCGGGTCGGGGAGCATGAAGAATTCGGCCATCGCGGCGACCTCTGGCAGGCGGGGACCGTTCCATTATCGCACCGGTCCACCGCCGCTTCCCGCCTGGCGGCGCGGGCCTCTACCGGCCGATGCAGGCGTGGCAGACCGCGAAATCCTGGTCGGCGTCGGTCCAGGCATGCAGTGCTTCGAAGCCGGCCGCCTCGAACAGCGCGCGCAGGCGCGGCAGGTCGTACTTGACGGAGTTCTCGGTATGCATCCGCTCGCCCGCGGCGAAGGCGCGCGCATGCTCGCCCCAGCGCACCGTCAGATCGCGCCGGGCCTCCAGATGCATCTCGATGCGATGCACCTCCGCCCGATACAGCGCCACATGGCGCCAGTCCCGCACATCGAAATCCGTGCCCAGCAGGCGGTTCAGGTTGCGCAGCACGTTCAGGTTGAACGCCGCCGTCACGCCGAGCGGATCGTCGTATGCGGCTTCCAGCCTGCCGGCCGCCTTGATCAGGTCGACCCCAATCAGCACGCAATCGCCCGGCGACGACGCCTCGCGCAGACGAACGAGGAATGACAGCGCCTCGTCCGGCGTGAAGTTACCGAGGCTGGCCCCCGGATAGAACCAGACGCGGCGCCCTGGCCCGACGGCCTCGGGCAGCGCCAGCGGCGCGCACAGGTCGGCGCCGATGCCGACCATCGGCAGTTGCGGATGCTGGCAGGCCAGCGCACGCAGCGTGTCGCGCAGGAAATCCGCCGAGATGTCGATCGCAACGTAGCACGCCGGCGCCAGGGTCCGGAACAGGCGTGCGGCCTTCTGGCAATTGCCGGCGCCCAGGTCGATCAGAGTCGCGCCCCGCCCCACGCGCAGCGCGATCTCGGCGGCGTGCAGACTGAAGATGGCGGCCTCGGTGCGGGTCGGATAGTACTCGGGCAAATCGGTAATGGCCTCGAACAGCCGCGATCCGAGCGCATCGTAAAAGAACTTCGGGCTGACACGAGCGGCTGGCGCCAACAGGCCGGCCTGGGCCTCGGCACGCAGCGCCGCGTCGTCCTCGGCAAAGAGCTGGTAGAACGCCAGGCCGGCGCCGGTCGCATCGACGGACGGCGGGTGCTGGATCAGGCGAGCCAGCGCCCGGCGGGCGTAGGCATCGGCGGACGGCTTGGTGCCCTGCATGGTGTCTCCCGGTGGGGTGTAACGGGACGATACGGCCTTGTCATGACGCTCCATGGCAGCGAAAAATGTGCCACCGCCTTCGCACTGGCGAATGTGTAGCGTAGACGCCGCCCGGAGACACCGCTACCGTCCGTTCACCCGAGAGCCCGGCGATGCCGCACGGCATGCATCGTAAAAATCGCCCGCGGGGCTGCAATTTCCGCACACGGCCGGCCATTGCGCGGATACCGCACGTTTGCAGCGCGGCCGGCGCTGTGTGCGCTATAATGCCGACTTCCTCAAAGGGGAGTAGCTCGGGGGTTCTTCAGCCCCAGGCACGATCGTCATGACGAAGCGCACGCTTCCGGTCGTGCCGGCATCCGCAGGCTCCTGGCCTGCCGGTGTCGAGCAAGACCTTTGCAACCGGATCCATGGTCTGCAAAGCGTCTCGCCCCAGCCTTCCATGCATCCGGTCAACCCGTTTCTTGTCTGACCTTGGAGCCGTCATGGAGTGGTTGTCTGAAATCTTCACCATGCAGTTTGCCGCCGCGCTGGCATCGATCATCGTGATCGACCTGGTATTGGCCGGCGATAACGCCATCCTCATCGCACTGGCCGCGCGCAACCTGCCGCCCGATCTGCAGAAGAAGGCCATCCTCTGGGGCGCGGCGGGCGCCATCGTCGTGCGCGCGCTGATGACGCTGGCGGTGGTCTGGCTGCTGAAGATCCCCGGCCTGATGCTGGTTGGCGGCCTGGCGCTGGTCTGGATCGCCTGGAAGCTGCTGGCCGACGATGGCCAGGACGATGGCGCACACGGCACGGCCAGCCATACGCTGCTCGGCGCCATGAAAACCATCGTCATCGCCGACGCGGTGATGGGCATCGACAACGTGCTCGCCATTGCCGGTGCCTCGCACGGAAGCTTCCTGCTGGTGGTGCTGGGGCTGCTGGTCAGCGTGCCGGTGGTCGTGTGGGGCAGCGGCGTCGTGCTGCGGCTGATCGAACGCTTTCCGGTCATCATCTACGGCGGCGCAGCGGTGCTGGCGTATACCGCAGCGCACATGATCGTGGCCGAACCGGTCGTCAAGCCGGTCTTCGCCGAACAGCCCCTGCTGGCGTGGGCGGTCTATGCGATCGTGTTCATGGTGGTGCTCGGCGGCGGCTGGCTGGTGCAGCACCGCCGCCAGCAACCGGCTTAAGCGCCGATCGGCTGACCGGCCAGCACCCGCGCCAGCGTGGCGCGGTCGATGTTGCCGCCGGTCAGCGGCAGGCCGACGCGCAGGCCGGCCAACTGGTCGCGCTGCTGCCAGGCCGCCGCCAGGGCCGCGGCGGCGGCGCCCTCCGCAATGTTGTGCGTAGTGGAGAAATACAGGCGGATGGCCTCGGCGACTTCGTCATCCGTCACCGTGACGATTTCGTCGACGCCCGCGCGGATCACCTCCAGCGCCGTCGCATCCGGCGTCCGGCATGCCAGGCCGTCGGCCAGTTGCGTCGATACCGGCGCGGAAATCGGCGCGCCGCAGTTGAACGAGTAGTCGTAGCATCGCGCATGCGCCGACACCACGCCGATGATGCGCGTCGACAACCGGAACGCATCGCGCGCCGCCGCCGCCGCGCAGATGCCCGAGCCCATGCCGATCGGCACGTAGACCACGTCCAGCGGCGCGGCCTCCTCGAAAAACTCCAGCCAATAGCTGGCCACCCCGGCCACCAGGTCGTCGTGGAAGGCCGGCACCAGGTGCAGGCCGCGCTCGGCGGCCAGCCTTGCCGCGGCTTCGCGGCTCGCCTGGAAGTCTTCGCCGGCTTCGACCAGCTCGGCGCCGAGCGCGCGCATGGCGGCGTTCTTTTCCACGCTGTTGCCGTGGGGCACCACGATGGTGGCCGACATGCCTTGCTTCTGCGCCGCCAGGGCGATCGACTGCCCATGGTTGCCGCGTGTCGCCGCAATCACGCCGCGCAGTTCCGGCTCGCGGCGGCGCAAGGCGTGCAGGTAGTTCAGCCCGCCGCGCACCTTGAAGGCGCCCACTTCCGTGTGGTTCTCGTGCTTGACCCACACGGCAGCCCCCAGCGCCTGCGACAACAGCGGCCAGCAGTACTGCGGCGTCGGCGGAATCACGGCATTGACGACGGCGGCCGCCGCGCGCAGACGGCGCAGTTCAGCAGCACGATTGAGCGAAGCGGCATTGGCGATCGACAGCATGGCAGGCTCCTGCGGACAGTTCTGAAGATGGCCCGATCTTCCCAGCCCGCCACCGCCTGCGACATCGACAATTCCGCGATTTGTCGGTCAAACTGTTCCGCCGCTCCGACCGGGCCAGTTCGCCGGAACAGCCGGTACAGTCCCCCGGCCTCGCCAAGCCGGTCACGTTACAATGCGGCTCGATTGTTTCCGCCGCCCCGCCGCGCCATGCAGCCCTATCTCGACCTGATGCGCCATGTCCACGAGCATGGCACCGACAAAGCCGACCGCACCGGCACCGGCACGCGCTCCGTGTTCGGCCATCAGATGCGCTTCGACCTGCAGCAGGGCTTTCCGCTGGTGACCACCAAGAAGGTCCACATCAAGTCCATCGTCTATGAGCTGCTGTGGTTCCTGCAGGGCGCGACCAACGTGCGCTGGCTGCGGGAGAACGGCGTCACCATCTGGGACGAATGGGCCGATGCGGAAGGCGAACTGGGCCCGATCTACGGCTACCAGTGGCGCTCATGGCCGACGCCGTCGGGCGAGCACATCGACCAGATCGCCGAGCTGATCGCACAGATCAAGCGCAATCCGGACTCGCGCCGGCTGATCGTCTCGGCCTGGAACGTGGGCGACATCCCGCGCATGAAGCTGCCGCCCTGCCACGCGTTCTTCCAGTTCTACGTGGCCGACGGCAAGCTGTCGTGCCAGCTCTACCAGCGCAGCGCGGACATCTTCCTCGGCGTGCCGTTCAACATCGCCAGCTACGCGCTGCTCACGCACATGATCGCGCAGCAGACCGACCTGGACGTGGGCGACTTCGTCTGGACCGGCGGCGACTGCCATCTCTACAACAACCACTTCGAACAAGTCGAGACGCAGCTCGCGCGCACGCCGCTGCCGCTCCCAAAGCTGCACATCAAGCGCAAGCCGGACAGCATCTTCGATTACCGATACGAAGACTTCGAGATCGTCGGCTACGAAAGCCATCCCGCGATCAAAGCGCCCGTAGCCGTATGACGCTCCTGACCCTGATCGTCGCGCGCGCCCGCAATGGCGTGATCGGCCGCGACAACACCCTGCCCTGGCGCCTGCCCGAAGACCTGGCGCACTTCAAGCGCACCACCATGGGCGCGCCCATCGTGATGGGCCGCAAGACGTATGAATCGATCGGCCGCCCGCTGCCGGGCCGCCGCAACATCGTCGTCACGCGCAACGCGAAGCTGGCGCTGCCCGGCTGCGAGATCGCGCATTCGCTGGAAGACGCGCAGCGACTGTGCATCGGCGTCGAGCAGATCTTCCTGATCGGCGGCGCGCAGCTGTATAACGATGCGCTGCCGAGCGCCGACCGGCTGATCGTCACCGAGATCGACGCCGACTTCGAGGGCGACGCGCATTTCCCGGCGCCCGACCCGGCGGTCTGGCACGAGGTCGCGCGCGAAACCCACCACGCGGCGGCACCCAACGACTTCGACTACGCCTTCGTCACCTACGAGCGTCCGCCGTCGGACGAGCAATGAAGCCGGCGGCAACCGGCATGAGACCGGCATGAAAAAACGCGCTCATCGATGAGCGCGTTTTTCGTTGGGGCGGTTGGGACGACTCGGCTTACTCGCCGGCGATCGTCATCTGCTCGATCAGGATCGAGCCGGTTTCCTTGGTGCCCCGGATCAGCGCATCCGCCCCGATGGCGACGATCTGGCGGAACATGTCGCGCAGGTTGCCGGCAATGGTGATCTCCTCGACCGGGTACTGGATCACGCCGTTCTCCACCCAGTAGCCCGACGCGCCGCGCGAATAGTCGCCGGTCACATAGTTCACGCCCTGCCCCATCAGCTCCGTCACCAGCAGGCCCGTGCCCATGCGGCGCAGCATGCCGGCGAAATCGTCGCCCGGCTGCGTCCGGTCGGAGAACAGCGTCAGGTTGTGCGAGCCGCCCGCGTTGCCGGTGGTCTGCATGCCCAGCTTGCGCGCGGAATACGTCGACAGGAAATAGCCTTCGACGACGCCATCCCGGACCACGTCGCGGCGCTGCGTGCGCACGCCTTCCTCATCGAACGGTGCGCTGCCCATCCCGCTGGGCACGTGCGGGTCTTCCTTGATCTGCACGTGCGGCGCGAAGATTGCCTTGCCGAGCGAGTCGAGCAGGAAGGTCGACTTGCGATACAGCGCACCGCCCGACACCGCCTGGACGAACGCGCCCAGCAGACCCGCCGCCAGCGGCGCCTCGAACAGCACCGGACACTTGCGGGTGCTCAGCCGGCGCGCGGAGAGCCGCGCCAGCGCGCGCTCGGCAGCGTACTGGCCGATGGCCTCGGGTGCCGCCAGGTCCTTGGGCGAGCGCTTGGACGAATACCAGTCGTCGCGCTGCATCTGCTGGCCCGAGCCGGCGATCGGCGCGCACGAAATGAAATGCCGCGAATACGGATAGCCGCCCAGGAACCCGCGCGAGGTCGCCAGGACGAAATGCGAATGCTGCGCCGACACGCTGGCGCCGTCGCTGTTGCGGATCTTCGGGCTCACCGCGAAGGCGGCGGCCTCGGCGGCGCGGGCGATCTCCACGGCGGCTTCGGCGTCGAGCGTCCACGGGTGGTACAGCGACAGGTCGCGCGGTTGGCGCTCGAGCAATTCCTCTTCGGCCAGCCCGGCGCAGTCGTCATCGGCGGTGAAGCGCGCGATGTTGTAGGCCGCCTCGACGGTGGAGCGCAGCGCAGCCGGCGAGAAATCCGAGGTGCTGGCGTTGCCGCGCTTCTTGCCCAGCATCACCGTCACGCCGACCACCTTGTCGCGGTTCTGCTCGATGGTCTCGATCTCGCCCTTGCGCACCGTGACCGACAAGCCCTGGCCTTCGGAGATTTCCGTGGCGGCATCGGTGGCGCCGAGTTCGCGTGCAACGCGCAGCACATCGCGCGCCATTTCCTCGAGCCGCTCGCGGCGGTAGGCAAAAACGGAATCGGTCTTGGAATCGAGCGTGTCGGACATAGGCAGGAAGAGAGGAAAACGTTGGGGCGCCGCTTGGTGTGTTTTCGGCGCGCTTTTAAGCTTAAGCGGCCATCATAGCAAGATACAATGCGCGCCATGAGCCGAGCATCCCGCCACAACCCTTCGTATCTGCAACCCGTCGTGCGCACCGACATCGGTGACGAGGACGATCCGGGTACGCCCAAGAGCAAATCGCAGCGCAAGCGCGAGGTCACCGCCCTGCAAGATCTGGGCACCGCGCTGGAAGCGCTGCCCAAGGACCGACTCGCCAAGGTCCCGCTGCCCGAAACGCTGGCCGACGCCCTGCGCGAGGCGAAGCGCATCACCAGCCACGAAGGCAAGCGCCGCCAGATGCAGTACATCGGCAAGCTGATGCGCGCGCTGACCGACGATGACATCGAGGCCATCCGCCGCGTGCTGGCTACCTTCGTGGGCGCCTCCAAGGCCGAGACCGCGCGCCTGCACGCCATCGAGCGCTGGCGCGACCGCCTGCTCGCCGACGATGGCGCCATCACCGAGTTCATCGCCGCGCACCCGGACACCGACGTGCAGGCCCTGCGCACCCTGGTGCGCAACGCCCGCAAGGAAGCGCAACTGGGCAAGCCGCCCAAGTCTTCGCGCGAGCTGTTCCAGGCGGTCAAGCAAGCCTTGGCCGGCCATGATCAGACCGGCGAAGACGCCGAACCCTCCGACCTGGAAGACGACCAGGCATGACCGCCTCCGCCGCCGTCACCCGCCGCCATCCAGACGAGCTGATCGTCGGCTTCGTGTCGATTTCCGACCGTGCATCGACGGGCGTCTACCAGGATGAGGGGATTCCCGCGCTGCGCGACTGGTTCGGCACCGCGCTGTCGTCGCCGTGGCAAGGCGTGGAGTGCCTGATTCCGGACGAGCAGGCCACCATCAGCGCTACGCTGATCGACCTGGTCGACCGCGTCGGCTGCGACCTCGTGCTGACCACCGGCGGCACCGGCCCCACGCGCCGCGACGTCACGCCGGAAGCCACGCTGGCGGTCGCCACCAAGGAGATGCCGGGCTTCGGCGAGCAGATGCGGCAGATCAGCCTGCAGTTCGTGCCGACGGCGATCCTGTCGCGGCAGGTGGCGGTGATCCGCGAAACGCCGTCGCGCGCGGCGCTGATCATCAACCTGCCCGGCCAGCCGCGCGCCATCCGGGAAACGCTGGAGGGCCTGAAGGACGCCGAGGGCCGCGCAACGGTGCCGGGCATCTTCGCCGCGGTGCCCTATTGCATCGACCTGATCGGCGGCCCCTACATCGAGACGCACGACAGCGTAGTCAAGGCCTGGCGGCCCAAGCACGCGGTGCGCGCCAGGCCGCTGCAGGTCTGAGGCTTACGGCGCGACCGAAGAGGCCAGCGCTTCGGCTTCCGGCGTCTGCGGCACGTCGCGGATGAAGTGCTGGCGGTAGTAGCGCAGCTCTTCGATCGATTCGACGATGTCGGCGTACGCGGTGTGCTGCTGGCGCTTGATGAAGCCCTTGGCGATGGCCGGCTGCCAACGTTTGCAAAGCTCCTTGAGCGTGGAGACGTCCAGGTTGCGGTAGTGGAAGTACGCCTCCAGCTTGGGCATGTAGCGCGCCATGAAGCGGCGGTCCTGGCAGATGGAGTTGCCGCACATCGGCGACTTGCTCTTGGGCACCCACTTCTTCAGGAAGTCCAGCAGATCGGCTTCGGCCTGCGCTTCGGTGGTGGTCGACGCCTTCACCTTGTCGATCAGGCCCGAGCGGCCGTGCGTGCCCTTGTTCCAGGCATCCATGCCGTCGAGGATCTCGTCCGGCTGGTGGATCACCAGCACCGGGCTTTCGGCCAGCACGTTCAGCTCCGAGTCCGTGACGACCATGGCTACCTCGATGATGCGGTCGTTCTCGGGGCTCAGGCCGGTCATCTCCATGTCGAGCCAGACCAGGTTGTTGTCGCTCTTGGCGGCGATTTTGGTGGTGACGCGGGTGGCGCTCGAAGATGCCGTGGCCGGCTGGGAAAGAGGGGTGCTCACGCGAAAGCCTTGAGAAATGAACGGAAGGCTATAATTTTCGCATATCTGATAGCTGTTCCCACACATGCCCGCCTTCACCACCGTCTTCCTGATCGCCCTCTTGCTGATGGTCGCCACACGCCTGTGGCTGGCCGCCCGGCAGATCCGCCACGTGGCGCGCCACCGCGACACCGTGCCCGCGCAGTTCGCCGAATCCATCACGCTGGACATGCACCACAAGGCCGCCGACTACACCATCGCCCGCACGCGCCTGGCGATGCTGGAAGTCCCCGTGCAGGCCACGCTGCTGATCGCGCTGACGCTGCTGGGCGGGCTGAACTGGCTCAACCAGGCCTGGCTGTCCGTCTTCGGCCCCGGCTACGCGTATGGCGTGGCCCTGATCGCCTCGGTCATCGCCATCAGCAGCCTGATCGAGCTGCCGTTCTCGCTGTACAGCCAGTTCGTCGTCGAAGAGCGCTTCGGCTTCAACCGCATGACCTGGAAGCTGTGGCTGGCCGACAATCTCAAGGGGCTGGCCATCGGCACCGCGCTGGGGCTGCCGCTGCTGCTGGCCGTGCTGTGGCTGATGCACTCGATGGGCGAGCGCTGGTGGCTGTACACCTGGCTGGTGTGGATGGCCTTCACGCTGTTCGTCCAGGCGATCTACCCCAACGTGATCGCCCCGCTCTACAACAAGTTCACCCCGCTCGAGGACGGCGAGATGCGCACGCGCATCGAGGGCCTGCTCAAGCGCTGCGGCTTTGCCAGCAAGGGCCTGTTCGTGATGGACGGCAGCCGCCGCAGCGCCCACGGCAACGCCTATTTCAGCGGCTTCGGCGCCACCAAGCGCATCGTCTTCTTCGATACGCTGCTCGCGCGACTGGATGCCTCCGAGATGGAAGCCGTGCTGGCGCATGAGCTGGGCCATTTCAAGCGCCACCACATCACCAAGCGCATCGCCGTGATGTTCGTGCTGAGCCTGGGGCTGCTGGCCCTGCTCGGCTGGCTGATGACGCGCGAGTGGTTCTACCTGGGCCTGGGCGTGGCGCCCAACCTGTTCGCCGACAACCATGCGCTGGCGCTGATGCTGTTCTTCCTGGTGCTGCCGGTCTTCATGTTCTTCGTCTCGCCGCTGTCGAGCCTGTCGTCCCGCAAGCACGAGTTCGAGGCGGATGCCTTCGCCGCGCAGCATGCCGATGCCTCGCGCCTGATCTCGGCGCTGGTCAAGCTGTTCCAGGACAATGCTTCGACCTTGACGCCCGACCCGGTCTACTCGGCGTTCTACTACTCCCACCCCACCGCGTCGCAGCGCGTGGCACGACTGGTGCAGGCTGCCGCATGACGCGCGGCAAACCGGGCCGCGCGGGTCACGACAGGCGGCACACCAGCACCGGCGAACATGGGCTGGTGATCGCCGCGCATGGCCGCCATTACCTCGTCGAGCGGGAAGGCGGCGGCCTGCTGCAATGCTTCCCGCGCGGCAAGCGCAGCGAATGCGCGGTCGGCGATCGCGTCATCTTCGAGGCCACCGCCGTCGACCAGGGCGTGGTGGTGCGCGTGGAGGAACGCCGCAACCTGCTGCACCGGTCCGACCAGTTCAAGTCCAAGCAGTTGGCCGCCAATATCGATCAGGTCCTGATCATGCTCGGCACCGAGCCGGGCTTTTCCGAAGACCTGCTCGGCCGCGCGCTGGTGGCGTCGGAGTCGCTGGGCATCACCCCGCTGATCCTGCTCAACAAGATCGACCTGACCGCGCGGCTGGAGACGGCCCGGGCGCGATTGGCGCTGTATCGGGCGCTCGGCTACGCGGTCGTGGAACTGTCGGTGCATGCCGCACCGGAGGCGGCGCACGCCATGCTGGCACCGCACGTGGCGGGGCGCGCCTCGATCCTGATCGGGCAGTCCGGCATGGGCAAGTCGTCGCTGCTGAACCTTCTGATTCCGGGCGTGGACGCGCAAACGCGCGAGATCTCGGAAAAGCTCGACTCCGGCAAGCACACCACGACCTTCACGCGGCTCTATCACCTGCCCTCCGACTGGGGCCAGGGCGGCGCGCTGATCGATTCGCCCGGCTTTCAGGAATTCGGCCTGCACCACCTGAGCGAAGGCATGCTGGAGCGCGCCTTCCCCGAATTCCGCCCGCGCCTGACCGAATGCCGCTTTTACAACTGCCGCCACCTGCAGGAGCCCGGCTGTGGCATCCTGGGTGCGATGGCCGAGGGCAAGATCGATCCGCGCCGCCACGCACTGTACGCGCAGCTGCTGCACGAATCGGAGCAACAGAAGCCCTGGTGACCCAACCGGGAGGAGGACAGGTCGATGAAACTGCTGGTCAGCAGTCCATCGCTCGGCCTGGCGGCACACTGGCAAAACGTGCTGGCCGCGGCCGGTATCCGCACGGAGCTGCGCAACATCTACCTGAGCAGCGTGGCGGGCGACGTCCCGCCGCAGGACTGCGCCGCGCAGGTCTGGCTGGTCCATCCGGAGCAGGAACCGCAGGCCCAGGCACTGCTGGACCAGGCACGCCATCCGCCGGCCGGACCGACGTGGCGCTGCCCGCATTGCGGCGAGGAGCACGAGCCGCAGTTCGCCCAGTGCTGGCGCTGCGGCAAGGATCGCGACGCGATCGCCTAAGGTCGGATCAGCCCAGCCACACGGCGAACGACAGCATCGCCAGCAGCAGCATCCACAGCACCACCGCGCGCCACACCAGCCCCACGGCGGACTGCAGCGTGCGCACGGTCGGCTCCTGCCCGACATCCATCGGATAGGCGCTGTCCTCGTCGGCGATCCGCTCGGCGGAATCGCGCTGGGCGATCGGTACGCCCAGGCGCACACCCAGCGCGCCGCCGCCGGCCGCCAGCAGGATGCCGTTCACTTCATCGTTCCATTTGGCGGCGAGGTTGCGCCAGGCATACACGGCGTCTTCAAAGTCGCCGACGATGGCGAAACCAATCGCCGTCAGCCGCGCCGGCACATAGTCGATGATGCGGAACGCCTGGCGCGCAAAGAGGCTGAGCACCGGGCTGCGGTCCATCGACGGCTCGCTCCAGTGGCGTGCCAGGTATTCGGCGCCGCGATACAGCACCACGCCGGCCGGCCCGATCGGCACCAGGAACCAGAAGAACACGCCGAACACGTGGCGGTGCACCGCCACGATCGCGCATTCCAGCGTATGCCGCACGATCTCGTTGACGGGCATGTCGGCCGTGTCGCGCCCGGACCATTCGCTGAGGATCAGCCGCGCCGCGGTGAGATCGTCGCGGCGCAGCGCTTCGTGGATGTCCGTGAAGTAGTGGCTGAACTGGCGGAAGCCGAGGGTCAGGTAGACCATCAGCACGTTCCACAGAAACGCCAGCCCGATGCTGATCGACGACAGCAGGTAGTGCACCAGCGCCACCACCACCACCGCCGGCAGCGTGACGAGGCCCCACGCCAGCACGGCATCGCGGCGCTGCCCCGTGTCAAACCATTCTTCCGCCCGCGCGGCCAATGCGCGCACGATGTCGTAGATCGGGTTGTCCCGGCTGAGCGCACGGAACTGCTCGAGAATCAGCGCGCAGAGTACGGAGAAAAAGGTCATTGGGCTGGCGTTGCTGGGGCGCGCGGGCGCCATGGAAGCGATGAGTTAGACGATAGCACAGGGCGTGCGCATCACAGCGCACCGTGCCGCTTTCGCTACGCCGCCAGCAAATGATAGAGGTTGCGCAGCATCCCGGCGGTCGCGCCCCAGATGAAGTAGTAGCCGCCGCCGGGGCGACGGTACGGCATGGCATAGAAGCAGCGCACGCGGTCATCCCAGCGCAGCTCGCGCACTTCGTGGTTGGCCGGGTCCATCAGAAAGGCCAGCGGCACCTCGAAGACCTCTGCGACTTCGCTCGGGTCCGGCCGGGCAATGAAGCCGGGCGTCAGCAGGCCCACGACCGGGCTCACATGAAAGCCGCTGCCCGTGATGTAGTCCGGCAGGCGCCCGACCACTTCCACATGCTCGGCGCCGATGCCGACCTCCTCCACCGTCTCGCGCAGTGCCGTATCCACCGCATCGCGATCGGAGGATTCCCGCCCGCCGCCAGGAAAGCTGATCTGCCCGGCATGCTGGCTGAGGGTGGCATTGCGCTGCGTCAGCAGCACGGTCAATCCGGCGCTGCGCTGCACCAGCGGCACCAGCACGGCCGCCTCGCGCAGCTTGAGCGAGGCGTCGATCAGGCGGGATTCGTCGGTATGCTCGGGCGCCCAGGGTGGCGGGGCATGCAGGCGTTCGCGCACGAATGCCGGCGTCAGCCGCACCGGCCCGAGCGCAGGCAGCGTTGCCGCGGGCGGCAACACGGGCAACTGCTCAGGATCGAATGCGGGACGGCGCATGTTGGGGAACAGGCTGGAATGGTGATGGGACGGACAATCCGCGCATGAAGGCGATCACCCGCCGCAAAAGAGAAAAAAGGCACCCGAAGGTGCCTTTTCGCAAAGCCGGCAAATTATTGCGCAGCGACTTCCTTGCGCTTGAAGGTCAGCTTTTCCTTGATGCGTGCCGACTTGCCCGAGCGCTGGCGCAGGTAGTACAGCTTGGCACGGCGAACATCGCCGCGACGCTTCACTTCGATGCTGGCCAGCAGCGGCGAGTACAGCTGGAACGTACGCTCCACGCCTTCGCCCGAAGAAATCTTGCGCACGATGAACGACGAATTCAGGCCGCGATTGCGCTTGGCAATCACCACGCCTTCATACGCCTGCACACGCTTGCGGTTGCCTTCAACGACGTTCACGTTGACGATCACGGTGTCGCCAGGGGCGAACGGGGGGATCGTCTTGTTGGCCGTCAGGCGCTTGATTTCTTCCTGCTCGATTTGCTCGATGAGATTCATCTTTTTCTCCTGAACCATCATGCCGGCGTTCTGCCCGGTCAATCGACCGCGGCCCCGGTAGAGGATGGGAACATCACTTGGCCGGGGCTTCCGATAGGGAAGCGTCCGACCCCTTTGCCGTCGTCGCCGCGGCAGCGAGGAAGACCTCATCGCTGCGGGACAACAAACCTTGCCTGCGCGCCGCCTCGATCAAATCGGGCCGCTTGCGCATCGTATTCAACAGCGCCTGCTGACGGCGCCACTTCTCGATCTCGGCGTGGTGGCCGCCCAGCAGCACATCGGGCACGCGCACGCCTTCGTATTCTTCCGGCCGCGTGTAATGTGGGCAATCCAGCAGGCCGTTGACGAAACTGTCCTGCACCGCCGACTGCGCATCGCCCAGCACCCCGGGCAGTTGCCGCACCACGGCGTCGATGATGGCCATGGCGGCGATCTCACCGCCGGACAGCACGAAATCGCCGAGGCTGATTTCTTCATCGACGCGCCGGTCGACCAGACGCTGGTCGATGGCCTCGTAGCGGCCGCACAGCAGCGTCAGCGCCGGCAGCTGCGCCAACTCCATCACCCGCCGGTGGGTCAGCGGCCGGCCTTGCGGCGACAGCAGCACCACATGCGACGGCGCGGGCGCCTGCGTCTCGCGGATCGCATCGAGTGCGGCTTCCAGCGGCTTGGCCAGCATCACCATGCCGGGGCCACCGCCATAGGGTCGGTCGTCCACGGTACGGTAATTGTCCGTCGTGAAATCGCGCGGGTTCCAGGTGCGCAACGTGTACACCTGCTGCTTGGCTGCCCGGCTGGTGATCCCCCAGTCGGTCAACGCCCGGAACATCTCCGGGAACAGCGAGATGACATCGAACTGCATTGCCGAATTCTCCGGCCGCATGTTCAGTAATCCAGACCCCAGTCGACGACGATGCGCTTGCCTGCCACATCCACCGACTTCACATACACCTCGACGAACGGCACGAGCCGCTCGGTACCGCTTTCGTCCACGATGCGCAGGATCTGGTGCGCGCCGTTGTCGATCAGCCCGGCGACCGTGCCGAGCGTTTCCTGCTGCTCATTGACGACCGTCGAGCCGATCAGGTCGACCCAGTAGAACTCGTCGTCGGCCGGCGTGGGAAAATCGGCACGGCGGACCCACACGGTACAGCTGCGCAGCGCCTCGGCGACATTGCGATCCGGCACGGCGGGTGACCCTGCCACCACCGAACCGCTGTGTTCCCGCGAGGTCCCAATGGGAAGCACCCGCCAGTCGGACGAAACGGCAGGCGCACCGGCAGCCGGTTTCAGCCACCAGGTGCCCGCGTGCAGCAGCGCCTCGGCATCGCCGTGCGGCTGCACCTTGATCCAGCCGCGAACGCCATAGGCACCGCCCACGTAGCCCACCTCGACCAGATCGCCGGGCAGCGACGGGTTCACGCCGGCTCCCGGACGCATGCCTGCCAGCCGCTCCGCCACCTTTTGCGAGGTGGCCTGCGCGGAGGCAGCCAGCGGACCGGGCCGCGTGCGAATCTGCGTCGGCATGGGGCGCGTCACGGCAATATGTGCGCGGACGGCGCCATCATCGATCGACGCATGTTCAAACTCAAAACTTAGGCAGCCGCCTTCTTGGCGCCTTGCTTCACCAGACGGGCAACGGTCGGCGACAGTTGCGCGCCCACGCCTTGCCAGTACGACAGGCGGTCTTGGGCAATGCGCAGACCTTCTTCACCTTCCGTGGCGACCGGGTTATAAAAACCCACGCGCTCGATGAAACGGCCGTCACGGCGATTACGCGAATCGGCCGCAACGATGTTGAAGAACGGGCGATTCTTGGAGCCACCGCGGGCCAGACGGATCACGACCATGGATCTTTTCCTTGAAAAACTGGGTATGCGTACACAGAAACGTGTAAGTATAGCGCAGTTTTCCAGACCAAACAAACACTTAGGTCAGGTGCGCCGCCGTACCGGACACTCCACGTGGCGCGCACGGTACGGACGGTGGGCCATTGTGCTGGCGGCGTGGCTTGGATGCGCGCTGCCCGCTGCTGCCAGGCTCCCCATCGAAACGCTGCGCGTGCCGCCCGGCTTCCGGGTCGAGCTGCTCACCGAGGCGATGCCGTCGGCACGCGAGATGGCGCTGTCGCCGGCCGGCATCCTGTACGTCGGCAGCCGTACGGGCCAAGTCTACGCGCTGCCGCTGCAGGCGCCCGGCGCTACCGTGCGGGTGGTCGCCTCGGGACTGGAGCAGCCGGTGGGCGTCGCCTGGCGCGACGGGAGGCTGTATGTCTCCGCCGTATCGCGGGTGGTGCGGCTGGACCGCATCGACAGCCGGCTCGACGATCCGCCCGTCCCCGTGGTCGTCAGCGACCGCTTCCCGACCGAAACCCACCACGGCTGGAAATTCATCGCCTTCGGGCCGGACGGCAAGCTGTATGTGCCGGTCGGGGCACCCTGCAACGTCTGCCACCGCGACGAAGACCGCTACGCCAACCTGATGCGCATGAATGCCGACGGCAGCGGCCTGGAGGTGGTGGCGCGCGGCATCCGCAACACTGTCGGCTTCGACTGGCACCCGGTCACGCACGAACTCTGGTTCACCGACAACGGCGCCGACATGATGGGCGACGACGTGCCCGACGATGAGCTCAACCGCATTACCGCGCCCGGCCAGCATTTCGGGTATCCGTTCTGCCATGCCGGCGACGTGCCGGACCCGGAATTCGGCGCGGGACATCCGTGCAGCCGATATGTGCCGCCGGTGGGCAAGCTCGGCGCGCATGTGGCGGCCCTCGGCATGCGCTTCTATACCGGCAGCAGCTTTCCCCAGGCGTACCGCCACAACCTCTTCATCGCCGAGCATGGCTCCTGGAACCGCTCATCCAAGGTCGGCTACCGGGTCGTGCGCGTGGCACTCGATGCCGAGGGCAAGGTGGTACGGCAAGAGCCGTTCGTCGAGGGCTGGCTGCGGGGTGAACGGGCGTGGGGACGGCCTGTCGATGTGCTGGTCGCGCCGGACGGCAGCCTGCTCGTCAGCGACGACTATGCGGGCGCGGTGTATCGCGTCCGCTACACCGGAAAATGAGCTGCTGCCTGGGCTGGGCGTGCGGGAAACATCTCGTTACACCGGTAACCTTCGGACAGTGGATGCGTCCAGGGTGAAGCCTTACATTGACACACATGGACATGCACCGCCACCCGCCTGCAACTACCCGGCATCCGTGCGGCATACGTCCCTTCCGATCACTTGTCCGACAGGAGCCAGCCATGCCGATCCGCGCATTGCTTCGCACTCTTGCGGCGGGTGCTCTGATCGTCGCCTCTGCGGGCGCCCTGGCTGCCAACGCAACGACGCGTCAGGCATCCGTCGCGTTCGATTCTCCGACACCGCCCTGGACCCAGCCCGCCGAGGCGCCGGCACCGCAAGCCCGCTCCCTGCTGGCACAGGTCTTCTTCGTCGACGCGCGCGGCGACCAGGCCGCCCGCATCCGCGCGCAGATGGAGCGCATGGAAGCACGCGCCCGCGCCGATGACCGCCTGAACGGCCGCGTCCAGCCCCGCGAAGGCGGCGGCCGCGGCGACTGGCAACAACAGCAGGATCAGCAAATGCGCCAGGAACGCGGCAACCCGCCCGGGGGCTACGGCAACTGGCACGGCAACCGGCGCGGCTGATTGCCCGGCCCCGCGCGCCCCGACGCCACACCGAGGAACCCGGCCAAGGCCGCCCGGTCGGACTGAATAGCTGCGGCAACCGTTTGGCATGTCGCGGCCATCACGACAACAGGTGCCTCATGCCGTTCCATCCTTCCCGCTACACGCGGCTCATTCTCGGTCTCTTGTGGTCATCGGCCTTCATGGCGATGCTCGCCCACCTGCTCTACGGCGAAGTCAGCCTGCGCCAGCAGGCCTCCCGGCTGCTGCAGGACCTGACGGCGTCGACCAGCGTGCCGTCGCTGCGTCCCGTTCCGATTTAGCGTCCCTGCCCTCCCCGCTGCCGACGAATCACGTCGCTGCGCGCATCCGGCCGGATCGGCGGCTACCGCCTCCGATTGCTGATTCCTTTTGCCAGCAGAGCCGATGAGACCAGGCCCGACGCATCGGGCAACCGTGCAGTGTGCGCCACGGCGCGTCTTGGGCGTAGAATGCCCGGCGCCGTTGCTGTCTCGCCGTGTGTCCCGCGCCTGCCATGCCTACAACTGCTCCGCTCAAGAAATCCAAACTGCTGACCGTGCTGCTCGCCTTCCTGTTCGGCAGCATGGGTGCCCATCGCTTCTATCTGAAAGGCGGACGCGACTTCTGGGCGTGGACGCAAGTCGCGGCCCTGGCGCTCGGCATCATCGGTGTCGCCTTGCTGTGGTCGACGGATCGGAGCAGCCTGCCCGGCTGGGCGTGCGCGATCATCGGCGCGGCCTCGGTGCTCGCCGGCTTTCTGTCGGCGCTGGTCTACGGGCTGCGCCCCGATGACCGATGGGACGCGCAATTCAATCCGGACGGCTCGCCGACACGCTCGGGCTGGCCGGTCGTGCTGCTGGCGATCCTCACGCTGATGATCGGCACCGGCCTGCTCATGGCCGGCCTCGCCATCACCTTCCAGACCTATTTCGAATCGCAGGTGCAGGCCGCGAAAGAACTGTCGCAGTAGCTCAGAACAGGCTGCCCTGCCGCGCGTCGACGGGCCGGGCTCTGGCGGGGCGTGCGGGTGGCTTGAACTGCGCTGTATCCAGCCGCAGCTTGTCGTAGCGGTGGTAGCTGAAGCCGAGCCTGTCGGCGGCCTTGTAGAAACGCTGGCGCAGCAGGTCGGCCCAGATGCCGGTGCCGCGCATGCGGGTGCCGAAATCGGGGTTGTAGTCCTGGCCGCCGTGCAGGTCGCGGATGCGGTTCATCACGCGCTGCGCACGGTCTGGGAAATGCGCCGCCAGCCAGTCCTGGAACACGGCATCCAGCTCGTGCGGCAGGCGCAGCACGATGTAGCTGGCGAACATCGCGCCGGCTTCGCGCGCGGCCTCCAGAATCTGCTCCATGTGATCGTCGGTGATGAAGGGGATGACCGGCGCGACGCTGACGCCGACCGGAATCCCCGCTTCGGCCAGCGTGCGGATGGTGCGCAAACGCCTCGACGGCGTGGCCGCGCGCGGCTCCAGCTTGCGCGCCAGTTCGGCATCGAGCGTGGTGACGGTCACCGCCGCCACGGCCAGGTGCTTCGCCGCCATCGGCGCGAGCAGGTCGATGTCGCGTTCGATCAAGGTCGACTTGGTGATCAGCCCGACCGGGTGATCGCAATCGTGCAGCACCTGCAGCACGTCGCGCGTGACGCGCAGTTCGCGCTCGATCGGCTGGTAGGCATCGGTGTTGACGCCCAGCGCGATCGGCTCGCAGCGGTAGCCCGGCTTGGCCAGCGTCTCGCGCAGCAGCTCGGCGGCGTTGGTCTTGGCGAACAGCCGGGTTTCGAAATCCAGTCCCGGCGACAGTTCCAGATACGCATGCGTCGGGCGCGCGAAGCAGTAGATGCAGCCGTGCTCGCAGCCCCGGTACGGGTTGAGCGACACGCCGAACGGGATATCCGGAGACTGGTTGCGGCTCAGGATCGAGCGCGCCCGCTCGATGGAGACGGTGGTCTGCAATCGCGGCGGCGCATCCGGATCCTGCTGCCCGACGAGCGGCTGCCAGCCGTCATCGACGCGGGTGCGTTCGTCGCGCTCGAAGCGGCCTTGCAGATTGGAGGTGGCGCCACGCCCCTTGCGCGGGACATGGCGATCGGATGCATCGGACACAGCGGGACGTACGGATTGCGGGGGCGTGTCGATCGTATCCGATTCGTCCGCATTCCGCTGCAGACCTGTGAAGGTACTGCCAGCTCGCCTCGGCCTCGGTGCCATGGCCCACGGGGATTTGCCATTCCCGACGCACGCATCGCGCAGGTCAGTTCGACGGGTGGCCGGTTGGACATGACCACCACCCATGCAGGCCGTGGCCACGCGCCGCCACATCCACCGCCTTGCGGCAGCAACGGACACCACCGCTACGCGTCTTCGCCGGTCGCGTCGATGGCAAGCGTCTCCTTGATCTCTTCCATCACGATGTAGCTCTTGGACTGCACCGCGCCCGGCAGCTGCAGCAGGATGTCGCCGAGCAGGCGCCGGTACTCGCTCATCTCGCGGATGCGCGCCTTGATGAGGTAGTCGAAATCGCCGGAGACGAGGTGGCATTCCAGCACCTCGGGAATGCGCAGGACCTCGCGCCGGAACTGATCGAACATGTTGCCGGACTTGCTGCCCAGGCTGATCTCCACGAACACGAGCAGCGATGCGCCGAGCATGGCCGGGTTCAGCCGCGCGTAGTAGCCGAGGATGAAGCGCTCCCGCTCCAGCCGCTTGACCCGCTCGATGCAGGGCGTGATGGTCAGGCCGACCGCGTCGGACAGCTCCTTCATGGACAGCCGGCCGTCCTTCTGCAGCAGGTCGAGGATGCGCCGGTCGAGCTTGTCGAGGGCGCGCACGGGCTTTCGCTGGGTTCGCATGGCTGAAAATCGAATTTATTCCTGTTTTTCAGAAATATACAGAAACAGTTCGCACAAAGGTGGGAATACGATAGCGCCATCTATCGCGATAGCATCTCCGGGGAGTATCACCATGCGCGTGCTCGTTCTTGGCAGCGGCGTCATCGGCGTGACCAGCGCCTATTACCTGGCCCGCGCGGGCCACGAGGTCACGGTCGTCGACCGCGAGGCCGGTCCCGCGCTCGACACGAGCTTCGCCAATGCCGGTCAGATCTCGCCGGGCTATGCCTCGCCGTGGGCCGCGCCGGGCGTGCCGCTCAAGGCCATCAAGTGGATGTTCCAGCAGCACGCGCCGCTGTCCATCCGCCCTGACGGCACCCTCTTCCAGCTGCAATGGATATGGCAGATGCTGCGCAACTGCAATGCCGCCAGCTATGCCGAGAACAAGGAACGGATGGTCCGCCTGGCCGAGTACAGCCGCGACTGCATCCGCGCCCTGCGCGCCGAGACCGGCATCGCCTATGAAGGCCGCCAGCAAGGCACGCTGCAGGTTTTCCGCACCCAGCAGCAGCTCGATGGCGCCGCGAACGACATCGCGGTGCTCGAGCGCGCCGGCGTGCCCTACGAACTGCTATCGCGCGACGACCTCGTGCGCAGTGAACCGGGCCTGGCCTCCACCCGCCACAAGCTGGCCGGCGGCCTGCGCCTGCCCAACGACGAGACGGGCGACTGCCAGCTCTTCACCACGCACCTGGCCGCGATGGCCGAGAAGCTGGGCGTGCGCTTCCGTTTCAACAGCCGCATCAACAGCCTGATCGTGCAGAACGATGCCGTGCGCGGCGCGCTGGTCGACGGCGACGCAATGACCGCCGACCTGGTGGTGGTCGCGATGGGCAGCTACAGCACGCCGTTCCTGAAGAACCTGGTGGGGGTGCCGGTCTATCCGCTCAAAGGCTTCTCGATCACCGTGCCGATGGCGGATGCCGAACGCAGCCCGGTCTCCACGGTGCTGGATGAGACCTACAAGGTGGCGATCACGCGCTTCGACGACCGCATCCGCGTGGGCGGCATGGCGCAGATCGTCGGCTACGACAAGCGTCTGGATCCGGGCAAGCGCAAGACGCTGGAGTTCGTGGTGAACGACCTGTTCCCCGGCGGCGGCGACGTCTCGCGCGCCACGTTCTGGACCGGCCTGCGCCCGATGACGCCGGACGGCACGCCGATCGTCGGGCCGACGCCGGTGCGCGGCCTGTGGATCAACACCGGGCACGGCACGCTGGGCTGGACCATGGCGTGCGGCTCGGGCCAACTGCTGTCGGATCTCGTTTCGGGCCGCTCGCCCGCCATTCGCGCGGACGACCTGTCGGTCTATCGCTACCTGCGCGGCGGCCAGGCACCGGCGACCAAACCTGCGCTGGCCTGAACGCCGGCGCCGCATCAACGCAAAAGGGAGGCCTCGGCCTCCCTTCTTTGTTCATTAGCGATCGAGGTGACCGATCGAAGGACTCATCCGATCTTGGCGGCGTGTCCCGCCACGACTCGCCAGTGTTCACCGGATTGCCTCCACAACCGCGTGTAGGCGAATACGCCGCGGAACGGCGTCGAACCAGAGTGACCGGCAAGCGTCGCCTTCGTGGTTGTCAGGATCATCGCTCCGATACGGTGGACTTGGATTTCGCGCAGGTCTAACTGATCCAAGCGCAACAGCCTGTCGCGATGCATGGAGAGATCTTCGCTCTTCGAGAGAACCTGCCCATCGGGGCCAGTAAACACAAGCGCATCGTCCAGCAGGTCCGTAAGCGCTTCGACATCGTTGGCGAGCATCGCTGCCCTGAGCGCTTCCTCATGTTTTTCGATGATCGCGATGTCATCCATCGTTTGTCCTCTTCTCGCAGCGCGCTCGTTCACTCAAACCCACAAACGGTACGCCCAGAACGACTCGTCTTCGACAAAGCGCTGGGAAAACTCGGTTGGCGGAAAGCCGGTAATGCGCTTGGCCATGCGGCTCATGTGAGCCTGGTCAGCAAAGCCTTCCGCCTGGGCCAACGTTGCCCAGTCAATCGGCAACCCTGCCTCTTGCCGCTCCAGCGCCGCAAAGTAGACACCCTCGGTCTTCACCATGGTTTGCCACTCACGCAGAGACCGCCCGCTGAACGCCTTCACGCGGCGCTCCACCTGGCGCGGGCTGTGCGTGCGCCGCCATTCGCGAGCCTGCAGCGCCAGACGGTCCACCCAATGGCGGCCGGCGCGGCGCAGCGAGGTGATGACAGAATCGCCCCCTTGCAATGCTCGCCAGCGCGGCGCGAGCGTTTGCTCAAGGACGGCCAGCGCGGCCGCATCGCCCTCCGTTTCCAGCAACGCTGCCAGCAACGGTTGCCACGCTGCACCCAGCACCTTGCGGGCATCGACAACGCGATCGTGAACGGCCGCCACATCGATGCCAAACAAGACCTGCGCCGCATCGGCCGTGAAGCACGCCATACCGCCACGCCCGGTGGTGGGCGCCCAGCTCACCGTGGGCTCGGACTGGCTGCCGGACAGCACGACCGTCGTACCAAAAGGTTGCCACCGTGCGCCATCTGCCGTACGCATCACCAGACCCGCATCGAGCCCCTGGTACCACGACAGGCACACCAGCGGTGAAGCCGGGAAATGCGACAAACGCTGCGCGCTGGCGAGATCGAACCCACGCGTATCGCGGCAGATGAGCGCCACCAACGCCCCCTGTAACGACGGCGACGCAAGATACAGCCGCGTATGCGGCCCCTTGCCCTCTCGCAGCGCCAAAGGCGCGCGCACATAAGGATCGGGACATTGCGGCAGCACGGGCGACAACTCGGCGAAGGTGGACATAGCCGCGCAGTATAGGCAACGCGCAGCACGCGTGCCGATGTCGTTTGCGTTCAAGACGGCCCGAGATTGCAAGCAGACAATACCCGCATGCACAAGCACTGGACACTGCCTATTCCATCCTGCCGGTGAGCGCCGATGACCCCAACACCCCCTCCCTCATGCCCGTTTCACGCGGATGCGCCCGCCTCCACACCTGTGCGCCATCCTGCAGGCGTCTGGCCGCCGGGCCCGTCGACAAGACTGACCGGCTGGAGCCTGCTTGCCCGCATGTCGCGCGATCTGCTGGGCGCGTTGGCAGCATGGCAGCGCGAATTCGGCGACGTGGTACACCTGCGTTTCTGGCCCGAACACGAGATCGTCGTCACGGACCCGGCGCTTGCGCGCGAACTGCTGGTCTCGCACCACGACGCGTTGGTTCGCTGGGAACGTGGCATCCGCGTATTTGCGCAAGTGCACGGGCACAGCGTGCTGATTGCCGAGGGCGAAGCCTGGCGCGGCAAGCGGCACGCCCTGCAGCCGAGCTTCTCACCCAAGGCGGTGCAAGCCTTCGTGCCAACCATTGCGGCAGCCACCAGCCGTGCGCTCCTGCAGTGGCCAAGGCAAGACGTACGCTGGCCCATTGAAAACGCGATCACATCGCTGACCATGGACGTCATCACGCGGATGATGTTCTCCAGCGAGATCGGCGAAGAAGCCCGGGCTGCCGAAAAGGCTATCCGCGTCGTCAGCGCTGCAGCCGATGCCGAGTTCTACTGGCCGGCAAGCGCCCCCGATTGGATGCCATGGAAACGTGCCAAGCGGCGAGCCCTGGCAGAACTGCATGGCCTGATCAACCGCCATGTGCAAACCCGCCTGGCCCAACCCCATGAGGTGTGGCCCGACGATCTGCTGACACGCCTGCTGCAACTGCATCGGGAAGAGCCATCCGCCTGGCCCCTGCATGCAGTACGCGACGAATGCATGACCGCATTCCTGGCCGGGCACGAAACCACCGCAGCGGCGCTGACCTGGTGGGCCTGGTGCATGGCGTGCAACCCGACCGCACAGATCACCGCACGCAAAGAGGTGCAAGCGGTGTTGCAAGGGCGCACGCCCGACGCAGACATGCTGGCATCACTGCCCTACCTTACGCAAACGATCAAGGAAACGTTGCGCCTGTATCCGGCGGCCCCCGTCCTCATCAGTCGCCGAGCGACCCGGCCCATTGCGCTAGGCCCTTGGCAATTCCCTGCGCGCACCATGTTCCTGGTGCCGGTGCAGTTGATGCATCACGATCCACGCTGGTTCCCACAGCCGCTGTCCTTCCGGCCCGAGCGTTTTGCCCACGACGCGCCGGAAATACCGCGCGGCGCCTATGCCCCCTTCGGCGCCGGCCCGCGCGTCTGCCTTGGACAACACTTGGCGATGTCCGAAATGACGGTGATCGCCGCGATGGTGCTGCAGCGGTTCTCGCTGTCGGTGCCAGATGGCATGCAGGCGCCGCGCCCAGTCATGCGCGTCACACTGCGACCGGATCAACCCATGCATCTAGCGATCGCCCCCATCTGAGCGACAACGCACCAACAAAAAGGGAGGCTTCGGCCTCCCTTGTTTCCATGCCCGCTGAAACAACTCAGAACTGCGCTTCCGGCACAGCGCCGATGGTCTCGCCGCCCGACAGGACACTCTGCGCGATCCCCGGCGCCTGCGTCAGCAACACGTCGGCAAACACGCGCGCCGTGACGATCTTGGCGCCGTAGAAGTTCGGATCGTCGCCCTCGCGGTCGAGCGCCGCCAGCAGTGCACGCGCCATCTGCCAGCCCGACAGCACGATGCCGCACAGCCGCAGGTACGGCACGCTGCCGGCGAACACGGCATTAGGCTGCGCCTTGGTCTGCGCGACCACGAAGCGCACCACCGATTCCAGCGCCTCGCGGCCCGCGCCCAGGCGCTGGCGCATCGCCTCGCAATGCGCGCCGCCCTTGGCCGCCAGCTGCGCTTCCACCCTGGCGATCTCGGCGCAGATGCCCAGCGCCACCGCGCCGCCATCGCGCACCGTCTTGCGGCCGATCAGGTCGTTGGCCTGGATGGCCGTGGTGCCTTCGTAGATCGGCAGGATGCGCGCATCGCGGTAGTACTGCGCGGCGCCGGTCTCCTCGATAAAGCCCATGCCGCCGTGCACCTGCACGCCCAGGCTGGTCACGTCGATCGACATCTCGGTGCTCCAGCCCTTCACAACCGGCACGAGGAATTCGTACAGCGCCTCGTTCTGCTTGCGCGTGGCGTCATCGGCGGCGTGGTGGCCGGCATCGCATGCGGCGGCGGCGACATAGGCCAGGGCACGCGCGCCTTCGGTCATCGCGCGCATCGTCAGCAGCATGCGCTTGACGTCCGGGTGGTGGATGATCGGCACCGCCTTGGCCGCAGAGCCATCCACCGGACGGCTCTGCACGCGCTCACGCGCATAGGCCACGGCCTTCTGGTAGGCGCGCTCCGACACGCCGATGCCCTGCATGCCGACCGCATAGCGCGCCGCGTTCATCATGATGAACATGTATTCCAGGCCGCGGTTCTCCTCGCCGACCAGCGTGCCGATGGCGCCGCCGTGGTCGCCGAACTGCAGCACGGCGGTCGGGCTCGCCTTGATGCCGAGCTTGTGCTCGATCGACACGCAGTGCACATCATTGCGCGCGCCCAGCGAGCCATCCGCATTGACCAGGAACTTGGGCACCACGAACAGCGAGATGCCCTTCACGCCCTCCGGCGCGCCCGGCGTGCGCGCCAGCACCAGGTGGACGATGTTCCCGGCCATGTCGTGCTCGCCCCAGGTGATAAAGATCTTCGTGCCGAAGACCTTGAAGGTGCCGTCGCCCACCGGCTCGGCGCGCGTGCGCACCAGGGCGAGGTCGGAGCCGGCCTGCGGCTCGGTCAGGTTCATCGTGCCGGTCCACTCGCCCGAGATCAGCTTCGGCACATAGAGCTGCTTCTGCGCCGCGCTGCCGGCCGTCAGCAGCGCCTCGATGGCACCGTCGGTCAGCAGCGGGCACAGCGCGAACGACAGGTTGGCCGCGTTCAGCATTTCGATGCAGGCCGTGGCGATCAGCTTGGGCAAACCCTGGCCGCCGTATTCGACCGGATGCTGCACACCCTGCCAACCGCCCTGGCCGAACTGCTGGAAGGCTTCCTTGAAGCCCGCGCTGGCGGTCACCGCGCCATCCTTCCAACGGCTCGGGTTGCGGTCGCCTTCCGCGTTCAGCGGGGCGACCACCTCACCGGTGAAGCGCGCGCTCTCTTCCAGCACGGCCTGCGCGGTGTCGGCGGTGGCCTCCTCGAAACCGGGCAACCTGGCGACGTTATCCAGGCCGGCCAGTTCGTTCATCGCGAACAGCATGTCCTTGACGGGGGCTTGATAGGTCATGTCTCTCTCCAATCCCTCTATGAAAAAGCCGTTTCCAAACGAGTCGGAAACGGCTTCGGCGGCATGGCATGGTGGCGCTGTCGCGCCGCGTCGGGCGATCAGCCCAGTGCGGCCACCAGCTCGGGCACCACGGTGTTCAGGTCGCCCACCAGGCCGTAGTCGGCCACCTGGAAGATCGGCGCCTCCGGATCCTTGTTGATCGCCACGATCACCTTGGAATCCTTCATGCCGGCCAGGTGCTGGATCGCCCCCGAGATGCCGACGGCGATGTACAACTGCGGCGCGACGATCTTGCCGGTCTGGCCGACCTGGTAGTCGTTCGGCACGAAGCCGGCGTCCACCGCCGCGCGCGAGGCGCCCAGCGCGGCGCCCAGCTTGTCGGCCAGCGGCGTCAGCACCTTGGTGTAGTTCTCGCCCGAGCCCACGCCCCGGCCACCCGACACGATGATCTTGGCGGCGGTCAGCTCCGGACGGTCGCTCTTGGTCACCTCGCGCGAGACGAACTGCGAGATGCCGGCATCGGCCACCGGCGCCAGGGCCTCGGTCGCTGCCGAGCCGCCCGTGGCCGCGGCCGCGTCGAATGCCGTGCCGCGCACGGTGAGCACCTTCACCTTGTCGGCCGACTGCACCATGGCGATCGCGTTGCCCGCGTAGATCGGGCGCTCGAAGGTGTCGGGGCTGTCGACCTTGGTGATGTCGGACAGTTGCGCCACGTCCAGCTTGGCGGCCACGCGCGGCAGGATGTTCTTGCCGTAGGCGGTGGCGGGCGCCAGGATGTGGCTGTAGCTGCCGGCGACGGCCAGGGCCTGCTCGGCGACGTTCTCGGCCAGGCCGTCGGCGAACTGGGGCGCATCGGCCACCAGCACCTTGGTGACGCCGGCGATCTGCGCGGCGGCCTGCGCGGCGGCGGCGCAGCCCGCGCCGGCCACCAGCACGTGGACCTCGCCGCCGCATTGCAGCGCGGCGGTCACGGTGTTCAGCGTCGCGGCCTTGATGGATTGGTTGTCGTGTTCAGCAATAACGAGTGCGGTCATCTTGATCTGCCTGTTCGGTGTGCTTGAAAGACGTGCGGAATGCGGCTGGCCGCCTCACAGCACCTTGGCTTCCGTCTTGAGCTTGGCCACCAGCGTTGCCACGTCGGGCACCATCACGCCGGCGCTGCGCTTGGGCGGCTCGGCCACCTTGAGCGTCTTCAGGCGCGGCGCCACGTCCACGCCCAGGTCTTCCGGCTTGACCGTGTCCAGCGGCTTCTTCTTGGCCTTCATGATGTTCGGCAGCGTCACGTAGCGCGGCTCGTTCAGGCGCAGGTCGGTGGTGACCACCGCCGGCAGCTTGACCGACAGCGTTTCCAGGCCGCCGTCCACTTCGCGCGTGACCGAAGCCTTGCCCTCGGCGATCTGCACCTTCGAGGCGAAGGTGGCTTGCGGCAGGCCGGCCAGCGCCGCCAGCATCTGGCCGGTCTGGTTGGCGTCATCGTCGATGGCCTGCTTGCCCAGGATGATCAGCTGCGGCTGCTCCTTGTCGATCAGCGCCTTGAGCAGCTTGGCCACGGCCAGCGGCTGCAGCTCTTCGCCGGTCTCGACCAGGATGCCCCGGTCGGCGCCGATGGCCATGGCGGTGCGCAGGGTCTCCTGGCACTGCGCCACGCCGCACGACACGGCGATCACTTCGGTGGCCACGCCCGCTTCCTTCAGGCGCACCGCCTCTTCCACGGCGATTTCGTCGAACGGGTTCATGCTCATCTTGACGTTGGCAAGATCGACTCCGCTGCCGTCCGACTTCACGCGAACCTTCACGTTGTAGTCAATCACGCGCTTGACTGCGACCAGGACTTTCATGCGCTCACTCCACTATTGATAAGAGAATTTTGCAAAACGCCGGCCATTATACGGGCGGCCGAGCGGCCACGTTATTTTTGCGAACGGTCGTGCTATTTTAACCGCGAAAAATTGCCGGACACCATAGGCTCGCCCGGCAATCGGCTTGGTAGAGCCCTCTAACAGATTGGGACGTGCTCACCAGGCCACAATGACGGCATCCTTGTACTTCGTCTTCACGAACGCCTTGATCGTGTCGGAATGATACGCCTTGAGCAGCTTGGCGACCCAGGGCTGGTCCTTGTCGGCGGAGCGCACGGCGATCACGTTGGCATACGGACCCTTCGGGCTTTCGGTAGCGATGCCATCCTTGGTCGGGTCCAGGCCGGCCTTCTCGGCATAGTTGCCGTTGACGGCGGCGGCGTCCAGATCATCCAGCGAGCGCGGCAACTGGGCCGCATCGAGCTCGACGAACTTCAACTTCCTGGGATTCTCGGCCACATCG
The DNA here is from genome assembly GCF_024925465.1 of Ralstonia pseudosolanacearum. Taxonomy (NCBI): domain Bacteria; kingdom Pseudomonadati; phylum Pseudomonadota; class Betaproteobacteria; order Burkholderiales; family Burkholderiaceae; genus Ralstonia; species Ralstonia pseudosolanacearum. The sequence goes on along the minus strand of NZ_CP103852.1, from coordinate 1,405,835 downwards.
CGCGGCGAGGCCTTGAAGCCGGCGTTCGGCTTGAGCTTGATCACGCCCTGCGCCTGCAGCAGCAGGAGCGCGCGGCCGCCGTTGGTCGGATCGTTGGGCAGGCCGAAGCGCGCGCCTTCCTTCAGGTCCTTGAGCGACTTGATCTTCTTCGAGTAGATGCCCATCGGGAAGGTGATGGTCTGGCCGACGCTGACGAACTTATAGCCGCGCGTGGCGATCTGGTCGTCAAGGTACGGCTGGTGCTGGTAGCTGTTGGCGTCGAGATCGCCGGCGGCCAGCGCGGCGTTGGGCTGGATGTAGTCGTTGAATTCGACGATCTGCAACTTCAGGCCATCCTGTTCGGCGACCTTCTTCACCGCTTCCATGATCTCGGCGTGCGGGCCGGCGGTCACGCCGATCTTGATCGGCTTGCCCTGCGCCAGCGCGCCCCCGGCGGCCAGTGCCAGCGCGGCCCCCAGGCCCGCGGACCATTGCAGCAGTTGACGGCGGTTCATGAGACTCCCCTCGGTTGTCTGTCGATTGAATGATTAACGGTGGCTCAGGCGACGGACCAGCCAATCGCCGGTCGATTGCACCGCCTGCACAAAGACGATCAGGATGACGACCACCGCCAGCATGATGTCCGATTCGTAGCGCTGGTAGCCGTAGCGGATGCCCAGATCGCCCAGGCCGCCGCCGCCGATGGTGCCGGCCATGGCCGAGTAGCCGACCAGGCTGACGAAGGTGATGGTCAGGCCGGCGAGGATGCCCGGCATCGCTTCCGGCAGCAGCACCTTGTAGACCAGCTGGCCGGTGGTCGCGCCCATCGACTGGGCTGCTTCGATCAGGCCGCGGTCCACTTCGCGCAGCGCGGTCTCCACCAGGCGCGCGATGAACGGGATCGCCGCGAGCGTCAGCGGCACGGTGGCCGCCGCCGTGCCAATCGAGGACCCCGCCAGCAGGCGTGTGAACGGAATCACCGCCACCAGCAGGATGATGAACGGCACCGAACGGACCGCGTTGACGATCAGCCCGGCGATGCGGTTGAACATCGGCGCCGACAGCACGCCGCCCGGCCCGGTCAGGTACAGCAGCACGCCCAGCGGCACGCCGAACAGCGCACCGATGCCGCCGGACACGCCCACCATGGCGAGCGTTTCGCCGAAGGCCGGCAGGAATAGATCGGTCAGGTCAGACCACATGGTTGATCTCCTCGACCACCACGCCTTGCTCGCGCAGGAAGTGCATCGCGTTGTGGATGTCGGCGGATTCGCCCGAGGCCAGGATCGCCAGCGAGCCGAAGGCCTGGCCCTGGATCTCGTCGATATGGCCGTGCAGGATGTTGAAATCGAGCCCGTAATTGCGGATCGCCTGGGCCAGCACCGGCTGGTCCACGCCCGCGCCGGTGAAGGCCAGCCGGAACAGGTGGTCACGCCCGCCCCGTTCGCGCGCCGCCACCAGGCGGCTTTCCACGCGCGCCAGCACGGACGGCGGCAGCTCCTGCGAAATGACCTCGCCGATCAGCGCGCGGGTCACGTCATGCTTGGGCTTCAGGAACACGTCGATCACGCGGCCGATCTCCACCACGCGGCCGGCATCGAGCACCGCCACGCGGTCGCACACCTGCTTGATGACTTCCATCTGGTGCGTGATCAGCACAACGGTCAGGCCCAGCTCGCGGTTGATCTTGCGCAGCAGGTCGAGGATGGAACGCGTGGTCTCCGGGTCCAGCGCGGAAGTCGCTTCGTCCGACAGCAGCACGTCCGGCTGGCTCGCCAGCGCCCGGGCGATGCCCACGCGTTGCTTCTGGCCGCCGGAAATCTGTGCCGGATAGCGATCCTTGTGTGCGTCCAGGCCGACCAGTTCCAGCAGCGGCAGCACGATCTCGCGGATGCGCTCGCGCGGCGTGCCGGCCAACTCCAGCGGCAGCGCCACGTTGTCATACACCGTGCGCGACGACAGCAGGTTGAAGTGCTGGAAGATCATGCCGATCTTGCGGCGCGCCTGGCGCAGGCCGTCGGCATTCAATGCGGTGAGGCTCTGGCCCGCTACGGTGACGGTGCCCGAGGTCGGCCGGTTCAGCAGATTGATGACGCGCACCAGCGTGCTCTTGCCTGCGCCGCTGCGGCCGATGATGCCGAAGATCTCGCCTTTGTCGATGGACAGGTCGACGTCGCGCAGCGCGTGGACGTCGGTGCCGCCCGCTCCCCGAAAGTGCTGCGATATCCCCTTGAGTTCGATCATGCGTTACATACAAAAACGGCAACTCGCTGGATCGCAGGCGGTTGCCGTCTCGTTATCGTTGAAATGAGGCGCTAGTGTAAGGCAGGCCCTACATGCGCTGAACGATTTTTTGACGATGCCTTTATTACTTTTACAAATGTTGACGACGATTCATCTTCATAGCTCGGCCAGCGCCTTCACGTGGGCCACCACGCTGCGCCCGAGCGCGCTCAGGTTGTAGCCGCCCTCCAGGCAACTGACGATGCGGCCCTTGGCATGCGCGCGCGCCACCTGCATCAGTTGCCGGGTGATCCAGGCGTAGTCCGCCTCGACCAGGCCCATCTGACCGAGATCGTCCTCGCGGTGCGCATCGAAGCCGGCGGAAATGAACAGCATCTCGGGCCGGAAGGCGTCCAGGCGCGGCAGCCAGATCGTCTCGACCACTTCGCGCACGGTCAGGCCGTTGGTGTAGGCCGGCAACGGGATGTTGACCATGTTGGCCGCCGCGCCCTCCGTGCCGGAATACGGATAGAACGGGTGCTGGAAGAAGCTGCACATCAGCACGCGCGGCTCATCGCGGAAGGCCGCCTCGGTGCCGTTGCCGTGGTGGACGTCGAAGTCGACGATGGCCACGCGCGCGAGCCCGTGGTGATCGAGCGCATGGCGCGCGGCCACGGCCACATTGTTGAAGAAGCAGAACCCCATGGCCCGACCCGGCTCGGCATGATGGCCGGGTGGACGCACGCAGCAGAAGGCGTTCTCCAGCGCGCCGGCGATCACCTTGTCGGTGGCCTGCACCGCCGCGCCGGCTGCCAGCACCGCCGCCATGTAGGTGTGCGGGTTCATCGCCGTGTCGGGATCGATCGGCGTATAACCGGCGATCGGCACGCTGGCGACCAGTTCGCGCACGTATTCGGGACGATGCACGCGGCACAGCTGCGCCTCGGTGGCCGGCGGTGCCTCGCATGGCACGAGGAACTGCTCGATGCGGCTCGCGATCAGCTGATCTTCGATGGCACGCAGGCGATCTGGGCACTCGGGGTGGTGGTGCCCCATCTCGTGCTTGAGGAATTCAGGATGCGTGTAGAGGCCGGTCGCCATGTTTGTGTTGTGTGCCGGTGCGTCGTGGTGTTTCCAGCCGTTACGTTAGCACGGGCGTGCCGGGGCGGCCGACGGACCCATCCGCTACAATGCCCCGGTCTCGTCCTGCGCATGCCCATGAGCCAAACGCCCTCCTCCCGTCGTCCCGTGCTGCGCGCCCTGATGGCGGGTGCCGCACTCTCCACGCTTTCCCTGTCTTCGCTGTCGCTGGCCGCGCGCGCTGCCAGACGCCGCGTCGCCGTGCACGAGGAGGAGATCGACCCGGACCGTTATCGCAACAATCCGCAGACGCAAGCCTTCATCGGCACGCTGGTGGCCGAACACAACTTCGACCGCGCCGCGCTCGACGCGCTGTTTGCCGGCACCGCCTATTCCGCCACGGTGGCGCGGCTGATCCTGCCGCCGCCCACGCCGGCGCGCCGCAGCTGGACGGCCTACCGCGGCCGCTTCATCGAGCCGGTGCGGATCGGCGCCGGCGTGGAATTCTGGCAGCAGTACGGCGACACGCTGCGCCGGGCCGAAGCCGAGTTCGGCGTGGCGGCCGACGTGATCGTCGGCATCCTCGGCGTGGAGACGATCTACGGCCGCGACATGGGCAACTTCCGCGTGATGGATGCGCTCACCACGCTCGCCTTCGACTACCCGGACACGCCCAACCGCGAAGCGCGCAGCACCATGTTCCGCAACCAGCTGAAGGACTTCCTGCTGTGGTGCCGCGACACCGGGACGGATGCCTTCTCGGTGCTGGGCTCGTACGCCGGCGCGGTCGGCATTCCGCAGTTCATGCCGACCAGCATCCGCGAATATGCCCTCGACTACGACCGCGACGGACGCATCGATCTGCGCAACAGCGCGGTGGACGCCATCGGCAGCGTCGCGCACTTCCTGCAGATGCACGGCTGGGAGCCCAACCGCCCGGTGATGTGGAACATCGCGGGCGACACCGACAGCCAGGGCATCGCGGCGGCGGCGGCCGATGGCCAGCCCTATCCGAGCATGACGCTGTCCCGACTGACGCGCGCCGGGCTGGCCCTGGCCCCCGGCGTCGATGCCGCCCGCGAGCAGGAGACCGATGTGCTCGTGGTCGACCTGCCCTCCCCCGGCCTGCCGACCGAATACCGCGTCGGCCTGCGCAATTTCTATGTGCTGACGCGCTACAACCGCAGCTTCTTCTACGCCGCCGCGGTGTACGAGCTGGGCCAGGCGGTCCGCCAGGCCATGCGGGGCTGACGCCGGATCACGCACCGGCGCACCGCAAACAAAAAGCGCAGCCAGGGCTGCGCTTTTTTCATGCCGATGCGTGATGCCGTTCAGGCCGGAAACACGCCGGTGGACAGGTAGCGGTCGCCCCGGTCGCAAACGACAAAGACGATGGTCGCATTCTCGACCGTCTCGGCCACCCGCAGCGCCACGCACAGCGCGCCCGCCGCCGAAATGCCGCAGAAGATCCCTTCCTCGCGCGCCATGCGACGTGCCATGTGCTCGGCATCGGACTGCGAGACCGGCTCGGTACGATCGATGTGCTTGGGATCGTAGATCTTCGGCATATACGCCTCCGGCCACTTGCGAATGCCGGGAATGCGCGAGCCTTCCGCCGGCTGCGCGCCGACGATCTGGATGGCGGGATTCTTCTCCTTCAGGAACCGCGAGACGCCGGTGATGGTGCCGGTCGTGCCCATCGCCGAGACGAAATGGGTAATGCGCCCTTCGGTGTCGCGCCAGATTTCCGGGCCGGTGCCTTCGTAGTGCGCCAGCGGATTGTCGGGATTGGCGAACTGGTCGAGGATGACGCCCTTGCCGTCCCGCTCCATCGCATCGGCCAGATCGCGGGCGTACTCCATACCGCCCTTGACCGGCGTCAGGACGATCTCCGCGCCGTACGCCGCCATGCTCTGGCGGCGCTCGACCGACAAATCCTCCGGCATGATCAGCACCATCTTGTAGCCGCGGATGGCAGCAGCCATCGCCAGCGCGATGCCGGTATTGCCCGAGGTGGCTTCGATCAGCGTGTCGCCCGGCTTGATGCGGCCGCGCGTCTCGGCATGCTTGATCATCGAAAGCGCCGGGCGATCCTTGACCGAGCCGGCCGGATTGTTGCCCTCAAGCTTGCCGAGGATCACGTTGCCGCGTCGTGCGTTGTCCTCGCCGGGAATGCGCTGGAGCCTGACCAGCGGCGTATTGCCGATGGTGTCTTCGATGGTGGGATAAGCCATGGTGCGTATCGGATGGAATCGGGGCATTGTAATGCAGCGCGACAACCCTGCTGGCGACAGGCTCATCGCGCCGCCCCGCGCGGGCGGGGCATCGGCGGGCCGCTTATTTCTTCCTCGCGTCCCTGGCGTCCTTCCTGACCGGGGCCGGAGCGGCACCGCCCTTGCCGAAGGCCAGACCCTCGTTCTGCAACTTGGCGAGCGACTTCTCGCCGATGCCCGGCACGCGCGCCATGAAGTCGGCGGCATCCTTGTAGGGACCGTTCTTGGCGCGCTCTTCGACGATCGCCTTGGAGCGCTTCGGGCCGACACCGGACAGGGTTTCCAGCGCGGACTGATCGGCCGTGTTCACATCGACGGCCGCCCACGATACCGACAGCGCGGACAGGCACATCAACACGGCGGCCAACAGCTTCTTCAACATGGATTCCTCCTGGGATGAACGATTGAAAGGACCGCCACACGGCGTGGCGGCTTCAATGCATCTTAGGGAGGACAGCAGGCCGGTAGGCCCGCGCCAACGAAAAGTAACGAACCGTCCGATCGCCGGTCGTCAGGCCGGCTGGGCCATCAGCCAGCGGCAGTAGCGCGCCACGCCTTCCTGCACGGTCAGGAACGGCGCGGTGTAGCCGGCCGCGCGCAGCTTGCTCTGGTCGGCCTGGGTGAAGCACTGGTATTTGCCGCGCAGCGCATCGGGGAACTTCACGTATTCGATCAAGCCCTCTTGCGCCAGCTCTTCGATCGAGAGCGCCGGCTTGCCCTCGGCCTCGCGCAAGGTGTTCACCACGGTGGTCGCGATGTCGTTGAACGGCTGGGCGCGGCCGGTGCCGAGGTTGAAGATGCCCGACTTGTCCGGATGGTCGAAGAAGAACAGGTTGACCTTGACCACGTCTTCCACCGACACGAAATCGCGCATCTGGCCGCCCTGCGGATAGCCGTTGTACTCGCCGAACAGCTTGACGGTGCCTTCCGCGCGGAACTGGTTGAAGTTGTGGAAGGCCACCGACGCCATGCGCCCCTTGTGCTGCTCGCGCGGGCCGTAGACGTTGAAATAGCGGAAGCCGACGATCTGCGACAGCGCGCCCGGCAGCGTGCGGCGCACGATCTGGTCGAACAGGAACTTGGAGTAGCCGTACACGTTGAGCGGCTTCTCGAACGCGCGGTCCTCGCGGAAGGTGTCCGACGCGCCGTAGGTGGCCGCCGACGATGCATAGAGGAACTGCACGCCCTGGTCCAGGCAGGCCTTCATCAGCGCGAGCGTGTACCGGTAGTTGTTCTCCATCATGTAGCGGCCATCGGTCTCCATGGTGTCGGAGCAGGCGCCCTCGTGGAAGATCGCGCGGACCTTGCCGAAGTCGCCGCGCGCGAAGCGCTCGACGAACTCGGTCTTGTCCAGGTAGTCGCTGATCTCGCAGTCGACCAGGTTCCTGAACTTGTCGGCGCGGGTCAGGTTGTCGACCGCGATGATGTCGGTCTCGCCGCGGTCATTGAGGCCCTTGACGAGGTTGGCGCCGATGAGGCCGGCCGCGCCGGTCACGATGATGGTCATGATGCTTGATTGAAGAGTTCTGCGTAGGTGACGACGGCGGTACCCAGCTTGCCGACCACGATGCCGCCCGCACGGTTGGCGTACTGCACGGCTTCCTTGATGTTGGCGCCGGCGCCCAGCAGCGTCGCCAGCGTGGCGATGACGGTGTCGCCCGCGCCGGACACGTCGTACACCTCGCGCGCCTGGGCCGACACATGCAGCACCTCATGCTCGGTGTAGAGCGTCATGCCCTCTTCCGAACGCGTCAGCAGCAGCGCCTCGAGCTGCAGTTCGCGGCGCAGGTTCTGCGCACGGATGGTCAGGTCGGCCTCGGTCTTCCAGCTGCCGACCACCTGCCGCATCTCGGCGCGGTTGGGCGTGATCATGGTCGCGCCCTTGTAGCGCGAGTAGTCGTCGCCCTTCGGATCGACCAGCACGCGGCGGCCGGCCTGGCGCGCCGCCTCGATCATCTTGGCGACGTGCGTGAGCCCACCCTTGCCGTAGTCGGACAGCACCACCACGTCGTGCTCGGGCAGCAGCGTGCCGAAGCGGTCCAGCACCGAGATCAGCACTTCATGCGTCGGCGGATTCTCGAAATCGACACGAATCAACTGCTGCTGGCGTGCCAGCACACGCAGCTTGATGGTGGTGTTGACGTTCGGATCGCGGTGCAGATGGCCGCGGACATGGCTGGCGTCGAGCAGCGCCTCGATGGTGCGGCCCGGCTCATCCTCGCCGATCACGCCCAGCATGCCGGCCTGCGCCCCCAGCGCGGCCACGTTGCGCGCCACGTTGGCGGCGCCGCCCAGCCGTTCGTCCGAGCGTTTGATCTGCACCACCGGCACCGGAGCTTCGGGTGAAATCCGTTCGACATCGCCGAACCAGTAGCGGTCGAGCATCATGTCGCCCACCACGAGGATGCGGGCGGCTTGGATCTGTTCGGAAGCGAGCGTGGTCTTGGTCATGACTGCGGGCAAAAGCGGCCTTCCGGTTACTGCGAAGGCGATTGGGTGGAGCGCCCGATGGCCTGGTATTCGAACCCCGCGTCGCGCATGGCTTGCGGCTCGAACAGATTGCGGCCGTCGAACACCATCGGCGACTTCAGCAATGCCTTGACGGCGTTGAAGTCGGGGCTGCGGAATGCCTTCCACTCGGTCATGATGACGAGCGCGTCGGCATGCTTGAGCGCATCCATCTGACCCGCGCAGAACGTCACGCGTTCCAATTGTTCGGGCGACAGGTCGATCGCCAGCGCGTGGCGCGCTTCCTCCATCGCCACCGGATCATAGACCTGCACGCGGGCGCCGCGCGCGAGCAGCGCGGCGATCACGATGCGGCTCGGCGCCTCGCGCATGTCGTCGGTGTTCGGCTTGAATGCCAGGCCCCAGATGGCGAAGATGCGCCCGGACAGGTCTTCGCCCAACCGGTCGACGATCTTGCCGACCAGCACTTCCTTCTGCTTGTCGTTGACGGCCTCGACCGCTTCCAGCACGTGCAGCGTCTGGCCGTACTCCTGGGCGGTCCGCACCAGCGCCTGCACATCCTTCGGGAAGCACGAGCCGCCGTAGCCGGTGCCCGCGTAGAGGAAGCTGTAGCCGATGCGCGGATCCGAGCCGATGCCCAGTCGCACCAGCTCGATGTCGGCACCGACCTTGTCGGCCAGGTTGGCCATCTCGTTCATGAACGAGATGCGCGTGGCCAGCATCGAGTTGGCGGCGTACTTGGTGAATTCGGCCGAACGCACGTCCATGTAGAACGTGCGCTCATGATTGCGGTTGAACGGCGCGTACAGCGCGCGCATCGTGGCCTTGGCGCGCAGGCCAGGTTCGTCGGCATAGGTGCCGAGCACGATGCGGTCCGGACGCATGAAGTCGTCCACCGCCGCCCCCTCCTTCAGGAACTCGGGGTTCGACACCACCGAGAAGCCGATGCCGGACTTGCCGCGCGCGGCCAGGGCCTCGGCCACCACGGCGCGAACCTTGTCGCCGGTGCCGACCGGCACGGTGGACTTGTCGACGATCACCTTGAAGCCGTCCATGTGCTCGGCGATGCTGCGGGCGGCCGCCAGCACGTATTTCAGGTCGGCCGAGCCGTCTTCGTCGGGCGGCGTGCCCACGGCGATGAACTGTACGTCGCCGTGCGCCACGCTGGCTGCCACGTCTGTCGAAAACTGCAGGCGGCCCGCCGTGCGGTTGCGGTCGATCAGCTCCTTCAGGCCCGGCTCGTAGATCGGCACGCCGCCGGCGTTGAGGAGATCGATCTTCTTCTGGTCGACGTCGAGGCAAAACACGTCGTTGCCCAGCTCCGCCAGGCACGCGCCGGTGACCAGGCCGACATAGCCGCTACCGATGATGGTGATTCTCATGCGAATAATTCAAAAGTTGAAAACGTGCCGGCGCGGCCCCGTGGCCACGCCAGACTGAATTACATGCTGGCGCCGCCGCTGCCGCCGAGCGCTTCGGTACGGCGCGGCGCGTAGGTTTCCCAGCGGTTGCAGCCCGGACATTGCCAATAGAACAGGCGCGCGCGGAAGCCGCACTCCTGGCAGGTGTAGCGGGCCAGGTTGCGGGTGCGGCTCTGCAGCAGGTCGCGGATGGCGCCGAGGTCTTGCGCGCGCTGGATGTCGGCGTTGCTGCCGGCTTCCACCGGATCGGCCAGCGCACTGTCGCTGATGGGCACGGCAACCGCCGCAGCCTCGTGACTCACGGCTTCGGAGGCCCGCGTCGCCTCGGCTTCGACCAGGCGCGTGAGCGCCATCAGCGAAGGCTGGCGGCGGATCTGCTCACGCATCAGCGCGACGGCATCGTCGATGCCGTGCACGTCCAGTTCATAGCGATAGACAACGTCCAGCAGCTCGGGGCCAAGGCGCGCATCCATCTTGGAGCGCAGCCAGGCCAGGCCCTCGGCGGCACGGCCGAGCTGCGCGTAGGCTTTCATCAGGCGCTCGGCCACCAGCGGCAGGAAGGCCGGGTTCTGCTGCTCGATGCTGCGCCAGCGCTTGATCGCGCCTTCGGTATCGCCCTTGCCCAACGCCACGTCGCCCAGCTGGATGGTGGCGCGAACATTCTTCGGATTCTCCTGCAGGGAGCGCTCGAGCCATTCGACAGCGGCCGCCACATCCTTGCGCTGCAGCGATTCCTGCGCCAGCTCGCAGCAGAACTGGGCGATCTGCACCGAATAGTCCTGGCCCTGCAGCGTCTGCAGTTCGCGCGCGGCATCGATCGCCTTGCGCCACTCCTTCTCGACCTCGTACAGCTCCAGCAGCACGCGCTTGGCCGGCTCGGCAAACACGCCTTCCATCAGCATGCGCAGCGATTCTTCGGCACGGTCCAGCAGACCGGCACGCAGGAAATCCTGGCCCAGCTCATACAGCGCGTGATCGCGCTCGTTGGCCGGCAGGTCCGGGCGGTTGACCAGATTCTGGTGCACGCGGATGGCGCGCTCGGTTTCGCCGCGGCGGCGGAACAGGCTGCCCAGCGCGAAGTGCAGCTCGGTGGTTTCGGGGTCCAGGCGCGCGACTTCGATAAAGGCGTCGATCGCCTTGTCCGGCTGCTCGTTGAGGAGGAAATTCAGCCCCTTGAAATAGGAGCGCGGCAGCGACGCCTGTTCGGTCAGCAGTTGCCGGGCATCCAGCCGGGCCGCCACCCAGCCCAAGCCGAACACCAGAGGGATGGCCAGCAGCCACCAGAGATCAAAATCCATGCGTCAGACCTTGGGGCCGGGAACGTGGTAGGGAGAATCGGCGACGACCGGCGCCTTCGGCTCGACGGCCTCTTCGGCCTTCATGCGACCGAGCTGCCTGCGCAGCCGGCTGGCGGTGAACCGGTGCCGCATCACGCGCGGCGCCATCGCCAGCATGGCCAGCAGCAGGCCGGCCACGAAAAACGCCAGGGCGATCAGGATCAGGGGCGCATGCCAGACAACGCCGAACGGCAGCACAAGCGAGACTTCCGCCGTGTTGTGCAGCGCAAGCACGAAAAGCAGCACAAACAACAGGATGCGGACGACCCAGACGAACAATTTCATGCGGTTTCGGGAACGGACGGCGACGCGGAGACCCGCGCAGCGCGTGATGGCCGGGTTGTGCCGCATTGTAGCGGATTCGTATTAGGCCCAGCCACGCGCCAAGGCTCCGGCAGCACGTCCGCGCCATAAAAAAACGCCCCGGGAAAACCGGGGCGTTCTTGAAACCACTATGCAACACGCAAGGCTCAGCGTGACATGACCAGCGTCGGCGTCGCCTCCGCCGGGAAACCACCGGCGGCATGGTGACCGCCGGCCTGCCGCGCCGCCTTCACAGCCGTCAGCGACACAGGCTCGCCCTCCGAAGAGGGATCGCCCTGCCGCTCGAGGCTGCGGTCGACCCGTTCGCGCAACTCCTTGCCCGCCTTGAAGTGCGGCACCCGCTTTTCGGGCACCAGCACCTTCTCGCCGGACTTGGGGTTGCGCCCGACGCGCGGCGGACGCCGATTCAGACCGAAGCTGCCGAACCCGCGAATCTCGATGCGGTGGCCGTCCGCCAAGGCGTCGGACATCGCATCCAGGATCGTCTTGACCGCGATGTCCGCATCCCGCAGCAGCAGCTGCGGAAAGCGGGCGGCCAATTTCTCCACGAGTTCGGACTTGGTCATGGGCATCGTGCGCGCGTCCTCGGGGCGTGACTCGGTGGATGCTTACTGATTGGTTTCGTTCAGCTTGGCCTTCAGCAGCGCGCCCAGGTTCGTGGTACCGGCGGTACCCGTGTCCTGCGCGAACTTCTGCATGGCTTCCTGCTGGTCGGCGCTGTCCTTGGCCTTGATCGAAACGTTGATGTTGCGCGACTTGCGATCGATGTTGACGATCATCGCGGTCATCGTTTCGCCTTCCTTCAGCACGTTGCGGGCATCTTCCACGCGGTCGCTCGAGATTTCCGAGGCACGCAGGTAGCCTTCCACGTCGTCAGCCAGCTGCACCACGGCGCCCTTCGGATCAACGGTCTTGATCGTGACGGACACGATCGAACCCTTGTCGTTGGCCGAGATGAAGTTGTTGAACGGATCGCCCGACAGCTGCTTGATGCCCAGCGAGATGCGTTCCTTCTCGACGTCGATGGCCAGCACCACGGCTTCCACTTCGTCGCCCTTCTTGTACTTGCGAACGGCTTCTTCGCCGGTTTCTTGCCACGACAGGTCGGACAGGTGCACCAGGCCGTCGATGCCGCCCGGCAGACCGATGAACACGCCGAAGTCGGTGATCGACTTGATCTGGCCGGCCAGCTTGTCGCCCTTCTTCTGGTTGCGAGCGAAATCGTCCCACGGGTTGGCCTTGCACTGCTTCATGCCCAGGCTGATACGACGCTTGTCTTCGTCGATGTCCAGGACCATGACTTCCACTTCGTCGCCCAGCTGGACAACCTTGGACGGGGCCACGTTCTTGTTGGTCCAGTCCATTTCCGACACGTGCACCAGGCCTTCGATGCCGGCTTCGATCTCGACGAACGCGCCGTAGTCGGTCAGGTTGGTCACCTTGCCGAACAGGCGGGTGCCTTGCGGGTAGCGACGCGAGATGCCGACCCACGGATCTTCGCCCAGCTGCTTGACGCCCAGCGAGACGCGGTTCTTCTCTTGGTCGAACTTGAGGATCTTGGCGGTGATTTCCTGGCCAACCGACAGCACTTCGCTCGGATGACGCACGCGACGCCATGCCAGGTCGGTGATGTGCAGCAGACCGTCGATGCCACCCAGATCCACGAACGCGCCGTAGTCGGTGATGTTCTTGACGATACCGTTGACGATCGCACCTTCCTTCAGCGTTTCCATCAGCTTCTGGCGCTCTTCGCCCAGCGTGGCTTCCACCACGGCGCGGCGCGACAGCACAACGTTGTTGCGCTTGCGGTCCAGCTTGATGACCTTGAATTCGAGGGTCTTGCCTTCGTACGGCGTGGTGTCCTTGATCGGACGCACGTCGACGAGCGAACCCGGCAGGAATGCACGAATGCCGTTGACCATGACGGTCAGGCCGCCCTTCACCTTGCCGGTCACGGTACCGGAGATGATCTCGCCGGATTCCAGTGCCTTCTCAAGGTTCAGCCACGAAGCCAGGCGCTTGGCCTTGTCGCGCGACAGGATGGTGTCGCCGTAGCCGTTTTCCAGTGCGTCGATCGCGACCGAAACGTAGTCGCCGACTTGCACTTCCAGCTCGCCCTGGTCGTTCAGGAATTCTTCGACCGGAACAAACGCTTCAGACTTCAGGCCCGCGTTCACAACGACGAAGTTGTGGTCGATACGCACAACTTCCGCAGAGATCACTTCGCCAGCCTTCATATTGGACTTGGCGATCGACTCTTCGAACAGGGAGGCAAAAGATTCGTTAGTTTGGGACATAAAAATAGGCATCCGCAGAACATGCCTCGCATGGCTTCCGCTCAGAATGGGCGAAGACAGGTATGCGGGGTTATGAGTTGAACAACTGCCGGCAATGTCGTTGGTAACAGCGACGCCACCGGCACCGATCGAACCAGCCCAGCCGATTCAGTTCGCCTTGTTGGCGCCCTGCACCTGCCGGTACCAGTCCAGTACCTGCGCAACCACTTCATCGACCGTCATGTCGGACGAATCCAGCTGCCGCGCATCTTGCGCCGGACGCAGCGGCGCGACGCTGCGGGTGCGATCCCGCAAATCACGCGCCTCCAGATCCTGCGAAAGACTTTCCACTGTAGCAGAAAATCCCTTTGCAATCAATTGTTTATAGCGCCTCTCGGCGCGTGCCTGCACGCTTGCCGTGAGGAACACCTTGAGCACCGCTTCGGGGAAAACCACCGTGCCCATGTCACGACCATCTGCGACAAGGCCAGGTGCCTCCAGGAACGCACGCTGACGTGCATGCAGCGCCTCTCGCACGGCTCCATGGACGGCAATGGCGGAAGCCTGATTTCCGACCGACTCGTGACGTAGCGCCAAGCTCACATCTTCGCCCTTGAGCCAAATGTGATCGGCCTTGAAACGCACATCCAACTCACTGGCAATGCGCGCGAGGCTGCTCACGTCGTGGTCGTCGATGTTCTCGCGCATGCTGACAAGGGCCACCAGCCGATACAAAGATCCGCTATCCAGCAGGTGGAAACCAAGCAAATCGGCAATCTGGTGCGCGACCGTGCCCTTGCCGGACGCGGTCGGACCGTCGATGGCGATAACCGGGTACGCGGTAAAAGCAGCAACGTCAGACATGATAATTGGCAGTTAATTGCGTTTCAGGCGGCGATTCCGCCGAACGCCGTGAAGTATTCAGGGAACGTCTTGGCCACGCAGCGCGGGTCATTGATGCGCACCGGCACCGGACCAAAGGCCGCCAGCGAAAAAGCCATCGCCATGCGGTGATCGTCGTAGGTGTCGATCCCGCCGGCAGGCGCGGTCCAATGCGATGGCGGAGTCACGCGGATGTAGTCGTTGCCCTCTTCCACCGCGGCGCCAAGCTTGCGCAGTTCGGTGGCCATCGCGGTCAGCCGGTCGGTCTCCTTGACGCGCCAGCTGCCGATGTTGGTCAGCGTGGTAGTGCCATCGGCGAACAGCGCGGCCACCGCCAGCGTCATGGCGGCGTCGGGGATGTGGTTGCAGTCGAGCTCCAGCGCATGCAGCTTGCCGTCGTCACGCTCGACGCCGCGCACTTCGATCCAGTTGTCGCCGGCCATGACGTTGGCGCCCATACGGTTGAGCGCATCGGCAAAGCGCACGTCGCCCTGGATGCTCGACATGCCGACCCCCTCCACGCGCACCGGCCCGCCGCCGAGCGCGCCCGCCGCCAGGAAGTACGACGCGGACGACGCATCGCCCTCGACAAAGATTTCGCCCGGCGCGCGGTAGGCCACGCCGGTCGGCACACTGAACGACGCCCAGCCGTTGCGCTCGACCTGCACCCCGAAGCGCGCCATCAGGTTGAGCGTGATTTCGATGTACGGCTTCGAGATCAACTCGCCGACCACCTCGATGGTCACCGGCCGACCGTTCCCCTCCACCAGCGGCAGCGCCATCAGCAGCGCGGTCAGGAACTGGCTCGACACATCGCCACGCACGCGGATCGGCGCGTCGATCCGGATGGCGGCCGCGCGGATGACCAGCGGCGGAAAGCCGTCATTGCCGGTGTAGTCGATACGCGCGCCGACCTGCCGCAGGCCGTCGACCAGATCGCCGATCGGCCGCTCGTGCATGCGCGGTACGCCGTGCAGCGTGTACTCGCCGCCCTGCAGCGCCAGGGCCGCCGTCAGCGGGCGGATGGCGGTGCCGGCGTTGCCCATGAACAGATCGGCGGACTTGACCGGGAAACGACCGCCCGTGCCGGTCACCCGATAGGCGTTGGCGGTGCCGAGGGGCTCGCATGGCACGCCGAGCGTGTCGAGCGCGGCCAGCATCACGCGGGTGTCGTCGGAATCGAGCAGGTCGCGCACGACGGTCTCGCCCTCGGCGAGGGCGGCCAGCAGCAGCACGCGGTTGGAGATGCTCTTCGAGCCCGGCAGCTTGACCGTGCCGCGCGCCGCCTTCAGCGGACCGACGTCGAGGTGTTCCATGGATCCAGTCAGAGAGAGAAACGTTATTCGGGTTGCGTGGCGTTGGCCGCGCGCTGCGGCCAGGCCAGGCGCGCTTCGCTGGCGCGGCGGAACACGCGCTCGAGCGATTCAGCGTCGCGCTCGGCGATCATCGCCTTCAGACGGCCCACCACGGCCTCATAGGTGGTCAGCTCGCGCAGCAGCGCCTCGCGGTTCGACAGGCAGATGTCGCGCCACATCTCGGGCGACGACGCGGCAATGCGGGTGAAATCGCGGAAGCCGCCGCCGGCGAACTCGAGCTTGAGCGCGGCGTCCTCCGCATTGATGATCTGCGCGACCAGCGCGTACGAGAGCACATGCGGCAGATGGCTCACCGCAGCGAACACGGCATCGTGCTGCACGGCCGACATCACATGGCAATACGCCCCCGCGGCATCCCACATCGCCTGCACGCGGGCGACGTCGGCGCGGCGGTTTTCCTGCAGCGGGCACAGCACGGTCTTCTTGCCGACATAGAGATCGGCCAGCGCCGCCTCGACGCCGTTGAGCTCGCGCCCGGCGATCGGATGCGCCGGCACGAACTGGCTGACCTGGTCGCCCAGCACCGTCTTGGCCGCCATGATGACGTCGGACTTGGTGCTGCCGGCATCGGTGACGATGGTGTCCGGCCCCAGGTGCGGCTGCATCGCGAGCAGCAGCGGCAGCGTCTGCGCCACGGGTGCGCACAGCACGACCATGTCGGCGCCGCGCACCGCCTCTTCCATCGGCAACGCCTCGTCGATCACCCCCAGGCGGACCGCCGTCTCCAGCGACGCCGCCGACCGCCCGACGCCGATGACCTGCCCGACCACGCCCGCGCGGCGCAACGCCAGCGCCAGCGAACCGCCGATCAGGCCGACACCCACGATCACCAACCGGGAACTGGAAAAAGAAGAGGCCACAACACTGCCCTGCCAGAAAAAAGCAAAGCGGCATTGTAGCCCGATGTGCGTCGCGCCCGAGGTGCCGGCCGCGACCGCCGTACGACGCGCTGCCGGTCAGGCGGCGGCCTCGGCCTGCACCAGCGCCGACTCCAGCGCGGCGATGCAAACGGCATTCTCCTCCGGCAGCCCGATGCTGATGCGCAGCCACTGCGGCAGGCCATAGTTGCCCACCGGCCGCACGATCACGCCCTGCTTGAGCAGCGCCAGATTGACGCGCGCGCCCGCGTCCACATCGTCGCCGACACGGACCAGCACGAAGTTGGCCGACGACGGCACGTATTCCAGCCCGAGGCGCGCAAACGCCTGCGTCAACTGCGCGTAGCCCGCGGCATTCAGTTCGGCCGATCTGCGCAGGAATTCGGCATCGCTCAGCGCGGCGACAGCAGCGGCCTGCGCGAGGCTGTTGACGTTGAACGGTTGGCGGATCCGGTTGAGCAGCGCCGTCAGCTGCGGCTGCGCGATGCCGTAGCCGACACGCAGGCCGGCCAGCCCGTAAGCCTTGGAGAACGTGCGCGACACCAGCAGGTTCGGGTACTGGCGCACCCAGGCGATCGAGTCGTACTGCTGCTCTGGCTTGAGGAATTCGTTGTACGCCTCATCCAGCACGACGACGACCGCCGGCGGCACCTTGGCCAGGAACGCAGCGATCGCGTCGGCCGGCAGGAAGGTGCCGGTCGGATTGTTCGGGTTGGCGACGTAGATCAGGCGCGTGTCCGGCGTGATGGCGGCGGCCATCGCGTCCAGGTCGTGGCCATAATCGCGGGCCGGCACCTCGACGGCCCGTGCACCGACCTCCTGCGCCGCCAGCGTATACACGGCAAATGCATGCTGCGCGTAGATCACGCCCTGCCCCGGCGCCACCAGCGCGCGTGCAGCCAGTTCGAGGATATCGTTGCTGCCGTTGCCGAGCGTGATCCAGGCTTCCGGCACACCGAACTTCGCATGCAGCGCGGCCTTCAGGCGGAAACCGTTGGCGTCCGGATAGCGCGCCAGCTCATCGATGGCAGCCGTCATGGCCGCCCTGGCCGATGCCGGCATGCCCAGCGGGTTCTCGTTGGACGCCAGCTTGACGATGCGCGCCGCCTCCAGACCGAATTCGCGTGCGACTTCGGAAATCGGCTTGCCGGTCACATAGGGGGCAATGGCGCGGACATATTCGGGGCCGAACTGCAACGACATGGGGCTGCTCCTCTGGTATCGGCGCCCCGCCCGGGCGGGGCGCTTCGTTCTAAATCCCTCAGTGTGCCGAGGGATAGGACCCCAGCACTTTGAAATACGCGGCGGCGTGGCGCAGCTTCTCCAGCGCGCGCGCCACCTGCGGGTCGCGCTGATGGCCTTCCACGTCGACGTAGAAGTAGTACTCCCACGCGCCGCTGCGCGCCGGCCGCGACTCGAAGCGGCACATCGACACGCCGTTCTCGGCGAGCGGCGCCAGCAGCCGGTAGACCGCCCCGGCCTCGTTCGGCACCGAGAGGATCAGCGAGGTCTGGTCGCGCCCGCTCGGCTCGGTCTCGTAGTTGCCGATCACCACGAAGCGTGTGCGGTTGTGCGGATCGTCCTCCACGTTGGCCCGCACCACGTGCAGCCCATAGCGGTTGGCCGCCTGCACGCTCGCCAGCGCGGCGACGGTCTCGTCTTCGCCGGCCATGCGCGCGGCCTCGGCGTTGCTCGACACCGCCTCGCGCGCCAGGTGCGGGTAGTTCGTGTTGAGCCAGCGCTGGCACTGCGCCAGCGCCTGCGCATGCGCCCGCACCACCTTCACCTGCGACATGTCGCCGGTCTTGTGCAGCAGGTTGTGGTGCACCCGCAGCGCGATCTCACCGCTGATCTTCAGCGACGTCTGCAAGAACAGATCGAGCGTGCGCGACACCACGCCCTCGGTCGAATTCTCCACCGGCACCACACCACAATCGACCGTACCGGCCTCTGCCGCGCGGAACACCTCGTCGATGCTCGGGCACGGCAACGGCTGGATCTCGTGGCCGAAGTGCGCGAACACGGCTTGCTCCGTGAACGTGCCCACCGGGCCGAGATAGCCGATGCGCAGCGCCTGCTCCAGGCCCCGGCATGCCGACATCACCTCGCGCCAGATGGCCGCGATGCTCTCGTCGTGCAGCGGCCCCGGATTGCCCGACTGCATCTTGCGGATGACCTGCAGCTCGCGGTCCGGCCGGAATGCCGGCGACGCGTAGTGCTTCTTCACCTCGCCCACGGCCTGCGCCACCTTGGCGCGGTCCGACAGCAGGGTGAGCAGCTGGCTGTCGATGGCATCGATCTGCGCGCGCAGGGGTGCCAGTTCCGCCGCCAGTGCGGCGTCCTTGTTTTGACTCGTTTCGTCTGACTGACTGGTCATTGTAGGGATCGGGTTCGGCAATGGATTGCGAATTGCCGCGCAAAGCAGGAGCTTTGCGCAATGTTCTGCCGTGATGGCGGCGCGCAGCTCAGGCGGCGGTCCGCTCGAATTCGCGCATGAAGTCGACCAGTGCCTCCACGCCCTCCAGCGGCATCGCGTTGTAGATGCTCGCCCGCATGCCGCCCACGGACTTGTGGCCCTTGAGCTGCACCAGCCCTTGCGCGCGCGCCTGCGCGAGGAAGGCTTCGTTGCGGGATTCGTCGTTGAGGAAAAACGGCACGTTCATGCGCGACCGGCACGACGGATGGATGTCGTTGCGATAGAAGCCGCTGGCGTCGATGAAGTCGTACAGCATCTTCGCCTTGACGATGTTGCGGGTCTCCAGCGCTTCCACGCCGCCCTGGCGCTTGATCCACTGGAACACCAGTCCGGCGACATAGATGGCGTAGGTGGGCGGCGTGTTGTACATCGAGCCGTTCTCGGCCACCAGGCGCCAATTGAAGGCCGACGGGCACAGCGGGTGCGCGTGGCCCAGCAGGTCCTTGCGCGCGATCACGATGGTCAGGCCCGCGGGCCCGATGTTCTTCTGCGCGCCGCCGTAGAGCACCGCATAGCCGTTCCAGTCGACCGGCCGCGACAGGATGTGGCTCGAGACATCGGCCACCACCACGCGCCCATGCGCCTGGCCGATGTCCGGCGTCTCCTGATATTCGACGCCGACGATGGTCTCGTTGGTGCACAGATGCACGTAAGCCGCGTCATCCGACAGCTTCCAGGCGGACACATCCGGGATCCGGTGGAAACGCTCGGCCTCGCTCGATGCGGCGATATTCACTTCACCGTATTTGCGCGCTTCCTGCTGCGACTTCACCGACCACGTGCCGGTCACGACGTAATCCGCCTTGGGCGTGTCGAGCGACAGCCGGCGCATCAGATTGAGCGGAACGATGGCGTTCTCGGCGATGGCGCCGCCCTGCAGGAACAGGATCTCGTAGTTGTCGGGCACCGCCAGCAATTCGCGCAGATCGGCGAATGCCTGCGCCATGATGCTTTCGAACTCGCGGCCGCGATGGCTCATCTCCATCACGCTCATGCCGCAGCCTTGCCAGGAGAGCATCTCTTCCCTTGCCTGCTCCAGCACCTCGGCCGGCAGCACCGCCGGCCCCGCCGAAAAGTTGTAGACACGCGCCTGGCTGGCTTGAAGAGCTCGATCCGCTTGGTTCATGGGACAAAGGGGCAAAAGAAAAATGGCTGTCTGGGCGCAAACCCAAACAGCCATTATCCATCAATCAGCGGCGCGACGGGGATCGCGCACCGATCATCGGTCTACGCCATCGAATTACTTCGATGCTGCGGCGATTTCCTTGTCAGCCATGTCGCGCATCGCCTTGCCGACTTGCGGGCCGTACTTCTGCATCACGCCGCCCCACACTTCTTGCATGGCCTTGCCCTGGTTGGTCATGAACTTCTGGCCGCTCGGGGTCTTCAGGAACGTCGTCAGGTCCTTGATTTCCTGCGCCGAGTAGTACTTGGAGAGCGAATCGTAGTGGGCCTGCAGAGCGTCCTTGCGGAAGCCATCGGTTTCGAACGCCTTGCCGGCGCCATCGGTCATGCGCTGCACAGCGCCGTTCTTCTTCAGCTTGTCGACCGCGGTCTGCTTCTGCTTGTCGTTCAGCGACTTGTTCTCGACCAGTGCCTGCTCCAGCACCAGCGGGGCTTCCTGCTTGGCGCTGTTCTCCAGCGCTTCACCCTGACCGCGGATCGCCTGGTCAACGTTCATGACCGTCAGCAGTTCCTTGATGGCCGCCGTCTTGTCGGCGTCTGCGCCGGCAGCTTGCGCGAAGGCGAGCAGCGGGGCAAAACCAGCCACCACGATCAGATGTTTGAGACTCTTGTGCATTGTTGCTCCCATGAGAAAAGCGTTGCGTTTAGTCCGGACAGCGGGTCCCGAGTTCCGGGCCTTGCCGCACGCAAGTCCGGCATCATGCCAGAACGAAGCATCGCGGCAAGCGAAAAATGTTTCGAATTATGTTTCAGCGGTATCCGCGTCCGGCGCTTCGCCATTGGACTCCGCCCCGCCATCGGCGGCATCTTCGCCCTCGGCATCCGACTCCACCACGCGCTGCAGCCCGGACAATTTGTTACCCTCGCCCACCGCAATCAGCGTGACGCCCTGGGTGGCGCGCCCCATCTCGCGGATCTCATCCACGCGGGTACGAATCAGCACACCGCCGGTCGTGATCAGCATGATCTCGTCCTCGGGTGCCACCAGCGCGGCCGCGACCACCTTGCCGTTGCGCTCGGAGGTCTGGATGGCGATCATGCCCTTGGTGCCGCGGCCATGGCGGGTGTACTCGGAGATCGGCGTGCGCTTGCCGTAGCCGTTCTCGGTGGCGGTCAGCACACTGCCCGCCACCGCCTGCTCGCCTTCGCCCGCCGTTTCGGCCGGCGCCACCAGCATGGCGATCACCTGCTGGCCTTCCTCCAGGTTCATACCCCGCACGCCGCGCGCTTGGCGGCCCATCGGGCGGACATCGTTCTCGTCGAAGCGGACCGCCTTGCCAGAGTCCGAGAACAGCATCACATCATGCTGGCCATCGGTGATATCCGCGCCGATCAGGAAATCGCCCTCATCGAGGTCCACGGCAATGATGCCGGCCTTGCGCGGGTTGGAGAATTCGGTGAGCGCCGTTTTCTTGACCGTGCCCTTGGAGGTGGCCATGAAGACGAAGTGCTGCTCGTCGAATTGCTTGACCGGCAAGATCACATTGATCTTCTCGCCGGGCGACAGCGGGAACATGTTGACGATCGGGCGCCCGCGCGAATTGCGGCTGCCTTGCGGCACTTCCCACACCTTGAGCCAGTAGAGACGGCCGCGATTGGAGAAGCAGAGGATGTAATCGTGCGTGTTGGCGACAAATAGCGTGTCGATCCAATCATCTTCCTTGGTGGCGGCGGCCTGCTTGCCGCGCCCGCCACGCTTCTGCGCGCGGTATTCGGAGATCGGCTGGCTCTTCATATAGCCGCTGTGGGACAGCGTCACCACCAGATCTTGCGGTGTAATGAGGTCTTCCGTGTCCAACTCGGTCGCATTGTGCTCGATCTGCGAGCGACGCTCGTCGCCGAATTCCGCGCGGATCAGCGTGAGTTCCTCGACGATGATCGCAGTAATACGCTCCGGACGCGCCAGGATGTCCAGCAGGTCGGCGATCTGCGCCATCACTTCGCGGTATTCCTGGACGATCTTGTCCTGCTCCAGACCCGTGAGGCGTTGCAGACGCATCTGCAGGATTTCCTGGGCCTGCGTGTCGGACAGCTTGTAGAGGCCACCTTCCTGCATGCCGAAAACGGGCAACAACCCTTCCGGACGATAGGCAGCACGGCCGCCGACGGTGTCGCTCTCGGCCCGCGACAGCATCTCGCGCACCAGGCCCGAATCCCAGTTGCGGCCCATCAGTTCCTGCTTGGCGATCGGAGGCGTCGGCGCAGCCTTGATGATGGCGATGAACTCGTCGATGTTGGCCAGCGCCACGGCCAGGCCCTCGAGGATGTGGCCTCGCTCGCGCGCCTTGCGCAGATCGAACACCGTGCGGCGCGTCACCACCTCGCGGCGGTGCAGCAGGAAGCACTCCAGCATCTGGCGCAGGTTCAGCAAGCGGGGCTGGCCATCGACCAGCGCCACCATGTTCATGCCGAACGTGTCCTGCAACTGCGTATTCTTATAGAGGTTGTTGAGCACGACCTCCGGCACTTCGCTGCGCTTGAGCTCGATCACCACGCGCATGCCCGACTTGTCGGACTCGTCGCGGATGTCGGAAATGCCCTCGATGCGCTTTTCGGTCACCAGTTCGGCGATCCGCTCGAGCAACGTGCGCTTGTTAACTTGATAGGGCAGCTCATCGACGATGATCGCCTGGCGCTGGCCGCGGTCGATATCCTCGAAGTGCGTCTTGGCGCGCATCACCACGCGGCCACGGCCGGTGCGATAGCCCTCGCGCACGCCCGAGATGCCGTAGATGATGCCGGAGGTCGGGAAATCCGGCGCCGGGATCAACTCGATCAGCTCGTCGACCGTCGCGTCCGGGTTGCGCAGCAGGTGCAGGCAACCGTCCACCACCTCCCTGAGGTTGTGCGGCGGGATGTTGGTCGCCATGCCGACCGCGATCCCGGACGAGCCGTTGATCAGCAGGTTCGGAATGCGCGCGGGCAGGATGGACGGCTCGGTTTCGCTACCGTCGTAGTTCGGCTCGAAATCGACGGTTTCCTTGTCGATGTCGGCCAGCAGCTCGTGGGCGATCTTCGACAGGCGGATTTCCGTGTAACGCATCGCCGCCGCGTTGTCGCCGTCGACCGAGCCGAAGTTGCCTTGGCCGTCGACGAGCATGTAGCGCAGCGAGAAATTCTGCGCCATCCGCACGATGGTGTCATAGACCGCGGAATCACCGTGCGGGTGGTACTTACCGATCACGTCACCGACGATACGTGCCGATTTCTTATAGGCACGATTCCAGTCGTTGTTCAGCTCGTGCATCGCATACAGCACGCGGCGATGCACCGGCTTGAGACCATCCCGCACGTCTGGAAGCGCACGACCCACGATTACGCTCATGGCGTAAGCGAGGTATGAACTGCGCATTTCTTCTTCGAGCGATACCGGGAGTGTCTCTTTGGCGAATTGATCCATTGGGCGAACGATGGGGGCCCCGCAAAGGGCGCTGCGGTTGCGCGAATAACAGATTATTTTACCATGCCGTCAGCCCTCTCCCCTCACTGCCGCAGGCGGCGCATCGTCAACCCCGGGCACGTTCCCTGCGACCGCCGGCAAAACCGGCGACCCAGTCCCCATAAGGGTTTGCGAGCCGTTTCTTGCCTTGTTGCGCACACGCCACAAGGCCGTAATGCCCCGTCCGAATCGCTTATATTTGCTTTTTAGGAGTGCGTGCTTGTGGCACAATCCCCCAGCGAAGAGGCAGACATTGTTCGAAGTGGCGCCTTCACCACACGAGAATGTTATACTCCGAAGAATGTATGACTTGTTTTCGTCCCATCTGCTCGCAGTCTTCTGCGGTGATCTCATCCTGAGAGGAGAAATATGAAAAAATTTACCAAGCTCGCGTTCGCTGCAGCTGCGGTAGCCATGGCTGCGTCCGCTTACGCTCAGTCGGTGCCCTACGAGAAGAAGGCCGTCAACGACAACTGGGGTAACGGTACGAGCGAGTGGGTCTGGAAGAACGGCACGAACGAACTCTGCTGGCGCAATGGTTTCTGGACGCCGGCAACTGCCAATGTGCAGTGCGACGGCGCCCTGGCTCCGGCTGCCGCTCCGCAAGCGCAACCGACCCCGGCCGCCAAGCCGGTCGTTGGCTCGGAGAAGGTCACGTTCGCAGCTGACGCCCTGTTCGACTTCGACAAGGCTGTGCTGAAGCCCGAAGGCAAGTCCAAGCTGGACGACCTGGTCTCGAAGCTGAAGGGCATCACCCTGGAAGTCGTGATCGCCGTGGGTCACACCGACTCGTTCGGTTCGGACAAGTACAACGACCGCCTGTCGGTCCGTCGCGCCGAAGCCGTGAAGGGCTACCTGGTGAGCAAGGGCATCGAAGCCAACCGCGTCTACACGGAAGGCAAGGGCAAGCGCCAGCTGAAGGTGGATCCGAAGTCCTGCAAGGGCGCACGCAAGGCACAAATCGCCTGCCAACAGCCGAACCGCCGCGTGGAAGTCGAAGTGGTCGGTACGCGCAGCGCGCAGTAATTCGGTACCTGCCGATGAAGAAGCCCAGCGAAAGCTGGGCTTTTTTTTGCCCAGCCTCACGACCAGGCTTCGCAGGGCATGAAAAAGGGCGGTGACGTTTTCGCGTCATCGCCCTCTGACGTTTGGATCCTCCGGCGATCTGTCGCCGGACACGCTTCCTCAATAGGACGGCGTCGCCTGATCGTTGGCGACCATCGCACGATCGCCTATGCGCAGATTGTTCGGATTGCGCTGCGTGACCGTGGCGACCCGGCCGTCGTCCAGCCTGACGGTCACGCGATAGACGGTTTGCCCGCCGGCGCCGGCAGCCCGCTCCACCTGATTGCCCGCCAGGGCACCCAGGGCCGCGCCGCCGATGGTGGCCACCGTATTGCCGGTACCGCCACCGATCTGGTGCCCCAGCACGCCACCCGCCACGCCGCCGATGATGGTGCCGAGAATACCGGGGCTGTTGGCCGGAGCCTGCATCGGCTCGATCGACTCGACCCGGCCATAGAGGGCACCGGACTGCTGAGGCTGACCACCGTACGCCGGCGCGGGCGCATAGCCACCGCCACCACCGTAGCCAGCGCCATAACCGCCGCCATAGCCAGGCGCGGCACAACCTGCCAACACGGCAAGGCCAGCGAGGCCAAGCCCCGCCAGAACACGTTTCTGCTTCATGATTTCTCCCAGAGCAAGGGTGACAATTGGAGAGCGTAAGCGCACGTTTGTTCGTTCCTGTTTCAATATGAAACGCTTTTATCGCGCGAGGTGATTTGGTCTGGACAAGGCTTTTTGGTACATTTCCTCACCTCAGCCGTTCAGCAAAGGCGCAGCGCAACATGACCACGACTTACGCGAACGCCGATCCTGGCGAACTCGAAAAATTCAGCGAACTCGCCCACCGCTGGTGGGATCCGAACAGCGAGTTCAAGCCTCTGCACGAAATCAATCCGCTGCGCCTCGACTGGATCCAGGCCATGGCGCCATTGGCGGGCAAGCGCGTGGTCGATGTCGGCTGCGGCGGCGGCATCCTCTCCGAAAGCATGGCGCGCGCCGGGGCCAACGTCAAAGGCATCGACCTGTCGCGCAAGGCCTTGCGCGTGGCCGACCTGCACAGCCTGGAAGCCGGCGTGGCGGTCGACTACGAGGAGATCGCCGCGGAAGCCCTCGCAGCGCGCGAACCGGGCAGCTTCGACGTCGTGACTTGCATGGAAATGCTTGAACATGTGCCCGATCCCGCCTCGGTTGTGCGAGCTTGCGCGACCTTGGTCAAACCCGGCGGCCATGTCTTCTTCTCGACCCTCCATCGCAATGCCAAGGCCTACCTGCTGGCGGTGATCGGTGCCGAGTATGTGCTCAACATGCTGCCGCGCGGTACGCACGACTACGCCAAGTTCATCCGCCCGTCGGAACTGGCGGGATTTGCCCGCACGGCCGGACTGGAGCCGGCGCAGCTGCGCGGCCTCGAATACAACCCGCTCACGGGCCGCTACGCGCTGACGCGCGACACCAGCGTCAACTACCTGATAGCGACCCGCCGGCCGGACGCGCCATGATCACGACGAGGTTTCCCGATCCGCTGGGCGCGGTGCTGTTCGACCTGGACGGCACGCTGGCCGATACGGCGCCGGACCTGGCCGCTGCGGCCAACAAGGTCCGCGTGGATCGCGGCCTGGAACCGCTGGCCTACGAAGCGCTGCGGCCCATGGCGTCGCATGGCGCCCGCGGCCTGATCGGCGTGGCATTCGGCATCGGGCCGGAAGATGCGGAATTCGAATCGCTCAAGCACGCCTTCCTGGCCAACTACGAGGCCGACATCTGCGTCCACACGCGGCTGTTTCCCGGCATGGACGACGTCCTGGCCGAACTGGGCCGCGCGGGGGTGCCATGGGGCATCGTGACCAACAAGCATGCGCGGTTCACCGTGCCGCTGGTGGCACAGCTGGCGTTCCCGGTGCTGCCGGCCTGCGTGGTCAGCGGCGACACGACTCCGCACAGCAAGCCTCACCCCGCCCCGCTGCTGCACGCGGCCGGCGCGATCGGCGTGCCGTCGCAGCAGGTCGTCTATGTCGGCGACGACGTGCGTGATATCGAAGCGGGCCGTGCCGCCGGCATGCCTACCATTGCCGCCAGTTACGGCTATTGTGGTAATGGGCCGCCCCCCGCGGAATGGCAAGCCGATGCGCTGATCGTGCACGCGACCGAATTGATTCCGCTGCTGTTCGCATCGCAGCGGGCCTGAGCGTGCCGACGAACCGGCACGCGCTTTCCGGGCCACCGGCTCCGCTGTGAAGCCGCGGCCACGACTGACTGACGAAGCACGCCACGCCGTGGCCGGACCGACACCCGCATGACGACCTCCCCCGATTCGCACTCCGACCAGCAACCCAACGCCACCGGCTGGCGGGCACGGCTCGGCCGCTGGCGGAACAGCCCGGGCTGGCAGCGCGCGGCCGGACTCGGCGAGCAGGTGCGGGCATCGCGGCGCACCAGGCGCATCGGACTGGGCGTGGTGATCTTCCTGATCGTGTTCGGCCTGCTCGGCGCGGTGGGCGGCCCGCCGCTGCTGCATTACCTGGCTGAGACGCAGTTGAGCAAGTATCTGGAACGGCCCGTGACGGTCGGCAAGATCCGACTCAACCCGTACACGCTGCGGCTCGAGATCGACCAGTTGCACATCGCCGAGCGCGATGGCAAGACACCGTTCATCGACATCGGCCATCTGCATGTCAACGCGGCATGGAGTTCGGTCTTCCGCCGCGGCCCCGTCATCGAAGAACTGAAGGTGGATGCCCCACGCGTGCGCATCGTGCGCACGGCCGAGCAACGCTTCAACTTCTCCGACATCGTCGACAAGCTGACCCAGCCGGAGGTGCCGCCCAAGCCCAAGTCGAACGAGCCGGCGCGCTTCGTCTTCGCCAACCTGCAGCTGAACAACGGCGCCATCCAGTTCATCGATCAGCCGCTCGGGGCGCAGCACACCGTGGACGGGCTGCAGATCGGCGTGCCCTTCCTGGCGAGCCTGCCGGCCGATGTCGACATCTTCGTGCAGCCGCTGCTGGCCGCGCGGATCGACGGCGCGCCGCTGCACTTCGCCGGCAAGACGAAACCGTTTGCGCAGTCGCTCGAATCCAGCCTGAACATCAAGCTCGATGGCCTGGAACTGCCTCGCTACCTCGGCTACGTGCCGGGCCCTCTGCCGGTGGCCGTACCGCAGGGCAAGCTGACCACCGACCTGACGATCGACTTCCAGAAACCCCGCACCGGCAATCCCGTGCTGCGCGTGCACGGCACGGCCGGCCTCGATGGCCTGGAAGTGACCGATGCCAAGAAGGCACCCCTACTGGCGGCCAAGCAGCTGCGCGTGACCCTGTCCGATGTGCGCCCGCTCGACAACGTGTATCACCTGGATGCACTGTCGCTGGACGGCGTGCGCGTGGATGCCGTGCGTGCGCCGGACGGCTCGATCAATTTTGCGCAGCTGGGCGGCAAGCCCGCCCCGGAAGCCAAGCCGGCAGCCCCCGCTGCCGCCGCCCAGCCCAAGCCGCTCGACGTGGCGGTCGGTAAGCTGCAGCTGGCAAACAGCAGCGTCCACTGGCACGATGCCACCACGCAACCTGCGGCCGATCTCGTGCTGGACGACCTCCACGGCGACGTGGCCGTGCGCACGCTCGGCGGCCCGACCACGCTCGACCTGGGCGCGAAGCTGGCCAGCGGCGGTACGCTGAACGTCAAGGGCAGCACCTCGCTGGAAAAGCACACCGGCGAGCTGGAGCTGAAGCTGGAGGCCGTCAAGCTGGCGGGTATCGAGCCTTACCTGCGCCAGGCCGACGCGCCCCAGTTGCAGAACGGCGCACTGTCGGCCGACGGCAAGATCGCGTTGGAGTTCGGTGCCGACAAGTTCAACGTGCACGCGGAACCGCTGGTCGCCACGCTGGCCGATCTGGCGCTGGCGCCGGCCACCCGCAACGACACCGCACTGCGCGCCAAGCAATTGCGTGCCGACATCAAAAGCTTCGATCTGGCAGCGCGCACGCTGGCCTTGAACGAGGTGCGCGCCGACGGTTTGCAGCTCGACGTGCTGCGCAAGCAGGACGGCAGCACCGTGCTGACCCTGCTCGATACCCCTCAGCAAGCCGCCGCCAAGGCGAAGGCCGCGCCGGCCAAATCGGGCGCGCCGGCCGAGAAGCCATGGGCCGTGACCGTCCAGGCGCTGCGCCTGGACAACGGCGCGGTCGGCTTTGAAGACCAGACCAATTCGCGCCCGGTGAAGGTACGCGTCGAACCGCTGAACGTGCTGGTGCAGAACGCCTCGACCGATCTCGGCAAGCCGGTCGATGTGCAGATCGGCGCGGGACTGGGCAGCAAGGGCAAGCTCGACGTGCGCGGCAGCGTGGTGCCGCAGCCGCTCAAGGCAGAGCTGCGCGTGAATACGCAGAACCTGTCGCTGGCGGGCTTCGATCCGTATCTGGACAAATCGCTCAACGCGGCGATCACCAGTGCATTGCTGACGATGGACGGCCACCTCGCGCTCAACCAGGGCAAGGCGCTGACCGTGAACTACCAGGGCAATGCCACGCTCGGCAACGTGCGCCTGCAGGACCGCGTGAGCTCCGACGATTTCCTGCGCTGGCGCTCGCTCGCGCTCAACCGCATCCAGGCCAGCTACGACGGCGCCACGCCGCGCGTGCGCGTGGGGGCGCTGGCGCTGTCGACCTTCTATGCGCGGATCATCATCAACCCGAACGGCCGCTTGAACCTGCAGGACATTCGCGTGCAGCCGACCGAGGAACACCGCTCGCTCACGCAGGCGGCACCCGGCACGGCATCGTCGCCGGCGGCAAACCCGGCTTCGGCCGCGGCAGCCGCACCCAAGGCCGGCGGCGCGGACCTGAGAATCGACGCGATCACGCTGCAGGACGGCAACATCCGCTTCACCGACAACTTCATCAAGCCGAACTACACCGCCAACCTGACCGCCATCGGCGGCTCGGTCGGCACCATCAGCACGTCGGCCGGCCTGCAGCCCGCCGACGTGACCCTGCGCGGCAGCGTGGACGGCACCGCGCCGGTCGACATCCACGGCAAGGTCAACCCGCTCGCGCCCACCGCGTTCGTCGACCTCACCGCCAAGGCCAACGACGTCGAGTTGACCAACCTGACGCCCTACTCCGCCAAATACGCCGGCTACCCGATCACCAAGGGCAAGCTGACGGTGGACCTGCACTACCTGCTCGACCAGGGCAAGCTGAGCGCGGACAACCACATCTTCATCGACCAGCTGACCTTCGGCGAGCGCGTGGAGAGCAAGGATGCGACCAACCTGCCGGTGCGGCTGGCGGTGGCGCTGCTGAAGAATTCGCGCGGCGAAATCGACGTGCGCGTGCCCGTGTCGGGCTCGCTGGATGACCCGCAGTTCAGCCTGGGCGGCGTGATCGTGCGCGCCTTCGTCAACCTGATCGTGCGGGCCGTGACCGCGCCCTTCTCGCTGCTGGCGAACGCCTTCGGCGGCAGCGGCGGCGAAGAGCTCGGCTACATCGAATTCGACCCGGGCACGGCCGTCGTCTCGCAGGCATCGATAGCCAAGATCGACAAACTGGCGACAGCGCTGAAGGACCGCCCGGCGCTGAAGCTGGACATCATCGGCCGCGTCGATCCGGCCGTCGACCGCGATGGCCTGCGCCGCGAAACCGTCAACCGCCAGATCCGCGAACAGAAACTCAAGGACGCCGGTGATGCCACCGAAGCCGACCGCACGATCAAGCCCGAAGAGATGGACAAGTATCTTGAGCGCGCCTACAAGGCCGCCAAATTCCCCAAGCCGCGCAATGTGATCGGCCTGGCGAAATCGCTGCCGCCGGACGAGATGCGCAAGCTGATGGAAACCAACGTGCAGGTGACCGACTCGGACCTGCGCGAGCTGGCCCAGCGCCGCGCCAACGCGGTGCACGTGGCGCTGGCCGAACGCGTGGAACCCGCGCGCCTCTTCGTGGTGGCGCCCAAGCTCGACCCCGAGGGCATCAAGGACAAGGGCAAGACCTCGCGGGTTGATTTCTCGCTCAAGTAGCCCATCTATGGGATAATCGTCGCTCCTACTGGGGCCGACCTGGTTTCGACGTGGGTTGCGAAGCAGCAGCGGGCATACCGAGGACCCGTCACCTCGTTAATCAATGGGAATGCAATAACTGCTAACGACAACCGTTACCAGCTGGCCGCTTAATTGCGTGCCGTCCTCGCACTAGCTTGCCGATAGGCTAGGGCCGCAAGGCCACGCGAGGTCATACATATCGGATCGCTTCGGCCGGAGTCACGACGGTTGGGGTTAACTTCAAGTGACTCGTCGTCGCGCAGCGTGTTCGTCCGCGTCGCGCCGGTTAAATCAAATGACTGAACTAAGTATGTAGAACGCTCTGTAGAGGACTTGCGGACGCGGGTTCGATTCCCGCCGGCTCCACCAGTCTCTATTGCAAAGATGCCCTCTTTGCATTCCGATCAGCCCCGCCAGGCCCCAAGCCTGGCGGGGTTTTTCACTTCTGCTTGCGGACTTGGCACCCACGCGCAGGGGCCGGTTTCCGGCGTTTTCTCCCCTATTTCCTCTCTCTTTCTCTGCTCCTTGCGGACGTGCAAAGCGCCAAGTCCGCAAGGCGAAGTCCATAAAAATCAGTGCCTTAGGCAACACCTCCGACCCTGAAATTTTTCCCGGTATCGGACGGCGCATCAAAATCAGAGAAAGAGAGAGCCACCTCAAGTCAGCGCAACCGCACGCGTTTTCCCCTCACGCGCCTTCACCACCACCTCGTCGATCCGCCGACGCTGCGCCTCCCAACACTGGGGCGTGTCGACCGCCAGGTCGAACAACGCGACCTCCTCGGGCAAGGTTTCATTCAGAATCGCGGCCTGGATGTCCGGCGCCAATGCCGTCAGATTGACCATCCGGCTCACGTAGCTTCGGTCGATTTTTTCCCGGGTTGCAACCTCGGCAATGTTGCGCACCTGCCCGCTTTCGATCTGCCGCAGCCAACGGTGGCCTCTGGCCAGCGCAACCTGCAGGGCCGTCGGCGAACGCGTTCCCCCGAGCGTGGAGCCGATGCCCTGCGGCACCACCACCTGCCGCCGGCCGCTGTAGCGGCGAACGCGGATCGGGATGGACACCTCGATACCGCCGTTGCCCGTATGCAACACCATCGGCTCCCCAGGAAACTCCAGCGTCGTGCGCCTCATGCCAGGGCCTCCCCTGCGGCGGCCGGCACGGATTTCCCACCGGTGGCGCGCACCACGTCCAACGCAAAGTGCTCGATGCCGTTGCGATGCAGTTGCACCCGCAGTTCCTGGGGCGACACAACGACACGCTCGACCAGCAGTTGCACGATGCGGTACTGCTCCAGCGGGAACAGGTTCTCCCACACGATGTCGATTCGGGACAGCGCCACGGCCACCTGCATTTCGGTCATGTCGTGGGTATCGTTGCTTTTTGCCACTTCCCGCCAAACCCGGGCGACCATTTCCGGCGCGCGCAAGATGCCGCGCAACTGCGCCATCACGGCCTCCTCGACCTCGCCCGCCGGCAGCATCTTGACGTCGGACGCGCCGTACCCCTCCTGTGCGTCGCGGGTCGACAGGTAGTACCGATACAACCGCCCGCCACGCCCTTTGCTTGTATGCGGCGTCATGGCCCGGCCGTCTGTCGTGCAAATCAGCCCCTTGAGCAGCGCCGGACGTTCAGTACGGATCTGGCCGCGGCTCACGCCGGCAGGCTTGCTGGTCAGCGCCGCCTGCACGGCATCCCATTGCTCCTGCGTCACGATCGGCTCGTGCTCGCCGGTGTAGCGGATCCCCTTGTGCCGGATCTGGCCCAGGTAGACCGGATTGTTCAGGATCTTGTACAACGCGCCCTTGTCCATCAGCTTGCCCACGCGGTCGTTGCCGGACTGCGCGACCCACGACTTGGTCATCACGCCTTCGTGACGCAGCCGCTGCACGAACAATGTCGTGGACGCGGCGCGCGGAAACTCGGCGAACAGGCGGCGCACCACCGTCGCCTCTGCCTCGTTGACGATCAGCTTACGGTGAAGCACGTCATAACCCAGTGGCGGCACGCCGCCCATCCATATGCCCTTGCGCTTGCTCGCCGCGATCTTGTCGCGGATGCGCTCGCCCGTCACCTCGCGCTCGAACTGCGCGAAGGACAGCAGCACGTTCAGCATCAGCCGCCCCATCGACGTGGTCGTATTGAACTGCTGGGTGACCGAGACAAACGACACGTCCTGGCGCTCGAACACCTCGACCATCTTCGAGAAATCCGCCAGGCTGCGGGTCAGCCGGTCGATCTTGTAGACCACAACGATGTCGATCAGGCCGCGCTCGATGTCCGCCAGTAGACGCTTCAGGCCCGGCCGCTCCATGTTGCCGCCGGAGTACGCGGGATCGTCGTAGTCGTCCGCCACAGGAATCCAGCCCTCGGCACGCTGACTGGCGATGTAGGCGTGACCCGCGTCACGCTGTGCATCGATCGAGTTGAAGTCCTGATCGAGCCCTTCGTCCGTGGACTTGCGGGTGTAGACCGCGCAACGCCTGCGCTTCCTGTTTGTTTCAAGGCTCATGCACCGATCCCCTTGCGCGGCTTCTTCGCGCCATCCCGCAGGCCAAAGAACGCCGGCCCCGACCAGCGCGTCCCCGCGATCTCACAGGCGATCGCCGTCAGGCTGCTGTAGGGCTTGCCGTTGTATTCGAACTCACCATTCGGCATGGCCACAACGCTGTGGGTCTGGCCCATGAAGTCGCGGGTCAGCACCGTGCCCGGTGCCAACCGGACGAGTTCCCCTCGCCCGGCCTTTTGCGCTGGCTTGATCTGCTCAAGCAACGCATCGATGCGCATTTTGTTGCTCGCCAGCAGGTGCGGCTGCTTCTGCGCCATCTCCAGCTCCTGCAGCCGGAAAGCAATGCGCCGCTCAACGTAGCTGCGGTTGTGGGTTGGCAGGGGTACATCGAACAGCTGCGACCACAGTCTCTTGAGTTCGGAAAATGGCGTGTCCGGCAGCCGCGCCACGCGGGCGGCGATGCTGGACTTGGTGGGTCGCGATGTGGATGTCGTCATTCAAATTCCTTGCTGTTGTTGGACAGCTGCCGCCCGCCGGCCTTGCGGACTCGGACAGCAGGGTTTGAATGAACGCGCTGTGGCGGCGAGAAGCCAAGGTCTTCTTGGTTCTCTTTGACGTCGCGGGGATTGGGTTGTGCGTAAGCCGTCCTTTAAAGACGCCCTACCGAGGTAGTCAATGAGTAACGGCCCGGTGAACCCGTCTTGAAGGGAAACAAGTGAGCAAGGAGCGTCGTGTCCACCTAAATTCTTGGTGGACACGTGAACACTATCGAAGAGAATGCGCCAGCCCAGCTCGACCGCCTCGGCCTTGCCGCTTCGCTCGACACGCTGTGCAAGCATACGGAGCAAGGGGCTGGGCGTCTTGTCGTGCGCTTTGACTGCCGAAGCGAGGAAGAGGACGTGCCCGACAACCTGAAGGCCGATATCTTCCGGATCACGCAGGAAGCCATGAACAACACCGTCCGGCATGGCGCGGCCACCGAAATCCACTTGGGCCTGCGCCGCATCGAGAACGGCATTCTTCTGACGATCCAAGACAACGGTCTCGGCTTTGACATGCAGCCACTGTTTGCCGACGCGGTGTCTCAATCCGGCCTTGCCCTCATCGGCATGCAGCAGCGTGTCGAGCTGAGTGGAGGCAGTTTCTTCATCCAATCGAGGGTGGGCGACGGCGCGCTGGTTTCGGCGCTATGGCGCGCATAAGAAACCCTATTGAGAATTACATAACCCATGACATCACCACAACTCAGCCTGCTTCCAGCACGCGGCGATGATCGATGGGCGTTTCTGGCCGCTCTTGAGCTTGCGGCGGGCGGTGTGTTTGAGTTCGGCGAGGGTATCGGGACAGAAGTTGGCCAACGCGTGCCGCTTGAGCCAGGCCCACAGGTATTCGACCGGGTTGAGGTCTGGGGAATAGCTGGGCAGCAGCGCCATCTGTACGGCGCCTCGCGTACTGTCGAGGTACTCGCGCACAACGCGGCTCTTGTGCTGTGGCGCGCCGTCCCACACGATCAGCAACTTGCGCTTGAGCTGCGCACGCAGCGCCTTGAGGAACTCGATGATCTGCGCACTCTTGATCGCGCCGTCGTGCAGTCGAAACACGAAGTTCGTGCGCGTGAGGCCGGCGATGACCGAGACGTGCTTCCAGTTGAAGTGGAACTGGATGACCGGCGTGCAGCCCTTGGGCGCCCAGGTGCGCACGCGCGTGGGCCGCTCCGACAGGCCCGACTCGTCAATGAAGACGATTAGCCGTCGCTCGGCGGCACACTTTTTTTTAGCGCGGGCCAAGTCTTGCGCTTGAAGCGCTGTACCGCGTCTTCGTCGCGTTCGATGGCCCGGCGCTCAGGCTTTTGCGGGCTGAAGCCCAACGCACCCAGCAGCCGCCAGACATGCACCTCGCTGAAGGTGACGCCATACAGTCGTTCGATGAGCATGCGCACGCGCTTGAGGGTCCACAGCTCGGTGCCGAAGCCGTGCGCCAGCGCACCTTGCAGCAGTGCCACGCGCAAGCCTTCGAGCTGGCACGCATCCAGTTGGGCTGCACGACCTACGTTCATTGTCCGCAATGCGTCAATGCCACCTTCGTTGAGCCGGGCTTTCCAGGTGTACGCGGTTTGCCGTGCCACACCCACCGCCTTCGCCGCTTCGGCCGGCGTCTTGCCCGCAAGCATCAAGCGTCCGGCACGTACCCGTTTGCGCGTCGCTTCGTCCATCTTGGTCATGAACCGATCCTCCATACACGGTGCTGACCATATAACGCGCCTACGGACGATCGGTTGTCATGATTTAGGTAAAGATCAATAAGAGCACGCAACAACAAGTGCGGCAACGGGTTCAAGTCGAGGGGATGGAAACCGCCGGGTGCGTCAGCGCATATGCTACGGAATACTCCAGTTCGCCCGAAGCCTGGGCATGTATGGTGAAGAAAGGCTGCCCCGCCCTGACCTGGTCGTGCAATCTCACATGCATCTCCACACCGGCCACCTGCCGCATGGGCGCCCCCGCGAGCTTCGCGATACGAGCGAGATGCCGGTTGTCGATCGCGGTGACGATGCCGTCCTGCTCAGCCACGACGTCGCGACGAAAAATCGCCTCGCCGGGCACACGCAGGCCGCCCTGTGCTTCGCAGATTTCTTCGAACTTGCGCCAAGCGGCTCCGCTGTCCAGCACGCCCGTGGCCATTTCAAGCCCTGCCCCCTGATCCGCCGCCCCGCAAAACTCCAGTAGCGCCGCGGCCAACACCAGCGACCGCTCCCGCAAGTCGAAAGGGGCAGTAGGAGAGCGCTGAAGCACAGCCAGGACGTCTCGCGCTTCAAGCGCCGGACCAATTCCCCTGCCGACCGGCTGCGAGCCGTCGGTACGTACGATCATCACGCGCACGCCAAACGCCTGCGCCACGCGCTCGAGCAACATGCGCAAGCGCTCCAGATCCTGCAGGCCGCGCACCTTTGCCGTCGGCCCTACTGGCACGTCGATCAAGACATGGGTGGACCCGGCCGCGATCTTCTTGGAAAGAATCGACGCCACCAGCTGGGCATCGCTGTCCACATCCAACGCCCGCTCCACCCGAATGAGCACATCGTCGGCAGGGCTGAGACTGAGCGCGCCACCCCACGCCAGCGAAGCCCCCACTCGATCGACGACCCGTCGCAACTCCGTGGCGCTCAATGCAACACGCGTCAGCGTCTCCATCGTGTCGGCGGTCCCTGCAGGTGACGTGATGGCGCGCGATGACGTCTTGGGTAACAACAGGCCTGCCGCCGCAGCGATGGCCACCACAATCGGGCTGGTGCGGTTACCCGGCAGGCCACCCACGCAGTGCTTGTCAGCTACGGTCTCACGATCCCATTTGAGACGTTCGCCCGAGTCGACCATGGCCTGAGTAAGGTCGATGGTCTCCTTGACGCTCATCCGCCCGCCCGCGCAGGCGCTCAAGAACGCCGCGATGTGAACGTCGGCATACCGCTCCTCGGCAATATCACCGACGACGCTCGCCAGTTGATGCGTACCCAGATGTGCCCCATAAATTTTCGCGCGTACCGCCCGCAGCGACTCCAGCGCCGGCGCATGACTGACAGTCACGATATCGCCGGGCCGCGCCATCAACGTCTCGACAGCGCTGACGGACAGGCTGATCTCACACATCTCCAGTAGGCCCGAGCCAACGAGATTGAGCGTGGCAATCAAGGACCGCTGACCGATCCGCACCTCCACCCGAGCTTGCGCAGTGAACCCCTCGGCCCGGCAGATCGCGCAGTCCGGATGCATGTAGATGACGTGCTCCTGCCAAGTGTCGATGCCCAATGGCTTGAAGGTCAGCCGGTCGGGCAATGCTGTCACCTCAGGCGGAGCGAGCATGGCCACGACTCCTGAATGGCCTACAGACGAAAACGGAAGTGGCCACTATGCAGAGTGATCTGCTTGGACCCAGTCATCTCGAACATGGCCCGAGCAACGGCCTCGATGTCGTTGCGGTGGCCGGAGAAGGCCCGTACGAGGTCTTCCGAACGACACGATCGGGCACCGAAGTGGTCTTCGAGCGCCTCTGCGGTAACGGCATAGGTAGCACTGCTTCCATCGATCGATGCGCCACACTGCAGCGTCGGGCCTGCCGCGCAATACGTTGGTTCACAGGCCGGAAACTCGATTTGTTTCATGATGCATCTCACGGGGTTGGAGTCTTGCTATCGTCAGCGTAGAAACCGGGCCCTTACCGAGCAAGGCGCTGCGTGGCTGCGGGCAGAGGTAGATCAAACATGGTCGAAATCGCTGCGGCTATGGATTCCGTCAGTTCAATGCGGTTGGACGGGTGAGTGATGGTGTCGCAGGTGACAACATCGGCGGTCATCGCACGCAGCTCGCTGTAGGCATCGGCAGCAAACACGGCATGCACCGCCACGCACCATGGAGGTTGCAGCCCCGCCCGGCGCACCTGTTTGGCCGCCTCGATCATGGTGCGTCCGGTGGAAATGATGTCGTCGATCAACACGGGGGTGCGCCCCACGCGCAAATCAGATTCGACTGCCGACACCTCTACGTCCCAGGCACTGTGGCGCGTTTTGCTCAAGACTGTCCACGGTGCGCCACAGAAGCCCGCCACGTGCTCCACCCACTGGCGGCTTTCCTCATCGGGTCCAACTAACAGCGGGTCGCCCACATGGGCCTGTACCCAAGCGGCCACCGTCGGGGCCGCCTGCACTGCAGTCGCAGGCAGGCCATAGATGGCCGATAGGTTCGGAATCCGATGCAAGTGCGGATCGACCGTAACCAGCCAATCGAAGTAACGGGTCAGCAGCGCGGCAAAGTGCTGCGCTGTCCGGATCTCACCCGGCTGGAAGATGGCGTCCTGCCGCATATAGGCCAGATAGGGCGCGACAAGGCCGATGCGGCGCGCCCCGCCCTCGCGAGCGGCAATGGCAAGCCACAACAATGGCAACACCTTCTCGTCAGGCCGGTCCAGCGTGCAGACGATAGCGACATCGGCATCGCTCACCGGTGTTTGCAGTCGCACATGAAATTCGCCGTCGGGAAAGCGACTCATATCGGCATCCCCGATCTCGACATCCAGCGGTATCGCCAACTTGGCGGCCACGGCTTGGTTCCCTGGCATCGCAAACACAATGCGTCGGTGTGTTGCTTCTGCAGATGAACGAACCGGCATCGGGATCTCCATGATCAGCCCAGTGCATAGGACTGCCGGTACTCCGGCATGCACACAGACCATTGCAGTTCGTGCTCAATGCGCTGGCGTAGCGCGTCGCTGGCTGCCGGTTCGCCGTGGACGATGAACGTTTTCTGCGGCGCGTGCGTGAAGCCGCGCAGCCACGCCATCAGCTCATTGGCGTCGGCATGCGCGGAGAGATTCTGAATCTGCTCGACCGACGCACGGATAGCAATCTCACGGCCATGCACACGTAATTGCCGTTGGCCAGCCAGCAGCGACGCCCCGCGCGTGCCGGCCGCCTGGAACCCTGACATCAGGATGGCGTTGCGCCTGCCCCCGCCGAAGCTCTTGAGGTGATGCAAGACGCGGCCGCCTGTGGCCATGCCGCTGGCCGCGAGAATGATCTTCGGTGCGCGATCGCTGCCCAGATGCATCGACTGCTGCGGGCTTTGCACCGGAATGGCCAGGGCGCAGGCCGCCTGACAGTCCACCCCATCGATATGCAGTTCATCGATGTGGCGGGCAAACACCTCGGTGGCGCGCTCGGCCATTGGGCTGTCGAGATAGATCGGCACGTGTGGAATGCGGTGCTGGCGAATCAGCGTGTAAAGGCAATACAGCAATGCCTGGGTACGCCCCACTGCAAACGCAGGAATCAGCAGAGTGCCGCCTTGCCCGATCGTCCGTTGCACGATGTGTTCGAGCGTATCGAGCGGGTCGCCTGCCGGATGCAGACGGTCACCATAGGTGGATTCGACCAGCAGGGTATCGGCTTCAGCCACGGGTTCGGGCGGGCGCATGACCGGATCGGTCTGCCTGCCCAGATCGCCGGAAAACACGATGCGCTGACCGTCGGCTAACAAGGCCACCGTAGCGGCGCCAATGATGTGTCCTGCACGGTGGAACTCTGCCTCCACGCCCTCTACCACGGGGAAGCGCTCACCATACGCCACCGGATGCAGCCTGCGAAGCGCCTTGGCAGCATCGTTCTCGTCATAGAGCGGCAACGCGGGATGATGGCGCGAGAAGCCCTGTGCGTTAGCGTACTGCGCATCTTCAACGGCAAGCCGCGCGCTGTCCGGCAACAGGATGTTGCACAGCTCCGCCGTGCCTTTCGTGCAGTAGACGGGGCCGTGAAAGCCGTTGCGGACCAGCAGCGGCAGGTAGCCGCTGTGGTCGATATGGGCGTGGGTGAGAACGACAGCATCGATGTGACGCGGGTTGACGGCAAGCTTGTCCCAGTTCCGCAGTCGCAATGACTTGTAGCCTTGGAACAGCCCACAGTCCACCATCACGCGATGCCCGTCGGTCTCCAGCACGTACTTCGAGCCGGTCACCGTTTCGGTGGCCCCGAGAAACTGTAGCCGCATACGCCGCTCCCGCTCCCGTGCTCAGCGAATGGTGATGCGTTGCTGTGGGGAGGCTTCCTTCTTGGGCAGCGTCACACGCAGCAGTCCATTCTCGTAGGTCGCTTCCACCTTGTTTTCGTCAACGGCCGCATCCAGCGTGAACAGACGCTGCATTGATCCGCTGTAGCGCTCGCTGCGGATGACGCGCTCCCCCTCCTTCTTCTCGGATTGGCGCTCCACCTTCGCCGAGATCATCACCGTGCCGCGATCGACTGTGACATCGATGTCTTCCTTCCTCGCGCCCGGGATTTCCGCGACGACGTTGTATGCCGTGTCGGACTCCGTCACGTCGACCTTGAACGGCAGCGCACCTTCCATGCCGCCGCGAAACGAGCGCAGAAGCCCTTGAAAGATATCGCCCGCCGGTTCGATGGCGAACGGATCGTAACGCCTGAGTTGGCTCATGACTGCCTCCTGATGAATGGCCCCATGACTGGAGAGGCCGACACCTTCATCGTGGCACGACAGGTTGGGGGCATTTTGCGGCAGATCAACTGCGGGGCACCGTCATTCCGAGCACGTGCGCCATCAAGCTCGCCTTGGCCGGCCTGTATCTGCGCGCTTGCATGCATTCGGCGATTTCCACGCCGCCTGTCGTCGACCACCAATCCAGGCAAACATCAGGTTCATTGACCTGCCGCAAGCAGTGCCGCAGTGAATCGACAATCCGCCAGGAATGGCATTTTTGCGGAGCGCAACGCGCGCACAATAGAACAGCGTGGCGCGGGCCATGATTCCATAACTGTTCATTTCATGGAGGCTTTGTGCGCCTCGAACCGAAGTATTCCCTGCCTATGCGATCCTTGCATTGGCTGGTATTTCTGGCTACGTTGATCGCAGTGGTCACGATTGAAATTCTCGACTTCTTTCCCAAAGGCAGCGCTACGCGCGTCGCATTGTTCACGGCTCACCAGACGGCCGGGCTCTCCGTACTCGCGCTGATGGTGCTGCGGCTGCTCACCCGCTTGGGAGCAGAAGTGCCTGCACCGGTCCCCGGCCCGCAGTTGCTGCAACGTGCTGCGCGACTCATGCATGGCGTGCTTTACATGCTGATGGTTGGGATGCCCGTCCTTGGCGTGCTAGCGATTGCCTGGACCGGCAAGCCGATTCAACCATTTGGACTGGCCTTGACGCTCCCCCTTGCGCAGGACAAGCCCCTGGCAAGCCTTGCCAAGGAGGTTCACGAGTCGGGGGCAACGCTGGTCTACATCTTCGTTGGGCTGCATGCAGCCGCAGCGCTCTGGCATGAATTCATCCTCAAGGACCGTCTGCTGCGCCGCATGATCTAGCGCGGCCGGAACACGGCCCTTCATGGTGGGTGGCGCAGCAGAGACTGAGCTGCCGGCGTGCAGCCGAGCGTTGTTGTGGAAAGCGCTGGAACCACTGTTGCCGGTGACGGTGCCATCGACCAAAGGCGGTCGTCCGCGCGTGGATGATCGGGCGGCGCTGTAATGGCATCCTGTTTGTTCTGCATACCGGTATCCCGTGGGAAGACCTGCCTAAAGAACTGGGCTTTGGCAGCGGCATGACGTGTTGGCGTCGCCTGCGGGACTGGCAAGCCAACGGCGTTTTGGAGCGGCTGCATTTGGCTCTGCTTAAACGCCTAGGCCCTCGTGATTGCATGCGGAATCGGCTTGACATGCATCAATGGCACGCTGCGCTCGTCTTCTACATTTGCACTGTGGACATCTAACGCAATTGCATTTGAGGACGGACATCATGGCGAATATTCGACGCACTTTCATTGCAACCATTTTTACCGCGCTCGCGTGGGCGTCTCTTGCGCTCGCCGCTAGTCCGTCAGGCAACACGGACCACGATCACAATCACCCCCAGAAGAAAGCCGCGCCACCAGTTGCCACGGTTGCACAGCAAAGCAACGCGGACTTTGATGCCCAAATTGCCCATCTGCGAGCCATTCGGGAACGCTTGGCGCGTGCCTACACGCCTGAAGAACGGCGAGCCCTGATGGACGAGCGCATGAAGGTCATGCAGGACATGATGGCTAGCATGCGCCGGAACGGCGGCATGAAATCACTGAAGGGTAAGAACGAAACCGCCCAGGCGGCCATGTGCCAAGGAATGATGGACCGACACATGGACATGATGCAGGAGATGATGCAAATGATGATGGACGGCCAGGGCATGGGAACCGGCGGTGCGATGGGCCCCGGCATGGGCGGCATGATGTCGAAATAGTCACGGACGGTGCTCAGCGCAGCTCTGACACAACAACTCCTGTTGACCCTCCCAATATGGGAGGGTTCAT
The DNA here is from genome assembly GCF_024925465.1 of Ralstonia pseudosolanacearum. Lineage (NCBI taxonomy): Bacteria > Pseudomonadati > Pseudomonadota > Betaproteobacteria > Burkholderiales > Burkholderiaceae > Ralstonia > Ralstonia pseudosolanacearum. The sequence continues at coordinate 1,363,768 of NZ_CP103852.1, read as the reverse complement.
CGTTTTTTTGAATATGAAGAAGACATGGTGCTCACCGAAGCGACATGCGACCCGGCAGTGGATGAAACCGATAGGAGCTGAAGTCAATGGAACAGCACCGCCGTATGCGCCAGCACGCGCACGACCACTCACAGCCGCGTGAGGCCATGCACCCGCATGTCGGAACGGGCAAGCATCCTGTTGTCGTGGAACCGTCGCCTCAAGCCGGGACCATCTACACGTGCCCCATGCACCCGGAAATCCGGCAGGACCACCCTGGCAACTGCCCAATTTGCGGCATGACGTTGGAACCGGTCATCCCTCAACTGGTGGAAGAGGAAAACCCCGAGCTAAAAGACTTCCAGCGGCGCTTTTGGTGGACGCTGCCACTAACCGTTACGGCATTCATTTTGGCGATGTTTGGACATCGATACGGCTGGCTGGAAGCCTCGCAGCAAAGCTGGCTGGAGCTGCTCCTGTCGACCCCTGTAGTGCTGTGGGCCGGCTACCCATTCTTCGAGCGTTGCGCTCAGTCCTTTCTGCATCGCAGTCCGAATATGTGGATGCTCATCGGCCTCGGCACCGGGGCCGCCTATCTCTACAGCGTGATTGCAACCGTCGCGCCCGGCCTGTTTCCTCAAACGTTCGCAGAACACGGTCGTATCGGCATCTATTTTGAAGCGGCTGCGGTCATCATCTCGCTCACGCTGGTAGGCCAACTGCTGGAGTTGAAAGCGCGTTCCCAAACCTCTGCCGCCATCGAATCGCTGCTCGGCCTTGCTCCAAAAACCGCGCGGCGCGTCAACCCGGATGGCAGCGAGGTGGACGTGCCACTGAGCCAGGTGCATGTGGGAGACCGCCTACGCGTGCGCCCTGGCGAAAAGGTACCCACCGACGGCGTCGTGGTCGAGGGCACAAGCTCGCTGAATGAATCGATGATTACGGGTGAGCCCATCCCGGTGACCAAGCGCGTAGGCGACCACGTAATCGGCGCAACAATGAACGCGGCAGGAAGCCTGATTATCGAATCCGAGAAAGTCGGTCCCCAGACCGTGCTCTCTCAGATCGTACAGATGGTTGCCCAGGCTCAGCGCTCCAAGGCACCTATGCAGCGCATGGCCGACAAGGTCGCGGGAGGCTTCGTCGTTGCCGTGGTGGCCGTCGCGGCGCTGACGTTCTTCGCATGGGGATTCTTCGGACCACAGCCAAGCTGGGTGTACGGGCTAATCAATGCTGTCGCCGTGCTTATCATCGCCTGCCCGTGCGCGTTGGGCCTTGCAACGCCCATGTCCATCATGGTGGCCAGCGGCAAAGGCGCATCGATCGGCATCTTGTTTCGTGATGCAGCCGCCATTGAAAATCTGCGCAAGATCGACACGCTCGTCGTAGACAAGACCGGAACCCTTACGGAAGGGAAACCTGCCTTTGATCACAGCCTGGGCACGAATGGTTTCGACGATACGGAGGTGCTTCGCTTAGCGGCCTGTCTCGATCAGGGCAGTGAACACCCATTGGCTGCGGCGATCGTAGCAGCCGCCGGTGCACGCAAACTGTCTCGGGAGAAGGCGGAGGATTTCGAGTCCAGCAGTGGCATCGGCGTGCGTGGTTCGGTTGCGGGCAAGAAGCTGGCGCTGGGCAACGCAGCGCTGATGAGACAAGAAAGCGTCGATCCGGCACCGTTGGTTCCCGCTGCGGATAAGCTACGGGCACGCGGCGCGAGCGTCATCTACCTTGCTGTGGACGGTGTGTTTGCCGGTTTACTTGCCGTCTCCGATCCGATCAAACCGACCACTGCGGAGGCGTTGGCGCAACTCAAGGACAAAGGCATTCGTGTCGTGATGGCCACGGGTGACGGCACGGTGACGGCCAGAGCCGTTGCTCAGTTGCTCGGCATCGCGGAATTTCACGGCGAAGTCAGGCCCGCGGACAAACTCGCACTCGTGGCCAAGCTCCAGAGCGAAGGCCGCACGGTTGCCATGGCGGGTGACGGTATCAACGATGCCCCTGCACTTGCCAAGGCCGACGTTGGCATCGCAATGGGAACGGGTACGGATGTCGCCATGAACAGCGCGCAAGTCACGCTGGTCAGGGGAGATTTGCGCGGCATTGCCCGAGCGCGAAATCTGTCCGAGGCAACGATCGCCAACATGAAGCAAAACCTCGGATTTGCTTTCGTCTACAACGCCTTGGGCGTACCACTCGCAGCCGGCGTTCTGTACGGCACAACCGGTTTGCGTCTGTCGCCCATGATCGCAGCGCTGGCGATGAGCCTGAGCTCCGTTTCGGTCATATCCAATGCACTGCGTTTGCGCCGGCTGACCGTTTAAACGGGAGCCCCATGGCGGTTACCTCGCTGCCATGGGGTGGATCGAATCAGCTTGCTGGCGAAAACCTTGCATTCAGCCAGGCAAAGAATGTTGCCGCAAAAAAAGCCCAGATTCCGAGGATCGCATCGGCACAGACTGTGCCCGCGATCGTCGCCTTGCCGCTTTGTAGCGAGCCGAAATCGATGCCGTGAAATAGTGCCGTCATGAACTGCATGAACGGCTTCGGAAGCGCGAACCAGACGATCGCACACAGCGCGTAGAACAGCATGACCGTAATGGCGAACGTGACGCCTGTCTTGACCGGTTTCATGGCCGCTCCCAATTCACGTCATAGCTTCTTATGCGTCCTGGCGTTGTAAGCGCTGGTGCCAAGGTGGGGAAAGAATGCCGGCGTCCGGTCCCGATATGCTTCGTATTCACGTCCAAATTCGGCTAGCGCGTCCACCTCCTCAGCCCTTGCCAAGCGCACGTACATCCACACCAGGATCGGGAACATGCCCAGCGTCAGAAGCGTCGGCCACTGAACGAGGAAACCGGTCATGATGAGGACAAACGCCGCGTATTGCGGGTGCCGAAGCCGAGCATAGATGCCCGTGGTCGCCAGCCGGTGAGCACTTCGGGCGGCGTAAAGCACGCGCCATGCCGCGGCCAGCATGATGAAGCCGCCAAAGATCAGGACGTTGCTTACGATATGGAAGAGCCCGAAATGCGGATGGGCTCGCCAGCCAAACGTGACCTCCAGCAAATGCCCCGAGTCATGGGAAAGGAAGTCGACGCCAGGAAACTTTGCCGTGAGCCACGGGAACAGCAGATAGATGGTCAACGGAATCCCATACATCTCGGTGAACAGCGCGACGATGAACGCCGAAAAGGCACCAAACGAGCGCCAGTCCCGTTGCGTCTTGGGCTTCGTGAAGCTGAAAGCGAAGATGATGAAGATCGCGGAGTTGATGAACACCAGGGACCAAAGGCCGTATCCGAACACACTGTCGTGTTGCATCACCGTTCTCCCTTGGCATTGGCGCCAGGCTTGACGGGCTGGTTCCCGTGATGGCCATGGCGATGGCCACCGTGCATGAACAGGTGCATGAGCGGACATGCAGCAAGCAGCAGGAACGGCAGGAACTGGATGACGTGTGCCCGATGCTCGGTCCAAAGGAAGTACGCGACGATCAAGAGGAAGCCAATCAGTACCGGCTTCGATCGCGCGATAGCTGGCGTGGCCTCGCCGAGCTGCGCCTCCTCGTGGTTTTCCATCTTTGCCTCCCGCCGGAGAAGTTCGATCACCAAGCTACGTTTTCAGTATTGGCGCAATGGAGAAGGAGCAGTTGATGGCGGTCAACATAGCCGACGATGACAAGTTCGGCTGCGACATGGCGATTGCGGGGAGAGGCGTCTGCCTAAACTACAACTGCCTCGTCCGGCCCGGCAACGCTTGATTTCCTGCTTTTCGTGATTCATACCCGGCTGGCGTGCATGTCCTGCAATTCGTTGACCTGAGACAAGCCTCTTGCGCTTGCAATGGCGATGATTAATCCGTGTCCGGGAGGGCCAATTGTTCCAAGTCTTCGGCATGGAGGCCGGACTGTCATGGCGAATCTGCTCGCTCTGTTCGCTACCGTCTTTGTACTGAACGTGATGCCGGCTTTCGCGCCACCGACGTGGATGGTGATGTCGTGGATCGGCTTCTCGCGACCCGATGCCAATCCAGTTCTTCTGGCAGGTGTGGCGGCTTGCGCCGCAACCGCCGGCCGCCTGCTCTTGGCACGGGCGTCGTGCTCACTCGTGCGCAATCGCTGGATGCGCGAGACGGATCGCCAGAACATCGACGTGATCAGGGCCTGGTTGGAAGATCGCAAGGGCATGACTGCTGGGCTGGCACTCGCGTATGCGTTCAGCCCGTTTCCGTCCAACTATGTCTTCATCGCGTACGGCCTGACAGGCATGCGGCTGTGGCTGATCGGATTGCCGTTCTTCGTCGGCCGCTGGGTGAGCTATCTGACATGGACAAATATCGCCCAGATTGGCGCACGCCATCTGGATGAGGAATTCGAGATCGACGGCACATATATGGGCATCTATTTTGTCCTTTCCCAGGTAGTGTTTTTAGCTATCGTTTATGGGTTCGCAAAGATAGACTGGCGCGACCTCATACAAACGAAACGCCTACGTTGGCGGCGCCCGGAACCAGCGGCGCCCTCCTCCGAAGAAACGCGGCCAAAGGCGAAACGCTAAGCCTGTTGATCAAGATCAGCGCGCCAGCCCTCTTGTGCAGTACGTTGATGGTATCGGCTGGCTCCAGCGCTCATGTTGCGCCATGGCGCTCTGCCGGAGCAGACCAATGCTGGGGGACTGGAATGACCAAGAACATTGTGCTGGCCACGGATGGTTCTGCTTATTCCGACGCGGCCGCTCTTTGCATCGCCGACCGAAAACTGCTTACGCAGGACGTGATGGTCCATGTACTGCACTGCACGCCCAATGTCAGCAGTGAGGTGGAATCGTTTATTGGGCATACCGAGGTTGCTGCCTGGCATCAAGAGGAAAGTGACAAGGCAATGGCCTCCGTTGTCGCGATCCTGCTCAAGGCGGATGTCCCCTTTGAAGCCCATGCTCTGGTCGGATTCGCCCCAGAGCGCATCGTGCAATACAGTCGCTCGGTGCAGGCCGAGGCAATCGTCATGGGTTCACACGGCCGTGGCGCTTTTTTCGATGCGGTGCTGGGTTCCGTGGCCAGTCGCGTTGTCGCGCGAGCGGAATGCCCAGTCATTCTCGTCAAAGTACCGAGAGCCGTTTAGCAAGATTGCATTGGTGCGTAGGCCACCAAGCGTGTGGCCGCATTTACTGCGCCTGCAAAAATGCAGCGACCGCTTTCGCCTGTTCGTCCGTCAGGGTGTGTGCGACGGCGCTCATGACTGGTGCGTTGGCGCGTGTGCCGTTCTTGAAGACGCTGATTTGTCGCAACAGGTAGGCCTCGTGTTGCCCTGCCAACCGGGGGAAAGTGTCGTTGCCCTCCGCGTGAGCTCCATGGCAAGACGCACAGGCCGGCACGCCTTCAGCCGGCAGGCCGTGCTCGAAAATCTCCTTGCCGCGCGCCGTCAGCGCCGGATCACCCGCGGGGCCGGCAGGCGCGGTCTGGCGCGCATAGTATTCGGCCAGCGATGCGATGGTCGCGTCGTCGAGCTGTGAGGCGATGCCCCACATGAAGGCCTGCGCATCGGTCTCGCCGCGGCCGCGGTTTCGGAAGCCCTTCAACTGCGCTTCCAGGTAGTGCGGCACCTGTGCATCCAGGCGCGGAAACATGGGTGACTCGCTCTTGCCGTGCACGCCATGGCAGGACGAACATAGCTGCGCGGCCAGCTTTTCGCCGTCCTGCGCGCCGACCGTGACTGACCAGCCGATTGTCGCCAGGGCGACTAGGCCAGCAAGCCAGGCCCGCCCGGGTTGGTGGAATCCATTCATCGCACTCGTCTCCCCTCACATCGTCGCGCTGGCGCGGCGGCTAGAACATGAACCAGCCCAATAGATAGATTGTGTTGTTGTCGATCGCGTTGCGGCCGTTACCGTCGTAGTTGGCATGGGCACCGTTGAACTTGAGGTACCAGGTGTACTGCAGGGCTAGTTTGATCTGCGGATGCGGCAGGTAGTCGAGTTCAAAGATCACGCCCTGCGTATCGGGCCGGCCGTTGGCGCTGCCGGTCACGGGGGCCGGGGCGTAGAGGCCTGGGTCCGCATTGCCGGTGGTCGAGAAGTAAGCGAGGGTGGCGCCGTACTTGCGCTGGTAGTAATACGACGCCTTGGCTTTGAACGCGTTGAGGTGATCGGTTGGGTTGGCGGGCGTCGGGCCTGCGCCGATGCCGCCGCTCGGAAAGCTGGCGCGCCAGTCTTGATGTTCGTAGATCCAGGCCATCTGTGCCATGAACGCGTGCGTCATGGTCAGGTACTGATACTGGGCGTCGAGCGCATAGTCCCGGAAGCGATCGGTGGGCGTGCCTGGCATGGTGTTGTCGGGATACCGGTTGGCCAGCAATCCGAACGTGCCGAACATGATCGAATGCGCGCCCCATTCCTGGTTGTACGCGACGCGCCAGTACGGATTGGCGCCACTCAGGCGCGCAACGCCGCCCGGCGTGGCCGTGTCCTGCCCGGCTCGGAACACAGAGAACGCTTGGTCGGCCGTGCGGTAGGCGCCGAGTTCCGCGTATATGTGGCGCTGCCAGAACGCATACGCGCCGGCGCCCACCACTTGCTGCGCCAAGCCACCGTCGATCAGCGTCCCGGCCAGCGACGGCACGCCGATGTTGGGCGCGGCGTACGGATAACCGAAGGCCGGACTGCTGTTCCAGACGTCGGACACCGTTGGGTTGTTGTTGACCGTGATGCCGTAGATGAAATCGATATCCTCCCGCGTCAGGTGCCACGCGGCGCGGATATCGGTGTTGTCCAATGCACTATGGTGGGCGATGCCATCGTAGGTCCATTGAGCGAAGGCACCGACAGGGCCGACTATGCGCCCGGCGTAGAAGAGACTGGCCTGCTGCGGAACGGTGTCGCCGTTGCGCACGAAATCGAAATTGTCCTGATCGATGGTCCGCGTATTGGTGCGCGAGATCTGCACCATTCCAGAGATCGGGATCGTGCTGTAGTTCGATAGGGTGTAGCCAGTCATCTTGAAGAACCGGCCGAAGGGAGTGAGTTCGGGAAAACTGACGTGGCAGGCCATGCAGGCCATGCCGGTCTGGCGCGCGAATGCCGGTACCGCCCTCGTTTCGCCAGACCATGCCAGGAGACCGCCAATCAGCAGCCACACGAGCGCATTGAGCGCGGCAGTGAGATGTCGCATGGTGTCCCTCCCCATTTTTCTTGGTTTTCACCAGCACACTCAAACATGAAAGGCGCGCCGGTCGATCTTGTCAATCTGCTGACAGGCCCATGCTGATGTGGATCAAGGCATGGGAGTCTCCGCCGGCAAGGGGATGCTTCCGCGGATGACGCCTTCCACCGCGTCTTTTGATGCCGGTTTTACGTTTGCGCTCACCCGCTATGCACTGCATCCGCGCTGTCGACGGCCACAGAGTCGTGGCTCGTCGGGCTGGAGCCTACGGTCAGACGATCGCGCTAGGTAGATGCCCCACTTCCGCCGTTGGGTGAAGCCTCATTTTCCGGAGGCGGCAAGCGCGCAGGCGGACGAACCACCGTGGGCAGAATCGGCGAAGACTGGCACGTGCACTCAGCAGAAGCATGCCGGCCGGCCATCGGCAGCCGGCAACACGGACAGCACGTCATCCGATGCGGGATCCGGCCGGAAGATCGTGATGCCCTTGATCCGCAGTTGCCACGCACGAAAGAGCAATGCCCCAACCTCCGCTGGCGACACCCCACCCCGAACGAGGATCGTCTTTGAGATCGAGGCATCGATGAACGGCTGCAGCGCGGCGACCATGCGCAGATGATCGCTGCCGTCGACCTGGCTTGCGGTGACGAAATAGTCGGGCAATGCTGCATGCTCTCCGTGGATCGCCCGAAAGCATCGGTAAGCGTGATTCTCAATGCGGTAGCGCTGTGGTGGGCCGTGCTGGATGCGTACCCGCCGCTGATACGCCCAGTCGAAGGCAGGTTCGATGCCGCTGGAACAGTTGCCGCCAAAGGCCAGGCTCACACTGCCGGTAGGCGCCAGGGACAGCAGATGACTGTTGCGCAATCCGTAGCGCGCGATGGCTTCGCGCGTGGCTTCAGGCAGCGTGGAGACGAAATGTTCGGGTGCGAGGCTACGCTCAGCGCGGAACAGCGGGTAGGGGCCGCGTTCCCGTGCCAATGCCGCGGACGCCGCATAAGCGCCGTCGCGCAGGCACCGCCCGATCTGGGCAGCCAGGTTCCGTGCCTCGGGCGCGTCGTACGGCAGGCACATCATCGTCAGCGCGTCGGCCAGCGCGGTCACGCCCACGCCGATCCTGCGTTTGGCGTGCGCCTCGCGCATATGCTCGATCAATGGCCAGCGCGTGATATCGATCGCGTTGTCGAGCATCCTGACTTGGGCGTGCACGGATCGGCTCAAGCCGACAAAGTCGAACATCGGCTGCCCGCCGACTCCAAACGGGCGCTGGACCCATCGGGATAGATCGATCGGGCCAAGCACGCAACTGCCCCAAGGCGGCAGGGGCTGTTCCCCGCAAGGATTGGTCGCGGCAATGGTTTCGAGCTCGGCAAGGTCGTTGGCGGCATTGATGGTGTCGATGAACAGCAAACCGGGCTCGGCGCTGTGATGCGCGGCTTCGACAAGCATGTCCCACAGTTGCCGCGCGGGCACCGTTTCGTAGCACCAGCTACCGTTATCCAGCAGGTGGGCACCGGCTGCGCGTCGCTGCGCATTGGGCTCGGCGCGGTGTTGCAACCGCCACAACGCATCGTCGGCAACCGCCTGCATGAAGGTGTCCGTGGCGGCAACCGATACGTTGAAAGTCGTCCAGCGCCTGCGCCCGCGTTTTGCCGCGACAAACGCGGCAAGGTCGGGATGGTCACAGCGCAGCACGGCCATCTGCGCGCCACCGCGGGTGGTGGCCAAAGCAAGCGTCGCGCAGGCGTGGTCGAAACGCTCGATGACGTCGCAGACGCTGCCGGTGCCGCAATCTCCATGCGTTTGCAGCGCATCCGTTGGGGCAACGGCCGAGAAGTCGTAGCCCACACCACCGCCCATTCGCAGCGTGACCTGCGCCTGCTCCAATGCCCGGTCAATGTCGGCCGCGTCCGCCACCAGCACACCTGGGCCGACAATGGGATGAACGAAGCAATTCACCATCGTGGCCTGTCTGGCCACGCCCGCATTCGCCATGATGCGCCCCGCCCCAATGGCTCCGTGCAGCATGTTGGCGTAGAACAAGCGCGAAAAATGTGTGCGCCGATCCGGCGCCTCCGCGGCTGCCAGCGCTTGGGCGACCCGCCTGAAGACCTGTTTGACCGTCGTCTCTCCAGGAGCGAGATAGCGATCCGCCAGTACGGCAGCGCAGACGGGCGACAACGCCTCCGGCGCGATCAACATCTCAGCCCGCATAAGACACCCCAAGGCCAGGCATTGGTCCCGCAGGCAGCCATCCGTGCAGCGCAACCGGCACCGCGTGCCGCTTGCCTAGGTGGAGAGGATGACCTTGAGCGCATGCGTTTCCCCCGCGTTGCGGAAGGTGTCGTAGGCGGAGAGGATGTCGTCGAGCTTGAACCGGTGCGTGATGAGTTGCCCCGGCAGGAGTTTCCCGGCCCGCACCGTCTTCAGCAGCATCGGCGTGCTGACCGTATCGACCAGTCGCGTGGTGATGGCGATGTTCTGGCTCCACAGCGTTTCCAGATGCAGGTCGGCCTTCACGCCATGCACACCGATGTTGGCAATCACGCCACCCGGCGCGACCAGCTCCTGACACAACTCAAACGTGGCTGGCACCCCTACCGCCTCGATTGCACAATCGACGCCCACGCCATCCGTCAGCCGCTTCACCGCAGCTGCGGCGTTTTCACTGGTGACGTTGATGCAGTCACTGGCGCCCAGCCCGCTCGCCACCGCCAGCCTCGCGGCGTTGGTATCGATCATGATGATCCGGGCGGGCGAGTAGAACTGGGCAGTCAGCAACGACGCCAGCCCGATGGGCCCTGCTCCGATGATCGCCACGGTGCTGCCCGGCTGGACTCGGCCGTTCAAGACGCCGCATTCGAAGCCGGTCGGGAAGATGTCTGACAGCATGACCAGCGCCGCTTCATCGACACCCGGCGGTACCTTGTAGAGGCTGGTTTCTGCGTGCGGTATCCGGACATACTCGGCCTGCACACCATCGATGCGATGGCCGAGGATCCAGCCACCGGTTTCGCAATGGGAATACATGCCGCGCCGGCAATTCGCGCACTTCCCGCAGGACGAAATACACGAGATCAGCACGTGATCACCGGGCCTGAGTGATGCTACGGCGGACCCGACAGACTCGATCACGCCAACACCTTCATGGCCAAGCGTGCGGCCCGGATCACAGGTCGGAACATCGCCCTTGATGATATGCAGATCGGTACCGCAGATCGTGGTCAACGTCACGCGGACCACTGCATCGCTGGGCGCCTGCAGTTCGGGTTTTGGCTTATCCGCGAGCAATATCTTGCCAGGACCTTCATAGATCAGTGCTTTCATGACGTGCATCCGGGAAAACGATGACTTCATGCTAGGCAATGGTCTTGAGCGACGATTGATATGAAGCAGGAAAACAGCGCATCGGCCATCCCTCTGATGGTTTGGCGCAAGAGCCACGACGCGCAGCGCGACTGGTTTGCGCGAGATCAATCCAGAAGCCACCAGAGTGTCTAACTTGTTCTTATCCACGCATCCGGCAAGGATTCCCGCCTGCCGCCAAGCCCGAACGGAGACAGCAATGCAACAACCTTCAGATGTGGCCTGCAATCTGACATCCGCAGTCACGCGCGGCATCGGCCGCAGCGCCGAATTCTTGATCGAAGCGCAGATTGAGTTCTCCCGTTTGCAACTCAAGATCGCGGAAGCTGCGTTGGAGGATGTGCGAGAAATAGAGCACGCGGTTGGCGATCCCCATGACTGGGCATCCTTGGTCTTGTCGCCAAACATGCTCATGAAGATGCAATCGACCCATGGTGCCACTGCGCTGAAATCGTGGATCGACTTCGCGAACAACCTGCTAGCGGCGTATCTCCGCCAGTTGACGGAGTGGAATGGCCAGATGCAGCTCCCGCAAGGACAGACATCTTCCTCGCCATTGTTCGCCGCGTCCGCCGATTCGTTGCGTGCCTTCTTCGGCAGCTTCAATGTCGTTGCCGGCGGTAATTCCGACAAGGAAACGAACCCTTCACAACCTGTGGAGAAGGCAGCGTGCGCGCCCGCCGCCTGATGGAGCCTCACGCCTGTAGAGGCGGCAAGTGACCCAACGGACCGCACAGATCGCAACGCGTTCAGTCGCCTAGACATACCAGGCCGCGTCTTGCGACCAATCGGTTACAGGGTGTCGTCATCCAAGAACAACCGATGACGTATGGCATAGCGCACGAGTGCAGCCTCGCTGGACAACTGCAGCTTGTCCATCAACCGCATTTTGTAGGTGCTGATGGTCTTGGCGCTCACACACAGGCTGGCGGCGATCTCCGTAAGCGGCTCACCCAGCACTAGCCGGCGATAGACCTCCATCTCGCGATCGGACAGGCGCATGTGTGCAGCCTCATCGCTGGCCTCGCCCAGGCTGTGCGCGAGCTTCTCGGCCATGGGAGGGCTGACATAGGTACCGCCGCGTGCGACCTTCTGCAGCGCCGTCACCAGCTCGGTCGCGGCGCTCTCCTTGGTCAGGTAGGCTGCCGCTCCTGCGCGGAAGGCGCGTGCCACGTACTGCTCCTCTGCGTGCATGGTCAACACCAGGACACGCACCGCCGGATGATCGTCATGCAACTGGCGTAACAGCTCCAACCCGCTGCGCCCCGGCATGGACAGGTCAAGCACGATCACCTGTGGCTGGTGGTCGCGCACCAGCTGCAACACCTGCGTGCCGTCGGAAGCTTCGCACACAACCTCGAAATCCCCGGCACGCTCCAGGATATGGCGCACGCCGTCGCGCATGACAGCGTGATCGTCGGCGATCATCACGCGGATCATGATCCGGCCTCCTCGGTCACGTCGTGGGTAGCGGGAAAGCGCACACTCAAGCGAAACCCGCTATCAGGCGTGTGCGCAATCGTGGCTTGGCCGCCCAGCATTCGCGCGCGCTCGCGAATGCCGAGCAGCCCCAGCGACTTGCGCTCGCCCGGTGCGGGTGGTGCCCCGCTCCAGCCACGCCCGTTATCCTGGATCGACAACTCGAGCATGTCGTCCAGCCGTGCAAACTCGATCTCAACGCGGGTGGCATCGGCGTGGCGCACCACATTGTTCAGTGCCTCCTGCACGATCCGGAAGACAGAAATGGCCGCGCGCTCCTGCATCGGTATCTCCTGGGCGTGTACGTTGATGATCAAGCCGAAGCGCTGGCGGAAGTTCTTGGCAATCCACTCGATGGCCGGCACCAGCCCTAGCTCGTCGAGCAACGGTGGCCGGAGATCGGCGGAAATCTGCCGCACCGCCGCGATCGTCTCGTCAATCACGCGCTGCATGGCCTCCGTCTGGTCGATCAGCGCTACACCGCCCTCCCCCGCCTGCAGATCCGCCGCCAGCAACGAGAGATCCATCTTGAGCGCGCTCAAACGCTGTCCCAGATCGTCGTGCAGCTCACGGGCGATGCGATGCCGCTCCTCCTCCCGCGAAGCCAGAATGCTGTCCGATAAATGCTGCAGTTCCTCCTGCGAGCGCCGCAGTGCCGCTTCGGCCCGGACACGCTCTGTGGTGTCGCGCAGCATCACGGTAAAGAGCTTGCCGCCGTTGACTTCGATTTGCGAGATGGAGGCTTCGATTGGAAATTCACGGCCATCCGCGTGCAGAGCAAAGAGCGGGCGCTGCTTGCCCATCTGGCGCTCCGATACGCCGGTCACCCCGAAGCGCCGCACGTGTGCCTCGTGCGCGCCGCGAAACCGCTCGGGCATGAAGTCAGACAGCGAACGGCCAATGGCGTGGTTGGCCGGGCATCCGAACAGGGTTTCCGCCATGGGATTGAACAGCACGATGCGCTGGGCATCGTCCACGGAAATGATCGCCTCCATGGAAGAGCGGATGATGCCCGCCAGCCGCGCCTCGCTCTTCTCCAGGTCGGCCAGGTCCTGCGCCACCGCGGCCCGCAGCATGCGAAGTCGCAGCCAATAGAAGACGAGCACCAGGACTGCTGCAATGCTTGCCAGGGCCAGCAACACAAACGGCGCATCCCGAGCCTGAAGCGCCATGGCAAGCCATGCAACCGACGCAGCCAGCAGCAGAATCGCCAACCCGCCCGTCACCAACTCGGCAGGTGTGGAATGCGATAGCAACAGGCGTCTGCGCGACGCCTTCGAGGAATGGCTGTCTTGCTCCAGCACAAACGCCACCGGAAAGGCCGAGATGAAAACAAACATAGCCCATTCCAAGGGCAGGAGGTACTAACCATGTGATGGGTCCGGCTCAGGAAAAACCCGCCGTCGCTGTCAGGGATTCCTGACAGCATCGCAGCGCATCCCGACGTGCATCTCAGCGCTACCTGATTTCGCGCAAACGCCTCGCCTTCGATACTGAGCTTACGGACACCGAGCCCTGGTTGAGCACAGTGACCGATCTCCCGCCGCCCCGGAGAGGGCGTGTGGGCCACAGACAGCGCACGCCCTCCGGAGACGTTCATGGTTCCGAGCACGCTCAAGGCCCAGACATCCGCCGACGTGACCCACCTCACGCCCCGGCCTCCACTCAAGCTGATTCGCGATGCAACACAGGCTCGCCAAACAGTGAGCCCAGCACTGATCAGTCAGTGCGCCAACTGCGCGATGCACTGGGCGTGCATCGCGGGGGCAGTGCCGTCCGCCCAGCAGGAACGCCTGGATCGCATGGTCCACACGTGGCGCAAGGTCGGCAAGGGCGAAGCGCTCTTCCGAGCCGGCGACACCTTCCATGCGCTGTATGCGATCCGCTCCGGCTCATTCAAGACGGTGGTATCGCACCCCAACGGCTCGAGCCATGTCACGGGCTTCCAATTGGCCGGCGAAACCCTCGGGCTCGACGGCATTGCCGCTGATCGCCACACGTGCGATGCGATTGCCCTGGAAGACAGCACCGTATGCTCGATGCCGTTTCACTGTGTCGAGGACCTGTGCCAGGACATTCGCCCGCTGCAGCACCGGCTTCACCAGTTGCTGGCAGAGGAAATCGTGCGTGAGTCCGGGCTGATGCTGCTGCTGGCAGGGCTCACCGCAGAAGCTCGCGTTGCGACCTTCCTGCTGAACCTGTCCTCACGCATGCAAGACCGGGGCTATTCCGGTTCCAGCTTCACGCTGCGCATGACGCGCGAAGAGATCGGCAGCTATCTGGGCATGCAACTGGAAACGGTCAGCCGCGCGCTGTCGCGGTTCCAGCGCGAGGGCTGGATCGCGGTCAACGGCAAGCAAATCGAACTCGCCGACAAGGCAGCGCTCAGCGAGCTGTAGCCATACACACGAGTACGATGCAAACACGCCGCCCTCCCGAGCGGCGTGTTTGTCATCATGGCGCGAGTTGCAGATGGTCAATCACCTCCGTCACCCCGGGTGCCGACCAAGCGGCACCCTTGGCAGCACGGCGCTCCGAAGCTGAATCGATGCTGCCGCTCAGTGTCACCGTCCCGCCCTGGACAGACACGCGGATATGGTCGGCTTCGCGCGCGGCATGCCGTTTAAGCGCAGCGCCGATCTGCTGAACAACGTCGGTGGGCACCACGCGTGCTCTGATCGTCAGTCGGTTGATCAACCCAGCCACGCCGCGTAGCGAGCCAACCGCGTGTGCCGCCAGCTCACTCTGGTATGGCCAATCCACGTCGCCCGAGAGGGTCACCCAGCCGTTTTCCACCAGGACCTCGATGCGATTGGAAGGCAGACTGGCATGCCACTCCAGCGTGGAGCGTGCTGCTTCGGCAACATCTGCGTCCGTATGTTCCCCGGGCAAGCGCACCTCGATCTTCTGGACGACACCACGCACACCCGCGACACGTTCGGCCGCACGCTCGGCGGCCACTTTCTCCATGTAGCTGCGCACGTGACCGGAGAGCGTCACTACCCCATGCTCGACCTCCACACCAATCCCCGCGGCATCCACCGCGGGCTCCCAGAGCAGTTCGTCATTGACGTCCTGTTTGATACCCAAGTCACTTTTCATACCTCACTCCTGCTGTGCTCACATTCCCCTGACTAGGCCCATTTGCGCTCGCGCGCCGCCTGACAGGTCAGACAGCGCAGAACGGTCGGCTGGGCTTGCAGGCGTAAAAACGGAATCGCCTCGCCGCAATCGGCGCAGATGCCGTACCGATGCGCCTGCATCCGTTCTCGCGCAGCGTCGATCTGCGCCAATTCATTTCGGTAGTGTGCGGGCATGACGTCGTTCGTCTGGTCGCCCGCTTCCTGGTCCGCCAGTTCTGCATGTTCGATGGGTCCCTCGCGGAGCACCGGTTTGGTCGCCGCGCGGAGGGTCGCCAATTGGCGCTTTCCACGCGCCTCTTGCTCATCGAGCGGCGCGATGAGCCGCTTCCATTGCGCCTCGGTAAAACGGGTCATGCCCAGTCTCCTGCTTGTCGGTCCGACGCGAAATCCGTGTGAGGGGGATCAGGCTTCGGTGGGCGAGAGCCACGCCGGCCGCTGCTTGGATTGCGCCCATTTGCCGGCAGTCTTCACCTGCTCGATGAAGCCTGCGATCTCTTGCTGCGAAAGACCGCTGAGCACGTCGCGCTGGCAAAGCGCGAGGACGGGGGCCGGAAGGCTGGCGGTGATGCGTGCGATCTCCTCGACGGCACGGAACGCCCCGCGCGAAGCCATGACACAGATCACCGAGAGATTCGCCGAGAACGGCGACTGGTCAGCCAAGAAGTCCCGCATGGGCGAGGCCAGGTGGCCCATCCAGATCGGCGCCATCACGACGACCTGGTCGACCTCGTCGAGTGGCGGTCCTGCGTAGCGATACTTGGCACGCTTGTGGAAAACCGTCTCGACAACGCAACGCAGGTCACCGAAAAAACCGGCTCGCGGGTATTCATCCGAGACTTCGGCGAGCTGCCAGCCGCTTTGTGCTGCCATCTGCTCTGCTACCTGGCGCGCAGTACCGGTGCGCGAGTAGTACACGATCAAGTTCTTTTCCATGACAAACATCCCGTGATGCAAAAGGAAGAGAGGTGCGCTGGCCTCGGCTAGGCGCCCACCCACATGTTGTCGATAACGGCACGCACACCCGGCGCATCCCAAGCGGCTTCTCGAGCGGCGCGGCATTCGTTGATATTGCGTAAAGGGCCAGAGAGCGTAACCGTGCCGCCTGCAACCTCGACACGGATCCGTGAGGCATCCAGCGCAGCCTGCCGTTGGAGCGCCTTGTTGATGCGCTCGGACAAATCCGCCGGACCAGCGGCATCCCGCAGGGTCAGCGCGTTGGCCACTGACGTCACGCCGCGTACCCTTTGTACGGTGTCCAATGCGGCGCGGCGCTGGAAATCCTGATCGACCTCACCCCGCAAGGTCACGGCCCCATCTTCGACGGTGACGCGAATGGTGTCCGCCGGCACGGACGTGCTCCAGCGCAGCGCATCGCCAATAGCTTGGGCGATCTCTTCATCAGGACGCCGCATGTCGGTCGGCACATGTACGTCGACATGCACGACGAGCGCCGTCACACCCGCCACACGCCGGATGGCCTCTTCTGCCGCATGCTTGTCTGCAAAGGTATCGACGCTACCCGAAATCGTGACAACGCCGTTCTTGACGGCAACAGCAAAACGATCTGCGTCCACCGCTGGATCCCATTGCAGTTCTTCCTCCACGTCGCACTTGAGCTGGATATCGTTTTTCATGGTGATCTCCTGGAATACCGACTGGACTCAGTGAGACATCAAGACCGGCACCGTCATCGTGTTCAGCAGGGTGCGAGTGACCCCGCCAAGCACGAGTTCGCGAAGGCGGCTATGTCCGTAGGCGCCCATCACGATCAAGTCAGCATTGAAGTCGGCAGCGCGCGACAACAGCATCTCGCCGATCGCCACGTCGGGACCCGCGCAACTCGCCTCTTCCACCGTGGAATCGACACCGTGCGCCTTCAGCGCACGGGCGACCTGACCGAGCGTCGTTTCCTCCGCCCAGTGGCGCGGGTGGCCGTCCATCATCTGCAGCACGTGCACGGTGGCTTCCGGCATCAACGGTATGGCGTCGTGCAGCGCACGTGCCGACTCACGTCCACCGTTCCAGGCCACCAGCAATCGCTGCGCCACGGTCGTGAAGCTGCCGGCATACGGCACAACCAGTACCGGACGGCCCGCTTCGATAATCAGGGTCTCAACGAAATCGGCGGCGACAAAGCTCTCCGGGTCCGCCGGATCCCGCTGCCCGACGATCAGCAGATCCGCCTCGCGGGCTTCGCGCAGCACCAAAGCAACCGGATCCCCATCGACCGACCGCCACTCGGTCTCCAAGGGCAGCGCTTTGGTGGCATCACGAAAGCGCTCGTGCACGACATCTCGAACGCCATCCCGTCGATTGCGGTCTTCCTCCCAGTAGCGCCCCACACCTTCCATCATGTAAAACCAGTTCGGGCTCGGCGCAAAGCTGGCATACACGGCGATCAGTCGTGCGTGGTGCGCCTGCGCGTAACGTATGGCGAGTTCCAGACGGTGCATTGCACGCTCGCTACGGTCCAAATGCACCATCACGCTGGCATAGGTCATGGTCGAATCCTGTGACTTGTCGGAAGACCACCGCGCTAGGCAACGGCGAGGTGCGTGAGCGGTTCGGTGACGGTGTGCTCGGTTTCGTGCGGAACAGCACGCACCAGCAGCACCGGCAGCATGCTCTGCCGTACGACGCTCTCGGCCACGCTGCCCAGGAACAGGCGCCGAAAGCCGCGTCGGCCGTGCGTGCCCAGCACGATCGCCTGTGCGCCAACGTCTTGGGCTGTCTGCTCAATGGCGAAACCGATATCGAAGCTGCCGATCGGGTCGTCCACGACCCTCCCCTTGGCACGCACACCAGCCTTCTCTGCCTTGGCTTTCGCGCTCGCCACAATCTGCTTACCCGATTCGATCAGCATTTCGGTGAACCCGCCGATATCGATATAGCCGACGTCGTACTTGAGGTAGCTGTTGTCGATCACGTGGGCAATGACGAGTTCAGCATCGAGCTTGAGCGCGAGTTGGATCGCCTCATCCAAAGCACGATCCGCCGTAGGGCTGCCGTCCACCGCTATCAGAATCCTGTCGTACATGGCGTGCCTCCACATCGAATCTGCCGGCGGCCCAGGGACGGGCTCGCGTGATTCCATGTTGACTCACCGAGCGGATTGCCCCTTGATTTACATCAGCGTTTTCCCATCCGCAGGAAGACCGCCACCGCTTGATCCGCCTCAACGGCGCGGGCACGTCGACCACTAGACTCTTCCGCGACCCGACGCCGCCAGTTCCCCCTTTTTCGGATGATCACGTCATCTTGTGCGGGATCAATGTCCAACACCTAGTCGTCCTTATAGTGAAAACGTATCCGCCTCGGAGTCCAGCATGAGGGTCAGCGAGATTTGCTCCCGCCGCATCGTCCACGTTCCGGCATCTGCAGCGCTGCAGATCGCTGCTCGTCTGATGCGAGACCAATGTCTACGCGCACTGTTCGTGACGGAGCACGGCGTGACGGGAATGCGGGTCGTCGGCATCGTCACTGACCGCGACATGGTGGTGCACGGTCTCGCCAGCCGCGCCGACTGTGCGCAAACCACCATATCCGAGGTGATGACCCGCGGCGTACTGACCATCCAGGGTCATGCCGTCATCAGCGAGGCGCTGCGCACCATGCTTGGTCACGGCTTGCACCGTCTGGCAGTGATCGACGATCAGCAGCAACTCATCGGCATGCTGACCTTGGATGACACCATTCGCGCGATGGGCGGCGAATGGACTTTGCTGGCCAGCATTCTCGGCCGCGACCGATGTGCGGACCACGGCGCGGAACCGCCGCCGCACTTGGTCGTTTCGGACGCTCGCCCCATTTCATTCCATCCGTAGGAGTCGTGCCGTGTTTCCCAATGTTGGAACCGCCGATCGCGTGGTCCGCATCATCATCGGCCTCGTCATGATTTTTTTGGCCCTGTTCGGCACGGTGCCGGCCTGGATCGGCTGGCTTGGCCTGGTGCCTTTGGTGAGCGGTCTGATCCGTATGTGCCCGATCTACTGGATGCTGGGCATCGGTCGGGATTGACTAGGCTGCAATCCAGAATGCGGCCCAGCTCGCAGCGAGTGCGGTCAGCAAGCCAGCGGCGACCTGCCCCGCAAACGTTTTTCCACCGCTGGTGGCCACGATCACTTTGGTCAAGGTGTTGACGGACAACGCCAGCATGACGAGCGCGCCCGCCACCGAGCGCGCAAGCGCTCCGCCGGCCGCCTGGGTCGCGATGGCTGCGGTGGCAGCATGGACATCGGCCAATGCGCCAAACAGCGTAACGGCGGTGACGGCCGCCGTCCCGAACCACGCCCTCGACACCGCAACGACCAGCAGCAGAGCTGCCGTCCATAGCCCGAAGCCGACTGCCGCACGCCAATCGATCGACGAACACGCGTTTTCTCCCTCCGCTCGAACCGGTGTCCTGTCACGCAGCATCCAAAACACTGCCCACCCCACCGTCATCACCGTACCGACGACAAGCGGCACCGCCAAGGACCGGAGCAACACGATATCGATGGCCGCAACCAGCAGCGCCATCTGTACTAACGTTGCGACGTTGGACAGCAGCGCGGCAGCAGCGGCCCCGCTCACTGGCGAATGTTTTGCGCGCGCCTGTGCCGCCATGGTTGCGATCGTCGCAACACTGGATGCAAAACCGCTGAACAAACCTGTCAACGGCAGTCCGATACGGTCACCAAGCCATCGCGCCACCAGGTGGCCGGCATTCCCCGTCACCATGACCAGCAGCACCACCAGCCAGAGCGTGTGCGGGTTCCAGGCCTGTAGCGGGCCCATGGATCGATCAGGAATCGCAGGCCAAATGAGCAATGCCGCAACGGCAAGCGTAAGCAGGTCGGCAAGTTCGCGCTGTGTGATCACCGTGCGGGCGAATCGGTGCAAAGCCGCTTTGGCGTACAGCAACACCAGCAATACCGTCCCAAGCGCGGCGGCCATTTCCGGCTCGCTCACGGCGTATGCGCCCAGCAGCGTTGTTGCGACCAGCGCGAACTCCGTGGTCACCCCAGGATCGATGTCGGCTGAGCGGTGATAGCCGACCGCAGCGAGCACCGCGACCGCAAGCAAGACGCTTGGCACGGCAAGCGTTATCGGAAGGCTCGCGGCGATGGCGCCGGCCAACCCCGCGATGGCAAACGTCCGAATCCCGGCCGGTAGCTCCGCTGACTCCGCGTGGCTTCGTTCTCGTTCAAGACCGATCGCCAACGCCAGACCCAAGGCAACAGAGAACGACAGTAGCGAAGACATTCGACTCGTAGCAGCGATATCTGATAGTTCAGTATGGTCAGTAGCGGCTCGTTTCCATTGATCTGGCGCAGTTGCCCCCCTCCGTTCAGGCGATGGCCCCGCGCCGCTCGTCCAGACTGAAGGCGTACCTCGCGTTCGGAGTCCTCAATGTCCGACTCGATGCAGGCCATGGTTCTCGAAGGTATGCGGGTGCCGTTGAAATTGGGGAACGTACCCATGCCGGTTCCTGGCCCGGATGAGGTTGAATCGCCGTGTCTGTATGTGGGGTATGCCGCACTGACTTTCATCTAGAGGCAGGAGCCTGTTGGGCGGGGCCGAGCAATCAATCGGCTCCGGAGTGGCTCGACGCGGCTCTGATCTTTGCCCCGGTGGGCACGCTGGTGCCGCAAGCACTACAAGCTGTCGCCAAGGGGGCACCATGGTTTGCGGCGGTATCCACATGAGCGACATTCCCACGTTTCCATACCGGCTGCGGTGGGAAGAACGCAAGCTCGTCTCAGTGGCTAACCTGACGCGGCCGGATGGCTTGGCGCTCATGCACGTGGCGGCTGCGGTACCCCTTGCAGGTTCACATCACGCAGTGTCGGCTGCCCAAAGCCAACACCGCGCTGGACGACCAGCGTGCCGGGCGCTTTACCGGTGCGGCGGTATTGCGAATCGCCCCGGAAGAGCGTTGATGTGGGTCAATGAGCCCAGCATCTTGCCGCCTACGCTGGTGACATGCGGCACTGTCCCGCGCAACGCCTTTGGAGACCGTCATGTACCAACGCATCCTGCTCGCCGTCGATGGCAGTCACGCGTCCTATCTCGCCCTGCACCAGGCGATTGTGGTCAGCAAGGCGACAGGCGCCGAAGTCGAAGCCCTCTTCGTCGCCGACAGCAGCGACGTGACCTTCGATGTGGTCGGGGCCGACTCCATTGCCTACGCCAAACAGGTTGTCGAGTTTGGTCGAAACACGCTGGCCGAGGTTGCGACCAAATTGGAGGCGGCTGGCATCAAGCATTCAACCAAGTTGCTGGAAAAATCCATTGTTCCGGGGCAGATCTCCGCGACGATTGTGGCGGAGGCCAACGAGACCGATACTGACCTGATTGTGCTTGGCACTCACGGCCGGCGTGGGCTCAAACACCTGGTGCTTGGCAGTGTGGCTGAAGGAGTCGTTCGCAAAAGCAACAAGCCTGTGCTGATGGTTCGCAGCGACGTTGAGGAGTAAAGCAAACGCACTGTGCGCGCCAGCAAGGCAACGCTGCGCCAGTTGAAGGCGACCAGCACCCTGATCTACACGACGACCGAGGAAGCGTCCGCAAAGCTGCTGAATGTCAGTACCGGTCTCATCGGCATCCTGCAGTTGCTCGACGTGTGGAGCGACCGGGCTTGGGAATGTCGATGCCTGCACTGCCTGTTGGTGCCACTTAAACTCGAATTGGATGACGCGCTGAGCGACATACAGAAGATGCTGTAGCGCTCAGCACCCAAATGGATCAGTGGCCGGTCCGCCCGGCCACATTGGCGCTTATTCGAGGTGCCCAACCACTTCAAGCCGCTGCTCCCCGCTCTCGAAGACGCCGAGCCATGCATCGCGCTCGCCGGGGAAGACCTGCCAGATGGCCAGCGTGAAACCGTCGCAACCGCTCACCCCCGTGTTTGCGAAATCGCAGGTCTCGAATTGCGCTGCGCGCGCCAAGGCCGCGGCTATGAACCGCATAGCGTACTTAAAGAGATCGAGCAGTTTGTCCTCCAGCATGGCGTCTATGTTGCTTGACAGCACGTCATCGATCACGGGGGTTTTGAAACGCATGGACTTAAACATCTTGGACTCCGGTGTGGTTGGTGTGACGACATGAACGCGCTGTTCGCAGCAGAAGCCAAGCGGAGATGCTGAAAGCCTGGTTGGGCAATTATGCGAAGCGGACAAGAGGTAAAACTATCGCGGCCAGGTTGGGCGTGGCACGTGACAGGTAGTCATCCGCTGCATTCTTGTTGGATATCACCACATGGGCCGCACAACCAGGAAGCTCCACGTTGATGGCGATACCTTGGCCTTACCCGCTTCAGCGGCTGGCCGCAGAACATCCACCGCGAATTCAGCTAACTCCTGTTGGGAGGGGTATTCGGGTCGCCGACCGTGTTGGCGATTGACAGAGGCAAACCGTCGCTTCCGTACGGCTGCGGGTGAGGGACTGGGTCGAGTGCGAGCCCGCGTCCGCCAAGGGCAGACCTGCCCGCCTCGAAATCCGCTTCCAGCACGCGACACACAGGCCGTAGGAAGGCCTGACTCAACGCCTTGACCTCGGGTAGCTGCTGTCCAACTTTCATCGTCGTACCGGACGCAGAACCATGTCGATCAAGCTTGGAGACAAGATGGGGCACCAAATGGCGCGGTCACCACTCCCGATGCAGAGAGGAACGCGATCTCCAAATCGGATTCAGTCAGCGACGACGCCCTGCCGACGGAAGGCAAGATGTAAAGCCGCACGGCGTCAGCGCGCTCGCAACACAACCACTGCGGCTTCGCGGCGTGCGGCCAGCCCCGGCAACACCTTGCCGCTGCAGCAGATCCAGCGGCGAAGTTCGTTTGCGACAGATGACCCGCCGCCGCAAAGTCGAGGTCTGCAGCCGCCCCGCCCCGAGGTTGAAGGTGAAGTCCACCATGGCTGCGAGCCTGCCCTCGGACTCAGTGGCGAGCACGGGGCAGCATCCCAACCCGCAAATCGGACACCCTGTCTCGCCAAAAACTACGCTTACGGATTGCCCTGCTGCAGTTGCTCGGCCCATTGCCACGGACCAACCTCCAGTACTCCGTCGCGTTCGATGATCGCGCGCCGCATGGAGATCAATCGGCCGCAGACAGCGCATTTCCCAGGCGTGATCCCCCGGACATCGAAACGCACATGCCGTGCCCCACACTGTATGCATGGTGTGTCCTCCGCCGGTCGCGCGCCGGCCCGAATGCGATGGGACAGCTGCCCGATTGGATCCAGTTGATCGCAGCGCTCACGGAACTCACGTATCAGCCTGGCGACGTTGCCGTGGTCGCCACCGACAATCTCTGCCAGCTGCGTGATCGAGAGCGGTAGCCCGAGGTAGCGAATCAATGCCCGCTGCCGCTCATACACCTTCCGGTTGCGTGTGAACGGCGTCCCGGTGCGCCGATTGAACTGCTTGCCGCACAAGGCGCACTTGAAGCGCGGAAAGCCGCTGAAAGTGCCCTTTGTCACCAGACGATCAGCACCGCATGCCGGGCAGTCCGGCATCGGAAAGTGCTTGTTGGAATGGATAGTCTCAAAGTCTTCGAGCAGTTTCGCGGTAAGCGCCACATCCTCATAGGCGATCTGCTCATCAACCACCGGCGGCGCTTGATCCCGAACCGCGGTGAAACGCCCTCCCAGCCGAATGTGGCGCTCATGGTGGCCACTCGGATCCAATTCGAGCACCCAGCGGCGAAACATCCTGACCGTGTTGCGAATGGTCCGCTCCATCACCCCGAGCCGACGCGCCGCCTCCGGACAGCCGATCGCTTGCGGCAGCATCGTGATCAGCTCCTCAGCGCTGCGTCGAATCCGATGCCCGGAAAGCGGCGTGCCGCTCAAGCGACTGAAGTAGTGGTCGCACCCCTCGCACTGATAGGTCGGAAGTGGCCCCGTCTGCAGTGGCGCATATCCCTTCTTGTGGATCTGCGTGCCGCCGCATCGCGGACAGGACGGCACAGGATCCGCGTGGGGCGACATCAGTGCGCGGACATGCTGAGTCAGAAAGCAGACCAGTGCCTCGGCAGCGTCCTTTGGAACGTCCGTCGGCAATGGGGCGTCATCGGACGATTCCGGTACAGGCAACGCCGACTCCCTTCGGGATGCCTGCCCAGTGCTCGGTCGTCGCCCCCTGGCCCCGCTTGTCTTGGCATTACCGCTCATTCGCATTTTCCTCGCAGTTGGCCACCCGCGCTTTCCCTTCAGCTTCTCCACAAAGGTGCCTGAGTGGCCCGAATCAATCTCCGGCGTGGCTGCACGACGCATGCATGCCGCTCGTCATTGAACAATCTTCGCTGCTTTCAACAACCCGCCCACCACCTGCACCGTCACACGCTCCAGCTCGGCCGTCTCCAGCGCCTGCCGGATCGCCGGCCGGACCGCGTCGTACCCCGGCACCTGCGTCGGCCGCGCGGCCTCCACCTTGACGAGGTAGCGCTGGCTGCCCGCTTCGACCGGCGCGGTGCTCGCCGCGCCCACGGCCAGCGTCGCGATCTCGCGCGCCAGCGGCAGCGGCAGGTTCTGCGTCTTGCCCTCTTCCACCGGCACCTTGAAGCTCACCCAGTCCATGTCGCCGCCGCGCACCTTGTTGGGCGCCGTGCTGTACTGCTGGGCCAGCTTGGCGAAGTCGCCGCCCTGCTTGAGTTGCGCGAGACCTGCGCGGCGGTCACATCGTCGCCGAGCTGGATCACGCGCGCCTTGTATTCCTTGTCGCCCAGGCTGGCGACAATGGCGTCGTAGCGCGCCTTGACCTGCTCCTCAGTGATGGAGGCGGGCTTGATGTTGTCCTTCAGCCAGGCCTGGGTGATAACCGCGTCGTGCGCCTCCTGCATGGCCTGCTTGACCGCCGGCAGCTTGTCGTAGACGGGGTTCTTAGCGGCCTGCTGACGGAACAGCTCGCGCGCGATCAGCTGCTGCTTGAGCGCCTGCGCGACCTGCGGATTGGCCTGCGCGCCGCTCTGGGCGATGGCGCGGTCGAGCTGGTCCTGCGTGATGCGGGTGCCGTTGACGATGGCGATGACGCCCGGTGGCAGCGTGTCGGCCTGCGCCGGCAACGCCGTGAAAGCGGCCAGCGCAAGCGCGGCCAGAACGGTGCGACGAATGGATACGTTCATATTGGGTTCCTGGTTAGTAGCAGCACCGCTTTGCAGCGGCGCCGCCCTATAAGAACGGAGCGTGCAATTTTCACTGCACTCCGCTCAAGTCTTTAACAAAGCCCACCGTATTAGTGGGCCGGCTTCGCTACGGAGATGTGCATGGCATGAGCTTGCTCGTGGCACGCGGGATGCAGCAGCACGCGGTTACTTACGGCGTTGGAGCCGCCCTCCACCCGCGAGACGATGGCGTGGTCGTTCCAGCCGGTCACCCGCGTCATGGCTTGATCGCATAGCGCGCAACGGCCGCGTTGGGCGAGATACATCGACACCCATTGTTTCCGGTACCGCATGTCTTCCGCCATACGCTGCTGGTGCAACCGCTCGCCATACAACTCGTGCTCGCGGTCATACGGGTGGTATGTGCTGCGAACTTTGACGTGGCGGCGGATCGGCGTCTCGGCGAGCCAATAAAGTCGCTTCGTTGCTGCCGTTCCGTCAGGCAGACGCTCAGTGCATGCAAACGTCCAGGTGCGTGAGCCGAGGTCCGGGAAGTATTTGTCCTTCACCCAGCGTGCGCCCTTCTTCTGGTGTCGCCGCCATGCCCAACGCCACAACAACCGAAACATCAGATGATCCAGTCGCTGGAACGTCTTTGCAGCAACCATGCCACGGTGGTAATTAGCCCACCCCTTCAGAACGGGGTTGAGCAGATGGATCAGGTCCACCTGCCTGACCGCCTTGTATCGCATGACGATGGCTCGCACCTTGGTGTAAAACGCCCGGATGTTCTTGGCACTCGGCCGGATCAGCAGCTTGTGCCTGAACTTGCGAACATTCCACCCCAGGAAGTCGAACCCGCGCGTGATATGCACGATGCGCGTTTTCTCGGCGGACAGGTTTAACCCACGTTTTTGGAGGAAGGCCCTCACCCACGGTAGCACCTCATCTTGCAGCAGTTCCGACGTCGCACCAGTCACCACGAAGTCGTCCGCGTACCGCACCACGTTGACGCCTGCGCTGTGATGCTTTCGGTAACCAAACTTTCCCTTCAAATACTGGTGAAGCCCGGCTTCCAAGCCATTCAGTGCTGCGTTGGCCAGCGTTGGCGAGATGATCCCGCCCTGCGGCGTGCCCGCATCTGTCGATTGGAACTCGCCCTTGAACACCACACCAGCTTTCAGCCATTTCCGCAGGATCGTGCGCTCCATCGGAACGTGCTCGATTAACCAGTCGTGACTGATGTGGTCAAAGCACCCTTCGATGTCCGCTTCCAATACCCAAGACGGTGACTTCTTCTTGGCGAGTGCGATGAAGAGTTGTGCCCCAGCGTCCGCTGTAGAACGGTTGCGGCGGAAGCCGTAAGAGTTCAGGTCGCTCATCGACTCGATCACCGGGTCCAACGCAAGCTGGTACAGCGCCTGCATGGCCCGGTCGGTCATCGTTGGAATCCCGAGGGGTCGCTGCTTGCCATTCGCCTTCGGAATGAACACCCGGCGAAGTGGCATTGGTCGATACCCACGAGATTCCAGACGTGTACATGCCTTGAGCCGGGAAGCGGGCGTCGACCAAACTTCTCCATCAACCCCCGCCGTGCGCCGGCCCTGATTCTCCGTCACTCGCCGCACCGCCAATAGTTTGGCCGACAGCGAGCGGGTCAGCATCCGTTGCAGGGCTTTCTCTCTGCGCAGGTCGCCTTCCTGTGTTGCCTTCGCAATCCTGATCTGCGTCCCTCTGACGTTGCACTCGACTCGTCGCCAATCTACCTGCGACCAGTGTTGTACTCGGTCGGAGAACGCAGACCCGGCGTAGCCGGGCACTTCCATGCAGTACTCCTTCTGATGCTCCATCAGTTAAAGGTCAGCCGATCGTCTTGCGACGAAAGACCAAACGGAAGTCTGCCCGCTTTCGCGTGGGGCAATGTCACCTTGCGGCTCGGCCCCTATCTGCCCCATTACAGAGCGGCTTTCGCTTTTTCCGTTCTCCCATACCCGCACTTCCAACAGCGTTCCTTACGGGCTGCCTGCCCAGTGGGCAGAAGTACGGGCTTACCGTGTTCCGCGTATCCCACACGGATGGTTTAGGTCCTGCCTATACGCCGGTAGATTCATGTCCGTGTCGCCCCATACTAAAGAGAGCGAGCCATCTACTGTCCCTGTTGGGTCGGGCCTGTCAGTGTCTTTGGCCCGGTCTGGATAACGGCGCTTGCCAGCAGTTCACATGCGTTGACCATGCCATCCAGCCTAGCGCCCCATCCGCCTCGACACTCGCAGATGCAGGTGGTGTCTCACGACCCCTCCCTTGGCAAACCTCACCGGGCTACGTTGTCTCCGGGGCTTCATACCCAGCCGTTACCAGCTACGCATGCCCGGATGGGCTACAGGTGACGGCACACCTGGATTCATCATAAAATATCCATGTAAATCAATGGGATACGCGACCTCACGTCGCACTCAATAAGTCCAGTTCAAGGTGGCAAGCAAGACCGTGGCCTTGCTGCCGAGTTCCGCGGGCTGCACCAGCGCGCGGCCGAGCAGCAGCTCGCTGGTAAAGGCCTGCTTGCCGGCATTCGCAGCCAGCCGCACACCCATGCCGGTGCCGGCCAGGTACTGCCAGTGCTGGTTCGCCACCAGCTGCGTCTGTCCGCCGTCCAGGAAGACATAGGGCTCGATGCGCACGCCGGCCAGCACGGGCACGTTGCCCCACACCACTTCGTTGCGCAGCGTCAGGCCGCGATCGCCGCTGATCAGCCCCTCGCGGAAGCCGCGTACCGAGCCCATGCCGCCGGCAAAAATCTGCTCCGAGCCGAACAGCGCGACATTCGACCACTGCGCCGACGCCTGCCCACGGTAGGCCAGCGCGGCGCGGCCGATGGTGGGCAGCGGCAGCTGCGTGCTGGCGTTGCCGTCCAGCTTCCAGAACTGGCTGTGCGCCTCGTCGCGCGTGATGTCCGGTGCATCGTGGCTCGCGTTGAGCGCATCCATGCCGCGTGATAGCCCCGCCTCCCAGGTCGCATAGCCGCCCTGGTTGCCCACGGCGAACTTGCGCAGCCCGTTGAGCGCCACGCGCAGCACCGACAGGCTCTGCGGCTCGAACAGCAGGTTGTTGACCTCGCGCTCGCTGCGCCGGTGCGTGAGCGTCACGTCGAACGCGGTGCGGCCCGCCTGGTCGCGCTCGATCACGCGGTTCCAGCCGAAGGCATGCGCGAACGTGCGCCCATAGAGCAGCGCGGTATCGCCGATCAGGCTGTTGTACTCCGACAGCGAGCCGGTATAGCTGAAGGTGTTGTAGCCGAACGGCACGGCCGCCGAGACGATGGCCGCGTTGGTGTCGCGCGTGCCGATGTACGACAGCGACACCGCCTCCTGCAAGCCGAGCGCGTTGTCCGCGTCGATGCCGGCGCGCAGCCGCGTAGTGCCAGTGGCACGGCTGCCGTAGTTGTCGGTGCCGGCGCTAAAGCGGAAGCGGTCGCCCGGCTGGTTGGCCAGCGCGATCACGGAGCCGCCCGGCGCCTGGCCCGGCAGGATCTGCACCTCGGCCTGGTTGCGGCGCAGGCGGTTGATCTGATCGACGCCCTGCTCCAGGTCGGACAGCTTGAGCGTGTCGCCCACCGTCGGCATCGACCCCACCGTGCCGGCATCGGTCAGCCAGCCGCCGGCCTGTGGGCCTTCGGCGATCTGGGCATCGGGCACCGTGGTGCGGACCGTCTTGCCGTTGATCTGCAGCGCCTCGACCTTGCCCGGCACCACGGCAATGGTCAGCACGCCCACCTTGAGGTTCTGCGGCGCCAGGTAGGCGCGCGTGGTGACGAAGCCGCGCGCGACGAACGCTTCGGTCAGCCGGCGCAGCAGCAGGTTGATGCGGTTGGCGCCGAGCGCGCGGTTCAGGAACGGCTGCGTGACGCGCTCGACCGTTTCCGCATCCAGCACCGTGTTGCCGGTCAGCTCGATGCGGTGGATGTCGAAGGTCGTGCCCGGCTCGACCACCGCATCGACGGCGGCGTCATCGGGCACCGACGGCGCGACGGCAATCTGCGGCGCGGGCTGCGTGGCTCGCGGAGGCGCTCGGTGTCCTGGCGCTCGCGCAGGGCGCGCTGGGCCGGGTCTTCGAGGGGCCGGCCCGGCGGTGCGGGCGGAGGAACTTGTGCCTGGGCGGCCATTGCCCACAGCAATGCCGCGGCCAGCGAGAAAGGCTTCACTCTCATCGACCCGCCCCTCACTGCCACAACCACGACGTCAAGCCGACACGCGACTCGATCGACACCGGCTGCCGTGACTTCGCCCGCACCGTCACGATGCCGTTGCTGGCGCTGACGGTCTGCCCATCAAAACTGCCGCCCTCGATCTGCCCCTGGCCGTTGATCGTCAGGCCACCACCGATGGCAAACCAGTTGCCTCCCACATCAGCCGCGTACAGGCGCGCCCACGTATCGCCGAAGAATGCCTTGAAGCCGCGCTCGCGCGCCAGTGCCGTGTAGCCGGTGATGCCGACCGCGCGCACCTTGGACGCGGTCACGGTCATGCTGCCGACGGAGAGTACCTGCCCGCCGATGTTCTCGGCCAGCGTGCCGGCCCGGATGGCCAGGTTGCCCCCCGCCGAAATCGCCCCGCCCGTGGTCGACACCGTGCTCGACGCCGCGCTGCGGCAGAAGATCATGCAGCTGCGGCTGAAGTGCGCCGAGCCCGTCGGCAACGCCTCGTTATGGAAAACGTTGGCCGCCGTGATGGCGATATCGCCGCCGTTGGAGAGCACCTGCCCGCCGACGTTGCTGACGTTGCGGCCGCTGATCGCCGTGCCCGTCTGCGATACGAAATACGGCACCTGGCCCGTCTGCGGAATCGAACCGTAATCCACATCGAGCCCCGCGCTGTGGTTGCGCAGGAACAGCCAGCGCGTGCCGCTGCTGGTCCAGGCCACGGGGCGCTCGCCGTTGGCGCCGGCGGTCTTGTCCAGCGTGTTGAACACGTCGCCCTGCGCCGCCAGCGTCAGCTTCGCGTTCGACAGGATGCGGCTCTGGTGGTTGACGATGTCGCCACCGGCGCGCACCACCACGTCATCGTCCTGGCCGAAGACGATGCCCTGCGTGCTCGCGGTGGCATCGTTGCGCACGACGCCGGCGGCAATCAGCGTGACCGCGCCCTCGGAGGCCGATTGGCCGGCGTTGCGCGCCTTGCCCTGAATCAGCCCGCCGACGTTGACGAGATCCGCATCGCTCTGGATCAACACCCCGCCATTCATGGCCGCCACCGACGCCGGCAGCGCCGACGCCGCGATGTGGACGCTGCTCCCATGGATCGTCGCGTGGCCGGCGGCGATGACGTTCGAGTCGGTCTGCGCGTAGGCACCCGTGGCATTCAGCGTCACGTCGCCGCCCGAAGACTGCACCGTGGCCGCCGCGCCGTTCACCGCGCTGAGCGCGATGGCACCGGCCTGCACCGTCGTCCCGCCGGTGCCGTCAATCTTGCTGCCCGCCACCTGCACGGCACCGGGCGCGGTGATCGCCACCGTACCCTGCTGCGACGTCCATCGGCTCGCGCCCGCCGCATCCGCGCGAGAGCGACAACGACCCGACCTGCGCGACCACGTTCTGGGCCGCCGTCAGCTGCGTCGCCGTCATCGACACACCGGGCCCGGCATCGAACAGACCGATGCCGCCCGTCGCATTCAACGTGCCGTGGTCGATCGTGACCGGCTCGGTATGCACCTGCCCTGACGCGCCGATCACAATGCTGCCGACCTGCGACGCCGTGCCCGCCGACAGCGCGGCGCCGTCGAGATGCACCTTGTTTGCACTCACCTGGAGGTTGCGGGCAGCGGTCAACGCCCCATTGCCCAGCAGCCCCGCCGAACCGATCAGCACATCATTGGCCGCGCTGATGCTGCCGCCGGCCAGTTGCAAATCGCCCGTACTGCTGATGACGAAGTCGCCGGCCGTCGCAAGCGCCGCGCCGGCATGCCGCACGCCCGCGCCCTGGTCGGTGACCAACAGCTCGATCCGCCCACCGGTGAGCGACCCGCCCGACGCGATATCGATGGCCAGCCCCAGCGGCCGGCCCGACCCCGTGCTGCTGTAGGTGACCCACGGGTTCAGGTTGTCGGTGGGCGACACACTGGTATCGACCTCCGCCCGGCTGTTGCCCGCGACGATGCGCACGCGGCTGTTGGCATCGGTGAAACTGTTCTGCACCGCCCCCGCCACGCGCACCTGCTTGGCGATCAGCTCCAGGTTCAGCATCGCACCGGCCAGGCCGCCCGGACCGATGTTGATGCTGCCCGAACCAGTGTTGAGCACCACGTTGCGCTGCAGCTGGCCCGCGCCCGTGGTGAAGTCGTTGAACGACACCTGGCCCGTGGTCAGCGCCACGTTGCCCGTGTTGGTGAACGAACCGCCGTCCACCGTGATGCCGTTCGGGTTGGCGATGATCACGTTAGCGCGCGGGCCGAGCACGGCGATGTTGCCCTGGATCAGCGACGGGTCGGTGCTGGTGACCTGGTTGACGATGGTGCGGGCGCGGACCGTTGCGTTGTTCAGGTCGGCGCCTGCTGGGCCTACGTTGAACGAGGTGTAGGTGTTGTGGGAGACGCCTGCGGTGCTGGGGGCGATGTTGACCACGGGGCGGCCATTGGCGCCGGTGCTTACCGTCGTGGCGGTGCCGCCGTCGGGAACGATGCCGGCGGCGATAGCGGCCGGTGGGATGAAGACGGCGCAAAGGCCGAGGAGCGCGGCTAGTTGGGCCGGGCGGTGTTGTGATTGCACGAAGACTTCCCCTGAACTACAAACTTTGTCTTTTTCTTTCTTGCCGTGCCGTGGCACGTTGTTCAACTACGCAGCGGTCGTGATGGACCGCTAACCTCGATACGGCTCCACTGCCATTTTCTAGATGGCCTTCCTTTTTTCCAAGGGGTCTCATCGATGACTGTTATCGATACCCTTGAAGGACCGGTAGCTAGGGTTAGCCACAGCCTTCGATGCAGCAAGCGCCGGTCTTTATGCGCACTTATGACCCATTAAGCAAATCTGGGTCTTCCCAGACGTCCGCGTAATCTTCAGCCACCAAAAATCGCCACCCCGGTGGCAACGCTAAATACGGAAGAACCAGTGGATCCCAATCCACTAAGTGAGAGGCGTGTAATAGCATGAAGAAATCCGGTGCTTCAGAAAATTCCTCGCCCGCCCAAATATACCAACCTGTTGTGTCACCCTCGGGATGAATTCGTAGGCCATTCAAAGGACGTACCCCGTCCTTAACATTCCGCGAAATGCCGACCTTCAGATGCGGATTACATCCAAAGTTCGGCGCACCAAACCGTATGCAAACGGCCTGTTGTTGATCCTGCAGGCCCGTTTTCATGGGAGTGCACGGTGTATTCCACCCATCGAAAATTTATCGACCCCGTAAACAAAGTTACTCTGAAATTTCTTCAGAGATAACCTATCGATCATGGTTCAGAGGACACTCCCTTTCTCATCGCCCCTGGAATAAACCATCTCGGTCAGCCTAGCTATCGAATCTAGCTATTGACCATCAATTTTCAGATCGAAGGATGGATCGGCGTACACATTTAAAGTCAGACGCCCACCATTCCTCAGAAATTCGTATGCCTCCGGCCCAATCCAGTAGGAATTGATTTTCTTATCGAACAGCTTTTTTATCGCAGATGTGTAACGCCTCATCAGTCTTTGTGCGGCTGGGTCATCGGACCAAGCCTGAATCAGACCATTGAGCAAAACTTTCCCCTCCCAGAGTCCACCCGCATTGAACTCAACACACTCCCGGCAATTTCCAGCCTCATAGGCGGTAATCAATTCGCCGCCCTCAGGTAAATTTTCACCGATAAATCTCGATATCGGAACGACTTCAGTAGAACTCTCGACCACCAGATATCGCTCGCATCGCCCCGTTTGCGTTCCTGCAGCAATACCGAGCTCAGGAATATTGCGAGCGGCCTGATAGACAGGCGCAACAGAACCATACTTCGGATGCAAATTATGGTGCGCAAGAATGTACTTAATCGAACCCTTGCCCTCTACCGCGTCCGCGATCGACAAAATGTCGTTTTTGGTTGCAAACAAATAAATTCGCTTCATCCACCTAGTGCCTTTTGAATTGCCTGCTTAACCTGAGCCGGCGTTGCCCCCTTGGGAAGGATGACCAACTTATCGTCAGGGTACGCGGCTCGAATTCTTGCAGCAGCAGCTGCCTCCGACGAGGTCGGCGTCACGCCATCCGCCATGGTGGTAACGGTTTGTACTCGAACTTTAGGGCCAATCCCATTCATCGGTTCAGCAGTCACATCAACATAGGTCCCCCCTCTTGTCCCCGGACCTGCTCCTGGAATGTATTCCTCCGATGCGATGCCGCCACCCCCGGTGACACTATATCCACTCTGGCCCAATGACCGTCCTACATCGTAGTTTAGTTGCCGTGTTTCTGAAGTCCCCCATCGTCCGCCGGATTCGGAGAGGTAGCGATTCGTGAAATCAGATCTGCCATTGCTCGAGGATGACGATGAGCCGCTGGCACTTTGCGCGGTGTTGGTATTTGTATTGGTTCCGCCGCTATCCGCACCGTTCGAAGTGGTCGATTTAGGAACTACGTCGCCCGCTGTATATCCTGGCCCAGCCCGAACCGTTGTAGCCGCCCCGCCACCCTGACCAACAGCAGAATACGGCCCTGCCACATTAGTCCAAGTCGGGAAGGCACCACCCGCCCCCGACCCAACATAAAGCGTATTCGGCGACTCCAACGTCGCCCGCCACCCCGGCCCAGCCAACGGCCCCGTCGGCAGACCCAGCACCCCCGCGCCGATCCCTTCCAGCGCCATCCCATACTGAGCGAAGTAGTAACCGGCAGCCGGGTCCGCATTGGACTTGAAATACGGAATGCCCCCAAATATCCCTGCCAGCGGACTTCCCACCATCGTGTCCAGCGTCTTCGCCGCCGGACTGGGGTCCAACGAACGAGCGACGGGCGTCTCCGGACCATACGCGTAGACCTTGCCGCCGGCAAAGACGATGTAGTTGCCCGCCGCCTTCGCCACCGCTATCGCATTGCGACATGTGTCAGAACTCAGGTTGGCGCACGCGGCCTGCAAATCGGCATCGCGCTGCCTCGACTTGGCTTCCCAGCCATTGGCAACATCGCACTGCTTGGAATCATCCTTACAAGCCGCCGCAGCGTTATCCCGACGCTCCTGCTCCGAGTAGACCACCGGGTTGGGCCGGCGATGCTCCAGCCAGTTGTTCATGGCCGCGTTCTGCGCCGTCGACGCCCCGGCCGTGGTGTCGCCGCCGATCGCGTGCGCAATCGCCCCGCCCGCCATCGCGCCAATCGCCACCGTCGCCGCATCGATGGCACTGTTCGTGCCCGATGTGCCCGCATAGAGGCCCATGCCCACCAGCGGCGCCACCACAGATCCCGCCAGACCGCCCGCTGCGCCGCCCGCGCAACCCGTCCCCTGCATCGACGAGGTGGCGCAGCCCAGTGCAACGTGCCCGAGGATGTTGCCGACGACACTGTTCGGCGAGGCATTGACTTCGCCGATCCCCGGACTCAACGTGCCGAGTACGTTGGCCGCGACCGCCCCGATGTCACTGGCGGCGGCATTGGTCAATGCCCGGCCAAAGCTGCCGCCGTTGATGGCCGTGGTCACACCGGCCTTGATGCCGATGCCCAACGTCAGCGCGGCCAATTGCTCGCCCAGCGTGCCGCTTGAAGCCGCCGCCTGCGTCAGACCGTTACCGACGTTCTTGGCACCCGACAACGCCGCAAGGCTCCGATCGGATGCCACCGAGTTCAGGCTGTCCACCGTCCCAAGCGTGCCATTCGCATTGAGCGTGATCCCCTGCGTAATCCCCGCCGTCAGCGCCGACGTGGCGCCCGCCTTGACCAGCGCGCCAAAGCTGAAGCCCTGGCCGCTGCTCGCCTGTTGCATCGTGTTGGTCGTCATCGACGCAACCGCCGCCTGGGCCATGGCTTGACCCACGGTCAGGGCCGCGCCCACCCCGGCATACGCGGCCATCGCCGCGCCGCCCGTCATGATCCCAATGGCCACTATCACCACGCCGGCGAACAGTTGCCCGAACCAACTCTCCGACCGCACAAAGGTGTCGGTATGCGTGCTCGTGGCCGCCTGCATACCCGCCTGCACGGCCGCCGCCACCCGTGCAGCCTCCGCCGCACTCATCGAGCCGTCCGCATTCAACTGCGCAACGACACCGTTGATGTTCCGGATCTGCCCCGCGATGTCCGCCGCGTTGCCCGCGAAGACGAAGCCGCTGTTGGCCTGCCCCTGCTGCCCCGTCGTGCGCGCCCAGCCGTCCTCGATCGGCTGCCACGCCGCCGTCATCTCCGCCGCGCGCTGCTCGTTGACGATCGTGGTGTTGCTCTTGAGCGTGCCATACGAGCCCAGCGTGCCCGTATTGCGGATCGGGTTGTCCGCCAGCAGTTCAAGCGACTTGCTCGCGACGATGCTGCCGCCCGGCTCGATGCCGCTGTAGCCCGGCGGCAGGTACACCTGCGGCACCAGCGCGCTGACCATCGGGCACGCGCTGCTCAGGCAGTTCGGGGCCGGCACCTGCTGCGTCACGTACCACAGCATCGGCTTGTCCAGCGCGGCCAGCTGGCCCGGCGTCAGGGCCTGGCCCAGCTGGATGTTGTGCGCCTTCGCGTAGTCGACGGCGTTCTGGTACAGGATCAGCTTCTGCTGGTCGTCCACCGTCAGGTGGGTCTGGCTGTCGTAGGTCAGGCCGTTGATGGAGTTTTCTCACTCACATCAACGAGCACCCCATAAAAATAGAGAACATAAATTTTTAAAGAACCATCAAGTGTAGCGATATGCTACACACGCAACTCAATTGAAATACAAAAACAATTGCAATCCTCTTTTATGCGGGATAAATACTTTTTATGTCGAAAAATATCAAGACGACGCAAAATCAACTGCCTCACACTACCCCCTGGATTAAAACCCGGGCACGTTTCAAAATCGGAAATAGCTGCTTCATTGGCGCCCAATTCATGCAGCACATTCGATCTGCTGTAGTAATTTTCGTCTAGCGCAATCGCCTCGGTGAAGTACTCCAGCGCTTTCTGAAACTGCTTTATTTCAACGCAAATAGTGCAAATTTTGCGATACGTTGATACCTCACTGCACAACGCGCCCCATCTCCACCAGGAAGCGCTGGCTACGCGTTACCCGTTTCTGACTGTGGCCTTCCGCTCCTGAAAAACTGATCTGTCGCTTCATTTCGACTCATCTTTTTTGGCACACACACTAACGTTTGCAAGCCACGCAACGATGACCATCGCACTGAATAAATAGGATTTTCCACAGCAACACAGTTTTCCAGCCACATCAAATTACCGCCCCAGTTTCATCATACTTCCTCTTTAATTCCGGCAACACCTCAATGATCCTATCCAACTCCACAAATCGCTTCGGAAACAATGTTTTGAATTCATCGCTACGGTAATTCAAAACAAAATCAAAATCGCCAAGCAATATGCGCACAAGACAAATCATCACGCCTTTCATTTTTTCCATTTGATCATATGGAGAATTCACGTGACGTGTTGTGTACTTTGCCGGCAAACCTCTCAACAACGCATCCTCACCGCCCAGATCATAGTGATTTTCAATAAATGAAATCCCATCCTTCATCGTTGCAACGAGTGCAGCACGGGCCTCAATCATATCTAGCGTCACATCTTCAACAGCCTGACTCGCTTGCCCAAGCGATAAAAATTCCTCCTTGTGCTGCACAACCCAAAACCCTGTTCTCAATTTCTCCGGCGTATATTTTAGCGTATTGGACGCTGCCTGAAGGCTAACAATTGATGCATACCCATCCACTCCAAATATGCTCCTACAGAGTTTTGAAACCCTTTTGTTGATGATATGAATGCTTGGCTGGACAGGGGTCGCACCACCCTCAAATCCGAATCCAAGATGCACAATCAAATCAGTGTGCTTTAATGTCTTATTTTTAAATTGACCTGATGAAAACCCCCATCCCGAAAATTCATCGGCAACCCCTCGGCAAATCTCATATAGATCAGGTTTAAACGCCGTCATGACATTGCACCTCATTTTTTTCGCAGAACCACAACTGGAGTTTCCTCCAAATTTCCTGGCAGCGGAGCTCCAAATGCATTGGTCGCGTTACCACCAACAGGTTTTGCCGTCCCAGATTGAACAGCAGGATATACGTTGCTTTGATTTGAGGTAAGAGCCGCACCACCCGTCTTAACTTCAACAATGGCCTGTCCCTGAGCATTTAGATTAAACGATTTAATCGGCGCACCGTTGACGCCAAGCAACGGTTTACCACTAATATCTTCAGCCACATAGCCTTGCGGGACTTGAACCGTCGCATTGGGGCGACCATTGACGGCAAAATCCGCAACGGCTCGGGTAGAGTCGCTGGTCATACTTACTTGGGGCTGAACATCAAGGCCCTGGCCTTTCAGGCTTGTTCCCACTTCAACTTCCGCGACCTTACCCGTCAGCCTATTGTTGGCAAGGGTGTTGGGCGAACCGCTTGTGGCGTTACTCGAGCCCTGCCCGCTTGCGCTCCCACCAGAATCACCGCCACTGCTGCTGCTCGACAGAATTGCATTGCCCGGAGGCGGCCCTGATGGTGCCGGTACGGGCACCATCATCATGCCGCAAGCCGTCCCTCCCGACAGCAAACACAGTATCGCGCCGATGGCAACCACGACTGCAGGTGCACTCGGACGCCCGGTATTCGATCCGCCGCCATCGGGATCAAATTGGCGCTCCGGATGCGTCTGCGCATCACGCTCGTTATGCTGCCCGACCGAAAGAAAATGCCGAAGCCCTCGCTCGGTATCGCCAATCGGATCGCTATAGGTCCATTTCGCCCAGTCGACTACGGCTTCCCAAGATTGATTCAGCAAGCCGCCGCTTTTGGCCGCATCCTCCGCGTGATTTCCCGAGTTGTTCAACGCTTCGTTCTGCGCCGCTGCCATCCCGCCCTGGACGTTCTGCCCCAGCGCGCCAGCCATGCCACCGCCTGCCAGTCCAGCGAAAGCAGCCAGCATGGCCTGCTGGCCCGCATCCAGTGGCGCGCCTGTCGGATCAATCGCTTTGATGATGTCCGGTGCCAACAAAGCACTGGTCACTCCGCCAATCGCACCGCCACCGCACCCAGTGCCCAGCGCCGCAGAACTGGCGCAGCCCAGCAGCGCGTGCGCCGTATAGTACGCAGGCCCCACCAGCGTGCCGTTCTGATGGAGATTCCCGATGCCGTAGGCAGCCACCGCTGCCAGATCGTTCACAGCGCTATCACGCAGATTCGTTAGGAAACTGCCGCCGTTGATTGCGGTGTTGACACCAGCTTTGACGCTGGCATCCAGCGCCAGCGCAGCCAATTGCTGGCTCAACGTGCCAGTCGCAGCGCTAGCCTGCGTCAAGCCGTCACCGACAGCCTTCGTGCCCGACAGCGCTGCAAGACTCCGATCCGACGCCGAACTCAGGCTATCGACCGTTCCAAGCGTACCGTCCGCGTTGAGCGTCACTCCTTGGGTGATCCCCGCCGTCAGCGCCGACGTGGCGCCCGCCTTGACCAGCGCGCCAAAACTGAAGCCCTGGCCGGCACTGGCCTGCTGGAGGGCATTCGTCGTCATCGAGGAGATGGCTGCCTGCACCATCGCCTGACCCACGGTCAACGTGCCTGCAGTACCCGTCGCGGCCGTCCCCGCTGCGGCGGAAGCCACTGCGGCGCCCTCTGCCGCCACGGTCCCCGCCATTGCCGCTCCACCCGTCATCACGCCGATCGCGATCATGACCACAGTGGAGAACAGCGTCCCGAACCAACTCTCCGACCGCACAAAGGTGTCGGTATGCGTGCTCGTGGCCGCCTGCATACCCGCCTGCACGGCCGCCGCCACTCGCGCAGCCTCCGCCGCACTCATCGAGCCATCCGCATTCAACTGCGCAACGACACCGTTGATGTTCCGGATCTGCCCCGCGATGTCCGTCGCATTGGCCGCGAAGACGAAGCCGCTGTTGGCCTGCCCCTGCTGCCCCGTCGTGCGCGCCCAGCCGTCCTCGATCGGCTGCCACGCCGCCGTCATCTCCGCCGCGCGCTGCTCGTTGACGATCGTGGTGTTGCTCTTCAGCGTGCCGTACGAGCCCAGCGTGCCCGTGTTGCGGATCGGGTTGTCCGCCAGCAGCTCCAGCGACTTGCTCGCGACGATGCTGCCGCCCGGCTCGATGCCGCTGTAGCCCGGCGGCAGATACACCTGCGGCACCAGCGCGCTGACCATCGGGCACGCGCTGCTCAGGCAGTTCGGGTCCGGCACCTGCTGCGTCACGTACCACAGCATCGGCTTGTCCAGCGCGGCCAGCTGGCCCGGCGTCAGGGCCTGGCCCAGCGGGATGTTGTGCTCCTTCGCGTAGTCGACGGCGTTCTGGTACAGGATCAGCTTCTGCTGGTCGTCGACCGTCAGGTGGGTCTGGCTGTCGTACGTCAGGCCGTTGATGAAACTGGTGCGGCCGGTCTGGGCCAGCGCGGCCTGGTCCAGCCGCTGGTTCTCGGCCTGCGGGTCGTAGTAGAACGGCGTGCCGCCGGGGCGCAGCTCGGCCGGCAGCGCGTTGATCAGCGTCTGCGGGCCGACGCCGCCCAGCACGGCCGTGGCGGGGCTGTTCGACAGGTACTGGGCCGTTGAGCCGGACGCCGCCGGCGCGCTCACCGCCGCGCCGGCGGGCGGCGTATTGAAATGCCATGCCACCGCACCACCGCTCTGGGTCGTCACGACAACCGGGCTGAACTGCCACCGCCCATTCGTGGTGCCCGGATTGGACGGAGTCGGCACACCCTGCTGCAGCACGGTGGTCGGGCCGCTGAAGGTGTCCGGCGTGCCGGTCACCGGCAGCTGGGCATTGGGCGTGCCGATCGGGCCCAGGCTCACCACCTGCCGCCCGCTGGTGGACGGCGGCGTCTGGATCGACGGATTGGTGATGCCGTTGGTGATCGTCGCGCCCGACAGCGAAATCGCCGTGCCGGCGATGTTGCCGCTGTTGACGATGGCGCCACCCGCACGGATGGTCAGGTTGCCGCCGCTCACGTACGAGTTCAGCACGCCGATGGTGGGGGCGTTTTCTGCGTTGGCATTGGTGCCATTGGACAGGTTGCCGCCGAAGACCCGCTGGCAACCCGAGATGTCGCCGCCCGCATCGCAGCCCCAGCGGTCGCTGACGTTGGCGTTCTGGTCGGAGAAGCTCCAGTGATAGTAGCGGCGCAACGTCAGACCGTTGACGAAGCGTTATCCGTTCATACCAACGGACAACCATCCAAATAGAAATCTAAATTTTTAAAGAACGATCAAGGATAGCGATGCGCCATCCCAAAACACGCCTCAAAGCTCGGGAGCAGGGCGCCATGAGACGTAGGCTGGAAAATCTTCCCCTTCCAGAAACGAGATGAAAATTTCGGCGACCTGATCCGACCTGAACCATTCATCTGACTTCATAGGTATGTTTCCAGCACGAAATGAAAGAATTGTGCCATCAGGGTAAACAGGATTAGGCCTATCGTGGAATGCACGTAGACGCACCCCCGATTGCGGATCGAATTGCTCGACCATACATGTAATCCCTCCGCCTGCTACCTGAACGTAACGCCCTCTATCGTCGGTCAATGAAGCATAAGAGGAAGGACCATAGCTTTTCAGTGATTTTATTGTCCTTTTTATTTGACCGGACTTAGGGCTAATAACAGCAATTTTCCCTTCAACTTCAAAGTTCATAAGTGCATCCCTCAGGGAACGTACACAGTTGTTGCGCTATTGATCGTTTTGCCACTGAACCTTCCGGCACCACTTGCGCCGAAACTATTCACATACATGTCAGTGAAACGTTGGTACAAGGTCGGCGTCGCGCTACCGCTCTTTATTTCGATGCCATGCAGAAGGCCATTTGCATCTTGGGTAACAATGTCATAACGACGCGGACCTAACGGGCCGTACACCACCACTTCCTGACCCACGACGTTAACTCCATTGCTACTTAGGAAGCCCGCGAACTGCGCGGCGGCGGTTGTCCCTGGCGCGGGGGCCCCCGATACGCTTGCGAATTTACCATCCGCAGTTCGCAAACTACCGTCCGAATACAGTCGAACGTTACCGCCGATGCCTGACCACCACCCCTTGGAACTGGTCGCACTTCCGGCTCCTACGATCGGCGGTGGCTTGATAGTTTCTGTCCCGTCCGGGTTTTGGATAATGCCGGAGCCGCCAGTCAGCATGGCCCTTTCACGATCCAAAAGCTGCCTCAGTTCCTCATGGCTCTCTTCGGCCGGGCTGTGGACGTGCGACTTGTCGGAATTGTTAAGCGCTTCGTTCTGCGCAGCGGCGGCACCAACCGTTGCGTTCCCACCGAGCGCGTTAGCCATAGCTCCCCCCGCAAGGGTCGCCAGAGCCTCGGTAACCATATTGAAGACGGGGCTCAGATAAGCATCGGTCACCGTACCGTTCGGGTTCGAGGACGCTGTTTGCATTCCGCTAGCACCGTACTGCGCATCACGCAGAATCGGCGCGACAAGCGCGCTGGACATTGCCCCCGCTGCGCCGCTTGCACAATCCCCGCCGTTTAGGGAAGCCGCTGCACACCCAAGCAGGCTATGGGCTGCAACGTTCGCGACAACGGAGCCGGGCGTTGCACCGGTTGCGCCGAGGCCGGGTAATGCGCCTCCAATGCTGTATGCCCCGATAGCGGCAGAGTTAGCTACTAAACCGTTCAGGAATGCCCGTCCGAAGCTTCCGCCATTGACCACCGTGTTGATGGCAGCGGTTGCTCCACTCATCAGCAACACCG
Source organism: Ralstonia pseudosolanacearum (assembly GCF_024925465.1). NCBI lineage: Bacteria > Pseudomonadati > Pseudomonadota > Betaproteobacteria > Burkholderiales > Burkholderiaceae > Ralstonia > Ralstonia pseudosolanacearum. The sequence continues at coordinate 1,321,713 of NZ_CP103852.1, read as the reverse complement.
CCTCAGCCTGCTGCACAACGTTTGGCGCCGCGCTGGTAGCCGCCTGCGTCATCGTCGTGCCTGCCACGCTTTGCGCACCAGCCGCGCCCGCCAAGCTGTTATCGGCGACCTTCTGGCTCCAATCCATTGCCGTGCCAAGCGAGCCATTGGCCCCGACCGTCACGCCATTGGCAATGCCCGCTGTCAGTGCGCCAACCGCGCCTGCCGTGAACAGCTTCCCGAAATTGATCCCGTCGTTCGCAGCAAACTGACCAATCGCCGAACCGGTCATCGAACCGACTGCACCGCCAGCAACCGTCGCGCCGAAGGTGCCGCTCGCCAGCCCGGACAACGCCGGCCCCAGCGCCCCGCCAGTCATCACCGCAATAACAGCGATCACTACGCCCGCGAAAATCTCGCCCATGACGTCCGGCGAGCGGACGAAGGTATCGGTATGCGTGCTGGTCACCGCTTGCACGCCAGCCCGAACGGCCGCCGCCACCCGCGCAGCCTCCGCCGCACTCATCGAACCGTCCGCATTCAACTGCGCAACGACACCGTTGATGTTCCGGATCTGCCCCGCGATGTCCGCCGCGTTGCCCGCGAAGACGAAGCCGCTGTTGGCCTGCCCCTGCTGCCCCGTCGTGCGCGCCCAGCCATCCTCGATCGGCTGCCACGCCGCCGTCATCTCCGCCGCGCGCTGCTCGTTGACGATCGTGGTGTTGCTCTTGAGCGTGCCATACGAGCCCAGCGTGCCCGTGTTGCGGATCGGGTTGTCCGCCAGCAGTTCAAGCGACTTGCTCGCGACGATGCTGCCGCCCGGCTCGATGCCGCTGTAGCCCGGCGGCAGGTACACCTGCGGCACCAGCGCGCTGACCATCGGGCACGCGCTGCTCAGGCAGTTCGGGTCCGGCACCTGCTGCGTCACGTACCACAGCATCGGCTTGTCCAGCGCGGCCAACTGGCCCGGCGTCAGGGCCTGGCCCAGCTGGATGTTGTGCGCCTTCGCGTAGTCGACGGCGTTCTGGTACAGGATCAGCTTCTGCTGGTCGTCCACCGTCAGGTGGGTCTGGCTGTCGTACGTCAGGCCGTTGATGAAGCGTGATCACTCATATCAACGGGCACGCCATATAAATGCACCTCGTTATACAGAATTCATACGTTGCCCCTGAGCGCTTGAATCATAGAAGCGGCATCCATGGTGCGCTGTAGGCCGATCCATATCGTCTTGGCGCCGGGCTCACCATCGCTCTTGCGTCCGAGGAACCCGCCAAGGGAGGCCACCAGGCGGATCATCTGGTTAAGCGTGACCGAACCCTTGGGCGCCGGTTTCTTGGCCAACAGGTGGGCGCCTCGTATCTCGTCAGCATCGAAGAACAGCACGGCATCCAGGTCGGGGCACGTCCGGCCCAGTCGCATCAGCCGGGCGATGCGCCAAGCCACGATCATGTACAGCACCAGGGCCCGCTCCACGCGATCGATTTGCGCCAACTGCAGAGCCTCGACCTTGCAACCGGTCTTGAGCACGTGGAAGAACATCTCGATCTCCCAACGCGCTCGATACCAATCCACCACTTCGATGATGGCGTGCGCATCCGCTGCGCTCCGGTTGGTCAGCAGTCGCCACACCACGGGCTTGGCGCCCGCAGGTGCGCCAATCTCCCGCGCCTCAATGCAAGTCAACTCCACACCGCTATGACCGGCCAGCTTTACCCGCTGTGTGCGCAACGCCTGTGTGACCTGGCGCGCCGGGCTGCCCGGGCGTCGCGGCAAGGTGAAGGTGAGCTCCCCAAGCACCGGGCTGGCTTCGAACTGCTCCCATAGCTTGCCGGCTTCATCCAGGCTTCGATCATGTTGGCAGCGGATCAGCCAGTCGGCCGGGTGACCCAGCACTTGCGCGCGGGCCATCAGCGCACCGATATCGCCTTCACGATCTGCCACGTACACCAAGCGAGTGTGCGGCAACTGCGCGGCTTGCTCCGCGACTCGCTCATACCCTTCGATCCAGCGCACGCTCTCCTTGAGCCCGCCCCGTGAGCCGTCCGCCTCTCGCGGCTCGCGTGCCCACATCCACGCATCAAGCACGCCCAACGGCTCCCGGTCTGGTGTCACCGCATATGTCAGATGCAAATACATGCCCCGTTGGACTTCGTAGCTCAGGGGACCAAGCCCTTCAATCTCCTGACCATTGAAGTCCAGCTCCGTGGTGTCCGCGATGCATAGGACCACCGGGTGCTCACCAGCCCGCTGCGTTGTACGTTCCCAATGCGGCTGCATCACGTCGCGCCAATCGATCTCGGTATTGCCCAGAAACCGATAGGCCCCAACGGTCTCGCTCCAGCCATCACACGCACCCGGAATGCTCGCCGTGGGCTGCGCCGACAACCGCTTGAGCAACTCCTTCGCTCGCCGATCCCGCCGCGGATCACCTAGATCCAGACCCTCAAGCTCCTCGTCCACCCACGCTCCCGAATCGCTGACCATTTCGGCTCCAAATCCAGGCAGTAAACGAGACTCCGCGATCGTTTACAACCCCCCTTGGAACTCAACTACTGCCGACTTCTGTATAACGAGGTGATATAAATGAGCCTAAATTTTTAAAGAACGATCAAGGATAGCGATACGCTAACCGCACGCAAATCTCATCACGGCTCTCTTTTATAAAACATCAATAACTTTTATATATAAAAAAATTCAGTCGGCGAAAAGTCAACTTCCTCATACTTTCCTCTGGATTAAATCCCAGGCACCTTTCAAGATCAGCAATAGCTGCTTCTGTGGCACCCAATTCGTGCAGAACATTCGATCTGCTGTAGTAAGTGAATGGATAATTCTCATCCAGCGCAATCGCCTTGGTGAAGTACTCCAGAGCTTTCTGAAACTTCTTTAGTTCAACGTAAACAGTCCCAATTGTGCAATACGTTGATGCCTCAGAGTAACCAAGCGCAAGAGCCCTTTCCAAATCACGAAGCGCCGGATCAAATTTCTTCAGCATTGCGTAAGCCGTGCCACGATCAGCGTGTGCCAGTGCGTTGTCTGGATCAACCTGGAGAACGTCGCCGTATAGAGCAAGCGCATCATCAGTGCGCCCCTGGGTCAAGAAGCCTCGCGCCCTCATGCAAAAGGGCGACAGGTCAATTTTGCTTTCACTCATTCAAATCACTCCGGGCGAGTCTCCTCATCTGGAGTCCCACCATCTCATCAATTTTGCACATGCATCGAGGCTCACGTGGCCCCGTGATCCATCTGCTCTATCAACGCCAGCAGGTAAGTCTCCAAAACATCTAGGCGCACTACCGAAGCGTAGGGACGATTCGGGTCTTGTCGTAAGCAATATCGAAGTGACGCTGGAACATCCGGGCTCAACCATAGTTCCCGATGCTGGAAGACCGCATAGGCATCACCGTCGATTTGCTCCACAACCATATGGCCGTGCCACGCTTCCTCGTACAGCCGGCCGGAGATTGACTTGAGAAAGACCAGCGCAGTATCCCCCACTGCAAGTGATGCTTGCCCCCAATGCGCAGGACCGCCAACAAACTCAAGCTCTGATCCAAGCAATCCGGCGTCCACCCCTTTACGCGCTGCATATACCCTCTCGACTCTTGCCCTAAAGGATTGCGGCTGCGGCGACCCCACAATCTCCACCATTACCAAGTCGCAGTTCGCCACTTTGTCCGACAAGAAACTCTTTACGTTACTCATTTCGGTACCCACGGTTGCCCCAGCTTCTCAAGCTCCGGGAAATAGAGCCGCATGTTCCCTGACGCCTCTGGAATTGGTATCCCTAAACTACTGGGGAAAGTAGCGCAGTTGAAGGTGCATACATTTTTTCCAGGGAAGCCATAGGACACGTTGTTGATGGGGTTGTTGATCCCGACCGCATCGTGAGCAGCCTTGATTGCGTCAAAATCAGCTTGTGAGACAGGAATTTTCTGCTGAATCACCACCTGTGGTACTCCGCCACGACCTACTGCAGGGTTCTCTGCAACCGACCTGAAGAGCGCAGTATCGTCAGTAATGATGCCTGGATAGTTCGCTCCATTGCGAAGCGACTGAACGGCATCGTACACAGACATGCCCACTGGCACCTTGGGGCCAAAGCCAAAGATTTGCTGTCCACCATCGAACGAATATCCAACGTGGCCCGTGACTACGTAGGGATGGGGAGCATCCGCCGCCAGAAGGTCCTGTGTGGAGCCTGCGCCACGAAACCCATAGAGAGTAATCGCGGGCTGGTTGGTACCGGCCGCCGACTCGCCTGCGCTATTCGGGGCTATAGTGCCAGGCACCTGACCCGACCCCGAAAATGTCTGCGCCACAGGGCGAGGCAACACATCTTGTGCTGTATAGCCCGGCCCGGCCCGAACCGTTGTAGCCGCCCCGCCACCCTGGCCAACGGCAGAGTACGATCCCGCCACATTGCTCCAGGTCGGCAACGCACTACCCGCCCCCGAACCAACATAGAGCGTATTCGGCGACTCCAACGTAGCCCGCCACCCCGGCCCAGCCAACGGCCCCGTCGGCAGACCCAGCACCCCCGCGCCGATCCCTTCCAGCGCCATCCCATACTGAGCGAAGTAGTAACCGGCAGCCGGGTCCGCATTGGACTTGAGATACGGAATGCCCCCAAATACCCCTGCCAGCGGACTTCCCACCATCGTGTCCAGCGTCTTCGCCGCCGGACTGGGGTCCAACGAACGAGCGACGGGCGTCTCCGGACCATACGCGTAGACCTTGCCGCCGGCAAAGACGATGTAGTTGCCCGCCGCCTTCGCCACCGCTATCGCATTGCGACATGTGTCAGAACTCAGGTTGGCGCACGCGGCCTGCAAATCGGCATCGCGCTGCCTCGACTTGGCTTCCCAGCCATTGGCAACATCGCACTGCTTGGGATCATCCTTACAAGCCGCCGCAGCGTTATCCCGACGCTCCTGCTCCGAGTAGACCACCGGGTTGGGCCGGCGATGCTCCAGCCAGTTGTTCATGGCCGCGTTCTGCGCCGTCGACGCCCCGGCCGTGGTGTCGCCGCCGATCGCATGCGCAATCGCCCCGCCCGCCATCGCGCCAATCGCCACCGTCGCCGCATCGATGGCACTGTTCGTGCCCGACGTGCCCGCATAGAGGCCCATGCCCACCAGCGGCGCCACCACCGATCCCGCCAGACCGCCCGCTGCGCCGCCCGCGCAACCCGTCCCCTGCATCGACGAAGTGGCGCAGCCCAGTGCAACGTGCCCGAGGATGTTGCCGACGACACTGTTCGGCGAGGCATTGACTTCGCCGATCCCCGGAGTCAGCGTGCCGAGTACGTTGGCCGCGACCGCCCCGATGTCACTGGCGGCGGCATTGGTCAATGCCCGGCCAAAGCTGCCGCCGTTGATGGCCGTGGTCACACCGGCCTTGATGCCGATGCCCAACGTCAGCGCGGTCAATTGCTCACCCAGCGTGCCGCTTGAAGCCGCCGCCTGCGTCAGACCGTTGCCGACGTTCTTGGCACCCGACAACGCAGCAAGGCTCCGATCGGATGCCACCGAGTTCAGGCTATCGACCGTCCCAAGCGTGCCATTCGCATTGAGCGTGATCCCCTGCGTAATCCCCGCCGTCAGCGCCGACGTGGCGCCCGCCTTGACCAGCGCGCCAAAGCTGAAGCCCTGGCCGCTGCTCGCCTGTTGCATCGTGTTGGTCGTCATCGACGCAACCGCCGCCTGGGCCATGGCTTGACCCACGGTCAGGGCCGCGCCCACCCCGGCATACGCGGCCATCGCCGCGCCGCCCGTCATGATCCCAATGGCCACTATCACCACGCCGGCGAACAGTTGCCCGAACCAACTCTCCGACCGCACAAAGGTGTCGGTATGCGTGCTCGTGGCCGCCTGCATACCCGCCTGCACGGCCGCCGCCACCCGTGCAGCCTCCGCCGCACTCATCGAGCCGTCCGCATTCAACTGCGCAACGACACCGTTGATGTTCCGGATCTGCCCCGCGATGTCCGCCGCGTTGCCCGCGAAGACGAAGCCGCTGTTGGCCTGCCCCTGCTGCCCCGTCGTGCGCGCCCAGCCGTCCTCGATCGGCTGCCACGCCGCCGTCATCTCCGCCGCGCGCTGCTCGTTGACGATCGTGGTGTTGCTCTTGAGCGTGCCATACGAGCCCAGCGTGCCCGTATTGCGGATCGGGTTGTCCGCCAGCAGTTCAAGCGACTTGCTCGCGACGATGCTGCCGCCCGGCTCGATGCCGCTGTAGCCCGGCGGCAGGTACACCTGCGGCACCAGCGCGCTGACCATCGGGCACGCGCTGCTCAGGCAGTTCGGGGCCGGCACCTGCTGCGTCACGTACCACAGCATCGGCTTGTCCAGCGCGGCCAGCTGGCCCGGCGTCAGGGCCTGGCCCAGCTGGATGTTGTGCGCCTTCGCGTAGTCGACGGCGTTCTGGTACAGGATCAGCTTCTGCTGGTCGTCCACCGTCAGGTGGGTCTGGCTGTCGTACGTCAGGCCGTTGATGAAACTGGTGCGGCCGGTCTGGGCCAGCGCGGCCTGGTCCAGCCGCTGGTTCTCGGCCTGCGGGTCGTAGTAGAACGGCGTGCCGCCGGGGCGCAGCTCGGCCGGCAGCGCGTTGATCAGCGTCTGCGGGCCGACGCCGCCCAGCACGGCCGTGGCGGGGCTGTTCGACAGGTACTGGGCCGTTGAGCCGGACGCCGCCGGCGCGCTCACCGCCGCGCCGGCGGGCGGCGTATTGAAATGCCATGCCACCGCACCACCGCTCTGGGTCGTCACGACAACCGGGCTGAACTGCCACCGCCCATTCGTGGTGCCCGGATTGGACGGAGTCGGCACACCCTGCTGCAGCACGGTGGTCGGGCCGCTGAAGGTGTCCGGCGTGCCGGTCACCGGCAGCTGGGCATTGGGCGTGCCGATCGGGCCCAGGCTCACCACCTGCCGCCCGCTGGTGGACGGCGGCGTCTGGATCGACGGGTTGGTGATGCCGTTGGTGATCGTCGCGCCCGACAGCGAAATCGCCGTGCCGGCGATGTTGCCGCTGTTGACGATGGCGCCACCCGCACGGATGGTCAGGTTGCCGCCGCTCACGTACGAGTTCAGCACGCCGATGGTGGGGGCGTTTTCTGCGTTGGCATTGGTGCCATTGGACAGGTTGCCGCCGAAGACCCGCTGGCAACCCGAGATGTCGCCGCCAGCATCGCAACCCCAGCGGTCGCTAGCGTTGGCGCTCTGGTCGGAGAACATCCAGTGGTAGTACTGGCGCAGGAAGACCGAGCTGTTGTCGAAGCTGCCTGTGGTGATGGTGTTGTTACCGCCGGCCACGATGGCGCCGCCGTTGTTGCGCACGGCGCCGGCGTTGATGGTCAGGTCGCCGGCGGCCAGGATCATGCCCGCATCGCCGGTGGCGGTCTGCGTGGCCGTGGCGCAGGCAGTGCCGCCCACCTTGCCGCAGGGCGCCATGTTGTCGCCCTGGCTCTGGTAGAGCGTGGTGGTCGGCGCGGCCTGGTTGACCAGGCCATTAGCAGCATTGATCGTGACCGAACCGGCCTTCGATTGGATCGTCCCGCCCGTGTTGGTGACGGTGGGCGCCGTGATCAGGACATTCCCGGCCGCCGTGATGGTGCCGGTCTGATTGGTCAGTTGGGTGGCGTTGGCTGTCAGCGCACCGCCCGCGATGATGCTGGCGACCTGCTGCTTCGGGTCGATGACTTCGTTGTACGGGCTGCCCATCCCGCCGGGCGCAGCACCCTTGTCCACGCAATTGGCGGGGTTACCGACGCAGCCGGGCAACGTCGTGCGATTGACCAGTTGTTGGCCGACATTGTTGACCGAACCACCCAAGCTGATGTTGCCGGCGGCGGCGATCTGCCCGCCGTTGTTAAGCGTGCCGACCCGCGTCAGGTCGATGTTGCCGCCGGCAGCAATCACACCTTGCTTGCCAGCGACCTGCTGGACAGTCGTCTGCGCGGCGGGCGGCGTGGCGGTGAAACCGTTCACACTGCCGGTACCGTCGGACGTGTAGTTCAGCCAGATCCAATGCGGCTGAATCAGTCCCTGGGTCGGATTGCAATCGCGGTACCCACACCCTTCACTGAGCACGGCCAGCGGCCCCGTGTAGAAGGCGTTCCAGCCGAGCTGGGTCGCCAATTGCCGCATGAAGGCATTCAGCGTCGCCTGATCGATCGACTCAGTGATGGTCTTGGTCGCGCCCGCCGAGGTGCCATTGTTCAGCGTGCCAACCGCCATGCTCAGATTGCCGGCCGCACTGATCCGCCCTCCGTTGTTGGACAGAGTGGAGGCTGTCACCGCCAAGTTGCGGCCAGCCTGGATGACGCCGGAAACCCCATCCTGCGTGGTCGTTTCCGTGCGGGTGACGGTCGGCAGCGTGATGAGCGGTGTAATCTTGCCCGCCGATGCAGACCCCACCGTGGAGGGCAACTCGCCAAAATGCCACAGTTCCATCGATTGGGGGGACGCACCGTTGTCGCCTCCGCCGGTGCTGGGTGTATAGATCTCAACCGCCGGATAGGCCGAGATCACGCCACTGGCGCTAGGCTTCAGATCGCCGATCGTGATCGGGATATTGAATGGGCTGTATTGGGGGCCATCGTCTGCCGTACCACCGACCGAGATCAGCACCTGCTTGTATCCGATCACGATCCTCGACAGGTACGTCGGATTGACCCCTTGCCCCGTCACCACAGTCGTACTGGCACCGCCCGATACAGTCGCGTCATTGACGATCTGGCCGGCGCTCAGATTCACATCGCGCCCGGCACCGATCGTACCGCCCTGGTTCAGCACGTTGCCCGACACATTGACGTTGATGTCGCGGTTGGCCTGGGTCAGCGCGCCGGCGTTGTCATAGCCGGCCCCGGCAATCTTGACGTCATTAAGCGCTTCCACCGTGCCCCGGTTGGTGGTGGCACCGGTGACAGACAGGTCATGATCGGCGTGCAGCGTCGCCCCGGCCGCGTTGCTGATGCCGCCGCCCGACACCGCCAGATCGTTGCCGGCGATGATCTGTCCGCTGTTGGTCAGCGCGCCGGGCGTGCTCAGCGTCAAATCGCCCGCGTGCTGGATCGAGCCAGTGTTGGCGATGCCGTTGGCTGCGTTGATGGTCGCGGCCTTGCCGCCCACGGTCCATGCGCCGGTGTTGGCGACAGCGCCGACGTTGTAGGCCAGCGCCCCGTTGGCGTTGATGGTGCCGAGGTTCGCGCCATCGACGGTCTGGTTCCGCAGGTTGATCGTGGCGTTGTTGCCGGCCAGGATTTGGCCGCCGGCGTTGTTGAAGCTGCCGTTGCCGCCCGACACCGTGGCGCTCAGGTCGCCTTGCCCGGGCGTGGTGCCGGACGGACTGCCGGCGAACATCACGCCGTTGCGGTTGCTCGTCAGCGTGTTGGCGGCCACGGCCAGCGACTTGGTCCCGAGCAGCGTGCCGTTCTGGTTGCTGAGCGTATTGTCCGCCGTGACGCTGACCGTCTGGCCGCCGATCAGGCCGGCATTGGCCACATCCGTACCGTGCACGCTGGTCGTCGCACCGCCCAGCGTGCCGCTGTTGGTGATGGTGGAACCGTTGACGGCCAACGTGTTCGACGCCGTGACGGTACCGATATTGTTGACGGCACCGCCGATCAGCTTGGCCGACCCCGCGTTGATCGTGCCGGCCGTCGTGACACCCTGCGCCCCGGTGGCGGTGAGCGTGCCCTTGATCTGGCTGCTCTTGCCGGTGGCTCCCAGCGCGACGCTCGCCCCGCTCAGGGTGGCATCCCCGCCGACCACAGGCAGTGCCGCCATGGCAAGACGGTTTCCGGCCGTAGCCGTCAGATTGCCCGCCGCCTGGCTGCCCCCCGTGCGGGCAATATCGCGGCCCGCCGCAAGGGTTGTGTTGCCGACGCTGGTGGTGGTGCCTTGACCGGCAATGTCCTGCGCGGCCGAGATATTCAGGTTGCCCACCGCAGCGGATTGACCGTCGACGGCCACGCTTCCCTGGGTCGCGGTCAGCGCCGTATCCCCACTGGACTGCGTCGTGCCGGAGACGGACACATCCGTCCCGGTCAACACGGCGCTACCGCCGTGAGCGATGACGCTGCCGGTGACGCCAATGGCTCCGCCGCCCGATTGCGCCGTCACCCCCCGCGTGGCATACACCGTGCCGCCCAGGGCGACACCGCCCTGCCCGCTCGCACTGACGTTACCGCCCGCAAGCACGGTACCCGCGGTCGCCAGCCCCCCCGCCGCGGTCAGCTGGGTGTCGCCACCCGAGGCCGTACTGCCCAAGAGGAGGAGATGACGACCGGCGGCCGCCGTTGTCGTGGTCCCCCCCGTGACGGCGCCGGTGGTCGCGATGCCGATGTCCCGGCCACCCGTGAGCGTCGTAGCGCCCACGCTCTGGACCGCCCCCGTGACGGCAACATCCTGCCCGGCCCCGATCTTCAGGTCGGTCCCGGTCACGAGCTGTCCGCCAACCGTCGCATTGCGCGCGGCGGCCAGCGTCACGGAACCGGGCGCCGATACCTTGCCGCCCAGGGCGATGTCTCCATTGGCACCGCCGGCCGTAGCGGCGATGGCGCCGCCGGATATGAGCGACCCCGTGGCGGCCACCTGACCGTCCGTGGCATCGAGCCGGATATCGCCGCGAGAGGAGACGACCCCGTCCACACCCAGGTTGCGGCCAGCCGTCGCGGTCGTCGTCGCGCCTGCCGTGACAGAGCCAGTACCGGCGACATGGAGATCGCGGGCAGCGTCGAGTACCGATGCCCCCGCGCTCTGCACCGCACCGCCGATCGCGATATCGCGACCGGCCGTCAACCGTAGATCGCCGCCCGTGGTCAGCGGACCGGCAATGGAAGCGTCGCGCGCCGCGTTCAGCTGGATGGTGTTCGGAGACGACACGTTCCCACCCAGCGTGAGATCGCCCGTGCCGTCCTTACCCTGCGCCGTCACGGCAATGTTGGCCGCATTCAGGCTGCCGCCCAGGTTGACGCTCTTGCCCGCGCTCACGTTCAGCGCCTTGGCCGCAGCCAGATTGCCCGATCCGGCAACATTGCCGCCCGCGCTCACCGTCACGTTGTTGCCCGCCTGCGCCGCACCGCCAAGCGTCACGTCACCGCCCGCCCCAATCGTCACGTCCTGCTGCGCCCGCACGGCGCCGCTCGTGCTCACCGACCCCGTCGTCGTAATGCCGGCGGTCTGCTGCCCATACACATTGCCGACGCTGACATCGCCATTGGCATCGATATTGACGTTGCTGGTATTGGCCGCCAGGTCGCCGGCAGCGCGCACGCCCAACCCCTGCGCCGTCGAGATCAGCTTGATCTGCCCCGCCGTCATCGCGCCGAACGCCGTCGCATCAATGGCCAGACCGTTCTGCGCACTCGGGCTGTTGGCCGCCGCATTGGCGCCCGCGCCGCTCACCTGCCAATCGGAACCCGCCCGACCCGTGCCCGTCGCCACCGGCGCCACCTGCTGGTTCCCCGCGATCACGTTGATCTGGCTGCCCGCAAACAAGGGGGCATTGACGCCCACCGTCTGGCCGATCAGGTTGATCGCCCCGACCGTGCCCTCGATCCCGGCACCGGCCGTGGAGCCCGCCGCCGGGTCGATCTGGATGCGCCCGCTATTGACCAGGAAGCCCACCGCGGTGGCCTGGTCGAATGAAACGTTTGCGCCGCTGCCGTTCAGAAACTGCGGTGTACCGCTGGACAGCGTCACCCGTGGCGTGTTCGTAAACCCCGCGCCCTGCGCATAGATGCCCGCTGGCGCGGCAAAGATCACGCTGGCCGGCGCGCCGAACACCTCCACCGTGCCGTTGATGCGGATCGGATCGGTGCCCGTGACCTGCGTCAGGATGGTCGAGGCCGGGCCCGACGTGGCCAGGTTCGCGTTGCCGCCGACGTTGCCGCCCAGGAGCGTGCCGCCGCCGGCCAGGCTGTTGTTCAGGATCAGGCCGATGCCATCGACCGTCAGCGAGCGCAGCAGGTTGTACGACAGGCCGCTCGGGTTCGGCGTCGTGACGTTCACAACCGGTACGCCCCCGCCCTGCCCCGTGGTCTGCGTGAGGGTGGGCGTGAAGCGGATCGGCGCGGTGGGATCGGTGATGGCGCCGGCCTGCGCTTGCCGCAGGCCCCAGCGCACCAGCAGGCGGCCGGTGGTGCGCCACGACGTGAATGGGCTATCGACGGTTGTGCCGTGCAGTGCAATCGTGGCGGCGCTCTGCCGGGCCGCCTGCCAGGAGACCTGCACCGGGCCGAGCCAGCTGATGAACGCAACGGCGGCAGCGACGGACCGTGCCACGAACGAGCGCCTGGCGCGGTCGTGCCGACTGGCGGTGTCTGCGGTACCTGCGCGATCGCAGTGTTGTTGTGCAATGGCACACGGCTGCTCCAACGCAGCGCGTGCGCGGGCCGTGACCGGCTGGCGCATCGATGAAACTCCCCGAACGTCTTGTTGTGCGGGGTGGCTTCGTGGCGGCCGGTCTGCCGGCCGTAGGCACCCCTACTTAGACTTGGGGCGGATCATAGCGAATCACAGTGTGAAGGGCATCCCTCGAAATCGTGAAATTCGATGAAACAGGGATGAAAAGAATGGACATCTGATCTTATGAATTCTTAATCCATCAGATCAGCAAGCTGATCCCGGCCGACACGCTCGCGCTGCCCAAGCTTGCTGGTTGGTTCGATCACTACAGGCGCCGGCAGATGCTGTCCAGCCAAAGACGTTCGTGCCGTGGGGATAGGTGAAGCATGGTTTGAACATGCAGATGTCACGCATCAAATACATCACGAATGGCCAAGCTCACAGTGGCCGTCGTCTTGATTGCCCGCCACGAACCCATCCTCGCCGAGATGTCAACAAATGGAGTCAAAGGGTAGTGCCAGGTAAGGGAGCGGGTGCGTAGCGAATCAGGCGAGTAGCTTACAGAGCGGACATCGCTGGCATACCACTCCCCGGAGCATTATCGCCGGCCACTGGTGCGCGCAATGCTACTACCTGTCGCGCATCACTCGGGACGAGACCCGGCGCAAGCGCCGCTACGAGGTGGTCGAAGTCTGACCCCGAACCGCCACCAGTCGCGGCTATAGCCAGCCAATGCAGACAGCACGCTCTTGTCTGCGACGGTAATCGCTTGCTGCACCGCCGCTTCCCGCCTGGTGCGTTCACCTTGACTCTATTCCGGGGTTCCCCAAGACTGTCGCCGTCATCGAACAGCGGTGATCGGGAGTGAGATTCTGAACAACGCGCGGTGATCGGCCGACGTCCTATCCGTAGCAAGCATGCACGCTTACAATGTGCATCGCGGGCCGGGCGGGGCAGCCTTCGGGCTGGCCGGTTTCTACGTTGCCGGTTTCGACCCCCGCTGTCTGGCCCGCCACCCCTCACGTCGAAATGAGAGGCGGGCCTCCACCAAACGTAGAGGTCCCAATGCCTGATGCCTTTGCTCGTCCTGAGCAGCCAGCTTTCCCTATCAGTTTCGCCATCATCGGCCATACGGCGTTGCCAAGCCTTGTGCCTCGCCGTGCCAGCCGAGCCCTTCCTGCGTCCACTGTCCGGACGGAGGCAAGGCATGCATGAGCAGAAACACTCCCCGCAGATGCTTGCGCTCGCCCAGCAGCGGCAGCTGATCGCTCAACTTGCGACACAGGCAGGACGAGTCGGCAAGCGCGCCAAGACCGAGGTCATCGCGACAGCCCGTCAGTTGGATACGGTGAGCGAGCAGATCTACGCAACGACGGAAGAAGCCTGCGCCCGACTGTTGAATGTCAGTACCGGCCTCATCGGCATCCTGCAGTTGCTCGACGTGTGGAGCGACCGGGCTTGGGAATGTCGCTGCCTGCACTGCCTGCTGGTGCCGCTTAAACTCGAATTGGATGACGCGCTGAGCGACATACAGAAGATGCTGTAGCGCTCAGCACCCAAATGGATCAGTGGCCGGTCCGCCCGGCCACATTGGTGCTTATTCGAGGTGCCCAACCACTTCAAGCCGCTGCTCCCCGCTCTCGAAGACGCCGAGCCATGCATCGCGTTCGCCGGGGAAGACCTGCCGGATGGCCAGCGTGAAACCGTCGCAACCGCTCACCGCCGCGTTTGCGAAATCGCAGATCTCGAATTGCGCTGCGCGCGCCAAGGTCGCGGCGACGGACCGCATAGCGTACTTAAAGAGATCGAGCAGTTTGTCCTCCAGCATGGCGTCTATGTTGCTTGACAGCGCGTCATCGATCACGGGGGTTTTGAATCGCATGGACGTGAACATCTTGAACTCCGGTGTGGTTGGTGTGATGACATGAACGCGCTGTTCGCAGCAGAAGCCAAGCGCGGCTTCAGTTCGCTCGCAATAGAGCAATTTCGGCCTCGCGACGCGCCAGCAACCCCGGCAACACCTTGCCGCCACCGTAGATCCAGCGACGCAATTCGGCCGCAGCGGCAATCCAGTCTCGCTGGTTGATCCGCCGCCGCAAGGTTGAGGTCTGCAGCCGCCCCGCCCCGAGGTTGAAGGTGAAATCCACGATGGCGGCGAACCGCCCTTCCGGCTCGGTGGCAAGCACGGGACAGCAGCGCAGCGTCGCGTTCAGCGCTGTCACAAGATCCGCAGCCAGATAGGCTTCGGCCTGCGCCTGCGTGATAGGCGGGTGCGCGGGATCGCAGAGATGGCCGTAGCCGATCGTCAAGTACCCGGCAGGACAGACATACGGGTGAGCTCGCATCGGGTCGGCCTTCGGCACCCGATGGAACCCTTCGAACCGTTTGGCCAGTTCGATGGCCTGCGATGGAATGTTCGTCATGGCAGGCACCCCCAAGTCTCGCGGCGTGTGTCGATGGAACCGATCCACGGCCAACACCCGTCCGCCCCTCGCTTGTCGACCTTTTCCCAGAAGCGCTCGGCCAGTGGGCGCCTCTGGCGTCCCTTATGCCTGACCACCGCGCCGCTCCCACACCCTCGAGATGAACCAGAAGTTCAATATGCCTGCCAGCAGCGCTTGATCGGCTTCCGACCAGGCGACCAGCAATGCCGGACCGAAGCCCACACCTGCGTGCACCGAGCCCGCGAAGGTCGACAGTTTCACGCCGGTGTACATCAGGACGAATAGATAGGTCACGACCGGCCTGACGGTTGTCGACAATGCATCGGCCCAGCGTACGCCGGACGTCTGACCCTGCGCCGTGATGGAATCGCGCAGCGCTTCGATAGCGCCCGTATTCCAGGCCGCATCGGCACTCGCACCGATCTCGGCCATGCGCTGTGCGCCGCGCACCTTCTCGAACTCCAGCGCCTTGTCCTGCATCGCCAGCTCGTGACCGCGTTCGCCTTTGCGGTCGAACCATTTCAGGATTTCAGGGGCGAGGCGGAACGTGCCGCCCAGCAGCCCGCCCAGGAGGGTCTCGATCATCGCGCCCCCTTGAACAGTTCGAACTTGATGACCGCCCCCGTGACCAGCGCCAGCACCAGGCCGGTCGTGATCATCCGGACCACGGTCTGCCAGGCGGTGCGCTTGGCTTCGTTGAAGGCATCCAGCAGGCCCCGCAGTTCGCGGATGTCGGCCGCGGCGTTCTCACCGTCCAGGCCCACCTCGGCCAGCGCTGCGCGCGCGCCGCTCTCAGCGACCCGCTCCAGCAGTTCCTCGAATTCGGCGCGCGGCATGGTCACCATGCCGTCGGCCACCATCGGTGCGTTCATTGACGTGCTCCAAAAAGCAAAACCCGCCACAAGGGCGGGTTCTGGTTGCAAAAAATTGGGGAATTCAGATTTCGATATCGACGCTCGGCAGCGTCGGCGCGGGGCCGACGACCTCGGTGCCGCGCACGAACAGGCGTTGGCCTGGCTCGCCGGCGCCCGTGGCGCGCACGAGCCCGCCGCCGAGCAGCTGGACGGTGACCGTGCCGTCGTCGTGACGGGTCACCACCGTGCCGACCAGCAAGGGGGAACCGGGGAGCAGTTCCTCGAACTGCCGCCACAGGTTGGGCATCGCGCGCTCCTACAGGTAATGGCGCGCGACCTCGATGGTCTGGCGCACGGTCAGGGATTCATTCCACTCGGCGGCGACGCTGGTAGCACGCACCAGGCCGCGCCAGGTCGAGCCGCCCTCGCCGACGGTGAGCAACAGCCCCGGATCGAGCAGGCCGATCGAACTGAGCATGGGCAATTCCAGCGTGACGACGGCCTGCCGGCCCACGTCAGCCAGGATCGCCCGGCCCCGCTCACGGGCGGCATCCGCATGCGTGATCAGCCCATCGACCACAGTGGGCGCCAACAGGTCGCCCGCTGTGCCGGCACGGACCACGTGTCCGATGACACCCGCGCGCTCGCCGCAGACGTACACCGCGTTGAAGGTGGGCTTTTCCTGCCAGCGCAGGTTCAGGGTCTTGACCACATCGATGGGCAGGACCCGATCGGCGGGCGCGGTAGCCCACTGCCACGGCAGCACCGGATAACGCGGCTTGGCCACCAGCGTGCGCAGGCGCGGATGGGCGTTGACGTAGCCGCCCACGGCTTCGGTGATGCGGCCGATCACCTCCATCGGGCTCAGCGACTGGTAGCCCCAGCTGCCCTCGGGCACCAGCCAGTCCGGCAAGCGCCAGTCGAGCGCGAAACCGGTCACCAGTCCCGCGCGCGTCAGTTCCTGCTCGGCCAGCTGGCGCGCGGTGAAGGGTGCGGCCGGTACAAACGGCCGCTTGGGTGCATAGGGTGCGGCCAAGTAGGCGGCCGTCGATCGCCCCCGAATGCTGAGGCTCGCCTGCCCGAACTCGCGCCGCACGTCGAACGACTCGACCAGCATCACCCAGCTCACGCCGTTGATCGTGATTTCGACCTCCACCGGCCCGGCCGCGGTCGGCTCGACCAGTTCCAGCGCCCGGTACGGCAGGCTCGCCGACAGCCCCCACGCCCAGGAATCGGCATCGATGCCAACCTGGAGGCTCTTGACGGGGATGGGCTCGCGGCCGGGCAAGCGCACGACGTCGACGGAGTTGCTCACAAAGTAGACCTTGAGGATGGGGACGCTGAAGGCGCCGGTGCCGGGCGACGCGCACGGGTGCGTGCCGAAATCGAGCCGCAGCGCGGGGCGCCAGGCGAACGCTTGGCGGCTTGCCGGGCAGATGAAGTCGAGATCGGGGTGGTACTTGGGCTCAGGCTCGACCACGGGCGGATCGACTGGCAAATGCGATTCACCGGGGCGCGGCTGCCGGCCGATCTCCCATGGCGATGACCAACGGCCCGCGTGTCCGCGACCAGGCGAGAACCCGAACCCTGCACGCAACGCGAGCGGCACGGCGGGCTGCCACGCTTGTGCATGGCCGCACGGACGCGGCACCAACCAGACGAAGGGGCTGCGCATGTCACCCGACAAGCCAGACCCTTTTCCCCAGGCCAGCGCGCGCCGGCCGTGCTGCGGCACCAGCGGATCGAAGCGGTCCGCTGTGGCGGACACCACCGGCTCCGCGTTCTGCCACCGCACGCGGCTGGCGCCACGGGCACGCTGGTTATCGCCGCTGACCGCCCGGACAGTGCGGGCCAGCGTCGCGGCCGGTTGCCAGGGCATCGCCGAGGCGCCGCGCTCGCGTGTGCTGTCGTCCCAGCCGCCCTGGACGACCCCACCCTGCCGCTGCGCGCGTTGCCAGGGCAGCCGGCCACCGCCTTCGAGCTTGCGGCTGACCTGGTTGTCGTAGGCGGCCCGTATATGCACCCTCGGCGGACCCAGGCCCACACGGAGCGTGGCCGTGATCGCCTCGGGGGTGGCCTGCCGCGCCAGCGCAAAGTCGAGATGCGTGCTGCCGCCCTCGGGCGGGGTCCACGCGCCCCGGAAATCGAGATCGACCGACACGCTGTGCTACTCCAGCAGCTCGGCCAGCTCAACGCTGATCGCGCCACCGGCGAAGAGCTGCAGCTTCGGCAATTCCACCTCCGCACCGCTGCCCGGCAGCCCCACATCCAGATCGGCCACCCACGCCTCCTCGCTGTCGCACAACCGCGCCCATGCGGCGATGCCGGAGCGCCGGCACAGCGCCTGTCCGATGGGCGCGAAGACCAGCCGGCCGCCCTCCAGGCTCCCCGTGCACGGTTTCGGCAGGCGGACCTCGGCCAGCAGGACCTGTTCGGTCAGCGCTTGGCCGACGTCGGGGCGCGGCGCGGCATACAGGCGCAGCAGGCCGCCCGCGGCACCGGCATCAAGCGCCTGGCCGATCACGGCCAAACGGCTATTCCGGACCGGTACGGACAAGGTGATCATGGATAGACGGTAGGTTCCGGGCGAACCCTATCGGCGATGACGGCGTTGAACTGCCGCACGTGGTCATGGGCCAGCACGAAGTAGTCGCGAGCGGGGTCGAGGAAATCGAAGCGGTAGAAACCGTCTTTGCGGGACCAGGCCTCGGCGATCAGCAAGCCCGTCAGCACGTCGAACAGGCGCACCCTGCGCGCGGCCGGCACACTCTCGATACTGACCCGGCCCTCGATGCGCCCGTTGCCCCAGAAATCGCTGCGGCGCGAGGACGGCAATTCACCGTGCCGCGTGGGTGACACGCCCTCATGTGGCGCGGGCGCGCTGAGCGCCACGCCGTCGGGCACCTGGGGGCTCGGCGGTCCAGCATCGCCGGTCGCGATGCGGGTCGTCTCGTTGTGCAGAACGTGGCGGGTGGGCACCCCGGCGATGGCGCCGGGCGACACCCGGCTGGGCGGGCCGACGACCCGTGGGATTTCACCGGCCATGGATCAATCCCACGGACCGGTCAGATCGAAGGCTAGGCGCGCATTGCCGCCGTTGGCGGTACCGGCCACGACCAGCAGCTCGCGCTGCGTGCCGTCGATCACGAAGCCGGGGAACCGCCACGGCTCCGGCGCCGGAATCGTATGCAGCGGACAGAGCATGCCCGGCAGGCGCCCGCGCAGCGACGGGCCGGTCTGCTCCTGAATAATCAGCGGCATCACGTAGATGCCGTTGTCGGCGGGGTTCGGGTAAGGCACGTTGGTGGCCCCCAGGCCGGTGCCGCCATTGGCGGCCGGAGCGCCAACCCACTGCGCGTTGATCCGGCCGCCCAGCTGCGAATACCCGCGCGCGAGCCAGATGCCCGTGTTGCCGACACCGGTTCCGACCGCATAGACGCTGTCCGTGTTCAGGTTGCTGACAGGTTCAGCCCAGTTGGCATACAGGTCGGAGTAGCCGGCGAGCATGGTGTCGTAGGCGTCGCCCGGCTTGAAGGAGGGGTAGTCCCCGAAGAAGTACGGCGCGTAGCGGTTCGGGTAGCTCTCGCTCCAGTTCACCGCGAGCCAGAAGCGCTTGCTGTCGCCCACCAGCACCCATGGCCGTGTTGTCGCGTTGTCGTTCTGCGCCTTGCGCCACCAGGTCTCGGCCTTGCCGGTGCCGTTGTCGACGTCATTGAGCACCTCCCACATCTGCGCCAAGGCCGTGCGCGGGCCGCGTCCGGAGTTGCCGTCGCCGGCGAGCGGCGTTTCGTCGATGCGCAGGAACAGGCGGTTGCTGGTCACGTCGCGCGACCGGTAGACAGCCTTGTCGTCGGCCGAGAACGGGATCTCCCACCCCAGCGGCGCGATCTTGGCGGTGAGGACCCCGGTGGCCCGCGCTGCCGCGTCGGCCACGACATCGAACTGGAACGCGTTGGTGGTCACGTTGCGGATGCGGTGCTCGCCGTTGTAGGCCGCTTCGTTGGCCCCGGCGATCAGCACGATGTCGTTCTCACGGAAACCGTGGCCGGCATCCGCCGTGGCGGTGGCCACCGTGCCCTCGCGGGTGATCGTGGTCAGCGTGCGCAGGTTGAAGCCGGTACCCAGACAGGCGTTGAGCACGGCGATCAGGGTGTTCCGCTGGCCGCTCAGCTGCGGCACCCCGGTCTGGTTGGACTGAAAAAGCTTGATGGTCATAGCAATACGCAAGGTCAGCGATCGATGTCGCCGCGAATCTGGATCTGGAATGAATCGCTGGTCTGTGTGGCGGGGCCCTGCAGCGTCGTGCGGGCGACCCAGACGGGGAAGTTGGCCGCGGCCGTGGACAGGCGCAGCACGTTGCCGGCGGCCCAGCCCGAGCCCCAGCCGCCCGCGCGCAGCGTGAAATACGGCGCGTGGGTTTCCGGGTTGACCGGCGCGAGATCCGTGGCGGTGTTGCCCACGGCGATCTGCCCGACCGATTCGCCCACCACGCGGAACTCGTTGGTGTTGGTGAAGATCAGCGCCCATCGTTCCTCGATGGCCCCGCGATTGGTGACCTCGACCGGGTAGACCGTCTCGTTGTACTGGGCGATGGTGTTGGCGCCGATGCGGGTGTCGCGCCACTCCCCCGTCCAGGTCTGCTGCGCGAACAGCGTGTGGGCGCGCGCCTGCAGGTCGCCGATGATCAGCGCCGAGGACACCCGCGATTCGCGCGCGGGATAGTCGTGGGTCAGCGCGCGCGTGAGCGTCAGCACGCCGTTGATCTGCGTGTCGGAGATCAGGCCCATGTCCTCGATGCGGTGCTCGGCCACCAGCGGTAGCGTCAGGCCGGCGGGCGAGCCTCGCAGCGTCACCGTGCCCGCATCGAGATCAGCGGTGTAGAGGTCGGCCGACACCGGCTTGCCATCGGCATCCAGCACCCGCAGGGCGGCCAGGCGCACGCGGCCCACGTCCAGCGTGTCACCGGCGCGTGCGTTGGCGGCAAACGGCGTGGTGGCGGTGTGGTGCACCACGGCCACATCCCCCGTGCGGAAGATCGGCACCCGCCCATCGAGCGGCAGGCGCACCGGATCGAGCCCGAGCACGTCGGCCGACAGCGGCAGGTACGTGAAGGCCACCGCGTTGAAGCGCAGCGTGTCGACCCGCACCGGCAGCGGCTGGAAGATCTGGCCGCCGCGCACGGCGTCGGCGCTGTACCAGATCTCCCCTTCTCGCCCTGCCGCAGGCACGCTGCGCCCGAAGCGCACGCGCACCACGCCGGTCTGGTAATCCACCGTGCCGAGCATCCCCGCTGCCGCGATGGTGCCGTCCGCGCTGGCGGTCGCCGTGATTTGGCCGCCAGTGAGTGGCACGGCGCGGATCTGCAGACTGCCCGGACGCACTGGCGCCGCCGGCACGCGGAACGTCACCTCGTCCACCGGCTGCCCACCCAGTTCGGTCAGCAGCGACTGCATCGACACCACGTTGCCCGCGCCCGGCTGCCAGACGGTGAGCCGCGCCCGGCCCGAGGCGTAGTCGATGGTGCCGGCCTGGGTGCCCGCCCCGGTGTTGGCGTTGATGTCAGTGCCCAGCGTGCCCAGCCGGTCCACGTAGACCTTGCCGCCCAGGCCGAAGCGGATGCTGCCTGGCACGATGGATTCCGCATAGCGGTCGGTCAGATCGACCTCCAGCTGCGCGAGCGTCACCGTCTCGGTGGCGGTATTCGCGGTGTCGGCTGCGCGGTAGCGCACCTTGACATAGCCGGAATCGTCAATCGGCATCGCCGCGCCGGCCGGCTTGTATTCCCAGTGGCTGAAGGTGTTGCGGTAGACCGGGCGGCGCTCATTGCCCTCCACGGTCCAGCCCAGCTGCTGCACGCTGTAGCGCGCGAACGGGACGTTCACCGTCGCGTCGGGCCGGAAGGTGATCGTGCCGGCGGTGTAGTCAATGCGCCCGACCACGGCGCTGTCGAACGCGCCGGCCCCGGTGTCGCGCGCGATCTTGATGGGGTCGACGCGCTGCACCACCTGCATCTCGGCGGGCGTGCCCGAGATCGCCTGGTAGTTCTCGATCAGCAGGTTGAACTCGAGCTCGACCGTGTTCGGGCGCAGGTCGCTCTGCGGCAGCCGGACCGTGACGGAGCCATCGGCGTTGCGCAGCGGGTGCGCGAAGTTCGCCTCCTGCGGCGGCCCCCACTCGTAGTCGATCGTCAGCTCCGCGCCACCGGCGGGCAGCACGGCGGGCCGGAAGGTCAGCTCGCCGCGCGCATAGCGCACGGTGCCGGAGCCGTCCCCGGTGATCACCCCATGCCCGTCGTCGGTGGCCAGGCGCTGGCGCGCGCCGTCCGGCCACGTGACACGCAGCGAGCCCGGCGCGATGCCTGGATGCGCCACGGTGTGGCGCACGGTCGGCGGCTCGACCGGGACACCGACGCGGTTGAAGTAGCTCGCGCCCGTCCCCCAAGAGAACAGGATCGCCGTGTTGGCATCCGGCAGCGCGCCGGTCGTGAGGATCACGGAGCCGGTCACGTAGTCGAGTGTCCCGGCGCCGAACGAGGAATCAGTACCTCGAATCGCGCCGTCACCCTGGTCGCGCAGGTCGTACCACTTGCCCTGGGCCATGTAGGACACGATCAGTGCCCCCGGCTTGGGTGGCGGCGACAGGGTGATGGTGTAGGCGTAGCCCCGGTTCTCCTGGGCGATGGCGATCGCCGCGGTGTCGGCCACGCGCACGGGCGCGCCCGCCGGGCGGAAGCTGACCTGGAAGTCCCCACCAAATCCGGGGGTGCCGTCCTTGAAGGCGACCAGGCCGCGCGCGTAGTCGACCGTGCCAATGACGCTCGACCCGGATTTAAGCTGCCCCGCCGCGTCAGTGAACGTGTAGCCTGCCCCCGTGATGCGCAGGCTGCCCGGCACCAGCGCGTTGCCCAGGTACAGGTTCCGGCCGCTGCCGACCTGGCCGTTGGCGATGGTGGTCAGCACGCCGTTGCCGCTCTCCAGCAAGGGCACCGCCTGGCCGGCGGCGTTCAGGTCCACCAGTGGCGTCTCCGACTGCGCGGACGGCACCAGTTGCCCGAAAAGCCCTGGCACCTGCACGCGCAAATCCCCCACCTTCGCCTCGGCCACGGTCGGTGCGATGCCGTAGTAGACGGCGGCGTTGGCGACGATGGTGTCGCGCACCACGGCCTTGGCCGAGACATCATCGCGGTTGGACGGCGCCGGCCCCTCGAAGTCGAAGCGCAGCGGATCGGAGATCTCGCAGGTCGCCACGATGCCATCGAACTTAATCGTGCCACCGCCCTCGCTCACCGTGAACTCGCGCTCGGTCGTGGTGATGCGGGTGATGCGCACGTACTGCTCGATCTCGGTGGGCTTGGCCTCGTCCTGCACCAGCACCAGCGCCTGGCCGACGCGCGGCAAGGTGTCGGCGGGCTTGAGCAGCAGCGTGATGGCGCGCTGGCCCGTCAATTGCCGCTCCAGCAGTTGGCCGGGCCATTTAACGCCACGGGCGAGGTAGCGCTCGACCCGGTCCCGTGCGGCCTCGCGCCGATCAGTCCAGGAGCGGGTGGTGAAGAGCGTGACCGACACGCGCGGGTCGGACGGCGCGTCGGCGACGATGGCGTGAGCGCCATAGTACGAGTCGGTCGAATCGGTCAGCACCCCGACGAACGCCTTGCGCAGCGCCACGCGCCCGTAGGTGCGGTCCAGTTCGGAGATGTCGGGGAACAGGTTGTTCGACTGGCCGTCGACCACGACGTGGCCGGTCATGCGGCCGCCGCCATCGGGCGTGTCGAGCAGGCGCTCGGCGGCGAGCAGCTTCACATCGCCGGAAAGAATCGGCATTCAAATCTCCATCAGACGGAGGGTCAATCGGTAGAAGTCGGCGTCGTGCCGCGCCGGGAAGCCCATCACCGGCTCGGCCTCGATGGCAGTCTCGTGGTGCCGGAAGGCCACCGTGAAAGCACGGCCATCGGCGAGCGTCAGTTCGAAGCGGCTGCCTGGATTGGCCGCCCACGCGTACAGCGTGTTCACCGTCGCGCGGGTCACCCAGGCCATGTCGGCGGCGCCCACCAGCGTGAGGGGCCGGCCCCGCTGGCGCGCGGCCGACTCGACCAGCAGCGCGCCGGTCAGCAGGTACGACACCGCCGCCACGGCGGGCGTCCAGGCGTGTTCGTCGGCCCAGAGCAGGTCGTCGGGCAGTGCCAGCACGGCACTGTCCGCAAGGTTTTTGAGTTGCATCGGGGTTACAGCGCCCGGGACTGGGCGTCTTTGAGGAGTTCGAGCAGCCGCGCTTCGTCGCGGGCGTCGATGGTGGCGGCGACCGTGCGGCCGCCGGAGGCCAGTTCCACGCGGATGGTGCGGGCGGGCGCGACCTCTGCCGCGTAGGCGGGGACCGGTGTGCGCATGGCGGTGGCCAGCACCTGCGACAGTGCGGCGGCGGGATCCGCGCCCTTCCACCCGCCCGCGACCGCCTGCGACGCCCTGGCTGCCATGCCCGCGAGCGGCTGGACCAGTCCACCGATGGCGTAGCCGCGCACCGTGTTCGCCAGCGCGCGTGCCGGCAGCGCCAGGTTGTTGATGGCATCAAAGAGACCCACGCCGTGGCGCGCGACCGCCTCGCGGTTCACCACGTACTCGCCGGGCGTCAGCATCGCGGGCACGGTGTCGGAAGCGGCCACACCACCGTCCCGATAGAACTCGCCCTGGTGCTGCTCCATGTAGTCGAGCAGGTCGCGCTCGAGATCCTGGCCCCACAGCATCGGCTGGGCCATGGCCTGGCGCCAGGTGGTCTTGATGCGCTCGAGGGTCTGGCGCTCGGCGGCGGTCAGTTGTTTGCGGTTGGCCAGCGCATCGAGCGCCTGCCGGTCGCGCTCGGCCTGCCGGCCATAGCTCGTCATCGTGCGCGAGCGCATGTCGGAGCTGACCCAGGCGCCGCCGTTGTGCTGCGCCCATGACGTGTAGTCGCT
This sequence comes from Ralstonia pseudosolanacearum, assembly GCF_024925465.1. Lineage (NCBI taxonomy): Bacteria > Pseudomonadati > Pseudomonadota > Betaproteobacteria > Burkholderiales > Burkholderiaceae > Ralstonia > Ralstonia pseudosolanacearum. The sequence goes on along the minus strand of NZ_CP103852.1, from coordinate 1,297,139 downwards.
CATGCCCCCCAGGCCGAGCTCGATCATCTGGCGGGCCTCGACCACGTCCCGATTGCGCTTCGCTCCGCCCGGCTGGCCGCCGCCACGTCCTCCGAACAGCACCGCCCCGCCGCTGGCGAAACGGGCCACGCCGTTGGCGAGCTGGGCCAGCGTGCCCGCGCCGTACTTGCGCACGGCGGCCTTGCGGATCACGAAGGCGCCGGCGTCCAGCGTGCGCGGCACAGTGTCCTGGTCCCCGGTGCCCGGCACCGAGCCGCCCTGCATGCGCGGAAACGCGGGCGCGACCGGCCCGCCATCGGCGAACTGCTGCACGCCGCCACCGACCACGCCGCCCGCGGCATTCGCCTCCACCCGACGCACGGCGATGGTGTGCGTGCTGGAGGTGTTCATGCCGTTCAAGCTCCGCACCTCGGCGCGCACGGCGTCGACGTTGCTGGCGACCGCGTGACGCGACTCGGTCTGCACGCGGTCCAGCGCCCGCAGCATGCCCTCGACGTTGGCGATGGCCGCCCGCGCCTTCTCGGTGGCGACCCGGAGCTCGAGCTGTGCGTTGTCGCGGGCGTAGGCGTTAAGCTTGTCCAGCGACGCCAGTGCCTTGGACACGTCGGCATCGACCGGCAGCGTCTTGCCTTCCTTCAAGCGCTGCTCGTAGTCCTGCAGCGTCTTCTCGGCCCGCTGCAGATCGGCCTGGATGATCACCAGCCGCTCCCGCTCGGCCAGGGCCTTGTCGAGGTCGGCGATGGCCTTATCGAAGCGACCGGTGTCCGCATCGATGGTGACCTTGAGCCCCTGCTGCAGTTTGGCCGTCAGTTGCGCGATCTGGCTGTCGGTCTGGGCCAGCGTCTGCTGGATGCCCTGGCGGGCCGACACCGCCGACTGCGCGGCGCGCTGGTGCGCCTGGGCTTCCGCATCCAGGGTCTGGTTAAGGATCGCCTCCGAGTCGCGGATGCGGCCGATGGCTTCGTTGACGGCCGTCTTGCCCTGCACGGCCTGCGCATCGGCATTCGCCGCCCGCTGGGCCGATTGGGCGCGCAGCTCGTCCGCCTGCCGCATCAGCGCTTCCGCCTGGGCGGATTCCTGCCGGCCCCGGGCCTCCCGCGCCTGGGCTTCCAGTTGGGCCACCTGCGTGACCGCCTGCTCGGACTGCCGGCGTGCGTCTTCCGCCCGCTTGGCTTCGCTGGATTGGGTGCTGGCCACCTGCGCGGCCAGGTCTATCGCCTTGCTCGCGCGCTGGCGGGCCAGGTCGAATTCGCCATCGGCCAGCGCCGCGCGGGCACTGGCCTGGTATTCGGCGATCTGGCGCTGGCGGTCCTCCTGCGCCTCGAAGTCCGATAGCCCCGCGCGGCGGATGTCGCGGATGCGCTCTTCCATCGACATCGACAGTTGCCGCTTCTCGTCCTCGATGCGTCGGATCTCGCCCAGGTGCCGGCGGGCCTCGGCGTTGAGTGCGTCGATGTGCTGGCGGTAGTCGGTGGCGGCCTGGGTCAGCGTCTGCCGCCGCGTGGCCAGGATTTCGTTCTCGACCCGCTGCACGTTGGCCGCGCGTTCGGCTTCGGTCTTGCCATCGCGCGCCGCCGCCGCGACGCGGGCGCCGGATTCGTCATCGATGAGCTTGAGGGTGTCGGTGGCGGCCTGCCGGTGCAAGGCGGTCTGCTGTGTGAGCGCCTCGACCAGCAGTTGGGTCGAGCGGCCGATCTGCACTGCCTGTGACTGCCCCGAGCGCTCCAGCGCCGCCTGCTCCTGCTGGTAGCGGGTCTTGACCGCCTCGACCTGGCGCTGCAAATTGGCCTCGACAATCGATCCGAAACCCTTGTACGCCTCGGCCATCCTGGCGGTGGCGTCGTTCACGGTCTGGCTGGCCTTGGAGACCGCCGACTCGACCTCGCCGATGCGGGACTTGAGTTTCTCCAGGGCGGTGTGGACCGCTTCGGTGCCGCGCCCCACCGCTTCCTGCGTGCCTTGCCGCACCGCCTCCAGGCGGCGGGCGATTTCCTCGGCGGCGCTGGCGGCCGTGTTCATGGCGCCCTTGGCGGCATCGGCACCCCGGCCGGCATCGGCAACCATCTGCGCGAAGACCTGGTTCATCTCGCCCAGCCGGGCCTGATGCCGCCGGGTCGCCTCGGCGATGGTGTCGGACGTGAAGATGGCGGCGAACACCTCCCAGTGAAAGCGCAGCTCCTCAATGCTCTTGATCAGCACTTCCACCATGACGATGCCAGCACGGCGCACGATCTCGAACCGCTCCGACAGCCACGTGCCGATCTCCCAGCCAACGAGGAAAGCGCCCAGCGTGGCGAAGCCGGTCCTGAGCAACCCGACGCTCGCGATGGCGGCCGACACCGACAGGTTGGCCGTGGCCCAGGCAGCGGAGGTGGCACTGGCGGCCGTAACCGCCGCCGCACCGGCGGTCTGCCATGCGGTGACCAGGGCAGGAAGCAGCCGGTAGACAAGCACGGCCTGGCCCACTTCGGCGATGCGTTTGAGCCACTGCATCACCGTGTCGAGGTTCTGCGCGAGCCAGGTCAGTGCTTCGGACAGCTTGGCGGTGAAGCCGGTGGCCTGGTCGACCCGGTTGATGGTCTGCCCGACGGCATTGCGCAGCCGCTCGAACGCCTGGCTGACCGTGGCCGGCAACTGCGCGTACTCGGTGGCGAGCTTGGTTTTCTGGGACAGCAGGGCACCCACCACCACGTCGGCGGTCAGCCGCCCCTCCTCCGCCATCTTGCGCAGCCGCCCGATCGGGACGTTCAGCCCATCGGCCAGCGCCTGCGCGAGCCGGGGGCTGTTCTCGACCACAGAGTTGAACTCCTCGCCACGCAGCACGCCCGCCGCCAGGGCCTGGCCGAACTGCAGCAGCGCCGATTGCGTCTCGTTGGCCGACGCGCCGGAGATGCGCAGCGCCTGCGAGATGCTCTCGGTGATGGTGAGCGCCTGCTGCTGTTCGGCACCCAGCATGCGCACGGCCTGCTGCAGCTTGCCGTACAGCGTGGCCGTCTCCTGGATCGGCACGCCGATGCGCTGGGCGATGTCGAAGAGCGCGGCTTGCGCGGTCGTGAACTCGCGCTGGCCGGCGGTGGCCAGCTTGAGGCGCGCGGCCATCATGTTCCAGGCGTCGGCGATCTGCACGATTTCCTGGACCTTGCCGACTGCCCAGTTGATCGAGAGGAACGCGAGCAGTTGCGTCCTGGCGGTGGTGATCTGCTCGCTGATGACGGAGACGCCGGCTTTGACCTGGGCCAGGCCGGCGGCGGCCTTGTCGCCGGCAGTCTTGGCCGATGTGGCCAGTTCACCGAGGCTGCGCTCGGCGGAGGTAATGGCGCGTTTGAGCCCCTCGTCCGCGCCGTCGAGGGCGACGAGGATAGAAATCCGCTGGGACATCGTGCTGGGTTTCGTTTATAGTGACCGCCAAATCTGACCAGTCTGGTTAGAATTACCCCCTAACAGGAGGCACCCATGCAAAGCTGGCAGTTGCAAGCCGCCAAGGCGCGGTTTTCCGACGTCGTGAAGCGCGCTGCGGATGATGGTCCGCAGGAAATCACGGTGCATGGCCGCCCGGTTGCGGTTGTGATCTCACGCGCACTGTTCGATCGCTTGAGTGGCAGCGGGGAGTCGCTGGTCGACTTCATGCGCCAGTCTCCGTTGGCTGGCCTGGACGATGTCGTCTTCGAGCGCGAACGCAGCCTGCCGCGCGAGGTCGACTTTTGAGCTACCTGATCGACACCAATGTGCTGTCCGAGCTACGCCGCAAGCAGCCCGATGCGCGCGTGCTCGCCTGGATGCAGGACCGGCCGCGCCAGTCGCTCTACCTGAGCGTGCTGACCCTGGGCGAAATCCGCAAAGGCATCGAGCGGCTGGACGACGCAGCACGCCGCCAGCACCTGATCGACTGGCTCGAAACGGAACTGCCGAACTACTTCCTCGGCCGCTTGCTCGACGTCGATGCGCATACCGCCGACCGCTGGGGCCGGCTGATGTCGAGCGCCAACCGGCCGCTGCCGGCCATCGATGGCCTGCTCGCCGCGACCGCCCTGCAGCACGACCTCATACTGGTCACGCGCAACACGAAGGATTTCGTCGGACTTGATGTCCCGCTCATCAACCCTTGGGAAACGTGAGCCTTCAGTGCGCGGGCCGAATGGCGGCCTCGACGGCGGCGGACAGGCGCGGAATATGTCGCGTCGCCAGTTGATCCATGTCGAGCCGCATCCTGAGCACACACGCTGCGCAACGCAGAGAACGGTGAGCAGGAGCGACAGGGATCACAGCCACGCCATCACGTGCTCGATGAAGACCCGCGCCGCTTCCGCGTTGATCGCGTTGCCATAGGCGCGCAGCCGTCCCACTCGGGCGGAAGCGCCATGAGCCAGCGGGAATGCGCCGGGTTCAACTGGCCGCCAGCGTCCATCGCGGCACAGGAGCCAGTCAGCATCTCGCCAGAAGCCGTTCGTCGGGCCGGCCCCGGAAGCAACGTGAACACCTGCTCGCTCAGCGGCTTGCCGCGAGTCTGCTCTGCTCGTTGCGCCAGAAACTCCGGCGAGCCGCTGGCCGAGTGCCAGTCCCTGGCGCTCGGCGTGGCCCAGCCCGAGACCAACGCCACCGTCTTGCGGCTGCTGTCGTTGTTGCCCGCTGCGTTGTTGCCGTTCCTCGCTGGAGTGCCCGCCATTGGCGTCGGCCAGCCTGCCAACGGCGCACAGCCCGGAAGGCGATCGATCCCCTGCGAGGGGCCGCCCTTCGGGCCGTCCTGCTGACAAGGAGTCGGCCATCCGGCCAGCAACACGATGTCGTTGAGGTTCAAACCATGCCGTGAGGCTCCCGTGCCCCCGCTGGGTTCCATGGCCTGCGGCGTAGGCCACCCAATAGAGCCGGTCCCGGATGTGCGGGGCACCGACGCCCGCAGCCGGAAACGGGACCGCCCCGACGGCGTAGTCCACGGCTTCCATGTCATCCTGTACAAGGTCGATCCAAGCATCCGCGTTGTTGCTCGCAACCTGCTCTCCAAAAACAATTGCAGGTCGGCACTCGCTGATGAGGTGGTACCAGGCTGGCCACAGGTGCCGCTCGTCAGCAAATGCCAGCCCTTTGCCTGCCTGGGAGAAAGGCTGGCAGGGACAGGATCCGGTCCAGACAGGCCGGTCGTCGGGCCAGCCTGCGCGGCGCAATGCCAGCGACCAGACGCCGATTCCGGCGAAGAAGTGGTGCTGGCGATATCCCCGGAGGTCTTCGGGTCGCACATCTTGAATATCTCGTTCATCGACATCGCCCGGCGCAATGTGGCCGGCGGCGATCAGGTTGCGCAGCCATGCGGCTGCATACGGATCGATCTCGTTGTAATAGGCGCCCTCACGGCGAGGCGTGGGGCCTTTCCCGATCCGGCATTCATCGGGGTCGGTGGTGATAGTTGTGTTCATGGTCTTGGCCCTGGGAGGAGCCAGTCGCACCGGCCGCGAGCTGGCCAGCGAATCGAGAGGGCGTTGAATTTCGAGGCTGACGGGCGTCAGGGGACGTGCAGCGATGAAGCCACCAGTCAATGGAGTGGCGAGCGCGACCGCTTATCAGGGGAGTGGTATTGCTGTGATGTGCTGCAACGCAGCAGCACGAATCAAGCGCGGGTAATCAGAACGTCTCTGGCTAGCCGGAAGTAATAGCTGCCCAACAAGGGTGAAACGAGATTCGCTCATCGCCCACCCAACTTCAGAATTGAACCCGGTGCGCAGATTATTGAATCGGGTGGCAACGTCGGGCTATGGGATCGAGATCCCGTAGCCACGGACGGCGGCCGTCGAAAGTCAGCAATATTCAATATTTTTTAATTTATTGAACACAGCGCCGCAAATCACATGCGATTCATTTAAATTGCAGCTAAAATTTCAATGTCCGACGGCATGTACGTCTTTGCGATTTGCATTGACGATGTTCGGTCTCGGTTATTCCAACTACAACGACCTCTTGGGGAATCCACATGGCAACTTACAAAGACCTGCTTGCTCAAAAGAACAAGCTCGAAGAGCAACTCGAAGCCGCCCGCCAGAAAGAGCTGGCAACCATCACCGAGCAGGTGCGTCAAGTCGTGCTGGAATACGGCCTGACCGCTGAAGACATCGGTCTGGCGCCGAAGCGCGCCGCCAAGCGCGGCCCCAAGGGGGCACCGGTTCCCAAGTACCGCGATCCCAAGACCGGCGCTACATGGACCGGCCGTGGCCGCGCCCCGGCCTGGATCGGCAAGAACCGCGACAAATTCCTGATCGCCTGATTCACCGGCCGGCGTTGCCGGCCGCCACGAGGCGCACACCGGTCAGCCCAGTTGCCGGATGCGCGCCTCGATGGCAGCGGACAGGCGCGGAATACGCCGCGCCACCAGCTGGTCGATGTCGAGCTGCTTCCTCAGCACGACACGCGGCACCAGCACCGCAATCGGGACGGCCGTACCGCGCTTGATGCGTCTGACACCTTCGGTCTTGCGGTAGCGGCGCTTGAAGCCGGCCAGCGGCCGGTCGTGCTCCCCGATGTTCTCGGCCATCAGCACCACATTCCCCCCGCCGCTCTTGTCTGTGGTTGATATCCTCGGCCGGAAAAGAGCTGGCAAACGGTCATGCGACCTGGGTTGCGATGCCTTGCTACGGCATTGTTTCGGGTTGATTGCGAAACCTTCGCGCCCCGCGCAAAGCCGATGCTCAGCCTAGCCTATGCTGTCCGCAGAAATGGGGAATTGCGTCGCAGCTCCCTGCGACTGTGCGCGGCAAACGTAGCGCACACCTATGACGATTCGAGACGATATGAAAGTCAGCAGCACGAGCGCAGGCGTGCCTGCCAACTCAACGGGTAACACGAACGCCCCACCATCGCCGACGAGCGCCGGTACGTCCGCATTGGGGCGCCGCCGCAAAGCACCGGAAGATGCACCTGGCAGCCCACCCGCTCGCCGGCAGCGACAAGACGCTTCCGAAGATTCCGCGCAAACCATGTTTCGCCGGGCAGGTATGACTTCGCGTCCACCATCCCCGACCTCTCCAGACCGTGTACCGCTCCTCGACAATCGACCAACGCTCGAACGAATGGGTGTGGATCATCCGTTGCCGGGGCACACGTGGTATGACGCCGCACACACCACCATATCGCCGGATCGTGTTTCTGCCACACATGCGCCCCAGGTTGGCAGCTCGTCACGGAGTACATATCCCACAGCGGCCGTTAAGCCTCAGCCCGCAAGCCTATCCGCTACCCAGCAAGCGACCGTCGAGCGCATGCGGACGCAAGTCACGGCTTTTCTCAGCGGTGCGCTGGGAAGGTTGCAAGATCTGAACGCGCGGAACATGGATCCGGAACTGGCTGAATTCCGCATCCTGGACGTAGACCGCGCGATCACGCCACTGCTGATCGTCACTGAAAACACTCGCAATCCGGGGCTCAATCTCATGCCCCTGCACATGGATACAGCCGAGGACGAGGAGGTGCGCACCCAGCCCCCGATGGCGGGCTCACGGCACATCACCGAATTCATGGCATCGGCCCAACCTGGGCGGTACCGCGCGCTCATCGACGATGGCTCCCACACACGCGCTGCGGATATTCGCAAGGATGCTTCCGGCACGAGCGTCATCGTGGTGGATCCGTTGCGCAAGGAGAAGGATGAAAATGCGTACGCAGACTACGCCGATAACGTGAATAGCGAATTCGGTGAGGACGCGAAATGCGCGTTCATTCCTGTCGACATTCAGAAGTCATTCTTTGACTGCCGGACCCTGTCCCTGTCACTCGCTCTCAAGATGCAAGACAAAGATGATGCCTTTGCGACGCTCCACGACACTTTGCGGAATGGTGGCGATCCCTCACAAAGCGTGTCTCGTGCCGAACGCACTGAGCAATTAGGCGCACTGCTCGTACTCGATGGCGCGCCGCTGGTCGATGCTAGCATGATGAAGCATAGTCAAGCTGGCAGTTCGGTCACCCGGTACCTTGATCAGCATCCTGAACAAGCCGGCGTACCTGTCAACAAACGCAACGAAACATTGAGCGCACGCACTACGCGCCATCTCGTCAAGCGCGAAGTGCGCAACCGTGCCAACTCCGAAGGCCATGTGACGGGCGGGAAAACCAAGCAAATCACATTTAGCAACTCCATCGAGCAGAAGCGGATTGCGATGCTTAGCCGAGCCATTTCCTATGTGGGTTCCGCGCCTCCGCCTGTTGTGATACGCATGGCAAAACTGCTGCAAGATTCTCTGCTGGACACCAATTGAAATCGATTCCGATTCAGAATCGGTTGCCAGAAACTGCAAGTGCGGGCGTCCCCGGATTTGCTGTCGTGATATTAGACTTCCGAATCCGGGTCGATGCGATTCGTTGCCATCTGTTGCGACCAGTTGCAACAAACGCTTGCCCCGGTTATTCCCACAACAACAATCCTCTTGGGGAGTTCACATGGCAACTTACAAAGATCTGCTTACCCAAAAGGCGAAGCTCGAAGAGCAACTCGAAGCCGCTCGCCAGAAAGAGCTGGCAACCGTCACCGAGCAGGTGCGTCAAGTCGTGCTGGAATACGGCCTGACCGCCGAGGACATCGGCCTGGCACCGAAGCGCGCCGCCAAGCGTGGCCCCAAGGCTGCCCCGGTCGCCAAGTACCGCGACCCGAAGACCGGCGCCACCTGGACCGGCCGCGGCCGCGCCCCGGCCTGGATCGGTAAGAACCGCGACAAGTTCCTGATCGCCTGATTCACCGGCCGGCGTTGCCGGCCCGCCACGAGGCGCACACCGGTCAGCCCAGTTGCCGGATGCGTGCCTCGATGGCCGCGGACAGGCGCGGAATACGCCGCGCCACCAGCTGGTCGATGTCGAGCCGCTTCCTGAGCACGACACGCGGCACCAGCACCGCAATCGGGACATCCGCGCCGCGCTTGATGCGCTTGACGCCCTCGGCCTTGCGATAGCGGCGCTTGAAGCCCATCAACGGCCGGTCGTGCTCGCCGATGTTCTCGGCCATCAGCACCACGTTGCCCCGAGCGTTCTTCACGAAGTAGGCGTTGCCGCCCCGCATCAGCTCGGCGATCTGCGCCTTGAAGCGCTTCCTGCCAACGCGCCCATACAGCGGAATCAGCAGCCGGCCCGCGATCACACCGCCGCGCTCGTGGATGGAAGACCACGGCACACGCGAGCCCACGTAGAGCGCCGGCAGCCGCTTCAGATCGCGGTCCAGTACCTTGGCCGTGAAGCCCTTGAGGAATGAGCGCTTCACCACCCGCATTTGCCCGGCAACGTGATCGCGCATCTCCTGCCGCAGCTCGGTTGCCGCACCGGCCATAGCTTGCGCGACCGCCTGCTTCACCTTCGGTCGGAACTCGCCCGCCCAGCGGCGCAGTTGAGCCTGCGCCGCGGCGCTATCGATTCGAACGGAAATCCGCATGGCGGGTTGCCTTGTCGTTGAACTGGTCGAGCGTGCGCTCGAGATTGCGCGCGTCGCCCCGTGCGCCGATCGCGATCAGTGACAGCAGCCGTGCATCGCGCGCGGCCTCCGCGCGCACCGTGGCGCCCAGGAAGCCCCGCACCTGGGCCAGGGTGTAGCCGAGGACGTCGGGCAGCCGGTGGCCGTGGTCGATCAGCCGTTGGATGGCGTCGAACCAGATGGCGCCGGCCCGCTCACCACCTGGCCGATCAGGCCGTCGAGCCTGGGCAGCACCGTCCGGGTAAAAAAATCCGCGTTCACCTCGACCACCTTGGCCGCCAGCAGGATCGCCTCGTCAGCCGCGAGCGCATCGACCCAGGCGCGCGGCTTGCCCACTGCGACCGCGACAGCCTGCAGCAGATCGTCGCCGTGCTCGATAAAGAGCCCGAGCCAGTCGATCTGCGGCGCCTGAAGCTGCTGCAGCGTCGGCGAGATCGCGCGCAGGAAGGCTGGCAGCCGGCCCACCTTGAGCGGCAGGATGACGAGTGCCTCGCCGCCCACGGTGAGTTCGGCCGGCTGCGGGATGAGTTTGTCCAGATCGTCCATGGCGGGTCTCACATCACGATGCGACCGAACTGGCCGAGCACCGCATCGAACGGCTTGGTCGGATCCGCCAGCAGCGAGCCTTCTATTTCGAACTTGTTGTAGTCGTCGGAGATGAGCGACAGCTCCTTGAGCGGGTCGAAGGCCACGCGGTACAGCTCCACCAGCACCTTGGCGTTGCCCTGGGCGGTGTTCAGACCCTCCAGGCGCAGGTAGCGCTCGGGCAGCGGCTGCGTAAAGATGCCGATCTCGGTGGTCACACCGAAGGCATAGCTCGCCTTGAATGGCTTCACGTACGGCACCGGCGGCGTGGCGCCGTCGTCCAGGCGCAGGAACTGGATCGAGCCGAAGTCCAGATCGGCGGTGTAGTCGACGCCGGCCGCCAGCGTCGCGGATTTGGCGGCGCTGTCCTTGAGCAGCAGCTTCGACACCTTGGGGTGCGCCAGGAAGTAGCGGTCGCCCACCTGCGCTTCGGCACCGCCGATCGGCTCGTCGCTGACCGTGCCGCCATCGCCAGTGATGTGGTTGCCGTACAGGGCCAGCGCGAGGTTGTCGCGGGTGAACTCCTCGATGGTCAGGTTGAGGGTGGCCGACTTCTGCTTGACCATGCGGTGGTCCAGCGTGCGCTGACCAGACTGGCTCTCATAGTGCTCCAACACGTCAGTCTTGAGGGACAGCTTCAGCTCGGCCACGTTGCCGGGCGAGCGCACCTCATAGGGCGCGCCCGCGGCATCTCGCTTGCCGAGGAAGACGCGCCCCTGGAAGGAGGCGTAGGTACTCATGGTTGGGGGAATTCCTTGTGTGACGCAGAAATGGGTACGGTGGGAAGGTGAGAGCCGCCCAAACGGGGCTCTCGAAGTGCCGCTGCGCCGCCCTGCGTGGGCGGGTAAATCAGCGCTCAGGTGGGATTCAGGCCGGCGTCGCCAGGTCGGCGGCCAGGGTCCGGTAGGTGATGCGGTAGCGGGCGGGAATCGCGGCCGCGACGGCGTCGGCGTCCTCGACGTCCCACTCGGCATCCAGCTCGTGGAGGCCGAGCGCCAGGCCGCCGCAATTCACGTCGGCCATCAGCGCGGCGTGCGCGGCAGTCAGCAGTTGGTCGGCCAGCGTCTCCGGCGCGGCGGGTGGCACGGCACGGGCCAGCGCAGTTACCCGCACGGTCAACTCACGCGTGACGCGGTCGTTGGCCCGGCGGGTGATGGCGTCGCTCTCCGGATGCACCACCAGCGCCGGACACTGCTCCCGTGCGATGGCGACGGCTGGCGAGCGGTGCAGCGTCGCGCCGAGCGCCTGGACCGGCGCACGGACGGCCGCCATCACCGCGAGCAGGATCCGCTCGCGGATAGAGTTGACTGCCATGGGGATCGCAGTGGATTACAGGCGCGTGAGCTTGACGCGGATCTCGGAGCCGTCGCCGATCGCGCGCAGATCACGTACGTGGAAGACTGCGCCCGCGATCTCGACGGTCTCGCGGGGCGCAAGCCCCGCAAAGGCGCGGCCGGGGTAGGACATCACATACTCGGTGCTGACCGTCAGGCCGTCGAGCAGCGTCTCGTCGGGCGCGGCGAAGCCCACCATGTTGGTCCGCGGGGGGCTGCCATCAGACGGCCGCCAAACGCACTCTTTCAGCAACCCGGCATTGGCGGCGGCTTCGTAAAGGGTTTCCACGATATCCATGGTCACCCCATCGTCAGCTTGACCAGCACGCCGGGGCGCTGGCACATCGGCAGCGGGTTGGCCTGGGTGTGGACATCGGTGCCGCGATCGAACTTGCGCGGCTCCTGCTTGGCGTACATCGGCTGGCCCAACGTGTTGACCGTCTCGTTGAAGTCGGCCGGCGCGAAGTAAGTCGCGAAGGTGTCCAGGGTGCCCACCGGGAAGACATGTGCCTCGCCAGGCTCAATGAAGCTGCGCACCTTGCCGGCTGCATCGGATGCCTTGCCTCGATACTCCTCGAAGGTGATGCCGCCGAACTCGAAGCCGCGACGCATATCGTTGATCAGCACTACGCCTTCTTTCCAGCGCGAATAGGCCTCCTTGACGGTCTTCTGGCTGACCAGCGCCTTGAAGAAATCGGTCGAGCACAGGCAGTGCGCGCCGGTCATGACTTCGCCGAGCAGGGAATCTTCGATCATGCCGAGCACGTCCGTGCATTTGTTTCGGACCTCCGTTTTGTCGGCGCTCAGCTCGAAGTTCACCACCTTCGGCTGGATGCGAAACTCCTCGAACAGGTTGTAGAGGGGGGAGCCGTCCGCGTCGAGGATCTCGCCCTTGAGCGCGCCCATGCGCAGGTGTTCCAGCGTGATGGCGTGCTTGTTGCGCATCGTCTCCAGGCGCTCGGCCATCACGTTCGACACGGATTCCAGTTCGGTCTCCGAGCCAAAGCCGCGCAGCCCCTGCACCGCTTCGGGCAGCACCACGTCATCGTGCGGGATGTGGGGGATGACGAACGAACGCAGGTTGCGTCGGCCGCGCGTGCCGACCGTGCCGGGCGAGCCGGGTGGCAACGTCGGCAGCAGCGTCAGCACGCCCTCGCGCTGCTCCACGATGATCTGGCGCGTGCGCACGGGCTTGGGCGCAAACAGATTCATCTGCTCCAGCTTGCCGTACCGGTTCGGAATCAGGTTGATGGCCGCCGTCATCGACGCCATCTCGAAGGCAGGATTGGTGAATGGATTCTGCATGGTCGATCAGGCTCCGACGCGCACCAGGACCCCCAGTGCCTTGAGTTGAGAGATCGCGGCGTGCTGCTCGACGGCGGCAATGCCGGCGGGCCACTGCAGCGCGTGACTGGCGACGATGGCGTGGCGCGCGATGAGGAGGCCGTCGTCGCGGTCGGCCAGGTGCGCGTCGCACGCCTGCATCAGCACACCGGCGGCGTACTGGCTGCCATCGGTGGCGGACGGGTCGAGCTGCTTGACCTTGCCCGTGGCGGTCACCATGCCGACCACGGTGCCCAGGGGCAGGGTCTGGCCGGCGGCCACGGTGACACGCTCGCGCGAGTACAGGTTGGGCGCCTCGTATTTGAGGAGGTCGCCCAGGTTCAGTGGTTCTTGAAGGACAGACATGGGTCGTGATTACTGAATGCCCAGGCGCTTCTTGACGGCCTGGAGCAATGGATTGCGGGGGGATGCGGGATGGCCAGCGTCGGCCGAGACGACTGGCGCCTGCGGATCGATGCGGCTCGCGATCTCGGGCGACGCCTCGGCCCGCGCGGCGAGCAGGTGGCTGCGCACGCGCTCGGGCGTCGCGCGCGTTTCGAGGAAGCCGGCAATCAGGTCGGCACGGCCAGCCAGCGTGCACAGCTGGGCGATCTCGACTGCGTCGGTGTGGCTGGCGACGGGGGCTGCCGGCTGCGATGCAAGCACCGGAGGTTGGGCGGTGGCACCGGGTGCTTCCGCAGCCGGCACGCTGACGGCAGCGGGATCAGGTTGGGTGGTCATGGAACAGTCCATCTGGGGGTTGAGGGAAACGCCGCGCGCCGTCATGACCGGCGCGGGAGACAGGGATGCAGTGAGCTGGGCGAGCGCGTCCTCGAACGTGCCGACGGCGTCGGCCAAGCCGGCGGTGACAGCGTCCGGGCCGAAGAACAACCCCGCTTCGGTAGCCGTCACCGCCTCGGCCGACAGCCCGCGATAGCTGGCCACGGTCGCGACGAACAGCCCGTAGATGCGGCTCACCTCGGCCTGCAGCTGCGCCTGCGCTTCGTCGGTGATCGGCGCGTGCGGGTTGAGGTCGTTCTTGCGGGCACCGGCGAACACCGCTGTGTAGCGGATGCCGTCCTTGGCGTCCTTGACGGACTGGTCGACATGCATGGCGATCACGCCGATCGAGCCGACCCCGCCCGTGCGCGAGACGAAGACCCGCGACGCGGCGCTGGCGAGCGCATAGGCCGCCGAGAACGCCATATCGTTGGCCACCGCCCAGATGGGCTTCATCGCCGCGGCGGCGCGGATCCGGTCGGCGAGATCGAAGACCCCGCTCGACTCGCCGCCCGGGCTGTCGACATCGAGCAGAATCGCGGCGACACCCGGGTCGGCCAGCGCCGCGTCCAGCTGTTCGCCGATCGCGGTGTAGCTGGCCAGCCCCGACTCGGCCTCCAGGCCCACCGTGCGCCGTACCAGCGTGCCATGGATCGGGATCACGGCGATCGGGGCATGGCCGGTGGCCGGGTTGCGCGCGGATGGTACGTAGTCGCCCGGTGGCGCCAGGTCGGCCAGGCCCACGCGCGGCCCCAGCACCGACAGGATCACGTCAAGTTTTGGGCGATAGATCGCCAGCGGCACGCCAAAGAGGCGTGTCGCCAGATGAGGCAACAGGGTCATGGAAATCCTTCAGGCGGCGACGGGTTCGCCGGCGGTTGCGTCCGGGCGGGACGCGGCGGGTGCGCCGTCCTTGGCGGTGTGGCGCGGGTCGGAATCGAAGACCAGCCCGAGCGCGTCGGCGCGGGCGTTGTCGGCGGCGATTTCGCGGTCGATGTCCTCGGCGTCGTAGCCGAAAGTGGAAATGGCTTCCGAGCGGCTCATCAAGCCCGCACGGATCGCCAGTAGCATGGCCTTGAACTCCTTCTCGGGGTCCACCCACTGCCAGCCCTGCGGGATCCACTTGACCTGCAGGTATTCGCGACGCCGGGCCGCGCCACCGCGCACAAAGCCAGGAGCCGTGAGCGCACCGGACAGCACCGCCTGCTTCATCCAGGCGGCCCACACCGGGCGGCACATCTGGTGGACCAGCACGCTGTGCTGCACCATCTCGCAACGGCGGCGGAACTCCAGCAACCCCGCCCGGATGGACGAGTAGTTGACGCCGCTCAGGTCCCCGGTCAGCTGCTCATAGGTGATGCCGAGCGCTGCGGCAACCGCGCGGAACTGCGTGCGCAGGAACTCACCATAAGAGCCGCCGACATCGGCCGGATCCGAGAACTTGATGTCCTCGCCCGGCTCCAGAATCTGCAGCGTCCCCGGCTCCAGCCCGAGCAGCGAGATGCCGGCCTCGTCCGGCAAGCCCTCGCCCATCAGGTTGTCCTCGGGGCTCTGGCGCGTGACGAATCCCGCGAACATCGCGGCGGTCTTCTTGCGCACCAGCTCCGCGTCGTCGTACTGGTCGAGCTCGTTGAGCTTCACCAGCGCCCGCGACAACCACGGCTCGCCCCGGATCTGACCGGGCCGTAGCACGCGGTACAGGTGGATGATCTCGCTGGCGTCGACCCGCACCGTATCGAGCCCGCCCTGCCCCGACATCGGCGCAAGCCTGCCGTCGTCCGGATGCGACCGGTACAGGTGGTAGGCCACGCGCCGACCCAGGCTGTCGAACTCGATGCCCGAGCGCACCGCATTCCCGGACGGCAGATCGATGTTCAGGGTCAGCGGCAGGTGCTCGGCCTCCAGCAACTGCAGTTGCAGCGGCACGGACAAGCCATCCTCGGGACGGCGCGGGCGCAGCCGGATCAGGCATTCGCCGCCTTCCAGCATGGCGCGGCAGGCGAGCGCTTGCAGGCCGTAGAAGTCGGTCTGGCCGGCGGCATCCGCTTCCTCGGTCCAGTCGCGCCACAGGGCCTGCACGTCGGCCTTGAAGGCGTCGTCCGTGGACAAACTCTGCGGCTTGATGCCGGTGCCGACCGCATTGGCGACGAAGGCCTCGATGCCGGCCTGCGCCCAGGCGTTGCGCCGCACGAGATCGCGGCTCTTGATGCGCAGGTCCTCGCCGCTGGCGAGCAGCGCCGCCACCGCGCCCGGGTTGCCGGGCCGCCACGCGAGCGCACGCCGGCCCCGGCCGGCGGCCTCGTGGACCGGCGGCTGGCCGAACAGGCTGCGGATCCTGCCGAACCAGCCGGCCTGAGCTCGTCCCGAGGTTCGGGAGACAGCTCCGGCCATCAAAACCCTTTGCCGGTCGTCACGCGGATCTGACGCGGGGCACCCGGCCACAGGCCGCTTGCAGCGGCCTGCTCGAACAGCCCGCGCTTGACCTCGCGGATCGCGAGCTTGAGCTCGTCGACGGACCGGTATTCGACCGTTTTGTCTTGGAAGGTGACGCGACGCTCGCCCCGGGCGAGTGCGGCCTCCAGCGCCTGCAGCTGCGCTTCGGTGTATGCCATCAGCGAAATACGATCAGGTTGAATTCAGACGAGTCCGATAGCGTTCCGGCGGCCGTTGTGCAGATGACCTCCACAAACGCGGCGGTCTTGGCCTCCGCGCGCACGCGGGCACCAGCGACCTTCATGGCGGACTGCCGGCCCGCATTGCGGGCGAAGGCGACCCAGCAGTAGGTGTCGTCGGGCATCGGCTCGGCAAAGACCACGCGGTACTTGCCTGTGCCGACGCGGATTACGCTATCGACATTGAAGGCCGACCGGATCACCGCCTGGTCGCCGGCCGAGCCGAAGCTGACCCAGGCGCGGGCCAGACCCGGGTGATCCGCGGTGATGCGCGCGCGGACCTCCTGGGCGATGGCGGCGGCGAGCTCGGCGATGTGTCCGGTCAGCGACATGGCGGCCGGATCAGGCGCCGGCCAGCGCCGCCTCGAAGACTGGCACGTAGTCGGTCTCGGGGTCGCCGATGGCGGCCGCCGCCACCGCGCCGATGTTCTGGCGGGCCTGGGCCTGCTCGTCGGCGGTCAGCGCCTGGGCGGCATCGAAACGCACGCGGCGGTCCACGGCGGCCAGCAGCGCGGCGATGCCGGTCTGGTCCTTGAGGATCGCCTCCTGCAGTTCCTTGAGCGTGTCGAAGGCCGCATCGGCGCCGCCCAGCAAGTCGGCCTTCAGTGCGTCCAGCAGGCCGGTAATGCGCGAGGCGGAGAAGGTGGTCGTGGTGCCGGCCGCGTTGCTGTCATCGATCAGCGCGGCGCTGGCGATCTTGTCGAACTGCGCGCGCAGCTCGTTGATCGCCGAGACAAGGCTGGTCTTGTCGGTGGTCGACAGGCGGGCGAGCGAGCCCACCTGGTCGTGAATGGTCTTGAACTCCGACGCCAGGCGCTGGACGAGGGATTCGATGCGAGTCTGCAAACTCATGGGGATGAACTCCGGGTAACAGAATGAAGAGCACCGAGGTGCTCAGGACAGCCAGCGGCTCTTGATCACGCGTCGGCTGGATTTGCGGGCCCCAGAAACGGCGATGCCACCGCGAGCGGTGGCATCTATGAGGACCGGTGGTTCGGTTGGGGGTGGACCATCGGGCGGCGGCGCCATGCCCAGTTGCCGTTCCAGCTCACGCCAGTGGCGCTCCTCGAAGCGGTCGAGGCCGGCAGCGCTGGCGGCCGCCCGCGCGTACACGTAGCAGTCGAGCGCTTCGTTGCGCTCGCGCATCTTTTGCCACTCGCGGATGGGGAAGCCGTTGCGATCGCGGCGGGTGATCAGTTGCTCGGCGCACAGCTGCTGCAGGAACTCTCCGTCCACCTTCGGCAGGTGCACGAAGCCGGATGGGAACGAGACCGTCACGCCATCTTCTGCCACGTCGGCGGCCTTGCGCAGGTTGTTGTAGAACTCCTGCTTGGCGATGCCGACCGCCACCATGAAGAGCTTGATGCCCCGGCGCAATTTCTTGCCATTGCGCATGACGTCGACCGGTGTGGGCGTGCCGATCAGCGCGGCGCCACGCGCCGAACCCTTGACCGCCATCACCCGGGCGTCCCGGCAGGCGCGCACGAAGGTGTACGCCTCCTGTGTCGCGAAGCCGGTGTCGAGCGCGAGACGCGCCAGCGGCATCGACGCGCCGCTGGCATGTGTCCACTGCTCGTTGACGAGTTCGGCCAGCCGCTTCCACACCCCGTCGCGGGCGGTGTCCCCCATCAGCACGCGGTGCTCCACGAGCCAGGACGCCTTGCCCCTGCCGAATGCCCAGACCGAGACCTCGATGCGGTCCCGCTGCACGTCGGCACCGGCCGAGAGCAGCAGGCCGCCCGCCGACACAGTGCCGATGGCATAGTCCTCGCGCCGCTCCAGCAGGCGTTGCCAGTCAGGCGCCTCACCATCCTCGACCCAGGTCTCGCCGAGCTCCGTGTTGCGGAAGGTCTTGATCGCTGCCGCCGAGCCGGATTCCTTGCTCACCGCGCTCTCCCAGGCTGCGGCGATGTCACGCCAGCTGCGCCAGCCCACCGGGCTGTAGAGCGAGGACAGGTGGAAGCCCGCCGTGCGGCCGCTCGTTTCCGCCATCGCCCGCCATTCGCCCTGCTCCAGCATCCACGCCTTGTGGTGCTCCTGGATGGGTTCGTCGCAGGCCTCGCAGATGTAGGCGGCCGTCTCCGGCTCGCCCTTGGTCCAGCGTAGCTGCTCGAAGCGCAGCCACTGGCGATGGTCGCAGTGCGGGCACGGCACGAAGTACCTGCGTTGGTCAGAGGCGTCATATTCGCGTTCGATGGTGCTGGCGCCGGCAATCGTCGGCGTCGACACGATGAGAATTTTGCGGCGCGCAAACGTCCTAGTCCGGGCTTCAGCAAGCGAGATCGCATCGCCTTCGCCCTCGACGTCCAGCGGGTAGCCGTCCACCTCATCGAGAAACAGGTACCGCACCGGCATCGAGCGCAGGCCCACGGCGCTGTTGGCCCCGGTCATGACCAGCACGCCGCCCCGGAACTCCTTGGCCAGGATGGTGTTGCCCGAGTCGCGCGAGCGGGCCGGCGCGATACGCTCGGCCAGCACCGCTGACTCCTCGATCAGCGGATCGATCCGCTGCTTGGAGTTGCGCTTGGCCATCTCCACCGTCGGCCAGACCGCCATCATGGGACCCGGCGCGTGGTGGATCACGTAGCCGATCCAGTTCGACCCCATCTCGGTCGCGCCGAGCTGAGCCGCTTTCATGAAGACCACCCGCTCGATGGCCGAGGTGGGCGACAGGCAATCCATGATCGCGCGCAGATACGGCGTGCGGCTGGTGCGCCAGCGCCCCGGCTCCGCCGACGCCTTGCTCGACAGCATGCGATGGCGGTCGGCCCATTCGGAAACGGTCAGCAGCGGATCGGGCGTCAGTCCTTCACGCCAGGCGCGCTCGATTTCGGCGGCGCCTTCGTAATCCGCTACCAGCATCAATCCACGCGCGGGCGCAGCTCGCCCAGCTCCTGCAGGTGATCACGCACGGCCGCGTCCAGCGCGACGTGCATCGAGTGGGAATCGACGCCCAGGGTTGCCGCCATCTGCGCGGAGACGCGCGCCGGCCAGTTCAGCCATGCATCGCGCTCGGCGCGCGCCAGCGTGAAGACATGCGCGATGGCCTGCGAGCGGTCCACCAGTTCGCCCTTGAGGCGGGCGAGACGCACCTTGTTGGTCTGCGCCTTGACCACCTCGTTGACAGTGCGGGCCTGCAGCAGTGACGTGCCGCCCGTGGGCGACGCCGCCGGCCCGTCCGGGGCCTGCCCACCCTCCTGCGGCACAGCGACCCTGGCGGGCCTTGTGCGCGTGCCGTTGCGCGGCGCTTCAGTGTTGCGTGCCCATTCGGTGTCGGCGCGGTCCGCATCGACGGTGCCATCGGCTTCCGGCGTGATGCGGCCGGCGGCGATGGCCTTGCGCACGGCGGCATCGGACACGCCCCGATGCCGTGCATAGGCGCGAATCGAAATTCCCATCTGGATTTTGCTGGTTCTTTTGCGGATAGCGCTTGGCTTCTGTGCGGCACAGCGCGTTCATACGTCCACCCTCCACGACATCGAAGAAGAACCCATGAGCAAACCCGCACGCAAGCCAACCACCTTGCCTGCTCGCATTCAGCGACGTCTCGCCTCCATTGCTGCCGTGCATCTCCTAATCGAAACCCTGGAGACCCGCAAATCGGATCGTCTCGACTTCCGCGAAGTCTCGGTCTGGTCTGTGCGCAGGGCGCTCGAAGCCGCGTTTGAAGCAGGCGTCGAACACGGCCGCAAGGCGTCTGAAACCACAGCGTTGGCGAACACCAACATCTAATCGAACCCACTCGAAGCCAAGCAGATCGCGCTTGGCTTCCTGCGCGAACAGCGCGTTCATCGCAACACGTTCAAACCACCTCGAAGGAATAAACATGACGACGCAACAACTGACCCCGACACAGCACGCCATCCTCGCCCATGCCGCCCAACACACCGGTGGCAAGATCGAATGGTTCCCCGACAACATCAAAGGCGGGGCACGCAAGAAGGTGCTCGAAGGCATGGTCAAACGGGACCTGATTGCCGCCGCCGGCGGCGACTGGCTGGTTGCGGCCGAAGGCTACGGCGCACTGGGGCTCGAAGCACCGCAGCCCGAAGAGGCCGCCGCAGAACCCGATGCGCCGCGCAAGGTGCCACGCGCGCGCGAGAACAGCAAGCAGGCCAAGGTGATCGAGATGCTGCGCCGCCCCGAGGGGGCAACGGTGAGCCAGATCTGCCAGGAGACCGGCTGGCAAGCCCACACCGTGCGCGGCGCGTTTGCCGGCACCTTCAAGAAGCGGCTCGGCCTGGCCATCACCTCTCACAAGCCCGCCAGCGGCGAACGCGTGTACCGGATCGCAACGACAGATGAGCAAAGCGACCAGCCTGCCTGATGTCGAGCGGGGTCGGCCGCGAAAGCGGCGACCCCGCTGAAGGCTGCGAACAGCGCTTGGCTTGTGGTGGGAACAGCGAGTTCATGTCGTTGTCGTGATTGACAGCGCCAACCTCAAGGAAAACGCAATGAGCAACACCATCAAACGCGTACCCTGAACTGTGCTCATCCGCTATTTTTTTTCCGGTACCGCAGGCTGCAGCAACCCTAGTGCCGCTTGTGCATTATCGGACAAGACGCCTTCGATCTTCTTCTGCTCGGACAACGCAGTGTTCGGAAAATGAGAGAAGTCGGGGCCGGACGCTGATGCAACCGTGCCAGGCGCCGGAGATATCGGGGACTTTGGTGTATAGGGAAGCCCCGGGGTATTGTCGAAGAACTCCAGCGGCAACGGCATACCCCGATACCCAATCACCACAGGCACCTCGAACTTGCGGTTCATGCTGACGCCTGCGTTGTTAGCCGCCACAACCGTGACCTGCGCGCCAGGGTAGGAAAGCGTCTGCTCTCCGCCCATCTTTGAATACAGTGCGTTCAGCTCTTTGATGAAAGCAGTCGCCTGATCGATCGTCGGCTGGGGGGCGGATACAGGGTTGGCGCCGGCCTTGTCGTCTGTGCTACCGCTATTGCTGCCGCTCCCGTTCGAGCCCTGCTTCTGCGGGACGAAGTACTGGCTAAGCGCATCCCACACAGCCGCGTTCTTGCTGCCGGTGGGCAAGTTGAGCCCAACTCCTCCGCCCACGCCAGCCGCGTTGGAAAACGACATGCTCACGTCAATGGAGCGCGTAGCAAAGACCTCTGTCACCACCATGAACTGCGGTATGCCCAAGGGGCACCATCGTGTGCCGTTACCACTCCGAAGCGGCGAGCTGATTCTTTGCAAGTTCGCGATGTCGTCGAGCGCGGGCCCCCCCGCGCTATGCCAGTCGGCCAGTGCCGTCATCATCCTCGTAGCTGGTAACCCATACGACTCCGCCGATGGCACGGAGATCTGCACGGAATCGATGGCGCTGGCATTGACACCCAGGTGAGCCAGGATTGTCGGCAGCGGAACGATCGCCTCGGCAGCCGCCTTGGTTCCGGAGACCGAGAAAAACTCCGGTAACGATACTGGCATCGCCATCGAGAGCGGACGGCCGCGGAAAATCGACGCCGTGGGCGTAGTGCCACCTGATCCGTCGGCGTTGTCATGCGCTGCACGCTGCGTCTTCGTACCACCGGCCTTGGTCTTGAGCGCAGGCGTTGCTACCGGTGCACTCGCTGCGACCATGGCCGATGTGGCAACAGGTGCGGGGGTGTCGCCCTCCTCAGCAGTTGGTACAGCAATTCGCGGCAACTGCACGCGGGTCTTGTACAGTTTGGACAGAGCGCCGTCTTTCTGTGCGGTATCGACCATGCCCGGCACGGAGGCTACCCACATCGGACTCGGGACCATCCGGCGCGCCGTTTCGTTGGCCGCGTCGAACTTCTGCTCGATGGTCGAGGTGCAGGTGAGGTAGATGTCTCCCACTTGAATGTCTGCACGCGGCGGGAATACGGCGAAGATGCCGTATTGCTCGAACTGTGTGCCCCAAGTCTGGCGAAGTGCGCCGGGTCCCGTAACCTTGTTGCTGGCCGCGCACCCAAATAGCAATCCGGATAGCACCGGTACTGCGATGGCGCCAAGCGCCATCCGACAACGTGCTTCTTGCATGACTGTCCCTCCCTCTCCACACCGTTTGATGGGTAACTCTTTGTCGCGCGTTCGTTATGGTGGAAACACCTTCGTGCCCCGGCAAGCACCGCGCTGTATTTCCCAGTTGTAGGTGACGGCTGATGGTATCGGCACCCCCAGAATGGGTGATACGCTCCTCATAAAGCCCCCTGATCGGCAGAACTCCGATGTGTACCATTCGTTAATTGGAGGCGACTCGGGCTATCGAATTGCCGGAACTGGCCGAGCGCAATGACCTGCTTTCTGCCGTGAACGGACTCCCTTCAGGGGATTCAGTTTCCGAGTCGGATTTCTTTGGTCGCGGCCCCGTAGTGCGCAGATTCAGAAATTTCTGTAGCGTGTCGAACCAGAACGGCGCTCCCAGAGAAACTGCAAGTGCAGTGATCAGGCATCCCACGATCTTCGCCAATATGGCCAATGTGGCCGAGGAGTCGGAGGGCTTGTCGTGCCAGCCAATCGGAATTGGCAAATCGGCCAGTTTCGCCGCCGCGTTAGCCGCCAGGCCGTCGGCGCCCTTTACTCCTGAGGTTGCCTGCTGCGCCGCCTCCACTACCTGTGCGCGCACTGCGGCGCTGGTCCACAGCGTCTGCGCTATTGCAATGGTGTCAATATTCCCGCCGAACGCGATCACGATACCGAAGATCAACAGGGAATTGTGTGCCCAACGCTTGTAGATGCCGCTGACGCGGTCCATTGCATCGTCAAACCAGTGCTCCACATCCGCCTGAAATTGGCTGAGGCTGCCGTTGGCCTGGGTTAGCAATGCACCGAGCGCCTGCTTCGCCTTGCCTTCAGGCAGTTTCGCGATACTCGCTTGCAGGTCGGCAATCGTATTGCTAGGTGCACCATTGCTAGATGGACTGTTCAGCAAAGTGTCGATGAGAGCCAAGCTGAAATTCGCGGCTGACACGTAGGACGGCTCACGACCATCCGCCGAATCGGACCTAACCAGCGCGTGCGCAGCGACCCCCGTGAAGAGCGGGCTCGCCGGGCCATCAAGCATGCGCTGCAATCCCTGAAATAGGGTCTTGCCCCTTAGGTTGATCAAACCGGCTATAGCCTCCTGCACCGAGGAACCGATGAGGCCCAGCAAGAGATAGCAGAATATGAGCCCAATTGCGACATCCGCGGCAGCACCTAGTGACATAGCTCCCTCTCCCGGTAACGACCATCATCGCCAGAAGCAGCAGAGCACGTGGCTGATTCGCTCTCGCGGCTGTTCATGGCGAAATACGGCGGCGGCGCGGTAGCACAGCGACTCAGGCAGCAACGTAGCCCGCGCGGCTACACGTTGCCACCGAGAATCGACTGACCACAATAAATAATCCGTCGTCCGGCGCTCTGTTTCCCATTTGTAGAACAGGGAGAGGCCACCTGTTACCCCCTAGTCAGGCGTACTCAAATGAGTACATTCATAAGGGTGTTGGCTGCCGGCAAATCGATAGGCGACGGCAAGGCTCGTTCGTGCAATCTCCATTGGCGTGGCGAGCCGTTTTACGTGATGCTGCCCGATCTCAGCTCATCGAATCCGGCACCGTCCGCCTCCCTGCACGCGAGAGTACCCGTCCAATCCTGCCACCGGCGCACGATCACATCGGCGTACTTGGGATCCAGCTCGATCAGGCGCGCCGCGCGCGCCGCTTTCTCTGCCGCAATCAGCGTCGTACCCGAACCGCCGAACGCGTCGAGCACCACATCACCGGGCCGGCTCGAATTGCGAATCGCTCGCTCCACCAGTTCCACCGGCTTCATCGTCGGGTGCAGGTCGTTCCGGGCGGGCTTGTTGATCTGCCAGACGTCCCCCTGGTCGCGATCGCCGCACCAATGGTGCTGCGCGCCTTCCGCCCACCCGTACAGGATCGGCTCGTACTGCCGCTGGTAGTCTGCGCGCCCGAGCGTGAAGCGATCCTTGGCCCAGATGATGAAGGTCGACCAGTGCCCGCCCGCTTCGCGGAACGCCGCCTGCAGCACGTCCAGTTCGCTGGAGGACATGGCCACGTAGATGGCGCCCCGGCAGTTGGCGACCAGCGGCGTCAGCGCCGCCAGCAGGAAATCGTAGAAGCCGCCGCCCAGGTTGTCGTTCAGGATGGCCCGACTCGTGCCGCACTGCCGGTCCTTGGCCGTGTTGGCATAGTTCACGTTATAGGGAGGATCTAGAAAAGCCATGTCTGCCGGCTCGCCCTGCAACAGCCGATCGTAGTTCTCGGCGACAGTGGCATCGCCGCAGAGGAGGCGATGCTTGCCCATCACCCAGATGTCCCCAGGCCGGGAGATCGGAGCCTCAGGGACATCCGGCAACGGAGCATCCGCTGCGTCGCCGTCGCCCTCACCTTCGTCCATTAGCTCGGCCAGCGCGTCGGCGTCGAAGCCCGTCAACGACAGATCGAAGTCTGCCGCATCAAGCGCGGCCAACTCGGCGCGCAGTACCGCTTCATCCCAGCCCGCGTTCTCGGCGATGCGGTTGTCCGCGATCACCAGGGCACGGCGTTGCGTCGGGCTCAGGTGATCGAGCACGACCACCGGCACCGTCTCCAGGCCCAGTTTCCGGGCCGCGGCGAGCCTGCCGTGGCCCGCGACGATGATGCCGTCACCGCCGGCCAGGATGGGATTGGTGAATCCGAACTCGACCATGCTGGCCGCGATCTGTGCAATCTGCTCGTCGGAGTGCGTCCGGGCGTTGGCAGCGTAGGGGGCCAGCCGCTGAATCGGCCAGTGTTCGATCTTGCCTGCGAGCCAGGAGGCCGTCATTGCACCACCTCCTCGCCCGCCATCCGCTCTGCCGAGACCGTCTCGAAGGACTGCCCGGTCGACTGCAGCGTCACCGGCACCTCCGGGAAGTTCTGCTGGAAGCGCTGGATCGCGACATCCACATATTCGGGGGCGATCTCGACGCTGCGACATAGCCGACCGGTGCGCTGGGCGGCCAGCATGGTGGTGCCGCTGCCGCAGAAGGGTTCGAACACGATATCGCCGGCATCCGAGTACGCCTCGATCACGAACTCCGGCAGCGCAACCGGGAACACGGCTGGGTGATCGATGTCGCGGCCGATCTTGCCCTTGTGCCGCATCACGCGGATCACCGAATCGGGAATCCGGGTGTCCTGCGTGACCGTGCCCTCATGGGCCCAGCTTCCCCGAACGCCGTCCTTGCCCCGCATCGAGGTCGATGTGCCGTCCGGGCGCAGGTGCTCGTCCTGGCCGGCGTACTTGCAAGGCACGGTCTTGTTTGCTTGGCGAGCCTCACGATTGAAGTGGAAGACGAATTCGAAGGAAGGTGCCAACCGGCCACGCCAGTCGCCGGGCATGCCCGGTCCCTGATCCCAGACGTACCAGCCGAACCGCCGCCACCCCTGCGTGCGCATCCAGCCGATCCAGCCATCCCAGTATGGGACGACCTCGCTATCGCGGTGGACCAGCCCAAGGTTGACGAGCACTTGGCCGTCGCCAGCCATCGGCAGGTTGCCGAAGACGCCGCGCATCAGCACGTCCCAGTCGGCGATGCCGCCGGTGGTGTAGTTGCGCTGGTTGGCGTACGGCGGCGAGGTGAAGCACAGGTCGGCTTGCTGGCCTGCCATCAGGGTTGCGATCACTGTGGCATCGGTGGCATCACCGCAAATCAGGCGGTGTTCGCCCAGCAGCCAGACGTCGCCCGGCCGGGACACCGGTACCGCCGATGCTGCAGGCACGTCGTCCGCCGCATCCGGTTCCGGATCGCCCTGCCCATCATCCCCGGCCTCCCCCAGGTCATCGACCAGCAGTGCATCGATCTCGTTGTAGTCGAATCCGGTCAGGGACAGGTCGTAGCCGGCATCGGCCAACTCCGCGAATTCCAGCGCCAGCAGTTCGTCATCCCAACCCGCGTCGAGCGCGATGCGGTTGTCGGCGAGGATCAACGCGCGCTTCTGTGTGGGCGACAGGTGCGCCAATTCGATCACCGGGACCTCGTCCATGCCGAGCTTGCGCGCGGCGGCCAGGCGCCCGTGGCCTGCAATCACGCCGTTCTCGCCGTCGACCAGGACCGGGTTGGTCCAGCCGTACTCCACGATGCTGGCGGCGACCCTCGCCACCTGCTCGTCGCTGTGCGTTCGAGGGTTCCTGGCGTAGGGGATCAGCGCCGCAACCTTGCGGTACTCGACGTTGAGCATGTTCTGTTTCGGGTTCCCAAACGGAAACGGCCCGCGCGGGATCAAGCCCCGGCGCAGGCCGTGTGGAAATGAAAACGCCCGCCGACGGACGGGCCGTGGGCGGGCGTGGAATGGAGTCGTGCGAACCGGGTGAGGGTGCGAACCGCGAACCGTGCGAACCTGGGTTCGCACCCTGACGGTAGGCAAGCGTTGCGCGTGTGCCTCCCGTATTGCGCTTTGGCTAGGAAGGACCCCTTCGCCCCCTGGGGGGCCTCGCGGCCCCGGCGCTCATGTCGTCACGATAGGCGTAAATGTACCGCTTTTCGGGGACGATGCGACACCCCCCTTTTTGCGTTGGCTTATCAACCGATAGCAACGCCCCGCAATCCTCCGCAGGCGTTGCCGATATTGCTCAATATTACTTACGGCTCGCGAGTTCACCTCCGTTGAGCCGGCTGACCACGGTCTGCATGGCGCGCTGCCAGCGCCGTTGGGCCGTCTTGATGCAGCACGCATAGCGCTTGGCGATGTACTGCCATTCGTCGCCTTGCGCTCGCATCCAGACCAGGTGCCGATGGTCCACGTCCAGCCACTGCACCCACCGCATCGTCTCGAGCATCCGGTCGATGGCCGCGGGACTGGGCGGGTAGTAGTGACGCGGCTGCTCGTCCGCCGCCAAGCGCTCCCATTGCTCGCGCACGATGTGAGGCCACACTCGGAAGTAGCCCTGCACGCGCACAGGTGGCAGCGTGCGTCCGGTACGGGCCGCCTCCTCGAAACGAGCCGCCACGGAATCGAGTGTCCAGGCTTCCGAGCTAGCGGTCATGGCGCCTGCCTCCCTCGCCATAGAGCCGCTCACCGATGCGGCGCACCAGCTCGCGTTCGAGGAAGTCCAGGCGGCCGTCGGATTCGGCGACCACGAGGATGCGCTGGTCCCGCCAGCCTTGCCGTTTGAAGGCTTCGAGGTCCGTGACCTCAGGTTGCGCGCGGGCCAGCGCGGATCGGTAGGACGGTGTGGGAATCTTCATGCCACACCTCCTGCGTCTCGGAACAACAGTGGCTGCAATGCCCCGCCAAGCTTGATGTTCTGGTGTTGCGCGACGTGGGTCGTCGTCATGGTTTCAGTCCTTCGTTTTGTTCGGACCGACGGATCGGACGCACTACATCGAAACCTCCATAAGGTGCGCGCGTATACGCACGCGTAAGAGTTAACGACGTAGTCCGTCCGATCCGTCGGTCGGATGTGTCGGCGTGGTGCTCAGTTGTCCGAGTACGGGCTATAGGTCGGCATCGGCGGATGCTTCAGACCCACGCCCCGGAAGCCCCGCAAACCCGCCGTATTCCGCCATTTCTCGACGCCGCGGATGAGCAACAAATCAGCAAATCGCTTTTGCGACCCGCCAAACTCGCCTGCGGCTTCGGCCCACTGTTTCCAGTCGTTGAACAACTCGGCGGTCAGCGTCTTGGCGTTGGCCTCTCGCACACAACGTTCGTCCAGCCAGCGGCCCAGCGCGTCCTCGGCCTCGAAATACTCCTCGGTCGCGTCCAGCACCTGTTGCGGCGGCTGCAGCCGTCCCAATCGCTGCCAGTCCAGACAGCCCTGGACGGCCCACGCCAGGATGCCGCCCCGCTCGGCCAGCAGCTTCTGCTGCAGGTACTTGTCCCGGCGCTCAGGCGGCACGGTGATCGTGAACGGGATCAGGTGCAACCGCCGCTTCATCGCCTCATCGATGTTGCGGATGGCCGGTTTGTGGTTGCCCGCAACAAACAGCTTGAACTGCGGGAAGAACTCGAAGAAATCCTGGCGCATGAAGCGCGCGGAAATCTTGTCGCCACCCGTCAGGTTCTTGACCTTCGATTCGGCCCAGCGCCGTCCCTGCTCGGTCTCGATGGCCGCAACAAAGCGCGCGCCGCGCAGGCCCGCCATGTCGGTCGGATGCCGGTCGGCGCGCGTTTCCATGAACGTGTCCATCGCGGCGTTGACCGCGTAGTCGCCCAGGATCGTCGCCAGCGTGTTGACGAACACCGACTTGCCGTTGGCACCCGTGCCGTACAGGAAGAACAGCGCGTGCTCCTGCGTCGACCCGGTCAGGGCGTAACCCGCCATCCGCTGCAGGTAGGCTTGCAGCTCGGCGTCACCGCCCGTCACTTCAGCAAGGAACTGCCGCCAGGTCGGACAGTCACCTCCTGGCGTCGCCGTGGTGATCTTGGTCATCCGGTCCTCGCGCCGGTGCGCGCGCAGTTGGCCCGTGCGCAGGTCGACCACGCCGCCCGGCGTATTCAGCGCCCACACGTCGGCATCCCACTCGTCGGCGGTGGCCGCATGCTTCGGGTCCGAACGGGCGATCTTCTCGACCGAGGCGATGGTCGACGAGCTCGCCAGCTTGGCTTTCTGCCGCGGCGTGTCCGCCTTGAACGAGGCCACCCGGCAGATGCCGCGCGACAGGTGGGTGACGTACAGCAACTGGTCGTGATTCCATCGCACCCCGGTCCAGACCAGCCATTTTCCCCACAGGGAGCAGTAGCGCCAGTCGTCGCCATAACGGCGCGTGAAGGCCGTCGCCAGCCCGTCCTCGGTTTCCCAGTCCACGCCCGCCAGCACGTCGGCCGACACGGTGTCGTCGACCTCAAGCATCACGGGCACCCGCGCACCGGCCGCGAGATAGCCGCCGATGTCGAACTCTTCCTCGATGGCATCGGCTGCGTCCCAGCCCTCCGGTGCAGCTTCCGGCGGTACGAGAATGGCCACCGACACGGCGCCCGCCCGCAGCACGGCCTGAGCCGCGTTTGCTGCGTACTCCCAGCCCGGCTTGTCCCGGTCTGGCCAAATCAGCACGATCTTGCCCGCCAACGGCGACCAGTCGGTCTTATCGACGGGTGCATTGGCGCCATGCATCGCCGTGGTGGCGACGATGCCGGCGTCGATCAGGGCCTGGGCGCACTTCTCGCCTTCGACCAGCACGACCTGTGTGGCGGTCGCCAGTCCCGGCTGGTTGTACAGCGGGCGCGGATCGGGCGGGGCCATCTTGCGGCGCTTGGCGTCCCACGGCCGGAATTCCTTGCCCCGGCCAGGCGGGTCGTAGCGGTAGACCACGCCGATCAGCTTGCCGGCGGCGTCCAGGTAGTCCCACTTGGCGGTCTCGGGGCCGAGCTCGTCCGTCGGCGGCTCCCGGCGCTTGCGCCGCACCGGCTGCGTGCTGACGAGACCCAGCAGGTCGGCAGCGCGCGCCAGCACCCTCGGGAACTCCGTGTGCACATCGACCCCCAGGGTGCCCGCGATCACGGCGAACACATCCCCGCCGTCGCCGGTGGCGCGGTCCGTCCACAGGCCGGCCTTCTCGCCGTCGAGCACGATTTCCAGGCTGTCGCCGGGGTTGCCCTGGATGTCACCGATCACGAACTTGTTCCGCCGCTTCTTCCCGGCTGGGAACAGGATGGCCAGCACCGATTCCAGCCGGTCGAGCAGCAGGCCCCGGATACGCTCCCGCTCCCCGTCCGAGGATGCGGGACGAGCGGCCTCCCGCCCTTGCGATGGGCTGTCATTGAAGTCGAGCATCGGCGCTCCGTTCTTGCAGTTCGTCAGCGGCCGCCAGGAGATAGCCGGTCTTGACCGCCACCTCGCGAACAAAAGCGGGGTTGAGATCGATCAGCCCAGCCACCTGCGCGAGATCGCCGCCGCGCAGGAAGCGCTCCGCGTCCTCCTGCACGGATCGGTTCTCCCCATATCGGGCGTCGGCGATGGCTTGGCAGAGCACCGCCAAGATCAGGCGCTGCTCGGGCATGAGCCCGGTGACCGGCGCATTGACGTGGCGCTGCAGCAGCCGCTCCACGACTCGCATGGTCACCAGCGGGCGCGGACGCGCGGCTCGACGGGTGCGGCGCGGCTCGATGGCGCCGCGGGTTTTGGGGCGGTGATTGCGGTGATTGAAATCCAGCATCTCGGTTACCACGGAATGTCATCTTCCAAATCGGCGAACGCATCCGCCGACAGTCCTATGGAACGCCGCTGCCCCATGGAGGCGGCCTGGGCACGCGGCGCATTGAGTGCCATCGCCTCCGTGTACGCGGACACGATGGTCTCGATCACCCGCAGGGCCTCGTCTTCGGCGTAGTGGGCCAGCGGCTTGTCGAAGCCGATCTCGCCCGCCACGTTCCCGAACGGCCGCAGGCAACGGCGCATCGCAGCACGCTGCTGCGCAGTGGTCTCAGGCATGTACGCCTCCCTTGTGAGTGATTCGGACAACGGCGGCTCGGTCTTGCGCCAAGCCCCGTACATGGCGTGGAAGGCGTCCTGGCAGCGACGCGAGCAGAAGGCCCAGTCGGGCGGATGGCGACGCGGATCGCCCACGCGGAAGCGCAGGTCCGCGTGCCGGTAGCCACGTGCTTGTTGGCGACAAACCCAGCATTGCACGCGCCCTCCTCACTGCGCCCACGACGGGCGGGCGAAGCCAGCCGCCGGGCGGATTTGGGCGGCGTGTGCCGGCGCCGACGCGGCGGGTGCGTGCGCGCGGCCACCCCCGCCATTGGCGACGTTCGCCGGCGACGTGTTGCCGGCCATGAGCGCCACGTAGTCCTTGTGGTCCGGCTCCACCGCCTGCCGGACCACGTTGCGAGCGTCGCCCCGGCTGTCGAGCTCGATGTCGACGCGGCCGATGAACACCAGGCCGTTGAGTTCGCCGAGGTCGCGGATCCTGCGTGCGGCCTGGGCCTGGGGGCCGTTGTCCTCCGGATGCACGCCGCGCGCGGAGTTGAGCGCGGCCCGCGCAAAGACCCGGCCCATGTTGGACCACTCGTCCCCCTTGGGCGAATACAGGCCGATCATCGACCACAGCCTGCGCTTGGCAAACGGCCCGTCGAGCACCACGAACTCGGTGGCGAGATACACACTGCCGGTGTGCTCGGATTCGGTGGCCCAGCCACCCGTCCAGCCACGGGACGGATCGTCGTAACCGCCCGGACGCACGGTCATGCGGACTTTGAGCAGCGTGCCCTTGGGGATCAGGTCGAAGGTGACTTGCCGGCCGGCGTCGTTGAAGTCATTCCAAAACGTCATGGTCAAAGCTCTCAGGTATCAGGAAAAATTCGGTTGGGTCGTGGCGCCGGCCAGCGGCACAGGCTTGCGGGGCGCCGCGGTCTTGGCGATCAACTTGCCCAGGTGAGGTTCCTCCAGGGCGTCCAGCCGGCCGGAGCGGTCCTTGGCCGGGTAGCCCCAGGCGTTGTCGGTGTTGGTGACGAACGCGCGGAACGGCTCCACGGGCGCGGCAGCCGCCTCCCCGTCCGCTGGCGCGTCGGGGCGCAGCAGCGCCAGCGTGATCACCTCATCGATGACACCGGGCAACTCCAGCGCGGTCTTGCTGCCCTCGAGCTGGATCGCGAAAAACCGCCGGTTGAACTCGTCAACCTTCTCTTCCAGAATCGCCACGAACACGACGTGCTTGTCGCGAACGTGTTGCAGGTGCGTAAGGGCCGCGATCATCTCGGTACCGAGCAGGCCGTAGACGCCCCGCGTGTCCGGCTTGCCGGTGCGCTCGGAGAACGCCTGCGGTTGCGTCTTGGCCCAGGCCAGGCACAGCCGGGACAGCACGGTGATCGAGTCCACGAAGTACGTGCGGTACTTGTCCAGCTGCGCCGGGTCGCCGTAGCGGCGGCACACCGCGTCGAAGTGCGCCTGCGAATACGGCTGCTCGGAGCTGGCCGCCGGATTGGGTCCGGCCAGGAACACGACCAGGTCGCGGAACTCGGGCCACGAGCGGGGGCGCAGCGTGTCGCCGTACCAGTCCAGCACCGCCAGGTCGCCCGCCTCCAGATCGACAAACAGGGTGCTGTCTTCCGGCAGCGTCTTGAGCTGGCTGGTCTTGCCCGCGCCGGGGATCCCGACGAGGACGATCTTGGCGCAGCGGGGCTCGGCCAGGCGCTGGTCTGCGCTGATGATGGGCAGCGTCATTGCCATGCCTCCTGACCGGCGAGCACAACTTCGGGGTGCTCCAGCGTGAAGGTGGACTTGCCGGGACGCACGGTACGAGCTGCCTCGAACTGCTTGCGCATGACGTCGGACCAATTTTTGTACTTGGTCTCCGACACCTTGTAGGTGATGGTCATGTACTGTTCGGGGATATCGCCCGAGGCGGCGATATTGCTAGCCAGCTGCCTCATCTTGGCCTGGTCCCAAACGATGTTGTTCTTCAGTTCGCACGTCACGGTCTGGCCGTGGTCGTCAATGCGGACCGTGCCGTGGTCACGGCCGGTTGCCAGAATGGCTTGGCGAGCCAGGTCGGCGTAGCGCAGTTCATTGACCTGGTCGGCGAATGCGCGCACCTCCTTGGTGAACGCGTGCAGCTGCTCGACTTGGGCGATGAACTGGCGGTATGTGTCCAGCGGCGCCTCGGCGTACTGCGCGGGGGGCAGGTGCATGGCGTGTTGGAGCGCGACGAGATTCATGCTTCGTCTCCTTCCGAGTCCTCGGTGTCCTCGCAGCGATTGCTCGGGCTCCTATAGAGGCTCTCCTGCTCGAAGTGTTCGATGTCTTCCAAGCGGTAAAGGACGGCGCCGCCGATTTTGAGGAATCGCGGCCCGACGCCGTCGGAGCGATAGCGTGCGATGGTGGATTCGGCTCGGCCCCAGCGGATAGCGAGGTCTCGCTGGGTCAGATGAGGACGCTGTGCGGCGTCAGGGGTCTGTTCACGGGACATGAAATCTTGCGTTCAAGAGTGGATACACACCGGTTGCAGAGGCTTGCGCCAGCGCTGCAACCGATGTCCGTATCGTCTCGAACGGGATTACTCAGACCGTTCCTCAGATTCCTCAAACCCGTTCCTCAAATCGGATCTGTGCGGGCCAGACGCAAAAAACCCAGTCTGATCGCAATCAGAACCGGGCTGATGAGGTAGTTTGGGTGGTAAGTGGGAAGGTTTGTGCTACGTCTTCCCGCTTCTAGCCATCGTGGCACCGCCTCGATGGCAGCGATGGCGACAGGGTTCCCTGACGGTCCGGTAGGAAGGGGCGGCCGAGTTCGGCCAGAAGCTAGCTTTTCTCGCAAATAAAGAAGCCCGCTGAGCGGGCTTTCTTGCGAATGATGCACGGACTTAAGAAGTCAACTACTTCACAGGTCTACATGTTGATTTTGTGATCTTGCAGGAATCAGCATTTTTGCCAACTCCGCCGTTGTAGTGACGGCAAGCACCTAGAGCGGCCTGGTCGGCAGTTTGCTTATCTGGCCCCCAGTCATGACCGCCCATTGAACCGCTGGAGGGCATTGCAGTCGCGTCACATCTGCAGCTATTGGGACCGATGCAAGATGCCGCTCGCCATGGTTCGACTGCAGATGCCGAAGTGCTTATTAATGCACTTGAGAACAAGATCGTAGTCAGCAATCCTATCTGAATAGCTTTCATCGATTTCCCCCTTTGATGAACTGGTGGCCGACCAGCGCGGTACTCACTATAGGTAATCTATCAAAAACGGCTGACAAGTTTTCTCTGTCTGCAATCGGCCAGGAAGCGTCATTCGATCGTCGGGTCGCTCGGACGTTCAATGGTCCGCTCTAACGAACAAACAGCCATTCAACTTGCCCCCGATCATCGTGGCACACGCAGGTCTTGGCGGCCTATGGAATGATCATCGGCCACCACGCCGGCATTTTTTCGTGTTGGGCCAGCACCGAACCGTTCTTTACGATGGCCACGGGTCGATGGGTGCGCTGCCCGTCGTCACGATCTCGCGAGTTATCGAAGAACATCGCGAGCTGTACGATCTGTAGAGCTTTCTGCGCGTTAGCGAAGACGCGCGGAAACCGCGTGTGTTGAACGTCGGACGGTACATCATGCCCTCCCGTCGCAACTCGACGGTGAACGCGTTCTTGGGCAAGATCGACGTCAGTGACACCAACAAACAGCATCACAACGTAGTAGCCCGCGTCCACTCCACGTTGCAATTCGGCGAGCTTGTAACCGTACGTGTCCGAAAAGACGGTCTCGTAAACGAAATGACATTGCACACCAGAGGGAGCAGACAACTTCAGCTCACGACGACGCGTTGCTTCGGATTGCGCCTGACGGGCAGTCTCCCGCGTCTGCGGCGCGTTCGGATTGCCCTGAGCCGTCTCGTTCAACTCACGCTCAATCTCGTCTGCGTTGATGTACTCAGCCTCCAACGCGCCCTCGAGCATCGGCTCGAGCAATTGACGCCATAACGTGGTCTTGCCCGCCCCATTGGGACCGGCGATCATGACCATCACTGGTTTGCTTCTCGCGCCTGCGCCGAGTTCGTCAAGGAACGCATTGAAAAGCTGCTCACCCGTCAATCCAGATCCATCCCGAACTTGTTCGCGTTCTTCCGCAGGTTTTCGATACCCTTCTTCAATGCGACGTGCTGCTCAGCGCGATGCTGCTGGATACGCGTGATTGGGTTGGTCGCTCGCGCCAGCAGTTCATACACCTGCGCGAATTCGCCAGGATCTAGCTGAGATGCACTGAGCATCTGTAACAGCGTCGTGTTTCGCCCCGGAATGGGTTCGACCAAGTATTTTCCTGCCAGCGGTACATAACTGCCCCATTGCTTGGCCAGTTGATACAAGCGCCACAAGCGGGCACGGTTGGACAGATTGAGCTTTTCCATCCGTTCGGTGCGCAACCATGCGTAGACCGTGATGCGCTCGATATGCAGGACTTGTGCGAGTTGTGTGACGTTGAGCCCGAAAGCCTTGCGCAATTCCTCCACCATCTCCGCCGGCGTTGTCAGCGTCGATTCGGACTGACGCTGCAAGGAACCGAGTTTGAAAGGTAGTGGCACTGCAGCGTTGATGCTTGTCCCAAGGTATTGCCGGACGTCGCTAAGATCGATCACCACGGTCGGCACGGCCGTGCCACAGTCGACCAATACGGCCGTCACCTGCCGAACACTGGTGGCCCCGGATTGATGCCACATCGCGTTGGATCCGATCGTCCAACCCAACTTCGCGTCACGCTCGGAAGCGTAAATCATGCGTTGTCTCCTCTCGCTGCTTCGGGATCCCATTCGCACCGCGCCAGCGGCGTAATCATGGCGCGAAACGCCGACGATGCGTCGGTGTGCATTTGGGTAAACAGCTGGCTCAGTGTTGCCCGATCGGCCCGGTGCTCACCGTCAACCCATCGGTCGCTGTCGATCACGCCGCACTCTCCAGGCGCTGGTGCCGACTGCTGGCGTGGACTTAGCATTCCCTGCAAGTCCATCGGCAACGACGGCACACCAAATCCACGCATGAACTGCAGGCGCATTCTGCCAGCGGGATAGGCGACGTCCACCATGGAAACGTGTAGATCTGGCCCGCGCATGGCGCCGGGCAGCGCTGGCATCCCGTTCAGGTTCCATGGCGCGTTGACATAGTCTTCTGGCCTCCGGCCATGCTGAGGCACCAGAAAATCGACATAGCGCAGGCCGAGTCGCGTTACGGTGCTCACCTGTACATCCTCGAGTGCATTGGTGATGTCGAGCCACGCCTCCCGGAAGTGAGACGAGTCAACGTACGACGTAACGGCATACGTGAGGGCACCTTGCTGGACACGAACCATTGCGTCCACATCGTTATTGACGAGGTCGTAAGCAACCTCAGGGGTAGCCCGCGGCAGGCTGGGTGCCGCATCAAGATTGATCTCGATACTTACGCCATTGGTCTGACTAATAGTCGGAAACTGAGCTCCGATCCGCTTCACGATCGCGTCGCGCAGATGTTCCGGAGCTGCCGCCGCATTCGGTAGAAATCGAACCTGAGCGAGTACAAAAACCAAGGGCGCGTTCGCCCACTGCCCCTTACGGGGGGTGGTATCGCTAGCCAAGCAGCCTCCTTCCTGAATGATTCACAAAAAGATTTTACACGGGACTTTACACCTTACACAAAATCTGACATGCTGACTTCATCTTACATAAGATCTGACAGTCAGGTCCGTTTGATAGGAGCCAACGCTATGACTGATGCTGCGCAGCGCGCGACGAAAATCGTCCTCAATCTCGACGAGATCGAGGTGCACCAGGAGAAGCTGACATACGCGCAACTGGTGCACCTGGCCTACCCGCAAGACCCGCCTGCGGATACGTCGGATTTCATCTACACAATCACGATCACCTACGCGGACGGGGAAAGCCTCTCGCTGGCGCGGGGGGATAAGCCGGTGCCGGTCAAGGAAGGGATGGTGTGCCATGTCCGCAAAACCGGTCGTTCTTGATTCAGTGCTCGCTCCGTTCCTTGCGTCGGGGCTGCGAGTAACGGTGCAGGGGACGCATCTGCTTCTGCATGACGTGCCCGTGGTCGACAACCAGAGGCAACTGCGGCTAGGCACCCTCGTCGCCACGCTCGTCTATACCGACAGCCAGGTGACACCACCGGCGACCCATCAAGCGTGGTTTGATGGCCCGTTCCCCTGCTTTGCGAACGGTTCCACGATGGAGCAGTTGCGACACACGGACGTGGCGGGGGGAATAGTGGCTCCTGGCGTTCCGGCAAAGTTTTTCTTCTCGAACAAGGATGACGGCTGGACGGGTTACGCGACCCACTTTGACCAACTGATGCACTACTGGCGGATCATCACGGACCAGGCGCGAGTAATTGATCCAAACTGCACCCAGCCCTTGGGTCCTGGATCGTCGCTGGTGGCACCTCGAACTGACCCATTCCGCTATCCGGACGCCTGCTCAGCGCGCGGAAACTTCGTGATGGTCTCAGAGCGGCTAGCGAATCTCCGCATTGCAATCGTGGGACTAGGCGGGACCGGGTCCTACGTG
This sequence comes from Ralstonia pseudosolanacearum, assembly GCF_024925465.1. Taxonomy (NCBI): domain Bacteria; kingdom Pseudomonadati; phylum Pseudomonadota; class Betaproteobacteria; order Burkholderiales; family Burkholderiaceae; genus Ralstonia; species Ralstonia pseudosolanacearum. Next base: position 1,260,090 of record NZ_CP103852.1, on the reverse strand, counting down.
CTCGACCAAGTAGCCAAGACACCGGTACGTGAGATCCACCTGTTCGACGGCGACATCTTCGAGGTCCACAACGCCTTCCGGGCGCCCGCGGCAGCCAGTGAATCTGATTTCGGCAAGACCAAGGTCGCGTACTTCTCCGCGCTGTATGAACCGATGCGGACAGGCATCATCGAACATCCTGCGTACGTGACGGAAGTCAATGTCGGACTGCTCGGGCAGTTTGACTTCGTCTTCGTCTGTGTAGACAAGGGGCCCGCGCGCAGATTGATCTGCTCCCATCTCATCGAACAGGGCGTGCCCTTTATCGACTGTGGCATGGACATGTCGCTGTCCGCCGCGCAGCAGATCTTTGGTACGTGTCGGGTCACGATAGCCACGCCGGCCAGGAACAAGCACTTCTTCGATCGCGCTCCAACGATGGAAGACGCCGGTGATGCGCTGTACGACCAGAACATTCAGATTGCTGACGCCAATGCCCTCAACGCTATCCTCGCCGTCATGCGCTGGAAGCAGCACTTCGGCTTCTATGCGATGAATTGGGACTGGCACCACGTCGAGTTCGCCATCAGTGCGATGGCTTTGGCGAGGGCCGAGAGATCAGAGGGAACGGATGCGAATTGACCGAATCACGCCAGAGCTGGTCGAACTTGCGCCCCGCGTGTTGCAACCGGGGCGACTCTACATCAGCGAGAAGTACCAAGCGGCTGTGCACCTCTGCTGCTGCGGATGCGGAGAAAAGGTCGTGACGCCCCTCTCGCCTGCGGAATGGCAGATTAAATTGACTGACGGGCGCGCCACGCTACATCCCTCGATCGGGAATTGGTCGATGGCCTGTCAGTCGCACTACTTCATTCGCGACAACCGGGTGGTCTGGAGTGGGCAACTGTCGAAGACGCAGATCAAGGCCGTCTTTGAACGCGACCTGCGGGATCTGCAAGCGATGCATCGTGGCACCGAAGAGCCGCGAGCGGAAGAGCGGAGTGTCCCAAGCCCCGCCGTATCGGGACGAGAGCGGGCGGGCATCGGTTGGCGCGCAAGACTGAAGGCGTTTTGGCAATGGCTGACTCGCTGACCCCTCGGGAACGCGCCAGAAACGAGTGACGGGACAATTGATACCTTGCGTCTAGACGATGCCGAGGATACTAGCGTCCCGCACTCCTTCCGTGGGGTGGCATGGATTACTGATTTCCGACTTGAGGGGACGGAACATGGCCAGAACGCGGTTCGTGCAAGTTGTCACGGATCCTCGTTTGTCAATTTCGGCTTGGAAGCGTCCCTTTCGCGTCGAGACCAGTCATCGACGTTGGGTTACGTCGTCAGTCCGCTCAGGGTCGATACGGGCCCTTTGTTGTGCCCGAACATTGTCGAAGGCCGTAGCAATCAGAATCAGGCTAACGGGACCGTTTGGCCGGCATATTGCTGCGCCTACCCCAACCATTCCCGATCATCGTCGGGAATGATAAGCGCATAGCGCTCGTCGTCACGCAGGTACCGGATGAAGGTCTTGTAGACAACCGGGTTGCGGTCGAACTCCTTGCTCGGGGAGAACCGCTGCGCCTGCGAGCCGCAGGCGGCCTTGAGCGCGTCCTTGCCCATCTCGTGATCCAGATCGCTGATCAGGGCAAGCAGCATGGCCTGCTGCCGGGGCTCCAGCGGGTATTCCGTTCCCTCGATGAACGCTTTGCCCAGCGAACGCACGTAGCGCAGGGTGGTCTGCGTCGTCAACCGCGGCCCGGCCTCTCCAACCCGCTGCTTCCCCGGCGCGGCCTGCCGGTCCGCGAAGAATTCGAATCGGCTCTGGCCAATTCGCGCCACGGTACGAAGCGTGCGTACATCGAAGCCCGCCAACGGCGAACCGATCGGCAATGGCAGGTCACTGGTGGTCAGCACCACGCAGGAACTGGCCGTGCGCTCGAACTGGATCTGCTCGCGCAACCGGCCGCCGACCTCCGGCCGCCCAAGCTGACGTGCGAAGTACCAGGTCAGCGGCTTCCCTCGCGTCGGCTCCGTCGTGCCCAGCCGCCAGACCCGCTCGGGCTCGATGACTTTCATACCACCTGCCGTCATCCCTAACCCGCTCAGCAAGGCAGCGACGGCCCGAGTCGGCACCGCCTTGTATGTTTCCCGCAGACGACGCGGTGCGTCGATGTCCTCGCATTCCGGACAACGCAGGGCAATCCGGTCGACCGACACATCGCGCACGACCCGCGCAATTTCCTCGCGGCAGTCCGGGCATGTGACCCAGTCGAGCGGACGGCCGACCACCAGCAACCGCTCGCGCAGCAGGTGAGCCGCAGCCTGCGGGTCCCCATCGAACAGGGCCTGGCCGTTGATTTCGGGCTTGTCGCGCTCCAACATCCGGCATAACAGCACGGTGGCGTCAACCTGAGCCTGACTCACGCTGCGATAGCCTCCCTGGGAATCGACATGGTCGAGGCTAAATCCTCCTCGGCGTCGATCACCATCAGCGCCTGCAGAACCTTGCGCGCCAGCACCTGGTTCCTCAGCGACAGGTTCTTGATGGTCGAGGCTCCCGAGGCTCGGATATTGAAGCTGAAGTGGCCGGCGCGACCGCCGTCGGCCGCCTGCGTGTACACGATGACAGTCGCAGCATCGAGGTGATATTCCGCTTCAAACATATGCTCGACCTTGAGCGCACCGCGGGCGATGCGGATGGCGTCGTCCTGGTCCTTGTCGGGAGAGGCTTCGACAGTGAAGCTGACACCCGAACCGGCCGCCGGCGTCAGGCGTGCACGGCGCAAACGGACCCTATCCACGCCGTAGACTGACCAGTCCTCGTAGGGCTGCAGGCCGTCGCGCAAGGCGTTGAGGTGGTAGCGCTGCGGCTCGATCCGCTCGGGGGCCAGATCCTGCTGGACAACGTTCTTGCCGAACAGCTCCAACATTGCGGTGTGGTTCTTGGCACCGCCCTTGACGATGGTTTCCACATCGCCGGTCGCCGGTTGGTAGACCAGCGCGGACTCCAGCGCCACGCGGGTGGTGACGCGGGTGAAATGGCTCTGCGTGAAGTGCGTGAGCGCCGTCACCGGCCCCTCGACATAGAGGGTCAATTGGAAACTGGACATGGCATCCACCAGGCCCGCCGTGCTTCGCCGCTCGGAAAGCTCGATGTGCACGCCATCGCCGCCGCCGGACTTCTTGTAAAGCTGCGCCACGGCATGGCAGAACTGTTCGAGCCTCGCCCGTTCACGCGTCAGCTCAAGGCCCGGCTGGATGCGGTGCTTCTTCCAAAACTTGCCGTCGGTCTTGGCCTGAAACGCCAGATGCAGTTCGACGTCGCGGAAGATCTTGTCGCGGAAGGCCAGCATCCACAGCGCGATCTCTCGTTCGTCACGGGAGGCGAACGCCTCCAGCGCTTCGGGATCGCCCTGGCATGCGCTCCGGAACTCGGCCAAGGCGAGGCCGTTGGCCATCAGGTGGGTCCGCCGCAAGTCGTCGGTCCACAATAGCAGATCATGCTCCAGCGCTTCGCGGTCGCGCTGCGGGAGATCGGTGGCAACAAGCTGCCGCTCCAATGCTTCAACCGCGTCGCAGAGCACTCCCGACAACGTGTCGGCTGGCCCGGACCAGTCCACTGCCAGACGCGCGGCCAACACATGCGCTTGCGCGAACTCGTGCAACACACCGGCCGCGATATGCCTCAGAAAATGCCGAGCATTGAAAACCTTCACTGCGACAACCCCACCTGCTCTGCTGTAGCGGATACACGCGCCTTTCGGCGGACGGGTGTCGCTACTAATACACCCGCTTATTTAGATATGGCGAAGCATTGTAGTTGTTTGCTAACCCCCTCTCGGCCCCAGTAAGGCACCACATTTTCAAGTTTCCTCACTATCCGCACGGAGACCGAGGGGTTTCCGTAAAAGTGCGGGCCATCCCCCGCCTTGGCCTCTCGTCCACTCGCCGCCAACTAAAATCGGCTTTCGCCTTACGGCAACGGCGCAAACGTAATGCGATTGCCTTGAGGATAGCTATGCGCCCCGATTGCACTAGCCTTCCTAAACTGGGAGCTAATTCTGACTTTTTCCAGCTTAATTGGTCCAGTCAACGTAAGCCTCCGCCAACGTTTAGACGGATAGCTGTAACCGCCCGCCCACTCGGTGCCACCGCCAGACACGCGCCATTCGCTGTACGGAACATCGATCGACGCCTTGTCGAAACGGCCCTTCCACAGATTCCCCGTCGATGGCTCGACGTACCAAAGCTCCTTGAAGTTGAATCCGTGCAACCACTTCTCAAACGGCTTTGGACTGTAGCGAGCGACAACGCAACCAGTGGCAGTCTGCATTACCCCACGTAGCTTGGCCACGTTGATCAAGGGAAGCCAGGCAACCGCCACGCCCGACTGAAAGTACGCTGCGGTCCTGCGTGCAATCTCCTGTTCCGTGATTGGCTGGTGCTGCATCTCAAAGACGAAACCATGACCGCTCTGCCCCACAGCGTACACGTCTGCCCGCTGGTTGCCGACTGGCCACTCCACGTCAGCTTGTCGCGGCAACGCACGGAAGTAGTCCAGAAACAATTGCTTCGCGATCATATGGGCTGTTGTCTCGCCGACAGCCCAAGTGCAGATGACAGGCGGCTTATGTGCGAAGTGATGTATGACTTTAAGACCTTTCTTCAGAACCACCTCGGTCCCGCAGTCAGGACAGTAGTACGGCGGCCCTTTGAGGGCATCTCTGGCGAAGACCCGTAGGCCATTCATGTGAGCAACAAGCATATTCGGAATGCTAGGACGGTATCGATATACACAGCATCGAACATGGCGCAGTTCCCCTGTACCTGCTCCAAGCGAGCACAGCAAGCATAACAAAGCCTCCTGCGGCTCATTCGACGTAGAGCAACAAAGCCAGAGGCCTTTCAACCACGAGTCCGGCCGTCACGAACTCATAGTGTTACCCTCATTTCGCACCGCACTTCGTGCTGCCGCTGCACGGGTCTACCTCTATTGAGGGAGACCCCGATATCGGTGGGCCACTTGGCTCATCCATTCTTTTTTGATAAGCCTGACCAGATGGATTGATGGTCTGATAACAGCCAACAAGTGTGGAAGCCAAAGCAGATACAAATAAAATTAGACGTATTTTCATAAAAACTCCGTGTTTTTACGATTACCCCGAACACACCCAAATTCTCCTTTCACAGTAGCTACCCCACCACCACGCTCCGACCCTAGATTTCGCCACACCTCATCCTGACAATCAACTTCCAAACACATCAAGAGATACGCTTAAATATAATAATATCCACAAAGTTTTTTCCGGTTTCAGATTCATTATGTTTTTTTTGGATTAGGATTTTTCCTTCGCGCTCCCAACGCTCTGCAAGCGCAGCGTCATGCTGAAACTCTTCCAATGCAAGGCGACTTCCGTCCTTCGGACGCATCGAACAAGACTCGCCAATTTTGCACTCGTCGTAAGCTCGAATTGCTATTGCTCTCATATGCCCTCCAAGTTTGGACTCTGTATGAAACTACGGAGAAGGCCACAGTCGACGGCCGTTCTGACCAAAGACCATATGTCGCCCCATTTTTTCAGGTCGACCCCACACCAATCTCCCGCCTTTAGTGTCAGTGCTTCTTGGCCTTGGTTGCTGGCACGTCAGGTGTACGCCTCGGCGGCGTAGCTGCCGCCAATTTCTTGGCCTTCTCTGCCAAAATTTCGGCATGAATGAGACGTTCGACAATGTCAATGGTGGTGTTGAGCGATTCGGGCGACGGTTGATGTCCACGATGCGCAGCAGCCGATCCGGCATCAAACGCCACCTCGATGATCCGCCTGTCTTGCGGGGTCAGCAGATTGGCCTCCTCTAATTCGTTGAGTCCCTTGGCAAAGGTGCCAAGGTCGCCGACTTTGCTAGCGATTGCTTTGTCGATAATTGTCCTCGCTCCCATCATTGCTAGTCTTCGGCTGTCCGCATGAAGCGCGAGGTAAACCTCGTCTAACAACCCCTGGTACTGCGGCACCTCCTGCCGCACAAGCCAGTCCGGCTTGCGTCTCGAAACGCGCGGCGGGAAGTAGGTCCGGACAGGGGAATAGCCAGGGTCATCTTCCGAGCACCATTCGAACTTGCTCATGGCGACTTCTTGGCAGCCACAGCATTGCAGAATGCGCCACGTGACCCCAATGGTGACCACGTATTCGTCATGGTCGTAGTCGCGCGTTTTGCGAATCTGGTTCACCACGTTGTGTTGGGTTTCGCGACCGCACTCGTTGCAATGCGACCACTCCAGCTTTTGCACCTGAGACGGAATATCTGTTGCCATAGCAGATCTCCATGTTATACCACCCGGTGTAGGGTACTGTTGCAAAAGCGGCATACAGCAATAATGCCATTCTCATTCGAAGTGAACCAATGGCTTCTGTCAAACTGCTATCCGCTTTATTTGTGCCATCACGAGCAGTTACGCGCTGATTCTTTTGACCTTTTTGACGTAACGCCTCAACCACTGGTTCAATTGAGCACGACATGTCCTTGACAACAACGATTAGCGCGGCCCACAGGTTTACCAATCACTAAGGCCAGGCCTATGATCCACTGCCAATTCGCACTAACCCTCATAAACCGTGTCGCACGTCCCCCAAACTCGTCTATTTCGTATTGCCTGGATATTGGGCAGCCACCAACGTCACATCGACTTCCACCGATTTGGATGGTATAGGTCGCCCGTGGATATTACGCCATAGAAATGACGAACTAACGCAATTAGGTTAATTTTCCGCTCACGCGCCGGCAGCCCATTTCAGGCGGCTCGGCTATCGCAACCGCCCCCAATTCTGGCACCAAACATCCGTCCGGCCTGAGGTAGTATCTGCTACGCTATATCCGCGTGGGAGGGGGAAACATAATGAATTTTCGACATAGAGCGGTTCGCACCAAAGATAAGACGCGTTGCGAGGTATGGACCGGAACGCAATGGGCTAGCAAGCGTGTTTCGGCCATTTATCCACGCCGCGAATCAGCAATAGTACGGTGTCCTGAATGCCATGGGGCCGTGGTTTTGATGAAAGCGAGCCAGAATGGGCGCAATGCGGCTCACTTCGAGCATCGTCAAGCTCATTCCGGATGCTCACTGGTGTATAAGCACTACTCGGGTACACCGTCACCTCATCCACCAGGGCGGGATTCCACTTTCATCCGAAGATCAGTTGATCGCGAAACGGCGCACTCCAAGCAGCGCGATTGCGCTTGCTGTTGACGCTCTCCTTGGTCTGCTGATGCTGCCTGATCACGCTGAGCGCGATGCGGTTGATCAGGGCGACATGCTTGGCGCCCTCCGGGTCAGTGATCGCGGTGGCATCCTCCTTGAAGGCCACATCGAGCACCCAATGCAAGCCATTCTCGATCTGCCAGTGATCGCGGATGGCTTGCGCCACACGCTGCGCGTCGATCTCCAGCGAACTGACGTACCACCGTGAATCGAAGTAGGTCTGGCCTTTTTCAGTGCGCTCGCTGCTCACCTCGATCAGACTGCGAATGGAGGGCCAGCGTGTTTTCAACTCCGGTGGCAAGTGCGCGGGGATTTGCATCACGACGCGCCTCTCCTCCCGGCCATGGCCGCGATTGACTTGCTCGTGGGTCGCCGTGCCACTGACTTCATAGGTCGCGCAGAACGCCTGTTGGACCCACTCGTGCAACGTCTTCTGGTTGGCTTTCACACCAACGATGTAGTCGCTTTTCTTCTCGGCGATCCGTTGCAGCGTCTCGCTCTGGCAGTGCAGCGCGTCGAGCGTCATGATCTTGCCCTTAGCGGCCACGACATCGATGATGTTGCGCGCGAGCTTGATCTCCTCGCCCTTGCTCTGCGCCGCTTGCTGATACAAGGCCACGCCATGTTCGACATCGTAGGCTGAGACGACATGCAGCGCTTTCTGTACGTCCTCCTGCCATGCGCGGCGCATGGTTTTGCCGTCGATGGCGATGGTGCCCTTGCCTGCGAGTTTGCGTCTTTCGTTGATCCAGCCGAAGAGCGCTTGCATCAATGCGTCCGTATCCAAGCCCTTGACGATGTTGGCGATACAGTGCCGGCGAGGCACGCCGTTGCCAAAGGCCCGATGGTGTCGCAGCCAATCAAGCTGCGCGTCGCCAAACACTTCGATCGCTTTCCAGCCCGTGGCACCGCTGAGCACGGCGCTAAAGACGAGGAAGATCACGTCGATCAGGTCGTGCTTCTTGTTGATGTTCTGCCTTCGGTCGGGAACTACGCTCAGGTGGGCGAACAAACTCATGGCGCAAATCGGCTCTTGTTCGCATCAACTGGGCCGCGTGTCAAGTGGAATCCCGCCCTGCCTCATCCACAGGCTGTCACGGCTCCCCAACAGTCCAATCAATTTGCTTCTGATGCTTACTACATTTCAGATCAGGATGCAGAGAAGATCATCGGACCCGTAGAAAATACCGACAAAGAACAGCTATTACTAGCCCGCGTCGGTCAAGGGGGGTTTAGGAAAAGACTTGTGGAGCGATGGCAGTCCTGCAGTGTTCTTGGCTGCGGACCTGAGACCGTGTTGGTCGCGTCGCACATCGTTTCTTGGCGCACATGCAAGAACAATGGGGAACGACTCAGTCCCAACAACGGGCTGCTTCTTAGCCCAAATCTGGACAAGCTCTTCGATCGCAGAATGATTTCCTTCTCAGATCAGGGCATCCTGCTGTTCAGCCTAGATATCCACGAGAGTGACGCCGCAGCATTAGGCGTCCATCCGGGCATGCGACTTCGCCGCGTGCCGCCTGGAATTGTGGAATATCTAGCCAGACACCGCGAAGGCAAGGAATGGTCCGAACTCCCCGCCCAAGAAGCGTATTGACGCAGCGCTGGTGCTTGCGGGACGCGGGTGGCAACTGGTCGCTCCTGCCGCACGTGACTAGTTACGCGCATCGTGCCGAAAACTACCCGGAGCCGCCCCTCTATGCAACGATGGGGCATTGGTACGCAAAAACCCGCAACTCTTGGAAGAGCGGTTCTGCGTTCGCTCCCAGATTCCACCACCAGTCTCTATTGCAAAGATGCCCTCTTTGCATTCCGATCAGCCCCGCCAGGCCCCAAGCCTGGCGGGGTTTTTCACTTCTGCTTGCGGACTTGGCACCCACGCGCAGGGGCCGGTTTCCGGCGTTTTCTCCCCTATTTCCTCTCTCTTTCTCTGCTCCTTGCGGACGTGCAAAGCGCCAAGTCCGCAAGGCGAAGTCCATAAAAATCAGTGCCTTAGGCAACACCTCCGACCCTGAAATTTTTCCCGGTATCGGACGGCGCATCAAAATCAGAGAAAGAGAGAGCCACCTCAAGTCAGCGCAACCGCACGCGTTTTCCCCTCACGCGCCTTCACCACCACCTCGTCGATCCGCCGACGCTGCGCCTCCCAACACTGGGGCGTGTCGACCGCCAGGTCGAACAACGCGACCTCCTCGGGCAAGGTTTCATTCAGAATCGCGGCCTGGATGTCTGGCGCCAATGCCGTCAGATTGACCATCCGGCTCACGTAGCTTCGGTCGATTTTTTCCCGGGTTGCAACCTCGGCAATGTTGCGCACCTGCCCGCTTTCGATCTGCCGCAGCCAACGATGACCTCGGACCAGCGCAACCTGCAGGGCCGTCGGCGCCCGCGTTTCCCCGAGCGTGGAACCGATGCCTTGCGGCACCACCACCTGCCGCCGGCCGCTGTAGCGGTGAACGCGGATCGGGATGGACACCTCGATACCGCCGTTGCCCGTATGCAACACCATCGGTTCCCCAGGAAATTCCAGCGTCGTGCGCCTCATGCCAGGGCCTCCCCTGCCGCGGCCGGCACGGATTTCCCACCGGCGGCGCGCACCACGTCTAGCGCAAAGTGCTCGATGCCGTTGCGATGCAGTTGCACCCGCAGTTCCTGAGGCGACACGACGACACGCTCGACCAGCAGTTGCACGATGCGGTGCTGCTCCAGCGGGAACAGGTTCTCCCACACGATGTCGATTCGGGACAGCGCCACGGCCACCTGCATTTCGGTCATGTCGTGGGTATCGTTGCTTCTGGTGACCTCCCGCCAAACCCGGGCGACCATTTCCGGCGCGCGCAAGATGCCGCGCAACTGCGCCACCACGGCCTCCTCGACCTCGCCCGCCGGCAACATCTTGACGTCGGACGCGCCGTACCCCTCCTGGGCGTCGCGGGTCGACAGGTAGTACCGATACAACCGCCCGCCACGCCCTTTGGTTGTATGCGGCGTCATGGCCCGGCCGTCTGTCGTGCAAATCAGCCCCTTGAGCAGCGCCGGACGTTCAGTACGGATCTGGCCGCGGCTCACGCCGGCTGGCTTGCTGGTCAGCGCCGCCTGCACGGCATCCCATTGCTCCTGCGTCACGATGGGCTCGTGCTCGCCGGTGTAGCGGATCCCCTTGTGCCGGATCTGGCCCAGGTAGACCGGATTGTTCAGGATCTTGTACAACGCGCCCTTGTCCATCAGCTTGCCCACGCGGTCGTTGCCGGACTGCGCGACCCACGACTTGGTCATCACGCCTTCGTGACGCAGCCGCTGCACGAACAATGTCGTGGACGCGGTGCGCGGAAACTCGGCGAACAGGCGGCGCACCACCGTCGCCTCCACCTCGTTGACCATCAGCTTACGGTGGAGCACGTCATAGCCCAGTGGCGGCACGCCGCCCATCCACATGCCCTTGCGCTTGCTCGCCGCGATCTTGTCGCGGATGCGCTCGCCCGTCACCTCGCGCTCGAACTGCGCGAAGGACAGCAGCACGTTCAGCATCAGCCGCCCCATCGACGTGGTCGTGTTGAACTGCTGGGTGACCGACACGAAGGACACGTCCTGGCGCTCGAACACCTCGACCATCTTCGAGAAGTCCGCCAGGCTGCGGGTCAGCCGGTCGATCTTGTAGACCACAACGATGTCGATCAGGCCGCGCTCGATGTCCGCCAGCAGACGCTTCAGGCCCGGCCGCTCCATGTTGCCGCCGGAGTACGCGGGATCATCGTAGTCGTCCGCCACCGGAATCCAGCCCTCGGCGCGCTGGCTGGCGATGTAGGCGTGACCCGCGTCACGCTGCGCATCGATCGAGTTGAAGTCCTGGTCGAGCCCTTCGTCCGTGGACTTGCGGGTGTAGACCGCGCAACGCCTGCGCTTCCTGCTCGCTTCTAGGCTCATGCACCGATCCCCTTGCGCGGCTTCTTCGCGCCATCCCGCAGGCCAAAGAACGCCGGCCCCGACCAGCGCGTCCCCGCGATCTCGCAGGCGATCGCCGTCAGGCTGCTGTAGGGCTTGCCGTTGTATTCGAACTCACCATTCGGCATGGCCACAACGCTGTGGGTCTGGCCCATGAAGTCCCGGGTCAGCACCGTGCCCGGCGCCAACCGGACGAGTTCCCCTCGCCCAGCCTTCTGCGCCGGCTTGATCTGCTCAAGCAACGCATCGATGCGCATCTTGTTGCTCGCCAGCAGTTGTGGCTGCTTCTGCGCCATCTCCAGCTCCTGCAGCCGGAAGGCGATGCGCCGTTCGACGTAGCTGCGGTTGTGGGTTGGCAGGGGTATATCGAATAGCTGCGACCACAATCTCTTGAGTTCGGCAAATGGCGTGTCCGGCAGCCGCGCCACGCGGGCGGCGATGCTGGATTTGGTGGGTCGCGATGTGGATGTCGTCATTCAAACTCCTTGCTGTTGTTGGACAGCTGCCGCCCGGCGGCCTTGCGGACTCGGACAGCAGGGTTTGAATGAACGCGCTGTGGCGGCGAGAAGCCAAGGTCTTCTTGGCTCTCTCTGACGTCGCGGGGATTGGGTTGTGCTCGTAGCCGGACAAGCGCCCGCGCGAGGATGGCCGCAACTTCGGCGACCCGCGCCTCGGCGCTCATGCTGCTTGGATCGAGGGGGGTAAAGGGTTTCATGGATAGCAGTTCTCATCACAAAATCAGTGGATGAAAGTCTGCTGTTCCATGCGCCGGCACGCCATCACAGAATCGGCAAGCGTTGATGGTGGATGATAACGATGCGCCCCTGATTGGCAAAACCGGGGCACGTCTGTGGGAGCCAGGGTCAAGCTGCCCATCGAAGGTGGGTGTTTCAATTACTGAGCTATCGGCAGGACCATGAGTGCAGCCCTTCAGCGCGCGGCGGTGCAGTAACGAGTGGGGGCGCATCCCATTGGGTATGGGCGAGAACACGCTCCTCCCGGCGATGAGAGTGCCCTTCGTCAGTGCATTCTGTACGCTGTGCAACGCATGACCGCACTCATCCTCGTCGGCGTCAGGACCGTTCCGATGATTCGGCTTGCGGCGCACTGCTCAAGATGGTCTGACAGGTTTGGCAACGGAACCTCCGTATCCGTCTCTCGTACGGCAAGTGTGTCGAACCCTGGGCGTAGCCAAAGAAGGTGACTTGGCGCATGTCCTGGCAGCCCGAACAAAACAAGATGGGTGCTGCCGGTTTGAGCCCCAGCCACACCATCGCCTCATAGTGGCCGCTGACCAAATCTTAGCGTAGGGCGTTAGTGAAGCGTTCGCCGAAGAGGATGGATGGCCGTCTGGCGATGACATAGGGCGGAGCAGCAGGGACAACGAGTTGTTCAGGATGGACTACTGATTGCCCTGCTGCAGTTGCTCGGCCCATTGCCACGGACCAACCTCCAGTACTCCGTCGCGTTCGATGATCGCGCGCCGCATGGAGATCAATCGGCCGCAAACAGCGCATTTCCCAGGCGTGATCCCCCGGACATCGAAACGCACATGCCGTGCCCCACACTGTATGCATGGTGTGTCCTCCGCCGGACGCGCTCCGGCCCGAATGCGATGGGACAGCTGCCCGGTTGGATCCAGTTGATCGCAGCGCTCACGGAACTCCCGTATCAGCCTGGCGACGTTGCCGTGGTCGCCACCGACAATCTCTGCCAGCTGCGTGATCGAGAGCGGTAGCCCGAGGTAGCGAATCAATGCCCGCTGCCGCTCATACACCTTCCGGTTGCGTGTGAACGGCGTCCCGGTGCGCCGATTGAACTGCTTGCCGCACAAGGCGCACTTGAAGCGCGGAAAGCCGCTGAAAGTGCCCTTTGTCACCAGACGATCAGCACCGCATGCCGGGCAGTCCGGCATCGGAAAGTGCTTGTTGGAATGGATAGTCTCAAAGTCTTCGAGCAGTTTCGCGGTAAGCGCCACATCCTCATAGGCGATCTGCTCATCAACCACCGGCGGCGCTTGATCCCGAACCGCGGTGAAACGCCCTCCCAGCCGAATGTGGCGCTCATGGTGGCCGCTCGGATCCAATTCGAGCACCCAACGGCGAAACATCCTGACCGTGTTGCGAATGGTCCGCTCCATCACCCCGAGCCGACGCGCCGCCTCCGGACAGCCGATCGCTTGCGGCAGCATCGTGATCAGTTCCTCAGCGCTGCGTCGAATCCGATGCCCGGAAAGCGGCGTGCCGCTCAAGCGACTGAAGTAGTGGTCGCACCCCTCGCACTGATAGGTAGGAAGTGGCCCCGTCTGCAGTGGCGCATATCCCTTCTTGTGGATCTGCGTGCCGCCGCATCGCGGACAGGACGGCACAGGATCCGCGTGGGGCGACATCAGTGCGCGGACATGCTGAGTCAGAAAGCAGACCAGTGCCTCGGCAGCGTCCTTTGGAACGTCCGTCGGCAATGGGGCGTCATCGGACGATTCCGGTAGAGGCAACGCCGACTCCCTTCGGGATGCCTGTCCAGTGCTCGGTCGTCGCCCCCTGGACCCGCTTGTCTTGGCATTACCGCCCATTCGCATTTCCCTCGCAGTTGGCCACCCGCGGCTTTCCCTTCAGATTCTCTGCAAGAGTACTTGCATGGTTCAGATCAAGCTCCGGAGTAGCTGCACAGCGCACGCATGCCACTCGTCATTGAACAATCTTCGCTGCTTTCAACAACCCGCCCACCACCTGCACCGTCACACGCTCCAGCTCGGCCGTCTCCAGCGCCTGCCGGATCGCCTGCCTGACCGCTTCGTACCCCGGCACCTGCGTCGGCCGCGCGGCCTCCACCTTGACGAGGTAGCGCTGGCTGCCCGCTTCGACCGGCGCGGTGCTCGCCGCGCCCACGGCCAGCGTCGCGATCTCGCGCGCCAGCGGCAGCGGCAGGTTCTGCGTCTTGCCCTCTTCCACCGGCACCTTGAAGCTCACCCAGTCCATGTCGCCGCCGCGCACCTTGTTGGGCGCCGTGCTGTACTGCTGGGCCAGCTTGGCAAAGTCGCCGCCCTGCTTGAGCTGCGCGAGCACCTGCGCGGCGGTCACATCGTCGCCGAGCTGGATCACGCGCGCCTTGTATTCCTTGTCGCCCAGGCTGGCGACGATGGCGTCGTAGCGCGCCCTGACCTGCTCCTCAGTGATGGGGGCGGGCTTGATGTTGTCCTTCAGCCAGGCCTGGGTGATGACCGCGTCGTGCGCCTCCTGCATGGCCTGCTTGACCGCCGGCAGCTTGTCGTAGGCGGAGTTCTTGGCGGCCTGCTGACGGAACAGCTCGCGCGCGATCAGCTGCTGCTTGAGCGCCTGCGCGACCTGCGGATTGGCCTGCGCGCCGCTCTGGGCGATGGCGCGGTCGAGCTGCGCCTGCGTGATCTGGGCGCCGTTGACGAGGGCGATGACGCCCGGTGGCAAGCCATCCGCGTGGGCCGATGGCGCCGCCATGGCGGCTACGGCCGACAGCACAGCGATGGAGATCTTCAAGAATTGGGTAGGACGATTCATTTTGGTTTCGCTCTAAAACGAGTAGTTCATTGTGGCCAGCAAGACCGTGGCCTTGCTGCCGAGTTCCGCGGGTTGCACCAGCGCGCGGCCGAGCAGCAGCTCGCTGGTAAAAGCATGCTTGCCGGCGTTCGCAGCCAGCCGCACGCCCACGCCGGTGCCGGCCAGGTACTGCCAGTGCTGGTTCGCCACCAACTGCGTCTGTCCGCCGTCCAGGAAGACATAGGGCTCGATGCGCACGCCGGCCAGCACGGGCACGTTGCCCCACACCACTTCGTTGCGCAGGGTCAGGCCGCGGTCGCCGCTGATCAGCCCCTCGCGGAAGCCGCGCACCGAGCCCATGCCGCCGGCAAAGATCTGCTCCGAGCCGAACAGCGCGACATTCGACCACTGCGCCGACACCTGCCCGCGATACGCCAGCGCAGCGCTGCCGACGGCGGGCAGCGGCAGTTGCGTGCTGGCGTTACCGTCCAGCTTCCAGAACTGGCTATGCGCCTCGTCGCGCGTGATGTCCGGTGCGTCGTGGCTCGCATTGAGCGCATCCATACCGCGCGACAGCCCCGCCTCCCAGGTCGCATAGCCGCCCTGGTTGCCCACGGCGAACTTGCGCAGCCCGTTGAGCGCCACACGCAGCACCGACAGGCTCTGCGGCTCGAACAGCAGGTTGTTGACCTCGCGCTCGCTGCGCCGGTGCGTGAGCGTCACGTCGAACGCGGTGCGGCCCGCCTGGTCGCGCTCGATCACGCGGTTCCAGCCGAAGGCATGCGCGAACGTGCGTCCATAGAGCAGCGCGGTATCGCCGATCAGGCTGTTGTACTCCGACAGCGAGCCGGTATAGCTGAAGGTGTTGTAGCCGAACGGCACAGCCGCCGAGACGATGGCCGCGTTGGTGTCGCGCGTGCCGATGTACGACAGTGACACCGCCTCCTGCAAGCCGAGCGCGTTGTCCGCGTCGATGCCGGCGCGCAGGCGCGTGGTGCCGGTGGCGCGGCTGCCGTAGTTGTCGGTGCCAGCGCTGAAGCGGAAGCGATCGCCCGGCTGGTTGGCCAGCGCGATCACGGAGCCGCCCGGCGCCTGGCCCGGCAGGATCTGCACCTCGGCCTGGTTGCGGCGCAAGCGGTTGATCTGATCGACGCCCTGCTCCAGATCGGACAGCTTGAGCGTGTCACCCACCGTCGGCATCGACCACACCGTGCCGGCATCGGTCAGCCAGCCGCCGGCCTGTGGGCCTTCCGCGATCTGGGCATCGGGCACCGTGGTGCGGACCGTCTTGCCGTTGATCTGCAGCGCCTCGACCTTGCCCGGCACCACGGCAATGGTCAGCACGCCCACCTTGAGGTTCTGCGGTGCCAGGTAGGCGCGCGTGGTGACAAAGCCGCGCGCGACGAACGCTTCGGTCAGCCGGCGCAGCAGCAGGTTGATGCGGTTGGCGCCGAGCGCACGGTTCAGGAAGGGCTGCGTGACGCGCTCGACGGTTTCCGCATCCAGCACCGTGTTGCCGGTCAACTCGATGCGGTGGATGTCGAACACCGTGCCCGACTCGACCACCGCATCGACGGCGGCGTTGTCGGGTACCCCCGGCGCCACGGCGATCTGCGGCGCGGGCTGCGTGGCCTCGCGGTGGCGCTCGGTGTCCTGGCGCTCGCGCAGGGCGCGCTGGGCCGGGTCCTCAATGAGCGGGCCCGGCGGCGCGGGCGGAGGAACTTGTGCCTGGGCGGCCATTGCCCACAGCAACGCCGCTGCCAGCGAGAAAGGTTTCACTCTCATCGACCCGCCCCTCACTGCCACAACCACGACGTCAAGCCGACACGCGACTCAACCGACACCGGCTGCCGCGACTTCGCCCGCACCGTCACGATGCCATCGCTGGCGCTGACGGTCTGCCCATCAAAACTGCCGCCCTCGATCTGCCCCTGGCCGTTGATTGTCAGGCCACCGCCGATGGCAAACCAGCTGCCACCCACATCGGCCGCGTACAGGCGCGCCCACGTATCGCCGAAGAACGCCTTGAAGCCGCGCTCGCGCGCCAGCGCCGTGTAACCGGTGATGCCGACCGCGCGCACCTTGGGCGCGGTCACGGTCATGCTGCCGACGGACAGCACCTGCCCGCCGATGTTCTCGGCCAGCGTGCCGGCTCGGATGGACAGATTGCCCCCTGCGGAAATCGCTCCACCCGTGGTCGACACCGTGCTCGACGCCGCGCTGCGGCAGAAGATCATGCAACTGCGGCTGAAGTGCGCCGAGCCCGTCGCCAACGCTTCGTTATGGAACACGTTGGCGGCCGTGATGGCGATATCGCCCCCGTTGGCGAGCACCTGCCCGCCGACGTTGCTGACGTTGCGGCCGCTGATCGCCGTGCCCGTCTGCGACACGAAATACGGCACCTGGCCCGTCTGCGGAATCGAACCGTAATCCACATCGAGCCCCGCGCTGTGGTTGCGCAGGAACAGCCAACGCGTGCCGCTGCTGGTCCAGGCCACGGGCCGCTCGCCGTTGGCGCCGGCGGTCTTGTCCAGCGTGTTGAACACGTCGCCCTGCGCCGCCAGCGTCAGCTTCGCGTTCGACAGGATGCGGCTCTGGTGGTTGACGATGTCGCCGCCGGCGCGCACCACCACATCGTCGTCCTGGCCGAAGACGATGCCCTGTGTGCTCGCGGTGGCATCGTTGCGCACGGCGCCGGCCGCAATCAGCGTGACCGCGCCTTCGGAGGCCGATTGGCCGGCGTTGCGCGCCTTGCCCTGGATCAGCCCGCCGATGTTGACGAGATCCGCATCGCTCTGGATCAGCACCCCGCCATTCATGGCCGCCACCGACGCCGGCAGCGCCGACGCGGCGATGTGGACGCTGCCACCGTGGATCGTCGCGTGACCGGCGGCGATGACGTTCGAGTCGGTCTGCGCGTAGGCGCCCGTGGCATTCAGCGTCACGTCGCCGCCCGAGGACTGCACCGTGGCCGCCGCGCCGTTCACCGCGCTGAGCGCGATGGCGCCGGCCTGCACCGTCGTCCCGCCCGTGCCATCGATCTTGCTGCCCGCCACCTGCACCGCACCGGGCGCGGTGATCGCCACCGTGCCCTGCTGCGACGTCCATCGGCTCGCGCCCGACGCATCCGCGCCGAGCGACAGCGACCCGACCTGCGCAACGACGTTCTGGGCCGCGGTCAGCTGCGTCGCCGTCATGGACACGCCGGGCCCCGCATCGAACAGGCCGATGCCGCCCGTCGCATTCAGCGTGCCGTGGTCGATCGTGACCGGCTCGGTGTGCACCTGCCCCGACGCGCCGATCACGATGCTGCCGGCCTGCGACGCGGTACCCGCCGACAGCGCGACGCCATCGAGGTGGACCTTGTTCGCACTCACCTGGAGGTTGCGGGCAGCGGTCAACGCCCCATTGCCCAGCAGCCCCGCCGAACCGATCAGCACATCATTGGCCGCGCTGATGCTGCCGCCGGCCAGCTGCAAATCGCCCGTGCTGCTGATGACGAAGTCGCCGGCCGTCGCAAGCGCCGCGCCGGCATGCCGCACGCCCGCGCCCTGGTCCGTGACCAGCAGCTCGATCCGCCCACCCGTGAGCGACCCGCCCGACGCGATATCGATGGCCAGCCCCAGCGGCCGACCCGACCCCGTGCTGCTGTAGGTGACCCACGGGTTCAGGTTGTCGGTGGGCGACACACTGGTATCGACCTCCGCCCGGCTGTTGCCCGCGACGATGCGCACGCGGCTGTTGGCATCGGTGAAACTGTTCTGCACCGCCCCCGCCACGCGCACCTGCTTGGCGATCAGCTCCAGGTTCAGCATCGCACCGGCCAGGCCGCCCGGACCGATGTTGATGCTGCCCGAACCAGTGTTGAGCACCACGTTGCGCTGCAGCTGGCCCGCGCCCGTGGTGAAGTCGTTGAACGACACCTGGCCCGTGGTCAGCGCCACGTTGCCCGTGTTGGTGAACGAACCGCCGTCCACCGTGATGCCGTTCGGGTTGGCGATGATCACGTTAGCGCGCGGGCCGAGCACGGCGATGTTGCCCTGGATCAGCGACGGGTCGGTGCTGGTGACCTGGTTGACGATGGTGCGGGCGCGGACGGTGGCGTTGTTCAGGTCGGCGCCGACTGGGCCGACGTTGAATGACGTGTAGGTGTTGTGGGAGACGCCTGCGGTGCTGGGGGCGATGTTGACCACGGGGCGACCGGTGGGGCCGGTGGTGACTGTGGTGGCGGTGCCGCCGTCTGGGACGATGCCGGCGGCGATGGCGGCCGGTGGGATGAAGACGGCGCAGAGGCCGAGTAGCGCGGCTAGTTGGGCCGGGCGGTGTTGTGACTGCACGAAAACTTCCCCTTGGACTGCTTGTTCTATTGTTTTGATGGCAAATTTGCCTGATCGCCTGCCTATTGCGAGCACGACCGGTGGGTATCTATTGACTGATCTCGCGATAGATTCAACAAAGTCCCTCCCCTACCTAGAAATAGAATCATGTTTTTTTCGAGAAATTTCTATTGCAACCGCCGAAATCTGTAAACCGTGTAATTTTCCGCCGTCCCCGTTGGAATATGGAGAATTCGCAAACTCATATGAACCTGCATACGATCCTCCACAATCAAATTACCCTTTTCATCCAGATAAAGTGCCGACATAAAATCCGACCTATTCGGCCCAAATTCAGATCGCCCCCCCAATCCGCCGCCCCCCATACAATTTTCCCACGAGCGCCGGTACAAACGTACTTATTAGCATCCTCAAAAGATGGATTGAACGATGCCGTACGTCCGTTTGGAAAAGTAAACGTTACCTCGAACGTTCGTGCAGATTTCCTCGCAATCACGCCTCGCAATGGATATGCGTAGAATCCATCACTTCGCGTTGCAGCAGCTGAAATTGTGGACAGTTGCTCTTTATCTGCAAAAGGAAAGGCTCTATCCAACCGTGACATCCGATCACGCTGCAAGGAACCCGGATCACCATCAACAATCTCGCCAGTCCCCTCATAGCGCCCAGAAAGGTCTAAGTGTTCTGTGTAAACGGATTAGAAGTTGAGGCGTTGAGCATGCAGGCAATCCGATGAGGTCTGCATACCGATGCGATGCGTGGTCGAGTTGAGCGAAGTGGAGAAGCTGACGTTGGAGCAATTGAGCCTGAATCACCGGCACCGCGACATCCGCACGCGCGCAGCGGGGATGGTCATGCTCGGCGACGGTTTGTCGGCCCCCAAGGTCGCGGGCCGGTTGGGCGTTAGCGTGCAGTCGCCCTACAACTGGGTGCGTGCCTGGAACGAATACGGCGTGTGCGGCTTGTTGAGCGGTCACGGCGGCGGCCGCCCCAGGTCGCTGCCCGAGAACATGGTCGCCACGGCGGTCGACGCTGCGCGCGCCGAATCTCTGACACTGGCGCAGATCGCGCAGCGCGTGCAGGAAGTTCATGGGCAACCGCTGCCATGTCAGATCGAGACACTGGGCGCGGCGCTCAAGCGCGAAGGCTTCTCTTTCAAGCGCAACCGCTACTCGCTCAAAAAAAACGGTGCGAAGAGGAGTTCGCTGTGAAAGCAGACGTGCTCGGCAAGCTCCAGCAGGCCGCGCGCGACCAGGCCATCCGGCTCCTCTATCTCGATGAGGCTGGCTTTGCAGCTTCGCCCGTTGTGCAGCGCGCATGGTCACCACGAGGGCTGCCCCATTGTGTTGAACCGCACAGCCACTGCCGACGTTCTGTGCTCGGTGCGTTCGACTACGGGCAGAACAGCCTGATTCACGCCGCGCATGCGCACAGCATCAAAGGCCCCGATGTCGAGCAGTTTCTCGATGCGCTGATTCGGCAAGACGACAGCCGACCCACCATCATCGTCCTCGACAACGCAGCCATTCATCACAGCATCAGCGAGGAAACCCGCGACCGCTGGTTCAGGGAACACAAAGCGCTCCTGTTCTTTCTGCCGCCCTACAGCCCCGAACTGAACATGATCGAGATCGTCTGGAAGCACTTCAAATATCACTGGCGTCGCTTCGTCAACTGGACACGCGACACCATCGACGCTGAACTAGCCGAACTCCTATCCGGCTACGGCTCCAAATTTCAAATCAATTTTTCGTGAACACTTACACAAGGCACATTGGCATATTGGCATATTGTTTTGGGTCCAGATTCTCTACCCCTGCACCAGGATAGTTTGGAGGTGCTTGCAGACAGCCAGCGCACATCGACACCATAGCTGCCGCGACTGACAGATTTGCCCTCATTTCCTATCTTTCGCTTGGTTAAACTGGTTTCGGGCTGTTGACCATTCCATGCCAAATTGATCCAGAAACGTTACCCACCCCAAAAATCCGGCCAAACCAATTTTCTTAACCGATTTCTACACAAAATCGCCATCAGCATCTGATGTCGGATTGGCAAGCTCCTTTAGGTCATGTCGTTATACACATTTTTTGCCTAATTTTTAGGCGCATCGCCCGGAGCCCCTTGCAGCAAGGGCTTCCGGGGTATCGGCATGCAGAAGGCTCGGTGCGATGCCGCCTGATGACCCCTTGTAAGTCCTTGATTCATAATGGGTGACCTGAGATGTGTATAACGAGGTGCCTTTAGGTACGATTCTTTAATTTTTTCGATCGATACACCCCGGTTTTCTGAGTAACCAGATTCGAGCGCATTAGCTATATGTCGTGTTGCGTCAGCCAGAATCCCCCCCCCACGCCCTTTCCTCCGGAACATTCATGGTCTCCAAGTACATCCCAATCTTCATGGAGCAATGCAATTTCCCCTCTGCAATCCAAACACGAAGCATCTCGACTGCATCTTCGTCGCGCAGGGCTGGGATTGGTATCGGGCGTTCGTTCAATTCTCATTACCCCTATCGGTGGCTTCTACCATTGATCCGAAAAAATCGCAGGCTCAATTTTATCCGGCACAATTCCCTTCATCAAAGTCCCATATTTCGTCATTTTCGCCCGCCTCCAACAATGAATATACCTTGATGACGTCTACCGAAGGTGGAACATCAATTGCGTACATATACGCAACCCCGAGCAAAAAAGATTCGTATATGCAACCTAGTTCAGCGAGATCGTTCCATCTACCCTTGAAAATTGCGTCATCGATGGATTCATTCAAAATTAGGCGATAGGTGGAGTGTCCGCCGCTAGATACGACTGAATTGAAAAAAATTCCGTCAGACTCAACTTTTATCGAAATCACATCCCCGTAGCTTAAACCCTTAGCGAAGAATGGAGTATTCAGGACACGCATCGTCCCATCCTCCAATGCCTCTGCCCAAAGCAACTCAGATGAAAATTTGTGCCAAGCATCTTCTGGCAAAGAAACCACTACCTTGAAGACACCATCTCTTTCATCAACCAATTTAT
Source organism: Ralstonia pseudosolanacearum (assembly GCF_024925465.1). Lineage (NCBI taxonomy): Bacteria > Pseudomonadati > Pseudomonadota > Betaproteobacteria > Burkholderiales > Burkholderiaceae > Ralstonia > Ralstonia pseudosolanacearum. Next base: position 1,238,045 of record NZ_CP103852.1, on the reverse strand, counting down.
GCAGATCTGCGTCCATCAGATACCCAGTCGTTTTTTAGCCAATCCAAATATTCTGCAGTACTCTTTCCGCCATTCTGGCCCCCCAGTCGACTTGACCGCGCTGCAATAATTTCAAAAATAGATGATCGATCACGGTTCAAACGGCATCCATTGACCCAACCCAACTCTCCGTCACCTCGATAAATCCATCGAGATTTATATTTTCCCAATGCTTCCGGCAAACACCCCAACCTCGCCACCACCGACACCATTCCTCTACCCAGCCTAATCTGAACTCGACCCGACAATAATACTTACATTTCCTTTCCCAAAAAACAAAAACGCAAAATCCCAAAAAACTGGATATGCGGGGTGCCCTTCCTTCAGCCAGAATTTCTTAATCCCAATCGAATCCTCAACCAATTCAGAAACCCCATTCCTAACACCAACAATCAAATTCCGAAAATCCACGGAATTCAGCACTGAACCACTAGGGCCTGCTCCCTCGTCTCCAGCAAATAGCAATGATTCCTCAACCTCAGAACACACAACGTCGGCCGGCACGTCTTCTATGCCACCGACCACAGCGTCGCCCCCCAATGCTTCGCGTATGTAACCCAATGCGTCCTCAGTTTGCATCGTAGGCATCTGATATAAATGAAGGAATACGCTGTAATTTACAGCCCCTTCATTCAAGGCAGTCGATACCTCATCCAAGATCTTTTGATTCATTTTCACGGATTCCGTGGCGTATTAGTCGGAAAACCTGTAACAATCCGTCCACCTCGACTAGATGGCTCAACAATCACCGTAATATCGACGCCATCCCGTTTTCCCTGAACTTTGATTCTTCCATTTTGTTGCGGCGTGCGAACTGAATTCGGATCAGTGGCGACATCGGACACCTCCCCCTTAATTTTTTCATCAGACCAACTTGGTGGAAATTCACTCTTCCCCGATTTGCCGGTTCCGGCACGATGTCCGCCACCCTTGCCTGGCCCATCGCCATCGAGGATGTGCGTCTCCCCTTTTTCATCGAGCAAACTCGGCTTGTCTTCACCGGTCTTTCCATTGGCATCATCACCGGTGGCAGCTGCATCCCCTTCATTCCCAGAACTGAAAAGTGGCCCGCCACCCTCAATCCGATCCCGAAATGCCCCAAACAGACCACCAACCGCTCCTCCAAGTGCAGAACCTGCGGCTACCTCAGCGGGAGTCGCGAGGATATTCAATCCTCCCGTCACGGCATCCACGCCGACAGAAGCTGTCGCCGTGATCACCCCCCCTGCGGCAGCCCCTGCAGCAGCATACTTTTTACCGCAGCCGTTCGGGTCTTCGCTACCACACGTGTTATTCAGAACTTCGTTCTGAGCCGCGGTTGCAGCGGAAAGGGCATCGTGCCCCAGTGCCGCAGCCACGCCACCACCGGCGATGATCGAAAGCGCCGTGATGGCGGCCAGTTGCACATCCGATGGATGCCCCTGTCCGCCCGTTACAGCCGTCGCTATCGGATTCGCCGCCAATGCGCTGATAGCACCGCCGATAGCGCCGCCAGCACATTCGCTACCGGACAAGCTGGCTGCAGCACACCCCAGCAGCGCATGCCCCGTTGCATTGGCAAAGATGCTGCTAGGTGACGCGCCATCCTTACCGATACCAGGGATTTCAGCCCCAATCGCATTGGCACCCACTGCTGCCGCATCGCGCACCAGCCCACCGGCAAACGCCTGCCCGAAGCTGCCCCCATACGCGACAGTACTCACCCCCGCGCTGATCGCCGAGTGGACTACGCTTGCTTCAGCATACTGGCCAATATTGGCTTGGAAGGCAGCCCAATCCCCCTTGCTCAGGTTATTGCCGATACTGTTGACACCGGCACCACTCAAGTTCAATGCCGACGTTGCTCCCGCCGTCAAACCAGCGGTCACCGCAGAAATTGCCCCCGATTTAAGTGCAGCGCCAAGATTGATTGAGCCCGTCAGGATCACTTGGCTCACCATGCTCGACAGCGTGCCGGAGATGGCCGCGCTGATCGCCGCACCCGCCATCGCTGCTGCCGTACCGGTCAGGGTCGAACCCACCGCAGCAAGAACCGCTGCGCCGGCGCCAGCTGTGATGATCGACAGTGCCACCGCGACAGCAATCGCGATCACCTGGCCCAACGGACCAAATCCGCTCTGCTCCTGGATGAAGTTCTGGTGGATATCGTCCTTCACCGTCCCACTGGTGTAGTTCAGCCCCAGATTCGCCTTGAGCTGCACCACCAGCGCATTGCTTGCCGCCTGGTTGGTCGTGCCATCCGGGTTCCGGACGATGAACGCATCATTGATCGCGTTGATGGCATTGGCGGTGATGTTCAGGTTCACCGCGCTCATGAACCCGCCCGGCTGCACCTGCGTGCCGCTCACCTCCAGCCAGCCGCCCTCCACCTTGTACGCCGAGGTGCCGACGTTCACCACATTCGGCGCGGCGTCGATCCTGCCGGCGTGGACGTTGAGCGTATCGTCCGCCGTGATCTGCCCGCTGTTGCGCAGCGTGCCGTCGACGTTCACATTGACGTTGGTGCCGGCAATCACGCCGCCGGCCGGCTGCGTGATCGCGTCGGCGTAGCCCGCCGGCAGGTAGAGCTGGGGCACCAGCGCGCTCACCATCGGGCACGCCGTGCTCGCCACCGTGTTGCAGCTCGGGTCCGGCACCTGCTGCGTCACGTACCACAGCATCGGCTTGTCCAGCTGCGCGATCTGCTGCTGCGTCAGCGCCTGGCCGAGCTGGATGCTGTGGGCCTTCGCGTAGTCGGCCGCGTTCCGGTACAGGATCAGCTTTTCCTGATCCGTGACGGAGAGCCGGTTCTGACTGTCATAGGTCAGGCCGCTGACGAAGCTGCTCTGCCCGGTCTGCGCCAGCGCCGCCTGCTGCAGCTTCTGGTTTTCGGTGAACGGGTCATAGTAGAACGGCGTGCCGCCCGGGCGCAGGTCGGCCGGCAGCTGCGACAGCAGGCTGTCAGGCGTGATGCCGGCCAGCACGGCCGTCGCCGGGTTCGGGTTCACGTAGGTCGTGCTGCTGACGCTGGACGCGGATGCGCTCACCGCACTGCCGGCCGCCGGCGCGTTGAAGTGCCAGCTGACCTGCGTGCTGCCCGGCGCGCTCGGCGTCGTCACGATCGCGGGTTGGAAGCTCCAGGCTGGCGTTTGCACTGGCGTCACGCTGGCCTGCGGTGCGCCGCCGGAGGCGCTGGACGTGGTCGGCGTCGCGCTGGCCGCTTGCGCGGTCGGGCCGGTGCCCGTGTTGTTGGCCGTCGGCAGCGAGCCCGACGGTGCCGGCGGCGGCGCCAGCGAGATGACCTGCTGCCCCGGCACCGACGGCGGCGTCGGCTGGGTCGGGCTGGTGATGCCGTTGACGAGCGAGGCGCTGGTCAGGTCCACCGTGCTGCCCAGCAGGTTGCCGGTGTTGACGGTCCGGCCGCCCGAGGTCACCGCCAGCACATTACCGGCCTGGATACCCGAGGCCAGGTTGCCCAGCACGGCCGCCATTCGTCTCGTGACGCTTGTCCCCCTTGAACATGCCAGTCTCTTCGACCCAGTGGCCGTACCAGTTGGCGTTGAGCGCGATGCTGTTGTTGTCGACGTTGCCGGCCATGTTGACCGTCACGTTGCGCCCGCCGGTGATCAGCGCGCCGTTGTTGGTCAGCGTGGTGCCCGACAGGTTGACGTCGCGCGCGGCCGAGATCACGCCGGCCGGGCCGGCCGCCGTGGTCTCGTCCGATGCGCACTGGCTTTCCTTGTACGTCCCGCCCGCGTTGCAGCCGCCCGCGTAGCTCGGGTTCATGTTCCCGTAGCTCTTGTGCAGCGTGACCGGCGTCATGGTCGTGTTGACCACGGTGGGTGCGGTGATGCTGACATCGCCGGCCGTCGACTGGATCGCGCCGGCGCGGTTGGTGACGCCGCTGCCGGCCGTGAGCGTCACGTTACCCACGGCGGCCAGCGTCCCGTTCAGGTTCTGGATGCTCGCGGCGTTGATGGTCAGGGTGTCGCCGGCCGCGACGGTGTTGGGCGTCTGCTGCCAGTTGAGGGTATCGACGTGCGCGCCGCTCTCCCGGCAGGTGATCGCGCCGGGCAGGCAGCCCGCCGTGGTGCTCACCGACGACACGTACGTGCCCTGGTTGGTGAAAGTGCCCGCCGCGGTGATCTTGACCTTGCCGGCGGCGGCCAGGTCGCCCGCGTTGGTGAGATCGCCCGAGCCGGTCAGCGACAGGTTGCCGCCGCTCAGGATCTGCCCCGCCTTGCCGAGCGTGTACGTCACCGTGGATTGGACGGGCGCCGTTACCTGGGCGCCATCCTTCGCATGGCCGACATCCAGCACCACAGCCGAAGGCGCCGGCGCCGTGCAGCTGTCGCAGCTCGACCCTGCCGAATCGGGCTCGCCGAACATCAGGTACTGGGTGCTCGACAGGATGGTCGAACTGGTGAACGACGACATCGTGTTCGCCCGGGCAATCGCGCTGATGCGATCCAGGAACGCCGCGAATTCCGTCGCATTGACCACATCCGTCTGGCTGCGCACCAGGGTGGCGGACCGGCTGTTGTCCAGGCTGGCGACGTTGAGCGTCACGTCCTTGCCGGCGCGGATCAGCCCGCCCTTGTTCGAGACCGACGCGGCCGTGACATCCAGTGCGCCGCCCGCGACGATCTGGCCGGCCGTGCCATCCGCCTGACGCACGATCGTCCGGTCCACCGTCGGCAGGGGAACGTTCTGCCCGGGGCCATTCTGGCTGATGGTCTGCGCGTTGGAACCGATGAACCAGCGGAGCTCGCCACCAGGGCCGCTGTCGGTGCTCACGACCACCCCGGCCTTGACGAGCGTGGTGGTGCCGTCAGCGTTGCGCACCAGGTCGCCGATCGTGGCGTTGGTCGGCGTGCCCGGCACGTAGGCGCTGGAACAGCTATCGCAACCGCTGGAGGCGACCCACGGCGAGTACGAGCCGATGATGGTCGAGTTCAGCAGCGCATCGTTGACCGCCTTGCCGAAGCTGCTGCCCGCATCCACCGGCGCGGTGCGGTCGTTGACGACGCTCTGCGCGGCGATGTGCACGTTGCCGTTGGCGCCGATCACGCTGCCGACGTTGTTGAGCGTGCCGCCGAGATCGAACCGGATGTCGCCGTTGGCCTGGGTCTTGCCGCCCTGGTTGTCGTAGTTGGAACCGGTGACGGCGATGTTGCCCAGCGCCTCGGCCGTGCCGGCGTTGCGGACATTGCCCGCCAGCGCGAGATTGCCGTCGGCGTGGATCGTGCCGGTGTTCGTCAGCGTGCCGGCCGACAGCGCCACGTTCGCGCCGCCCACGATCTGGCCGCTGTTGGCCAGCGTGCCGCCCGTCGACAGCGACAGGTTGCCCGCCTTCTGGATCGTGCCGCTGTTGAAGATGCCCTGGGCCGCATTGATCGCCACACTGCTGCCCTGCACGTTCCACGTGCCCGTGTTGTGGATCGACTGGATCGACAGCGTGAGCGTGTTATTGGCGTTCAGCGTCCCGTCGGCGGCCGCCGACGGATCGAAGGCCTGGTTCGGCGTGTTCAGCGTCAGGTTGTTGCCGGCCAGCAGTTGCCCGCCGGCATTGTTGAAGCTGCCCGCGCCACCATTGACGGTGAAGGTCAAGTTGCCGGTGGTGGGCGACTTGCCCGTCAGATCGCCGCCGAAGAACGTCCCGCCCCGGTTGCTCGTGAGCGCGCCGGCCGTGACATCGAGCGTCTGCGAGCCCACCACCAGGCCGCCTGCGTTGTCCAGGTTGCCGGTCGTGTGCAGATTGACGGCCTGACCGCCCACCGTGCCACGGTTGACCAGATCGGTCGCACTGACCGTGAGCTGGTTGGCAGCCAGCGTCCCGGCATTGGTGACCGTGCCCCCGCTGACGGTCGCCCGTTGTGTGGCGAGCGTCGAGCCTTGGTTGGTGATCGTGGCGCCGCCGAGGTTCAGGGCATTGGCATTGCTGTTGCCGGCGAGCGTCAGCCCACGGGAAGCGACCGCATCCAGCGTGCCTTGCACCGCATTGGATTGGCCCGCCGCCGAACCGACCGCGATATCGGTGCCGCGCAGGGTCGCGTTGCCGCCCACGTAGTTCAGCTGCGCGACGCTCAGCGCGTTGGCGGCGCTGGCCTGCAGGTCGCCGCCCGTCTTGAGCTGGCCGCTCAGGGTGGTATTCCCGCCACTGCCGATGCTCGCCTTGCCCAGGCTGGTGAGATTGCCCGAGACCGTGGCATTGCCGCCCTGTGCGGCGAGGCCGGCGTTGCGGCCGGCGTAGACACTGCCGCCCACGTTCAGGCCCTGCCCGGCGGTCGCGTTGACATCGCCCTGGTTGGCCTGGATCGAACCGGTGCTCGCCAGTTGCCCGGCCTGCGCGGTCAGGTTGACGTTGCCATTGACGCTGGCGGCAGCGCCGTTGACGGTCAGATTGCGCCCGGCCGTGGCGGTCAGGTCGCCGCCGGCAATTGCGTTGCTGCCGAGGGTGGCATCGCGCGTCGCCGAGACCGTCACGCTGCCGGGCGCGCCGACAGCGCCCCCCAAACGGACGTCACCCAGATTGCCGCTGCCGTTGGCCGTCAGCGCGACCTGCTTGCCCTTGACCTGCCCGCCCAGATCGATGCTGCCACCGGTCACGTGGGCGGTCTGGGCCGCGCTCAGGTTGCCCGGGCCGGTGATGGTCTGGCTGGCGTCGAGGGTCGCGTTGCCGCCCGCGGCAACATCCCCGGCCAGCGCAATCGATTGGCCGGCCAGGACGCTGGCATTGCCGGTACTGGTCAGCGCCCCGTTGACGGTGACGTTGCTGCCGGCCTGCAGGTTGGCATCGGCCCCGCTGCCGACCTGGCCGCCGATGGTGAGGTTCTGCCCGGCATTGAGCGTCAGCGTGCCGTTGCTGCCGATCTGGCCGGCCGTGCTCAGATTGCCGCCCGCGTTGACGCTGGCCGTGCCCGCCGCGCTGACCTGGCCGCCCAGGCTGGTGTCGGCGCCCGAGCTGACAACAAGATTGCCCGTGTGATGACCGCGCCCTGGGTCGTCACCGCACCCGTGCGCGCGGCCAGGCTGACATTGCCCTTGGTGCTGCCGACCACGCCACCCACGCTCAGATTGCGCTGGGTCGCGAGATTCAGATCACTGTCGGACACCACACTGCCGGCAATGGTGGTGTCGCGTGCTGCGTTGAGGGTAATCGTGCCCGGTGCGCCGACGTTGCCGCCCAGGCGAATGTCACCAACGCCATCGCGGCCGGCGGCCTGCATGGCGATCCGGTTCGCGCTGACATTGCCGTTCACATCGACGCTGCCGCCTGCCTGGACGTCGATGGCTTTTGATGCGGTGAGATTGCCCGCGCCGCCGACCGTATTGCCGGCCGTGACCGTCAGATTGCCGCCGGTCTGGGTGGCGGCACTCAGCGTTGCGTTCTGCCCGGCGGTGAGCGCGATGTCCTGCGCGGCCGTCAGCGTGCCGGCCGTCGTGATGCTGCCGGCGTTTGCCTGGATCGCGACATGGCCGTTGGCGGCGGTGGTGCCGCCCAGGCGAACGTCCTGCCCCGCGCTCGCCGTCAGGTTGGCTTGCGTGGTGACGGCACCCGTGGTGCTCACACTGCCCGCAGCGGCGGCGAGATTCAGATCGCCCACGCTGCCGATCGCCCCGGAGACCGACAGGTTGCGGCCGGCGTTGACCGACACGCCGCTGCCGCCGGTCAACTGCCCCGCGATCGTCGTATCGCGCGCCGCATTCAGCGCAATGCCTCCAGGCGAAGCCACCTTGCCGCCCAGCGTGACATCGCCCGTGCCATCCTTGCCCTGCGCGGTCACGGCAATGCTCGCCGCGTTCAGGTTGCCGCCCAGATTGGCGCTGCTGCCCGCGCTCACGCTCAAGCCATGCACGGCAGACAGATCGCCCGATCCGGCAACATTGCCGCCCGCGCTCACCGTCACGTTGTTGCCCGCCTGCGCCGCACCGCCGAGCGTCACGTCACCGCCGGCCCCGATCGTCACGTCCTGCTGCGCCCGCACGGCACCGCTCGTGCTCACCGACCCCGTCGTCGCGATGCCGGCGGTCTGCTGCCCATACACGTTGCCGACGCTGACATCGCCATTGGCATCGATATTGACGTTGCTGGTATTGGCCGCCAGGTCGCCGGCGGCGCGCACGCCCAGCCCCTGCGCCGTCGAGATCAGCTTGATCTGCCCCGCCGTCATCGCGCCGAACGCCGTCGCGTCGATCGCCAGGCCGTTCTGCGCGCTCGCGCTGTTGGCCGCCGCATTGGCGCCCGCGCCGCTCACCTGCCAATCGGAACCCGCCCGGCCCGTGCCCGTCGCCACCGGCGCGACCTGCTGGTTCCCCGCGATCACGCTGATCTGGTTGCCCGCGTACAGCGGCGCATTGACGCCCACCGTCTGGCCGATCAGGTTGATCGCCCCGACCGTGCCCTCGATCCCGGCACCGGCCGTGGAGCCCGCCGCCGGGTCGATCTGGATGCGCCCGCTGCCCACCAGGAAGCCCACGCGGTGGCCTGGTCGAATGAAACGTTTGCGCCGCTGCCGTTCAGAAACTGCGGTGTACCGCTGGACAGCGTCACCCGTGGCGTGTTCGTAAACCCAGCGCCCTGCGTATAGATGCCCGCTGGCGCGGAAAAAATCACGCTGGCCGGCGCGCCGAACACCTCCACCGTGCCGTTGATGCGGATCGGATCGGTGCCCGTGACCTGCGTCAGGATCGTCGAGGCCGGGCCCGACGTGGCCAGGTTCGCGTTGCCGCCGACGTTGCCGCCCAGGAGCGTGCCGCCGCCGGCCAGGCTGTTGTTCAGGATCAGGCCGATGCCATCGACCGTCAGCGAGCGCAGCAGGTTGTATGACAGCCCAGCCTGATTCGGCGTTGTGATCTGGATGACTGGGACACCCCCATTCGACCCCGCGGTCTGCGTGAGGGTGGGCGTGAAGCGGATCGGCGCGGTGGGATCGGTGATGGCGCCAGCCTGCGCCTGCCGCAGGCCCCAGCGCACCAGCAGGCGGCCTGTGGTGCGCCACGACGTGAATGGGCTGTCGACGGTCGTGCCGTGCAGTGCAATCGTGGCGGCGCTCTGCCGGGCGGCTTGCCAGGAGATCTGCACCGGGCCGAGCCAGCTGATGAGCGCAACGACGGCAGCGATGGACCGTGCCACGAACGAGCGCCTGGCGCGGTCGTGCCGGCTGACGGCATCCGCAGTCCCTGCGCTAGCGCCGCGTTGTTCTTGTTGCAGTGCAATGGCACACGGCTGCGCCAACGCAGCGCGTGCGCGGGCCGTGACCGGCTGGCGCATCGATGAAACTCCCCGAACGTCTTGTTGTGCGGGGTGGCTTCGTGGCGGCCGGTCTGCCGGCCGTAGGCACCCCTATTTAGACTTGGGGCGGATCATAGCGAATCACAGTGTGAAGGGCATCCCTCGAAATCGTGAAATTCGATGAAACAGGGATGAAAAGAATGGACATCTGATCTTATGAATTCTTAATCCATCAGATCAGCAAGCTGATCCCGGCCGACACGCTCGCGCTGCCCAAGCTTGCTGGTTGGTTCGATCACTACAGGCGCCGGCAGATGCTGTCCAGCCAAAGACGTTCGTGCCGTGGGGATAGGTGAAGCGTGGTTTGAACATGCAGATGTCACGCATCAAATGCATCACGAATGGCCAAGCTCACAGTGGCCGTCGTCTTGATTGCCCGCCACGAACCCATCCTCGCCGAGAGGTCAACAAATGGAGTCAAAGGGTAGTGCCAGGTAAGGGAGCGGGTGCGTAGCGAATCAGGCGAGTAGCTTACAGAGCGGACATCGCTGGCATACCACTCCCCGGAGCATTATCGCCGGCCACTGGTGCGCGCAATGCTACTACCTGTCGCGCATCACTCGGGACGAGACCCGGCGCAAGCGCCGCTACGAGGTGGTCGAAGTCTGACCCCGAACCGCCACCAGTCGCGGCTATAGCCAGCCAATGCAGACAGCACGCTCTTGTCTGCGACGGTAATCGCTTGCTGCACCGCCGCTTCCCGCCTGGTGCGTTCACCTTGACTCTATTCCGGGGTTCCCCAAGACTGTCGCCGTCATCGAACAACGGTGATCGGGGGTGAGATTCTGAACAACGCACGGTGATCGGCCGACGTCCTATCCGTAGCAAGCATGCACGCTTACAATGTGCATCGCGGGCCGGGCGGGGCAGCCTTCGGGCTGGCCGGTTTCAGTGTGTGCCGGTTTCTCACCCCCGCCGTCTGGCCCGCCCCCCTCATGTGAGAATGAGCAGCGGGCCTCTACCACACACTGAGGTCGCCATGCCTGATATCCGTGCTCGTCTTGAGCAGCCAGCTTTTCCCATTAGATTCGCCATCGTCGGTCATACGGTGTTGCCACGCCTTGCGCTTTGCCATGCCGGCCGAGCCTTTCCTGCGTCCACTTGCCGGCCGGAGGCGAGGCATGCGTGAGCAGAAACATTCCCCGCAAATGCTTGCGCTCGTCCAGCAGCGGCAGCTGATCGCTCAACTTGCGACACAGGCAGGGCGAGTCGGCAAGCGCGCCAAGACCGAGGTCATCGCGACAGCCCGTCAGTTGGATACGGTGAGCGAGCAGATCTACGCAACGACGGAAGAAGCCTGCGCCCGACTGTTGAATGTCAGTACCGGCCTCATCGGCATCCTGCAGTTGCTCGACGTGTGGAGCGACCGGGCTTGGGAATGTCGATGCCTGCACTGCCTGTTGGTGCCACTTAAACTCGAATTGGATGACGCGCTGAGCGACATACAGAAGATGCTGTAGCGCTCAGCACCCAAATGGATCAGTGGCCGGTCCGCCCGGCCACATTGGCGCTTATTCGAGGTGCCCAACCACTTCAAGCCGCTGCTCCCCGCTCTCGAAGACGCCGAGCCATGCATCGCGCTCGCCGGGGAAGACCTGCCAGATGGCCAGCGTGAAACCGTCGCAACCGCTCACCCCCGTGTTTGCGAAATCGCAGGTCTCGAATTGCGCTGCGCGCGCCAAGGCCGCGGCTATGAACCGCATAGCGTACTTAAAGAGATCGAGCAGTTTGTCCTCCAGCATGGCGTCTATGTTGCTTGACAGCACGTCATCGATCACGGGGGTTTTGAAACGCATGGACTTAAACATCTTGGACTCCGGTGTGGTTGGTGTGACGACATGAACGCGCTGTTCGCAGCAGAAGCCAAGCGGAGATGCTGAAAGCCTGGTTGGGCAATTATGCGAAGCGGACAAGAGGTAAAACTATCGCGGCCAGGTTGGGCGTGGCACGTGACAGGTAGTCATCCGCTGCATTCTTGTTGGATATCACCACATGGGCCGCACAACCAGGAAGCTCCACGTTGATGGCGATACCTTGGCCTTACCCGCTTCAGCGGCTGGCCGCAGAACATCCACCGCGAATTCAGCTAACTCCTGTTGGGAGGGGTATTCGGGTCGCCGACCGTGTTGGCGATTGACAGAGGCAAACCGTCGCTTCCGTACGGCTGCGGGTGAGGGACTGGGTCGAGTGCGAGCCCGCGTCCGCCAAGGGCAGACCTGCCCGCCTCGAAATCCGCTTCCAGCACGCGACACACAGGCCGTAGGAAGGCCTGACTCAACGCCTTGACCTCGGGTAGCTGCTGTCCAACTTTCATCGTCGTACCGGACGCAGAACCATGTCGATCAAGCTTGGAGACAAGATGGGGCACCAAATGGCGCGGTCACCACTCCCGATGCAGAGAGGAACGCGATCTCCAAATCGGATTCAGTCAGCGACGACGCCCTGCCGACGGAAGGCAAGATGTAAAGCCGCACGGCGTCAGCGCGCTCGCAACACAACCACTGCGGCTTCGCGGCGTGCGGCCAGCCCCGGCAACACCTTGCCGCTGCAGCAGATCCAGCGGCGAAGTTCGTTTGCGACAGATGACCCGCCGCCGCAAAGTCGAGGTCTGCAGCCGCCCCGCCCCGAGGTTGAAGGTGAAGTCCACCATGGCTGCGAGCCTGCCCTCGGACTCAGTGGCGAGCACGGGGCAGCATCCCAACCCGCAAATCGGACACCCTGTCTCGCCAAAAACTAAGGAAACGCTGATCAATGAGGTTTGCGCGCGATGTTGCACAAGCCAATGACCTGGGTTTTCTCCAGGCGGGAGGGGTAGGCCGATTCAAGCCGGGTTTTCTATCGTTTCGGGCCGTTTCTGCCGCGCTTTGCGCGCTCAGCGCGGACTGCTCCCCGGCAGCGCCAACAACTGCTTTTTCACCAGCACCAGATTCGCCAGACCAAACAGGCTGAACAACTGCGCTGTGTTCTTGGCCAGGCCCTTGTAGCGAACCTTGCGATGACCGAACAGATTCTTAATGACGTGGAACGGATGCTCGACCCGCGCCCGAATCTGGGCCTTGGCCCGCTCGACGGCGATCAGCAAGTCCTTGACGATGCCCTCACGCATCGCCTTGACCTTGCCTCGCTTGACGGCCACCTGCCACTTCACGGACTTGCCTTGCATCTCGTCGCGCGCTTTTTCCACGCCCGTGTAGCCCGCATCGCCAAACGCGTGCTCTTCGTGGCCATGCAGCAAGGCGTGCGCCTGCGACACATCCGACTCGTTGGCCGCGGTGCCCACCACGCTGTGTACCAGCCCAGACGCCGCATCCACGCCCACATGGCTCTTCATACCAAAGTGCCAGGCATTACCCTTCTTGGTCTGGTGCATCTCCGGGTCGCGGCTCTTCGTCTCGTTCTTGGTCGACGGTGGTGCAGCGATGATGGTGGCATCCACAATGGTGCCTTCCTTCATCATCAGCCCCCGCTCGCACAGCATGATGCCGATCTCGTCGAACAGCTTTCGCGTCAGCTCATGCTCCACGAGCATGCGGCGAAACTTGAGCAGCGTCGTTGCGTCCGGCACCGCTTCGACTGCCAGGTCGATCCCGGCGAATGCGCGCAGGGCCATGCTGTCGTACAACGCATCTTCCAGCGCCTCGTCCGACAGCCCGTACCACTGCTGAGTCGGAGTAGGAATGCCAGTCGCCCAGCACCCCCTCCACAGATCCGTACGAGCGGAATTACCGCATACGGCTCCTGCCTTGGGTCGTGACGATCAGACGCTGGTGAGGATAGGGATGACAGATTTGCGTGGGAGGTAACCAATGCGCAATGAGCCGGGTCATCCGTTGCCACTTAAGGCGATTCTTCTGACTCCGGCGGCGCAGGGCGCGGTGCCACAGTTTGCCAACGCACAAACGGAAACGTCTGAGACTTTCTCCATTGCGCGGCACTCCGAAGTACCGCACATACCCAGTCACCACGGCTCTCAGATACTTCCCTTGCTCCGCGACGGTCTGATGCATGCGTCTGCGCAGTTGCTCCTTGACCGCCCGCAGCTTGGCGCGCATGCGCTTGGCGTTGGTCAGCCTCAGGACCGCGAACTTCCCTTTGCTGGTCTTCCCACAACAGTGTGTGAAGCCCAGGAATTCAAAGGTAGGCGGCTTACCCCCATTTCGGCGTCGGCAATTCTCGCGCGCAAAGCGTCCGAACTCAATCAGCCGCGTCTTGTCTTTGTGCAGCTTCAGGCCGAAGTGGGTCAGCCGTTCGGTCACCGCGCGCTGGAAGCGCCCGGCGTCTTCAAGGTACTGGAACCCAGCGACCCAATCATCGGCGTATCGCACAACGATCATGTCGCCTTCGGCATGCCGCGCACGCCACTGTTTCACCCACAGGTCGAACGCATAGTGAAGGTAGATATTGGACAGCAGCGGGCTAATGCTGCCACCCTGAACTGTCCCCACCTCGCTCTGCGTCAGCCTGCCATCCTCCAGCACGCCGGCGTGCAGCCATTTCCTGATAAGCCGCACGACCCGCGTGTCAGCCACCCGGTGTTCGATGAACCTGATCAGCCAGTCATGATCGATCGTGTCGTAGAACTTGCTGATGTCGGCATCGAGTATCCAGTTCACCTTCCGCTTCTCTACACCCACGCTCACGGCGTCCAGCGCGTTGTGCGCGCTCTTGCCGGGACGACGAAGCCATAGCTGAACCCAACAAAGTCCTGCTCATAGATTGCGTTCAGTACCTCGGTCGTGGCGAGCTGGACGAGTTTGTCCTCCAGCGCCGGCACGCCCAGCGGGCGTTTGCTGCCGTCAGCCTTGTCGATGTACACACGCCTCACAGGCTGGGGCCGGTAAGCCCCCCGGGCCAGCCGGTCGGACAGGTCCAGAAGCCGCGCCTCCAGATTCTCCCCGTACGACTGCCATGTCTGGCCGTCTACCCCGGCTGCCGCCTTGCGTTTGAGCGCAAAGTAAGCTGCCCGCAGGCGTTCGGCCGCGTAGATGTGGTGCATCAGGGTGGTGAACTTCGCACCCAGTCGGCCTTTGGCCGTCTGTCGTATGCCGTCGAGCGCCTTTCCCATGTCGTATTCCCGCCCCAATCTGCGGGACATGCGCGCCGCGACTGCATTGCCCTTGGCCTGCCGCCTTCCCTCCACCGCCTCCGCCGCCGCAGGACTTTCAGCCACGGCCTTGTTCAGCAGCTTCCCCGGTACTACGCAGCAGTCCGACTTCCCGCGCCCGTGGCTCATCGTCGTACGCCCTCAGGCTTCACGATGCGCACTGCGTCTGACGCTTCCCAGCGCGATGCAGTAGAGCGCGGGATCTCCCGGTTCCCGTGCGAGATGTTTCCGTGCGTGCACGGGGTCTCTGACCGCGCGAGGTCCGGTGCTGCCTTGCCATGGCGGCAGCACCGGTGTGGCCTTCGGCTACTTCCTACAGCCTCGGCACCCCGGTCTACCCGCAGCTTTCGCCACGGGGCATCTATTACGCGGCTCAATACCCGGCCCGCGCGTACCCCTGTCAACGCTTCGCCTGCATCCTCACGGATGCACACGCATGACTCGGGGCCGTCGTAGCTGGCTAAACCTTCAACGTATGACTCTTTCATTCACAACATCTCGCCGGTTTTGACCGGCGCACAGGAAATAGATGCGCAGCATCCGCTCCAGTCCGATCGGTGGCCGCCCACGTTTGCCTTTGGGGTAGTACGGCTCGACCGCCGCTATCAGGCGCGACCACGGCACAACGCGTTCCATCTCCGCCAGGAAGCGCTGGCGGCGCGTTACACGCTTCTGACCGTGGCCTTCCGCTTCTGCAAAACTGATCTGTCGCTTCATCTCGACTCATCTTTTGGGGCACACACTGGTCAACGTCTACAAGCCACACAACGATGACCGTCGCGCTGAATAAATCAGTCTTTCCCTAGTCTTACTGTGTCATAAAAATTGGTGCATTATATGTGCTTCTTCATTCAAGGTGGAAGTGCATGAGCACACGCGACCGATTTGCGGAATACATGAACTACTTGGCTGAGGGATTGGGGCACGTAGATCGCCGGGCCGGCTTGGAAAGCTACTGCACTGGCCTGATGCTGCCGTTGTCGCGCAAGAGCGTCGAACCGATGGCAGCACGGGTTGATCCACTGCATGCCAGTGCCCGGCATCAAGCACTGCACCACTTCGTCTCCAAATCCGATTGGGCGGACGCGGTATTGTTGAGGCGTGTCCGGGACTGGGTTCAGCCCTTGCTGGAAGCACCAAGCGGTCGCTATTGGATCATTGACGACACGGGCTTCCCGAAGAAGGGCAAACATTCGGTTGGTGTGGCGCGCCAATATTGCGGCCAGCTCGGAAAGCAGGACAACTGCCAGGTTGCAGTCAGCCTGTCGCTCGCCACAGAGCAAGGCAGCCTTCCGATTGCTTATCAGCTTTATCTCCCCAAGGAATGGTCCGACAATGCGACTCGCCGCCAGAAGGCCGGCGTGCCAGACGATATCGCGTTCGCTACCAAGCCGGAGATTGCTCTGGCGCAAGTTCGCGAGGCGATCGCAGCCGGCGTGCCCGCCGGAATCGTCCTAGCCGACGCTGCGTACGGCGATGAAACCGGCTTTCGCGAAAGCCTGACCGCATTGGGTCTGCTCTACGCCGTCGGGATTCGTTCCATGACGACGGTGTGGCCGCAAGGCGTCTCGCCACTGCCGGCGAAGCCGGCAAGCGGCCGGGGCAGGCCTCCGAAGTTGCTACGTCGCGCACCGGGCCATGAGCCGGTATCTGTGAAGACCTTGGCGATGGCTTTACCCTCGAGTGCCTACCAAGTGGTGACTTGGCGGGAAGGCACCAATACGGCCCTTTCATCGCGGTTTGCGGCCGTGCGGGTTCGCCCGGCACATCGGGACTATTGGCGCAGCATCCTGCGCGACGAAGAGTGGTTGCTTGTCGAGTGGCCCGAGGGCGAAGCGGAGCCAACCAAGTACTTCCTGTCCACAGCACCAGCCGATGCGCTGATTGAACAACTAGGGATGCTCTGAACAATGCGTCCGTGCCCGTGCTAGGAGGAGAACTCGCCAGCGCGTGCGCATGGTTGGGGTCAATTCATCGCGGCTTGGCCATGCTTTCGCACATGCCGGCAAACATGATTCGTCCCTCAAGGACATGAATTCGCGCTGCCGGCGCGCTCATGCGGTCGCTCCATGCAACTTGCCGCGCACCATCCACAGATTGGAAAGCGCGAACAAGGTCATGAGCTGCGCGGTGTTCTTCCTCAACCCCCGGTAGCGGACCTTGGCGTAACCGAACTGCCTCTTGATCACCCGGAACGGATGCTCGACCTTGGCCCGGATGCTGGCCTTGGCGTGCTCGATTTGGTCAATCAACCCGTCCAGCGGGCGGTCCTTGCTCAACGCCCGGCGCTTGCCGGGCTTCATTGCCACATGCCACCTCACGCCAGCCCTGGCATCCGGGCGCTTGTGTGCCCCCTGATAGCCCGCGTCGCCAAAGGCATCGGTTTCCTCACCGTGCAACAGGCTGTTGGCTTCGACCACGTCGTTCACGTTGCCCGCCGTGCCCCGCACTGTGTGCACCAGCCCAGATTCGGCGTCCACACCGATATGCGCCTTCATGCCGAAGTACCACTGGTTGCCTTTCTTGCTCTGATGCATCTCTGGATCGCGTTCGCCCGATGCATTCTTGGTCGAGCTCGGTGCGCTGATCAGCGTGGCATCCACCACCGTGCCGGCCTTGAGCATCAGCCCCTTGCCGCGCAGCATCTCGTTGACCAGCGCCAGCATCTCGGCCGCCAGCTTGTGCTTCTCCAGCAGATGACGGAAGCGCAGAATCGTGCTCTCGTCGGGCAGCCGCGTGGTCCAGTTGTCCAGCCCCGCAAACTCGCGGTACAGCGGCACGTCGTGTAGCGCCTCTTCCATCGCCGGGTCAGACAGGCCGAACCACTGTTGCAGAAAGTGGATGCGCAGCATCGTCTCCACGGCAAACGGCGGCCGACCGCGCTTGCCTTCGGGCGCGTAGGGCGCGATCAGCATCACCAGATCGGCCCATGGCACCACACGGGCCATCTCTTCCAGAAACTCACGCTTGCGCGTGCGTTTGGTCGACAAGTTCAGTCCAAGGTCGGCTTGTTTCATGGCCTACATGCTCGCTTGCACTGCTCACTCTTGCAAGCACATCTGCGAGGGATTTGTGCAGAGATTCCCTAGTGTTCGTGACAAAAATGCGTTGGCGGATTGAGCGCGATTACCAGGACTTGAAACAAGACCTTGGTCTTGGTCACTATGAAGGTCGAGGCTGGCGCGGATTCCACCATCATGCGACGCTGAGTATCGCAGCCTATGGCTTCCTGATGGCTGAACGACTCGCTGCGGTGAAGTCCGAAGGGAATAAAAAAAACTTCCTCGAACGCCAGATACCTCCGCTTCCCGCTGATTACATCCCCCGCGGCAGCCCTGCGCGCGCAGCGACACGTGACGAATTCAATCACCACACTCCGTCATCAACTTAGCTTCCACCTGATGCGTAGCCTTGGCCTCTGCCCGTGTTGCGCGTCTGGCTAATCAATCATATTTGTGACACAGTAAGATTAATAGTTCTTTAAAAATTTAGGTTCTCCATTTGTATGGGGCACCCGTTGGTATGAGTGATAAAACTTCATCAACGGCCTGACCTACGACAGCCAGACCCACCTGACGGCGGACGACCAGCAGAAGCTGATCCTGTACCAGAACGCCGTCGACTACGCGAAGGCGCACAACGTCCAACTGGGCCAGGCCCCGACGCCGGGCCAGCTGGCCGCGCTGGACAAGCCGATGCTGTGGTACGTGACGCAGCAGGTGCGGGACCCGAACTGCCTGAGCAGCGCGTGCCCGATGGTCAGCGCGCTGGTGCCGCAGGTGTACCTGCCGCAGGGCTACAGCGGCATCGAGCCGGGCGGCAGCATCGTCGCGAGCAAGTCGCTTGAGCTGCTGGCGGACAACCCGATCCGCAACACGGGCACGCTGGGCTCGTACGGCACGCTCAAGAGCAACACCACCATCGTCAACGAGCAGCGCGCGGCGGAGATGACGGCGGCGTGGCAGCCGATCGAGGACGGCTGGGCGCGCACGACGGGGCAACAGGGGCAGGCTAACAGCGGCTTCGTGTTCGCGGCCAATGCGACGGACATCGCGGGGCAGATCCGGAACATCAACGGTGTCGTTGCGCAGTTGAATGCGGACGGCTCGATGAGTGCGGCGGAGGCTGCGCGGGTGGCGGCGGCCGTGCAGGCGGGTATGCAGGCTGTCACGAGCACGCATACCGACACCTTTGTGCGGTCGGAGAGTTGGTTCGGGCAACTGTTCGCCGGCGTGGTGATGGTGGCCATCGGGATCATGACGGGCGGCGCGGCGATGGCCGCGTATGCCGGGGTGGGAGCGACCCTGACCGTGGGTCAAGCCATGGCCCAGGCGGCGGTTGCGTCGATGACGACCAACACGATGCAACAGGCGAGCAGCGGCCAGGGCTTCAGCTTTGGCGCGCTGGTCAAGGCGGGCGCCACGTCAGCGCTGACGGCGGGGATCACGCAGGGGATCACGCTCAATGCGAATGGCACGCTTGGGACGGTGGACAGCCTGAACTCGGTGGCATCCGATCGGAGCCTTGCGGCGTTGTCGGGTGCCAAGAACGTCGGCAACGGTCTGACGCAGGCGGCGGCTTCAAGCGGCACGCTGGGCGAGCAATTGACCGCGCTGACGTTGGGCATCGGCATCAAGGCCGGTGTGACCACGGCCATCAACGGCGGCAGCTTTGGCCGGGCATTGACCAATACCGCCGCCAGTGACATCGGGGCGGTCGCGGCCAACGTACTCGGCACGTTGAGTCCGGGGATCGGCGAAGTCAATGCCTCGCCGAACAGTGTCGTCGGCAACATCCTCGGGCACGTTGCACTGGGCTGCGCCACTTCGTCGATGCAGGGCACGGGTTGCGCGGGCGGCGCAGCGGGCGGTCTGGCGGGATCGGTGGTGGCGCCGCTGGTGGGCATGGGCCTCTATGCGGGCACGTCGGGCACGAACAGTGCCATCGATGCGGCGACGGTGGCGATTGGCGCGATGGCGGGCGGGGCGATTGCGCATGCGATCGGCGGCGACACCACGGCCGGGGCGTCGACGGCGCAGAACGCGGCCATGAACAACTGGCTGGAGCATCGTCGGCCGAACCCGGTGGTCTACTCGGAGCAGGAGCGTCGGGATAACGCAGCGGCGGCTTGCAAACAGCACCCAGAGCAGTGCGATGTTGCCAATGGCTGGGATGCCGTGTCGAAGCAGCGTGATGCCAATTTGCAGGCCGCGTGCGCCAACCTGAGTTCCGACACCTGCCGTAGCGCGATGGCGGCGGCGCAGGCGGCGGGCAACTACATCGTCTTTGCCGGCGGCAAGGTTTACGCGTACGGCAAGGAGGATCCTGTCGCCCGTTCGTTGGACCCCAGTCCGGCGGCGAAAACGCTGGACACGATGGTGGGAAGTCCGCTGGCAGGGGTATTTGGGGGCCTTCCGTATTTCAAGTCCAATGCGGACCCGGCTGCCGGTTACTACTTCGCTCAGTATGGGATGGCGCTGGAAGGGATCGGCGCGGGGGTGCTGGGTCTGCCGACGGGGCCGTTGGCTGGGCCGGGGTGGCGGGCGGCGTTGGAGTCGCCGAATACGCTTTATGTTGGTTCGGGGGCGGGTAGTGCCTTGCCGACTTGGACCAATGTGGCGGGGCCGTATTCTGCTGTTGGCCAAGGTGGGGGGGCGGCTACAACGGTTCAGGCAGGGCCGGGCTATACGGCTGGTGATGTGTTGCCGACGACCGCGCCGGCACCACGCGTGAGCAATGGTGTTGCGCTTGATCCGAGGTTGCCGGACCCGGTGGCTGGACTGGGCTATCAACCTAAGGTGCTGAGTTCGTCCAGTCCGAACATTGCGTACTCGCAAGTGAATGGCTACGTGGGTGAGTTGAATTTGGCGAACACCGTTGCGCAACTGCCAGACCAGACGGTTGTGCGGTATGGTGATGCTGTTGGGACGCATGGTGCGGACATCGTTTCTGTAAATTCCAAGTCTGGCGAGGTGACGCTGTGGGATAACAAGTATCGTTCCGGTGCAACGAAGATAGATTCGTCTCCAACGTTTACCCCAAATTCTCAGGCGTTGAATAATGCTATAACGGAGGCAACGAAGGCTATTGAGAGCTCGAATCTTCCCGATTCAGTGAAGAGAATAGCGCTCTCGAATATTGAGCGGGGAAATGTCACCACAAATACCGTTGGTGAGGGTGGTGCGAAAAACTCGACAACTGTGAAGCTATGCGGCGGAAAACCTTGTTGAAGAGCAGAGAATATGCTTTTTGATCCAATTAAATTGAGACAGAACGCTTTTACTGACGGCATGGTCCAGTGGCACTTGGAGAAGCAGTACGATCCAGACGCTCCAATGGGCAATGTTGCAGAAAGTCAATTGCATGTCGTGGTTAAAGCTTGGCTGGTGGGGCTCCATGACGCATTTTTCCCTGTGATTCCGCGCTCGCTGGAATGGCTGGATAGCGCAATCAAAAATGGAGAGGAGAACAGGTTTGGATCTCTGCCTTGTATGCATCGCAGGACGCTGCACTCAGCGAAAGCGATGGGAATCTGGATGCGTGATAGTGAGAATGACGAGCCTACTTGGCTGATCGCGCAAACGGCCCAAGCTGAGTACATGCAAACCGGCTACGTCAAGGTTCTTGGCCCCGACAAGTTCGACTACGAACTGCAGCGCTTCGTACCACAAGAGGTGCATGGATTGCCATACAGTTCCAGCCAGATTGTCCGCGATGGCCTTCTGGATGACTTCATGGCTTTTGCTTTCCAGGCTGGGCAGTTCGAGCAAGGCATTGTGGAATACGAAAAACATCTCGTGCCAAAGGTGCCGTCCCTAAAGAAAGCACTGAAGCCACGGGATTTCGCCTATGCACTATGCCTGCATCACGCTGGCCGCCACAAATTCGACGAGGCGGACTTTCTCAGTTCTGGGCGCAAGATGTTGCAAGCCCATCTGCAGGAAACGTGGTTGGGTCGTGGGCAGTACCTTCGGGCCGCTACTTGGCTGAAGATTGTGTATTGGCACCACGACTCATCAATGACGCCGCTGCAGACCGTGCTTAAAGCCTACGACGACATGCCAAAGGTTCCACGGCCTGAGTTTGTGCCAGCTGTTTGATGCATGATTCCGACGCCTGACAGAAGCGTTGTCGGGCGATCCAAAACTACAAAAGACAAATTGCCTACAACAGTAGGCGGGGGAAGTTTTGTGCAGCTACAGTATCGCCCGGCCCAGTTGGCCGGGCTCCTCGGCCTCTGCGCCGTCTTCATCCCACCGGTGGCCCATGCCGCCGGCATCGTCCCAGACGGCGGCACCGCCACCACAGTCACCACCGGCCCCACCGGCCCCACCGGTCGCCCCGTGGTCAACATCGCCCCCAGCACCGCAGGCGTCTCCCACAACACCTACACGTCCTTCAACGTAGGCCCAATAGGCGCCGACCTGAACAACGCCACCGTCCGCGCCCGCACCATCGTCAACCAGATCACCAGCACCGACCCATCACGGATCCAGGGCAACATCGCCGTGCTCGGCCCGCGCGCCAACGTGATCATCGCCAACCCGAACGGCATCACGGTGGACGGCGGTTCGTTCACCAACACGGGCAACGTGGCGCTGACCACGGGCCAGGTGTCGTTCAACGACTTCACCACGGGCGCGGGTCAGCTGCAGCGCAACGTGGTGCTCAATACCGGCTCGGGCAGCATCAACATCGGCCCGGGCGGGCTGGCCGGGGCGATGCTGAACCTGGAACTGATCGCCAAGCAGGTGCGCGTGGCGGGGGCGGTGCAGAACAGCTTCACCGATGCCAACAGCCGCGTGCGCATCGTCGCGGGCAACAGCCGGGCGGAGGTCGATACGAGTGTGTCCCCCACCGACAACCTGAACCCGTGGGTCACCTACAGCAGCACGGGGTCGGGCCGGCCGCTGGGGCTGGCCATCGATATCGCGTCGGGCGGGTCGCTCACCGGTGGGCGGATCGAGCTGTTGGTCACCGACCAGGGCGCGGGCGTGCGGCATGCCGGCGCGGCGCTTGCGACGGCCGGCGACTTCGTCATCAGCAGTACGGGCGATTTGCAACTGGCCGGCGGCAGCATCAGCGCGGCCAATGATGTGCTGATCGGTTCGGCGGGGCTGCTGGGCAATGGGGCGTTGACCGCTGCCCGCAACCTCCAGGTGAGTGCAAACAAGGTGCATCTCGACGGCGCCGCGCTGTCGGCGGGCACGGCGTCGCAGGTCGGCAGCATTGTGATCGGCGCGTCAGGGCAGGTGCATACCGAGCCGGTCACGATCGACCACGGCACGTTGAATGCGACGGGCGGCATCGGTCTGTTCGATGCCGGGCCCGGTGTGTCGATGACGGCGACGCAGCTGACGGCGGCCCAGAACGTGGTCGCGCAGGTCGGGTCGTTGTCGCTCGGCGCGGATGCGGCGGGCGCGAGCCGATGGACGTCGCAGCAGGGTACGGTGGCGATCACCGCGCCCGGTGCCGTGCAGGTGGCGGGCAGCAAGATTGACGGCACCGGCGGGACGACGGTGCAGGCCGGTGCCATCGCGCTCAGCGCGGTGAACGGCGCGGCGGCCACGGTGCAGTCTTCGGGCGGCGACGTGACGCTGAATGCCACGGGTGCCTACGCGCAGACCGACTCGAACGTCATCGCCGCCGGCCACGCGACGATCCATGGGAGCAGCGTCCACATCGCGGCGTCGGCGCTGCCGGCGTCGGTGGCGGCCATGAATGGCGGGGTGTTGATCCAGAGCGATGCGGATCTCGTCAACGTCGGCGGGCTGATTCAGGGCAAGGCGCGCAACGCCGGCCAATCGGCCTCCGAGGGCGCGGTCACGCTGATTGCCGCCGGCGTCGTGCGCAACGATGCCACCGCGAGCACGCAGGGCATCGTCTTCGGCCAGGACGATGACGTGGTGGTGCGCGCCGGTGGCGACATCGTCAACCACCAGAGCCGCATCCTGTCGAACGCGAAGCTGACGCTGGCGGCGCAGGGCGACGTGTTCAACACGCTGGACAAGACCGCCGGCGCCAACGGCGAGCGCCCCGTGGCCTGGACCAGCAGCGGCACGCGCTGGCTGTTCCTGCGCAACCACAGCGCGGGGCTCGATGTGGATTACGGTTCGATTCCGCAGACGGGCCAGGTGCCGTATTTCGTATCGCAGACGGGCACGGCGATCAGCGGCCGCAACGTCAGCAACGTCGGCGGGCAGGTGCTCTCCAACGGCGGCGATATCGCCATCACGGCGGCCAACGTTTTCCATAACGAGGCGTTGCCGACGGGCTCGGCGCACTTCAGCCGCAGCTGCATGATCTTCTGCCGCAGCGCGGCGTCGAGCACGGTGTCGACCACGGGCGGGGCGATTTCGGCGGGGGGCAACCTGGCCATCCGGGCCGGCACGCTGGCCGAGAACATCGGCGGGCAGGTACTCTCCGTCGGCAGCATGACCGTGACCGCGTCCAAGGTGCGCGCGGTCGGCATCACCGGCTACACGGCACTGGCGCGCGAGCGCGGCTTCAAGGCATTCTTCGGCGATACGTGGGCGCGCCTGTACGCGGCTGATGTGGGAGGCAACTGGTTTGCCATCGGTGGTGGCCTGACGATCAACGGCCAGGGGCAGATCGAGGGCGGCAGTTTTGATGGGCAGACCGTCAGCGCCAGCAACGGCATCGTGACGGTGCGGGCGAAGTCACGGCAGCCGGTGTCGATCGAGTCGCGTGTCGGCTTGACGTCGTGGTTGTGGCAGTGAGGGGCGGGTCGATGAGAGTGAAGCCTTTCTCGCTGGCCGCGGCATTGCTGTGGGCAATGGCCGCCCAGGCACAAGTTCCTCCGCCCGCACCGCCGGGCCGGCCCCTCGAAGACCCGGCCCAGCGCGCCCTGCGCGAGCGCCAGGACACCGAGCGCCTCCGCGAAGCCACGCAGCCCGCGCCGCAGATTGCCGTCGCGCCGTCGGTGCCCGATGACGCCGCCGTCGATGCGGTGGTCGAGCCGGGCACGACCTTCGACATCCACCGCATCGAGCTGACCGGCAACACGGTGCTGGATGCGGAAACGGTCGAGCGCGTCACGCAGCCGTTCCTGAACCGCGCGCTCGGCGCCAACCGCATCAACCTGCTGCTGCGCCGGCTGACCGAAGCGTTCGTCGCGCGCGGCTTCGTCACCACGCGCGCCTACCTGGCGCCGCAGAACCTTAAGGTGGGCGTGCTGACCATTGCCGTGGTGCCGGGCAAGGTCGAGGCGCTGCAGATCAACGGCAAGACGGTCCGCACCACGGTGCCCGATGCCCAGATCGCGGAAGGCCCGCAGGCCGGCGGCTGGCTGACCGATGCCGGCACCGTGGGGTCGATGCCGACGGTGGGCGACACGCTCAAGCTGTCCGACCTGGAGCAGGGCGTCGACCAGATCAACCGTCTGCGCCGCAACCAGGCCGAGGTGCAGATCCTGCCGGGCCAGGCGCCGGGCGGCTCCGTGATCGCGCTGGCCAACCAGCCGGGCGATCGTTTCCGCTTCAGCGCCGGCACCGACAACTACGGCAGCCGCGCCACCGGTACCACGCGGCTGCGCGCCGGCATCGACGCGGACAACGCGCTCGGCTTGCAGGAGGCGGTGTCGCTGTCGTACATCGGCACGTGCGACACCAACGCGGCCATCGTCTCGGCGGCCGTGCCGTTCGGCTACAACACCTTCAGCTATACCGGCTCGCTGTCGGAGTACAACAGCCTGATCGGCGATACCGCGCTGCTCTATGGGCGCACGTTCGCGCATGCCTTCGGCTGGAACCGCGTGATCGAGCGCGACCAGGCGGGCCGCACCGCGTTCGACGTCACGCTCACGCACCGGCGCAGCGAGCGCGAGGTCAACAACCTGCTGTTCGAGCCGCAGAGCCTGTCGGTGCTGCGCGTGGCGCTCAACGGGCTGCGCAAGTTTGCCGTGGGCAACCAGGGCGGCTATGCGACCTGGGAGGCGGGGCTATCACGCGGCATGGATGCGCTCAACGCGAGCCACGATGCGCCGGACATCACGCGCGACGAGGCGCACAGCCAGTTCTGGAAGCTGGACGGCAACGCCAGCACCCAGTTGCCGCTGCCCGCCGTTGGCAGCGCTGCGCTGGCGTATCGCGGGCAGGTGTCGGCGCAGTGGTCGAATGTCGCGCTGTTCGGCTCGGAGCAGATTTTTGCCGGCGGCATGGGCTCGGTACGCGGCTTCCGCGAGGGGCTGATCAGCGGCGATCGCGGCCTGACGCTGCGCAACGAAGTGGTGTGGGGCAACGTGCCCGTGCTGGCCGGCGTGCGCATCGAGCCCTATGTCTTCCTGGACGGCGGACAGACGCAGCTGGTGGCGAACCAGCACTGGCAGTACCTGGCCGGCACCGGCATGGGTGTGCGGCTGGCTGCGAATGCCGGCAAGCAGGCCTTTACCAGCGAGCTGCTGCTCGGCCGCGCGCTGGTGCAACCCGCGGAACTCGGCAGCAAGGCCACGGTCTTGCTTGCCACCTTGAACTGGACTTATTGAAGGAACCCAATATGAACGTATCCATTCGTCGCACCGTTCTGGCCGCGCTTGCGCTGGCCGCTTTCACGGCGTTGCCGGCGCAGGCCGACACGCTGCCACCGGGCGTCATCGCCATCGTCAACGGCACCCGCATCACGCAGGACCAGCTCGACCGCGCCATCGCCCAGAGCGGCGCGCAGGCCAATCCGCAGGTCGCGCAGGCGCTCAAGCAGCAGCTGATCGCGCGCGAGCTGTTCCGTCAGCAGGCCGCTAAGAACCCCGTCTACGACAAGCTGCCGGCGGTCAAGCAGGCCATGCAGGAGGCGCACGACGCGGTTATCACCCAGGCCTGGCTGAAGGACAACATCAAGCCCGCCTCCATCACTGAGGAGCAGGTCAAGGCGCGCTACGACGCCATTGTCGCCAGCCTGGGCGACAAGGAATACAAGGCGCGCGTGATCCAGCTCGGCGACGATGTGACCGCCGCGCAGGTGCTCGCGCAACTCAAGCAGGGCGGCGACTTCGCCAAGCTGGCCCAGCAGTACAGCACGGCGCCCAACAAGGTGCGCGGCGGCGACATGGACTGGGTGAGCTTCAAGGTGCCGGTGGAAGAGGGCAAGACGCAGAACCTGCCGCTGCCGCTGGCGCGCGAGATCGCGACGCTGGCCGTGGGCGCGGCGAGCACCGCGCCGGTCGAAGCGGGCAGCCAGCGCTACCTCGTCAAGGTGGAGGCCGCGCGGCCGACGCAGGTGCCGGGGTACGACGCGGTCCGGCCGGCGATCCGGCAGGCGCTGGAGACGGCCGAGCTGGAGCGTGTGACGGTGCAGGTGGTGGGCGGGTTGTTGAAAGCAGCGAAGATTGTTCAATGACGAGCGGCATGCATGCGTCGTGCAGCCACGCCGGAGATTGATTCGGGCCACTCAGGCACCTTTGTGGAGAAGCTGAAGGGAAAGCGCGGGTGGCCAACTGCGAGGAAAATGCGAATGAGCGGTAATGCCAAGACAAGCGGGGCCAGGGGGCGACGACCGAGCACTGGGCAGGCATCCCGAAGGGAGTCGGCGTTGCCTGTACCGGAATCGTCCGATGACGCCATTGCCGACGGACGTTCCAAAGGACGCTGCCGAGGCACTGGTCTGCTTTCTGACTCAGCATGTCCGCGCACTGATGTCGCCCCACGCGGATCCTGTGCCGTCCTGTCCGCGATGCGGCGGCACGCAGATCCACAAGAAGGGATATGCGCCACTGCAGACGGGGCCACTTCCTACCTATCAGTGCGAGGGGTGCGACCACTACTTCAGTCGCTTGAGCGGCACGCCGCTTTCCGGGCATCGGATTCGACGCAGCGCTGAGGAACTGATCACGATGCTGCCGCAAGCGATCGGCTGTCCGGAGGCGGCGCGTCGGCTCGGGGTGATGGAGCGGACCATTCGCAACACGGTCAGGATGTTTCGCCGTTGGGTGCTCGAATTGGATCCGAGCGGCCACCATGAGCGCCACATTCGGCTGGGAGGGCGTTTCACAGCGGTTCGGGATCAAGCGCCGCCGGTGGTTGATGAGCAGATCGCCTATGAGGATGTGGCGCTTACCGCGAAACTGCTCGAAGACTTTGAGACTATCCATTCCAACAAGCACTTTCCGATGCCGGACTGCCCGGCATGCGGTGCTGATCGTCTGGTGACAAAGGGCACTTTCAGCGGCTTTCCGCGCTTCAAGTGCGCCTTGTGCGGCAAGCAGTTCAATCGGCGCACCGGGACGCCGTTCACACGCAACCGGAAGGTGTATGAGCGGCAGCGGGCATTGATTCGCTACCTCGGGCTACCGCTCTCGATCACGCAGCTGGCAGAGATTGTCGGTGGCGACCACGGCAACGTCGCCAGGCTGATACGGGAGTTCCGTGAGCGCTGCGATCAACTGGATCCAACCGGGCAGCTGTCCCATCGCATTCGGGCCGGAGCGCGTCCGGCGGAGGACACACCATGCATACAGTGTGGGGCACGGCATGTGCGTTTCGATGTCCGGGGGATCACGCCTGGGAAATGCGCTGTTTGCGGCCGATTGATCTCCATGCGGCGCGCGATCATCGAACGCGACGGAGTACTGGAGGTTGGTCCGTGGCAATGGGCCGAGCAACTGCAGCAGGGCAATCCGTAAGCTTAGGGAAAGACTGATTTATTCAGCGCGACGGTCATCGTTGTGTGGCTTGTAGACGTTGACCAGTGTGTGCCCCAAAAGATGAGTCGAGATGAAGCGACAGATCAGTTTTGCAGAAGCGGAAGGCCACGGTCAGAAGCGTGTAACGCGCCGCCAGCGCTTCCTGGCGGAGATGGAACGCGTTGTGCCGTGGTCGCGCCTGATAGCGGCGGTCGAGCCGTACTACCCCAAAGGCAAACGTGGGCGGCCACCGATCGGACTGGAGCGGATGCTGCGCATCTATTTCCTTCAGCAGTGGTACGGGCTGTCGGACGAGGCGCTGGAAGATGCGTTGTACGACAGCATGGCCCTGCGCGCATTCGCCGGGATCGACCTGGCAGTCGAAGCGGTGCCGGACGCAACGACGCTGCTCAAGTTTCGCCGCATGCTCGTGGAGCATGAGCTGACGCGAAAGCTGTTCGACGAGATCGGCATCATGCTGTGCGAGCGGGGGCTGATGATGAAGGAAGGCACCATTGTGGATGCCACCATCATCGCTGCACCACCGTCGACCAAGAACGAGACGAAGAGCCGCGACCCGGAGATGCACCAGACCAAGAAGGGTAATGCCTGGCACTTTGGTATGAAGAGCCATGTGGGCGTGGATGCGGCGTCTGGGCTGGTACACAGCGTGGTGGGCACCGCGGCCAACGAGTCGGATGTGTCGCAGGCGCACGCCTTGCTGCATGGCCACGAAGAGCACGCGTTTGGCGATGCGGGCTACACGGGCGTGGAAAAGCGCGACGAGATGCAAGGCAAGTCCGTGAAGTGGCAGGTGGCCGTCAAGCGAGGCAAGATCAAGGCGATGCGTGAGGGCATCGTCAAGGACTTGCTGATCGCCGTCGAGCGGGCCAAGGCCCAGATTCGGGCGCGGGTCGAGCATCCGTTCCACGTCATTAAGAATCTGTTCGGTCATCGCAAGGTTCGCTACAAGGGCCTGGCCAAGAACACAGCGCAGTTGTTCAGCCTGTTTGGTCTGGCGAATCTGGTGCTGGCGAAAAAGCAGTTGTTGGCGCTGCCGGGGAGCAGTCCGCGCTGAGCGCGCAAAGCGCGGCAGAAACGGCCCGAAACGATAGAAAACCCGGCTTGAATCGGCCTACCCCTCCCGCCTGGAGAAAACCCAGGTCATTGGCTTGTGCAACATCACGCGCAAACCTCATTGATCAGCGTTTCCTTAAGGATAGCGATACGCCACCCACACACAACTCAACCCCAATACAAAAACGATTGCAATTCTCTTTTTTACAGGATCAATAATTCATTGACGCTATTCGAAATCCTGGTTTCACGGTTCTGTCCTGCAAGTCGTTCTGCGTCACCGGGCGTGTTTGTGGCAACTCCACGGCTCATCGTTAATACATTCCTCAGCGACCGGAGAAATTACTCCTCCGCCAACTCGCAGACCGCACCTAATAGTGCAGGGCGGGATTCCACTTGACACGCGGCCCAGTTGATGCGAACAAGAGCCGATTTGCGCCATGAGTTTGTTCGCCCACCTGAGCGTAGTTCCCGACCGAAGGCAGAACATCAACAAGAAGCACGACCTGATCGACGTGATCTTCCTCGTCTTTAGCGCCGTGCTCAGCGGTGCCACGGGCTGGAAAGCGATCGAAGTGTTTGGCGACGCGCAGCTTGATTGGCTGCGACACCATCGGGCCTTTGGCAACGGCGTGCCTCGCCGGCACTGTATCGCCAACATCGTCAAGGGCTTGGATACGGACGCATTGATGCAAGCGCTCTTCGGCTGGATCAACGAAAGACGCAAACTCGCAGGCAAGGGCACCATCGCCATCGACGGCAAAACCATGCGCCGCGCATGGCAGGAGGACGTACAGAAAGCGCTGCATGTCGTCTCAGCCTACGATGTCGAACATGGCGTGGCCTTGTATCAGCAAGCGGCGCAGAGCAAGGGCGAGGAGATCAAGCTCGCGCGCAACATCATCGATGTCGTGGCCGCTAAGGGCAAGATCATGACGCTCGACGCGCTGCACTGCCAGAGCGAGACGCTGCAACGGATCGCCGAGAAGAAAAGCGACTACATCGTTGGTGTGAAAGCCAACCAGAAGACGTTGCACGAGTGGGTCCAACAGGCGTTCTGCGCGACCTATGAAGTCAGTGGCACGGCGACCCACGAGCAAGTTAATCGCGGCCATGGCCGGGAGGAGAGGCGCGTCGTGATGCAAATCCCCGCGCACTTGCCACCGGAGTTGAAAACACGCTGGCCCTCCATTCGCAGTCTGATCGAGGTGAGCAGCGAGCGCACTGAAAAAGGCCAGACCTACTTCGATTCACGGTGGTACGTCAGTTCGCTGGAGATCGACGCGCAGCGTGTGGCGCAAGCCATCCGCGATCACTGGCAGATCGAGAATGGCTTGCATTGGGTGCTCGATGTGGCCTTCAAGGAGGATGCCACCGCGATCACTGACCCGGAGGGCGCCAAGCATGTCGCCCTGATCAACCGCATCGCGCTCAGCGTGATCAGGCAGCATCAGCAGACCAAGGAGAGCGTCAACAGCAAGCGCAATCGCGCTGCTTGGAGTGCGCCGTTTCGCGATCAACTGATCTTCGGATGAAAGTGGAATCCCGCCCTGCCCTATCGGGAGGACTTTTTGTTGCGCGCTATTGATATTTTTATTAATAAATAATTCATTAAAATCACAACCCGCGCCAACCGATTATGTTAGTTCAATATTGACGAACTCAAATTTATTATTTATTAAAATTGATGTGCGATTCATTACAGTGAAATCCAGCAACCACTGTAGTAACCTAGCGAGCGCGATGTTTCTCCGCCGCTCATGCGAGAAACATCAAGGTGGATCGCCCTGGCAACACCCCGACTCTTGCCATGCAAACGTTTCATCCGCCAATTCACCAAGCCACATCCATTCAATTTTTTTAAAATTCAATTCCCGTCAAAAATATCAATTTAGATTTCCTTGGCGGCCCCGGGCAGACAGTCAATTCAGGAACTCCCCGAAAGGAAATGTGATTTTCATCACTGCTCGGCAATCACGTGATGCCTAGCGCGATGCTGTATCCGCTTCACCGCAAGCGGCGCTTACTTAGCAATCCATAGCAAATCAACCTGGAGAAATGACCCATGAGCCCGTCGATCATCCGATCCGTATCGTCTGCCGCAGTCGTCTCACTCTGCATGTGGATGGCCCCGATTCAGTCTGCGCACGCGGAAACGGCATCGCTCACCTGCCAAGGCACGGAGGTCGTGCAATACAATCCGCCGCTGACTTTCGTACCCACATCCGTTACCGCAACCGTGCAAGACAATTACGCACCTTGCACCGGTTCCCCGACCACCATCTCCAGCGCCAGCACCAACATCAGCGACACGGTCGTCCGCACTTGCGATGTCCTGACCAACTCCGCCACGAAACCGAACTACACCGTGCGCTGGAGCGACGGCACGACCAGCGAGATCTACACGCAAAACGTCGTTGTCCAGCGCCCGGTCGGCGAGGTCGTCCGAATCGAGTCCGGGTCCGTGGTCAGCGGCCGCTTCACAGGGGCCAACACGCTCCGAACCGTGACGCTATTGCAAAGCGACGTCCAAGCCTGCATGACCTCGGGCGTGTCCTCTGTGGGCGGCCCTGTCGTGCTGCAGGTGACCGGCCCCGCGACCTGAGTGCGAAGCAGCAGGACGCATCGGCTCCCTCGGCTGGATGAAGGGGCCGATTCATGTCGCATTCGATCTGCGCTCGGGAAACTGCGCTGTAGTGCTTCGAGCCCGGTTTTCGGCCCCGTATTTTGATTCCATGATTCTGATTCCCATCACATCTGGTGGGAATCAGATTGCCCGCCCTCGGCCGTCACGCCAAGACGGTGCGACGGAAGCCTTCATTTCGAACGAGATCTGGGTCTCTATCGCATCAACCTAGCAGGCCAGCCAGCATCGGTTGCTGCTGCCGTGGGCGCGATATGGCTCAGGTACGGGACATCAAGTCATTGACGTACACATGCTCAGCGAAATCACCTTGCCGATCAAGACAGTGCGCTTTATCGAGTGACATTGTTCTCGCCAAACGCGTACGACGCGAAGTCCAAGAACGAGCGCAGCTTTTGTGTCATCCGACGATCAGGCGCATACAGCACATGCAGCGGCCTGGGCGTTGGCTCATACCTTTTGAGAATTCTCGTCAGTAGACCTGTTTGGATATCCTCGGCGAGTAGTTCGGCCGGTTGAAGGATGATGCCCACGCCTGCCACCGCAGCCGCACGAAGGGCCTCCCCGCTGTCTGCCAAGAACTTGCCCTTGATCGGAACTTTCACCGATCCATCAGGGCCGTCGAAGGACCACTGCGTTCTCAGTGAGGTGTGGGCAAATACCAGGCACTCATGCTTGCGAAGATCTTCCGGCGTGCGGGGCTGGCCTCGCATCTTCAGATAGGCGGGAGAAGCGCATAGGGTCAGGCGATGAGGCGCCAAGCGTCTGGCCATCAATCCGCTGTCCGGTAAATCTCCGGTTCGAAAGGCGGCATCGAAGGCCTCATCCACGAGGTCTACCGTCCGATTCGTTAGGCTGAGTTCCACCGTGATGTCTGGGAACTGGTTCATGAATTCCGCCAATCGCGGAGCCAGCGCCTTGCTGCCGAAGGTAATGGGCGCGCTGATACGCAGACGCCCCCTTGGTAGCGCTCGCGACTCATCGATCTGCGCTTGCGCAGCCTCCATTTCGGCCAAGATGTTCTTCGCTCGTTCGTAGAACAGCCGTCCGCCATCAGTCAGGCTTTGCCGTCGCGTGGTGCGGTTCAGCAGCTTGACGCCGAGGGCGCCCTCCAACGCGCGAACTTGCCTGCCCGCCAGTTGGGAGGACAAATCGAGTTCGACCGCCGCTGCGGACATTGAGCCAAGCTCCACAGTTCTGACGAAAATCTGCATGGCGGCGAGTCGGTCCATTTGAAACACTCCGGTTCAAGTCATGGGACGTAGGCTCTATTTAATCATCCTTCGTTCATATCTACAGTGACGGGCATCGATCGATATCCAAGCAACCTCTGGCTTCGCCCAGTTCACTGAAGGAAAGACTCATGCAATCCGTCGCAAAGACTGCCATCCTCGCTGCCACGCTTGGCACTGCCGCGCTGGCTTCCACTGCTGCTCCTGCCGAAAAGGTTGGAACGCCGAAGCCTACCGTGGTGCTCGTCCACGGCGCGTTCGCCGACGGCTCCACTTGGAGTCGTGTGATCCCGGTTTTGCAAGCCAAGGGGCTGAAGGTGGTAGCGGTCCAGAATCCGCTGACCTCGCTGGCTGCTGACGTCGCCGCCACCCGCCGCGTTCTTGCCAAAGAAAGTGGCCCAGTCGTCTTGGTGGGCCATTCTTATGGTGGCGTGGTCATTACCGAGGCTGGCCAGCGAGCCAATGTGAAGGCGCTGGTTTACGTGGCCGCCTATGCGCCGTCGGAAGGTCAATCGATTGCGGACCTCAACAAGGTGTCAACGCCGACTGAATTCTGACCCGCCTTCCGTCTAATCGCCGAAGTAAATCTGACCCACCCGGGTCCTGTGTCACGCGGCTGCTTTCGCGCTTGCCCGCGTGGATGTTTGTCCTGCCTTACGTTTGTCCTTGAGCCGGTAGCTCTCACCGCTGATTTGCACGATGTGTGCGTGATGCAAGAGCCTGTCGAGCATGGCTGCCGTCAGCGTCTGGTCGTCTGCGAAGGCCGTGGCCCACTGCGTGAACGGCAGGTTGCTCGTCAACACGATGGCGCCACGCTCATAGCGCTTGGCGACGACGTTGAAGAACAGGTCAGCCTCTTCACGGCCGAACGGCAGGTAGCCGATTTCGTCGATGACGAGCAACTTCGGCCCGATGACTGCGCGATTGAAGAACTCCCGCAAGCGGTTCTGTTGGCGTGCCGTCGCCAGTTGCATCATCAGGTCGGCGGCCGTGATGAAGCGCGTCTTGATGCCCGCCTGCGTCGCGCGGTAGGCCAGCGCACTGGCGATGTGCGTCTTGCCGACGCCAGAGGGCCCAAGCAGCACGATGTTCTCGGCCCGCTCGATGAACGCGAGGCTGGCCAGCTCTTGTATCTGCGCGCGCGGAGCGCCGCTGGCGAAACCGAAGTCGTATTGCTCCAGCGTCTTGATGTTCGGCAGCGAGGCAAGCTTCGTGAGCGTCTGGCGCTTGCGCTCTTCGCGCGCACCGAATTCGGCCTGCAACAGTTGCTCCAGGAAGTCGGCCAGGCTCGCGTCAGTCGTCGCCGCGTGCTGCGCGAGCGCTCCCCAATCGCTGGCGATACGGTCGAGCTTCAGTTGTGCGCATAGGCTGTCGATTCGTTCGTGTTGCAGGTTCATGCAGCGGCCTCCAGCAACGCGTCATACACGGCCAGCGGATGCTGCAAGCTCTCGCGCGGCAGCACACGGCGCAGCTTCGGGGCCGCTGACACGGGCATCGACGTTGACGTGGGCAACGGCAGCAGCGCTGCCTGTTCCGCTGGCAGCCTCGCGGCCGGCCGTTCATGCGTGGTGGCGTGCACACGCACGTTGGCGACCTCCGCAAGCCACCGGCCGATGCGTGCATTGGCGGCCTCGACGTCCAGCTTCAGCCCCGCCTGTTTGAGCGTGGCCGCCAGCGGCACCACGAAGCTCTCCTTCAGATAGCGGTTGAAGCGCTCGACCTTGCCCTTGGTCTTGGCCCGGTAGGGTCGGCACACCTTCGGCGTGAAGCCGTAGGTCTCGGCCAGAGCGAGCAACTGCGTGTTCCATCGATGCTGGCCAACGCCAAACGCATCACGTTCAATAACCACGGACTTCGCGTTATCGAACAGCACCTGCTCGGGTGTGCCGCCGAAGTAGATGAACGCTTCGCGCAGGCATTCGCACAACGTCGTGGCGTCCTCGCCGGTGGTGAAGCGCACGAAACTCGCACGGCTGTATCCCAGCGTCGCCACCAGCGCCAACAGCGGTGCGCGGCCACGACGGATGACGGTGAAGTCGGCTTGCATCTGCTTGCCCGCAGGAGTCTCGAAGCGCACCACCGGCTCGGCTGCCACATGCTTATGCGGCGCCAGGAATGCCTTGAGCTGGCTGATGCCGCCTTCATAGCCGGCCTCCTGCAACTCCCGAAGCAGCACCGTTGCCGGAATCCAGTGTGGCCGCGCGGCGGCGACACGTTCGAGCAGATAGCCCTTGAACGGGTCGAGCTTGGTTGGGCGTGGCTGGCGCTCCTTGTAACGGCCGGCCTGCCCATCGCGCAGATAACGCCGCACCGTATTGCGCGATAGACCCGTTTGCCGCGCTATCTCCCGTACCGCCGTACCCCGTCTTGCCAATACCTTGATTTCCACTGCTTGCTCCTGAGTCAGCATCGGCGGCAAAAGCCGCCATCCTCTCCCAGGTGGGTCAGGTTTACTTCGGCGGGTGGGTCAGTTTTACATCGGCGCTAACAACAAGGACTATCCGACGCCTTCGGGCTTCAGCCATATCGTTGCTGACAATGAGGGCTTTCTGACGCTCACCGAAGAGGGCGTGTCCAAGCACCTCGCGCAGGACGTGGAAGCCGATCAAACCAGGCTGATGACTGCAGTCCAAACGCCCACCCAGTCCAAGAACTTCGAAGACAAGGTCTCGGTGGCGGCCTGGAAGACAAGGCCCTCTTGGTACGTGGTGAGCGAGAAGGACCACATGCTCCAGCCCGACCTGCAGCGCGCAATGGCTAAGAAGATTCAGGCAAGCATCGTGAGCCTGCCCGCAAGCCACGTGCCTCAGCTCTCGAAGCCGGCGGACGTTGCCGACGCGATTCTCGCCGCAGCGGAGGCGGCGTCTCGCTGAGCGCGAATCGGTATCGCACCCGAGCCGACTTCCGTCATCGTCTAGGTCAGTGGTAGCCCAGCCTGGGCTTGCACAAAGCCCGGAGCCGGCGTCGGGGCGACTATCCGATGGACGAAGTCAATGGCGGCAGCACGTGGCTTTGTCTGGCGGGTTCGGCTCGAGCGATTCAAGTCAACAAGGAATGGACCAAATGAAGAAAGCGTTCATCATCAATGCACACCTCAAGTACCCGTTCTCTGCGGGCAGGTTGAATACCAGCCTGATCGAGCGCGCCGCTGCGCATTTCAAGGCAAAAGGCTACGAGGTCATGACGACGATTGCCGAGGACGGCTACGACGTGGCCGCAGAACTGGAAAAGTTCAAGTCGGCCAACGTGTTTCTCCTGCAGATGCCGTTGAATTGGATGGGCACCAGTCAGGCGGCATCCACATTCATGCTGGCGTGCATGGTTTTCGTGATGCCGATGCGTTGCGCGAGCACTGGTATGCGGTGGTGGGTGTGGCTGAAGGTAACGTCGATATTCAAGGGCCGAACAGCAAGGGCCGTAAGCGCATCAGCGGTGCGCACAAGGTGGCGGCGTACCTTTCCAAGTACATCACCAAGGGGACAGGCCATCGGCTCAATGAGCGGCGTTACTGGGCTTCCAAGGGGATCGACATGCCGGAGCGTTTCACTATCGGTCAGTACCGGTCAGAGACCGATGAAAAGTCTTTCACCGATGCATTGGATGACACGATGCGTTGGCTGGTTGGGAACGGCGCAAACTTCCAAGGGATGATGGCGTACGTAAGCCACGGTCGTAAGGCGTTTTGGTTCGCGATGGCTGCGACCGGTCATGTGGAGCCGGTCGAGCTTGATCACGATGATGACGATTCAGTCGTCTTCGCCTACTCGTGATTCGCTGTGATTCGTCTATAATCACATTCAATCATTAGGAGGTTCTATGGCTCATCTTGACACCCGCGTGCTTACCGCCCATGTGCCGGTACAGTTGGCGGAACGAGTCGATCAGATTGCGGAGCGCCTTGAGCGGTCACGTGGTTGGATCATGAAACAAGCACTCTCTGCCTGGATCGATCAGGAAGAAGAGCGTAGCCGGTTGACGCGTGAGGCATTGGCCGATGTGGACGCAGGCACGGTGATCGACCATCAGGCCGTGCAAGCGTGGGCGGATAGCCTTTCGACAAGCAAACCGAAAAAGGCGCCGCGCTGATGGAGGTCAAGTGGACTGGCAAAGCGGTATCGGACATCACGCGCCTGTACGAATTTCTCTCGCAGGTCAATAAGCCTGCGGCTATCCGCGTAGTGCAGTCTCTGACTGGCGCACCGAAATCGTTGGTGGTGAACCCGCGTATTGGTGAGCAGTTAGATGAGTTTGAGCCGCGTGAGGTTCGTCGCATCATCGTGGGTCAGTACGAGATGCGGTATGCGATTCGTGGTTCGGTCATTTACGTGCTGCGTTTGTGGCACACGCGCGAGGATCGCTAGACCTAGTTCTGCACGCGATAGAATCTGCCGATCCTATTCGGCGGAGTCCATCGTGAAAGTACTGCTCGTGCTGTTCTGCTTGGTGCTGGTCTTTGTGGTGTTGGCGGCGGTTGCGGCGAAGGGCAAGCGCGGCGCGATTGGCAAGGGTGTAAAGGTGCCCTTGTTGGCGACTAAACCGGCTGTGATGGACAAGTGGGAAGCTGAGCTTTACGAGCGCTTGGTTGTCGCGTTGGAGGCGTGTCACGTGTTCCCACAGGTGGCCATGTCGGCGTTCGTGAAAGAGGCCAAGCGAGGTGATGGCAGTCGCAACTTTTTTAGACCTAGGTATGTCGATTTTTTGGTGTGTGAGCGCCGTACGTTTAAGCCGCTGTATGTGATTGAGTTGGACGGAAAATCACATAATTCAGCGCAAGCCAAAACGGATGATGCAAAACGTGATGCAATGCTTGCGACGGCTGGTATCTCTGTGAAGCGGTACACATCATCAAAAGTCGATCTTGCGACGGTGCTGCGTGACTATATGGACGTCGTTGGTCCCGCCCTTCCGCCGTCCGCCACCTCGCCTACGCAGCATCCAGCAAACTCGGTTGCTACCGCTCTTGATGGCGCTTAATTGCACGTTTGACGCTGCTCATGTGCACGCCGAACATGCGTGCGATGGCCGTCTTGGTCATCTGGCCCGAGTGCCATAGGCGGAGCGCTTCCGCTTCGTCTTCTCTGCTCATGGCGTAGTGCCTGCCAAGCTTCACACCTCGCTTTGCAGCGGCAGCCATACCTGCCCTGGTGCGTTCTCGGATCAGTTCCCGTTCAAACTCCGCGAAGGCTCCGACCATGTGAAAGAGCATGCGGCCGGCGGGAGTTGTCGTGTCGAGCGACTCGGTGAGTGAGCGGAACTGAGCGCCCTTTTCTTCGATGCGCTCGATGATGCGCAGCAGGTCCTTGAGCGAACGCGCGATACGGTCGAGCTTGTAGACAATGACCTGATCGCCGGGCTTGAGCACGCGCAGCAGCTTTTCTAGTTCTGGTCTGCCGACCGTGCTGCCACCGCTGCGCTTCTCGGAAAAAATAAAACCGACGCCTGCTTTTGACAGTGCGTCGGTTTGAGCGTGAGTCTCTTGTTCTTGCGTAGAGACTCGGGCATAGCCGTACAACATAGACCCCCTGAAACTTGTTGCTTTCAGGGATTCTACTGCTTGCCCTAGGTCATGGCGGAGAGGGTGGGATTCGAACCCACGGTACCGTTGCCGGTACGCCTGATTTCGAGTCAGGTACATTCGACCACTCTGCCACCTCTCCTGGTAACTGGGTCGCCGTATCGCGAAACCGCGACTATAACAGACTTTCGCGCCCCGTTTCAATAGGTGCGCGCAATCTTTGTCAGGCCGCCGGTTTCAGTACCTCCTGGCCGCCCAGGTACGGGCGCAGCGCCGCCGGCACCGTCACCGAGCCGTCGGCGTTCTGGTAGTTCTCCAGCACGGCCACCAGCGTGCGGCCCACGGCGAGGCCGGAGCCGTTGAGCGTATGCAGCAGCTCCGGCTTGCCCTGCGCGTTGCGGAAGCGGGCCTGCATGCGGCGCGCCTGGAAATCGCCCATGTTGGAACACGAGCTGATCTCGCGATAGGTGTTCTGCGCGGGGATCCACACCTCGATGTCGTACGTCTTGGTGCTGCCGAAGCCCATGTCGCCGGTGCACAGCACGACGGTGCGGAACGGCAGCTCCAGCTTGCGCAGGATGTTCTCCGCATGGTGCGTCATGGCGTCCAGCGCCTCGAACGACGTCTCCGGCTGCACGATCTGCACCATCTCGACCTTGTCGAACTGGTGCTGGCGGATCATGCCGCGCGTGTCCTTGCCGTACGAGCCGGCCTCCGAGCGGAAGCACGGCGAATGCGCGGCGAACTTCATCGGCAGCGCATCGCCCGCGACGATCTCATCGCGCACGAGGTTGGTCAGCGGCACCTCGGCGGTCGGGATCAGGTAGAAGTTCTCGACGTGCTCGCCGGCCTCGGCTTCGGTGGCCTGCCCCATCTTGCGGGGCACGCGGAACAGGTCTTCCTCGAACTTCGGCAGCTGGCCGGTGCCGCGCATCGACGCGGCATTGACGATGTAGGGCACGTAGGCCTCGGTATAACCGTGCTCCTGCGTGTGGGTGTCGAGCATGAACTGCGCGAGCGCGCGATGCAGGCGCGCCACCGGGCCCTTGAGCACCGCGAAGCGCGAGCCGCTCAGCTTGGCGGCCACATCGAAATCCAGCCCCAGCGCGGCGCCCAGATCGACGTGGTCCTTGACCGCGAAGTCGAACGCGCGCGGCGCGCCCTCGCGGCGCACCTCGACGTTCTCGGTTTCGTTCTTGCCGGCCGGCACGCTCTCGTGCGGCACGTTCGGGATCGACAGCAGCAGGTCCTGCAGCCGGCCCTGCACCACGTCGAGCTGCGCGGCCGAGGCCTTGAGTTCGTCGCCGATGCCGGCGACTTCCGCCATCACCGCCGAGGCGTCCTCGCCCTTGCCCTTGAGCATGCCGATCTGCTTGGACAGGCTGTTGCGGCGCGCCTGCAGTTCTTCGGTACGGGTCTGAATGGCCTTGCGTTCCGCTTCGAGCGCGGCGAAGCCGGCCACGTCGAGTTCGTAGCCGCGGTCGTTCAGGCGCGCGGCGACGGCGTCGATGTCTTTGCGGAGCAGTTGGATGTCGAGCATGGTGAGGAGGAAAACCGAGGATTGCGAACGATCGAAAGGGCCGATTTTATCGCACCGGCCCCTGCCTCAGTCGTCGCGGGAGGATTTGTTCTTCTGCTGCGCCAGCCATTGCGCGTCCAGCTCGCGCAGATGCCGCAGCTTGTCGCCGATCTTGCCCTCCAGCCCACGCGGCGTCGGCACATACCAGCCTTGGGGCGACAGGTCGTCGGGGAAGTAGGTCTCGCCGGCGGCGTAGGCTTCGGGCTCGTCGTGGGCGTAGCGGTAGGCGTGGCCGTAG
The DNA here is from genome assembly GCF_024925465.1 of Ralstonia pseudosolanacearum. Classification (NCBI taxonomy): domain Bacteria; kingdom Pseudomonadati; phylum Pseudomonadota; class Betaproteobacteria; order Burkholderiales; family Burkholderiaceae; genus Ralstonia; species Ralstonia pseudosolanacearum. The sequence goes on along the minus strand of NZ_CP103852.1, from coordinate 1,197,710 downwards.
CCGAGCTCTTTCATCAGCCGGGTCGGCGCGTTGCGCAGGTGGACCGGCACCGCCCGCGACTTGTCGTGGCCGACGAAGGCGCGCGCCGCGTTGTAGGCGTTGTAGCCGGCGTTGGACTTGGGCGCGATGGCCAGGTAGATCAGCGCCTGCGCCAGCGCCAGCTCGCCTTCGGGCGAGCCCAGGCGCTCGTAGGTCTCGGCGGCATCCAGCGTGATGCGCCCAGCGCGCGGATCGGCCAGGCCGATGTCTTCCCAGGCCATGCGAACGATGCGGCGCGCCAGATAGCGCGGATCGGCGCCGCCGTCGAGCATGCGGCAGAACCAGTACAGCGCCGCGTCCGGATCGGAGCCGCGCACCGACTTGTGCAGCGCGCTGATCTGGTCGTAGAAGGCATCGCCGCCCTTGTCGAAACGGCGCAGGTTCTCCGACAGCGCGGAGGCCAGCAGCGCCTCGTCGATGGCCGGCACGGTCTCGCCCTCGGCCTGCGCGCGCGCGGCGCGGGTGACGATCTCGATGTTGTTCAGCAGCTTGCGGCCATCGCCATCGGCGGAGGCGACCACGGCATCGAGCGCGGCGGGCGCCCATTCCAGGCCGCCCAGTTCCTGTCGCGCGCGCTCGGCCAGCTGCTTGAGCTCGTCGTCCGACAGGCTCTTGAGCACATAGACCGCGGCCCGCGACAGCAGCGCGCCGTTCACCTCGAACGACGGGTTCTCGGTGGTCGCGCCGATGAAGGTGAACAGGCCGCTCTCCACGTGCGGCAGGAAGGCGTCCTGCTGGCTCTTGTTGAAGCGGTGCACCTCGTCGACGAACACCAGCGTGCGGCGGCCGTGCGCGCGAAACTGCTCGGCCCGCTCCACCGCCTCGCGGATGTCCTTGACGCCCGACAGCACCGCGGACAGCGCGATGAACTCCGCGTCGAAGGCATCGGCCATCAGCCGGGCCAGCGTGGTCTTGCCCACCCCCGGCGGCCCCCACAGGATCATCGAATGCGGCTCGCCCGAGGCGAACGCCACACGCAGCGGCTTGCTCGGCCCGAGCAGGTGCTGCTGGCCGATGACCTCGTCGACGGAATGCGGGCGCAGGCGCTCCGCCAGCGGCATGTGGGCGGGCGGCGCGTCCGGGAAAAGAGAAGCGTTCATGCGGGGATTGTCGCAGAAACCGCGACACGGCCCGCTGCCGTGCCGGCCGGGCCGGTCGCGCCGGCAGGCGTCAGTTGGCCGCGCGCTGCACCAGGCCCATGAATTCCCTGGCCGGCAGCGGCCCGTGGCACGACGGCTTGCCATCGGCCGAACGCAGCAACAGCCAGACGCTTTCGCTGGCCGGCGGCTGGATCACGAACGGCTGGCGGGCGGAAGCCTCCGGCAGGCGCGGATCGGCCGGCGCCGGGATCGGCACCACTTGGCTGGCATGGCCCTTCACCAGCGCGTTGCACTCTGCGGCCGGCAGCTGGGTGGCGCCCAGAAAGTCCTTGTTGACCAGCGCCTCGGCCAGCACCGTATCGGGCGCGGTCAGGAACGAGTCGACATCGAAGCGGGATGCGCCCGTCGAGGCACACCCGCCGAGCGCCGCCACCGTCGCAGCAACGGCAATGGCGCGATGCAGCGGCGTGGAAGTCGAAAAACGCATGGTCGGTCTCCTTGTCGAAAACCGGCCCCGTCGCGTTACTGCTTGATGACGTCGGCCCCCTTGGGCGGCACGAAGCGGAACGCGTTGGCCGGCAGTTGCGGATTCTTCTGGATATGCGAGAACGTCAGCAGCGTGGTGTTGCCGAACGCATCATGCAACTCCATGCCCTCCAGCTCGCCCGCGCGGAAGCCGATGGCGACGCGCTCGAACTGGGTGTCTTTCGCCTTGGGCGTCAGCTCGACCCAGTCGATGCCGTCCTTGGTACCGCCTTCCTTGAGCACGAAGTTCTTCGCCAGATCGTTGCTGCCGAACAGGATCGCGGCCGGGCTGGAGCCGAGCGAGGCATCGAGCTTGCGCTCCGTGACCTGGCTCAGGTCCTTGTCGTAGATATAGAGCATCTGGCCGTCGGCCGACAGTTGCTGCTCATAGGGCTTCACGTAGCGCCAGACGAAGCGGCCCGGGCGCGAGAAGGTGAAGTCGCCGCTGGAGGTGCCGGCCACGCGCAGCGGGCTGCCGTTGGCGCCGCCCTTCACCTGCCGCTGGACGAACTCGCCGCGCGCGGTGGTGACGTTGCTGACGAAGGCATTGAGCTGCTCGATCGCGCCGGCCTGGGCGCCGGCCGACCACGCTGCCAGCGACACCAGTCCGGCAGCCATCAGGTGACGTGCTTTCAACACAAACATAGGAATCCCGGTTTCAGTTGATCTTGTTGTTAGTGGCCGGCCGCGCCGGAACATTCCAGGGATGCAGTAACGCGATGTAACCGCGGCGTCATTCCTCTTCGACGACGTTGCCGTTGCGGTTGGGCGCCAGGATTTCGCGGTTGCCGTTGCCCGACATGGCCGACACCAGACCGGCCTTCTCCATGTCTTCGAGCAGGCGCGCCGCACGGTTGTAGCCGATGCGCAAATGGCGCTGCACCAGCGAGATCGACGCGCGCCGGTTCTTCAGCACCACGTCGACGGCCTGGTCGTACAGCGGATCGGCCTCGCCGGCACCGCCGCCCGCGAGCCCCGCGCCACCGCCGAAGCCATCGCCGCCGCCTTCGCCATCGGCCGTGCCGCCCTCGAGGAGGCCCTCGATGTAGTTCGGCTCGCCCTGCGACTTGAGGTTCTCCACCACGCGGTGCACCTCATCGTCCGACACGAAGGCCCCGTGCACGCGCACCGGCAGGCCGGTGCCCGGCGCCAGGTACAGCATGTCGCCCATGCCCAGCAGCGCTTCCGCGCCCTGCTGGTCGAGAATCGTGCGCGAGTCGATCTTGCTGCTCACCTGGAAGGCGATCCGCGTCGGCACGTTGGCCTTGATCAGGCCGGTGATCACGTCTACGGACGGGCGCTGCGTCGCCAGCACCAGGTGGATGCCGGCCGCGCGCGCCTTCTGCGCGATCCGCGCGATCAGCTCTTCGACCTTCTTGCCGACCACCATCATCAGGTCGGCCAGCTCGTCGATGACGATGACGATCATCGGCAGCTTGTCGAGCGGCTCGGGCGCGTCGGGCGTCAGGCTGAACGGGTTGGGAATCTTCTCCTCGCGCGCGGCGGCCTCTTCGATCTTCTTGTTGAAGCCCGCCAGGTTGCGCACGCCCATCTTGCTCATCAGCTTGTAGCGGCGCTCCATCTCGCCCACCGCCCAGTTCAGGGCGTGGCCGGCCTGGCGCATGTCGGTCACCACCGGGCACAGCAGGTGCGGAATGCCTTCGTAGATGCTCAGCTCCAGCATCTTCGGGTCGATCAGGATCAGGCGCACCGCATCGGCGCGGGCCTTGTACAGCAGCGACAGGATCATCGCGTTGATCCCGACCGACTTGCCCGAGCCCGTGGTGCCGGCCACCATGCAGTGCGGCATCTTGGCCAGGTCCGCCACCACCGGCTTGCCGGCGATGTCCTTGCCCAGCGCCATCGTCAGCTGCGAAGCGCTTTCGTTGTAGACCTGCGAGCCGAGAATCTCCGCCAGGCGCACGGCCTGCCGCTTCGGGTTCGGCAACTCCAGGCCCATGTAGTTCTTGCCGGGAATGGTCTCCACCACGCGGACCGACACCAGCGACAGCGAGCGCGCCAGATCCTTGGCCAGGTTGACGATCTGGCTGCCCTTCACGCCGGTGGCCGGCTCGATCTCGTAGCGGGTGATGACCGGGCCCGGATAGGCCGCCACCACCGTGACCTCGACGCCGAAGTCCTTGAGCTTCTTCTCGATCAGGCGCGAGGTGAATTCCAGCGTCTCGGCGCTGACGGTTTCCTGTGCGGGCGGCACCGCGTCCAGCAGCGCCAGCGGCGGCAGGTCGGAGTCCTGGATGTCGACGAACAGCGGCTGCTGCTTCTCGCGCTCCACGCGCTCGCTCTTGACCACGGCGACCGGGCGCACGATCTGCACCGGCGGCGCCTCTTCGATGCGCACGCGGCGGGTTTCGACCACCTCCTCGCGCTCGACCTTGGCCGCTTCGCCAATGGCACGGTCCTGCTTGTTCTCGCGGCGGGTCTTGAAGCCGACGAACAGCGTCTCGACGCCCGCGCCAATCTGCTCGGCCAGATTCAGCCAGGAGAAATGGAAAAACAGCGACAGGCCCACCGTGAACATCAGCAGCAGCAGCAGCGTGCCGCCGGTGAAGCCCAGCGCATGCTGCAGCGATCCGCCGATCAGGTCGCCCAGCACGCCGCCCGGCGCGCGCGGCAGCTTCATGTGCAGCGTATGCATGCGGATGGCTTCCAGCCCCATGCTGGCCGACAGGATCAGCGCGAAGCCGAACCAGGTGACGCCGGCATCCACGCGCGGCGTGGCGACGCGCGGCACGCGCTCGTCGGACATCAACTCGCGCCAGCCGCGCCAGACGCGGCGCAACAGCAGCAGCGCCCACCAGTAGGCCGAGGCACCGAACACGAACAGCAGCACGTCGGCCAACCAGGCGCCGACGCGGCCGCCCAGGTTGTGCACGTCGTCGACCGGGCTGGCGTGGGACCAGCCGTGGTCGGCCTTGTCGTACGACAGCAGGATGATCAGGAAGGCGATGGTCACCGCCAGCAACAGGAACCAGCGGACCTCGCCCAGCAGCCGGCCGATGCGGGACGGCAGCGCAGCGGGATCGGTACGGGTCGTCGGAGTGGTGGAAGCTCGAGCCATGCGGGAAACGAGTGCGCCGCACGGCACGAACGCCGCTCGGCTTGGGACTGCGCAAAGACAACGGACCGATTGTAACGCGCCACCGTGGCGCTATTGCCGCGATTGGAAATTGCAACGGGCCGGATTCCGGGGGCCACTTTATAATGGCGCCCTCACCCTCACCCTCACCTACCCGGCACGGCGGCCATCCAACCCACTCACCCGCCGCGCACATCGAACGCATCATGGCAAAACACGCAAAAGTGCTGATCCTCGGCTCCGGCCCCGCCGGCTACACGGCCGCCATCTACGCCGCACGGGCCAACCTGAACCCGATGCTGATCACCGGCCTGGCGCAGGGCGGCCAGCTGATGACCACCACCGAGGTGGAAAACTGGCCCGCCGACAGGGAAGGCCTGCAGGGCCCCGAGCTGATGCAGCGCTTCCTGGAGCACGCCGAGCGCTTCAGCACCGACGTGGTGTTCGACCACATCCACACCGCGCACCTGACCGAAAAGCCCATCCGCCTGGTGGGGGATTCCGGCGAGTACACCTGCGACGCACTGATCATCTCCACCGGCGCCTCGGCCCAGTACCTGGGGCTGCCGTCGGAAGAGACCTTCTCGGGCCGCGGCGTGTCCGCCTGCGCCACCTGCGACGGCTTCTTCTACAAGGGGCAGGAAGTGGCCGTGGTGGGCGGCGGCAACACCGCCGTGGAAGAAGCGCTGTACCTGGCCAACATCGCCTCCAAGGTGACGTTGATCCACCGCCGCGACAAGTTCCGCGCCGAGCCCATCCTGGTCGACCGCCTGCTCGAGCAGCAGAAGAAGGGCAAGATCGAGATCAAGTACAACACCGTGCTCGACGAAGTGCTCGGCGACAACTCCGGCGTGACCGGCGTGCGCCTGCGCGGCGTGAACGGCAACCCGGCCGGCGCGGAAGACGTCAAGCTGGCCGGCGTCTTCATCGCCATCGGCCACAAGCCGAACACCGACCTGTTCAAGGGCCAACTGGACATGAACGATACCGGCTACCTCCGCACGCAGAGCGGCCTGGTCGGCAACGCCACGGCCACCAACATCCCGGGCGTGTTCGCCGCCGGCGACGTGCAGGACCACATCTACCGCCAGGCCATCACCAGCGCCGGCACGGGCTGCATGGCCGCGCTGGACGCCCAGCGCTACCTGGAAAACCAGGAATAAGCGACTGGCGCCTGCGCCACGGGCAACGGCCGATGGAAAACCCATCGGCCGTTTTTGTTTTGTCATGGCGGCCCGGCGCGCGGGCATTCGTATAATCGACATACGCTCCACCCGATCCGTCTGCCGCCATGAAACGCGCCCACCCTCCCGCCTCCAAGCTCGACCTGACCGACCTGGCTGCCCTGCGCGACCAGATCAAGCACGAGACCGAGCAGCGCGAGGCCGAACGCCAGCGCGCCGAAGCCGCCGCGCGCCAGGCCGCAGCGGAAGCCGACCTGTTCCGCGCCAGCATCGGCGGCGTGAGCGCGCTGCGCCAAGGCAAGCGGGTCGAGCACCCGCGCACGCCGCCCGCGCCGCAGCCCGTGCACTCCCTCGCCGAGGAACAGCGCGTGCTGCGCGCCTCACTGTCGGACGAATTCGACGTCGACAACCTGCTCGACACCGACGACACCCTCTCCTACCGCCGCCCCGGCATCGGCGACGATGTGCTCAAGAAACTGCGCCGCGGCGAATGGGCCACGCAAGACCAGATCGACCTGCACGGCCTGCGCCGCGACGAAGCCCGCGAGGCGCTGGCCGCCTTCCTGCGCCGCGCCGTGCAGCGCGGCATCCGCTGCGTGCGCGTGGTCCACGGCAAGGGCCTCGGCTCGCCCGACAAGGCGCCCGTGCTCAAGGGCAAGGTGCGCTCGTGGCTGGTGCAGAAAGAGGAAGTGATCGCCTTCGTCGAGCCGCGCAACACCGCCGGCGGCGCGGGCGCCGTGCTGGTGCTGCTGCGCCAGCCGCACGGGTCCTGACACGCCGCCGCGCGTTCCGCACCGCCCCCATCCCGCAACGATGCACGAAAACCGCCTGCTGCTGGTGATGCACTGGACGGAGATCCTCGCGGTCTTCTCGTTCACCGTCTCGGGCCTGGCCGAGGCGCGGCGGCGCCGGCTCGATGCCGTCGGCGCCTTCATCGTCGCGTTCCTCACGGCATTTGGCGGCGGCACGCTGCGCGACCTGCTGCTCGATCGCCGGCCCTTCTACTGGGTCGAGCACGAGCAGTATCTGCTGGCACTGTTCGTGATGAGCCTGTTCGCCAACCGGGTGATCCGGCTGGTCAGCCAGCTGGTGTCGGACCGCGTGCTGATCGTGGCCGATGCCGTCGGCCTGGGGCTGTTCGGGGTACTCGGCACGCAACTGGCGCTGGATGCCGGCGTGCCGGTGTTCGTGTCGGTGATGATGGGCGTGATCACGGCCGCGTTCGGCGGCCTGTTGCGCGACGTGGTGTGCAACGAAATCCCGATGCTGCTGCGGGACAACCGCCCGTACGCGACCTGCGCCTTCCTCGGGTGCTGGCTCTACGTGGGGCTGACCCACACCAGCCTGCAGCCGAGCGTGGCCGTGGTGGTCGCCACGCTGGCGATCGTGGTGGGCCGGCTGGCGACGCTGCGCTGGAACATCACCCTGCCGCGCTGACCGGCGCGCTCGCGCCGGCCGCGGGGGTGCGGCCGCTCAGACCGCGGCTTCGTTGGTCTCGCCGGTGCGGATGCGGATGACCTGCTCCACCGCCGTCACGAAGATCTTGCCGTCGCCGATCTTGCCGGTCTTGGCCGCCTTGACGATGGTGTCGAGCACCTGGTCGACCTGGCTGTCGGCCACCACCACCTCGATCTTGATCTTCGGCAGGAAGTCGACCACGTATTCGGCGCCGCGGTACAGCTCGGTGTGGCCCTTCTGACGGCCGAAGCCCTTGACCTCGGTGACGGTCAGGCCGGTCACCCCCACGTCGGCGAGCGACTCGCGCACTTCGTCCAGTTTGAAGGGCTTGATGATGGCGGTGATCTGTTTCATGGCGGGTCTCGCTGGCTAGTGTGTAAGGTACTCAAGCGTCCAATAATACTGGAGACGGGTGATGCGTACATCCGTGGCGATGCCGTCGACCGCTTCCAACAGGGCCCGATCGTCGGGGAAATTCTTCAGAACGTCGTGCAGGCTGCCGTCGTCGAGCGGCCGGCGCTGCCAGGTGTTGCCGTGGTCGTCGGCATACGCGATCGGCGTGCTGGAGCCGGGCACGTACCGGTTGTCGAACCACAGCACGCGCACGCCGGGCCCAAGCACGTCATGCAGCCGCCCCAGATGCGCGCGCAGGCCCTGCCGCGGCACGTGCGACCACCAGCCGCCGGCCGTCATCGCATCGAACCGGCCCGGCGCGAAAGGCAGCGCATCGTTGTCCGCGCGCACGAACGACGCCCCGGCGATCCCCTTGGCGCGCGCAATGCGCACCACGGTGTCGTTGACGTCGGTGCCGACGATGCTGCACGCCTGCGCCATCGCCGCCGCCCAGTAGCCGGTGCCGCAGGCAAGATCCAGCACCCGCGCGCCGCGCGTGAACTCGCACACGCGCGCCCTCAGCCACGCCAAGTCCGCTTGCCGTTCCGGCTTTGCGTAGATGCGCTCGTATTCGGGAGCGCGCTTGGCGTAGTAGTCGAGCATCGCGTGGCCGGCCTACTCTTTGAAGCGTGAAGTGATCGGATACCGCCAGTCCCGGCCGAATGCCCGCTGCGTCACGCGGATGCCCACCGGCGCCTGGCGGCGCTTGTATTCGTTGATCTTGATGAGCCGCACGATCTTCTGCACATCGGCCTCGGCAAACCCCGCGGCGATGATCTCGGCCACCGGCTGGTTCTGCTCCATGTAGCGCTGCACGATCGCATCGAGCGCGTCGTATTCGGGCAGGCTGTCCTGGTCGGTCTGGTTCTCGCGCAGTTCGGCCGACGGCGCGCGCGTGAGGATGCGCTCGGGAATCACCTCCGACAGCGCATTGCGATAGCGGCACAGCCGGTAGACCAGCGTCTTGAAGATGTCCTTGATGACCGCGAAGCCGCCCGCCATGTCGCCGTACAGCGTGCAATAGCCGACCGCCATCTCGCTCTTGTTGCCGGTGGTCAGCACGATGCGCCCGGACTTGTTGGACAGCGCCATCAGCAGCGTGCCGCGGATGCGCGCCTGGATGTTCTCTTCGGTGGCGTCTTCGGGCAGGTCGCGAAACTCATCCGCCAGCGCCCCCTTGAACGCGTCGAACATCGGCATGATCGGGAGCTCGTCGTACCGCACGCCCAGGCGCGCGGCCATATCGCGCGCGTCGAGCCACGAGATGTCGGCCGTGTAGCGCGACGGCATCATCACCGCGCGCACGCGGTCGGCGCCCAGCGCATCGACGGCGATCGCCAGCACCAGCGCCGAGTCGACGCCGCCCGACAGCCCGATGATCGCTCCAGGGAAGCCGTTCTTGCCGATGTAGTCGCGCACGCCCAGCTTGAGCGCCGCGTACACCTGCGCCTCCAGCGTCGCCTCCGGGGCGATCTCGCCGGGCAGGGGCCTGGCGCCGTCGAAGCGCGCGTAGCCCACGCCCTCGACGAACTGCGCCATCCGCGCCGCCGGCTTGCCGTGGGCGTCCAGCACGAAGGAGCCGCCGTCGAACACCAGCTCGTCCTGTCCGCCGACGAGGTTCACGTAGACATGCGGCAGGCCCGACTCCTGCACCCGCGCGCCGATGATCTGCTCGCGCAGGTCTTCCTTGTCCAGGTGATACGGCGACGCGTTGGGGATCAGCACCACCTGCGCGCCCGCCGCCTTGGCCCAGGCCGTGGCCTGGGGATACCACGCATCCTCGCAGACGATCACGCCGAAGCGCGTGCCTTCGACGTCGAACACGAAGGGTTCGCCGCCGACCTGGAAGTAGCGCTTCTCGTCGAAGACCTCGTTGTTGGGCAGCTCGAGCTTGTGGTACTGGCCGAGCACGCGGCCGTCGACCGCCACGGTGGCGGTGTTGGTCGGCTTGGGCAGCGCGCTGCCCGGCGCCGGCGCCTCGAACAACAGCTGCGGATGGCCGATCAGCACATGCAGGCCCGCGAAAGCGGCCAGCTCGGCCACCAGCGCATCCAGCGCGCGTGACGCGGCGTCCAGGAAGGCCGGACGCAGCAGCAGGTCTTCGGGCGGATAGCCGGTCAGCGACAGTTCGGGCGTGACAAGAATGCGCGCACCAGCCTGGTGCGCCTCGCGGGCCGCCGCGACGATGCGGGCGGCATTGCCGGCAAGATCGCCGACGGTGCAGTTGATCTGGGCGAGAGCGACGAGAACGGTCATGGAGGGCGATGTCGGAGCGGGCACGGCGTCCCGGGCAGGAATTAGAATCGGCGGCATGACCTCCCACCCTCTCGTTCCCGAGCCCGAAACCCGCGCCGGATCGCGGCATTATCGCACGCGGCTGGTGGCCGATCTCACCGAGATCGGGCGCGCCGCGTGGGACGATCTGCTCGCACGGCAGCCCGATGCCACGCCCTTCCTGCGCTTCGATTTCCTGCACGCGCTGCATGCCAGCGGCAGTGCCTGCGCCGAGACCGGCTGGTCGCCGCAGTACCTGACCCTGTGGGAAAGCGCCCCGGACGGCCGCGGAGATGACGTCCTGGCCGCGGCCATGCCGCTCTATGTGAAGAGCCATTCGTACGGCGAGTACGTGTTCGACTGGGCGTGGGCCAATGCGTACGCGCAGCACGGGCTGGCGTATTACCCGAAGTGGCTGTCCGCCGTGCCGTTCACGCCGGTGCAGGGTGCGCGGCTGCTGGCGCGCGATGCGACCGCCCGCGCCGCGCTGCTCGAGACCGCGCTGGCCATGGCGCGGCAGAGCGGGCTATCGTCACTGCATGTGCTGTTTCCCGGCCCCGACGAAGCCGGGCTGATGCGCGATGCCGGCATGCTGCTGCGGCAAGGCGTGCAGTTCCACTGGTGCAACGGCGGCTTCGCCAGCTTCGATGGCTTCCTGGCCGCGCTGGAGCAGAAGAAGCGCAAGAACATCCGCGCCGAACGCCGCCGCGTGCACGGCGCGGGCATCACCTTCCGCCACGTGCCCGGCGCCGCGGCCACCGAGGCCGACTGGCGCTTCTTCCACCGCTGCTATCGGGCCACCTACCGCGAACACCATTCGTCGCCCTACCTGAACCTCGACTTCTTCCTGCGGATCGGCCAGGCGATGCCCGAGAACCTGCTGCTGGTGGTCGCCATGCGCGAGGGCCACGACATCGCCACCGCATTGCTGGTGATCGATCCGCGCCCCGAGGCCTCGGTGATGTACGGCCGCTACTGGGGCGCGATCGAGCATCACCCATGCCTGCACTTCGAGACGGCGTACTACCAGCCGCTGTCGTACTGCATCGAGCACGGCATCCGCACCTTCGAAGGCGGCGCCCAGGGCGAACACAAGATGGCCCGCGGTTTCGAGCCGGTGGCCACGCAGTCGGCGCACTGGCTGGCCCATCCGGCATTCGCGGATGCGGTCGGCCGTTTTCTCGACCATGAAACGGCCGGCATGGAAGCGTATCTGGATGAACTGACAGACCGTTCACCGTTCCGGCAACGATCGGGAGAATGAGAGGTGCTGAGCGGTGCTTGGGAGAGTCTGCCCTGGCAGCGATCGGCCGGGGCGGCAGGAACCACGACCGCACCCGGGGCGGGCACGGCCGACAGCCATTATCGCGTTGCGGTCTTCGGCGGGGTGGCGCAGTACGTCGACACGGTGTCGGCGTGAGAGACCGCCGCGCGTTCGCCTGCGTGGGCAGCATCCGGCGGCCCCACCAGCAGCGCCCAGACCGTGAACGCAGCCATCGCCGCAGCGGAAAGAACGGGGACAACCACAGTCTTGTTCAACATCGCATTACCACGGGTTGGAGTCAAACTTGATGGGCAGTCTAGAGCGACCCTTCGCAGCGAGCAATTGAGCTTTACTTAACTCTCTGTGTAGCCTACTTGCTTTTCTTGATGATGCGTTTTTCCTCAAACAGGATACGAATGACATAATTCGCATCATGCTGCCCGCAAAGCCAGCTGCCATGCGGGTCTGCGGAGCATTTTGTCACGCTGCTCCATTGGCATTCAAACAAAACATCCCGGCAATCCGAAAGGAATGCCGGGATGATCGAGATGGCACCGTACGACAAAAAACGAGAATCGCTTACTTCTTATAGTTGGCTACGCCGTCGACGATTTCTTTATGCGCTTCCTCGATGCCGGCCCAGCCTTCCACCTTGACCCACTTGCCGGCCTCCAGCGCCTTGTATTGCTCGAAGAAATGCTTGATCTGGTCAAGCAGGTTCTGGCCGATGTCGGACAGGTCCGTCATGTGCGCGGTGGCTGGCGACAGCTTGTTGACCGGCACGGCGACGAGCTTGGCGTCCGGGCCCGACTCGTCGGTCATCTTCAGCATGCCCAGCACGCGGCAGCGCACCACGCAGCCGTGGACCAGCGGGAACGGCGTGACGACCAGCACGTCCACCGGGTCGCCGTCGCCGGCCAGCGTCTGCGGGATGAAGCCGTAGTTGGCCGGATAGCGCATGCCGGTGCCGACGAAGCGGTCCACGTGCAGCAGGCCGGTTTCCTTGTCGGCTTCGTACTTGACCGGGTCGCTCTGCGCCGGGATCTCGATGATGACGTTGAAGTCGTTGGGGATGTCCTTGCCCGGCGAGACGTTGTTGAAGCTCATGGAAAGTGCTCCGGAATGCGTGAAATCAGCGGATTGAAAAAACGAATGTGTGAAAACTTTTCGCGGCCGGCATTATAGCCGGTGGCACCCGGCCGACCGTGCGAGAATCGAACGCTCCCGATCCCCCCCTGGACCCTCCGATGCACGCCCAGCACTTCATCGCCAACCGCCTGATGGCCGCGGACTCCGGCCTGCGCATCAAGGTATTCGACCCGTCCGACGGCCAGCCCTTCGCGGAGATCGCGCGCGACAACGCCACCGACATCAGCGTGGCCGTGCACGCCGCGCGCCGCGCCTTCGACGGGATCTGGGGCCGGCTGGCGCCGGCCGAGCGCGGCCGCCTGCTGATGCGCGTGGCGCTGCGCCTGGCGGACCACGAAGAGGAACTCGCCCGACTGGAAGCGCGCGATACGGGCAAGCCGATGCGCCAGGCCCGCGCGGACGCCCGCGCCATCGCCCGCTACTTCGAGTTCTATGCCGGCGCCGCCGACAAGCTGCACGGCCAGACCATCCCGTACACGCCCGACACCACGGTGCTGACCGTGCGCGAGCCGCACGGCGTGACGGCGCACATCATCCCGTGGAACTACCCGATGCAGATCTTCGGGCGCAGCGTGGGCGCAGCGCTGGCGGTGGGCAATGCCTGCGTGGTCAAGCCGGCCGAAGACGCATGCCTGTCCATCCTGCGCGTGGCCGAACTGGCGGCCGAGGCGGGCTTGCCGGACGGCGCGCTGAACGTTGTCACCGGCTACGGGCACGAGGCCGGCGCGGCGCTGGCGGCGCATCCGGGTATCAACCACGTGTCGTTCACGGGATCGCCGGAAACCGGCAAGCTGATCGTGCGTGCGGCGGCGGAAAACCATGTGCCCGTGACGCTGGAGCTCGGCGGGAAATCGCCGCAGATCCTGTTTGCCGATGCCGACCTGGATGCGGCGATTCCGGCGGTGGTGAGCGGCATCGTCCAGAACGCGGGGCAGACGTGCTCGGCGGGCAGCCGCGTGCTGATCGAGCGCAGCCTGTACGAGACCGTGCTCGACCGCCTGGCCAGCGTGTTCGAAGCCATCAAGGTAGGCCCGTCGACGCTGGACCTGGACTGCGGCCCGCTGATCAACCCCAGGCAGCAGCAGCGCGTGTGGGACTTCGTGTCGGACGCGCAGCATGCCAACATCCCGGTGATGGCGCAGGGGCTGGTGGTGCCCGAGGCGCCCGAGACCGGCTACTACCAGGCGCCGATGCTGCTGCGCGACGTACCGCCCACCCACCGCCTGGCGCAGCAGGAGGTGTTCGGCCCGCTGCTGGCCGCCATGCCGTTCGACGGCGAGGCCGAGGCGCTGGCGCTGGCCAACGGCACGCCGTACGGGCTGGTGGCCGCCGTCTGGACACGCGACGGCGCACGCCAGCTGCGGCTGGCCCGCGCGCTGAAGGCGGGCCAGGTCTTCATCAACAACTACGGCGCGGGCGGCGGCGTGGAACTGCCCTTCGGCGGCACGGGCCAGTCGGGCCACGGCCGCGAGAAAGGCTTCGAGGCGCTGTACGGCTTCACCACCGTGAAGACCATCGCCATCCGCCACGGCTGAGACCATCCCACCCACCACAAAGGAGACACCATGCGGCTTGCCGGCAAAATCGCCATCGTCACCGGGGCGGGTTCGGGCTTCGGCGAGGGCATCGCCACCACCTTTGCCCGCGAAGGCGCGCGCATCATCGTCAACGATCTCAACGCCGAGGCAGGCGAGCGCGTGGCCAACGCGATCCGCGTGGCCGGCGGGGATGCCCATTTCGTCCACGCCGACGTGTCGGACGGCGAGGCCGTGGCCAGCCTGCTCGCCGCCACGCTCGAGCGCTACGGCGATCTCGACATCGTCGTCAACAATGCCGGCACCACGCACCGCAACAAGCCGGTGCTGGAGATCACGGAGCACGAATTCGACCGCGTCTTCGCCGTCAACGTGAAGAGCCTGTACTGGACGGCGCACCACATGGTGCCGCACTTCCGCGCACGCGGCGGCGGCGTGTTCGTCAACGTGGCGTCGACGGCGGGCGTCCGGCCGCGGCCGGGGCTGGTCTGGTACAACGCGAGCAAAGGGGCCGTCATCACCGCCAGCAAGGCGATGGCGGCGGAGCTGGGGCCCGACCGCATCCGCGTGAACTGCGTCAACCCGGTGATGGGCGCGACGGGCCTGCTGGAGCAGTTCATGGGGATGCCCGATACGCCCGAGAACCGCGCGCGCTTTCTGGCGAGCATCCCGATGGGGCGGCTGTCCACACCGCAGGACGTCGCCAATGCCTGCCTGTACCTGGCGTCGGACGAGGCCGAGTTCATCACCGGCACCTGCCTGGAAGTCGACGGCGGGCGCTGCGTGTAAGCCCTGCCGGCAGGCGGCTTGGCGCCGCCGCACGGGAGGCGCAGAATGCGGTGGCGGTTCGATCGGGTCGGCCGGAAGCCTGCGGCGCGGGCGCGCTGAAGGGGCAGAGCCGTAACCGGCCCGCATCCAAGACCAGACAGGAGACCCGATGGCCACCACCACTCCGCCCCTCGGCCCGAGCGCCGGCGCGCTGCCGTCCCAGTCCGCCAGCGACTTCGAAGAAGCCACGTACCGCAAGGTCAGCTGGCGCCTGATCCCCTTTCTGCTGCTGTGCTACGTGGTCGCCTATCTGGACCGGGTCAACGTCGGCTTCGCCAAGCTGCAGATGCTGAACGACCTCAAGTTCAGCGAGACCGTGTACGGGCTGGGCGCGGGCATCTTCTTCATCGGCTACTTCCTCTTCGAGGTGCCCAGCAATGTGATCCTGCATCGGGTCGGCGCGCGGATGTGGATCGCGCGGATCATGATCTCGTGGGGCCTCATCTCCGCGGCCATGATGTTCGTGACCACGCCGGCCGTGTTCTACGTGATGCGCTTCCTGCTCGGCCTGGCCGAGGCGGGCTTCTTCCCGGGCATCATCCTGTACCTCACGTACTGGTATCCGGCCGAGCGGCGCGGGCGCACCACCACGTTCTTCATGACGGCCGTGGCGCTGTCGGGCGTGATCGGCGGGCCCATCTCGGGCTGGGCGCTCAAGACGTTCGGGGGCGTCTACGGCCTGGCCGGCTGGCAGTGGATGTTCCTCATCGAGGGCATCCCGTCGGTCGTCATCGGGCTGTGCGTGCTGGCCTACCTGGACAATCGCATCAGCCACGCCAAGTGGCTGACCGACGAGGAAAAGGCCCTGCTCGCCCGCAACATCGCGGCCGAGGAGGCGCAGAAGGAAGACGCGCCCATCGCCGCCATCATGGCCAGCCCGCGCGTCTGGCTGATGAGCCTGATCTACTTCAGCTTCGTGATGGGCCTGTACGGGGTGAGCTTCTGGCTGCCGACGCTGATCAAGCAGACCGGCGTGGCCGATCCGCTGCGGGTGGGCCTGCTGACGGCGATCCCGTACGGCGCGGCGGTGGTCGCCATGGTGCTGGTCGCCCGCAGCGCCGACCGCACGCGCGAGCGCCGCTGGCACATTGCCGTCCCGGCCCTCGCGGGCGCGATCGGGCTGGTGCTCTCGGCGGTCTGGCACGCCAACACCACGCTGGCCATGGCAGCGCTGACGCTCGGCACCATGGGCATCCTGACCACGCTGCCGCTGTTCTGGAGCCTGCCGACCGCCTTCCTGGCCGGCACCGGCGCCGCCGCCGGCATCGCGCTGATCAATTCGCTGGGCAACCTGGCCGGCTTCCTGAGCCCCTACGCCGTGGGCTGGCTGAAGGACACCACCCGGAGCACCGACTCGGGCATGTACCTGCTGGCTGCGTCGATGGTGCTGGGCGCGCTGCTGACCCTGTCGGTGCCCGCGCGGACGGTCAACCGGTAGCCGCATCGCGAACCTCGCCGCGCGGGCCCGCCGCACGGCGATTCTTGCGATGGCCTTTGAGCGGGCCGCGCCACGGCCCGCGTCGTATTGCGAACCATTCTCAGCCACAGTACGCTGCCTTTTCCCTGAACAGGAGGAGACTCCCATGCTGAAGCTGACCCTGGCCGTCCTGGCCACCGCGTGCTCCGCCAGCGCCTTCGCCAGCGCCAACTGCACCGCCCATCCCAAGAACGAATGGATGCCCGAAGCCGAGGCCCAGGCCAAGATCAAGGCCCAGGGCTACACCATCAAGAAGTTCAAGGTGGACGGCCACTGCTACGAAATCTACGGCACCAACCAGGACGGCAAGAAGGTCGAGATCTACTACGACACCAAGACGCTGGATGTCGTGAAGTCCGAGATCGAGAAGTAAATCGCGCCCGCCTTGCCGGCACTGCCGCCATGACATCGTCCGAAGCGTCCGTCCTGGTGTGGGACAAGGTCGTCCGTCTCACGCACTGGGGCGTGGCGGCCCTGGTGCTGTGGGAACTGTATGAGGATTCCGGCGGCCCGCTGCACCGCGGCCTTGGCTATGCGGCGGTGGCGCTGGTGGCGGTGCGCCTGGCGTGGGGCTGGATCGGCAGCGAGGCGGCACGGTTCCGGACCTGGGCGCCCCGCCCGGCCGAGGTGGTCCGGTACGTCTTGGCGCTCTGCACCGGCAAGGCGCCGCGCCATCTCAGCCACAACCCGGCCGGCGCCGTGGCGATGTTCGCCATGTGGACGCTCATCCTCGCGCTGGGCGCAACCGGATGGCTGTCCCGGCTGGACGCCTTCTGGGGCGAAGACTGGCCCACGGACCTGCATGGCCTGCTGGCCGATGCGCTGGCCGTGCTGATCGTGATCCACGTGGCGGCGGCCATTGCGATGAGCGTACTCCACAGGGAAAACCTCATCCGCGCGATGCTCACCGGCAGGAAGCGCCGCGACTGACGGACGCGGCGCGCCGCTCCTGCCCTCCGGGTACGCCCGGCTCCCTGCTTTTTGCTTTTACTTGACCGCCAGCAGCGCGCTCTGCCGGAAGTGGCGCTGCGCCTCTTCCTGGCGGTCGGTCTGCTCATAGAGCTGCGCCAGCGCCAGGTGCGCATGGGCGCGCAGATTGCCGTGGTGATCGGCATCGGCATACTTGAGCGCGGATTCCAGGCTCGACTGCGCCTTGCCCCACAGTTGCTCCTTGAAGCACAGCATGCCCAGCGTGTAGAACAGGTCCGCATCGACCGGATGCTGGGCCAGCCATTTCTCGGCCTGCTGGATCAGCGGCAGCGCCTTGCCGGGCACGGCGCACTCGGCATAGCGGCGGATCAGGCGGCCATCCCAGTGCGCCTTCAGGGCATCTTCGACGATGCGCTTGGCCTCGTCCGTGCGGCCGCGCTGCGCGAAGTACAGCGCGGCCTGCGAAGCGATGCGCGGCGAGCGGCGCTCTTCCGTGGTCAGCTCGCGCCAGAAATCGTTGAGGCCGTCGGCGTCGTGGCGGCGCTCCTGCAGCAGCGTCTCGCAGGCCATCTGCTTGAGGCGCGCGGCCAGCACCGAGTGGATCGCGTTGCGCTTTTCCAGCGCGCGCGTCAGGCGCAGCACCTCGTTCCAGTTCTTCAGGTGCTGGTGCGCGCGCAGGGCGATGCGCTGCGCCTGGATCTGCCGCGCGCCCTGCGCCTGCAGCTGCGCGATCTTCTCCAGCGCGCCGTCGGCATCGCGGGCGTCGACCAGCAGTTCGGCCATCGACACCAGCTTGGCCTGCTCGCGGTCGGGCGAGGTCACCTCGGCCATCCAGGCGTCGCGGCGGTCGGTCTCCTGCATGCGGTGGGCCGCGCGGGCGCCGATCAGGGCGGCGGTCTCGCGCTGCGGCTCCCATGCCTGGGCTTCGCGCGCCATGCGCTCGGCGCGGCCGAAGCGGCCGGCGAACAGGCTTTCCATCGCATCGCGCAGCGCCGCCGAGGCACGCAGGATGCGCGTGCGCTCGCGGTACGCCGCCGCGCGCGCCGGCATGCCGGTCACGTGGTGAAACAGCCGCAACAGCAGATGCAGCACAACAAACACCAGCACCAGCGACACCAGCACGAAGTTCAGCGACACGTCCACCCGGTACGGCGGGTAGAGCAGCACGACGTTGCTCAGATTGAGCTCGGTGAACAGCGCCAGTCCGACGGCGGCGGCAAACAGCAGCGCAACCCAGAATACCCAGCGCATGGTTACTCCTTGCCCTGGCCGCGGGCGGCGGCGAGGCTGTCGGCCAGGGTCGGCACCTCCAGCGTGCCGACGCTCGCGCGGGCCTGCTGCAGCAGGGTCTGCTCGGCCGCCACGCGCGGCGACTGCGTGTCGAAGTAGCGCGCGAGCAGCGTGTCGGCGCGGCCGAGGTCGGCGCGGAACACGGCCTCGTTGCGCGACAGCAGCGCCAGCCGCGCGTTCATCAGCCACAGCTTGAGGTTCTCGCGCAGGAACCACGCCTGATCGGACGACAACAGCAGCGCATCGGTCTGGTCGACGCGGCGCACCTGCACGATCTGGCCCAGCTCGCGGCGCACGTCGTGCCACAGGCGGCTCCACCAGGCGCGCATGCCGGCCGACCAGCCGGACTCTGCCGCCGCCGACGATGGCGCAGCGGGCGCCGAAGCCGGCACCGCGCCCTTGCCCGGCCTGGCGGAACGGCCCCGCGAAGCCGGCGCGGCCTGCCCCGACTCCAGCGGCGCGGCGGACGACACCAGCGGCAGCGCATCGATGCCGTTGATCGCATCGTCCAGCCGGATCGCGGCGCCCGACAGGTCGATGGCCGGCATGGCCTTGAGCTTGGCGATGTCGCGGGCGACAGCGCGGCGCATGGCGCGGAACTGCGGCTTGTCGACGGAGGCCAGGCGCCCATCGACGGCCTGCAGCGCGGCCAGCGCGCCGCTCACGTTGCCGGTGAGCTGCAATTGTTCGGAAGCGACTTCGAGCGAGCGCTCGATCTCGACCCGCTGCCAATCGTCGCGGTTGCGCAGCAGATCCTGGCTGGCCTGCTCGAGCACGCCCTGGCGGTCGCGCGTTTCGGCGGTGCGGGCGTCCAGCGCGCCGAATTTCTGCTGCAGCTGGGCAAAGGCGTCCTGATTGTTGCGCGACAGCACGCGCATCTCCTCCGCCAGCGCCTCGTTCTGCTGCGCGCGCTGGTGGACCTCGCGCGCCAGCCGCTCATTGCGGATCTGCAGGCCGGCCACCACCACGAGCATCAGGATCAGCGCGGCCCAGAGCAACCGGCCGCCGCGGCCGGGTCCGGCGCCGGCGGTCAGGGTCGGAGCGGCAGGCGCGGAAGCGGGCCCCGGCGAGGCGGCTGCCGGGCCCGGTGCGGGAACGGACGTGGGAACGGGAATCTGCGACACGGTCGGAGCAGGTGAGGAAAGGTTCGATTCGGCCGGCGCCGCCACAGGGGCGGGCGACGGCGTGGTCTCGGCGGCGGACGCGACAGGGCCGGCCCACGCGAGCACGCCGGCCAGCAGGCGGTCGTCGCCGGCGCCGGTCAGCGTTACGTCGCGGAAGCCCAGCGACTGCGCCTGCTCGACAATGCGTGCATGGGGCGCGAAGCATGGCGCCGCGTGCAGCGCCTCGACCTCGGCGGCGCTCAGGCTGGCGCGCGCAAGGCTGTCGAGATTGCGCGCCGCCTCGGAGCTGGTCAGCGTCCAGGCGTGGCGGCCGGCCAGCACCTCGCGCAGCGCGGCCCAGGCCGCGGCGTCGGGCACCGGGACACTGCGCCGATACGCCTCCACCGTGCGCACGGCAACGCCCGCTTCGCGCAGCCGGTCGGCCAGCCATTCGCGGCCGCCGTTGCCACGCACGATCAGCACTTCGCGGCCGCTCAGCGTGGCCACGTCCAGGCGCGCATACAGCGCCTCGGAATCCTGCCGCGCGTCGTCGGCATGGGAGTCGGGCCGGATCACGCGATACGTGGGCGCCGCGACGCCGTGCGCGGCCAGCGCCTGGGCGCTGGCGGGGCCGACCACTGCGGCCGGCACATCCTGCGGCCAGCGGAAGCCTTCGGGCATGGCCGCAAACGCCTGCTGCACGGCATTGGGGCTGACGAACACCACCAGCGCATAGCGCGACGGATCGGCCAGCGCGGCACGCAGGTCGTCCAGGTTGGGCGTCGGCGCGATGTCGAGCAGCGGAAACTGCAGCGTGCGCAGCCCGTGGCGCTCCAGCGCGGCAACCAGCATGGGCGCCTGTGCGCGCGGCCGCGTGACGATGACGACGGGCGCGGAAGGATGCGGGAGAGCGTCGGGCGGCACGCTGGATGGAGAAGGCGAGCGGTCGTCCATGGCGGGCCGGGAGGTCAGGTGGCGGGCGGCGCGTCGGCGCCCAGCGTGGCGAGAATGTCGTGTGCGCCGCCGTCCAGCATCTGCTGCGCGACGCGGGCGCCCAGGGCCTCGGCCTCGGCCGGCGTGGCGGGCGTAGCCTCGGCTTCGGCGGCAAGCTTGCGGCTGCCGTCCGGCGAGGCGACGAAGGCGCGCAGGCGCAGCGCGCCCGCATCGGTCCATTGCGCGAACGCGGCCAGCGGCACCTGGCACGAACCACCCAGCTGGCGCGACACCGCGCGCTCGGCGGTCACGGCCAGCGCCGTGGGCGTGTGATGCAGCGGTGCGAGCCAGACCTGCACGTCGTGGCGATCGACGCGGCTCTCGATGCCGAGCGCGCCCTGCCCCGCCGCCGGCAGGGACGTTTCGGGCGCGATGACGGCGCGGATGCGCTCGGACAGCCCCAGCCGCTTGAGCCCGGCAGCCGCGAGGATGATGGCCGCGTAATCGCCGCGATCGAGCTTGGACAGGCGCGTGTCGAGATTGCCCCGCAGCGGCTGGATCACCAGGTGCGGAAAGCGCGCCCGCAGCGACGCCTCGCGGCGCAGGCTGGAGGTGCCCACCACCGCGCCCGCGGGCAGCGCGGCGAGATCGTCGTAATCATTGGAGACAAAGGCATCGCGCGGATCCTCGCGCTCGAGGATGGTCGACAGCGCGAAGCCCGGCGGCAGCTCCATCGGCACGTCCTTGAGCGAGTGGACGGCGAGGTCGGCGCGGCCCTCGGCGAGCGCAACCTCGAGCTCCTTCACGAACAAACCCTTGCCGCCCACCTTGGCGAGCGAGCGGTCGAGAATCTGGTCACCGCGCGTGGTCATGCCCAGGATGGACACGTCGCACGCGGGATAGTATTTTTGCAACGCAGCACGCACGTATTCGGCCTGCCACATGGCGAGCCGGCTTTCGCGCGAGGCGATGACCAGCTTGGTCGGCGCCTGGGCTGCCAGAGGGGATTCGACGGAGGTCGGACGGGCGTTTGAAGACATGCGGCAATGGTAGCACGCAGCTTTTTCGCCACAGGGCGGCCATCCCGTGGAAGTGATGCAGAAAAGAAGACCGATCCGGCACTTGACCCATCCAACCAGGAGACAAGCATGACGCAGTCCGCCGCGCGCCGCGCATCCTCGCGCGCGACCCCCGCACGCAAGACGCCACCCGCCCCCGCCAGCCAGACCCCGGCGCCCTCGCCCGGCGGCACGGCCGGCACCGCCCTGGGCCCGACCTCGCGCCGTTCCTCCGGCAGCGCGGCGGCCAAGGACCAGCCGCTCAAGGAGGACATCCGCTTCCTCGGGCGCCTGCTGGGCGACGTGCTGCGCGAGCAGGAAGGCGCCGCCGCCTTCGAGACCGTCGAGACCATCCGCCAGACCGCGGTGCGCTTCCGCCGCGACGGCGACCGCCAGGCCGAGCAGGAGCTCGACCGGCTGCTCAAGACGCTGTCGCGCGACCAGACCACCTCTGTGGTGCGCGCCTTCAGCTACTTCTCGCACCTGGCCAACATCGCCGAAGACCAGCACCACAACCGCCGCCGCCGCGTGCACGCGCTGGCCGGCTCGTCGCCGCAGCCGGGCAGCCTGCTGCGCGCGCTGCTGTCGGCGGCCGACGAGGGCCTCTCGGGCGACGCGCTGCGGCGCTTCTTCGACGCCGCGCTGATCGTGCCGGTGCTGACGGCCCACCCGACCGAAGTGCAGCGCAAGAGCATTCTCGACGCGCAGCGCGAGATCGCCCGCCTGCTGGCCGAGCGCGATGCGCCGCTGACCGTGCGCGAGCGCGAGCGCAACGTCACCCTGCTGCGCGCCCACGTCACCAAGCTGTGGCAGACGCGCATGCTGCGCACCACGCGCCTGATGGTGGCCGACGAGATCGAGAACGCGCTGTCGTACTACCAGACCACCTTCCTGCGCGAGATTCCCGCGCTGTACCGCGAGCTGGAAGAGGACGTCGCCACGGTGTTTCCGCGCCGGGGCGCGCGCGGCGAGCCGGCCCCGCTGCCCGCCTTCTTCCAGATGGGCTCGTGGATCGGCGGCGACCGCGACGGCAACCCGTTCGTCACCGCGCAGACGCTGCGCCATGCCGCGCAACGGCAGGCCAGCGTGATCCTCACGTGGTACCTCGACGAGATCCACGCGCTGGGCGCGGAGCTGTCGATGTCCACCTTGCTCGTCGACGTGAGCGCCGACCTGCTGGCCCTGGCCGAACGCTCGCCCGATCACTCCGAGCACCGCGTGGACGAGCCGTACCGGCGCGCGCTGATCGGCGTGTATGCACGCCTGGCGGCCACCTGCCGCGAACTGACCGGCGAGGATGCCGGCCGCCACGCGGTTGGCCCGGCCCCCGCCTACACGAGCGCGGAAGAGCTGCGCGCCGATCTCCAGATCGTCATCGATTCCCTCGCGGCGCACCACGGCGAGGCGCTGGCCGATGCGCGGTTAGCCTCGCTGGCGCGGGCGATCGATGTGTTCGGCTTCCACCTCGCCTCAATCGATCTGCGCCAGGTGTCGGACGTGCACGAAGCCACCGTGGCCGAGCTGCTCAGGGTGGCCGGCGTGGAAGGCGCCTATGCCGCGCTGTCGGAAGCCGACAAGCGCACGGTGCTGTTGCGCGAGCTGCAGCAGCCGCGCGTGCTGGCGCTGCCCTTCCACGCCTACAGCGAGACGACCGCGTCGGAGCTCGACATCTTCCGTGCCGCGCGCGAGGCGCGCGCACGCTACGGCAGCCGCATCGTGCGCAACTACATCATCTCGCACACCGAAACGCTGTCGGACTTGCTGGAAGTGATGCTGCTACAGAAGGAGGCGGGCATGTTCCGCCACGGCACCAACGGCAGCGGCGGCGCGGGCCTGGATGTGATGGTGATCCCGCTGTTCGAGACCATCGAAGACTTGCGCAACGCCCCGCAGATCATGGGCGACCTGCTCGCCCTGCCCGGCTTCGATGCCGTGCTGGCCGCGCAGGGCAACGAGCAGGAAGTGATGCTCGGCTATTCGGATTCCAACAAGGACGGCGGCTTCCTCACCTCCAACTGGGAGCTGTACAAGGCCGAGCTGGCGCTGGTGGAGCTGTTCGAGCGCAAAGGCGTGCGCCTGCGCCTGTTCCACGGCCGCGGCGGCACGGTGGGCCGCGGCGGCGGCCCGACCTACCAGGCCATCCTGTCGCAGCCGCCGGGCACGGTGAACGGGCAGATCCGCCTGACCGAGCAGGGCGAGATCATCTCCAGCAAGTTCGCCAACCCCGAGATCGGGCGGCGCAACCTGGAGACCATCGTGGCCGCCACGCTCGAAGCCACGCTGCTGCCCACGCGCAACCGGCCCAAGGGGCTGGAGGAATTCGAGGCCGCGATGCAGGCGCTGTCGGACCACGCGTTCTCGGCCTACCGCAACCTCGTCTACGAGACCCCGGGCTTCAAGGACTACTTCTTCGCCACCACGCCCATCACCGAGATCGCCGACCTGAACCTCGGCTCGCGGCCGGCCTCGCGCAAGCTGATGGACAGGAAGCAGCGCCGCATCGAAGACCTGCGCGCGATTCCGTGGGGCTTCTCGTGGGGCCAATGCCGACTGCTGCTGCCGGGCTGGTTCGGCTTCGGCAGCGCGGTGCAGCGCTGGCTGGACGAGGCCGGCAGCGCCAAGGCGAAGGCGGCGCGCCTGGCGACGCTCAAGCGCATGCACAAGCAATGGCCGTTCTTCGCCAACCTGCTCTCCAACATGGACATGGTGCTGTCCAAGGCCGACCTGAACGTGGCCTCGCGCTATGCCCAGCTGTGCGAAGACCGCAAGCTGCGCAACGCGGTGTTCTCGCGCATCTCGGCCGAGTTCACGCTCACCGAGCAGGTGCTGGGGGCCATCACCGGCCAGTCGGAGCGGCTGGCGGACAACCCGCTGCTGGCGCGCTCGATCAAGAACCGCTTCCCCTACCTCGATCCGCTCAACCACCTGCAGGTGGAGCTGCTCAAGCGGTTCCGCTCGGGCAAGGCCGGCAGCACCGATGCGCGCGTGCGGCGCGGCATCCACCTGTCGATCAACGGGATCGCGGCGGGGCTGCGCAATAGCGGTTAGAGCGGGCAGCTGACGCTCACGCCGGCGCGGTGGCGGCTGGTTCAGGCCATCGCCATCGCGCCGGCGTACGACGCCGCCATCACGCCGAATACCGTCGGCAGGGCGCGGGCCACGTCGGGCACCATGACGACCGCGCTGCCCGCGCGCGCTCATGGACTGCATCGTCGAGGCCTTCGGCGCACACAAGGAAACCGCCGCGCCGTAACGGACCACGGAAGCGGCGGAACAGCCCGTCCGCCCCGCGCTTCGGGCGGACAGCGCAAGCGGGCGGGCCCTCAGCCCACGAAGGCCACCGGCACCGGGTCTTCGCCCAGCACCGACAGCAGGATCGCCCAGTGCATGGCCTCATCGCCCAGGATGCTGGCGGCGGCCTTGGTCAGATCCCGCGTATAGAAATTCGGCAACACGCCCAGGTAGGCCGAGGTGGCCCCCTTCTCCAGCCCCGCCGCAAAGCGCAGCACGTCGGCCTGAGTCTTGAGCTGGCTGACCGGGAAGTGGTATTCCGCCATCGTCTTCTCCATCACCGGCTTGCCGCCCAGCTTGGAGACCGTGCCCGACAGCACCTGCGCATGCGCCTTGTGGTGCCCTTGGAACTTCACTGCCGTGGCCAGTACCGGCTTCTGCAGCAGCCCGCTTTCCGCCCCCACCTGGTACGCGGCGATGGCCTGGTACTCCAGCCCCAGCGCCGTGTTCAGGATATTGATGTCGTCCTTCACGCTGCCTGACTGCGTCTGTGCCCAGGCCGGCATCGATCGCCCGAGCGACACCGCCGCCAGCGAGCCGAGCGCCAGCAGGCCGGGTGTCCGCAGCAACACGCGGCGGCGCACATCGATGCGAGGGAGGTCGGCATCGAGCTGCGCTACGTCTACGTCTTTCGTCGTATCCATCGTTGCACTCCTTGCGTTCATGGGAAGGTGGCGCACGCCGGCGTTTGCCGAGCGCCTGTCCGCTTATACGAAGGGCATGCCGAAACGGATGCAGACCGCGGCGCCGCACCGGCGGAATGCCCACCCACGGGGGTGATGGTTTCTTCCTACAATGGCCACAGCACCCTCACGACGACCCGCCCGTGCCCAGCCTCGAACGCACCGCCGCAGACCATGCCGGGCAGGACGCCGGCCGGCCGCCCATCGCCGCCCGCGCCCCGGGCACGGAAGCGGACGAGCTCGCGGCCCTGCTCCAGCGCATCGGCCTGGGCGAGCGCGAGGCCCTGCGCGCCCTGTACTCGCGCTGCGCAGCGAAACTGTTCGGGCTTGCGCTGCGTATCTTGGTCAGACGGGAGTGGGCCGAGGATGTCTTGCAGGAAAGCTTCGTCAACATCTGGCGCCACGCCGCCGACTACCGGCCGCAGTTGGCCGCGCCGATGACGTGGATGGCCACCATCGTGCGCAACCGCGCGCTCGACTGCCTGCGCCGGCAGCGCGCCGAGCGCGTGTCGGAATCGGTGCCGCTCGACGACGCCCACGCGGACGCGCTGGCCGACCACGCCCCCGGCCCCGCCGACCTGGCGCTGGCCGGGCAACAGGCACGCGCCCTGGCCGAATGCCTGAAGCGCCTCGACCCGCGCCAGCGCGAAGTGGTCTCGCTGGCCTATCTGCGCGACCTGTCGCACAGCGAACTGGCGCAGGTGCTGTCCGTGCCGCTGGGCACGGTGAAATCGTGGATGCGGCGCGGCCTGGACCGCCTGCGCGAATGCCTGGGAAAACCTTGATGGACCCGCGACGCCAACCCGACCTGATCGACCGGCTCGCCGCCGAATACGCGGTCGGCACGCTGCGCGCGGGCGCCCGCCGGCGCTTCGAGCAGCTGATCCGCCACGATGCCGGCGTGCGCACGACGGTCGAGCGCTGGCAGCGCTACCTGGCCGATTTGCCCGCGCTACAGCCCGCCTCCGCGCCGCTGCCTGAGATTCTTTGCCGCGTCGAGGTGCAACTCGGCTGGCGCCGGCCGGAACCGCGGCGGCGCACGCGCTGGCAGCAGCTCTGGCACGGGACCGGCTTCTGGCGCGTAGCCGCGGCGGCAACGGCCATCGCGGCCGTGGTAGCGATCGGCCTGAACCTGCGGCTGGCGCGGCAGCTGCGCGAAGCCCCCGTCGCCAGCGCGGTGGCCGTGCTGCAGGACGCACAGGCCCAGGCCGCCGTGCTGGTCACCTGGGACGCGCGCACCGGCACGCTGTCGCTCAAGCGGCTCGACGCCACGCCGCTGACCAGCCAGCAGGCGCTGCAATTGTGGGCGCTGCCGCCCGACGGGCACCCGCAATCGCTGGGCGTGATCGGGCACCAGCGCGCGATGCGGCTGATGCCCGCCCAGCCGCTGGCGCGGGTGCCGGCGCTCGCGGTGAGCGTGGAGCCGCGCGGCGGCTCGCCCGACCCGAACGGGCCGACCGGGCCGGTGATCTTCAAGGGCACGCTGATCGACAGCGCGCTGTAGCCGGGCCGTGGAGCGCCGGGCTGGCCAGGGGCCGGCGGACGATATAATCGCGGTTTCCTGAATCCGCGGCCGGCCCATCCCGCCCGGCTGCCCTCCTCCGCTGTCCGCCATGACCTCCCAACTCGCCAAGAAGGCCGAAGCGTGGTCCGCCCGCTTTAACGAGCCGATGTCCGACCTCGTCAAGCGCTATACCGCCTCGGTGTTCTTCGACAAGCGCCTCGCGCTGTTCGACATCCAGGGCTCGCTCGCGCACGCGGCCATGCTCGCCAAGCAGGGCATCATCGCCGAGGCCGACCGCGCCGCCATCGAGCAAGGCATGGCGCAGATCCGCCAGGAGATCGAGGCTGGCACGTTCGAGTGGAAGCTGGACCTGGAAGACGTGCACCTGAACATCGAAGCGCGCCTGACCGCCATGGCGGGCGACGCCGGCAAGCGCCTGCACACCGGCCGCTCGCGCAACGACCAGGTCGCCACCGACATCCGCCTGTGGCTGCGCAGCGAGATCGACAACATCGTCGGTCTGCTCAAGGCCCTGCGCGGCGCGCTGCTGGACCTGGCTGAGCAGCACACCAACACCATCGTCCCGGGCTTCACGCACCTGCAGGTCGCGCAACCGGTGGTGTTCGGCCACCACCTGCTGGCCTACGTCGAGATGTTCACGCGCGACACCGAGCGCATGCTCGACGCCCGCCGCCGTGTGAACCGCCTGCCGCTGGGCGCCGCCGCGCTGGCCGGCACGAGCTACCCGATCGACCGCGAATTCGTCGCGCAGCAGCTGGGCTTCGACGGCGTGTGCCGCAACTCGCTGGATGCGGTGTCGGACCGCGACTTCGCCATCGAATTCTGCGCCGCCGCCGCACTGGTGATGACGCACATCTCGCGCTTCTCCGAAGAGCTGGTGCTGTGGATGAGCCCGCGCGTGGGCTTCATCGACATCGCCGACCGCTTCTGCACCGGCAGCTCGATCATGCCGCAGAAGAAGAACCCCGACGTGCCCGAGCTGGCGCGCGGCAAGACCGGCCGCGTCAACGGCCACCTGATCGGCCTGCTCACGCTGATGAAGGGCCAGCCGCTGGCCTACAACAAGGACAACCAGGAAGACAAGGAACCGCTGTTCGACACGGTCGACACCGTGGTCGACACGCTGCGCATCTTCGCCGACATGGTGCCCGGCATCACGGTCAAGGCCGACGCCATGCGCGCCGCCGCGCTGCAGGGCTACGCCACCGCCACCGACCTGGCCGATTACCTGGTCAAGCGCGGCCTGCCCTTCCGCGATGCGCACGAAGCCGTGGCCCACGCCGTGCGCGCCTGCGACGACCTGCGCTGCGACCTGGCCGACCTGTCGGTAGCGCAGCTGCGCGAGATCAGCGGCCTGGGCGACAAGGCCAACCTGATCGGCGACGACGTGCACGCCGTGCTGACGCTGGAAGGCTCGGTGGCTTCGCGCAACCATATCGGCGGGACGGCGCCGGAGCAGGTGAGGCTGGCGATTGTGGCGGCGCGGGCTGGGTTGGCGGGCTGATCGATCCTGCTGCGACAACGCTGTGACCGGTGCCCGGACGGGGGCACGCCCTTAAGCTCGGTGGGAAGGGATGGACAGCAAGTCAAGCCTGCACTAGCGGGGGTCCCGGGAACGCGGGATATGTGACATCGGCTGGCTGGTGGGCTGACGGTTCATCCCCGCATGCGCGGGGAACACATGAAATCAGCCCGTGTATTGCTCGCCGAGAACGGTTCATCCCCGCACTCGCGGGGAACACGTTACACAGGTATCTGGTAGACGTTGATTGTTACTTCACCGGACAGGTCTTCTTTCACTTCGAGCGCTTGGTTGACCAAATCAGACATCAACGCGATTTCCTTCAGTGCATAACCGAAAAGATGCATCTGGCGGTCAGGAGTCATGGGATGGTCAGACACGAGACACACCAAGCCGGCATGGATGGGCTCACGCGAGTACAGGCCGCCGACCGGGCCGCCCTCGCGGCCGCGGAAGTCGACGGCGTTGTGCGTGACCAGCGTGTAGTCCTCTTCGACGACATAACGGATCAGCTTGTGGTCCTTCATACCCACCAGTTCCCGATCGCGTACACAGGTACTGCCCCAATGACCGGCTTCCTGGGCCAGCTTGACTAGGCCCGGCCAGAGGCACTCATCGATGAGGAACTGATAGGTCACGCATTCTCCCGCGCGGGGCGCACAACCTTGCTGCGCACCAGCTGCGCGCCCGGCAGAGTCTCGGCGATGCGGCGTGGTCGGCCAGCACGCGGTCGCGCCTTCGCATAGACCGTCGCATCGTTGAGCAGCGCCTGCGTCAGGAACGGATAGCTGGCCTGCAACTCCACCACCGACATCCCGGCATCAAGGGCGGCCAGGACATTGGCGATCGGGACCCGTGTACCCTTGAAGCATGGCGTGCCGCCTAGGATCTCGGGGTCTTCCACGATATGACGCGCCGCCTGGTCGACACGGGCCGCGCGCTCCGCTGCTTCCCGCACGTATGTGGCCAGAAACACCGTGACGTCCGAATGCGATACCGACCAGTCAAACTTCGCCTTTGTCACACGGGTACTGAGAAACAGAAACGCGTCCCGGTCCGGACGCTCGAGCAGCCGTTCGGTCAGCGTCGCGATGACGCGGACCCGCGCGGCGCGCGTCAGTTCCTCGCTCGACCTGAAATAGAACGTCGCAAAAGGGGCTGCCAGCGGCGCGAAACGCCGGCCATGGTCGCGCACCACGAGTGCAGATGGCAGCACGTCTTCATCGACCATGCGGTTGATTTCCTTGTCGCTCAGGTTGGCCATGAACGCCACTTCGGCCGCGGAAACCGCTTTGCCCACAGTCAACATAGAACCTCCTAACCATTCAGCCTTGCAGGAAACATTCCTGATAGTCGGAAATATTCTAGCAGACTGGAATAATTTCCCCAAGAGAACTACGCTTGTCAGCGCAGCCGTTGGTCGTTATCAATTCGGTTCATCCCCGCACCCGCGGGGAACACGTGCGCACGAAAGCAACAAAACACGCCTCGATCGGTTCATCCCCGCACTCGCGGGGAACACAGTCGGTAGGTCATGGCGCGGGTAGGCGCCAACGGTTCATCCCCGCACTCGCGGGGAACACGGTTCGAGTCCCCTCCCTCGCACCAAAATTCCCGGTTCATCCCCGCACTCGCGGGGAACACCTGGATGCGGCTGTCGATGCGGCGATCCATTTCGGTTCATCCCCGCACTCGCGGGGAACACAAACGCCACAGTGTGACGCAACGCCGCGCCGCCGGTTCATCCCCGCACTCGCGGGGAACACGAGCGCGCCGGCCAAGCGCCGCGCGTGCCAGGCGGTTCATCCCCGCACTCGCGGGGAACACCAGGACGCGGGTTTCGACCTGCACGTGATCGGCGGTTCATCCCCGCACCCGCGGGGAACACGCGTTGTCGAAGAGCGAGCTCATGCACGATTCCGGTTCATCCCCGCACCCGCGGGGAACACGCGCCCGCGCCCGAGGCCCCCAGAGGCGGAGCCGGTTCATCCCCGCACCCGCGGGGAACACTGCAGTTGTTCAACAGCCTGCGCAGCGCTCCCCGGTTCATCCCCGCACCCGCGGGGAACACACAAAGCGCCCGATGGCGTGCGTTCGCCAAATCGGTTCATCCCCGCACCCGCGGGGAACACGGGTTCAAGCCGGCCTACGAGGTGGCGCCGGACGGTTCATCCCCGCACCCGCGGGGAACACGCTGGCGTAATTAAGGCCCGTGGTGTAGGGAACGGTTCATCCCCGCACCCGCGGGGAACACGTCAAGCATTGCAGCGACAGACGAACATCGCGCGGTTCATCCCCGCACCCGCGGGGAACACGGCGCAGGGTGTTCCGATTTTGGCCTCCATTTCGGTTCATCCCCGCACCCGCGGGGAACACGGCAGTGACGACCTGTTTGTCAGGGAACAGCACGGTTCATCCCCGCACCCGCGGGGAACACGTCAAAATTTCCTCCAACGTACGAAGCGTGGCCGGTTCATCCCCGCACCCGCGGGGAACACGGCGCTGGCGCCTGCCGCGACCATCGCCAGCACGGTTCATCCCCGCACCCGCGGGGAACACGCG
The DNA here is from genome assembly GCF_024925465.1 of Ralstonia pseudosolanacearum. Classification (NCBI taxonomy): domain Bacteria; kingdom Pseudomonadati; phylum Pseudomonadota; class Betaproteobacteria; order Burkholderiales; family Burkholderiaceae; genus Ralstonia; species Ralstonia pseudosolanacearum. The sequence goes on along the minus strand of NZ_CP103852.1, from coordinate 1,166,490 downwards.
ATGCCTGCTGCCTCTTCCTCAGCCATGCGCGGTTCATCCCCGCACCCGCGGGGAACACGATTTCGTATGGAATATAGACACTGCAGTTGGCGGTTCATCCCCGCACCCGCGGGGAACACGGCTCCGGCTTCGGCTCCGGCTCCGGCGGTTCATCCCCGCACCCGCGGGGAACACATGATCTATGTGAATATTCGGCGTTTAACCGACGGTTCATCCCCGCACCCGCGGGGAACACACCGAAACGTTAATGTCCGACGCCAGCTTTTGCGGTTCATCCCCGCACCCGCGGGGAACACGCGGAGGTCAAGCGCACCATCGACGTGGTGGCCGGTTCATCCCCGCACCCGCGGGGAACACTAGTCCTCGATAAACGTCCATCCGAGGTCGGACGGTTCATCCCCGCACCCGCGGGGAACACGCCTTCGCGTCGATGGCCGCATCTTGTGCGAGCGGTTCATCCCCGCACCCGCGGGGAACACAACGTATCAACGCGGCTGCTCAGTGATGATGTCGGTTCATCCCCGCACCCGCGGGGAACACACACGGCTACCCACGTGCTCGGTAACTAGCGCCGGTTCATCCCCGCACCCGCGGGGAACACTTGCCCCTGAGCCATCGCATATGTGGACTGCACGGTTCATCCCCGCACCCGCGGGGAACACGGCGACAGCAGGGTCCAGGGATCGATGTCAGCCGGTTCATCCCCGCACCCGCGGGGAACACATGGCGAGCATGGACGGCGAGAACGCTACAGCCGGTTCATCCCCGCACCCGCGGGGAACACGAAGTCGTCGTCCGCCAGCTCGGGCTCGCCTTCGGTTCATCCCCGCACCCGCGGGGAACACGCCAACATCTCGATCGCCTACGGCGCCAACGGCGGTTCATCCCCGCACCCGCGGGGAACACGGCAACTCGATCCCGGCGCGCAGGACCATTGCCGGTTCATCCCCGCACCCGCGGGGAACACGGCTACGGCTACGGCTGCCGCTCTGGCGATGGCGGTTCATCCCCGCACCCGCGGGGAACACCCCTCTTCACTCATGCGGTCAAGCTGCGGGGACGGTTCATCCCCGCACCCGCGGGGAACACTAGCGCGGCGAGGGCGGTCGCCGACAGGTTGCCGGTTCATCCCCGCACCCGCGGGGAACACCCCGCTGTCGTACACCCAAGCGTTGCCGTACACGGTTCATCCCCGCACCCGCGGGGAACACTGCGCGACGACGGATAGATCACATTTAGGTATCGGTTCATCCCCGCACCCGCGGGGAACACACTTAACCCAACCCCTTGATTAGGAACCGAAAATTCCACTGCCTAAAAAGTACCGATAGTTCGCGTTGTCAAAGAACAGGTTTGTCCGCCGGCTGAAAGGCTACGAGCTGCAGCCCGTCGAATTCGACTGGAAGCCGGCGGTTGGCCCCCAGTGTCTGGAATTCATAGCCCGATTCATGCGGGCTGGCCCAGGCCATGACGACGTTACCGTCTTCACGCCCTTCGACCAGTTGCTCCCAGAGCATTTCGCGCGTGCGCCGGGAGACGTCGCCGATGTACACACCGGCGCGCACCTCCAGCAGCCAGATGGCGAGTCGCCCACGCAAGCGCGGGGGAACATCTTCTGTGACCACCACGACAAAGCTCATCCCTGCACCCTGTGGCCGGCATCGCCGAGCTGCTCGGCGTTGGGAATGGCGGGAGGCACGGATTCCGGGGGTGCCTCCGGAGGCGAGATGCCACCCGCAGCCAGCACCTCCTCGATGGCGGGGATGATGCGGCCAAGCAGTTTGGTGGAACGGAAGATGTCACGGCAGGCCAGACGCACCTCGCGCTCGGGCTGCGGCGGCGCCTTGGCCGCTACCTTGAATGCGACCGGCACGACGGTCTCGAACTTGAACAGATCGGCAATATCGTAGACGAACGACAGCGGCTTGCCGGTGTGGATGAACCCGACCGCCGGAGCATAGCCCGCCGCCAGCACGGCCGCCTCGGTGATGCCATACAGGCAACTGGTGGCCGCCGACAGGCAGCGGTTGGGCACGTCGGCAGCGTCCCATTCCTGGCGATCGTAGTTGCGCGCGCGCCAGTCCACCCCGTACTGGCGGGCGAGCAGTTTGTAGGTCTCGCGCACGCGGGCGCCCTCGATGCCCCGAAGCTGCTCGACACTGCGGCGGGCGGGTGCCGGCTCGTTGAAGCGCATCTCGTACATCTTGCGCACCACGGCCAGGCGCAGATCGTCATCCAGTGCGAGCTTGGCCTGATAGAGCAGCCGATCGGCCCGCGCACCGCCGGGCTGCCCGCTGGCATACAGCCGCACCCCGGCCTCGCCCACCCACACCAGCAAGGTGCCGACCAGCGCGGCCAGCCGGGTGGCCGCATGCGACACGCGCGTGCCGGGCTCCAGCATGATGCACGCCACCGAGCCGACCGGAATATGCGTGCGGACACCGTTCTGATCGATGACGACAAACGCCCCGTCCTGCACGTCGATCTGGCCGTACTGGATGAAGAGCATCGACACGCGGTCTTTCATGGGCAACGGCTTGAGCGGTGGCAGCATGGCATCACGGCAGGCGGGCCGCCAGCAGCAACCCGCAGCCGAAGCCGCGCGCGTGACCAACGCCGTGCAACAACGCCTGCGTGAGCCGACCGGCATCCGTCACCTGCGCGATCCCCTGGTAATCCAGCGACGAAAACTCGATCGGCTGCCCCTTGCGCCGCAAGCGATGCTGGGCATAGCCGCTGGTCAGGACACATTCCGCGGCAATCGCCAAGCCCCAGTCGGGAGCGCGGCGGATCAGCCAGTCGATAGCGGCGGCATCCATGGCTGCCTGACGCGCCTGCGGGTCGATGGTCTGCTGCTTGGCGTCCATCAGCACATCGTGCCGGCGCGAGCGTTGGCCGCTGGTGCCACGGCTCACCGTTGGATTGGCCCGCAACTCGAAGCGGATGGTCTCGCCCTCCCGCATCCGCGGCGCGTAGGGCTTGGTCTGCACGTCCAACAAGCCGGGTTCGGCGCGCGGTGCCCGCTGCGAGACCACGAAATAACGGGTTTGCCCACTGTCGTCCTGCATGCGGCGGAAGACGAAGTCGCGCTCGGCACCATCGCCGGGAAACAACCGCCAGATCAAGGCGTGGTCCCGATACGCCTGCCCATGCCGACTCAGGCTTGCGAGCAAGGCCATGTCGCGCAGGCGCGTCTCCAGCCGCACCCGGGAGAAGTAGTGGCTCATGCTTCGGTCTCCGTGCCGAGGATGGCGTACTCGCGCCGAGGCGCAAACTGCCAGCGCCGACGCGACAAGGGCTGATCGTTGCGAACCAGCTGCAGTGCGGGCTCCATGCCGGCGTGCATGCCGTCCTCCCAGTAATAGCGCTGCGCGGCGGGTTGGAATGCGAAGACCCTTCGGTCCACCTCGGTTGGCCAGGGCTGCTCCGGATGGCCCAGCAGCAATGCGGTCGGCGAGGGAAACCGTGCGTCATCCAGCGCGGCACGCAAGGTTTCCGCACCGACCAATTGCGGCTGGAGCGGCAGCGCGAGCGGGCACGATTTGCGTCCGAGATACAGCGGGAAATGCGGGTACCGCAGCGCCTGGGCCACAGCATCCAAGGTGTGCGGCGCGTCGGGCAACGCCTCTGCCGCGACCAGCGCCAGACTGTCGCAACGGTATTCCCGCGCGGACAGCAGCGTGCCCAGCGCCTGCGGATCGGCCAGTTCCTGGCGGCGTGTGCGATAGACCACCTTGCGGCGCTGCGGTGGCGCCTGCACGGTGTGATAGTCGCGCAGCGGCGACCCCGCGGTGAGCAGCTTGACGCCAAACCGGTAACCGCGCACCAGCGCCTGCTGGCCGGCATCGTCGTCGCGCCGAACACCCAGCGCCGCGCCCAGCAGCCCGAGCAAGGCGGACTTTGACGGATACATGGCGGAATGCCGAGATTCACCCACCGCGATCTCGCCCCAACTGGCCAGCGGGCCGTACAGACGGAACAGCAGATACTCGGTCATCGCCCTACTCCGCTGCAACGAAGTCCAGCAAGGCCGGCAGGCTTCCTTCGCCCGCCAGCACATCCAGACCGCAGCGCGTATCCGCGCAGGGGCCATACACCTTGTCCATGTTGTCTTGCACGCGTCTGAATGCCGTCACGGCGTCCGCCGCGTAGTCATTGCCATCCACAGGCTTGACGAAGGCCAGCGACAGCGAGCGCGGCTGCTGGCTACCCTTCTCCGCCACGGCGAAATGCGCATAGGCGCGGCTGGCGAAACTGTTCTGCTTGCCGCTGGGGCCCACCGTGAGTACGGCCTGGGCCAGCGCGCGCAGCGCCTTCTGCGTGAGTGCGTCATCACCACCCAGGTTCTGCTTGAGGCGATCGCGGTCGACGCACACGTACAGATAGAACACAGCGGCAGCAAATCCCGCTTCACCGACGTGTCCGGCGCCGGAATCGTCCTTGTTCAGATCATCCACCGCCGTGAAGTAGTCGTCCTCGATGGCCGAGGCATGCACGCCGATGGCATGTGCCACCTGCACCGCCGCCTCTTCGTTGTGCTCGGTCTTGGCAGCCAGCATGCGGCCGAACATGGCGATGTCCACGGCGGTATGGTCATGCAGCAGCGCGTTCAGCTCGTCTTCCGTGGGAGCCCGCTTGTCGGCGGCGAGCTTGGCGGCCAGTGCCTCGAGCGTCTGCCGCTCTTCCGGCGCCACGTGCACCAGCTGCTCGATCTCGATCGGCGATTCCTTCTTGACCTTGCCATACACCTGGGCCACTTGCGACGCCCATTCCGTCGCTTGCTTGTCGGCCACACCGGCCGCCCTCAAGGCTTCGAACACGTCGTGGCCCAGCCGCTTGGTGCGCGTGCCGATGTTGCCGGCCAACTGCTGTTGAAACAGATCGGAAGTCCGCCATGCCCGCTTCAGGCTCTGCGACGATACGCGCAAGCGCTGCACACCGCCCATTCTGGCCGTCTTGGGCTGTCCGAGATCGTCCCGGTTGAGATTGGCAGGCGGATAGGACACCAGTGCATGCAGTTGAACGAAACGCGTCATGAGGCAATCTCCTTGTGGGTTATTCGGCTGAATCGGCGGAAGCGAGGTAGTAGTCGCGCGCCCAGCGAAAACGCACGCCACGGCTGGGCGTAACGGTATGGGTGCGCTCACGGCACCAGGCAAGCGTGTCGTCCGCCAGTTGCGCCACGTCGACGGTGCGCTCTGCAAGCTGCACGACGCGAATCAGTTGACGGTAGAAATCGTCCAGATCGCGCCCTTGCAGCAGGCGCTGGAAACGCGTTTCGCTTAGCTTGGGCGTCGCATCGCCTCGTCCGGGGCGCCCCAGCCCGGCAATCAGGCTCCTGCCATTCGCTCTGTCTTGCGATACGTGCGAGAGCACGCCGGCAACCAGGGCAACCGCATCATGATCATCGGCAAAACGCGTGCGCTCCTTGGCAGCCTCCAGCGACAGCAATCGCTCCGCGAGTTGGAACGTCGCACTCTCGGTCAGCAGTTCAGCCACGCCACTGCAACGCTTGAGCCCGGCGCGATCGCCACGGCCCAGCAGAGCCAGCGGGCCCGGCACGGTGGACTTGCCTTCGCGCGGTTGCAGCGCCTGCCACCAGCTTCGTACCCACTTGCGTTGAGCATCATCCAGATAGTGCGTATGCAGGCTCACGCGACCTCCTTCTCATAGGTGTTGACGATCTGCCAGAGCTGCTTCATTGGCTTGGCAGTATTGAGGCCCTTGGTCAGACTGCTGCGCGCGGTCACGACGCGCTCGATATTCATGCCTTCGATGGGTGCCGCAAGCACCCAGTCGTCAAACAAGCGCAGCGCCAGCCCATGGGATGCACGCAGCCAATCCCGATGCAAAGGCGCGAGCGCGGACTCGTCATACACATCGACTTTCGTCACCTGATCCAGCAACGTGTAGAACGTCGGCTCGGTTTGCTGCCAGAAGCTCTGCGGCACGGCCGGCGCCAGGCCGGCATCCCCGGGCCGCTCGAACCATGCGGCCCGCACCCATTTATGAAGCAGGTCGGCCGCCTCTTTCGACACGTCCAGCCACGCCTTTACGGCCGCCGCCAACCCGGGCTGCTGTGCAGGCGCGACGGCATGCACGGGCAGCGTGGCGTCGTACCAGCAGCGGGCCTTCATGTTGTCCATGTCGTAGCCGAAGCACCACAGGCGCACCCCGGGCATGCGTACACGCGCCTGGAAGTGGCGCACGGCCTGCGCAGCGTCAGGCTGGTGGTCGTCGTTGCCCAGCACCAGGCCCAGCCAGTGGCGGTAACCCACACCGCCCCGTTGGCCCTTGATGGAAAGCGGCGGATTCGCGCCCTTGGGGTCGAGACTGTAGGGCGTGAGCGGATGCAGCCAGGCGCCCGTGTAGTTGGTTCCGTAGTTGCGCGTGCGGTAGTGGCGCACCAGCGTGTCCGACGCCGCACCGCAGAGGTCGCAACACGCACCTTCAGCTTCGCTCCAATCCAGCCGGATGCGACGCGGCATGCTCCAGTACGCCTGCAAGGCATGCACACTTTCCGGTGTGGTATCGCCCACGCCTTTGGGATCGCTCGTGCGGGTCGATACCGCCCAGGGCAGCACATCGCCGCGCTGCTTGACGGACGGATATGCCAACGCGTCTGCGGGCATCACGTTCAACCAGAGCTTTTGCCACAGCGTGGCCGCCGGGTCGGCGGGCAACAACAGTGTCGTCAACGGCCCGCCGCCCCGCACCGACACCCGGTGCCCGACACCGCCACTCGGCGCGTTGATTTGCAGCGTGAACAGCGCTGTCGACGCGCAAGTCGGACACAACGCTTCGACCACGCCGCGATGCACGAAGTGGTCGAGATTGTCGCGGACGGTCTTGCCGCCCGGCGCATCGATCAGCAACGCCGCCACTTCGGTCTGTTCCGCCTCCGGCAGATCGAAATCCTGCATGAAGGCAGGGCCCTTGCCGGCCAACTCGAATGCATCGACATACGGCGCAAAAGCCGCCTTCAGCGCGGCAAGATCGGGAGGCTGGTGCCAACGCTCGCGCCATTCATCCTGATCGGCCGGCGCGTAAGCCGTTTGCAGCAGACCGATCAGGAATTGATAAAGCGCGCCGCGAAAATCCGGCCGCACCGCCAGCAGATCCACCGGTGGGCTGCCGGATGTGATGGCGTGGGCGGCAATGACGTCTTCGCTACCGTCCTGCCTCAGGACCGTCAACCATGGCGTGGTGAGTAGATTCATGAAGCCTCCTCGCTTACAAGTCCGGGCAAGATGCAGTTTGGTTGTCGCTCGCATAAAACACCCAGCTGAGGCGCACCTCCCCGCTTCGAATGCGCTCCCAATAAGGGGAAACAAAAATTCCGGCGCACAGTAACGCGAAAACGGTGCGCCTTGAAATCAACTGATGCAGTGTCTTTGCAATCAGCGCAATCAAGCGACCCATACCTTGCCCCACCTGCTGGTGATTTACATGGCAATGGGAGCAATTCTAGGTTTTTATAATCCGGCCGCAACCCGCTTAATAATCCAACTACAACCTTTTTTCATTTTCAGGCCTCTTCTGCAGATTCACCATCACGTGATAGTCTTGTCGGCCGCAGGCTTGGTTGGTTTCTTGCGCTAGCAGGAATGGACCGGTTGTCGTGGGGTTATCGCCCCAGGACTGTCTTGTTCCCCGCGCTTGCGGGGCTTCAGGGGCACGGAAAACAACTTCTGCCCCGCCCTAAAATCCGCGTAGCCCCAGCACATCGTCATACTCGATCCGCTGGGGCTTGCCGTTACGTTCGCAATATCCAACCCACTGCCCACCTTCCTGCACCAGCGGCAGCACCAGAGCAGGATCGGCAAGCAGGCGATGGTGCCTGCGCAACGCGTCAACAGCCGGGCCAAACCGTGCCAGCCAACGCTCAGACAGCGCCTCCACTACGCCGGCATGCACGCGCACGGCAGCGTGCTCCCACGGAAAATCCGACGCCGCCACAAAAGGCACCAGTCCGTCGCCCTCTTCACGCGCGAGGTAAATCTCACAAGTCTCGTCGCCCAGACGCGTGGGCGTTTGCGTATCTTCGCGCCAGTGGCGGCTGCTGTCGGCGCAATAGCCCCGTTCCAGGTTAAGTGCATTGAAATGGGCCTGGCTGGCGGCGGCCATGTCCTTGCCCATCTGTTCCTGCGTGGCGTGTTGCAGCGCGTCTGGAATGGGATCGGCCTCCGACCCGTATACGGCCTCGACCAGGCTGCGAACGGCCCCGTCTTGTTCCAATTCGCCGGGGCTGACAATTTGCCCGGCTGACAGCAGGGCGCGCTGCGTCAGCCAGAGCTGGCCGGCATCGGGATACACATGGCGCGCTTTGGGAAACAACGCTGCATACCAGTCGCTGCCGGGCGTGTCCGTGTTCTCCGGGCAAAGCAGATACAGGATGGGCGCGGGGCGGCGCTCGCAGCCATCCATAGCGGGCTCGCCGTCGCCGTGCCGGGCATGGCGCTGCAAGCGCCCGGCACGCTGGATCAGCAGATCAATGGGGGCAAGATCGCTGATCATGACGTCGAAATCCAGATCGAGCGATTGCTCCACGACCTGCGTGGCGATCAACACCTGCCCATGCCGCTGCGCCGCCGTCGAAGCCTTGCCAAAGCGATCCAGCGCCGCGGCCTCGATCGCCAATCGGTCGCCCATGGCGAAGCGGCTATGGAACAGCGCGAGGGAGGTCTCCGGCAGATACGCTTGCAACATCGTGAAAGCGTGCCGCGCGTCGTCGACCGTGTTGCGGATCCAGCAGACGCATCGGCCCGCACGGGCTTCGTTCACGACGCGCTCGACCACCGCCTGCTCGGCATGAAGCGGGACCACAGTCACCTTGCGCACCAGTTGCGGCCGCGTCGCGCAGGCATGGGTGGACACCTCGGCATGCACATGGGTGGCCAGCGGATAGCGCATGTCCACAGCGGGTTCCACACACTCGTGCCCGCGCCCCGCCTGGAACGCCGCGATCAATTCCGCGCGCATGGCCGCCGGCAACGTGGCGGACAGCAGCAGCGCACTGCCGCCCTGCCGCGCATGCGCCGTCAGCAGCCGGCATAACAGCACGCGCATGTACGGGTCGTAGGCATGCACTTCATCGACCAGCAACACCTTGCCGGACAGCCCCAGCAGACGCAGCACCTGGTGCCGGGCCGGCAACACGGCCAGCAGGGCCTGATCCAGCGTGCCGACACCCACGTCGGCCAGCAGGGCTTTCTTGCGGTTATCTGCCAGCCATGCGCTGCATTGCGCACTGGCGCTGGATTCTTCCCGGCTGTATCCGAAATCGTCGTCGAGTGCCTGGTGCTCCAGCACGCTGTGCCGGAAATCGTCGACTAGCTGTCGCGCACCGTGCGACAACACCAGCGACGGCGTCGTCCCAGCCTGGTAGAGACGCCGGTACATCGCAGCGGTCCGCTGATAGATCTGATTGGCCGTCGCCATGCTCGGCAGCGCGAAATAGATACCATGCGCGCGATCCGCCGCCATCAGGCGATGCGAGAGGATCATGGCCGCCTCGGTCTTGCCGGCGCCGGTCACGTCCTCCAGCAGAAACAGCTGGGGCCCCGGGGCCAGCGGCACGGTCGCAGCGTATTGCTGCAAAGGCGTCGGCGAGACCAGATAGGGAAACAGCGCCTGCGGGCCTCGCCAGGGGCCGACGGTTTGATCGGACAAGCCTGCCATGCGAACCGCCTGGGCAGCCGCCGGCTGCGCCACCTCGCGCCAATATGCAGACAAGTCCTGCGGTTGCGCGCAATAGTGGAAATGCGCTTGGTTGGAGCCCAGCCAATCAGCCAGCACGGCCAGGCCGGCCAACCGCCACGCGTGCCGGAGGAGCGTCTGCCGCTGCGCCCGGCCTGGAACCGGGAGATCGTCTGGCAGCAGGAAAGGCGCGACGGCGCTTGCGAAAGCAATCGCGGCCTCCACGTCTTCCGACAAATAAAACGCGTTCAATTGCAACGGCAGCAGGCCACCCCCTGTTACCTCTTGAGGAGGCATGCCATGGTGGCCGACCGCAGTTTGTACCCACGCGGCCCAGAAACCATCGGCCGGATCAGGAAGACTTGCTCCCAGACATTCTGCACGCTCCTGCCACAGCAACCAGCCCAGCGTGTCATGTCGCTGGGAATACCGTTTTGCCGGCACATGAGAGACGAGATCGGGAGATAACCCCGGCGCCAGATTTTGAAAAGCACGCGCGAACTTGCCAAGATCGTGCAGCGCCAGGAACCACGCGAATATCTTGTTGACGACCGGCAACGGCCAGCCGAGTTCTGCAGCCAGCGATGCAAGAGAAAACCGGGGCAGTCGCAGCAACTCCACCCCGCAGGCCGCGACATCCAGTGCATGAAAGGCCAGCAGGTGATATCGCTGGCTGGCACCTTCCTGCATGCGTGCCTTCCCCCAATACGCAAAGTATCGTGGTTCCCCTTTTCCCATGTCAGCCTGATGCATGTTTTTGATGCCAGGAAATTGGACTATCTGTACGGGCTTCCGAGCTGGGGATCGTAGCAGTCTCGTGGGTATTTATTTTGGTTTTCTTTGGTGGCCTCAGAAAATATGAGGATTACCCAATCGAGAGACCGGAAAGGGATTAATCCGCGGACTTTCTTTGTTCCCCTGCAGGCAGCCCGGGAACTGTGGCTGGTTGGTAGCCTATCCCCACATGCGCGGGGAACTCGCGAACGTCGCACCGGTGTGATCGTTGCCGCTCGGGTCATCCCCGCGCACGCGGGGAACACAGCGTGACGTGCTGTGTAATGAACGCCGGCGACGGTTCATCCCCGCCCACGCGGGGAACACGCACTGGTGGGCGACTACGCCCTGGAGAAAGCCGGTTCATCCCCGCCCACGCGGGGAACACTAAAGCATTCTTGTTCCGCGGAATCAACCATTCGGTTCATCCCCGCCCACGCGGGGAACACGCCTCCACCGCAACCCGGTATTCCTTGAGTTCCGGTTCATCCCCGCCCACGCGGGGAACACGCCGAAGGGCCGTGGCGCGAACGGCCGGAAGTCGGTTCATCCCCGCCCACGCGGGGAACACCGTGAAGAAGACGCTGGCCGTGAACATCCCGCCGGTTCATCCCCGCCCACGCGGGGAACACGCGCGGCGTGTGCCGGTCATGTCGGAGGAATCCGGTTCATCCCCGCCCACGCGGGGAACACGTCACGCCCACCGGATCGCCGGCCTCGATGCCCGGTTCATCCCCGCCCACGCGGGGAACACCATTTCGTGTACGTCATCTCTACCGGCTCAAACGGTTCATCCCCGCCCACGCGGGGAACACACCACGCCCTGCGCTGCGGAGGTGATGGCGTTCGGTTCATCCCCGCCCACGCGGGGAACACTCGCGCATCTTCCGTTGGATCACCACCTTTAACGGTTCATCCCCGCCCACGCGGGGAACACACACTGTCCATGGGATGGTCGATCGTGACCGGCGGTTCATCCCCGCCCACGCGGGGAACACGTAACGTCGTCCAGATATTTCTCCGGAATGCGCGGTTCATCCCCGCCCACGCGGGGAACACGCCCGGCACGAAAACCGGGCGGCCGCTGGCGTCGGTTCATCCCCGCCCACGCGGGGAACACCTTGCGGAACATCGGGAACACGGGTTTGCCCGCGGTTCATCCCCGCCCACGCGGGGAACACCCTGCCGTGCAGTCGATGGTGAACAGGACTGCCGGTTCATCCCCGCCCACGCGGGGAACACACTTAACGCAACCCCTTGATCCAAAAGCGGAAAATCAGCACACAAAAATCTACCGATCTACCGCCGGACAAAAGCTCGCGACAACACCCTACCGCACGCAGTCGACAAAGTACCCCATCTTTCCGTCGATCTCCTCCTCCACCAGCCCGTGGATATCAGTCTCGAAGCCCGGGAACAGCTTGTTGAACTCGCGCGCGAACTGCAGGTACTGCACGATGGTCCGGTTGAAGCGCTCGCCCGGGATCAGCAGCGGAATGCCCGGCGGATACGGCGTCAGCAGGATGGCGGTGATGCGGCCTTCCAGGTCATCGATGGCCACGCGCTCGGTCTCGCGGTGCGCCATCTTGGCCCAGGCGTCCGACGGCTTCATCGCCGGCTCCATGTTGGAGAGGTACATCTCGGTGGTCACGCGGGCCACGTCGTTGGCCTTGTAGACGCTGTGGATAGCGTCGCACAGCTCGCGCAGGCCGATGCGCTCGTATTGCGGATACTGCCGCACGAACTCCGGCAGCACACGCCACAGCGGCTGGTTGTTGTCGTAGTCGTCCTTGAACTGCTGCAGCTCGGTCACCATCGAGTTCCAGCGGCCCTTGGTGATGCCGATGGTGAACATGATGAAGAACGAGTACAGCCCGGTCTTCTCGACGATGATGCCGTGCTCGGCGAGGTACTTCGTGACGATGGCCGCCGGGATGCCCGACTCGCTGAACTTGCCGTCCACGTCCAGGCCCGGGGTGATGATGGTGGCCTTGATCGGGTCGAGCAGGTTGAAGTCCTCGGCCAGGTCGCCGAAGCCGTGCCAGCGCTCGTTGGCCTTGAGCATCCAGGCCTCGCGCTCCTCGATGCCTTCATCGGACAGGTCGTTCGGGCCCCAGACCTTGAACCACCAGTCGTCGCCGCGGCCGCTGCCGCCATTCGTGCCGACGTACTCCTGCTCCACCTTGCGCATGGCGCGGCGGAAGTCCAGCGCCTCGGCGATGCTCTCTTCCACCAGCGCGGTGCCGCCCGGCGCTTCCATCATCGCCGCGGCCACGTCGCACGAGGCGATGATCGAGTACTGCGGGCTGGTCGACGTGTGCATCAGGTACGCCTCGTTGAAGCGGTACGTGTCGAGCTTGCGCGTCTCGGAATCCTGCACGAGGATCTGCGAAGCCTGCGACAGGCCGGCCAGCAGCTTGTGCGTGCTCTGCGTGGCGAACACCAGCGCGTCCTTGCTGCGCGCGCGGCCCTGGCCGATGGCGTGCATGTCGCGGTAGAACGGGTGGAACGAGGCGTGCGGCAGCCAGGCCTCGTCGAAGTGCAGCGTGTCGATCTCGGTCGACAGCATCTCCTTGATGCGCTCGGCGTTGTACAGCACGCCGTCGTACGTGCCCTGCGTGAGGGTCAGGATGCGCGGCTTCTTGTTCGCGGCCTGGCTGGCGAACGGATGCTCGGCGATCTTGCGGGCGATGGTCTCGGGCTCGAACTCGCTCTGCGGGATCGGGCCGATGATGCCGTAGTGGTTGCGCGTCGGCATCAGGAACACGGGGATCGCGCCCGTCATCATGATCGCGTGCAGGATCGACTTGTGGCAGTTGCGGTCTACCACCACGATGTCGCCGGGCGCCACGTTGGCGTGCCACACCATCTTGTTCGAGGTGGACGTGCCGTTGGTGACAAAGAACATGTGGTCCGAGCCGAAGATGCGCGCGGCATTGCGCTCGGAGGCCGCCACCGGGCCGGTGTGGTCGAGCAGCTGGCCGAGCTCGTCCACCGCGTTGCAGACGTCGGCGCGCAGCATGTTCTCGCCGAAGAACTGGTGGAACACCTGGCCCACCGGGCTCTTGAGGAACGCCACACCGCCCGAGTGCCCCGGGCAGTGCCACGAGTAGGAGCTGTCCTGCGCGTAGTCGATCAGCGCCTTGAAGAACGGCGGCGGCAGCGAATCCAGGTAGTTGCGGGCTTCGCGGATGATGTGGCGCGCCACGAACTCCGGCGTGTCCTCGAACATGTGGATGAAGCCGTGCAGCTCGCGCAGGATGTCGTTGGGCAGGTGGCGCGAGGTGCGCGTCTCGCCGTACAGGAAGATGGGGATGTCGGCGTTGCGGCGGCGCACTTCGGCCACGAAGCTGCGCAGGTTCTCCACCGCTTCCGGTTCCGGCTTGTCGTTGTCCGGGTTGATGAACTCATCGTCGTCGATCGAGACGATGAAGGTGGAGGCCCGGCTCGACTGCTGCGCGAACGAGGTCAGGTCGCCGTAGCTGGTCAGGCCCGTGACCTCCATGCCCTCTTCTTCGATGGCCTGCGCCAGCGCGCGAATGCCCGACCCGGAGATGTTCTCGGAGCGGAAGTCCTCGTCGATGATGATGACGGGAAAACGGAATTTCATCGGGGTTCCTTGACTGATGAAACAAAAGGCACCGCTCCAGACCAGGCCAAACCGGCGGAAACGGACAACTGAAACTAGGTTTTTGGCAGCGTAACGCCGTGCTGGCCCTGGTACTTGCCGCCACGGTCCTTGTAGGACGTCTCGCAAGGCTCGTCGCTCTCGAAGAACAGCACTTGCGCGCAGCCTTCGCCGGCGTAGATCTTGGCGGGCAGCGGCGTGGTGTTCGAGAACTCCAGCGTCACATAGCCTTCCCACTCGGGCTCGAACGGTGTGACGTTGACGATGATCCCGCAGCGCGCGTAAGTGCTCTTGCCCAGGCATACCGTCAGCACGGTGCGCGGGATGCGGAAATACTCCATCGTGCGGGCCAGCGCGAACGAGTTCGGCGGGATGATGCACACATCGCCCTTGAAGTCGACAAACGACTTCTCGTCGAAGTTCTTCGGATCGACGATGGTGCTGTTGATGTTGGTGAAGATCTTGAATTCGTCGGCGCAGCGGATGTCGTAGCCGTAGCTCGACGTGCCGTAGGAGACGATGCGCCGGCCGTCGGCCTCGCGCACCTGTCCCGGCTCGAACGGCTCGATCATGCCGTGCTGCCCCGCCATGCGGCGGATCCACTTGTCGGATTTGATGCTCATGGGATGCCTGTGATGAACAAATGGGGGCAGGCTTCGCGGGTGCGAAAACTGTCCCCATTTGGTCACGGCTGGGTCACGGCTGGGTCGCGGCGCTCGGGCCGGTGGCGCTCGAAAACGCGGATTGTACCCCCAAACCCGTGACGGAAAACCGTGTGCGCGCACACCGGCCGGCCCGCGGCTTATCGGCCGGATTCCGCCGGCTGCGGCAGTTCTCCGCGCGGGCCGACCACGGCCGCCATGCCGGGCTCGGCGATGAAGCGCTCGCGCCCGGTGTACAGCAGGAAATGCCGCCCGGTGCAGCGCGCGAACAGCGACAGGTTGACCCGCTGTGCCATCCGGTAGCCCATCTGCGTGACGCCCGAGCGCGACAGCAGGAACGGAATGCCCATCTGCGCGCCCTTGATGACCATCTCGGAGGTCAGGCGCCCGGTGGTGTAGAAGACCTTGTCGCCGCCCGCCATGTCCTCCAGCCACATGCGGCCGGCGATGGCGTCGACGGCGTTGTGGCGGCCCACGTCCTCGATGAACATCAGCAGCTCGCCCTGCGCATCGAACAGGGCACAGCCGTGCACCGAACCCGCCTGCTTGTAGATCGACTGCTGCAGCCGGATGGTGTCGACCACGCGGTACAGCGTGGTCTGCGTGATGCGCGCCTCGGGCGGCAGGTGGACGGCATCGATCTCGTCCATCAGCGAGCCGAACACGGTGCCCTGCCCGCAGCCGGTGGTGACGGTGCGGTGCGCGGTCTTCTCGTCCAGGTCGGGAATGCCGGCGCGGGTGGTGACGGCGGCGGACTCGGTCTCCCAGTCCACCTGCACGGACGCGATGTCCTCGATGCTGCCGACCAGCCGCTGGTTGCGCAGGTAGCCGAGCACCAGCGCCTCGGGGGCGCCGCCCAGCGTCATCAGCGTGACCAGTTCGCGCTTGTCCAGGTAGACCGTCAGCGGCCGCTCGCCGGGGATGTGCACGGCGCGCGCATGGCCCAACTCGTCGACGACCTCGACTTCATCGAGCAGCGGAACGCTGGCGTTGGTCAGTTCGGGGCGCAGCGGCATAGAGCGTTATCCAAAAAAAATGCGCACGGCAGCGTGCGCATTCCTGCATGCGGTCGGCGCCCATCCATTCCAGAACGGGCGCCGCGTGCGGGCGTCAGTTCGCCACGATCACGCCGCAAGCAACGCGCCCGCCGGAGTTGCCGGCCGGCTGGGTCTTGTAGTCGTCCATGCCCGCGTGGACGACCACCGCGCGGCCGACCACGCTGGTGGCGCCGGGCGTGAGCGTGACGCCGTTCAGGACGATCGAGCCGACGGCCTTGCCGCTGGCGTCGGACTGCAGCATCGGGATGTCGCCGGCATGGTGCGGGCCGGAACGCGGATCGCCGTGCGGCTGGCCTGTCGGGTTGAAGTGACCGCCCGCGCTCATGCCGTCCGGCGAGGAGCAGTCGCCCTTCTCGTGCACATGGAAGCCGAACATGCCGTTGGGCGGCAGGCCGGCAATGTCGACCGCCATCGCAACCCGGTTGTCGCCTTGCTGCAGCAGCTTGATGGTGCCTTGCACGTTGCTGCCGCTCTTGGGCGCCAGCGTGGCCAAAGCCGAAACGCCGCCGGCGGATGCGCCGGTGCTGGCGCCGGTGCCGGCATTCGAAGCGCAGCCGGCCATCAGGCCGATCGCGGCAAGTCCGATCACGAGTTGCTTCATGTGTCACCTCCAGTCAGGGTTCACTTGCGAGCGGACGATTGTACTGCCGGATGATGAAGACGCAACATCGGCGCGGTTTCAGCCCTTGGAGGCCGGCGTGGCCGGGGCGGCTGGGGTGGCCGGCGCGGGCGGCACGAAGGGGCCCGGATCGGCGCACGGCGTGCCCGCCTGCGTGCGGGTGCCCTTGCCGCTGGCCTGGTACTGCGCCACGGCCCGGTCCTGCGCGTTGCACAGCTGGAAGGCGGCCACCTTGTCGCTCCAGGCCGCCTTGGCCTTGTCCATCTCGGCCTTGGCTTTCTGCTCCGCGGTCGGCGGGGGCAGCCTGGCGCCTCCCATGGCGCTCGCCAGGCCAAGCAGCGCGGCAGCAAGCCACGTTCCCGATCGGCGCATCTTCGTGGTGGACCATGTCATGGCGGGGCTCCTCGGATCGATGGCGTCAGCCCTTGGCCGGCTGCTCGCGCGCCTCGGGCGGCTCCGGCGGCTTGGAGCGCTGCGCGGGAATCTTGCCGGCCTGGATGTCGTCGTACCAGAGCACGTGATGCTCTTTGGCCCAGGCCTCGTCGACATAGCCCTCGCGCATGGCGCGATAGGCGCCTTCCATGCCGATGGTGCCGATATAGATGTGGCCGAGCGACAGGCAGATCATGCCCACCGCGGCGATGGCGTGGACGATCTCGGCCAGCTGCATGGTGCTGCGGTAGTAGTCGACGCCCGGCACGATGCGGTCCAGCACCCAGCCCGAGGCCGACAGGATCAGCCCGAACACCACCAGCCCGCCCCAGAACCACAGCTTCTCGCCCGCGTTGAAGCGATGCGACGGCACCTCGGCGCCATGCCCGCCGAACATGCCGCCCAGGCGCAGCAGCCATTGCAGATCGCCGCGGCGCGGCAGGTTGTCATGCGCCCACATCACGAAGGCGGCGACGATGCTGACGGTGAACAGCGGCCCGACCAGGTTGTGCAGATTCTTCAGCACGTAGGTCAGCCAGCCGAACAGCTGGTGGCCCATCAGCGGCAACAGGAAATGCTTGCCCCACAGCATCGCGATGCCCGAGACGCCCAGCGTGACGAAGCTGATCGCCATGGTCCAGTGCACGTAGCGCTCGGTGGGCGTGAAGCGTTCGATCCGGCGGCCGGTGGGTGCTTCCTTCAGGCGGATCTGGCCCCGCCGCAGGAAAAACGCCAGGATCGCCAGCGGCACCAGCACCACCAGCCAGCCGCCCCACACGGTGATGACGCCGTTGCGGAACAGCCGCCACTTCTGGCCGGTGCGCTGGATCAGCACGCCGCTCTCCAGCCCGGGCAGGCTCGCGTAGCCGGCCTGGTCGGAATTGACCTCGCGCCAGACCGGCGCGTTGTTGCCCGGCTGCGTGACGCGGCGCGCGGTCTGGTCCTGCGCCTCCTTGGCCAGGTCGCGCCGGGGCAGGTCGAAGACGTTCTCGGAGACGACGTTGGCGAACGGCTGCGCGGGCTGCACGGCCGGATTGGCGGGCGCGGCGGCGGGCGCGCTGGCCGGCTGCTGCGCCGATGCGAGCGCCGCCGCGCTGCCCAGCAGCAGCGCCATCGCCAGGTGTTTCCAGCAGGCAATCATGGACGGGCCTCCGCTCGCGCGCCTCAGGGCGTCCGGTTGTATTCGTTCTGGTATTGGCCGCGCGCGCGGATCTGGTTCTCCCAGCTCGTGCGGTCGCCCGGCGTCCAGTCCTTGGCCATGAACGGGTCGCCCACGGCGCCCTTGTAGGCCGGGGCATCGTCCTTGCGGTGCGAGGCGAAGGCGGTCTGCGCACGCTCGCCGCACCCCGCCAGCGCCGCCGCCAGGGCCAGGGTGACAACCGTCGCCACCATCCGGATCGGTTCCATGGCTAGTACGCTCCCGAGACCGGTGCGTCCGGCTTGGCGGCGGGTGCGGCCGGGGCAACTGGGGCAGCCGGTGCGGCCGGGGCGCTCTTGCCGGCGCCTCCATAGGCCGTCCCCCAGCCGAACAGCTCCGCTCCTTTTCCCCGCTTCATCACGCGATTGCGCAGGATGTCGGCAATGACATCCCCGTCGCCGCCCAGCAGCGCCTTGGTCGAGCACATCTCCGCGCACAGCGGCAGCTTGCCCTCGGCCAGCCGGTTGCGGCCGTACTTCTCGAACTCGGCATCGCTGCCGTTGGGCTCCGGCCCGCCCGCGCAGAAGGTGCACTTGTCCATCTTGCCGCGCACCCCGAAGGTGCCCTGACTCGGGAACTGCGGCGCGCCGAACGGGCAGGCGTACGAACAGTAGCCGCAGCCAATGCAGACGTCCTTGTCGTGCAGCACCACGCCGTCCTCGGTGCGGTAGAAGCAGTCGACCGGGCAGACCGCCATGCACGGCGCATCGGAGCAGTGCATGCACGCCACCGAGATGGATTTCTCCGCGCCGACCATGCCGTCGTTGATGGTGACCACGCGGCGCCGGCTCACGCCCCACGACACCTCGTGCTCGTTCTTGCAGGCGGTGGTGCAGGCGTTGCACTCGATGCAGCGCTCGCTGTCACAGATGAATTTCATGCGCGCCATGATCACTCCCCGCGCTTAGGCAAAACGCTCGATCTGGCAGACCGTCGTCTTGGTTTCCTGCATCATCGTCACCGAGTCGTAGCCGTAGGTGGTGGCCGTGTTGACCGCCTCGCCGCGCACGATCGGGTGGGCGCCCTCGGGGTAGTAGTCGAGCAGGTCCTTGCCCTGCCACCAGCCCGAGAAATGGAACGGGATGAAGGCATGGTCCACGCCCACGCGCTCGGTCACCAGCGCCCTCACCTTGATCTGCGCGCCGGTCGGCGTCTTGACCCACACGTAGTCGTTGTTGCGGATGCCCCGGTCGGCGGCGGCCTTCGGGTTGATCTCGACGAAGTTCTCCTGCTGCAGCTCGGCCAGCCACGGGTTGGAGCGCGTCTCTTCGCCGCCGCCCTCGTACTCGACCAGCCGGCCGGAGGTCAGGATGATCGGGAATTTCTCGTAGACCTTGTTTTCGATATTGCGCTGCTGCACGGTCTTGTACAGCGTCGGCAGGCGCCAGAATGACTTCTTGTCGTCGTGCGTCGGGTACTGGGCGACCATGTCGGGCCGCGTGGAATACAGCGGCTCGCGGTGCTGCGGGATCGGGTCGGGGAAGTTCCACACGACGGCGCGCGCCTTGGCATTGCCGAAGGGATGGCAGCCGTGCTTCATCGCCACGCGCTGGATGCCGCCCGACAAATCGGTCTTCCAGTTCTTGCCTTCGGCGGCCTTCTTCTCGGCATCGGTGAGGTCGTCCCACCAGCCGAGCTTCTTCAGGAACACGTGGTCGAACTCGGGGTAGCCGGTGGTCAGCTCGGCGCCGAGCGAATACGAGCCGTCTTCCGCCAGCAGGTTGACGCCGTCGCGCTCCACGCCGAAGTTGGCGCGGAAGTTGCCGCCGCCGTCCATCACGTGCTTGCTGGTGTCGTACAGGTTGGGCGAGCCCGGGTGCTTCAATTCCGGCGTGCCGTAGCACGGCCACGGCAGGCCGAAGTAGTCGCCGGTCAGGTCGTAGCCGGTGACCGGGTCTTTGCCGCCCTTGCAGCGCAGCGTGCGCACATCGAACAGGTGCATGTTGCGCATGTGGGCCTGCAGGCGCTCCGGCGATTGGCCGGTGTAGCCGATGGTCCAGTTGCTGCGGTTGATCTCGCGCAGGATCGAATCGGTCCCGGGCTCGCGCCAGGTCATGCCGGCGCGCTTGTACTCGGTGACCTTGAGCTGCTTCGACAGCTCGTTGCCGAAGCCGAGCCGGTCGGCCAGGGCCTGCATGATGACGTGATCCGGCTGCGACTCGAACAGCGGCTCGATCACCTTCTCGCGCCATTGCAGCGAGCGGTTGGACGCGGTGCACGAGCCCGAGGTCTCGAACTGCGTGGCGGCCGGCAGCAGGTAGACCGCGCGGTTCGGATTGGGCGGCGTGCCGTCGGCGGCGGGCATGTTGGCCATCGCCGCGGTGGCCGACGGATAGGGGTCGATCACCACCAGCAGGTCGAGCTTGTCGAGCGCGCGCTTCATCTCCAGGCCGCGCGTCTGCGAGTTGGGCGCGTGGCCCCAGTAGAACATCGCGCGGACGTTGTGGTCCTGGTCGATCAGTTCGTTCTTCTCCAGCACCGCGTCGATCCAGCGCGAGACGGTGGTGCCGGATTTCTCCATCATCGCTTGCGAGGTGAAGCGGCCCTTGATCCAGTCGTAGTCCACGCTCCACACGGCGGCGTAGTGCTTCCACGCGCCCGCGGCCAGGCCGTAGTAGCCGGGCAGCGAATCGGGGTTGGGGCCGACGTCGGTGGCGCCCTGCACGTTGTCGTGACCGCGGAAGATGTTGGCGCCGCCGCCCGTCCGGCCGATGTTGCCCAGCGCCAGCTGCACGATGCACGAAGCGCGCACGATGGCGTTGCCGATGGTGTGCTGGGTCTGGCCCATGCACCACACCAGCGTGCTCGGGCGGTTCATCGCCATCATCTCGGCAACCTTGAGCACCTGCGCCTCGGGCACGCCGCAGACGGCCTCGACCTTGTCCGGCGTCCACTTGGCGAGCACCTCGTCGCGCACCTTGTCCATGCCGTAGACGCGGTCATGGATGAACTGCCGGTCTTCCCAGCCGTTCTTGAAGACGTGGTGCAGCACGCCGAACAGGAAGGCGATGTCGGTGCCCGAGCGGATGCGCACGTACTCGTCCGACTTGGCCGCCGTGCGCGTATAGCGCGGGTCGACCACGATCACCTTGCAGCCGGTCTCTTTGGCATGCAGCAGATGCAGCATCGACACCGGGTGTGCCTCCGCCGCGTTCGAGCCGATGTACAGCGCGCACTTGGCGTTCTGCATATCGTTGTACGAGTTGGTCATCGCACCGTAGCCCCAGGTGTTCGCCACGCCCGCCACCGTGGTGGAGTGGCAGATGCGCGCCTGGTGGTCGCAATTGTTGGTGCCGAAGAACGACACCCACTTGCGCAGCAGATACGACTGCTCGTTGCTGTGCTTGGAGGAGCCTACGAAGAAGAACGAATCGGGCCCGGTCTCCTGGCGGATGGCGTTCATCCGGGCGACGATCTCGTTGAGCGCCTGCTCCCAGCCGATGCGTTGGTAGCGCCCGTCCACCAGCTTCATCGGTGTCTTCAGGCGGTATTCGCCGTGGCCGTGCTCGCGCAGCGCGGCACCCTTGGCGCAGTGCGCGCCCATGTTGATGGGCGAGTCGAACACCGGCTCCTGGCGCACCCACACGCCGTTCTGCACCACCGCATCCACCGCGCAGCCCACCGAGCAGTGCGAGCACACGGTGCGCCGCACCACGATGTCATCCTTGCCTTCGGCCGCCCTCGCCTCGCCCACCACCGTGGCCTTCTTCACCAGCGACAGCTGCGACGCCGCCAGCCCCGCGCCCACGCCGATGCCGGAGCGCTTGAGGAAGGTCCGCCGGTCCATGGTCGGCAGCGCGCCGGCCAGGCCGCGCGCCAGGCTGCCGGACAGCGTCGCGGCGCCGGTGCGGCTTGCCTGCCCGGTCTTGGCATCCCGCGCCACCGGTTTGCGGGTCAGAAGCATGGTGTCACCTGGGAGGGGAGGAGCGGGAATCGCGCGGGAGCGGGGAGGCAGCGGGGAGGCTGACCTCAGACCCACGTGGTCCGGTAGTACTTGCGGATGTGCTCGGTCAGCCGATAGCCGGTGGCCTTGTCATCGGCGGGCTCAGCGGGCTCGGCGGCGCCGGAAGCCTGCGTCGGCGCCAGGCGGCCCGCCGTGGCTGCCGTGCCGGCCGCCGCCGCGGCAAGAGCGGCGCCCACCAGGAAACGGCGGCGCGCGGGCCCGGCATCGACGGTGTCGGCCTGGGCCGGGGCGTGGGGATTCGTCTTCGGGTCTGGCATGGCCATGCTCCCTCGGTTCCACTGAACCGATGACCGAACGAAATAGGAATTGCTCGACACATTCTAGGATTAATGGTCGTAGAAAACCATGCCTGTTAGCCCTGAAAACCCTGGTTTTCCGGGGACGGGGCAATGCATTTTTCAATCGCTACACCCCGTCCCCTGGGCAAGCCATCCCGCCGGGAGGCTGGCGGGGCTTCGCTCTTCGCTTGCCGCAGCGTTCTCAGCCGCGCTCCGTCACGCCAGTTCGAGGGCGAGCCGCTCGACTTCAAAAAACGCCTTCGCCAGCCCCGCCACCCCGGCATAGAACGCGGCGCGCGGATGCTGCAGCACGGCATCGCAGGCGGACTCGGCCCACGGCGCCAGGTGGCGCTCGAAGAACGCGCGCTGCTCCGCCACGTGCGCCACGGCGGCATCCTCCCCGCCGATCAGGTAGCGCATCACCTCGCACAGCGTGGCGAGGTGGTCTTCGGTCTCGGTGATGCCCTCGGCACGTTCCAGGCCGTAGCGGCGCAGGTCGGCGCGCAGCACCACCAGCGGCTTCTCGTTGAGGAAGCCGGCCTGGTAATACGAGCCGTACAGGAACACCTCCGGCTTGCCCACGCCGATGAACAGCTCGGTGTATTCATCGTCGGCCTGCGCGGCGGTGGTCTGGCCGGCGCGGGCGACCAGACGACGCCACGCCTGCGTCAGGGCGCTGCCGGCGGCCGCTTCCGCGTCGGCGGGATCGGCTGCTGCGGCGTCGGCCGGATCCAGCGGCGCGGCGGCGATGCGCTGCAGCAAGCCGGCATCCGGCGCGCGATACAGCAGCGTCGCCAGCAGACCGTACAGGTCGGCGCGGGCGAGGTCCTCCGCGCTGTCGGCGGGCGTGGCGGCGAGCTGGAACTGCAGGGGCTGGGCGTCGGTCATGGGCTCGGGGCGGCAGTGCGGTTCAGGGTTCAGGGCGTGGCGCCAGGCTGCTCGCCCCGCTCCAGCATGTCGATCACGCGGCAGTCGCCGCACATCTTCAGGCGCTCGCCCGCCGCGCCGGCAAAGGCCGGATGGGCGCCGAGCCGCGCCATCATGGCGGCGACCATCTGCGCCGTGCCGAACGGCTTGCCGCAGCGGATGCAATGAAACGGCTCGGTCTCATTGAGCACGACCGGCTGGCGTGCCTCGGCCGACAGGTTCAGCCGCGGCACCAGCGCGATGGCGTCTTCGGGACAGGTGGTGTCGCACAGGCCGCATTGGACGCAGTTGCGCTCGATCATCGACAGCACCGGCCGCTCGGCCTGATCGCGCAGCGCCTGCGACGGGCAGGCGCTCACACAGGCCATGCACAGCGTGCAGCGCGCGCGGTCCACCTCGATGGCGCCGAACGGCGCGCCGGCCGGCAGCGGAATCACAGCGTCGGCCGCCCCGGCATGGCGCGCCAGGTGGTCGAGCGCGAACGCGAGCGTCTCGCGCTTGGCGGCGGCCACAGCAAACGTGGCGGGCGGCATGTCAGCCCGGAAGCCCTGCACGGGACCGCACACCTCGGCGGCATTGAGACGGGCATCGAGCGCACCGGCATCCGGCACATCGATCAGCACCACGCCGGCCGCGTCGTCCGGCTCGCCCAGCCCCGCCAGCACGGCCCGGGCCACCGCCGCCTGTTCGGCAAGCATGGCGCGATACTGCGGCGCATCGTCCTCGGTCAGCAGGATGGCGATGCGTGCCGCCCCATAGGCCAGCGCCGACAGCCACAGATCGAGCCCCGTCGATGCCGCGTGGAACACCTCGACCGGCAGCACGTTGACCGGCACGCCCTGCGCCTTGCCGGTCCGCGCGGCGCGGCCGAGCTGCTCGATCAGCGCGCGACCGCGGCCGCCGTTGTGCAGCAGGACCACCGCGTCGCGCCCGCCCGCCGCCGCATGGGTCGACAGCAGCGTCTTCAGCTTGCGCCCCTGGTACGGCGCGCTCGGGTAGGCATAAGTCAGCGCGCCGGTCGGGCATGCCGTGGTGCACGCACCGCAGCCGACGCACAGATTGGGCGTGACGTGCACGCTGCCGCGCCCATCCTTCCACTGCGACGCGATCGCCGCGGCCGAGCAGACTCGCACGCAGGCATCGCAGCCGACCTGGCCATTGCGGCCGTGCGCGCAGATCGAGGCCTTGTACTCGAAGAACCGGGGCTTCTCGAACTCGCCCACCAGCTGGAGCAGCGCCAGCGACGCGGTGAGCTGGCGGCCGGCGTCGGCGCCGGCATGGAAGTAGCCCTGCGGCGGCTGGTGCTGCGCGAAGGCCGGCGCGTCGTTCAGGTCGAAGATCAGGTCGAACCGGCCGGAGACGGTCTGCGGCGCGTCGAGCCGCCCGAAGTCGATGGCCATCGCCTCGCCGCATGCCTTGACGCAGTCGCGATGGTCGCGGCAGGCCTCCAGGTCGATCTGGTAGAGCGTGTCGATGGCGTCTTCCGGGCAGACATCGATGCAGGCGTTGCAGTGCGTGCAGCGGTCCAGGTCGATCGGATTGCGGCTTTGCCACTGCACCTCGAAGGCCCCGAGCCAGCCGCTCACCTGCACCCGCTCGCCCGCCTGGATCGGCCAGCGACGCGCCATCGGCGGCGACAGCGGGCCGGCGCCGCGATCGCGGCCGGTCGCCAGCACGGTCACGCTCAACTGGTCGGCCAGGCGCTCGGCCCAGGGCAGCGCGCGCTCGGCCGAGCCGACGATCAGCAGGCTGCCGTCGGAACGGTAATCGACCACGGGCACCGGGTCCGGCGCCGGCAAGCCGGCGACCGCCAGCAACGCCGCGGCCTTGGCGTGGAAGCCGCGCGCATCCCGCCGCGCCCCCGCCGACCATCCACCCGTCTCGCGCACGTTGACGAAATGGATCGGCGCCGTCACGCCGCCCTGCTGAGCGGCCACCTCGGTGAACAGCGCGGCCTCCTGCGTACAAGCGACGATCACATCCTCGGCGCCGTCCAGGGCCTGGGTGAAGGCACCGATCTCGCGGCGGCACAGCAGGTGATGCGTCTGGCCGGGCGCATCGATGGGCGCACCGGACGCGCGCAGCCCGTCGCTCACCGCGTCGGCGTCGAGCGGCATCGTGTGATTGCAACTACAGACCAGCGTGGGCATGGAGGTTGCGCATGGTGCCCGCGCCGGCTGCGCGGGCTGTGGGGACACACACGGCCGCGCGGTCGTGGCCGCGCGGTCCTCGCTTCTATTCTACGGAGGACGGTTTGTCGTCGCTATGCGGGGTTGCCTGGGCGGACGCCTCCGGCCCGGCCGGTGGCGGAGCAGGCTGGACGGGCGCTTCGTTCGCCTCGTCCGCCGTCGCGGCCGGCGCTTCAGGCGCGCTTCCCACTTCGGATGCCACCGGTTCCGCCCCCGCCTCGTCGAGCGGCTCGAACAGACGCAGTTCCGCCGCCTGCCGCAATTCCCGCAGCATCGCGGGCGGAATCGGGTCGGGCTGCGAATAATCGTCGATATAGGTATCGAGCCCATCCATCACGTTGAAGCGCGGATCGGCAAACAGCTTCTTGAGCGCGGCGCGCTTGACGGTCTCGTCCACGCCGCGCGCGACGAAGGGCGCGAAATCGTCGGCGGGGGTCAGCTTGGCGGCATCGTCAAGCGTGGGCGGCGGGGCCTCGGGGACCGGCTCGGCAGCCGGCGCGGGCGCAGGCGCGACAACACCGGCAGCCGGCACCTCGGCCGGCGGCGCCGGTTCGGGCTCCGGCTCGCCGCGCCGGTCGGCGGCCTTGCGGCGCGACCAGCGGGACAGGAAGGACGACTCGCTCATGGCGGCTCCCGCCTCGGTCTCTCAATATTTCGCGCGGTCTTCCGGCGACAGGAACGACTCCGGTCGCCGCCGCTTCTTCGGCTCCGGCCGGTAGTTCTGCTCCACGTAGGCTCGCAGCCATGCGAGCGACGCGGCATCCAGCGGCACGTTCTCGACCGTCTCGCCGCCATCGAGCCAGCGGCCGGCCTCGTTATAGCTGAGCGACACCGTATGCGGAACGGCCCGGCCGGCCTCCGCCGTGCCCGGCTCGCCCATGCGCCACAGCACGAACCAGCACGGCGTGGCGGCGGTCGCGTTCAGATAGTAGCCCTCGGCCTCGTCGTGGAACAGCGTGACGCCGAAGCCGGGCGTGAGCCAGCGCTCGGCCGCATCGGTGCGGTCCAGGCAGCGCGGCACCGCGCCGAACTCGCCCAGGTCGGGCACCACCGCCTCCAGCCGCCACTGGAACGGCTGCCAGCGGTTGCCCGTCGGCCGGCGGCACAACACCACCGCCACGCGCACGGACGGGCGTTCGGTCGGCAGCGGCTCGGCGGGCGTGTCCACGATGGGCCTCAGGTGTTCTGCACCACGATCGACGGGAACTTGCTTGTCATATCCTTCGCCTTCTCGGCGACGGTGATGGCCACGCGCCGCGCGATCGCCCTGTAGATCTCGGCGATGGCACCGTCCGGATCGGCCACCACGGTCGGCCGGCCCGCGTCCGCCTGCTCGCGGATCGACAGGTTCAGCGGCAGGCTGCCGAGGAAGGGCACGCCGTACTGCGCGCACATCTTCTCGCCGCCGCCCGCGCCGAAGATGTGCTCGGTGTGGCCGCAGTTCGGGCAGCAGTAGACCGCCATGTTCTCCACCACGCCGATGATGGGGATGCCCACCTTCTCGAACATCTTCAGCCCCTTCTTGGCGTCGATCAGCGCGATGTCCTGCGGCGTGGTGACGATCACCGCGCCCGTCACGGGCACCTTCTGCGACAGCGTGAGCTGGATGTCGCCCGTGCCCGGCGGCATGTCGACGATGAGGTAATCCAGGTCGCGCCAGTTGGTCTGCTTGAGCAACTGCTCCAGCGCGGAGGTGACCATCGGGCCGCGCCACACCATCGGGTTGTCCTGCTCGATCAGGAAGCCGATCGAGTTGGCCTGGATGCCATGGCCTTCCATCGGCTCCATGGTCTTGCCATCGGTGGATTCCGGCTGCCCCTGGATGCCCAGCATCATCGGCTGGCTGGGGCCGTAGATGTCGGCATCGAGCATGCCCACGCTCGCCCCTTCGGCGGCCAGCGCCAGCGCCAGGTTCACGGCCGTGGTCGACTTGCCCACGCCGCCCTTGCCCGAGGCCACCGCGATGATGTTCTTCACATTCGGCAGCAGGTGCACGCCGCGCTGCACCGCATGCGCGACGATCTTCATCGACACCTGCACGCTGACATTGGCGACGCCGCCAACCTGGCGCAGCGCGCCGATCACCAGCTTGCGGATCGGCTCGAACTGGCTCTTGGCCGGGTACCCGAGCTCGACATCCAGCGACACGTCGCCGCCGTCGACCCGGACATTGCGCACCGACTTGGAGGACACCAGGTCGTGCCCGGTATTGGGGTCCACCACGCCGCGCAGGGCTTCGGTGATCTGTTCGACGGTCAGACTCAAGTTGCACTCCAGCAAGAAATTTAATGCGAATGAGGGACGGCCCAACGGTTGCGACGCATGAACTTTGCGGCGCCCTGGCCACTCTATGTACTGTTTTGCTATTGTATTTGGCCGGCGCGGCTTCCGTTTGATTCCCCCCGTATCCCTTGTCCGCGCCGGATATCGGCAAACAACGACAACCGATCCCGTTAGTACAAGGAGAATTCATGAAAGCCAAGCTTATTTCCGTCTCGCTGGTCGCACTGCTCGCCGCAGGCTGTGCCACCCAACAGCAAAACCAGACCCTCGCAGGCACAGGCGTGGGCGCCGCCGTGGGTGCCGGCATCGGCGCACTGGTCGGCAACAGCAAGGGCGCGGCCATCGGTGGCGCGCTGGGCGCGGCCGGCGGCGCGGCCGTCGGCTACAACTGGAACGCGATCAAGTCCAAGCTGACCGGCGACACGGCCGGCACCGGCACGCAGATCTCCGAGCAGCCGGACGGCTCGCTCAAGCTGAACATCCCGAGCCAGGTCTCGTTCGATACCGACAGCGCCGTGATCAAGCCGTCTTTCCGCGGCCCGCTGGACAGCGTGGCGGAAACCCTGAGCCAGCATCCTGAACTGGCCGCCAACGTGGTCGGCCACACCGACAGCACCGGCAACCCGAACTACAACATGAGCCTGTCGCAGCGCCGGGCCCAGAGCGTGACCAGCTACCTGACCGACCGCGGCGTGGCCCACACCCGCCTGTCGGCCGAGGGCCGCGGCCAGACGCAGCCGGTCGGGGACAACGCCACCGAGGCCGGCCGTGCACAAAATCGCCGCGTCGAAATTTATTTGAAACCAATCCAGGGATGACCCGGTCATAGAGAACGGGTGCCGCTTGCCACACGTTGCTGGCTCGCGATGCGTGGCTGACCTCCCGGCGGCGCCTGATTTCTCCTCCTTTTCCGTTGTGGAAAGCTGCGCCGGCACTTGCCGGCGCTTTTTTTTTGGATCACGCCGCGGCAGCGTGCTCCGCTTTCCCCGCCAGGCACCGCGCTAGAATATGCGTTTCCCCGCGCGCCGCTCGCCTCGCGCCCCTGCCCGCACTTTCCTGGCCTGTCCCATGTCCGAACGTCGCATCCTCGTCACATCCGCCCTGCCCTATGCCAACGGACCGATCCACATCGGCCACATGGTCGAGTACATCCAGACCGACATCTGGGTGCGCTTCCAGCGCATGCGCGGCCACGAAACCTACTACGTGGGCGCCGACGACACGCATGGCACGCCCGTCATGCTGCGCGCGGAAAAGGAAGGCATCACCCCGCGCCAGCTGATCGAGCGCGTCTGGACGGAGCACAAGCGGGACTTCGACAATTTCCTGGTCTCGTTCGACAACTATTACAGCACCGACTCCGACGAGAACCGCGAGCTGTGCGAGCGCGTCTACCTCAAGCTCAAGGAGAAAGACCTGATCGACGTGCGCGAGGTCGAGCAGTTCTATGACCCGGTCAAGGAAATGTTCCTGCCGGACCGCTTCATCAAGGGCGAGTGCCCGAAGTGCGGCGCCAAGGACCAGTACGGCGATTCCTGCGAGGTGTGCGGCGCGACCTACCAGCCGACCGACCTGAAGAACCCGTATTCGGTGGTGTCGGGCGCCACGCCGGTGCGCAAGTCTTCCGAGCACTACTTCTTCAAGCTGTCCGACCCGCGCTGCGAGACCTTCCTGCGCGATTGGGTGGGCGACCTGGCCCAGCCCGAAGCCACCAACAAGATGCGCGAATGGCTGGGCGACGAAGGCGAATCGACGCTGTCGGACTGGGACATCTCGCGCGATGCACCGTACTTCGGCTTCGAGATCCCGGGCGCGCCGGGCAAGTATTTCTACGTGTGGCTGGATGCGCCGGTCGGCTACTACGCCAGCTTCAAGAACCTGTGCGGCAAGCTGGGCCTCGACTTCGATGCGTGGGTGTCCCCCCACTCGACCACCGAGCAGTACCACTTCATCGGCAAGGACATCCTGTACTTCCACACGCTGTTCTGGCCGGCGATGCTGCAGTTCTCGGGCCACCGCACGCCCACCAACGTGTTCGCGCACGGCTTCCTGACGGTGGACGGCGCCAAGATGAGCAAGTCGCGCGGCACCTTCATCACCGCGCAGAGCTATATCGACACGGGCCTGAACCCGGAATGGCTGCGCTACTACTTCGCCGCCAAGCTCAACGCCACGATGGAAGACCTGGACCTGAACCTGGACGACTTCATCGCCCGCGTGAACAGCGACCTGGTCGGCAAGTTCGTCAACATCGCCAGCCGCTCGGC
The DNA here is from genome assembly GCF_024925465.1 of Ralstonia pseudosolanacearum. Lineage (NCBI taxonomy): Bacteria > Pseudomonadati > Pseudomonadota > Betaproteobacteria > Burkholderiales > Burkholderiaceae > Ralstonia > Ralstonia pseudosolanacearum. Next base: position 1,136,512 of record NZ_CP103852.1, on the reverse strand, counting down.
GGGTTTCCTGGTCAAGCGCTTCGAGAGCCGCGTGAACGATGCCGCGCTGGCCAACCCGCTGATGGTCCAGCTGCGCGAAGCCGCGCCGCAGATCGCCGACCTGTACGAGAAGCGCGAATACAGCAAGGCCCTGCGCGCGGTGATGGAGCTGGCCGATGCCGTGAACGCCTACGTCGACACCGAGAAGCCGTGGGACCTGGCCAAGGACGAAGCCCAGCGCGACAGGCTGCATGCCGCGTGCTCGGTGGCGCTGGAAGCCTTCCGCCTGCTGGCGGTCTATCTCAAGCCGATCCTGCCGAGCACGGTCGCTCGCATCGAGGCGTTCCTGAACGTCGAGCCGCTGAACTGGCGCGCGATCGACGCGCAGCTGTCGTCGGCGCGGCCGATCCAGGCGTATTCGCACCTGATGACGCGCGTGGACAAGAAGCAGGTCGATGCGCTGCTGGAGGCCAACCGCCAGTCGCTGCAGGCCACGGTGGATGCGGTCCCGGCCGCCAACGGCACGCCTGCCGTCGAACCGATGGCCGAGACCATCGCCATCGACGATTTCGCCAAGATCGACCTGCGCGTGGCCAAGATCATCGCCTGCCAGCGCGTGGAGGGTTCCAACAAACTGCTGCAGCTGACGCTGGACGTGGGCGAAGGCAAGACGCGCAACGTCTTCTCCGGCATCCAGTCGGCCTATGCGCCGGAAGACCTGGTCGGCAAGCTGACGGTGATGGTGGCCAACCTGGCGCCGCGCAAGATGAAGTTCGGCATGTCGGAGGGCATGGTGCTGGCCGCCTCGGCCGCCGACGAAAAGGCCCAGCCGGGCCTGTACATCCTCGAGCCGCATGCGGGCGCCGTGCCCGGCATGCGCGTCCGTTAAGACACGCCCTGCCCGCCGCAGCGATCAGCCGCCGTTCAGGCGGTTGTCGCTGCGCGATGTGGTGGTGACGCGGCCGTCCGGCCCGAAATGCACGTTGAAGAAAGCCCGGTCGGTCGGGCTTTCCATCCAGCGGTAGCCCCACACCTCTTCCTGCTTCAGACGAAACGCTTCCACCTTGGTCGGCTTGCCGAGCAGGCGGCGGACGTCGTCGCGCGTCTGGCCCGGACGAACGCGGCCGAAATTGTCCGCCGTCAGCAGCTGGTCGATGCTGCGCACGCGGCCGTCCGACCCGATCGTCACCAGCCACGTGGAGGTGCCCTCCGGCCCGCGCGGGTATTCGAGTTGGCGCGTGCCGTCTTCGTTCTCCCAGATCAGGTCGGGCTGGCCGGCGGTGGCGCGCACGTCGGCCTCGGTCGATTGGCCGGCCTGGATGCCCTTGAACAGCAGATTGTCGGGCTTGGCCGACTGCCAGGCGCGCTTGGCCGCCTCGCCCGCGCGGTCGACGGCCTGATCCACCTTCTGCTGATCGCAGCCGAACAGGCCGAGCAGCGATGCCAGTACACCCATGGTGACTCCCAGTTGACGATGCCGCATGTAACCCTCTCGCGTTGGTGCAGGTTGGACAGGCATCCGGAATGCTACGCCGCCATTCCGGCAGCCCGGCGGTGCCCGCTCAAAACCGTTTGTTGAACAGGATCGACGCGCCGTTGATCGTACCCCCGCGCGCCACCACCGACCAGCGCCGTGACAGCTGCCAGGTGAGCTTAACGATGGAATCGGCGGTCGACAGGCTCTGCTCGTAGCCGACCGAGATGCGCTCGGAGATCGCCTTGCCGACGCCGACCACCTGCGGATCGGTCAGGCCCGAGGTGCTGGGACCAATCGAGAATTCGTCGAGCCCGAAGCGCCGCGCCACGTTCTTGCCCGCCACGTTGCCCAGCAGCCCCAGCGCCGCGCCGGACATGGCCTGCTGCTGACCCAGGCCGGCATTGGAAGCGCTGTAGCCGAACATCAGCCACGATAGCTTGTCTTCGTCCGCCACGCTGGGCTCGGAGACCAGCTTCACGCGCGGCTGCCGCACCGTGCCGGTCACCTGCACCCCCGCCTCGACCTCCTGGTTGCGCCGCATCGCCAGGATGTTGAGCGACGGATTGTTGATCGGCCCGGTGAAGTTCAGGATGCCCTGCTCGATGGCCAGCTTGCGGCCGAACGCTTCGTAGGTGCTGCCCTGGCGCACGTAGATCGAACCGGTTCCGCGCAGCGGCACCAGCGGCTCGCTGTGCACGTGCATCTGGCCGCCCAGCGAAAGATCAGCGCCGGCGCCCTTGAAGCGGAAGTGGTCGCCGAAATCGACATCCACGTCCACCACCGGGCTGAAGCGGCCGGCGGGTTTCTCCTCGCGCGGCGTACCGCGCTCGGCCTGGTTGCGGGCCGCATCGGCACGGCGCACGATGACCACGTCGTCGCCGAGGCTCGGGGCGCCGTCCTTGGGCAGATTGAACAGGCCGCGGTCGATGCGGAACTTGCCGGTGATCGCCACGCGATCGCTTTCGTTGGCGATACGCGCCTGGCCCGACAGCACCAGCGTGCGGTCGGGGTCGGCGAACAGCTGCAGCCGGTCGGCCACCAGGGTGCCGGCCAGGTTGGGATTGGCCTCGCCCAGCTGCACGCGGCCCTGGGCGCGCAGCGTGCCGTCGCCGCCGTGGAACACCACTTCCTTCAGGTCGACCACGTTCTGGTCCAGCCCCACGTGCACGGTGCCGTCGGTCAGGCGGATGCCCTGGTCGTACAGCGCCACGTCGATGCCCTGCCCGTCCAGCAGGCCGCTCACCTTGGGCGCGCCCACCGTGCCGGCGAAGGTCAGGTTGGCGGCCAGCCGGCCATTCAGCGCGACATCGGGGCCGAGCAGGTCGCCGACCGCCTTGAGTTGCGGCAAATCCACCTTCAGCGTGCCCGACAGCGGCGAAGCCGGCGACATCAGCGCCAGGGCCCCCGGCACCGCCTCGCGCGCCAGGCCGATGCCGGCATCGAGGTGGATGCGGCCGACACGGGTGGACTGCACGTCGCCGCGCAAGCCCAGCCGTAGCCCCTCGCCGCGCGCCTCCACCACCGCCTCGGTCAGCCCCAGCGGTGTGAAGCCGCGCCCGGCGTTGATGCTGAGATCGCCGCTGCGGCGGGCAATGCGCGCGGTGCCGGTGGCGGTGCCGCCCAGATCGAGGTCCCACTGCCCGTCGATGACGAGGTCGGTGCGCACCGGCGGCGCCTGGCCGGTCCAGATGCGCACCAGCTCCAGCACGCGCGCGATGGCGAGGCCGTCGACGCGGCCGGCGCTGCGCAGGTGGCCCTGGTCCGAGTCGACGCGCTCGATGTGGATCGGCGTCTGGTCCAGGGTCAGGTCCGCGCGCCCGATGGCCAAGCGCCCCGGCGCCACCGAGACGCGCACGGGCGCCGTCAATTGCAGATCGGGCGCGCCCCGGGCCGACAGCGTGGACAGTGTGCCGGCCCAGGCATCGCCATCCTTGCCCGGCGTCAGCGCGCCATCGCCGGCCAGCGCGAACGTGAAGGGCTGGTTGCGCACGCTGCCGTCGGCGTCGGCGCGGAACCGGTGGGCGCGGCGCGTGCCGTCGAGCGTGGCGCGCACCTCGCGCAGCAACACGTTCGGCGCGCTTACGCGCTGCGCGGTCAACTCGAACTGCAGCGGTCCGTCGAGGCCCTCGCGCAGCTGCGCGCGGCCGCTGGCGGCGTCGATCCGGTTGCCGCCGTAGGCAAGCTGCTGGGCGCGGAAGGTCGCCTCCACCTGCGGGCGCTTGAGCGTGCCGAAAACATCGCCCGACAGCGACAGCGCACCGCCGACACCCAGCCGCAGGCGCGCCAGCTGCGGTGCGTCGATCTCGACGTGCATGCGGTCGCCCGCCGCGCCGAAGCTGCCGCGCAGGCTCGCCCGGTTGCCGGCCACGTCGAGCCGCGCATCGCTCGGCAGCAGGCGCTCGCCGCGCAGGTGGACATTGCCGTCGCCGGTCATCGGCAGGCCGGCGTATTCGCTGTCGCGCACGGCGAAGCGGATGGCCGCGTCAATTGGCGAACCCGTGGGCTCGGCCAGCGTGCCGTGCGTGTCGAACGTGGCATTGATGCGGCCCCTGGCCACCTTGGCCAGCCGCGACGGATCGAACTCGGCCAGGTTGCCCTTGAAGGCGAAGGACTGGGCCTCGTCGTGCTTGAGCGTGCCGGACAGCGAGAGGCGCGAGCGGCCGAGCGAGAGCTGCGCGCTGTCCACCGCGATCTGCGCGGCATCGAGCACGGCCGTGGCCTGTGCGCGCATATCGCCGCCGGCCAGGTCGAGCGTCACGTGCTGCGTGCCGCCGTCGAAATCCACGGTGACGGGGCCGGCCAGCCGCGTCTTCTCCAGCGCGCCGTGCAGCGCCTGGAGATCGAGCTGCCGCACCTCGGCACGCAGCGTGCCGCGGCCGTTCCGCACGTCGGCGCTGCCGGTCACCTGGGCGCCGCCCGGCAGGCGCACATCAAGGCCGGTCAGCTGCTGCGCCGCCTCGGTCAGCCGCACCTGCGCCCGCAGCGACTGCAGCGGCAGCCGCTGCCGGTCGAGCGGGCCGGCCTGCGCGTTGTCGATCTGCACCGGGCCGGCCACCGTCAGCGTCGTGGCCTGCGCATCGGGCCGCAGATCGGCGTGGATCGACAGCGCGGCCTCCGGCGCCCCGGGCACAAACGCGCGCGGGTTGACCTGCTCGGCCGACACCACCGCCCGCGTGAACGGCAGCGCGCCGAACGGCGTGGCATCGATCCGCGCCTGCGCGGTCAGGCCGGCGCCGGTGCCGGTCGCGTCGATCCGCAGCGCCTCCAGCGAGCCCGATAGCTGCGCCGACACCGATGCCTCCCGCCGCTGCCCGCCCGCCTCGAACTGCGCGGCGAGCGTGGCCGCGCCGGTCAGCGGATACGGCCGCGCGCCCGTCATGCGCAGCGTGGCGGCCAGCCGGCCGGCCGGCGTGTCGACACCGTCGAGCAGCACGTTGTGGTGCGACCCGTCGGTGTGCAGGCTGCCGGCCAGCGCCTTCAACTCGGTCGTCGAGGTGCCCTGGCGGATGGCGAGGCGGTCCACTGCCAAGCGGTCCACATCCAGCGCCAGCGGCAAGGTCAGCGACGCCGGCGGGCCGCTCGGCGGGGTGGGCGCGGTCGGGTGCAGCGTCACGTCGACGTTGCCCGCGCTCAGGTAGGCGAAGCGGGCATGCCAGGGCCCGCGCGTGATCGCCCAGCGGCCCTCCACATGGTCGATGCGGACGTCCATGCCGCCGGCCCGCACCTGCAGATCGCGCAGCGACAGCCCGTCGCGCAGCGTGCCGCCGGCCAGCTTGCCGGACACATAGGCGTGGCCGAAGCGGGTGGCCAGCGACCACAGCTGGGCCGTCCCCGCGGGCGATTGCAGCGCCCACACCAGCCAGCCGCACAGCGCCGCCACGGCCAGCACCACGAAGGCGACCAGCAAGCCCACCCAGCGCAGGAGGCGGCGGCCCCAGCCGCGCCCAGGTGGAGTCGGTGCGTCCGGCCGGGTGGATTCGGGTGTCTGCGCGTCCATCGCCGCCGCCCTCAGAACGCGATGCCGAGCGACACGCTCGGACGGAACTGGTGCTGCTGGATGCCGTAGGCCAGGTCCAGCTGGATCGGGCCGACCGGACTCTTCCAGCGCACGCCGACGCCCACGCCGTTGAACCACCGGCGCTGCGTCCAGTTGTCGGTGGCGGTACCTGTGTCCCAGAACACCGCGGCGCCCCATTGCGGCAGGAACCAGCGCTGATACTCCACCCCGCCGGTGACGAGGAACTTGGTCGGCAGCGTGCTGCCGTTGACATCGTTGCCGATGCTCTGGAAATCGTAGCCGCGGATGGACTGCGTGCCGCCAGTGCGAAAGCGCAGCGTGGCCGGCACCCCGTCGGCGGCGCCCGCGGTGAGCACCGCGCCCAGCTCCGCGCGCGCGACGAAGATGTCGCGCTGCCCGACCGGCACGTACTGGCGGATGCGGCTGTACGAGCGCACGAACGACTGGTCGGTCAGCAGCCCCTTCACCGCCGCGCCGATCTGCGTGGTGAGGATGTTGCCGCGGCGCGGGAACAGCGGGTCGTCCACGTCGCGGCGCGTCCAGGTGAAGCCTGGCACCAGCGCCTTGCTCAGTTCGCGCGCGGCGCCGTCGGGGCGCAGGTCGTCGTAGTAGAAATCGATCGTGAACGAGGTTTCGTAGATGCCGCGCGCGCGCGTCTGCTTGAAGCCGGAGCGATAGCTGCGCGTGTCGGTGCCCGACAGGTTGGTGCGGTCGAGGCTGCCGTAGAGGCTGTTGACGTAGCGCTTGCCGTCCGGCGGCAGGGTCACGCTGCCGAACAGGTACTGGCGGCGTTGCTCGATGCGCGCCTGGGTGTCCAGCACCCAGGCCTTGTCGAACAGGTTCAGGTACTGGTAGCGCCCTTCCACCTGCGCGCCGGTATCGGTGCTGTAGCCGACCCCGCTGGTGATGCGGTTGGGCGGATATTCGCGCACCCGCACGCGCACCGGCGCCGCGACCGGGTTTTTCGGATCGTCGCCCAGGTCGACGATCGCGTTGGCGAAATACGGCTGGCCCTGGATGGCCGCGGCCAGCGCCTGCAGCCGATCGGCCGAATAGTCCTCGCCCACGATGAGCGGATTCACATGGTCGATGATGCTGCGCGGATAGCGCGACAGGCCCTGCACGTCCAGCGGCCCCAGCGTGTAGGCCGGCCCGCTGTCGTAGGCGACCGACAGATCGGCCTTGTTCTCGTCGGGGTCGACGCGCGCCTGCGATGCCGTCTGCCTGGCCGCGTAGTAGCGCTTGCTCTGCAGGGCGGCCAGGCTGTCTTCCTTGGCCTTGTCCCAGCCGGACTGGCGGAATGGCGCGCCCTGCGGCAGGCCCCAGGCCTTCTTCAGCGCGTCGATGCGCTTGGGCTCCTGCGCGATGGCGCCGGTGAAGTCCAGCGCGACGCTGTCGATGGTGGTGCGCGGCCCGGCCTCCACCTTGACACGCACGATGCGGCGGTCAGGCGGCCCTTCGAGTTGCGCGGTCGCCTTGGGCACGAAATAGCCCTCGGTGGCGGTCAGCTTGGTGACCTGCTCGCCGATGGTCTCGACCATGTACTGCAGCTGATCGTCGGTGATGTCCTTGCGGTCCTGGTAGCGGGCCAGGTCCAGGTGGCGCGCCAGCAGGTCCCGCAGCGGCCTGGGCGCCTCGATCCTGACCTCGTAGGCGGCGCGGGCGGCCGTGCAGGCGACCGACAGGACGCAGCCGGCGAGCAGCGCGGCGGCGGGCGTGGCAAGAAGACGGAAGCGTGACGGTCGTTGGCGGCCGGTCATCCTGGCGGGTGGGCGCCGGCACCCTGCGCCGGCGAGTCGACGGAAAGGTGTTATTTGACCATACCGGCCCCGGCCGGTGCCCGGGCAATTGCAACGGGCCGCCCCGCCGGACCGGTCCGCGCGCCCGCATCGGCCGTGCCACGCGGGCATACGGTAAAATGCGCCGGTTCTCCGCCCGGGCCACCGGTCGGGGCCGGCAAGGTCATCCAACATCACATACCGTCATGTCTCTGTACAAGTCCGAGATCACCCAGTTCCTGGAAGAACTCAAGACCAGCAAGCCCGACCTGGAAACCCAGCAGCGCCAGGGCCGCTCGCTCCTGTGGGACAAGGAGCCGGTCGACCTCGAAGAGCGCTCGCGCGCCCAGTTCTCGCGCGTGCCGCAAAAGCCCTACGTCTACTCGCTCGACTGACCGGCCGATTCCGGACGCACGCCGCCCCGCCGCCGCATGACGACGCCCGCGCAGGACAAGCTGCCGCTTTCCGTCGAGCTGCCCAGCGTGGCGCCCGAGCAGGATTCCACGCCCGCCCAGATCGACGGCCTGGCCTTCGCGCGGCTGTACGGCGAACCGCTGTTCAAGCTGCCGCAGGATCTCTACATCCCGCCCGATGCGCTGGAGATCTTTCTCGAAGCCTTCGAAGGGCCGCTGGACCTGCTGCTGTACCTGATCCGCCGCCAGAACTTCAACGTGCTGGACATCCCGATGGCGCAGGTGACGCGGCAATACCTGGCGTACATCGAACAGATCCGCGCGACCAACCTCGAGCTCGCCGCCGAATACCTGCTGATGGCGGCCATGCTGATCGAGATCAAGTCGCGCATGCTGCTGCCGGTCAAGAAGACCGACTCCGGCGAAGAACCCGAAGACCCGCGCGCCGAACTGGTGCGCCGCCTGCTCGAATACGAGCAGATGAAGCTCGCCGCGCAGAAGCTCGACACCGTGCCGGTGCTCGGCCGCGACTTCCTGCGCGCGCAGGTCTACATCGAACAAAGCGCCGCGCCGCGCTACCCCGACGTCAACGCCGATGACCTGCGCGCGGCGTGGGCCGACGTGCTGCGCCGGGCCAAGCTCACCCAGCACCACAAGATCTCGCGCGAAGAGCTGTCCGTGCGCGAGCACATGAGCCAGATCCTGCGCCGGCTGCAGCATGCTCGGTTCATGGAATTCACCGAGCTGTTCGACGACGTCATCCGCTCCGGCAAGGGCGCGCCCATCGTGGTGGTCAACTTTGTCGCCATGCTGGAGCTGTCGCGCGAATCGCTGGTGGAAATCACCCAGGCCGAACCCTACGCACCGATCTACGTGCGGCTGGCCTATTCCCCGACCTGATCCCCCCTGACCTGATCCCCCTGGTCTGCCGGACTCCAACAAGAACGCATGAAAGTCATCTCCTCGATCCAGGAACTGCGCGACCAGCTGCGCGGCCAGAACCGCGTCGCCTTCGTGCCGACCATGGGCAACCTGCATGAGGGCCACCTGAGCCTGATGCGCCTGGCGCGCCAGCACGGCGACCCGGTGGTCGCGTCGATCTTCGTCAACCGGCTGCAGTTCGGCCCCAACGAAGACTTCGACAAATACCCGCGCACGCTGCAGGACGACATCGAGAAGCTGCAGAAGGAAGGCGTGTACGTGCTGTTCGCGCCCACCGAGCGCGACATGTACCCCGAGCCGCAGGAATACCGCGTCGAGCCCCCGCACGACCTGGGCGACATCCTCGAAGGCGAATTCCGCCCCGGCTTCTTCAAGGGCGTGTGCACGGTGGTGATGAAGCTGTTCTCGTGCGTGCAGCCGCGCGTGGCGGTGTTCGGCAAGAAGGACTACCAGCAGTTGATGATCGTGCGCCGCATGGCCAACCAGTTCGCGCTGCCGGTCGACATCATCCCCGCCGAGACGGTGCGCGCCGAAGACGGCCTGGCGCTGTCGTCGCGCAATGCGTACCTGTCGAACGAAGAGCGCGCCGAGGCGCCCGAGCTGTACCGCACGCTGGGCCAGGTGCGCCAGACCATGCTGGAAACCGTGCTGCAGGGCCAGGCCTCGGTCGAGGAAGTCACCGCGAAGGCGCTGGAGCACCTGCGCGGACGCGGTTGGCAGCCCGACTACGTGGCCGTGCGCCGCCGCTCCGACCTGCAGCCGCCGACGCCCGAGAACATCGCCGCCGGCGAACCGCTGGTGGCGCTGACCGCCGCCAAGCTCGGCAAGACGCGCCTGATCGACAACATGGAAATCTGAGCGCAGCACACCGCGCGAGGCAGCCCGGCCCAGGCCGGGCTTTTTTCATGCCGTCGCCGGCTCGGGCGCGGGCGATGCGTGTCCGACCGGCTCCCCCAGCCAATCGAGGATGCCGCCCCACTGCTCCACATCCCTGGCCACGCGCGACGGAGCCACGTCCCACAGCGTCAGGCCGTGCGCGGCGAGCTGCACGTAGTTCTGGGTGTCGCGCAGGTAGCCGAGGATCGGGATCTGCAAACCCTGCACGAAGCGCTGCAGCTGCTCCGCCGCCCGCGTGCGCATGTCCACGCGCATGCCGACCACGCCCACCTTGGCCTCGCCGTGGCGGACCGGTTTCTCATCGGCCAGCTTGCGCAGAAAGGCCTGGGTGGCCAGGATGTCGAACATCGAGGGCTGCAGCGGCACGATCACATGGCCGGCGAGCCGGATGAGATCGGCCAGGCGCCAGCCGTGCAGGCCGGCCGGGGTGTCGAGCACAACGTGGGTGGTGCCCCTGGGCGGCTTGGCGATGTGGTCGGCGCTGATGTCCCAGGTGAGGATGGGCCTGGCGGTGGCCGGGCGCAGCGCCAGCCATTCGCGCGAGGACTGCTGCCGGTCGGTATCGCCCAGCATCACGGCATGATCCCGCGCGGCGAAGTAGCCGGCCAGGTTGGTCGCCAGCGTAGTCTTGCCCACCCCGCCCTTCGGATTCGCTACCACGGCCACCGGCATGTGTGCCTCCTCGCGCGCCAAGCGTGTGCCGGCCACATCACCCGGCAGATCGGTCCATGGGCTGATTATGGCTCAGCCGCGAACCGCCAGCGAGGCGAACAAGGCCGGCAGGTCGAGATGCGCCCGCAGCGTATCGGCCAGGCGCTCGAGCGAGGCCTCGCGCAGCGCGGCGTAGTCCTGCGCACGGGCCTCGCGCACGCCCGCCCAGGCCAGCAGCGCGCGGCACGCCTCGGGCGCGTCGAACAGGCCGTGCAGGTAGGTGGCGAGGATCTGCCCGTCGGCGGACACCGCGCCATCGGCGCGGCCATCGTCGAGCCGGACGGCGGGCCGCGCCAGGGCCGGGCCCTCGGTCACGCCCATGTGGATTTCGTAGCCGGCGAGGGCCGCGCCGCCGTCCGCCAGCGTGCCGCGCACCTGCCGCAGCTGCTTGGCGGGCGCCAGCGTCGTTTCGAAATCGAGATAGCCCAGGCCGTCGAGGCTCCCCGGCCGCCCTTCCAGCCCGAGCGGATCGCACAGCCGGCGCCCCAGCATCTGCATGCCGCCGCAGATGCCGATCAGCTTGCCGCCGTAGCGCAGGTGGCGCGCGATGGCGGCATCCCAACCGTGCGCGCGCAGCCAGGCGAGATCGGCCTGCACGCTCTTGCTGCCGGGCAGGATGACCAGGTCCGCCGGCGGAATCGGCCGGCCCGGCCCGACCATCCGCACGTCGACCTGCGGATGCGCGCGCAGCGCATCGAAATCGGTGTGGTTGGAGATGCGCGGCAGCACCGGGATAACGACGCGCAGCACCTCGCCCGAGGCGGCGGATTGCGCCGTCTGCACGGCATCCTCCGCATCCAGGTGCAGCCCCTGCAGATACGGCAGCACGCCGAACACCGGCTTGCCGGTCTGCGCCGTCAGCCAGTCGAGGCCAGGCGTCAGCAGAGAGAGATCGCCGCGAAAGCGGTTGATGACGAAACCCGTCACGCGCGCGCGCTCGCTTTCCGACAGGCAGGCCAGCGTGCCGACCAGATGCGCGAACACGCCACCGCGGTCGATGTCGGCGACCAGCACGACCGGGCAGTCGACCGCCTCGGCAAAGCCCATGTTGGCGATGTCGCGCGCGCGCAGGTTGACCTCGGCGGGGCTGCCGGCGCCTTCGACCAGCACCAGGTCGTACTGCGCGCGCAGGCGGCCGTGCGAGGCGAGCACGGCGGCCATCGCGGTCGGCTTGTAGTCGTGATAGGCGCGCGCATTCAGATCGCCGCGCGGCCGGCCGTGGATGATGACCTGCGCGCCGGTGTCGCTGTTGGGCTTGAGCAGCACCGGATTCATGTCCACCGTGGGCGCCAGGCCGGCTGCCTGCGCCTGCAGGGCCTGCGCCCGCCCGATCTCGCCGCCGTCGGCCGTGACCGCGCTGTTGAGCGCCATGTTCTGCGGCTTGAACGGCGCCACGCGCACGCCCGCGCGATGCGCGATGCGGCACAGGCCCGCCACCAGCGTGCTCTTGCCGGCATCGGAAGTGGTGCCCTGGATCATCAGCGTGCCGCGCGGCGGCCCGGAAAACGGCGAGGTCGACATGCGCGGATTATCGCACCCGCCGGTGGCCGCCCTCGCTAGAATGCTGGGATGTCACGCCGTCTCACGCTCGTTCTCGGTGGTGCCCGCTCGGGCAAGAGCCATCACGCCGAACAGCTCGCGCTGCAGTGCGCGGGCCCGGTCACCTACATCGCCACCGCCCGCGAGAGCGACGAGGAGATGCAGCTGCGCATCGCCCTGCACCGCGCGCGCCGGCCCGAACAGTGGACCATCGTCGAAGAGCCCGTGCGCCTGGCTGAAACGCTGTACACCCACGCGCGCCACGGCGGCTGCGTGCTGGTCGATTGCCTGACGCTGTGGCTCAACAACCTGCTGTTCGCCGGCGGCCACGACTATCCGGAGACCGGCCCCATCACCCCGCCCGAAGCCTGGTCCGCCGAAATCGATGCCCTGCTCACCGCGCTGCCGCTGCTGCCCGGCGAGGTGATCCTCGTCAGCAACGAGATCGGCCTGGGCGTGGTGCCGATGGGCGCCGTCACGCGCTTCTACGTGGACGAGCTGGGCCGCCTGAACCAGCGCCTAGCCGCCCAGGCCGACCGCGTGCACCTGCTGGTGGCGGGCATTCCGATGCCGGTCAAGGGCCCCGCCATTTCTCCCGCCGAGCAGCCATGACGGCGTGGACGGGCAGTGTCTTCGATCTGGGCCCGGTGGCGATCGCCGCCGCCGCACTGGCCGGCGTGGGGCTGGACCGCCTGCTGGGCGAGGTGCCGCGCTGGCATCCGCTGGTCGGCTTCGGCCGGATGGCCGCATGGATCGAGCGCTGGCTCAATCGCCGGCCCGCCGCGGGCGTGCTGTCCCGCGCGGCCGGCGTGGTGGCGTGGTGCCTTGCCGTGCTGCCCGGCGTGGCCATCGCCGCCTGGATCACCGCGCTGGCGCCGGACACGGCCCGGCTGGGCGCCTGGATCGCCGACGTCGTCGCGCTGTACTTCGCCGTCGGTGCCCGCAGCCTGCGCGACCACATCGCGCCCATCGCCGAAGCGCTGCAGGCGGGCGACCTGCCCGGCGCGCGCGGCCTGGCCTCGCGCATCGTCTCGCGCGATCTGCATGACGCGGACGAGGAGGCCATCGCCCGCGCCGCGGTGGAGTCGGCGCTGGAGAACGGCAGCGACGCCATCTTCGCGCCGCTGTTCTGGCTCGTCGTCGGCGGCGCGCCCGGCGTGGTGCTGTATCGCCTGGCCAATACCCTCGATGCCATGTGGGGCTATCGCAATGCCCGCTTCGGCCGCTTCGGCTGGGCGGCCGCGCGCATCGACGACGTGCTGAACTGGGTGCCCGCGCGCCTGACCGCCGCAAGCTATGCGCTGCTCGGCCACACCGCCGATGCACTGCGCTGCTGGCGCGCGCAGGCGCCCCGGTGGTCGAGCCCGAACGCCGGACCGGTGATGGCCTCGGGCGCCGGCAGCCTGCGCGTGCAGCTGGGCGGTGTGGCACGCTACGACGGCATCGACGAAACCCGCCCGCCGCTCGGCCTCGGCCAACCCGCTCGCGCCGAAGACATCCGCCGCGCGCTGGCGCTGGTCTCGCGCACGCTCGGCCTCTGGCTGGCGGTCCTGGTGGCGGGCGGCGCGCTGGCCTGCGCCGGCATCGCGCGGCAGGGTCTATGAGCGCCGCGCCCCGCTTCACCATCGCCCACGGCGGCAACCTGGCCGCCGCGCGTGCGCGCCACGGTGAGCCGTCCGGCGGCTGGGTGGACCTGTCCACCGGCATCAACCCGCACGGCTATCCCATTCCGCCGATCCCGCCCGAGGCGTGGCTGCGCCTGCCCGAAGACGACGGCCTCGAGGCAATCGCGGCCTCACACTATGGTGTTGCGTGCGACGGCGCGGTCCTGGCGGTGGCCGGCTCGCAGGCGGCCATCCGCGCGCTGCCGCTGCTGCTGCCGCGCGGCCGGGTGGGCATCGCCCGCATCGGCTACAGCGAATACGCTCCCGCCTTTGCCCGCGCCGGCCACGACGTCGCGCTGCTGGAAGAGGCGGACTTCCTCGCTGCGGACCTGCCCGATACGCTGACCCACCTCGTCGTCGTCAATCCGAACAACCCGACGGCGCGCAGCCTGCCGGCCGCCACGCTGCGCGACTGGCATGCGCGGCTGGCCGCGCGCGGCGGCACGTTGATCGTCGACGAGGCGTTCATCGAGACGCTGGACGCGCCGCCCTCGCTGGCGCCGCTGGCCGGCGCGCCAGGGCTGATCGTGCTGCGCTCGATCGGCAAGTTCTATGGGCTGGCCGGCGCGCGTATCGGCTTCGTGCTGGGGCCGCCGGCGTGTCTGGCGGCGCTGCGCGAGGCGCTGGGCCACTGGACCGTCAACGGCCCCGCGCGCGCCGTGGTCCGGGCCGCGCTGGCCGATACGGCCTGGCAAAGCGCGACGCGCGCACGCCTGCAAGCTGAAGGCGCCCGCCTGTCCGCACTGCTCGCCCGCCATGGTCTGCCGAACGCATCCACGCCGCTGTTTGCGTGGGTGCCCACGCCGGACGCCGCCGCCCTGCACGCGGCACTGGCGCGGCAGGGTCTCTGGACCCGGCTGTTCGATGTGCCCGGCGCACCGCCCGTGCGGGGCCTGCGCCTCGGCCTGCCGCCGGATGCCACCGGGTGGCAGCGCCTCGACGCTGCGCTGGCCGCGCTGCCGCTGTCCGCTGAAACCACGCCCCGATGACCGCTCATCATCTCGCCCGCTGCCTGCGTGTGCTCGGCCTGGCCGCGCTGCTGGTCATCGCCTTGCCGGTCCAGGCTGCCCTCTCCGTCACCGACGATACCGGTGCCACCGTCACGCTGGCGCACCCGGCGCAGCGCGTAGTCAGCCTCGCGCCGCACGCCACCGAACTGCTGTTCGCGGCCGGCGGCGGCGCGCGCATCGTCGGCACGGTCACCTACAGCGACTATCCAAGCGCGGCGCGCGACATCCCACGCGTGGGCGACAACCGCGCGGTGGACCTCGAGCGCATCGCCGCGCTCAAGCCGGACCTGGTGGTGGTCTGGCGCCACGGCAACGCGCAGCAGCAAACCGACCGGCTGCGCGCGCTCGGCATCCCGCTGTTCTTCTCCGAGCCGCGCCGGCTGACGGACATCCCGCGTGCCATCGAAGCGCTCGGCACGCTGCTCGACACCCGCGCCAGCGCGCACGACGCCGCCGAACGGTTCCGCCGGCAGGCCGACGACCTGCGCGAACGCTACGCCGGCCGGCCGCCGGTGACGGTGTTCTTCCAGGTCTGGCAGCAACCGCTGATGACGCTCAACGGCCAGCACATCTTCTCCGACATGCTCGCCCTGTGCGGCGGCCGCAACGTGTTCGCCGACGCGCAGCCGCTGGTGCCGACGGTCTCGACTGAGGCCGTGCTCGCGGCCAACCCGGAGGTGCTGCTGACCGCCGGCCTGGACGCCACCCAGGGCAACCGCCCGATCGACACGCTCGACGGCTGGAAACGCTGGCCGTCCCTGCTGGCGGTGCAGCGCGGCAACCTCTTCGCCATCGACGGCGACCTGATCACGCGGCCGGGCCCGCGCCTGCTGCAAGGCGCGGCGCTGCTGTGCGAAGGCCTGGAGCAGGCCCGCGCGCACCGTCCGGCCCAGGGAAGCGCCGCCGCAACGAGCCGCTGACCCTCGGCGCTTCAGCGATTCAGCGATTCAGCGACTCAACGGTTCCAGAACAGCAGCAACGGCGGCCTGTCGGGCAGCACGCGGAATCCGCAGGCGCTGCCCCATTGCAGCGGCCACTGCATGGTCTCGGTCACGGGGCGCTGCAGCCAGTGCGCGGCGAGCGCGCGCATGCAGCCGGCGTGCGTCACGGCCCAGACGCAGGGCACCGGCGCAAGCGCCATCGCCGCAGCCCAGTCCGTCACCCGCTTGACCAGGTCCGCGGCCGATTCGCCGCCGTGCGGGTTGCCGTGCAGCACGTCGCGGGCCCAGCGGTCCAGCTCGGCACGCGGGATGTCGTCCCAGGGGCAGCCTTCCCAGGCGCCGAAGTCCAGCTCCACCAGGCGGGCATCCAGCTCGGGCATCGGCAGGCCCGTCGCCCGCGCCAGTGCCTGGGCCGTCAGCGCGCTGCGCTGCAACGGGCTGGCCAGCAGCCGCTGCGGCGGATGCGCGGCAAGCTTGTCGGCGATGCTGGCGGCGTCGGGGTCCATCGGCTCGTCCAGCGGCAGATCGGTGCGGCCGTAGCACAGGCCCGCGGCCATGGCCGGACGCGCGTGGCGGATCAGGATGACGTCCATGCCAGCAGCACCCACAGTGCGAGCACTTCGAAGACCTGCTGGGCCAGCCCGAGGCAATCGCCGGTGACGCCACCGAGGCGCCGCGTAAAGTAGCGCCCCAGCGCCCACCGCGCCGCCAGCAGCACGGCCACGGCGACGGCCGCGCAGGCCACGCCGAACCACAGCAGGGGCAGTCCGCCGAACAAGGCCGCCCACGCCGCATCCCGCCGGCCCATGGGCTGCGCGACGGGCTTGGCCTTGCCCTCCGTGCGCGCGTAGTCGTGCGTGAGCAGATAGCTCACCGCCATGCCCCGGCTGGCGGCATGCGCGGCCACCATGGCCGCCATCGCGGCCGCGGCGTGCTGCGCCGCCATGGCCGTCAGCAATTGCCACTTCAGCAGCAAGACCATGCACACCGCGATGGCCCCGAAGGCGCCGATGCGCGAGTCGCGCATGATGCGCAGCCGGTCTTCGGGGGTATAGCCGCCGCCGAAGCCGTCGGCGCAATCGGCGAGACCGTCTTCATGAAAGGCGCCGGTCAACAGCAGCGTGGCCACCATCGACACCGCCACCGCCACGCCGGGCGCGGGCACCGTGCGCGCGGCCAGCCAGTACGCCAGCGCGCCGGCGCCACCGACCAGCCAGCCCACCAGCGGAAAAAACCGCGCCGCCCGGTTCAGCCCATCCTGCGAGAAGCCGACCGATGCGGGCACGGGAATGCGCGTGAAATAGCCGATCGCCATCCACAGCGACCGGCAGGTCTCGCGCAGGGCCGCCATCATGCCGCCGGATCCAGCGCCGGCGGCGCCTGCTCGCTCACGCCGGCGCTGGCGAACGTCGCCATCTCGCACAGGAAGGCGACCGCCGAGGCCACCAGCGGATACGCCAGCACCGCGCCGCTGCCCTCGCCCAGCCGCATCGACAGCTGCAGCAGCGGTTCGGCGCCCAGTGCGGCCAGCAGCGCGCGATGGCCGTGCTCGTCCGACAGGTGCGCGAACACGCAGAAGCGCTGCACCTCGGGGGCGACGCGCGTGGCCACCAGCGCCGCGGCCGAAGCGATGAAGCCATCCACCAGGATCACCATGCGGCGGCGCGCGGCTTCCAGCATCGCGCCGGCCATGGCCGCGATCTCGAAACCGCCGAAGCAGGCGAGCGCGTCCAGCGGCGCGCGGGCATCGGCGTGCGCGGCCAGCGCGGCCTCCAGCACCGCGCACTTGTGGGCCAGCCCCGCATCGTCGAGGCCGGCGCCGCGCCCGACGCATTGCGCGAGCGGCAGATCGCACAGCCGCGCCATCAGGCAAGCCGCCGAGGCCGTGTTGCCGATGCCCATCTCGCCCAGCGCGATCACGTTGGAGCCAAGCCCGGCGTGCGCCGCCACGCGCTGCGCGCCCAGCGCCATGGCACGGTCGCGCTCCGCCGCGGTCATCGCCGGTTCGTGCGCGAAGTTGCGGGTGCCGGCGCCGATGGGCGCATCGATCAGGCCGGGCACGCCCAGCGACCACAGCGGCATGGCCACGCCCGCGTTGACGATCTCCAGCGCGAAGCCGTGCTGGCGGCAGAACACGTTGACCGCCGCGCCGCCGGCGATGAAGTTGAGCACCATCTGCGCCGTCACCGCCTGCGGGTAAGCGCTGACGCCCGCCTGCGCGACGCCGTGGTCGGCGGCGAACACCACCATGGCCGGCCGGATCAGCGCGGGCGCTTCGGTGCCCTGGATCAGGCCGATCTGCACGGCCAGCGACTCCAGCCGGCCCAGCGCGCCGAGCGGCTTGGTCTTGCTGTCGACGGCGGCCCGCAGGCGGGCAGCGAGCGCGGGATCGAAGGAAGGAATATCAGTGTGCATGGATGGAACACCTTGGGGTTCGGCACCCGGCTGCGCCAGGATGCCTTGGGAAAACGTGCGCTTGACGCGCGTCATGTCCGTCGCGGAATCGGCCGCGTCAATACACGCCGACGGCGCACCGCAATCGCCCGCCGTCGCATGCCGATGGCGTCGCGATCGTAGCATCCGCGCATGCAAGGCCGCGGCCATCGCCGCCAGCGTGGGCTTCAGGATGCATCGTCCGGGTCATCGGGAATCAGCGCAATGCGGCGGCCATCGTCGACCGCGGCGATGGGGGTACGCAGCACGCGCGCGCAGTGCTCCGGCGTCAGGACGGCGTCGGCCGGACCGGCGGCGGCATGGCCTTCGCCGTCCATCAGCAGCGCGTGCGTCGCGTAACGCCGGGCCAGGTTCAGGTCGTGCACGGTCAGGATCACCAGCCAGCCCTGGCGCCGGCAGCCGTCGCGCAGCAGGCGCAGGACGGCGATCTGCTGATGCAGGTCCAGGTGCGCCAGCGGCTCGTCGAGCAGCAGCACACTCGCCTGCTGCGCCACCACCGCGGCCATGGCCACGCGCTGGCGCTCGCCGCCGGACAGCGTGCGCACGTCGCGCGGCGCAAGCGGCGCAAGCGCCAGCGCGGCGATGGCCGCGTCCACGGCGCGCGCATCCGCTTCGCCCTCCCACTCCCAGCGGGCCAGGTGCGGATGGCGGCCGGTCATCACCGCCTCATGGGCCGTCATCGGAAACGTGTCGTGCAGCGTCTGCGGCAGGAAGGCGCGGCGACGGGCCAGCGCCGCGACGGGCCACGCCGCCAGCGCACGGCCATCCAGCGCCACCGCGCCGCCGTCCGGCGCGCGCAGGCCCGCCAGCACGCCCAGCAGGGTCGACTTGCCCGCGCCGTTCGGTCCGACCACGCACCACAGCTCGCCGCCCGCGGCCGACATCGACAGCCGCTCGATCAGCACCCGCCCGCCCATCGCCACGCGCAGCTCGCGCAGCGCCAGCGCGGGCGCGCCGGCGGCCTCCGCGAACGCATCGGTGACAGCGGCGCGGCGTAGCCAGCTCATCGCGCGCTCCGCATCAGCAGGTAGAGAAAAGTCGGCACGCCCAGCAGCGTGGTGATCACCCCCACCGGCAGTTGCGCCGGCGCGATCACCGTGCGGGCGATCAGGTCGGCCAGCATCAGCAGGCCGCCGCCGGCCAGTGCGGTGGCGGGCAGGTGGATGCGCACATCGTGCGTCCACGCCAGCCGCACCATGTGCGGCACCAGCAGGCCGACAAAGGCGACCGACCCCGCAATCGTCACCGCCACCGCCGTGCACAGCGAGGCCACCACGTAGATCAGCGCCCGCACCCGCGCCACCGGCACGCCCAGCGCACGCGCGCGCATCTCGCCGGTCAGCAGCACGTTGAGGTCGCGCGCATGCGGCAGCACCAGCGCCAGCGCGGCCACCAGCGCCATCAGCGCCCCGAGATAGCGGTCGGCACCGCCCAGGTCGCCGACCATCCAGAAGATCATGCCGCGCAGCTTGGCCTCGGGCGCCACGGTCAGGATCAGCGTGATCAGGCCGACCCAGCCCGAGGCCAGCACCACGCCGGCCAGCAGCAGGCGCGCGTTGGCCTCACCCGGTTCGCCGCGCCACAGGTGCTGCCGCGCCAGCGCGGCCACCAGCGCCATCGATGCCAGCGCGCCCGCCCCCGCACCGGCCTGCACGGCCCACCACGGCAACGACAGCAGCATGGCCGTCAACGCCGCCACCGCGCCGCCGCCGGACACCCCCAGCACGTACGGATCGGCCAGCGGATTGCGCAGCAGCATCTGCATCAGCGCGCCGGCCAGCGCCAGCAATGCGCCGCAGGCAAAGGCCGCTCCGGCCCGCGGCAGGCGCAGCTCGGTGACGATGCCGATGGCCAGGCCATCGCCGCTGCCGGTCAGCGCCTGCCACACCTGCCCGGGCGACAACCGCACGCTGCCCAGCATCAGCGAGGCCACCAGCACCGCCACGCACGCGAGCGCCAGCAGCGACCACAGTCGCCAGGCAAAACCGCGCGCGGGCAGGGCGGGTGTCATCGTTGCGGTGCGTGCTGTTGCCACGACAGCGTGAAGAACACCCCACGCGATGCCGTGTTGTATGGGGCGATCAGCTGGTAGTTCTTGTTGAGCAGGTTCTCCACGCGCGCCGACAGTGCCCAATCACGCGTGATCTGGTAGCGCCCCGTCAGGTTGAGCAGGCCATAGCCGCCCAGCGTGCGCGCCGAATCCTGCCGCTCGCCGGCGGCATTCCACTCGATGCCGGCCGAGAACGGCCCGAAGGCCTTGTAGGCCGACACGCTGCCGAAGTGCCGGGCATGGCGCGCCAGCAGCCGGTTCGCCGACAAGTCCCGCGGATTCTGGATGGTGAAGCTGGCGCGCACATCCACGCCATGGAGCGTGCCCCGCCAGGACGTCTCCAGCCCATTCACCCGCGCGCGGTTAACGTTGGCCGCCAGGAAATTGCCCGACACGGGATCGAACACGCTGGTGATCAGGTTGCTGTAGTCGGTTTCGAATGCCGTCATGCGCACCAGGCCGACCGTGCTCTGGTATTCCACGCCGCCCTCCACCGAGCGCGCCTTCTCCGGCTGCAGGTTCGGGTTGCCGAAGAACGGGTAGTACAGCTCGTTGAAGCTGGGCGCCCGGAACGCATTGCTGATGCTGGCCACCGCCTTCCACTGCGGATTGAAGGCAAAGCCGTAGCCGGCATAGTAGCTGCTGGCGCCGCCGAAATCAGAGTAGCGGTCGCGGCGCAGATTCAGCTGCAGCTGGTGCCTGCCGAACTTGCCTTCATAGCCGATGTAGCCCGACTCCACGCGGCGCGTCGGCGGCGAGTAGGCATCGGTGTCGATGGTCTGGTCCAGGTGCTCGAAGCCGACCTTCAGCATCTGGTCCGGCAGGAAGGCCCAGTCGTTCTGCCACGACGCCTGGCGGTTCCGCGTGTTGAAGCGTCCCGGCTCCTGCACCTGGCCGTTGGTGAAATTCAGGTTCTTGTCATCGCCCTGCGACAGCGTCAGGCGCGTCTTCCAGTCGGGCGTCAGCTTGCCGTCCACGTAGGCCGACATCGCACGCACCTGGTTGTGCGACTCGTTGTCGTCGGTGGGCGCGCCGAACGCGTTGTCGTAGCTCACGGTGCTCCAGGTCTGGAACCACGTCAGCCCCGCCTGCCAGTCGGCCGAGAAGCGATGCTGCAACTGTGCCGACACGCTCTTGTTCGCGTACGCGTTGTCGTTCGGGTTGGCGCTCGGCGCCTGCTGCGGGTTGATCGACGAGAAGCCCGTCGTCTTCAACGCCGACACCGACAGCGCGAACGACGTGTCGCCGCGCTCGTCCAGCTGGCCGCTGATGCCGGCCTGCGCGCGCTTGGTATTGCGCACGCCGTACTCGATCTGCGCGTTGGCCAGCGGCGCATGCCCGCGCCCGTTGCGCGTGAAGATCTGCACCACCCCGCCGATCGCATCCGAGCCGTACAGCGCGGAGACATTGCCGCGCACGATCTCGATATGGTCGATCTGATCGGCCATCAGCTGCTCGATCTGCGTCGTGCCTGTAGTGCCGGAACTCACGCGCACGCCGTCGATCAGAATGAGCGTCTGGTTGGACCCGGCGCCCCGCATGAAGAGGCTCGCCGCGGCGCCCGGCCCGCCCGCCTGGGCGATCTCGATACCCGCCTCGCGGCGCAGCAGCGACACCGCATCCGGTGCCTGCGACCGCTCGATGTCGGCACGCGAGATGACCGTGGTATGCGGCAGCGCATCGGCAAGCTTCTGCTCGCTGCGCGACGCCGTCACCACGGTCGGGTTGAGTTCACCGACAGATGTGCCGGCCGCCTGCGCGTCGCCCTGTGCCCAGACCGGCCCCGCCGCCCCCCCCGCCAGCGCGCCGGCAAGCGCGCCCATGACCGCCCGGTGCATCCGGCGCGGCCGCTTTGTAGTCAAGCTCATGATGAAGAAACCAATCGCATCAGCCCTTCCCGTTCCCCCGCGGGTCGATGGCAGCAGGATTTCAATGCAGTTCCCTCCAAGGATGGCATTGGCTCTGAAACCCACTGTCCTGGCCGGTATCCGGGCTGGCGAACCGGGTCCGCCCGCCTTCCCATTCCGCGGAACAGTGGCATGTGGACGGACCTGCGCGACGCCGCGCCCTCTTCTGGCGAGAGGTCGCGCGGCCTTCGATGGCGTTCGCTTACCGTTGCGGGGGCAGCGCAGGTTGGCGCACCGCTTGGGGCGGCCGCTCCCTGCTTCCCGTTTAACTGCAGATCGGCTCTGCGGGCACCAGGACGCGGCGAGTGTAACGGAAACCCGGCGCCCCGCGCCAACCGACCCGGCCCATCGCGCCGATGCCCTGTGCCCTACCCGCCGCCCCGCCCCGCGCATCCGTACGGAGGACAGGCGCGGTCGCGGCGATCGGCTAGAATCCCCCCACTCGATTCCGATTGACAAACGATGCTGAACGAACTCGAACAACTTGCCGACAAGATTGCTCGCGTGCTGCGTCACGCCGACGCCCTTGCCGCCGAGAATCAGCGCCTGCGCGCCGAAGTCGAACGGCTCCAGGCGGAAGCCGAGATCGCCAAGACCGAGCGCGACACCATGGTCGCCGACCGCAGCGTGCTCAACGCCAAGATCGAAGAAGCGCAACTGCGCATCCAGTCGATTCTCGACAAGCTGCCGACCGGCGCCGACGCCCGCCAGCTCGACCTGCTCGGCCAGCCCGCAGGCGAATCCGCCCCCGCCCCGCATCCGGAGACCCCGCATGAGCAGTAAGCAGATCGAAGTGAACATCGCCGGGCAGGCGTACAAGTTCGCCGTATCGCCCGACAACGAAGCCGCGCTGCGCGAAGCCGCCGCCATGGTCGACACGCAGATGATGCGCATCCGGAACAGCTCGACCACCAAGGGCATCGAGCGCATGGCCGTGATGGCCGCCATCAGCATCGCCTCCGAGCTGCTGGCGGTGCAGCGCCAGGCTGCGGCCGACGCCGCGCTGCCGATCGACGCCATCCGCGCCAAGCTGGCCGACCTGAATGCGCGGGCCGACGAAGCGCTGCGCCAGTACGGCGAAGCAGCGTAATCACAAGCGCAACGACGTCCGTTTGTCTTTGTAACCGGATTGCATCCGGGCTTGGGTTCGGATGCGAACAGGTGTATAGTGTGTCCCAACGGCTTCCGAGCCGTGTGCCGCAAACCCTTGTAGTACAAGGCTTTACAGCACGATCGGTTGCTTGCGATGAATCTCTCAGACGCATGGCCATGTCTTCGATGGCACGCATTCTGGAACGTGTCCATGCGTCTGACAGTTTCCCTGCCTGGTTCGCCAAGGCCATTAATTCCTTGAACCGATAAGCTTTGCTTGGTGCGGGATATGCCGTGTGGGCGAGCGCGTCTTCCAGCGCACAGCAGGCGACGAAAGTCGTGTGCTCCCTGTGCCGGTGATGTACCCGAAATGCGGCTTCCGCAGCCACTCTGAACCATACTTGGGTTCAGGAAGCGGGTCTAGCGGCCGAGGTGGGGACCCAACGAAAGGCGGTAGCGTAGCAATACGCTACCGCCTTTTTCTTTGCGCACGCGGCCCGGCAATGCCGCACCGCCGGATGGCTGCGTCACTGCACAGTTGCTATGCTGCGCACACCGCCAACTCCCACGCCCGCCATCATGGCCGTCCAATACTGGCTGATGAAATCCGAGCCCGACGAGGCCAGCATCGATACGCTGCAAACCGAGGGCACCCTGCCGTGGACCGGCGTGCGCAACTACCAGGCGCGCAACTTCATGCGCGACCGCATGCGCATCGGCGACGGCGTGCTGTTCTATCACTCGTCATGCCCGCAGCCGGGCATCGCGGGGCTGGCCGAGGTGTGCTCCACCAGCTATCCCGATCCGACGCAGTTCGACAGCAAGAGCCCCTACTACGATCCCGCTGCCAAGCAGGAAACGCCTCGCTGGATGCTGGTCGACGTCAGGTATGTGCGCAAATGCGCGCTGATCGACCTGCCCACACTGCGCGCGCAGGAACCGCTGACCGACATGATCATCCTCCAACGCGGCAACCGCCTGTCGATCACGCCGGTCACGCCCGCACAATGGCGCTACATCACCAGCCGGCTGATACACGACGCGGACTGAGCACCGGTCCACGTTCGCCAAGTTTGGTTACAAACGTGATGAACGATGCGCCTGTCCCCCGGGTCAGACGCATCACACTGCCTTGATCGGAGAACACCATGAAACCTGCCCTGGCCGCAACCATTCTGGGAACCGCCGTGATGGCCGGTTCCGCGCTCGCGCAAACGCCTGCCGCCCCCGCGGGTGGCTGGACATCGCCGTCGGGCGTCCTGTCGCTGGATGCGCAGGCGGTGGCGGACGTCCCGACCGACACGGTCACGCTGACGCTCGGCGCCGAGCAGGACGGCCCAGACCCCGGCGCGATCTCCGCGGCCCTGTCGCGCAAGGCCGACGACGTGATCGCCCAGGCCAAGCGGGCCACCGGCGTACAGGCCGAATCGGGCGGCTTCAGCATCTATCCGAACACCGACCGCAACGGCAAGATCAGCGTGTGGCGCGGCCGGGCCGAGGTGCGCCTCACGTCGAAGGACTTTGCTGCGGCCTCCAAGTTGGCGGGCCAACTGGCCAACCAAATGCAAGTGCAGAACGTCAACTTCACGCTGTCGCGCGAAGCCCGCACGGCGGCGGAAACCAAGCTGATCGACCAGGCCGTCAACGCGTTCCGGGACAAGGCACAGGCGACGACCAAGCTGTTCGGCTACAGCAACTACGCGATCCGCGAGGTCCACGTCAGCGAAGGCGGCGGCTCGCCAGGACCGCGTCCGCTGATGCGCATGGCGGCCATGGCATCGGACAGCGCACCGGTGCCCGTGCCCATCGAGGGCGGCAAGGCGCAGGTGGTGGTGACCATCTCGGGCGCCGTGCAGATGCTCAAGTAGCCCCGCATCCACCCATGGAAAAAGCCACCGCATGTCGGTAATGCCGTTCAGTTAAGCGCGAGCTGGCTGACTCGCGACAACGCGAACTGAGTCAACAACAAGGAAGAAGGCCGCTTCGACGTCAATCGGAGCGGCCTTTTTTGCCTTAACTGAACGGCATTACCGCAAGCGGTGGCTTTTTCTTTGCGCCGATGCAGCGTCAAGCGTGTGCGCCGGCTTGCGCGTCGTTCCCGTTGCGCCCGGCGCGCCGATACGCCCACACCAGCATCGCCACGCCCGCCAGGATCATCGGCAGCGACAGCCACTGCCCCATCGACAGACTCAGCGCCAGCAGGCCGAGGAAGTTGTCGGGCTCGCGCGCGAATTCGGCCGCAAAGCGGAACACGCCGTAGCCGACCAGGAACATGCCAGACACGGCGCCCATCGGCTGCGGCTTGCGCGCATACAGCCACAGCAGAATGAAGAACAGCACGCCCTCGCCGAGGAACTGGTAGATCTGCGAGGGATGGCGCGGCAGCATGTGGTACTGGTCGAACACGGCCTGCACGCCGCTGGTCACCGCCTGCTGCGCGTGCGCCGCCAGCCAGGCCCGGTCTTCGCCCTGCGCCTGCGGGAACAGCATCGCCCACGGCAGGTCGGGCGAGGACACGCGGCCCCACAGCTCGCCGTTGATGAAGTTGCCCAGACGGCCGGCCGCCAGTCCGCACGGGACCATCGGCGCGATGAAATCGGTGACCTGCATCCACGAGCGGCGGCGCATGCGCGCGTACAGCATCATCGCCAGCACCACGCCGAGGAAGCCGCCGTGGAAGGCCATGCCGCCCTCCCAGACCTTGAAGATGTCCAGCGGATGGGCGAGATACCAGTCGGGCTTGTAGAACAGCACATAGCCCAGGCGCCCGCCCAGGATCACGCCGAGCACGCCGTAGAACAGCATGTCGTCCAGATCGCGGCCGCTCCAGCCTTGCGCGGCGATGTGGGGCTGCTGCGTGCGCAGCCGGCCGAACCACAGGAACATGATGAACGCGGCCAGGTACATCAGGCCGTACCAGCGGATGGCGAGCGGCCCGAGATGCAGCGCGATCGGATCGAATTGCGGATGGATGAGCATGAATCCGGGGGTCTCAGGGTTGGGGGTTGTCATGCAAGCGGGCCACGGCCTCGGCGCTGGCTACGAACCACGGCAGCACGGGCGATACCGCATCGCGCCGCCAGACCAGCCCGGTCTCGATGACCGGGCCCGGCTCGGCCAGTTCGAGATAGACCACGCCGGTCCGCTGGAGGTTGCACAGCGATGCGGGCACCAGGGCCACGCCCATCTCGGCGGAGACGAGGCTGACGATGGTCTGCATCTGGATCGCTTCCTGGGCAATGCGCGCGGACGCCTCCTGGGCGCCGCCGTGCGCGGCATGATAGCCGGTAATGATGTCGTACAGCGCCGGCGCGGAACGGCGCGGGAAAATAATCAGCGGCTCGGCGACCACGTCGGCCAGCGCGATCGGCCGGCCGGGCCGCGCCCCCCATTGCGCCGCGCGCGCCGCGGGCACGGCCAGCACCAGCCCCTCGCGCGCCAGCGGCCGGTATTCCAGCTCGCCCGGCACGGAGCCGATGTGATGCGCGATCACTACGCCGGCATCGATCTCGTCGGCCAGCAGTGCCTCGATCTGCACGTCGCTGGTGGCTTCGCGCAATTGCACCTGCACGTCGGGCCGGGCATCGCGGAAATGGCGCAGCATGGCGGGCAGGATGCCGTAGTCGGCCGTGCTGACAAAGGCCAGCGACAGCGACCCCACCTCGCCGCGCGCCAGCCGCTGCGCCAGTGCCGGCAGCGCAGCCGCCTCCGCCAGGACGCGCCGCACCTCCACCAGCCAGCGCGCCCCCACCGGCGTGAGCGCCACCGAGCGCTGCGTGCGGTGGAACAGCGCGACGCCCAGCTCCTCCTCCAGCGCGCGGATCTGCTGCGACAGCGGCGGCTGCGTCATCGCCAGGCGCGCGGCGGCGCGGCCGAAGTGCAGTTCCTCGGCAACGGTCACGAAGTAGCGAAGCTGGCGCAGGTCCATGGTTTCAATTGATATTTTTTTCGACTCAATAATCGCTCAATAATATATTTGACACGACTTTTGTCCAGCGGCATGCTGTGCGCCAGCGATTTTCCCAAAACGAAATGTCCGACCCCACGGAGCCTCCCATGCCAGACAACAAGCGTTCCCAGCACATCACTCAGGGTGTGGCGCGCTCGCCCAACCGCTCGATGTACTACGCGCTGGGCTACAAGAAGGAAGACTTCAGCAACCCGATGATCGGCGTAGCCAATGGTCATTCGACCATCACGCCGTGCAACTCGGGCCTGCAGAAGCTGGCTGACGCGGCCGTGGCCGCCGTCAAGGCATCGAACGCCAACCCGCAGATCTTCGGCACGCCCACCATTTCCGACGGCATGTCGATGGGCACCGAGGGCATGAAGTATTCGCTGATCTCGCGCGAGGTCATCGCCGACTGCATCGAGACCTGCGCGCAGGGCCAGTGGATGGACGGCGTGGTCGTCATCGGCGGCTGCGACAAGAACATGCCCGGCGGCATGATCGCCCTGGCCCGCACCAACGTGCCCGGCATCTACGTGTACGGCGGCACCATCAGGCCGGGCAACTGGAAGGGCAAGGATCTGACCATCGTGTCGTCGTTCGAGGCCGTGGGCGAGTTCACCGCCGGCCGCATGAGCGAGGAAGACTTCGAGGGCGTGGAGCGCAACGCCTGCCCGACCTCGGGCTCGTGCGGCGGCATGTACACCGCCAACACGATGAGCTCGTCGTTCGAGGCGCTGGGCATGTCGCTGCTGTATTCGTCGACCATGGCCAACCCCGACCAGGAGAAGGTCGACAGCGCCGCTGAATCGGCCCGCGTGCTGGTCGAGGCCGTGCGCCGCGACCTCAAGCCGCGCGACATCATCACGCGCAAGTCCATCGAGAACGCCGTAGCCGTCATCATGGCCACCGGCGGCTCGACCAACGCCGTGCTGCACTACCTGGCCATCGCCCACGCCGCCGGCGTGGAATGGACCATCGACGACTTCGAGCGCGTGCGCCAGCGCGTGCCGGTCATCTGCAACCTGAAGCCGTCGGGCCAATACGTAGCGACCGACCTGCACAAGGCCGGCGGCATCCCGCAAGTGATGAAGATCCTGCTGAACGCTGGCCTGCTGAACGGCGACTGCATCACCATCACCGGCAAGACGCTGGCCGAAGAACTGGCCAACGTGCCCGACCAGCCGCGCGCGGACCAGAACGTGATCCTGCCGATCGAGCGCGCGCTCTACCAGCAGGGCCACCTCGCCATCCTCAAGGGCAACCTGGCCGAAGAAGGCGCCGTGGCGAAGATCACCGGCCTGAAGAACCCGGTCATCTCCGGCCCGGCGCGCGTGTTCGACGACGAGCAGAGCGCAATGACCGCCATCCTCGCCGACCAGATCAACGCCGGCGACGTGCTGGTGCTGCGCTATCTCGGGCCGAAGGGTGGCCCGGGCATGCCGGAAATGCTGGCGCCGACCTCAGCCATCATCGGCAAGGGCCTGGGCGAATCGGTGGGCTTCGTCACCGACGGGCGCTTCTCGGGCGGCACCTGGGGCATGGTGGTCGGCCACGTCGCGCCGGAAGCCTTCGTGGGCGGCACCATCGCCCTGGTGCAGGAAGGCGATTCGATTACCATCGACGCGCACCAGCGCCTGCTGCAGCTGAACGTGCCGGAAGACGAACTGGCCCGCCGCCGCGCCGCGTGGAAGCAGCCTGCACCGCGCTACACGCGCGGCGTGCTCGCCAAGTTCGCGCAGCTGACGTCGACGGCCAGCAAGGGCGCCGTCACGGGCTGACCCCGCGCCGTTGCCGCGCTCCAAAACGAAAAACCCGCCATCCGGCGGGTTTTTTCATGGGCACGTGATCCGTGCGGACGCTAGCGTGGCGGGGTTCTGCGCTGGGGCGCCAGTGCGTCGTCCAGCGCGGCGCCCAGCCAGTCCATCAAGCGCGCTTCGAGCGTGCGCGTCAGGTCGGCGGCGAGCTGCTCGGTCAGCAGGGACAGGCGCGATTCCAGCGCGGCGCGGCATTGCGCCTCGATCAGCGCCGGCCATTCGGACTGGAAGCGCCACATCACCTCGCCCATCACGCGGGCAGCGTCGGTGCCGGCGGGCGGCAGAGCGGGCGTGGGCGCGAGGCCCTGCTCGCGCAGCGCCGGCGGCACGATAGCGGCCGCGGCGGCCGCATGCGGCGGCGCCTGAACGGGCGGCGCTGGCGCCGGCACCTGCGTCTCGAGCTCGACGATCTCCGTCAGGACGGGGATGTTGTTGTCCGGGTTGGGTCCGGGATTGCGGCCATCGGGAGTCATGCGCGCCCCACGTCGTGATGTTGGATCGGATAGCCGCGGTCGCGATAGAAGCGGAAGCGGTCGCGGGCGGCAGCGCGCTCGGCATCGTCATCGCCGACGATCTCGATCAGACGCGCGAACCGCGCGAACAGCGGCGGCGTGGCATCCGACAGGTTGACGAGAATGTCGTGATGGGGCGCGTCGTCCAGCGGCTCGGAGGCATCGGCCAGCAGAATCGGCGTCTGCGCGGCGAGCCGATGCCGCAGCCCGCAGTGCGGCAGGAAGTCGAGCTGGCTGAAGGTCCACAACTGGGCGTCGAAGGCCTCCAGCGCTGCGCGGTCTCCCACCACGATCACCTTCTGGCCCGCGCCGTAGGCCTTGCGCACCAGGCGGCAGGCATAGGCCAGCTTGCCGGGCACGTTGCTATGGAAATCGACACGGGTCATGGGTGGGCGGCTCCGGTCAGCGCATCAGCCGGCGCGATCCATCAGGAAGCGCGTGAGCAACGGCACCGGGCGGCCGGTGGCGCCCTTGGCCGCGCCGCTCTTCCAGGCGGTACCGGCGATATCGAGGTGGGCCCAGTCGTACTTCTCGGTGAAGCGCGCCAGGAAGCAGGCCGCCGTCACGCTGCCGGCCGGGCGGCCGCCGATGTTGCCCATGTCGGCGAAGTTGGACTTGAGCTGCTCCTGGTATTCCTCGTCCAGCGGCATGCGCCAGCCGGTGTCGAGCGACTGCTTGCCGGCGGCCAGCAGCGCATTGGCCAGCGTGTCGCTGCGCGCAAAGACGCCGGTGTTGATGTGGCCGAGCGCAATGATGACCGCGCCCGTCAGCGTCGCCACGTCGATCACCGCGGCGGGCTTGAAGCGCTCCACGTAGGTCAGCGCATCGCACAGGATCAGGCGGCCCTCGGCGTCGGTGTTGAGGATCTCGATGGTCTGGCCCGACATGCTGGTGACCACGTCGCCCGGCTTGGTGGCGATGCCGCTGGGCATGTTCTCGCAGGTCGGCACCACGGCGATGACGTTCAGCTTCAGGCCCATCTCGGCGACGGCGCGCAGCGTGCCCAGCACCGAGGCGGCACCGCACATGTCGAACTTCATCTCGTCCATGCCCTCACCCGGCTTGAGCGAGATGCCGCCGGTATCGAACGTGATGCCCTTGCCGACCAGCACCACCGGCGCCTGCTTGGCCGGGCCGCCCTCGTAGCGCAGCACGATGAACTGCGGCGGCTCCTGGCTGCCCTTGGTGACGGCCAGGAAGGCGCCCATCTTCAGCGCCTCGAGCTGCTTGCGGCCAAGCACCTCGACCTTGAGCTTGAAGTCCTTGGCGATCTGCCGCGCGGTGTTGGCCAGGTAGGTCGGCGTGCAGATGTTGGACGGCAGGTTGCCCAGATCGCGCGTCAGATCCATGCCGTTGGCGATGGCGGCGCCGCGCACGGCGGCCACGGCGGCGGCCTTGGCATCGGCGGCATCGACCGTCAGCATGACCTTGCGCAGACCGCTGCTGCTCTTGTCGCGCTTGCTCTTGAGCTCGGGATGGCGCTCGATGAAGCGGTAGCCCGCTTCGCGGATCAGCGTGACAGCGGTCAGCACGGCCCAGGCGGCATCCTTGTCGCGGGCGGGATGCTGGGTCAGCGTCCAGGTGACGTTGGCGGCCTTGGTGCCCGACAGTGCGCGCAGCGCGGTGCGCACAGCCTCGGCATAGGCACGGTCGGTGAATTCGGCTTCCTTGCCCAGGCCCACCAGCAGCACGCGGGCCGCGCCCACGCCGGCCACTTCGTGCAGCAGCAGCGAGGTGCTGCGCTTGCCTTCAAAGTCGCCCAGCTTGACGAGGCGGCCGACCAGGCCCTTGGTGGCCACGTCCAGCGCCTTGGCTGCGCCGGCCAGGGTCTGCGACTCGAACAGACCGATCACGAGGCAATCGCTCTTGGCCGCTAGGGCACCGCTCGGGCCAGCTTTGGCCCAGTCCAAGGCTTTTGTGCTAAATTCCATCGCGCTTTTCTCTCTTTGAGGCGAGTCAACGAAAGCCCACATTATCCGCGATTTTGCGCGTGGGCTCCGATGGTGCGACCATCGGCCGGACTTCGCTCCCCATCCCGCATCCGCATGATTTTCGAACAAGCCCTGCGACGCGAGCTTTCTTTTACTGCCGGCGCCGTCTTCCTCGTCCTGCTCACCTTCATGCTGACCACGCTGGTGATCCGCATACTGGGCATGGCGGCCAACGGCGAGGCCAGTCCCAACGACGTGCTGCTGCTGATCGGCCTGGCCGCGCTCGGCTACCTGGCGATCCTGCTATGCGCCACGCTGTTCATCTCGGTGCTGCTGGTGCTCACGCGCTGGTACAAGGATTCCGAGATGGTGGTGTGGTTCACCGCCGGCCTCAGCCTGACCGACTTCATCCGCCCGGTGCTGCGCTTCTCGCTGCCGTTCGTGGTGCTGGTGGGGCTGCTGGCACTGTTCGGCTGGCCGTGGGCCAACCAGCAGAGCGCGCTGTTCCGCGACCGCTTCGAGCAGCGCGACGTGCTGTCGATGATCTCCGCCGGCCGCTTCATCGAACCGGCGCACGGCAACTACGTGCTGTTCATCGAAGGCGTCGATGCCGGCATGAAGCACGCGCGCAATCTCTTCGTCGCCAATGCCGAGCAGGACAAGATCGGCGTGGCGCTGGCCAAGACCGGCGAGTTCAAGGCCGGCCCCAACGGCGATCGCTACGTGGTGCTCGACAAGGGCCGCCGCTACGAAGGCACGCCCGGCCAACTGGACTACCGCATCGTCGAATTCGACCGCTACGGCGTGAAGGTGGCCAACAAGCCGCCCCAGGCCGACGCCAACCTGCCCACCAAGAGCCGCCCGACCACCGAGTTGCTGTCCAACCCGACCCCTGAGAACCTGGGCGAACTGGTCTGGCGCATCGGCCTGCCGCTGCTGGCGCTCAACTTCGTGCTGATCGCGATCCCGCTGGCCTACGTCAACCCGCGCCTGGGCCGCTACACTCCGATGATCTTCGCCGTGCTGATCTACCTGACGTACTCCAACCTGCTCAACCTGTCGCAGGCATGGGTCGCGCAGGGCAAGATGAGCGCGATGCTGGCCTGGTGGCCGATCCACCTGGCGGCGTTCATCTGCGCCGCGCTGCTGTTCCGCTTCCGCCATTACAGCGCGGCGGGCCTCAAGGGCATCTTCGCCCTGCTCGGCTTCGCGCCGAAGAAGGCGGGCGCATGATGAAGCTCCTGAAGATGCAGGTCTACGAAAAGTACTTCGCGCGCCAGATCTACGGCGTGTTCGTCTTCATCCTGTTCGCGGTGCTGGCGCTGTTCGTCTTCTTCGACATGCTGAGCGAGCTGGGCTCGGTGGTCGGGCGCTACACCACGCTGATCGCGTTCTTCCACGTGATGCTGCAGGCACCGACGCGCGTGTACGAGGTGATTCCCGTCGCCGCACTGATCAGCGCCATCTATGTGTTCTCGCAGATGGCGAGCCAGTCCGAGTTCACGATCTTCCGCGTGGCGGGGCTGGACACGCGCCGGGCCCTGCTGTCGCTGTTCAAGATCGCGCTGCCGCTGGCGCTGGTGACGTACGTCTTCGGCGAGTTCATCGGCCCGAAATCGGAGCAGTTCGCGCAGAAGGTGCGGCTCGAGGCGCTGGGCGCCACGGTGTCGTCGGGCTTCCGCTCGGGCGTGTGGGTCAAGGATCGCGGCCCGGCCAGGCCGGACGGCAGCGGCGGCGAGGTGACCCGCTTCGTCAACGTGGGCACCCTGCAGCCGGACCAGACCATCCAGGGCCTGCGCATCTACGAATTCGATGCGGACTACCGGCTGAGTTCGATCCGCGTGGCGCAGCAGGCGCGCTATGAGGGTCATCAGCATTGGGAGCTCAACGACGTCACGGAGACACGCTTCATCGAGTTCCCGCGCCGCGCGGGTGGCGCCATGCCGCAGGACAGCAAGCAGGCCGTGCCCGGTGCGCCCGACGCGCTGGCGCCCGACTTCCGCGGCGAGCAGACCCGGCTGCCGAAACAGGACATGCGCTCCGAGCTGACGCCGCAGATCCTGTCGGTGCTGATGGTCACGCCCGACCGCATGGCCACCCTGGACCTGTTCCAGTACATCCGCCACCTGCGCGACAACAAGCAGGACACGCAGCGCTACGAGATCGCGCTGTGGAAGAAGGTGGTCTACCCCTTCACGGTGCTGGTGATGATAGCGCTGTCCCTGCCGTTCGCCTACCTGCATGCGCGCGCCGGCGCGGTCGGCCTGAAGGTGTTCGGCGGGATCATGCTGGGCCTGTCGTTCCAGCTGGTGAACAACCTGTTCTCGCACGTCGGCCTGCTCAACACGTGGCCGGCCATCTTCACCGCCATCCTGCCGGGTGCGCTGTACCTGGCGGTCGCGCTGGTGGCACTGCGCTGGGTGGAGCGCCACTGATGGCCGCGCGTGCGCTGGTGCTGTTCGCCCACGGCGCGCGCGACGCCCGCTGGCGCGAGCCGTTCGACCGCCTGCGCGCACGGCTGGCCGCGCGGCAGCCGGAAGTCGACGTCCGTCTCGCCTTTCTCGAACTGATGACGCCCGACCTGCCGGGCACGATCGACACGCTCGCCGCCGATGGCGTGCAGGACATCACCGTCGTACCGGTGTTCTTCGGCCAGGGCGGACACCTGCGCCGCGACCTGCCGGCGCTGGTCGAGCGCTGCGCGCAGGCGCACCCCGCCCTGCCGATCCGCTGCGCCGAGGCTGTCGGCGAAGACGACGCCGTGCTCGACGCCATCGCCGCCTACTGCACCCGCCAGCTCGGCTGACGCCTACTGCTGCGCTTCGACCGCCGGCGCGAAGCGGGCATGCACGTTGTTCTCGACGTGGAAGCCGTGCGTGTCAAACTCATCCAGTTCGAAGGTCAGGCCCAGATACCGGCGGGCGAAGACGTCGGCCAGATGCCCCCGCAGCGCCGCGAACAGATCGGCGCTGACCCGCTGCGTCACCCCCCTGGGCCGGCCGGCCCTGATGCGGAACGTGACGTGGATAAAGGCATCGTTTTCGGCGCCGTCGGCCATGCGGTATTGATCCAGGCGCAGCGCGCGCGTACGGATGCCGCCGATCGGGAAGACGTCGGCATGGGCAATCACCACGTCGTGGAGCACCCGCATCAGTTCGGGAATGCGAGCGTCGGCTTCGACATTGGCGGTGTATTCGATGATGAGATGCGGCATCAGGATTCCCCCCCAGGAATAAAAGCTGAACAACGTATTTTGCGAACAGCGTACCAACAAAGCGGGGAGGTTAAAGAGACTCTCCCGTCACACGCGATAGTATCGCTCAACACACGGTTGCACGTCTTCTCAATCCCTGACGACAGCAGCGGCACACGCACTTGACGGGAAAGTGGAACGCGATCGTGATGGGTGACAGCCTGGCTTGCCTGCGGCAGGCCAGGCCATGGCGGACACGCAGGTGGCGGAAGGCCGGGGGAAGGCAGGACCGGCATTCCCTGCCGGCCCCTGAAGGTGACCGATGCGGCTCAGGCCGCCAGCACGTGCTGCGCGCCGGGGCCCTGCGCGGGCGCGGCCGATGCGGCCCGCCCGGCAAGCGCCTCGCCGATCATCAGCAGACTCGGATGCTCGGGGTTGATCCACGCGGCGGCGGCCCCCTCGGCCATCTGCTGCAGCGTGAAGCATGCCGAGCGCTGCTGCGGCGTGGTGGCGGCCTCGACCACCCACGCGGGCGTGGACGGCGCGCGGCCGCGCGCGATCAGGTCGGCGGCAATGGAGGCGGCCTGGTCGCGGCCCATGTAGTAGACCAGGGAATCGGCC
Organism: Ralstonia pseudosolanacearum; assembly: GCF_024925465.1. Taxonomy (NCBI): domain Bacteria; kingdom Pseudomonadati; phylum Pseudomonadota; class Betaproteobacteria; order Burkholderiales; family Burkholderiaceae; genus Ralstonia; species Ralstonia pseudosolanacearum. The sequence goes on along the minus strand of NZ_CP103852.1, from coordinate 1,101,617 downwards.
TGCACGGCGGGTTCCGGCACCGCGCCCTCGGGCGCCGGGGTATCGGGGTCGGCGGCCTTGGCCTGCGTGACGAAGGCCACGCTGCGGGCCACGCCGCGCTTGGTGAGCGGCTGGCGGATCGCCGAAGCCGCCGCCAACGCCGCGGTGATGCCCGGCACGACCTCGTACTCGATGCCGGCGGCCTCGAGCGCCTGCAGCTCCTCGTCGGCGCGGCCGAACAGCATCGGGTCGCCGCCCTTGAGGCGCACCACGCGCTGGTACTTGGTCGCCAGATCGACGAGCTGCCGGTTGATGAAGCGCTGCGCCGTCGAGCGCTTGCCGCAGCGCTTGCCGACCGGGATCAGCACCGCCTGCGGGCAATACTGGAAGACCTCGGGCGAGACCAGCGCGTCGTGCAGTACGACCTCGGCTTCGCCCAACAGCCGTGCACCGCGCACCGTAATGAGGTCCGCCGCACCGGGGCCCGCACCAATCAGGCTCACGCGGCCCTGGGTCGTGGGGATGGTCTTCGCTTCCATTGCCTGAATTCCTGAATGCTTGCCAGCGGGGCGCGGTCCTCCGCGCCCCTTACCGGTCAGGAAAAAGCACGGATCATGCCGGCCGCCACCGTATGGTGCGTTGCCTCATCCACGAGGATGAAGGCACCGGTGGCCGGATTATGCCCGTACGCGTCGCAGACGATCGGCTTCTGCAGGCTGATGCTGACCGTGCCGATGTCGTTGAGCGCGATCTGCTTGCGGCCGGTCTCGTGCGACAGCGTGTGCACGTCCAGCACGCGCTCGACTTCCGACACGCGCGCGAACACCGTGGCGGTGGTGTGCTTGAGCACATACTTGCGGGCTGTATTCAGCTCGTGCTCGTCGAACCAGCACAGGTCTGCTTGCAGTTTCTTCGCGGCATTGGCGGCGGTCGTCTGGGCGGCGACGATGGTGTCGCCGCGCGAGATGTCCACATCGTCGGCCAGGCGCACGGTGACGGTCTCGCCGGGGCCGGCCGTGTCGGCGGCGCCGTTCGGCGTCAGCACTTCGGCTACGGTCGTCTCGCGGTTGGCGGGCAGCACGCGCACGGCCTGCCCGACGCGCACGGTGCCGGCTTCCACGCGGCCCATGTAGCCGCGGAAGTCGTCGGCCTGCGAGCCATCCTGGCGCGCCACCAGCTGCACCGGGAAGCGCAGCGCATCGGCGGCGGCCGGCGCGGTGTCTTCCACCTTCAGGTCTTCCAGCAGGGCCAGCAGCGGCTCGCCCTGGTACCACGGCATGGCTTCGGAGGCATGCACGATGTTGTCGCCGCGCAGCGCGGAGACCGGCACGTAGCGCACGTCGCGCAGGCCCAGCTGGGCGGCGAGCGCATCGTAGGCGGCGCGGATCTCGTTGAAGCGCGCCTCGCTGTAGTCGACCAGGTCCATCTTGTTGACGGCCACGATCACGTGCTGCAGCTCCAGCAGCTTGACGATGGCCGAATGGCGCTTGGTCTGGGCCAGCAGCTCGGCCTTGCCGTCGACGGTCGTCACGCGCGTGACGTCGACCAGGATGATGGCAGCGTGCGCGGTCGAGGCGCCCGTCACCATGTTGCGCGTGTACTGCTCGTGGCCCGGCGTGTCGGCGATGATGAACTTGCGGCGTGCGGTCGAGAAATAGCGGTACGCCACGTCGATCGTGATGCCCTGCTCGCGCTCGGCCTCCAGGCCGTCGGTCAGCAGCGAGAAGTCGATCTGCTCGCCGGCGGTGCGCTTGTTCTTGGCGTTGGCCAGCGCTTGCAGCTGGTCGGTCAGCACGGCCTTGCTGTCGTACAGCAGACGACCGATCAGCGTGCTCTTGCCGTCGTCGACCGAACCGGCGGTGATGAAGCGCAACAGGCCCTGATGGGATGCTTGGTTCGTCATGATCAGAAATACCCTTCCTTCTTGCGCTTTTCCATCGACGCCTCGCTGGTCTGGTCGTCCATGCGCGTGGCGCCGCGTTCGGTGATCTCGGTCACGGCCGTCTCGGCGATGATCTCGGCCGGCGTGGCGGCGGTGCTGGCCACCGGGCAGGTGCAGCTGATGTCGCCAACGGTGCGAAAGCGCACCGACAGGACTTCGCTCACGTCGCCGTCGGCCTTGGGCGTGATGGGCGTGACCGGCACCAGCAGGCCGTTCTTGCGCACGACTTCGCGCTGATGCGCGTAATAGATCGGCGGCAGCGCCAGGTTCTCGCGGGCGATGTACTGCCACACGTCGAGTTCCGTCCAGTTGGAGATCGGGAACACGCGCATCTGCTCGCCCCGTGCCATGCGGGCGTTGTACAGGCTCCAGAGCTCCGGGCGCTGGGCCTTCGGATCCCACTGGCCGAATTCGTCGCGGAACGAGAAGATGCGCTCCTTGGCGCGGGCCTTCTCTTCGTCGCGGCGGGCGCCGCCCATCAGCGCATCGAAGCCGTGCGACTCGATGGTCTCCAGCAGCGTGACGGCCTGCGCGGCGTTGCGCGAATCCGTCTCCTTGCGCAGGCGCACGGTGCCGCGCTTGATGGAATCTTCCACGTGGCCGACCACCAGGCGCGCACCGAGCTCGGCGACGCGCTGGTCGCGGAAGGCGATCACTTCCGAGTAGTTGTGGCCCGTGTCGATGTGCACCAGCGGGAACGGCAGCTCGATCTTGCGATCGCCCAGGCGGAAGGCCTTGAGCGCCAGGTGCAGCATGATGATCGAGTCCTTGCCGCCGGAGAACAGCAGCGCCGGGTTGCGGCACTCGGCCACCACCTCGCGGATGATGTAGATCGACTCGGCTTCCAGCCAGTCGAGGTGGTCGTTCTGCATCGGCGTCAGCGCCGTGCCGGGGATTTCGTTCAGCACTCCCATCTTCCTATCCTTAGCTCTTGTGCGACACGTTCGTCGCATGCAAACCGCATTCCTTGCTATCGCGGGATTCCCACCACCAGCGGCCGGCGCGCACGTCCTCGCCGGCGCGCACCGCACGCGTGCAGGGCTCGCAGCCGATGCTGGGGTAGCCCTTGTCGTGCAGCGCGTTGACGGGCACCGCATGCCGTTCCAGGTAGGCCCAGACTTCGGCCTCGGTCCAGTCGAACAGCGGATTGTATTTGGCGATGCCGCGCGTGTCGTCCTCTTCGACGAACGGCAGGTCGGCACGGGTGACGGCCTGCTCGCGGCGCTGGCCGGTCAGCCAGGCATCGGCGTCCCGGAGCGCGCGGTTCAGCGGCACCACCTTGCGGATGGTGCAGCAGGCCTTGCGCAATTCGATGCTGTCGTAGAACGCGTTCAGCCCGTGGTCGCGCACATAGGCTTCCACCGCGCGGGCATCCGGCGCGAACTGCTCGATCGCATAGCCGTAGTGTTCGCGGATGCGCTCGAGCATGGTCAGCGTCTCGGCGTGCAGACGGCCGGTCTGCAGCGTGAAGATCGGCAGATGCGCGCGCACGGCTTCCGGACTGCGCAGGATGGCGTCCGTCACCACCATGTCCTCGGCGGCCAGGCTGCTGGCGAACTTCGCGGCGCCATGCTTGGCGGCAATCTCGGCCAGGCGCTCGAACAGCGCGGCCTCCTTGGCGGCCAGCCCCTCGGGCGTGCCCGTGTAGACCGGACGCGACCACAGCACCGGGCGCCCGATCGCGGACACCGGCACTTCCGACACGGCGGCCTCTTGGAACGCGCTCATGCTGCGCTCACCGTGTTGGCGCGCTCGCGGCGGAACAGCGGGCGCGGTTCGTCGATGGCGCCCTGGTAGCGCACGCTGATCTCGCCGAAACCGTTGAGCGCGTCGTCGATGCTCTTGTCGGCGCGCACGGCGAAGGCGTCGAAACCGCAACGGCGCATGAAGTCGAGCTGGTCGCGCAGCACGTCGCCGATGGCGCGCAGCTCGCGCGTGAAGCCCAGGCGCTGGCGCAGCAGGAAGGCGGTGCTGTAGCCGCGGCCGTCGCGGAAGACGGGAAAGTCCACCGCCACCAGCGGCAGGCTCGCGAGGTCATCGGCCAGTGCCGACGGCTCGTCGTCCGGCGCCAGCCACACGGCCAGCGTGCCGGCGCCGGCGCGGGAGGCCAGCGCCTCGCGGTTGGCCTGCCAGTAGGCCAGCGGCACGATGGCGCGCGCGGCGGCATCCACCTCGCCCTGGGCCAGTTCGCCGCCCTCGGGCGCGCGCAGCACGGTCCACTCGTCGGCCACGATCTGCGGGGTGCCGTCTTGCAGCTTGATGATCTTGCTCATGTTCGTTCCCTCGGGCTCAGGCAGCTTCACGGGCATAGACGCGTTCCTTGAACGGGGTCATGCCGATGCGGTTGTAGGTTTCGATGAAGCGCTCGTCTTCGATCCGGTTGGCGACGAAGGTGTCGATGATGCGCGCGATCACGTCGGGCATCTCCTCGGCCTTGAACGACGGGCCGATCACCTTGCCGAGCGCCGAATCGTTGCCCTGCGCGCCGCCCAGCGACACCTGGTACCACTCCTCGTCGGCCTTATCGACACCCAGGATGCCGATGTTGCCGACGTGGTGGTGGCCGCACGAATTGATGCAGCCCGAGATGTTGAGCGAGATCTCGCCCAGGTCATACACGTAGTCCAGATTGTCGAAACGCGCCTGGATGGCCTGCGCGATGGGGATCGACTTGGCGTTCGCCAGCGAGCAGAAGTCGCCGCCCGGGCAGGCGATGATGTCGGTCAGCAGGCCGATGTTGGCGGTGGCCATGCCGTGTTCCTTGGCCAGTTGCCACAGCGCGAACAGGTCGTGCTTCTTCACGTCCGGCAGGATCAGGTTCTGCTCGTGCGCCACGCGCAGCTCGCCGAAGCCGAAGCGCTCGGACCAGTCGGCCACCAGCGCCATCTGCTCGGCGGTGGCGTCCCCCGGAGGCAGGGCCACGCCCGGCTTGAGCGACAGCGTCACCGCCGCATAGCCCGGCACGCGGTGCGGATGCACATTGCGGCTGACCCAGCGCGCGAACGCCTTGTTCTCGAGCAGCGCCGTCTCGTAGGCGGCGTCGGTATCGGCCAGCTTTTCATATGCGGGCGGCGCGAAGTCCTTGGCCACGCGGTCGAACTCGGCCTGCGGGATGGTCGACGGGCCGTCCTTGATGTGCTGCCATTCTTCTTCCACCTGGCGGGCGAATTCTTCCGCGCCGATGGCCTTCACCAGGATCTTGATGCGCGCCTTGTACTTGTTGTCGCGGCGGCCATAGCGGTTGTACACGCGGATGGCCGCTTCGATGTACGACAGCATGTGCTGCCACGGCAGATCTTCCTTGATGATCGCGCCCAGGATCGGGGTGCGGCCCATGCCGCCGCCGGCCAGGACGCGCAGCAGCGTCTGGCCGTCCTTTTCATAGGCGTACACGCCGATGTCGTGCAGCTGCGTCACGGCGCGGTCTTCGCGCGTGGCCGAAACGGCGATCTTGAACTTGCGCGGCAGGAAGGCGAACTCGGGAATGAAGGTCGACCACTGGCGCAGGATCTCGGCCAGCGGACGCGGGTCGACGAACTCATCCGGCGCCACGCCGGCAAACTGGTCGGTCGTGATGTTGCGGATGCAGTTGCCCGACGTCTGGATGGCGTGCATTTCCACCGAGGCCAGCTTGCCCAGGATGTCCGGCACCTCTTCGAGCTTGATCCAGTTGTACTGGATGTTCTGGCGCGTGCTGAAGTGACCATAGCCGCGGTCGTGCTCGGCGGCGATGTGGCTGAGCATGCGCAGTTGCTTGGCGCGCAGGTGGCCATACGGAATCGCCACGCGCAGCATGTAGGCGTGGCGCTGCATGTACAGGCCGTTCTGCAGGCGCAGCGGCAGGAATTCCTCTTCCGTCAGCTCGCCCGAGATGCGGCGGCGCACCTGGTCGCGGAACTGCGCGACGCGGTCGGCGACGAGGCGATGATCGTAGGCGTCGTATTGGTACATGACTGGTCAGTCCGATCCGGCTTGCGCCGGCATGCGATTCAAATGGGGGAAAGGTTCGTTGCCTTGCTGCTGGTGCCGGCTCAGCCGCCACAGCAGCGGCGGCCAAGCAGGGTCGGCGTGGCGTGGCGCGCCATCACGACACCAGCTTGATGGCCGTGACCGTCAGCGTGGCGGCGAGCGCGCCGCGCACCAGACGTTCCGGCAGATTCTTGGACAGCCGCGCGCCCAGCCAGATGCCGGGGATCGACCCCACCAGCAGCGAGGCCAGCAGGTTCCAGTCGATCGTGCCCAGGTACATGTGGCCCAGGCCCGCCACGGCGGTCAGCGGCACCGCATAGGCGATGTCGGTGCCGGCCACTTCGGCCGACTTCAGCTCAGGATATAGGATGAGGATCAGCGTCGCGCCCACGGCGCCCGCGCCGATGGAGGACACCGTCACCAGCACGCCCAGCGCCGAGCCGATCATGACCGTGGCGATGGCCAGGGCCGTGCCCTGCAGGCGGTAGCGCGGATTGCGGGCCAGCCAGCCCAGCACGCGCTGGCGGAACAGCACCGAGATCACGGTCAGGATGACCGACACGCCGATCGTCACGCGGATGATGTACATCCACCGCACATCCAGGTTGCCCGCCATCTTGAGCACGGCGACCGTCACCAGCGCGGCCGGCAAGCTGCCCAGGCACAGGAGCTTGACGATGTCCCAGCGCACGTGGCCATGATTGCGGTGGGCGATGGTGCCCACGCTCTTGGTCAGCGACGCGAACGCCAAGTCCGTGCCCACCGCGGTCGCCGGCGAGAAACCGAACATCAGCGTCAGCAGCGGCGTCATCAGCGAACCGCCGCCGACGCCCGTCAGGCCGACCAGCAGGCCGACCAGCAGACCGGAAAGCGTATAGGCAAGCGTCATGGGCGCGTGGGACAGTTATGGCGTGTTATCACGAAGTTCGAGCATCGTAATGAAGTGGGCTCATATCCCAAACCAATAAAAAATTGTTTGTTTATATGGCTTCGGTTATAAGTAGCGGCTAGATCGCTCGTGCCAGTTCCTCTTACCGACCGCGCATTATGAACCTGCACCAATTTCGCTTCGTGCGTGAAGCCGTGCGGCAGAAATTCAATCTGACCGAGGCGGCGAAAGCGCTCTACACATCACAACCCGGTGTCTCCAAGGCCATCATCGAGCTGGAGGAAGAACTGGGTGTCGATATCTTCACCCGGCATGGCAAGCGCATCCGGGGGCTCACCGAGCCCGGACGGCGCATCCTGGCATCGGTCGAGCGCGTACTGCAGGAGGTGGAGACGCTCAAGCGCGTCGGCAAGGACTACGCCGCGCAGGACCAGGGCAACTTCACCATCGCCACCACGCACACGCAGGCGCGCTATGCGCTGCCCAAGGCGATCGCCGAATTCACGCGCCGGTATCCGAAGGTGCGCCTGTCGATCCAGCAGGGCACGCCCGCGCAGATCGCCGAGATGGTCCTGCACGACCGCGCCGACATCGCCATCGCCACCGAGGGGCTGTCGCAGATCAAGGACCTGATCTCCATCCCCGGCTACCAATGGCAGCACGTGGTGGTGACGCCGGCCGACCACCCGCTGCTGTCGCGCCAGCACCTGACGCTGGAAGACCTGAAAAACTACCCGATCATCACCTACGACCAGCACTTTGCCGGGCGCCCCAAGATCGACCACGCCTTCGAGCTGCGCCAGCTCAAGCCCGACATCGTGCTGGAGGCCATCGACGCGGACGTCATCAAGACCTACGTGGAGGTCGGGCTGGGCGTCGGCATCGTGGCCGGCCTGGCGTTCGACCCGGAGCGCGACCGCAACCTGCGCGCGATCCCGGCCGGCCACCTGTTCGGCACCAACGTCACCCACCTGGGGATCAAGCAGGGGGCCTACCTGCGCGGCTTCGTCTACACCTTCATCGAACTGTTCGCGCCGGCGCTCACGCGCAAGCTGCTCGAGCAGCTGCTGGCGGGCGAGCACGAAGCGTACGAGCTGTAAGCGCGCCGCCCGCGCCGGTTTCCCACCCGCTCCCGGAGACGCCATGACGACCCGACGACGCCTGCTGCACGGCCTGGCGCTGCTGGCCAGCGCCACCGCCATCGCCATCGCCCTGCCCGCCCGCGCCGACCTCCGCATCGGCGTGGTGCTGTCGACCACCGGCCCCGCCGCCGCCATCGGCATCCCGACCCGGAACACCGTGCAGATGTGGCCGGCGACGCTGGGCGGCCAGCGCGCGCAGTACATCGTGCTGGACGACGCCTCCGACCCCGCGATGGCGGTGCGCAACGTGCGCCGGCTGATCGCCGAGGACCATGTCGATGCGATCGTCGGCCCGACCATCGCGCCGACCGCGCTGGCCTCGCTCGATGCGGTGGCCGAAGGGCAGACGCCGATGATCGCGCTGGCGGCCTCGGCCTCCATCGTCGAGCCGCAGGACGCCAAGCGGCACTGGGCCTTCAAAATGCCGCAGAACGACTCGCACATGGCCACGCTGGTCACGCAGCACATGGCCGACAGCGGCGTGCGCACGGTCGGCTTCATCGGCTTTGCCGACGCCTACGGCGAGAGCTGGTGGCGCGAGTTCTCGAAGCTGGCCGAGGTGCGCGGGCTGCGGGTGGTCGGCAGCGAGCGCTTCGCCCGCACCGACGCCAGCGTCACGGGCCAGATCCTCAAGCTGATGGCCGCCCGGCCCGACGCCATCCTGATCGCCGGCGCCGGCACGCCGGCCGCGCTGCCGCAGCGCACCCTGGTCGAGCGCGGCTACAAGGGCCGCCTCTACCAGACCCACGGCATCGCCAGCACCGAGTTCCTGAAGGTGGGCGGCAAGGACGTGGAGGGCACGCTGTTTCCCACCGGGCCGGTGGTGGTCGCGCGCGAATTGCCGGCCAGCCACCCGGTGAGGCAGGTCGCCGTCGCGTTCGTCGAGCGCTATGAGGCCCGGTACGGCCCGAACACCGTCACCCAGTTCGCCGGCGATGCCTGGGGCGCATGGCAACTGCTCGACAACGCCGCCGAGCGCGCCCTGAAGACCCCGGCGCAGCCCGGCACGCCCGCCTTCCGCGCCGCCCTGCGCGATGCGCTGGAAACCACGCACGGCCTGACCGTGCCCAACGGCGTGCTGAACCTGAATGCCCGCGATCACCAGGGCTTCGACCAGCGCTCGCGCGTGATGGGCATCATCCGGGACGGTCGCTTCGCCTACGCGGGCCCACGCTGACGGGAGACTTGCCATGACACGCATCGCCTTCATCGGCCTCGGCAACATGGGTGCGCCGATGGTCCAGCATCTCATCGCGGCCGGCCATGCCGTGCGCGCCTACGTGCGCCGCCCCGAAGCCGCCGAGCACGCCCGCGCCCTGGGCGCCGAGCCATGCGCCTCCCCCGCCGACGCCGCGCGCGACGCCGAAGCCATCTTCACCAACGTCACCTCCACGGCCGACGTGGAGGCCGTGCTGCTGGGGCCGGACGGCGTCATCCACGGCGCGCCCCGTGGCCAACCCGGCGGCGCGGTATGCATCGACCACAGCACGATCTCCGCGGTGGCCACGCGCCGCATCGCGGCCGAACTGGAAGCGGCCGGGCTCGACTTCCTCGACGCCCCGGTCTCGGGCGGCACCCTGGGCGCGCAGAAGGCCACGCTGTCGATCATGGTCGGTGGCAAGGCCGAAGTGCTCGAGCGTGCGCGCCCCCTGCTGCAGCTGCTGGGCACCACCATCACGCATATCGGCGACCACGGCGCGGGCCAGGTCGCCAAGGCGTGCAACCAGATCGTGCAGGTGATCAACATCCAGGGCATTGCCGAGGCCATGCTGTTCGCGCGCGCGCAGGGCACCGACCCGTCGCGCGTGCTGGCGGCCATTGGCCCGGGCTTCGCGGGCAGCCGCATGCTCGACATGATGGGACCGAAGATGGCCGAGCGGAACTTCGCCGCCGGCATCGAAGCGCGCCTGCACGACAAGGACTTCGGCCTGGTACGCGACATCGCCCGCGAGCTCGGCCTGAAGATGCCGGCGATGGAGCTGGTGGCTTCGCAGCTCGATGCGCTCGTCGACAGCGGGTGGGGCTACGACGATACGTCGTCGCTGCTGCGGGTGCTGGAAGCGCAAAACGGCCGGGCGCCATCCTGACCCACGGGCCAGACGGCGGCGGCCTTGTCCAGGGCGCCGCGTTTCTGGCATAATCACCGGCTTATTCGCACCCTGCCCGGGTGGTGAAACAGGTAGACGCAGGGGACTCAAAATCCCCCGCCGCAAGGCGTGTCGGTTCGAGTCCGACCCCGGGCACCAAGCATTCCGCATGAAAGGCCAAGCACCCGCTTGGCCTTTTTTGCTTTTCCGGCGACATCGCACGCACGTGTGGCGACCCCGACCCGCCCAGATATATCACATCATGCTATATTCGGCGCCATTCACCGAACGCCCCCATGCCAACCACCGCCCCACCCCGCCCCCTCACCAAAGCGGACTTCGAAGCCCTGTCCGACTTCCGCTACCACCTGCGCCGCTTCCTGCGCGTGTCCGAAGACCTGATCCAGTCCAAGGGCATCACGCCGCTGCAGTACCAGCTGCTGCTGCATGTCAAAGGATTCACCGGCCGCGAATGGGCCGCCGTGGGCGAACTGGCGGAGCGCCTGCAGGCGTCGCCGCACGGCACCGCAGCGCTGGTCACGCGCTGCGAAGACGCCGGCCTGGTCGAGCGCCGGCCGAGCGCCACCGATGCGCGCCAAGTGGAAGTCCATCTGACAAAAAAGGGCGAACGCTGCGTCGCCCAGTTGGCGGCGCTGCACCAGAGCGAGCTGAGCGCCTTCAAGCGCGCGTTCCGCCTGCCCGATTTCGAAGCCTAGGAGAATTGAAATGAACGCGTCCCACCCCGTGGCCGAGTGAGCGAAGAAGGAGGGTGGATCCTCACAGGCCAATGGCATCGATGTGCCCAAGTGGAAAATGCAAGCATTTCCCGGCAACCGGAGGATCCACGATGAACAGTATCGCAGTGGGCGTAGACATCGCCAAGCAGGTATTCCAGGTGCATTACATCGATCAGGAAACCGGAGAGATCGTGAACAGGCAACTCAAACGGGCCAAGTTTCTCGAACACTTCGCGAACCGTGCTCGCTGTCTGATCGGGATGGAGGCGTGCGGTGGAGCGCACCACTGGGCGCGAGAACTGACGAAGCTGGGTCACGAGGTCAGGCTGATGCCGGCGGAGTTCGTGAAGGCGTTCAACATCCGCAACAAGAACGATGCGGCGGACGCGCGGGCGATTTGGCTGGCGGTGCAGCAGCCAGGCAAGCCGGTGGCGGTGAAAACCGAGATGCAGCAGGCGATGCTGGCGTTGCACCGGATGCGCGAGCAGTTAGTGAAGTTCCGCACGATGCAGGTCAACGGACTGCGGGGGTTGCTGACGGAATACGGCGAGGTGATGTGCAAAGGGCGAGCGGCGCTGGACAAGGAGATACCGGCCGCGCTGTGGCGGATCGCGGCGCGCCTGCCGGCGGCACTGATCGATACGTTGCGGGAGCAGTGGAACGGGCTAGCGAAGCTCGACGAGCAGATTGCCGAAATCGAACGCCGGATGCGCGAATGGAAGAAGGAAGACCGGGCCGTGAAGGTGATCAGCGAGATTCCCGGGGTGGGGTTGCTGACGGCCACCGCAGCGGTGGCGATGATGGGCGATCCGAAGGCATTCAGTTCGGGCCGGGAGTTCGCCGCCTGGGCGGGCCTGGTGCCAAAGCAGACCGGTTCGGGCGGCAAGGTGAACCTGCACGGGATCAGTAAGCGCGGCGACACATATCTGCGCACGCTGCTGATTCACGGCGCGCGCAGCGTATTGACGCGCGCAAAGGAGCCCGGCCCGTGGGTCGAGCAGATCAAAAAGCGGCGACCGACCAATGTGGTGATCGTCGCATTGGCCAACAAGATGGCGCGGACGATCTGGGCGGTGCTCGCTCATGACCGACCGTACCGGAAGGACTACGTGAGCGTGAAGCCAGTCTGAGTGAATCCACGCAAAGGTAGATGATCAACGTTTAACACAGGGTGAACGTCGAAAGGTTGCGCAGCAATCGAGTGTGATGACAAACCAGGTTGGACCGGGACTCGCAAAACCTGAATGGGGTGAGGAGCTTTGAGCTCGCCAGGAGAATGAGGTGCGAGTCAGCGTATTTCATAGGGGCCCGCAGCGGCAATACCGGCTGCAACAAGGCCGGATATAGAGCTGCAGCCCACCCTGTCTGTCGTAACACACGAAAACTGTTGCAAACGGGACGCGTTCATATAGCCGCCCCATGCAAACCCACGTCCTCCGGCGCGATTTCGCCACCGACACCACCCTGTTCCGCACCGTCGCGCTGGCGGCGGTCATCGCCGCGCTCGCCACGGGTGCGGCAGCGGTGCTGCCCGGCCTGATCCGCTTCTTCACCAACCTGTTCTTCTTCCAGACGCTGTCGTTCGCCGACCATTCGCCGGCTGGCAACACGCTGGGCCTGTGGGTCATCGCGGTGCCGGTCATCGGCGGGCTGATCGTGGGCCTGATGGCGCGCTTCGGCTCGGACAAGATCCGCGGCCACGGCATCCCCGAGGCAATCGAGGCGATCCTGTTCGGCAAAAGCCGGATGTCGCCCAGGGTGGCGGTGCTCAAGCCGCTGTCGTCGGGCATCGTGATCGGCAGCGGCGGACCGTTCGGCGCGGAAGGCCCGATCATCATGACCGGCGGCGCGATCGGCTCGCTGCTCGCGCAGTGCTTCCGGCTGACTGCCGCCGAGCGCAAGACGCTGCTGGTAGCGGGCGCCACCGCCGGCATGACGGCCTTGTTCGGCACTCCGGTGGCGGCGCTGCTGCTGGCGGTGGAACTGCTGCTGTTCGAATGGCGCCCGCGCAGCATGCTGCCGGTGGCGGTGGCGTGCGCGGTGGCAGGCTTCCTGCGCGTGCTGGTGCTGGAACCGGGCCCGCTCTTTCCGCTGGCGACCGCCCCGGCGACGCTGCCGGCGCTAGGCTCGTGCGTGATCGCGGGGCTGCTGTGCGGGGCGCTGTCGCGCTCGCTGTCGATGGCGCTCTACAAGACCGAAGACCTGTTCGGCCGCCTGCCGATCCACTGGATGTGGTGGCCCGCGCTCGGCGGGCTGGCCATCGGTATCGGCGGCTATTTCGAACCGCGCGCGCTGGGCGTGGGCTACGACGTCATCGGCGATCTGCTGCACAACCACCTGGCCATCCGCATCGCGCTCGCGCTGCTGGTGGTCAAGGCGCTGATCTGGGTGATCGCGCTGGGCTCGGGCACGTCCGGCGGGGTTCTGGCGCCGCTGCTGATGATGGGTGCGGGCCTGGGCGTGCTGCTCGGCCCCGTCCTGCCGGGCGGCGACCCGGGGCTGTGGCCGCTGGTGTGCATGGCCGCCACGCTGGCCGGTGTGCTGGGCGCGCCGCTCACCGCCATCGTGTTCGCCTTCGGGCTCACGCATGACATCAACGCCATCCTGCCGACACTGCTGGCGGTGTCGGTCGCGTACGGTTTTGTGGTGCTGACCATGCCTCGCTCGATCATGACCGAGAAGATCGCGCGGCGCGGCTTCCACATCTATCGCGAATACGCGGTGGATCCGCTGGAGCGCCACGCGGTCGACGAGGTGATGACGCGCACCGTGCAGACCATCGATGCGCACGCCTGCGTGGCCGGCATCCTGGCCGAGCGCTTCGGCCCGACGCAGGCGCACCGCGCGTTTCCGGTGGTGCGTGACGGCGCGCTGGTCGGCATGCTGGACCGCGACGCCCTGCTCGCCGGCCACGCGCGCGGCGCGGCCGCGATCGCCGACCTGTTCGGCGCCAACGCGCCGGTGATGGCGCTGCCCGGCGAAACCTGCCGCATCATCGCCACGCGCCTGGCCGTGCACGGACTGGAGCGACTGCCGGTCGTGGCCGATGCGCAATCGCGCCGGCTGGTGGGCATTGTCTCGCGCAGCGATCTGGTCAAGCCGTCGGTGGCGTTCTTCGATGAGGAGCAGCGCCGCGAGCGGTTCCGGCGCGCGCCGCTGGCAGGCGCCCGCGTGCAGCTCGAACTGCGGCGCAGGCGCGCACGCCGTACGCCGAACTGAGCGGCCGGCTTGCGCGTAAAGGCATCGGTGCCGCGCCCCTAACCCGCCGCGTGCCGGTTCCGCCCGCTTTCCTTGGCGCGGTAGAGCGCCAGGTCGGCGCGCCTGAGCATCTCCGAAGCGGTGTCGCCGGCATGGCAGGCCGTCATGCCGAGGCTCACCGTCATGGCCAGTCCGCTGGGCAGGGATTCGTCCGCTTCGGCCACTGACGCGCGCAGGCGCTCGACCACGCCGGCCGCCTCTTCGAGGGTGGTGCGGCTCATGACCACGGCGAACTCTTCGCCGCCCAGCCGGCCGATCAGGTCGCTGCTGCGCATCACGCTGGTGGCGAGCGAGGCGAAGCGCTGCAGGGCGAGATCCCCCACCGCGTGGCCCCAGGTGTCGTTGATGCGCTTGAAGTGGTCCAGGTCCGCCAGGACCAGCACCAGTTGCTCGCCGCGCACATGGGTGCGTGTCAGCACGGTCTCGAACAGGGCGAGAAAGCGCCGCCGCGTCAGCACGCCGGTCAGATGGTCGAAATGGGCTTCGTTGGCGAGCGCGCTGTTGGTGCGCTGCAGGCTCTGATTGAGGTGGCGGGTCACGCGATGGTGCTGGCGCTCCCGCAGCAGGGACCACACCACCAGCACGAAGACCAGCAGCCCGCTGAGGAACAGCACGAAACCCAGCGAGCGGTTGCGCTCGTGGGTGGCCAACTGATACGACCACGACCCCAGCGGCTCCGCCACCATCACGGTCAGGTCTGCGCTGGCAGTGCGCGAGACCGTCAGCGACGGGATCTCGCTGCCCGCGTGCCACACCATGGCATCGCGCACATCGGCGGGAACCCACGACGGCACCGCCCGCTGCGCCGAGGCGGCCGCCTGGTAAGACCACGGCTCGAAATCCACCCGCTGGTACTCGGTGAAGCGCTCGGACGGCGTCATCCGCTGCACGCGCGAATCGGGCAGCGCCCTGCCCACCAGCGACGCGTCGGTCGACAGGATGATCAGCCCGTTCGCGTCCGCCACCAGCGAGGTCGGGTGCGACACCCAGTGCTGCAGGCGCGACAGGTTGACCTTGGTGCCGATCGCCGCCACCAGGCGGCCCTGGGCATCGTAGATCGGCGCGGCGAAGAACAGCCCCGGCATGCCCGTAATCGGGCCGACGGTGAACTGCTCGCCGAGACCGCCCAGCATGGCCGCCTTCATATACGGCTGGAGCGCCAGCTGCATGCCGATGAACGAACCGGGCCGCCCCGCGTTGCTGGCCAGCACCACGTAGCCGCGCGTGTCGACCACCCAGGTGTAGTCCAGCCCGAGATTGCCGTTGGCGACGCTCAGGAACGTGCTCGCGGCCCGCACCTCGGGATAGGCCATCGCCTCCTTGAGGCGCAAGCCTTCATCCATCAGGTTCCAGCGGCGCGTATCGACGCGCGCCACGCCGGCAGGAATCGACTCGATCTCCGCCAGCGTCAGCGGCACGGCGCGCAGCAGCGCCACGTCGGCGGTGATCTGGCTGGCCATCCCTTCGGCCACCTGCTCAGCCAGTTGGCGGCGCGCATCGAACGTCTGCCGCAGCTCGCGCGCGCCCATCGCATCCGCCACCATGCCGGCGGCGAACCAGCACAGGGCGGCGCCCGCCAGCAGCATCGACAGCACCAGCCCCACCCGCACGACGTGCCGGACGGAGACTCGAGGCGGGCGGGCGGGCTTGGCCACGTCAGCCCCCGCCGGCCAGGAAGTCGGCGACGGTCGGATACCGCAGCGCCAGCCGCAACTCGCGCGCGAGGCGCACGCTGCGCAGGCGGCGCGATTCGCTCATGAACGAGAGCAGCGCCGGCTCCAGCTGCCGCACCGCCTCGGCGCGCGCGATGCGCGGCGGGCGCGGCAGGCCGCGCGCGTCGGCCACCGCATCGAAGTAGTCGCCCATGCGCAGCTCGGTGGCATCGCTGACGTGCACCACGCGCTGCGGACGGCCGCGGAACAGCGCGGCGATGAGCGCACGGGCCAGGTCATCGGCGTGGATGTGGTTGGTGAAGACGTCGTCCTCGCGCCGCAACGCGGGCGTGCCGCGCTGCAGGCGCGCCTCCGGCAGACGATCGCCGGCATAGATGCCCGGGATGCGCAGGATCGACGTGCGCCAGCCGCCGCCGACGCCGAACCACCGCACCCGGCGCTCGGCCGCCACCCGCCGCGTGCCCCGCGGCGTGGCCGGCCGCACCGGCCGGGTCTCGTCGACCCACGCGCCGCCGCAGTCACCGTAGACGCCGCTGGTGCTGGCGTAGACCAGGGCGCGCGGCTGGAGGCGGGATTTCAAGCGGCCGGTGCCGCTGCGCCGCTCGGGTAGAATGCGGCGTTTCATGCCACGCGAAGCGGCGGACCCGGCCTTGGCCGGCCCGGCGGCCCGCAGCCGTCCCGGCCGGGACAGCGCCTGGAGCAGCGCGGCCGTGCGCGGATCATCCGTGCCGGCGGCCGGCGGCGGCGCCAGGTGCAGGACACGCGGCGCCAGGCCCCGCAGGCGGCGCAGGGTGCCGATGCGGTCGAGGTCGGCCAGCACCGGCACGGCGCCAGCGGCCTGCAGCGGCGCGCGGCCCGCCTCGCGCGAGGTGACGGCCAGGACGCGGAACCGCGACCGCAGGACCGCGAGGCAGCGCTGCCCCACGTCGCCGCATCCGACGATCAGGATGCGCGGACGCCCCAGCTTCCGCGTGGGGAAGGGGGACCCGGCAGCCGCCTGGTCCATCATCGGATGTGCCGCAGCGTGGCGACCAGACACTCTCTTCAACATATTTGGATTGTAGTATGGCTTATCAGATCAACGTGTTGCCCAGCGGCCGCCAATTCCAGGCCGAAGACGGTGAGACCATCCTGGCCGCCGCGCTGCGCCAGGGCATCGGCCTGCCGTACGGTTGCAAGAATGGCGCCTGCGGCTCGTGCAAGGGCCACGTGCGCGAAGGCTCCATCGTGCAGGGCAACCACTCGCCCAACGCGCTGACGGCGCAGGAGGCCACCGAAGGCCGCGCGCTGTTCTGCTGCGCGACGCCGGCCTCCGACGTCACCATCGAGGTGCGCGAGGTGCATGGCGCCGGCGACGTGCCCATCAAGAAGATCCCCTGCCGCGTCGCCTCGCTGGAGAAAGCCGCGCCCGACGTGACCATCGTCAAGCTGCAGTTGCCCGCCACCGAGCGCATGCAGTTCCTGGCCGGCCAGTATGTCGAATTCATCCTGCGCGACGGCAAGCGCCGCAGCTACTCCCTCGCCAACCCGCCGCACGCCGACGGCCCGGCCGAACTGCACATCCGCCACATGCCGGGCGGCGCGTTCACGGACTACGTCTTCGGCGCCAAGGAAGGCCAGCCGGCGATGAAAGAGCGCGACATCCTGCGCTTCGAAGGCCCGCTGGGCAGTTTCTTCCTGCGCGAGGCATCCGACAAGCCGATCATCCTGCTCGCCTCCGGCACCGGCTTCGCCCCCATCAAGGCCATCATCGAGCACGCCGCGTTCGTCGGCATCCAGCGCCCGATGACGCTGTACTGGGGCGGCCGCCGTCCGCGCGATCTGTACATGCACGCACTGGCCGAGGAATGGGCGCGCACCCTGCCGGGCTTCCGGTACGTCCCGGTCATCTCGGACGCGCAGCCCGAAGACGACTGGACCGGCCGCACCGGCTTCGTCCACCAGGCGGTGGTCGCCGACCACCCGGACCTGTCCGGCCACGAGGTCTACGCCTGCGGCGCCCCGGTGATGATCAACGCGGCCCGCACGGACTTCGCCGCCCAGTGCCGCATGCATCCGGATGCGTTTTACGCCGACTCGTTCACCTCGGAGGCGGACCTGCACCCGGCCGCCTGAGCCCGACCATTGCGCAAATCCACACGGGGCGAATTTCGTTTTGTTTTGACTTGAGTGGATATCCGTCTTATTCTTGCGCCCATGAACCAGGCCCAGCACCTCCGACGCCGCCGTACGTTGCCTCCTTCGGGATGCCGCGCGGCTGCCTGCTGATTGCACCTATCGGGTTCAGAGAATTCGACGATCACAAGGCCACGGGCAATCCCCGTGGCCTTTGTCTTTTCCAACCACCGGTTTCATCTTCCTGCCGCCTTTTTCCGGAGCCTCTGCCATGGCGTTTGCTGATTACCCCGTCCAGTCCCTGATGTACATCACCAACCGGCCCGAGATCGTCTTCACCGAAGGCAAGGGCTCGTGGCTGACGGACCACAACGGCAAGCGCTATCTGGATTTCGTGCAGGGCTGGGCCGTCAACTGCCTCGGCCACTCGAACGACGGCATGATCGCCGCACTCAACGAGCAGGCCAAGAAGCTCATCAATCCGAGCCCGGCCTTCTACAACGAGCCGATGGCCAAGCTGGCCGGCCTGCTGACCGCGCACAGCTGCTTCGACAAGGTGTTCTTCGCCAACAGCGGCGCCGAGGCCAACGAAGGCGCCATCAAGCTCGCCCGCAAGTGGGGCAAGAAGCATAAGAACGGCGCTTTCCAGATCATCACCTTCGACCACAGCTTCCACGGCCGCACGCTCGCCACCATGAGCGCATCGGGCAAGGCCGGCTGGGACACCATCTTCGCGCCGCAGGTGCCGGGCTTCCCGAAAGCCATCCTCAACGACATCGCCTCGGTGGAAGCGCTCATCACCGATGACACCGTCGGCGTGATGCTTGAGCCGGTGCAGGGCGAAGGCGGCGTGCTGCCGGCCACACCGGAATTCATGCAGCAACTGCGTGCGCTGACCAAGAAGCACAAGATCCTGCTGATCGTCGATGAAGTGCAGGCCGGGTGCGGGCGCTGCGGCACCCTCTTCGCCTACCAGCTCTCGAACATCGAGCCGGACATCATGACGCTGGGCAAGGGCATCGGCGGCGGCGTGCCGCTGTCGGCCCTGCTGTGCACGGATGAAGTCGCCAGCTTCGAGGCCGGCGACCAGGGCGGCACCTACAACGGCAACCCGCTGATGACGGCCGTGGGCTGCTCGGTGATCGAGCAACTGCTGGCCCCGGGCTTCCTGGCCGGCGTGCAGGAGCGCGGTGCCTACCTGCGCGCGCAGCTGCTCAAGCTGAGCGAAGAATTCGGCTTGGCCGGCGAGCGCGGTGACGGCCTGCTGCGCGCCCTGCTGCTCGGCAAGGACATCGGTGGCCAACTGGTCGAGGCCGCGCGCGAGATGAACCCGACGGGCCTGCTGCTCAACGCGCCGCGCCCCAACATCCTGCGCTTCATGCCTGCGCTGAACGTCACGACCGACGAGATCGACACGATGATCGGCATGCTGCGCACGCTGCTCAAGGCACACGGCTGAGCTTCAACGCATCACCCCGGGCGGCGCGCGCGGTGCGCCGCCCGCCATCGCTGTTCCCAACCCGAGGTTTGCCATGGCCGTGACGCACGCAGTCCCGGCCACGGGGATCGTTGTGTCCGCCGATCCCGCGTGGCTCCCGCTGGACCAGATCTACCGCTTTCTCTCGCAGGAAACGGATTGGGCCCGCGGCCTGCCACGCGCAGTGTTCGACCGATCGATCGCCCATTCGCTGTGCCTCGCGGCCTACCGCCTGAACGACGACGGCACGCACGGCGAGCTGGCAGGCTTCGCCCGGGTGATCTCGGACCACGCCACCTTCGCCTACCTGTGCGACGTCTTCGTGCTGCCCGAGTGGCGCGGCAAGGGCGTCTCGCACGCGCTGATGCGCTGCCTGCGCGAGCACCCCGAACTGCAGGGGCTGCGCCGCACGGTGCTGGTCACCACCGATGCCGACCGGCTCTACCGCAAGCACGGCTTTACCGACGTGCCCGGTGGCAGCGGCTTCATGCAGCTGCACCGGCCCAATGCCTATCAGGCGGCGGGCGACCCGGCGCAGACCGCTTCGGCCTGACGCCCAAAGAAAAAGCCTCGCTTGTCGCGAGGCTTTTTCCATGATGCTACGCAAAACTTATTCGCCCACTTATTCGCCCAGATAGGCAGCGCGCACCTTCGGATCGTCCAGCATCTGCTTGGCGTCGCCGCTCATGGTGATCAGACCGGAGTCCATCACGTAGCCGCGGTGCGCCGCCTGCAGCGCCAGGCGCGCGTTCTGCTCGACCAGCAGCACGGTCACGCCCTGGCCCGAGATGTCGCGCACGACCTCGAAGATCTTCTCCACCATGATCGGCGACAGGCCCATCGACGGCTCGTCCAGCAGCAGCAGCTTCGGCTGGCTCATCAGCGCACGCGCCATGGCCAGCATCTGCTGTTCGCCGCCCGACATCGTGCCGGCCAGCTGGTTGGCCCGCTCCTTCAGGCGCGGGAAGATGCCGAACATGCGATCGATGTCGGCCTTGATGCCCAACTCGTCGTTGCGCGTGAAGGCGCCCATCTGCAGGTTCTCGACGATGGTCATGCGCGCGAACACGCCGCGGCCTTCCGGCACCATCGCCAAACCCTGCTTGAGCAGGTTGTAGCTCGGCACGCCCTTGATGGACTTGCCCATGTACTCCACGTCGCCGCCGGCCCAGCCCTGCAAGCCGGTGATGGCCTTCATGGTGGTGGTCTTGCCAGCGCCGTTGGCACCGATCAGCGTCACCAGTTCGCCGTCCGCGATTTCGAGATCGACACCCTTGACCGCCTGGATGCCGCCGTAGGCCACCTTCAGGCCGGAGATCTTCAGTACTGTCTGTTTCATGTTCCGCTCATGCTCCATGTCTTCGGCTCAATGCGCGGACGCGCCCAGATAGGCTTCGATCACGGCCTGGTTGCTCTGCACTTCGTGCGGCAAGCCCTGCGCGATCACCTTGCCGTAGTCGAGCACGGTCAGGCGGTTGCACAGACCCATCACCAGCTTCACGTCGTGTTCGATCAGCAGGATGGTCTTGCCGTCGGAACGGATCTTGTCGAGCAGGCCGCGCAGCTCGACCTTCTCGGTGGCGTTCATGCCCGCGGCCGGCTCGTCCAGCGCCAGCAGCTTGGGCTGCGTGGCAAGCGCGCGCGCGATCTCCAGGCGGCGCTGGTGGCCGTACGACAGGTTGCGCGCCGTGTAGTTGGCGTACTTGCCGATGCCGACGTAGTCCAGCAGGTCGTGCGCCCAGTCTTCGATGGACGCTTCCTCTTCGCGCGCGGCCTTGGTGCGGAACACCGCGCCGATCAGGCCGGCCTTGGTGCGCACGTGGCGGCCGACCATGACGTTCTCCGCCGCGGTCATGTCGCCGAACAGGCGGATGTTCTGGAACGTGCGCGCGATGCCGGCCTTGGCCACTTCGTGCACGGCGGTCGGCTGGTACGGCTGGCCGGCCAGCACGAAGTCGCCGGCGTCCGGCGTGTACAGGCCCGTGATGACGTTGAAGAACGTGGTCTTGCCGGCGCCGTTCGGGCCGATCAGGCCGTAGATCTCGCCTTCGCGAATCTCCAGGCTCACGTCCGACAGCGCCTGCAGACCGCCGAAGCGCTTGTTGACTCCCCGGATCGAGAGGAGGTTGTTATTGCTCATGTGCGTGCCTCCATCAGATGCGGGACAAACCGCCGACCCGCGCCTTCTGCGGGCGGTCTTCCTTGCGCGGCGAGGGCCACAGGCCCGCGGGGCGATACAGCATCACCCCCACCATCGCCAGGCCGAACAGCAGCTGACGCAGCACTTCCGCTTCCACGATCACGTGGCCGAACAGCTTGTTCTGGATCGGCTCGGCCAGCGCGCGCAGCAGTTCCTGGAAGCCCACCAGCAGGATGCCGCCCAGGATCACGCCCGGGATATGGCCCATGCCGCCCAGCACCACGATGGCCAGGATGTAGATCGACTCCCACAGCACGAACGATTCCGGCGACACGAAGCCCTGGAACGACGCGAACATCGCCCCCGACACGCCGCCGAACGACGCGCCCATGGCGAACGCCAGCAGCTTGATGTTGCGGGTGTTGATGCCCATGGCCTTGGCAGCGATCTCATCCTCGCGGATGGCAACCCATGCACGGCCGATCCGCGAATTCTGCAGGCGCAGGCACACCGTGATGATGCCCATCGCCAGCAGCACGAACAGGTAGTAGTACATGTGCACCGGCTCGAAGTGGATGCCGAAGATGTCGTGGCGCTTCGAGAAATCGAAACCGAACAGCTTGACCGGCTCGATCAGGTTGATGCCCTTCGGACCGTTGGTGATGTTCAACGGGCGGTCGAGGTTGTTCATGAAGATGCGGATGATCTCGCCGAAGCCCAGCGTCACGATGGCGAGGTAGTCGCCGCGCAGCTTGAGCGTAGGCGCCCCCAGCAGGATGCCGAACAGCGCCGCCAGCCCCGCGCCCAGCGGAACCACCCACCAGATCAGCAGGTGCAGCCCATGCGGGAACAGCTGATGGATCCACTCGAACTGGTTGCTCAGGTGCGGCGAGCCCAGCAGCCCCATCATGTAGGCCCCCACCGCGTAGAACGCGATGTAGCCCAGGTCGAGCAGACCGGCAAAGCCCACCACGATGTTCAGGCCCAGGGCCAGCATGATGTACAGCAGCGCGAAGTCCAGCACGCGCACCCAGTAGTTCCCGCCCACCGCGCCCACGAGGAACGGGGCGAAGATCGCGAGGACGAAGAAGCCGAGAAGCGCAGCACGCGTCTTCTTCGGCGCCTTGAATTCCGTTGCAGTTTCTGTCATGGCGCTCCCCTTCTTATGCACGGTCTGCAACGCGTTCGCCCATGATGCCGGACGGGCGGAACAGCAGCACGCCAATCAGCACGATGAACGCAAAGACATCCTGGTAGTTCGAACCGAACACACCGCCGGTCAGGTCACCGATGTAGCCGGCACCCAGGGCCTCGATCAGGCCCAGCAGCACACCGCCCACCATGGCGCCCGCCAGGTTGCCGATGCCGCCCAGCACCGCGGCGGTGAACGCCTTCAGGCCGGGAATGAAGCCCATGTAGAAGTGGGCATTGCCGTAGTTGGTGGCCATCATCACGCCGGCGACGGCTGCCATGGCAGCGCCGATCATGAACGTGGCAGAGATGACGAAGTTGGGGTTAACACCCATCAGGCCGGCCACGCGCTGGTTCTCGGCAGTGGCGCGCATGGCGCGGCCGAGCTTGGTGCGGTTGACCAGCAGCGTCAGCCCGGTCATGACCGCCAGCGACACCAGGATGATGGCGATCTCCTTGCCCGTGATCGTCGCGCCGGTCGAACCGATGTCGATCGGCGACGAGGGCAGCAACTGCGGGAAGGTCAGCGGGTTGCGCGACCAGATCATCATCGCCAGGGTCTGCAGCACGATCGACACGCCGATGGCGGTGATCAGCGGCGCCAGGCGCGGCGCATTGCGCAGCGGCCGGTAGGCGACCCGTTCGATGGTGTACGCGACGACGGCGCAGACCGGCATCGCAAACAGCAGCGCCAGGACCAGCGTCAGCCAGTCAGGCAAGTGGGGGAAGAACTTTTGGAGGAAGTTGATGGCGGTCAGTGCGGACATCGCGCCGATCATCAGGACATCGCCGTGGGCGAAGTTGATGATGCCGAGAATGCCGTAGACCATGGTGTAGCCAAGTGCGATCAGCGCGTAAATGCTGCCGAGCACCAGGCCGTTCACGATCTGCTGGATAAAGATATCCATGAGAACAGCTCCTGCTATGCCTTGCTTTGTTGTAGGCGACGGGATGGCGCGCCCGCAAGGTATGCGATCAATCGGATGGGTAAAGTGTGTGCTGGTAAGCGGCCTGCCGACGCACCCATGGTGAGGGTCTTGTGTAACTGGCGAGGCTATAAAAAACGGCACCGCTAGGGTAAGGCGCGGTGCCGTTTTCCAGGGCGGATCACCCCTCGATTACATCTTCACGACGTCAAGAACGGTCTTCTTTTTGTCCTTGTAGTTGTACAGGGTGATCGAACCTTCCTTCAGGTCACCCTTGTCGTCGAACGCGATGTTGCCGATCACGCCGTGATAGTTGGTTGCCGGCATGGCAGCCAGGATCTTGGCGGGGTCCACCGAGTTGGAGCGCTTCATCGCATCGACGACGACCATCACGGCGTCATACGTGAACGGCGCGTAGATCTGCACCGGCGTGTTGAAGCGCTCTTGGTACTTCTTCTCGAACTCCGCGCCCTTCTCCATCTTCGACAGCGCCAGGCCCGCTTCCGAGCAGATGATGTTGTCGATGGCGTCGCCGGCCAGTTCGGCCACCTTGTCGGTACACACGCCGTCGCCGCCAACGATCTTGGCCGTGATGCCCAGTTCCTTGGCCTGCTTGGCGAACGGACCGCCGGTGGCGTCCATGCCGCCGTACATGATCACGTCCGGCTTCTTGCCCTTGATCTTGGTCAGAATGGCCTTGAAGTCGGTGGCCTTGTCGTTGGTGGCTTCACGTGCCACCACGTTCACGCCGTCGGCCTTCGAGGTCTTCTCGAACTCGTCGGCCAGGCCCTTGCCGTAGGCGGTGGCATCGTCGACGATCGCCACGCTCTTGGCGCCCAGGGTCTTGGCGGCGTAGTTGGCCAGGGCCGGACCTTGCTGCGCGTCGGTCGCAACCACGCGGTAGGTCGTCTTGAAGCCCTGCTTGGTGTAGTCGGGGTTGGTCGACGACGGCGAGATCTGCACGATGCCGGCATCGCTGTAGATCTTCGAGGCCGGGATCGACACGCCCGAGTTCAGGTGGCCCACGACGGCGACGACTTTCTCGTCCACCAGTTTTTGCGCAACGGCCGTACCCGTCTTCGGATCCGCCGCATCATCCTCGCCCACCAGCTCCAGCTTGATCTTCTTGCCGTCGATGGTCAGCCCTTCCTTGTTGACATCTTCCACGGCCAGGCGTGCACCGTTTTCGTTGTCTTTGCCCAAGTGAGCGATACCACCCGTCAACGGTGCGGCGTGACCAATCTTGACGACGGTCTCACCACCACCAGCAGCAGCGGCGGCCGGAGCCGACGTTGCAGCAGGCGCAGCAGCCTGGTCTGCGGGCTTTTCCTCGTTCTTACCGCAGGCTGCTACAAGTGCCACGGCAGCCGCAAGCGGCAGAACTTTGGCAAGCTGAATTTGCATGAATGATCTCCTAGATCTCGCAAGAGCAAAGAGAGCGTCCTGCCTCCCGGCCACTCCCCATGCGCGGATTGTTTCAGTTTGAAACGCGCGAATTGTATTCCCTTTTTTTGCGGATGCAATACGCGTCGCAACAACGATTTTTGCCGTAACTACGCCCTTTTACGGGCTTTCCCCAATGCACAGAAACGGGGGATTTCGCGCAGGCAAACGCGAATGGCAAACGGCTGTAACAAGAAGCGTGCCAGCGCCTTTTCGGGCCTGGGCACTGGCGCGGCGCCAAGCGCACTTTCGTGCGCAGTAAGGCTGTCCGGAGATCCAATTCTTTTGCAATGCACAAAATAAAACGGCCACTCTTGTGAAAGAGTGGCCGCTATATCGATAAAAGCGCTTTTTGCACCGCAGCTGTGCGCACCATTACCGTGCGATCAATTCAGCGGGCATTTACATCATGCCAATCAATTGGTTTGAAGTCCCCTCGGAAGAGGGAAAGACATGTTTTCCTGGATACCGTCGAGCGGACGCACCGAGCGCGCACCGAGCGCACGCAGGCGATCGACGATCGACTGCGCCAGTTCCTCCGGCGCGGAGGCCCCGGCCGTCAGGCCGACGCGGCGCTTGCCCGCCAGCCACTCCGGCCTGACCTGCTCCGGGGTATCCACCATATAGGCGGGCACACCCAGCTTTTCGGCCAGCTCGCGCAGCCGGTTAGAGTTCGAGCTGTTCGGACTGCCGACCACGATCACGACCTCGACCTGCGGCGCCATGAACTTGACCGCGTCCTGCCGGTTCTGCGTCGCGTAGCAGATGTCCTGCTTCTTGGGCTCGTGCACGGCAGGAAAGCGCGCCTTGATCGCCGCGACGATCTCCTGCGTCTCATCCACCGACAGCGTGGTCTGCGTAACGTAGGCCAGCCGCGCCGGATCCTTGACGGCCAGACGCGCCACGTCGTCCACCGACTCGACCAGCAGCATGCCGTCGTCGGCCTGCCCCATGGTGCCCTCGACTTCCGGATGGCCCTTGTGACCGATCATGATGATCTCGAAGCCCTGGGCGCGCATCTTCGACACTTCGACATGCACCTTGGTCACCAGCGGGCAGGTCGCATCGAACACGCGCAGGCCGCGCGCCTCGGCGGCCTGGCGGACGGCGCGCGACACGCCGTGCGCGCTGAAGATGACCGTGCCGCCTACCGGCACGTCGTCCAGCTCCTGCACGAACACCGCGCCCTTGCTGCGCAGATCGCTCACCACGTAGGCGTTGTGCACGATCTCGTGGCGCACGTAGATGGGCGCACCGAACCGCTGCAGCGCCCGCTCGACGATCTCGATGGCGCGGTCCACGCCGGCACAGAAGCCGCGCGGCTGCGCCAGCAGGACTTCGGCATCGGCGCCGGTCACGGGTTCGATGGCAGCGTTCTCGGTCGGGCTCATCACAGGATGCCGATCAACTGGACTTCGAACAGGATGGTCTGCCCGGCCAGCGGATGATTGAAATCGAACAGCGCGGCGGTTTCGCCGATCTCCTTCAGCACGCCCGCGTACTTGCCGCCGCTGGGGGCGTTGAACTCGACGAGATCGCCGGGCTGGTAGTCCTCCTCGAACGAGGAGTTCTCGCGCAGCGTGGCCAGCGATACGCGCTGCAGCAGATCGGGATTGCGCGGCCCGAATGCGTGCTCGGGCGCCAGCCGGAACGTCATGCGCTCACCCTCGTGCATGCCGAGCAGCGCCTGTTCCAGCGTGGGCACCAACTGGCCCTGGCCCAGCAGCAGCGTGGCGGGCTTGTCGCCGAACGTGGTGACGATGTCCGTGTCGTTTTCCAGGGCGATCCGGTAATGCAGCGTCAGATAGGAATCCGGCCCGACCGCCTTGCCTGCGCCGCTTGCCGGCGCCTCGTTCACCAAATTTTGCACGCTTGACCTGCTCGACCAAAAAGTAACCAGGTATTGTACGTCAGCACCACCCCTCCCGCAGACGCGCCGGACGCTGCACGCGGCGCCGCCTCGCGGCTTTGCTCATCGCATTCCCACGTTCCATGGCAATCGCTGACTGGCCGGCCCACGAGCGGCCGCGAGAAAAACTGCTCACCCAAGGTCCCACCGCGCTGTCCGACGCGGAATTGCTGGCGATCTTCCTGCGCGTCGGCATGCCGGGCAAGAGTGCGGTCGATCTCGCCCGCGAACTGCTGGCCCGCTTCGGCTCGCTCGGGCGCCTGTGCCATGCGTCGCAGCGGGAGTTCTCCGCCATCCACGGCATGGGGCCGGCCAAGTACGCCCAACTGCACGCGCTGCTGGAGGTGGCACGGCGCGCGCTCAAGGAAGA
Source organism: Ralstonia pseudosolanacearum (assembly GCF_024925465.1). NCBI lineage: Bacteria > Pseudomonadati > Pseudomonadota > Betaproteobacteria > Burkholderiales > Burkholderiaceae > Ralstonia > Ralstonia pseudosolanacearum. The sequence goes on along the minus strand of NZ_CP103852.1, from coordinate 1,074,370 downwards.
AATCGCGCACGGCCAGACTCTCGAATCCCCGCAGAGCGTCAAGGATTTCCTGCGACTCACGCTCGGCCACCGCCCGCAGGAGGTGTTCGCCTGCCTATTCCTAGATGTGCGGCACCGGCTCATCGCCTGGGAAGAGCTGTTCCAGGGAACATTGACCGAAGCCCGCGTCTACCCGCGCGAGCTCGCCAAGCGGGCCCTGCACCACAACGCCTCGGCGCTGATCCTGTCGCACAACCACCCGACCGGCCATGTCGAGCCCAGCGAATCAGACCTAATGCTCACCCGTGAACTGTGCCGGGCACTCGCGCTGCTCGACGTGAGAGTCCTGGATCACATGATCGTCGGCCGCGCCGAGGTCTACAGCTTCCTGGAGCACGGCAAAATGTAGCGCCGACGCCGCGCGTATCGGCATTCCATTGATCTCGTTGATTCCACAGTGATTTTGTGTGTATAATCCGCGTTTCGCTGAAGTGTCCCACCTCTACAGTGGCGCTGCGCTTGGTTTTGCACCCGCGCCCGGTCGCAAACTGTAGTCAAACGAATCAAGAGTTAGGAGTGCTCCATGGCACGCGTCTGTCAAGTGACCGGGAAAGCGCCGATGGTCGGCAACAACGTTTCCCACGCCAACAACAAGACCAAGCGCCGTTTTCTGCCGAACCTGCAGAACCGTCGCTTCTGGGTTGAATCCGAAAACCGCTGGGTGAGCCTGCGCGTCTCGAACGCCGGTCTGCGCCTGATCGACAAGAAAGGTATCGACGAAGTGCTCGCAGATCTGCGTGCACGCGGCGAAGTCTAATTAGGAGTACATCATGGCCAGCAAAGGCGGACGCGACAAGATCAAGCTGGAATCGACCGCAGGTACGGGTCATTTCTACACGACCACCAAGAACAAGCGGACCAAGCCGGAAAAGATGGAGATCATGAAGTTCGATCCCGTCGCCCGCAAGCACGTCGCTTACAAAGAAACCAAGATCAAGTAATTGGTTTCCGTCGGCATCGCCGGCACCGAGAAACCCGCCTCATGGCGGGTTTTTTGTTGTCCGCCGCAAGCCCGCGAGGGCACGGTGTACACTGCGTCTCTTTCCGCTTCCGATTGACCTCCGGCTGCGCCGGCCGCTGACGCACCCCGCGTCCCGCACGGGTTTTCCATGAATTTCGATGTTGCCGTTGTCGGCAGTGGCCTGGCGGGCCTGACCGTCGCCCTGCATCTCGCCGATCACCGCCGCGTGGTCGTCATCTGCAAACGCACACTGCCCGAAGGCGCGAGCGACTGGGCCCAAGGCGGCATCGCCGCGGTGCTCGACTCGAACGACAGCCACGACGAGCACGTCGACGACACCCTGATCGCGGGCGCCGGCCTCTGCGACGAAGCGGCCACCCGCTACATCGTCGAAAACGGCCGCGCCGCCATCGAATGGCTGATCGGTCACGGCGTCCCCTTCACGCGCGACGCACAGGCCGAACTCGGCTTCCACCTGACGCGCGAGGGCGGCCACCGGCACCGCCGCATCATCCACGCCGCCGATGCCACCGGGCATGCCGTGGTGACCACGCTGGTCGACAAGGTGCGCGCGCATCCGAACATCACGCTGCTGGAAGACCATTTCGCCATCGACCTGGTCACCGACGCCAAGCTGGGGCTGCCTGGCATGCGCTGCCACGGCCTGTACGTGCTCGATGGCAAGCACGGCGACGTCAAGACGATCACCGCCAGCCAGACCGTGCTGGCGACCGGCGGGGCCGGCAAGGTCTACCTGTACACGACCAACCCCGACACCGCCACCGGCGACGGCATCGCGATGGCGTGGCGCGCGGGCTGCCGCGTGGCGAACATGGAGTTCATCCAGTTCCACCCGACCTGCCTGTACCACCCGTTCGCCAAGTCCTTCCTGATCAGCGAGGCGGTGCGCGGCGAAGGCGGCAGGCTGGTCCTGCCCGATGGCACGCGCTTCATGCCCGCCCACGACGAGCGGGCCGAACTGGCCCCGCGCGACATCGTGGCCCGTGCCATCGACTTCGAGATGAAAAAGCGTGGCCTGGACTGCGTCTACCTCGACATCAGCCACCAGAGCCCCGCCTTCATCCAGGAACACTTCCCGACCATCCTCGCCCGATGCCTGGAACTGGGCATCGACATCACGCGCCAGCCGATCCCGGTGGTGCCGGCCGCGCACTACACCTGCGGCGGCGTGGTGACCGACCAGCTCGGCCGCACCGACATCGCGGGTCTGTACGCGGTAGGCGAAACGGCCTACACCGGCCTGCACGGCGCCAACCGGCTGGCCAGCAATTCGCTGCTGGAATGCATGGTGATCGGGCGCGGCGCGGCACAGGACATCCTGGGCCAGCCGACTACGGCGCCAGCCCCGATCCAGATCCCGGCCTGGGACGAAAGCCGCGTGACGGACGCCGACGAGGAAGTCGTCGTCTCACACAACTGGGACGAACTGCGCCGCATGATGTGGAATTACGTCGGCATCGTGCGCACCAACAAGCGACTGGAGCGCGCGCAGCACCGCATCGCCCTGCTGCGCGAAGAGATCGCCGAGTACTACGCCAACTTCCGCGTCAGCCACGACCTGCTGGAGCTGCGCAACCTGGTGGAGGCGGCCTCGCTGATCGTCGACAGCGCGCTGTCACGCCACGAAAGCCGCGGCCTGCATTTCTCGCGCGACTACCCGCAGACCCTGCCCAAGGCACTGCCGACGGTGATGCAGCCCGCGCATCGGCGCACCTCGCGCAAGCACTGAGCGGTCTTATTCGACGACGCGCAGGGAGTAGTCGGTCGCGCGCACGTCCTTGGTCAGCGCACCGACGGAGATGCGGTCCACACCGGTCTGCGCAAACGCGCGGATGGTGGCCATGCTCACGCCGCCGGACACCTCCAGCAGCGCCCTGCCCGCCGTCACGCGCACAGCCTCGTGCATGGCGGGCTCGTCGAAATTGTCGAGCAGCACGGAAGTGGCCCCCGCCGCCAGCGCCTCTTCCAGCTGGGCAAGCGTTTCCACCTCGACCTGGATCGGCACGCCGGCATCGAGCGCCTGCGCCGCGCGCAGAGCCGCCGTCACGCCGCCCGCCGCCGCGATGTGGTTTTCCTTGATGAGGATGCCGTCGTACAGCGCCAACCGCTGGTTCTCGCCGCCACCGATACGCACCGCGTACTTCTGCGCCAGGCGCAGGCCCGGCAAGGTCTTGCGCGTATCCAGCACGCTGGCGCGCGTGCCGGCGATAGCCTCGGCATAGCGCGACGTCGCCGTCGCCACACCGGACAGCAGTTGCAGGAAGTTCAGCGACGCACGCTCGGCGGTCAGCAACGAACGCGCCGACCCCTCGATCTCGCACACCACGGAATCGGGCGCCATGCGGTCGCCTTCGTGCTGCAGCCAGGTCACGCGCAACGCCGGATCGACAGCCTGCATGCAGGCATCGAACCACGGCGCGCCGCACAGCACCGCCGCTTCGCGCACGATCACGCGGGCATTGGCATGGCGGTCGGCGGGAACCAGCAGGCCGGTGCGATCCCCCGTGCCGACGTCCTCGCGGATGGCGGCCACCACATTGGCAGCCAGCGCCTCGCGCAGCGCGGAGCCGAAGCTGTCGAACGTCGCCTGCGCTGCGCTGGCGGTCATCTGAGTTGCCGTCATGCCGGACCGACTCCTTGGAAGAGTTGCGTATTGGCCGCCAAATCGCCCTGGGGCCGGACTGTCGTTTTCTCGCGCGCGGCGAAGTCCAGCATGCGCGTAATGCAGCGCACCGCCTGCTGGCCGATCTGCGGATCGACGTGGATTTCGTTGCGGCCGGTTTCGAGCACCTCGGCCAGGTTGGTCAATGCGTTCATCGCCATCCACGGGCAGTGCGCACAGCTCTTGCACGTGGCGCTGTTGCCGGCGGTCGGCGCTTCGATAAAACGCTTACCGGGCGCGGCCATGCGCATCTTGTGCAGGATGCCGTTGTCGGTCGCGACGATAAACGCGTCCGCCGACAACGACTGTGCCGCGGCGATCAGCTGCGAGGTCGAGCCCACCACGTCCGCCTGTGCCACCACCGATGGCGGCGACTCCGGATGCACCAGCACCTTGGCGTGCGGATGCTCAGCACGCAGCAGGTCCAGCTCCACGCCCTTGAACTCGTCGTGGACCAGGCACGAACCCTGCCACAACAGCATATCGGCGCCGGTCTGCTGCTGGATGTAGTTGCCCAGGTGGCGATCCGGCGCCCACAGGATCTTCTGTCCCTGCTCGTGCAGATGCTTCACGATCTTCAGGCCGATGGAGGACGTGACCATCCAGTCGGCGCGCGCCTTCACGGCGGCGCTGGTGTTGGCATAGACGACGACGGTGCGGTCCGGATGGGCGTCGCAGAAGGCGGCGAAGGTGTCCGGCGGACAACCCAGGTCCAGCGAGCAGGTCGCGTCCAGATCTGGCATCAGCACGGTCTTTTCAGGACTCAGGATCTTGGCGGTCTCGCCCATGAAGCGCACGCCCGCCACCACCAGTGTCTTGGCCGAATGGTCACGGCCGAAGCGGGCCATCTCCAGCGAATCCGACACGCACCCCCCGGTCTCCTCGGCCAGGTCCTGCAGGTCGGCATCGACGTAGTAGTGCGCGACCAGCACGGCATTCCGCTCCTTGAGCAGGCGCTTGATGCGGACTTTCAGGGCGTCGCGCTCCTCGCGCGACAAAGCCGGCGGCACCTTGGCCCAGGCGTGCGCGACGCAACTGGCGCCGGATTGCGCCTCGGCGAGCATATTCGGGCGCTCGAATTCAACCGTCTTGATGTGGGTTTCCATGGTGGTCTCCCCGTCCGGTGGGCGCCGGGAAAAGTGGCGCGGCAGTATTACGAACGGTGTGTGTGGAGGACGCTGAGCGCGCTGCTTGGTCGCGCCTTGTTAAGAGAATGAATGGAGGAAGTTTACCCAAAAGAAAAGCCCCGCTGCTCAGCGGGGCTTCATCAAGGAAGCAACGGAATCAGGCGTACCGGCGCAGGCGCACGGCAAATTCCTGCAGCGCATGGATGCCGCTTTCCTCCGCCCGCTTGCACCAGTCCTGCAGCTGGTGCAGCAGTTGTTCGCGTGATGCGTTCGAGCGGCCCCACAGCGCGCCCAGGTCGCGGCGCATCTCGACGAAGGTGTGCAGCGCGGAATGATCCGACACGATCTGCGACAGCTGCTCACGCTGGGGCGCACCCAGCTTGGCCTCATCGCGATGGAACCACTTGCGGGCCGGCTTCAGCGCGCGGTACTCCACGTCACGGGCGTCCTTCAGCTTGGCCAGCTCCTGGCGATAGGCGGCCTTGACGGTCTTGGCATAGCGGGCCATCACGTCGTAGCGGTTGGCGATGATGGCTTCCAGCGTGTTCTGGTCAACCGGCTTGACGTCGCCAAAGCGTGCCTTGGGCGCCACCTTCTTGACCTTGGCCAGGCCCACCATCTCCAGCGCACGGATGTAGCCCCAGCCCACGTCGAACTCATACCACTTGATCGAGAACTTGGCCGACGTGGCGTAGGTGTGGTGATTGTTGTGCAGCTCTTCGCCGCCGATGATCAGGCCCCACGGGAACACGTTGGTCGACGCATCTTCGCAGTCGAAGTTGCGGTAGCCCCAGTAGTGACCCAGCCCGTTGATGATGCCGGCAGCATTGATCGGGATCCACAGCATCTGCACCGCCCACACGGTCAGGCCGAGCGTGCCGAACATCAGCACGTCGAGGATCAGCATCAGGCCGACGCCCTGCCAGGTGTACTTGGAATAGAGGTTCTGCTCGATCCAGTCGTTCGGGGTGCCGTGACCGAATTTCTGGATGGTCTCGCGGTTCTTGGCCTCGGTGCGGTACAGCTCGGCGCCTTCCAGCAGCACCTTGCGGATGCCGCGCGTCTGCGGGCTGTGCGGATCCTCTTCGGTCTCGCACTTGGCGTGGTGCTTGCGGTGGATGGCAGCCCACTCCTTGGTGACCATGCCGGTGGTCAGCCAGAGCCAGAAGCGGAAGACGTGGGCGGCGGCCGGGTGCAGGTCGAGCGCGCGGTGCGCCTGGCAACGGTGCAGGAAAATCGTGACGCTGGCGATGGTCATGTGCGTCACCACCAGCGTGAAAATCAGGATCTGCCACCAGGCCCAGTTCAGGGTGCCGTTGGCAAGGAAACTCAGAAAGGAGTCGATCAAGTTCATCTCCGTGGTCAACTCGGGGTCATCGAAGCAGCCTGGTCAGAATTGACGGTGCTGCGTCATCGGGCCACTTGTGTCGCCTGGCGGCAACATCGGGGGCGGTTCGGCGGGGAATCGGGTGCGGCCGTCCGGCCGCGCGTCATGTGCCGGCGCATCGCTGCGCTCGCACTGTGACCTCCGCCCCTGCGCATTGCAATGTCGTGCGGCCCTTTGCCGCAAGGCCGATGCCATTGCGACGGTGCCGTCTGATCCTTCTATGGAGCAACTGGCATTTTAACCGAATGCCCCCTCCAGACTATGGGGGAAAACCGCCAATTTGACTGAAAACAACGACTTACCGTTCCCGGCAGGATGTGTTAAGGACCGACACCAACGCTACGATGCGACGCCAGAATCACCCAGTGACGGCTGCTGCACCGCGAGCGGCCCCAGCAAGCGGACTTCCCGCTGCGGGTAGGGAATCTCGACGCCCGCCGCCTTGAAGCGCTTGTAGATCGCCCGGTTCAGGTCGGACTGCACGCCCAGCTTGCCGTTGTGCGGATCGGCGATCCATACGCCCAGTTCATACTCGATGCCGCTGTCGGCAAAGGCGGCCAGGAACGCGGCCGGCGCCGGATCGGCCAGCACGCGCGGAACGCCTTCGGCGCAGGCGACCAGCAACCCAAGCACGACCTCGGGATCGGCCGGGTAGGCGGCCTGCACCCGCACGGCCACACGAACCGTGCCGCGCTCATTGTGGTTCTGCACCGCCTGGGCGACCATCAGTTCATTCGGCACGAAGGTGTCGCCATCGCCGTTGCGCACCACGGTATAGCGGGTGCGAATCTGCGTCACGACGCCGGTGTAGGTGCTGACCGTGATCTGGTCGCCGAGCTTGAGCGAACGCTCCAGCAGGATGATGAAGCCCGACACATAGTTGCTGGCGATCTTCTGCAGGCCGAAGCCGAGCCCGACGCCCAGCGCCCCGCCGAACACCGACAGCACCGTCAGGTCGATGCCCACCAGCGACAGGCTCAGCAGCAGCGACACCAGCAGCAGCGCCGCCTTGGCCACGCGCGACAGCACCACCTTCAGGTTGGCGTCGATCGCGGCGGCGCGGGTGATGCGGCCGTCGAGCCACGAGCCGAACCACATGGCCACCAGCACCGTCAGCAGGATCCACACCACGGCCATCAGCATGGCCGCCAGGTTCACCTTCTGCTTGCCGCCCACCGAGAACTGGATGCCCTCCAGGTAGCTGACCACATCGCTGAGCACGCCCACCACGTAGAGCACCATGCCGATCCACATCAGCGTGGTCAGCACGCGCTCGACCAGCATCAGCATCCCGTGCAGATCGCCGTTGGCGGACAACACGCGACGCAGCACATAGAACACGAAATACAGCATCGCCAGGCCGAACAGCGGCACCACGGCCAGCCGGAACACGCTGATCGGCATGACGCCGGCCAGTGCATAGCGTGCCGCGAGCACCAGCAGCCAGCCGAGCAGCGGGAACACCGCGCGCTCGAGGCTGGCCCAGGCAAAGCGCAGCGCAAAGCTGTCGCCGACGTGGCGCGCGTGCAGTCGCCGTGCGATCGGCCGGGCCGCCAGCCAGGCCACGCCGAGCAGCAGCGCCAGCACCCCCAACTGCCAAATAAAGCGAGAGCCGCCCAGATCGTCGACGATGTCGCCGATCATGCGCCCCAGCGCGATGTGGTTCAACGGCAATCCATTCATCGGAGCGGTCGGTTAGTCAGGCTGATACGGCAGCGCGTCGGCTGCGTGCTTCTGCCAGTTGTCGGCGTAGCGCTGCGCGAGATCGGCATCGCCGCGCACGATCAGGACGTTCTCGGCGTTCTCGCGCTGCGCCGTCTGCGTAAAGTTGAAGCTGCCGGTTACCAGCACCGGATGCGAGCCGCGCGGATCGATCACGATGACCTTGTTGTGCGCGTTCTTGTAGCGCACCTCCAGCGAGACCGGCACGCCGGCGCCGGCCAGTTCCGGCACCCGGCTGCCGCCGGAGCGCATCATCTGCTCACGGTCCGCCAGCACGCGCACGTCGATGCCGCGGCCGTGGGCATCCAGCAGCGCGCGGGTGATCACTTTGTTCGACAGCAGATAGGCCTGCACCAGCACCTGCTCGCGGGCCTGGCCGATGGCATCGGCGAGCAGCCCTTCGACGTCGTCATCGGGCGTGAAGGCGGCTTGCAGGGTGCCCTTGGCGGGCAGCACCGGCGGCTCGACGCGGGCCAGCGCGGTGCCGCCGCCGGCGAGCGCCAGCCACGCGGCCAGCGCCAGACCGAGCCGGCGCGTCCTCATGCGCGACGTTCCAGCACGGCGGCGAAGAAGCCGTCGGTCTGGTGGACATGCGGGTACAGCTCGAGGTACGGGCCCATTTCGAGCGGAATCTTCTGGGCCGCGAGCGCTTCCCCGGCGGGCACGAGGACGAAATCCGCGTGCTGAGCCAGGAACTGTTCGACCACCTGCTGGTTCTCGCGCGCCAGCACGCTGCACGTGGCGTAGACCAGCCGCCCGCCCGCCTTCAGCAGCCGCGCCGCCGAGGTCAGGATCGACAGCTGCTTGGCCGACATCTCCTCCACCGCCTGGGCCGACTGGCGCCACTTCAGATCCGGATTGCGGCGCAGCGTACCCAGCCCGCTGCAAGGCGCGTCGACCAGCACGCGGTCGATCTTGCCGGCCAGGCGCTTGACCTTCGCGTCATGCTCGCTGTCGATGCGGGCCGGATGCACATTGGACAGGCCACTGCGCGCCAGGCGGGGCCCCAGATTGGCCAGCCGCTTCTCCGAGATATCGAAGGCGTACAGCCGACCGGTGGAGCGCATCGCGGCTCCGATCGCGAGCGTCTTGCCGCCGGCGCCCGCACAGAAATCGACCACCATCTCACTGCGCTTGGGGGCGAGCAGTTGGCACAGGAGCTGGCTGCCTTCATCCTGCACCTCGACCGTGCCGTTGGTGAAGATGTCGAGCTTGTTCAGTGCCGGCTTGCCCGCCAGGCGGATGCCGACCGGCGACAGCGGCGCCGGTGCGCCCTCGATGCCGGCTTGCGCCAGCGTCGCCAGGACGGCGTCGCGCTCGCCCTTCAGGGTGTTGACGCGCAGATCCAGCGGCGCCGGCGCAAGCCAGGCCTGGGCCAGCGTCTCGGTGAAGGCCTGGCCGTGCTGCGCGACCAGCGCGTCGAACAGCCAGTCCGGCAGATTGGCGCGCACGCGGGGCGCCAGCGCGGCGCGGTCGATGATCGCCCAGCGGTCCAGCCACTCGGCTTCCTGCGGCGTCAGGAACGGCGCGATGGCTTCGCGGCCGGCGGTCTGCAGCAGGCCCAGCAGCACCAGCCGCCGGCGTGCCGGGCCGGAACCGCTCTCGGCAAACTGCCCGAACTCGACCTTGCGCCGCAGGACGGCAAAGGCCGCTTCCGCGATGATGCCCCGCTCGCGATGGCCCAGTTCATGGTGCTCGCGGAAATACTGGCTGACGATCATGTCGGCCGGTGCGGCAAAATGAAGCAGCCGGGCCAGCACCTTGTCGAGATGCTCGAGATGGCTGACGTGCACTCCAGTGCGGGAGCGCGGCGCAGCCTGGGGACGCTGCCCCTGCGGAGCACGACCCGCCGGACGCTGAGGACGCCCGTCGCGGGGCTTACCTGCCACCGGGCCCCGACCGCCCTGCGAACGTTGACGACCCGACCCGCTCATACGGCCTCCTGCATATCGGCGCCGAGCACGAGCTGCGACGCTTCCGGCGACACGCGCACCACGCCGCGCTCCATCTGCAGCCGCCCTTCGACGAACCAGCGCACGGCGCGCGGATAGATGACGTGCTCCTGCTCCAGCAGGCGCGCCGCCAGCGAATCCGGCGTATCGCCAGCGCGCACCTCAATGGCGGCCTGCAGCACGATAGGGCCGTGGTCCAGTTCGGCGGTCACGAAATGGACCGTTGCGCCGTGCACCTTGACGCCCATGGCCAGTGCCTGCTCGTGCGTATGCAACCCGGGAAAGCACGGCAGCAGCGACGGATGGATATTGAGCAGGCGTCCTGCGTAGCGCTGCACGAAGCCCGGCGTCAGGATGCGCATGAAACCCGCCAGCACCACTAGATCCGGCGCGAAGCCGTCGATGGCCGCGGCCAGGGCGGTGTCGAAGCTGTCGCGGTCGGGGAAGGCCTTGTGGTCGACCACCGCGGTGGCGATGCCGTGCGAAGCCGCAAACCTGAGGCCGGCGGCGTCCGGGCGGTTGGAGATCACGGCTGCGATGCGCCCCGGCCAGCCCTCGGCCTGGCATGCGCGGACGATGGCTTCCATATTCGAGCCACGTCCGGAAATGAGAATGACGATATTTTTCATCGCAGCATTTTATCAAGTGCGCCGCGCTCCCCCGGTAAAACCATGTGACGCGCGCACTGCGGCGCCCGCTCGCCCTGTCCAGAGCGTGGTATTTAGCCGACGCGGGCAAGCAAAAACCCTGCCGCGTCAGCAAAAACGGCCATGCGGACGTTGGCGGGCCCTGCCGCGGTCTGATAATCTCGGCACCATAATTCTCCGCACACCCGGGGCCGGGTGCGCAGCCGGACGGCCCAGGCACCCATCGCCACCACCGACGCCGCGCTGCGACAATATGCGGAACATGACCGTGACGGCCATCGGCACCAAGCCCGATAGCCACCGCCCACGCCGGGGCAGCACGCGTACAACAACAAGAGGGCACTGCCCTCACCGGGGAATAGAAGAATGACGAGCTCGCTGCGTAGCCTGCTGGTGGTCGATGACCACCCTCTCGCCTTATCTGGCACGACCACTTTTCTTGCGCAAGCCCTGCCTGAAATCCAAGTCCATGCGGCCATCGGCCGGCGTCAGGCCCTGGCGCTGATCGACGAGGGCATCCGCCCGGACGTGGTCCTGCTGGATGTCTGGCTGTCCGACTGCACGGGTTTCGACGCGATGCGCGAGCTGCGCGGCAAGCTGCCCGAGGCGCGCTTCGCCTTCATGTCGGCCGAGAACACGCCGGAAATCGTCGCGAAGGCACAGGCGCTGGGCGCCATCGGGTTCATCGGCAAGCACGCCGACGCACACGCGTTCTCGCAGGCGGTGGCGGGCATTTTCGGCGGGGGCTCGTCGTTCCCGTCGGAAGACGATCTGGGCATGACCAACGGCAAGAGCGGCGCCTCCCACGGCATCCCCATCACGCCGACCGAACTGGGCCTGACGCCGCGCCAGGGTTCGGTGCTGGCACTGCTGCTCGAAGGGCTGCCGAACAAATCCATCGCGCGCCAACTGGGCCTGACGGAGAACACCGTCAAGGAACACGTCTCGGCGATCCTGCAGCGGCTGGGCGTACGCACGCGCATCCAGATCATCTCGCGCATGGAGCGCTTCCGCCTGACCGGCTCGGCCTGACGCAGGCGGCGCCGCCGCACGCTGCGGCGCCACTCACCCCTATTCCTTTTCCCTTCAATAGGCCGCCACTTGCGGCTCGGCTGCACGGCCGCGCAGCCAGCGCTTGAGCAGCACGCGCAGCATGTTCGGGTCCATCGGCTTGGCCAGCAGCAGGTAGCCAGCCTCCTCGGCACGGGCCAGCGCCGCCGAATTGCGATCGCCGGTCAGCAACACGGCGTGGGCCTCGGGATGGCTGACCTGCCAGCGCTCCAGCAGCTGCAGGCCGTCTTCCTTGCCGGGCAGGCGCAGGTCGCAGAAGATAATCTGGGGCCGCAGGCCGCGCATCAGCACCTGATCGGCCGTGGGGCCGTCCGCCGCGCTGTGCACTTCCACGCCCCATGCCTCGAGCAGCGCGTGCCAGGCATTGCGGATCTGGGCATCGTCGTCCACCACGAGCACCACGCCGGAGAAGCGAGGCTGCTCCAGCACGGCGCGCTTCTGCTCGCTGCGCGGCTGGGCGGCCAGCGGCGCCTTGATCTCGGCCGGCACGGGCCGCAGCGCCATCCAGAACATCGAGCCGCGCCCGGGGACCGAGCGCACGCCGTGGGTGCCCCGCAGCAACCGCACGCACTCCTTGTAGATCGCCAGCCCCAGGCCCAGCCCCTGACTCGGATCGCGCTCGGGGTTCTCAACCTGGTAGTACGACGAGAAAATGTCCTTCTGATGCTCCGGCGCGATGCCGATGCCGGTGTCCCACACCTCGATACGCAAGTGCTTCTGCCGCACCCGCAGCGCCACCATCACGCCGCCGTGCGAGGTGTAGCGCAACGCGTTCTGCAACAGGTTGAACAGCGAGCGACGCAGCAGCACCGGCTCAGCCATGCCGAACACCGGCAGCGGCGGAATCCGCTGGGTAAGCGCGAGGCCCTTGGCGCGCGCATCGGGCAGGAACTGCTGCACCACTTCCGTGATGACCTCGCCCAGGTCGACCGGCTCCAGCGTCGGCGAGGTCTTGCGGCTTTCCAGCTTGGACAGGTCGAGCAGCGAGCGGAACAGCAGGTCGATGGTCTGCGCGCCCGACGCAAGCTGCTCCACCAGCGGCGCCAGCGTCTCGGACTGGTTGCGCGCCCGCAGCGCCTCGACCAGCAGCACCAGCGCATGCACCGGCTGGCGCAGATCGTGGCTGGCGGCGGCCAGGAAGCGCGACTTCTCTTCCGAGGCGGACAGCGCGCGCTGTTTCTCGTCCTGGTAGCGGCGGGCCAGTTGGCGGCTCTCGTTCTCGAGCTGGATTTCGCGCACCAGCGTGCTGTGGATGTTGGCGGCATGGCGCGCCAGGAACGCCGCAAAGAACAGCAGCACGCAACGCACGTACAGGCCGTGCTCGGGGAAGGCCTGCTCGGCCAGCACGAAATGGGGCGTCAGGATGCCGGTCCCGAGGATCAGCAGGTTGGACGGCACCGGCGCCTGTGACAGCACCGCCCCCGCTGCCACGCCGATGATGACGATCATCAGCAGGCTGCTGAACTCCAGCGACGGCGAGACCAGGTACAGCCCCGCCGAACTGCCCCAGGCCAGCCCGCCCACCGCCGACATGATGCGCATGCCCGTCCACCACTTGCGGGTGTGCGCCGCCAGCGTCATGCGGGTCATGTCATAGCGGTAGCCGAAATAGAAGCGCAGCCCGGAGGCCGTCAGGCACAGCATGATCAGGCACCAGCCCGCCAGCGCGAGGCGGTTGCCGGTGTCCCAGAAGGCAGCCAGTGTCAGGACCGGCAGGACCACCGAAGCCGCGATCCCCATGGGCGCGCCGCGGTGGACGGCGGCCAGCAGCTTGGCGCGCGCATCGAGTTCAAGCGGCGCGCGGCTGGCCAGCCCGAATTTGGTCAAGAGAGGACGCAGCGAAGCGGTCAATGGTGTACAGGGAATCGGATCGGGAATAGCGGATTGTGCCGCAAGCCCGTTCCCTGCGGGGACGCCATGCGCGTGGCGCATGGGCAATTGTGCAACGCCCGGCATCCCGCCGGCCACCGGGAAGGATGGCATTACCTTATATAATGTGGGTTTTGCCGGTTTTTTGCGGGCGACCGCGCGTATCCGGCAACAAAAAAACTCTTTTTTTCTTCGATCCTCGACGCTCCACGTGAAAGTCTTTCGCGGCCTGCCCAATGCCGAGAGCCGCACGCCCTGCGCGCTGACCATCGGCAACTTCGACGGCGTGCACCGCGGCCACCAGTCCCTGCTGGCCCGCGCGCGCGCGGCGGCCGACGCGCGCGGACTGCCGCTGACGGTCATGACCTTCGAGCCGCATCCGCGCGAATTCTTCATGCCGGACCGCGCGCCCACCCGCATCGCGCTGCTGCGCGACAAGCTGGAGAGCCTGCGCCGCCAGGGCGTCGACCGGGTGGTTGTCGAGCACTTCAATGCGCATTTCGCCGCGCAGACGCCGCAGGAGTTCGTGCGCAATGTGCTGGTCGACGGGCTGCACGCGCGCTGGCTGCTGGTCGGCGACGACTTCCGCTTCGGCGCCAAGCGTGCCGGCGATTTCACCTACCTGCAGACGGCGGGCGCGCAGTTCGGCTTCGAGGTCGAGCAGATGGGCTCGGTCTCGGAGAGCGGCATCCGCATCTCCAGCTCCGCGGTGCGCGAGGCGCTAGCTGCCGGCGACCTCGAACACGCCCGGCGCCTGCTCGGCCACGGCTACGCCATCAGCGGCCACGTGGTGCACGGGCAGAAGCTCGGCCGCTCGCTGGGCTTTCCCACGCTGAACCTGCGCATCTCGCACCGCAAGCCGGCCGTGTCGGGCATCTTCATCGTGCAGGTGCACGGGCTGGCCGAAAAACCGCTGCCCGCCGTCGCCAGCATCGGCGTGCGCCCGACCGTGGACGACTCCGGCCGTGTGCTGCTGGAGGTGCATCTCTTCGATTTCCATGCCAACGTCTACGGCCGGCTGGTGCGCGTCGAATTCATGAAGAAGCTGCGCGACGAGGCCCGCTTCGATTCGCTCGACGCGCTCAAGGATGCGATCGCCAGGGATTGCGTCGATGCACGCCATTTCTTCGGCCTGGCCATCCCGCCGGCCGGCGAATCGCCCGCGCTGCGGCGCGACTTCGCCACCTCGGCCACCGACCGAATTCAGTAGGCGGCCATCACGCTCGCCGCCCGAACACCCTACACGCCGCGCAAGCGCGCCCTGCCCCGCGGGACGCGCCTGCACCGACCCTGATTGCCTGAATCCGCCCCAGACCACACCATGTCCGATTCCAAGAAGACGCCCGCGCCGGAGAAAAACAAGTATCCGGTCAACCTGCTGGATACGCCTTTCCCCATGCGCGGCGACCTGCCCAAGCGCGAGCCGCAATGGGTAAAGCTTTGGCAGGAGAAGCAGCTCTACAAGAAGATCCGCGCCGCGCGCAAGGGCGCGAAGAAGTTCATCCTGCACGACGGCCCGCCGTACGCCAACGGCGACCTGCACATCGGCCACGCCGTCAACAAGATCCTCAAGGACATGGTGATCAAGTCGCGCGGCCTGACCGGGCTCGACGCGGTCTACGTGCCCGGCTGGGACTGCCACGGCATGCCGATCGAGATCCAGATCGAGAAGCAGTTCGGCAAGGGCCTGCCCGTCCAGGAGGTGCAGGAAAAGGCTCGCGCCTACGCCACTGGGCAGATCGCCCGCCAGAAGGTGGACTTCGAGCGCCTGGGCGTGCTCGGCGACTGGGCCGACCCGTACCTGACCATGAACTTCCGCAACGAGGCGGATGAGGTGCGTGCGCTGGGCAAGATCCTGGAAAAGGGCTACGTGTTCCGCGGCCTGAAGCCGGTCAACTGGTGCTTCGACTGCGGCTCGGCACTGGCGGAAGCCGAAGTCGAATACGCCGACCGTACCGACCTGTCGATCGACGTGGGCTTCCCGTTTGCCGACATCGATGCACTGGCCAGCGCCTTCCACGTGGGCGCCGACGTGCTCAAGGCCAAGCCGGGCTGGATCGTGATCTGGACCACCACGCCGTGGACGATCCCCTCCAACCAGGCGCTGAACCTGCATCCGGAAATCGAATACGCGCTGGTCGACACGGCGCGCGGTCTGCTGATCGTCGCCCGCGAACGCGTGGAAGCCTGCCTGCAGAGCTGGAAGCTCGAAGGCACCGTGCTGGCCACGTGCGAAGGCGCGGCGCTCTCGGGCGTGCGCTTCCACCATCCGCTGGCCAAGATGGATGCCGGCTTCGACCGCCTGTCGCCGGTCTACCTGGGCGACTACGTGACGATCGACACCGGCACCGGCATCGTCCACTCCGCGCCTGCCTACGGCGTGGAAGACTTCCAGTCGTGCAAGGCGCACGGCATGCCCGACGCGGAGATCATCAATCCGGTGATGGGCAACGGCGTGTACGCATCGACGCTGCCGCTGTTCGGCGGGCTGTCGATCTGGGATGCCAACCCGAAGATCGTCGAGGTGCTGGAGGCATCGGGCAACCTGTTCGACGCGCACAAGTATGCGCACAGCTACATGCACTGCTGGCGCCACAAGACGCCGATCATCTATCGCGCCACCTCGCAGTGGTTCGCGGGGATGGACGTGCAGCCCAACGACGGCAACGCCACGCTGCGCGAGGCCGCGCTGGCCGGCATCGATGCCACGGCCTTCTACCCCGCCTGGGGCAAGCAGCGCCTGCACAACATGATCGCCAACCGCCCGGACTGGACGCTGTCGCGCCAGCGCCAATGGGGCGTGCCGATGGCCTTCTTCGTGCACAAGGAAACCGGTGCGCTGCACCCGCGCACGCCCGAACTGCTGGAGCAGGTCGCCCAGCGTATCGAGAAGAGCGGCGTGGAAGCCTGGCAGGCGCTGGATCCGCGCGAACTGCTCGGCGATGAAGCCGATCTGTACGAAAAGAACCGCGACACGCTCGACGTGTGGTTCGACTCCGGCACCACGCACTGGCACGTCATCCGCGGCTCGCACGCGGCCGACCTGTACGACGCCTCGGCCGAGCTGCCCGAAGGCCGCCTGGCCGACCTGTATCTGGAAGGCTCCGACCAGCACCGCGGCTGGTTCCACTCGTCGCTGCTGACCGCGTCGATGCTGTACGGCAAGCCGCCCTACAAGGCGCTGCTGACGCACGGCTTCACGGTGGACGGCGAGGGCCGCAAGATGTCCAAGTCGATCGGCAACACGATCGCGCCGCAGGAAATCGCGGGCAAGATGGGCGCCGAGATCATCCGCCTGTGGGTGGCCTCGACCGACTACTCGGGCGAGCTCGCCATCTCGGATGAGATCCTCAAGCGCGTGGTGGAAAGCTACCGCCGCATCCGCAACACGCTGCGCTTCCTGCTGGCCAACCTGACCGATTACGACCACGCCAAGCATGCGCTGCCGCCCGAGCAGTGGCTGGAGATCGACCGCTACGCCGTGGCCCTGACGGATGCGCTGCAGAAGGAAATCCTGTCGCACTACGACGTGTATGAGTTCCACCCGGTGGTCTCCAAGCTGCAGACCTTCTGCTCGGAAGACCTGGGCGGCTTCTACCTCGACGTGCTGAAGGACCGCCTGTACACCACCGCGCCGGACTCGGTGGCCCGCCGCTCGGCGCAGAACGCGCTGTACCACATCACGCAGGCGATGCTGCACTGGATGGCACCGTTCCTGTCGTTCACGGCTGAAGAGGCCTGGCAGGTCTTCGCGCACGGCACGCCGCACACCGACACCATCTTCACCAGCACCTACTACGACGCGCCGGTTCCGCAAGGCGCCAGTGTGCTGCTGGAGACATGGGCGGCCATCCGCAACGTGCGCGGCGAGGTGACCAAGCAACTGGAAGCGCTGCGCATCGACGGCAAGATCGGCTCGTCGCTGCAGGCCGAGGTGACGGTCTCGGCGGGCGACGGCGTGTACGACGCGCTGGCCGGCCTGGGCGATGACCTGCGCTTCGTGCTGATCACGTCCGCCGCCAGGCTGGAGCGCGCGCCGGAAGGCGGCGACCTGCTGATCAGCGTGGTGCCGTCGGCGCACGCCAAGTGCGAGCGCTGCTGGCACTATCGCGCCGATGTCGGCCACGACGCGGCCCACCCGACCCTGTGCAAGCGCTGCACCGACAACCTGTTCGGCGCCGGCGAACAACGGAGCGCTGCCTGATGGCCACGCGCAACAACGGCAAGAGCAAGGCCGCGGGTAGCAAAAGCGGCGGCGGTCATGGCGTGGGCCCCTGGCTGGGCCTGGGCGTCATCTGGATCCTGCTGGACCAGCTGACCAAGATCGCCGTCCTCAAGACCTTCGTCTACGGCGAGTCGCGCCCGATCACCGGGTTCTTCAACCTGGTGCTGGCCTACAACCGGGGCGCGGCGTTCTCGTTCCTGGCGGCGGCGGGCGGCTGGCAGCGCTGGTTCTTCACCGGCCTGGGCGTGGCGGCGGCGCTGTTCATCGTGTGGCTGCTCAAGCGCCACAGCGGGCAGAAGCTGTTCTGCTTTGCGCTGGCGCTGATCCTCGGCGGGGCGCTCGGCAACGTGATCGACCGTCTCGTCTACGGCCACGTGGTGGACTTCCTCGACTTCCACCTGCGCGGCTACCATTGGCCCGCGTTCAACGTCGCCGATTGCGGCATCTGCATCGGCGCGGTGCTGCTGATCATCGACGAGCTGCAGCGGGTTCGACGCTAGGACGCCCGGGTGCGTGGGCGCGGCAGGCGGATCAATACCGCACCGCGTACCACGCCCGCTTGATGTACTCCGCCAGGATCGATCCGCTTTCGTAGATCGGGAATGACTTAGCGAGCGTATCGCCGGGAAAGACGCCCCGCGCGCCCCATGTCACCTCGGGCCAGACCCGGCGGAAGACGTTGAGCGCGCGGCCGGTGTGATACCAGCTCGTGACCAGCACGGCACTGCGCACGGGCTGACCGGCCAGCGTGCGGCGCGTCATCCGCGCGTTCTCCATCGTGCTGCCGGATTCGCACTCGTGGCCGATGCGCTCCGCCGGCACGCCCGCCATCTCCAGGCGGCGCACGATCAGCAGGCAATCGCCCCCGCCGCTGACGAACATGCGCGGCGCCACGCCCGCGTGGTACAGCTCGGCCGCGCCGATCACGCGCTGGCCCGACTCCCCGCCCAGCACGACGATCACATCCGCGCGGCCGGGGACCGATTCCTCCCGCAGCCACGTTCTGGACCCGTGCACCAGCACGGCGCCCACCACCAGCGCGACGACGGCACCCAGGCCGATCGCCGCCAGCACATCACGCACCACGGAACGACGCAAAACCATATCGGGAACAAGCGTTTGAGGGAACAATCCGGCCGCCGGACGGCCGCCGGGCAAGCCGGTATCATCGCCACTGTCCGGCAGGACGACCCGGCCCCGGGTTGTATCCTGCCCTCGCGCATTGCGTCAATCGATTTCCAGACGGGCTCTCATGGAACTGCAAGGCAAACATTTCGTGCTCGGGCTGACCGGCGGCATCGCATGCTACAAGTCGGCCGAGCTGGTGCGGCTTCTGACCAAGGCCGGCGCCACCGTGCAGGTGGTGATGACCGACGCGGCCACGCATTTCATCACGCCGGTGACGATGCAGGCGCTGTCCGGGCGGACGGTGTTCACGTCGCAGTGGGACGACCGCGTCGGCAACAACATGGCGCACATCGACCTGTCGCGCGAGGCGGACGCCATTGTCGTCGCGCCGGCCTCCACGGATTTCCTCGCCAAGCTCGCGCACGGCCTGGCCGACGACCTGCTCTCCACGCTGTGCATCGCGCGCGACTGCCCGCTGCTGGTGGCGCCCGCCATGAACCGCCAGATGTGGGCCGCGCCCGCCACCCAACGCAACGCCACCCAGCTGCGCGCCGACGATGTCACCCTGCTCGGCCCGGACGCCGGCGACCAGGCCTGCGGTGAGGTCGGCGACGGCCGCATGCTGGAGCCGGAGGCCATCGTCGAGGCGCTCGTCGGCTTCTTCCAGCCCAAGCTGCTGCGAGGACACCGCGTGCTGCTGACCGCCGGCCCGACCTTCGAGCCGATCGACCCGGTGCGCGGCATCACCAACCTCTCCAGCGGCAAGATGGGCTTCGCGCTGGCGCGCGCCGCCGCGCAGGCCGGCGCGGACGTGGCGCTGGTCGCCGGCCCCTGTCACCAGGACACGCCCGCCGGCGTGCTGCGCATCGACGTGCAGACCGCCCAGCAGATGCACGACGCGGTGATGCGCGAGCTGGACACCACCCGCACCGACGTCTTCATCGCGGTCGCCGCCGTGGCCGACTGGCGCGTCGACCAGGCCGCCGACAACAAGCTCAAGAAGCAGAGCGACACCGATGTGCCCGCACTGTCGCTCACGCAGAACCCCGACATCCTCGCCACCGTCGCGCGCCGCGCCGATGCGCCGTTCTGCGTCGGCTTCGCGGCCGAGACCGAACGGCTCGAAGAATTCGGCGAAGCCAAGCGTCGGAAGAAGGGCATCCCGCTGCTGGTCGGCAATCTCGGCCACAAGACCTTCGGCCTCGACGACAACGAAGTCGCCCTCTTCGACCCCGCCGGCATCACCCGCCTGGCGCGCGCCGACAAGCTGACGCTGGCGCGCCAGATCGTCGCCGCCATCGCCGAGCGCGTGCAGGAAGCACGGCGATGAGCAGCGGCACGGCCGTCCGCCTGTCCATCCTCGACCAGAGCCCGGTCATCCACGGCCACAGCGCGCGCGACGCCATCGCCGCCACGGTGGACCTGGCCCAGATGGCCGATGCGCTCGGCTACACGCGCTACTGGTGCGCCGAGCACCACGGCCTGCGCGGCGTCAGCAACCCGGCGCCCGAAGTGATGATCGCCCGCGTGGCGAGCGCGACGCGGCACCTGCGCGTGGGCTCCGGCGGGGTGATGCTGCCCTACTACAGCCCGTTCAAGCTGGCCGAGCAGTTCCGCCTGCTGGAGGCGCTGTTCCCCAACCGCATCGACCTGGGCGTGGGCCGCGCGCCCGGCGGCGACATGCGCACCGCGCAGGCCGTCGCCATGGGCGACTACAACCGCGGCGACCACTTCCCGCAGCAGGTGCAGGAACTGATCTGGCACCTGAGCGGCACGCTGCCGCCCGACCACCCGGCCCATGGCGTGATCCTGCAGCCCGAGATCGACACCCGGCCCGAGCTGTGGATGCTGGGCTCCAGCGATTTCGGCGGCGCGCTGGCCGCGCGGCTCGGCATCCGCTTCGCCTTCGCCCACTTCATCAACCCGCACGTCGGCCACATCGTCGCGCAGCAGTACCGCACCGACTTCTCGCCCGGCTTCGAGCCGCGCCCGTACAGTGCCGCCGCCGTCTTCGTGATCGCCGCCGATACGGAAGCGGAGGCGCGCCGCTGCGAGGCCGCGGTCGATCTGCGCCGCGTGCAGATGGCGCTCGGGGTCAACGGCCCGATTCCGAGCATCGAACAGGCCGAAGCGCATCGCCCTACCGAGCGCGACCAGGCCATCATCGCGCGCGAACGCCCGCGCAGCCTCATCGGCACACCCGAATCCGTGGCCGAGCAGATGCTCAGGCTCAAGGAACGCTTCGTCGCCGACGAACTGATCGTGCTGACCGTCGCGCCGAGCTACCGGGCACGCATGCGCTCGTACGAGCTGCTGGCCCAGGCGTTTGCGCTACCATCTCCGGCTTCCGCCACCCAACCTTCGGCTTGTCCCGCATGAAACTCGACGTCCAGATCCTCGACGCCCGCCTGCACGAACAGCTCCCGCAGTACGCCACGCCCGGCAGCGCCGGCCTGGACCTGCGCGCCTGCCTCGATGCCCCGCTCACCCTCGAGCCCGGCAGCACGCACCTGATCCCGACCGGCATGGCCATCCACCTGGCCGACCCCGGCTATGCGGCGCTGATCCTGCCGCGCTCCGGCATGGGCCACAAGCACGGCATCGTGCTCGGCAACCTGGTCGGCCTGATCGATTCGGACTACCAGGGCCAGCTGATGATCAGCACCTGGAACCGCGGCGACACCGCCTTCGTGCTGAATCCGATGGAGCGCCTGGCGCAGCTGGTGATCGTGCCGGTGGTGCAGGCCGAGCTGAACATCGTGGACACCTTCGCGGAAAGCGAGCGCGGCGCGGGCGGCTTCGGCAGCACCGGCCGGCACTGAACGCCGCCTCCATGCATAAAAAAACGGCCCGGGATTTCCGGGCCGTTTTGCTTGGGAACCACCGAACCGTCAGGCTTCCGCTTCTTCCTGCGCGGGTGCGGGCGGCGCCTCGTTCTCGGAGAACTCCAGCTTGACCGCGTCGGCCTCGTCCAGGTCCACCGCCACCTTGCCGCCGTTGACCAGCTTGCCGAACAGCAGCTCGTCGGCCAGCGCCTTGCGGATCAAGTCCTGGATCAGGCGCTGCATCGGCCGCGCGCCCATCAGCGGGTCGAAACCCTTCTTCGCCAGGAAGCGGCGCAGCTTCTCGGTGAAGACGGCGTCCACCTTCTTCTCGTGCAGTTGCTCTTCCAGCTGCATCAGGAACTTGTCGACCACGCGCAGGATGATGTCCTCGTCCAGCGAGCGGAAGCTGATGGTCGCATCCAGGCGGTTGCGGAACTCCGGCGTGAACATCCGCTTGATATCGGCCATCTCGTCGCCCTGCTCGCGCGCCGTGGTGAAGCCGATGGTGGCCTTGTTCATCGTCTCGGCGCCCGCGTTGGTCGTCATGACGATGATCACGTTGCGGAAATCCGCCTTGCGGCCGTTGTTGTCCGTCAGCGAGCCATGGTCCATCACCTGCAGCAGGATGTTGAAGATGTCCGGGTGGGCCTTCTCGATTTCGTCCAGCAGCAGCACGCAGTGCGGCCTCTTGGTGATGGCCTCGGTCAGCAGGCCGCCCTGGTCGAACCCGACGTAGCCCGGAGGCGCGCCGATCAGCCGGCTCACCGCATGGCGCTCCATGTACTCCGACATGTCGAAGCGGATCAGCTCGATGCCCAGGATGAACGCCAGTTGCTTGGCGACCTCGGTCTTGCCGACGCCGGTCGGGCCGGAGAACAGGAACGAGCCGATCGGCTTGTCGGTCTTGCCCAGCCCGGCGCGCGACATCTTGATGGCCGAAGCCAGCGCGTCGATGGCCGGGTCCTGCCCGAACACGACCGACTTCAGGTCGCGCTCCAGCGTCTGCAGCTTGCTGCGGTCGTCCTGCGACACGCTTTGCGGCGGGACACGGGCGATGCGCGACACGATGTCTTCGATCTCACCCTTGCCGATGGTCTTCTTCTGCTTCGACTTCGGCAGGATGCGCTGCGCCGCGCCGGCCTCGTCGATCACGTCGATCGCCTTGTCCGGCAGGTGGCGGTCAGTAATGAAGCGCGCCGACAGCTCGGCCGCCGCCGTCAAGGCAGACGCCGCGTACCTGACGCCGTGGTGCTCCTCGAACCGCGACTTCAGCCCACGCAGGATCTGCACGGTCTGGTCGATGGACGGCTCCACCACGTCGATCTTCTGGAAGCGCCGCGACAGCGCCGCGTCCTTCTCGAAGATGCCCCGGTATTCGGTGAAGGTGGTCGCGCCGATGCACTTGAGCGCGCCCGACGACAGCGCTGGCTTGAGCAGGTTGCTCGCGTCCAGCGTGCCGCCCGATGCGGCGCCGGCGCCGATCAGCGTATGGATTTCGTCGATGAACAGAATCGCGTTCGGGTTGTCCTTGAGCGACTTCAGCACGCCCTTGAGCCGTTGCTCGAAGTCGCCGCGGTACTTGGTGCCGGCCAGCAGCGCGCCCATGTCGAGCGAATACACCACCGACCGGGCCAGGATGTCCGGCACCTCGCCCTTGGTGATGCGCCATGCCAGCCCTTCGGCGATCGCCGTCTTGCCGACGCCCGCCTCGCCCACCAGCAGCGGATTGTTCTTGCGGCGACGGCACAGCACCTGTACCACGCGCTCGACTTCCTGCTCGCGGCCGATCAGCGGATCGATCTTGCCGGCCTTGGCCAGCGCGTTCAGGTTCTGGGTGAATTGCTCCAGCGGGCTTTCCTTGCCGTCGCCGGCTTCGCCCTCCGGATTGCTGTCGCCGTGCTTGGCCGGCTCGGCCTGGTCCTTGCGGATGCCGTGGCTGATGAAGTTGACGACATCCAGCCGCGTCACGCCCTGCTGCTGCAGGTAGTAGACCGCGTGGGAGTCCTTCTCGCCGAAGATGGCCACCAGCACATTGGCGCCCGTCACCTCCTTCTTGCCGTTGGAGGTCGACTGCACGTGCATGATGGCGCGCTGGATCACGCGCTGGAAGCCCAGCGTCGGCTGCGTGTCCACCTCGTCCGTGCCCGGCACCACCGGCGTATTGTCGGCGATGAAGTTCTTCAGGTGCGTGCGGAGGTCTTCGATGTTGGCGGCGCAGGCGCGCAGCACTTCCGCCGCCGTCGGATTGTCCAGCAGCGCAAGCAGCAGATGCTCCACCGTAATGAATTCGTGGCGAGCCTGGCGGGCTTCGACAAACGCCATGTGCAGGCTGACTTCCAGTTCTTGCGCGATCATGCTTCCTCCATCACGCACTGCAGGGGGTGACCCGCCTGCCGTGCATGGGTTGATACCAATTCCACTTTCGTCGCGGCGATATCCCGGGTGTAGATACCGCACACGCCCCGACCTTCCCGATGCACAGTCAACATGATCTGTGTAGCGGTCTCCCGGTCCTTGCTGAAGTATTGCTGCAAAATCATCACGACGAATTCCATCGGGGTGTAGTCGTCGTTGAGCAACAGGACCTTGTACATGGCGGGCGGTTTGAGCGCTTGCTCTTTCCGCTCCAGTACGGTGCCTGCGTCGTGTTGTGGAGTGGTCGCTTGCCGGATTGCCATGGTCTTATTCTAACCACTCCTTTCGAGTTCGCAATTTGGGGAAATGACACCGACTTCAAGCCCTGCAAACGGTTTGGCCCTGCCGGTGTCCGTTCAACGGCACCCGCGCGGCAGCGCCATCCCGCCCGCGCGTGTGCAACGGCGATTCGGCCGTGGTTCCGCAGATGGGGTTGCCCGGGCAAAATTCGAGGGAATGCTCTGAAAAAACTGACCGTTTTTCGCCACAGCCCCGCCGTCCGCAGCCTTGACACGCTGTGGCTTTCCTCGAACAATCGAACGCAACATGTGCGCCCCACTGCGCCGGGAACACGGCGGCGACGGGCCTCATGATTGGTGAGCCGGGGAGGCCTCACCTCAGTCGACAACAGATCGACGCACCGCTTCAGGCTGTGGCACCCGCCACGAGAAGACCGATCGCTGACGGCGCGGTTTCGCAACCGCGCCTTTTGTCGTGCATGGCGCGCGAC
Organism: Ralstonia pseudosolanacearum; assembly: GCF_024925465.1. Lineage (NCBI taxonomy): Bacteria > Pseudomonadati > Pseudomonadota > Betaproteobacteria > Burkholderiales > Burkholderiaceae > Ralstonia > Ralstonia pseudosolanacearum. The sequence continues at coordinate 1,049,589 of NZ_CP103852.1, read as the reverse complement.
GGACAAGCGATGACTGCGCGGTCCGCTCCGCTCTGCCCGATAGGCACCGCATCCCCGCTCGGACTTGTGTATCCACGGAGGGGTTCTATGGCAAACGGTACGGTCAAGTGGTTCAACGACGCCAAGGGTTTTGGCTTCATCTCGCCCGACGAGGGCGGCGAAGAACTGTTCGCGCATTTCTCGGCGATCCAGATGAACGGTTTCAAGACGCTCAAGGAAGGCCAGCGCGTCGCGTTCGACGTGACGCAGGGCCCGAAGGGCAAGCAGGCCACCAACATCCAGGCCGCCTGATCCACGTCGCTGACACCCCGCCGACCAGGCGAGGGTGACCGACCCGCAGAAAGCCCGGCACCGCGCCGGGCTTTTTGCTGCCCGTCTGCGCAGGATGCCGGCCCCGCCGCTCCCGCCCCGAGAGGCGGCCATGGGGACTTGCAGTCCAGGCACCGCTGCCGCATCCGGCCCGACTGCATCCGGCACCCGCCGCGAATATCCATGCACCAAGGCGCGCCCTCCTCTTAATACATCGATATCAAACCCGCCGTTGCCGCACGCCATCGATACGGAAGCGAAGCCTGTCGCCTCCCAACGAAAGTGACGAAAACGCTATGTCACGACACCGCGCCCCACTGGGCCCGTACCGCAAAACAGCCGCCCCGACACATCCGCGGTATACGGAAGATTGTTTAGATTTGCCCCGGGGACCCCGGGTTACATTGGCGGCGTCGCGAAAAGCGAGAGAGACGCTGGCGCGACGACACCCGAAGGAGGTCAACGACCTCCCCCTTCGCTCGCCAAGCGTCCCCCCCGGCGCTTGGCGTTTTTTTCGTGCGGGCCCTGCATCGCCACCAGCCACACGCATCCCGGGGCCGCCTGCGCGGGCGCGTACTACACTGCCTGCATCAGCACAGCACGCCCGCACCCTGGGCCGACGGAACCTGCGAGGAGCCTCATGCTGGAAACCGCCGCGCTGGCCGCGGGCTTGTCCTGGACCAGCGGATTCCGCCTCTATCTCGCAGTCTTCGCCGCTGGCGCCCTGGCACGCACCGGATGGCTGCACCTGCCGCCCGGCCTGCACGCCCTCGAATCTTGGTGGGTGATTGCGCTGGCCGGCGTACTGGCCATCGCGGAATTCCTCGCCGACAAGGTGCCGGGCTTCGACTCGGTCTGGGACGGCATCCACACCTTCATCCGGATTCCCGCCGGCGCCATCCTGGCAGCCGGCGCATTCGGGCAGCTCGATCCGCAGTGGATGGTCGCCGCCGGACTGGTCGGCGGCACGCTGGCTGGGGCCGCCCATGTCACCAAGGCCAGCACGCGCGCACTGATCAACGTGTCGCCGGAACCGTTCTCGAACTGGGCGGCCTCGTTCAGTGAAGACGTGGCGGCCAGCGGCGGGCTGCTGATGGCGCTCTTTCTGCCGGTGGCGTTCCTGGTCGGACTGGGGCTCGTGCTGCTGGTCGTGATGTGGCTGCTGCCCAAGTTGTGGCGCGGCATGCGGCGGCTGCGGGACGCGGTGAGCCAGCGGACGCCCGAGCCCCCGCCCGCCCGGCCACCGCGCTCGGCGAACTGACCCGGCGGCTACCGCGCACTGAGCGGCGCGCTGGAACATCCGGACACCCGTGCCACGGTGCGGCGGGCAGCGCGTGCCCACCGCGAATGCCTGGGCACCGGCCGCCGATGCCGTGCCCCGGCCCGATACCTGCGGCCCGGGGTCTGACGTACAGATAGAGACGGTCGCATGATGGCGTCCTCCCCCGCTCAGCCGTGGGTGTGCGGAAATGCGACGCTCAGCATCAGGCCGAGGAATTCGTAGGCGAGCAGCGCCGTCAACGGCACCGCCGCGATCGCCAGCCCGACCTCCCAATGCAGCGCGGTAATGGCCAGTTCGCGCCCAGCCCGCGTGCGCGAGGCTTTCGCGAACCAGCGTTCCGGATGTCCGTAACTTGCGATGATGTCCGTGTCGTCTTGCATGATCCGCCCCTTGGTGGCACAGCACACAGCAACGCGGCGGGTTCTGGCATTCCCAGGACCGGCCTCTCGTAGAACAGGCAAGTCCAATCTAGCTTTGCGGCTTGGGGTAACCGTAAATCTTTGTCAACGCCGGTGTGGCCTTGCGCGGTGGCCGGTCAACAAAAAACCCCGGCGATCAGGGATCTGCCGGGGTTTTGTGCGTCACGGCGGAATGCCGTGAGAGCAGGCTCACATATTGTCGATCATCACCTGACCAAAGCCCGAGCACGACACCTGCGTCGCGCCTTCCAGCAGGCGGGCGAAGTCGTACGTGACCTTCTTCGACAGGATCGACTTCTCGATCGACGAGATGATCAGGTCAGCGGCTTCCGTCCAGCCCATGTGGCGCAGCATCATTTCGGCCGACAGGATTTCCGAACCCGGGTTCACGTAGTCCTTGCCGGCGTACTTCGGAGCCGTGCCGTGGGTGGCTTCGAACATTGCGACGGAGTCGCTCAGGTTCGCGCCCGGGGCGATGCCGATGCCGCCGACTTGTGCAGCCAGAGCGTCGGAGATGTAGTCGCCGTTCAGGTTCAGCGTCGCCACCACCGAGTACTCGGCCGGACGCAGCAGGATCTGCTGCAGGAAGGCGTCGGCAATCGCGTCCTTGACGACGATTTCCTTGCCCGTCTTCGGGTTCTTGAACTTGCACCACGGGCCGCCGTCGATCAGCTCGGCGCCGAATTCCTTTTGCGCCAGCGCGTAGGACCAGTCACGGAAACCGCCTTCCGTGAACTTCATGATGTTGCCCTTGTGCACGATCGTGACCGACGGCTTGTCGTTGTCGATCGCGTACTGGATGGCCTTGCGCACCAGGCGCTCAGTGCCTTCCTTCGAGACCGGCTTGACGCCGATGCCCGAGGTCTCCGGGAAGCGGATCTTCTTGACGCCGAACTCGTCCTGCAGGATCTTGATCAGCTTCTTGGCCTTGTCGCTCTGGGCTTCGAATTCGATGCCGGCGTAGATGTCTTCCGAGTTCTCGCGGAAGATGACCATGTCGGTCTTCTCCGGCTCTTTGACCGGCGAAGGCACGCCCTTGAAGTAGCGCACCGGGCGCAGGCAGACGTACAGGTCCAGCTCCTGGCGCAGCGCCACGTTCAGCGAACGGATGCCGCCGCCCACCGGCGTCGTCAGCGGGCCCTTGATCGAGACCACGTAGTCCTTGAGGACCTGCAGGGTTTCTTCCGGCAGCCACACGTCCGGGCCGTACACCTTGGTCGACTTCTCGCCGGCGTAGATTTCCATCCAGGAAATCTTGCGCTTGCCGGCGTAGGCCTTCTCAACCGCTGCGTCCACCACCTTGATCATCACCGGGGTGATATCGAAGCCGGTACCGTCGCCCTCGATGTAAGGAATGATGGGGTTATCGGGGACGTTCAGGGAGAAGTCTTGGTTGACGGTGATCTTCTCGCCGGCCGGGACCTTGATGTGTTGATACATGGACGACTCCAGTGCAGACCGCGGATGCGCGGATGGACGGTGGGGTTTAACAGCACAGCGCGCCGAGCTGGCCGGCGCGCTGCAATGAACTGGCGATTCTAGCGGGCAACGATGACGCTCTCACGATGCATCGCAACAATCCGCAACTCTTATATAAGACACAAGAGTGAGTCCCGCATTATGCCGGAAAATTTTACGATCCGCCATATTCGGGGCGGGATGCCGGCGGGCCCTGCCGGGCGGTGTCTCGGTGATCCGACATCGGTGCGGATGCCGAACGGGTGCCGTGCAACGACCGGTGGCCGTGTCGCGGCTTGTGCGGTCGACGGGGCATCCGCGGCAAGGCGGGCAGGCACGGTCCGAAGACGACCGGCAGGCGAGTTGGGACGACGCTGCCCGGCCGACATCGGGCCACGTGCCTCAGGCACTTTTTTTGCGCAATGCAACATCCGTCACACGCGGCCGAACGCCCGCCGCCGCTCCGTCGTCTTCCTAAAAAAATTTCGCAGCGGTGTGTCAACGCGGCCTTCACCCCCTGCGTTATTGCAGGTGACTCATTAAGCGGGTCGTTGGTTAACTCACTGATCTATAAAAGGATTTACCATGAAGAAGCTGATCGCTGCCCTGATCGCCGGCCTGTTCGCCACCGGTGTGTTCGCTCAAGCCTCCGCTCCGGCTGCTGAAGCCGCTGCTCCGGCTGCTGAAAAGGCTGCTCCGAAGAAGGCCAAGAAGGCCAAGAAGCACCACGCCAAGAAGGAAAAGGCTGCTGCCGCTGACGCAGCTTCGGCTCCGGCTGCCAAGCAGTAAGTTGCGATCCGGCCGGACCGCTCGCGGTTCGGCTAGCGCAGGAAAAGCAGATGCTCATGCATCTGCTTTTTTTTTGCCCGCGGATGACACCCTCGTCCGTCCGGCGGAACCGGCGGTGCTGTCAAAATGGCGCCATCTGGTTTGGGTACCGTGCCGCTTCCTCGTAACGGGCAGAGATGGAGAGGCGCATGGACATTCGATCGATGTTCCCGCCGGTGCGCCACGTACGCACCATCTGCACGATGGCCACACTCGCTGCACTGACCGCCGCTGCCGTCATCGCCGGCTGCGGCGGCGTATCGTCCGATTCCGTCTTGGGGACGGCAACGCCGGCCGATGCCGCAACGGCCGACGCCAACATCCAGGCGGCCTGGGTCGAGATCGGCGACGGCAACCAGGCCGTGGTGCGCGCCGTCACCCGCTACACGAACGACGCATCGCCGGCCGACAGCTCCGTCTGCCCGCTGCTGACCGTGGACGGCACGGCCACCCGCATGAGCCTGCGCGTAGCCGCCGGCACCGTGCCGCAGCGGACCACCGCGAGCGCGGCCAGCGACTCGAAGGCGTCCGACTTCCCGGTCAGCGCCTGCGAGGCGACCGTGCCGGCCGGCGCCCAGGCGGCGTCGATCGGCGCGCGCGCGCTGCCGCTGCCCAAGGCCAGCCCGCAGCGCGTGGTGATCCTGGCCGATACCGGCTGCCGCCTGAAGGCGTCCAGCAATACCTTCCAGGCCTGCTCGGATGCCACGCAATGGCCGTTCGCCACCGCCGCGGCCACGGCCGCCGCGATGAACCCCGACCTGGTGCTGCACGTGGGCGACTACCACTACCGCGAGAACGCCTGCCCGCCGGATGTGGCGGGCTGCCAGGACAGCCCCTGGGGCTACGGCTGGGATACGTGGCAGGCCGACCTGTTCCAGCCCGCCGCCCCGCTGCTGGCCGCCGCCCCATGGGTGGTGGTGCGCGGCAACCATGAGGAATGCGCGCGCGCCGGCCAGGGCTGGTTCCGCTTCCTGGATCCGCGCGCCTACACAGCCGCGCGCTCCTGCGACGACCCCGCCAATGACACCGCGGCCAATGCCTCGGAGCCGTACGCCGTGGCCATCGGCACCGATACGCAGGTGATCGTGTTCGACTCCGCGAAAGCGGGCAAGAAGGCGCTGGCGACCACCGACCCGTGGTTTCAGACCTACCAGAAGCAGTTCAGCACGGTCGGCATGCTGGCCGCCAGGCCGGGCGTGATGTCGATCTTCACCGACCACCACCCGATCCTGGGCTTCATACCGATCTCGGGCGGCACACCGCTGGGCGGCAACGCGGCGCTGCTGTCGGTAATGAGCAGCCTGAACGCCACCGCCTATTACCCGCCGGGCGTGCAGGTCGCCCTGCACGGCCACGTGCATGATTTCCAGGCCATCAACTTCAGCAGCAACCATCCGGCGACCATCGTCGCGGGCAATGCCGGGGATGCGCTGGACGTGGCTCTGCCCGATCCGTTCCCGTCGATCAGCCCGGCCTCGGGTGTGACGGTCGACAGCCTCTCGCACAACAACTCGTTCGGCTTCATGGTGATGGACCGCCAGCCGGCGCCCGCCACCGGCTGGCTGTTCAAGGCCTACACCGTCGCCGGCAAGCTGTTGACCACCTGCACGCAGAACGGCACCAGCCTGGTCTGCGACAAGACGGGATTCGTCGCGCCTTGAGCGGAGCGACGATCTGGCGCCGCATCGCCAGTGCCGCCGCGCTCGTCGCGGGTGCGGCGGGGGCCGAGTCGATCGGCGATACGCCCAGGCTGGACGCCGTGCCGCCGCCCGCCGAAGCCGCATCGTTCCGGCCGGACCCGAACCTGGTCGCGCTGGGCAAGCGGGTGTTCTTCGATCCGCGCCTGTCGGAGCCGCGGGGCACCGCGTGCGCGGCGTGCCACGATCCGGCGCGCGCCTTCGCCCCGACGCTGACCGGCGAGGCGCTGCGCGCCGGCGTGCCGGCCGGCAGCCGCCCGGGGCATCTGGCGCCGCGCAGCGCGCCGTCGCTGCTGTACATCCGGTACCTTCCGCGCCGCTACTTCTTCCAGGACGACGACGCCAGCTTCCCCTCGCCGTTCGGCGGCTTCTTCGCCGACGGGCGCGCCGATTCCATCGCCGAGCAGATCCGCGGGCCGCTGTTCAGCCCGGACGAAATGGGCAACCGCTCGCCGCGCGCGCTGCTGCGCAAGGTGGCCGCAACCGACCTCGGCGAGGCGCTTGCCCGGCAGTTCGGCGCTGGGGCCATGGGCGATCCCGAGCGGATGATCGGGGCGCTCGGCCAGGCGCTGGAGGCCTATTTCCGCAGCGACGAGATGGCGCCCTTCAGCTCGCGCTTCGACGATTTCCTGCGCCACCGCACGCCGCTGTCGCCGGCCGAGATGCGCGGACTGGCGTTGTTCCGCAACCCCGACAAGGGCAACTGCGCGGCGTGCCACACCATGGTGGAATCGTCGTCGCGGCCGGAGCGCTCGCTGTTCACCGATTTCGGCTACGACGCCATCGCCGTGCCGCGCAACCCGCTGCTGCCGGCCAACCGGGACCAGCGGCACTTCGATCTCGGCCTGTGCCGCACCGCGCGCGCGCTCAAGTGGCCCGAACCCGACCAGTGGTGCGGCTATTTCCGCACCGCCGGGCTGCGCAACGTGGCCGTGCGCCAGACCTTCATGCACAACGGCGTGTTCCGCACGCTGCGCGACGCGGTGGCTTTCTATGCCACGCGCTCGACCGATCCGGCCCAGTGGTATCCGGGCGGCCGGCGCTTCGACGACGTGCCCGCCCGCCACCAAGTCAATGTCAACGTGAACGCCGTGCCGATGAATCGCCGCCAGGGCACGACGCCGGCGCTGACCGACGACGAGATCGACGACATCGTCGCCTTCCTGCGCACCCTGACCGATGCGCGCTACGTGGCGCGGATGCCGGCCCCGGCCACGGACAAGGCCCGCCCGGCGCAGGCCCCGGGGCCCGCCGGACCGACGGTCGCCACCGAACGCCGCGCCGCCCACGCCGCCCACGCCGCCAATACGCCGTAACAACTTCGGCGGCCGGGCACCGCGGCGCCGCATTGACGGCGGCGGGCCGAGTGCCGATCATGGAGCGTTTCGTTGGCTCTCCCTCTCTGCCCCATGACCACCCTGTCCCGCCTTCTTGCCGGCCTGTCGCTGGCCGTGGCCGCCACCGGCGCGCTCGCGCAGACGCCGACCGGGCCGAACACCGGCCTGCCCACCGTCGACCTGACCATCGGCATGTACAAGGTCCATACCGAAGTGGCCGACACGCAGCCGGCGCGCGAGACCGGCCTGATGTTCCGCAATGCGATGCCCGACACGGCCGGCATGCTGTTCGTGTTCGACGAATCGGCGCGCCACTGTTTCTGGATGAAGAACACCGATTTGCCACTGTCGATCGCCTTCATCGACGACAACGGCGTCATCACGGATATCGCCGAGATGAAGCCGCAAACCGAGGACAACCACTGCCCCACCCGGCCCGGCCTCTACGCGCTGGAAATGAACAAGGGCTGGTTCACCCGCAAGGGGATCAAGGTCGGCACCAAGGTCGGCGCGCTGCCCCACTGACACGACAACCCATTCGACCGGACGAGGACACCGCCGCATGCAAGCTTTCGACAACAACCGTCGCCGCTGGATGCGGCAGGCCGGGGCGCTGGCCGCCGGCTCCGTCGCCGCGTCGTCCGGGGTGTGGCCGCTGGCCGCGCGGGCAGTGGAGCCCCAGGGCACGCGCCTGATCCTGCTCGGCACCGGCGGCGGGCCGACGCCCAAGAAGAACCGCTCGGCGCCGGCGCAGGTGATCGTCATCAACGGCGTGTCGTACGTGGTGGATTGCGGCAACGGCGTCGCGCGCCAGTATGTGAGCGCCGGCCTCAAGCTCAAGGCGATCCGCCACGTCTTCATCACGCACCAGCATTCCGACCACAACGCCGACTACGGCGCGCTGATGCTGCTGGCCTGGGGCACCGACCTGACCGGCCCGGTCGATGCGTGGGGCCCGCCCCCGCTGGCTGAGATGACGACCAAGTTCCTGGAACTGTACGACTACGACATCCGCACCCGCATCGCCGACGAAGGCCGCCCGCCGCTGGCGCCGATGCTCCATCCGCACGAACTGACCGAAGGCGGCCTGGTGATGCAGGACGCCAACGTGAAGGTGACCAGCGCGCTGGTCAAGCACCCGCCGGTGTCGCCGGCCTTCGCCTACCGCTTCGATGCGGCGGACCGCTCCATCGTCATCTCGGGCGATACCGCGCCCAGCGAGAACCTGGTGCGCCTGGCCCACGGTGCCGACGTGCTGGTGCACGAGGTGATGCACCTGCCGTCGCTGGACAAGCTGCTGGCCACCGAACGCAACGCCACCACGCTGCGCGAGCACCTGCTGGCGAGCCACACGTCCGCCGAGGACGTCGGCCGCATCGCGACCGAGGCCAAGGTGAAGACGCTGGTGCTGTCGCACTTCGTGCCGGGCGGCTATCCGTATCTGGACGATGCGGTGTGGCTCGACGCCGTACGCCCGCACTTCAAGGGCGAGATCATCGTGGGGCGCGACCTGCTGGAGATCTGATCGGATCGGATCCGATGCGCCGGCGCGGCTAGCGCGCCTCGGCGCAATCGCGATAGACCATGTTGCGGCTGGCGGGCAGGGTTTCGTCGGTCAGGAAGCCGGTGGGGCCCTTGGTCCACCAGACGTACCGGCCGGAGGCATAGCGCGCGCCCGAGCCGGAGACGACATTGGCGAACACCAGCGTCTTGCCGTCGAGCACGATGGTGGCCAGCGGCGTATCGCCCACCGTCATGTATTTCACCGTCAGCGACTTGCCGTCCCGGCACGCGTAGCGCACGTCGCGCGGGTCGCGGATCGGCAGGGCGGCGTAGGCGCGGGCCTGGTCGATGGCCTTGTCGATGCCGGCCTTGGCGAAATCGAGCGCCATGTTCAGGTCTTCGGACGACATGCCGGGCACGGGCGAGGATTGTGCCCGCGCCGGTTCGCCGGACAGCCCGGCAAGCACAGCCACACTGAACACCACAGCACACGGGAGTCGGCGCATCGATCGGTCTCCTGGGAAGACAATGGAAGCCGGTTAGACGCCGATGCGGCCGAAAAGTTAGTCGGCAGCGTCGACGTCGTCACGGTCGGGCGACAGCACGAAGGACACCGGCTCCAGCCGGGCGGGCAGCTGATCGGTGAGCGCGTGGGCGGCTTGCGCAAAGCATGCCACCAGGCTGTCGGCCAGCGACGACGGCGCGTGATGCTCGGCGCGCATGGCGCGGACCTCGAAGGTCTGCGCGGGTTCCAGCGCAAACAGGGCGATGCGGTCCATGCTGCCGGTGGCGGCGGTGAACTGGTCCAGCATCGTCACGCCCAGCGCCTCTTCCACCAGCGAACGGGCCAGCGAATACGTCTGCACCTCCAGCGTCGACTGCGGCGCGAGACCGCTGTGCGCCAGCATCTGGCCGACCAGCGAGCCGATCGACATCTGGTCTTCCAGCGCAATGAAGGGCCGTTCGGCGACCATCCGATGCAGCGCCGGCCCATCGGAGCGCGCATCGACCCAGGCGCGCGGCGCGGCCAGCAGGATGCGCCCCTGCGCCACCGGCGTGGTGCCGATGGCCGGATGCACCGGCGGCGCGAAGGCGAAGCCGACGTCGATGTCCTGCGCCAGCAGCCCCTGCACGATCTCGGCGGTGTGGTGCGTGAACACGCGCACCTGGGTGTCGGGATGCAGTTGCGAGAAGCGCCGCACCGCGGGCGCGAGGATGCTCGGCGCCAAGCTGGGCGTGGCCGCCACGCGCAACCGCCCCGCGCCCTTGTGGCGCAGGTTGGCCGAGACGCGCCGCACGCGCTCGACCTCCTGGTACAGCCGCTCGACCTCGGTGAACAGCTCGAAGGCCTCGGCGGTCGGCTGCAGCCGGCCCTTGGTGCGGTCGAACAGGCGGAAGCCGAGCTGCAGCTCGGTGTGCTGCAGCACGCGCGTCACCACCGGCTGCGACACGGCCAGCATGCGGGCCGCCTCGCTGACGGTGCCGACCAGCATCACGGCGCGGAACACTTCGATCTGACGCAGTCGCATGGCGGCGCGGTCCTCTCCTCAGTCAACCATCCGGAAACGCCGATTGTGGCATCCGGCGCCAGCCTTCGCCTAGGCCGAAGCGCCCGGCACCGGCGTGGCCGCGGCGCCCTGCGCCTCCAGCGCGTCGATGAAGACCCGCACCTTGCGCGGCACCAGCTTGCGCGCGGGCATCAGCGCGTAGACGCGCAGTGGCGTCGGCTCGTAGTCGGGCAGCACGCGCACCAGGCGTCCGGTCTCGACTTCCGCGTCGCCCACCGAGCGCGCCATGCGGGCCACGCCCAGGCCGCGCACCGCGGCGCGAGCGCGCATCTCGGCGTTGAGCGTCTGCAGGCGGGGCTGGATCGGCACTTCGAAAGGCTCGGCGGCGGGCGCCCCGGCCGGCCGGAACACCCAGCTGGCATCGTCCGGGCCGGACAGGCACGGCCAGCCGGACAGGTCGGCGGGTGTGGCGAGCGGCGCGCGCCCGGCCAGCAGGGACGGCGCCGCATACAGCGCGCGCGGGATCATCACCACGCGGCGCGCCACCAGCGACGAATCGGCCAGGCTCTGGTCCACCATCACGAACACGATGTCATAGCCGCTGGCGAGCAGGTCGGGCTGCTCCCACGAGATGTGCACCTGGATCTGCAGGTTGGGAAAGCGCGCCAGCGTCTGGCAGACCGGCTCGGTCAGGTGCTGCGCGCCGACCTCGTACGGCGCGGCGATGCGCAGCGTGCCGGAGACGGTCTCGCTGGCGGCGGTCGTGTCAGCGTGGACTTCGCGCAGGCGCTCGAACAGCGGCGCGATGTCGTCGTAGAAGTGCGAGCCGGCTTCGGTCAGCCGCAGCTGGCGCGTGGTGCGCGTGAGCAGCCGCACGCCCAGCGACGCCTCCAGCCGCGAGACGGCGGCGCTGGCGCTGGATTTGGGGATGCCCAGCGCCTCGGCGGCGGCGGTGAAGCTCCCCGCCTCCACCACGCGGCAGAAGGTCTCCCAGTCGTTCCACTCCATTGTTCGCATGACTGGACAGTGTTCCCAGAGTTGAACGTTTATCCGGCGGGCGGCCAAGTTTATGCTCGGCCCCCATGTCGCTGCAAATCCTGCCGCCCGCTTCGATGCGGGCATTCCCGCATTTCTCGTCCGCCCGCATCCACGCCTTCGGCCTGGCGATGGGGCTGTCGACCGGGCTCGATTTCGTGTCATCGCAGATGATGGCCGTGGCGGGGCAGCATATCCAGGGCGGCGTGCATGCCGATCCGCAGGCGTACCTGTACGCCGTCACCGCCTATGCCGTGGCGGCGGTGGTCGCCAACCTGGCCATCGGCCGGATCGCGGCGCGCATCGGCTACCGCATGTTCTCGCTGATCGGCATTGTGCTGTTCGGCGTCGGCTGCGTGGTGTGCGCGCAGTCCAACAGCATCGACATGCTCGTCGCCGGCCGGGCCATCCAGGGGCTGGGCGCGGGCGGGCTGTTCTCGGCGTCGCGCATCCTGGTGCAGCTGACCACCGACCCCGACGAGCGCATCGCCCCCATGCTGATGTTCAGCGTCGGCCTGTTCGGCCTGACCACCATCGCGCCCTGGATCTGCGCCGAGGTGCTCGAATACAGCGAGTGGCGCGTGATCTTCTGGCTGGAGCTGCTGCTGGCGGCAGCGGCCTGGCTGGCGATGTTCTTCTTGCCGCCGGAGCGCCATCAGCCGCGCACCCGCGCCGCGCGCCGGCCGCATGAGGCGCCGCCGGCCGAGGGCCGCCTGGACTGGCTCGGCGTGGGCGCGATCGCGATCGGCGCGCTGGCGTTCCTGATGGGCCTGTCGGAGCTGCGCTACAACCGGCTGAGCGCCACGCCCGCGATTCCGCTGCTGCTGCTCGGCGGCGCGGCCGGGCTGCTGCTGGCCGTGCACCGCCTGCGCACGCATCCGGACCCATGGCTGGACCTGACGCGCCTGAAGGGCCGCCGCTACCTGTGGGGCATCGGCTTCTACGGCATCTACTACCTGATGAGCGGGTTCTGGTCGTACCTGTTCCCGGCGGTATCGCAGGGCGGGCTGGGCTTCACGTTTCGCACCACCACGCTGTTCCTGATGATCAGCGGCGCGGTATCGATGGTGGTGGCGATGATCTTCACGATCTGGCTGCCGTTCTTCTTCCGCAAGCGCCGGGTGATCGCCATCGGCTTCGGCATCTACGCGGCCGCGGCGCTGCTGCTGGCGACCAGCCTGATGCCGGGGGCGCCGGACTATGCGTTCTTCCCGGTGTCGTTCCTGGAAGGCATGACGCCGGGCGCGGTGATGATCCAGGTGGCGATGATGACCTACCTCGACCTCGACCGCGAAGACTTCGCGCATGGCTACCAGATGAAGAACATCGCGCGCCAGTTCGCCACGGCGGTCGGCACCGGGCTGGCGGCCACGATGCTGCAGACGCAGCAGGCGGAATCGCGCGCGCTGATCGTCGCGCATGTCACGCGCTTTACTGCAGACCTGCAGGCCGCCGGCCCGCTGACGGCCGAGCGGCTGGCGCGCCTGTCGGCCGAGATCGACCGCCAGGCCACGCTGCTGGCCGGCACGCAGCTGTTCAGCGGGTTCGCCGTGGCGTGCGGCGTGTTCGCGGTGGTGGTGATGGTCCAGCGCTCGCTGCGCTGAGCGCTAGGATTTCTGCAGCGCGTACTTGCCCGCGCCCGTCACGGACAGCAGGATCAGGCCGCCCATGATGCTGAGGTTCTTGTAGAACTGCACCATGTTGGCGGTCTGCATCGCGCCCTCGACATTCCAGAAGGTATGGGCAATCAGTGCGGTGCCCAGCACAAACAGCGCCATCAGCAGCGCCAGCGGGCGGGTCCAGAAGCCGATCAGCAGGGCGATGCCCACGCCGAACTCCATGATCACCGCGACAATGGCCGCGAGCATCGGCATCGGCGCGCCCACCGTCCCCATGTAGCCGACGGTGGCCGAAAAACCGGTCAGCTTGCCCCAGCCGGAAATCAGGAACAGGAGCATCATCAGCACGCGACCGAGCAGGATGAGCTCGTCGCGCCAACGTTCGATGGCTGCGTTCATGGCGGCCTCCAGGCCGAGTGGCAGATATCTCAAGTCTAGGCGTTGACCGTGCCAAGTGTGGTTTCGAGCGCATCGAGTATGGGCCGAATCACACGTAATCTGTGAGCCGTCTCCCCTTTTCCTCGCGCGCATGTCCCACCATCGCTTCGCCTGGCAGAACCCCTATCCCACGGTGCGCATTCCGCTGTTTGCGCGCAATGTCGTGTCGACCTCGCATCCGCTGGCGGCGCAGGCGGGGCTGCGCATGCTGCTGGCCGGCGGCAGCGCGGTCGACGCGGCGATCGCGGCGATCGCGGCGGCGGCCATGCTCACCATCGTCGAACCGGTGTCGTGCGGCCTGGGCAGCGATGCCTTCGCCATCCTGTGGGACGGCGCCCGCCTGCACGGCCTCAATGCGTCGGGCGCCGCGCCGCGGGACTGGAGCCTCGGCTACTTCCGCCGCAAGTACGGCGAAGACGCCCACGGCCACCCCAGGCGCCCCACGCGCGGCTGGGACACGGTGACGGTGCCGGGCGCCGTCTCGGCCTGGGCGACCCTGCATGAACGCTTCGGCAAGCTGCCGTTCGCCGATGTGCTGGAGCCGGCGGCAGAGATCGCGGAACGCGGCCACGCCATCGCCCCCATCGTCGCGCACAAGTGGGCGGCGGCGATCCCCGAGCTGCACGGCCAGCCCGGCTACGCACAGGCCTTCATGCCGCACGGCCGCGCGCCCGACGTGGGCGAGAAATTCCTCCTGCGCGATGCGGCCGCCACGCTGCGCCGCATCGGCGCAACGCGCGGGCGCGACTTCTATGAAGGCGAGCTTGCCGAGCGCATCGCCGCGCATGCGCAGGCATGCGGTGGCGCGCTGACCGCGCAAGACCTGCGCGACCACCGCCCCGAATGGGTCGCGCCGATCCACCAGCGCTACCGCGGCTACGACGCGCACGAGCTCCCGCCCAACGGCCAGGGCATCGCCGCGCTCGCGGCGCTGGGCATCCTCGAACGCTTCAACCTCGGCGCCCTGCCGGTCGATTCGGCGGACACGCTGCACCTGCAGATCGAGGCGATGAAGCTGGCGTTCGCCGATCTCTACCGCTACGTGGCCGACCCGCGCGCGATGGACGTCACGCCGGAGCAGATGCTCGACGACAGCTACCTCGACGCGCGTGCCCGGCGCATCGACATGGGCCGCGCCGGCCATCCGGGCTTCGGCATGCCGCGTGCCGGCGGCACCGTCTACCTGAGCGCGGCCGACGAGCGCGGCATGATGGTCTCGTTCATCCAGTCCAACTACATGGGCTTCGGCTCGGGCGTGGTGGTGCCGGGCACCGGCATCAGCCTGCAGAACCGGGGCGTCGGCTTCTCGATGGATGCGCGCTCGGCCAACGTAGTGGAAGGCGGCAAGCGGCCGTTCCATACCATCATCCCGGCGTTCCTGACGCGGGACGGCGCGCCGGTGATGAGCTTCGGCGTGATGGGCGGCGACATGCAGCCGCAAGGCCATCTGCAAACGCTGGTGCGCATGCTCGACTACCGCCAGCAGCCGCAGGCCGCCTGCGATGCGCCGCGCTGGAAGGTCAACCGCGATTTCACGCTCGATGTGGAGGCCGCGCTGAACGCCGACGCCGTCGCCGCCCTGCAGGCGCGGGGCCACCGGCTCAAGGCAGTGACCGATCCGTACATGGATTTCGGCGCGGGCCAGTTCATCTGGCGCCTGTCCGACGATGCCGACCACGGCTACGTGGCCGCCAGCGACAGCCGCCGCGACGGGCACGCCGTCGGATACTGAGCGCCAAGCCCATCCGGTACATTGCCGCTGGCGCCCAAACCCCTGCTCAGATCGTGCGATGCGCCCGCTCTGTGCCCCCTTCACGCCCGCGCGCACCGGAAGCCTCAGCTACCGGCGTACCAATGCGAGTCCCACGCATCCGCCCGGCGCACATGCCGCGTCCACGTCCGGTGATGCCGCCGCGGCGCGGCCGCGCGCCCGGGTACCGGGGCCTCCGCCGCCGTCTCCGCTTGGGCTACGGTGCGGGCCGATGCGGTCGGCACCTGCGAATAGACGCGCGCGTCCATGCGATCCCGTGCGGCGGATGCCGCATCGAGCGCACCCACCGCGCTGGGGCTGACCGCCGTGGCCGCCACGTCGGCCGCATCCTTCGCCACCGAGGGCGTGCGGGCCATCAGGTAGTCCAGCCACGGTGCATGCGCCATGCCGATGTAGAGGGCGCCCCCCACGGCAATCAGCACGGGCGCCACGCTCAGGAACGCGCCGCCGAGCAGCCGCCGCATCGCGCGGCGCCAGCGTGATGCCGGCCGCGCATCGGCTGCCGGTGCCGGTGTCTCGGCGGCATCGCTCGCCGGCTCGGCAAGTCCCGGCATCTCTGCCTGGTCGGGCGGATGGGCAGTAGGCGAAGCAGGCAGGCGCATGGAGAACTCGACTGTGATGGCATCGCAGACGCAAGGGTCTCGCCAATCGTGATGGCGGTCGCACATGACGCGTGCGTGACGCGCCATGACACGGCGCGGGCAGCTTCGCTCAGCAAATTTCCTGCCGGGCCCGGCGCACCGCGGCCAATCGGGCCAACCCAGATGGATCCGGGCGCCTGCGGCACGCGCAGACATTTTTCCGGACGGCCGGCATGCGCGGATGGCACGAGGCCGGGTAGACTTTGCAAAGTTTGCCGGGTGCGACACCCGGGGGTCTGCGCAGCAAGGAGAGAGACGTGCGTTGGGATGACATGCGCGAAAGCGAGAACGTCGAGGATGATCGCGCATCCTCGAGTGGCGGCAGCGGCGGCTTCGGCGGCGGCGGGATGCGCCTGGGCGTGGGCGGTATCGCGCTGGTGGCGGTGGTCGGCCTGCTGATGGGCAAGAACCCGCTGGAAATCCTCGGCATGGTGATGCAGGTGTCGCAAAACGCGCCCGTGCAAAGCGCACAGCAGCACGGCGCCGCGCGGCCCACCGGCGAGACCGACAACGACCACAGCAAATCGATGGTGAGCCACGTGCTGGGCGACACCGAAGACACCTGGTCGCAACTCTTCAAGCAGGCCGGCCGCGCCTATCAGCCGCCCAAGCTGGTGCTGTTCCGCCAGGGCATCCGCTCGGGTTGCGGCGACGCCACCTCGGCGGTCGGCCCGTTCTACTGCCCGGCCGATACCAAGGTCTACCTGGATCTCGGTTTCTTCGACGAACTGCGCCGCCGCTTCGGCGCACCGGGCGACTTCGCGGCCGCCTACGTGGTCGCGCACGAGGTCGGTCACCATGTGCAGAACCTGCTCGGCGTCTCGGAGAAGGTCAGCCGCGCACAGGCCGGCCAGTCGCAGCGCGTGTCGAACGCGCTGTCGGTCAAGCTGGAACTGCAGGCCGACTGCCTGGCCGGCGTGTGGGGCCACTACGCACAGCAGCGCGGCCTGCTCGAACGCGGCGACCTGGAACAGGCCCTCACCGCCGCGCACGCCATCGGCGACGACACCCTGCAGCGCAACGCCGGCCGCAGCGTCGCGCCCGATGCGTTCACGCACGGCACCTCGGAGCAGCGCATGCACTGGTTCCGCCAGGGCTTCGACGGCGGCGATCTCCGGCAGTGCGACACGTTCCGCGCCGGGGCCGATGCCTGACGCGTCAGCGCCCGCCTGAGCAGTCCAGCAGCGCCCCCGTCACGTACGACGCCGCATCCGACAGCAGCCAGACGATGGTCTCGGCCACCTCCGCGGCGGTGCCGGGCCGGCCCATCGGCGTGGCGGCGCCCAGGCGCTGGGCCCGATCCGGCTGGCCGCCGGAAGCGTGGATCTCGGTGTCGATCAGGCCGGGGCGCACCGCGTTGACGCGCACGCCCTCGCGGCCCAGTTCGCGCGCCAGGCCCAGCGTCATGGTGTCCACCGCGCCCTTGGAGGCGGCGTAGTCGACATATTCGTGCGGCGAGCCGAGCCGCGCCGCCGCCGAAGACACATTCACCAGCGCACCGCCCGCGCCGCCGCGCGCGATCGACAACCGCCGCGCCGCTTCGCGCGCCACCAGGAACGCGCCCAGCACATTGGTCTCGAACATCGCGCGCAGCCGCTGTGCGCTCATGTCGGCCACGTCCTGCGCGGGCGCCACGATGCCGGCGTTGTTGACCACGCCATGCAGCGCGCCGAAGCGGTCCTGCGCCGCCTCGAACAGCGCCATCACATCCGCCTCGCTCGACACATCGCCCTGCACCGCCAACGCCCGGCCGCCGGCCTGCTCGACGAGGCCTGCCGTCTCGTCGGCGGCCTGCCGGTTGGCGCGATACTGGATCGCCACGGACCACCCGCGCCGCGCGCACAGGACCGCCGTGGCACGGCCGATGCCCCGGCTGCCGCCGGTGATGACGATGGTCTTGGACATGCGCCGCTCCCGGAGTGGTGTCGCACCCGCATTGTGCCTGCCGTGGCCGCCTTCCGAGGGCGACGTGTGACCGAGGGAAATGTCCGAATCCGACCAACGCGATACGCACGCCAGGACTACACTGGGCCGCGAATCCACCCGCCTTCACCATGCACCTCGACCCCGACGCCTGCTACCACGCCGTGCAATCGCGCGACCGGCGCTTCGATGGCTGGTTCTTCGTCGGCGTCACCACCACCGGCGTCTATTGCCGCCCGATCTGCGCGGTGCGCACGCCGCTGCAGAAGAACTGCCGCTTCTTCGCCTCCGCCGCCGCGGCCGAAAAGGCGGGTTTCCGCCCATGCCTGCGCTGCCGCCCCGAGCTGGCGCCGGGCCACAGCTTGGCCGAGATGTCATCCAGCCTCGCCCGCACCGCCGCGCGCATGATCGACGAAGGCTTCCTGCAGCAGCACGATTTGGCCGCGCTGGCGGCAGCGGTGGGCGTGACGGATCGCCACCTGCGCCGCATCTTCCGCGCCGAATTCGACGTCTCGCCCATCGAGTACGCGCAGACGCAGCGCCTGCTGCTCGCCAAGCGGCTGCTGACGGACACCGCCATGCCGGTCGGCGACGTCGCCTATGCGGCCGGCTTCGGCAGCGTGCGACGGCTCAACAGCGGGTTCGCCGAGCACTACGGTTTTGCGCCGACGCGGCTGCGCACCCGCGCCGCACCGGTCTCGCGCAGCGACGACGGCGCCACGCTGATGCTGGGTTACCGCCCGCCCTTCGCCTGGCACGCGCTGCTCGATTTTCTGCGCGCGCGTGCCGTGGACGGCGTCGAGGTGGTCGACACGCACAGCTACGCTTGCACCGTCACGCTCGACTATGCCGGCCGCCGCCATGCCGGCTGGCTGCACGCGCGCGACGTACCGCAACGGCATGCGCTCGCGCTCACGCTGTCGGCCAGCCTGGTGCAGGCGATGCCGCCGGTCCTGGCCCGCGTGCGCCGCCTGTTCGATCTCGATTGCCGGCCCGACCTGGTCGACACGCACCTCGGCACGCTTGCCGCCGGCACGCCCGGCCTGCGCGTGCCGGGGGCGGTGGACGGCTTCGAGATCGCCGTGCGCGCCATCGCCGGGCAGGTCGTTTCGCTGGCGCGGGCGCGGCGCATCCTGGCCCGCCTGGCGGCAGCCTATGGCACGCCGCTGGCGCAGCCGCGCGCCGGATTGCCGACCGCCTTCCCGTCCGCCGCCGCGCTGGCAAGCGTGGACCCACAGGCGCTGTCCAGCGCAACCGGCCTGCCGGCCAGCCGTGCCGCCGCCGTGGTCGAGATCGCCCGCGCCATCGACGCCGGCCGCCTGCGCCTGGAACCGCTGGTGCCGCTCGCGCCCACGCTGGCGGCACTGCAAGCGCTGCCCGGCATCGGCGAATGGACCGCGCAGTACATCGCCATGCGCGCGCTGGGCTGGCCGAATGCGTTTCCGCTGGGCGACTACGTGCTGCGCAAGCGCCTGGCCGATCACGATGGCACGCTGCCGACGCGCCACGCCATGGCCACCCGGGCGGAAGACTGGGCGCCATGGCGCGCCTATGCCGCCATGCACCTGTGGCGCCGCGACGATGCCCTGGCTCCGGCCCCATGACCGCCATGCTCCGCCTCACCTTCGCCTGCCCGCTCGGCGACCTGCTGCTGATCGCCACCGACACCCACCTGACCGGCGCGTTCTTCACCGGGCAGAAGACGATCCCGGCCAACGCGCACCAACTGCGCACGGATGCCGACGCCCCCCTCCTCCGCGAGGCCCGGGCGCAGTTCGAGGCCTATTTCGCCGGCCGGCTGCGCGTGTTCGACCTGCCGATGGCGCCTGCCGGCACGCCGTTCCAGCGCGACGTGTGGCGGCAGCTGTGCGCGATCCCCTTCGGCGAGCGCTGCACCTACGGCCAGCTCACCGCCCGGCTCGGACTCGCCCGCGAACATGCGCGCGCGGTCGGCACCGCCGTCGGGCGCAACCCGATCTCGATCGCCATCCCGTGCCATCGCGTGGTCGGCGCGGATGGCGCGCTGACCGGCTATGCCGGCGGACTGCCGCGCAAGGCCGCGCTGCTGCGGCTGGAAGGCCATCCGGCACAGGTCGGCGCGCGGCTGCCGATGCCGGCCGACCCGCGCCAGGCCACGCTGGTGCTCGCGCCTGCATGAATCGCGACAAGCGCGGACAATGCTGCCGGCCGGCTCCGCACACGGACACCGACCACCCGTCGGCCCCGTTCACACAACCATAACGAGACCACCATGCGCCGCTCCGATGCCATCGAACTGCTGATACTGGCCGCCCTGTGGGGCGGCTCCTTCCTCTTCATGCGCGTGGCCGCGCCGCCCTTCGGCCCCGTCGCGCTGATCGCATTGCGCGTGGCGATCGCCTCCGCCTTCCTGCTGCCGGTACTGGCCACGCGCGGCGGCCTCGGCGCACTGCGCGCGCACTGGCCGCACCTGCTGGCGGTGGGCGTGCTGAATTCGGCCATTCCCTTCTGCCTGTTCGCCTATGCCGAGCTGACGCTGACGGCAGGCTTCACCTCCGTGCTCAACGCGGCCGCGCCGCTGTTCGCCGCCATTGTCGCGTTCGCCTGGCTGGGCGAGCGGATGTCGGCGTGGCGCGTGCTGGGGCTGGCGATCGGCTTTGTCGGCGTGATCGTGCTGGTGGGCGGCTCGTCGGCCCTGGATGCCAGGCAGGGCGGGCTGGCGGTGGCCGCCGCGCTCGGCGCGACCGTGCTGTACGGCCTGGCCGGCAGCTATGCCAAGCGCTATCTGACCGGCGTGCCGCCGCTGGCCGTGGCAACCGGCAGCCAGATCGCGGCGGCAGTCGTGCTGACCCCGCTGGCGGTATGGCTGTGGCCGGCGCACACGCCCACCGGCAGCGTCTGGTTCCATGTGATCGGCCTCGGCATCGCCTGCACGGGGATCGCCTACATCCTGTTCTTCCGGCTGCTCGCGCATGTCGGCCCGACGCGCGCCGTGTCGGTGACCTTCCTGATCCCGGTATTCGGCGTGCTGTGGGGCATCCTGTTCCTGGGCGAGCAGCTGACGCTGAACATGGTGGCCGGCTGCGCGGTGATCCTGCTGGGCACGTCGCTGTCCACCGGTGTGCTGGCCTCCGGCAAGCGCGCGGCCGCCAACGCGGGCAACAGCGCAGACGACAAGGCATCGCTGCTGCGTTCGGGCCGCTGAGAACGACACCGAAAGCCGCCGGCCAGGCACTCAAGGCCGGCGGGACACGCCGCCAGCACGGCCCTCGCCCACCCGGCTATGTCCCGTCCTTGAACACGGCAAATACGATCGCCCCCGCACGGCTGGATATCTATATTGGAGGACTGCCGCCCCGCTATCAGCGGACCGGCGACAAACCGATCGTTAAATCCGCATATGCGCTTGTCGACTCCCAGCGTTATTGCATTGCCGACATGCACATATCCAGGGCATCAGAACCGCCTTTCGGAGGATATGACAATCGGTTTCAGCCCATTTTGCGAAACCGGATTGTAAAAAACACCCACGCCCGGACGCTGCGCGAAAAACCTTCCATGGCGGTATCTCGCGGATTTCTGGATGATTTAACAATTCATACAGACAGAATTAAGTGTTCTGTGTAAACGGATTAGAAGTTGAGGCGTTGAGCATGCAGGCAATCCGATGAGGTCTGCATACCGATGCGATGCGTGGTCGAGTTGAGCGAAGTGGAGAAGCTGACGTTGGAGCAATTGAGCCTGAATCACCGGCACCGCGACATCCGCACGCGCGCAGCGGGGATGGTCATGCTCGGCGACGGTTTGTCGGCCCCCAAGGTCGCGGGCCGGTTGGGCGTTAGCGTGCAGTCGCCCTACAACTGGGTGCGTGCCTGGAACGAATACGGCGTGTGCGGCTTGTTGAGCGGTCACGGCGGCGGCCGCCCCAGGTCGCTGCCCGAGAACATGGTCGCCACGGCGGTCGACGCTGCGCGCGCCGAATCTCTGACACTGGCGCAGATCGCGCAGCGCGTGCAGGAAGTTCATGGGCAACCGCTGCCATGTCAGATCGAGACACTGGGCGCGGCGCTCAAGCGCGAAGGCTTCTCTTTCAAGCGCAACCGCTACTCGCTCAAAAAAAACGGTGCGAAGAGGAGTTCGCTGTGAAAGCAGACGTGCTCGGCAAGCTCCAGCAGGCCGCGCGCGACCAGGCCATCCGGCTCCTCTATCTCGATGAGGCTGGCTTTGCAGCTTCGCCCTTTGTGCAGCGCGCATGGTCACCACGAGGGCTGCCCCATTGTGTTGAACCGCACAGCCACTGCCGACGTTCTGTGCTCGGTGCGTTCGACTACGGGCAGAACAGCCTGATTCACGCCGCGCATGCGCACAGCATCAAAGGCCCCGATGTCGAGCAGTTTCTCGATGCGCTGATTCGGCAAGACGACAGCCGACCCACCATCATCGTCCTCGACAACGCAGCCATTCATCACAGCATCAGCGAGGAAACCCGCGACCGCTGGTTCAGGGAACACAAAGCGCTCCTGTTCTTTCTGCCGCCCTACAGCCCCGAACTGAACATGATCGAGATCGTCTGGAAGCACTTCAAATATCACTGGCGTCGCTTCGTCAACTGGACACGCGACACCATCGACGCTGAACTAGCCGAACTCCTATCCGGCTACGGCTCCAAATTTCAAATCAATTTTTCGTGAACACTTAAAGGCAATAAAACCCATCGCGCAATCTTCGATTTTAGCGACCCGATAATCCGACTTCAGAAACCTGCATCACCGAAATGCGGTTTTATCGGGTTATATCTGGATTTTCTTTGTTATGCTCGGGCCTCGGTCGATGAGGAGCGTGCAAGGGATGCGCCGTGGTTCGCCTGACAGCATCCCCGTTGCGGACGCAAGCGCTGCAGCACAGCCGACCATGCACGCTCCAGTCAAATTCGTTGAACACGCGCATGCTGGACGTCTACCTGAACAAGCACCTGATCGGTCAATTGTCGTGCGGCCGCAGCGGTTGGGCGTTCCGTTACGATCCACGCTGGCAGACCGCTTCCCATGGTTTCGACCTGACCCCGACGCTGCAACGCAGCGCCGGTGACATCGCCGATACAGCCAAGGCACAGCCGGTACGCAACTTCTTCGAATACCTGCTGCCCGAATCCGCCCGTGTCGTGCCCAAGGCCGCCATCGCCGCGCTGGATCACCTCGCGGAACACGCACCGAACCTGGATGGCCCGCTCACACTGGCCCCCATCGGCCACAAACCCATCAACGGCCACGCCGACGGCCTGACCGAGCGCGACCTCGTCATGCAATTCAAGGAGAGCGTAGGCCGGACCGGCCCCGCCATACCGTTGCATGTGGCCGAGCCTGTCGCGCGTTACGGTGCGTCGCCGGAAGACGAGGCGATCCGACTGCCCTTCCTCTCATCCAACGGTCTGCCGGTATCGATGTGGCTCGGGCGCTTCGCCGCTCCGGCCAATGCCGCGCAGTCGAGCCATTTCGTGCGGCTGGACCTCGGCGAAGACGCCAGGCTGCCCTACGCCACCATCAATCATTGCTGGGCCACGCTGCTGGCCCGCAGCATCGGGCTGGAGACACCGTTCCTCGGCCTGCGCCAGTTTCCGGAAACGGCCGCGGTGGTGCAGCGGCTGGACCGCACGCTGCGCTGCAAGAGCGACGACACCGCGCTCATCCAGGCACGCTATGTGGTCTCCGCGGTGCAGCTGCTGGGCCTGAGCCCGAAATACCGTTTTCTGCCGATCACCGTCGAGCAGGTCGCCGAGTGCGCGCGCCTGTGTGCTGACGTGGCCTCCACCACCGCCTCGCTATTCCGCTGGATGGTGTTCTGCCTGCTGATCGGTGGCCGCAACGCCTCGGCCGGCACGCTGCATTTCCACGTCGGGCCCGATGGCATCCGGCTGGCCGCGCATGACCACCTGTTCTGCGCGGCGGTCTATGCGAACGAATGGGACGCCGATGCGCTGTCGTCGCTCGACGGCGAGCGCGCGTCCGATGTGCAAGCGCGCTACGACGCCATCGACCAGGATGCGCTGCTCGCGCTGGCCGACCACCTCGGCTACGACGCCGCCCAGGCGCGCCGCGAAGTGCTGCGCCTGATCAGCATGCTAGCGCCGCAGTCGTCGTTCGTGGCGACGCACCTGTCGCAGGCGCTGGGCCACTCGCCCACGCGGGCGGCGGAAATCGACTTCCTGGGGCGCATCCACCGACATGTGTCGGAGACCGCGCGGCGGCTGGGCGGAAAATCGGCCGAAGTCTGAAATTGCGGCGCCCGGCCTACAGCGCAGCCAAGCTGACGGAACCGTAGCGGACGTAGCCGTAGGCAGCCAGCGTATCCATCGCTTCGGCTTCGGCGCGGGCGAATGCCAGCGCCAGCGAATCCGGGCCGCCTTCACCGGCGGCAAAGGCCTGGTAGGCCTTGAAGGCCACCCGCGGTGACACGCCACTGCGGTCGAGCACACCCTGCGCTGCCTCGAGCGCGGCGCGGATCGCTGTTGCCCCGGGCGGGGCATCGCGAAACGAAAGCTGAAGACACGACGTCGGAGTCATTCCGCGCTGCGATCCCAAAGAGCGGCACACCCAGCCCAGTCTAGGAGAGCCCCAAGCCGGTGCCAAGCGGGCTGACGGCTGCTGCCTGCGGCATGCCATCAGCGGGCTCCGTCGCGCTGAAAGCGCTCTAGCGCGGCCGCTGCCGCGGGTCCCGCCTGTCGCTTCCACTCAGCCACGGTCTGTGCGGCGGCGGCCTGCAGCGCACCGCGCAGTTCGGGCGACGGTGTCTCCACGATGACCACCTGGTTGTCCTGCATGCGGCGCGTGTTCTCGGCCAGCCGCGTCTGCAGCCGGCCCCATTGCTGGAGTTCGGTCATTTCCGCAGCCCGGTCGACCGCGCGGCGCACCTCGCGCGGCAGCGCGGCATAGACACGGGCGTTGACGGTCGCGAACGACAGCGGCATGGCGTAGCCGATGGCGGTGAAGTTGGGCAGCCACGTCCACAGCTTGCGGCCCGCGCCGCCGTCGCCGGACGACAGCACAGCGGTGATGCTGCCGTCGGCCAGGCGCGGCATCAGTTCCGTGAAGGCGAGGTTCTCCGCCTTGGCGCCGGCGGCCTGCATCACATGCTGCGAGGTGGCGTCGTAGGTGCGGACCGCAAGCGCGCGCAGCGCCTCGACGCCCGGCACCGGCTGCTTCGACCACAGGCCGGTGGCCGGCCACGGCGTCACGTACAGCAGATGCAGACCCTGGCGCTCGAATGCCTGCGCATACAGCGGCCGAGCGAGATCGGCCAACCGGTGCGCATCCTGCGCGGAGGCCGCGACAAACGGCAGCGAAGACAGAGAGAACACCGGATCGATGCCGGCCAGCGCACCACCGAACGCATCGCCGGCCTCCAGCCGGCCGTCACGCTGCGCGGCCGGCATGGCGGCCGACTTGATGCCTGCCGCCGCGTCGTAGGACGGCACGATCTCCAGCGCGCCGCCCGTGCGCAGCGCCACTTCATGTGCGAATGAGGCCACGCCCTCGCCCAGGGCGGGATTCCACTTGACACGCGGCCCAGTTGATGCGAACAAGAGCCGATTTGCGCCATGAGTTTGTTCGCCCACCTGAGCGTAGTTCCCGACCGAAGGCAGAACATCAACAAGAAGCACGACCTGATCGACGTGATCTTCCTCGTCTTTAGCGCCGTGCTCAGCGGTGCCACGGGCTGGAAAGCGATCGAAGTGTTTGGCGACGCGCAGCTTGATTGGCTGCGACACCATCGGGCCTTTGGCAACGGCGTGCCTCGCCGGCACTGTATCGCCAACATCGTCAAGGGCTTGGATACGGACGCATTGATGCAAGCGCTCTTCGGCTGGATCAACGAAAGACGCAAACTCGCAGGCAAGGGCACCATCGCCATCGACGGCAAAACCATGCGCCGCGCATGGCAGGAGGACGTACAGAAAGCGCTGCATGTCGTCTCAGCCTACGATGTCGAACATGGCGTGGCCTTGTATCAGCAAGCGGCGCAGAGCAAGGGCGAGGAGATCAAGCTCGCGCGCAACATCATCGATGTCGTGGCCGCTAAGGGCAAGATCATGACGCTCGACGCGCTGCACTGCCAGAGCGAGACGCTGCAACGGATCGCCGAGAAGAAAAGCGACTACATCGTTGGTGTGAAAGCCAACCAGAAGACGTTGCACGAGTGGGTCCAACAGGCGTTCTGCGCGACCTATGAAGTCAGTGGCACGGCGACCCACGAGCAAGTCAATCGCGGCCATGGCCGGGAGGAGCGGCGCGTCGTGATGCAAATCCCCGCGCACTTGCCACCGGAGTTGAAAACACGCTGGCCCTCCATTCGCAGTCTGATCGAGGTGAGCAGCGAGCGCACTGAAAAAGGCCAGACCTACTTCGATTCACGGTGGTACGTCAGTTCGCTGGAGATCGACGCGCAGCGTGTGGCGCAAGCCATCCGCGATCACTGGCAGATCGAGAATGGCTTGCATTGGGTGCTCGATGTGGCCTTCAAGGAGGATGCCACCGCGATCACTGACCCGGAGGGCGCCAAGCATGTCGCCCTGATCAACCGCATCGCGCTCAGCGTGATCAGGCAGCATCAGCAGACCAAGGAGAGCGTCAACAGCAAGCGCAATCGCGCTGCTTGGAGTGCGCCGTTTCGCGATCAACTGATCTTCGGATGAAAGTGGAATCCCGCCCTGCGCCCTCGCCCGGCATGGCGGTGGCCGGATACTCGGTGGCCATGCGCCAGCGCTCGACCTCGGCGGCCTGCGCGGCCGATGCGGCGACCATGGCACAGGCCAGGACGGCCAGCGCCTGCCGGATGAACACCCGGCTTCCCTGCAACAACATGGTGATCCCCCGTCTGGTTGGCGACGCGATCCGTGCGCGCCGCTCGTGTGCATGAATGGGTATGCCAGCGAGACGCCTATCCGGGCTGCCCCGGGGGCACCCGCCGGCAGCCGGTGGCATCATCGACTCGCTTGACGAAGCAACAATATCGCATCGACGCCACGCGAGGCAAGGAGACCCCATCGCCACGCGTCCGATCCGGCGCAAGCTGACCGCGCTTGCCTGGCTACTGGCCGGCGCCGCGCTTCCCGCCCTGGCGCAGACGCCGTCCGTAGCCCAGGGGAACGCCTCGCCGCAGCCGGCAGCGGCATCGACGTCACGCAGCTCAAGCCGGCGGTGCGCCAGAAGATGGTCGACGGCATCCGCCGCACGGCCCGCGCGGTGACCGAGATATCGGGCGCGCCCGAGGCCGAGATCCGGATCCAGGAAGGCGGCAAGGCCATCAACAACGACCCGGCCGTGGTGGCCCGCACCGAGGCGATGCTGAAGACGGCCTTCGGCGGCAACCACGTCATGCGCGTGGCGCCGATCACCGCCAGCGAAGATGTCTCGGCGTTCGTCGACACCGGCATCCCGTCGATGTTCTTCTTTATCGGCGTGAACGAGCCGCAGCAATTCCTGGCTTCGATCAAGCCCGGCGCCAGGCCGCTGCCGACCAACCATTCGCCGCTGCTCGCGCCGGTGCCGAGCCCTCCACCAAGACCGGCGTCGAAGCCATGTCGCTCACGGTGATGCATGCGCTGCAGTGGAACAAGGCCGCCGGCCAATCGAGCTAGCATGCGAAGGTGCGTGGCCCGGGTCGAGGCCGCGCCCGAGCCTTTTTCATTGATGGGAGTCCTCATGTTTGTCCGCTTCATCCGCAGCACCGCCCTGCTGCTGTGCGCCTGCGTTGCCGCGCCGGCCCTGGCGCAGGCCACCAACCGCCTCGACGAGATCCTTGCGCGCGGCACGCTGCGCGTCGGCTCTACCGGCGACTACAAGCCCTTCAGCTACAAGACGCCCGGCGACGGCCGCTTCATCGGCCTGGACGTGGACATGGGCGAACGGCTGGCGAAGGCCCTCGGCGTGAAGCTGGAAGTGGTGCCGACCACGTGGTCGACGCTGATGCACGATTTCGGCGAAGACCGCTTCGACATCGCCATGAGCGGCATCTCGGTGACGCTGGAACGGCAGAAGAAGGCGTTCTATTCGATCCCGTACCAGCGCGACGGCAAGACACCGATCGCCCGCTGCGAGAACCAGGACAAGTTCCAGACCCTGGAGCAGATCGACCGGCCCGGCGTGCGGGCGGTGGTCAACCCGGGCGGCACCAACGAGAAGTTCGCGCGCGAACACCTGAAGCAGGCGCAGATCCGCGTGTATCCGGACAACGTGACGATCTTCAACGAGATCATCGCCGGACGCGCCGACCTGATGATGACCGATGCGGTCGAGACGCGGCTGCAGCAGAAGCTGCACCCGGAACTGTGCGCCGTGCATCCCGACGCGCCGTTCGATTTCTCTGAGAAGGCCTACCTGCTGCCGCGCGACGTGGTGTTCAAGAACTTCGTCGACCAGTGGCTGCGGCAGACGATGGAGAGCGGCGAGTTCGCACGCCGCTTCGATACCTGGCTGGCGTATCCGTGGAACGCACCCGCCAAGTGAAGTGAGCCTCGGCGGCCGGGACCGCCGCGCCGGCGTCAGTGCAGCGCCGGTTGATTCCCGTGCTGCAGCGCCAGCGCATCGCGCAGCAGCGCATCGGTCATGTCCCGGCCGAGCAGTTCGGGATTGAAGCGCGCGGAGAAGCGCGTGGAACACGACTCGACCTGCAGCACGACCTGGCCCGGCGGCAGCAGTTCGATGTCGACGTGGATGTCCTCCTCACCCTCGGTAAAGGCGTGCAGCAGGGTCAGCGCGCGGTAGCCGTCGGCGCGCTCCACGGCGGCCTCCGTCCAGGCGGGCGCCAGCACGGCGCAATCCACCAGCATCTCCGGCTCGTCGGGGTGATACAGGTGCAGGCCCATCATGGTGGACGCGGCATTCGCCACGGCGGCCCACTCGGATGTCGGCACCAGGTCGCCCAGCAGGCGGACATCGTCGAGCGCGGCATCGGTCTGCACGAACGCCGCGCCCAGGAAAAAGGCCGTCTCGTCGCGGAAGCCGCCGGCGGCCGTGCGGCGCCACAGCCGGTGGCTGCTCTTGGCGCCCAGCGCCACCTGCGTCAGGACCTTGGCCGCGCGCGCGCCATCGGCGCCCGACCACTGCGACACCGCGCCGTGCGAAAACAGCCGATCCGCCATCACCAACCCGACGCCCGGCGGCAGGCAACGTGCCTCCAGCCACCTGGCCAGCGCGTGCACGCCGCTGAACGGCATGTCCGGTCGCCCGATCGCGTGCGCCCTGACGCGCCCGTTCTCGGGCACATGGAACGGGATGGCGAACAGCCTCGCCTGATAGGCGACGCCATCCGCCTCGAAACGCGCGATGGAACCGGATGTGTGGAACATGATCGACCCTCCTTGCTGCAGAAGAGCGGCGTGACGCCGCCCGTGCTCCCTACAACGGCTATGGGGTAGAAAAGGTTTAGCCGGAAAAAAGCCCTCTTTCCCGCGCTGTTCTGCGGTTTGCTGTAACGCGCTGCAGCAGAGTGCGACCCCTTTTCACTGAATTTTTGCGGCCGCGACGGGTCAGAACTTTCTCCTAGGGGTTCTCCCTGGGATCACATTGATGTTGCAAATCAATGACTTGGGTGGGAGACGCGGTAACCGGCAGGTCACGATTGTTCTTGATTTTTGAACAAACAGTTTAATTGATCTGCTTTTTTACCATTCGAGCAACGACTAAGCTTTTGTCATCGCGTTACCGCAGTGCAGCAAGCCCTCCTTAGCCCTGCAGCGACAACGCCTTGTCCTGAAAGGAGTTCACGATGAAAACCCAACGTCTCATCCTCGCCTCGCTGATTGCCATTGCCGCCGTTCCGGCCTTCGCCACCGTGCAGAAGACGGATCCCTACACCGATGGCCAGGCCATCACCAAGGCGGACCCGTACACCGATGGCGCACGCGCCGACAAGTCGGACCCCTACACGGACGGCGGTCTGCGCCAGCCGAGTCCGTACACCGACGGCCAGCGCACCGCCCCCGCCGACAGGTTCACCGACGGCCAGTAAGCCATCACCCTCTCCCTCCCCCGATGCCGGGCGCCCCATGAGCGCCGGTGCCGGATTCAAGGCGACCGTCCCGGCCGCCTTATTTTTTGTCCGCGAGGCACGATGCCGCGGCATGTGCGTCCAGCGGCACCCCTCCGCGGGGTGAGGCCTGGCGCGCGCCCCTCAAGGCCTCGCGGACGCGTCCGATATGAAAGACAGCAGGCATTGGCATGGCCGCGTTCTCCTTGTGCGAAACGCCCCCGGCCAACGCATCGGATCGTCGGACAACACCAACATGCGCAAGCGCATCGCAATCGAACACCTGCAGGTCGGCATGTACCTGGAGGAATTTGTCGACTCATGGCTGGACCACCCGTTCTGGCGGGCCCGCTTTCGCGTCGAAGACACGGCCCAGCTGCAGCGCCTGCGCGCGAGCGGCATCCGCGAGGTGTGGATCGATACCTCGCGCGGCAAGGACGTCGCCGCCGGCGCAGCCGCGCCCGCAGTGGCCGACCTGCCGGCCCCGCCGCAGCCGCAGCTGGAAACCGCCATTGCGCCGCGCCCGGCCACGCTCGTCGACGAGATGCACCGCGCCGCGCGCATCATCGACAAGGCGGGCGTCGCGGTCCAGGCCATGTTTGCCGAGGCGCGCATGGGGCGGACCATCGAAGCGCGCGATGCGCAGCCGCTGGTGGA
The DNA here is from genome assembly GCF_024925465.1 of Ralstonia pseudosolanacearum. Taxonomy (NCBI): domain Bacteria; kingdom Pseudomonadati; phylum Pseudomonadota; class Betaproteobacteria; order Burkholderiales; family Burkholderiaceae; genus Ralstonia; species Ralstonia pseudosolanacearum. The sequence continues at coordinate 1,019,161 of NZ_CP103852.1, read as the reverse complement.
AGCCATCTCCGGATCGGTCGACCGTCACCCCGGCGCGCTGGTCAGCCTGGCGCGCCTGAAAACCAAGGACCGCTACACCTTCCTGCATTCGGTGGCGGTCTGCGCGCTGATGGTGGCGCTCGGCCGCCAACTCGGCCTGTCCGATGACGAAGTGCGCGACGCCGGCCTGGCCGGGCTGCTGCACGACATCGGCAAGATCGCGATTCCGCCCGAGGTGCTGAACAAGCCGGGCGCGCTCACCACCGACGAGTTCCGCCACGTGATCGGGCATCCGAAGGCCGGATACGACATCCTGGTCGGCGATCCCAGCATGCGCGACATCGCGCTCGACGTCTGCCTGCACCATCACGAGCGGATGGACGGCACCGGCTATCCGCACAAGCTGGCCGGCGAGAACATCTCGCTGTTCGCCCGCATGGGCGCCATCTGCGACGTCTACGATGCGGTGACCTCCGACCGGCCCTACAAGAAGGCGTGGGAAGCCGCCTATGCAATCCAGCGCATGGTGGAATGGCGCGGCAACCATTTCGACCCGATGGTGTTCCAGGCCTTCGTCAAGAGCGTGGGCATCTACCCGACCGGCTCGCTGGTGCGGCTGCGTTCGGGCAGGCTGGCGGTGGTCATGGAGCATGCGTCCGGCGCCTTGCTCTCGCCCACGGTCAAGGTATTCTTCTCGATATCCTCGGGCACGCGCATCGCGCCCGAGATCATCGACCTGGCGCAGACCGGCGACCAGATCGTCTCGCGCGAAGAACCCGGCGACTGGGGCCTGACCGACCTCCACGAACTTTGGATACACGGCGACTGATCCGCAATCCGTTCCTGCGGCGCCTCCTGGCCTGGATGGCGCTCGGATGGCTGGCGTGCGGCGCGCTACTGGCCTGGGCGGAACCGCCGCTGCGGATTGGCTCCAAGCGCTTCACCGAAGCCTACGTCCTGGGCGAGGTGCTGGCGCAGGCCGCCGCCCCGCACGGCCCCGCCGAACACGTTCCGGGGCTCGGCAACACGGCGATCGTCTTTGCCGCGCTCAGGAGCGGCAGCATCGACCTCTACCCCGACTACCTCGGCACCATCGCCGCCGAGATCCTGCACCTGCCGCCCGCGCAGGCGGCCAATCCGGACCAGGCCGCGCTGCTGGCCGACGCCAACCGCGCGCTGGCGCCGCTGGGCCTGGGCGCGGGCGTGCCGCTCGGCTTCGAGGACACCTATGCGCTCGCCATGCGCGAGGCCGACGCCGAACGCGAGGGCATCCGCACGCTGGCCGACCTGGCGGCACACCCCGCGCTGCGGCTAGGGCTGTCGCACGAATTCCTCGGCCGCGCGGACGGCTGGCCGGCGCTCGTCCGGCGCTACGGCCTGCCGCAGCAGCCGACCGGCCTCGACCACGGCGTCGCCTACGACGCGCTGCGCGCGGGCCAGACCGACGCGATCGACATCTATTCCACCGATGCCCGGATCCGCCGCGAACACCTGCGCGTGCTGGAGGACAGCGCGCACGTCTTCCCCCGCTACGATGCCGTGGTGCTCTACCGGCTCGACGTGCCGACGCGGCACGCGGCGCAATGGCGGGCGATCACGGCGCTCGCCGGCCGCATCCACCGCGACGAGATGGTGGCGATGAACGCCGCGGTCGAACTGGAGGACCAGCCCTTCGCGCGAGTCGCGGCGCGGTTCCTGGCCGGCCAGGGCATGCCTGCGGCGCGGGCGGAGGCGCCCGCGCGGGCCTTCCTCGCGCAGCTGAGCGACGGCCTGTGGCGCCTCACGCGGCGGCATCTGGCGCTGGTGGCGATCTCGACCGGGGCGGCCGCGCTGATCGGCGTGCCGCTCGGGCTGCTGGCGGCGCGGCGGCGGATCCAGCAGCCGGTGCTGGCCATCGTGGGCGTGCTGCAGACGATTCCGTCGCTGGCCCTGCTGGCGATGCTGATTCCGCTGGTCGGGTCGATCGGCGTGGTGCCGGCGCTGATCGCGCTCACGCTGTATGCGCTGCTGCCGATCGTGCGCAACACCATCGTCGGGCTGGAACAGGTGCCCGACGGCCTGCGCGATGCGGCGCTGGCGCTGGGCTTCACGCCGGCGCAGCGCACGCGCGTGGTCGACCTGCCGCTGGCGCTGCCGGTCATCCTCGCGGGCATCAAGACGGCCGCCGTGATCAGCGTCGGCACCGCGACCATCGCGGCCTTCATCGGCGCGGGCGGATACGGCGAGCGCATTGCCACCGGCCTGGCCCTCAACGACAGCGCGATCCTGCTGGCGGGCGCGATCCCGGCCGCCGTGCTGGCGCTGCTGATGCAGGGCGCCTTCGAAGCCGTCGAAGGATGGCTGCGGCGACGCCGGCAACCGCCCCCGCCGCGCTAGCAAGCGCGCCGAGCCGCCTTCCATTACCATGCGCGGTTATCCTGCCGACCGCGTTGACCCGCCCCGCCTGCCCATGACCACGCTTTCGTTTTCCACCGCCCTGCTCGTCGCGGCGGCCGGCGTCTATGCCGGCGCGCAGAATGCCCTGGCCGGCGGCGGATCGTTCATCACGTTCCCGGCGCTGCTGCTGGCGGGGCTGCCGCCGCTCGCGGCCAACATGACGTCGACCATCGCGCTGTTCCCCAGCCAGATCACCTCGTCGATCGCCGGACGCAAGCTCGCAGAGGGCGTCTCGGCGGGCCAGCATCGCCTGTCGCTGGCGCAGCTGATCGTCATCAGCCTGGCCGGCGGCGTGCTGGGGGCGCTGCTGCTGCTGTACACGCCGCCATCGTTCTTTGCGCGGCTGGTGCCCTACCTGGTGCTGTTCGCCACCAGCGTGTTCGCGTGGGGCAGCTTCCGCCGCAAGCCGCTGCACGCCGCGGCCGGCATGCCGACCTGGACGCTGGCGCTGGCGCAGTTCGGCATCGCCATCTACGGCGGCTACTTCGGCGGCGGCATCGGTTTCCTGATGCTGGCGGCGCTGACCGTCGCGGGCCAGCAGGTGCGCACGGCGGGCGCCACCAAGAACGTGCTGGCCATGACGATGAACGCATCGGCGGTGGCGGTGTTCGTGTTCTCGCCGCAGGTGAACTGGGCGGCCGTGGCGGCGCTGGGCGTCGGCGGCATCGCGGGCGGTTTCGCGGGCGCGTGGCTGCTGCACCGGCTGCCGGAGAAGATGCTGCGCGGCTTCGTGGTCGTGGTCGGCATCGTGCTGACCGTCTGGCTGTTCATGCGGGCCTGAAGCCGGGTGCCCGCGCTCGTACCGCCGCCGCATCGGCCAGGCGCCGCTGCCGGCGGCATGCCGTGACACCGCGCGCGCCAACGAAAAAGCCGACGTCATCCGTCGGTTTTTTTGTTGGGGACCGGCGCGGCATCAGACGATGCCCGTGGCGTAGAACATGGCGATGACGAAGAACACCGCGGCCGTCTTGATAAGCGTGACGCAGAAAACGTCGCGATAAGCCTCGCGGTGCGTCAGGCCGGTCACCGCGAGCAGCGTGATGACGGCGCCGTTGTGGGGCAGCGTGTCCATGCCGCCCGAGGCCATCGACGCCACGCGGTGCAGCACCTCCATGGGGATGCCGGTCGCCTGCGCGGCCTGCACGAACGCGTCGGCCATGGCGGCCAGCGCGATGCTCATGCCGCCCGACGCCGAGCCGGTGATGCCGGCCAGCGTGCTCACCGTCACCGCTTCGTTGACCAGCGGATCGGGAATCGCGCGCAGCCCCCCGGCCAGCACCAGGAAGCCCGGCAGCGCCGCGATCACGCCGCCGAAGCCATACTCCGACGCGGTGTTCATCGCCGCCAGCAGCGCGCCCGCCACCGCCGACTTGCTGCCCTCGGCAAAGCGGTCTTTCACCGCGCGAAAGCCGGACACCACCACCACGACGATGCCGATCAGCAGCGCGGCCTCCACCGCCCAGATCGCGGTCAGCTTGTCGGCCTCGACCGTCAGCGGCTTGGGCAGGCCCGGCAGCACCACGGTGACGAGCTTGCCGTACCACGCGGGAATCCAGCGCGTGAACAGCAGGTTCATCACGCCCACCAGCACCAGCGGCAGCAGCGCGACCAGCGGATGCGCGAGCCTGCCGCCTGCCGCGGTGTCGGGCTCGTTGACGAGCCTGACGAGGCCGGCGTCGTAGCCATGGCCCGCGCGCACGGCCGCGCGGCGGCGCCACTCCAGGTAGGCCATGCCCACCGCCAGGATGAAGATCGCACCGGCCGTGCCCAGCCACGGCGCGGCCCACGAGGTGGTGTGGAAGAACGTGGTGGGGATGATGTTCTGGATCTGCGGCGTGCCCGGCAGCGAATCCATCGTGAACGAGAACGCGCCCAGCGCGATGGTGCCCGGGATCAGCCGCTTCGGGATATTGCCCTGGCGGAACATCTCCGCCGCGAACGGGTACACCGCGAACACCACCACGAACAGCGACACGCCGCCGTAGGTCAGCAGCGCGCACACCAGCACGATCGACAGCATCGCCCGCTGCGCGCCCACCACGCGGATGACCGACGCGACGATCGCGCGCGAAAAGCCCGACAGCTCGATCACCTTGCCGAACACCGCGCCGAGCAGGAACACCGGGAAGTAGAGTTTGACGAAGCCGACCAGCTTCTCCATGAAGATGCCGGCAAAGACCGGCGCCACGGCGGACGGGTCGGTCAGCAGCACCGCGCCCAGGGCGGCGAGCGGTGCGAACAGGATCACGCTGTAGCCGCGATAGGCGGCGAACATCAGGAATGCCAGGGCGGCAAGGACCACAACAACGGACATCGGCCTGTCTCCTCGTATGGTTCTGATGTGCCGAGGATTGTATGCCGCGTTGCAGCAGTCCCTGCTTACGCAAGCATCCGTATTGAACTACGGTCGGAATTGACCTTCGCCGGCCGGCCGACGGGGTCTTCAGTGCCGCCAGCCGCGTCCGCCCCAGCCGCCGCGGCCACGGCCGTCCCAACCACGGTGGCAACCCCAGCAGCCGCCGCTGGAATAGCCGAACCAGAGGCTGCCGTAGACGGGGGCAGGATAGTACGCGGGGCCGTAGTAGTCGTAGGGATAGGCCGGATACGGATACGCTGCGGGGGCCACGGCCACCGGATTGCCGTAGGCGTCGTAATACGGCGCGACCACGCAGCCGCCAAGCAGCGTCGCCGCGCAGAGCGCGAGCACGCCCGGCAGGAAGGTGACGCGGCGTTTCGGGGTCGGGTCCATCATGTGCTCCGTCAGATGCATGTACTTAAGGATTGGACAACGGAAGACTGCTCCGATTCCAGGGAGCGGGCTGCCTTGCAGGTTTCTTCACAAGTTCCCCCGGCACATCCGCTCGTGCCGACACGCGCCGTCGGCATTCGCAACGCGGCCGCGCATCGCTGGCTGGCACTGCTGTCGCCTGTGCTGCGCGGTGGCCGCGCGCATCGTCAGCACGCGGGCACCGATGGGCGATCGGGTCAGGCGCAGAGGCCGGGCGCTGCGGCCGGTCATGCCACCGGCCGCTCGTCCTGCGCGGCCAGCAGCGCGGGATTTTCCAGGACCCGCACGCCCGGTGCGTCCACCCGCGCCGCCGTCACCAGCGCGGCGGCCACCGACTCCACCGGGACCGGCCGCCACGCCTTCGGCGCCAGGCCGCCGACCGCTTTCGACAGCATCTGCATCACGCGCTCCCCGAGGCGGAATGCCGCACGCTTGCCGAGCAGCAGGAACGGCCGCACCACCGTCACCGACGGAAACCCCACCGACAGGATCGCCGCTTCGGCCTCGCCCTTGCAGCGGCTGTAGAACACGCGCGACCGCGTATCGGCGCCCAGCGCGCTGACCAGCAGGAAATGGTGCGCACCGGCGGCGAACGCGCGCCGCGCGATCTCGGCCGGATAGTCCACGTCCACCCGCCGGAACGCTGCCTGCGAACCGGCATCGCGCAGGGTGGTCCCCAGCGCGCAGATGACGATGTCGGCGGCCAGCACAGACTGCGTCTCGGGCGCATCGAGCCGCGCGAAATCCACCACGCATTCGCGCAGCCTGCCGGGCAGCGCCTGGCCTGCGGTCAAGGCTCCGGGCCGCCGCACGAGCGCCGTCACGCTGCCGGCCCAGGTCTGCGCGACCAGCCGGCGCACCACGGCACGCCCCACCAGCCCGCTCGCGCCAACCACCAGGACCGAGGGCCCGCGCGGCTGCTCCGCCCCGCTGGCATCGGCCGTGAAGCCTTGTGCAACAAGCGTTTGCCGATCCGTCATGATGTTCTCCCTGAAGTCCGTGGGCGATGCATGCAGGCAGTGTACGGCGCGAACGGCACCCTGCAGGGTCCATCGGTGCCGCGCGTTTTCCGATGCGCGATGACGTGTCTGAAATGCAAACAAAGCGCGTCGATATCAGGTTTTTCCCCGATGCCTGCCCGCAAACGTAGACAGGACAATTGTCGGCTGCAAGCAACGACCCGCAAAGCCTTGCAGTTAGGGGATGTGCAACCTCCCACATCGGTGATATAAAACGGGTCGCAGTACATCGCTGTCCAACAAACCTGAAGTGGGGAACTGACATGACGACCAAATCCGAACTCGTAGCCGCCATTGCCAAAGACGCTGAACTGAGCAACGCCGCCGCCGAGCGCGCGCTGAACTCCGCGCTGGAAAACATCAAGAAGACCGTCGCCAAGGGCGGCACCATCACCCTGGTTGGCTTCGGTTCGTTCTCGTCGGGCAAGCGTGCTGCGCGCACCGGCCGTAACCCGCGCACCGGCGAAGCCATCAAGATCCCGGCAACCAAGACCGTGAAGTTCACGGCTGGCAAGGGCTTCAAGGACGCCGTGAACAAGAAGAAGTAAGCGTCTTCTGCCGCGCCCCACGGGGCCGGAAGACCTCGAAGGGACCCATCGGGTCCCTTTTCTTTTGGGCGGCGCGCTGCGCTACGCCACCGGCCAGAGCGCCACCAGGTAGCCAGCCACATCGGCCTGCGCGATCAGCGCCTCGCCGCCGCCCAGCGCATCCAACCAGAGGGCGGCACCCTGCGGCACCGGCATCGCACCCACATCGGGCGCGTCCACGGACAGCCCGCCCCGCGCGCAATAGACCATCCACTGCATGCCCGGCCGCACCGGCGACAGCACGCGGCGCTCGCCTGCCACCATCGCCAGCGTGTCGGCCCGATGCGCCCAGGCGCCGCGCCGCGTCATCACGTTGAAATCGGACAGCGGCGCATCGAGTGTGGCGTGGATCGCCGTTTCGCCGGCAAACTGCACCGGCGCTCCGCCCGGCGCGAGCGTCACGGTTTCGCCGTCGGCGCGATGCAGCGTCAGGCAGCCGCCGGCGATCACCGACAGCGAGCGGTCGATGCTGGCGAAACGCGAAAACGGTCCGGCCGCTTCCACCCGCGCGGTGCTGATCCGCCAGTCGAACGCGTCCAGTGTCGCACCCGACGGGGCGATGGCGATTTCGGTGGTGATGCCGCCGCCGTTCTTCCACGGCATCCGGCGCATCGTCTCGGGCAGCAGCAGTTTCATCGCGGGCAACACATCGAAGGGATGGCGCGCAGCATGCGCGACTTTGCGTACGCGAGCAACCTCGCACAGCAGACCCCGCCCCGGACAGCATGCGGGCCGACTGCCGGCCCGACCGCCCGGCGGTCCAGCGCGAGCGCCCTGCTCCCCACGCGTGGCGCGTGGTGGCTTGTTAACGGGCTTTAACAGGCCCCAGCCGCGCACCCGCTATGCTTGCGCCCAGCCGGCCGCGCTTCGTACAGTGGCGGGGCACGAGCCAAGCCAACACAACGACTTTCAGGGAGAAGATCATGGCAATGGGGTTCCGGCGCACCGCGCGCGCATGGATGAGCGCGCTCGCATGCGCATCGCTGCTGGGCGCGGCATGCGCCGCGCAGGCGCAACAGGCGAACACGCCTGAACAGGAGATCAAACAGGCCTGGGCCGCCGCCAAGACCGCCGCGCAGCCCGGTCCGACCGCCGTCACGCTGCGCGACCAGGCCAAGCTCAATATCGGCACCGGCGAAGTCTTCATCCCGCAGCCGGCCGCCGGCCAGCTGATGCAGGCCATGGGCAACCGCAACAACCCCGACATGCTGGGGCTGGTGATGCCGACCGGCGGCGCCGAGTGGATGGTGGTCGCCAAATACGAAGCCTCCGGCTACATCAAGGACGACGACGCGAAGGACTGGAACGTCGACGATCTCTTCAAATCGATCAAGGAAGGCACGGACGCCGCCAACGCGGAACGCGAGAAACGCGGCATCCCCGCGCTGGAGATCCAGGGCTGGGTCGAGCGCCCGCACTACGACGCCGCCGCGCACCGGCTGATCTGGTCGATGGCCGCGCGTTCCAAGGGGCAGCCGGCCGGCGAACCCGAATCGGTCAACTACAACACCTACGCGCTGGGCCGCGAGGGCTACATCAGCCTGAACCTGATCACCGCGCGCGATCATGTGGATGCCGACAAGCCGGCCGTGCAGAAGCTGCTGGCCAACCTCGACTTCCAGGACGGCAAGCGCTACACGGACTTCAACGAGAAGACCGACAAGGTGGCCGAATACGGCCTGGCGGCGCTGGTCGGCGGCATCGCGGCCAAGAAGCTCGGCCTGTTTGCCGTCATGGCCGCGTTCTTCGCCAAGTTCGCCAAGGTGGCGATCCTGGCGGTGGCCGGATTCGGCGCGGCGATCGCCAAGCTGTTCAAACGCAAGTCGAGCACCTGACACGATGGCCAAACTGCTGATCCTGCTGCTCTCGGGGCTGAAATTCGGCAAGCTGCTGACCACCGGCGGCACCATGCTGCTGTCGGTGGTGGCGTACGCCTTCGTGTTCGGCTGGCGCTATGCGGCGGGCTTCGTGGTGCTGCTGTTCATCCACGAGATGGGCCACTACGTGGCGGCGCGCCAGCGCGGGCTGGCCGTGGGCGCGCCCACCTTCATCCCCTTCGTCGGCGCGTGGATCGACCTGAAGGAACAGCCGATGGATGTCGAGACCGAGGCGTACATCGGCCTGGCCGGCCCGGTCGCGGGCACGGTGGGCGCCATGCTGTGCTACGGCCTGGCGCGCTGGACCGACAGCCAGCTGCTGCTTGCGCTGGCCTATGCCGGGTGCTTCCTGAACCTGTTCAACCTGATCCCGCTGGCGCCGTTCGACGGCGGGCGCATCACCGCGGTGCTGTCGCCACGCATCTGGTTCCTGGGTGTGCCGGTGCTGGTGGCGCTGTTCGTCTGGCGCATGAGCCCGATGCTGGTGCTGATGGCGATCCTGGCCGCGCCGCAGCTGATGAAGGCGTGGCGCTACGATCCCGACGCGCCGGAAAATCGCGCCTACTACAGCATCTCCGCCGAAGCGCGGCTGACCTTCACGGTGTACTACCTGGGCCTGGTCGTGTTCCTGGCGATGATGACCCATGAGCTGCACGGCATGCTGGAGATGATCCGACCGGCCGGTTGAGCCTCGATCGGCCACGCATCCACCCGCTCGCCTTCGTCGGCGGTCATTACCGGGGCCAACCTGGCCATCGACGGCGGCCGGCACATGCCGTGGCTGGACCCGCAAAAGAAAAGGCCCGCGCCATGCAGCGCGGGCCTTCGTGTTCCGACGCCTCATCCGCGAGACGTGGTAGCGGTCTCGTGACAAGAAAGCTAAACCTTCCGCTCCTTCACCACTGCCATCCCGGCGGGATGGGCAACGCGTCCGACCGCTTCTGCCATGGCAGAGACACGGTGCAAAGACGGATCAAGGCAAGGAAAAAAGAAGCGCACCGCCGGGCCCGGGAAATCTCGGTCACTCTGAACGTCGGACAGGTTGGAGCGCCTGAAAAATAGGCCCCATCAGCTAGACTGAATCACAGTCGCCTCCATGCGGAGGCGGCCATCGCCCTGGGCAAGATGCACTGCGCAGAGGTGGGCAAGACTCCGGATGCGCAGCGGATCGCTCAGGGAATCCGTGACGCGCCTGCAACGTTTGCCTCGGTGGTTTTCGCGTTGACACCTTGCAGACGCTCAGAGCTTCTCCCAGCCGCCCACGCGGCGGAGGCGCTCTGCAAAAAGAAGGAGGTGCCCAATGAAAGCCTCGCGTCAGCTGTCCGCCGTCGACTCACCCACGCGGATGACCCACCCGCCCAGAATCCCGCCCCCAACCCGGTTCATGCCCCGGCATCTACGCGGCGTCATCTGTGGCATCGGCCTCGTTGTCCTGTCGTTGGGATCCTCCCTCGTAAGCGGACAGCCCATCCTTCCACCAACCTCCACGGTTGCGTCGACCGTACCGAACAACCATGACGTCAATCCGTACGGCATTGCTTTCGTGCCTGCCGACGTACCAGCGGGGACTGCGCTGCAGCCGGGGGACGTCGTGGTGTCCAATTTCAACGCCGCCTCCAACAAGCAAGGCACGGGAACGACCATCGTGAAGCTTGTGACCGACGGCAAGCCGGTCACGTTTTTCCAGGGGCAGAATCTGGGGCTGACCACCGCGCTGGCTGTGCTCAAGAGCGGGTATGTGCTGGTCGGCAACCTTCCGACGACGAATGGCGCAGCCATTACCTCAACCGGCTCGCTATTGGTGATCACCCCCCAGGGAAAGCTTCTCAGCGAGCTGAAAGATCCCATCCTCCTGGACGGTCCGTGGGACATGACAGTCGCCATCGATAACGGCCCGCAGGTCACGGCGTTCGTGTCGAACGTGTTGAACGGCACGGTGGCAAGGATCGATCTCAACATTGGCGCGAACGGCGCGACGCTCTTGCAAAGCTCGCATCTCATCGCGTCCGGCTACGCGCACCGCCCCGATCCCGCAGCGCTCGTTGTCGGCCCAACAGGACTGGCCTATGACATGAACCACGATGTGCTTTATGTCGCATCAACGAACGACAATAAGGTGTTCGCCATATCGAAAGCCGCGGCGCTCACGCACGACAATGGACCGGGAAGTGTCATCTATCAAGACAGCAACCACCTTCGCGGACCCTTGGCATTGGCACTTGCGCCGAATGGCGATCTGGTGACAGCGAACGGCGACGCGATCAACGCCGATGCGAATCACGCGAGCGAAGTCATCGAGTTCACACCCCAGGGACAGTTCGTCGCGGTGATGCAGGTTGATCCGTCTCCTGGCTCCGCATTCGGCCTTGCATTTGGACTGAGCAGCAGTGGCCAGCCACAATTCGCGGCGGTGAACGACAACACAAATACGGCAACCGTCTGGACGTTGCGCCCGGTCGGCGGCAATTGACCTTGGGGAGGGGGCTCCACCGGTACCTGGCGCGCGTTGGCGTCAAATTCAACGGCTGCGGCCTTGCGGCGCACAGGGCTTCGGCGACGCGCCACCGGCAGGTTCCCCTCTCCCTTATGACGACGGGCCCGATAGGCGATGGCGCGCACGCGCCCCGCGACTCCGCCGCCAGAGCCACGCTTACGGCTCAGCATGATTGAGGGGCTAGGGAGCGGTCACGTCGTGGCCAGGATAGGCATCAACCACGCCCCCAAAAAACAAGGCCCTCCGTTGATGGAGGGCCTTGCTCTACTTGCACTTTCTAGACTTTAGCGCGACACCCGGCTTGGCTTGGCCAAACGGAAGGGTCCCGCTACAGCCGGGACTCAGGCGAAGTTGCTCGCGACGAAATCCCAGTTGACCAGGCTCCAGAACGCCTCGACGTACTTCGGACGGGCGTTGCGGTAGTCGATGTAGTAGGCGTGTTCCCACACGTCGCAGGTCAGCAGCGGCTTGGCGTCCGTCGTCAGCGGCGTGGCGGCGTTGGAGGTGGACACCAGGTCCAGCGAGCCGTCCGCCTTCTTCACCAGCCAGGCCCAGCCCGAGCCGAAGGTGCCGATAGCGACCTTGGTGAACGCTTCCTTGAACGCGTCGAAGCTGCCCCACTTGGCGTTGATGGCGTCAGCCAGCGCGCCGGTCGGAGCGCCGCCGCCGTTGGGCTTCAGGCCGTTCCAGTAGAACGTGTGGTTCCACACCTGCGCGGCGTTGTTGAAGAGGCCGCCCGAGGACTTCTTGACGATGTCTTCCAGGCTCAGGTTCTCGAACTCGGTCCCCGGGATCAGGTTGTTCAGGTTCGTGACGTAGGTCTGGTGGTGCTTGCCGTAGTGGAACTCCAGGGTTTCCTTGGAGATGTGCGGCGCCAGGGCGTCGAGCGCGTACGGCAGCTGGGGGAGCGTGTGGGCCATTGTTCTTCCCTTCTGTGGGTTGCGTGGGTTGGGAGCGAAGATTGTAGGAGAGATGCAAAACCGGCGCAAACCGCACGCCGAATCACCGGAATACCCGTGAAACAGGTGCGGACTCGCACGACATTGCTACGTGTTCATGCGCCGGTCACATCTCGGGCAGCTTGGGCTGGACCTGGGCGATCTCGATATCGACCGCGCCGCGCGCCAGCCGCGCCTCGATGCGCGCGCGCGCATGCAGCGCGGCCGGATCGCGGATGGCCTGCCCCTTGGCATCGAGCAGCACCGCGTAGCCGCGCTCCAGCGTGCGCTGCGGGGCCAGCAGTTCCAGCCCGGCCTGATGATGCGACAGGCGGGTCTGCGCACGGTCCAGCGTGGCGCGCATGGCGCGTGCCAGCGCGGCCTCGATGCCTTTCAGCGCGGTGCGTTCGCGCGCGATGTCCGGCCGGGCGGCGTCCAGCCGTATCGCCAGCAGGCGCTGCCCATGCTCGGCGCGCTGCACGCGGCCATGCAGGGCGAAGCGCAGGCGGCCTTCCAGATGCGCCAGCCCGGCGCGCCGCTCGCGCATCTGTGCCTGCGGGCTGCGCAGGCGGCGTGCCAGCCAGTCGACCGTCTGGGCGCGACGGTCCAGCTGCCGGCGCAGCGTCGCGGACAGCGCGTCCCAGCCGCCCGCCACATCGCGCAGCATACGGGCGCGGTCGGGGCTGACCAGTTCGGCGGCCCCGGTTGGCGTGGGCGCGCGCACATCGGCGACGAAATCGACGATGGTGACGTCGGTCTCATGGCCGACGCCGGCCACGATGGGAATGCCCGAGGCTGCCACGGCGCGCGCGACCGGCTCTTCGTTGAAGGCCCACAGGTCTTCGATGCTGCCGCCGCCCCGGCACAGGATGATCACATCGACTTCGGCCCGCGCGTTGACGAGATCGAGCATGGCCGCAATCCGCTCAGCCGCGCCGGCGCCCTGCACCGGTACGGGATAGACCACCACCGGCACATGCGGCGCGCGCCGATGCAGCGTGGTCAGCACATCGCGCAATGCCGCCGCCTGCAGCGAGGTCACCACGCCGATCGCATGCGGATGGCGCGGCAGTGGGCGCTTACGTGCCGCGTCGAACAGCCCCTGCGCCTCCAGCGCCGCCTTGAGCCGCAGAAAGGCTTCGTACAGATTGCCCAGGCCGGCCCGGCGGATGGCCTCGACGCTCAACTGCAGCTCGCCGCGCGCCTCGTACAGCGTGACCAGCGCGCGCACCTCGACCGCCTCCCCCTCGCGCGGGGTGAAATCGGCGTACTGGTTGCGGCCCTTGAACATCACGCAGCGGATCTGCGCACCGGCATCCTTGAGCGAGAAATACCAGTGCCCGCTGCCGGCGCGCGTGAAGTTCGAAATCTCGCCGCGCACCCAGCCGAGCGCAAAGTGACGCTCCAGCAGCCCGGCGATGCGCCGGTTGACCTCGGAGACGGACAGCACGTCCTGCCCGCCCCGCCCCGACCCGGCCGGCGAGGGCGGCGGGGGTGCCGGAACGGCCGACGGCGTGGCCGGCGCGGCGGCCGGAGTATCCATCCAGAAAGGGCGGCGAGAGGGCGGCGGAGAGGTCATGAAGTGGTCGATTCAGCGCAATGCAAAGGGGTTCCGGGGGCAATGTCTACCTTGAACAGATGAGTGAAACCGGCAACCGGGGCCTACCTGTCCACAGCATACCGCCCTTGTCAAGCTTGACAGACCTCACGTGACGCGCTCTCTGCATTTCTACGCAACCCATTGATTCTTATGATAAATCCGCAATGTCAAATTTTCAGCAACGTAAGTAATTCCGTTCTGCGTCAAGCATTTAGCGCAAGCGCCCCAAGGATGTTCACAAAGTTATCCACAGCGGCGCTGGAAAACATCAAGCGCATGCCCTGGCAGTGGATAAAACCGAGAGTGCGCCGGGTTTCGCAGCGCCCTCCATTGCATGCAATCCCGCCTGCACAATTTTTAGGCGGGATCTCGAACATCCTTTTGAATCAGGTACTTAAGCTGTTTTTCCTGAGGATGTCCACAACCGGTCCACAGCACTGTCCCGGTTCATTGTGGATTGTGCGAATTCGGACGCTGCGCTCCGTTTCCGGCACGGCGGACACGTCTCCCGATGGCGTACCGTCGCCCGGTCAAGCCGGCCGACACGCAGCGCGAGCCCCGTTTTTTGGAAGACACGCGGCAACAGCGGCGACCGGGAGGCCGTTGGACGCCATCCCCAACGGGTTTTCTGCCCGGCACACGGTGCAGGAACCCGGCTGCCCATTTTTTAAGCAAAATCAGGAACCTCCTTTCCAATCAACGGCTTAAGTTGCTTGTCCTGGCAATGTCCACAACCGGTCCACAACACTGTCCCGGTCCGTTGTGGATTGGCCGGCCTGGATCGCCGTGATTCGCGGCGACACGCAGAAACGCGCATCGGAACGACATGCCGCTGCACCGTCGAGCCGGTCCGATGCGCGGAATGGCACGACTCAGGAGACGCGGACACGGTCGAAACGCGCGCCAGGTGCCTTCCCCATCCGGTTTTCCACCCGGCACGCGGCATCTGAACTCGCTTGCTCATTTTTTAAGCAGAAGAAGGAACCCCCTTTCCAATCAACGACTTAAGGTGTTTGTCCTGACAATGTCCACAACCGGTCCACAACACTGTCCCGGTCCGTTGTGGATTGCGCGGGCCCGAACCACCGCGCTCCGCAGCCGCCCCCGCAAGCGCGTCCCACTGTGAGGCTGCGCCGTGATGCCGCCCCGCGTTCGGCGATGCCGGCGGCAATGACGGCAACCGGGACCGGGCCTGCACGCGGCGCTCACCCACGTCTCCGCCGGAGGCCCCACCCCCAAGCGTTTCTGCCCAATTTTTAAGCAGGATCAGGAAGCCCCTTTTGAATCAACGACTTGAGTTGTTTGTCCTGGCAATATCCACAACCGTTCCACAGCGCTGTCCCGGCTCGTTGTGGATTGCCATGGCATCATCCGGCGCGCTCGGCCGCCGAACGTCGCACACGCGCATCGCCGCAGTGCGCCATCGAGTTGCCGAGGCAGGTCCGACGCGCTAGAGTGGCGCCTGTTTTTGCCGCAACGAACCGTGTTCGGGGACGCGGGCGGCAATAACGGCAATCGGGCGCCAGTCAGGCGCATCTTTTCCATTACGACAAAACGGGTTGTCCTGTGTTTTCCATCATCCAAGCCGCCGGCTGGCCGATCTGGCCGCTGCTGATTGCCTCGGTGCTCGCCCTGGCGCTCATCATCGAACGCTTCGTCGCCTTGCAGCGCAAGAAGATCATTCCTCCCAAGGTGTATGACGAGGCTCTGGCCGTGGCACACCAGCGCAAGGCGACGCCGGAAGTCGTGAACACGCTGGAACAGGGCTCGCCGCTGGGCCGCGTGCTGGCCGCCGCACTGCGCCACGTGGTGCTGCATCCGGCCACCACGCGCGAAGCCGCCAAGGAAGTGGTGGAAGAAGCCGGCCAGAACGTCACCCACCGCCTGGAGCGCTACCTGAACGCACTCGGCACCATCGCCTCGGTGGCGCCGCTGATGGGCCTGTTCGGCACCGTGATCGGCATGATCGAGATCTTCGGCAGCCAGACCGCCGCCGGCACCAACCCGCAGGCGCTCGCGCACGGCATCTCGGTCGCTCTGTACAACACGGCGCTGGGCCTGGTGGTGGCCATCCCGACACTGATCTTCTGGCGCTACTTCCGTGGCGTGGTCGACAGCTACGTGGTCGAGCTCGAGCACCTGTCCGCCACGTACCTCGACGCGATCCTGCCGCCGCGGCGCGGCTGACCGGCACGGACTGGAGCAAGCCATGCGCTTCCGCCCGCGCCATGCCCGCGAAGAGCCGGAGATCAACCTGATCCCGCTGATCGACGTGCTGCTCGTGATCCTCATCTTCCTGATGATCACGACCACGTATTCCCGTTACACCGAACTGAAGGTCAACCTGCCGACCGCCGACGCGACGAAGGCCACCGAGCGGCCGGGCCAGATCGTCGTATCGATCACGGCCAACGGCGTCTACTCGGTCGACAAGCAGGTGCTCGACACCCGCGACGTGACCAGCCTGTCCGATGCCCTGCGCAGTGCCGCGGGCAGCGGCGGCGGTCCCGAGCCGGTGGTGGTGATCAACGCCGATGCGCAGGCCGCGCACCAGGCTGTCGTCAACGTGATGGAAGCCGCCCGCGTGGCCGGCCTGTCGCACCTGACCTTCGCCACCCAGACCGGCAACGCCGCTCGCTGACCCCGCCCGCACCGCATGCCCGTTGCCCAGCACCGCCTAGCCAGCTTCGTCACCCGCCAATGGCAGCGGCGCGGCTGGTTTGCGCGGATGCTGTGGCCGCTGTCGCTGCTGTTCGGGGCCGTCAGCGGGCTGCGCCGGCGGCTGTTCCGCTGGGGCTGGCTGCGCTCGGTGCGCCTGCCGGTGCCGGTGGTGGTGGTCGGCAATGTCACCGTCGGCGGCGCCGGCAAGACGCCGGCCGTGATCGCGCTGGCCTCGGCGCTGGCCGATGCGGGCCTGCGCCCCGGCATCGTCTCGCGCGGCTACGGCGCGCAGCTCAAGCATCCGCGCCCGGTGCGCGAGCATTCCCGCGCGGAAGACGTCGGCGACGAGCCCCTGCTGATCGCCCGCGCCACCGATCTTCCGGTCTGGGTCTACCCCGACCGCGTGCTGTGCGCGCAGACCTTGCTGGCCTCGCACCCCGGCTGCAACGTGATCGTCTGCGACGACGGCCTGCAGCACTACCGCCTGCGCCGCGACATCGAGATCGTGGTGTTCGACCTGCGCATGGGCGGCAACGGCTTCCTGCTGCCGGCCGGCCCGCTGCGCGAGCCGATGACCCGCCACCGCGACGCCACCCTGATCAACGACCCCAACTACCGCGCCACGCCCGACCGCCCCGACATCTACGGCATGCGGCTGGACCTGCAGGATGCGTACAACCTGGCCGATCCGGCGCTGCGCCGTCCGCTGAGCCAGTTCGCGCGGCTGTCGGGCGACCAGTTGCTGGCCGCCGCGGGCATCGGCAACCCCGAGCGCTTCTTCGCCTCGCTGCGCGCCGCCGGGCTCCAGCCGGCCACCCTGCCGCTGCCCGACCACTACGACTTTGCCGACAACCCGTTCGCGGATGCCGGCGCCGAAACCATCCTGATCACCGAAAAGGATGCCGTAAAATGCGGCCATCTCGACGACCCGCGCATCTGGGTGGTGCCGACCACGCCGGTGGTCGATGCCGCGCTGGTCGAACAGGTCTGCCGGCGCGTGCGCGCCCTGGCCGATCGCTCAACCTCTCAGGCTGGCGCACAGTAACGACTGTGCCCCCGCCGCATCGGCGGGCTGCCGTGCCGCCCGCCCCGGAGCCTTACCGTCATGGACAATCGCCTGCTGGAAATCCTGGTCTGCCCGCTGTGCAAGGGCACGCTGCAACACGACCGCGCCCATAACGAACTGATCTGCCACGTCGACAAGCTGGCCTATCCGATCCGCGACGGCATCCCCGTAATGCTGGCCGACGAGGCGCGCCAGACCGTCGAAGGCACGCCGGTCGATCCGGCCTGACGCGGACGACGCCCCCGCCATGTCGCACGCGCCGTTCATTGCCGTCATCCCCGCGCGGCTTGCCTCCACGCGGCTGCCCAACAAGCCGCTGGCCGATATCGGCGGCAAGCCGATGGTGGTGCGCGTGGCCGAACGCGCGCATCAGTCATCCGCGGCGCGGGTGGTGGTCGCCACCGATGCCGTCTCGGTGGCCGATGCCTGCATGCAGCACCATATCGAAGCGGTGCTGACCCGCGCCGACCACGCGTCGGGCACGGACCGGCTGGCGGAGGTCGCCACCGTGCTGGGGCTGCCCGATGACGCCATCGTCGTCAACGTGCAGGGCGACGAACCGCTGATCGCCCCGACGCTGATCGACAACGTGGCCGCACACCTGCGCGATCACGCCGATTGCGCCATCGCCACCGCCGCCCATCCCATCCACGCCGCCGCCGATATCTTCAACCCGAACGTGGTCAAGGTCGTGCTGGACGCCGCCGAGCGCGCGCTGCTGTTCTCGCGTGCCCCGCTGCCCTGGGCGCGCGATGCCTGGACGCCCGCCGCGCTGAACCAGCCCGCCGCCGAACGCCCGCTGCCCGCCATGCCGGTACTGCGCCATATCGGCATCTACGCCTACCGCGTCGCCTTCCTGCGCCGCTTCCCGCAGCTGGCCGCCGCGCCGCTGGAGCAGACCGAGCAGCTCGAGCAGCTGCGCGCCATGTGGCACGGCGAACGCATCGCCGTGCTGACCACCGACGATGCGCCGGCCGCCGGCGTCGATACGGCGGAAGACCTCGCCCGCGTGCGCGCGGCATGGAGCGATTTATTGTCGCAGGACGGGCCCTAGCGGGAACTTTGCCCCGCCGCGCGGCAATCCCCCCGCGCCGCCATGGCATAATCGCGAGGATGACAAGTCGCATGCCGCCGCCCACGACAGGCGCGGCAGCGATGGCACGGAGACAAATCGAGCCATGGGCGCTGCCGTCCGGCGGAGCCTCATTCCCAGTGTCCTGGTAAGGCTGGCGTCAAGTTCGCCCGCTAGGCTCCCCGTTTGCGTTGCTCGCATCACCAGACGTTTTGGGAATCGGCCCCACGCACCGGACCGATTCCCAACGCGTTTCAAGCAATTGGCGCACCGGAATTTAAAACTTGAGGAACTCGTCACCATGCGGTTGATTCTGTTGGGCGCACCCGGCGCCGGCAAAGGTACGCAAGCCAAATTCATCTGCGAACGCTTCGGCATTCCGCAGATCTCCACCGGCGACATGCTGCGCGCCGCCGTCAAGGCCGGCACCCCGCTGGGCATCGAAGCCAAGAAGGTGATGGACGCCGGCGGCCTGGTGTCCGACGACATCATCATCGGCCTGGTGAAGGACCGCCTGCAGCAGTCCGACTGCAAGAACGGCTACCTGTTCGACGGCTTCCCGCGCACCATCCCCCAGGCTGAAGCCATGAAGGATGCCGGCGTGCCGATCGACTACGTGCTGGAGATCGACGTGCCGTTCGATGCCATCATCGAGCGCATGAGCGGCCGCCGCGTGCACGTGGCCTCGGGCCGGACCTATCACGTCAAGTACAACCCGCCCAAGAACGAGGGCCAGGACGACGACACCGGCGAGGCGCTGATCCAGCGCGACGACGACAAGGAAGAGACCGTCCGCAAGCGCCTGTCCGTGTACGAGAACCAGACCCGCCCGCTGGTGGACTACTACTCCGGCTGGGCCGAGAACGGCAACGGTGCCGCCAAGGTGGCGCCGCCCAAGTACCGCAAGATCAGCGGGATCGGCAACGTGGAAGACATCACCGGCCGCGTGTTCGGCGCACTGGAAGTCTGATCCGGCCGCTACGCCGCACCACCGAAACGCTCCGCTTGCCGGAGCGTTTTTTTTTGTGCGCGCCGACCGCCCGGCCTGCCGTCCGCCGCCGGCTTCGCGGTAACATATGACGTTGACGTAAACGTCAATTACCTCGAAGACCCCATCAGGAGACAGGCATGGAGATTCGCGATCAGGTGTTCATCGTCACCGGCGGCGCATCGGGCTTGGGCGCGGGAACGGCGCGCGCGCTGGCGGAGGCCGGCGGCAAGGTGGTGATCGCAGACCTGAACGAGGCCGCCGGCACGGCGCTGGCGCAGGAGATCGGCGGACGCTTCGTGCGCTGCGATGTCAGCTCGGAAGCCGACGGCCAGGCCGCGGTGCAGGCCGCCACCTCGCTCGGCACGCTGGCAGGGCTGGTGAACTGCGCGGGCATCGCCCCGGCGTCGCGCACGGTGGGCAAGGCCGGGCCGCACCCGCTCGACCAGTTCGCGCGCGTCATCAACATCAACCTGATCGGCACGTTCAACATGATCCGCCTGGCGGCCGCGGCGATGACCGCCAACGCGCCCAATGCCGGCGGCGAGCGCGGTGTCATCATCAACACCGCGTCGGTGGCGGCGTTCGACGGGCAGATCGGCCAGGCCGCCTATGCGGCATCCAAGGGCGGCGTGGTGGCGATGACGCTGGCGATCGCGCGCGACCTGTCGCGCGACGGCATCCGCGTGATGACGATCGCGCCGGGCATCTTCGAGACGCCGATGCTGCTGGGCATGCCGCCGGAGGTGCAGGATGCGCTGGGCAAGATGGTGCCGTTCCCGCCGCGGCTGGGGAAACCGGCGGAGTATGCGCACCTGGCGCGTGCCATCATCGAGAACCCGATGCTCAACGGCGAGACGATCCGGCTCGACGGCGCCATCCGCATGCAGCCGAAGTAAGGCCGGCCGGCTGTGAGCGTCAAGCGGTGGTTTCTGGACGGGCTCTCCCCTGCTGCCAGGCGACGGATACATCGTCGGGAAGATCACCCTGGATGGGCTCAAGGGTCGGCTCGGGCCCGGGATCGACGTCTCCCGGGCCTCGCGCAGTCGCATCCGTTGGCCAGTGCGCGCGCCCGAGCATGACGGCCTCGCCACCGGGTCGGCGACGAGGCTGCCGCGCAAGCCATGCTCCTGCGGCTTGCGCGCGCCACGCCCGGCGACCCTTCATATCGGTGCCGGAAAATCCGGGCCTGCGATCCGGCGCCGCGTACCCGCCTGCGCTATGCCTCGCCGGATCAACGCCAGTCTGTACGCCAGCGCGTCACGCTCCCGCTCAGAAAGTCGTGAGCATGCCGACGTAGATCCCGCTTTGACCCTGCCCCGTCAACGGATTGTCCAAGTTGTTGTTGTCCGTTCCGGGCCGGTTGCCGCCCACGCCAAAATTCGTGGTGCTGCTGTTCGTAACGTGGGCCACATTGCCGTACAGGAATGTCCGCTTTGAGAGGTGGTATTGCGCCCCGGCGGCAATCAGGGTCGCGTGGCCCGACGCGTCATGCGTCGCATCGCCCACCCCGCCATCGACGCGGACGTGGAAGAGACCGCCGTGCAACAACCATTGCGGCGCAAGCTGGTACTTCGCGCCAATCCATCCGTGATCGGCGCGGTTGGCGACACCCGCCGGCGTATCGGGTGCATGCAGATGGTTATAGCCGGCCATCATGGTCAGCGCGCCGAAGGTCACCGCCGCGCCTGCGAACAACTCCCGCGAATAGAGAAAGACATTGCTGAACTGCCCGTTCGCGTCACGCAATTCGTCATACATCCCGCGCAGCAGGACGCCGCCATTGCGATAGGTCAGCTGCACGCCATCGCTGCGCCCGTAGCCACCGGCTGCGCCTCGATTGAAACCGCTCGCCTGGTTACCCAACGCGTACTGGGCGTACACATCCAAGCCGCCGAAACTCGGGGATTGCCAATCCACGTTATTGCTCGTGATCGGCACGTTTCTGCCGCGGATGAGCGACGCTGCGGAGTAGGTGGCCCCGAACATCGGATCGGCGTCCCACTGACCGTTCGCGATGAAGAGATTGCGGCCCAGCGTGACGCGGCCGTACGGGTCGGACTTGAGCCCGACGTAGGCCTTGCGGTTGAAGAGTTGTCCCGCGCTGCCCGTCGACGTGCCGGTCATCAGATTCAGGCCGGCCTCCAGGTTGTAGAGCGCGGACCATCCGCTGCCGAAGCCCTCCACGCCCGTCAGTCCGAAATAGCTCGCGCCCCAATCGCTGCTCTGGGCTCGGAAGCGCGAGCCCGATGCCCCGCCGGCACTGCGGACCACCGTCGTATAGTCGAAGCCGACATCGAGTCGGCCGTACAGTGTCGCGCTGCTTTGCGCTTGCGCCAGCGTCGTGCACGCCAACAGCATCGTTGCGATGGTTGCGGTTTTCATTTTGTCTCCGAGCTATTTTTTGAATTGACTCCCATCCCCCCAGGTAGGCTCCTTCGGGAATTGAGAGTGACTGCTTTTGACGTCGCTCACACCCGGACGTCCAGGGTCCAGCCGGTAACAGGCGTCCGGCTTGTTCTTATTGGCCAGATTGCGGGACATGGGCCCACGACGACGACCTCGCCGTGGGCTCGCATGCAGAGATGGTGTGGTGAAGGCTGGCGGGTTGGATGGCCACGAGGTTGCGCCTCGGTACCGTTGCTGCCCCTTTGGGAGGACCGCACGGGGCGCCGACACTGCGCAACCCTCGACTCGGCCGCACCGGAGATCGGTGATCTCAGGCCTGAGGGGCCAGCATCCACTCGTGTGCCGGGTCGTTTCTGAAGACCCAGAAGCGATTGGGACCGGCCATGACGTTGAGGTAGTACAGGTCGTAGCCGTGTGGCGCGACCACCGGGTGGTAGCCCCGGGGCACCATCACGACATCGTGGTTCTCCACCGCGCAGGCTTCGTCCAGGCTGCGGTCGTCGGTGTAGACACGCTGGAAGGCGAAGCCCTGAGGCGGATTCAGGCGGTGGTAGTAGGTTTCTTCCAGCTGGGTTTCCACCGGTGCCTGCTCTACGTCATGCTTGTGCGGCGGATAGCTCGATGAGTGACCGGCCGGCGTGATGACCTCGACAACCAGCAGGTGAGCGGCGGTCGGGTCATCGTGCGGCAGGATGTCGCAAACGTAGCGCGTGTTGGAGCCTTGACCGCGCACGCTGCGCTTCATGCCCGCCGGATCCATCACCCGGGTATGGCGCAGCTGGCCGTCGCCGGGGGCGCTGCACAGTGCCACCTCGGCTTCGCGCGCGGCGCGGATCTCCACCGTCTTGCCCGTGGGTACGTACACGGCCGCGGGCGATACGCCGTCGAACACACTGTCGCGCGTGCCCAGGCGCTCGTGTTTGCGCCCATCGACCGTGACGTCGACCATGCCCGTCAGCACCACGATGCAGAGCTCGCGATCCGCGGTGTGCACGGTTTCGATCTCGCCTTCAGCCAGGCGCAGGGCGCGAAAGCCGACGTGTCTCCAGCCGGCGCGCGCGGGGGTGACGTTGACGATATCGCGCCCGGTAGGCGCGGCCTTGGCAAGCAAGGGGCTGACCATGATGTACTCCTGTTTCAGGACGGCCGGCAATCCGCTCTCGAGGAATACGGCGGACGCTGGTTCGATGCGATTGGACGGACGGGTGGCAACTCGCGCGGGCGTTCAAACGCGTTGGCGCTGCTGCGCATCCCGATAGCGGGCGTAAGCCTCGGTCACCTCCGGACGCTGCGATACCTCGGGGATGGCCACCTGCCACCAGCAGCCGCCCTCGGTGATGCGGGTGTGCGTGGTGTCGATCACGATCACTTGCGTGCGTTTGGCGGCGCGCGCCTTGACCATGGCCGCCTTGAGTTCAGCGACATCCTTGACGTGCACCGCGTCGGCACCCATCGCACGCGCATGCTGGGCAAAGTCGATCCGACTGAGCTCGCCACCCTCCGGAACACAGTCGACCAGCATGTTGTTGAAGCTGGCGCTGCCCGACTTGATCTGCAGCCGCTCGATACAGCCGTACCCCTGGTTGTCGAGCACTACGACGATGAGCTTCTGCCCCAGCAGAACGGAGGTCGCCAGCTCCGAGTTCGCCATCATGTAGGAACCGTCACCGACCATGACGATGACCTCCTGCTCGGGGCGCGCCATCTTCACGCCCAGGCCGCCGGCGATCTCGTATCCCATGCACGAATAGCCGTACTCCACGTGGTAGTTGCCGGGCCGAGCGGCCCGCCAGAGCTTGTGAAGCTCCGCCGGCAATGTGCCCGCGGCAGTCACGGCCACATCCTGCACGGCGCTATCGCCGCCGAGGGCATCGAGGGAGTCGCGCACCGCGCCGATGACTTCGGCGTCGTAGGGCAGCGTGTCTTTCGGCACGGCGCGGGTGATGAGCGTGACATGGGCATTGGAGGCGGCTGCCTGCTGCCGGGCACGATCGGTCCAGGCGGTGTCCGCCGCCCAGCCCTCCAGATACGCCTCCAGTTGGCCCAGGCCCACGCGCGCATCCGCCACCAGCGCCGCGCCGCCCCACTTGCCGGCATCGTAGCCCTGCACGTTCAGGCAGAGCAGACGCGCCTGCGCAAACAGCGCGTGCGAACCCGTGGTGAAATCCTGCAGCCGGGTCCCCACCGCGAACACCAGATCGGCCTCGCGCGCCAATGCGTTGGCGGCCGAGATGCCATCCACGCCGATGCCCCCCAGGTTAAGCGGATGGTCCCAGGGCAGGCTGCTCTTGCCGCCGTGCGATTCGGCCACCGGGATCCCGTGGGCCTCGGCAAATGCGCGGAGCGCATCCCAGGCCTGGCTGTACAACACACCGCCGCCGGCCACGATCATCGGGCGTTGCGCCGCCCTGAGCAGCGCTGCCGCATTCGCCAGCTCGCGCGCATCCGCCGGCGGGCGGCGGAACCGCAGCACCTCCTGCTCGAGAAAGTGCTCCGGACAATCAAATGCCAGGGCTTGCACATCCTGGGGCAGCGAGAGGCAGACCGGACCGCAGGCAGCCGGGTCCGTCATGATCTGCACCGCGCGCGGCAACGCTGTGAGGATCTGCTCGGGACGGGTGATGCGGTCGAAATAGCGCGTCACCGGGCGGAAGCAGTCGCTCGCGCTGACATCGCCCTGGGCAAAGCACTCGATCTGCTGCAGCACCGGGTCGGGCCGGCGGCTGGCAAAGGTGTCGCCCGGCAGCAGCAGCACCGGCAAGCGGTTCACATGCGCCACGGCGGCGGCCGTGACCATATTGGTGGCACCCGGCCCGATGGAGCTGGTCACGGCCAGGATCCGCTGACGGAACTGCGCCTTGCTGTAAGCAATGGCGGCCAGCGCCATCCCCTGCTCGTTGTGGGCGCGAAACGTCGGCAGCTGGTCGCGTTCGGCCCAGAGGGCTTCGCCCAGGCCCGCCACGTTGCCGTGGCCGAAGATGCCGAACACGCCCCCGCAATAGGGCACTACGCGACCATCATCGGTTTCGATGCGCAGCGCGGCCAGATGCCGGACCAGTGCCTGCGACAAAGTAAGGCGTCGGGTTCTCATGATTCAGCCGTCAATCAGATGCGTGGAAGCGGCCACTACCGAGGCGCGGCGGTTGCGCCAGGCATCCACGAGGTAGGTGAAATTGCGCGCCACTTCGTCGATGAAGCTCGCATCGTCGATCTCATCCTTGAACCACCGCAGGGAAGCCTCGGCCCACAGGCTGCGGCCGACCATGAACCCCTTGACCACCGGATTGACCGCGGCGGCGAAGCTCTCGGCGAGGTAATCGAGCGGCTGGTTCAGACCGAGGATGACGGCGCCCCGGCAGTAGGGATCGCGCTCGACGAGCACCCTCTGGAGCGCCTCCCAACCCGGAGCCTGCATCGGCGCCAGCTTCCACCACTCGGGCTTGACGCCCAGATCGTAGAAGCGCTCGATGGCGCGCAGCACGACGGCATCCTCGGTCCCGGCCGGGGTCATGCCCTTGGGCAGGATGATCTCGAGCAGCAATTCGTTGTCCGACATGCGCGTGGCCTCCCACAGCTCCAGCACCCGCGCCTCTTGCTCCTGCCGCAGTGCGTCCGCGTCGTCCGGATGGTAGTGAACCAGACACTTCACCACCTGCTCGGTGGGCCAGTGCAGCAGCGCACTGCCAATGGAGCGTGCGCCGTCAAACCGCAGCGGGCGCGATCCGGGCAGCTCCACCGGACGGCCCACCCACCAGCCACGGCCGGTGGCGCTCGCCAGCGCATCCGCGCCATACGCTCCGCCGTCGATCAGCACACCGGTCTGGCCCTGCAGCCCCTTGCTGCTGACCACCTGCTCGGTGGCGCGCGCCAGCAGCTTTTTCAGCGCGGGAATGCGCGACTCGGGCACACCCGCCTCGTTCACCAGGTCGCGGAACTGGCTGCGGTGATCGAACGCCATGACGCAGAGCTCGTTCCACACCGGGCGCGCCGCCGTGACACGGTGAAGGTGCGCGAGCTGCTCGTCGGCATCCACCTGCGGGTGGCGCTGGCCGCTGAACCAGTGGGCAAGCTCCGCCTGGGTGGGCATCGCCGCGGAACACGCATGGCGCGACACCACGATGCCCCCGCAGGCATTGGCCACGCGCGCGGAGGCGGCCCAGCCCTTGCCCTGCAGCAGACTGGCCAGCAGGCCCGCCAGGAAGGCATCGCCCGCGCCCAGCACATTCAGGACCTCAACGCGCTCGCCCAGGTAAGTGGGCGCGGCCTCGATGCGGTCCGGCACTTCGCCCTCGATCACGCAGCAGCCGAGCGCGCCGCGCTTGACCACCAGCGTCGCGGCCGGGCTGCAGCGCCGGACAGCACGCAGACTGCCGATCAAGTCGTCGGCCACGCCGCCGGCGATGAAGAACTCCTCTTCGGTGCCGACCAGCAGATCGAACAGCGGCAGGGTTTCCTGCAACTGCTGCGTGACCCGGGCATCGGGCACGTAGCGGTTTTCGCCTGCGCCGCGCGGGGTCAGGCCCCAAAGCACCGGACGATAGTCGATATCGAGCACGGTCACGGTGCCATGGCGCCGTGCGTACTCCAGGGCCCGGTGCGTCGCGCGGCGCGTGACGGGCGTCGACAGGTGCGTCCCGGTGACCGCCAGCGCGCGGCACTCGGCGACAAAGGATTCGCTGATGCCGTCCGCGTCGATCGCCATGTCGGCGCAGTTCTCGCGGACGAACAGCAGGGGAAAGGTGTCGCTGTCTTTCAGGCCCAGCAGGACCAGGCCGGTGGGGCGTTCCGGGTCGACCTGCACCTGGCTGGTGTCACAGCCTTCCCGGCGCAGGGCGTCGATGAGGAAACGACCCATCTGCTCGTCACCGACGCGCGAGATCATGGCACTGCGCAAACCAAGACGCGCGACACCGAATGCGACGTTTGCCGAACTGCCGCCCAGGTATCGGGCAAAGCGAGCGGCGTCCTCCAGCGGTGCGCCGTACTGCTGGGCGTAGAGGTCGACGGTCAATCGCCCCAAGCAAGCCAGGTCGTAGCGCCTGGCCAAAGGGAAACTCAACGCATTCATGGTTCTTCCTTGTGTCTGTCTTGCACTTCCTGTGCACCCTGGGCGCGCCACCTCGCCCTTGCGCATCCACCATCCGCGCGGGGCCGTCGCACATTGCAGGCGCGAGTCCGCCCCGCCCGCGATGCCGGTGGCATGGCGGGTCGTTGTGCAATCCGGGGCTTGGCTCCCGCCGCCTAACGCGGGCGGATGGACTGATCCGTCAGGTCTCGACGACGCGCTCGGTCACGGGTCGGCTCAACGGCCGCGCTTTCCAGTACCGGTCGACGTAGCGTTGGATTTCCTGCCGCATGAAGCGCGAGGATGCGTCGGCCCGCTCCTCCCAGCCGAACACGCAGGAGGACAGGACCCCATCGAATCCGATGTCGGCCAGGGCGGCGAAGAACACATCCCAGTCGATCTCGCCCTGACCGATGTCGAGGTGCTGATGCACCCGCACGTTCGCGCCGGGCGGGTTCACGATGTAGCGCAGCTGGGACGATTTCTTGTGGTTGAAGGTGTCGGCCACGCGCACATGCGCGAGCACCGGCGCGGCCTGCGTGATCATGGCGGTCATGTCGTCGCCATAGAAGAAGGTGTGCGGCGCGATGTAGGACATCCTGACCCGCGGGGAATGGATCGAGCGGATGATGTCGAGTGCGGGCTGGAAGGTCTCGATCCAGTCTTCCGGATGGGGCTCGATCGACAGGGTCACGCCTTCGCGCTCGAAGATCGGGACCAGCTCATCCATCGAACGCCAGAACGCAGCCTCGCAGGCCTCGCGCGTGTTGATGTGCGCGGCGTTCGAGCGCTCCGGCGACGCGCCGCGGCCGAACTCGCTGATCATGGTGTCGCACTCCATTTCGACCGCCACTTCGATGGCCCGCTTCCAATAGCGCATCGCGATCTGGCGCTCGTCCTCGAGGGGGCTCGACCAGCGATACATCGGCTGCAGCGTAGCCAGCTTGACGCCGTACTCCTTCAAGGCGCACTTGAAGGACTGCAGACGCTCGGGATACACGCGCGGCTGGGCCCACCACTCCAGGAAATCCGCGCGCGGCGACAGTTCGATGTGCTCGTAGCCCAATTCCGCCGTCTTGCGGCACAGCTCGGGCAACGGCAGGTGGCGATGCATGTACGGATCAAGCGCAATTTTCATGAGGAGTCTCCAGGGGGCGCGCGGCCGTCGCCGGACCTTCAGGCCTTGTCATAGAACGCCGGTCGATCCGGAACGCGGATCGGCACGACCTGTTTGCTGCGGCGCGCCTCGACGCACGCCTCGGCGGTGGCGGACGCAACGTAGCCGTCCCAGGCCGTCGGCCCGGTGACGATCCCGCGCTTCGTGTCGTCGATCCATTCCTGCAGCTCGACGTCGTAGCTGTCGATGAAGCGTTGCTTCCAGTCGAGCAGGATCTCCGTGGACGCCCTGCCCGCCGACCGCAGCGGCACGCTCATCGGTTCGGGCAGATTGGCGGTTCCCGTTTCGCCAACCACCTCGCACTGGATGTCGTAGCCGAAGCGGCAGGCCACGAAGATTTCCGTATCGATGCGGATGCCCTTGCGGGTCTCCAGCAGCACCATGATGGGATCGTGCAGACCGGCATGCGCGTGACGGGTCTTGCGCCCCTCGACCACCTGGGCGGTGGCGTAGTCGTCATCGAGCAGCCAGCGCAGCACATCGATCTCGTGCACGTGGGTGTCGGTGATGCCCATGTCGCCGGTATAGATCTGCGGCACCTCCGGATTGCGATGCGCGCAGTGCACCATCAGTGGTTCGCCGATGGTGCTGGCGTCGAGGGTCCGCTTGAGCGCACGGTAGCCGGCGTCATAGCGGCGCATGAAGCCGACCTGCACCAGCCTCTTGCCGTGCTTGAGCTCCGCCTCGACAACCCGCAGGCCGCCGGCCGCGCTGGTGGCCAGGGGTTTCTCGCAGAACACCGGCTTGCCGGCATCGATTGCGGCGAGCACGAATTCCTCGTGCGAGGGGCCCCAGGACGCGACCAGGATCGCGTCCACGTCGGCCGCCTGGATCAGGTCGTGGCCGCTGTCATGGATGCGGGCATCCAGGCGCTCGGCGCGCGCGAAGGCGTCGGTCTGTTGGCGGTCAATGTCGTTGAGCGCGACCACCGTGGCGCCGGTGAGCTTGCGCGTGATGCGGCGGATATGGTCCTGTCCGATCGCGCCGCAGCCGATCACGCCGATTCTGAGTGTCATGTTGGTGTCCTTCCGGCTGCCGGATGTCAGAAAGCGCGCGGCAGCGCCTGCTTGAGCGTGGCCACCGACTTTTTCACGCCGGTCAACGGGTCCATCGACATGTCCTCCATCTCCAGACTGACGGGGCCGTCGTAGCCGATGTAACGCGCGACCGAGTAGTACTCCTTCCACCAATGCACGTCGTGGCCATGGCCCAGCGCCACGTAGTTCCAGGCGCGTTGGGTCGGGTCGCTCATGGGATTGAGATCGATCAGGCCTTGCGCCGCGACGATGCCGCGCTCGTGGCGCACATCCTTTGCGTGCATGTAGTGGATCAAGTCCTTGCCGAGTTCGCGCAGCGCGGCAATCGGGTCGCCGCCCATCCACATCAGGTGGCTGGGGTCGAAGTTCATGCCCACCACCGGATCGATGACGGCACGCATCTTCTTCATCGTGCGCGGGTTGTAGACCAGGTTGTTGTGGTGGTTCTCGAGCGCGACTTTCTCGATGCCGTGCGACTTGGCCAGGGCGGCGGTCTTCTCCCAGTACGGGAAGAACACGTCGTTCCACTGGTAGTCCAGAACGCTCTGGTGCTCGGGGAAGAAGTTCGAGGTGATCCAGTTGCTCTCGGTGTCCTTGGCGTTGGCGCCGGGGCACCCGGACATCATCACGATGGTCTTCACGCCCAGCAGCTCGGCCAGCCGGAAAGTCTTCTCCACCACCACCTTGTGGGCAGCGCCCTTGCCGTTGGGTGCGAGTTGCTCGCCCGAGCAGTTCAAGGCGGAGATGTCCAGGCCGCGCGAGCGGATCGCGGCCAGGTAGGCATCGCGCGCCGCTTTGCTTTCCAGCAACGCGTCCAGGCGCACGAACGGCGCCTTGGACCAGTTGCCGCAGCCCAGCTCCACCGCCTCGAAGCCAAGCTTGGCCACGGTATCCAGCATGTCCTCGAAGGTGAGGTGACCGAGCACATCGGTCACCAGGCTCATCTGCATCATCGTTTGCTCCAGTCCAATAAAAATCGCGGTGAAATCGCTCTGCGCGGGCAAAACCTCCCCCCTGACGCGATGCGAGGCATCGAATCCTTGAACGGGATAAAAGGGGAGGAAGCTCCGTCCGGCAGCCAGGCCGGCGTACGCCGACTACTTCATGTACTTGTCGACGTTGTCTTTGGTGATCGACTCAAAAGGAATCAGCACTTCCTTGGGCAAGGTCTTGCCCTCGGTGATCATCTTCACGGCCTGGTAGGCGCCTTCGGCCTGACCCTTGGCGTTCTGGAAGATCGACTGCGACATCTCTCCGGCCTTGATCGCGACGAGCGCATCCTTGGTGCCATCGATCCCGGAGATCAATACGCCCTTGCGGCCGGCAGCCTTCAGCGCCTGCAGCGCGCCCAGGGCCATCTGGTCGTTGGCGGCGATCACGCCGTCGAATTGGGGGAAGCGCTGCACCCAGTCTTCCGTGACCTTCATCCCTTCGGCGCGGTCGTAGTTGGCCGACAGGCTGGCCAGCACTTTCACGTCGGGACGGCCCTCCATCGCCTTGGTGAAGCCGTCCATCCGTTCCTTGGAGTGATACAGGCCGGGCGTGCCCTGGAGGTAGACGATCCGGGCGTTCCTGGGAAGCACCTTGGCGACATACTCGCCTTGCATGCGGCCGGCATCGAAGTTCTTGGAGCCGACAAAGGTGTACGTGCCGCCGGCCGCGTGGATGCCCAGGGCGATCACCGGAATGCCGGCCGTGTTCGCCTTGACGATGCCTGGGACGATGCCCTGGTTATCCACCGGCACGATGATGATGGCGTTGACCTTCTGGGCGATGAAGTTGTCGATCTGGTCGAGTTGCCGGTTGATGTCGCCGTTGGCATCGGCGAACGACACGTTCAGGTTGGGCTCGGCCTTCTCGGCGTCGATGAACGCATTCTTGCGGCTGATCGTGAAGAGATCGGTGTCGGCCAGATTGGTGTAGCCGACCGTGAACTTCTTGGGCTGCGCAGCGGCCATGCCGGGAACGATCGAGAGCGCGATCGCGCAGGCCACGGCAAGCTTCAGGGGTTTCAGCATGTTGGATTCCTTTGTCTCTTGTGTCTTTCTTCTTGCGCCCGGCCATTCGCGTGCACCGGATTGCCGAGCGCGGTTGCCTGCTTCACTGCTTGGAATGGGCAGACCCGGTGACGCCTCGCGCCTTGGGC
Source organism: Ralstonia pseudosolanacearum (assembly GCF_024925465.1). NCBI lineage: Bacteria > Pseudomonadati > Pseudomonadota > Betaproteobacteria > Burkholderiales > Burkholderiaceae > Ralstonia > Ralstonia pseudosolanacearum. Next base: position 987,822 of record NZ_CP103852.1, on the reverse strand, counting down.
CCGAGACGTGTCATGCCTTCTTCCGAACGCCTGCCGACTTGGTCTTCACGTCCAGGATCACAGCGATGGCGATGATCAGGCCCTTGACGATCATCTGCCAGTACGAGCTGACGTTCATCAGGTTGAGGATGTTGTTGATGACGCCGATGATCATCGCGCCCACGATGGTGCCGGTGATCGTGCCGGTACCGCCCATGAGGCTGGTGCCCCCCACCACGACAGCGCTGATCGCATCGAACTCGTAAGCCACGCCGGCGGCGGGCTGGCCCGAGTTGATGCGCGACATCAGCACGATGCCGGCGATCGCGACCAGGACCCCGTTGAACATGAAGGCCTTGCGGATGACGCTGTCGGTGTTGATGCCCGACGCCTGTGCCGCCTTGATATTGCCGCCCACCGCGTAGACGTGGCGACCAAACTGGGTACGGCCGAGCAAGACCCAGCACACCACGACCGCCACCGCCAGAATGACCACCGAGACCGGCACCGGGCCGATGTTGCCTTGCCCGATGATCGAGAAATTGCCCAGGTCGCCGACCGGGATGCCAGCGGTGTAGAGCAGGATCGCGCCTCGGGCCACCGTCGTCATCGCCAGCGTCATGATGAAAGACGGGATCTTGAAGTAGGTCACCACCCAGCCATTGACGAGCCCCACCAGGAAGCCCGCGGCCACGCCCGCCAGGAGCGCCAGTCCGATGTTCCCCGTGGTCGACATGACACTGGCGGCAATCGTGCCGGTCAGCGCGACCACCGAGCCCAGTGACACATCGATGTGTCCGAGGACGATGATGAACGTCACACCGCAGGCCAGCAGGCTCACGACCACCGCCTGGCGCAACACGTTGGTGAGGTTTCCGGCCGTGAGGAAAGTCTCGTCCAGCAACGCGGCCAGCACAAAGATGGCGATAAAGATCAGGATCGTGCCGTACTTGCGGTAGATCGCGGCGAAGCCCATCTCCCGCAAGCGATCGAACGTCGCGGGCCGCAGCGCTGCGGGCACAGCGGCAATGTTGTGCGTGTTTGCATCCTTGTTCATCTGTGTCTCCTGCCTTCTTCTTGGGTTCAATGCAGGCCCTTGGTGGCGAGCTGCATGATCTTCTCTTGCGTTGCGTCCTGGCGCGACAGCTCACCGGCGATGCGGCCCTGCTGCATCACGATCACGCGGTCGCTCATGCCCAGCACCTCGGGCAACTCCGACGAAATCATGATGATGGCCAGGCCTTGCCGCGCGAACTGCGTCATCAAGCGGTGGATTTCGGATTTCGAGCCGACATCGATGCCGCGCGTGGGCTCGTCGAGGATCAACACCTTCAGGTCGCCGAGCAGCCACTTGGCGATGACGATCTTTTGCTGATTGCCGCCGCTGAGATTCTGGACGGTGGTGGCCAAGCTCGCGGTCTTGATCTTCAGGAGCGAGCGCATGGCCTCGCCTGCCTGGACTTCGTCGCTCAGGTTGAGCAGGCCGCCACGAGTGAACTTGCGCAGGTTGGCCAGCGAGATGTTCTCCTGCACGCTGCGGCACAACACCAAGCCCTCGGCCTTGCGGTCCTCGGACACCATGGCGATGCCGCTGCGAATGGCGTTTTCGGGGGTGTGCACGCGCAGCGCTTTGCGCTCCAGCCGCATCTCCCCGCCATCCAGAGGATCGAGACCGAAGATCGCGCGCACGACTTCCGTGCGGCCGGCACCGACCAGGCCGGCCAGGCCCAGGATCTCCCCCTTGCGCACATGGAAGCTGATGTCTTCGAATACCCCTCGACGCGTAAGGCCGCGCACTTCCAGCGCCACCTCGCCGATCGGCACGTCTTCTTTGGGAAAGATGCAGGAGATCGCGCGACCGACCATCAGCGAGATGAGCGTCTGCTCGTCGTAGAACGACGCCACGTTGGAGTCGATGTACTTCCCGTCGCGAATGACGGTGATGTCATCCGCGATCCGGAAGATCTCGTCCATCTTGTGCGTGATGTAGATGATCGCCACGCCGCGCGCCTTCAATTCAGCGATCTGCCGGAACAGCATCGCCACCTCGGTATCGCTGATGGCCGACGTGGGCTCGTCCATGATCACCAGCGAGGCGCCGCGCGAAACCGCCTTGGCGATTTCGATCAGTTGCAGGCCCGCGATGCTCAACTCGCGCATCATCTGCTGCGCACGGTAGCGCAGCCCCAGGCGATCGAGCAGGGCCTGCGCCTCGGACTCCATGCGCCTGAAATCCACGAAGCAGTCGAAGGGGCCGCCCATGGGCTCGCGACCCAGGAAGAGGTTTTCGGCGATGGTCATGTCCAGCACCGGGTTGAGTTCCTGGTGGATCATGGCGATGCCGCTTGCCAGCGCTGCCTTGGTATCCATCCCGCTCAGGCGCTCGCCCTGGAAGCGGATCTCGCCCCCATCGATGGCGTGCTCACCGCTCAGAACTTTCATCAGGGTGGACTTGCCGGCGCCGTTTTCACCGACCAGCACATGGACCGCGCCGGCGCGTACCCGCAGGTTCACGCCGTCCAGCGCCTTCACACCAGGAAAGGTTTTGACGATGCCCGTCATTTCCAGGACAACGTCCGTCGCCGCTGCGGCCGCTCGCGAGGCCGCACCGCTCATGGCGGCTGAATCGGCAAGGCACGGCTGACTGCGCAACCTGGCGACACCAGGGTTGGAATCCAGCATGGTTTGTCTCCTGCGCGCTGCGGACTCCAGACGGTCGGGCCCACAGCTGTGCTCTCGTTTTTGTGGAAGCCACTGTAACCAAACTCTGCCGGAAATTGACGCCCTCCATGTCGCAAACTAGCATTAACTTTCATCCCAAGAATGAAAGAATGAAAGAACATGACAGGGTTATCCCGAACGCCCCGCCCCACGATCGCGGATGTCGCCCGCCAGGCCGGCGTCAGCATTTCCACGGTGGACCGGGTCCTGAACGGCCGTGCGCCAGTCCGCTCTGACACCGCGACCCGTGTGCATGCCGCGGCGGAGGTCATCGGCTTTCATGCGGCAGGCGTGCTGAAGGAGCGGGTACGAAACGTCCAGCCGCGTCTGACGTTCGGGTTCCTGCTGCAGCAGCCTCGCTCCGCTTTTTACCGCGCACTGGCGCGTGCCCTGACCAGCGCCACCGAGACGATGCCGGGCATCCGCGGGCAGGCGCGTGTGCAGTACATCGAGGACATTTCACCGGAAGCGGTCTCCCGGCACATGCGGACACTGGGCAAGCAGGTGGATGCCCTGGCCGTCATCGCGGCCGACCATCCGCTGATCTCCGCGGAAATCGAACACCTCACCGCGGCAGGCGTGCCCGTGTTCGCCCTGATCTCTGATCTCAGCACACCGCAGCGTGCGGGCTATGCTGGCCTGGACAATCGGCGAGTCGGTCGCACGGCGGCCTGGTTCATCACGCAACTCGCCCGGCATGAACCCGGGCCGATCGCGATCCTGGTGGGCAGCCATCGCTTCCAATGCCAGGAGCTCTGCGAAATGAGCTTCCGTTCCTACGTGCGTGAACACGCTCCCGCGTTCGAGGTGCTCGAACCCATCGTAACCATGGAGAACGAGCAGATGGCGATGGAGGGAATCCGGGATCTCTTCCAGCGCCACCCCGACCTGGCCGGTTTCTACATCGCGGGCGGTGGAGTGGAAGGTGTGCTGCAAGCCATGGACGCAGGGGATCTGCTGCATCCCACGCAACGCGTCATTGGTGTCGGGCACGAGCTCACGGCCGTGACGCGCAGTGGATTGCTTTCCGGTCGCCTGCATGCCGTGCTGTCGCATCCACTGGATCTGCTTGCGAAGCAGCTCGTCGAACGCATGGTTGCTGTCGCAACCCATTCGGCCCAAGGGTTCCAGCAAGTCGTCGTGCCCTTGGACACGCAGACACCGGAAAGCGGCTGATTCGAGGGCAAGCGCGACGGCAGCCGCGGCTCAAGCCCATCTCGTTGAGCCGCGTCGAACCGATACGGCGCAAGCCGTGTGCAAACCGGCGCGGTCAGCCGCGATCTATCGCGGGTAGCTCTCCCTCCTTCGGCCGATCACGCAGGCGCCCTTTTCAGCCTGCCGCGCCACCCCGCAGCGGCCCCGAAAAACCGCCAGCAAGCTGCGCCCGCAAGTGCTGCACCAGCGCGCTGACAGCGCTCGGCACGACCGGGCTGTACGGCCGGATGGCAAGGATCTGTTCGCCGAACACCCCGACCGGCCGCCACGCTTCAAGCACCGGCACGAGCCGGCCCGCATCGATGTCGTGTTGCGCGCTGAAGTCCGGCAACAGCGCGACGCCAAGCCCGCCGAGCGCCGCCTCGCGCATCGCCTCGCTGTTGTTGGCGGCAAAGCAACCGCGGATGGGCACGCTGACACGGCCGCGTTTTCGGCCACGCGCCTCGAAGCTCCACGCCGCCGGCTCATTGCCGCGCAGGTAATACAGACAATCGTGATCCACCAGCGCCTGCGGATGCTCGGGCGTGCCGCGCCGTGCCAGGTAATCCCGGCTGGCCACGAGCACGGCTTGCGTCCGGCACAGCGTCCAGGCGACGTGCGTTTCTGGCGCGGCCGTCACATGACGGATCGCCAGGTCAAAGCCCTCTTGCGTAAGCGAGTGCAACCGATCCGACAGGTCCAGCTCGATGCGCACGCCGGGGTAGCGCTGCAGGAAAGCCGGCAGCAGCGGCACGATCTGCTGCCGGCCGAGCGCGACCGGCACGGTCACGCGCACGAGCCCGCGCGGCTCGCCGGCCAGATCCTTCACGCGCGCGAAATGCACGGCGATCGTCTCGTAGGCGTCGCGCGTGCTGTCGACCAGCGTCTGCCCGGCCTCGGTCAGGCGCACGCTGCGCGTCGTCCGTCGCACCAGCGGCACCCCTGCGGCCTTTTCGAGGTCGGCAATGCGCTGGCTCATGGCCGCCTTGCTGATGCCCAGACGCTGGGCCGCGGCGGTGAAGCTGTTCGTCGTCGCGAGCACCGTCAGCGAATGGATGTGCGGCAGCAGCGCCTGGATATTTTGCGGATTCATCGCTTGATTGTTCACTAATCCAAACAGTGATTCAAGCGTACCGGGCTTCTCCGGTGCCGGGCGGCTGCCTAGACTGCAGCTTCCCCCAGCCAACACAACAGGAGACACGATGCACCCCGCCTTCACCTCCGACGCCGACGTCGGCCACTACATCAACGGCGCGCAACTGCCTGGCCGCAGCGGTCGCTTCCAGGACGTGTTCAATCCTGCGGCCGGCAAGGCCGCCCGCCGCGTCGCGCTGGCCGAAGCGGACGAGGTGAACCAGGCCGTTGCCGCCGCGAAGGCCGCCTTTCCCGCCTGGGCCGACACGCCGCCGATCCGGCGCGCGCGCGTACTGCATCGCTTCCTGCAACTGATGAACGAGCATCGCGACACGCTCGCGGCCATCATTACCGCCGAGCACGGCAAGGTGTTCTCGGATGCGCAGGGCGAGGTGGCTCGCGGCATCGACATCATCGAGTTCGCCTGCGGCATTCCGCAGTTGCTCAAGGGCGACTACACCGATCAGGTCAGCACCGGCATCGACAACTGGACGATGCGCCAGCCGCTGGGCGTCGTGGCCGGCATCACGCCGTTCAACTTTCCGTGCATGGTGCCGTGCTGGATGTTCCCGGTGGCGATTGCGGCGGGCAACACCTTCGTGCTCAAGCCGAGCGAGCGCGACCCGTCGGCATCGCTGTTCATCGCCGATCTGCTGATGCGGGCCGGCCTGCCCGCCGGCGTCTTCAACGTCGTGCAAGGCGGCAAGCCGGCGGTCGATACGCTGCTCGATCACCCCGACGTGCAGGCGGTCAGCTTCGTCGGCTCCACGCCGATTGCGGCCTACGTCCAGCAGCGCGGCGTGCAGGCGGGCAAGCGCGTGCAGGCGCTCGGCGGTGCCAAGAACCATCTGGTCGTGATGCCCGACGCGAACCTCGAGCAAGCGGTCGACGCCCTGATCGGCGCGGCCTACGGCTCGGCGGGCGAGCGCTGCATGGCGACCAGCATCGCGGTGCTGGTCGGCGACGTGGCCGACCGCATCGTGCCGGCGCTGGCCGAACGCGCCCGCACACTCGTCATCGGCGACGGCATGATGCCCGACGTGGAAATGGGGCCGATCATCACCCGCGAAGCACTGCAGCGTATCGAGGGCTACGTTGAACAGGGCGTGGCCGAGGGCGCGAAGCTGGTGGTCGACGGGCGCGGCCTGCGCGTGCCCGGCCGCGAGCAAGGCTTCTTCACCGGCGGCACGCTGTTCGACCACGTCACGCCGTCGATGCGGATCTACCAGGAGGAGATCTTCGGCCCGGTGCTGGGCTGTGTGCGCGTGAAGGACTTCGCCGAGGCGGTATCGCTGATCAACGCCCACGCATACGGCAACGGCGTCGCCTGCTACACCAGCGACGGCGGCATCGCACGCGAATTCGCGCGCCGCATCCAGGTCGGCATGGTGGGCATCAACGTGCCGATCCCGGTGCCGATGGCTTGGCACAGCTTCGGCGGCTGGAAGAAGAGCCTGTTCGGCGACATGCATGCGTACGGCGAAGAAGGCGTGCGCTTCTATACGCGGCAGAAGTCGGTCATGCAGCGCTGGTCGTCGAGTATCGGCAAGGGCGCCGAGTTCGCCATGCCGACCGCCAAATAGGGCCGCGCGGCCCGGGTGCGGCTAGCCGGCCGGCAGCGCCATGCGGCGGATCATCTGCCATGCCGCCTCGGCCGCCGGCGACAGCGAGCGGTCATGCCGCCGCGCCAACACGATGCCGCGCGTCTCGCGCGGCGCAAGCGGCACCGACACCAGCTGCGACGACGACGGCAGCGGCAGCGAAAGCGCCGGCACCACGCCCGCGCCGATGCCGGCCTCCACCATGCCGAACACGGCGGCGGTATGCCCCATCTCCTGCGCCACATCGGGCTGCACGCCGTGGCGCAGGAAGATGCGGTCGAGCAGCGGACGGCTGCCGGAGGCGTGGTCGAGCAGCACGATGGCGGTGCGGTGCAGCTCTTTCCAGCGCACGCTGCCGCGCCGCGCGAACGGATGGTCGCGCCGGCACACCAGGCAGAACGGATCGGTCAGCAGCGGCTCGGTCCACAGGCCCTCGGTGTCCAGCGGCTCGATCACCACGCCGAAGTCGGCGCCGCCGCCGCGGATCAGCTGCAGCGTATCGACCTGCACCGAATCGCGCACGATCATGCGGATGTCGGGATAGCGCTTGGCGCACTCGGCCACGTAGAGCGGCATCAGCCGCGTCGACACCGTCGGGCTCGACGCCACCACCACGCGGCCGCGCCGCTGCTCGCCCACCTGGCGCGCCTGGTGCAGCGTGTCGTCCAGGTCGGCGACGAGGCGCTCGAGCGCCGTCGCCAGCGAGCGCCCCACCTCGGTCAGCACCACCTCGCGCGTGGTGCGGTCGAGCAGCTTGAGCGCCAACTCCCCTTCCAGCTCCGAGATCGACCGGCTGACGGCCGGCTGGGTCAGGCCGATCGTGTCGCCCGCGCGACTGAAGCTGTGCGCGCGTGCCACGGCAAGGAAGACGCGCAACTGGCGCAGCGTCACATTCATGTGGGTACCGTATGAATTGATTCGATCAATGCATTTGTATTCTAGGCGGGGATGGCGTGCAATAGCGGCCATCCCTTGATCCGATCGGCGACGTGACGGCGCAATCACATGAAGATCCCCTTCCTTTCCCGCATCGACGGCTTCATCCGCGCCATGCTGGTGATGGTCCTGCTCGCCCTGCTGTTCCCGTCGCTGGGCGCGAGCGCGGGGCCGCTGCACCTCGACATCGTCACCGTGCTGGGGGTGTCGCTGGTGTTCTTCCTGCACGGCGCGGCGCTGTCGCGCGAGAAGATCGTCGAAGGCGCGCGCAACTGGCGCCTGCACCTGTTCGTGCAGAGCTGCACGTTCGTCCTGTTCCCGCTGATCGGCGCGGCGATCCTGGTCGCATGCAAGCCCTTCATTCCGGCCGAGCTGCTGCTGGGCGTGTTCTACCTGTGCGCGCTGCCGTCCACGGTGTCGTCGTCGGTGGCGATGACCGCGATGGCCAAGGGGAACGTGCCGGCCGCCATCTTCAATGCCACCGTCTCGGGCCTGATCGGCATGGTGGCCACGCCGCTGCTGATGAGCTTCGTGATCCAGGCCTCCGGCGCGGAGCTGCCGGTCGGCAAGGCGCTGCTGGGCGTGGCCGAGCAACTGCTGCTGCCCTTCGTGCTGGGCCAGCTGCTGCGCCCGGCCATCGGCGGCTTCATCACGCGATACAAGCCGATCATCAACAAGGTCGATCGCACGGTGATCCTGCTGATCGTCTTCAACTCGTTCGCCGATTCGACGCATGCGGGCGTGTGGTCGAAGTATCCGTGGGAGACCATCGTCGCCGTGGCGATCATGAGCGGCGCGCTGCTGTTCGTGGTGCTGGGCGCGACGACGTGGATCGCGCGGCGCTTCGGCTTCGGCCTGACCGACGAGATCACCGCCGTGTTCTGCGGCTCGAAGAAGAGCCTGGCCAACGGCGTGCCGATGGCGAAGATCCTGTTTGCCGGCAACCCGGCGCTGGGCCTGATCGTGCTGCCGATCATGATCTATCACCAGTTGCAGTTGATCGTCTGCTCGACGCTGGCGCGCCGGTACGCAGATCGCATCGCGCACGCGCAAGACCGGGCCGCCGACGGCGCCGGCCAGCCCGCCTGATCGGCCACACCCCGATCTACGCCGGCGCGCTCAGGACGGCATCGCCGCCGGCCGTCATACGCCCGGATTGCGCGACAGCGGCGGGTTCTTCGCGAAGTAGGCGCGGATGCCGCGCAGGATCGCCTCGGCCAGCTGGTTCTGGTAGGCGCTGTCGGTGAGCTTGGATTCTTCTTCCGGGTTGCTGATGAACGCCGTCTCGATCAGGATCGACGGAATGTCCGGCGCCTTCAGCACCGCAAACCCGGCCTGCTCGACCTGTCCCTTGTGCAGGCGGTTGATGCCGCCGATCTGCTCCAGCACCGACCGGCCGACCTTCATGCTGTCGCTGATCTGCGCGGTGGTCGACAGGTCCAGCAGCACGCGCGTGACCTGCGCATCCTTGGAACCCAGGTTGGCCCCGCCGATCATGTCCGCCGCGTTCTCCTTGTTGGCGAGCCACTTGGCCTGCGCGCTGGACGCCCCGCGCTCGGACAGCGCAAACACCGATGCCCCCTTCGCCTCCGGCGACAGGAAGGCATCGGCGTGGATGGAGACGAACAGGTCGGCCTGCACGCGGCGCGCCTTCTGCACGCGCACGTTGAGCGGCACGAAGTAGTCGGCGTCGCGCGTCATCATGGCGCGCATGTTGGGCTGGGCGTCGATCTTGGCGCGCAGCAGGCGGGCGACCGACAGCACCACGTCCTTCTCGTGCGTGCCGGCGCTGCCGGTGGCGCCGGGGTCTTCGCCGCCGTGGCCGGGATCGATCGCCACCGTCAGCAGCCGGCGCATGCGCGGACCGGCAGCCGCGCCGCGCGGCACCGGCGGCTCGGGTTCGATCGCCAGCGGCGGCGACATCGGCGCGTTGGCCAGGGCCGGCGGATTGTCGGCCGCGGGCGGCGCGGGCTTGCGCGACGGCGCGCGGTTGGCCAACGCCGGACGCCGATCCTCGGCCGGCCGCGTGGACGGCGATGCCGGGCCGCCGGCGCTGCGGCGCGCCAGCGCGGCGATCGGATCGTCGTCCTCGGCCGGTGCCGGCATCGGCGCGCCGCCCGAGGCGATGAAGCGCTGCTGCTTGTCTTCGGTCGCGCGCACCAGCTGCATCAGCGGGTCAAGCGGATTGGCCGGGTACAAGTCGAACACCAGCCGGTTGCGATAGCCGGCGATCGGCAGCAGTGTGAACACCTGCGGATTGACGCTCTCCTTCAGGTCGAACACCAGCCGCACCACGCGCGGCCGGTTCTGGCCCACGCGCACCTGGCGGATGTACGGATCGTTCGGCGTGATCTTGGCCACCAGCTCGCGCAGCGTCGGGTCCAGGTCCAGGCCGTCGATGTCGACGACCAGGCGGTCCGGGTCCACCACCAGTTGGTGCGTGGCCGACAGCGCGGTGTCCGACTCGATGGTCACGCGCGTGTAATCCTGCGCCGGCCACACACGCACCGCCACGATGTTGGCGCCGAAGGCGATCTGCGGACCGGCCAGGCTGAGGATGACCGTCCCGGCGCCCGCCCGGGCCATGCGCGACAGCCATTGCCTGCGCGCCTGGCTGGGCAGGTGGGAATCGTCCGGTTGGTCGGTCGGCAGATGCTTGATCAGCATGGGGGCAGCAGTTGCAACAGTTGAAGGCCGGTCGGCGTGCGTGCGCTCAGGCGCGCGAGGCGTGGTGCGTGTTCAACGCCGTCGTCGTAGGTTTCGTGCACCGTGTCGACGGCCAGGGCGATGTGCAGGTCGGGCGTGCCGAGCAGCGCCTGCGCCTTCTCGGGCCATTCGACCAGGCACAGCGCGGGCTCGGCGAAGCAGTCGCGGAAGCCCGCGTCGGTCCATTCCTCGGGATCGACGAAACGGTACAGGTCGAAGTGGTAGACCTTTTGCGTGCCGGAAGCGCCGGGCACCTCGTAGGGCTCGACCAGCGTATAGGTGGGGCTGCGCACGCGGCCGGCATGGCCGAGGCCGTGCAGGATGGCGCGCGACAGTGTGGTCTTGCCCGCGCCCAGGTCGCCCGAGAGCTGGACCTGCAGGGGCCGCGGGCCCAGCACCCGCACGGCGTGCGCGAAGGCCGCGCCGAACGCGGCGGTGGCGGCCTCGTCGACGAGCGGCACGGTGCGCTCGGCGAGCGGTTCGGTCAGGCCGGCGGGAGCGGCAGCGGGCGGCACGGTGGGCACAGGAGGCATTGCGTACAATTTAGGCATGTCCGGAACCCCCACGTCACTGCCCGAACCGGGTCTCAATGCGCGCCTGCCCGCCGATGAGGCCGGGCTGGCCGCGCTTGTCGCACAGATCCGTTCCTGGGGCACCGGACTCGGCTTCGACGCCATCCGCATCGCCGACATTGACCTGTCGCACGCCGAAGACGGGCTGCGGACGTGGCTTGCGCAGGGGTTTCACGGTGACATGGATTATATGGCGAACCATGGCATGCTCCGCGCACGTCCGGCCGAGCTTGTTGCCGGAACGGTACGCGCCATCGTCGCGCGGATGCCGTATGTGCCACATCGTGGCGCCGCGCCGGCTGCCGGCGACGACTGGCGCGCCATCGAATGGGACCGCCTGCGCCGCCCCGAAGACGCCACCGTCTCGCTCTATGCACGCGGCCGCGACTACCACAAGGTGCTGCGCCAGCGCCTGCAGAAGCTGGCCGAGCAGATCGCCGGCGCGGTCGGGCCCTACGGCTATCGCGTCTTCACCGATTCGGCGCCGGTGCTGGAAGTCGCGCTGGCGACCAACGGCGGGCTGGGCTGGCGCGGCAAGCACACGCTGCTGCTCGACCGCGACGCCGGCTCGATGTTCTTCCTCGGCGAGATCCTGATCGACCTGCCGCTGCCGGTGGACCCGCCCGTCACGCCCCACTGCGGCCAGTGCACGCGCTGCATCGAGGTCTGCCCCACGCAGGCCATCGTCGCACCCTACGTGGTGGATGCGCGCCGCTGCATCTCGTATCTCACCATCGAGCACAAGGGCGCGATTCCGGTTGAGCTGCGCGCGGCGATGGGCAACCACGTATACGGCTGCGACGATTGCCAGCTGGCCTGTCCGTGGAACAAGTTCGCGGTGCATGCGAGCCTGCCGGATTTCGACGTGCGCAACGGCCTCGATGCCGCGGCGCTGGTCGATCTGTTCGGCTGGACGGAAGACCAGTTCAACCAGCGGCTGGAAGGCAGTCCGATCCGCCGCATCGGGCACGAGCGCTGGCTGCGCAATCTCGCCGTGGCGCTGGGCAATGCGCTGCGGGCGCCATTGCCCGAGCCCGCGCATGCACGGCTGCGCGCCGCGCTGCTCACGCGCGCGGAGGATCCCTCCGCACTGGTGCGCGAGCACGTGGCGTGGGCGCTGGCTCAATAGCGCGGTTTTTTCGATTGCATTGAAATGCCGCGCATCGCTTAATGCGCATCGGCCCCGGTTTTAAACCACGGCGCATGGCAGCGTCCCCAATCGATCCGACTCCGTGTTAACGCGGATGGGCGCAAAGCCTTATACCAGGCGGTACGCAAACGGTTGTTCATCAGGGCAGATACCAATTGCCCCGATTTGCAGAATCGCCAAGATATGACTCCAATAAAAACCGCTTTCCCCCGATGTTCTCCACCCGCGCTTTCATCCGCCGCGCGCTGCGTTTTGCTGCGCGTGCCCGCTCCCTCGGCACACCGCGCGCATGGCGCCGCGGCGTGGCCGGCGCCGCGCTGCTCGCCGCATGCGCCTGGCCGGCGTGGGCGGCCGCGGACATCGAAGGCGTGCGCTTCGACGAGGCAGTGCGCCTGGCCGGCTACGAGCTGCCGCTCAACGGCACGGGGCTGCGCTCGTTCTTCATGATCAAGGGCTATGTGGCCGGGCTGTACCTGCCCGAGCGGGCCAAGAACGCCGCCGTGATCCTCGGCATGAAGGGACCGAAGCGGCTGCAGATCCATCCGCTGCGCGACGTCGGCGCCGACACCTTCATCCACGCGCTCGTCGACGGCATCCACCGCAACCAGACCGAGCCGCAGGTGCGCAAGCTGGCCGACCGCCTGAGGCAGCTGGAAGACGCGATGCGCAAGATCGGCGCGACCCGCCGCGGCGACATCATCAACGTCGACTACACGCCCCAGGCCGGCACGGTCCTCTCGCTCAACGGCGTGGCGCGCGGCCTGCCGATTCCCGGCGAAGACTTCTACCAGGCCGTGCTGCGCATCTTCATCGGCGACGACCCGGTCGACCGCGACCTCAAGAGCGGACTGCTCGGCACCTGAGCACGGGGCCGCGCGGCCGGGGCGGTGCCCGCCCGGAGACCGCGCCTGTGCTAGATTCGCAGGATCGTTTTTCCGTGCCGCACACCGCCATGCCATCCCCGTTCGACGCCGTTCTGGAAGCACCCTTCGGCAAGCTGGGCGTGCGCGTGGCCGAGGGCGCCCTGTGGGAGATCGTCTACCTGCCCGACAGCGCGCGCACCGTCGACTCGGCGGACCCGCTGATCCGCCGGCTGGCGCATCAGCTCGATGCCTACTACGACGACGCCGATACCGTGTTCGACGTGCCGCTCACGCACACCGGCACCGGCTTCCAGCACCGCGTGTGGGACGCCATCCGCGCGGTGCCGCGCGGCGCCGTCACCACCTACGGCGCCATCGCCAGGCAGATCCACAGCGCACCGCGCGCCGTGGGCCAGGCGTGCGGCGCGAACTGGTATCCGATCCTCATCCCCTGCCACCGCGTGGTGAGCGCCTCGGGCATCGGCGGCTTCTCCAACCACGATGAAGACGGCTTCCACCTGAACGTCAAGCGCTGGCTGCTGCGCCACGAAGGCGTGATGCTGACATGACCCAGGCCGCCCCCGAAACCCTGCCTCCGCCCCCCAGCAGCACGGAGGCGATCCAACGCTTCTGCGACGCACTGTGGCTCGAGGACGGCCTCGCCCGCAACACGCTCGATGCCTACCGGCGCGACCTGACGCTCTACGCGCAGTGGCTCGCCGGGCGCGGCAAGGCGCTCGACCAGACCGAGGACGCCGACCTCTCCGACTACTTCGCCGCCCGCCACGAAGACAGCCTCGCCTCCACCGCCAACCGTCGGCGCACGGTGTTCAAGCGCTTCTTCCAATGGGCCTTGCGCGAGCACGTGGTCAGCGCCGACCCGACGCGCCTGCTGCCGACCGCCAAGCAGCCGCCGCGCATTCCCCAGACGCTGTCCGAGGCGCAGGTCGAGGCGCTGATCGCCGCACCCGATGTCGACGCCCCGCTCGGCCTGCGCGATCGCGCCATGATCGAGCTGATGTATGCGAGCGGCCTGCGCGTGTCGGAAATCGTCGCGCTCAAGACCGTCGAGGTGGGCCTGAACGAGGGCGTGGTGCGCGTGATCGGCGGCAAGGGCGGCAAGGACCGGCTGGTGCCGTTCGGCGCCGAGGCCGGCGACTGGCTGCAGCGCTACCTACGCGACGGCCGCACCGCGCTGCTGGGCCAGCGCACCGCCGATGCGCTGTTCGTCACCGCGCGCGGCGACGGCATGACGCGCCAGGCCTTCTGGTACCTGATCAAGCGCTATGCCCAGCGCGCCGACATCCACGCGCCGCTGTCGCCGCACACGCTGCGGCACGCCTTCGCCACGCACCTGCTCAACCACGGCGCCGACCTGCGCGTGGTGCAGATGCTGCTCGGCCACGCCGACATCTCCACCACGCAGATCTACACCCATGTCGCGCGCGAGCGGCTGCGCACCCTGCATGCGCAGCACCATCCGCGCGGATAGGCTTTCCGCATGAGCAAACCCCGCCACGTTTCCGAGACGCCCGCCACGCAGTTCCTGAAGGCGCACGGCGTCGCCTACACCGAACACGCCTACGATTATGTCGACCATGGCGGCACCACCGAATCGTCGCGCCAGCTGGGCGTGGACGAGCATCACGTAATCAAGACGCTGGTGATGGAAGACGAGCAGGCCAAGCCGCTGATCGTGCTGATGCACGGCGACTGCTCGGTCTCCACCAAGAACCTCGCGCGCCAGGCCGGCCGCAAGAGCGTGCAGCCCTGCAAGCCGGAGGTGGCGCAGCGGCACAGCGGCTACCAGGTCGGCGGCACCTCGCCGTTCGGCGTGCGCAAGGCGATGCCGGTCTATGTGGAAGCCTCGGTGCTGGCGCTGGAGCGCATCTACATCAACGGCGGCCGGCGCGGCTTCCTGGTGAGCCTGGCGCCCGCCGTGCTGACCACGCTGCTCCATGCCCAACCGGTGCAGTGCGCCAACCCCGCCTGAAACGGGCGCCGTGGCCGGTGCGCGCTACAATCGCGCAGCCTGAATTCTTCGAATCCCTATGTCCACTGTCGTCGCTACCGTCGTCTTTGCCGTGGCCGCCTACCTGATCGGCTCGGTTTCGTTTGCCGTGGTGGTCAGCCGCGCGATGGGCCTGGCCGATCCGCGCACCTATGGCTCGGGCAACCCGGGCGCCACCAACGTGCTGCGCTCGGGCAACAAGAAGGCCGCGATCCTGACGCTGCTGGGCGACGCGGCCAAGGGCTGGCTGGCGGTGTGGCTGGCGCAACTGCTGGCGCCGCGCTACGGCGTGGAAGACATGGGCATCGCCCTGGTGGTGGTCGCGGCGTTCCTCGGCCACCTGTATCCGGTGTTCCACCGCTTCACCGGCGGCAAGGGCGTGGCCACCGCGGCCGGCATCCTGCTGGCGCTGAGCGGGTGGCTGGGCCTGGCGACGCTGGCAACGTGGCTGATCATCGCCATGTTCTTCCGGTATTCGTCGCTGGCGGCGCTGGTGTCCGCCGTGTTCGCGCCGTTCTACTACGTGCTGCTGTTCGGCTTCGACCCGCTGGCGGGCGCCATCGCCGTGATGTCGGTGCTGCTGATCGCGCGCCACCGCGCCAATATCGCCAAGCTGCTGGCCGGCAAGGAAAGCCGCATCGGCGAGAAGAAGAAGCCCACCTGACCGCGCGGCGCCCCGCGCGCCGATGCGTCTTTGGCGGCCGCCCCGTGTGCCGCCGCCCCATCGCGGCATGGCCCGGCATGCCGACCTCCGGCAGATGTCACGCGCATTCCACGCGCAACCGGTGCGGCCATCGCCGCGCCCAAACCCCTCCATCAGTCCGGCCGGTCGATGATCGGCTTACCCCTCCCATGTCCGGGCACGGACAGCGCGCCACATGGCAATATGGCCCCGAGATCCGGCGAGCATGCCGTTTTCGCGGCGACCACGCCGATCGGCGATGCGGCCATGGCTGCGCACGGCGCGCCTCGCCCCCCCTCCGACACCGACGACAGGAGACACCGCATGACGCACGGATTCGCACTGCGCAACACGCTCGCCGTGGCCGCGCTCGCAGCGCTGGCCGGCTGCGCGGGCACGGCGCACGGCAGCCGTTGGGACACGCCGTCCGACACCGGCCTGTCGGCCGAGATCCGCCGCACCGGCTTCGGCATTCCGCACATCCGCGCCAACGACTACGCCGGCCTCGGCTTCGGCATGGCCTATGCCTATGCGCAGGACAATCTCTGCCTGCTCGCCGACCAGGTCGTCACCGTCAACGGCGAGCGCGCGAAGACGTTCGGGCCGGACGGCACCGCCACCGTGGCGTTCAAGTCCATCCCCAACCCCCGCTCGGATGCGTTCTTCAAGGGCATCGTCGACGCGGCCGCGCTGCGTGACGGCTATGCGCGGATGTCGCCCGAGGCGCGCGAACTGCTGCGCGGCTATATCGCCGGCTACAACCGCTACCTGAAGGACACCCCGCCGGCTAGCTTCCCTGCCGCGTGCCGCAACGCCGCCTGGGTGCGCCCGCTCACGCTGGCCGACGTGATGCGCATGGGCGAGGAGAAGGCGATCCAGGCCAGCGCCGGCGCGATGCTGGCCGGCATCGTCGATGCGCAGCCGCCGGGCCGGACGCACGTGTCCGATACGCAGCCCCCGCCGCACGCCGTCGTCGATGTCGCCGCGCTCAACCGCGAACTGCGGCTGCGCGACCTGCCCATCGGCAGCAACGGCTGGGCCTTCGGCAGTGCCGCCACGGAGAACCGGCGCGGCGCGCTGCTCGGCAACCCGCACTTCCCGTGGACGACCACCAACCGCTTCTACGAAGTCCACCTGACCGTGCCCGGCAAGCTCGACGTGATGGGCGCATCGCTCGCCGCCTTCCCCGTCGTCAGCATCGGCTTCAACCGCGACGTGGCGTGGACCCACACGGTCTCCACCGGCAGCCGCTTCACGCTGTTCGAGCTCAAGCTGGCCGACGGCGACCCCACCACCTATCTGGTCGACGGCACGCCGCACAAAATGACCGCGCGCACGGTCGCCTTCGACGTGAAGCTGCCCGACGGCCGCATCGAGCACCGCGCGCACACCTTTTACGACACCGAATACGGCCCGGTGGTGTCGATGCCCGCCGCCGGCATGCCGTGGACCACGCAGAAAGCCTACGCGCTGCGCGATGCCAACCGCGGCAACACGCGCATGATCGACGCCTGGCTGCGCGTCGGGCAAGCCGGGGACGTGGCCGGCATCCACCGGGCGCTCGGCAACCTGGGCATTCCGTGGGTCAACACCATCGCCGCCGACCGCAACGGCCGCGCGCTGTTCGTCGACGTCTCGGCCACGCCCGATGTCTCGGCCGAGATGCTCAAGCGCTGCGCCCCGTCGCCGCTGGCCGAGCGGCTGTTCAAGGGCGCCGGCCTGGTGCTGCTGGACGGCGCGCGCAGCACCTGCAACTGGCAGGTCGATCCGGCCTCGCCGGTGCCGGGGCTGATCGCGCCCGCGCGCATGCCGGTGCTCGAGCGCGACGACTTCGTCGCCAACAGCAACGACAGTTCGTGGCTGACCAACCCGGCGCAGAAGCTCACCGGCTTCCCGCCGATCATGGGCGAGACCGACGTGCCGCAGCGCCTGCGCACCCGCATCGGCCTGATCGAGATCGGCCGCCGCCTGGCCGGCACCGACGGCCTGCCGGGCAACCGCATCGACCTGCCGAACCTGCAGGCGATGCTCTTCCGCAATACCAACCTCGCCGCCCACCTGGTGCTGGGCGATCTGCTCGAAGCCTGCAGAGCCGCGCGCGACGCCGATGCCGACGTGCGCAACGGCTGCGTCGCCCTGGGCCGGTGGAATCGCACCGACGCCGCCAATGCCCGCGCCGCCCATCTGTTCCGCGAGTTCTGGATGCGCGCCCAGGACATTGCGCAGGTCTACGCCACCGACTTCAACCCGGCCGACCCGATCTACACGCCGCGCGGCCTGCGCATGCACGACGCGGCCGTGCGCACCGCCGTGTTCAAGGCGCTCAAGGACGCGGTGGGCGCGGTGCGCGCGGCCGGCTTCGCGCTGGATGCCCCGCTCGGCACCGTGCAGGCGGTGCGCCGGCCGGCCGGCGACATCCCGCTGCATGGCGGCGAGGAGTACGAAGGCGTGCTCAACAAGCTGCAGAGCCTGCCGATCGGACCGCAGGGCCTGCAGGTCGACGAGGGCACCAGCTACGTCCAGACCGTCGGCTTCGACGCTCAGGGCCCCGTCGCGCAGGCCCTGCTGGTCTACGGCGAATCGACCGACCCGGCCTCGCCGCACGCCTTCGACCAGATGCGCGCGTTCTCGGCCAAGCGGTGGATCCGCCTGCCGTTCTCGGAGGCCGCCATCGCCGCCGATCCGGCACTGAAGGTGACGAAACTGTCGCAGTGAGCGCGCCGGCGCCCCAAATGCAAACGCCCCGCACAAGCGGGGCGTTCTGGCCTGAGCGCCGAACCGACCAGCCGCTCAGTCGCGGAAGTTGTTGAAATCCAGCGGCGTGTCGGTCACGTCCTTGCGCAGCATGGCGATCACCGCCTGCAGGTCATCGCGCTTGGTACCGGACACGCGCACCGCGTCGCCCTGGATGCTGCCCTGGACCTTGATCTTGCTGTCCTTGATCAGCTTGACGATCTTCTTGGACAGGTCACCCGAGACGCCCTTCTTGATCTTGACGACCTGCTTCATCTTGTCGCCGCCGATCTTCTGCTTGTCCTGGTAATCCAGGAAGCGCACGTCGACATTACGCTTGGCGAGCTTGGTCAGCAGCACGTCCTTGACCTGGCCGAGCTTGAAATCGTCGTCGCCGAACAGCGTCAGTTCCTGCTCCTTGTGCTCGACGCGGGCATCCGAGCCCTTGAAATCGAAACGCGTCGAGATTTCCTTGTTGGCCTGCTCCACGGCGTTCTTCAGTTCCACCATGTTGGCCTCGCATACCACGTCGAACGACGGCATCGTTTTCTCCTTGCAGACTTGAATTGGGATCCAGCGGTGGCGCGCGCGGGCCACCCCGCGCCATGGCTCTTATAATTCCAGCTTTTCCAGCCAACCCTGCGCCATGGCGTTGCTCGACCCGCATTATCCCCTAGGCCGGCACAACACGTTCCGTTTCGAGGCCGCCGCCCGCTATGCCGCGCACGTGCGCGCGCCACAGGACATTGCCGAGGCACTGACCGATCCGCGCGCGCGGGGCCTGCCGGTGCTGGTGCTGGGCGGCGGCAGCAATATCGTGCTCACGCGCGACTTCGACGGCCTGGTGCTGCTGATGGAGATTCCCGGCGTGCAGGTCGGCCGGGCGACCCTGGACGGACGCGCCGTCCACACCGTCACGGCCGGCGCGGGCGAATCGTGGCACGGCCTCGTGGCCCGCACCGTCGCCGACGGACTGCCCGGGCTGGAGAACCTGGCGCTGATCCCCGGCACCGTGGGTGCCGCGCCCATCCAGAACATCGGCGCGTACGGCGTCGAGATCAAAGACCGCTTCCACTCCCTGCGCGCCTACGACCGCCATGCCGGCGAGTTCGTCACGCTGGATGCCGCCGACTGCGCCTTCGGCTACCGCGACAGCCTCTTCAAGCGCGCCGGCGCCGACCGCTACGTCATCGCCGAAGTCACCTTCGCGCTGCCCGTGGACTGGCAGCCCGACACGCACTACGCAGAACTGGCCCGCGAGCTGGCCGCGCGGGACATCGCCGCGCCGACGGCGCAGGACATCTTCGATGCCGTGGTCGCCATCCGCCGCCGCAAGCTGCCGGACCCGGCCGAGATCGGCAACGCGGGCAGCTTCTTCAAGAACCCCATCGTCGATGCCGCCACGCGCGATGCGCTGCTGGCGCGGTTCCCCGGCCTGGTCGGCTACGCGCAGCCGGACGGCAGCTACAAGCTCGCCGCCGGCTGGATGATCGACCAGTGCGGCTTCAAGGGCCGGCAAAGCGGCGCGGTGGGGGTGTACGACAAGCAGGCACTGGTGCTGGTGCACCGGGGCGGCGGCAGCGCCGTGCAGCTGATGACGCTGGCGCGCGAGATCCAGGACACGGTGCACGCGCGCTTCGGCGTGCGCATCGAGCCCGAGCCCGTCGTCATCTGACGACGCAACGCGCGCGGGGCTTAGACCTCCTGCCCGCGCAGGTATTCGTTCTGGATATCGACGGTGCCGTTTTTGCCGACATCGTCGAAATGCTTGCGCAGCCAGAGCTTGGCCTCCTGCCGGCCGCGCTCCTTGAGCATGGTCAGGAAGCTCCAGTCCGTCACCAGCTTGGTCGAGGACGACAGGTCGCCCAGCGGCCGATCGGCACGGATGGCGTGCAGATAAATGTATTTGAGCCGGTCCCGGTATTCGGGCTTGAGCCAATCCTCCGCGATCAGCTTCTGCACGAAGGCGATGGCGCGCATCTCACGCAGCAGCGACGCGTTGAAGGTGATCTCGTTCAGGCGCTCCATCACTTCGTGCGGCTGGTCGGGCACGTCCTTGCGCACGATCGGGTTGACGTGCACGAGCAGGATGTCCTGCGTCTTCGTCTCGTAGAAGAACGGGAACAGCACCGGGTTGCCCATGTAGCCGCCGTCCCAGTAGTGATGGCGGTCGATCTCGATGGCCGGGTACAGATACGGCAGGCAGGCCGAGGCCAGCACCACCTCGACATCGATCTCGGGGGTGCCGAAGACGCGCACGTTGCCCGTGTTCACATCCGTGGCGGCGAGGAACAGCTTGGTGTCCGGGCAGGCGCGCAGGCGGTCGAAGTCCACCTGGTTCGCCAGCAGGTCGCGCAGCGGGTTGTAGTTCGCGCCCTGGGTGGTCGCGCTGATCCAGCTGTCCCACATGCGCATCCAGTCGGCCACCGGCCAGCTGTCGGGAAAGAAAGGCCGGCCGGACAGCAGCGTCTTGGCGTTCTCGCCCATCGTGGAGAACGGCGAGCCCGCGGTCGATACCGCCAGCCAGAACGCATGCAGCTTCTCTCGCGCGCGCTCGGGGCCGCCTTCGAGCAGGCCGTCGAGCATCACCACGGCATTCATCGAGCCGGCGCTGGTGCCGCTCAGCCCCTCGAACGACAGGCGCCCGTCTTCGAGCAGCGCGTCGAGCACGCCCCAAGTGAACGCCCCGTGCGCGCCGCCGCCCTGCAGCGCGAGGTTGATGTGCTTGCCGTGCGGCTGGTGCATGGTCTCCCCTGGGAAGCGGGCGCCCCCATGGCGCCCGTCGGAACATCCAACAATACTGGTTTGCGCGTGCGCTGTCCGCAACACCATCGCTCAGCCGGTCTGCGACGGCCCAAGCAACCGTGGCGATGGCTCCACGCAACACAGGTGCAAGCGCGGTGATTGGCGCCATTGTCGGCGGCGTACCGGGCAATGCGACCCGCGGCGGCACGGGCCGCGCGGCCGTCACAGCGAGAACGGCCCACGCCGGCACCGCTGCCCCCGGCGCCTGCGGATTCGCACACAACGCGATCCAGAACCCCAGCCACGGCGTTCTTGTTCTTTGGGCTGGTTCTTTGGCCTAAAATGGCCGGTTTGACCCTGACCACGCCTTTCGCGTTCCATTTCATGACCACCGAAACCATTGACGGCGTCCGCCTCACCACCAAGGCCAATGTGTACTTTGACGGCAAGTGCGTCAGCCACAGCTTTGCGCTGCCCGACGGCACCAAAAAGTCCGTGGGCGTGGTGCTGCCCGCCACGCTGACCTTCAGCACGGCCGCCGCCGAGATCATGGAATGCGTGGGCGGTTCTTGCGAATACCGGCTCGACGGTAGCGACGAGTGGAAACAATCCGGCCCCGGCGAACGCTTCCAGATTCCCGCCAACTCCAAGTTCGACATCCGCGTGACCGAGGCCTACCACTACATCTGCCACTACGCATAAGCCCCCGAAAGGCTGCCTCGAGCCCGCTCCGGGGCAGCGCAGCCATTCCGGGCTTCTTTAGCCTCTGGCGCAGGCCCGTCAAACGCCAGCCGCGATCATTTTGAAGAGACATTCCATGGAAACCATCCTGCAACACGTTCCCGTCGGCCAGAAGGTCGGCATCGCCTTCTCCGGCGGTCTGGACACCAGCGCGGCCCTGCGCTGGATGAAGAACAAGGGCGCCCTGCCCTATGCCTACACCGCCAATCTCGGCCAGCCCGACGAGGAAGACTACGATGCCATCCCCCGCAAGGCCCTGGAATACGGTGCAGAGAAGGCTCGCCTGATCGACTGCCGCCCCCAGCTGGCCAATGAAGGCATTGCCGCCATCCAGGCCGGCGCCTTCCACATCAGCACCGGCGGCATCACCTACTTCAACACCACGCCGCTGGGCCGCGCCGTGACCGGCACCATGCTGGTGGCCGCCATGAAGGAAGACGACGTCAACATCTGGGGCGACGGCTCGACCTTCAAGGGCAACGACATCGAGCGCTTCTACCGCTACGGCCTGCTGACCAACCCGGCCCTGAAGATCTACAAGCCGTGGCTTGACCAGACCTTCATCGACGAGCTGGGCGGCCGCGCTGAAATGTCCGCCTTCATGACGAAGGAAGGTTTCGGCTACAAGATGAGCGCCGAAAAGGCCTACTCCACCGACTCCAACATGCTGGGCGCCACCCACGAGGCCAAGGATCTGGAGCATCTGAACAGCGGCATCCGCATCGTCAACCCGATCATGGGCGTGGCGTTCTGGAAGCCGGAAGTCGAGGTCAAGGCCGAAGAGGTTTCGATCACCTTCGACGAAGGCCGCCCCGTGGCCGTCAACGGCCGCGAAATTGCCGACCCGGTGGAGATGTTCCTGGAGCTGAACCGCATCGGCGGCCGCCACGGCCTGGGCATGAGCGACCAGATCGAAAACCGCATCATCGAAGCCAAGAGCCGCGGCATCTACGAAGCCCCGGGCATGGCGCTGCTGCACATCGCCTACGAGCGCCTGGTCACCGGCATCCACAACGAGGACACCATCGAGCAGTACCGCATCAACGGCCTGCGCCTGGGCCGCCTGCTGTACCAGGGCCGCTGGTTCGACCCGCAGGCCATCATGCTGCGCGAAACCGCCCAGCGCTGGGTGGCCCGCGCCGTGACCGGCACCGTGACGCTGGAGCTGCGCCGCGGCAACGATTACTCGATCCTGAACACCGAGTCGCCCAACCTGACCTACGCGCCCGAGCGCCTGTCGATGGAAAAGGTCGAAGACGCACCGTTCAGCCCGGCCGACCGCATCGGCCAGCTGACCATGCGCAACCTGGACCTGATGGACACCCGCGACAAGCTGGCCATCTACTCCAAGGCCGGCCTGCTGTCGCTGGGCACCAGCAGCGCGCTGCCCCAGCTCGGCGGCGACAAGAAGTAAACGGCTGCCCGCGCTTCAAAACGAAAAAGGCCGCTCCGATTCATGTCGGAGCGGCCTTTTTTTGTGGCGTCAGACTCGGCTCGAGTCGCTGCCAGGTCACCAGGGCTGTCTTAGTACCGCCCGCAGAGCAGATATTCCATCAGCGCCTTCTGCACGTGCAGGCGGTTTTCCGCCTCGTCCCACACGACGCTCTGTTTGCCGTCGATGACGGCCGCTTCGACTTCCTCGCCACGGTGCGCGGGCAGGCAGTGCATGAACAGCGCGTCAGGCTGGGCGCGCTGCATCATCGCTTCGGTGACCATCCAGTCGCCGAAGGCCTTCTTGCGCGCTTCGTTCTCGGCCTCGTAGCCCATGCTGGTCCACACGTCGGTGGTCACCAGGTGCGCGCCTTCGCAGGCTTCGAGCGGGCTCTCGAACACGTGCACGAACGGGCGGCTGGAGTCGGCCACCATGGCCGGATCGAGCTGGTAGCCCTTGGGCGCGGAGAAATGGAAGCGGAAGCCGAGGATCTCGGCCGCCTGGATCCAGGTGTACGCCATGTTGTTGGCATCGCCGACCCAGGTGACGGTCTTGCCCTGGATCGGGCCGCGGTGCTCGATGAAGGTGAAGATGTCGGCCAGCACCTGGCACGGATGGTATTCGTTGGTCAGCCCGTTGATGACCGGCACGCGCGAATGGGCGGCAAAGCGCTCGATGATCTCCTGCCCGAAGGTGCGGATCATGATGATGTCGGTCATGCGGGAGATGACCTGCGCCGCGTCCTCGATCGGCTCGCCGCGGCCCAGCTGCGAGTCGCGCGTGTTGAGGAAGACGGCGTGGCCGCCGAGCTGGTGGATGCCGGCTTCGAACGACAGACGCGTGCGCGTGGAATTCTTCTCGAAGATCATGGCCAGCGTGCGGTCATGCAGCGGGTGCCACGTCTCGTAGTTCTTGAACTTGGCCTTGAGGATCCTGGAGCGGTCCAGCAGGTACGCGTACTCTTCCAGGGAAAAGTCCTTGAACTGCAGGTAATGCTTGATCTTGCTTGGTGGGTTCATAAAACAACGAAGGCGGCCCGCAGTCGGCGCTCCGTGGTATGACCCATCCGCGCCGCCCTAGCCGCCTTGCCTGATGTCGATTCAAAGCATCATACGGGATCGCCGCCGGTTTGGCGAGCTTGGCGCCCGCGCCGGCGGCGCTGCCACACGGCATCGCTGAAAGGCCGACGAAAGTCTTATATAAGATATAATACCGCCAGCCTCGGATGCCCCGACCGCCCGCAAACCGGCACCACAAGCCGGTTCACGAGCCCGCAACCAGGCGAGCGCACCATCCGCACCAGTACGCGCCCCCACTCGAACGTTGCAGAACACGCACGGTCGAAGCCGTTTGCAATTCTCCACAAGCATCACGCAGTCCATGGCAGCCAACCCACGCCAATTCTTTATCCAGGGCGTCACCCGTGACGGAAAAACCTTCCGACCGAGCGACTGGGCCGATCGGCTGTGCGGCGTGATGGCGCAGTTCCGGCCGGCCGGGGATACCGGGGACCCTCGCTTCACCTACTCGCCCTACGTGCGCCCCGTCATGTCGGGCGGCATCAAGAGCGTCTTCGTGGACGAACGCCTGCGCGAGATCGAACCCAAGGCGCTGGACTTCGTCCTCAACTTCGCGCACGACAACAACCTGCAGCTGGTCGAAGCCTGCCTGCTGCCGGAAAACGCCACCCCGGCGAAAAGCTGAATCCCATCGAGCCGTGCGCCACGAACGGCGCACGCAAAAGCAAGAAGCTTGTCCGCAAAAGCAAAAAGCCTGTCCGAAGACAGGCTTTTTTCATGTCGGTACGCGACAGCAGTCTGCCGCGCAACGCGCCGGACCAGGCCGGCGCCACCCGAACTCAGGCGCCCATTGCCTTGATGGCAGCGGACAGGCGCGACTTGGCGCGCGCAGCCTTGTTCTTGTGGACGATCTTCTTGTCAGCGATGCTGTCGATCGTGCTCTGGGCTTGCTTGAACACGTTGGCAGCGGCTGCCTTGTCGCCGCCGGCGATGGCCTTGCGAACGGCCTTGACAGCGGTGCGCAGGCGCGAACGCAGCGCGGAATTGTGCGCGTTCTGAACGACAGCTTGGCGTGCGCGCTTGCGTGCTTGTGCGGTGTTTGCCATGGAAAATTTCCTGAAGAAAACTGTTGCAAGCGCCCCGGGAGACACGGATGGCCGAAGCGCGCGAATGCGTGAGAAGCGGCAATTATACCCACATCTGCGCAGTCAATGCAAACCGTGTTGTGAAATCGCCCGTGGCTCCGCAGGGGGTGAAACGCAAGTCACATCCATTGAGTGCGTGATGAAGCGGTCCCTATAATACGCCCGCATCCAGCCGACCCGAGGCAGCGAACCCGCCCGGGGTGTCCGCGGTCTGATCCGCCACGCCTGCGCGCAGCGGCGCACCAACCACGCTTCCACCTTGAATCTGCTCAGAACCCTCGCCACGATCAGCGGCCTGACCATGTTGTCGCGCATCACCGGCCTGATCCGGGAAACGCTGATTGCCCGCGCCTTCGGTGCCTCGGTCTACACCGATGCCTTCAACGTTGCCTTCCGCATCCCCAACCTCCTGCGCCGACTGTCGGCCGAGGGCGCGTTCTCGCAGGCGTTCGTGCCCATCCTGGGCGAGTTCAAGAACCGCCATGGCGAGGCCCAGACGCACGCGCTGATCGATGCGGTGGCGACGGTGATGACGTGGTTCCTGGTAGTGATCTCGGCGCTGGGCGTGATCGGCGCGCCGCTGATCGTCACCGCGGTCGCGACCGGCTTCAAGACGCACGAGAGCCAGGCCTACATCTCGGCGGTGTTCATGACGCGGGTGATGTTCCCGTACATCGGACTGGTGTCGATGGTGGCGCTTGCCTCGGGCATCCTCAACACCTGGCGCCAGTTCGGGGTTCCGGCCTTCACGCCGGTGCTGCTGAACCTGTCGTTCATCGTGGCGGCCGTGTTCGTGGCGCCGATGCTGCAGACGCCGATCTACGCGCAGGCCTACGCGGTGATGGTGGGCGGCATCCTGCAGCTGGCGATCCAGGTTCCGTCGCTGCGCCGCATCGGCATGCTGCCGCGCGTGTCGCTCAACGTGCGTGGGGCATGGCACCACCCCGGCGTACGCCGCGTGCTCAAGCAGATGCTGCCGGCCACGCTGTCGGTCTCGGTGGCGCAGCTCAGCCTCATCATCAACACCAACATCGCCTCGCGCCTGCCGGCCGGCAGCGTGTCGTGGCTGAACTACGCGGACCGCCTGATGGAATTCCCGACCGCCCTGCTGGGCGTGGCGCTCGGGACCATCCTGCTGCCGAGCCTGTCCAAGGCCAGCGCGGAAAACCATCGCGAAGAATATTCCTCGCTGCTCGACTGGGGCCTGCGCCTGACCGTGCTGCTGGCGGTGCCGTCCGCGGTGGGACTGTTCGTCTTCGGTGCGCCGCTGACGGCCACCCTGTTCCACTACGGCCGCTTCAACGCGCTGGACGTGGAGATGACGCGGCAGGCGCTGGTGTCATACGGCATCGGGCTGATCGGGCTGATCGTCATCAAGATTCTGGCGCCGGGCTTTTACGCGCGGCAGGACATCCGCACGCCGGTGAAGATCGCGCTGGTCGTGCTGGTGGTGACGCAGCTGTCCAACATGGTGTTCGTGCCGACGTTCGGACACGCGGGGCTGGCGCTGTCGATCAGCTTCGGCGCGACCATCAACGCGGCGCTGCTGTTCCTCGGATTGCGCCGGCGCGGCTATTACCACCCGCTGCCCGGCTGGGGCCTGTTTCTTGCGCAGGTGACGGCAGGCGTGCTGCTGCTCGCGGGCGTGCTGCTCTGGTTTGCGCGGACGTTCGACTGGGTGGGCCTGGGCGCCCGGCCGCTGATGCGCGTCGCGCTGCTGGGGGCCTGCCTGATCCTGTGCGCGGTGGTGTATTTCGGTACACTGTGGCTCACCGGCTTGAAGTTCTCCACCTTCAGGAAAAGGGCGATCTGATGACAACCAAAGTCCTCGATTATTTTTCGGCCCTGGTCGCGGACGACGACAGCATCCCCCTGACAGAAACCGCCCTGTCGATCGCGCAGGACGCCTACCCGGACCTGGACCTGCAGGCCGAGCTGGCCGCCATCGACATGCTCGTCGCACGGCTGAAGAGCCGCATCGTCGAAGGCACGCCGGCCATCCAGCGCCTGCGGGTGCTCAACCAGTTCTTCTATCGCGAGCTGGGCTTCGGGCCCAATGCAAACGATTACTACGACCCCGAAAACTCCTACCTGAATGCCGTGCTGCAGACACGGCGCGGCATCCCGATCTCACTGGCGGTGCTGCTGATGGAGATCGGGCAGCAGATCGGGCTGCCGCTCAAGGGCGTGTCCTTCCCGAACCACTTCCTGGTGCGCATGAGCATTCCCGCGGGCGAGGTCGTGCTCGATCCGCTGACCGGGCAGACGCTGTCGAAAGAAGAACTGCAGGACATGCTCGACCCGTACCTGGAAAAGGAAGGCATCGAAGACCCGAACTCGGTGCCGCTCGGGGTGTTCCTGCAGGTGGCGACGCACCGCGAGATCGTCGCGCGCATGCTGCGCAACCTGAAGGCGATCTATCTGCAGGAATCGCGCTGGCAGCGGCTGCTGGCGGTGCAGCAGCGGCTGGTGATCCTGCTGCCGGAGTCGATCGAAGAGGTGCGCGACCGGGGGCTGGCCTACGCCAACCTGGAATGCTTCCGGCCGGCCCTGGCCGACCTGGAAGCCTATGTGGATGCCCGCCCCGATGCGGCCGACACCCCCAAGCTCAAGGAGCGCATGCCGACACTGCGCGCCATGAGCCGCAACCTCAACTGAGGCTTATTTCTGCACCACCGTGCGGCGGCGCCTGAGCAGCTTCCACAGCCCGCCCAGCACCAGCGGCACGACGGCCGCGCCCAGGCCGACCAGCACGATGGTGTTCAGGTGGTCGCGGATCACCGGCACGGTGCCGAAGGCTTCGCCGGACAGCACCAGGGTCGCCACCCACAGCACCGCGCCGATCATGTTGAACAGCTGGAACTTGGCGAAGGTCATCTTCGACACGCCGGCCACGAACGGCGCGAACGTGCGCACCACCGGAATGAAGCGCGCCATCACCAGCGTCTTGCCGCCGTGGCGCTCGTAGAAGGCGTGCGTCTTGAGCAGCGCCTCGTGGTCGAGGAAGCGGATATGCCCGTCGAACACCTTCGGCCCGATCCAGGTGCCGACGAAATAGTTGACCGTATTGCCCGTGACCGCGGCCGTCACCAGCAGCGCGATCAGCAGCCAGGCATCCATCTGGCCGGTTGCGCACATGGCGCCGGCAATGAACAATAGCGTGTCGCCCGGCAGGAACGGCAGCACCACCAGGCCGGTTTCGGCAAACACGATGGCGAACAGCAGCACGTAGACCCACGCGCCGTACTGCTGGATCAGCATCCCCAGCGATTTGTCGACATGCAGCACGATGTCGAGCAGTTGCATCACGATATCCAAGTGCTCCTCCTGAAAGCAGCCGAGGATGATACCGGAAGCGGCTTAGGTTGAGCCTAGGCGCATACGATGCGCCGTTCCCTGCGGACAACGCCGGGGCATCGGGGGGCGGACTTGTAGAATGGCGGTCCAGTCACCCTTTGCATCAACCGACCCGCCGCTCCGGGCGGGCGATTGCGCGGCCGCGCCGGCAGCCGCGCCAGCCCTGAACACATCCATGGTGGATAACACAACCCGATCGGAACGCTCCCGCAAGGCCGCCATCCAGGCAGCACTGGCCATTCTTTCGCGCGATGGTCCGGGCCAATTGACGTTCGATGCCATCGCGCGGGAGAGCGGCCTCAGCAAGGGCGGACTGATGCACCAGTTCCCCAACAAGGGCGCGGTGCTCAAGGCGCTGCTCGAGCACCAGATCGAGCACTTCGACAAGTTCACCCGGGGCTATCTGGCCGCGATCGGCGAAGACCGGCCGCAGGCCAACCTTGCCGCACAGATCGCAACGCTGCGCGAGAGCATCACGACCCCCCACTCCGTCGCGTTCGCCATCCTCGCCGCGCTGATCGAAGACCCGGAACTGCTCGCCCTCAACCGGCAGATGGAAGCCGATGCGATCGAACGCATCCGGGCCGAGGCGACCGATCCGGACCTGTCGCTCCTGCGCATGGAGGCCGCCAAGGGGCTCGCGCTGAGCGCGCTGTTCGGACTGAGCGCCCTGTCCGTACAGGAACGCGATCGCCTGTTCGAGCGATTGCTGGACGACCGGCAATGGCCGGACGCTCCGGATGCCAAGAAGCCGCGCGCCTCGCGGCCTGCACGCAAGCCGGTCCGCAACGGCCAGAGCCACTGAAGCTGTGGTGCAAGCCGGCGCGTGCCGAAAACGGCACACGCCGGCTCGCCCGCCCCCTCTCCTGACGCACCATCGGCAGACGACCGGTGGCCGTGCTGCAACAGGCATGGCAGCGATGGCGGCCACGGAAAATCCAGCCGCAAACCCTTGTCCGATGCGCTTTCCGGGCGAACCGGCATGCGCCGGACACGGTTCGTCAGCCTTTTTCCTCTTAGAAAACAAACCGTCTGGTCGGTTTACATCCAGGGCGACCGATGCTAGTCTGCAGCCTCGCATGGCCCGCCATGCACAAGAAGCCTGCGCCCCGGGGCGACAGGTGCGGAATCGGAACCGGAGATCGACATGAACACATCACACAAGGCACGGCACCTGCTGATCGCCACGACCTGCGCCGTGCTGGCGGGCTGCGCAAACGTCCAGCCCGTTGCGTATTCGGGGATCGCTTCGTCCTCCTACATGAAGCCCAACCTGCAGGACGCGTCCGGCCGCATGCCGTACAACTACGCCACCCAGGTCGACTGGCGGAAGTACCGGCGCATCCAGATCGATCCGGTGGCGGTCTATCGCGGCGCCGACAGCCAGTTCGGCGGCATGAGCGAGACCGATCGCGCCGCGTTGGCCGGCTACATGCAGGCCAAGTTCGCCGAGAAGCTGCAATCGCGCTTCGAGCTCGCGAACGACGCGGGCCCGAACACGCTGCGCCTGAAGCTGACGCTGACCGGTGCGGACACCACCACCCCGGTGCTCGGCACGCTGTCGCGCTTCGATATCGCCGGCGGCATCTACAACGGCGTGCAGACCGTCCGCGGCCGGGAAGGCACCTTCACCGGCTTCGTCATGTACGCGGTCGAAATCTATGACGCGTCCAGCAACCGGCTGCTCAACGCCTACGTGACCAAGCAGTACCCCAGCCCGTGGAATCTGGGAGCGAGCTTCGGCTCGCTGAGCGCCGCCAAGACCGGGGTCGAGAAAGGGGCCGATGCACTGGTCGCGCAGCTGAAATAAGCGGCCCGCTGAGCCCTTTGAGCCCGCTCCGACGGCGACCACCGAGTCGACTCCGCGCGGCCATGATCAAGCCCCCCCGCCCCGACGCCCCGGGCGACGGCCGGCTCCGCCGGCGGCCGGCCGTCGCACACTGCCAGCGCGACGCCGCCGGGCATCCTCCGGCGCACCGGCTCCGCTGGCTGCAGTTGCTCATCTGGCTGGTGCCGCTGCTGGCGGCGCTGGTGAGCATTGGCCTCGTCGCCGGGCAAGTACGCGGGCACGGGCCGGCCATCACCCTCGGTTTCCAGGACGGCGAAGGCCTTGAGCCCGGCAAGACGCCGGTCCGGTACAACGACGTCGACATCGGCATGGTGACGGCGGTCAGGCTGGCGACGGACCTGTCCCGCGTCCTCGTCACGGTGCAGCTGAACCAGGAGGCCGCCGACTTTGCCACCCAGGGCACGCGCTTCTGGATCGTGCGCCCGCGTGCCGACATGAGCGGCGCCTCCGGCCTCGGCACGCTGCTGTCCGGCACCTATATCGGCGCCGACAGCGGCGGTTCGCGCGAACCCGAAACGCAGTTCACCGGCCTGGAAACCCCGCCCGTGGTGAGCTTGCGCCAGCAGGGCGCGCGCTTCGTCCTGCGCGGGCCATCGCTCGGCTCGTTGGAAACGGGATCCCCCGTCTACTACCGCCATGTCGAGGTCGGGCAGGTGACCGGCACCGCGCTGGACAAGGATGGCGCGGGCGTGACGATCGACGTGTTCGTCGAGGCGCCCTATCACCGGTACGTCGGCCGGGACACGCAGTGGCGGCATGCGAGCGGCCTCGGGCTGCGGCTCGATGCGGCCGGCCTTCGCGTGAACGCCGAATCCTTCCAGGCGATGCTGCTGGGCGGCATCGCCTTCCAGCCGTCGCCCGGCCAGCCCGCCGGCGACGCCGTGCCGGACGGCACGGTCTTCAGCCTCCAGTCCGGCGACCTCGATGCGGCAGATGGCCTCGACGGCAAGCCGTCCACCGTGGTCATGCATTTCGACCAGTCGCTGCACGGGCTGTCGGTCGGCGCGGCGGTGGATTTCCGGGGCGTGCAGTTGGGCGAGGTGACGAACGTCGGGGTGGCGTTCGATCCGAAGACACACAGCTTCGTCATGCCGGTCACGCTGAACCTGTACCCCGACCGCCTCGGGCAGGCCTTCCGCGCCTCCTCCGAGTACAGCGACGCCGCCGCGGGCAAGGCCCTGCTGCGCACGCTCGTGGCGCGGGGGCTGCGCGGACAGTTGCGCACCGGCAACCTGCTCACCAATCAGCTGTACGTGGCGCTCGACATGTTCCCGAACGCGCCGCCGGTGCAGCTCGACCTGAACCGGGCGCTGATCGCGCTGCCGACCATCCCGAACACACTCGACGACCTCCAGGCCCAGATCGCAGACCTCGCCAAGACGCTCGACCGGGTTCCGCTGAACCAGCTCAGCACCCACCTCGGCCAGCGCCTGGACAACGCCCGTCGCCTCTTCGCGCTGGCCGATGCGCAACTGGCGCCGCAGGCGCGCGCGGCGCTTGCCGCCGCGCGGCAGGCATTCGACGCGGCACAGGCGATCGCGCAGAGTCCGTTGCTGCGGCCGGCAGACCTGTCGCGGGTGCGGGAGCAGCTGGGGCAGACGTTGCGCGCCCTCGACACGCTCACCGATACGGTCGCGCAGCATCCGGAATCGCTGGTGTGGGGCCCGGCCGTCGACACGCGGGCCGCGCAGTCGCCTTGACGGGCCGGGGCGGGCTCCGGGGCGCTGCGCCGCACCGGGGGCGGCCTTTATAATGCCGCGATGACTGCCGCCACCCCTGCCCGCCGCCCCATCCGTCCGCTTCCCGACCAGTTGATCAGCCAGATCGCGGCCGGCGAGGTGGTCGAACGCCCGGCCTCCGTGGTCAAGGAACTGCTCGAGAACGCACTCGACGCCGGCGCCACGCAGCTGCAGATCAAGCTGGAAGAAGGCGGCGTGCGGCGCATCGCCATCACCGACAACGGCGGCGGCATTCCGGTCGACGAACTGCCGGTCGCGCTGATGCGGCACGCGACCAGCAAGATCGGCTCGCTGGAAGAGCTGGAATCAGTGGCGACGCTGGGGTTCCGCGGCGAGGCGCTGGCGTCGATCGCCTCGGTGGCGGAGCTGACGCTCACCTCGCGCACCGCGCAGGACGCGCACGCCACGCAGATCATCGCGCAAACGGCGCGCGTGCAGCCGGCCTCGGGCGGCGTCGGCACCACGGTCGACGTGCAGCACCTGTACTTCAATACACCGGCGCGCCGCAAATTCCTCAAGACCGAACAGACCGAGCTGGGCCACTGCCTGGAGGTGATCCGCCGCACCGCGCTGGCGCGCCCGGACGTGGCCATCTCCGTGCATCACAACGGCAAACCGCTGGAGCACTGGAACGCCGCCCAGGCCGACATGCGCACCGCCGCCGTGCTGGGCACCGAGTTCGCCCGCGCCCGCCTGCCGTTCGAAGAGGCGGCCGGCGAGCTGCGCCTGTTCGGCTTTGCCGGCCTGCCGACGGCCTCGCGCGGCCGGGCCGACCACCAGTTCTTCTACGTCAACGGCCGCTTCGTGCGCGACCGCCTGTTGACCCATGCCGTGCGCAGCGCCTATGAAGACGTGCTGCACGGCGACCGCTTCCCCGCCTACGTGCTGTGCCTGGAGCTGCCGCCCGAGGCGGTGGACGTGAACGTGCATCCGTCCAAGATCGAGGTGCGCTTCCGCGACAGCCGCGCGGTGCACCAGTTCGTCTACCACGCGGTACAGCGCGCGCTGTCGCGCCACGCCGGCGAACAGGGCGACAGCCTGCGCACCGACATCGCCGACGCGCCCGAGCAGCCCGGCGCCACGGCCACGCCCGCCGACAACACCACGCGCTGGGTCAACCAGATGGCCGCGCGGCAGACCTCGCTCGGCATCGCCCAGCCGCGCGCGGAATACCTGGCGATGATGCACGGCGGCAGCGCGCCGCAGCCGTCGAGCCGCCCGGCATGGATGGCCGACGTGCCGAGCGCCGCCACCCTGTTCGATGGCGCGGCCGCCGCCCCCGCCGCCCCCGCCGACGCAGCCCCGGCCCAGGCATCCGAACCGGCAGCGGCGCCGCAAGCCGGTGACAGCGACGACGCGCACCCGCTCGGCTTCGCCGTCGCCCAGCTGCACGGCATCTACGTGCTGGCGCAGAACGCGCGCGGCATGGTGCTGGTCGACATGCACGCCGCGCACGAGCGCATCCTGTACGAACAGCTGAAAACGACGCTGGAGGCCAGGCGCATCGAAGTGCAGCCGCTGCTGATCCCGGTCACCTTTGCCGCCAGTGCGGTGGAGATCGGCACGGCGGAGGAATTCTGCGACACGCTGGACCTGCTCGGCTTCGACATCAGCGCCGTCTCGCCGACCACGCTGGCGGTGCGCGCCGTGCCCACGCTGCTGCAGAAGGCCGATGCCCAGGCGCTCGCCCGCGACGTGCTGCGCGACCTGCAGGCCTACGGCGGCTCGCGCGTGCTGGCCGAGCGCCAGAACGAGCTGCTCGCCACGCTGGCCTGCCATTCCGCCGTGCGCGCCAACCGCCGGCTGAACCTGGACGAAATGAACGCCCTGCTGCGCCAGATGGAAGCCACCGAACGCGCCGACCAGTGCAACCACGGCCGGCCGACGTGGATCCAGCTGACGGTCGCCGACCTGGACCGGCTGTTCCTGCGCGGCCAGTGACCGCACGATGACCGCCGCCCCGCACACCGCCCCGCGCGCCGTCTGCCTGCTCGGCCCGACCGCCTCCGGCAAGACCGCCGCCGCGCTCGCGCTCGCCGAGCGCTGGCCGGTCGAGATCATCAGCATGGATTCCGCACTGGTGTATCGCGGCATGGACATCGGCACGGCCAAGCCGAGCCGGGCGGAGCAGGCCATCGCGCCGCATCACCTGATCGACATCATCGACCCGCTCGATGCGTATTCCGCCGCGCAGTTCGCCACCGACGCGCAGGCGCTGATCGACGCCATCCGCGCGCGCGGCAGGCTGCCGCTGATCGTCGGCGGCACGATGCTGTATTACAAGGCGCTGACGCAGGGGCTGTCCGACCTGCCCGGCGCCGACCCGGTCATCCGCGCCGAGATCGACGCCGAGGCCGCGCGCAACGGCTGGCCGGCGCTGCATGCGAAGCTCGCGCAGGTCGACCCCGTCACCGCGGCGCGGCTCCATGCCACCGATGCGCAGCGCATCCAGCGCGCGCTGGAGCTGTACCGGCTGACCGGCCAGCCGATGTCCGCCCTGCTGGCGCGCGAGGCCGGTGCTGCCGCCTTCCACCGGCACGAAGCCGCGGCCGCCTACCTGAGCATCGCGCTGGAGCCCGCCGACCGCGCCGTGCTGCACGCCCGCATCGCGCAGCGCTTCGATGCGATGCTCGCCGATGGCCTGCTCGACGAGGTGGAGGCGCTGCGCCGCCGGGGCGATCTGTCGCCGGCGCTGCCGTCCATCCGCTGCGTCGGCTATCGCCAGGCGTGGGCCTACCTCGACGGCGAGATCGACATGGCCGCGCTGCGCGAGCAAGGCATCGCCGCTACGCGCCAGCTCTGCAAGCGCCAGATCACGTGGCTGCGCAGCACGCCCGAGCGCCGCGTGGTCGACTGCCTCGCCCCCGACTACGTCGACCAGGTGGCACGCCTGGTCCGCACCGCACTGGAAACGCCATGACGACCACGCAAGCCGATCGTGCCACCTTCACCCTGCGCAGCGCCACGCCGGACGACTGCGAGGCGCTGGTCCGCCTGATCGGGGCGCTCGCCGAATACGAAAAACTGACGCACCTGATGCAGGCCACCCCGGCAGCCCTGCGCACCATGCTGTTCGGCCCGCGCCCGTACGGCGAGGCGGTGGTGGCCGAGGTGGACGGCCGGGCGGTCGGCTTCGCGCTGTTCTTCCACACTGTCTCGACCTTCCTGTGCAAGCCGGGCCTGTACCTGGAAGACCTGTTCGTGGAGCCGGCCTGGCGCGGCCACGGCATCGGCAAGGCGCTGCTGGTGCACGTGGCGCGCCTCGCGCGGGAGCGGGACTGCGGCCGCTTCGAATGGAGCGTGCTGGACTGGAACGCACCGTCCATCGCCTTCTACGAAGCGATGGGCGCCGACGTGCTGCCCGACTGGCGCATCTGCCGCACCACCGGCGACGCGCTCGCCAGGATGGCCGCGCTGCCGATGCCCGCGGGCCTGGCCGCGCCGAACTGACCGGCGCCGAATTCAACCGCAAGCCCCGGAGTGCCGCGCCGGCACCGGGCGCCTAACCTTCGCTTCATCAACGACTGCCCGATGGAGCGAAGCATGAAACCTGTCGATCCTCCCACCCTGCGCTACGCCGTCGGCAAGGGCTCGCTCGGCCACGTCCTGGTCGGCACTCGCGGACACGGCCTCTGCGCGCTGCTGCTCGGCGACGATGCGAAGGCGCTGCGCGCGGCACTGGCCGACGCGTTTCCCGGCGCGACGCTGATCGAAGACCGGCCCGCGCTCGCCGCGCGGCTGGCGCGTGCCCTCGCCCTGACCGAAGCCCCGTCGCGCGGCTTCGACGGCACGCTCGACATGAGTGGCACGCCGTTCCAGCGCGCGGTCTGGCAAGCGCTGCACGACGTCCCGGCCGGCGCGACCGCCACCTACACCGAGATCGCCGAACGCATCGGCCGGCCCGACGCGGTGCGCGCGGTGGCCGGCGCCTGCGCGGCCAACGTGCTGGCGATCGCGATCCCATGCCATCGCGCCGTCCGTGCGGATGGCGGACTGGCGGGGTATCGTTGGGGACTGGAACGCAAGCGTGCGTTGCTGCAACGCGAGGCCCGCGCATGACCGGACTGCGAACCGCCACCCCCGGCGCGATCGACACAAGCGGCACAAGCGACACAAGCGGCGGCACGCCGATCGACACCTTCGACTGGCGCGCCGTGGAAGACGCGCTCAACGACGCCGGCAACGCCCTGCTGCCCGGCCTGCTGACGTCCGGGGCCTGCGACGCGCTGGCCGCCCTCTACCCGCGCGACAGCCTCTACCGCTCGCGCGTGGTAATGGCCCGCCATGGCTTCGGGCGCGGCGAGTACAAATATTTCGCTTATCCGCTGCCCGGCCTCATCGAACACCTGCGCACGCAGCTCTACCCGCGCCTCGCGCCCATCGCCAACCGCTGGAACCAGGCGATGGGCATCGACGTGCGCTATCCCGCCGCGCACGCCGATTTCCTGCGGCGCTGCCACGACGCCGGCCAGTTGCGCCCAACGCCGCTGATCCTGCAATACGGCCCCGGCGACTACAACTGCCTGCACCAGGACCTCTACGGCGAGCACGTCTTTCCGCTGCAGGTGGCGATCCTGCTGTCCGAGCCCGGCGCGGACTTCACCGGCGGCGAATTCGTGATGACCGAGCAGCGCCCGCGCATGCAGTCTCGGCCCGACGTGGTGCCGCTGTGCAAGGGCGATGCGGTGGTCTTCGCGGTCAGCCAGCGGCCGGTGCAGGGCACGCGCGGCCCCTACCGCGTCAACATGCGCCACGGCGTGAGCCGCCTGCGCTCGGGACAGCGCCATACTGTAGGCATCATCTTCCACGACGCCCTGTGAAGCCGAGCGCATGACGACCCGCGATCTCTTTGCCGACCAGGCCCCCGCTGACGACCGCCGCATCGTGCTCGGCGAAGCGGCGGTCGTGCTGCGCGGCTTTGCGCTGGCCGAGGCCCCCGCGCTGCTCGCGGCCATCGACGACATCGCCCGGCAGGCGCCGTTCCGCCACATGGTCACGCCGGGCGGCTTCGAGATGTCGGTCGCGCTCACCAACTGCGGCGCGCTCGGCTGGACCTCCGACCGCCGTGGCTACCGCTATGCCGAGCGCGACCCGCAGACCGGTCAGCCATGGCCGCCGCTGCCCGGCAGCTTCCTGCGCCTGGCGCGCGATGCCGCCGCCGAAGTCGGCTTCCCCGGCTTCACGCCCGACGCCTGCCTCATCAACCGCTACGTGCCCGGCGCGCGCCTGTCGCTGCACCAGGACAAGGACGAGCAGGACTACGGCGCGCCCATCGTGTCGGTCTCGCTCGGCATGCCGGCCGTGTTCCTGTGGGGCGGCCACCGGCGCGCCGACAAGGCG
Organism: Ralstonia pseudosolanacearum; assembly: GCF_024925465.1. NCBI lineage: Bacteria > Pseudomonadati > Pseudomonadota > Betaproteobacteria > Burkholderiales > Burkholderiaceae > Ralstonia > Ralstonia pseudosolanacearum. The sequence goes on along the minus strand of NZ_CP103852.1, from coordinate 950,173 downwards.
CAGCGCGTGCCGCTCTTCCATGGCGACGTGGTGGTCTGGGGCGGACCGGATCGCCTGCGCTACCACGGCGTCCTGCCGCTCAAGGAAGCCTGGCATCCGCTGCTGGGCGCGCAGCGCATCAACCTGACCTTGCGCCGGGCCGGCTGACATGACGCCCCTCGCCGCCGGGTTGTCCGAACACACCTACCGCCAGGCCGCCGCGTTCCTGTCGTCGCTGGATGACGACTGGGCGCGCCACATCGCCGCCATCGGCCCCTGCCGGCACGCCGCCAAGCCCGCGCGCGACCCATACGAGGCGCTGGTGCGCGCCATCGCCTATCAGCAGCTGCATGCCAGGGCCGGCGACGCCATCCTCGGCCGCCTGCTGGCGCTGTATCCGGGTGCCGGTTTCCCATCGCCCGGGCAATTATTGGACACCGACGCGGCCACGCTGCGCGGCTGCGGCTTCTCGGCGACCAAGCTGGCGACGATCCGCGGCATCGCGCAGGCCAAGCTCGACGGCGTGGTGCCCACGCGCGACCAGGCGCTCGCCCTGCCGGACGAGGCGCTGATCGAACGACTCGTCACCCTGCGCGGCGTCGGGCGGTGGACGGTGGAAATGCTGCTGATCTACACGCTGGAGCGCGCCGACATCCTGCCCGCCGACGACTTCGGCGTACGCGAGGGCTACCGCCGCCTCAAGCACCTGGAAACCGCCCCCACGCGCGGGCAGATGGCGGAGATCGGCCGCGCGTGGCGTCCCTACCGCACCATCGCCGCGTGGTATCTGTGGCGCATACCGGCCGGCTGAAGCGGCGCCGCCGCGCCGAATTCGACCGCAAGCGGCGGAGTGCCCCTGACCGGGCACGCGCCTACAGTACAGGCATCGATTGAGGTCATCCGACACCATGCCAACGTCCGCACCGTCCACCGTCGAACGCGACCCACGCTGGGCCCGCGTGCTCGCGCGCGATGCGTCCGCCGACGGCCAGTTCGTCTACGCCGTGAAGACCACGGGCGTGTACTGCCAGCCGAGCAGCCCGTCGCGGCTGCCGCGCCCCGAAAACGTCGAATTCTTCGACACGCCCGCCGAGGCCGAGGCCGCCGGCTATCGACCCAGCCGCCGCGCCACGCCGGACCAGACCACGGCCCGCGCGCAGCACGCCGCACGGGTCGCCGCCGCGTGCCGCCGCATCGAAGCCGCCGACACGCCGCCCGCGCTCGAAGCGCTCGCGCGGGAGGCCGGCCTGAGCCCGTACCATTTCCACCGGCTGTTCAAGACCGTCACCGGCCTGACGCCCAAGGCCTACGCCGCGGCGCACCGTGCGCGCAGGCTGCGCGCGCAGCTCGGCCGCGGCAGCTCCGTCACCGAGGCCATCTACGACGCCGGCTTCAATGCCAGCAGCCGCTTCTACGAGGCGTCCGACGGCGTGCTCGGCATGACGGCCAGCCGCTACCGCGCGGGCGGCGCGCAGACGACGATCCGCTTTGCCGTGGGCGAATGCTCGCTGGGCGCGATCCTGGTGGCGCAAAGCGAGCGCGGCATCTGCGCGATCCTGCTGGGCGAGGATCCGCAGGCACTGGTGCACGACCTGCAGGACCAGTTCCCCAAGGCCGAGCTCATCGGCGGCGACGCGGATTTCGAAGACCTGGTCGCCAAGGTGGTCGGGCTGATCGAAGCGCCCGCGATCGGACTGGACCTGCCGCTGGACGTGCGCGGCACCGCGTTCCAGGAGCGCGTGTGGCAGGCACTGCGCGAGATTCCGCCCGGCACCACGGCGAGCTACGCGGAGATCGCCGCGCGCATCGGCGCGCCCAGGGCGGTGCGGGCAGTGGCGCAGGCGTGCGGCGCCAACCATCTGGCGGTGGCCATCCCCTGCCACCGCGTGGTGCGCAGCGACGGCCAGCTCTCCGGCTACCGCTGGGGCGTGGAGCGCAAGCGCGCACTGCTGGAGCGCGAAGCGCAGGGCTGATGGCGGTGGCCAAGACCTGCGCTGCCCGGCGCCGACGGCAAACCCCGCCGGAGCACCATCCCGGGCGCGCCGGGCGGCCACCGGCGCGCGCGTATGCGGCGTGGAAAAAGTCGGCCGCTTCCCGGTAACCGGTAAAGTCTCGGTCTGACCACCGCAAGACCACTGACCGCTCCACGCTTCATGAACCGCTCCCTGCTTCTTGCCGCACTGGCCGCCATCGCGCTGGCCGGCTGCGGCCGCTCCGATGAATCCGGCAAGGCCGGCACCGCGCCCGCCCCGGCTTCCGCGCCACCCGCGAGTGCACCGGCCGCACCCGCCAGCGCCCCCGCCGTCAGCGATGCCGACCAGGCCAAGGCCGTCGACCGGGCCGTCGCCGCCATCCGGCAATACAAGCTGACCAGCCTGTCGCCCGACTGCCTGTCGTTCATCGTCGACCAGGAAGACGCCACGCACGACAGCGTCGAAGTGCTGGAGAACCACACGCAGGCCTGCGGCGGCGATCCGAACACGGCCCCGCGCGTGGTCACCCTGCTGATCGACCGGAACACCGGCGCGCTGCAGAGCGACAAGGATTCGCCGGGCGCATTCGCGCCGCTGAAATAGGCGAGCGCCACGCGCCGCGCATAAAAAAAGCCGCCGGGCAGTCCGGCGGCTTTTCGTTGGGCGCGAGGTTGGGCGCGAGGCGCGTCAGATCACGATGGTCTGCGCTTCGCCCGGCTGGCGCGTGCGGATCTCGCCGATCTGGTAGACGGTCTCGCCCGCCTCCTTCAGGTGGGCGATGGCCGCCGGCGCATCCGCCGCCGACACGATCACAACCATGCCGATGCCGCAGTTGAACACGCGGTGCATCTCGTCATCCGCCACGTTGCCGGCCTTCTGCAGCCACTGGAACAGCGGCGGCAGCGTCCATGCGTCCTGGTGCAGCACGGCGGTCACGTTCTCGGGCAGCACACGCGGCACGTTTTCGGTCAAACCACCGCCGGTGATGTGGGCCATGCCCTTGACGGGCAGCTTGTCGATCAGCGCCAGCAGCGGCTTCACGTAGATGCGCGTCGGCGCCATGATGGCGTCCTGCAGGCGCTGGCCGTGGAAGTCGGCGTTCAGGTCCGGGCGCGACACCTCGATGATCTTGCGCACCAGCGAGTAACCGTTCGAATGCGCACCCGACGAGGCCAGGCCCAGCACCACGTCGCCCTCGGCGATGGTGGTGCCGTCGATGATCTTGCGCTTCTCGACCGCGCCGACGGCAAAGCCGGCCAGGTCGTATTCGCCGGCGGGGTACATGCTGGGCATCTCGGCCGTCTCGCCGCCGATCAGCGCGCAGCCGGCCAGTTCGCAGCCCTGGGCGATGCCCTTGATGACGGTGGCGGCGGTATCGACATCCAGCTTGCCGCAGGCGAAGTAGTCGAGGAAGAACAGCGGCTCGGCGCCCTGCACCAGGATGTCGTTGACGCTCATCGCGACCAGATCCTGGCCGACGGTGTCGTGGCGGTTGAGCGCGAAGGCGAGCTTGAGCTTGGTGCCCACGCCGTCGGTGCCGGACACCAGCACCGGCTCCTGGTACTTCTTGGAAATCTCGAACAGCGCGCCAAAGCCGCCGATGCCGCCCAGCACGCCTTCGCGCAGGGTGCGCTTGGCAAACGGCTTGATGCGGTCGACCAGGGCGTCGCCGGCCTCGATGTCGACGCCCGCGTCACGGTAGGACAGGCCGCTCGATGCGGATGCGGAGGGGGTTTCGGAAGCGCTCATAAGTCGTCTGAATGGAAAAAACCGGCGGCACGCGGCGGACAGTCACAAAATCAGGACCCGCCGGTCCAGTAAAATCGCGATTTTACCGGATGCCGCCCCCATTGGCTGCTTTCCGGCCTTCTTCGACCCGCCATAGGACTCCGACCGCCCATGAACGCCCCGTTGCTGACGCAGGACACCAAGCGCACGCTCGCGTGGATCGCCGTGGCCGTCGCCTTCATGGCCCTGCTCAAACTGCTGGCGCCGACACTCACGCCGTTCGTGTTCGCGGGCATCCTGTCGTACATCCTGCATCCCGGCGTGGAATGGCTGCAGCGGCACCGCGTGCCGCGCGTGCTGGGCGTGTTCCTGATGATCCTGCTGCTGACGGTGCTGGCCGTGGCGCTGATGCTGCTGATCCTGGCGGTGCTGCAGCGGGAGATTCCCGCCATCCGCGAACAGTTGCCCGGCATGCTGTCCAAGCTGAACGCGGCGATCACGCCCCGGCTGGCGGAGATGGGCGTGCACGTGCGCTTCGACTTCCCCGGCCTGCGCAAGCTGCTCACCGAACAGCTCGCCGCCAGCCCGGAGGACGTGATGTCCACGGCGCTGAACTACCTGCGCGTGTCGGGCTCGGCGGCGGTGCAGGTGCTCGGCATCGTCTTCCTGGTGCCGATCGTGATGTTCTACCTGCTGATGGACTGGAACATGCTGATCCGCCGGCTGGAAGGCGCCGTGCCGCGCCGCTGGATCGGCAAGACGCGCGAGCTGGCGGCCGAGACCGACGGCCTGCTGTCGCAATACCTGCGCGGACAGATCATCGTGATGCTGGTGCTGGCGGCGTATTACTCGACCGGGCTGGCGCTGGCCGGCTTCGACGTGGCGCTGCCGATCGGCATCTTCACCGGGCTGGCCGTGTTCATCCCCTACATCGGCTTCGGCATCGGCCTGATCCTGGCGATCCTGTCGGCGCTGCTGCAATTCGGCAACCTGTACGGCCTGCTGGCGGTGGCGGTGGTCTACGGCGTCGGCCAGGTGCTGGAAGGCTTCTACCTGACGCCGCGGCTGGTGGGCGAGCGCATCGGGCTGCACCCGCTGGCGGTCATCCTCGCCCTGCTGGCTTTTGGCCAATTGTTCGGATTTTTCGGTATCCTGCTGGCCCTGCCGATCAGCGCCGTGCTGCTGGTCGGCCTGCGGCAGATCCGGCAGCTCTACCTGGGCAGCAAGCTGTACCGCGACTAATCCGACCATCGACCCACGTTTCATGGCCCTTCCGCAACAGCTACCGCTCGAGTTCGGCGCGACCCCCGCCCCGACCATCGGCAACTTCGTCGCCACCGGCAACGAAGAGGCGGTGCTGCGCCTCTCGGGCCTGATCGCCGAGCTGGCCGTCGGCCGCGCCGCCGACCGCCTGGTCTACCTGTGGGGCGAATCCGGCAGCGGCCGCAGCCACCTGCTGCACGCTGTCTGCGCGCAGGCGGAGGCCGCCGGCTTCCAGGCGCGCTACCTGGAAGCGAAGGCACCGCTGGAAGCGTTCGAATACGATCCCGCCATCACCATCTGGGCCATCGACGACGCCGAGCGGCTGGACGAATGGGCACAGGTGGCGGCCTTCAACCTGGTCAACGAAGTGCGCGCAGATCCACACGCCGCGCTGATCACCGCGGGGGCCGCCGCGCCGATGTCGATGCCGCTGCGTGAAGACCTGCGCACCCGGCTGGGGTGGGGGCTGGTCTACTGGCTACGCCCGCTGTCCGACGCCGACAAGGTCGAAGCGCTGCTCCAGGCCGCCCGCGAACGCGGCATGCAGCTGTCGGCCGACGTGCCGCAATGGCTTGTGACGCACTCCTATCGCGACATGCCGAGCCTGATGGCGCTGCTCGAAGCGCTCGACACCTACTCGCTCGCCCGCAAGCGCGCCGTCACCCTGCCGCTGCTGCGCGACATGCTGGCGCTGCTCAAGTGAGCCGGTCCGGCTCGACCGGAACACAATCGGGCGCGACGGCGCTCCACATCGGCCGCCGCCCTCGCCACGCGGCCCCTTGCCGCACCTTCGGGTAAAATCGCGCCCCATGAATCTCGCCCTCTTTGACCTCGATCACACCCTGATCCCCACCGACAGCGACCACGAGTGGGGGCGCTTCCTCATCCGCCGCGGGGTCGTGGATGAAGCCGAATACCAGCGCAGGAACGATCAGTTCTATGCCGACTACAAGTCCGGCACGCTGGACATCCATGCCTTCCTGCGCTTCGCCCTGGCGCCGCTCGCCGCCCATTCGCGCGATACGCTGGCCCAGTGGCATACCGAATTCATGCGCGAGACGATCCTGCCCAAGATCACGCCCCAGGCCCAGGCGCTGGTCAGCAAGCACCTGGATGCCGGCGACCTATGCTGCGTGGTCACCGCCACCAACAGCTTCGTCACCCGGCCGATCGCCCAGGCCTTCGGCATCGAGCACCTGATCGCCACGGAGCCGGCCACCGCCGACGGCACGCCCGAAGGCCCCTTCACCGGTGACGTTTCCGGCACGCCGAGCTTCCGCGAGGGCAAGGTCGCGCGCGTGCACGAGTGGCTCGCCGACATGGGCCGCGGCTGGAGCGACTTCGATCGCAGCACCTTCTACAGCGATTCGGCCAACGACGTGCCGCTGCTGGAAGAAGTGACCGACCCGGTCGCCACCAACCCCGACGACACCCTGCGGCACCTCGCCGCCCAGCGCAATTGGCGCATCATGGACCTCTTCTGAAAGAGCGCGGCGTGATCAAAAAACTCATCAATCGCCTGCTGGGCAGGCCCGCCGCGGAGACCGCGCCCACCACCGAGCCCGGCACGCCGGCCAGGAAAGCCCGCGCTCCCAAGACCCCGAAGGCACGCGCCAAGGCCAGCGCCGGCGGCGTACCACGCGCGCCGCGCGTGTGGAGCGTGGAAGAGCACGGCATCGACCCGAAGCTGCTGTCGCGCAACGCCGTCAAGGTCACGTCCACGCTGCAGGAAGCCGGCTATCACGCCTTCATCGTGGGCGGCGCGGTGCGCGATCTGCTGCTGGGCATCAAGCCGAAGGACTTCGACGTCGCCACCAACGCCACGCCCGAGCAGGTGGAGGCGCTGTTCCGCCGCTCGCGCATCATCGGCCGGCGCTTCCAGATCGTGCACGTGACGTTTTACGGCGGGCGCGAGCAGGAAATCATCGAGGTGTCGACCTTCCGCGCGCTGGTCGACGCCGTGGAAAGCGAGCAGGTGCCGGCCGGCAAGCGCGTCAAGCGCACCGAGCTGGACCACCACACCCACGCCGTCGACGCCAGCGGCCGCGTGCTGCGCGACAACGTGTGGGGCACTCAGGCCGAGGACGCCACCCGCCGCGACTTCACCGTCAACGCGATGTACTACAACCCGGCCGACCAGACCGTGCACGATTACCACCGCGGCATGGAAGACATGCGCGCGCGCCTGCTGCGCATGATCGGCGACCCGCATACGCGCTACCGCGAAGACCCGGTGCGCATGCTGCGCGCGGTGCGCTTCGCGGCCAAGACCGGCTTCGACATCGACCCGGCCACGCGCGCCCCGATCGCCGAGCTGGGCGAGCTGATCCACAACGTGCCGGCCGCGCGGCTGTTCGACGAGATGCTCAAGCTGCTGATGTCGGGCCACGCCTGGGCGTCGCTGCAAGAGCTGCGCAAGGCCGGCCTGCACCGCGGCCTGCTGCCGCTGCTGGACGTGGCGCTCGAGCAGCCGATGGGCCAGCGCTTCGTGCAGCTGGCGCTCGACAACACCGATGAGCGCGTCAAGGCCGGCAAGCCGGTCTCGCCCGGCTTCCTGTTCGCCTCGCTGATGTGGCACCACGTGCTGGAGCACTGGAACCGCCGCCGCGCCGCCGGCGAGCCGCTGATCCCCGCGCTGCACGAGGCGATGGACGAAGTCCTCGACCGCCAGACCGAGCAGCTCGCCATCCAGCGCCGCTTCACCGCCGACATGAAGGAGATCTGGAGCATGCAGCCGCGCTTCGAGAAGCGTGCCGGCCGCATGCCCCACCGCCTGCTCGAATCGCCGCGCTTCCGCGCCGGCTACGACTTCCTGGTCCTGCGCTGCGCCTCGGGCGAATTGCCGCAGGAGCTCGCCACCTGGTGGACCGACTTCCAGAACGGCGACGGCGAAGCCCGCGAAGCGCTGATCGCGCAGGCCAAGCATGCGCCGGCCGCCGCCGGAGGCGCCCCCGCGGTCGCCAAGCGCCGCCGCCGCCGGCGGGGTCCGGCAAAATCGGATACAGTCGCCGACGTGAGCCCGGGCAGTTCGGAGGGAACGTGATGACAGTGGCGTATATCGGCATCGGCGCCAATCTCGGCGACGCGCGCCAAGCCGTCAAAGACGCCGTGGTCTGCCTCGCACAGCAGGTGGGCATCAGCATCACCGGCAAGTCCAGCCTGTACCGCAGCGCCCCGGTGGACGCCACCGGCGACGACTACATCAATGCCGTGGTGCGCCTCGATACGCACTTCACCGCCGGCCAGCTGCTGCGCATCTGCCACCATATCGAAGACCAGTTCGGCCGCGAACGCCCGTTCCGCAACGCGCCGCGCACGCTGGACCTGGACCTGCTGCTGTACGGCGACCAGGTCCTCACCTCGCCCGAGCTGACCGTGCCGCATCCGCGCGTCGGACAGCGTGCCTTTACCCTGCTGCCGCTGCACGAACTGGCGCCGGATCTCGTCATCCCCGGCATCGGCGCCGTGGCGGCACTGCTGCCGGGCGTCGCCGACCAGGTCATCGAGAAGATGACGCTGTGCCAGTGCATGCGCGCCAAGCCGGCCGCCTGACCCCTCTTTTCCACTCTCCCGAATCCAGACGCGATGGCACTCGATCATCTGCGCCGCATCGTCGTCGAAGGGCCGATCGGCGCCGGCAAGACGGCATTGGCGCAACGGCTGGCCGATCACCTGCGTGCGGCCACGCTGTTCGAAACTCCCGAAGACAACCCCTTTCTCGCGCGCTTCTATGAAGAGCCCGCGCGCTATGCGCTGCCGGTGCAGTTGCGCTTCCTGCTGCAGCGCGCGCAGCGGCTGGCCGCATGGCAGAAGGCCACGCTGACGGGCGAGCGCATCGTCGCCGACAGCTTCCTGCCGCGCGACCGCCTGTTCGCCCAGCTGACGCTGCCCGCCGATGAGCTCGCGCTGTACGACGCCATGGCGCAGGCACTGGCCCTGCCGCCGCAGCGCATCGATCTCGTGGTCTGCCTGCAGGCGCGCGCCGAAGACCTGCTGCCGCGCATCGCCAAGCGCGCCGTTCCTTACGAAACGGGCATCGACGCGGAATACCTCGAACGCATCTGCGCCGCGTACGGCGAGCTGTTTCTGTATTACGATGCCGCACCGACGCTGATCGTCGATACCGCCGCCTTCGATCCGGCCGGCAACGACGACGATTTCCGCACCTTGCTCACCCGCATCGACGCCATGCGCGGGCCCAAGGAATTCATCAAGCTCGAGACCCGGTAGCAGGCTCATCGCATGGCCTGCCTGGAAGGTCGCGGTGCCCAACCTGATCCCAGTCCATGAGCAGCTATCTCCAGGAATCCACCCGCAAGGCCGTGACCGTCACCTCGCTGCAGGGCATGCGCGCGGCGGGCGAGCGCATCGCCATGCTGACGGCCTACGATGCCAGCTTCGCCGCCCTGATGGAGCGCAGCGGCGTAGACGTGGTGCTGGTCGGTGATTCGCTGGGCAACGTGGTGCAGGGCCAGAAGACCACGCTGCCCGTCACGCTCGACCACATCGTCTACCACACCGAATGCGTGGCGCGCGGGACGACCAAGGCGCTGCTCATGTCGGATCTGCCCTTCGGCACCTACGGCACGCCCGAGCAGGCCTTCCACAGCGCCGTGCGCGTGATGCAGGCCGGCGCGCAGATGGTCAAGCTCGAAGGCGGCGAGTGGCTGGCGCCCACCATCCGTTTCCTGGTCGAGCGCAGCATTCCGGTGTGCGCGCACATCGGCCTGACGCCGCAATCGGTGCATGCCTTCGGCGGCTTCAAGGTCCAGGGCCGGGGCGACGAGGCCGCCGCGCAGCTCAAGGCCGATGCGCTGGCCGTGCAGGATGCCGGCGCGCAGATGGTCCTCATGGAAGCCATTCCCGCCACGCTAGCCGGCGAGGTGACGCGGCTGCTGGCGGTCCCCACCATCGGCATCGGCGCCGGGCCCGAGTGCTCGGGCCAGGTGCTGGTGATGCACGACATGCTGGGCGTGTTCCCCGGCCACCGGCCCAAGTTCGTACGCAACTTCATGGACGGCCTGACCACCATCGATGCCGCCGTCGCGGCCTATGTGACGGCGGTCAAGGACGGCACCTTCCCCGGCCCGGAGCACAGCTTCACCGCCTGAGCGCGCCGCCCATGGACATCTGGTCGGCCACCGTCGAGGCGTTCGCCCTGCTCGCCCGCGGCGACGCGGCGCTCTGGGTGATCGTCTGGACCTCGCTGAAGGTGGCGCTGGCCGGCCTGCTGCTGGCCGCGCCGCCGGCGCTGCTGCTGGCCTACGCCGTCGCCATGCACCGCTTCCCCGGACGCCGGGCGCTGGTCGTGCTGGCGCAGGCCTCGATGTCGTTTCCGACCGTGCTGATCGGGCTGGTGCTCTACCTGCTGCTGTCGCGCCAGGGGCCGCTGGGCGGCTTCGGGCTGCTGTTCACGCAAGGGGGCATGATCCTCGGCCAGGCGGTGCTCGGCCTGCCGGTGATCGTGGCGTTCGCACTGGCCACCTTCGAGCGCGCCGACCCGCGCCTGGCGGAGACCGCCCGCGTGCTCGGCGCCGGCCCGGTGCGGCTGCTGTTCACCGTGTTCCGCGAACTGCGCTTCGGCCTGGGCGCCGCCGTGGTGGCGGGCTTCGGCCGGGTGATCGCCGAGGTCGGATCGGCGCTGATGGTCGGCGGCAACATCGAGGGCGTCACACGCACCATGACCACCGCGATCGCGCTGGAAACCAGCAAGGGCGAGTTCGCCCAGGGCATTGCGCTGGGCATCGTGCTGATCGCGCTGGCGCTGCTGGTCAACCTGGTGCTGGCGTGGCTGCAGGGCGCCGGCGCCTTCCGCCGCCACACCGCATGAGCGCCCGATGACCACCTCGCCCCGCCCCCTGATGGTGTTCGAGCAGCTGCACTGCCGCCACGGCGAGCGCCTGCTGTTCGACATTCCGCGCCTGGCGCTGTCGGCGGGCAACGCGGTGGTCATCACGGGCGCCAACGGCGTCGGCAAGACCACGCTGCTGCGCATGCTGGCAGGCCTGATGCCGGCGGCGGAGGCCTCCGTCGATTTCGGCCGGGGCCCGCAGCCGCTGTCCCCTTACCCGGCCGCGCTGCGGGCGCGGCTCACCTATGTGCACCAGCATCCGTACCTGTTCCGCACCTCGGTGCGGGACAACCTGGCATACGGACTGACCACCGGCCCGCATCGCGTGCCGCAGGCGGCGCTGCGCGAGCGCGTCGACGACGCCATCCGCTGGGCCGGCCTGCAGCAGGTGCTGCATGTGCCGCCGGAGCGCCTGTCGGGCGGCGAGGCACAACGCCTCGCGTTGGCGCGTGCCCGCGCGCTGCGCACCGATGTGCTGCTGCTCGATGAGCCCACCTCCAGCCTGGATGGCACCGCGCGCGAACAGGTGCTCGCGCTGGTCGGCGAACTGGCGGCCGAGGGCCGCGCGCTGCTGATGGTGTGCCACGACCGCGAGCTGATCAACCTGCCCGGCGTGACCCGGTGGAAGCTAAGCGACGGGCGGCTCGAAATGCGCGGGCACCACGCCGCGTAGCGCGTTGCAGACGGCGATGGCCTCGGCGTGGGCGACGTCGGCACGGGTCAGCACGCGTTCATGCAAGGGGGCGCCGAGCCATGGCCGCGCATCCTCCAGCAGCACGGCGCGCATCACGCCCGGCAGGACGCCGGCCGACAGCGGCGGCGTCCACCACATGCCCTCCAGCTTGACCAGCACCGTGCTGCGGCCGCCCTCGGCCAGGGTGCCGTCGGCATTGAAGAACACGGCGTCGAACGCGCCCTCCCGCTCCGCGGCCTGCCAGGCTGCGTCATAGGCGGCGCGCAGGCTGGTCTTGTGATGGGGCAGGCTGTGCGCGGCCTCGCGTGCCTGCGGCGCGACGCGCAGGCGCACCGGCGCGTCCCAGGTGGCATGCAGCGGCGGCAGCGGCGCCGCCGTGACGCTGAACGCGCCGCTGTGCCGCAACGACAGGCGCATGCGGTGGGCACCGGCCTCCGGCAGCGCGGCGCACGCGCGCGCCACCTCGCGCATCAGCGCATCCCTGTCGAAACCGAAGCCGAACGCGCGGGCGGAATGCGCCAGCCGCGCCAGATGCCGCTCCAGCAAGGGCACGCCTTCGGCGCGCGTCGCCCGCATCGTCTCGAACAGCAACAGGTCCGGATCGAGCGCGGTGACGAAGCGCGCCTTCAGCCGGCACTCGGCGTATTCCTCGTCGGCAACGCTGTCGTGCACGATGCCGGAGCCGATGCCGAGCTCGCCCGGATGCAGGCCGTCAATGCCGGGCGCCCCCAGCACCAGCGTGCGGATCGCCACGGAAAAGCACGCGTCGCCCAGCGCGCGATCGCCGCCGGGCGCGTCGATCCAGCCGATCGCGCCGGTGTAGAAGCCGCGCGGCTCCGGCTCCAGCGCGTCGATGATCTCCATGGTCCGGCGCTTGGGCGCGCCCGTGATGGAGCCGCACGGGAACAGCGCGGCGAGACAGGCGGCCAGGCCGGTTTCGGGCGGAATATCCGCCTGCACCGTGGAGGTCATCTGCAGCACGCTGCCGTACGGCGTCACCTCGAACAGCGTCGGCACGCGCACCGAGCCCGGCCGGGCGAGCCGGCCCAGGTCATTGCGCAGCAGGTCGACGATCATCAGGTTTTCGGCGCGGTTCTTCTCGTCGGCGGCGAGCGCGGCGGCGCGCGCCTGGTCGACTTCCGGATCGCCGCTGGCGGGCGCGGTGCCCTTCATCGGCCGCGCGACGAGGGTACCCGCGCGATGCGAGAAGAACAGTTCCGGCGAGCACGACAGGATCGCCCCGCCCTCGGGCAGTCCGATCAGCGCCCCGTACGGCACCGGCTGGCGCGCGCGCAGGCGGCGATACAGCGCGGCCGGCGCGCCGAACGCCGTCATGCGCAGGCGGTACGTGTAATTGACTTCGTAGGTATCGCCCGCGGCAATCCAGTCCTGGATGCGGGCGATGGCGTGAACATAGGCGTCATGGTCGACGCTGGCCGCACTGTCGAACAGGCCGGCGGCGCTGCCGGCCTCGGGCCACGCGTCGAACAGCGCATCGACCTCGGCCGCCGACAGCACCTGCATCGAGCGGAACAGCAGTACGCGCAGACGGCCGTCGTGGCCGGGCAACCGAGCCGACGCCGGCATGACCGCGGGCAGGCCGACCAGCGGCCGGCCAAATTCGTATGGAGCCAGGACCAGCGCATGCAAGCCGTCGGCCCAGGCCGCGCGCAGCGCATCGTCCAGCCCCGCCAGCGTGCCCGGCGGCCGGACGATCTCGCCGGCATAGCCGGTGTACCAGCGCGAGCATGCCGCGCCGACCGAGGTGGCATCGTCCAGCAGCGCGAACGGCGCGCCGGCATCTGGCAACGGCATGACGATGTCCCCCGGTTACAGCAAAAGCGCGGCGCTCAGCTGGAGAAGAAGTTCTTCACCTTGTCCAGCCACGACTGCTCCTGCGGGCTGTGCCGCGAGCCGCCTTCATGGACGGACTTGTCGAACTGGCGCAGCAGCTCCCGCTGGTGGTCGGTCAGCCGCACCGGCGTTTCGATCACCACATGCACGTACAGATCGCCGGCATAGCCCGAGCGCACGCCCTTGATGCCCTTGCCGCGCAGGCGGAAGGTCTTGCCGGCCTGCGTGCCCTCGGGCACGTTGAAGGCCACGCGGCCGCCCAGCGTGGGCACCTCGATATCGCCGCCCATGGCCGCGACAGCGAAGGAGATCGGCATCTGGCAGTGCAGGTCGTCGCCGTCGCGCTCGAACACGGAGTGCGCCTTGATGTGGATTTCCACGTACAGGTCGCCCGGCGGGCCGCCGTTGATGCCCGGCTCGCCATTGCCCGAGGAGCGGATGCGCATGCCCTCGTCGATGCCCGCCGGAATCTTCACTTCCAGCGTCTTCTGGCTCTTCACCTTGCCCTGGCCATGGCACTTGGTGCAAGGCTTGGGGATGTACTTGCCGCTGCCGTGGCACTTCGGGCAGGTCTGCTGCATCGTGAAGAAGCCCTGCGACACGCGCACCTGGCCGGCGCCATGGCAGGTCGGGCAGGTCTCCACGCTGGAACCGGGCTCGGCGCCCTTGCCGTGGCAGTGGTCGCATTCGTCCCAGTGCGGCACGCGGATCTGCGTGTCATAGCCGTGCGCGGCCTGCTCCAGCGTGATCTCCATGCTGTAGCGCAGGTCGGCGCCGCGATACATCTGCGGGCCCGCGCCGCGGCGGCCGCCCTGCTGGGCCTGCTGCCCGAAGATGTCGCCGAAGATGTCGCCGAAGGCTTCCGCGAAGCCGCCGAAGCCCTGCGCCCCCGCGCCGAAGCCGCCGGCCATGTTGGGGTCGACGCCGGCATGGCCGTACTGGTCGTAGGCCGCCTTCTTGTCCGCGTCGGAGAGCATCTCGTAGGCTTCCTTGGCCTCCTTGAATTTCTCTTCCGCTTCCTTGCTGTCCGGATTGCGGTCCGGGTGGTACTTCATCGCAAGCTTGCGATACGCCTTCTTGATCTCGTCGTCGCTCGCGTTCTTGCCCACCCCGAGCACTTCGTAGTAATCACGTTTTGCCATGGTGGCCCGTCAAATCGCCTGTTGTGCTGCTTGGTCGAATAGCAAAAAAGCCGAGCGTGGCACCGGGCGCGCTTGTGCGCATCCGATAGCCGCCGCCCGGCGGGACCTCCGGTCCGCCGCAGCGGACCCTAGGCTTACTTCTTGTCGTTCACTTCCTTGAACTCGGCGTCCACGACGTTGTCGTCCTGCGGCGCGCCGTGTCCGGCCTGTGCACCTGCGTGGGCACCGGCGGCAGCCTGCTCGGCGCCGGCTTCCGCGCCGCCCTTGGCCTGCATGTCGGCGTAGACCTTCTCGCCCAGCTTCTGCGAGGCGGTCGCCAGCGCTTCGACCTTGGCGTCGATCGCGGCCTTGTCGCTGCCCTTGAGGACGTCTTCAAGGTCCTTGATCGCGGCTTCGATCTTGTCCTTCTCGCCCGCGTCCAGCTTGTCGCCGTATTCGCCCAGCGCCTTCCGGGTCGAGTGCACCAGCGCTTCGCCCTGGTTGCGGGAGTCGACCAGCTCGCGCAGCTTCTTGTCTTCCTCGGCGTTGGCCTCGGCGTCCTTCACCATGCGCTCGATCTCGGCCTCGCTCAGGCCCGAGCTCGCCTTGATGGTGATCTTGTTTTCCTTGCCGGTGGCCTTGTCCTTGGCACCGACGTGCAGGATGCCGTTGGCGTCGATGTCGAACGACACCTCGATCTGCGGCGTGCCGCGCGGTGCCGGCGGAATGCCCTCGAGGTTGAACTCGCCCAGCATCTTGTTGCCGGAGGCCATCTCGCGCTCGCCCTGGTAGACCTTGATCGTCACGGCCGGCTGGTTGTCGTCGGCGGTCGAGAAGGTCTGCGAGAACTTGGTCGGGATGGTCGTGTTCTTGCCGATCATCTTGGTCATCACGCCGCCCAGCGTCTCGATGCCCAGCGACAGCGGCGTCACGTCCAGCAGCAGCACGTCCTTGCGGTCGCCGCCCAGCACCTGGCCCTGGATGGCGGCGCCCACGGCAACAGCCTCGTCCGGGTTCACGTCCTTGCGGGCTTCCTTGCCGAAGAACTCCTTCACCTTCTCCTGCACCTTCGGCATACGCGTCATGCCGCCGACCAGGATCACGTCATGGATGTCCGACACCTTCACGCCGGCATCCTTGATGGCGGTGCGGCACGGCTCGATCGTGCGGGCGATCAGGTCTTCGACCAGCGCTTCGAGCTTGGCGCGCGTGATCTTCAGGTTCAAGTGCTTCGGGCCCGAGGCGTCGGCCGTGATATACGGCAGGTTGATCTCGGTCTGTTGCGTCGACGACAGCTCGATCTTGGCCTTCTCGGCAGCATCCTTCAGGCGTTGCAGCGCAAGCACGTCCTTCGACAGGTCGACGCCCGACTCCTTCTTGAACTCGCCGATGATGTAATCGATGATGCGCTGGTCGAAATCTTCGCCGCCCAGGAAGGTGTCGCCGTTGGTCGACAGCACTTCGAACTGCTTCTCGCCGTCCACGTCGGCGATCTCGATGATCGAGATGTCGAACGTGCCGCCGCCCAGGTCATACACCGCGATCTTGCGGTCGCCCTTCTCGTTCTTGTCCAGGCCGAAGGCCAGCGCGGCTGCGGTCGGCTCGTTGATGATGCGCTTGACGTCCAGGCCCGCGATGCGGCCGGCGTCCTTGGTCGCCTGGCGCTGCGAATCGTTGAAGTAGGCCGGCACCGTGATCACGGCTTCGGTCACTTCCTCGCCCAGGTAGTCCTCGGCGGTCTTCTTCATCTTGCGCAGGACTTCGGCCGAGATCTGCGGCGGCGCCATCTTCTTGTCGCGCACTTCCACCCAGGCGTCGCCGTTGTCGGCCTTGGAGATGGTGTACGGCATCAGGCCGATGTCCTTCTGGACTTCCTTCTCTTCGAACTTGCGGCCGATCAGGCGCTTGACGGCGTACAGCGTGTTCCGCGGGTTGGTGACGGCCTGGCGTTTGGCGGGGGCGCCGACCAGGATCTCGCCGTCTTCCATGTAAGCGATGATCGACGGCGTGGTGCGCGTGCCTTCCGCGTTCTCGATCACCTTGGGCGTGTTGCCCTCCATGATGGACACGCAGCTGTTGGTGGTACCCAGGTCGATACCGATGATTTTGCCCATGTTCTTGCTCCTCGAATCTGATCTCAGGACTGCACTGAATACAAACTTGGGTTGGATGTGGGAGTGCCGCCCGGCCTTTTCAAGGCCGATTTTTGAAAAGTTGAGCATTTTGGCCGGTTTTTCTCCGGAAAGCACCCGGAAACCGGCACGACTCGGCAGGCATGCCGTCCGCGACAGCCCGGATACCCCGCCAAGGCCGCGCTGGGCTTGAGGACAGCGGGACAGCCGCTCCATGCGCGTTGGCTTGCACATCCATCAAAAGTGATTCTCAGCAGACAATCAGCAGGAAAACCGGGAACCCCGGCGACTCACCGCGGCCCGCTGCAGTGCGCCCGAAGCAGGCCGCCCCGGGCATCGCAGATCACAAGGTGTAGTGGCCGGCTGCCTCGGGCTGAAAGACGATCGCGTCGATCCGCAGTGCGTGCGTGGAGCCGTCCGGCGCGGCATAGTGCACCTCATCGCCCACGCGGCCGCCGAGCAGCGCCGCGCCCATCGGCGACAGCACCGAAAGCTTGGCCGCGGCCAGGTTGGCCTCGTCCGGATAGACCAGCGTCCACGCCTGGGCCGTGCCGGCGCCGGCGTGCACGCGCACCACCGAATGCATCGTCACCACGTCGGCGGGAACCCTGTCGCCGGGAACAACGTTGGCGCGGGCAATCAGGTCGTCGACCAGCTCGGCCAGCGGCGAGCCGCTGCCGGCGCGGACGGCGGCGTTTTCCAGGCGGGTGAGGTCGAGCTCGGTCAGGTAGATGACGGCTGCGGACATGGCGATCTCCAATGCATCGGGTCTGTTGCGGACAAGAGCGCCGGCCGGCACAGGCACGGGCCGGCGGCGGTATCGAAGCGGAAGGAATGAGGCCCGGCGGCGACGTGCCGCTGGGGCACGGGCGCTACCGCCGGGCGGCGGCAAGGGCGGCGGGGATCGCCTGACCGGCGTGCGGAACGGCGCGCGCGATGCGCTGTGCGCGCACCCCGCTGACGCGGAAGACGGAGAGGTTGGCGGCAATCGCCATCAGGACCATGGCTGCCACCTCAGGCCAGCGGCCTGCCGGCCAGCTTGCTGCGCGCATTGGCCACCGCGCCGGCAAACTGCGCGTGCCCGTGCCAGCCGGTCGCGCGGCCGAGCACCTTGCCGCGATGGAAGAACAGGAACACCGGAATGCCGTGCAGGCCGAAGCGCCGGCCCAGTTCCGGATGCGCATGGACATTGGCGTGCAGCCAGTGCAGCCCGAGCGCACGCACCGGCCCGGGCTGGGCGAGCAGCGCGCGCTCGGCGATCTCGCAGTTGAAGCAGTCCTCGCCCCAGCAGAACACGCAGACGAGATCATCGCCCGCCGCCGCGATGGCCGCGTCGAGGGTCCCGCCATCCACCTCGCGCATCCCGAACGCCGTGAACGCGGTCATGTCGACCGGGGTCGCGGTGTGAGGATCGTGCGAGGCGGTGTTCCCGGACATGGACCGGAGCGCGGTTTACTTCGGTGCGGCCACCGTCACCAGCGCCGGGCGCAGCACGCGGTCGGCCAGCGTATAGCCGCGCTGGAGCACGTTCACCACGGTGTTGGCCTCCTGGTCGGCCGGCACCATCGAGATGGCCTGGTGGCGATGCGGGTCGAACTTCTCGCCGACCGGGTTCAGCTCGGTCACGCGGCCCTTCTCGAAGGCGGCGCTGAGCTGCTTGAGCGTCAGCTCCACGCCTTCGCGCAGCTTGGCGACATCGCCCGACGTATCGGCCAGCGCGGCCTGCAGGCTGTCCATCACGGGCAGCAGGTATTCGGCAAAGCCCTCGATGGCGAACTTGTGTGCGCGGGACACATCGTCCTGCGCGCGGCGGCGGATGTTTTCGCCCTCGGCGACGGCACGCGCCCAGTTCTCGTAGTTCTGGCGGGCCTTCTCTTCGGCGGCGTCCAGCAGGCGGCGCAGTTCGGCGGTGTCCTGCTCGATCGTCGCCTCGGCCACGGTGGCCTCGTCGCCGGCGATGGCCTGCGCATCGGCGCTGGCACGCTGGGCCTGGCTCGAGTAGGCGCTGGCGGCCTGACCGGCCGCGGCGGCGGCGGATTGCGCCGACTCGGCGGCTTGCGTATCCGGTTGCGAAGTGGGTTCCGAAGTGTGTTTCATAGCGCTGGATTGAAGGGTCGACGCGGGTTCCGCTGCCCAGAGTGGTGCACGCGGCGCCAGCGATCGATCCGCTGGAGTTCACAAGACAATTCTCCCCGATGTGGGGCATCTGGCGCGCTTTTCAAGGGCGCGGCATGCGCGGTTGCAGTGCGCCGCGCATCACGAAATACGACGTTACAACTTTGCGTGAATTGGAATGGCACGTCGATTGCGGGCATCCGACGGGCCACCTATGATGCAAGAAAAATCGCGGGGGGCGCGAGCTTATTCGAGGGTTCGTACCATGCACAAGCTGCCTATTCTGACGGTGCTTCTGCTGTTGACCTTGACAGCCGTCACCACGTTCATCTGCCTGTCCGGCGCCGTCACGCCGCGCGACACGGAGTATGGCAGCGGGAAAGCGATCTTCAAGCACTACTTCATGCAGCCCCGCATGCTGCAGACTCCGCGCGCGCTGGGCGTAACAAGTTAGCACACACTTGCCGTCATTCGCCCAGCTTGTCGATGCGGCGGCGGTCGCGCTTGGTCGGCCGGCCGGCGATCTGCGTGGCGGGTTCGCGGTACAGGCGCCGCTGCTGCTGCGCCTCGACACGTTTTAAACGGCTCGCCTCCGTCTCGGCGTAGAGGGTCTGCGCCACCGAGGCGGGCCCGCGGACTTCCGCCAGCGCCAGCACATTCACCTCCCACTGCTGTTCATGCGCGGCCACGCGCACGCGGTCGCCGATCTTCACATCCTTGGCCGGGCGCACCGGCTGGTCGTTGATCTGCACGCGGCCGCGCTCCACCGCATCGGTCGCCTGCGAGCGCGTCTTGAAGAAGCGCGCCGCCCACAGCCACTTGTCGATGCGCACGCGGTCGGCCGCGTCGGTGCTCACCTTCATGCCGCGGCCCCCTTGCTCTGCGCGCGCGTGCGGCTGGCTTCCAGCGCATGCGGATGCGGCAGCGCGAGCGGCCAGCCCTGCAGGTGCGCCTGCGCGATATCGGCCAGACCGGCAATCCAGGGCTCGCTGTCGTTCAGGCACGGGATGTAGTGGAAGTCCTTGCCGCCGGCGACGCGGAAGGTGGACTGCCCTTCCATGGCGATCTCCTCCAGCGTCTCCAGGCAGTCGGCCGGAAAGCCCGGGCAGAACACGTCGACGCGGCCGGTGCCGACACGGCCGAGCTCTTCGAGCGTGGGCGCGGTATACGGCTGCAGCCACTCGGCGCGGCCGAAGCGCGACTGGAACGTCACCAGGTACTGGCCCGGCTGCAGACCGAGCGCCTCGCCGAGCAGGCGGCCGGTCTTCAGGCACGCGCAGTGGTACGGGTCGCCC
Source organism: Ralstonia pseudosolanacearum (assembly GCF_024925465.1). Taxonomy (NCBI): domain Bacteria; kingdom Pseudomonadati; phylum Pseudomonadota; class Betaproteobacteria; order Burkholderiales; family Burkholderiaceae; genus Ralstonia; species Ralstonia pseudosolanacearum. The sequence continues at coordinate 930,168 of NZ_CP103852.1, read as the reverse complement.
AGCTCGAGCGTGCGGCGCGGCACGCCGTGGAACGACAGCAGCAGCTTGTCGCCGCGCGCGAAATCCGGCGCGCCGTGCTGCGCCCAGTACGCGCCCACCTGCTGGTGCAGCGCGTTGATGTAGGCCGGATGATCGTGGAAATGCTTGACCAACCGCAGCTCCGGCTGGTTGCGCATCTGGCCCATCACCCTGAAGACCTCGTCGAACGCGGTGGCGGTGGTGGTGCCGGAATACTGCGGATACATCGGCAGCACCAGGATGCGCTCCACGCCCTGCTTGCGCAGCGTCTGCATCACCGAGGGGATCGACGGGTTGCCGTAGCGCATCGCGCAGGCCACCACCACGTCGTGCCCCTGCACATCGAGCAGTTGCTGCAAGGCGTGCGCCTGGCGCTCGCTGTAGACCAGCAGCGGCGAGCCCGTCATGTTGGCCTCGCGCAGCCAGACCGTCTCGTACTTGTGCGCCGAGGCACGCGAGCGCAGCGGCAGGATCAGCACGTTGAGGATGAACCACCACGCCGCCCGCGGAATCTCCACCACGCGCGGGTCGGACAGGAACTGACGCAGGTAGCGGCCGACCTCGCGCGGCGAGGTGCCGTCGGGCGTGCCGAGGTTGACCAGCAGGATCGCGGTGCGATCGGGCTGGCCGTGCTGGAACAGGGGTTCGGGCAAAAAGGGCATGGGGCGCGGCTTTGCGGATGATCCGGTCGATTATACGAGCCGGTCCGCCAGGCCGCGCTCAGCGTGCCGGCACGCCGTCCTTGACCACGCCGGCGCAGGGGTTGAGGCCCATCGCGTAGGCCAGGTCCGCCGGCCGGTCGATGCGCCACAGCGCGAAGTCGGCGACGCAGCCGGGGGCCAGCACGCCGCAGGTGCCGGCCAGGCCCAGCGCGGCCGCGGCGTGGCGCGTGGCGCCGGTCAGCGCCTCCAGCGGGGTCAGGCGGAACAGCGTGCAGGCCATGTTCATCGCCAGCAGCAGCGACGACAGCGGCGAGGTGCCGGGGTTGCAGTCGGTCGAGACCGCCATCGGCACGCCCGCCCGGCGCAGCGCTTGCAGCGGCGGCAGGCGCGTCTCGCGCAGGCAGTAGAACGCGCCGGGCAGCAGCACGGCCACGGTGCCCGCCTCGGCCATGGCGGCGACGCCGGCATCGGTCAGGCATTCGAGGTGGTCCGCCGACAGGCCGCCGTAGCGCGCCACCAGCGCCGCGCCGCCCTGGTCAGACAACTGCTCGGCATGCAGCTTGACCGGCAAACCGAGCGCCTGCGCGGCATCGAACATGCGCCCCGTCTGCGCGGGCGAAAAACCGATGGTTTCGCAAAACGCATCGACCGCATCGACCAGCCCTTCCGCCACCAATGCGGGCAGCACGTCGGCGCACAGGTGGTCGATGTAGTCGTCCGCGCGGCCGGCGAATTCGGGCGGCACGGCGTGGGCGCCGAGGAAGGTGGTCCGCACCCGCACCGGCAGCGTCTGGCCGAAGCGGCGCGCGACGCGCAGCATGCGGCGCTCGGTTTCCAGGTCCAGCCCGTAGCCGGATTTGATTTCGACGGTCGTCACGCCCTCCGCGCGCAGCGCATTCAGGCGCGGCAGGCTCGCTTGGGCAAGCGCCTCTTCGCTGGCTGCGCGCGTGGCGCGGACGGTGGACAGGATGCCGCCCCCGGCCCGGGCGATGTGCTCGTACGCCACGCCGTTGAGCCGCGCCTCGAATTCATTGCTGCGGTTGCCGGCGTAGACGAGGTGCGTGTGGCAATCGATCAGGCCCGGCGTGAGCCAGGCGCCGCCGCCATCGTGTTCGCATTCGGCGCGGGCGCCGGCGGGCAGGTCCGCGCGCGCGCCGAGCCAGGCGATGCGGCCGTCCCGGACGGCGATGGCACCGTCGCGGATTTCGCCGTAGCCGTCGGCATCGGCCGCCAGCGTGGCGAGGTGGACATGGGTCCACAGCGCATCCCAGCGGAGGTCAGCCATGCGCGACTCCCTGCGGGGCGACCCCGTCGACGACGCGCGCCACGAGACGCGCAGCGACCCGCGCCGTGCGGTGGTCGAGGTCCAGCGACGGATTCAGCTCCGCCACGTCGGCCAGCCGCAGTTTGCCGCTCGCGGCGACGCGATCGACGATGGGCTCGATCACCTCCATCGGCACGCCGCGCGCGGACGGCGCGCTCACGCCCGGCGCGACGCCGGCCGGCAGCACGTCCAGGCAGATCGTCAGGTAGACGTGATCGACGTCGGCGAGGAAGGCGTCGACGGTCTGCAGCACCTGCGGCAGGTGCAGGAGATCCATCTCATCGTCACGCAGCCAGCGCACGCCGAGCTGCCTGGCACGCGCGAACAGCGCTTCGGTGTTGGCGTAGGCGCTGATGCCCAGGCACGCGTAGCGGAATGGCCAACCGCGCCGCGCGCAGTCTTCGGCGATCTGGCGGAACGGCGTGCCGGAGCTGCCGCGCTCGCCCGCGCGCAGATCGAAATGCGCGTCGAGGTTCAGGATGCCGATGCGCGGCGGCTGCGCGGAACGGGCCGCCAGATGCCGCGCCAATCCGCCGAACGACGCCCAGGCGAGCTCGTGGCCGCCGCCCAGCGTGATCGGGAACGCGCCCCGGTCGAGCAGACCGTGCAGCACGCCGGACTGCGCATCCTGCGCCGCCTCCAGCGCATCGCCCCGGCAGGTCACGTCGCCGGCATCGACAATCGCGCGGCCGGGCCGGGCCGGCAGGTTGGCGAGCATCCGGCGGATGGCGGCCGGCCCCGCCTGCGCGCCGACGCGGCCATGGTTGCGCGCGATGCCGGCATCGCAGGCAAAGCCGGCCAGCGCGACCGCGCCGTTCAGCGGCGAGGCGGCATCGGCGCTGCGCACGACCTGGTGCCAGCGCTGGCCCAGCGCCCCCTCTTCCGCATCGACGCGGCCTTGCCAGACGGTCGGATCGGCCTCGGTGTGCATGGTCATGTGAGCGCCAGGTCGGCCACCAGGTGGGCGCGGCAGCTGTCGCCCAGGTCGCCGTCGAGCACGAGGCGGCGGGCCGCTTCGATGTCGGGCGCGAACAGCCGGTCTTCACCGTAGTACGCCACGCGCGAGCGGATACACGTGTGGGCGCGCGCCAGCGCATCAGAGGTGGCGAGCGGCCGGTGGAAATCGATGCCCTGCGCGGCGGCCAGCGCCTCGATGCCGACGATGGTGGCGGTGTTGTCGGCCATCTCGGCCAGGCGGCGGCCGGCGAAGGTGGCCATGCTGACGTGGTCTTCCTGGTTGGCGGAGGTCGGCAGGCTGTCGACGCTGGCCGGATGCGCCAGCGACTTGTTCTCCGAAGCCAGCGCGGCCGCCGTCACGTGCGCGATCATGAAGCCGGAATTCAGCCCCGGCTGCTCGACCAGGAACGGCGGCAGGCCCGACAGCGAGGAATCGATCAGCAACGCGATCCGCCGCTCCGACAGCGCGCCGATCTCGGCAATGGCCAGTGCCAGCATGTCGGCGGCGAAGGCGACCGGCTCGGCGTGGAAGTTGCCGCCCGAGATCACCTCGCCCGCATCGGCGTAGACCAGCGGGTTGTCGGTGACGGCGTTGGCTTCGGTGAGCAGCGTGGCGCCGGCCTGGCGGATCAGGTCCAGGCACGCGCCCATCACCTGCGGCTGGCAGCGCAGGCTGTACGGGTCTTGCACGCGCGTGTCGCCGACCAGGTGCGAGCGGCGGATGGCGCTTCCGGCCAGCAGGCCGCGATAGACCGCGGCGGTGGCGATCTGCCCGGCCTGCCCGCGCACCGCGTGCACACGCGGGTCGAACGGCGCGTCGCTGCCCTTGGCCGCATCGACCGACAGCGCGCCGGCCACGGTGGCCGCCTGCAGCAGGCGCTCGGCCAGGAACAGGCCGTTGAGCGCCAGCGCGGTCGACACCTGGGTGCCGTTGATCAGCGCCAGCCCCTCTTTGGCGGCCAGCGCGATGGGCGCGATGCCCGCCGCGGCCAGGGCTTCGCGCGCCGGCTTGCGCACGCCGTTCACGCGCACGTCGCCCTCGCCCAGCATGGCCAGGGTCATGTGCGCGAGCGGCGCCAGGTCGCCGGACGCGCCCACCGAGCCCTTGGACGGAATGCACGGCACGATGCCCGCGTTGAGCATCGCCAGCAGCGTGTCGATGACGACGCGGCGCACCCCGGAGTAGCCGCGCGCGAGGCTGGCGGCCTTCATCAGCAGCACCAGGCGCGCGACGCTGTCGTCGAGATCCTGGCCGGTGCCGACCGCGTGCGACAGGATCAGGTTGCGCTGCAGGTGCTCCAGTTCGTGCGTGGCGATCTGCGTCCTGGCCAGCTTGCCGAAGCCGGTATTGATGCCGTAGGCGGGCTCGCCCTTGGCGACGATGGCCTGCACGGTCGCCGCCGAGGCCTCGATGGCCGCTGCGCAATCGCCCGACAGCGTCACGGGCGTGGGGGCCAGCCAGACGCGGCGCAGGTCGGCAAAGGTCATCTCGCCCGGATGCAGCGTCAGGATGGAAGGCGTGGTCATGGTGTTCATGGCAATGCGGGATCCGGTTAACCAATCATGGGCAATTTGAGGCCATTGCGCTTGGCGCAGGCGACGGCGGTTTCGTAGCCGGCATCGGCATGGCGCATCACGCCCGAGCCGGCGTCGTTGACCAGCACGCGCGCGAGGCGCCTGGCCGCCGCGTCCGTGCCATCGGCGACGATCACGACGCCCGCGTGCTGCGAGTAGCCCATGCCGACGCCGCCGCCGTGGTGCAGCGAGACCCACGTCGCGCCGCCCGCGGTGTTCAGCAGCGCATTGAGCAGCGGCCAATCCGACACGGCGTCGGTGCCGTCGCGCATGGCTTCGGTCTCGCGATTGGGGCTGGCGACGGAGCCGGTGTCGAGGTGATCCCGCCCGATCACGATGGGCGCCTTCAGCTCGCCCGTGCGCACCATTTCGTTGAAGGCCAGGCCCGCCACGTGGCGCTCGCCCAGGCCCAGCCAGCAGATGCGCGCGGGCAGGCCCTGGAAGGCGATGCGCTCGCGCGCCATGTCGAGCCAGCGGTGCACGTGCGCGTTGTGCGGGAACAGTTCCTTGATCTTGGCGTCGGTCTTGTAGATGTCTTCGGGGTCACCGGACAGCGCAACCCAGCGGAACGGCCCCCTGCCCTCGCAGAACAGCGGGCGGATATACGCCGGCACGAAGCCGGGAAAATCGAAGGCGTTCTTCACGCCCTGGTCGAACGCGACCTGGCGGATGTTGTTGCCGTAGTCGACGGTCGGGATACCCATCGACTGGAAGTCGAGCATGGCCTGCACGTGCACGGCGCACGACTTGGCAGCCTCCGCGCTCAGGTGCGCGTGCTGCGCCGGATCGCGCTGCGCGGCGCGCCATTGCTCGACCGCCCAGCCGGCCGGCAGGTAGCCGTTGACGAGATCGTGCGCGGAGGTCTGGTCGGTCACCAGGTCCGGCTTGAGCCCGCCGGCGCGGGCGCGCCCGACCAGCTCCGGCAGGATCTCGGCCGCGTTGCCGAGCAGGCCGATCGACACGGCCTCGCCGCGCTCGCAATGGTGGCGGATCAGGTTCAGGGCGTCGTCGATGTCCCGGGCCTGCTTGTCGAGGTAGCGCGTGCGCAGGCGGAAATCGATGCTGGACTGCTGGCACTCGATGGTGAGCGACACCGCGCCGGCCAGCGTGGCGGCCAGCGGCTGCGCGCCGCCCATGCCGCCCAGGCCCGCCGTCAGGATCCAGCGGCCGGCGAGGTGGCCGCCGGGTGCCGTCCCCTCGGGGGGCCGGCCCTGTTGCAGCAAGGCCGATGGGCGCTCCGAATAGTGCTGGCGGCCGGCCTCGGCAAAGGTCTCGTAGGTGCCCTGCACGATGCCCTGGCTGCCGATGTAGATCCAGCTGCCGGCGGTCATCTGGCCGTACATGAACAGGCCCTTGCGGTCCAACGCGTTGAAGTGCTCCCAGTTGGCCCACTTGGGCACCAGGTTCGAGTTGGCGATCAGCACGCGCGGCGCGTCCGGGTGCGTCTTGAACACGCCGACCGGCTTGCCGGACTGCACCAGCAGCGATTCGTCGTCGTTCAGCTCGCGCAGCGTCTCCAGTATCTTGTCGAAGCAGGCCCAGTCGCGCGCCGCTCGGCCAATGCCGCCGTAGACGACGAGGTGCTTGGGGTTTTCGGCCACGTCCGGGTCGAGGTTGTTCTGGAGCATGCGGTAGGCGGCCTCGGTCAGCCAGCTCTTGCAGTGCAGCTCGGTGCCGCGCGGCGCGCGGATCTCGCGCGCCGCGTCGTAGCGCGGATCTGCGTCCAGATGGGCGGCCAGATGTGCGGCATCGGTCATGGTGTTCATGTCGGAGGTCTCCTGCGGTGGATGCGTGGATGCTATGTTGTATATACAAATAAATCAAGGCAACTTTACAACTCACCGGCAAACCCGGATCATGCAGCCAGCCATCCGCCACCTCCACCTTCCGGCCGCCCCATGCCCCCGCGTCAATCCGCCCCCACGCCCGCCTTCCAGCGCATCAAGGAAGACATCCTGTCGCGCATCCGCAGCGGCGAATGGCAGGAAGGCGAGATGATTCCGGGAGAGATCACGCTGGCGCAGACCTTCGACGTCTCGCGCATGACGGTCAACCGCGCGCTGCGCGAGTTGACCGCCGATCAGATCCTCACGCGCGTGCAGGGGTCGGGCACGTTCGTCGCGCAGCAGAAGTACCAGGCGACGCTGGTGGCGATCCGCAACATCGCCGAGGAGATCGCCGCGCGCGGCCACCAGCACCGCGCCGAGCTGCACAAGCTCGAGCGCGTGCGCGCCACCGAGGGGATGGCCGCGCCGTTCGGCGTGCCGGCCGGGCGTACGCTGTTCCATTCGCTGATCGTGCATTTCGAGAACGATGCGCCGATCCAGGTGGAAGACCGCTGGGTCAGCGCCGAGCTGGCGCCCGACTACATGGAACAGGATTTCACGCAGACCACGCCCAATGCCTACCTGATGCGGGCCGCCCCGCTGCAGGGCGTGGAGTACCGGATCGAGGCGCGGCTGCCGCCGCGCGAGATCGCCGAAATGCTGCGCATGGACGTGCGCGAGCCCTGCCTGATGCTGCGGCGCAAAACGCTGTCGCAGGGCCGGGTCGCCTCGGTGGCGACCATGTGGCACCCGGGCGAGCGGTATCAGTTCACGGGGAGTTTCTGAAGCGGGCCGGGCCGGCCCCGGTCAATGCTGGCTGAGCGTGCTGGACAGCAGCTTGGCCGTGATGTCCACGATCGGGATCACGCGCTCGTAGGCCATCCGCATCGGCCCGATCACGCCCAGCGTGCCGACGATCTTGCCGTCCACCTCGTAGGGCGCGGTGATGACAGCCATGTCCTCGTGCGGTACCAGGCTGCTCTCGCCGCCGATGAAGATCTGCACACCCTCGGCGCGGCTGGACACATCGAGCAGCTGCAGCAGGCCGGTCTTCTGCTCGAACACGGCGAACAGCCGGCGCAGCTTGTCCATGGAGGAGGACAGGTCCTCCACCTCGAGCAGCTTGCGCTCGCCGGAGATGACCACCGGGTCTTCGTCCGACACGGCGCTGCTGCCCGCCTCCACGGCCGCCTGCATCAGCGAGGTCATGTCGGCCTGCAGCGCACTCAGCTCGCTGCGCAGACGCTCGCGCACGGCGTCGAACGTCAGGCCGCCGTAGTGCGCGTTGATGTAGTTGGCCGCCTCCACCAGCTGCGACGGGGTGTACGGCGTATCGGTATGGATGATGCGGTTCTGCACGTCGCCCTCGGGCGTGACGACGATCAGCAGGATGCGCGTCTCGGACAGCCGCAGGAATTCGATCTGCCGGAACGCATGCGTGCGGCGCGGCGTCATCACGATGCCGGCGAACTGCGACAGATTGGACAGCGTCTGCGCCGCCGCCGCGATGACCCGCTGCGACGACTCCGACCCATGCGAGGCAAGCTGCGCGCGCACCTGCTCGGCGATCGTGCCGGCGATCTGCTGCGCCATGCGGTCGTGCATGCCGAGGATGTCCAGCGGACCGGCCGTCAGCATCGTATCGACGAAGAGGCGGTAGCCGCGCGGCGTCGGCACGCGGCCGGCCGAGGTGTGCGGGCTGGCGATGAACCCCATCTCCTCCAGGTCGGACATCACGTTGCGGATGGTGGCCGGCGACAGGTCGAGCCCGGAATACTTCGACAAGGTGCGCGAGCCCACGGGCTGGCCCTCGGCGATGTAGCGCTCGATCAGCGTCTTGAGGAGGATGGTGGCGCGTTTGTCCATGATTCACTCGATTTTACGCAAATTCACACCGGAAGCGCCGGGTGGCGACAACGTTCCATCTTCAAACGCGCGCCGGCCATGGCGACCGTCATATCGATATGGTGTAATGCGCGCATGTCGATCACCCCATCCGCCGTGGCTTCCCGCGCGAACGCCACTTCGCCCTTCAAGACCGTCGCGCTGGTCGGCCGCTATTCGGCCGCCAATATCGCCGCTCCGCTGCTGGAGCTGGCCTCGTGCATCGCCGCGCGCGGCCACGATATCGTCTTCGAGCGGGAAACGGCCCTGAACATCGGGGTCCAGGACTACCCCGCCCTGCCGCCCGACGAGATGGCGCGCCATGCCGACGTGGCCGTGGTGCTGGGCGGCGACGGCACGCTGCTCGGCATCGGGCGCCACCTGGCCGGCGCGTCGGTGCCGGTCATCGGGGTCAACCACGGCCGGCTCGGCTTCATGACGGACATCCCGTTCGAAGACGTGCACGACGTGCTGCCCGACATGCTGGCCGGCCAGTACGAAGCCGAGACCCGCTCGCTGCTGCAGGCCCAGGTGGTGCGCGACGACGAGACCATCTTCTCCGCCCTGGCCTTCAACGACGTGGTGGTCAACCGCTCGGGCTTTTCCGGCATGGTCGAGCTGGCCGTCTCGGTGGACGGCTTCTTCATGTATAACCAGCGCTCGGACGGCCTGATCGTGTCCACGCCCACCGGGTCGACGGCCTATGCGCTGTCGGCGGGCGGGCCGATCCTGCACCCGGCGCTGTCGGGCCTGGTGCTGGTGCCGATCGCGCCGCACGCACTGTCCAACCGGCCCATCGTCATTCCGCACGACGCCGAGGTCGTCATCCAGGTCACCAGCGGGCGCGACGCCAGCGTCAACTTCGACATGCAGTCGCTCACGTCGCTGCTGCCGGGCGACCGCATCGTGGTGCGCCGCTCCGAACGCACCGTACGGCTGCTGCATCCGGTCGGCTACAACTACTACGCCACCCTGCGCAAGAAGCTGCACTGGCACGAGTACCCGACCGAAGACAACCGGCTGTAACGCCAACAACCGATATCGCTCGACGCTCCATGCTGCATAGCCTGACCATCCGCGATTTCGTCATCGTCCATGCCCTGGACCTCGACCTGGCCGACGGCTTCACCGTGTTCACGGGCGAGACCGGCGCCGGCAAATCCATCCTGATCGACGCGCTGGCGCTGACACTCGGCGAGCGCGCCGATGCCACCGTGGTGCGCGAGGGCGCGCCGCGCGCCGACATCACCGCCGCGTTCGACACCCACCCGCAGGTGCTCGCCTGGTTGGAAGCGCACGAGCTGCACGGCGACGACGGCACCATCCTGCTGCGCCGCACGGTCGATGCCGCCGGCCGCAGCAAGGCTTTCATCAACGGTGCGGCCGTCACGCTGGCGCAGCTGCGCGAGGTCAGCGAACAGCTGGTCGACATCCACGGCCAGCATGCGCACCAGCTGCTGCTCAAGACCGATGCCCAGCGCCGCCTGCTCGATGCCCATGCGGGGCTGGAAGACGAGGTGCGCGCGGTCGGCGAGCGGTATCGCGCGTGGCAGGCGGTGGTCCGCCTGCGCGAGGCGGCCGAGCAGCAGTCGCGCGAAGCGCAGCTCGAGCGCGAGCGCGTGGAATGGCAGGTCAGCGAATTGCAGAAGCTCGCCCCGCAGCCGGGCGAGTGGGAAGAGGTCCAGGCCGAGCATCACCGCCTGTCGCACGCGGCCAGCCTGATCGAAGGCACGCGCGCGGCGCTGGATACGCTGTCCGAAGCGGACGGCGCCGTGCTCACGCAGCTCGGTGCCGCGGTGCACGGCCTGCAGGCCCTGGCCGAGATCGACCCGGCGCTGGCCGACGTGCTGGCCGCGCTGGAGCCCGCGCAGGTGCAGGTGCAGGAGGCCGTGCATTCGCTCGCCCGCTACGCCGACCGCGCCGAACTGGATCCAGACCGGCTGGCCGAGGTCGACGCACGCCTGCAGGCGCTGCACACCATGGCGCGCAAATACCGCGTCGCCCCCGAGACCCTGCCTGCCGAGCTGGCGCAGCGGCAGGCGCAGCTGGCCGCATTGCAGGCCGCCTCCGACCTGGACGCGCTGCAGGTGCAAGAGGCGCAAACCCATGCGGCCTATCTGCAAGCCGCGCAGGCGCTGTCGCGCGGGCGCGCCAAAGCCGCGCGCGAACTGGCCGACGCCGTGACCGGCGCCATGCAGGGGCTGTCGATGGCGGGCGGACGGTTCGAGATCGCGCTGCATCCGCTGGAACCGGGCGGCGCGGCCGGGCTGGAGCAGGTGGAGTTCCTGGTCGCCGGACATGCGGGCGTGTCGCCGCGTCCGCTGGCCAAGGTGGCCTCGGGCGGCGAACTCGCCCGGATCAGCCTGGCGATCTCGGTGATCGCCAGCGAGGCCAGCCCGACCCCGACGCTGATCTTCGACGAGGTCGACTCCGGCATCGGCGGCGCCGTGGCCGAGGTGGTCGGCCGGCGTCTGCGCGAACTGGGCACGCGCCGCCAGGTGCTGTGCGTGACCCACCTGCCGCAGGTGGCGGCGCTGGCCAACCACCACGTGCAGGTCGCCAAGCAGACCGTCGGCGGCAGCACGCGCTCCGACCTGGTGGTGCTCGATGCCAGCGGCCGCGTCGACGAGATCGCCCGCATGCTGGGCGGCGCGTCGCTGACCGACACCACGCGCCGCCACGCCGACGAAATGCTCGCCGCGGGCCGGGCGCATCCGGCGCCCGCGCCGGCCGGGCAGCGGAAATCCCGGCGCGCGGTCCAGTGATTGCCTATACCGACAACATCGCCGACAACAGCGCCGCCCGCATCACAGTGCCGTCTTCCGGCGAACCGGCGTTTCAACCCCAAGGAGAATTTCATGGCCCGACCGGCTGCCCGATCCCGTTCCTCGCTGTCGTCCGTCCGGCCCGCGCTGGCGGCGGCACTGGGCCTGTGCCTGCTGGCTGCCTGCAAGTCGGTGCCGGCGATTGATCCGGGCAAGCCGCCTGCCATGGACCCGGCTTCGGGCAACGCCACGCCGCCGGCCTCCGTGTCGGCCGCGCAGAACCTCGGCGACATCATCGTCGGCCTGCGCGCGCCCACCGATTCGGCCGCCACGCTGCAGACCCTGCTGAACGGGATCGGCGCCCGAGCCACGCCGCCCTATGCCTTCACGCCCGTGCGGCCGATGTCGGGCGGCTTCTGGATCGTGCGCGCCGCCTCGGGCGAGCCGTCGGCCACGCTGGACGGCGCCGTCGCGACGCTGCGCGCGGCACCCGGCATCGCGTCGGCGGATGCGGACCGCATCCTCAAGCCGCAGCGTTAAGCGGGCGGCTAATCGGCCATATCGGGCCATGTCGGACACACGGCGGAACATGCGCCAGCTTCACAGTGTGTCGTTCCAGACACGGGCACCGCAAAACAACCGTTTGCGTGCTACGTTGTCCAATGCCACCTCGCGTGGGTCGATGGATCACCTGTAGCATGGCAAGCGTCACGATGGAGCCTCCACGCATGACCTCCCTCTTCTCCCGATCGAAGCGCGGCCTGCGCACAGGCGCAGGGCTGCTGGGTGCGGCACTGATGCTGGCGTCCCATGCCGTCCCGGCCGCCGGGACCGCCCAGCCGCAGTACACCGGTGACCTGATCATCAAGTGGCGCGACGACACCAGCGGCACGCGGAAGCCGCTGTCCGCCACGGAGGCGAGCAATCGCCTGCTGTCGGTCGCGCAGGCCGCCGGCAACACGCTGCAGGTCAAGCGCACGCTGGCGACCGACGCCCAGCTGATGCGCACCGGGCTGTCCGACGCCGCCGGCATCGAGGCCGCCGCCGCCAAGGTCGCCCAGGATGCGCGGGTGGCCTATGCCGTGCCGGACCGCATCCTGTACCCGACCGCGACCCCCAACGACCCGCTGTTCCTCACGCAGAACAACCTGCAGAGCCCGACCGTGGTGGCCGGCGGCATCAACGTCGCCTCGGCGTGGGACATCACGCTGGGGTCATCCAGCCTGGTGGTGGCGGTGGTCGATACCGGCTATACCGACCACCCCGATCTGTCCGGCAAGATCCTGCCCGGCTACAACTTCATCTCGGACCCCGCCCGTGCCGGCAACACCACCGGCCGGGGCAGCGATGCGCACGACCAGGGCGACGGCGTGACCAGCGCCGATGTCTCCGCGATCAGCGGCTGCACGAGCAGCGACATCGGCAACAGCACCTGGCACGGCACGGAAGTGACGAGCGTGCTGGCCGCCGGCACCAACAATGCGCTCGATATCGCCGGGGTGGGCTGGAACACCCGCATCGTGCCGGTGCGCACGTCGGGCAAGTGCGGCGCGCTGCTGTCCGATACCGTGGACGGCATGCTGTGGGCAGGCGGAATCTCAGTGTCGGGCGTGCCGGCCAACCCCAACCCGGCGCGCGTGATCAACGTGAGCCTGGGCAGCGTCGGCAGCTGCTCGGCGGCGGAGCAGGATGCGATCAACCGGCTGGCCGCGCTTGGCACCGTGGTGGTGGCTGCGGCGGGCAACGAGGGCAGCGCGGTCGATGCCCCCGCGAATTGCAGCGGCGCGATTGCCGTCACCGCGCACGTCGACAGCGGCGAAAACGCGAGCTACGCCAACGTCGGCTCCCAGGTGGCGCTCAGCGCGCCGGGCGGCGGCTGCGCCAACTCGCAGGCGACGAGCAGCGGCTGCACCGGCCCCGTGTCCGTGATCCAGGCCGACTCGAATGACGGGCAGTACAGCCTGGGCAACTATGTGGTCAAGTCCGTGGCCGGCACCAGCTTCTCCACGCCCGAGGTCGCCGGCACGATCGCGCTGATGCTGAGCGTGCAGTCGCAGCTGTCGAACGCGCAGATCCTGGCAGGGCTGCAGCAGACCGCGCGCGCGCATCCGAGCGGCACCTTTTGCGCGGTCCGGGGCGGCTGCGGCGCGGGCCTGCTCGATACGGCGGGAGCGGTGCGGTATGCGCAGACGACGACGCCGGCCGGGATCGGCAGCGGCTCGTCGAGCTCCAGCAGCTCCGGCAGCTCCAGTTCCAGCAGCGGCGGTGGAGGTGGCGGCGGCGCCATCGAAATGGCCGGCGCGGCGTTGCTGCTGGCAGCCGGCCTGGCGTGCCGACGCCGACGCACGACCGCCCGCTGAGGAGGCTTTTCCTCCCTTGGCACGCCTCGCACGCGCCGTGCGGGGCGCCACCTTTCGCGCGCTTCCGGCCGCCATTACCACGGTGGCGGCTGGGGATCACATCCGCGCAAACGGTTGCGCACTAGGGTTTACACCTAGTTCATATTCGGAGGCGCCGTTTCAAAGCAAGCGCGCCTGAGCGCAGGTCGGGCACGCCGCGCGCCGGCGTGCCCGACCATCCGACCGCTTGCCGGTCAATCGCGCGCCCGCCGCCCCTGGGCGCGCCATTCGCCCAACACCCAGAGCAGCAGCCCGCTGCCCGCGCCAAGCGCATGGGCAATCCGGACCACGCCGAAGCCCCAGTGCGGGTCATAGGCAACCGGCGACAACCACGACTGCTCCAGCCAGACCTTCACCAGCACGCCCAGGCAAAGCAGCGAGCCGATCCAGCGCGACAGGCGATCGGTGCGGGCGTCTTCATCCGCGGGCCGCAGCAGACACAGGCCGCCCCACGCCGCCAGCCCGTGCAGCGCGCCGGACAGCCCGCCGTACCACTGCACCGAAGGCTGGCTGAGCAGCGCAACCTGGACCAGCACGCCGCACGCCACCAGCACCGCGAGGATGGCAGCCGGCCGCAGCACCCGCGCCAGCAGCAGGATCAGCCCTGCCGCCGCCATGCCGTCGGCCAGCCAGTGCCACGCATCCAGGTGCACCCACATGGCGGTGACCACGCGCCACCACTGCCCCGCACGGACCGCATCGCGCTGGTACAGGCCGACCGCATGCAGCCACGGCACGAAAGAGAACGCGGCCGCCACCGCGAACACCCCCGCACAGGCGCCCCAGGTGCGGATCGCGTGGGCACGCGCGCTCATGGCGTGAGCGACGCCGCGTCGATGCTGCCGAACACCTGCTCCCACAGCGCCCGCACATGGGCCGCCTCGTGCGCGCAGGTCCCGGCCGGCACGCGCGCGGCGGCTTGGCCGTCCAGGCGCAGCTTGTGCTGGCGCGCGCGGAAATCTCGATAGGCATCGGCCACGTGGGCGGCGCGCGCGGCATCGATCAGGCCCAGCTCGCCCGCCATGCGCAGCAGCGCGATGTTGCCGGCATTGCGCGTGAGCTCGGCGTAGGCGGCGCTGTGCAGCAGCACCAGGAACTGCACGGTGAATTCGATATCGACCATGCCGCCGCGGTCGTGCTTGAGATCGAACAGCGGCGTCGGATTGGCATGACCTTCCAGCACGCGCTCGCGCATGGCCGCGATCTCGTCGCGCAGCGGACCGGCCTCGCGCGGCTGGCGCAGCACGGCGATGCGCAGCGCCTCGAAGCGCGCACCGATCTCGGGGTCGCCCGCGCAGAAGCGGGCGCGGGTGAGCGCCTGGTGCTCCCACACCCAGGCGGCGTTGTCGCCCTCGCGCATCTGATAGCGGCGGAACGCCTCGAAGTGGGTGACCATCAGCCCGGCGGCGCCGTTGGGCCGCAGCCGCGTGTCGACATCGAACAGCATGCCGGCGGCCGTGTGGCTGGTCAGCCAGGTGATCAGCTTGCGCGCGTAGGCGGCATAGACTTCGGGCGCGCGCTCGTCGTCATCGTCGTAGAGGAAGATCAGGTCGAGGTCGGAGGCATAGCCGAGCTCCTTGCCGCCGAGGCGCCCGTAGGCCACCACCGCGAAGCGCGGCACCTCGCGGTGGCGCGTGGACACCTGCTGCCACACTGTCTCCAGTGTCAGGTCGAGCACGGCATCGGCCAGGTCGGACAGGCGGTCGCTGATCGGCTCGACGGTGAGCATGCCCTGCAGGTCCTGTAGCAGCACGCGGAAGGTCTCCGCATGGTGCTCCTGGCGCAGGATGTCCATCTGCATCTCGACATGGTCGCCGGCGGCGCGCAGGCGTTCGCGCACACGCTCGCGGAAGCCCTGCCAATCGGGCGCGGCGGACAACGCTTCGGTGTCGAGCAGTTCGTCCAGCAGTTGCGGATGGCGCGTCAGGTAATCGGCCGCCCAGCGCGAGGCGTGCAGCGTGTGGGCAACGCGCGCCATCGCCTGCGGGTATTCGCTCAGCAGCGACAGGTACGACGCACGGCGGCTGATCGCATCGAAAAAATCCAGGAAGCGCGCGATGGTGACATCGGCATCGGTCTGCTGCGCGGCATGGTCGAGCGCGCGGTTGATCAGCAGGTCGAAGCGCTGGCGGCTGACCTCCGACAGCGCCCGGTAGCGCGGCGAATGGCGCGAGGCGCGCAGCCGCTCCAGCACGCTGTCGGCATCGGCGTAGCCGAGTTCGAGCAGCTGCGCGCGGGCGCTTTCGGTGCGCTCGTCGTCGAGCAGATCGGCGTGCCAGATGACGGCGCTCGGCGGCTGGTCGTCCTGCTTGTCGGAAAAGGTCTGCTCGAACTGCTGGGCCACCTCGTCCTGGTAGCGCTCCAGCTGCGCCACCAGCGCGGCGTAGTCGGCGAAGCCCATCATGCGGGCGATGCGCAGTTGGTCCTCCGGCGCGCCCGGCAGGTTGTGGGTCTGGGCATCGTCGACGTACTGCAGCCGATGCTCGAGCTGGCGCAGGAAGCGGTAGGCGTCGGTCAGGCGGGCGACGGCGTCGGCGCCGATCAGGCCGCGCTCGGCGGCCGCGCGCAGCACCTCCAGCGTCGGCCGGATGCGCAGGCCGAAATCCTGCCCGCCGCGGATCAGCTGGAACACCTGCGCGACGAATTCGATCTCGCGGATGCCGCCGCGCCCGAGCTTGATGTTGGGCGATTGCGCCTGCACCTGGCCCTCATGCCCGCCATGCTGGCGATTGGCGGCGTTGCTGCGTTTGGCGGCCTCCGCGCGGATCTGCGCATGCAGTGCGCGGATCGCCGCGATCACGCCGTAGTCGAGGTAGCGGCGGAACACGAAGGGGGTGGTCACCCGCTCGAGCTGCTGGATCACGCGGGCCGCGTGCGGGCTGCCCGGATCGGTGATGACGCGGCCCTTGATCCACGCATAGCGCTCCCACTCGCGGCCCTGGACGACGAAATACTCTTCCAGCATCCCCAGGCTGCAGGCGAGCGGACCGGCATCGCCGTTGGGTCGCAGGCGCATGTCGACGCGGAAGACGTAGCCGTCTTCGGTCACGTCGGCCAGCGCGTTGATCAGCCGCCGGCCAAGCTTCGTGAAATATTCATGGTTGGACAGCGGGCGCGGCCCGCCCTGCGTATCGCCCTCTTCGTCGTAGAGAAAGATCAGATCGATATCGGACGACACGTTCAGCTCGCGCCCGCCCAGCTTGCCCATGCCGACCACCACCAGCTCCTGCACCTCGCCCGACGACTGGCCGACGGGCTGGCCGTGGAGCGCGCCCAGCTCCTGGCCGATCACGGCGATGGCGGCGCGCACGGCAAACTCGGCGAAGTCGGTCATGGCGCCGGTCACCTCGTCGAGCGTGGCGGCGCCGGACAGATCGCGCTCCGCCAGCGCCGCGAACACCTCGTTGCGCAGCAGCCGCAGCCCGCGCTTGAGCGCCTGCTCGGGCTCCGCGGCGGTGGCCTCGAACAGCTCGCCGAAGCGGGCCGACAGCCAGGCCACGCCGATCGGACCGGCGGCCGCGGCCTGCACCCCCTCTGCCCAGCCGGCGCGCGCCTGCGCCTGCCGCTGAACATAGCGCGAGTAATTGAGCGAGAACGGCAGCACGGCACCCGGCGCCTCGGACGGGCGAGCCGGCGTCTGCAGGAACGGGGCAACGGACAGGGGAGCTTGGGCGGTCATGCGGTGCAATGAAGTGCGGCGGGAAAGAGTCATTCTCGCTGAAATGGACGCGCGTGGTCATCGAAGCCGGATCGACCATCCTCGCGGCACGCGGCGTGCCCTGCCGTGGGCGGCCACGGCCATGCGCGGTTCCGGCGACAAACGTGGCGCCGGGCCGTGAATATCGGATAATCCGGATCATGCAGCGCCCGCCCCAGCCCCCTGAATCGCCGAAGTCCGACGGCGGACACACCAGCACCCTGTCCACCACCCGTGCCGGCGTGCGCGCGGCTGCACCGGAGGCATGGGCCTGGCTCATGCAGGGCGCGCGGCGCGTCGGGGCGGGCATCGTTGCCGTGGCACGCTCGCCGGCCTGGCGCAAGCTGTGGCGCCTGCTCTGGAAAACCGCGGCGGCGCTGGCCGTGCTGGCCGTGATCGGCATGCTGCTGGTGCGGTTCGTCCTGTGGCCGCGCGTGGGGCTGGCGCGCGAATGGATGGAGCGGCAAGCCTCGGCCACCCTGCAGGCCAAGGTCGGCATCGGCGCGCTGGAAACCTACTGGGAAGGCTGGCACCCGGCCTTCCGCGCCCAGCGCATCGAAGCGCTCGACGCCGCCGGGCACCGGACCTTCGCCGTGCAGGATGTGCAGGCCCGGCTGTCGTGGCGCTCGCTGCCGCGGCTGCAGATCACATTTGCCGTCCTGCATGCCAGCCAGGTCGACGTGCTGGTCCGGCGCGACGCCACGGGCGCGCTGTCCGTGGCCGGCATCAAGGTCGAGCCGAGCGCCGGCAGCGACGGCACCTTCTTCGACCAGCTGCTGTCCCAGGGCGACATCGATTTCCGTGACGGCGCGGTGCGCTGGCTCGACGAGCAGCATGGCCTGCCCGAAGCCGCGCTGGGCAACGTCCGCCTGCATCTGCGCAACGGCCCAACCCGCCACCGGCTGGACGCCAGCGCCACCTCGGCGACGCTGTTCAACGGCCCCATCAAGCTGCGCGCCGATTTCCGCCACGACCTGCTGGCCCGTCCCGGCGACTGGCGCCATTGGCACGGCCAGGCCAACTGGCAGGTCGACGCGCTGCGGCTGGCGACCCTGCAGCGCTATCTGCCGGTCCTGGCCTCGGCCACCGGCGGCACGCTCACGTCCGACGGCTCGGTGGAGTTCTCCGGCGGCGCGCTCACCCGCGGCCAGGCCCGCCTGACCGGCCAGCAGATCGATCTCCAGCTGCGGCAGGACTTGGACCCGATCCGCCTGCGCAGCCTGCAGGTGCTGGGTTCGCACCAGCGCAGCGCCAGCGGCGAGCACACGCTGCGCCTCGAGACGCTGCAATGGCTGCCGCTGTCGCCGGCCTCGCCGCAGGCGGTACCGCTGCCGGCGCCCGCGCAGGCCACGCTGGCCGGCCCCACGCTCGAAGCACCGGCCAACCCTGCCGGCACCCCGCGCGGCTTCCGCAACGTCACGGTCGGCTGGGCGGTGGATGCGCGCGCGGCACTGCGCCGCCTGCAGGTCAAGGCCGCCACGCTCGATCTCGCCGACGTGCGCGCCATCGCCACCGCCCTGCCGCTGCCGGCCGACGTGCTCGATCCGCTGCGCAACAAGCAGCCCACGGGCCGCCTCGACGACCTGGACATCAACTGGCAGCGCGACGTCTCGCGCTGGCGTCCGAACAGCCCTGCGCCCGAGCACTACAGCGGACACGGCACGCTGCGCCAGGTCTCGTTCGGGCCCGGCCCCCTGCCGGCCGTGCCGCCCGGCCATCACCCCGAGCCGGCCGTACCCGGCGTCGAGAACCTGTCCGGCAACGTCGTCTTCTCCGACGACAAGGGCACGCTGCGCATCGATTCCGCCGACGCCGCGCTGCTGCTGCCCGGCGTGTTCGATGAGTCGCGCGTGCCGCTCGACCGCCTGCAGGGCACCTTCACCTGGACCCGCCGCCAGCAGGAACTGGTGGTCAGCAGCGACAACCTGACGTTCTCCAATGCCGACCTGTCGGCCCGGATCACCGGCAGCTATCGCCACGCGCCCGACACCAGCCACATCGGCGCGGTGGACCTGAAGGGCACGCTGGACCAGGCCATGGTGCCGCGCGTCCCGCGCTACCTGCCGCTGTCGCTGCCGCAGCATCTGCGCGACTACCTGTCCGGCGCGCTGCAGACCGGCACCGCCAGCAACGTCACCTTCGTGCTGGCCGGCGATCTGTTCGATTTCCCGTACCGCGCCCTGCACAAGGGCAGCTTCCGCGTCGAAGTGCCCATCAAGGACGTGACCTACCAGGCCGCACCGCTCGAAGCCGGGCGCAACCCGCCGGGCTCGGTCCCGGCCCATCCGGGCGGCTGGCCGTCCTTCACCGGCATCGAGGGGACGGTGGTGTTCGACAAGCCGTCGCTGTCGTTCAAGGTGGCCCGCGCCAAGGTAATGGACGTGAACCTGACCGACGTGACCGGCAGCCTGCCCGACATGGGCGCCGCCCAGCCGCTGCTCGTCATCGACGGTCACGCCGACGGCGCGACGCAGAGCTTCCTGCAATACGTCGAAGCCAGCCCGGTGGCCGAATGGATCGGCCACTTCACCCGCGAGACGCGCGCGCAGGGCAACGCCACGCTGGCGCTCAAGCTCGAACTGCCGTTGCACGAAATGCATGCGACACGCGCGCAGGGCAGCGTCGGCTTCCTGCACAACGACGTCACGCTGATCCCGCAGGCGCCGCCGCTCGCCGACGTGACGGGCGCCCTCACCTTCACGCAGCGCGGCATCGGCTTCGACAACCTGCGCGCGCACTTCGCAGGCGGCGAGATCCGCCCGACCGGCGGCACGCTGCCTGACGGCACGATCCGCATCCAGGTGGCCGGCACCGCGTCGGCGCAAGGCCTGCGCGACACCACGCCGGCCGACAGCGCCGTCGCTGCGGTCGCGCGGGCGCTGGACGGCAGCGCGCCCTACAGCGCCACCATCAGCGTCAAACAGCGGCGCGCGACCGTGCTGGTGCAATCCGACCTCACGCCGATGACGGTGCGCCTGCCCGCGCCGCTGGCCAAGGCGGCCGGCCAGCCGCTGCCGGTGCGCTTCGAGATGCACCCCGCGGCCAACAACGGCAACGCCGCCGACATCGACGAAGTGCTGCTGCAGCTCGGCAACGTGGTGAACGCGCGCTACGAACAGCGCAGCAGCGCCGGCGGCACCGAAGTGCTGCGCGGCGGCATCGGCGTGCGCCAGCCCGTGCCGCAGCCGGCCGATGGCGTACTCGCCGCCATCGCGCTGGACCGCCTGGACATCGACGCCTGGCGCCAGGTCTTCGCCGCGCCGGCGGCAGCAGCAGCAGCGGACAAGAGCACCGGCACGGCCGCCGCAAGCCCGGCACGCGGCAATCCCTACCTGCCGACCCGCCTGGCGGGACGCGCGCAGGCACTGCGCATCCTCGGCCGCGACTTCAACGCCGTCAGCGTGGACGCCTCGCGCGACGGCGCCAACTGGCAATCGACCATCGACTCGCGCGAGATCGCCGGCACGGCGCGCTGGCACGCCGAAAGCGCCACGGTGCCGTTCGGCGAGCTGACCATGCGGCTGTCGCGCATGAGCATCCCCGACGCCCGCGAAGAGAGCGCGCTGACCGAATCGCTGGCGCGCAACACGCAGGAAATCCCGTCGCTCGACCTGGTGGCCGACAGCTTCGACCTGCGCGGCAAGCCGCTCGGCAAGCTCGAACTGAAAGCGCGCAGCCAGATCAGCGACGGCGCGCCGGTGTGGACGCTGGAGACACTGAAGCTCGACCAGCCGGCCGCCACGCTCACCGCGCAGGGCACCTGGCGCATCCCGCGCCGCCTGCGCGGCAGCGACGACCCCGAACGCCGCACCCTGCTCGACTTCCGCCTCGATCTGCGCAACGCCGGCGAACTGCTGCAGAAGATGGGCTTCGCCAAGGTGCTCGACGGCGCCAAGGGCAAGTTGGAAGGCCGCGTCGTCTGGCGCGGCTCGCCGATGTCGCTCGACCTGCCGTCGCTCAACGGCCGCATGGCGCTGAACCTGGAGCGCGGCCAGTTCCTGCCGGTCGATCCGGGCCTGGCCAAGCTCGCCGGCGTGCTCAGCCTGCAGGGCCTGCTGCATTTCGCCACCGATCTGCGCGGCGCCACCGGACGCGGCACACCGTTCGAGAGCGTGGCCGCCACCGGCACCATCGCCAACGGCATCGCCCGCACCGACGACTTCGCCGTGAAAGGCCCGCAGTTCCAGGTGGCGATGCAGGGCTCGGCCAACATCCTCGACGAGACGCAGGACCTGCGCGTGACCGTCACCCCCAAGGTGGACGCCACCTCGGCATCGCTGGCGGCGGCGTTCATCAACCCGGCCATCGGGCTGGGCACGCTGGCGGCACAGCTGATCCTGGGCGACCAGATGTCCAAGGCGTTCGCCACCCGATACCACGTCACCGGCAGCTGGGCCGACCCGAAAATCGAGAAGGCCAGCAGCGGCGGGCAAACCCCGGCAAAATAGCCCCCATGAGCACGACCACCCTCGCCCCCGCCATCGCCGCGTCCGTTCCGGATGCGCCGTTCGCTGCACCGTTCCGCGTCGCCGCCATCCAGACCGTGACGGGCATCGACGTGGACGCCAACCTGGCCCGCGCCGACGCGCTGCTCGCCGAAGCCGCGGCCCAGGGTGCGCAATTGGCGCTGCTGCCCGAGTATTTCTGCATGATGGGCCGCAAGGACAGCGACAAGGTCGCCATCCGCGAGGCGGACCAGGACGGCCCGATCCAGGCCTTCCTGGCCGATGCCGCGCGCCGGCACCGGCTGTGGCTGGTCGGCGGCACGCTGCCGCTGTGGTGCGAGGACGCCGAGCGCGTGCGCAATACGTCGCTCGCATTCGATCCGGCCGGCCAA
Organism: Ralstonia pseudosolanacearum; assembly: GCF_024925465.1. Lineage (NCBI taxonomy): Bacteria > Pseudomonadati > Pseudomonadota > Betaproteobacteria > Burkholderiales > Burkholderiaceae > Ralstonia > Ralstonia pseudosolanacearum. The sequence continues at coordinate 908,224 of NZ_CP103852.1, read as the reverse complement.
CGCGTGGCCCGCTACGACAAGATCCACCTGTTCAACTTCGTGCGCGGCGAAGAGCGCTACGACGAAGCCCGCACCATCGAGCCGGGTGCCACGCCGGTCGCATTCGAGGCGCCGTGCGGCCGCGTCGGCATGTCGGTGTGCTATGACCTGCGCTTCCCGGAGCTGTACCGGGCGCTGTCGGCGCAGGGCAATCTGAACCTAATCCTGATGCCGGCCGCCTTCACCTACGTGACGGGCGCGGCGCACTGGGAACTCCTGCTGCGCGCCCGCGCCGTGGAGAACCAGTGCTACGTGCTCGCCGCCGCGCAAGGCGGACGCCACGAAAACGGCCGCCGCACCTGGGGCCACTCCATGCTGGTCGACCCATGGGGCGAGATCATCGCCTCGGTGCCGGAAGGCGAGGGCGTGGCCATCGGCGACATGGACCCGGCGCGCCTGGCGCAGGTCCGCCGCGACCTGCCGGCGCTCAAGCACCGCGTGATGTAGAGCCCCAACCGAATTCCCCGAGGACCCACCATGAACGCAGGCGACATCGCCATCCAGAATCTCTCCGTCGCGCGCCGTGTGCTGCTCGATCCGTACGGCCTCGACGAGGCCCAGCTGCAGCGCGCGCTGGCCGACATCTTCACCCACCGCGTCGACTACGCCGACCTCTACTTCCAGTACACCCGCAACGAGGCATGGAGCCTCGAGGAAGGCATCGTCAAGTCGGGCAGCTTCAGCATCGACCAGGGCGTCGGCGTGCGCGCGGTCTCGGGCGAGCGCACCGCCTTCGCCTATTCCGACGACATCAGCCTGCCGGCGCTGATGCAGGCGGCCGCGGCCACCCGCACCATCGGCCGCGCCGGCGCCGGGCGCATCAAGGTGGCCGGCAGCCTGCAGAGCCAGGGCGGCCGCGCGCTGTATGCCCCCAACGACCCGCTCGATTCGATGACGGCATCGGAGAAGGTGGCCCTGCTGGAGCGCATCGAAAAACTCGCGCGCGCCAAGGACCCGCGCGTGGTGCAGGTGATGGCCGGCCTGGCCGGCGAGTACGACGTGATGCTGGTCGCGCGCAGCGACGGCGTGATCGCCGCCGACGTGCGGCCGCTGGTGCGGGTCTCTGTCACCGTCATCGCCGAGCAGAACGGGCGCCGCGAGATGGGCAACTCGGGCGGCGGCGGCCGCTACGCCTACGGCTACTTCAGCGACGACCTGCTGCAGCAGTACGTGGACGAAGCCGTCTCCTCCGCGCTGGTCAACCTGGAAGCCAAGCCGGCGCCGGCCGGCGCCATGACCGTGGTGCTCGGCCCGGGCTGGCCCGGCGTGCTGCTGCACGAGGCGATCGGCCACGGGCTGGAGGGCGACTTCAACCGCAAGGGCTCGTCCGCCTTCTCGGGCCGCATGGGCGAACGCGTGGCGGCCAAGGGCGTGACCGTGGTGGACGACGGCACGCTGCCCAACCGCCGCGGCTCGCTCAACCTCGACGACGAGGGCAATCCCACGCAGTGCAACACCCTGATCGAAGACGGCATCCTGACCGGCTACATGCAGGACACGCTCAACGCGCGCCTGATGAAGATGCCCGTGACCGGCAACGCGCGCCGCGAAAGCTACGCGTCCCTGCCGATGCCGCGCATGACCAACACCTACATGCTCGGCGGCGACAAGGATCCGCGGGAGATCATCGCCAGCGTCAAGCGCGGCCTCTATGCCGTCAACTTCGGCGGCGGCCAGGTCGACATCACCAACGGCAAGTTCGTGTTCTCGGCCAGCGAGGCCTACCTGATCGAAGACGGCAAGATCACCACGCCGGTCAAGGGCGCCACGCTGGTCGGCAACGGCCCCGAATCGCTCAAGGACGTCACCATGATCGGCAACGACATGCGCCTCGATTCGGGCGTCGGCGTGTGCGGCAAGGAAGGCCAGAGCGTGCCGGTGGGCGTGGGCCAGCCGACCCTGCGCATCGAGAACATGACGGTGGGCGGCACGGCCTGAGCCGCCTGAGCGGGATCCAGCCGATGCGGGGCTGCAACGCGAGGCCGAACGGTCACGACTTGCGGCCCCTGTAGAAACCGGTTATAAAGGCAGTTCGATTGGTGCGGCGCAAGCGCGTCTTTCCTTCACTTTTTGCAGCATCCCTGTTTCCTCTCCATGTTTGCCAAGTTTTTTGACTTTTATTTTTGGCATCTCGCACCGCTGGCGGAGGGAGAGGGGCACTTGCAGCAAAAATGAAGGCACCCGACAGATACCTAAAACCGCCAGCGACCCTGGCGGTTTTTTTTCGCCCTGTCACCGGCCCGATCCCGGCCCGACGCGAAAACATGATCCGAACACAGTAGCCCCTTCCAATACACGACACGAACCAAGACATCCCCCGGGAGCTTTCCATGCCGAAGAACACCGACGACCTGCGCATTCGCGAACTGAAAGAGCTGACCCCACCGGCGCACCTGATCCGCGAATTCCCGTGCAACGACGCCGTTTCCGAGCTGATCTACCAGAGCCGCACGGCGATGCACCGCATCCTGCACGGCATGGACGACCGCCTGATCGTCATCATCGGGCCGTGCTCGATCCATGACACCAAGGCCGCCCTCGACTACGCGCGCCGCCTGGTCGAACAGCGCGAGCGCTTCAAGGCCGACCTGGAAATCGTCATGCGCGTGTACTTCGAGAAGCCGCGCACCACGGTCGGCTGGAAGGGCCTGATCAACGATCCGTACATGGACGGCAGCTTCAAGATCAACGACGGCCTGCGCACCGCGCGCGAGCTGCTGGTGAACATCAACGAGCTGGGCGTGCCGGCGGGCACCGAATACCTCGACATGATCAGCCCGCAGTACATCGCCGACCTGGTGAGCTGGGGCGCGATCGGGGCGCGCACGACCGAATCGCAGGTGCACCGCGAACTGGCCTCCGGACTGTCGTGCCCGGTCGGCTTCAAGAACGGCACCGACGGCAACGTGAAGATCGCCGTGGACGCGATCAAGGCGGCGTCGCAGCCGCACCACTTCCTGTCGGTCACCAAGGGCGGCCATTCGGCCATCGTGTCGACGGCGGGCAACGAGGATTGCCACATCATCCTGCGCGGCGGCAAGGCACCCAACTACGATGCCGCCAGCGTGCAGGCGGCCTGCGAAGACATCGCCAAGTCCGGCCTGGCCGCGCGCCTGATGATCGATGCCTCGCACGCCAACAGCAGCAAGAAGCACGAGAACCAGATCCCGGTCTGCGAAGACATCGGCCGCCAGATGGCCGGCGGCGACGACCGCATCGTCGGCGTGATGGTGGAATCGCACATCAATGCCGGCCGCCAGGACCACGTGCAGGGCACCCCGGTCGAGGACCTGAACTACGGCCAGAGCGTGACCGACGCCTGCATCGGCTGGGACGATTCGCTCAAGGTGCTGGAAACGCTGGCCGACGCCGTGCGCAAACGCCGGCTGGTGCCGCGCAACGGCAACTGAGCCCGCGCACACGCATTTGCACCGACAAGCCGACGCCAACCTCCGGGTTGGCGTCGGCTTTTTCTATCAGGCCAGCCGCTGCGCCATTTCCGCGATGACGATGTGGCATCGCGGTCGAGAAGGCGCGAGCACGCGATCAGCCATTGACGGATGTTTTGGCGGCGGCCTTACGGGTGGCAACGCGCTGCTGCCAGCGGTCCGACCGTCGCTGCGCGCGCAGGATCTCGTCCGACAGCGATTCGGGGCTCGCCTCGGCAATATCCACGGTTATCCGCACGCCGAGACCGTCCAGGATCTGGAACAGCTTGCCCCACTGAACGGTCTCGGCGCCCCGCTCTACCTTGACCATGAAGGATTCGCTGACGCCGATGCTGCCGGCGGCATCATCCTGGCGCAGTTTCTGTGCCTTGCGCGCCGCACGGATGACCGCCCCGATTTCCGATGGGTTGCCAATCAAATGTTTCATAAAAAATCTCGCTGAACGCATGGATTTTAGGGCGGCACTCGACTCGAAACAAGTCAATCTGTTCGATCGCATAGATTTCCGCCGAATTGCCGCTCATTTGACAAAAATCTTTTCGATCAGCGAGATTTTTAGGGTACCGCCCTGGCGAACTGCACAAACTGCACGATCAGCAAGATTTCATCCCGCACAAAAGTTGAAATTTGTGAACAAGACGTACCGAAGTCACACGATCGCCGCCCCTTTGCCCTATCGTGAAGGGGTTTTCTGTCGATCCGACCGGAGGGAATCATGGCTGAGAATTTGATGGACACCACCGTCAACACGGCAAGCAAGTACCAGGCAATCGTGGCGCAGTACGCCACCGATGTCGGGATGAAGATCCTGGCGGCGATCGCCTTCTGGGTCATCGGCCGCTGGCTGATCCACCTGGCTGTGCGGCTGGTGCAGAGTTCGCTGGAACACCAGAAGGTGGACCCGACCGTGCTGCGCTATGTCGGCTCGGTCATCACCGTCACGCTGAACATCCTGCTGGTGATCGGCATCCTGGGCTACTTCGGCATCCAGACCACGACGTTCGCGGCGCTGATCGCGGCGGCGGGCGTGGCGATCGGCATGGCGTGGTCGGGGCTGCTGTCCAACTTCGCGGCCGGGGCGTTCCTGATCGTGCTGCGGCCGTTCAAGGTGGGCGATTTCGTCACGGCCGGCGGCGTGACCGGCACGGTCAAGGAAATCGGCCTGTTCGCCACCGCGCTCAATACGCCGGACAACGTCGTCACGATGATCGGCAACAACAAGATCTTCTCGGACACGATCCAGAACTACACGAGCAACCCCTACCGTCGCGTCGAGCTCAAGGCGCAGCTGGCCGGCAATGCCGACCACGGCGCCGCCATCGCGCTGCTCAAGGAGAAGGTCGGCGCGATCCCGAACGTGCTGGCGGATCCGCCGGTCGACGTGGAGATTCTGGAATTCAACCTGGTGGGGCCGGTGCTGGCGGTGCGCCCGCACACGCACAACGACCAGTACTGGCAGGTCTACTTCGACACCAACCGCACGATCAAGGAAGCGCTGGCCGAAGCAGGCTTCCCGGTGCCGACGCCGTCGCAGGCGCTGTCGGTGACCATGCCGGCCACGCTGCAGGGGCTGACGGCGGTGGCGCAGGGCCACTCCGCGAGCGTGAACTGAAGCGCGCGGCAGCGCAGCAAAACGGCCCGGCGGGAGACTGCCGGGCCGTTTTGCTTGGTGCGGGCCGAGCGCCCTATGCGGGCTTGTGTCGTTCGTGCTCCCACAGCACGTCCTGACCGCCGCCGGCACGGTTGAGCACCCGCGCCAGCACGAACAGCAGGTCGGACAGCCGGTTGACGTACTGGCGGGGCGCCTCGCCCAGCGTCTCCGCGCGGCCCAGCGCGACGATGGCGCGTTCGGCACGACGGCAGACGGTGCGGCACACGTGCGCCTGCGCGGCGGCGCGGCTGCCGCCGGGCAGGATGAATTCGGCCAGGCGCGGCAGGTCGGCGTTGTAGTCGGCCAGCCATTGGTCGAGCCGCAGCACGTGGGCGGGCGTGACCATGGTGTGGCTGGGGATGCACAGCTCGCCGCCAAGGTCGAACAGGTCGTGCTGGATGGCGGTGAGCGCGGCGCGCACGTCGTCGGGCAGGGTCTCCGTCAGCAGCACGCCGAGATGCGAGTTCAGTTCGTCGACCTCGCCGATGGCGGCGATGCGCAGGCCGTCCTTGCCGGTGCGGCTGCCGTCGCCGAGGCCGGTGGTGCCGTCGTCGCCGGTGCGGGTGGCGATCTTGGATAAGCGGTTGCCCACGGTGGCGTCTCCTGTGCGGGTTGGTTTGGCGTGGGCATTATCGCAAGCCGCGCGCGACCCCGGCGTTATTGATCCGGCATGATGAAGTTTTCACGCGGCGTACTTGACGAACGGGTCCTGGAAGTAGGAGCGCACACGAGCCGCATTGGCGGCGACGAATTGCATGTGCTCGTCGGCGGCAGCACGCAGCTTGGCTTTCGTGCGCGCAGGCACCTTCGAGCCTATTGCGTGTTTGAGATCGGCGTTTAACCGCTCGTCGGGATTGAGCTCGGGGCTGTAGCTGGGCAGGTAAAAGACCTCGATGTGTTTCGCGTGCTCGGCCAGCCAAGCCTTCACGGGCTTGCAGTGATGTACGCCCAAGTTGTCCAGGATGAGGAAGACCTTTCTGCGTCGGCGCTTGCCGTCTCGCACCAGCGCTTGTAGGAACTCGATGAGCCGCTCGTGGTTGAAGGCGCCATCGATGATCATCCAGTTGGCACGACCCCGGTTGGTGACGGTGGAGATCATCGACAGTTTCTCCCGTGTGCCGCCAACGGCCATCGTCACTGGTTTTCGCCTCTCGTGCAACTGCTCCAGTTTCTGATATCGAGCGTCTTCTTTTTCCATGTCGCTCTGACTTGGCTGAATGCTAAAAATTCAAACTTCATACGTCCGACTCAATAGAATGGGCTCCCAAAGGCGCCGCCCCAGCGCCGGAGCCCATCGCAAGACGCCATGAACCACCCCCTGCCCCATCCCGGATTGGCGCGCAAGCCCATCCCGCCGGCCATGCTCGATGCGCTGCGCGCGCGCTTCGGCGAGCGCGTCTCCACCAGCGATGCCGTGCGCGCGCATCACGGCCGCGACGAATCGGCCTACGATCCGATGCTGCCCGACGCCGTGGTCTTCGCGCAGACCACCGAAGACGTGGTGGCGGTGGCCAGGCTCTGCCACGAACACGCCATCCCGCTGATCCCGTTCGGCGCCGGCTCGTCGCTGGAAGGCCACCTGCTGGCGGTGGCGGGCGGCGTCACGCTGGATCTCTCGCAGATGAACCGCGTGCTGTCGGTGCACCCCGAAGACCTGACGGTGACGGTCGAGCCGGGCGTCACGCGCAAGCAGCTGAACGCGGACATCCGCGACACCGGCCTGTTCTTCCCGATCGACCCGGGCGCCGATGCGTCCATCGGCGGCATGTGCGCGACGCGCGCCTCGGGCACCAACGCCGTGCGCTACGGCACCATGCGCGAGAACGTGCTGAACCTGACCGTGGTGACCGCCGACGGCCGCGTCATCAAGACCGCGAACCGTGCGCGCAAATCGTCGGCGGGCTACGACCTGACGCGCCTGTTCATCGGCAGCGAGGGGACGCTGGGCATCATCACCGAGATCACGCTCAGGCTGTATCCGCAGCCGGAGGCGGTGTCGGCGGCGGTGTGCGCGTTCCCCAGCATGGGCGACGCGGTGTCCGCGGTGATCGATACCATCCAGATGGGCGTGCCGGTGGCGCGCGTGGAGTTCGTCGACGCGCTGGCGATCCGCGCCATCAACCGGTATGACAAGCTGTCGCTGCCCGAGCTGCCGACGCTGTTCTTCGAGTTCCACGGCTCCGCGCACGGCGTGCAGGAGCAGGCCGAGACCGTACAGGCGATCGCCGCCGAGCACCGGGGCCAGGGCTTCGAATGGGCCACCCGCCCCGAAGACCGCAGCCGCCTGTGGAACGCCCGGCACAACGCCTATTTCGCCTTCCTGCAGCTCAAGCCCGGCTGCCGCGCGGTCACCACCGACGTGTGCGTGCCGATCTCACGGCTGGCCGATTGCGTGGGCGAGACCGAGCAGGACCTGCTCGCCAGCCCGCTGCAACTGCCCGCGCCCATCGTCGGCCACGTGGGCGACGGCAATTTCCACGTCGCGCTGCTGATCGATCCGGACAAGCCCGAGGAGCTGGCAGAAGCCGAGCGCATCAACCGGCGCATCGTGGCACGCGCCATCGCCATGGACGGCACCTGCACCGGCGAGCACGGCGTGGGCCTGCACAAGATGGATTTCCTCGTCGCCGAGCATGGCGACGATGCGATCGACCTGATGCGCAGCGTCAAGCAGGCGCTGGACCCGAAGCACATCCTGAACCCCGGCAAGATCTTCCGGCGGTAGGTGCCAGCGCATGGCTTCCGTCTTCAAGCGCGTCCCGCCGCTGCATCTGCTGATCGCCTTCGAAGCGGGCGCGCGCCACGCCAGCTTTGCGCGCGCGGCCGAGGAGCTCTCCGTCACACCCAGCGCGGTCTCCCACCGCATCAAGAACCTCGAAGCGCTGTGGGGCGAAGACCTGTTCGTGCGCACCGGCACCGCGCTGCGGCTGACCGCGGCCGGCACGCGCTACCTGCGCAGCGTGCAGGATGCGCTCAAGTCCCTGCACGAGCTGGCGCGGCCGGAGTTCAGCAAGCAGCGCGCGCGGCTGCGCGTGGCGATCCCGCCCACCTTCGGCCGCCAGCACTTGGTGCCGCGCCTGCCGGAATTCCAGGCGCTGTATCCGCACATCGACCTGGAGCTGCATCTCGCCATCCCCTTCCTCGACGTGAAGGCCGAGGATACCGACGTCGAGATCCGTTACGGCACCGGCCGCTACCCGGACCTGAAGACCACGCTGCTGCTCAACGAGCCGGTCTTTCCCGCCTGCGGGCGCGGCTACTTCGAGCAGATCGGCGGCAACGCCATCGCCGAGCCGGCGCAGTTGCTGCACCTGAACCTGCTGCGCAGCCCGCTGGAGCCGTGGCGGCCGTGGTTCGAGGCGGCCGGGCTGGACGCGGCGGAACCCGCCACCGGCTCGCTCTTCAACGACATCGGGCTGATGCTGGAAGCGGTCGTCTCCAACCAGGGCGTGGCGCTGGTGCGCCAGCGCATGGCGCGCAACTGGCTGGCCTCGGGGCAGATGGTGCGGCTGCTGGACATCGAATCCGCCTCGCCGCATGCTTACTACATCGTCCAGCGCGAGCAGGCGCCGCTCGGGCCGGAAGCGCAGCATTTCGTCGACTGGCTGCTCGGGCTGGATTGGTAGACCGCGGGGCCCGGCCACCGCGCGAGGCATCCCGATGAATCCGATTGGCCGGCATGGCGAGCCGAATTCATCGCGTTAACAGTCCTTAACACGCCGTGCGGCGCGGCGGCCCGGCTATAGTGCCTCGATACCGGCCACCGCCGCCGGACGACAACGATGAGAGACACCCCATGAACGCGCCGCTGCCCGCCGCCGCCCGCGATCCGTCTGCCGTGCAGGCCGAGTTGATCGCCGCGCTGTCGCCCCTGGTGCCCGCCGATGCCCTGCTGTGGGAGCGTGAAGACACCACCCCCTACGAATGCGACGGTCTCGCCGCCTACCGGCAGGTGCCGCTGGCCGTGGCGCTGCCGGACAGCGAAGCGCAGGTCGTGGCGATTCTGCGCGCCTGCCATCGCCTAGGCGTGCCGGTGGTGCCGCGCGGCGCCGGCACCAGCCTGTCGGGCGGCGCGATGCCGACGCCTGGCGGACTGGTGCTGTCGCTGGCCAAGTTCAAGCGCATCCTGAAGCTCGATCCGCACACCCGCACCGCGGCCGTGCAGCCGGGCGTGCGCAACCTGGCCATCTCGGAGGCCGCCGCGCCGCACGGGCTGTACTACGCGCCCGATCCGTCGTCGCAGATCGCCTGCACCATCGGCGGCAACGTCAGCGAGAACTCCGGCGGCGTGCATTGCCTGAAGTACGGCCTGACCGTGCACAACGTGCTGCGCGTGCGCGCCGTGATGATGGACGGCGAGGTGGTCGAGTTCGGCAGCGAGGCGCCCGACGCGCCCGGCCTGGACCTGCTCGCCGCCGTGATCGGCTCCGAAGGCATGCTGGCCGTGGTGACGGAAGTGACCGTGCGGCTGGTGCCCAAGCCGCAGCTGGCGCAGGTCATCATGGCGAGCTTCGACGACGTGGCAGCGGGCGGCAACGCGGTGGCCGACGTGATTGCCGCCGGCATCATCCCGGCCGGGCTGGAGATGATGGACAAACCCGCCACTGCCGCCGTCGAGGAGTTCGTCCGCGCCGGCTACGATCTGGACGCCGCAGCCATCCTGCTGTGCGAATCCGACGGCACGCCCGAAGAGGTGGCCGAAGAGATCGCGCGGATGAGCGAGGTGCTGCGCGCCTCCGGCGCCACCCGCATCCAGGTGTCGCAGAGCGAGGCCGAGCGGCTGAAATTCTGGAGCGGCCGCAAGAATGCCTTCCCGGCCGCCGGGCGCATCTCGCCGGACTACTACTGCATGGACGGCACCATCCCGCGCAAGCACATCGGCACGCTGCTCAAGCGCATCCAGCAGATGGAGCAAAAATACGCGCTGCGCTGCATCAACGTCTTCCACGCCGGCGACGGCAACATGCACCCGCTGATCCTCTTCAACGGCGAGGACCAGGACGAATGGCACCGCGCCGAGCTGTTCGGCGCGGACATCCTCGAGACCTGCGTGGAGCTGGGCGGCACCGTCACCGGCGAGCATGGCGTGGGGGTCGAGAAGCTCAATTCGATGTGCGTGCAGTTCTCGGCCGAGGAGCGCGATGCCTTCCTGCGCGTCAAGGCGGCCTTCGATCCGGCGCGCCTGCTGAACCCCGACAAGGCCATCCCCACGCTCGCGCGCTGCGCCGAATACGGCAAGCTGCATGTGCGCCGCGGCCTGCTGCCGCACCCCGACCTGCCGCGCTTCTGAGGCCGCACGCATGACCGCACTCGACCCCGCGCTCGCGCGCCTGCGCGACGCCATCCTGCAGGCCGCCGCCGACCGCGCGCCGCTCACCCTGCGCGGCGGCGGCACCAAGGACTTCTACGGCCGCAGGCCCGCCCCCGGCGCCACCGTGCTCGACACGCGCGCGTGGTCCGGCATCGTCGACTACGACTGCGCGGAACTCGTCGTCACGGCGCGCTGCGGCACGCCGCTGGCCGAGGTGGAGGCCGCGCTGGCCGAGCATCGCCAGATGCTGGCCTTCGAGCCGCCGCATTTCGCCGCCGGCGGCGCGCGGGCGACAGTGGGCGGCGCCTTCGCGTGCGGCCTGTCCGGCCCGCGCCGGCAGTCGGTGGGCGCGCTGCGCGATTTCGTGCTCGGCGCCGTGATCCTGGACGGCCGCGGCGACCTGCTCAACTTCGGCGGCCAGGTGATGAAGAACGTGGCCGGCTATGACGTGTCGCGCCTGATGGCCGGCGCGCTGGGCACGCTGGGGCTGGTGGCGCAGGTCTCGCTGAAGGTGCTGCCGATGCCGTTCTGCGATGCCACGCTGCGCTTTGCCATGCCGCAGGCCGAGGCCATCGATACGCTCAACCGCTGGGGCGGCCAGCCGCTGCCGATCGCGGCGTCCGCGTGGATCGACGGCACGCTGTGGGTCCGCCTGTGCGGCGCCGATGCGGCGGTGCGCGCGGCCCGCGCCAGGCTCGGCGGCGACCGGGTCGACGAGGCCGAAGCGCTGGCGCTGTGGCGTGACCTGCGCGAGCAGTCGCACGCGTTCTTCGCGCGCGCCGTGCAGGGCAGCCTGCCGCTGTGGCGCATCGCCCTGCCTCCGGCCACGCCACCGCTGGCATTGGGCCCTGCGGCGGCCGACGACCAGCTCATCGAATGGGGCGGCGGCCAGCGGTGGTGGATCGACACCGGCAACACACCTGCCGACGCCCTCCGCGATGCCGTGCGCCAGGCCGGCGGCCATGCCACGCTGTTCCGCAACGGCGACCGCGACAGTGCCGTCTTCACCCCCGTCGCCGCGCCGCTGATGGCGGTGCACAAGCGCCTGAAGGACAGCTTCGACCCGCACGGCATCTTCAACCCCGGCCGCCTGTACGCCGATTTCTGACCCGCCATCATGCAAATCACGCTCGCGGCGTTCCTGCAGAACACCCCCGATGGCGAAGAGGCCCAGGGCATCGTGCAGAAGTGCGTGCACTGCGGCTTCTGCACGGCCACCTGCCCGACCTACCAGTTGCTCGGCGACGAACTCGACGGACCGCGCGGCCGCATCTACCTGATGAAACAGGTGCTCGAAGGCCAGCCGGCCGGCGAGCGCACCCGCCTGCACCTGGACCGCTGCCTGACCTGCCGCAACTGCGAATCGACCTGCCCATCGGGCGTGACTTACGGCCGGCTGGTCGAGATCGGCCGCAAGATCGTCGACGACCAGCTCGACGCGCAGGGCGCATCGCGCCCGCTGGCCGAGCGCGCGATGCGCTGGGTGCTGCGCGAGGGGCTGACGCGGCCGCGGCTGTTCGGCCCCGCGCTCAGGCTGGGCCAGGCGGTGCGCCCGCTGCTGCCGAGCGTGCTGCGCAACAAGGTGCCGGCCAGGGCGCCGCAGGCCGGCGCGCGGCCCACCGCCACCCATGCACGCAAGATGCTGCTGCTGGAAGGCTGCGTGCAGCCGGCCATGTCGCCCAACATCAATGCCGCCACCGCGCGCGTCTTCGACAGGCTGGGCGTGCAGTTGGTCAGCGCGGACCGTGCGGGCTGCTGCGGCGCGATCCGCTATCACATGAACGACCACGCGGGCGGCCTCGGCAACATGCGCGCCAACATCGACGCCTGGTGGCCGCACATCGAGGCCGGCGCCGAGGCCATCGTCATGACGGCCTCCGGCTGCGGCGCGATGGTCAAGGAATACGGCCACCTGCTGCGCGACGACCCGGCCTATGCCGAACGGGCGGCGCGCGTGTCGGCCATGACGCGCGATCTGTGCGAGGTGCTGCCCGCCTTCTCCGACCAGCTGCTGCGGCAGGCCAAACCCGAAGCCCACCGCCCGCGCGTGGCCTGGCACGCGCCTTGCACGCTGCAGCACGGCCAGCAGATCCGCGGCGCAGTGGAAGGCCTGCTCGCTTCATTGGGCGTGGAGGTGCGGCTCTGCACCGACAGCCACCTGTGCTGCGGATCGGCGGGCACCTATTCGGTGCTGCAACCCGAACTGGCGTATCGCCTGCGCGACGACAAGCTGCGCCGCTTGCTTGCCACGCAGCCGGAACGTATCGTGTCGGCCAACATCGGCTGCGTGACGCATCTGCAAAGCGGCACCGATACGCCGGTCGAGCATTGGATCGAACTGGTGGACCGCATGCTGGCCGGATAGCCGGACCGTGCATCGCGCGGCTGATCGACGCTTGTGAATTTTTGGAGGCCGCGTGCTGCAAACCTTCGCCATCCTGCTGACCTTCCAGTCGGTGGGTGAGCTATTGAGCTATGCCCTGCATCTGCCGGTGCCCGGACCGGTGATCGGCATGATGCTGCTGTTCCTGTTCCTGCTGGCCGACCGCGGCCGCATCCTGGAAGTCATGCAGGGCACGGTGGCCGAACTGCTGCGGCACCTGTCGATCCTGTTCGTGCCGGCCGGCGTGGGGGTGATGGCGCAGATGCACCGCATCAGCCAGGAGTGGCTGCCGATCGTGGCGGCGGTGGCGATCAGCACGTGGCTGGCAATCGGCGCGGGCGCGCTGGTCACGCGGGCGCTGATGCGCCGCATGGGCGATCGCGGCGAAGCGCACGAAGAGGTGGCGCCATGACGCCGGACCTGCACAAGCTCTGGGTCTACCTAGCCGCCACGCCGCTGCTGGGGCTGACCGCCACGCTGGTGGCCTATGTCTTCGCCTACGGCATCTACCAGCGGCTGCGCTTCAACCCGCTCGCCAATCCGGTGCTGATCGCAGTAGCCATCCTGGTCACGCTGCTGACCGCGACGGACACGCCGTACAAGACCTACTTCGACGGCGCGCAGTTCGTGCACTTCCTGCTGGGCCCGGCCACGGTGGCGCTGGCGGTGCCGCTGTACCACCAGTGGCCCAAGCTGCGGCGCCATGCCATTCCGCTGCTGAGCGGGCTGCTCGCCGGCTCCCTGGTCGCCACCCTCTCGGCGGTCGGCGTGGCGTGGCTGCTCGGCGCGTCGCCGGAGACGCTGCGCTCGCTGGCCTCCAAGTCGGTGACCATCCCGATCGCCATGGGGGTGTCCGAGAAAATCGGCGGATCGCCGTCGCTCACGGCGGTGCTGGTGATGATGACCGGCCTGCTGGGGGCGAGTACCACCACGCGGCTGCTGAACCTGCTGGGCATCCGCGAATACAGCGTGCGCGGCTTCGCCACCGGCATCGCGGCGCACGGCATCGGCACCGCGCGCGCGTTCCAGGTGAGCCCGGAGGCCGGCGCGTTCGCGGCACTGGGCATGGGGCTGAACGGCATCCTGACAGCGGTGATGGTGCCGCTGCTTGCCGCCTGGATTCCGCACTAGGCCGGCCCGCGGCTTCCGCCCGCGCTCTCGCTGCCCGGGCAACAGCGCCCCTCCTGCATGCTCCTGACAGAACGCTGTCAGGAGCCCCCCGCCACAATCGCTCCACCTCAACGAGACCGGTCTCCCGACGACCGGTCTCCCAATCGGAGCGACCCTCATGGCAAGCGTCATCAACTGGTTTGAAATCCCGACGGCCGACTTCCCGCGCGCGGTGAAGTTCTACGAGCACGTCTTCGACACCCGGCTCAAGCAGGAAGACATGGGCGACATGCGGATGGGCGTGTTCCCGGCCGGCGAGACCACCGTCCACGGCGCGCTGGTCCACGGCCAGGGCTTCGCGCCCGCCGACCAGGGCAGCGTGCTGTACCTGAACGCGCCGGACCTGGATGCCGTGCTCGAGCGCGTCAACGGCAACGGCGGCCGGTGCGTGTTCGGCCCGATGACGCTGCCCGACCGGATGGGCCGCATCGCCCACATCGTCGACACCGAAGGCAACCGCATCGGCCTGCACGAGCCCGATGCGACGACGCAGGCGTACCTGCTGCAGCAATAGCGCCCCGGCCGGCGCAACCGCCGGCCCCACCCCAGACCGGGAAGCACACCATGCCGAGCCAATCGCCCTATCTGATGCGCGCCGCCGACATCGCCGCGCGCGCGCAGCCGTATTCGCATCCGTGGAACAGCCTGTCGGAAATCCACGGCACCATGATGGGCCTCCTGCTGGGCCTCAAGCGCGCCGGCGTCAACTTCGCGCGCGTGCCGCCGGGCAAGGAGTCCTTCGTCTACCACGCCCATCAGCGGGAAGAGGAGTGGATCTACATCCTGTCGGGCGAAGGCCAGGCCGAGATCGACGACGGCATCTACCGGGTGCGCGCCGGCGACTTCATGGCTTTCCCCACCGGCGTCGCCCACCACCTGCGCAACTGCGGCAGGGACGACCTCGTCTACCTGTGCGGCGGCGAACACCTGAACATCGAGATCGCCGACTTCCCACGCCTGGGCAAGCGCATGCTGCGCCGCGGCGAGCAGGTCGACATCGTCGACATCCATCCCGAACGCGAGCTGACGCCCTTCGGTGCGTAGGGGCAAACCGCGCGCGTTGCAGGCGGCGACAGGACCACTACAATGCGCCGCATGACCCGCCGCGCCGACCGCCTCTTCCAGATCGCGCAGATCCTGCGCGGCCGCCGCCTGACCACGGCGGCGATGCTGGCCGACCGGCTGGGCGTGTCCGAGCGCACGGTGT
This sequence comes from Ralstonia pseudosolanacearum, assembly GCF_024925465.1. Classification (NCBI taxonomy): domain Bacteria; kingdom Pseudomonadati; phylum Pseudomonadota; class Betaproteobacteria; order Burkholderiales; family Burkholderiaceae; genus Ralstonia; species Ralstonia pseudosolanacearum. Next base: position 893,014 of record NZ_CP103852.1, on the reverse strand, counting down.
ATCGCGACATCCGCGACCTGTCGATCTCCGGCGTGCCGATCGAGGGCGAGGCCGGCATCGGCTACCGCATGCGGGCCGGCTTCGACCTCGCGCCGCTGATGTTCACGACCGATGAAGTGGAGGCGCTGGTCGCCGGGGCACGAATGATCAAGGCGTGGAGCGGCGGCGCGATGGCCAGCTCGGTCGAGGCCGCGCTGGAAAAACTGATGGGCACCCTGCCCGCCGAGCGCCGCGCCGAAGCCGAGACCACCCGCATCTTCGCGCCCAGCTTCGGCATGACCCGCGGGGTCAGGCAAGCGTTCGACACGCTGCACGCCGCGCTCGGCCGCCACGCCGTGGCGCGGCTCGCCTACCGCGATGCGCAGGGCCAGTTGACCGACCGCTGCATCCAGCCGCTCGGCCTGTTCTTCTGGGGACAGGTCTGGCTGGTCGCCGCGTGGTGCGAGCACCGCCAGGACTACCGCACCTTCCGCCTCGACCGCTGTGTCAAGGTCGACATCCTGGAGCGGCACTTCGCCGAATCCGCCGAGCGCTCGCTGGCGGACTTCATGCGCAAGGTGAAGGGTTCGACGGACTAGGGCCGGAGCGCACCGATCAAAGCGGATCCGGCTCCGCCAGCAGCGTCTCGATATCGCCGAGCATCTCCTCGGGCTTGGTCAGCGGCGCATAGCGCTTGTAGACCGTGCCGTCGCGGCGCAGCAGAAACTTGGTGAAGTTCCACTTGATGGCTTCCGTGCCCAGCACGCCGGGCTTCTCCGAGGTCAGCCACTTGTACAGCGGATGCGCGTTCGACCCGTTCACCTCGATCTTGCCGAACATGGGGAACGACACCCCGTAGTTCTTCTCGCAGAACGCGCCGATCTCCTCCGCCCCACCCGGTTCCTGCTTGCCGAACTGGTTGCACGGAAAGCCGAGGACCTCCAACCCCTTTTCGTTCAGCCGCTTGTACACCGCTTCCAGGCCGGCGTATTGCGGCGTGAACCCGCACTGGCTCGCCGTGTTGACGATCAGCAGGACCTTGCCGCGATACTGCGACAGCGGCACGCGCTGGCCTGCCAGCGAATCCGCCTCGAACGCGTAGATGTCGCTCATGGTCATCCTCCGGTATTCGGTGAAAGAAACAAACCGCCCACAAGACCCATTGTAATCGGCCGCCAATGCATGGCGACCGTCACGTCAGCGCTGTCTCAGTGCTTGTCGCTTTCCGAATACCAGTAGGTGCGCTTGCGCTTGCCTGCCCCCGTAATCACGACCTTGTGGGCCTGCAGCGCAGAGCCGCCGCCGGAGCCCGTCTGATTGCCGCCGCCGAACAGGATCGGCGTCAGGCTGGTCGTGCCGTTGCTGTCGGTCACCGAAACCAGGCCGTACACCGGCGACGGCGGAAAACCGCCGCCATCGAGCAGCACCGACCGGTTCGCATTCTGTCCGGTCGCCGTCAGGAAGCCGACCGCATAGTCGCGTGCGACGCCGAGGTTGGGGTAGCACATGCCGGCCTTCGGCACCGCCGGAGTGTTGGTGCCGAAATAGGTGTAGCCGGCCACCGTGAGCGGCGCATTGACGACCTTTTCGCCCGGATTCGGCAGGGTGATGTAGTAGCCGGAGCCGGTGCCGTCGTACGTCTTCGTGGTCGACGACAGATCGACCAGGTTGGCCTCGGTGATCGGGGTCCAGCTGGACGGCATGGTGCCGGTGTTGGGGTCCTTGATCATGTAGAAGCGGTTGACCACGTTGTAGGCGGTGCCCGCCGTGGTGGACGCCGAGTACAGCGGATGCTCGCGGTCGCCGGTACCGGCCATGATGGCGTTGTAGCCAGCCGTGGGCACGATGTCGGGCGCATAGAAGAACTTGCGCGCATTGTTGGTGGTGGCCGCGCCGCCCAGGGTGGCCAGTTGAGTCATGGTCCAGTTGGCTGGGGTATTGCCTGCGCTGCCCTGGAAATCGACCCGCCACAGGTTGCCACCCACGTCGCCCACATAGGCCGCCTGGATGTAACCGGTGCTGTTGCGGTCCAGCACGGCCACGTCCGAGGCGATCGAGCGCGTCAGGCCCGTCACCTTCACGCACACGCCGGCCACGCCGGTGCAGTTGGCCAGCCCGCTCCACACGGGCACGCCGGTGTAGGCATCGAGCACGATCACGCCACGGCCGACGGTATCGACGCCGGGTGACGGATCACTGTCTTCGGCGGTGTCGTAGCCGGCGCCCATGATCAGGACCGGATTGCTGTAGCCCTGCACGCGCATCACGCGCGGCTTGGACCAGGTCTGGCCCAGCTCCGGAATATCGCTATTGCTGCGCGACCACAGATAGCGCGGATTGAGCGGGTCCGTGACCTCGATGGCATAGACCAGGCTGCCGCCGCGGCGGGCCGTCAGGTAGATGATGGTGCGCGGGCTGGACGCATTGCGCTGGTCCTGCATGACGGTGGTGCTGCCGTCGAAGAAGTAGTCGCGCGGCGTCGGCGTCGGCGTGATGCCGCTGGGCGTCGTCGACAGCTTGATTTCGGGCGCATTGGTATACAGCCGGCTCAGCTTGCCGAGGAATTCGGGCGGAATGAAGCCCCACAGTTCGCCGCCCGGACGCACGCCGTTGATGCCGGCCGTCTGGTTGCCGTTGACGGCATGGAACGCCCCGTCGTTGGCGCCATAGAACACCACCACGCCGGTCGTGCCGCCGTAGTTGACCACCACCGGCCGCGAGTGCAGCACGTCGCCGTGCACCGACGGGCGGATCGTCACCGGAGAGCCCGGGCCGGTTTCGGCTTCCTGGCCGGCCACGGTGGAGCCGTCCATCGCATAGACGTCGCGTCCGCGCACCCAGTTGATCAGGTTGGCCTGCTCGCTCGAACTGATGGTCGCGGCACCGCCGGTACCGGAGTTGATGGCCGTCAGGCCGCTGCTGCCGGCCAGCCAGGTATTGGCGGTGTTGAACAGCGGCATGGCCCCGCTGGTCGGGCACGTGCCAGCGCCATTGCAGGTGTACAGCACCCGGCTGCTCTGGTCGGTCAGGTATTGCGCGCGCAGCATCTCGCCCGCACCGCCCTTCTCTACCACTTCGCCGTCGGCCGAATCGAGATTCCAGCCGGCACCGGACGGACTGTTGATCCAGAAACCGTTGGCGGGCCACTTGGAGACCGAACTGGAACCGTACCCGCTCGTGCCATACGACAGCGGCGGTTCAGTTGTCCAGAAGCTCACGGCGCTCGGTGTGAGGAAGCCCGTCCCCGAACTGCTGATCGCTGTCTTGCCCAGCGAATCCTGCATCACGATGGTGCCGGTGCTGTCGTAGCCGACCTGGTACTGCTTGAGGTTGCCCATCCAGCGCGGCGCAGCGGTGCGGTCCGGACGGAACATGCCGATATACACCTGGTTCAGGAACTGCCCTTGCGCATTGACCGCCGCCGGCAGACTGACGGACGCAAACACGCTGTTGACCGCCTGGACTTCGTTGAAGATCTCGAGCAGCGCGTTCTTCAGCCCGTCGACGTCGCCGAGCTGCACCACGTAGGTCTTGCCCCCGCCGTTGGTCGCCATGCTGTTATCGAAGGCGACGTAGTCCGGGTTCTTGCCGTCCGTGACGGAAATGGTGTACGTGATGATGTTCTGCGGCTGGTTGTTCGAGCTGTTGCCGCCGGACAGATCCGTCTGATACATGAAGCGCGCCCACTCGTCGCCCCAGTTGGACTGATACTTGCTGTTCGTGGGAATGGTGATCTGCTGCTGCTGCGCGCTGGTCGCGCCCGCCGACACCAGCGCATTGAAGGCGTTCTGGCCGGTGTCCTGCGGCTTGCCGTTGTTGACCGCGTTGGCGATGTAGATCACGTAGTTGCGCTGGCACGGATTGCTGATCGGCGACGTGTACGTGGTGCCGGACAACCCCGTCTTGCCCGCGAAGAACGCCCAGGCTTCCTGCATGCCGCCGCCCACCTGCGAGCCGTTGGCCTTGTCGGCCAGCCGGTCGATGGTCTGCACGCTGCTCAGGAAATTGTTGATCCCGTTGGCATCCATCAACTGCAGCCCATAGGGCGCCGCGGACGGAATCCTGAACTGCCCGCCGGCATTGCTGCCGGTGCCGAACATCATGAGGCCCAGATTGAGGTTGCCCAGCAGCGAAGCATTGTTCTTGAACGACGACACCGCGCCGTAGAGCGCGCATTGCTCAGCGCCAACGTCCTTGCCGACGTTGTTGGTGCCCACCACGCCGGAGGTGGCGCAAGTGAAGCTGGCGGTAGCATCCCAGGCTGCGGCGTTGTCCATCAGGATCAGGACATTGGGCTTGCCGGTCTGCGGCGTCAGGCCGGTGTACAGATCAATGTCCTCGGCGGCGGCCGGGCTGGCGAGCGCAAGCATGGCCAGGATCGGGGCCATGGCGCCAAGAGCGGTGCGGGCGGATAGACGCATGTAGTTTTTTCCTAGCGTAATGCGGGCAGCTTCACGGACAGACGGTGCCGCTCGGCACCCGAACCGCGACCCCCTGATGCAATGTGGTGCTGACGCTGGTCGCGTTGGTATCGTTGACGGAAGCAGCGACGTCCCATTGGGTCGCATCGCAATTCGAGCGCCCGCCGCTGGAGCTGGAGCCGATCACACCCGTATCCTGGTTGCCGTTGCCGGCATAGCAGGACACGTCATCCGCGTTGCTCGCGTTCAGCTCGACGTTGAGAATCGGCTTGGTCGTCGTGCACACCGGCGTGGCGACCTGCGCCGTGTAATCGGTCTTGCCGTCGCCGTTCACATCCACCGGCACGGTGGCGGCGGCCGGGCTGGAGGTGAAATCCACGCTGATGACCTGCTCGATCCCCTGCTGCGCGGCGCTGCGCGCTTCCATGCCGTATTGCTGGTTGGCGGCGATCTTCGAGTTGACGACACTCGAGTTCGTCATCACCACCACGATGGCCATGAAGATGGCCAGAAAGATCAGGCTGACGACCAGCGTCACCCCGGACTGGCGCGTCGATAAACGGCGCATGGCTTACTCCCTCGGGCCGGCTACATTGGCCAGCCGCGCGACTTCTGCATAGACGTGCCGCTTATAGCCGTCATTGAACGGACCGGACACCGTGGCGCGGCCCAGGTCATAGGTCCGGGTGTCCGACCATCCCGGCGCGATATTCAGCGTGCGGGCCAGCACGTTGACGCGGACCGCCGTGACATTGCCCCAGTTGGTCAGGGGCGTCGCCCAGTTGTAGCCCGATACGGCCGTGCAAGCGGCGCTGTTGTCCGCGCCGGGATCGCTCACGTAGCAGTCGGCGGATCCATTGTTGTCCATGTCGACGCCGTAGGCGAAATGAATGTCCTGGACGCCCTGTGCGATCTGCTTGAACTGGTATTGGCCGCCCGAGAGCTCCGCCATCATCAGCGTGGGAATGCCGTCGCCGCCGTTGCTGCAGCGGTCGCACGTGGCGATATAGAACACGCGCACGCTGGCCTGCCGCAACTCGGCCGGTGCCGTGCTGCTGCACGCCTTGGTGCGCATCGTGAAATCGGTCGCGGTGGAGCTGAAGACGAACGGCACGGTATCGCTGGTGCAGAACGACGCCTGCATGTAGGCCTCGCCCGCGGTGGCCGTCGTGACGGCCGTGGTCGAGACGCGCCGCACCACCAGGATCTCCGAGCTGGCCGACAGGTTGGGCAGGCAAGGCGCAGTCGCTCCGGCCGCATAGCCGTACACCGCCACCGGCACGGTCGCCGGACTGCTCGAGTAACCGAGGGTGTTGGTGGCAACCGTGCACACGTCGGGTGCCGACAGCGCGGCGGTACTGCGCACGCTCGACGCCCCCATGAAGCCGGCCAGGCCGAGCTCCTGGCTGATCAGGTCCAGCACGTAGCGGCCGTTCTCGATCTGGCTTGCGCTGTTGGCCAGCTGCGCACGCGACTGCGTGGTCGAAAAATACAGGCTGCCCAGCGCCGTCAGCAGCAGCAGGCCGAGCGTCATCCCGATCATCAGCTCGATCAGCGACATACCGCGCTGGCGGCGCACCATCTTGCGTTCCCGCCTCATGACAGGACTCCAATGCGCACCTGGACACTGACGGCGCGTCGATACGTGTCGTCGGTGAAGCTGCCGCTGCCGCAAGGCAACGACGACGACACCGTCTTGGCCAGCCCCTGCCATGTAACGGTCACGCGGTAGATCTGGTTGGTGGTATCGATGGCCTCGATGCAGCCGCGCGCGCCGATCATGGCGCCGACCGCGTTGCCGCTGCTGCTTTCCGCGCTCCCCATCAGCTCGGTGCTCCAGGCGGTCAGGTCCGTCTGGGCCAGGGTCTGCTGGGCTGCGGTGCCGGTCGTGCAGCTGGGCACCGAAGTGCCTCCGTTGCCGGCGGTCGTGATCGTGCCCGCGACGGCGTAGCAGGCCGCGGCCTGCCGGTTGGCGTTGAGCCGGGTCACCATGTCCTGCAGCAGCGTCAGTGCCTGGACCCGCTGATACGACTCCATTTCGGACTGGTTGGACCGTGCGATCAGCCCGGCTGCACCCAGCAGGGCCGCCAGCAGGATCACCACCGAGATCAACACCTCGATGAGGGTCAGCCCGCGCTGGCCTGCCCTGCGCTGCCGCGGGCTCCGTCGACGCATGCGTGCGCTCATGAGCAACCTCCCGTTACCAGGGCGACCCGACCGGTGCCGCCCACCTGGACGCAGATCGTCGAAGACGTCTGTGCCGACGTCGTCGGCGTGACAAGGAATGTGACGGCGCCCGCCGTCGGCCGGCCATCATTGCCGATCGACAAGGTATTGCCGTTGCTGGGCGCAATCGTGACGCCGGTGTAGGGACCAAAGGTGCGGATGACGGTGGAGTTCACCGCCAGCGCCCAGCCGGTCGCCCAATTGCCGGTCGAGGAGACCGTGGCCGTGGTGTTCTGCTTAACGGCCTCGCTGCGCGCCAGCGTGATCGCGGCGGACAGGTCGAGCGAAGCATTGCGTGCGCGCTGCGTGGCGATCAGGCCGGAGAACGACGGGACGGCGATGACGATGAGAATCGACAGCACGGCCAGCCCGACCAGCAGTTCCGGCAGCGTGACACCCCTGCAGGACGGCTTTCCCGAACGTGGTGGCATGAATGTCCTGTGCATGGCCTATTTCCAGCAGTTGGAGGCACCGCCGGAGGCCGTCTTGCTGCCGGTATTCGACAGACCGAGCGTGCCGCACGCGGCGTCGCTGGAGGCCTGGCTGCCCGTCGGCTTTGCATTCAGCGTATAAGCCGGCGGAGCCGTCGTAACGGCAGTGAAGCTGAACTGGTAGTTGGCGGCGACGCTGGCCGGAACGCTGCTGGCATATTGCAGCGTCGCCAGGTCCGAGGCATACGCTCGGTTATCGAGCAGGAAGCGCTCCTGGGCCGCAGCCACTTCCTGCATGAACGATTCCGTCGCCGCGCGGTTGGAGCGCACGATGTACTGAACGTAAGAGGGATACGCCAGAACCGCAAGAATGGCGACAATAGCCGCCACGATCATGAGCTCGATCAGCGTGAAGCCCCGCGCTGACCGCGCGCGCTGGCATGCAAGCTTGCTTGCCACAGTACACCCACCCGAAATTTGAGAACTTATTGTTTTGTATAGAGCACGGGCCGAGATCCTCCAGCCCGCGCCCGCCTTTATACGGCAATTCTCAGCAAATATTAAGGGATGGACAGTGAAATTCGGGTGACTGTGTCGGGGCGCAAACGTTATGCGCCCAAAATTACTTCAAATTGGGTAGTTGCGCGGATACGTCACATCACGTTGAGATGCTCGGTGCCAGCCGTCAGATCCACCGGCCCGCCGCGCTTGCTGTGCAGCTTGATCTGCAGACGCAGGTCGTTCAGCGAATCCGCGTTGCGCAGCGCATCCTCATAGGTGATCTTGTCCGCCTCGTAGAGCTCGAACAGCGCCTGGTCGAAACAGACCATGCCCTGCTCGCGCGACTTCTTCATGACCTCCTTGAGCTCGTGTATCTCGCCCTTGAAGATCAGGTCGGACACCAGCGGCGTGCCCAGCAGGATTTCGATCGCCGGCGCGCGGCCCTTCTTGCCTTTGCGCGGCAGCAGACGCTGCGCGATCATGGCGCGCAGGTTCAGGGACAGGTCGATCAGCAGTTGCTGACGCCGCTCTTCCGGGAAGAAGTTGATGATCCGGTCGATCGCCTGGTTCGAGCTGTTGGCGTGCAGCGTGGCCAGGCACAAGTGGCCGGTCTCAGCGTACTGGATGGCGTACTCCATCGTGTCGCGATCGCGGATTTCGCCGATCAGGATCACGTCCGGCGCCTGCCGCAGCGTGTTCTTCAGCGCCACGTGCCAGGATTCCGTGTCCACGCCCACCTCGCGCTGCGTCACAACGCAGTTGTGGTGTGCGTGCACATATTCCACCGGGTCTTCGATGGTGATGATGTGGCCGTACGAATGCGCGTTGCGGTAGCCGACCATCGCCGCCAGCGTGGTCGACTTGCCGGAGCCCGTCGCCCCCACCACCACCACGAGCCCGCGCTTGCTCATCGCGACTTCGTTGAGGATGGGCGGCAGGTCCAGTTCGGCGAGCGTCGGGATCTTGGTGGTGATGGTCCGCAGCACCATGCCGGCGCGGCCCTGCTGCATGAACGCCGACACGCGGAAGCGGCCGGTGGCGGGCGCGGTGATGGCGAAGTTGCACTCGAACGACTCTTCGAACTCGCGCAGCTGCTTCTCGCTCATGATCGCCTTGACCAGGCCCATGGCCTGGACGATGGTCAGCGGCTGCTGCGAGATCGGCGTGACTTTGCCGTCCACCTTGATGGCGGGCGGGAATTCCGCGGTGATGAACAAGTCCGAGCCACGGCTGTTCACCATGAGCTGCAAGAGTTCGTGGATATATTTGGTGGCGGCGTCGCGGTCCAGCATGGCGTGCCCCTCCTGCTAGGAATGACGATGAGGAAAAGCGTGGGCGAAGCGGTTAGTTCGCGAACGCGTCCGGGTTCTTGGCGATGGCGCGCGCGTCGGCGTAGTTGATCGCCGAGCGCTTGATGAGCTCCGACAGGCACTGATCCAGTGTCTGCATGCCCAGCCCGCTGCTGGTCTGCATCATCGAGTACATCTGCGAGATCTTGTTCTCGCGGATCAGGTGTCGGATGGCCGGCGTGCAGATCATGATCTCGTGCGCCGCGACCCGGCCGGAGCCGTCGCGCGTCTTGAGCAGCGTCTGCGAGATCACTGCTTCCAGCGATTCGGACAACATGGTGCGGACCATGTCCTTCTCATCCGAGGGGAACACGTCGACCACCCGGTCGATGGTCTTGGCCGCGGAACTCGTGTGCAGCGTGCCAAACACCAAGTGGCCGGTTTCGGCCGCCGTCAGCGCCAGGCGGATGGTTTCCAGGTCACGCAATTCGCCGACCAGGACCACGTCCGGGTCTTCCCGCAGCGCCGATTTCAGCGCGTTGGCGAACGAATGGGTATGCGGCCCCAGTTCGCGCTGGTTGATCAGGCTCTTCTTGGATTCGTGCACGAATTCGATCGGGTCTTCCACCGTGAGGATGTGGCCCAGGTCGTTTTCGTTGCGGTGGTTAACCATCGCCGCCAGCGTGGTCGACTTGCCCGAGCCGGTCGGCCCCGTCACCAGCACCAGGCCGCGCGGCTTCATGGCGAGGTCGGAGAAGACGGCCGGCGCCTTCAGGTCTTCCAGCGTCAGCACCTTGGACGGAATCGTCCGGAACACGGCGGAAGCGCCGCGGTTCTGGTTGAAGGCGTTGACCCGGAAACGCGACAGACCGGGAATCTCGAACGAGAAGTCCGCTTCCAGGTTTTCTTCGTAATGCTTGCGCTGCACGTCGCTCATGATGTCGTACACCATGGAGTGGACATCCTGGTGCGTGAGCGGCGGCACGTTGATACGGCGCATGTCGCCATGGATCCGGATCATCGGAGGCAAGCCCGCCGACAAGTGCAGATCAGACGCTTTGTTCTTGGCAGAGAAGGCCAGAAGCTGCGCGATGTCCATCTATAATAACCCCCGACTTTCTTATGTCGCCCGCACTGCGCAAAAGCGCCGCCGGACATGCTCCGGACTGCCACGATGGCAGGGTTGTTGGAGCCTTGTTTTTTTGTAACAAACTCGCCGGATTATGTCTGTAATCGCCGCCAACTTGCAAGCCGTGCGTCAGCGGATCACAACGGCCTGCACATTGGCTTCGCGCGATCCGGCCAGTGTCACGCTACTGGCCGTTTCCAAGACCTTCGACGCCGACGCCGTCCGCGCCGCCCATGCCGCCGGGCAACGCCTGTTCGGCGAGAACTACGTACAGGAAGGCACCGCCAAGACCAGCGCCCTGACCGACCTGCGCAACGGCCCCGAGGCGATCGCCTGGCACTTCATCGGGCCCCTGCAGAGCAACAAGACACGCGCGGTGGCCGAGCACTTCGACTGGGTGCACAGCATCGACCGGCTGAAGATCGCCGAGCGGCTGTCCGCCCAGCGCCCCGCCACCCTGCCGCCACTGCAGGTCTGCCTGGAAATCAACATCAGCCGGCAAACCAGCAAACACGGCGTGCCGCCCGACCTGGATGAGGTGCTGCCGCTGGCGCGCGCTGTCGCCGCCCTGCCCCGGCTGCGGCTGCGCGGGCTGATGGCAGTGCCTGAGCCGGCCGACGACCCGGCGGCCCGGCGCGCGCCCTTCGCTACGCTGCGCGACCTGGCCGACCGGCTGCGCGCGGCGGGCCTGCCCGTCGATACGCTGTCGATGGGCATGTCCGCCGACCTGGAAGACGCGATCGCCGAGGGGGCCACCATCGTGCGCGTCGGCAGCGCCATCTTCGGCGCGCGGCAGTATGCGCATGCGCCCGCCTGATTCCCGATTGACCCTTTCTCTATCAACCCTTCCCATGCTCGACACTCTGAAATTCGGCTTCATCGGCGGCGGCAACATGGCTTCGGCGCTGATCGGCGGCCTGGTCTCCCGCGGCGCCCCGGGCGCCAACATCGTGGTGGTGGACCCGACCGAGCCGGCCCGCGCGCACGCCGCGCAGACCTGGGGCGCGACCGCCATCGCCGCCCCCGGCGCCGAGCTGGCCGACCGCGACGTGATCGTGCTGGCCGTCAAGCCGCAGCAGATGCGAGAAGTCTGCGCGCAACTGGCCCCGCACCTGCGCGACAGCCTGGTGCTGTCGGTGGCGGCCGGCATCCGCATCCAGGACCTGTCGCGCTGGCTCGGCGGCCATGCCCGCATCGTGCGCGCCATGCCGAACACGCCGGCGCTGTCGGGCATGGGCATGACTGGCCTGGCCGCCCGCGCCGGCCTGGCCGGCACCGATCGCGACATCGCCAGCGCCATCGCCAATGCCGTCGGCAAGAGCGTGTGGGTACCCGACGAAGCGCAGATCGAGGCCGTCACCGCCATTTCTGGCAGCGGCCCGGCCTACGTGTTCTATTTCATCGAAGCAATGCAGCAGGTTGCACTGGAACTGGGCCTGTCGCCCGAGGCAGGCCGCCTGCTGGCGGCGGAAACCTTCATCGGCGCGGCCACGCTGGCGGAGCAGTCGAGCGAGCCGGTCGAGGTGCTGCGCGAGCGCGTGACCTCCAAGGGCGGCACGACCTACGCCGCGCTCACCGCCATGGACGCGGCCGGCATCAAGCCCGCCTTCGTGCGCGCCATGCACGCGGCGGCCGCGCGCGGCAAGGCGATGGGCGAGGAATTCGGCCGCGACTGACCCCGGCCCGCGCGTCCGCCCCATGGATTTCACCGCCCTCTTGGCGATCGAGCGGCCGAGGCTGTTCAAGGCCGCGCTCGTGCTGGCGCTGCCGCTGGATGGCTGGCTGTGGCTCCAGTTCTTCGGCGACCGGCACGGTTTTCTGCGCAGCCTGCGCCTGGCCCTGCAGCCGGACATCGTCTCGGCGCTGCGCGGCGAATATGACGAAGCCCTCTGGGAGTCGCTGCGCATGCTCGCCTTCGCAGCGAGCTGCGCAGCCGGCACCGCGCTGGTCTACAAGGCGCTGAAGCTGCTGATTTAGCGCAGCGCGTAGGCAAGCGCCGCGCCCACGAACACGCAGGCGCCGAACCAGTTGTTGTGGCGGAACACGAAGAAGCACTGCATGCGGTCACGGGTGCGCAGCAGCGTGTAGTAGTAGCCCGCCAGCGCCGCCGCCGCCGCCAGTCCGATCCAATACGCCGCGCCGAGCGCCAGCGCGTGGCCGACCCAGGCCATGATGCCGAAAAAGCCCGCATAGCACAGCATGATCGCCGCCACATCGAAGCGGCCGAAGGTGATGGCCGAGGTCTGGATGCCGATCAGCAGGTCGTCATCGCGGTCGACCATCGCATAGGCCGTGTCATAAGCGACGGCCCACAGCACGTTGGCCGCCAGCATCAGCCACGCCGGCGCCGGCACCTGATCCTGCACCGCGGCATACGCCATCGGAATGCCGAAGCCGAACGCGATGCCCAGGTAGGCCTGCGGAATCGCAAAGAAACGCTTGAAGAACGGATACGTGCCGGCAATCAGCACCGCCGCCACCGACAGCCACTTGGTCAGCGCGTTGAGCGGCAGGATCAGCGTGAAGGCGACGAGCGCCAGCACGGCAGCCACGGCCAGCGCCTCCCAGGGCGCGAGCAGGCCGGCGGTCAGCGGCCGTTCCCTGGTACGCTTGACGTGCTTGTCGAAGTCGCGGTCGGCCCAGTCGTTGATCGCGCAGCCGGCCGAGCGCATCAGGACGGTGCCGACCACGAAGATCGCCACCAGCGCCGGCGGCGGGTGCCCATCCGCCGCCATCCACATGGCCCACAGCGTCGGCCACAGCAGCAGCAGCGTGCCGATCGGCTTGTCGATGCGCACCAAGCGGGCGTAGAGCGCGAGACGGCTGGGGTGGGCGGTGGAGGACTGCATGATCGGCCTGCACAAAAGAAAAATGGCGCCTGCACGAGGCAAGGCGCCATTCTAGTCCTTCCGGAAGGCCGGATTACGCCAGCAGCGAGCGCAGCATCCACGCGGTCTTTTCGTGGATGTCCATGCGCTGTGTCAGCAGGTCGGCGGTCGGCTCGTCGGCGGCCTTGTCCACATCCGGGAACAGGCTGCGGGCGGTGCGCGTGACGGACTCGTGACCGGCCACCAGCTCGCGGATCATGTCTTCGGCCGCCGGCACGCCCTTCGCCTCGGGAATCGACGACAGGCGAGCGAACTCGGAATACGAGCCCGGCGCCGGATAGCCCAGCGCGCGGATGCGCTCGGCCACCGAATCCACGGCGGTCCACAGTTCGTTGTACTGCGTCTCGAACATCAGATGCAGCGTGTTGAACATCGGGCCAGTCACGTTCCAGTGGAAGTTGTGGGTCTTGAGGTAGAGCGAGTAGGTATCGGCCAGCAGGCGCGACAGGCCCTCGGCGATCTTCTTGCGATCCTTTTCGGCGATACCGATGTTGATCTGGGCAGCGGCAGCGGCGCCGCCATTCTTCTTGGCCATCTGGATTCCCCTGGAAATGGTGTGCAAAAACGCTTGAGCCCGACCATGGTGTGGCCGGGCTGTACGGTTTCAAGCCTTTCGTTCGGTCGCCTGGGCGGCAACAGCGTTCGATTATGGCATCGGCGCGGCATGAAACCCAAGCCGGACGCCGCGCACCATCAGGCTGCCAGCTGCACCATGCCATGCAGGAACAGCAGCATCGCGCCGGCCCCGACAACGGCCAGGCCGATCTGCTTGCGCACCCACTTGCGCTGCAGGCGGGCGTGCTGGGCCGCGAGCGTTGCGCGACCGCCGGCCGCGCTGCCGGGCACGCCGGCCAGCGTCGGCACATCGCGGCGCGAGGCCTGTACCGCGTCGGCGAACGCCTGCCATTCCGAAACGAACATCCGCACCATTGCCATGATCTTTCTCCTTCAAGCGGTGCGCGGCATCTGTGTTCGCCGCGCGCCTTGTGTTGTTTTACCGCAGTCCCGGCGCCGTCCTGGCGCCCGCACCGTGAGCCGGATCGGCCCCGATGAAGGGGCCGGTCTGCGTGCGCCGGATGCCTTCCGGCACGCCTGCCACCGCATCGACGATGGTGGCGAACAGCCGCCAGCACTGGCCCGCGTCGAGCCGGCGGAACGGCACGCCGGTCCGCCGGCTGTTCGGGATGTCGTTGCCCATGGGGTCGTCCTCGCGAATTCGGGGCGGGTCAGTGCGATGCGCCATAGGAAGCGAACCATTCCAGCACGGCCGCGGCAACGGTCGCCTTGGCGGAATCGAGATGCAGGGACATGGCAGGCTCCACGGTATGGCGCGATGAGCGGCAGGCTCACCATGGAACGCAGTCTACCAATGCCCTATAGGATTACAAATTTGATTGCTTTTATCTATCGATTAGGCGTGCGCTATGGCCGTCATCCAGGCGACGTTGTCGGCGTAGCGAAGGAAATTAGAAAATAGCGAAGTTAGCTAGAAAATATCGAAGTTGCTCTGCAACGTGGAATCGCCCAAATCCCTACCACAAGCCGATCTATGGACAATTCGGTGGCCGGACAAACTTTGCGGCGCACAAATTGGGCGCTTCCTGACTGGGGGTGTGCCTCTTAGGGCTCCACACTCGCCGGCGGCAGAACGCCGATAGCGTTATGCTGTATGCGGATAGGAAGGAGCAAGCCATGCCGGCTGACAAACTCGGGCGTTTTATAACCAGCGACCTGTTTCTAGCACGTGCGAACGCAGCAATTGCCAAAGCTGTGCATCAACTCGAGGAACAGGGCATTACCCCCTCCTACATCGAGCGCCCGCAAAGTGATGAGTCAAAAACCCACCCTGACTATGGCGTCACGCAGGCGCCTAAGGGCGAATGAGCTCGACGTCGCAGGCCATACCAGTAGCGCTCAGCAATCCTCAAGAAAACAAGAATGAGCGCTGCGATGGCAAGCGCAGAACATGATCGCCCTTCAGGCTGACGCGTGCCCTAGAGGGAGCACCGGACTCATCGACCACGACGATCTCACCGCCCTGGTGAAGCTCTAGCAGACTGGCCTCCACCATTTCGCGAGTAGCAGGCGTTGTGTTGATCAGTTTGAGGAAGAACTGCTCGAAGGTCATCCCCTCAGCGCCATCGAACAACATCTCGGGGATCTGCTCGAGCATGGTCTCTTTGCTCACTGCTGCTGCCACCTCGCTGAAATCAAATCCTGCCTGTAGCTTGTGCTCATCGTCGATCTTGCTGATGTAGCCCGTGCTGAACATGTGGAAACCAGCGTCCCCATAGTGCGAGAAATGATTGTGGTGCTGCCAGTGAGTGGAAGCCATCACATCCCGCGCTTTCCAGTGTTGCGAGAGATGCAGTAGCCAGAAATCCCCGTGCCCTCGCTCAGGGCGAATAAAGAACGGCGTGTAAAACCGGGCCGAGCATTGATCGGTGAGATTCTGGTAGAGCGAGGACTGGAGATGTACGCGCCAGCGTGGCGACTGCTTGATCTCGTCGAGCTCAGACGCCCGCACCGATGTACTAACGCCTGTGGCCTTTTGGAAGGCCGCAAGGTTGCGCTCATTCAAGTACTTGATCAGCGCATCAATATAAAAGGTAAGGATCACCTCGGCGCGCTTGAGCTTGGCAAAAATATCGCGCAAACAGTGCATCGGCACGTCGGAATAGCCATACTGATCAAGGACAAACAGTGCTCGCCCAGAACGACGGCTTCGATCATGGCACCGTTGAATGGCCGCGCCGCAGTGGTCGACAAACTCGCCTTCGACCAAGCACACCTTACCGTTGGCGAGTGCGGCCCCGTACCCGCGCTCTTCCAGCAGGCGCCCAAGATAGTGCAAGGAGCTCTTTTTGGCGTCAATACAGATGAGCTCGACGTCGATCAGGATGGGCTTGCGACGCTCCTGCCGAACATTCAGGAGCGTTTCGGCCTCGCGTATGGCCTCAAGAATAACGAGAGGCGAGCCTGGAACTTCCTGACCATCCTCGTTGAGATAGAGCCCCCCACCACAGAAGCCATCAACGATGGTCAGTTGGATCTTGTCCTGGTGCGGCAGCGGCACCAGAGTCAGGAAGTAGTCGACCAAATAGTTGCGCAGGAGCGCATGCTTCACCTCGCTATGCCGCTTAAGCAGCGGTGGCGGACTTCCCCAGACCCATGTGTAGTGTGGCATTGAGTGGCAGCGCTCTTGTGACCCCTGCCTATCAATGTGCTCCCGCAACCTCCCAAAATCAAGGGCGTCTCGACGCCTCTCAGGTAGAAGCCACGCGTTCAACGACAGTGACCGGCATTTCGTCCCAGGTGCGGCCATTTAACTCGCGGCCGTTAGCAGCCTTCGCCCGCTTTTTACCGTCTGCCCCCCAACCGCCCCACTGCTTGAAGAAAAAGGCGACACCCTGCTCCTGGCATTGCTCCCGAACGGCCTCTGCCCATTCCATCTTCATTGGTCGTGCCTTCGGGCCAGACTCGCCACCCACGATTACCCAGTGAATGTCCGTCAGGTTGAGTTCACCAACATCGGCCAGTAGCGGTTCAACCGATAGGAACCGGATGGTCGCGGGCACTTGGCGTAGGTGGTCGATACGTGGAACGCCGTATTTACGGTCCTCGACAGAGACCCCAAGCCACGCATTCGTCGGCACTGAGCGCTTCCGAAAATAACGCGCCATCCGAGCGGCTCGTTTGGTAAGAATTTGATATGTATGGTGCGGTGTTTGCGCGATGACTTCGAACACTTTGTCGATATACGCGTCCGGCACCCGCTCGTGGAATAGATCCGACATGGAGTTCACAAAATAGACCGTCGGCTTCTTGCGTTTGATCGGGTCGTTGAAGCGCTCAGGTAAAAGAGTGAGAGCAAAGCCGTTCTCATAACCAGGCGTCCCCATAGCTTTCAGCCGCTTGGCCATGGCCTCCGCATAGCAATGCTTGCACCCGGGCGAGATCTTGGTGCACCCGACTGTCGGATTCCACGTTTGCTCAGTCCACTCAATCTTGCTGATGGTTGTCATCGAGATATTCCCTGTTTTTTTATCTTAGCCCCACCGGCCGACTGCGGCCTATAGCTTCGGACAATGCCCCTGACGACGCCGATGATGTTCAGAGTCTTCTCGGGAGTCGCCGCCCTGCCGTCCATGCCGTGCGATACGAGGCGCGGTTGGCCTCGATCATTCCTGAATTCCTTGATGGTCTGGCTACCGTCAATTTCGGCCACCACGATGTCGCCGGTCAACGCCTGCGAACTCGTCTCAACCACGGCGACGTCGCCACTCAGAATCCCTGCGTTCAGCATTGAATCGCCGCGCACCTTCACCAGCACGGTCTTCGAAGGCTTCGCCATCAACAGTTGATCGAGAGCCTGGGCTTGCACAAGGCCCGTAGCGTTGCCATCCGCGCCAAAGCCTGCTCGCACTTCATCGTCGCTCAACTCCAGCGTGAAAAAGGCGGGGCCTGGCGCCAAGCGCCCGCCCACAGACTTAGTCAGATGGCCGGAAGCAATCAGCCGCTGCGTAAGTTTGAAAGCCGCATTCTTCGCCTTGAAACCAAGCGCCTTGGCGATCTGGCTGTACGAAGGCACGCAACCCATCTGCGCATACGTGTCGCGAAGTCGGCGCAAATGCGCCTGATCATTGTTGGTTCGAGCCATTTCTTTATTTTGGTGGACAATCGTCCACTAATCAAGAAAAATAATTGGACGCGGTGGTGGCCGCGCCCATCAGGTCAATGAAATAGGTATGGGCAGTGGATCAGGAATCGAACAGGTTGAGGTTGCGATCGCGAGCAATGTCACCCCAGATGCGATCAGGCAACTCGTGGCGGGACAGGAACACCATTCGATAGATGGTCCGCCCCTTGCCATCGGTAATCTGCGGCATCTGACCGCTGACCTTGAAGCCCAGGTCCCGCATCGCGTCACACCATGCGTTGAAGAACCATCCCGGCAAGCTGCCCTTGGACAACTCATCGGTAGGCACCCTGGACCGCCAGCCTGGCAGTGCGTGATCGAACCGATCGCGCTGGGGATCCAACTCCATATCGATATTGCGCGTTAAGTCCATCAGACTGAAGTGGATGGCGAAATCCACGTGCTGCAGTTTGGATAGGCGCTCGATGATTGAGAACGACAAGTACTCCAAGTTGTAGGGGTCGATGTAGGCCAAGGCAAGCGCTCCAAACGGAACTGCCTTGATCATGGCATCGACCGTTTCAGCTGCAGGCCCAACGAAACCCTGAACAGGGGCGCCGGCGGCAACAAGACGCAACTGATTTGCTCGCACTCGTTCCGCCTCGATGTCGCCGATCAGGACACGTGTGAAGGGCGCGCCATAGGCGACGGATTGACGGTACGCCGCTACCGAACCGCCACTGCGGGTGAAGGATTCGCCCACAACCTGAATGCGGCCGGGGCCGCAAAATGGGTCGATCAGCACCCGCTGCTTGAACTTCGCCTGGGCCTTACGCGTAGCGTGCAGATACTGGGTGAGGTAGAGGTGCTTTTCGTCAGGGACCCACCTGCCAACTCCGCGCCCATGCGGGCCAAGTTCGATTGGCTGCTCAGGATGAGGATCTTGGTACTCATCAATTAACTTGTCTGCGTTCAATTGCTTTCTCAGAAACATGACGAAGCTGGAAGTGACCGCGCGATCTACGTCGCATTCAATAAAGGTATCGGCCACCCCTTACAAACCGATACCCCACCTTAGTATGGAAAATTAGGCAAAGGCTGTGGTTACCGACCTGCAATAGCAAGAGAGCGCATACCAAGCCATGAATTTACTTATATCTGATATTAGAGAAGTGAATTTTTGGTGCCGCACATTCAGTTATCAAGACACCCTCCACGCCTAAGGTCAGTCGCTGCAACCTCTATCCGGTACGCAGGTTGTATACGTTATTGCCGTAGCTGATTTCTTATGAGTGCCCCCAACGAGAGAAGGGTGCAGCACAGCCGATTAATGTCGTTTCATTGACATCCAGGCGCTCTCGCATCGCCTCTGGTCGTGGTCGGAACAAAGCCTGCATGACCAGTTTTTGCGTCAATTGATTTTCCTTAGAAAATGCAATCCATCCTCTCCAAGACTTTTGGTGGCCTCTCTCGCGCCTACTACTTCCGTCATTTCCTGTTCGGGTTGATTTTTCCCGCATTCATATTCTTCTTCGCGGGCAACGCCGGAAAACCGATCCCCTACCAGATGGTTCTGTTCGCCTTCATCAGCACGGTGCTCTAAGTGTTCACGAAAAATTGATTTGAAATTTGGAGCCGTAGCCGGATAGGAGTTCGGCTAGTTCAGCGTCGATGGTGTCGCGTGTCCAGTTGACGAAGCGACGCCAGTGATATTTGAAGTGCTTCCAGACGATCTCGATCATGTTCAGTTCGGGGCTGTAGGGCGGCAGAAAGAACAGGAGCGCTTTGTGTTCCCTGAACCAGCGGTCGCGGGTTTCCTCGCTGATGCTGTGATGAATGGCTGCGTTGTCGAGGACGATGATGGTGGGTCGGCTGTCGTCTTGCCGAATCAGCGCATCGAGAAACTGCTCGACATCGGGGCCTTTGATGCTGTGCGCATGCGCGGCGTGAATCAGGCTGTTCTGCCCGTAGTCGAACGCACCGAGCACAGAACGTCGGCAGTGGCTGTGCGGTTCAACACAATGGGGCAGCCCTCGTGGTGACCATGCGCGCTGCACAACGGGCGAAGCTGCAAAGCCAGCCTCATCGAGATAGAGGAGCCGGATGGCCTGGTCGCGCGCGGCCTGCTGGAGCTTGCCGAGCACGTCTGCTTTCACAGCGAACTCCTCTTCGCACCGTTTTTTTTGAGCGAGTAGCGGTTGCGCTTGAAAGAGAAGCCTTCGCGCTTGAGCGCCGCGCCCAGTGTCTCGATCTGACATGGCAGCGGTTGCCCATGAACTTCCTGCACGCGCTGCGCGATCTGCGCCAGTGTCAGAGATTCGGCGCGCGCAGCGTCGACCGCCGTGGCGACCATGTTCTCGGGCAGCGACCTGGGGCGGCCGCCGCCGTGACCGCTCAACAAGCCGCACACGCCGTATTCGTTCCAGGCACGCACCCAGTTGTAGGGCGACTGCACGCTAACGCCCAACCGGCCCGCGACCTTGGGGGCCGACAAACCGTCGCCGAGCATGACCATCCCCGCTGCGCGCGTGCGGATGTCGCGGTGCCGGTGATTCAGGCTCAATTGCTCCAACGTCAGCTTCTCCACTTCGCTCAACTCGACCACGCATCGCATCGGTATGCAGACCTCATCGGATTGCCTGCATGCTCAACGCCTCAACTTCTAATCCGTTTACACAGAACACTTAGTTTCCGGAAGCTACCCGAGAGGATGGCCAAGACTTTCCGGAGAGACATAGACAGGAACGGAAGGCCGCTGACCACGGCTCCGACGTCCAGATCGTTACGCAGTCGCACCGCTCCCAACTTTGCAGCGTCCATTTGCAGGACTGATGCGCCGGGGAAAAGCATGCGCAGTCGACCGACAAACTCCGGTCCGCTCTCGACCAACACAATGTCTTGCTCCGAGACGCCTCGATTCAGCATCGCCCTTGTGAAAACGCCTGTACCTGGGTGTTAGCGCCGATGTAAAACTGACCCACCCGCCGAAGTAAACCTGACCCACCTGGGAGAGGATGGCGGCTTTTGCCGCCGATGCTGACTCAGGAGCAAGCAGTGGAAATCAAGGTATTGGCAAGACGGGGTACGGCGGTACGGGAGATAGCGCGGCAAACGGGTCTATCGCGCAATACGGTGCGGCGTTATCTGCGCGATGGGCAGGCCGGCCGTTACAAGGAGCGCCAGCCACGCCCAACCAAGCTCGACCCGTTCAAGGGCTATCTGCTCGAACGTGTCGCCGCCGCGCGGCCACACTGGATTCCGGCAACGGTGCTGCTTCGGGAGTTGCAGGAGGCCGGCTATGAAGGCGGCATCAGCCAGCTCAAGGCATTCCTGGCGCCGCATAAGCATGTGGCAGCCGAGCCGGTGGTGCGCTTCGAGGACTCCTGCGGGCAAGCAGATGCAAGCCGACTTCACCGTCATCCGTCGTGGCCGCGCACCGCTGTTGGCGCTGGTGGCGACGCTGGGATACAGCCGTGCGAGTTTCGTGCGCTTCACCACCGGCGAGGACGCCACGACGTTGTGCGAATGCCTGCGCGAAGCGTTCATCTACTTCGGCGGCACACCCGAGCAGGTGCTGTTCGATAACGCGAAGTCCGTGGTTATTGAACGTGATGCGTTTGGCGTTGGCCAGCATCGATGGAACACGCAGTTGCTCGCTCTGGCCGAGACCTACGGCTTCACGCCGAAGGTGTGCCGACCCTACCGGGCCAAGACCAAGGGCAAGGTCGAGCGCTTCAACCGCTATCTGAAGGAGAGCTTCGTGGTGCCGCTGGCGGCCACGCTCAAACAGGCGGGGCTGAAGCTGGACGTCGAGGCCGCCAATGCACGCATCGGCCGGTGGCTTGCGGAGGTCGCCAACGTGCGTGTGCACGCCACCACGCATGAACGGCCGGCCGCGAGGCTGCCAGCGGAACAGGCAGCGCTGCTGCCGTTGCCCACGTCAACGTCGATGCCCGTGTCAGCGGCCCCGAAGCTGCGCCGTGTGCTGCCGCGCGAGAGCTTGCAGCATCCGCTGGCCGTGTATGACGCGTTGCTGGAGGCCGCTGCATGAACCTGCAACACGAACGAATCGACAGCCTATGCGCACAACTGAAGCTCGACCGTATCGCCAGCGATTGGGGAGCGCTCGCGCAGCACGCGGCGACGACTGACGCGAGCCTGGCCGACTTCCTGGAGCAACTGTTGCAGGCCGAATTCGGTGCGCGCGAAGAGCGCAAGCGCCAGACGCTCACGAAGCTTGCCTCGCTGCCGAACATCAAGACGCTGGAGCAATACGACTTCGGTTTCGCCAGCGGCGCTCCGCGCGCGCAGATACAAGAGCTGGCCAGCCTCGCGTTCATCGAGCGGGCCGAGAACATCGTGCTGCTTGGGCCCTCTGGCGTCGGCAAGACGCACATCGCCAGTGCGCTGGCCTACCGCGCGACGCAGGCGGGCATCAAGACGCGCTTCATCACGGCCGCCGACCTGATGATGCAACTGGCGACGGCACGCCAACAGAACCGCTTGCGGGAGTTCTTCAATCGCGCAGTCATCGGGCCGAAGTTGCTCGTCATCGACGAAATCGGCTACCTGCCGTTCGGCCGTGAAGAGGCTGACCTGTTCTTCAACGTCGTCGCCAAGCGCTATGAGCGTGGCGCCATCGTGTTGACGAGCAACCTGCCGTTCACGCAGTGGGCCACGGCCTTCGCAGACGACCAGACGCTGACGGCAGCCATGCTCGACAGGCTCTTGCATCACGCACACATCGTGCAAATCAGCGGTGAGAGCTACCGGCTCAAGGACAAACGTAAGGCAGGACAAACATCCACGCGGGCAAGCGCGAAAGCAGCCGCGTGACACAGGACCCGGGTGGGTCAGATTTACTTCGGCGATTAGACGGAAGGCGGGTCAGAATTCAGTCGGCGTTGACACCTGGGCCAAGCTCAATAACTGGGCCCGTATCCGCCGATATCTCTTTCGTAATGAGAAGCGACAAGCTGGTACTGGACGGCACCACTGAAGCTACCCGCAACGGGTTAGCGACCCAAGCCCGAAAGAAACGAAAACTTTCCGAAGTCCAAGCGGGAGAAAACATATCCTCTCACCGTGAGAAGAGCTCTTACGGAGCGAACGAACGCAGCATTGTTGATCGCGTCCTCACAGGCTTACTTGGCCGCTTGTACGCTTTTGAGGATAGAGCCTTCGAACATCTTCGGCGCGTAGCTTTGAAGAAAAAGGATCATGCCCGTCATCTTCCCGACCGGGTTGCTGAACTTCGGCTCTCTAGAGTTGATCAGCTTGGTAATGGTATTGACTACCGCGTCAGGAGCTTCCGCCTCGTCCATGCCCTTCTGCGTCGCGGCGGTGACCTGCTTCCGATACGCGTTGTAGTCAGCAATCTTCCCGTTCGTCACATTGGTGGAATTTTTGCCAAGGTTTGTCTTGAACCAGACGGGCTCCACCATACTGACTTTGATGTTAAATTGATGGAGTTCGAAGCGCAGGGATTTGAAATAACCCTGAACCGCATGTTTTGAGGCGGTGTAGTAGGAAAGATTCGGGGGGCCGATCAAGCCAACAATCGAGCTTACGGTAATAATTTGTCCGTGTTTTTGCGCACGGAAGTGTGGCAACAAGGCATTTGTTACCTTCACTGTTCCCCAAAAATTGGTCTCGAACTGCTTGCGACCGAGGTCGACCGATGTTTCTTCGGCAATTCCGGTGAGCATATAGCCGGCATTGTTCACCAGTACGTCGAGCTGCTTGGTATGCTGGAACAACTCTTCAACAAAAAAATTGATTGAATTGTCGTCATCAATATTCAGATGAAGCAGTTTGAAGGGCACTTTGCCCGCATATTTTTCGGGTTCACGACTGGTCCCGATGACATTGAAGCCTTGTTGGTGAAGATGCTTTCCCAGCAGCAGACCAAAGCCGGAGGATGCGCCTGTAATCAGGATCGTCTTTTTCATTTGAATACGCTCCAAAAGATATAAAGTTCTCTTACTCTCTGTAGTCCGGCGGCATTAGATGGCGACGCGATGAAGCAGACGGCACGCACGGACCTTGGCGTAGCCGCGTCAATACCTAGATGGCATTTCTGCGGCCTGACAGCGCGGGGGGAGATGCGTTCCACGTCAGCGCACTTGGTTTCGAAGGTGTCGATCCCGGTGCTTCGGGTGGGCCCGACTACTTGCCAAAGCAACACTGGTTGGGCGGTGATTGCGATGGGCATCACCTACCGAGCTGGACCCGATTGTGGGCATGGAAGCGAGGTGGCGCACTCGCGGAACGCGCCAGTTAACAGCGGAACGCGCCAAAGTTGCGTGTCACGTAGGCGCGTTCGGCTAGTGCGTCGTCGCGATCCGCAACTTAAACTCCTGCCATGGACAGACAAGGCAATTCCCCATCCCATATGAGCGCCAATTTGGCGTCCGGTTATTCCGTGTGGCCCGGGTGGCGGCTGTTAATGCAGGATGCGGGATTGGTCACGCCCAACGTGCTACGCCGGGCACAGCTTCCAGGCGACTTATTCGCTCGGGAGAACGTCCGTCTGGACTCGACAAACTTTTTCAAGCTTTGGCGGGCTATCCAGGCCGAATCGGAAGCAGTTCACGGCGAATGTCCGGCTCCGCTGAATATCGCAAAAGTGATGTCCTCCGACTGGTTCGACCCGGAGCTGTTTGCTGCGTTATGCAGCGCCAACTTGGGTGGAGCATTGGACCGCATTGCCAAGTACGTGAGGTTGGTCGCGCCGATTGCGATCAAGATCGACCGTTCATCGACGCAGTCCACGGTGACCATTGATTTTCTGGACCCCGTCGAAGCGCCACCAGCCGTGTTCCTGGCGTTCAAGCTTGTCTTCTTTGTGCAGCTGGCGCGATTGGCGACCCGTTATCCGGTAAACCCTTTACGCGTGAGCTGGCCCCTAGCGGGGGAGCCCGAGCCGGACCTGCTGCAGTACAAAGCGTACTTCGGCGTTCCTGTTGGAAACAGTCCGTTAGCGACACTGGTCTTCGCGGCAAGCGACATAGATCGCCCGTTCCTGACGGAAAACCACAAGATGTGGTCGTTTTTCGAACCAGCGCTTCGGCAGCGGCTTGCGGATCTGGACCGGAGCGCCAGCATGGCGGAGCGGCTGCGCAGCGTGCTTCTTGAGGCGTTGCCGGCCGGCGACCTTTCGATGCGAGTGGTCTGCAGTAAGTTGGGGGTTAGCACCCGAACACTTCAGCGGCGATTGAAGGAGGAAGGCACGAGTTTCCAGGAGACTCTCGATGGTTTGCGAGAATCGCTAGCGAAACACTACCTTCAGAACTCGACCATGTCTGCCGCTGAGATCTCCTTCCTGCTTGGCTTCGAAGATCCAAACTCCTTTGCACGCGCCTTTCAAGCCAGAACAGGAACAACCCCGCAAGCGGTACGCATAGCCGGAAGCGACAACGCCGCTTCTTGACCTGGCGCATTTGGTGGGGCAGCGTCGGTGATGAAGACAAGACCCTACGCGTCGATGCTGCACATCGGTAGCGGTATACCTTGTGGTCGCCCTCCTAAACTTGAGCGAAGACCAAACACCCCGGGCCGCCAGTCTGAAGGGTCAGTCCTGAAGACGTCAGTTGCCCCCTAGCCTCGTCAAGGCGGAATCCGACAATGCCATCGCTGTTCTCATTGGCCGAGTAGAGCATTTTCCCCGCCGGGTCCAACGCAAAGAACCGTAGCCCGTTATGGTTCCCGAATGGTGTCCAGCGCCTACGCCGGGCGAGCGTTGACCATCGTTGATGCAGGTTTCACAACAGCGTTGGCGCTAGGCATGCCCATTGGCGCGATACTGGGCGCCGCTGGGAATCAGCTCTTGCCGGTGTCGGAGGTGGCCGCGAAAGTCGAGTTCTGAAACATCAAGAACGTGACGCGGGACGACCAGCTTGCCGCGCACCGAGTGCCGCCGCAGCTCATGGGGATCATTCCGTCGAACACCGGCGGCTTTGGTGACGTCGAGAAGGCAGCCAAGGTGTTTGCTCGCAATGAAGTGAAGCCGTTACAGGATCGGCTCTTGGCGATCAATGAATGGATGGGGAGGAAGTGGTGCGGTTCGAACCATACGTTCTCTCAGAATAGTGAGCCGGATCCCGTATCGAAGATCGGTGGTTCGTAGATTTGCTCTTCGCGATTGTTGGCCTTTTGGGTCCGAATCGCATCGTACAACTTCTCCGCAAACGCAGTTATACGATCCTGAAGCGCTAGCACGTCGCCGGGCAAAACAACGACAGCCTCCCCCTCTTTTGTGAGGCCGCTTCGGTGAACAATGTCGTGCCTCATTCTCATGGGCTCATCAAACTCCTTGAAGGATGGTGGAGTGACTTCGAGTCCGTACTTGAACAGTGGCGCTACATCGTTCCATCTATGCCAAACCAGCGTCTGAAGATAGCCTTTGATCTCGTCTTTGATGCCGGCGATTCGCTCATAAATCGTCCCGAGCGAAACTTTTTGCTCTTTGAAGTGAGGGACGTTTTGGATGATGCGCGGTGCCGTGCCGTCGTCATGATCCAGCCAATAAACCACCGTTTCCCAAAGAAATGACTCAAGAGAGGTGATGGCTGCGGCGTAAGCCAGTCGGCAAACGAGAGGAGCGGTTAGAACATCGTTCGGCGCGTTCTCCACGAGCTGTCGGAGCTCATGCATGCGGCCCCGCAACGATCGCATTGGTGATTCCGGATCGGGCACCTCCACACCATAGTCGTCGTCGTAAAGGTCATCCCTCCCATAGCGCAGGGGCGCCCAATCATGACCGACTTGCGAATAAAGATCATCGACGAGCCGCTGGATGACCTCGTTCGGGACAATGCCACCGAACCGCTCATCGAGCTCGTCTGCGGGATCGTAAGGGCCACCGTGAATGTACAGATACCCGCCTTCGCGTCCGTTGTAGGGAGTCTCATAGGCTGGATCGCAGTAACGGGCCGTAAACCATGCCCGCATCGCGGCGATCTGATGCTTCTCCTCCGCAGTCTTGAGCCAACTGTCGTCGGGATCGGACGGTCCGCCAACGTTGGCGAAAGCGTTTGGTGGCAGGTCGGCGATATCATCTTGATAGTATTCGTGGCCCCCCATGGGGTTACCTCCATTTTTGGTCCGATAGACGCCCGGCGAATCTGCCACGGCTTGAGACATTCAGAGGTCTGCGTAGCGGGGCAACAAGTCGTGGTCGACCAGACGAACCTCGATCTTGTTGGCCACCCTCACATGCTCGACCTCTCTGTCGGAGAAGGGGGCATCGGTGACGCTCACAATGATGGTGCCAGTTTGGTTCTTTCCTTGTTCCGGCACCGGGATGAGCGCCTCCGCCTCGGGCACCTGTTGAACGGTAAGTGTTTTCGGTAGGTACAGCATCCAGCCGACTCCAGGCCGATCTGCAAACACGCTGTCGTAGTTGCGCGTATCCACCGTCGCTATCAGCGGCGTCCAAATTTCGACGGCTGCCTGCAATACGGCTTCCACATGCATCCAGTTGCCAAGTCGACTTGCGGAAGGTGTGGAACCATTCGGCAGCTTCCAGGGGTACAACAGTCACTCGCTTCTTTTAGGCACTCGGCGAGTCATCGGCCTTTGCTCTCGCAGTTCGTGGTGCCGTTCAAGGCAAGGTTAGCGTTGGCGACACTATCGCCAACGCGTTTACTCAAAAATTAAGGCCTGCTGAGTTTACGGCGCGACAGCGTTGGACGTCATCTGGGCGGCACATGAGCGCGCGACGCACCGAATCTTCGACGTCCAACCAGCCCAGCGCGCGATTTTTGGCCGGTCAAACGTCGCGCGCGTCCAGCGCAGACCGCGAACAGCTCGCTTCTCGACGAACAACCCATCTTCAAGGTCCGAAAGGCACGCCTTGATCACCGCCTCCGCGACCGGCATCGGATCAGACTCGTACTGCGCGGAACGCAGGTAGGATCGCAGCGGCTGTTTGGGCACCAGCGCCACCGTTCGCCTTGCATCGAGGAACGCCATCGCAATTGCTGTTCGACGCTGGAACAGCAGATCAATGACGACGTTCTTGTAATGCTTGCCCTGTCGCGTGCGAAAAGATATGTCAAAGGAATAAAACATGGCTCGGGTCCATAAAAGTTAGCACCCCCCAAAAAACTTCTTGGGGATTTTGGTGGTGACTCGGGACCTCGAACTGCGCGGCCGCACCAGGGCACGACGGGTACGCGGGCAACGGCGCGATGATTTACGCGTCCGGCAGGGAGACAAAAGCCGCGTACCGGCCCGGACGGTATGCGATTAGCCAGTATATCCGCTGGCGGCCTTGGATGTCAGGAGCGCGTTCGCTTAGCACGCAAAGCCGAAGCACCGAGTGCAAATGTTGATGGTGCCGATTCAGTTAAAGCCTTCCATGTCGACAGACACCACAGAGGGTCGAGCCGTCATTCCAACACCCGCCTTATAAGGCGATCAAGGGGCCGTTTGGGTCCGGCAGCGGACATACCCGCCGCAATCGATGTTCGATCACTCTTTCCGCCATAGCCAACTTCGCTATTTTTTCTAGCCTACTTCGCTATTTCCCAGCCTGAATAGCGCCTTTTTTCTAGTTTCCTTCGCTATGTCGACAGACGTGTCGATGTAGCGAAGGTAATCACAAAATAGCGAAGTAGATTGCAAAATATCCAAGCTACGCTGCGGCGCCGGTTATCCCAGATCCTTGCTCACGGCCGCCCCCCGGCAATTCCTTGACTCGATGAAGTTTGCATCGCACAAGATGACAGTTTGCCAGCCAGGGAACACGGCTCCTTGGCGCCCCGTGCATGCCGCCGCCGCTACAACCCGACAGCGTTATATTCTGTAGGCGGACCAGATGGGGCAAGCCATGCCGGCAGACAAGCTAGGTCGTTACATGACCAGCGAAGCGTTTTTGGCAGGTGCGAATGCGGCGGTTGCCAGAGCCGTGCGTCAACTCGAACAACGTAGCATCGCGCCGACCTATGTCCAACGCTCGCGAAGCCAGCAGCCCACGACTGTAGCCAGCCCCCGCGATGTCTCTGCTCCCGAAAAAGGGTGAGGCCAGACGCCGCCGAACTCCTCGAAAGGGCTGCACTGTGAGTCACCGGTGAGCGAATTCGCACCGCCCATCTCGTCCAGCGCACCACGCTGACGCTGGAAAGAACATAGTCGCTAGCGGAGGGCGGCTGCTACCTGGAGCAGCCGCTCGGGCATGCCTTGGCTATCCGAAGGGCAGCAGAGCAATTCGGCAAGGTCTCTGGATTGTCGAGCATGCCAAGGCGCATCAAGCTCGACGTGACAGACCCCCCATGAGTTGCATCGTAAAAGTCATTGCGGCTAAAGGTTCAGGACCCTACGCTTCCAGAGGCGATCGCGACCAGCAAACGGGAATAGCGCGATGACACGTACGACCGAGTACCGTGGTTACCAAATTCACATGGAACTTGTGGGTACACACAAGGACATGTTCGATTTGTGGTTTTGTATCGAAGGCCCGACACAGCTCGCCGGCGTCGCGGCAATCGGCAAGCGCATCAAAGTCCACGGCGGTCCTTTCTCCCGACGTTGGGCGCATTTGGTTGGCGAGCTGGCAGGGCGGGCGGCGATAGACGTCATCCTTGGTGTTGAAGAGGAGCCGCCTGCAACGGACGAGTGGTAAGCCACGATCACCTCCCTCACCACGTGCTGATCCCCTGTGCGGTGTCGATTGGCATACAGAACCTCGGGGCACTGCTTGCCGTGGCCTGGATTTCCACCAGCGGTCGCGACGGTTTGACGTTGCCGAAGACCATGGCAATGGGGACATCCGCCGCATCACGCCCGGTACCGATTCGCAGGAGCCCCATGGGCACCGCTGCATTCGATGGATCGACTAGGTACCATCGCTGCCCCAGAAACACCTCCACAAATGCGTGAAAATCCGGCGGCCCCAACAGTGGGTCAGCACCGTAGTCGAGGCTGCTGGAAAAGCGCGCCGGAATACTCAACGCGCGACATAGGGCGATCATGAGGTGCGCGTAGTCCCGGCACACACCCTTTCGTTCCACGAGTGTGCTGACAGCAGACGTCCGCTCATTCGTGGATTGAGGGGAAAATCGCACGTAGCGGCATACCCAGTCCCGAATCGTGATGACAAGCGGATACCCACGTTGATAACCGCCGAACTCCTGCAGCGCAAATTCCATGAGGCGATCCGACTCGCAATAGCGACTGGGCGCCAAGAATGTGATGACATCAAGCGGGAGGTCTGAGATGGGAACTTCGAACAGCAGTTCAGGAGGCGTCAGTAGATGATCGATGTCGACCGTTGCCGCGTAGCTGACAGAGAAGCGCCCTTTTGGAGCCCGGACACGCAGGCGTCGATTCAGCAGAGCCGGTTCAGTGTTTGGCTCAACTGGCAACTCCGGGGTCAACTGCAATGATTCTGTGATGACCGCCTGCCGCGCTGTTTGAGCGGCGTGGAAATTGAAGATGAAATCGGCGGTCGGGTCACGCACCTCGTAAGCCAAGCCGACTGAATAGTGCATGCGGACCATACAACCTCCTCCTGCCTCCGGCGTCGCTTGGTTGCCGGCAGGCGATTCGGCGTTGGTTGCAATCCATCAGCACTGGCACTGGCCGTAGGTCCGATGCAACTACTCGGGAATCATGGATTGGTCAGGGACAAATCCATCGATGATGTCTTCGGCCATCTTCGCAGCCGCACGTTTGGCCGTACCGATACTCTCCCATTGAGCGGCCTGCAGCCGAAAGATACGGGAATGCTCCGTACTCGGCGGCTCGCCTGCGTGACAGATCAACACGGAGGCACGGTAAGACCGATCCGGACGCTGCTCATGCCATTCACGAGGCGGGTCAAACAGATAGATCAGGGGATAAACATCGTACCCCTTATAGCGGCAAGTCGGATAGGCATCCACGGCGATCTCCGTTGAAAGGGGCAGCCCCACTGTACGCTCTTTCCATCCGTTCCATCGAACTATCCGATGCCCGGTGGCAAGCCGTCAGGTTTCGAGCGACGACGCAGATGTCCCCCGGCAATCACAAAGCTGTCGCTTGGTCCGAGATTCGCCGATGCGCGCTGCTAGTGAGCGTCCATCTTCATGATCTCGGTTTCCATGGCAGCGATCCATTCTTCGTGCGCCTCAATTGGCTCCATGGCTTCATCCACGAGCGCGGCTGCGCGCTCCGAAGCAGCTGACGTCTCCTGGGTGGCGTCGCTCCGGCTCTCGTCCTCGACGCTTGGCGGCAGAAGCATGTCCTTAAGCATCTCCCGCAACTCCCGAGGATTCCATGGTCTGCCCAACCGGCTCTGCCTATTCAAGTAATGACGGACTTCCGCCTCTTGCTCGATAGTGAGCGGAAGACCTCGGAATGTCTGATGCGTGTCGTAGTGGATCACGGTGCGCCTCCCAAGTCGGTCTGCGCTTTCAACTTTCAATATGGATGGTTCAATTCGCGATAGGGACGTCACGCTTTACGCGTCGGGGCTAGATGGCTAGACCGATCACGTCCTCTTCTTTGCGGCACCCTCGTGCCCGACCCGTGATTGCACCGTGCTGAACGGAGTCGCGGGCACCGCGGGCTTCTTCGGTTGTTTGGGCTTCTTGGCTTCGCGGTTGCCGCGCAATTGACTCTTGGCCATGGCGATACTCCTGTTGCGTTGCTTGCCAAGTGGCCGTCCCCAGCATACGCGCTTCACTCTCGGCAAAGGGGAATATCTTGAGCGGGGTGCGGCAAGGCTGGTGACGCATGCCGACGGCGCCTCACGCTGAGAACGCTAGTACCCCGGCGACCCTTGCAGTGAAAGCTCAGCACTCGGGTCCACTTGACGATCCTCTGCAATCATTGGACTGACAATCCGCGGGCTCAGCCAAGCGAGTGCGGACGCGGCGACCTTGACGCACTACGCGATCCCGCCGGCCTGAGCTCACCTTCCCAGGGTTGCGCGCGCATGTCCAGAACATGGTCGCCCTCAACGGTCTTGGCGTAGAGGCTGTCGCGGATCACTTGCCCGATGGCCATGCGGCAAAGGATTTCGATGCTGCACGTGGCAGCGGATGGCACATCTGATTCGCTCGCCAACACCCTGAATGACCGTCTTCCTTCGCCCACGAAACTGGTGAAGTGCACACAGTTCGGGTGCTCCGGATCAATAGAACCAACCGTGATCGAGTACGCTAGGCCCCTTGCCGCTCCGGGAAGCGTGCAGAGGAAGCTTGTCTTGTCGGATGTATGAATCATCTTGTTTCCAGGCTGTCACGCACGCAACTCTCCTCTCCAAGTCCAACCCCAAAGGCAACGCACCTGGGAAACACATCGCGCCAGTTACAGCGACGCCACCGACTCACCCGGCACTAGACCGTTGATGACGTCTTCGCCAAACTTCAGCGCCCCCCGCCTCGCCGTGCCGACATTCTCCCAGCAGGTAAGCATCACGCGAAAAACGCGTGAGTGCTCGGTTCCAGGTTGATGACCTTCGCGGCAGATCATCACGGACGCGTTGAAGGTTCGGTCGGGGCGCTTTCGCGGCCAGGACTGGACCGGCTCAGTCTTGTACACGAGCGGATACAGGTCGAAACCTTTGTACGTGGCTGACGGGCTTGCGTTCATGAATGGCTCCAACCAGTGGTGGGCACCACCGAAACCTCAGCAAGGCATCAATGGTTACAGGATGCGGCAATCGCGTTGATCGGCCCAGGAGGCTCTATGCACCCACCCAAAGATGATCGACGGTGATCACGATCATTTGGCCGCGCAGGCCTGCCTCAGCAGGCATCCCCAAGCGAGCCCGTAGAAGGCGGTCAAGCACGCACTGCAACTGACAGAGGTCTCGCCGATCTGCGTGCATCAACTGATCTGCTACATCCTGCGTGAACGCGATCCTCAGCGCTCTCGCACGCCAGATCCGACTGCCTAATTCGGGTACCTGCCAGTTTGCCTCCAGCACACACGACCCGGTGCTCCAGGTCCGCACATCCTGCCCGGTAATTTCGTCCAGCACTGGCTTAGCAAACGCGACAAGATTGAACATCACGGATCTCCATGGTCTACCTTGCGGGTAGGGCCCTCGGCGGGCAAGCGGCCATGGGCGAAACTGGCGAGGATGGCTGGCTGGGGCTCGATCAAGCGTGGGAGACGCCAGCCGACGCGCGTTGTGATCATGAGTGCTAGTCGAGATTCTCTTGCACCTGGGCCCAGGATCCGCGCCACTGGTGTCAGTGCCTCACTCTACTCCCATATGTGCACGGCAGGCGCACGGCAGGCGCGACTACCGCGATATGCGGGAGAAAAAAAACCCCGCGTGGCGGGGTTTCTTCCTAGCGGGCGAAATCGATCAGAGCGGTTCAATCTTGGTAGCGGTCGGGCCCTTCTGGCCGACGCCCACAACATAACGAACCTTTTGCCCCTCCTGAAGTGACTTGAATCCGTTGCCCTGGATCTCAGAGAAATGAGCGAACAGATCGTTGCCGCCCATGTCAGGGGTAATAAAGCCGAAGCCCTTGGAGTCGTTGAACCACTTTACTGTGCCGGTTTCCATGTTGGATTCCTCAAAAGTTCTGTATGAGCCCGTGCTCATCAGGCATGACAATCAAGGAAGCAGCAGGGAGCAAAAGGTGCCTCTTGGTATGACAACCCAAAACATCGGAGTAACTGCCTGAAAAGCCTGCGATGCAACGTGTACCCGCGTCGCTGGGCTCTGTCAATCAATAAGGATGAGAAAGCCCGACATGATCCATGGATGTGAATGCTGGCGCTCTTCGCGGCCTTTCCATGTCGCCCATAGATCGGAGTCGCTGCACGTCAAAGAAGGCCGGCATCCTTAAACGACTGACGTCAAGCGCGCGATGGCCGTGTGCAATGCTGAGCCATTCCGGCTCGCATCAGGCAGTGACTGAGAGAAGCTGCTACCATGCGCAACCTTTTGCCCGTTCATCGAATCGATCGGGCCGGGTGCCGAGCAAGAAGACACTACACAGCGCCGGCCACCCGTCGGGCGTACACCCGAATCACCCTGGGCCAAGCAGCCCACTACCTATCTGACCGGCGGTTTGTCCGCTCCGTATCCGACACGCATGTACTAGGCGTGCCAGCCTACGCAAGTACGGTCACCGCGCCGCGAATCGCTTACGCCATGCGCCTGTATGCATGACGCGAGCGCATTGGCCTTACCCATCGTGGCGTACGTCATCAACAGGAAGCGGCTTGCATCCCCGAGCCGCGCCTGCCTTAAGCCATCACCCGAAACATTGCGGCGTATTGAACGTAAGCACGCGGCGAACCCGTCTTGAAGGGAAACAAGAGAGCAAGGAGCATCGTGTCCACCTAAATTTTTGGTGGACACGTGAACACGATCGAAGAGAATGCGCCGGTACGGCGTCGACGTCGGCACAGCGCCGAGTTCAAGGCCCGAGCGGTACAGGACTGCATGCAGCCGGGTGTTTCGATTGCGGCGGTAGCCCTGCACCATCGGCTCAACGCGAATCTGCTGCGGCGCTGGGTCGCTGAGCAGGAAGAGCTGGACGCCGCGGCCGAGGCCCGTGAGCTGATGGCGGTACCGCAAGCCGAGTTCATCCCGCTGCAAATCGGCGAGCCCGCGCCGCCGCCAACGATACCGGACATCCAAATCGAAGTGCGTCGTGGAGCGGCGCTGGTGAGCATTCGTTGGCCGGGATCGGCGGCAGCCGATTGTGCGGTATGGCTGCAGGGGTGGTTGCGTTGATCCGGGTCGAAGCGATATGGCTGGCCGTGGAGCCGATCGACATGCGAGCAGGTGCAGACACGGTGCTGGCGCGGGTGGTGAAGGTGTTTGGTGCCGCGAGACCGCATCACGCCTACCTGTTCGCCAACAAGTCGGCCACACGGATGAAGGTGTTGGTCTACGACGGGTTCGGTATCTGGCTGGCCGCGCGGCGCCTCAACAAGGGGCGCTTCATCTGGACGAATGGCGACCAGGCGATCGCCACCGCGCTCAATCCCGAGCAGTTGCGTGCATTGGTGACGGGGTTGCCTTGGCAGACGCTTACCCATGACCACGCGATCACGGTCGTGTAATACCCCTACAGCCGTAAACTGGCTTGCCCCCGCAGCGCTTGTGGTTCTGGCA
Source organism: Ralstonia pseudosolanacearum (assembly GCF_024925465.1). Classification (NCBI taxonomy): domain Bacteria; kingdom Pseudomonadati; phylum Pseudomonadota; class Betaproteobacteria; order Burkholderiales; family Burkholderiaceae; genus Ralstonia; species Ralstonia pseudosolanacearum. The sequence continues at coordinate 858,437 of NZ_CP103852.1, read as the reverse complement.
AACTCGCCGCATGAACCTGCCCACCAACCTCGATGTCCTGAGCCCCGACGAACTGCGCACACTGGCTGCGCAGTTGATGGCTCAGGTCGGCGAGAAGGACCGGGAGCTGCGTTACCGGCAAGCCAAGATCGACCAGCTCACACACGAGCTGGCCATCCACAAGCGCTGGAAGTTCGGCAAGCGCAGCGAGCAACTGACGTCTGAACAGGCGAGTCTGCTGGACGAAGCCATCGACGCAGACCTCGAGGCAATTGAGGCCGAACTGGAAGCGCTCCAGCCGCCGCCCCAATCTGACGCCAAGAACAAGCCCAAGCGCCAGGCATTGCCGCCGCAGCTGCCGCGCACCGATATCCACCACGAGCCGGACGCAGAGAGCTGCCCCTGCGGGTGTGCGCTCAAGCGCATTGGCGAAGACATCAGCGAGAAGCTGGATTACACGCCGGGCACGTTCACAGTCGAGCGTCACATCCGCGGCAAATGGGTATGCGATCAGTGTGAGACGCTGGTGCAGGCGCCGGTGCCGCCCCACGTCATCGACAAAGGCATCCCGACGGCTGGGCTGCTGGCACATACGCTGGTGTCCAAGTTCGGTGACCACCTTCCCCTGTATCGGCAGGAGCGCATCTATGCGCGCGCCGGTCTGGCCATCCCGCAGTCGACGCTGGGCGCGTGGGTGGGCATCTGTGGCGTACGTCTGCAACCGCTGGTGGACGCCCTGCAAGAAGAGGTTCTGAGCCACGGTGTCCTGCACGCCGACGAAACGCCAGTGCAGATGCTCGCGCCCGGCAATGGCAAGACGCACCGCGCCTACCTGTGGGCCTATGCGCCGAGCGAGTTCGAGAAGATGCGCGCGGTGATTTACCAGTTTGCGCCCAGCCGCAGCGGCGAGCACGCTCGCGCGTTCCTGGGGCAGTGGCAGGGCAAGCTGGTGTGTGATGACTTCGCCGGCTACAAGGCCAGCTTCGCGGGCGGCATCACCGAGATCGGTTGCATGGCCCATGCCCGCCGCAAGTTCTTTGAACTGCACGACAAGCACAAGAGTGAATTGGCAGGCCAGGCGCTGCGCTACATTGCGGGCTTGTACGAGATCGAAGCCGAGGTGCGGGATAGCGAACCGGAACAACGCCTGGCCGCTCGAAAGCAAAGGGCTGCCCCGATTCTAGCGCGGCTGCACGCCTGGCTCGCGGAACAACGAAGGCGAGTCCCAGAAGGCTCGGCGATCGCGCGAGCCATTGACTACAGCCTCAAGCGCTGGCCGGCACTCGTGCGCTACCTCGACGACCCAGCGGTGCCCATCGACAACAACCACGTCGAGCGACAGATCCGGCCGGTTGCGCTGGGTCGCTCCAATTGGCTGTTCGCAGGCTCACTGCGCGCGGGCACGCGCGCGGCTGCCGTTATGAGCTTGATCCAATCGGCCAAGCTCAACGGGCATGATCCGTACGCCTATCTGAAAGACGTCCTCACGCGACTACCGACCCACAAAGCGGCCGACATCGCCGAATTGCTCCCCCATCGCTGGAATCCCATCACCGCGTAACCGTCAACACGGGTTCACCGGGCGCTTACTATTGAACCAAGTCGACTCTCCCTACACGGTGCCCATGTACCCGATTGAACAAGAACCAAGCGGTCTGGTTTGCCACCTACCTCATCAGTGAGTACAGAGACGGCCCAGAGCGCATCCTCGCCAACGTATCGATGCGCTCGAACGTACACGGCACGGAAGCACGCGCAAGACATGCCGCCCGGCGTGCGGGAAGCGCGGCCATCACGCGTCTTGCCTCCCAGCACAAGAACTGAACCGCGCAAGCCGCCTGGCGCGGCTTTTCCGCTTACAGCAACGGTACGCGCCACCCCGAACTCAACAAGAAGGAAATCACCATGCCTGTTTGCGATGAATGGGAAGAACTACATCTGACGCCCGAGGGCTGGAAGGACGGCAGCTACCGGCACGAGCCGGGTGACGCAGTCATCATCGAACCGCCAGCCGATGAAGTGCTGACGGTGCGCCGGCATGTGGCTGCCGTTTATGGCGGCCCTTCACGCGTCGCAGAAGACCGGACACTGCGCACGGATGACATGAGTCAGATCGAGCAATTGCTGTTGAAGTATGGTGCCCCCGTCTTTGGTGTCTAAGCCGAAGGCGATACGGACGCACGCGTCCTGATCCAACACTGTGACGCATCACGAAGCCAGCGCACTGCGGTGGACCTGCGTCATTTGAGAGAGGGATTGGCATGACACTCTGCTCGGCTTGCCTTGCCATCGAAGTCCTTAGACGTGGTGCGCCAGGCCACAATTTGCTAAGAATCACCGACACGCAGCGCATCAAATCATCCAAGGCCGTTGCCGTCACGGTGAGCACGTTCGCATGCCCCACCTGCGGTGCACGCTGGATCTACCGCGACGAGAAAAACGTGGACAACCAAGGGTGGTCCCTTGAGCGATAGGAGCTGCACGGCCAAGGGCCCACTGGATTCGAGCCCTCACAGCCTGCTCCCCCTGTCATGCAATGCGGTGAGTGATGCGATTCGCTCGACGACATTATTGGGGCGCACCGTCGAGTAGCCCGCAGTTCCCGCCTTCCAAGTGGCGCACTCACCAAGCATTGCAGTCATCTTCGCTATTTGCTGCACCTAACTTCGCTATCCTGGTGGCGAGAAGCGTGTTTTTTTGCAGTTTTCTTCGCTACATCAACAGACGGCGCCATCCGGTTCCGTCAGTGGACGAGCGGCGTGACAGGCAGCGGCTTGATGCCCGGCAGGCTGCATTGCGCAACCGCCTTGGCCACCGCCTCGATGGCGGCGACGCGGGTGAAGCTCTTGCGCCAGGCCAGCACGACACGGCGGTCCGGCACGGGCTCCTGGAACGGCACGTAGGCGAGCAGATCGGCGGCCGGCTGCATGTCGGGCACCGAGGTGCGCGGCAGTACGGTGATCCCCACGCCACTGGCCACCATGTGGCGGATCGTCTCCAGCGACGATCCCTCGAAGGTCTTCTGGATGCCGTCGGCGTTCTGCGAGAAGCGCGACAGCTCGGGGCAGACATTGAGCACGTGGTCGCGGAAGCAGTGGCCGTTGCCCAGCAGCAGCATGGTCTGCTGCTTGAGCGCTTCCGGATCCACCGACGGCGAACCGGCCAGCGCATGGCCGCGCGGCACCGCCACCACGAAGGGCTCGTCGTACAGCGGCACCGTCATCAGACCGGCTTCCGGGAACGGCTCGGCCATGATGGCGCAGTCGATCTCGCCCTGCTTGAGCAGTTCCACCAGGCGCACGGTGAAGTTTTCCTGCAGCATCAGCGGCATCTGCGGGACCGTGTCTATCATCTGCTTGACCAGCGCCGGCAGCAGGTACGGCCCGATCGTATAGATCACGCCCAGGCGCAGGGGACCGGCCAGCGGATCCATGCCCTGCTTGGCGATCTCGCGGATCGCCATGGTCTGCTCCAGCACGTGCTGGGCCTGCGTGACGATCTGTTCGCCCACCGGCGTGACGCTCACTTCGGAGGCGCCGCGCTCGAAGATCTGCACGGCGAGCTCATCCTCCAGCTTCTTGATGGCGACCGACAGCGTCGGCTGCGAAACGAAGCAGGCTTCGGCGGCACGCCCGAAGTGGCGTTCCCGTGCAACGGCGACGATGTATTTGAGTTCGGTGAGCGTCATGGCAATCAATCGGCCTGAAGGTACCGATAGATTTTAACTTGAGACGAGGGGTTGTGCTTGGATGGATGAGGCTTGTTGCTGTTACCAACGCCGCAAAGACCCTCCGGGCGCAGCAAGGCAAGCCCGCGACATCGGCGTCACACTGTCCGGCATTCGCCGAAACAACCTTGGAAACACAAGCCTCACGCCGCGTCTTTAGCCACGGCTAATAGTGCAGTCCCGCTCGGCACGCCTCGCCCCCCGGCCTGCCAGACGGCCAACTAAACAAAATACCGGAAGCCCCCCGCAGAACGCCCCGTTGTTGCAAAAAGCAGCCCCAACTCGGGCCAGGCGTGTGCCGCGCCCCGATAGACTCGTATCACGCAGCGCATACCGCGCCCAGGCAAAAGAGCACACAGCGGAGTCCCCGACCGATATGAGCCACCCTTCCGAACTGCACACGCAGATGGCCCAATGGCGCCATCATCTGCACCAGCATCCCGAGACGGGCTTCGAAGAGAAGCGGACGTCCGACTATGTTGCCAAGGCGCTCCAGGGGATGGGCCTCGACGTGCATCGGGGCATCGGCGGGACGGGGCTCGTGGCGAATCTCACCGTGGGGACCGGAGGCCGCGCGGTCGGCATCCGTGCCGACATGGACGCGCTGAACATCACGGAAAACGCCGGCTGCCGCGCCCACGCGTCGAGCATCCCCGGCAAGATGCATGCGTGCGGACACGACGGCCACATGGCGATGGTGCTCGGGGCCGCCAGGCTGCTGTCCGAGCGGCGCGACTTCAATGGCACCGTCCGCTTCGTGTTCCAGCCGGCCGAGGAGCACGGGCGCGGCGCCAAGGCGATGATGGCGGATGGTCTCTTCGATCGCTTCCCGGTCGACGCCCTGTTCGGCGCCCACAACATGCCCGGCATGCCGGCCGGCGCCATCGCCACGCGGGTCGGCGGGATCATGGCCAGCGAGGACAACTTCGTCATCCGGATCCAAGGGCGCGGCACACACGCGGCTCGGCCGCACATGGGCGCCGACCCGCTGGTCATCGGCGCCGAGATCGTGCTGGCCCTGCAGACGGTCGTCTCGCGCAACGTGGACCCGAGCCAGCCGGCGGTCGTTTCCTGCACCGAATTCATCACCGACGGCATCCGCAACGCGATCCCGTCGCATGTCGTCATCAAGGGCGATACGCGCAGCTACAGTCCCGAGGTGCAGACGTTGCTGGAGAACCGGATGCGCGCGATCTGCGAAGGCATCTGCCGCGCGCATCAGGCGGAATGCGAGTTCGAATACACGCACGAGTTTGCGCCGACGGTCAATTGGCCGGCGTGCGTCCCGGTTGCCGTCGCCGCCGCCCAGCGGGTGGTGGGGGCATCCCGGGTCACGGCGGATATCGCCCCGATGATGATCTCGGAAGACTTCGGGGCCTTCCTGACGCAGGTGCCCGGCGCGTTCGTATTCATCGGCAACGGCGCCACGGGCGAAGCCGGCTCGGTGCCGCTGCACAACAGCGCCTACGATTTCAACGACGCGGTGCTGGACACGGGGGCGGCGTACTTCTACGAGGTCGCCAAGGCGGCGCTGGGCAGCGACGTCGACTTCGCGCGCGAACAGCCGGAATGAGCGTCAGGGCACCTGGCCATCACGGGGCCAGGACGGGAACAGCGCGGCGCGCCATGCTTCGATTGTTCTTCTCTGATGCCTGGTAAGCAGCGCGCATCGGGCAGCCCCTGTCACGCTGCGCATGCGGGAAGCGAAACGGCGACGGACAACGTCGCCGTTTTTTTCGTGCCCCGGGCACCCGCGACGGCGGCGCCGATCGCAGGCCGCACCCGGCGATCAGTCGATCGCCACGTTCAGCGTCACCTTGGCCTGGCGCATGGCGACGTGGGTCTTGAAGCTTTTCACGTTTCCGGAAACCAGGAACAGTTCCCGCGTCAGCGCTTCGTACTCGGTCATGCTGCGCACGTTCAGCACGAGCATGAAATCGAAATCCCCGGTGACGTAGTAGACCTGCTGCACCTCAGGCCGCGAGACAAAGCGGTTGCAGACCTCGTCGAGCAGGTCCAGACGCTCGTTCTCCAGCTTCACGCCGACGAGGATCGTGATGGGCCGCCCAAGCGCTGCGGCATCGACGACGCTGACGTTGGCGCGAATGACCCCAGCCTCTTCCAGCGCCGCGATCCGCCGGTTGACCGCCGAGGCAGACAGGCTCACCGCATCTGCGAGGTCGCGCTGCGACAGCTTGTTGTTCTCCTGCAGAAGGCGCAGGAGCTTGCGATCGTAGCTATCCACTTCCATTTTGTCGGGACCCCAACATCTTGTTCTTTTACGCGGGCACGTCCTGGCATCCAGGCCGCCAAGCCCCCGGTAATCTACATCAGGACGCCGTTCCCGTGCAGGGCCCGAACGACACTCGCGCCATGGCAGGCGGGCGCTCGACACGGCCGGAGGCGGCACACGCACGCCAGCATGCAATGCCGTTTCACTTCCCGCCCCCAATTCACATCGTTGTTGCCTTTGCCCGGCGAGAACAAGGGCGATCTTGCGCGCCCCGCGCCCTACCATTTCGGCATCAGCGCTTGCCTCCGCGCCACCGGCGCGCTCGCGGAAGCGTTCAGTATCCATTGGGAGAAGATTCATGCAGGCACCCCAGGTGACCCATCCTGAAATCGAGCTGGATGGCGCCCGACTCCTGGCGCAACTGCGCGCGCTCGGTGAAATCGGCGCGGACCCCGACGTCGGCGGCCGCACCCGCATCGCGCTCACCGACAACGAAAAGGCCGGCCGCGACCTGGTCGTGCGATGGATGCGGGAGCTCGATCTCGAAGTCCGCGTCGACCGCATCGGCAACCTCTTCGGCACCCTGCGCTCCGAGACCGACACAGGCAGCGAAGCGCCGCTGATGATCGGCTCACACATCGACACCGTGACCCATGCCGGCGCGCTGGACGGCTGCTACGGCGTGCTCGCCGGATTGGCCGTGGCGCGCGCGTTGCGCCAGGCAGGCATCCGGCCCCGCCGTTCGATCACGATCGGGGCCTTCACCAATGAAGAGGGCGTGCGCTATCAACCCGACATGATGGGCTCGCTGGTGTATGCGGGCGGCCTGGCGCTCGAGGACGCGCTGAACACCATCGGCACCGATGGCACGCGACTGGGCGACGAGCTCGAACGCATCGGCTACGCGGGCGACATGGCGCCGGGCGCGCGGGTCCCCCATGCCTACCTGGAGTTGCATATCGAGCAGGGGCCAATCCTGGAGGCGGAGAACACGCTGATCGGGGTCGTGGAGAACCTGCAAGGCATCTCCTGGCAGCAGGTGACCGTGCAAGGCCATGCCAACCATGCCGGCACCACGCCGACCCACCTGCGCCACGACGCCGGCTGGGCCGCCTGCGCCATCGCCGATTTCCTGCGCGGGCTGGCCGTCGCTTCCAACGGCACGACGCTGGCCACCGTCGGCTGCATGCGCTTCGAACCGAACGTCATCAATGTGATCCCGCGCCGCGCGACCTTCACCGTGGACCTGCGCGATCCGGACGAGGCGCGCCTGCAAGCCGCCGAGAAACGCCTGGCGGCATTCCTGGCGGCGACCGCGGAGCGCGAGGGCGTGACGATCAGCACGGAACAGCTGGCGCGCTTCGAGCCGGTGGTCTTCGACCGCGCACTCACGGATGCGATCGAAGCGTCTGCGCAGCGGCTCGGCCTGAGCCACCGCCGCATGACGTCCGGTGCCGGACACGACGCCCAGATGATCGCCCGCATCGCCCCGTCCGCCATGATCTTCGTCCCGAGCCGCGGCGGCATCAGCCACAACCCGCGCGAGCACACGGACGACGACCAATTGGTCATCGGCGCCCGGGTGCTGCTCGATGTCGTACTGAGGCGCCTGGCGCTGCCCTAAGCCCAGACCGTCGACCGCTGACCGGCCTCCCTCCCCCCGTCCTCCACTCCACGCATTCCGATTCAGAAAGGCACTCCATGCTCGTCACCAACCCGCACGCCCGGCGCGTGCCGTATCCGGCCGACCTCAAACGGATCATGAACATCGAACAGGCCGGCCAGAGCAGCGCCTGGCTGTCCCACTGGGACCAGCTCAACGCCGGCCCGACCCCGCTCACCAGCCTGCCGGATCTCGCGGCCCGCCTGAACATCGCGGCACTGGCGGTGAAGGATGAGTCCGCCCGGTCTCCGCTCGGCAGCTTCAAGGCCCTGGGGGCACCGATCGCGCTCGTTCGCCTGATCCTCAGGCTGTGGCCGGAACGGCGGATGGACCCGATCGCGCTGATCGGCGGGCAATACGCCGGCTTCCTGCAAGACTTCACGGTGATCAGCGCAACCGACGGCAACCATGGCCGCGCACTGGCCGCGGCCGCCCGGACGTTCGGCTGCCGGTGCGTGATCGTGCTGCATGCCAACGTGAGCAACGAACGTGAAGACGCGATTGCCGCGCACGGCGCGGAGATCGTCCGGATCGCGGGCAACTACGATGCCTCCGTCGAAGCGGCCGCGCGCCTGGCCGAAGCGAACGGCTGGACAGTCGTGTCGGACACGTCCTACGCGGGATACCAGGACATTCCCCGCGATGTCATGCAGGGCTACGGCACCATGGTCCTAGAGCTGCTCGCGCAGTCGGGCGCGCAACCGGATGCCCCGGGCCCGTTCACCCACGTCTTTCTGCAAGGCGGCGTCGGCGGCCTCGCGGCGGGCGTGATCAGCTACCTGTGGGAGTGCTTCGGGGCGAACCGCCCCACCTTCATCGTCGTCGAGCCGGTCCAGGCGGATTGCCTCTGCCAGAGCGCGCTGCAAGGCCGTCCGGCCAGGGCGACCGGTTCGGTGGATTCCGTCATGGCGGGCCTGGCATGCGGCGAAACCTCGCCGCTGGCCTGGCAGTTTCTGCGCGACAGCGTCGACGTCTTCATGACCATCGAGGACGGCGATGCGATTCAGGCGATGCGCCTGCTGGCCGCCGGCGGGCCACGGGATCAGCCGATCGTCGCCGGCGAGTCCGGCGCTGCCGGCCTTGCCGGGCTGGTGGCGCTGCGCGGGCAGGATGCCCTGTCCACCGCTGTCGGGCTGGATACAAGCGCCCGTGTGCTGGTGATCAATACCGAGGGGGCGACTGCGCCTTCGGTCTATGCGCGGCTTGTCGGCGAGCCGTGTGAGGCGGTGCTGGCGCGTCGGGCTGAGGGTGTTGCGCGCTGACGGCGACCGCTTAGGGAAGCGACCGCCGCTCCAGCGTCGGCAGCCATCCCTTTCCATGTTTCGCGCGGCACTCCTGCGGGCTGGCGGCATGGTTCCGATCCCTCCGCGACATCGACACATGCCATCGTTGCCGACCACCCGCGAGACCCGATCTAACCCTGCCTACGACGCCCCTGCCGCCACGGCACCGGCTCCAACGCCCGCCTCGCCGCCTCCAGAAACAGACGCTGCCTGGGCGAAATCCCCTTGCGCGTGGGCACCAGCGCCATCACCGGCGCGGGCTTCAGCGCCCAGCCCGGTAGCAGGCGCACGAGCGTGCCCGCCGCCAGCAGCGGCGCCGCCTCCCATTCCGAGCGCACCATCAGGCCCAGCCCGTCGGCGGCCCAGTCGCTGATCACGGTCCCGTCGTTCGACGACAGGGCGCCGAACACCCTGACGTTGATCACCTGCCCCGCGCGGCCGCTGCCGGCGGTGGTGTCGGTAAAGCGCCAGCGTGTCACGTCCTCGTCGTTCTCGCGCAGGCACAGGCAGGGCAGATGGGCGAGCTCGGCCGGATGGGTGATCGGCGGCAGCTTGGCGAGGCAGACCGGGCTGGCGCACAGCACGCGCTCGTTGGGCGCCAGCGGATGCCCGACCCACGAAGAATCCCGAGCCTCGCCGATATGGATGACGATGTCCGCCCCGGACATCTCGGCCAGCGGGTTGTCCGACAGGTGCAGCATGATGGCCAGCTTCGGCGCGTCCCGGTGCAGATCGCGAATGATCGGGGCGATGTAGCGCCGGCCGAACCCGAACGGCGCGACGATGCGCAGATGGCCGCTCACCCCGGCCGCCTGGCCCGAGACCTGCTGCGGCAGCGACTCCAGCCGCTCCAGCAGCGCGGTCGCTTCCTGCAGCAGCCGCTGGCCTTCCTCGGTGAACGACACGCCGCGCGACTCGCGCACCACGAGCGACACCCCGAGCCGCGCCTCCAGCCGCCGCATGCGGACCGTGAGCGCCGGCGGCGTGACGTCCAGCAGCCGGGCCGCCGCTGCCAGCGAGCGCGAGACGCCGAGCGCCCGGAACATGCGCAGATCGTCGAGATTGACCATTTCGACCATTAAATCCAGATGAATGGGAACTTGATTTCCCATTAAACACAAGAACACTCTGCGTTTCTATAGTGCTGCGTATTCCGGGCTCGCGTTGCCCGGCCTCCCGACATCCATGCCCCACCCTTGCCAGGACCACCCGATGCGCTTGCCATCCCTCAATACCCCGGCCGCCTTGATCGACGTCGCCCGCATGACCCGCAACATCGAGCGGATGCAGCAGCGCCTGGACGCGCTCGGCGTCCGCTTCCGGCCCCACGTCAAGACGACCAAGTGCGAGCCGGTCGTCCGCGCGCAGCTCGCCGCCGGCGCCCGGGGCATCACGGTTTCCACGCTCAAGGAGGCCGAGCAGTTCTTCGCGGCGGGCATCCGCGACATCGTCTACGCCGTCGGCATGGCGCCGGCCAGGCTGCCGCAAGCGCTGGCGCTGCGCCGCCGGGGATGCGACCTGAAGATCGTCGCCGACAGCGTGACCTGCGCGCAGGCCATCGCCGCGTTCGGCGGCGAGCACGGCGAAGCGTTCGACGTGTGGATCGAAGTGGACGTCGACGGGCACCGCTCGGGCATCGCCCCCGACGACGATCGGCTCATCGCGGTCGGCCGGGTGCTGGCCGAGGGCGGCATGCGTCTGGGCGGCGTGCTGGCGCATGCCGGCTCGAGCTACGAGTACCACGCGCACGACGCCCTGGTCCGCATCGCCGAACTGGAGCGGTCCGGCTGCGTCCGGGCCGCCGAGCGGCTGCGCGCAGCGGGATGGCCGTGCGAGACCGTGAGCATCGGCTCCACGCCGACGGCGCTCAGCGCCGAGCATCTCGATGGCGTGACCGAAGTCCGGGCCGGCGTGTATGTGATGTTCGATCTCGTCATGCACAACGTGGGCGTCTGCGCGCTGTCCGACATCGCCCTCAGCGTGCTGACCACGGTGATCGGCCACCAGGAAGACAAGGGATGGGCCATCGTCGACGCCGGCTGGATGGCGATGAGCCGCGACCGCGGCACGCAGAAGCAGCCGCACGACTTCGGCTACGGGCTGGTGTGCTCGGAGCACGGCGAGGTACTGGGCGAGTACCTGATGACGGGGGCGAACCAGGAGCACGGCATCGTCACCCGGACCGACACGCCGGATCGCGAGATCGCGCAGCGGTTTCCGGTCGGGACACGGCTGCGGATCCTGCCCAACCACGCCTGCGCGACCGGCGCCCAGCATCCCGAATACCAGGCGCTGGCCGAGGACGGCACCGTCCAGGCGTGGCCCCGGTTCTACGGCTGGTGAGCCGACACCGACACCGATGACCGTCGCCGGATCGCCCCGGGAATAAACCGGCGCTCTCACCCGTTTACTGCGGTATCGGGGGGAGCCGATCCGCGGCCATCAGCAGCCGGAGCGCATGCATGGCCGCATGCCAGGAGATTCCGATGAACGCGCTTCGTCTCGTTTGCGCCGCCCTCGCGGGGCTGCTTGCCGTGGCAGCCTGCACCACCAGCGGCGACATGGCCCCATCCTCTTCCTCATCCGGCACCTCGACGCGCGGTGCCCAGAGCATGGGCAACGGCTACACCCGCGGCGGAGGCGGAGGCGGCGGCTACTGAGCAGGCCGCCCGGCCGACGGCAGTGGAAACAAAGCGTTACACATCCCCGGGGCGCGCCCAGGAATAAACCGCGCCCCCGGGCGGTTTACCCGTGTGCAGGATCCCGCTGCAACCGCGCGCCATCCCGCAGGCAAACCGATGTGCCGAGCAAGGCGGCCGGACAGGCCACTGAACACCGCAGCGCCGCATTGAGACGTCGGGCATCCCGGAACGGGGGGGCATCATGAGCAAGCGTCTGACAGCCTTGACTGCGGCGCTGATAGGGCTAGGCGTCTGCGCCTGCGCGATCGCACAGGACATCCCGGTCGGCACCTGCCGGCCGATGGTGGGGCAAGCCGAGATCGACGGCGTGATGCAGCAGGTCAGCGGCACGGCGTGCCTGCAGCCGGACGGCACCTGGCAGATGGCCGACGGCACCCCCGTGGCCTACGCGAGCCCGCCGTACTACGTGGATGACACCTGGTACTGGGCACCCGGCGGCGTGGTCTTCGGCAGCGTGATCTTCTTCGACCGGTTCCACCACGCCCACCACATGCATCACGCATTCTTCCGCCATGACGGCGGGGGCTTCGGTCGCGGCGGCGGCTTCCACCATGGCGGTGGCCACGGCGGACATGACGGTGGCCACAATGGCGGCCACGGCACCGGCGGCATGCACCGTTGACGGCGGTCGCGATGCGGCTCGAATCGGTCCTAACCTGCCCGCTGTGCGGCTTCGCATGGCAGGAAACCATGCCGACCGACACCTGCGTGTTCTTCGCCGAATGCCCGGGCTGCCACGCACGGCTGCGCCCCCGGCCCGGTGACTGCTGCGTGTTCTGCTCGTACGGCTCGGTCCCGTGTCCGCCGGTCCAGCTGCGGAGCAACGGCCCGCATGAGGCCGGCGGCCCCGCCGGCTAGACGCGCAGGTAGTGCTCGCGCTCGCCGAGCCAGCGCTTGAGGTGCGCCTCCACCGCATCGGGAAAGCGCGCCAGCATCTGCTCGGCCGCGCCCTGGGCGAACTCGACCATCCACGCATCGTGGTTCAGGTCGGCAAAGCGCAGCATGGCCTCGCCCGATTGCCGCGCGCCGAGAAATTCGCCGGGGCCGCGGATGTCCAGGTCGCGCCGCGCGATCTCGAAGCCGTCGGTGGTCTCGCGCATGGTCTGCAGGCGCTGCTTGGCCGTCGGCGACAGGGGAGCCTGGTACAGCAGGATGCAGACCGATTCGGCCGTGCCGCGCCCGACCCGTCCGCGCAGCTGATGGAGCTGCGCCAGCCCGAAGCGCTCGGCGTGCTCGATCACCATCAGCGAGGCGTTGGGCACGTCGACGCCCACTTCGATCACGGTGGTCGCCACCAGCACGTGCAGCTCGCCGCCGGCGAAGGCGCTCATCACCGCGGCCTTGTCGGCGGACGGCAGGCGCCCGTGCACCAGCCCGACCTTGAGGCCGGCCAGGCTCTGCGACAGCGTCTCGAACGTCTCGACCGCGGTCTGCAGCTGCAGCGCCTCGCTTTCTTCAATCAGGGGACAGACCCAGTAGACCTGCCGCCCCTCGCGCGCGGCGGCGTGGATGCGTTCGATCACCTCGTCGCGGCGCGCATCGTTGACCAGGCGCGTGACCACCGGCGTGCGGCCGGGCGGCAGCTCGTCGATGGCCGAGACGTCGAGGTCGGCGTAGTACGTCATCGCCAGCGTGCGCGGGATCGGTGTGGCCGACATCATCAGCTGGTGCGGCACCAACTGCGCGGTCTCGGCGATGGGCGTGCCGGTGCCGCCGGCCTTGCCGCGCAGCGCCAGCCGCTGCGCCACGCCAAAGCGATGCTGCTCATCCACCACGGCCAGCCCCAGGCGGGCGAAGGTCACGGTGTCCTGGATCAGCGCATGGGTGCCGATCACCAGCTGCGCGGTGCCGGCGGCCACGCGCGCGGCGGCCTCGTCCTTCTGCTTGCGCTTGAGACTGCCAGCCAGCCAGACGATGTCCACGCCCAGCGGCGCGAGCCAGGCCGACAGCTTGCGGTAGTGCTGCTCGGCCAGCAGTTCGGTCGGCGCCATCAGCGCGGCCTGCCGGCCGGCGTCGATGGCCTGGCACGCGGCCAGCGCGGCGATGACGGTCTTGCCGCTGCCCACGTCGCCCTGCAGCAGCCGCTGCATCGGGTACGGCCGGGCGAGGTCCGCGCTGATCTCCTCCCACACGCGGGCCTGCGCGCCGGTCAGCTTGAAGGGCAGCGCCGCCACGAAGCGCGCGAGCAATCCGTCCGCGCCGCCGGCCCGCAGCACCGGCGCGCTGCGCGTGCGGCGCGCGGCCTGGGCGCGCTTGAGCGAGAGCTGCTGCGCCAGCAGTTCGTCGAACTTGATGCGCAGCCAGGCCGGGTGGGTGCGCTCGACCAGGCTGTACTCGTCCACGTCGGGCGTGGGCTGGTGCAGCAGGCGGACGGCCTCGGCGGGCGCCATCAGCTTGAGCGACGCCAGCGGCCCGTGCAACAGGCTGTCCGGCAGGGTCTCGGGCAGCGGCGTGCGACCGAGCGCGTTCAGGATGGCCTTGCGCAGATACGCCTGCGCCACGCCGGCGGTGCTGGGATAGACCGGGGTCAGACGGTCGGGCAGCGGCTCATCCGGCGCCACGGCGCGCACCGCCGGATGCACCATCTCCGCGCCGAAGAAACCGCCGCGCACCTCACCGCGCACGCGCAGGCGCGCGCCCTCGGCCATCTGCTTGACCTGGCTGCCGTAGAAATTGAGAAAGCGCAGCACCAGCTCGCCGGAATCGTCGGCGATATGCACTACCAGCTGCCGGCGCGGCCGGAACGCCACTTCGTTGCGCGTCACCACCCCATCCACCTGCGCGGCCCAGCCAGTATTGGCGCGGGCGACGGCTTCGGCGATGGTCAGCAGCGCGGTTTCGTCCTCGTAGCGCATCGGCAGGTGCAGCACGAGATCGACGTCGCGGCGCAGGCCGAGCTTGGCCAGCTTGTCGGCGGGGCGGGCGGTCTTGGCGGCCGGCTTGTCCGCGGGCTTTGCCGCGCGCGCGCGCCTGGGGCCGGCGGCCGGCGCCGCGTCGGTATCGGGCGCGGGAACGGCGGCGGTGGCGGAGCGGGCGCGAGCGGGCACAGGACGTTTACAATGTCGGACTTTGCGGATCGCCGATGATTGTACCGGCGCCCGCCGCCATCCTTTGGCGCAATTCATGTCTGCGCCGCCATTCATGCTGACGCTGTCCGATTTCGATTTCGATCTGCCGCCCGAGCTGATCGCGCAAACCGCCCTGCCCGACCGCACCGCGAGCCGCCTGCTGGCCGCACGCCGCGACGCGCAGGACACACATTTCGATGACCGCCAGTTCGCCGACCTGGTCGACTACCTGCGCCCCGGCGACCTGCTGGTCTTCAACGACACCCGCGTGATCAAGGCGCGCTTCTTCGGCCACAAGGCCAGCGGCGGCAGGATCGAGGTGCTGGTCGAGCGCCTGCTCGACGAACACACGGTGCTGGCGCAGATCCGCTCCAGCAAGTCGCCGGTCGCGGGCAGTACGCTGCGCCTGGCCGATGCCTTCGATGTGACGGTCGGACCGCGCCACGAACCCTTCTTCACCCTGCGCTTCCCGCAGCCGGCGCTGGAACTGATCGAGCAGTACGGCCGCCTGCCGCTGCCGCCCTATATCGAGCACACGCCCGACAGCTTCGACGAGACGCGCTACCAGACCGTCTATGCGCGCACGCCCGGCGCCGTGGCCGCGCCCACGGCCGGCCTGCATTTCGACGACGCGCTGTTCGCCAGGCTCGATGCGATGGGCGTGCGGCGCGGCTTCCTGACGCTGCACGTGGGCGCCGGCACGTTCTCGCCGGTGCGCGTGGAGAACATCGCCGAGCACCGCATGCACAGCGAGTGGTACGCCATCTCGCCGGAACTGGCCGAGGCCATCCGCGCCACGCGGGCGGCGGGCGGACGCATCGTCGCCGTCGGCACCACGTCGATGCGCGCGCTGGAATCGGCCGCGCAGCCCGACGGCACGCTGGCGGCCGGCTCGGGCGAGACCGACATCTTCATCACCCCCGGCTACCGCTTCCGGCTGGTCGACGCGCTGGTGACCAACTTCCACCTGCCCAAGTCGACGCTGCTGATGCTGGTGTCGGCATTCGCGGGCCTGGAGACCATCCGCGCCGCCTACCGCCACGCCATCGCGCAGCGCTACCGCTTCTTCAGCTACGGCGACGCCATGTTCCTGACGCGCGCCGAGCCTGACACCCAGTCCGCTTCTCCCGACCCCTCATGCTGAATTTCGACCTCCTCACCACCGATGGCCTCGCCCGGCGCGGCCGCATGACCCTCAACCACGGCGTGGTGGAAACGCCCATCTTCATGCCGGTGGGCACTTACGGCGCGGTCAAGGCGATGTCGCCGGTGGAGCTCAAGGACATCGGCGCGCAGATCATCCTCGGCAACACCTTCCACCTGTGGCTGCGCCCCGCGCTGGAGGTGATCGACGCGCACAAGGGCCTGCACGGCTTCGTCGGCTGGGACAAGCCGATGCTGACCGACTCCGGCGGTTTCCAGGTATTTTCGCTGGGCGATCTACGCAAGATCACCGAAGAAGGCGTGCATTTCGCCTCGCCCATCAACGGCGACCGGCTGTTCCTGTCGCCCGAGATCTCGATGCAGATCCAGCGCCGGCTGAACTCCGACATCGTCATGCAGTTCGACGAATGCACGCCGTACCAGATCGACGGCCGGCCCGCCACCGAGGCGGAAGCCGCCGCCTCCATGCGCATGAGCCTGCGCTGGGCGCAGCGCTCGCGCAACGAGTTCGAGCGGGAGCACAATCCCAACGCCCTGTTCGGCATCGTCCAGGGCGGCATGTTCGAGTCCCTGCGCGATGAATCGCTGGCCGGCCTGCAGGCCATCGACGCCGACGCGGGCGGCCAGGGCTTCGGCGGCTACGCCATCGGCGGGCTGTCGGTGGGCGAGCCCAAGGAAGACATGATGCGCGTGCTGCAGCACGTGGCACCGCGCCTGCCCGCCAACAAGCCGCACTACCTGATGGGCGTGGGCACGCCGGAAGACCTGGTGGCGGGCGTGGCCGCCGGCATCGACATGTTCGACTGCGTGATGCCGACCCGCAACGCGCGCAACGGCTGGCTGTTCACCCGCTTCGGCGACATCAAGATCAAGAACGCGGTGCACCGCAACGATCCGCGCCCGCTGGACGAGACCTGCGGCTGCTACACCTGCCGCAACTTCTCGCGCGCCTACCTGCACCACCTGCAGCGCGTCGGCGAGATCCTGGGCGCCCGCCTGAACACCATCCACAACCTCCATTACTACCTGGAGCTGATGGCCGACATGCGCACCGCGATCGAATCGCACAGTTTCGCCGCCTTCCGGGCCCGCTTCGCCGCCGACCGGGCGCGCGGGGCACTCTGAGCGCACTTGACAAACCCGCCGATGCCCCCATTTTCCGCTGGACCGCGATGGTAGAATATCCGGTCCGATTTTTGACCGATTGACGAACCATTACGGAGTTTGACCGTGCTGATGATTTCCGACGCTTACGCACAGACCGCCGGCACCGCGCCGGGGGGTGCCGGAAATGGCCTGATGAGCTTCCTGCCCATCATCCTGATGTTCGTGGTGCTGTGGTTCATCATGATCCGCCCGCAGATGAAGCGGCAGAAGGAAACCAAGACGATGCTCGAGGCGCTGGCCAAGGGCGACGAAGTGGTGACCTCCGGTGGCATCCTGGGCAAGGTGACCAAAGTGACCGACCAGTACATCACGGTCGAAGTCGCCCCGAATACCGAACTCACCGTGCAGAAGAATGCCGTGACGACCGTGCTGCCCAAAGGCACGCTCAAATCGCTGTAATCCGGCTTGTCCGGCGCCGCGCGCTCCGCGCGGCCGCCGGCACCCCAGGCAGCGCCTATCCTGAGATTGCCGCACCGTCGCCTTCCCGCGCCGCCTGACCGCTCTCCAAGCGTCCTCCAAGATGAACCGCTATCCGCTCTGGAAATACCTTGTGATCCTGGTGGCGCTCGCCATCGGTTTCCTCTATACGCTGCCGAACTTCTTCGGTGAAGCGCCCGCCGTCCAGGTGTCGTCGGGCAAGGCCACCGTCAAGGTCGACCTGGCGACGCAAAAGCAGGTCGAAGACCTCCTCGCCGCCGCCAACCTGAAGCCGAACGGCGTGTTCTTCGACACGAACGGCACCTCGGGCAGCGTGCGCGTGCGCTTTGCCGACACCGACACGCAGCTCAAGGCCAAGGATGCCCTGGCCCGCGGCCTGAACACCGACCCGAACGACCCGACCTACATCGTCGCGCTGAACCTGCTGTCGGGTTCGCCGCGCTGGCTGACCGCCATCCACGCCCTGCCGATGTTCCTGGGCCTGGACCTGCGCGGCGGCGTGCACTTCCTGCTGCAGGTCGACATGAACGGCGCGCTGACCAAGAAGCTCGACTCGCTGGCCGGCGACATCCGCACCCAGCTGCGCGACAAGGGCGTGCGCCACAGCGGCATCGAGCGCAGCGGCACGACCATCAGCATCAAGTTCAGCAACCCCGACGAAGCCGACCGCGCCCGCGGCCTGCTGGCCGACAGCGCCCGCGAGCTGGCCTTCACGGTCGACAAGACCGCCGACGGTGCCACGCTCACCGGTACCTTCACCGCCGCCGCGATGAAGGAAGTCCAGGACAACGCCGTCAAGCAGAACGTCGTCACGCTGCACAACCGCGTCAACGAGCTCGGCGTGTCCGAGCCGGTGATCCAGCAGCAGGGCCCGGACCGCATCGTGGTGCAGCTGCCCGGCGTGCAGGACACCGCCAAGGCCAAGGACATCATCGGCCGCACCGCCACGCTGGAAGCCCGCCTGGCCGACCCGAACGCCACCGGCATTCCGCGCGCGACCGATCCGGTGCCGCTGGGTGACGAACTGTTCACGCAAGGCCGCGGCGCGCCGGTGCTGCTGCAGAAGCAGGTGATCTTCACCGGCGACCGCATCAACAGCGCCTCGGCCGGCTTCGACCAGAACCACAACCCCTCGGTCGACATCACGCTCGACGGCCAGGGCGGCCGCATGCTGCGCGACGTCTCGCGCGACAACATCGGCAAGCGCATGGGCATCGTGCTGTTCGAGAAGGGCAAGGGCGAGGTGCTGACCGTCGCCACCATCCAGTCCGAACTGGGCTCGCGCTTCCAGATCACCGGCATCGGCTCGGTGGAATCGGCCTCCGACCTGGCGCTGCTGCTGCGCGCGGGCTCCCTGGCCGCACCGATGGAGATCATCGAAGAGCGCACCATCGGCCCGTCGCTGGGCGCCGACAACATCAAGAAGGGCTTCAATTCGGCCGCGTACGGCTTCGCCGCCATCTCGGTGTTCATGGTGCTGTACTACATGCTGTTCGGCGCGTTCTCGGTGGTGGCGCTGGGCGTGAACGTGTTCCTGCTGATCGCCCTCCTGTCGATGCTGCAGGCCACCCTCACCCTGCCCGGCATCGCGGCCATCGCGCTGGCGCTGGGCATGGCGATCGACGCCAACGTGCTGATCAACGAGCGCGTCCGCGAAGAGCTGCGCAACGGCGCTTCGCCGCAGATGGCGATCGCCGCCGGCTTCGAGCGCGCCTGGGCGACCATCCTAGACTCGAACGTGACCACGCTGATCGCCGGCCTGGCGCTGCTGGCCTTCGGCTCGGGCCCGGTGCGCGGCTTCGCCGTGGTGCACTGCCTGGGCATCCTGACGTCGATGTTCTCGGCGGTGTTCTTCAACCGCAGCCTGGTCAACCTCTGGTACGGCCGCAAGAAGAAACTGCAAAGCCTCGCCATCGGCCAGGTGTGGAAACCCGCCGGCACCGACAATCCGGCCAAGCAGTAACGCTACGACGACCTCACCGCATCGCGCATAACCGGCACCGGCCCGACTGACGGGCCGCTCGCCACAAAGGGCAGAACATGGAGTTTTTCCGCATCCGCCGCGACATTCCGTTCATGAAGCACGCGTTGGCCTTCAACGCCGTGTCGTTCCTGACGTTCATCGCCGCCGTCTTCTTCCTGTTCCACAACGGGCTGCATCTGTCGGTGGAATTCACAGGCGGCACCGTGATGGAAGTCGCCTACACCCAGGCCGCCGACCTGCCGAAGGTCCGCGCCGACGTCGAGAAGCTCGGCTACGCCGATGCCCAGGTGCAGAACTTCGGCACCTCGCACGACGTGATGATCCGCCTGCCGCTCAAGAACGGTCCGGACGGCAAGCCGATCGCCTCGGCCGTGCAGAGCCAGCAGGTGATGTCGTCGCTGACCGCCACCACGCCGGACGTCAAGCTGCAGCGCGTGGAGTTCGTCGGCCCGCAGGTCGGCAAGGAACTGGCGACCGACGGCCTGCTGGCGCTGCTGTTCGTGGTGATCGGCATCGTGATCTACCTGTCGATCCGCTTCGAATGGAAGTTCGCGGTGGCGGGCATCATCGCCAACCTGCACGACATCGTGATCATCCTGGGCTTCTTCGCCTTCTTCCAGTGGGAGTTCTCGCTGTCGGTGCTGGCGGCGGTGCTGGCGGTGCTGGGCTACTCGGTCAACGAATCGGTGGTGATCTTCGACCGGATCCGCGAAGCCTTCCGCAAGTACCGCAAGATGAACACGCACGAGGTGATCGATCACGCCATCACCAGCACCATCTCGCGGACCATCATCACCCACGGCTCGACCGAAATGATGGTGCTGTCGATGCTGGTGTTCGGCGGCCCGACGCTGCATTACTTCGCGCTGGCGCTGACCATCGGCATCCTGTTCGGCATCTATTCGTCGGTGTTCGTGGCGGCCGCGCTGTGCATGTGGCTCGGCGTCAAGCGCGAAGACCTGGTCAAGGGCGAGAAGAAGACCACCGGCCCGACGGACGATCCGAACTTCGGCGCGCAGGTCTGACCCCTCCCCCGCATCACGCAGAATCGGGATAGGGGCGGGCCTCACGGCCCGACCCCTCCCACACCACCCGGCATGCGGGTCCGCACCGGGCGGTTGGAATGGTTGAGGTCATCAGGCTTGTGTTGCTCCCGACCTGACGCCCAGGCTTGCCGTTGTCCAGTTCGGCGGAACTGATTCCTCGCTGCCGGGGCCTGTCGGGCTTCACCCTATCCACCTTGCCGACGAGCTTCGCTCTCGCGAACATCTGAGGCATTTCACTTCCGATAACCAGAGGGCTCCCCCTCCCATCCCTTCGGCCCTTCACCGGCAGCTTTAGCCTTCCCGGCCACACCACCCAGCTACTACGGCCTCTGCTGACTTCTCGCTCCGGCTCAACGCCGTCGCCCTTTCAGGCACGAGGCGAGATCTCCCCAGGTAAGGGTCGCACTCCTTCACCGCACAACCGCCGCATCTACGCCGCCTTGCCTTGATCACGAGAGCTTCGCGGTTTGTGGCCCGCTCGCCCTGCTCGACAGCGCCTTCTATGCGGTTCTTGTTCATCGGCTCGCGGTTTACGCTCCACGCTTCCTCCCCACACTCGGTCGCCCTCATGCAGTTGCGTTTCGCTTCATTCGCCGTGACCAGCTTATGGCGGGACTTGCACCCGCAGGAGTGCGCCCATGCTGGGCGCACCACAAAAAAGCCCCGCGATATCGCGGGGCTTTTTGCTGCGCGCTGCGCCGGCTTATTGCTGGGCGACGCTGGCGTCCTGCTTGAGACCTTCCACCTGGATCCGCAGCTTGGTCTCCATCTTGAAGCCGTACTGCTTGCCGTAGTCCAGGCCGAACTCGTCGCGGCTGAACTTCATCTCGGCATCAGCGCCGCAGACTTCGCGCTTGAGCATCGGGTGCTGCATGCACTTGAACGAGTCGATCTCCAGCTTGACCGGCTTGGTCACGCCATGCAGCGTCAGCTGGCCTTCGGCTTCGGTCGGGGCATCACCCTTGAACTTGGTGAACGTGCCCTTGAAGGTGGCGGTCGGGTACTTGCTCACGTCGAACAGGTCCGGGCCCTTGGCATGCTCGTTCATCTTGGCAAAGCCGAAGTCGATGCTGTCGGTCTGCACGGTCACGTCGATGGTGCCGGCCTTGGCTTCGCGGTCCAGCGTGACGACGCCGTTCGACTTCTCGAACTTGCCGCGCCACTTCGACAGGCCGCCCATGTGGTCGGCTTCGAAGCTCGGGTAGGTGTGGGACGGGTCGAGCTGGTACGTGACCGGCGTGGCAAACGCGGCGGTGGCGGCAACGGCGGACAGCGCGGCGACAAGGGTACGCAACTTCATGAGAGAGCTCCTGCTGAGAGAGGGGGCGAAAAAGGGAACGACAGAAAAAAGACGCGGATTACTTCTTGGCGAGAACGACACGGAACTTGATGGTCACGTCGTCGGCGACGACCGACGTGTCCTTCCATTCGCCATCGCCGACATGGAACGCATTGCGCTTGATCGGCAGCGCGCCCTCGAACACCTGGCTGGCGCCGTCCTGCTTGACGGTGAAGGGCGCGGTCACGTCCTGCGTGACGCCCTTGATGGTCAGCTTGCCGACCACTTCGACCTTGCCGCCGGCACCCGGCTTGAACGCGGACGACACGAAGGTCGCCTTCGGATACTTGGCGGCGTCGAACCAGTCTTTCTTCTTCAGTTCGTCGTTGTAAGCCTTGTCGCCCACGTCGACGCTGGACACATCGATGTCGACCTTGGCCGTGGAGGCCGCCAGGTTGGCCGCGTTGTAGTTCACGGCCGCATCGAACTTGCCGAACTTGATGTCCATCGGCACGCCCAGTTGCTTGCCGGTGGCCGTCACGCTGCTCTTGGCGGCATCCACCTGGGCGATGGCCGACAGCGCGGCGATCGACAGGGCGCCGGCGGCGATCAGCCCAAGGGCGCGGGGACGCGCAACTCGTTTCATCATCAGACTCCTTCGGTCGGGCCGGCGTGCGCCGGCAGTCATGGTCGGGACGGAAAACAGGAGGCCGGCGCGATGCCGGCGCATTCGGAACCCGCGCGCTTCAGCGCAGGAACGGCAGCATGCGGCGCAGAGTGGCATCGCGGTCGACGATGTGGTGCTTGAGTGCGGCCAGGATGTGCAGCACGACGATCGTGGCCATGGTCCAGTTCAGCCATTCGTGCGCCACCTGGAAGAATTCCTTGAGCGCGTCGCTCTTGTCGAACGGCATCGGCAATTCCCACAGGCCAAGGTAGACCACCTTGATACCGGCCGCCACGCTCAGCAGGTAGCCGGTCAGCGGCACCGCCAGGATCAGCAGATACAGCACGATGTGTGCACCTTCGGCCGCCTTCTGCTGCCACGCCGGCATGCCCGCCACCGGTGCCGGCGCCGGGTGGGTCAGGCGCCACAGCACGCGCAGCACGGCCAGGACCAGCACCGTGATGCCGGCCCACTTGTGATACGAGAACAGCTTCAGCTTGGTCGGCGTGAAGCCGGGGATACCCGTCATGTACAGGCCGAGCCCGAACGCAGCGAAGATCAGCAGCGCGATGATCCAGTGCAGCGCAATGGCGGGCTTGCCATAGGCGCCGTCGTCAGCGGCTGGCGCGCGCAGGGCGGCGTCGGATCGGGCGGCGTGCGGCATCGGGGGTCCTCGTGCGAGTGTGCTGGGTGGGACATCCGCCGGCGAGCGGCGGTGTCAAACGATTGAGCATTATTTGCAGGTTTGGAAAGCCCTGGAGTCGCATAAGTTCATCGACAAATTCAATATTTTTGATGAATGAACCAGCGATTGAACAGCATGTTCCATGGCAAGCACCAAAGAAAACAGCCCGCCCCGGCATTCGGGAGCGGGCTGCTTTTCAGACCCCACCTACAAATTTTCGAAATATCAGGCGATCCGGCGAGCCAGTTCCACCGCCTTGCCGACATAGCTGCCCGGCGTCATGTCCAGCAGTTGCTGGCGGGCGGCCTCGGGAATCGCCAGGGTCCCGATGAATTCGCGCAGCGCCTCGCGCGAGATGCCCTTGCCGCGCGTGAGCTCCTTGAGCTGCTCGTACGGGTTGGCGATACCGTAGCGGCGCATCACGGTCTGCACCGGCTCGGCCAGCACTTCCCAGCAGGCATCCAGGTCTTCGGCCAGGCGGGCCGGGTTGGTTTCCAGCTTGCCCAGGCCGCGCAGGCAGGCGTCATAGGCCAGCAGGCTGTAGCCGAACGCCACGCCGATATTGCGCAGCACGGTCGAATCGGTCAGGTCGCGCTGCCAGCGGGAGACCGGCAGCTTTTCCGACAGGTGGCGCAGCACCGCGTTGGCCAGGCCGACGTTGCCTTCGGAGTTCTCGAAATCGATCGGGTTGACCTTGTGCGGCATGGTCGACGAGCCGATCTCGCCAGCCTTGGTCCTCTGCTTGAAGTAGCCCTGCGAGATGTAGCCCCAGAGGTCGCGGTCCAGATCCAGGATGATGGTGTTGGCGCGCGCCACGGCATCGAACAGCTCGGCCATGTAGTCGTGCGGCTCGATCTGGATGGTGTACGGGTTGAACGTCAGGCCCAGGCGGGTCTCGATCACGCTCTTGGAGAAGGCTTCCCAGTCCGCGTCCGGGTAGGCCGACAGGTGCGCGTTGTAGTTGCCCACCGCGCCGTTCATCTTGCCCAGCAGCTCGACGGCTTCGATGCGGCGGATAGCGCGGTCCAGGCGCGCGGCGACGTTGGCCATTTCCTTGCCCAGCGTGGTCGGGCTGGCCGGCTGGCCGTGGGTGCGCGAGAGCATCGGCACGTCGGCATTGGCGTGGGAGAGCTCGACCAGGCGGGCCTGCACGCGACGCAGCGTCGGCACGATCACGGTGTCGCGCGCGCCCTTGAGCATCATGCCGTGCGAGGTGTTGTTGATGTCTTCCGACGTGCAGGCGAAGTGGATGAACTCGCTGGCGGCTTCCAGCTCGGCGTTGCCCTTGACACGCTCCTTGAGCCAGTACTCGACCGCCTTCACGTCATGGTTGGTGACGGCTTCGATTTCCTTGATGCGGGTGGCATCGGCCTCGGCAAAGTTGTCGACCAGGGCCAGCAGCGCGCGCTCGGCATCGGCCGAAAAGCGCGGAATCTCGGCCAGGCCCGCCTGCGACAGCGCGATCAGCCAGTGCACCTCCACCTTGACGCGGTGGCGCATGAAGGCGGCCTCGGACAGCCACTCGCGCAGCGGATCAGCCTTGGCTGCGTAGCGGCCATCGATGGGAGACAGAGCGGTCAGGGCAGAAAGCGACGACATGGCAGGCGGGAACGAAAATGTGAAAAGACGGGTGGGCGCCGGACAACCCGGACGCGGCCTCGAGCGTTGGAATCGGGAGCGCCAGGCGCGCCCGCAGCGAACCCGCGATTTTACCACCCGGCTTCCCCCTTTCCACGGCCCGCCCGGCGCCGGCGCGCCCGTGCCCGCCCCCGAGCGCGCGCGACAGCACTCGGGAACGTGCGCGGCTATACTTCCGCCTCCAACATGACACGCCTATGAAACTGATCGGATCGCACGCCAGCCCCTACACCCGCAAAGTGCGCGTGGTACTGGCCGAAAAGAAAATCGACTACCAGTTCGTGCTGGAAGACGTGTGGAACGCCGATACCCAGATTCACCAGTTCAACCCGCTCGGCAAGGTGCCGTGCCTGGTCATGGACGACGGCGGCGCCCTGTTCGACTCCCGCGTGATCGCGGAATACGCCGACACCCTGTCGCCGGTCGCGCGCCTGATCCCGCCGTCCGGCCGCGAGCGCGTGGAAGTGCGCTGCTGGGAAGCCTTGGCCGACGGCCTGCTCGATGCCGCCGTCGCACTGCGCGTGGAGCAGACCCAGCGCACGCCCGAGCAGCGCAGCGAATCCTGGATCGACCGCCAGCACCACAAGATCGACGAAGCGCTCAAGGCCATGTCGCGCGGCCTGGCCGACAAGACCTGGTGCAACGGCAACCACCTGACCCTGGCCGACATCGCCGTCGGCTGCGCGCTCGCCTATCTGGACTTCCGCCAGCCGCAGGTCGACTGGCGAGCGCAGCACGCCAACCTGGCCGCCCTCTACACGCGCATCGAGAAGCGGCCCAGCTTCCTGGAGACGCAGCCGCAGTAAGCGGCATCCGCGCGCACGCCGCCCTTCACGCGGCCACCGGGTCGAACCGGTCGGCCTGCGCCATCGGCCAGTAGCGCTCATAGAGCTGATAGCGATACCGCCCGGCCAGCAGGTCGCCGGGCTCCAGATACTTCAGCAGCGTCGACAGCAGCTGCACCTCGTTGCCCGACACGCGCCGCACGATATGGTGGGCGCAGAAATCCACCGGATGCCGCAGCCCGGCGGCCTGCGTCAGTTCCAGCAGCGCGTGCAGCGTGTGCGCGTGGTACTGATGCACGCGCTGGGCCTTGTCCGGCACCACCAGGGCCTTCTGGCGCGACTTGTCCTGCGTGGCGACACCGGTCGGGCAGCGGTCGGTGTGGCATTTCTGCGCCTGGATGCAGCCGAGCGCGAACATGAAGCCGCGCGCGGCATTGCACCAGTCGGCGCCCATCGCCAGCGTACGGGCTACGTCGAAGGCCGTGACGATCTTGCCCGACGCGCCGATCTTGATCTTGTCGCGCAGGTTGGTGCCGACCAGCGTGTTGTGCACCAGCAGCAGCCCCTCCTGCAGCGGCGTGCCGACGTGGTCCGTGAATTCCAGCGGCGCCGCGCCCGTGCCGCCCTCTGCGCCATCAACGACGATGAAGTCCGGCAGGATGCCCGACGCCAGCATTGCCTTGACGATGCCGAAGAACTCCCATGGATGGCCGATGCACAGCTTGAAGCCGGTCGGCTTGCCGCCCGACAGCGTGCGCAGCCGGTCGACGAACTGCAGCAGGCCCAGCGGCGTGGAAAATGCCGAATGCGTCGCCGGCGAGATGCAATCCTGTCCGATCGGCACACCGCGCGTGGCGGCGATCTCCGCTGTCACCTTGGCCGCCGGCAGCACGCCGCCATGGCCCGGCTTGGCGCCCTGCGACAGCTTCACCTCGATCATCTTCACCTGCGGCGAGCGCGCCTGCTCGGCAAAGCGGTCCGGATCGAAGCGACCGTCGGCGTCACGGCAACCGAAATAGCCGGAGCCGATCTCCCAGATCAGGTCGCCGCCCTCTTCCCGGTGGTACGGCGAGATCGAGCCCTCGCCCGTGTCGTGGATGAAGTTGCCCAGCTTCGCGCCGCGGTTCAGCGCGCGGATGGCGTTGGCCGACAGCGCCCCGAAGCTCATCGCCGAGATGTTGAACACCGACATCGAATACGGCTTGGCCCGCCCTTCGCCCACCAGCACGCGGAAGTCCGACGAAGCGATGCGCGTCGGGGCCAGCGAATGGCCGATCCACTCGTACCCGGCGATCTTCACGTCCAGCTCGGTACCGAACGGGCGGCTGTCGACCTCGCCCTTGGCACGCTGGTAGACGATGCTGCGCTGGGCACGCGAGAAGGGACGCTCGTCGGTATCGTCCTCGACGAAATACTGGCGGATCTCCGGCCGGATGAACTCGAGCAGGAAGCGCAGGTGCCCCCACAGCGGATAGTTGCGCAGCACCGAATGGCGCGGCTGCGTGAGGTCGTGCACGCCGAGCATCGCCAGCATGCCGGGGATGGCCGCGCATACCCAGTGCAGGCGCCCGGCCAGCACGAACCCGGCCGTAACCACGAACAGCAGCACAACCCCCGCAAAGGCCCAGTAACGTCTTGGCAGCATGGCACTCCCTGAGTGAAAACGCATCAGGGCGCCAGCTTAAACGAGTGCCGGCGCGGGCGCTGCGGGCGCAACGCGATGTTGCAAAAAGTCAGGCGACAGCCTGTTCGACCGGTGCCGCCTCGGTGGAGGCAATGATGCCGCCGCCCAGGCAGATGTCGCCGTCATACAGCACGGCCGATTGGCCCGGCGTCACGGCCCATTGCGCCTGCTCGAAGGTCAGCGTCAGCGCATCGCCGCTGGCGCGGGTGACGGCGCACGGCGCATCCGTCTGGCGATAGCGCGTCTTGGCCGCCAGCTGCGTGCCTTCGGCGGGCGGATGGCCGGCCACCCAGCTCAGGTCATCGGCGTGCACGGTGTGGGCAAGCAGCCAGGGATGATCGTGCCCTTGCGCCACGTACAGCGTGTTGGCCGCCATGTCCTTGCGCGCCACGTACCAGGCATCGCCGTTGCCGTCGCGGCTGCCGCCGATGCCGATGCCCTTGCGCTGCCCCAGCGTGTAGAACGCCAGGCCGATGTGCTGGCCGATGGTCTTGCCGTCCGGCGTCCGGATCGGGCCGGGCTGGGTCGGCAGGTAGCGGTTGAGGAAGTCGCGGAACGGCCGCTCGCCGATAAAGCAGATGCCGGTGGAATCCTTCTTCCTGGCGTTGGGCAGGCCGATCTCGGCGGCGATCTCGCGCACGCGCGTCTTGGGCATCTCGCCCAGCGGGAACAGCGTGCGGGAGAGCTGCGCCTGGTTCAGGCGGTGCAGGAAGTAGCTCTGGTCCTTGGTGTGGTCGAACGCCTTGAGCAGCTCGAAGCGGCCATCGACCTCACGCACGCGGGCGTAGTGGCCGGTGGCGATGGTGTCCGCGCCCAGCGCCATGGCGTGGTCGAGGAAGGCCTTGAACTTGATCTCGGCATTGCACAGCACGTCCGGGTTGGGCGTGCGGCCGGCGGAGTATTCGCGCAGGAAGTCGGCGAACACGCGGTCCTTGTATTCGGCGGCAAAGTTGACCGCCTCGACGTCCACGCCGATCAGGTCGGCCACCGACACCACGTCGATCCAGTCCTGGCGGGTCGAGCAGTACTCGCTGTCGTCATCGTCTTCCCAGTTCTTCATGAACAGGCCGATGACCTCGTAGCCCTGCTGCTTGAGCAGCCACGCCGTGACGGAGGAATCCACGCCGCCGGACATGCCGACGACCACGCGCTTGCCGCTCATTGCGCCGCCTCCTGGCCCGAGGTGAGGCCGTAGACGCTCGGATGCGTGTGGATGACCTCCAGCGGAAAGCGCTTGCCGGCCAGGTAGTCCTCCACGCAAGCCAGCAGCAGCGGGCTGCGGTGACGCTCGGGGCAGGCGCGGAGCTCGTCGGCGGTCATCCAGACCGTGCGGACGATGCCGTCGTCCAGCGTGCGGCGCGGGTCGAAGGGCCCGAGCTCGCCGGTGAAGGCCATCCGCACATAAGTGACCGGATCACCCGCGGGCGGCTGGAACTGCACCATGTAGCAGCCGAGAAACGCGGTCGGCGCGAAGCTGTGCGCGGTCTCTTCCAGCGCCTCGCGCGCGACGGCGTCGACCAGGCTTTCGTCCGGATCGAGGTGGCCGGCGGGCTGGTTCAGGCGCAGGCCGGCAGCGGTGTGCTCCTCGACCAGCAGGAAGCGGCCCTCGTGCTCGATCACGGCGGCGACGGTGACGCTGGGTTTCCAACGGACAGCTTGGGTCATGGCAAAAAGGCAACAAAAACAAGGCGTTATTGTAGCCGCCGGACGCAGCGTCCGCTTGATGCACCCGCGGCGCCACAGGTGACGGCCACACCGGACAGGGGCGACGGGCTCCGCCACCTCCGGGCGCACCGGGTCAGCCCTGCGCGCCCCGTTCCGCGGCGGCTTCGATCATCGCCAGGCGCTGGCTCATGCGCGTCAGCATGTCCTGCAGTACCCGCTGCTCGTCCGGATCCAGCACGCCGCAGATTTCGGCAGCCAGCCGCCGGCGGATCGGTTCGGCCGACTGGCACAGCGCTTCGCCGGCGCGCGTGAGCGAGATGTTCTTCGCGCGGCGGTCGACCGGATCGGGCACGCGCTCGACCAGGCCATCGCGCTCCAGCGCATCTACCGCCTCGGTGACGGTTCGCGGCGCATGGCCGAAGGCCCGCATCAGATCGACCGAACGCACGCTGCCCTCGTGCTGGATGAAATAGACCAGCTTCATGCGCGCCCAGGAGATGCCCTTCTCCGCCAGCAACGTATCGAGCACATGCTGCGACCGGATGTAGAAGTCGCGCAGCGCCCCGGTCAGGCCCGCGTACACCGGATCGTCGATGGCTGCCGACATACATTCATCCCAATATGATATGGTAGTGAAATTATATAGGCGAACCCGGGTTCGCGCACGAAGAGGATCGTCAGCATGACCGAGGCCATGGAGCAGCATCAAGACATGGAGCGTCCCACCCATCACGGTGGCACGGGCGTGGGCACAGCGCCCGCCCAACCCGCCAAGCGCCTGCGCGGCCGCCCCAGGCGGGTCGTGATGGGCGTCGCCGCCCTCGCGCTGCTGGGCGCGGCGGGCGGGTTGGCCCACTACGAACTGCGCGGCAAGTACGTCGAGGACACGGACGATGCCTACATCCAGGCCGACATCGTCACGGTGGCACCCAAGGTCTCGGGCTACGTCGAACAGGTCGACGTCGCCAACAACCAGGCGGTCCGGGCCGGGCAGCGCCTGCTGCGCATCGACCCGCGCGAGTACGCGGCCCAGCTGGCGCAGTATCTGGCCCAGGTGGAAGCGGCCAATGCCAGCGCCGACAACGCCCGCGCCCAGCTGGCGACGCAGAAGGCCGCCATCGCCCAGGCCCGGGCGCAATTGCAGTCCGCCGAACACGATGCGCAGTTCACCGCCGCACAGACGCAGCGGTACGCATCGCTGGTCGCCTCGGGCGCGGAAACGCGCGACCGGCTGAGCACCCTGCAGAACCAGGCGGCGCAGGCCCGCGCGAACGCGCAGGCGCAGCGCGCGGCCCTGACCAAGGCAACGCTGGAGATCGCCTCGCTCCAGGCCCAGTTGCGGCAGGCCGAGGCACAGGCGAAAACGGCGCGCGCGCAGGCTGCGGTGGCCGAGGTCAACCTGGCCGCGACCGAGCTGCGCGCCAGCACCGATGGCCGCGTCGGCGACAGCCAGGTCCGCGCCGGGCAGTTCGTGTCCGCCGGCACGCGCCTGATGTCGGTCGTGCCCACGCACCTCTACATCACCGCCAACTTCAAGGAAACGCAGTTGGGCCGCATGCGCATCGGCCAGCCGGTGCACATCCACATCGATGCCTTCCCCGACGAAGCGATCGAGGGGCACGTCGAGAGCCTGTCCCCCGGCACCGGCGCGCAGTTCTCGCTGCTGCCGCCGCAGAACGCCACCGGCAACTTCATCAAGATCGTGCAGCGCGTGCCGGTGCGGATCGCGCTCGACGTGGCCGACCGGCTCAAGCCGCTGCTGGCGGCCGGCATGTCGGTCACGGTCGATGTCGATACGCTCGCGCCGGTCCGGCCCGCGGCGCACCCGCAGCCGGGCAGCGGAGCCCTTCTGTGACGGCGGACGGATCGCGGGCCGATGCCGCGGCCTGGGCGGCCGTCGTGGCCGGCACCCTCGGCGCCATGATGGCCACGCTCGACATCTCCATCGTGAATTCGGCGCTGCCGACCATCCAGGGCGAAATCGGCGCCACCAGCACCGAAGGCACGTGGATCGCCACCGCCTACCTGGTCGCGGAAATCATCATCATCCCCCTGGCCGGCTGGCTGGAGAAACTGCTCGGACTGCGCAACCTGCTGCTGGCGGCCACCGGGCTCTTCACCGGCTTCTCGATGCTGTGCGGCGTGGCCGAGACCTTGCCGATGATGGTGATCGGGCGGGCGGGCCAAGGGCTCACCGGGGGCGTGCTGATCCCCACCGCGATGACCATCATCGCCGCGCGGCTGCCCCGCGCGCAGCAGCCGCTGGGCACCGCGCTGTTCGGCTCGACCGTCATCCTCGGGCCGGTCTTCGGCCCCATGCTCGGCGGCTGGATGACCACGCAGCTCAGCTGGCACTACGCGTTCTTCATCAACCTGCCGATCTGCGGGGTGCTGGCCGCGCTGCTCTTGCTCGGCATGCCCCATGAGCGCCCCCGCACAGCGCTGCTGCGGGAGGCAGACTGGGCGGGCATCACCGGCCTCGCCCTCGGCCTGGGCGGCATGACGGTGGTGCTGGAGGAAGGCCAGCGCCTGCAATGGTTCACCTCCCCCGCGATCCGCTGGCTGGCGGCCGTATCAGTGCTCGGCTTTGGCCTGCTGGGCTGGGGCCAGGCGCGCGCCCGCGCCCCGGTCATCCGCCTCGGGTTGCTGCGGGATCGGCAGTTCGGCGCCATCGCGATCATGGCCATCGCGGCCAGCATGGCGTTGTACGGCACTGCCTACGTGATCCCCCAGTTCCTGGTCGGCATCGCGGGCTACGACGCACTGCAATCGGGCTGGATCGTCCTGCTGTCGGGGTTGCCGATGATCGTGCTGATGCCGATGCTGCCCCTGATGCTGCGCCGGCTCGACGTCCGGCTGGCGGTCGGCGGCGGCCTGCTGGTGCTGGCGCTGAGCGCCTACATCGAGACCGGGCTGAGCCCGCTGTCGACGGGCAGCTCGTTCGTGGCCTCGCAGCTGATGCGCGGGCTCGGCACCGTGCTGACCATGATGTTCCTGAACCAGGCCGCCATCCGCTCCGTGCCGCCGTCGCAGGCGAGCGATGCCTCCGGGCTCTACAACGGCCTGCGCAACCTGGGCGGCTCGATTGCGCTGGCCTGCATTGCCACGCTGCAGGAGCAGCGGCTCTGGCTGCACAGCCGCCGCATCGAGGACACCCTGCCGGCCAACGCGGCCAGCGTGCAGGATTACGTCGCCGGTCAGGCCCACGCGCTGGGCAGCCAGGCCGCCGCCCTGCTGTCGATGGAGCAGTCCATCCAGACGCAGGCGCTGACGATGGCGTATGCCGATCTGTTCTGGCTACTGACCGTGGCGATCCTGCTGGTGACGCCGCTGGTGGTCTTCCTGCGGCCCCTGCCCAGCAACGCCGGCCCGGTTGCCGGGCATTGATTCAGAGATAGCGCATCCAGGGGTGGCGCCCGGTCCGGCGCAACGCGGCGAACCGGCGCGTCGGACCATACAGCAGCGCCACGGTGGGCAGCCACGCGGCCCACAGCTGCCAGGCCGCATCGAACCCGAAGCGCTCGCCGTGGTTGGCGCCGAAAACGTACAGCGCCAGCAGATAGGCGAGATGCAGCGCGTACAGATGCAGCAGGTAGAAGAACATCGGCGCGCCGCCGAGCGTCTGCAGCACGGCCGCACCGCGAGCCGGCAGCCGCTCCAGCCACGCCAGCGCGCACAGGCCGAGGCCGAGCGTCGCCAGCACGAAATCGAGCGAGGGCGGATATTTGGTCAGGTTGAGAAACGACACAGCGGTCGTCAGCGCATCGGGAAAGGCGGCCCACGGCCGCGGCTCACCGTAGCCGTTCCAGGCGCGCAGCACGGCAAACCCGGCCAGGCAGGCCAGGCCCAGCCGCAGGCACAGCGCGCGCCGCGCCGCGGGCGTGCGCCGCAGGTATGCCGGCGCAAACGCATAGCCCAGCCCAATCACGCCGATCCACGGCAGCACCGGGTATGACGTGCGCAGCCGCAGGCCGTCCGCCAGCGCAATCCAGTCCCGCTGATGCAGCACCGCCCACAGCGCATGCCACGGCGACTCCGGCCCGACGCGCACGCCGCTCAGCAGGCCGTGCCCCGCCACGATCGCCAGCGACACCGCCAGCAACGTCCCCCTGGGCAACCACACCAGCCCGGCCAGCGCGAGCATCGACAAGCCGATCGCCCAGATCACCTGCAGATAGACCACCGTGGGCGGGAACGCGAACGTCCAGGCGAAGTTGACGACGGTGACCTCCAGGATCACGAGCACCAGCCCGCGCTTGACCAGATGCGCGGCGATGCTGCGCCGGTCTCCGCCCTGCTTCTGCCCCGACAGCCACGCCGACATGCCCGCCAGGAACACGAACAGCGGCGCGCACGGGTGGCTGGCGAAGCGGGTCAGCGCCAGGGCCGTCGACGTGACCGCCAGGTCGACCGGATCCGTCACCTGCGCATGCAGCAAGAAGAATTCGCGCAGATGGTCGATCACCATCAGCACCATCACCAGGCCGCGCAGCAGGTCGACGGCGACAACACGGGAACCGGATTGCGTCATGCTCAAAACGTGTAGGTGGCCGCCAGCGTGACCTGCCGTTCGGCGCCGGGCGCGACCCACAGCTCGTTGTACGAACTGGCGTAGTAGCGCTTGTCGAACAGGTTGTCGATGGTCAGCGACAGGCGCAGGGCGCGCGTCGGCTGCACGTAGCCGTTCAGGCGGACGGTGGCGTAAGCCGGCAGCTTGAAGCCGTTATCGGTGCTGTTGCCGGCGCGCTCGCCGACGTAGACCACGCCGCCGCCCACGCCCGCCCGGCCCAGCGATCCCGCGCCGAATTCATACAGGCCCAGCACGCTGGCGCTGTGGCGCGGGATGTTGGACAGCGGCGCGCCCGACGGCAGCACGGTATCCGCCGTCACACGGGCGTCGGTATAGGCGTAGGTGCCCAGCACCTTGAGGTTCGGCGTCAGCTGGCCGGACACATCGAGCTCGACGCCCCGGCTGCGCACCGCGCCGGCGGTGCGCTGGAACACCGGATCGCGCGGATCGCCGGTCAGCACGTTGGTCTTGTCGATCGAGTACAGCGCCAGCGTGCCGCCGAACCGGCCGTCGGCCGTCTCCAGCTTGGCACCGACCTCGTAGCCGCGCCCGCGCTCCGGCGCGAACGCATTGCCCTGCGCCCCCACCCCGGTGTTGGGTCGGAACGAGCGCGCGGTATTGGCGTACAGCGACAGGGTCTGCGTCGGCTGGTAGACCAGCCCCAGGCGCGGGCTATAGGCGGTCTGCTGCTGCGCGACGCGCGCGCCGGTCAGGCGGTTGTCGGCATGCTGCAGGAAGCGGTCCATGCGCACGCCGGCCAGCAGCTTCCACTGCGGTGTCAGCGTGACCTGGTCCTGCACGAAAGCGCCGAAGCCGCGCTGGGACTCGCGCGTGCTGCTGCTCGGCCGCAGCGCGGGCCGCGGCTGGCCGTAGACCGGATCGAAGATGTCGATCGCATACGGCGCCGATGCGCTCGGGTTGGCGCGAGACAGCACCGGGTCGTAGCGGAAGTTGTAGAAGTCGGCGCCGGCCACCAGCGTGTGCCTGACGGGTCCGGTGGCCGCCTCGCCCTGCAGGCTGGCGCGGCCGGCCAGGTCGTTGGCGTGGTAGTCGCGCTCGCGCGCCTGCCGCCACAGCGTGCGGCCATCGTCGAGCAGCCGCGACGCCTCGGACGATTTGCCGAACAGGCGCGAGGTGCGATACGACAGCCCGGCGTCCACTTTCCAGCCGCTGCCCAGTTGGTGTTCGACGCTCAGTTGGTGGCTCTGCGTGCGCACCGTGGTATCGCCGTCGCCCGGCTCGCCCAGGAAGCGCGCATTGGGCAGCGCGCCCAACTGCTGGTTGATCGCCACGACGCCCCGGTCGAACGGCGCCTTGAGCTGCGCCGCCTCGAAGGCATAAGTCACCACGGTGTCGTCGGTGGGCAGCCACGTGAACGATGGCGCGACCACATAGCGCCGGCTGGCGGAGAAATCCCGGAAGCCGTGGTTGTTCTCCGCCGCCAGGCCCAGCCGGTAGGCGAAGTGCCCGGACAGCGGCCCGGTCAGTTCAGTCGCCAGCCGGTACTGGTCGTGGCTGCCCGCCGCCAGCGTGATCTCGCGCGACGGCTTGAACTGCGGCGTGCGCGTGACGATGTTGACGATGCCGCCCGGATCGCTGCGCCCGTAGAGCGCCGCCGACGGCCCCTTCAGCACGTCGATGCGCGCGATGTTGATGGTGTCCACCGGCACGCTGTTGGCGCGGTTGGCCGAAAAACCGTTGACGAGGTAGTCCGAGCCCGTGTTCAGGTCGCCGGCAAAGCCGCGGATGGCGAAGTTGTCGGCGATGCCGCCCAGGTTGTTCTGCCGGCTGATGCCGCTGACCCAGTCGAGCGCCGTGTCCAGCCGCGTCGCACCGAAGCCGTCCAGCGCCGCACGCGTGACCACGCCGACGGACTGCGGCACGTCCTTGAGCGGCGTGTCGGTCAGCGTGGCGGACGTCGCGCGCCGGGCCCGCAAGCGCTCGCCCGCCTGTGCGCGGACGACGGCCTCCTCCAGCGCCAGCGTCGGCACATCGTCTGCGGCGGCCGGTTCGGGCGCGCCGAACAATGCCATCCCCACCAGGCCCCATCCGAGGTGCGGACGGACCGCATACCGCCTACGCTGCATAGCATCCACCGAGTGACGGAAAGCGCTCACCTTAGTTAATTTGCAACTCTGTTGCAAATAAAAGCCAAGAAACTGCGACATTGCGCCGCGCCTGCGGCAATCGGATTCACAGGCTGGACGAGGCCTTCGGCGAGCGTCCGCCTGCAGACAACTTCGGGTAAGCTGCACGTCGATCCCAACCGGGCCACGCCCCCGACCAGCCTGCCGCGCAGGCCGGCGCACCACGACGAGGAGAACACGATGCACATCGGCATCCCGCGGGAAACGCGGGCGGACGAGACGCGCGTTGCCGCGACCCCGGAGACGGTGAAGAAATACGTGGCCCTGGGTCACCAGGTGACGGTGCAGTCGGGAGCCGGCGTGGCGGCGGCCCAGCCCGACGAGGCCTATGTGGCGGCCGGCGCCGGGATCGGCAGCGCCGCCCAGGCGCTCGGCGCGCAGATCGTGCTCAAGGTGCGTTCGCCGGATGCCGCCGAGCTCGCGCACATGCAGCCGGGCGCCGTGCTGGTCGGCATGCTCAACCCGTTCGACGACGACAACACCGCGCGCCTGGCCGCCGCCAACCTCTCGGCCTTCGCGCTGGAAGCCGCGCCGCGCACCACGCGCGCGCAGAGCATGGACGTGCTCTCCTCGCAGGCCAACATCGCCGGCTACAAGGCCGTGATGGTCGCCGCCAACCACTACCCGCGCTTCATGCCGATGCTGATGACCGCCGCCGGCACCGTGAAGGCCGCGCGCGTGCTGGTGCTGGGCGCCGGCGTGGCGGGCCTGCAGGCGATCGCCACGGCCAAGCGGCTGGGCGCCGTGATCGAGGCCTCCGACGTGCGGCCCGCCGTGAAGGAACAGATCGAATCGCTGGGCGCCAAATTCATCGACGTGCCGCTGCTGACCGACGAGGAGCGCGAGATCGCCCAGGGCGTCGGCGGCTATGCCCGGCCGATGCCGCCCGACTGGATGCGCCGCCAGGCCGAGCTGGTGCACGAGCGTGCCAAACAGGCCGACATCGTCATCACCACCGCGCTGATCCCCGGCCGCCGGGCGCCGACGCTGCTGCCGGAAGACACCGTGCGCGCCATGAAGCCCGGCTCGGTGGTGGTCGACCTGGCCGCCGCGCAGGGCGGCAACTGCCCGCTGACCGAAGCCGACCGCGTGGTCGTCAAGCATGGCGTCACGCTGGTCGGCCACACCAACCTGCCGGCGATGGTGGCGGCGGACGCCTCCGCCCTCTACGCCCGCAACGTGCTGGACTTCCTCAAGCTGATCATCGACAAGGATGGCGGCCTCGCCATCAACCGCGAAGACGACATCGTGGCCGCCTGCCTGTTGTGCCAGGCCGGCCAGGTGGCGCGTGCTCCGGCCGCCACGAGCACCGCCAAATAACCCAGGAGACCGCGGCAGGCACAAGCCCTGCCGCGCGTGGCAATTTCATTTCTGTTTTCTGTTTCAAGGAAAGCTTCATGCAACGCAATATGCTCCGTGCCAAGCTGCACCGCGCAACGGTCACCCAGGCCGATCTGGACTACGAAGGCTCGTGCGGCATCGACGAGGATCTACTCGACGCCGCCGATATGCGCGAGTACGAAAAGATCGAGCTCTACAACGTCAACAACGGCGAGCGCTTCTCGACCTACATCATCAAGGGCAAACGCGGCTCGGGCGAAATCTCGCTCAACGGCGCCGCCGCGCGCCGCGCGCACGTGGGCGACAAACTGATCATCTGCACCTACGCGCCGATGAACGAGGAAGAAGTCGCCAACTACAAGCCCAAGATCGTGCTGCTCGGCGACGGCAACCGGATCAAGGAAATCAAGGCAGTCTGAGCGCCGGCGGCGCGCCGCGTACCCCGGACGCCGCCATCGGTACCGACCGGGACGTCATCAGGAGGAGCAACATGGAGCTGGTCAATCACACGGTGATCAACCTGATCATCTTCGTGCTGGCGATCTACGTCGGCTACCACGTGGTGTGGACGGTCACGCCGGCGCTCCATACCCCGCTGATGGCCGTGACCAATGCCATCTCCGCCATCATCATCGTCGGCGCCATGCTCGCGGCGGGCCTGACGCAGACCGGACTGGGCCGCACCATGGGCGTGGTGGCGGTGGCGCTGGCGGCGGTCAACGTGTTCGGCGGCTTCCTGGTCACGCAGCGCATGCTCGAGATGTTCAAGAAGAAGGCGCCCAAGGCCGGCAAGAACGGGGAGGCCCAGTCATGAGCATGAACCTCGTCACCCTGCTGTACCTGCTGGCGTCGGTCTGCTTCATCCAGGCGCTCAAGGGCCTGTCACACCCGGGCACGGCGCGGCGCGGCAACGTGTTCGGCATGAGCGGCATGGCGATCGCGGCGGTCACCACCATCGCGCTCATCTATAAGCTCAAGGCCGAGATGTTCGCCGGCACCGAGAGCGGCACGGCCACAGGCTTTCTGCTGATCTGCGCCGGGCTGGTGGTCGGCGGCGGCATCGGCGCCTACGTCGCGCGCACGGTCGAGATGACCAAGATGCCCGAACTGGTGGCGGCCATGCACTCGCTGATCGGCCTGGCGGCGGTCTGCATCGCCGTCGCGGCGGTGGCCGAGCCCGCGGCCTTCGGCATCACGCTGGCCGGCGACAACGTGCTGCCGCTGGGCAACCGCGTCGAGCTGTTCATCGGCACCTTCGTCGGCGCCATCACCTTCTCCGGTTCGGTGATCGCCTTCGGCAAGCTGTCGGGCAAATACAAATTCCGCCTGTTCCAGGGCGCGCCGGTGCAATTCGCCGGCCAGCACATGCTGAACCTGCTGCTGGCGCTGGCCATGCTGGGCTTCGGCGTGCTGTTCTTCCTGTCCCAGAGCTGGCTGCCGTTCGTCATCATGACGGCCATCGCCTTCGCGCTGGGCGTGCTGATCATCATCCCCATCGGCGGCGCCGACATGCCGGTGGTGGTGTCGATGCTGAATTCCTACTCGGGCTGGGCCGCGGCGGGCATCGGCTTCTCGCTGAACAACCCGATGCTGATCATCGCCGGCTCGCTGGTCGGCTCTTCCGGCGCGATCCTGTCGTACATCATGTGCCGGGCGATGAACCGGTCGTTCTTCAACGTGCTGCTGGGCGGCTTCGGCTCGGAAGCGTCGGCCGGAGCCGCGGCAAGTGGCGACGGCCAGCAGCGCGCCGTCAAGTCGGGCTCGCCGGACGACGCCGCCTTCCTGCTGGGCAACGCCGAGACCGTCATCATCGTGCCCGGCTACGGCCTGGCGGTAGCACGCGCGCAGCACGCCCTCAAGGAGCTGACCGAGCTGCTGTCCGAGAAGGGCGTGACGGTCAAGTACGCCATCCACCCGGTCGCCGGCCGCATGCCGGGCCACATGAACGTGCTGCTGGCCGAGGCCGAGGTGCCGTACGACCAGGTCTTCGAGATGGAAGACATCAACAGCGAGTTCGGCCAGGCCGACGTGGTGCTGGTGCTGGGCGCCAACGACGTGGTCAACCCGGCCGCCAAGAACGACCCGAAATCCCCCATTGCCGGCATGCCGATCCTGGAGGCTTACAAGGCCAAGACCATCATCGTCAACAAGCGCTCGATGAACGCCGGATACGCCGGGCTGGACAACGAGCTCTTCTACATGGACAAGACCATGATGGTGTTCGGCGATGCCAAGAAGGTGGTCGAAGACATGGTCAAGGCGGTGGACTGAACGCCGACCCGCGTTCGCCCATCGCTGACGGGCATCAACTCCCATGCGGGACGCGATGCAATCCGCTTGCCCCCGGCGTCGGCAGGCAGTAACTTAGTGCAATTGGGCAACGCCGGCCAGCCAGGCCCGGCACTTGCCGCCCCGCCTTCTCCGATTTCCTCCGACGTATGCAACAGGACAACGCCCTGCCGGTCTATTTCCACCCGACCCTCACCGTGGTGGTCGACGACAGCCAGTCCTTTGTCGAAAGCCTCGGGTTCCAGATGGACCCGTCCCGCGCGATGCTGGCCTTCAACGATCCGGAAGAGGCACTGGCATGGCTGCGCCAGTGGCACTCGCTGCGCATGCCCGGCTTCCTGCCGGTGCGCGTCACCCATGACGACCTGACCTTCTCCACCGAGCGCCGCACCATCCAGCTCGACGTCGACCGCGTCTACCGCCAGATCCACGAGGTCAACCGTTTCCTGCAGCCGTCCGTGATCGTGGTGGACTACAGCATGCCGCGCATGAACGGCCTCGAGTTCTGCGCCAAGCTCAAGGACCTGCCCTGCATGACGATCCTGCTGACCGGCATGGCCGACGAGAACATCGCCGTGCAGGGCTTCAACGACGGCCTGATCGACCGCTACATCAAGAAGGATCATCCGGCCATGGCCGAGCGCCTGAGCACGGAGATCGAAGCGCTGCAGATACGCTACTTCAGCAACCTGTCGAGCACGCTGCGCGAGCTGCTGTCGCGCCATTCGTTCAGCTTCCTCTCCGATCCGGCGGTCACCAAGCTCGTGCGGGAGCTGGCCGCGCGCTATCGCTTCATCGAGTACTACCTGTACCCGCACCCGGCCGGCGTGCTGATGCTGACCGCCGACGGCCGCGCCACCCTGATGGTGATCGAGACCGGCGCGAGCATGCTCACGCACCTGGAGGATGCCGAGGCCTACGATGCCCCCGAGGCACTGCTCAAGGGCCTGCGCGAGAAGCAGGTCGTCCCGTTCTTCTGGCCGGGCGACGGCATGTACACCCACGCCTGTGTCGAATGGGAGCAGTACTGCCTGCCCGCCGAGGTCTGCCAGGGACGCGAACCGTACTACTACGCATTGTTCGACATGCCGTCGCATCTGCTGCCGGCGCAGATCTACAGCTACACCCAATTTCTTGCCAACTACCGGCAGGATCCGGACGCGCTGACCGGCCGCAAACCGCGCTGATGCGGCCCGCCGATTCCTTTTGCAGCGCGTTGCGCCACATTGTGTGGACCCTGTTCGGCAAGTACAATCGATTGCGTCATCCGATGACCATGACGTCAGAGCGTGGGACGAATGATGGCCATGATGCCTGCGGCATCGTGGCAAACGAGGGCATCGTCAAGATACGGCGCCCCGGGGTTGTTACTGTGCGGGATTCTCCTTGAGAGACGATTTGGGTTGCGACAGCAGGGCGCGCGCTGAATAGGCGTGCGCCATGGATATCAAGGGATTGCATCGTTCCAGTCTGTTTGCGGTCACGTGACGCCCTTGATCACGCTGTCGGTCCGGTAACGGTGGACGCCGTCTGCCGTGGCTCCGACCGGACCTCTTCTCCAATCATCTCGAAGCGGGTTCGGGCGCGAGGCGCCCAGGCCGTCGCGCACCGCGCGCGGCCGGCAAACGCCGGACACGCTTTTACGACTGATGCAGCGGCATCCCCTGCCCGTCGGGCAGCAGGCCGCCAGACCGGAACCGCAAAGCGGTTCCGGGTGCACGGTAGTGGAGTGAGCTTCCCGCTGGATGGACGTTTCTCCTGAAGTCTCCGGCAAATTCGCACCGTGTACTCTCCCAACCAAATCGATCCGGCAGTCAGCTTCCGCAACTCCCAGGGTCAGCAGGTTCGCGGCACCATCATCACGCTGCAGCGGCGCGCCCTGGTGATGGAGGTCTACAACCCCTATTCCATCGTGCAGGTCAGCGAGGTCCTCTCCGACCTGGCCATCAAGATGGGCACGCGCCAGGCCTACATCGGCAAGGCGGTGGTGGTCAGCCTGGTCAACACCGGCCTCACCGCCGTGGTGTCCGTCACCCTGACGGAAGAATGGCGCGGGCTGGCCGATGTCCAGGACAGCCCCAAACTGGTCGGCGACGAAGCCCGAGCGTTCGTCCAGGACTGGGAAGAGCGGTTCCGCATCCGGCACGATTACCAGATCGTCGTCAATGAAATGCGGGCGTTCCTGGCCGAAGTGTCGCGCTGGGTGGAACAGGTCGACCTGTCCGAATCGCTGCCCAAGGACAGCCACGGCAAATTGCGCATGGACGTGTTCCTGGAGCTGGCCGAGCCGATCATGTACAAGATCAAGCACTACCTCGACTGGCTCGAATCGGAGGCCGCCGAGGTGGAGCCGGAGCTCGCGCCGTCCCACCGGACATTCGCCCAGACGGCGCTGCACCCGCTGCTGCTGCGCGCGCCCTTCGTCTATCGCACCTACACCAAGCCGCTCGGATACGCCGGCGATTACGAGATGGTCAACCAGATCCTCTCCGATCCCCGCGAAGGGCCGAGCACCTACTTTCAGATCGTCAACGCCACCTTCCTGAGCGCTGCGGTGGCGCGCGCGCACCGCAACCGCATCGACATCCTGGTCAACTATCTCGGCGAGCTTGCGGCCCGTGCGCAGGCAGCCGGGCGCCGGTTCAAGGTGCTGAACGTCGGATGCGGCCCGGCCGCGGAAATCCAGCGCTTCATCCGCGAACACCCCGAGCCGGACTGGCTCGCGTTCCGGCTCATCGACTTCAGCGAGGAAACCCTCGAATACACGCGCCAGGAGATGGATGGCGTACAGCACGCGGCCAAGAAGCAGGTGGACGTCGAATTCGTGCACGAATCCGTCCATCAGCTGCTCAAGCGGCGTGTGGCGCCG
Source organism: Ralstonia pseudosolanacearum (assembly GCF_024925465.1). Lineage (NCBI taxonomy): Bacteria > Pseudomonadati > Pseudomonadota > Betaproteobacteria > Burkholderiales > Burkholderiaceae > Ralstonia > Ralstonia pseudosolanacearum. The sequence goes on along the minus strand of NZ_CP103852.1, from coordinate 816,364 downwards.
GGCACGCCCGAGGCGGGCGAATTCGATGCGGTGTACTGCGCCGGCCTGTTCGACTATCTGTCCGACAAGGTGTGCAGCCGGTTGCTGGCCTACTTCGCCGCCAGCACACGCCAGGGCGGCACCGTGCTTGCGACCAACGTGCACAGCAACAACCCGGAGAAGCTGGGCATGGAGCACCTGCTGGAGTGGTATCTGGTCTACCGGGACGAAGAGCGCATGACGGCCCTGCTGCCGCCGGGCTCGGAGCAGGTCCGCGTCTTCACCGACGATACCGGTGTCAACGTGTTCGCCCACGCCGACGTGGCCGCCATCGCCTGAGAGCGCACGCACCATGATCGCCGCCAACTACCAGGGCTATCACCAGGAGCTGTCCGATCTGCGGCTGGCCTTCAGCCGCAGCGGAGCCGTCACGGGCGTCGTGCTGGTGATGCTCGGCGTGGGGCTCGACTACGGCCTGTATCCGCAGCATCAGGTGCTGTTTGGCGTCGCGCGGTTCCTCGTCTCGCTGATGATGCTGACCGTGATGCTCGGCCTCCCCACGCGATGGGGCCGGCCGCGCGTGCAGGCGCTGACGTTGCTGTGGCTCGTGCTGCCGCAGCTCATGATCGTCTGGATGATCTGGTACACCGATGGCGCCGAATCGCTGTATTACGCAGGGCTCAACCTGGCGATCTTCGCGGTCGGCATCGTCATGCCGCTGGGGTTCCTGCAGACTGTGCTGTTCGGGGCCTTCACGTACATCGTCTGGGTCATCGCCTGCGTGATGCATGCCGGCGGCATCCAGTCGCGCGGCACGTTCATCGTGCACTCGCTGTTCATCCTGTTTTCGGTCGTGGCCAGCGCGGTCTACACCTACTTCAACGAACTGGGCCGATTCCAACTCTTCCAGCTGAAAGAGGAACTGGCCGAAAAAAACGAGCAGTTGGAAGCCATCAACCACAGCCTCACCGAGATCAAGGGGCAGTTGCTGCAGCAGGAAAAGATGGTCGCCATCGGCACCCTGTCGGCCGGCCTGCTGCACGAGATCAACAACCCCGTCAACTTCTGCCTGATGGCGATCGCGGTGGCGCAGGAAGACAGCACCGCCAAGGCCAGCCCGATGCTGCTCGAATGCCTGGCCGACGCCAAGGAAGGCATGCAGCGCGTCCAGCACATCGTCTCCGACCTGAAGACCTTCGCCTACCGCAGCCCCGAGAAGGGCGTGGCCGACACGCCCTTCCTAGTGGAAAAAGCCATCGATTCGGCCATCCGCCTGACCAGCCACGAGCTGCGCGGCGTGGAAGTGACCCGCCAGTTGCCGCCCGACACGCTGGTGCGCGGCGACGAGGCCGCCATCATCGGCGTGCTGATCAACCTGCTGTCCAATGCCGCGCTGGCGATGCACAAGGCGCAGGGCGAGCACCCGCGCATCGACATCTCGGCGGAGTGGCACAACGGCCGGCTGTACGTGGTCGTCAAGGACAACGGGCCCGGCATTGCGGAGAAGAACCTGTCGCGCGTGTTCGAGCCGTTCTTCACCACGCGCGAAGTCGGCAAGGGCCTGGGACTGGGCCTGTCGATCAGCTACAGCGTGATCCAGCACCACGGCGGGACGCTCTCGGTGGCCAGCCTGGAAGGCGAATGGGCACGCTTCACCTTCGATCTGCCGCGCGCGGAATAGGAGCGAGCATGGACGCCACGCCCGACACCGGCCCCACCATCCTGTACGTGGACGACGAGCAGCAGGCCTGCAAGTGGTTCACGCGCATGATCTCGGCCAGCTACAACGTGCTGACGGCCAACAGCGTGGAAGAAGCCAAGGCGGTGCTGCGCGACGCGCACGACCGCATCGGCGTGGTGCTGACCGACTTCCGGATGCCTGGCGGCGACGGCACCGAGCTGCTGCGCTTCATCGACGCGGAATACAGCGACATCGCCGCTATCCTCGTCACCGCGTACGCCGACAAGGACCTGCTGATCCAGGCCGTCAACACCGGGCGGGTCTTCAAGATCCTGGAGAAGCCCTACCAGCCGGAAGACGTGCGGCGCTCGCTGCAGGAGGCGCTGGCACTGCGCCAGGACCGCCTGCTGCGCACGCAGCGCTTGATGGCCATCGACGAGACGCTGGCGTTTCTCGCCCACGAACTGAACACCCCGCTGGCCGCCATCGCCAACTTCGCGCGCGGCATCCGCATGCGCGTCGACCAGACCGAGCCGGCCCCGGACACGCTGCCCGGCATCGGCCGCGCCGCCGACCGCGTGCAGGACAACGCGCGCTACTGCCTGTCGGTGCTGTCGACCTTCCTGAATTCGGTGCGGCACGCGCACGGCAAGTCGGAAGCGGCATCGGCATCGGCGCCCAGCAGCGCGGCCGGTCTCATCCGCTCGCTGCTCGACACCTATCCGTTCACCGCGGTGCAGCGCGATTGGGTGTCCTACCGGATCGAGCGGGACTTCCCGATCCTGACGCTGCCCAACTGCGTGATGCTGGTGCTGTCGTCGCTGACCAGCAACGCGCTGCACGCGCTGCGGCATACCGAGGCGCCACGGCTGCAGATCGTCGCCGCGGGCGCGACGGCGCTCAACGGCACGCCCGGTGCCGGCCATACAATCCGCATCGAAGACAACGGCCCCGGCATCGCGCCCGACATCCTGGCGCGGCTGACCATCGACCCCGTGACCACGCGCGCCGAAGAAGGCGGCAATGGCATGGGCATGATTTTCTGTACGCGGATCATGCAGTCGTTCGGCGGCGGGATCGCCATCGATTCCGCCCCGAGCGCAGGCACGCGCGTGACCCTGACGTTCCCATGAACCGAGCGATACCAGGCACCACGCCGTACCTGATCCGCGTTTTTGCTAAGAGGAGTGATGGATGACCAACCCCGGGGACAATGAGCCCAAGATCCTGTATGTGGACGACGAGACATTGGCGCTGACCTATTTCGGCCGTGCCATCGGTTCGCTGGCACCGGTCCTCACCGCCACCTCGGTCGAAGAAGGCAAGCGCATGCTCGACCAGCACGCCGCCACGCTGGGCGTGCTGGTGTCGGACCAGCGCATGCCCGGTGAACTCGGCAACGAGCTGCTGCGCTACGCGCGCGAGCGCTATCCGCACATGGTGCGCATCCTGACCACCGCCTACTCGGAAATCGAGGACACGGTGGAGGCGGTCAACCAGGGGCAGATCCACCGCTACATCAAGAAGCCGTGGGACATCACCGCCCTGCGGGTCGAACTCAAGCAGGCGCTCGAGTTCGCCGACCTGCGCCGCGAGCGCGATGCCCTGCTGCGCGAGAAGATGACGGTGCGGCAAAGCCAGACGCTGACCCATCGCATCGGTGCGCTGCAGACGCTGTACCTCGCGGTGTCGGGACTGTCGTCGTTCAGCGCGGTCAACGACTACCTGCGGGCCGCCGCGGTGGTCGGTCTGCACGCGCTGGAACAGCCCGACTGGACGCTGAAGGACTACACCGAACTGGTCGGCGAGGAAAGCCTGCGCACCGGGGAGTTCAGTAACGCCGTCCGGCAGGCGCACCAGAACCTGTCGACGCGCTTCGACGCCAAGCCGCCCGCGCAGGCGCTGGAAGTCCTGGCGGAGGTGCTGCACGGCAAGGTCTCGCCGGCCGACGCAAGCGCGGCGGCGGTCGTGGATCTGGCGACGCTGACGGAATTCCTGCAGGCATCGTCGACGCACCGCGTCTCGACGGCGCATGCCGAATGGCTGGCCTTCCTGCTCTGGCTGGACGGCAAGGGCTGGTCGGTCACCGCCGAGCGCGATGGCGCCACCGTCAAGCTGCGCCTGGTCGACAACCAGTCCCAGCTCACCCCCGCCCAGCTCGCCGCCTGGATGGAGCACTTCCAGGAGCAGCAGCAGGCCGCCTGACCGGCCACCGCGCGGCGCCGGCGCTCAGGATGCGTCGGCGCTGCCGCTATCGGGTGACGGGGTGGACTCGTGCGCCGGACGGTCACGCATGCCGCCCTTGACCATCTCGAACCGGAACAGCCGGCATTCGATGTTGCCGTTGTACAGCGGCGTGCGCTGCGACTCCTTGAGCCGCATCCGGCGCGGCATCGACAGGTCGCCGGTGAAGACGAACGCCTGCCAGCCGGAAAACTCGCGCTTGAGCGTACCGGCAAAAGCCTGCGCGAACTCGTTGGCCGCGGCTTCCTCCTGCGGATCGATCACCGGCGCGGGCTCCGGCTGGCGCTGCTCGCGCGGCGGACGGCGCGGGTCATCGCGCCCGGCCCCCATCGCCCGGCTGGCCCGCTCGAAGACGGTACCGTCCTGATCCCCGCCCTCGCCGTCCGGACCGCGGCGGCGCGAGCCGTGCGCACCGCGCACCACGATCCGCTCACCATACGGCGGATTCATCAGCAACACGCCCGGCGCCTCGAACGGCGGCTTGCCGAAGCGCGCATCGACCTGCTTGAGCACCGGCTCGCCCGGCAGCCCCGCGCGCTGCCAGTTGGCAGCGGCGTAGGCCAGCATGTCGGTGGAGATGTCGGCCCCCGCGATCAGCGGCGGGCGATGGCGCATGGCCGCGCCGGCGGCATCGGCCGCGGCTTCGCGCAGGCGCTTGAACCGCTTGGCATCGTGGTCGCGCATCCATTCGCAGGCAAAGGCACGCTGGCCGCCCGGCGCAACGCCCAGCGCGCGCTGTGCGGCTTCCACCAGGAAGGTGCCGCTGCCGCACATCGGGTCGTAGAACGGTTGGTCCTGGGCACCCGTCCAGCCGGTCAGGCGCAGGATGCCGGCGGCCAGGTTCTCCTTGAGCGGCGCCTCGCCCTTCTCCTGGCGCCAGCCGCGCTTGAACAGCGGCTCGCCGGTGGTGTCGAGATAGAGCGTGCAGTCGGTCTCGCTCAGGTAGGCGTAGATGCGCACGTCGGGCGAGACGGTGTCCACGCTGGGACGCGCGCCGGCACGCTGGCGGAAGCGGTCGCAGATGCCGTCCTTCACGCGCAGCGCGACGAAATTCAGGCTCTGCAGCGGCGACTTGTGTGCCGTCACGTCCACCCGGATGGTCTCGTCGGGCGAGAAATGGTCTTCCCAGCGCTGGGCGGCGGTCAGACTGTAGATGTCGTCTTCCGAGCGGTAGCCGCGCGCGCCGAGGCGCATCAGTACCCGGCTGGCAATGCGGCTGTGCAGGTTGACGGCGTAGGCCGCGCCCTGCGTGCCGAAGAAGTGCACGCCGCCGGGCACGGTACGGCCGACCTCGAACGTGGCCAGCTCATCCACCTCGGGGCGGATGGCGATTTCGGCCAGCTCATCGGCCAGCGCCTGTTCCAACCCCCGGGGGCACGGTGCGAAGTAAGCGATCGGCATCGGACAAACAGAAACAGAAGATCAGAACGGCTTGACCACGACCAGGATCGTGATCGCCAGCAACAGCAGCACCGGCAGCTCGTTGAACCAGCGGTAGAAAGTATGCGAGCGCTTGTTGGCGCCCGCCTCGAATTTGCGCAGCAGCACGCCACAGCCATGGTGGTAGCCGATGGCCACCACCACCAGCGCCAGCTTGGCATGCATCCAGCCGTTCGGCGGATACAGGCCGATGCGGTAGCCGAGGAACAGCCACAGCCCCAGCGCGATCGCGACGATCGCCAGCAGGGTCGTGAAGCGGAACAGCTTGCGCGCCATCAGCAGCAGGCGCGTGACGGCCGCGGGCTGGGTTTCCATCGCCAGGTTGACGAAGATGCGCGGCAGATAGAACAGGCCGGCGAACCACGACGCAACGAAGACGATGTGAAAGGCCTTGACCCAGAGCATGCGGCGATCCTTGTGAGAAGAAAGCGTTGTGGACATGGCGCACGCTGCCCGCGCAGCGTGCGCGACGGTATCAGGTGCGGATCTCGCCGTGCCCGAACACCACGTACTTGAGCGACGTCAGCCCCTCCAGCCCGACCGGCCCGCGTGCGTGCAGCTTGTCGTTGGAGATGCCGATTTCCGCGCCCAGGCCGTACTCGAAGCCGTCGGCAAAGCGCGTGGAGGCGTTGATCATCACGCTGGCCGAATCGACTTCGCGCAGGAAGCGCATGCCGGTCGAGTAATTCTCGGTGACGATCGAATCGGTGTGTGCCGAACCGTAGGTGTTGATGTGCTCGATGGCGGCGTCCACGCCATCGACGGTGCGGATCGACAGGATCGGCGCCAGGTATTCGGTATGCCAGTCGGCCTCGGTGGCGTCCTTGAGCCCGCCGAAGCCGGCGGCCTCGAGCGTGGCGCGCGTGTCCGGGCAGACGCGCAGCTCGACGCCCTTGTCCTGGTAGATCCTGGCCAGCGGCGTCAGCGCACGCGCGGCAACCTCGCGCGCCACCAGCAGCGTTTCCATCGTGTTGCAAGGCGCGTAACGCTGCGTCTTGGCGTTGTCGCAGATGCGCACGGCCTTGTCGATGTCGGCGTCCACGTCGATATAGACGTGGCAGATGCCGTCGAGGTGCTTGATCATCGGCACGCGTGCTTCTTCCATCAGCCGCGCGATCAGGCTCTTGCCGCCGCGCGGCACGATCACATCGACGTATTCCGTCATGGTGATCAGCTTGCCGACCGCTGCACGATCGGGGGTCGCCACCACCTGCACCGCGGTGGCGGGCAGGCCGGCATCCGCCAGCCCTTCCTCGATCAGCGCCGCCAGCGCGCCGTTGGATTCGATCGCCTCCGAGCCGCCGCGCAGGATGGTGGCGTTGCCCGATTTGATGCACAGCGCCGCCGCATCGACCGTCACGTTCGGGCGCGACTCGTAGATGATGCCGATCACGCCCAGCGGCACGCGCATCTGGCCGACCTGGATGCCGGTCGGGCGGAACTTGACGTTGCTGATCTCACCGATCGGGTCCGGCAGCGCGGCGATCTGCTCCAAGCCGGCCGCCATGGTCTCGATGGCGCGGTCGGTCAGCGTCAGGCGATCGATGAACGCGGCATCCTGGCCATTGGCGCGGGCACGCTCGACGTCGCGCGTGTTGACGTCCTTCAGGCGTGCCGCGTCGCGGCGGATGGCGGCAGCGAGATGCAGCAGCGCACGGTTCTTCTGCGCGGTGCCGGCGCGAGCCATGCCGCGCGAAGCGGCACGTGCCTGGCGGCCGACCAGCGCCATGTATTCGTTGACGTCGAACTGCTTCATGATGATCGCGACCGGCGGGGCGCCGGCAATTCAGGGTGAGGACAAATCGGGGCCTCGCGGCCGGTGAATGCGGGCGGCTACACGGGAACCGGCAGGCTGTGCGGCCGCGCGATGCGCATGGCCAGCTGCAGCAGACCGTCCCATGGCTCGGCGGGCAGCGACGGCTCGCGCAGGCCCTTGACCTGCCGGTCCAACCTGGCCGCCATCTGCAGCGCCGCCTCCAACTCCGGCTGCGACAGCCGCTGCACCGCCTGCGGCACCAGCCGCTCGCGTGGGCCCCAGACCCGCAGCTCGCGCAGCATCGAGGCCATCGGCTTGCCCTGGGCCGCGCCCGAGGCGATTTTCGATAATACGCGAATTTCCTCGGTCAGCGTCCACAGCACCAGCACGGTGGCTTCGCCCTCGCCGCGCAGGCCTTCGAGCATGCGCACCAGCCGCGACACGTCGCCCGACAGCATCGCCTCGGACAGCTTGAAGACGTCGTAGCGCGCCACGTTGAGCACCGCGTCGTGCACGGCATCGAAGGATAGCGCGCCGGGCGGATGCAGCAGGCCAAGCTTCTGGATTTCCTGGTGCGCGGCCAGCAGGTTGCCTTCCACGCGGTCGGCGATGAACTGCAGCGCGCGGCGGCCAGGCTCGCCCGCTTCCACGCGCTGCTGCTGGCGGGCCAGGCGCTCGCCGATCCAGCCGGGCAGCTTGGCGCGGTCCACCGAATCGACCTTGATCGACACGCCCGCGCCCTCCAGCGCCGCGAACCACGCCGACTTGGCGGTGGCAAAGTCCAGCCGCGGCAACGTGATCAGCGTGACGGTGTCGGTGGCCGGCCCCGACGGCGTGCCCGCCGCCAGCGCGCGCAGCGCCTCGCCGCCGTCCTTGCCGGGCTTGCCGGAAGGAATCCGCAGCTCGACGATCTTGCGGTCACCGAACAGCGACATCGACTGCTGCGCCTCCGTCACGCGCGACCACGAAAAGCCGCGCTCGACCGTCATCACCTCGCGCTCGGAGAAGCCCTGCGCGCGCGCCGCCTGGCGCAACGCATCGACGGCCTCCAGCACGAGCAGGTGCTCGTCGCCGTGCACCACGTACAGCGGCGCCAGGCCCTTGGACCCGGCCTGCTTCAGGTGGCCTTCCAGCGCATCGAGCCGCAGTTGCATGGCGATCGCAACGTCCCGAGTGGCTTACGACGGCAGCCTGACGGAGGCAAGCCGCCGCACCAGCTGGTTGACGACATCGCCCTGCATGTCGCGGTAGAGCGCCGCCTCTTCGTAGTCCTTCGCCAGCACCTGCGTCTCGTTGTACGACAGGTCGCGGAACAGGGTGATCTCCGACGGCGGGATCAGCAGGTTGTCGTGCGCGTCGCGCAGCTGGAAGCTGAAGCGGTAGGTGATGCGGTACTCGCGCACCACGCCTTGCGGCGTCAGCGATGAAATCGTCTTGACGCGGTTCTCGCTGAGCACGTCCAGGAAGGCGTCGGCATCCTGCTTGTCGGAGACGACCACCGTGTCCGAGCCGTTGTCGATCAGCCGGCGCAGCTGCGCGCGCATCTGCGAGTTCTGCGGCAGGTTGATATACAGCCGCTTGAAGGCGAAATCGTTGTTGCCGCGCAAGTGAAAGCCGCAAGCGGACAGCAGGCCCGCCGCCGGCAGCGCAGCGGCCAGGGCGAAAACGAAACGGCGACGAGACGGCATAACCATGCGTTCCTTGCGTTCGATGCGGATGGGTGGCGCTCAGGCCACCACGTTGACCAGGCGGCCCGGCACCACGATGATCTTCTTGGGCGGCTTGCCCTCGGCAAAGCGATGCACGGCCTCATCCTTGGCCGCGATCGCCTCGATGGCGGCGCGGTCGGCGTCGGCCGGCACCACGATGCTGCCGCGCACCTTGCCGTTGACCTGCAGCACGAGCTCGATCTCGCTCTGCACCAGGGCGCCCTCGTCGACCTGCGGCCAGGGCGCGTCGAGCAGGCCGCCGTAGGCACCCGCGTAGCCGAGCTCCTGCCACAGCACATGCGTGATGTGCGGCACCACCGGATACAGCACGCGCAGCAGGATGCCCAGGCCCTCACGGCGCGCATCCGCGCCGGCGTCCTTGGCGCCTTCCAGCGCGTTGAGCATCTTCATCGCCGCCGAGACGACGGTGTTGTACTGCAGGCGCTCGTAATCGTAGTTGGCCTGCTTGAGCACGGTGTGCAGCTCGCGGCGCAGCGCGCGATCGGCATCCGTTGCACCGTTGACCACGCCGTTGCCGTGACCGGCACGGATGGACTCCGCATGGGCCACGCCGAAATTCCACGCCCGGCGCAGGAAGCGCGAGGCGCCCTCCACGCCGGCATCGCTCCACTCCAGCTGCTGCTCGGGCGGCGCGGCAAACATCGTGAACAGGCGCGCGGTGTCGGCGCCGTACTGGTCGATCAGGGCCTGCGGATCGATGCCGTTGTTCTTCGACTTCGACATCTTCTCGACGCCGCCGATCACCACCGGCTGGCCGTCGGCCTTGAGCGTCGCGCCGACCGGGCGGCCGCGGTCGTCGGTCTGTACATCCACGTCGACCGGGTTGATCCACTGCTTCTTGCCGGCCGCGTCTTCGCGGTAGTACGTCTCGTTGAGCACCATGCCCTGCGTCAGCAGCTTGGTAAACGGCTCGTCGAACTTGACCAGGCCCAGGTCACGCATGACCTTGGTCCAGAAGCGTGCGTACAGCAGGTGCAGGATCGCGTGCTCGATGCCGCCGATGTACTGGTCCATCGGCATCCAGTAATCGTTGCGGCCGTCGACCATGGTGGCGCCGTCCGGGCACGTATAGCGCATGTAGTACCAGCACGAATCGATGAAGGTATCCATCGTGTCGGTCTCGCGGCGCGCGGGCTTGCCGCACGACGGGCACGTACACTCCAGGAAGCGCGCGTCCTTGGCGAGCGGGTTGCCGCTGCCGTCCGGCACCAGGTCTTCAGGCAGGCGCACCGGCAGGTCCTGTTCCGGCACCGGCACCACGCCGCAGCTGTCGCAATGGATCAGCGGGATCGGCGTGCCCCAGTAGCGCTGGCGCGAGATGCCCCAGTCGCGCAGGCGCCAGGTGGTTTTCTTCTCGCCCAGGCCCTGGGCGGCCAGGTCGGCGGCGACGGCGTCCACGGCCTGCCGATAGTCCAGGCCGTCGTACTTGCCGCTGTGGACCAGCACGCCGTGCTCCTTGTCGGCATACCACTCCTGCCAGGCTTCGGTGCCGAACGGCTGGCCCTTCACGTCGATGACCTGCTTGATCGGCAGGCCGTACTTGTTGGCGAAGGCGAAGTCGCGCTCGTCGTGCGCGGGCACGCCCATCACGGCGCCGTCGCCGTAGGTCATCAGCACGTAGTTGCCGACCCACACGGGCACGGCCTCGCCGGTGAGCGGGTGCGTGACGGTCAGGCCGGTCGGCATGCCCTTCTTTTCCATGGTCGCCATGTCGGCTTCCATCACGCTGCCGTGCTTGCATTCGTCGATGAACGCGGCGAGCGCGGGGTTGCCCTGCGCGGCATGCGCGGCGATCGGGTGCTCGGCGGCCACGGCGCAGAAGGTCACGCCCATGATGGTGTCGGCGCGCGTGGTGAAGACGTACAGCTTGCCGTCGCCGATCACCTTGCCGTCATCGCCGGGAATGCTGTGCGGGAAGGCGAAGCGCACGCCCTCGCTCTTGCCGATCCAGTTCTGCTGCATCAGCTTGACGCGCTCGGGCCAGCCCAGCGGGTCGAGGTCGGACAGCAGCTCCTGCGCGTACTCGGTGATGCGCAGGTAGTACATCGGGATCTCGCGCTTTTCCACCACCGCGCCCGAGCGCCAGCCGCGCCCGTCGATCACCTGCTCGTTGGCGAGCACGGTCTGGTCGATCGGGTCCCAGTTGACGGTGCCGGTCTTGCGGTAGGCGATGCCCTTCTCGAGCATCTTCAGGAACAGCCACTGGTTCCACTTGTAGTAGTCGGGGCTGCAGGTCGCCACCTCGCGCGACCAGTCGATCGCCAGGCCCATCGACTGCATCTGCTTCTTCATGTAAGCGATGTTGTCGTAGGTCCAGGCGGCTGGCGCCACGCCGTTGTTCAGCGCGGCGTTCTCGGCCGGCATGCCGAAGGCGTCCCAGCCCATCGGCATCAGCACGTTGTACCCCTTCATGCGCAACTGACGCGTCATCACGTCGTTGATGGTGTAGTTGCGCACGTGGCCCATGTGCAGCTTGCCCGACGGGTACGGCAGCATCGAACAGGCGTAGAACTTGGGCTTGTCCGAGCCGTCGGCGGCGCGCGCGTGCTCGGTCACGCGGTAGGCATCCTGTGCCTGCCAGTGTTGCTGCGCCTGCTGTTCGACCTCGGACGGGGAATATTTGTCTTGCATGATGACGTAGCGCGCCGGAGACCCCGGGGCGATGGCGGCCGCGACGCCAGTGCGCGCAGCCGGGATTGAATGACGATGACGGAAAAGGCCCGATTATACCGTCGCCATGCCCCCGGACCGGAGCATGGCGCACCGCGCGGACAGGCGACGGACCGCCCGGCCGGCGCGCTCGCCCGGCTTACAGGCCGAGCACGTCGTTCATGTCGAACAGCCCTGTCTTGCCCGCCAGAAAGCAGGCGGCGCGCACCGCGCCCTCGGCGTACGACTGGCGGGAATTGGAGCGGTGCGTGATCTCGATGCGCTCGCCCTCGCCGACGAACAGCACGGTGTGGTCGCCGACGATATCGCCGCCGCGCACGGTGGCAAAGCCGATGGTGCCGTTCGTGCGCGGGCCGGTCTCGCCCTCGCGCGCGTAGACCGCGCGCTCGGCCAGCGTGGTGCCCTGCGCCTCGGCCACGATCTCGCCCATCTTCAGCGCGGTACCGGACGGCGCGTCGATCTTGTGCTTGTGGTGGGCCTCGACGATCTCGACGTCATAGCCCTGCGCCAGGATCTTGGCCGCCACTTCGATCAGCTTGAAGGTGGCGTTCACGCCCACGCTCATGTTCGGCGCCCACACCACGCCGATGGTGGCGCCATAGTCCTTGAAGCTCGCTTTCTGCTCGGCGGTAAAGCCGGTGGTGCCGATGACCACGCCGACACCGAACTCACGCGCGATCTCCAGGTGCGCCAGCGTCGCCTCCGGACGGGTGAAGTCGATCAGCACATCGGCCTGGGACAGGCCGGCGCGCAGGTCATCGGTCACGATCACGCCCGTGGCCTTGCCCAGCCGGGCGCCGGCATCCTGGCCCACGGTTTCGCTGCCCGCGCGGTCCAGTGCGGCCGCCAGCGTCACGCCGGGCGTGCGCAGAACGGTGTCGATCAACATCTGGCCCATGCGGCCCGAGGCCCCTGCAATCGCGATTTTCATGTGGATCGGAACGAGAAAGGAAAAAACGGTCGGTACAACGGACGAGCGGCGGAACCGGTCCGCCGCTCGCTGGTGGTCATGGCGCCGCAGGCCGCGCGCTGCTCAGGGCGAGGTCGTCGCCGGCGGCGGCACGCTGGTGTCGGTGCCGCCACCGCCGGTGCGGCGCTCGGGCAGCGTGACATCCACGGCATTCTTGGCGCCGGCGCTCGACTGCACGCGGTCGCTCATCTCGGCGGACGGAATCGACGGAGCGCGTGTCGCCGGCGCGGCACCCGCTGCCGCGGCCGCTTCCGCCGCGGCCTTCTTCGGCCGCTTGATGCCGTCGATCTCGGCAATCAGCTCGACCTCGGACGGCAGGTCATCGGCACCCGCCCACTTGGTGAGGCGATCCGCCTCGAACCAGACCGTCAGCTTGCGCTCCTGTACGACGTTGGTGTTGCCGCGCTTGAACGAGAAGACGTAATCCCAGCGGTTGCCGTGGAACATGTCGGTCAGGAGCGGCGAGCCGAGCACGTAGCGCACCTGGTCGCGCGTCATGCCTTCCTTGAGCTGCGAAGCCTGCTCGCGCGAGACGAAGTTGCCCTGCACGATATCGATGCGATACGGCGTGATGGCGTTGGCGAGCTTGCGCGTGGAGTTGTCGTAGGTCGAACACCCGGCCAGCAGCGCCGACGCGGCAAGCACGGCGCCCAGCAGGAGGCTGGCGCGGCGGGCAGCGACGTCGGCAGAACGGACAGGACTGCGCGCAGAGAAAAAGGTCATGAGCGATCGGCCTTCAAACGGTCCCGGAGAACCCGGTACGGAAGCGGGCGGGCGACACTGGCGCGTCAAGCGCGCCCGTCGATAGGACTTTTGCCGCCAAAACCCTTATGATTGGAATATCTGAACATTGTACTCTAGGGAGCCAGGCGCATGCCGAGTCCTGCAGACCTCAAGAACATCGGTCTGAAAGCCACGGTGCCGCGGTTGAAGATTCTCGAAATCTTCCAGACCAGCGAAGAGCGTCATATGAGCGCCGAAGACGTGTACCGCATCCTGCTCGCCGAGCACATGGATATCGGGCTGGCAACGGTCTACCGCGTGCTGACCCAGTTCGAGCAGGCCGGCCTGCTGTCACGCAACAATTTCGAGTCCGGCAAGGCCATCTACGAGCTCAACGAAGGCAAGCACCACGATCACCTGGTTTGCCTCGATTGCGGCCGCGTGGAGGAATTCTTCGACGGCGAGATCGAGCAGCGCCAGCAGAGCATCGCCCGCGCCCGCGGATTCGCGCTGCAGGAGCATGCCTTGTCGCTGTACGGCAATTGCACCAAGGAGCCCTGCCCGCACCGGCCCAAGCGCTGACGCACCACCAGCCACCTCATCAAAAAAAAAACGGCCGCATCCACTGCGGCCGTTTTCGTTGGAGCGCGGTGCCGACATCAGACGGACAGCCGCGACTCATCCTCCTTTTCGGCATCGCCCTTACCGGTCTTGCCGCTCTTGCCGGAATCGTCGGTCAGCATGGGCGGGTGCATCGGCGCAATGGAGGCCTTGCCGGTGTATTCAGTCACCACCTGCTTGAACAGGTTGCGCGCCCACACCAGCATCGGGTGCGTGTTGCGGCTGCGATGCCACAGCATGTTCAGGCCCAGCACGGTTTCCAGTTCCGACGGCAGCGGGAAGGCGTTGAGGCTGTAGGCCTCGCACACCAGATCCTTCATCAGCGAGTTGACCGTGAAGATCATGTCCGTCTGCGCCGCCACCTCGGCCTGGGTACGCCAGGCATGCACGGTCATGGTGGAGGGCGCTTCAGGCCGCGCTGCTGCAGCGCGTAATCGAGCGGAATCAGCGACGGCGCCGCGCGGGCGCCGGGGTTGCCCTGCGCGATGAAGATGTGCTCGCATTCGAGGTACTGATCGAGCGAGCAGTGATCCTTCAGGACCGGATGGTCCTTGCGCGCGCAGACCCACATGTTGAAGGAGGTCACGACCTCTTCCACGATTTCCGGATGCCGCGTCGGGAACGGGGAGAACGCCAGGTCCAGCTCATTGGAACGCATCGCCGCCACGTCGGCTTCCCACGAGGAGGACTCGGTCAGGCGCACCTGCAGACCCGGCGCCAGGCGCTTGACGCGCAACAGGAAGCGGTCGAACAGGGCATCGCCCAGCGTACCGGCGAAGCTGACGTTGAAGGTGCCGGTGGCTTCCAGGGGATCGAACGTGGCGATATCGCCTTCGTTGATCGCCGCCCACAGGTCGAGCATCTCGCGCACCTTGGGACCGAGCTCAAGCGCTTTGGGCGTCGGCGTCAGGCCGTGCGGCACGCGGATGAAAAGGGGATCGTCGAAGATTTCCCGCAGGCGGCCCAGCGAGTGCGATACCGCGGGCGCCGTCATGTGCATCTTTTCCGCGACGTAGGTGGCGTTCCGCTTGCTGAGCAGCTCTACAAAAATCACCAACAGCTTGGTATCGACGTTGACCATGGGACGCTTTGGCTCAGACAAAAGGTGGAAAGGCAGACGTTGCCGAGGCAACGGCCCAGACGCAGCAAGATACGGCGGCTGCATCACAAATGTAGTAATTGTCCAGTGTACGGATTGCCGGACGATTTTCAAAGCGAATTCCGGCAGCCCGTCTGCGAAATTTGCTTAGACGCAAACGTTTTCGTTTCAGTGCATAACAAAGGGTGGCAGGCCGGATCACATCGATCCTCCCCACCGCCCGCGCGAAGAAACCGCTGCATCACTTTGCTTGCACGGCACCCCGATGGTCCAACCTTGTGCGGCATAAAAAAACGCGCCCGCAGGCGCGTTTTCTCTTTGCGCAGAAGCGCAGGATTACTTGGCCACCACGCGGGCCATTTCCAGCACCTTGTTCGAGTAGCCCCACTCGTTGTCGTACCAGCTCACGACCTTGATGAAGGTGCCGTCCAGCGCGATGCCGGCTTCGGCGTCGAAGATCGAGGTGCGTGCATCGCCGCGGAAGTCCGTGGCCACGACCTTGTCTTCCGTATAGCCCAGCACGCCCTTCAGGGCACCCTGGCTCTGGGCCTTCATTTCGGCGCAGATCTCGTCGTAGCTGGCCGACTTTTCCAGTTCGACGGTCAGGTCGACCACGGACACGTCCGAGGTCGGCACGCGGAACGACATGCCGGTCAGCTTCTTGTTCAGCTGCGGGATCACCACGCCCACGGCCTTGGCGGCGCCGGTCGACGACGGGATGATGTTTTCCAGGATGCCTCGGCCGCCGCGCCAGTCCTTGTTGGACGGGCCGTCAACGGTCTTCTGCGTGGCGGTGGCGGCGTGCACGGTGGTCATCAGGCCGCGCTTGATGCCCCACTTGTCGTTCAGCACCTTGGCCACCGGGGCCAGGCAGTTGGTGGTGCAGCTGGCGTTGGAGATGATCGCCTCGCCCTTGTAGGTGCCGTGGTTCACGCCGTAGACGAACATCGGGGTGTCATCCTTGGACGGCGCCGACATGATCACCTTCTTGGCGCCCGCGTCGATGTGCTTCTGCGCGCCTTCCTTGGTCAGGAAGATGCCGGTCGACTCGACCACCACGTCGGCGCCGACCTCGCCCCACTTCAGCTCGGCCGGATCCTTGACCGCGGTCAGGCGGATCTTCTTGCCGTTGACGACCAGCGTATTGCCGTCGACCGACACTTCGCCGTCAAAGCGGCCGTGCACCGAGTCGTACTTCAGCATGTATGCCAGGTAGTCGGGCTCGAGCAGGTCGTTGATGGCAACGACTTCGATGTCCTTGAAGTTGGCGATGGCGGCGCGGAACACCATGCGCCCGATGCGGCCGAAGCCGTTGATGCCGATCTTGATGGTCATGATCAGTCCCCTGATAGCAAAATGAAATCGACGATGGCAACGCGGCACCTCAAGGGTGCCGCGCGGTAACTTGTCAGACAGCCGGAGCGATCACGCTCTTGGCTGTGTTCACCACGTTCTCGACGGTGAAGCCGAAGTGCTTGAACAGCACGCCCGCCGGGGCCGACTCACCGAACGTGTCGATGCCGACGACGGCCTGCACCTGGTACTTCCACCAGAAATCGGTCACGCCCGCCTCGACGGCAACGCGCGGCACGCCGGCCGGCAGCACGCTGGCCTTGTAGGCGGCGTCCTGCTTGTCGAACACGGTGGTCGACGGCACCGACACCACACGCGCCTGGATGCCCTCGGCGGCGAGGTGCTCGGCGGCGCCGACGGCCAGGCCCACTTCCGAGCCGGTGGCGATGATGACCACATCCGGGCGCTTGCCTTCGGCGGCGTCGCGCAGCACGTAGCCGCCGCGGGCGATGGCTTCGCGGGTGGCCGGGTTGCGCGCCTGGAACGGCAGGTTCTGGCGGCTGAAGATCAGGCAGCTCGGGCCGTTCTGGCGCGCGATGGCGGCAGCCCAGGCGACGGCGGTTTCCGTGGTGTCGGCCGTGCGCCAGACATCCATGTTCGGGATCAGGCGCAGGCTGGCGACGTGCTCGATCGACTGGTGCGTCGGGCCGTCTTCGCCCAGGCCGATGGAATCGTGCGTGAAGACGAACAGCGAGCGGAGCTTCATCAGCGCCGCCATGCGCAGCGCGTTGCGGCTGTAGTCGGAGAAGGTCAGGAACGTGCCGCCGTACGGGATGTAGCCGCCGTGCAGGGCGACGCCGTTCATGACGGCACTCATGCCGAACTCGCGCACGCCGTAGTTGACGTGGTTGCCCCAGGCATCCACGCGCACGGCCTTGCTGCCGCTCCAGTTGGTCAGATTCGAGCCGGTCAGGTCGGCCGAGCCGCCCAGCAGTTCGGGCAGCACCGGGCCGTAGGCTTCCAGCGTGTTCTGGCTGGCCTTGCGGGTGGCGATGGTCTCGGCCTTGAGCTCGCACTTCTCGACGAATTCGGCGGCGGCCTGCTCGAAGGCTTCCGGCAGTTGGCCGCGCATGCGGCGCTGGAACTGCGCGGCTTCGGCCGGATAGCGCTCGGCATAGGCATCGAACAGTGCGTTCCAGGCCTTTTCGAGCGCCTGGCCCTGGCCGCGCGCATCCCACGCGTCGTACACGGCCTGCGGCACTTCGAACGGCGCATGCGGCCAGGCCAGCGTTTCGCGCGCGGCGGCGATCTCGGCGCCGCCCAGCGGCGCGCCGTGCACGTCATGGCCGCCCTCCTTGGTGGGCGCGCCCTTGCCGATCACGGTGCGGCAGCAGATCAGGGTCGGCTTGTCGGACGTCTTGGCCTGCGCGATGGCGGCTTCCACGGCGGCGACATTGTGGCCGTCGACGGCGCGGATCACGTTCCAGCCGTAGGCTTCGAAGCGCTTGGGCGTGTCGTCGTTGAACCAGTGGACGACGTCGCCATCGATCGAGATGCCGTTGTCGTCCCACAGCGCGACCAGCTTGTTCAGGCCGAGCGTGCCGGCCAGCGAGCAGGCTTCGTGGCTGATGCCTTCCATCAGGCAGCCGTCACCCAGGAAGACGTAGGTGTGGTGGTTGACGATGTCGAAGCCGGGACGGTTGAATTCCTGGCCCAGCAGGCGCTCGGCCAGCGCCATGCCGACCGCGTTGGTGAGGCCCTGCCCCAGCGGGCCGGTGGTGGTTTCCACGCCCGGCGTGATGCCGTATTCGGGGTGGCCGGCGGTCTTGCTGTGCAGTTGGCGGAAGTTCTTCAGTTCCGAGATCGGCAGGTCGTAGCCGGTCAGGTGCAGCAGCGCGTACAGCAGCATCGAGCCGTGGCCGTTGGACAGCACGAAGCGGTCGCGGTCGGGCCAGTGCGGGTTCGCCGGGTTGTGGCGCAGGTGGCGGCTCCACAGCGCCACGGCGATGTCCGCCATGCCCATCGGCATGCCGGGGTGGCCCGAGTTGGCTTGCTGGACGGCGTCCATCGCAAGCACGCGGATGGCATTGGCCATCTGCTGGGTGGGCAGTGAGGTGATCGAGTGGAGGGCGGGAGCGGACATGCGAACCTGCGGCTGGAAGGCGGGAAAAGCGCGATTTTACCAGACAGAGATCACCCGGCCGGGGCAGCTTTGACGTTTGCGGCAAACCGCTGCACCCCCGCCGCCCGCGAGGCTCACCACTCCGCCACGGACCCGTCCGCGTGCCGCCAGACCGGGTTGCGCCAGTCCGGCGCGCTGCGGCTGCGCTCGATGACCAGCGCCTCGTCGATGTCCACGCCCAGTCCGGGCAGGCGCGGCGGCCGGATGTAACCACCTTCCAGCGCGAAATCGGCCTTGTTGCGCACGTAGTCGAGCAGTTCGGCGCCCTGGTTGTAGTGGATGCCCATGCTCTGCTCCTGCAGCGTGGCGTTCCAGCTGACGAAGTCGATGTGCAGGCAGGCCGCCAGCGCGATCGGCCCGAGCGGGCAGTGCGGCGCCAGCGCCACATCGTAGGCCTCGGCCATGCCGGCGATCTTCAGGCATTCGGTGATGCCGCCGGCGTGCGACAGGTCCGGCTGCAGGATCGCCAGGCCGCCCGCCTCCAGCACCCGCTTGAACTCGAAGCGCGAGAACATGCGCTCGCCGGCCGCGATCGGCAGGTGGGTCTGCGCGGCCAGGCGGGCGTAGCTCTCGGCCTGTTCGGCCAGCACGGGTTCCTCGATGAACAGCGGGCGGTACGGCTCCAGCGCCCGGATCAGCACCTTGGCCATCGGCGCCGACACGCGGCCGTGGAAATCCAGCCCGAACTCGACCGTGTTGCCGAAGGCCGCGCGGATCTCCGCCACGCGCGCCACCGCGGCATCCACGGCGCGCGCGCTGTCGATGATGCCCATCTCCTCGCAGCCGTTGAGCTTGAAATGGTCGAAACCGCCGGCCTGCAGCGCCTTCATGCCGGCGATCACGTCGGCGGGGCGGTCGCCGCCGACCCAGCTGTAGGTGCGCATGCGGTCGCGCACCAGGCCGCCGAGCAGCTCGTACACCGGCACGCCCAGCACCTTGCCCTTGATGTCCCACAGCGCCTGGTCGATGCCGGCGATGGCGCTCATCAGGATCGGCCCGCCCCGGTAGAAGCCGCCGCGATACAGCGTCTGCCACAGGTCGTTGATGCGGCGCGGGTCCTGGCCGACGAGGTAGTCGCTCAGTTCGTGCACCGCCGCTTCCACCGTACGCGCGCGGCCTTCGATGACGGGCTCGCCCCAGCCGGCGACGCCCTCGTCGGTCTCGATCTTCAGGAACATCCAGCGCGGCGGCAGGCGGTAGGTGGTCAGTCGGGTGATCTTCATGGGTGGATGGTGCGGTCGGATTGGACGGCGCGGTAAGCCTGGACGAAGCGCCGGGCACGTTCGGCCGTCTCGTCGGCGGCCTGGCCCGGGCGGTACAGATCGCTGCCGAGGCCGGCGCCGATGCAGCCGGCGGTCAGATACTCGGCAAGATTGGCCGGCGTGATGCCGCCGACCGCGAACAGCGGCACCTCCGGCGGCAGCACGGCCTTGAGCGCGCGCACGTAGGCCGGACCGAGCTGGCCGGCCGGGAAGAGCTTGAGCGCCTGCGCCCCGGCGTCGAGCGCGGCGAAGGCCTCGGTGGCGGTCATGCAGCCGATGCATGTCACGAGGCCCTGGCGAACGGCGGCGCGGATCACCGGCACATGGGTGTTGGGCGTCACGACCAGCCGGCCGCCGGCCGCGGCCAGTTGGTCGACATCGGCCGGCTGCAGCACGGTGCCGGCGCCGATCAGCGCGCGGTCGCCGAATGCGCGGGCGGCCAGCCGCACGCTATCGGCCCAGCCGGGCGAGTTGAGCGGGATCTCGATGGCGTCGAAACCGGCACCGACAAGCGCCTGCGCGTGCGCCAGCACCTCGTCGGGGCGGATGCCGCGCAGGATGGCGATCAGCGGAAGATGGGCAGTCCAGGTCATCGTCATGCGTGATCCAGCTGAGAGCGCCCGCCATCGATCAGGATGTCGGCGGCGTTGATGAAGCGCGCCGCGTCGGAGGCGCGGAACAGCGCGGTGTGGGCCACCGCCGCCGGCTCGCCGATGCGCTTGCACGGCAGCAGGTCGGCCTGGCGGCGTTCGGTCTCGGGGTCGGGCGCGGCGAGCGCGGCCACCGCGCCGTCGGTACGCTCCCTGGCGGTCGACAACTGGTCGTACGCGATGCGGATGGCGCCCACTTCCGCCGGGTTCCAGCCGCGCTTCTTCATCTCCTGCGCGATGGCCTCACCCACCTGCTCGCCGATTCTGGTCGCCGAGATGCCCATGTGCGGCACCGCTTCGATCGGCTTGCCGCCGCCGTCGGCCAGGCGGTCTTCCACCGTCATCAGATTGAGGTTGTTCTGCCTGGCCTTGGCCACCACGGCCGGATCGAGCTTCACGTCGGGCACGCAGATCACGAAGCCCTGCGCGTGCTGCGCGCCGAGGTTGTCGATGGCGGTCAGCACTTCGCCGCCGCTGGGCACGCCGATCTTGACCAGCTTGAAGCCCTTCTCCTTGGCGACCTGGTCGGCGAACTTCCATTCATCCTGGAACCACGGCGCCTCCGGCTGCTTGACCAGGAAGCCGATCTTCACCTCGTCGGCCGCATGGGCAAACCCACCGGCGACAGCTACAGCGACGGCGAACAAGGTGGCGGCCGCGATGGCCCGGAACGTACCGCATCGTTGCTGGTTCACATCGTCTCCTGATGATGGCCGGCGCCGTCTTCGCGACGCCTGTTCTGCCGTGGATGAAAGCGAGGGCGGCGGGCTAGGCCTGCGCCACCTTCAACGTCTTCACCAGGCCGCGTTCGCGCGCGACGGCGATCGCGCCGCAGCCGGCGAGGTGTTCCTGCTGTTCACTGCTGGTCACGGTGACCTTGCCCGAGAAGAAGTCGTCATCCGACACCAGCACGGCCAGCGCCTCGCGCAGCAGCGGCTTGCCGGTGATGACGAACTGCGTGCCCGGGTTCATGCGGATCGCGCTGCTGTTCTTGAGCGTCAGCAGATCGGCCCCCAGCACCGCGCCCAGCAGGAAGTTGGCCCGCGCATTGCGCTCGTAGATCGTGAACTGGCCGAGCGTGCGCACCATGAAGCAGGCGCGCCCCAGGCCGATGCTGCCGGCGCTGCGGGCGCCGGCCAGCAGCATCTCCGGATCGACCTCGCCGGCGAAGTCGGAATCGAGCGAGTCGGCCAGGATGGTGTTGTGCGTGATCACGTGCAGCAGCTCGCCGGCGAGCGTCGTCACGCAGCCGGTGATGCGCTGCTCGGCATCCAGGTGCACGAACTTCGAGTGCGAGCCGGGCAGCACGATCACCGCCGGCTCGGTGATGGACAGCCGCGCGACCAGGCCCATGGTCTCGACCTCCTCGCCGCGCATCATGTCCATCGATTCGATGTTGTGCAGCCCGAGGTTCTCCACCGGATTGCGCACGCCCGGCACGAACCAGATCGGCTTGGCGCACACCTCGGGAATGCCGGCCTGCACCATGCCCGCGGCCAGGTCGCGCAGGCCGGCCGGCGCCGGCAGGTGCGGCACCTCGCACAGGCCAACGTTGGACGTGATCATGCCGGAGGCCAGCACCAGGTCGACCTGGCCGATCCCGAGGCCGGCCTTCCGCAGCGCGGCCTCGATGGTGTCCTGCACGCCGCGCTGCAGCGTCGTCCGGTTGCCGGTAATGGCGGTGTCGCGCACGCCGACCTGCCGCGCGGCCTGGCACAGCGCCACCTCGTCGCGCCAGAGCGTGACGCGCGTGTTGGTGGTACCCGTATCGATGGTGAGAATGTTCATGCGTGGCATTGCGGAAGAAGAGAGACGCCGGCGCTCAAAACGAGTGGACGATGCCCGCGTTGGCACCGTTCTGGCCCTGGCCCGCCAGCGGCCGGTTTGTCGGTGGCCTCCACCGAGAACGCGGCGTTCTTGCTGTTCTGCACGCGGCCGTAGAGCGTGACATTGGTCTCGGCAACGGCGGGGGCGGCCCAGCCGGCCAGCGCCGCCGCGCACGCCAGCCTCCCGCGAACCGCGGTGGTTCGGTTCATGACGTCTCCTGATGGGACTGTTATGCCGGGGTCCGGCGCCCGGCTGGATCGATCGCATGCGTACCGACCGCGCCGTCCCCAGGTGCGATTTGTAGTCGGTGCGGCGAGAGCATGGCAAACTACAAATACTTCGCGGTACGTCAAATTTTTCTTAACGAAAAATCATGCCGAGACGCCTGCCTCCCCTCAATGCATTGCGCGTCTTTGAAGTCGCCGGCCGCCATCGGAGCTTCAGCCGCGCCGCCGACGAGCTGTGCGTGACCAACGCCGCGGTCAGCCACCAGATCAAGCAGCTCGAAGACCATCTCGGCCTGAAGCTGTTCCGCCGCCGCAACAACCAGCTCACATTGACCGATGCCGGCGACAACTACCTGCCGCGCGTGCGCGACGCCCTGCGCGCGC
The DNA here is from genome assembly GCF_024925465.1 of Ralstonia pseudosolanacearum. NCBI lineage: Bacteria > Pseudomonadati > Pseudomonadota > Betaproteobacteria > Burkholderiales > Burkholderiaceae > Ralstonia > Ralstonia pseudosolanacearum. The sequence goes on along the minus strand of NZ_CP103852.1, from coordinate 793,626 downwards.
TGGAACAGGCCACCGACCTGCTGATGGACACCGGCGACGCCCCGCTGCGCGTGGCCGTGCCGCCGACCTTCGGCGCCAAATGGCTGGTGCCGCGCCTGTACCGCTTCTTCAACCAGCATCCGCAAGTGCGCGTCGAAGTCTCCACCGCCGACGTGCAGGACCACGGCCAGTTCGATCTCTGCATCGACGACCGCCAGGTCAGCGTGCCCGGCCAGCGTGTCGAGTGGTTCACCGCCACCGATTTCTTCCCGGTGTGCAACGCCGCCCTGCAACCGGCCATCCGGATACCGCAGGACCTGGCCACGCAGACGCTGCTGCACGAACGCGGCGGACGCCATCTCGCCCACCATCCGACCTGGCAGCAATGGCTCGACGAAGTGGGCGTGCGGCAGATCGATGCCGCGCGCGGCCCCGCGTTCTCCGAAGCGCTGATGGCCATGCAGGCGGCCATCGACGGCCAGGGCGTGGCGCTCGGCCAGGGCCTGCTGGTGGAATACGACATCGCCGCCGGGCGGCTGGTGCGGCCGCTGGCGACCGAGGCGTCGCTGCGTCTGTCGTACTATCTGATCCACCCCCAACAGGCCACCGAGAACCCCGGCTTCGCGCTGTTCCGGCAATGGCTGATCGACGAACTTGCGCGCGGCGACGGGCGCGGGCGCCATCCGCAGGCCCCGGTCGAGGTGTTTTGATTTCTTTTTGATTGTGGCGGTGCGTGCGCTCTACACTAGCTGTCCGGAGTCCCGCCCAGCCGCAGGAGCAGACCATGAGCTTTCCCCGTCCCGCCAACACGCCGTGGCTCGTCCCGTACCTCACGGTGCGCGACGCCGCAGCCGCCATCGCCTTCTACCGCGATGCGTTCGGCTTTGGCGTGCAGGACGAGGTGCATGACCACGGCCGGCCGATCCACGTCGAGATGACGTACCAGGGCCAGCTGATCCTGATGTTCGCACCCAACGGCGCCTTCGGCTCCACGGCCCGGGCACCGACGGCCGGCGGCTTCGAGTGCCCGCAGAGCTTCCACCTCTACTGCGCAGACGTCGACGCGGTGTACCAGCGTGCGCTCGAGCACGGCGCCACCTCCATCATGCCGCCCGACAACGTTTTCTGGGGCGAACGCTACGCCGCCGTGCGCGACCCCGACGGCTACCGCTGGGGCCTCGCCTGCCGCCCGGCCGGCGCACCCGCCTGATTCACCACAAGGATGGTCCGATGGGGCTTCCCCGTTTTTATATCGATTCACCGCTTGCCCCCCACACCACTGTCACGCTGCCGGAAAGCGTCGCGCGCCATATTCATGTGCTGCGCCTGGCTGTCGGCGACGAGGTCTGCCTGTTCGACGGCTCGGGCCAGGAGTTTCGCGCCCGGCTCGATGCCATCAACCGTCGCGATGCCACCGCCAGCCTGGCCGATGCCACGCAGCCCGACACCGAAGCGCGCTATGCCATCACGCTCGCCCAGGGCATCGCCGGCGGCGACAAGATGGACTGGCTGATCGAGAAGGCGGTCGAACTGGGCGTGCACGCCATCGCCCCGCTGCAGACCGAGCGCGGCGTCGTGCGGCTGTCGGGCGAGCGCGCCGTCAAGCGCGTCCAGCATTGGCAGGCACTGGTGCAGGCCGCGTGCGAACAATGCGGCCGAGCGCGCGTGCCCACCATGTCGCCCGTCGCCCCCCTGCGCGAATGGCTGGCGGCGGCCAAGGCATCGGAGCGCGCGCGCGTGATGCTGTCGCCGCGCGGCAGCCAGCCGCTCACGCAATGGGCCGTGCAATCGCGCGAGCGCATCGGCAGTGCCGGCATCGAACTGCTGATCGGCCCGGAAGGCGGACTGTCGCCCGACGAGGAAGCGCTGGCGGAAGCCGCCGGCTACTTACCGCTGACACTTGGCCGACGTATCCTGAGGACGGAATCCGCAGCGCTGGTCGCCGTCTCCGCGCTGCATGCCGTCCTCGGCGAATTCTGACCGTTTGATCCCAACCGGCGGGTCCCTCTCCCCGCCTCTGACGAAAGGAGCTTCATCATGGGTCTACTCGAATCGGTGCTCGGCCTGGGCGGCAATGACGCCAGCGGCGCACCGTCGTCCCTCCTCGGTAACAAGAAGGTGCTGCTGGCCGCCGGCCTGCTGGCCTACCTGGCGATGAAGCATGGCAATGCCGGCGCCGCCGGTGCGCAGCAGGATCAACAAGGCGGCGGCCTGTTCGGCTCGCTCGGGTCGCTGGCCGGCATGCTGGGCGGCGTCGGCGCGCTCGGTGGCCTGGGCGGCCTGCTGGGCCAGTTGACCGGCGGTGGCGGCGGTGGCGGCAATACCGATCACGCCGCCGTCGATGCCGCCGCGCCGGGCGGTGTCGGCCCGCTGCAGCAGATCCTGGAGCAGGCCGGCCTGGGCGAGCAGGTCCGCTCGTGGATCGGCAACGGCCAGAACCTGCCCGTCTCGGGCGAACAGATCACCCAGGCGCTGGGCGGCAGCGGCGCACTCTCCCAGTTGGCCTCGACCTTCGGCCTCAACGAGAACGAAATCGCCTCGCAACTCGCGGAGGTCCTGCCCGATGCCGTCAATCACCTGACGCCGCAGGGCACGCTGCCGAACGCCTGAACGCGCGACGCTGCAAATAGAAAAGCCCGCAACTTGCGGGCTTTTTCATGTATTGCCGCTCAAGGCGGCGCCAACGTGCCGTGATGCTCAGGCAAACGAGTAGAACACGCGGAACTGCACCTTGCGCTCGCCCCAGAACTCGGCCGCATCGCGGAACACGTCCAGCAGCGTCTCGCGCGCTTCCTTGTCGAACTTGGGCGCGCAGGGCAGGCCCTCCAGTACGATCACGAAGCCCGGCTGCGGACCGGCCTTGAAGATCATGTCGGTCAGGCAATCGGCCAGCGCATCGAAGTTCTTGCCGAAATGCTTGGGGAACAGGAACTCGCGCGCGATCACGTCGAGCACTTCGCCCTTGGTGGTCGCTGCCGCGCAGTTGGCATAGAGGAAATGCTGGTCCAGGCCGGTCGCCGCCTCGGCCAGGTCGGCCACGCGGAACGCGCGGATCGATTGCACGATATTCGGACGCACCGTCTTGAACAGGTTCATGGCGTCTTCGCAACCTCCGTCGTCCTTCTGATTGGCGTCTTGCGGCATGAGCTTGGCCGCCCCCCCGACACGCGGGCCGAGGGACTGCATCCCAAGCACACCGTCGTACAGGTTCTGCGCCTTGGGCCACGCCTCGCGGGCAACGCGCTCATCGCGAGCGGTGAGCGAGTCGTCCAGCCCAAACATGTTGGTCGTCATCGCTGTATCCGTTGAAAGCTGTTGTAGTGATCTGCCGTGTAGTAGCAATCGTTAGCCGCGCGCTGATCGCCGCCGCAGATGATGCGTCTGGCGCCACGATTACGCGCACCGCGCGTCTTCACGGTGTACTCGCGGTAGTAGCCACGCTTTCGTGCCGGCAAACGGCCTTCATAATTGCCGAACGTGGTGCCATCTTTCGCATAAGAAAACGGACCACCTTGCTCGATCTGTACCAGCGTGCGCTGCGCCTCATTGGGCAGATCCACCGCGGGAATGGTTCCCACCGCCGCCGACAGGCCGGTGGTGTCCCGGGCAGCGGCCGCCGTCGGCAGCCCGGCGGCCGACAGCGCAAGCATCGCCGCCAGCGCGCCCCGCGCCATCGCCTGAGATACGGAGCGGCCGATCCACGCCCCAAGTCGCTTTGTCATCAGCAAGCCCAAACGGGAGAATCACGCCGACCGGTCAGCCCGGCGCAGGTCACAAGCGCATGCGGCCGCCGGATCACGGTCCGGGCAGCTCGATTGCAGCTGAAAGCGAAGCGGCTCAATGCGGGAAATGCTTGCGGGGAGAATGACAAGTCGGGCGACTGCCGGAGACTTGGGGAATCCTTCCGCCCGCGAATCGCGCGCACCAGAACGAGGCTGCCCAACCAGACGTGTCTACGGAAAACCGCTTTTTTGAACCCGTCCGACCTAGCGTAAACCTCATGTGCTCAGAAGCACCCCTTCAGCCCGTAAGGGTACGCTGATCGATGACAACAATCAACCAGCGCCCCTTGCTTGAAGGGTTTTTTGAATCAGGGATTAAGCTTGCAAAGATGTGAGTACACGCAAACCTTACAGGCGAAAAAAAGGGAGCGCAGCATCGTGCGCTCCCCTCCTCATGGTGCCCTGCTTCAGCGTTGCGCCTGTGCTGCGGCGTCCACGACAGTCAGTGCCGTCATGTTCAGAATGCGACGCACCGTGGCCGACGGCGTCAGGATATGCACCGGACGCTTGGCACCCAGCAGGATCGGGCCGATGGCAATGTTGTTGCCGGCCGCCGTCTTCAGCAGGTTGTAGGCGATGTTGGCCGCGTCGATGTTCGGCATCACCAGCAGGTTGGCTTCGCCGGTCAGCGTGGAATCCGGCACCAGCGAGTCGCGCAGCTTCTGGTCGAGCGCGGCATCGCCGTGCATTTCGCCGTCCACTTCCAGTTGCGGGGCACGTTCGCGCAGGATGGCGAGGGTTTCGCGCATCTTGGCGGCAGAAGGCGCCTCGGACGAGCCGAAATTCGAATGCGAGACCAGCGCCACCTTCGGCTTGATGCCGAAACGGCACAGCTCTTCAGCGGCCATGATGGTGATCTCGGCCAGTTGCTCGGCGCTCGGATCGACGTTGACGTGCGTGTCGGTCAGGAAGATCTGGCGGCCCGGCAGCACCAGGCCGTTCATCGCCGCGTACACGCAGTTGGTACCGCCGATGACCTGGTCGATATAGCGCAGATGGGCGGCGGTGGTGCTGACCGTACCGCAGATCATGCCGTCGGCCTCGCCCTTGTGGATCATCACGGCGCCGATCAGCGTGGAGCGGCGGCGCACCTCCAGCTTGGCGTACTGCGGCGTGACGCCCTTGCGCGCCATCAGCTTGTAGTAGGTCTCCCAGTACTCGCGGAACCGCTGGTCATGCTCGGGGTTGACGATGGTGAAGTCGATGCCCTCGCGCAGGCGCAGGCCGAAGCGCTCGATGCGGTGGGCGATCACGCCCGGGCGACCGATCAGGATCGGGTTGGCCAGCTTCTCATCGACGACGACCTGCACGGCGCGCAGCACGCGCTCCTCTTCGCCCTCGGCGAAGACGATGCGCTTGTGCTCCATCGGCACCTTCTTGGCCGTCGAGAAGATCGGCTTCATCAGCGTGCCCGAGTGGTAGACGAACTGCTGCAGGTGCTGGCGATAGGCGTCCATGTCTTCGATCGGGCGCTGGGCCACGCCGGAGTCCATGGCGGCCTGTGCCACCGCCGGCGCGATCTTCACGATCAGGCGCGGATCGAAGGGTTTCGGAATCAGGTATTCCGGTCCGAACGACAGGTCCTGGATGCCGTACGCCGTGGCAACGATGTCGCTCTGCTCCTGGCGGGCCAGCTCGGCCACGGCATGCACGGCGGCGACTTCCATCTCGCGCGTGATGGTGGTCGCGCCCACGTCGAGCGCGCCGCGGAAGATGAACGGGAAGCACAGGACGTTGTTGACCTGGTTCGGGTAATCGGTGCGGCCGGTGCCCATGATGACGTCCGGGCGCACTTCCTTGGCCAACTCCGGCATGATTTCCGGGTTCGGGTTGGCCAGCGCGAAGATGACCGGCCGGTCGGCCATGCGCTTGACCATGTCCTGCTTGAGCACGCCGGCGGCGGACAGGCCCAGGAAGATGTCAGCGCCGTCGATGACCTCGGCCAGCGTGCGCTTGTCGGTCTTCTGCGCGAAGACGGCCTTGTCCGGGTCCATCAGCTCGGTACGGCCCTCGTAGACCACGCCGGCCAGGTCCGTCACCCAGATGTGCTCGCGCGGCAGGCCCAGGTCGACCAGCAGGTCCAGGCAGGCCAGCGCGGCCGCGCCGGCACCCGAGGCCACCAGTTTGACCTGCTTGATGTCCTTGCCGACCACCTTCAGCGCGTTGGTGATGCCTGCACCCACCACGATGGCGGTGCCGTGCTGGTCATCGTGGAAGACGGGGATCTTCATGCGCTTGCGCAGCTCGCGCTCGACGAAGAAGCACTCCGGCGCCTTGATGTCTTCCAGGTTGATGCCGCCGAAGGTCGGCTCCAGCGAAGCGACGATATCGACCAGCTTCTGCGGGTCTTTTTCGTTGATCTCGATGTCAAACACATCGATCCCGGCAAACTTCTTGAACAGGCCCGCCTTGCCTTCCATGACCGGCTTAGCGGCTTCGGGGCCGATGTCGCCCAGGCCGAGCACGGCGGTGCCGTTGGTCACCACGGCGACCAGGTTGCCGCGGGCGGTGTAGCGGAAGGAGTTGGAAACGTCGGCGACGATCTCTTCGCAGGCCGCGGCGACGCCGGGGGAGTACGCCAGGGCCAGGTCGCGCTGATTGGACAGCGGCTTGGTCGGCGTCACGGAAATCTTGCCCGGGGTCGGAAACTCGTGGTACTCCAGCGCGGCCTTGCGCAAGGCGGCGCGTTGTTGCGCCTTGAGTTCTTCGTCCGTGCGGGCGGGCTGTTGAGGCTGGGTATCCACCGTGGTCATGAGGTGTCTCTCGTCATCGGGTGGTCGACACGGGTCGACCGTCACATCCGGCGGGCCACCGAATCACCACACAACGGGATCACGGGATTGCGGTCCGCCTCCTTGGGCCCGTCATTTTATATAGTGAAAACTGATCTCACAACGGGATTTTGGGTGGGGGGTGTTGTGCGCATTCGCTACAATATTCCACCCGTCCTGACACGGCACCCCCGGGCTTGCCCCATTCCTGCCTCCGTCAATGCCGTGCTAAAGCCCCCTGTCCCTGCCGATTCCGCTGAACACCTGTCCGAATTCGGGCTGATCCGCCGGTATTTCACCCGCCCGGCGCGCCACGCCACGCTCGGCGTCGGCGACGATTGCGCGCTGCTCGGCCCGCGCCCCGGTCACGAACTGGCGATCTCCACCGACATGCTGGTCGCCGGTCGCCACTTCTTTGCCGATGCCGAACCGCGCGCGCTCGGCCACAAGGCGCTGGCGGTCAACCTGTCCGACCTGGCCGCGATGGGCGCCGAGCCGCGCGCCTTCACGCTGGCCATGGCACTGCCGGCGGCCGATCCGGCCTGGCTGGGTCCGTTCGCCGACGGCTTGCTGGCGCTGGCCGACGCCTTTCACTGCGAACTGATCGGCGGCGACACCACGCGCGGGCCGCTGACGCTCAGCCTGACGGTCTTCGGCGACGTTCCGGCCGACCTCGCGCTGCGCCGCGATGCCGCCCGCCCGGACGACCACCTGTGGGTCTCCGGCACCGTGGGCGATGCACGCCTGGCACTGGGCGCGCTGCGCGGCGAATGGCCGCTCGCGCCCGAGGCGCTGGCCCGGGTGCAGCCGCGCATGGATGCACCCACGCCGCGCGTGGCGCTGGGCCTGGCGCTGCGCGGCATTGCCCGGGCGGCGCTGGACGTGTCCGACGGTCTGCTGGGCGACCTGGGCCACATCCTGGCCCAGTCGCAGGTCGGGGCGACCGTCGAGGTGGATCGCGTGCCGCGCTCCGCCACGCTGGCCCAGGAACCGCCGGCGCGCCAGCTGCAGTGCATGCTGGCCGGCGGCGACGACTATGAACTCTGCTTTACGGCCCCCGCCGGCGTGCGCGAGGCCGTGCTGGCGGCGGGGCAGCGCGCCGGCGTGCCGGTCACCCGCATCGGACGCATCGACGCCGAGCCCGGCCTGCGGCTGATCGACGCGCACGGCAAGCCGGTCGCGTTCAGCCAGGCCGGATTCGATCATTTCTCTTCCACCTCATGATGTCTTCCGCCCCCTTCCCGCCCTCCACCCCGCCCAACCAGCCCGAGACCGTGGTGCTCGAGGCCGGCCAGACCGCGCAGGTGCGCCGCCCGACAGCACGCTTCATGCTCGGCCACCCGGCCCGCATCCTGGCGCTGGGCTTCGGCTCGGGACTGTCGCCGGTGATGCCCGGCACGATGGGCACGCTGTACGCCTGGCTGGTCTACGCGGTGCTTTCCCGCTGGATCGCGGGCCCCGGCTGGCTGCTGATCGCCGCCATCGGGTTCGTGATCGGCATCTGGGCCTGCGCCCGCACCGCGCGCGACCTGGGCGTGGCCGACCACGGCGCCATGGTGTGGGACGAAATGGTGGCCTTCTGGCTGGTGCTGGCCTTCGTTACGCCGACCACGCTGGGCGGGCAGTTCGCCGCCTTCGTGTGGTTCCGCTTCTTCGATATGGTCAAGCCCGCGCCGATCCGCTATTACGACCGCACGCTCAAGGGCTTCGGCCTGCGCGGCGGCTACGGCGTGATGGTCGACGACATCCTGGCGGCGTTCTACACGCTGCTGGTGTTTGCGCTGTGGCGCTCGTTCTGACGCGACTCCAGGGGGGAGAACGACATGGCTGAATCCCGCGCGCTGGCGCAACTGGCCGAACTGGTGGGCGACACGCTGCACAAGCGCAGCCTGATGGTGGCGACGGCGGAATCCTGCACCGCCGGGCTGGTCGGCGCGGCCATCACCGACATCCCGGGCGCGTCGGCGTGGTTCGAGCGCGGCTTCGTCACCTATTCGAACGAAGCGAAATCGCAGATGCTGGGCGTGCCGGCCACGCTGATCCGCGAGCATGGTGCGGTGAGCGAACCGGTGGCGCACGCCATGGCCGAAGGCGCCGTGCTCAACAGCCGCGCGCAGGTGGCGCTGGCCGTGACGGGCGTGGCGGGGCCGACCGGCGGCACGCCCGACAAACCCGTCGGCATGGTGTGCTTCGGCTGGAGCAACCGCCTGCAGACGCGGGTGGAAACCCGCCACTTCAAGGGCGACCGCAAGCAGATCCGGCTACAGGCCGCCGAGCACGCGCTGCGCGGCCTGCTGGATTTCCTCGACGCCGCGGAAAGCTAGAGCGCGCAGCGAACGCCACTACCGGCCGCCTAAGCGTGGGCAGGCACCTGCCCCGCCAGCTCACAGCAGTGGTTCACTTCCACGGTCACGTGGGCGAGCGCGTCGACATGCGCCAGCCTGGCCTTGTAGTGGCCCGGGCTTTGCGGCGACGGGCTGGCCAGCGCGATCACGCAGGCGAACTTGCCCGGCCCGACGCGCCACAGGTGCAGGTCGTTCACCACTACGCCGGGCTCGGCTTCCAGCGCGCGCCGGACGGCATCCTGCAGCTCCGGCGCATCGCCGCGATCCAGCAGCACGCTGCCCGCGCGCCTGAGCAAGCCGTAGGCCCACTGCCCGATCACCAGCGCACCGACGATCCCGACCACCGGGTCGATCCAGCGCAGCCCCAGGTACTTGCCGGCGAACAGCGCCGTCAGCGCCAGCACCGACGTCGCCGCATCGGCCACGACGTGCAGGTAGGCGGCGCGCAGGTTCAGGTCGTGGTGATGATGGGGGTGGCCATGATCGCCATGCATGTGCGCATGCGCGGCGGCGTGGCTACGGCGATGCAGCGCGGCCTCTTGCGGATGATCCCGGTGGCGATGCTCATCGTGGTCGTGTTCCGGCTCGTGCTTGTGGTCGTGCTCGTGACGATGGTCGCGGTCGTGGTCGCGATGGCGGGTCTCGTGTTCGTGGGTGTCGTCGCGCTCCTTGTCGCGCTCTCTGTCGCGATCGTGGTCGTCGTCATGGCGGCGCGGGCCGGCCGGCCCGGACGCATGGCCGTGGTCATGGTCGTGCGCGCCGGCCAGCCACAGGGCGCAGACGACATTGACCGCCAGCCCGACGGCCGTGACCCACAGGGCCTCGTTGTAATGGATGCCGACCGGCGCGAGCAGGCGCTGCGCCGACTCCACCACCATCAGCACACCCACCACGCCCAGCAGCAGCGCGCTGGCGAAGCTGCCGAGGATCTCGATCTTCCAGGTGCCGAAGGTGAAGCGCGGGTCTTCGCCCAGGCGACGCGCGATCACGTAGGCCGCCAGCGTGATGCCCAGCGCCAGCACGTGCGTGCTCATGTGCCAGCCGTCGGCCAGCAGCGCCATTGAGCCCGTCCACCAGCCGCCGACGATCTCGGCCACCATCATCACCGCCGTCAACTGCACCGCGTACAGCGTGCGACGCTCGGCGCGCGGGCGGTCTTCCACAAAGCGGTGCGAATGGCGCCATGCTGCGGCGTCGTGTCCGTGCAGGGTCGGCTGGGCGGCGTGGCTCATGGCGTCCTCGCGGCAACCGGGCCGGGCGGGCCGGTCAGTTGCGGTACTGGTTGATCTGGTCGCGCGTGGCCTGCGCGACACCGCGGGCGGCGTCGGCAAAATCGCTGTCGCTGCTGGCGTACAGGATGGCGCGCGACGAGTTGATCATCATGCCGGTGCCGTCGGCGGTGCGGCCGGCGCGCACGGTGGCCTCGACGTCGCCGCCCTGGGCGCCGATGCCCGGGATCAGCAGCGGCATGTCGCCGACGATCTCGCGCACCCGCCGGATTTCCTCCGGGAAGGTCGCGCCCACCACCAGGCCCATCTGGCCGCTGGTATTCCACGCGTCGCGGGCGCGCTCGGCCACCACCTGGTAGACCGGACGGCCGTTCGTCTCGAGGAACTGCACATCGCTGCCGCCGGCGTTGGAGGTGCGGCACAGCACAATCACGCCCTTGTCGGGATGCACCAGGTACGGCTGCATGGAGTCGAAGCCCATGTAGGGGCTGACCGTGACGGCGTCCGCCTGGTAGCGCTCGAAGGCTTCCTTGGCATAGTGCTCGGCGGTGGAGCCGATGTCGCCGCGCTTGGCGTCGAGGATGACGGGGATGCCGGGATAGGCCTCGTGGATGTACGCGATCAGCTGCTCGAGCTGGTCTTCGGCGCGCTGCGAGGCGAAATAGGCGATCTGGGGCTTGAACGCGCAGACCAGGTCGGCGGTGGCGTCGACGATGGCGCGGCAGAACGAGAAGATCGCCCCGCCCGTGGTGGTCAGCGACGCCGGCAGGCGCGCCGGGTCCGGGTCCAGTCCCACGCACAGCAGGGAATTGTTGCGCTGCCAGGCGGCAGTCAATTGTTCGGTGAATCGCATGGTGTCGGGAAACAGTGAGGCGCGGCGGGCTGCCGCATGGCTTGCTGGCATTTTACCCGCCGGCCACCGCTGCGGCGGTATCTCCCTGGGCGTCGCATGGACCCCACGCGTGCCTGCCGATCCGCCTTTTCCGGCTGAATCCGCTGCGTGATTACGCTACACTCGGCGCGTTTTTGGCGCACCCAGCCGCCTGATCGCCCCCGTTCCAAGGACCTCCGCATGATCAACCTGTTCGTTGTGCAAAAAGGCCGTCTCGCGCAAGAACAGGTCGAGGACCGCAACGAACTGCTGCAGCACAAGCCGATCTGGATCGACGTGATCGATCCGGACGACGAAGAGCTGGCCTGGATCAAGGACACCTACGGCGTGGTGCTGCCCGAGCTGGAACAGCTGGGCGACCTGGAAGCCTCCGCCCGCTACTTCGAGGGCGAAGACGGCCACATCCACATCCGCACCGACTTCCTGCTCGACGAGGAGGCCAGCTCGCGCAACGTGCGCGTGGCCTTCGTGCTGACCAAGGACGTGCTCTTCTCGATCCACGACGAAGACCTGCCGGCGTTCCGGCTGGTGCGCATGCGGGCGCGGCTGCGGCCCGGCTCGGTGCGCAACGCCAAGGACGTGCTGATGGACCTGTACGCCACCGACGCGGAATACTCGGCCGACTCGATCGAAGAAGTCTACGAACGCCTGGAAGACGCCAGCAAACGTGTGCTGGCCGACGAAGTGACCGACCAGGCCGCCGCCGACGTGCTCGAGATCATCGCCCGCGTGGAAGATCTCAACGGCCGCATCCGCCGCAACGTGATGGACACGCGCCGCGCGGTGTCCTTCCTGCTGCGCAGCCAGATGCTGTCGCCCGACCAGCAAGAAGAGGCCCGCCAGGTACTGCGCGACATCGACTCCATCGAGAACCACACCGCCTTCCTGTCCGACAAGGTCAACTTCCTGATGGACGCCACGGTCGGCTTCATCAACATCAACCAGAACAAGATCATCAAGCTGTTCTCGGTGGTCTCGGTGGCGCTGATGCCGCCGACCCTGATCGCCTCGATCTACGGCATGAACTTCAAGGTGATGCCGGAGCTGGACTGGGCGGAGGGCTACCCCTATGCGATCGTGCTGATGATCGTGTCGGCGGCGATCCCGCTGGTGTATTTCCGGCGCAAGGGCTGGCTGAAATAGGCCGCCCCCGGCGGCGCGGCCCGCTCCAGCGTCAGCCCGAGTAAGCCTTGGAGCCCACCTTGTCGGTACCCGTCACCTGGCTCTTGTTGGGAACCAGCGCAAAGAAAGGCGCATCCGACTTCACGTCGTCCGAGAACGACGCAGTCGAGAACTTGGAATCGGTCCGGAAAACCGCCTCCGACACGTTCTGGAAATTCGAGTCCTGGACGTTGACCGTCGCCTTGATCTGCTGGTCGCCGCCGTTGGTACGGAAGACCTTGCCGGCACCATTGACGTACATGCCCCGCGCCTGCAGGTCGACGTCGCCGTTGATCTGACCGACTTTGTCCGTGGCGCCGTAGAACGCGCTGTTGACGATCTCCACCTTGGGCCTGCCCCCGGGATCGATGCCGGGTCCATCCCGGCGATCTTGGCATCGTGCGCACGGTTCTTGGCGCCGTCGATGGTGAAAGCGTCTTCGCCCACCTTGCGGTTGACGACGCGGTCCAGCTTGCCGCTGCCCAGCATGTGGATGCCGTCGCCGCCGGAATACTGCACGTTCTTGAGCGTCGCGCCGGGCTCCAGAATGAACACCGGCTTCTGGTGCTCGTTCTGCGAACCGTCGCCCATCTCCTTGGTGGGGCGGTAGTACTTGCCGCCGCCGTCGAACGTCTCGCCGGCCTTGACGACGATCGGCTTGCTGACGTCGACCACGCCGGTCGGCTCGGGCGGCTTGACGCCGTAGGCCACCTTACCCTCCGTCGCGGAGGTGGACGTGGGCGTCGGAGACGTGCCGGTCGTGGGCGAAGTGGAAGACGGAGCCGTCTCCGTGCCCGGCGTGGCGGCCGAAGTGTTGTGCTTGCCGTGGTTGGGCTTGTTGGCCGGCAGTTCGAGGTCGGGCCGCGCGGACAGCTTGGTGACCGGCGAATCAAAACCACCGCTCCCACCCGTGCCACCGAAACCACCACCGTGATGACCGCCACCATGGCTGCCGGTCTGCCCCTGCCCGCCGTTGTTATCCCCCAATTTGCCTAGCGCAAACCCCAATACCAGCCTGGCCAGGGCATCCGCAAACGCAGGATTATTTTGGAGAAACTGCTGAAGGCCCTGGTCGCTCAGGCCGTTGGAAGACGCATTGGCGTTGTGATGATTCCAGGCCGGTGGCGTGTAGCTATGGTCCTGGGGACGATCAATCTTGAGCATGGGCATGACTGTCTCGGCAAGAAAGGTTGGGGAAGCCCGCGCCCCTCGCATGAGGCGCGTTGGACAGTTGTACCTTTCAGGCACCCTTCAGCTTCGCACCGGAACCGCAACTGGGTGCATGTTTACGAAGCCCCCGCGTGCCGAAGCCGGGTCAGTCCGGCAGGGTTGCCGAGCCCATCCGGTTGGCGATGACCGTCGCCTTGCGCGTGAAACTGATGTGGACATTGGCGCAGTAGCGCTTCTTGTCGAAGCACTTGGGCGCCGGCAGCGCCGCGGCCAGTCGCGCGGCCTGGCCCACCGTCAATTGCGATGCCGGCCGCTTGAAGTAATGCTGCGCCGCCGCCTCGGCGCCGAAGACGCCCTCGCCCCACTCCACCGAATTCAGGTAGATCTCCAGGATGCGCTCCTTGTCGAGCCAGAACTCCAGCATCCACGTGATGACGAGCTCCTCGCCCTTGCGCAGGTAGTGGCGCTCGCCGGAGAGGAACAGGTTCTTGGCCAGCTGCTGCGTGATGGTCGAGCCGCCCGCCACCACGTGGCCGCGCCGCTTGTTCTTTTCCCAGGCGTCGAGCATGGCGTCGACTTCCCAGCCGGAATGCGAGACGAAATCGGCATCCTCGCTGGCGATGACAGCGCGCTTGAGGTTGCGCGAGATCTGCTCGTACGGCACCCAGCGATGGTCGATCCCGCAGGTGACGACGTTGGCGCCGCACAGCCGCATCCGCTCGGCCCGCATGAACGCCGACGAGGCGGGATTGAAGACCTGCCAACTGGCGATGGCGACGAAGAAATACAGGTTGAGCGCGACCACGCCCGCCGCAAAGCAGCCGATCACGTAGCCGAGCCAGCGCATCATGGTGCGGGCTGCGGACGCTCAGCGCTCATGGGCGCGCGCGGCCACGGCCGCCTCGCCCTGCAGCCCCTCGCGCATGGCTTGCAGCACGGGGGCGGTGTCGGGACGCATGCCGCGCCAGACCAGGAACGATTCCGCCGCCTGCTCCACCAGCATGCCCAGGCCGTCCCACGCGCGGGCGCCGTGCCGCTTGGCGAACTGCATGAACACCGTCGGCTGCGAGCCGTACATCATGTCGTAGGCCAGCGCGTTGGGGCCGAACACGGTCGGCTCGATGGGCGGCACCTGGGCCTGCAGGCTGCCCGCGGTCGCGTTGATGACGACATCGAAGACGTCGCTGACGGCCAGGTCGTCGAAGCCGCCGCCCACCAGCTCGACCTCGTGCAGCTTGGCCGCCGCCTCGAAACGCTGCACCAGCGCGATGGCGCGATCGGCCGTGCGATTGGCGATGAACACGCGCGACGGCTTGTGCTCCAGCAGCGGCAGCAGGATGCCGCGCGCAGCCCCCCCCGCGCCGAGCAGCAGCACACGCTCGCCCGCCAGCGAATTGCCGATGTTGTGCGTGATGTCGCGCATCAGGCCGACGCCATCGGTGTTGTCACCGAAAATCGCATCGCCGTCGAACTTGAGGGTGTTGACGGCGCCGGCCGACTCCGCGCGCAGTGACAGCGAGGTCGCCAGTGCGTACGCATCGAGCTTGAACGGCAACGTCACATTGAGCCCGCGCCCGCCCTCGCGGATGAACGAGAACACGGTCTCGTCAAAGGCAATCAGCTCGGCATAGATGCGCTCATAGCGCATCAGCTGGCCGGTCTGCTGCGCAAAGGCGGCATGGATGGCCGGCGACTTGCTGTGCGAGATCGGATTGCCGATCACACCGTAGCGATCGACCGGCGGGGCGCTCGCGGCCGCGAGAATGGCCGCCTGTTCAAACGATGTCATCGCGTCTGCAGGCTGGTTTCCAGGCCGGCGCGGGTGAACTTGAAGGTGGCGACCACGTCCTGGATATCGACGCGCTTGCGCATCTCGACCGGGAAGGCGCCGAACGGCGCGGTCGAGCGCACGATGGCCACCGCCTGGCGATCCAGCGCCGGATTGCCCGAGCTCTTGGCCACTTCGATGCCTTCGATCTTGTAGCCGTCCTGGTTGTAGCCGAGCTGGCCTTCGCGGTTGACGCTGATCACGATGATCAGTTCGCCGTAGAGCGGCCGGCCATTCAGGCTAGGGAAGTTGGCCGTGCCGTGCGTCTCGATCTTGCGGCGGACGGCGTCGTAATAGCGGGCGTAATCGGCCTGCCGCGCACTGGCCGCGGTCAGCACGTTGCGGCGCGGGCGCTTGGCGTAGTTTTCGAGGTTGCGGTCGATCTCGGCCTGCAGGCGGGCGATCTCGTCCTGGGTGGTGCGATCGTCGGTGCCGTTGGTGGGCGACGGCTGCGGCTGCTCGCCGGGCTTGACCGTGTGGGCATTGACCAGCGGCGCGGGGCTGCGCGACTGCGTCAGCAGGCGACGCTGTTCCTCTTCCAGGTATTCGATGCGACGCTGCGTCAGCTTGATGACGTCGCCGGTCTGCTGCTCGGTTTCGGCGGGCAGCGGGGTGGTGGCGCGCTGCCGGTCATATTCGCCGCCGCCGTTGAGATTGACCTGCGCCACGGCAGTGGGCTTGGCCGGCGCGGTGGACGACTTGGCGTTGACCAGCACCACGTCCAGTCCCGGATCGTCGCGCTTGATATCGAATGCCTCGGGCGCGACCACGCGCACGAAGAGCAGCAAGACATGCAAGAAAAGCGACGCCACCAGTGCCTTGGTAAGCGTGCTGCTGCCGGACCAATCCGGACGGTTTGCGAGGGCGGCCATGAGGCGGGTCTTCCTGGGTGTTGCGGGTAGTGCGAAGGCGTGAAAACGTCAGACTGCGATTGTAGTTAGCTAGCGGCAGACGTTCCATCGTCCTGCTGCGGCGGCGCCACAACATCGCCGGTCTCGGCGCGGATTTCTTCTCCATCGGCGGCCGGCTGAGGTTCGGCCGGCACCTCCGCTTCGGCTTGCGCCAGCTCGTCCTCCAGCGCGGCGGCCTCCACCTCGGCATCCGCTGCCGGGGCAAGCACATCGACCACGCGGCACGACACTTCCAGGCCGATCTCGTCGATCTCCAGCACGTCGAGCACGACGTGCGTGCCGCGCGCGGTCTGTGCCAGTTCCGGCACCCGGGTCATCAGCGGGATCTCGGCGAAGCGCACCATGCCGTCCTTCAGCACCACGGCCTGCGTGCGGGTGCGCGCTTCCTGCTTGAGCCAGCGCAGGCACCAGTAGCGCTCCATGGTCGACTGGTGCGCGGCGTAGGCGGCATACGTGGCCTCGAAGTCGGCCACGGCGGCGAGCAGGTCGGCATCCTTCGGCTTGAAGGGCGCGATCAGCTTGGCCATCACGCCGTGCTGCGCCACCGCCGCGATCTGCCACTGGTTGACCAGATCGACGTAGCGGCGCAGCGGCGAGGTGCTCCACGCGTATTGCGCCACGCCCAGCCCCTCGTGCGGCGCCGGGTAGGTCTGCATGCGCGTGCGGTGCATGCCCCACGCCTTCTGCGTGCGGTAGATGCCCGGCACGCCGGCGTCGGCCAGCATGCGGCCCCAGGTGCTGTTGGCGAGAATCATCAGTTCGGCGACGATCTTGTCCAGCGGCGAGCCGCGCTTGCGCTGCTCGATGCGGACGCGCTCGCCGCCGCCCTCGGCTTCGGGGATCGGGTCCAGGTAGAAGCTGTAGTCGCCCTTCTGCGCGCCTTCCGGCTTCAGGCCGCTGGCGATGCGTGCCTGCTGGCGGGCATCGTACAGCGCGCCCGCGAAGGGCCAGAGGACTGCGAGTTCGTCCTTGAACGGGTAATCGCCGGTGCCGGCGGCCAGCGCCTCGGCGGTGACGATCTCGTCCAGCAGGTTGTGGCGCAGGTTGGCCGCCACCGTCACGGTCTCGCAGCGTGTCTCGCTGGCGGTCACCGCCCAGGTGGCGCGATCGACCGTCACATACAGCGACAGCGCCGGGCACGCGCGCCCTTCCTGCAGCGTGTAGCGATCCACCACCGACGCCGGCAGCATGGTGATCTTGTCGCCGGGGAAATACACGGTGGACAGCCGCTGGCGCGCGATCGCGTCGAGCGCTTCGCCGCGCTGGATGCCAAAACCGGGCGCTGCGATGTGGATGCCGATGCGCACCGTGGCCGCATCAAGCGGCGTGACCGAAATCGCATCGTCGATTTCCGTGGTGGTCACGTCGTCGATGGAGAAGGCGCGCACGTCGGCGGCCGGCAGGTCGAGCGCCGGCTCCGGCACCGTCACATCGGGAAAGCCGATGCCCTTCGGGAAACACTCCGACAGGAAGCGCGCCTCGTGCAGCGCACGCGCATTGGCGATGCCGCCGACCGCCACCATCAGCCGCATCGGCGACATCCCGAGCGCCGTGCACGCGGCATCGAACGCCTTGAATTCGATGCTGTTCTTGTCGGGCTTGAACAGCAGCTGCAGCGCCTTGCCGCGGAAAGCGTCGGGCAGGCGCATGGCCTTCAACTCGGCTTCGTAGGCGGCCTGCTGCGCGGCTTGCTGCTTCTTGCGCTCCAGCCCGGCGAGCGCCGCCTTGAGCTGGTCTTCGGGCGCCCGCTGGTAGCGGCCCCGGCCCTTGCGGCGGAAATAGATGGGCGAGCCGTGCAGCGCGATTGCAAGCGCGGCCTGTCGCGTGGCATCGGCGTCGGTGCCGAAGTACTCGCCGGCCAGATCGGTAAAGCCGAACTCCTCGGCGGGCGCGCATTCCCACAGGAAATCCAGGTCGATCTCCGCCGACAGCGCCTGAGCGGCCTGCGCCAGTTCACCGGCCGACGGCTGGGCGAACTGCAGCAGCACGTCACGTGACTTGACCTTGGTGCGCTTGGCGCTCGGCAATTCGACCTGATAGGCCTCGCCCTGCTGGGACAAGACGGTGCCTGCGCGGATCTCGCCGCCTTCTTCAAACAGCAACTGCATGGAATCGTCTGGATCGCGGCCCGAACGCCGCCAAGAATGGTTGGAATCGCCGCGCGCCCCGGATGGAACCGGCCTGCGCCGCAACGACAAAAGACGGGGGCGATGATACCGCACCGGACGGCCATCCGGCCCGCCCGATCGCCCGCATCACATCATGGGCGGCGGGTCGAACGCCGCCAGTGCCGGCAAGAACACTTCCGTCACCAACATCGCGCTAACGCCGCGACGGAACACCGAGCGGCGCGCCGGCAGCCGAGCCATGGCGTCCGGCGGCGTGCCGCCCAGCGCCGCCTGGGCCCGCCTGACCAGCGGGTGCCGGCCATCCAGCAGGGCGAACTCGAAGGCCCCCCGGGCAACGCGCGGGTCGGCGAACAGCGCGTGCCCGAGCGGCTGGGTGCCGAGCGCCCTCAGGAACGGCCAGTCCGCCGCCACGCTGCGCGGATGCACGATCGTGTGTGCGTAGACCACCGGCGCATCGTCGCAGATCAGCAGCACCTCGCGCGCCAGCGTCTCGGCGGCGCAGGGCAAGCCCAGGCACCGCCACTCGTCGCGCAGCGGCATGGCCCGCCCCTGGCCGAGCAATTCGACACGAAACGAAACGGATGCCGCACGCAGCCGCGCCGTCAGTGAATTCACGCCGACCGCCCAGCGCGCCCAATGCCGGCCATACACGGCCATGGGCGGCAAGGCCCCGCGCCACGGACTGCGCGGATACGACATGGCGGCCCCGCTCACGCGCCAGCCTGGCGGTCGAAAGGATGGGCGGCCAACAATCCGGCCGGAACGCCGCAGAAGACCAGCACTTCGTCCATATAGCGTGCGAAATCGCTGATGCCGTGGTCGCCGCCGTCGATGACGCGGGTGGCTGCGCCCGGAAAGTGGGCGAGCATCTCGCGGTAGTCGAGCACTTCATCGCCGGTGGCAGCCAGCAAGTAGTAACGCTCGGGCTGCGTGACGGCCGTGACCGCTAGCGCGCGCAACTCATCCAGGTGGTGCGGCTCGACCCGGATGGTGCCGCCGCCGTGCCACAGCGGCTGTTCGCCGACGTACTGGGCCAGATCCCGGTCGGGGTGCGTGGCGGGGTTCAGCATGGCGGCGCGCAGGCCATGGCGTTCGGCCAGCCAGGTCGCGTAGTAGCCGCCCAGCGAAGAGCCGATCAAGGCGGGAGCGACGCCATCCCGGCTGGACAGGTCCGCGATCAGCGCCTCGATCTCGGCCATCGCCTGGCGAGGCGAGACGGGCAGCATCGGGCACGCGTAGGCATGCGCCAGCCCGACAGCGGCCATCCGCTGGCCCAGCAGCTGCGCCTTGAACGAGCGCGGCGACGAGCGGAATCCGTGCAGATAGATGATGGAAGCCGGCATATCGCGTCAGTTTGCCGCGCCGACTCGCTCGCCCAGGGCATCCAGCAATTTCTGGTGGACGCCGCCGAAACCGCCGTTGCTCATCACCAGGACGTGATCGCCGGGCCGGGCGGCGGCCGTCACGGCCTCGACCAGCGCAGCGAGGTCGGAGAACGCCTGGGCCCGCTCGCCCAGCGGCGCTAGGGCGCCGGCAAGATCCCACCCGATCGCGTCGCGGCCGCCGGCGGCGCCGTAGGCAAACACCTGGTCAGCGCCCTCCAGGCTGACGGGAAGCTGCTGCTTCATCACGCCCAGCTTCATGGTATTGGAACGCGGCTCCAGCACGGCCAGGATGCGCGCGGTGCCCACCCGGCGGCGCAGGCCGTCGATGGTGGTGCGGATGGCGGTCGGGTGGTGGGCGAAATCGTCATAAACGGTGATGCCGTCCACGGTGCCGCGTACCTCCATGCGCCGTTTCACATTCTCGAAACGGGCCAGGCTTTCAATGGCCTGGGTGGGCGGCACGCCGACATGGCGCGCCGCGGCGATGGCGGCCAGCGCATTCATGCGGTTGTGGTCGCCCTGCAGCGGCCAGCGCACCCGGCCTTGAATCTGCCCGTCGAGCATGACGTCGAAGCTGTCGTCATCGCCAAGATTGGCAATGGCCCAACCGGTGCCGTCTTCTGCACCAAAAAACTCGGCTTCCGACCAGCATCCGCGCGCAAGTACGCGCTTCAGGCTGTCTTCCCGACCGTTAACCAGCAGGCGACCCTGACCGGGAACAGTGCGCACGAGATGGTGGAATTGCGTCTCGATGGCGGCAAGATCAGGAAAGATATCTGCGTGATCGAACTCGAGATTGTTCAGAATGGCCGTACGGGGACGGTAATGGACGAACTTGCTGCGCTTGTCGAAGAAGGCCGTGTCGTATTCGTCGGCCTCGATGACGAAGAAATCGGATGCCGTCAGCCGCGCCGACAACCCGAAGTTGCGCGGCACGCCGCCCACCAGGAAGCCCGGGTCATAGCCGGCGTCCTGCAGGATCCAGGCGAGCATCGACGTGGTGGTCGTCTTGCCGTGCGTGCCCGCCACAGCGAGCACCCACTTCTGCCGCAGCACATTGTCGCCCAGCCACTGCGGCCCCGAGACATAGGGCAGGTTGCGGTCGAGGATGGCTTCCATCAGCGGGTTGCCCCGCGAAATCACATTGCCGATCACATACAGATCGGCACCGACCGACAGCTGCGCCGGATCGAAGCCCTCGGTCAGCTCGATCCCCTGGGCTTCGAGCTGGGTGCTCATCGGCGGGTAGACGTTGGCGTCGCAGCCGGTGACGCGGTGCCCGGCCTGGCGGGCGATCAGGGCGATCCCGCCCATGAAGGTGCCGCAGATTCCAAGGATGTGGATATGCATGGGAGCCATCTCAACTACGTTGCGCGGCATTGTACCCGCTGGCTCCGACGATGCCGCGACCGTTTTCCGAGGCACGCCGGAGGCGGGCGGCAGCGTCCGGTTCAGTAAAATGAGAGTCATGTCCAAGCGTTCCCCCCTCGATCCCGCCCGCGTGCGGGAAGAAATCGCCATCGCCGCCGCCCGCATGATCGCGGAAGATGGTGCCGACTACGCCACCGCCAAGCGCAAGGCTGCCCGCCAGGTGCTCGGCACCGACTCGCGCGCCGCGGGCGAATGGCTACCCGACAACGAGCAGATCGAAGCGGAAGTCCGCGAATACCAGGCGCTGTTCCAGGCCGACTCCCAGCCCCGCGTGCTCGCGCTGCTGCGCCGCATCGCCGTCGTGCTGATGGAGGGTCTTGGGCCGTACAACCCGTATCTGGTGGGCGCGGTCTTCAACGGCACCGCGAGCGAGCACTCCGACATCCACCTGCAGGTGTTCTGCGACAGCCCGAAGGATGTGGCGATCTTTCTGCTCAACGCCGGCGTGGATTTCGACACGACAGAAAGCGCTCACTTCGCCGGCCGCGACGAAGTGGAGACCCTCAGCTTCCTGTGGCGTGGCCAATGGCCCGCCGGGCAGGAAGCGCGTGCGCTGGCGAGCGCGCTGCGTGCCGAGACCGGCACGCCGGTCGGTGTCCACATCGCCCTCTATGACCTGAACGATGTGCGCGGCGCCCGGCGTCCCGACGCCAGCGGCAAGTCCCTGCGCGGCGATATCGCAGCCGTGCGCGCGCTGCTCCCGGAAGGGTGACCGGCGGGAGGAGTACAATCCGCCACGCCGCCGCTCTCTCTATATAGACTGCGCCTCCACCTCCAGCATGTCCCGACGCCAAACCCTGATCGCCCTCATCCTGGCCGGCATCATCGCCGCGGTGCTGGGCGTGTACGCCGGCCATCGGGCCACGGAGCCCAAGCCGCCGGCCGACGGTGCCGTCGCCGCATTCTTCGACGCCAGGCTGCCGGACGCCAACGGCGCGCCGATCGACCTCTCGGCGTTCCGCGGCCAGCCGGTGGTGATCAATTTCTGGGCACCCTGGTGCGGCCCTTGCGTGGAGGAGATGCCGGAACTGTCGGCGCTGGCGCAAGAGCAGAAGGCCCGGGTGAAGTTCATCGGGATCGGGATCGATTCGGCGGCCAACATCCAGGCGTTCCTGGGCAAGGTGCCGGTCACCTATCCCATTGCCGTAGCCGGTTTCGGAGGCACCGAATTGGGGCGGCAGCTCGGCAACCAGGCCGGTGGCCTGCCCTTTACCGTGATTCTGAATGCACAGGGCGAGATCACGTTCCGCAAGATGGGCCGCGTCCACGCCGACGAACTGCGTGCCGCCCTGCAGCACACGTGAATTCGCAATAACGTCATATGGCCGTCATGTGCGCGTAACATCCCTCCTTCCCGCGCCAAATCCGGCAGCGCATGCGCAACATCGGTGAAAACACCGATTTCCCGACATCTTTTCAGCAAAAACTAGACAAAGCATTCTAAGTTGCTGTAAATTGCGCCCAATTTCGCCCATCCAGTCAAACCGTGGCTGACAAACCGATCGCCAAAGCGGCCCACAGCGTGCTGGTTCTGCACGGCCCCAACCTCAATCTGCTGGGAACGCGCGAGCCGGAAGTCTACGGCGCAACCACACTGGCCGACATCAACGCAGCCCTCGCCGAACGCGCGAGCGCGCGCGGCGTGTCGCTGGCGCATTTCCAGTCCAACCACGAGGGCGCGCTGGTCGACCGCATCCAGGCGGCCAAGAGCGAAGGCATCGAGTTCATTATCATCAACCCGGCCGCTTACACGCACACGAGCGTGGCGCTGCGCGATGCGCTCGCCGGGGTGGCGATTCCGTACATCGAGGTCCACCTGTCGAACGTGCATCGTCGTGAGCCGTTCCGCCACCATTCGTACCTGGCGGACCAGGCGGTGGGCGTGATCTGCGGGCTGGGCTGGCGCGGCTACCTGGCCGCGCTGGATTACATCGTGAGTCAACACGGCGGTGGCTGATCTGCCACCACTTTTCCCTTTTATTTCAACCCCTCAATCAACGCAACGAGCCAGCGCCTGGAGCGCGTCCCGCCGAAGAGCCATTCGCGCGCGACCTTCCTTGCCCCAGATCGCAGACGCTGCAGGAGAACGTTCATGGATTTGCGCAAGCTGAAAACGCTGATCGACCTGGTGGCCGAATCGGGCATCTCGGAGCTCGAAGTCACCGAGGGCGAGGGCAAGGTCCGCATCGTCAAGTCGGCACCGCAGGTGATCGCGCAACCGATGCAGTACGCGCCGATGGCCGCCCCGATGGCGCCGATGATGGCCGCCGCCGCGGCCCCGGCCGTAGCCGCCAGCGCGGAAGCCGCCGCCCCGGCCCTGCCGGCCGGCCACATCGTGACCTCGCCGATGGTCGGCACGTTCTATCGTTCGCCGTCGCCGGGTGCCTCGGCGTTCGTCAACGTGGGCGACACCGTCAAGGAAGGCCAGACGCTGTGCATCATCGAAGCGATGAAGCTGCTGAACGAAATCGAAGCGGACAAGGCCGGCGTGATCAAGGACGTCCTGGTCGAGAACGGCCAGGCCGTCGAATACGGCCAGCCGCTGTTCGTGATCGGCTGATCTCCCGGCATCGGCATCTCATCATCGTGCGGCGGGCCGGTCCTGCCGCATCCGAGTGCGAGCCGGCGCGCGGACCCCAAGAAGAACATGGTCCGGCCACCGCGCCCTCGCCTCCCCCTTTTGTAGCGAGAACACGATGTTCGACAAGATCCTGATCGCGAATCGCGGCGAGATCGCACTTCGCATCCAGCGAGCCTGCCGCGAACTCGGCATCAAGACCGTGGTGGTCTATTCCGAGGCGGACAAGGAAGCCAAGTACGTCAAGCTGGCCGATGAGGCCGTCTGTATCGGCCCGGCGCCGTCGCCGCTGTCGTACCTGAACATGCCGGCCATCATCTCGGCCGCCGAAGTGACCGACGCCCAGGCCATCCACCCCGGCTACGGCTTCCTGTCGGAGAACGCCGACTTCGCCGAACGCGTGGAGCAATCCGGCTTCACCTTCATCGGCCCGACGCCCGACTGCATCCGCCTGATGGGCGACAAGGTCTCGGCCAAGCAGGCCATGATCAAGTCCGGCGTGCCGTGCGTGCCGGGCTCGGAGGGCGCGCTGCCCGACGACCCGAAGGAAATTCTGGCGACCGCCCGCAAGGTCGGCTATCCGGTCATCATCAAGGCCGCAGGCGGCGGCGGCGGCCGCGGCATGCGCGTGGTCCACACCGAGGCCGCGCTGCTCAACGCCGTCAACATGACGCGCGAAGAAGCCGGCCGTGCCTTCGGCAACCCGGAAGTCTATATGGAGAAGTTCCTGGAGAATCCGCGCCACGTGGAGATCCAGATTCTGGCCGACCAGCACCGCAACGCCATCTGGCTGGGCGAGCGCGACTGCTCGATGCAGCGCCGCCACCAGAAGGTGATCGAGGAAGCGCCGGCACCGCACATCCCGCGCCGCCTGATCGAGCGCATCGGCGACCGCTGCGCCGATGCCTGCAAGAAGATCGGCTACCGCGGCGCCGGCACGTTCGAGTTCCTGTACGAGAACGGCGAGTTCTACTTCATCGAGATGAACACGCGCGTGCAGGTCGAGCACCCGGTCACGGAAATGATCACCGGCATCGACATCGTGCAGGAGCAGATCCGCGTGGCAGCCAATGAAAAGTTGCGCTTCCGCCAGAAGGACGTCGCCCTGAAGGGGCACGCCATCGAGTGCCGCATCAACGCCGAAGATCCGTACAAATTCACGCCGTCCCCCGGCCGCATCACGTCGTGGCACGTGCCGGGCGGCCCCGGCATCCGCGTGGATTCGCACGCCTACAACGGCTACTTCGTACCGCCCAACTACGACTCGATGATCGGCAAGGTGATCTCGTACGGCGCCACGCGCGAGCAGGCCATCGCCCGCATGCGCATCGCCCTGTCGGAGATGGTGGTCGAAGGCATCCTGACCAACGTGCCCCTGCACCGCGACCTGATGCTCGACGCCAACTTCGTCGAAGGCGGCACCAGCATCCACTACCTGGAGCACCGCCTGGCGCAGCAGGAAGTGGCCAAGGGCGGCGGCAAGGCCTGAGCGGAACCGCACCCATGACCTACCGCGAATGCGTGCTGGAAGTCGCGCGCGACGATGCCGAGGCGCTGTCCGAGGCGTTGTTCGACCTGGGTGCGCTGTCGGTGTCGGTGGAAGACGCCGATGCCGACACGCCCGACGAGGAGCCCCTGTTCGGCGAGCCCGGCCACGAGCCGACGCGCCTGGCCTGGAACCGGTCCCGCGTGGTCGCCCTGCTGGGCGATGACGCCGACCCGGCGCTGCTGGTGGCCGCCGCGGCCAACGCCATCGGCCTGTCCCCCGCGCCCGCCTACACCGTGCGCGAGGTCGAGGAGCAGGACTGGGTGCGTCTGACGCAGTCGCAGTTCGAGCCGATCCATATCGGCGAGCACATCTGGGTCGTCCCTTCGTGGCACGATGCGCCGGAACCCGAGGCGGTGGTGCTGGAGCTCGACCCCGGCCTCGCCTTCGGCACCGGCAGCCACCCGACCACGCGGCTGTGCATGGAATGGCTGGAGCAACACGTTCAGCCCGGCGAGCGCACGCTGGACTACGGCTGCGGCTCGGGCATCCTCGCCATCGTCGCCAAGAAGCTCGGCACGGGCGAAACCGTCGGCGTCGACATCGACCCGAACGCCGTGGAAGCCTCGCGCTACAACGCCGAGCGCAACCGCGTCGAGGCCGGCTTCAGCCTGCCGGACGATGCGCCCGAGGGCACGTTCGATCTGGTCGTCGCCAATATCCTGTCGAACCCGCTCAAGCTGATGGCCGCGATGCTGTGCGCACGCGTGCGCCCGGGCGGACGGCTCGTGCTGTCGGGGGTGCTGGAGCGCCAGGCGGAAGAGGTTGCCGCGGCGTATGCCGGCGCGATCCCGCTGTCGGTGTGGCGCGCGCGTGACGGCTGGGTCTGCCTGCACGGTGTGAAACCCGCATAAAAAGTGCGGCCCGGCGCGGCGAAAGGTCGACGCTGGGCCCATGGTCTGCAATACTCGCGCGGTCGGCTTTTTTCTCTCCCACCTGCATGGCATCCGCGCCACGTCTCGCCGCCCGCTGTCCTGCCTGTCATACCGCCTTCCGCGTCGTCGCCGATCAGCTACGGCTGCGCGGCGGTCTGGTTCGCTGCGGACGCTGCAATCACGTCTTCGATGGGCGTGCCCATCTGATCGAGCTCGATACGTCATCCGGCGAGAGCGCTGCGCCAGCCGCCGCGCCCCAGCCACCGGAGCGGCATGGGCCGGTATCCGCCGCCGCGCCCGCGGCCGCCGAGCCGCATCCCGCCGAGCCGGCCCCCGCCGATGAAGACGACCATGGCTTCGGCATCACGCTGACCTGGGAAGAGGAGATCGCCGAAGTCCACCTGGGCGAAGTCGAAGGCGCCGAGGCCGGCCCCGGCACGCAGCCGGCCGCTCCGGATACGCGCTCACCGACCTCGTCGACCGCACCGGCCGCGCCCGCCGCACAAGCGGAGCCGCCCAAGGCGAAGCCCGGCACGCCGGCCGAGGCCGAGCCGGTGGCGGCGCAACCGGAAACACCCGCGGAGCCGCCGGCCCCGGCTGACCCGTTCCACGGCTTGCCGCCGCTGCTCGATCTGGACGACGACGAGGACAACTTCGCCGCCGCCGTCCCCGTGCGGCCGTCCGCCGAGCCGGCGGCCGCGCCGGTCGCGGCACCATCATCCCTGCCGGAGCCGCCCGCCAAGGCGATCCAGGCCCCGGCTCCAGCCTCGGCCGAGCGGTACGATTCCACCTGGCTGCGCCGCGAGGCCGATCCGCACACGCCGTTCGCGCCGGTGCCGCGCCGCCAGGGCCGCCGCGCCCCGGAAGCGGAAGCGCATGCCGAGCCCATCCCGCAACGCACCCTCACCGGCGCCCCGCGTCCGCGCAAGATGCGCGGGCCGAACCATGGCGTGTCGGCGGCCACGCTGGATTTCCTGCGGGCCGCGCAGGCGCGCGAACAACAGCGCAAGTCTTCGGGCCGCCGTGCCGTGGCGCGGGTGGCGATCGGCCTACTGGTGGTGACCGCGGTTGCGCAGCTGCTCTTCCTCGGCCGCACGGAGATCGCCACGCGCGCGCCGGCCTCGCGCGCGCTGTGGGATCGCCTGTGCCAGCCGCTGCACTGCGACGTGCCGCCGCCGCGCGATCTCGATGCGCTGCAGATCGAGTCGTCGCAGATGCTGCGCCAGGAAGGCGATGCCTCCGACCAGTACGTGCTGACCGCCACGCTGCGCAACGGCTCGGACGGCCCCGTCGCGCTGCCCGCCATCGAGCTGGTCACCACCGACCTGCAAGACCAGTTGCTGGCGCGCCGCGCGCTGCTGCCCACCGACTACCTGGGCCCCGCCGACGCGGCCTATCGCAAGACCGGCCTGGCCGCCCACGCCGAGCTGCCGATTCGGGTACGATTCCAGTCCCAGCGCCCGACGGCCAACTATCGGGTCCTGATTTTCTACCCCTGATTTCCTGTTGAACTGTATAGAAGGAGCAAGCACACCATGGCAAACGTGACCCTTGGCGGCAACCCGATCGAAGTTGGCGGCACCCTGCCGTCCGTTGGCGCGAAGGCCCCGGCGTTCACCCTGGTCGGCAAAGACCTGAAGGATGTGTCGCTGGCCGACTTTGCCGGCAAGCGCAAGGTGCTGAACATCGTGCCGAGCCTGGACACGCCGGTGTGCGCCACCTCCACGCGCAAGTTCAACGAAGCCGTCTCCAAGCTGGACAACACCGTGGTGTTCTCCATCTCCGCCGACCTGCCGTTCGCGGCCGGCCGCTTCTGCACGACCGAGGGCCTGGACAACGTGGTGCCGCTGTCGACCTTCCGTGATGCCGGCTTCAAGCAGGCCTACGGCGTCGACATCAAGACCGGTCCGCTGGCCGGCCTGACCGCGCGCGCGGTGGTGGTGCTCGATGCCAACGACAACGTGCTGCACGCCCAGCTCGTGCCCGAGATCAAGGAAGAGCCGAACTACGACGCCGCCCTGGCAGCGCTGAAGTAAGCTTCGTCGAACCGGTCCTTTCCGTATCCCGTTCATCACACGGCCGTCCAGTGGACGGCCGCGTTCTTATCTGGAGCTCTCCCATGGCCAGCGTGATCTGCGGCTCGGTCGCCTACGACACCATCATGACGTTCGACGGACACTTCCGCGAACACATCCTGCCGGACAAGATCCACATCCTGAACGTGTCCTTCCTGGTGCCCAGCATGCGCCGGGAGTTCGGCGGCTGCGCCGGCAACATCGCCTACACGCTCAAGCTGCTGGGCGGCGAGCCGATCGTCATGGCCACGGTGGGCCAGGACGCCGCGCCGTACCTCGACTACCTGAAAAAGCTCGGCATCTCCACCGCGCACATCAAGGAGATCCCGGACACGTTCACGGCCCAGGCCATGATCACCACCGACCGCGACAACAACCAGATCACCGCCTTCCACCCGGGGGCGATGAGCGCGTCGCACATCAATTCGGTCAGGGACGCGCTGCCCGCCAAGCTCGGCCTGGTCGGCCCCGACAGCCGCGACGGCATGCTGCATCACGCGACGCAATTCGCCGAAGCGGGCGTGCCGTTCATCTTCGACCTGGGCCAGGCCATGCCGCTGTTCGACGGTGCCGACCTGCGCCGCTTCGTTGAACTCGCCAGCTACGTGGTGGTCAATGACTACGAAGCGCAGGTCATGCTGTCGCGCACGGGTTACAGCGCGACGGAGCTTGCGCAGCGTGTCGATGCCTTCATCGTCACGCGCGGGGAAGAAGGGGCGGAGATTCACGCCGGCGGCAAACAATACAACGTTCCCGCCGTACCGGCCGAGCAGGTGGTCGATCCGACCGGCTGCGGCGATGCCTTCCGGGGCGGCTTGCTCTACGGCATCGAGAACGGCCTGGACTGGGAAACCACCGGCCGGCTTGCCAGCCTGATGGGCTCGCTCAAGATCGCATGTCAGGGGCCGCAGAACCACGGCCTGCCTGTCGACGAGATCGCCCGGCGCTTTGAATCCGCCTTCGGATACCGGTATCAATAAGGAATCGAGATGAACACCACCCTTCGCATCGGCGCCGCCGCCCTGCTGGTCGCGGCACTCGGCCTGCAAGGTTGCGCCACGGGCAGCAACTCCAACAGCGCTTACACGTCCTACCAGGCGCAGCGCGAGCAGACCGTGCGCTTCGGCACCGTGGAGTCGATCCGCAATGTCGTGATCGACCGTGAACAGACCGGTGTCGGCACGCTGGCCGGCGGTGCGGTCGGTGGCATCGGTTCGGCAGCGGCCATCGGGCGCGGCAACGGCTCGGTGGCGGCAGGCATCCTGGGCGCCATCGCGGGCGGCATCGCCGGCAGCGCCATCGAGGGCCAGGTGAACAAGCGCCCGGGCCTGGAGATCACCGTCAAGCTGGACAACGGCGAGTACCGCGCCATCACGCAGGAAGCGGACGAAGCGTTCCGCCCCGGCGAACGGGTGCGCCTGCTGTCGTCGGGCGGCGTGACGCGCGTGACGCACTGAGCGACTGCCCCGCCCGGCCGCCAACCTGCGGCGCGTCGCGAGGTATCAGCAAGACCGCATCGGCCTGTGCCGGTGCGGTTTTTTTACGCCCGCGCCACGGCGGCAGGCAACAAAAAGCCCGCCGGGGCGCAAGCCAGCCGGCGGGCGGTGCAAGACACCTGGTCTTGCGGACCGGATACGCGGTATCCGGTCAGGTGGGCACGACGCGCGTGCCGCTGTGGTCCCGAAGGATCACCGTCGCAAGAATGGCTTACGGACGGTTGCCGGTCGGGAAGGGCCAGGCCGCAGCCGGGTTCAGCGCGGTCTTGGCAGCCGGAGCAGCAGCAGGCGCAGCGGCCGGAGCAGCGGCGGGCTTGGTGGCAGCCTTCTTCGCCGGAGCCTTCTTCGCAGCGGGCTTGGCAGCAGGCTTCGCGGCAGCCTTCTTGGCAGCAGCGGGCTTGGCGGCAGCCTTCTTCGCAGCAGGCGCCTTCTTGGCAGCAGCCTTCTTCGCAGCAGGCGCCTTCTTGGCAGCGGCCTTCTTCGCGGCCGGGGCCTTCTTGGCCGCAACCTTCTTCACTGCGGCTTTCTTGGCCGGTGCTGCCTTCTTGGCGGCGACCTTCTTCACTGCGGCCTTCTTGGCTGCGGGCGCCTTCTTGGCGGCAACCTTCTTCACCGCGGCTTTCTTGGCCGGTGCTGCCTTCTTGGCGGCGACCTTCTTCACTGCGGCCTTCTTGGCTGCGGGCGCCTTCTTGGCGGCAACCTTCTTCACCGCGGCTTTCTTAGCCGGTGCCTTCTTGGCGACCGGAGCAGCCTTCTTTGCAGCAGCCTTCTTGGCCGGGGCCTTGGCGGCCGGTTTCTTCTTAGCAGCAGTTGCCATGGGAAACTCCTTCAGGATTGGGTATCGAACTATCGAGATTGAGCAACCCGACCGGCCCGATCCCACGATGCACCTGCATCGCCAGACCAACCGAGCGAGCGATTCATCGGCGCGCCACCAGACCGCAGTCGCACGCTAATGAATTCGGAGTGAAGACCTGCAACCCGCGCGACGGACTCACGCAGCAAGTTGTACGCCTCGGCCGGGCACACGCACGCAGCCGCAGTCGGCCGGACACACTGCATCCGGCGAGCCTTCATGAATTGAGAGAACCGGGGCCTCATCGCCGCACCGGTCGAAACCTGGTCTTGCGCGAGCCGCTGTGCAGCGTGCAAAGCCGCTTGCAGCGTAGCTTTGCGGACAGCGGAGTCTTGGAGAGCGCGCGTTTTCTTTTGAGGGTAGTACGCCTGTCCCATCTGGGGGACCTTGGAGATGGCACCGAATTCGAACAGCTCTGTCGGCGTGGCGTGCTTCAAAGTGGTTACGCTCCTCGACTACTTTTCACTACCGCTCTGGAAGTTCATCGTCGTTGATCGTGCGAAGCTTTCCTGCATTGAAGTCAACGTCTTGTCAAGGCGAATCATAATTCGTTTGTGCGGTGATGTTAAGAGATTTATGCAAAAAGCGCGGTGAGTTTTGGTGAAGGATTGCGCTTGCTCTGTGCCTCATCGCAACCGGGATCGCGCATGCGCATCCGATGACCATGCGAAGGGGCATTTTCTTGCGCCCGATGATCGTGCCGATGCGTTGCTTCCTGCAAACGCACGCTTCCCACAAACCCAATGTTCATGCTGGTTTACAGCCACACAGATACACGCGACGATGAACCGCGCGCGTGCTCGGCGTGCGATATCTGGCATCAACGTCAACGCGTGCATCGACATCGCTGAGAGCGTTCGCTCGCGAAGAAAAAAACGATGCGTGGATGCCACAACGCGCACGAAATTTTTCGCGACGAACACGAGCACGCGCGATCGATACGACTTCGACATGCGCATCGACACATCGCACGCGCGCGACACCTGCACACGATGCGATGCGCGTGTGCAGGTGAAACGCGAAGACAGTCGGACGAACACGCACGCATCGATCTGCGCATCGACATGCCGCAAGTCGCGTGCCGTGCATCGCACGGAATGGGACATGCCGAGCGGGTCCACTGCGCGCCTTCCGTGCATCGTCATGTCACAGGTGCGGCACGGTGGTTGCCACGTGGCATCGCGCGGCCGTCGATGACATGGCGACCGGCCTTCGCGGTCTTCGCTTCGGCCGGCAGGATCGCTCCGGCAGCGCGGCGACCAGGCCGCGCGCGAACACGCGGCAGGTCTGGGAAAAACCCTCACACAGCGTTTGAAACACGGCCGGCGTGTTCCGATAGAAGCATGGCTCTACCGCCTCCGTCGCCCTGCTTTTGCTGCACCGGCATGCCGCCGAAAGCACCGAATGACAGGGCCTTGCCTGGAATCGATCGCCGCGCATGCCGCAATCGCACATCGGCGGATCAGGGTATTTCTGATTGCCGCACCTTGCGGTTTCATCCCACGATCCTCGCACTGCATCAGCCCGGCGATCGACCGCGCGGCGCGGCGCGGACAGGCGCGTTGTCCGTGACAGCAGGGCGAGCCGTCGCAAGAGACATCACCACGGCGACCGTCTCCCCGAAGACCAGAGAGCGCAAGCAACGGGGTCCTAACAAGCGTTCTGAGTTGAGGAGGGACAAGATGCGCGCACCCGCCATCTTGTTGAGATCGAGCCCACCGAGTCGTGGGGTTTTCCCGCAGTACCGACGATTGGCACGGCGGGCGCTGGGCATCCTGGTGATCGTGTCGCTGGCCGCGATCGCAGGCTGCGCCACGTCGGGCCGCGGTGACATGGGCACATCGCTGGGCGGCAGCGGCTCGCAGTCGACGTCATCGCTGACGGCACCGGATGCACCGACCTGGTCGAAAGACAGCGGCACGACCGATAGCAGCAGCAGCGCGGCCGGCAGCACCACACCGGCCGATACGCTCGCCGCGCCGGTCGAGCAGGTCACGACCGTTGCCGTCACCGCCATCTTGCCGCTCGCCAGCACGCTGACCTCGGCCATGCAGACGCTCGGCGCGACCACCGGGCTCGGCGCACCGGTGAGCAGCGTGCTGACGACGCTGGGCAGCGCGCTCGGCAGCGCAGGCGGCACCCTCGCCCAAGCCGGCAAGGGCAATGCGCTGACATCCACGCTGGGCAGCACGGTCAGCGCGCTGGGCACGCTCACCGGTTCGCTCGCTGCAGTGGTGACGCCGGCCGCCTCGTCATCCGGCGGCAGCGCACCGGGCGGTGCGCTGGGGAATGCGCTGGCCCCCGTGACCACAGCAGTGGGCAACCTGACGGCCAGCCTGTCCGGTGCCGGCGCGGGCAGTCCGCTGGGCGCACTGGGCAGCGCCAGCACGACGCTCGGCGGACTGGTCGGCGGCGGGCTGTCGGGTGTCGTGCCCGATACGCGCCACTAGTGATCGCGCACGGCTTACCGATTTGTTTGTTTTTTTTCGGCATCCAACTGGATGCCCCCAACCGGCGCCAGACGCGCGTTCCTCTGACGGCCGGTGTCTTTACGCGGGTCGGGCCGCGCTCAAGAAGGAGACACATCATGACCATTCGCCACTCGCTCCAGGCCGCTTCGTCTCGCAAGCGGGTCGCCGCCATCGTCCTGGCCATGCTGGCGCTGGCTGGCTGCGCGTCCGGCGGCAATCCGAACGGCAGCGATGCGCCCGCCTCGACCGCCAACAACGATCCGGGCGCCGTGCCGGTCGGCAATGTCGCCAGCAACGGCGGCAACGTCGTCACGCAGACCGGCAAGACAGTGAGCGATCTCGGCACGCAGCTCGGCACGGCGCAGGTGCCGCTGATCGGCGGCACGAACGCGCAGAAGGATCTCGGCGCGACCGTCACCTCGGCCGGCAACACCGTCCAGACCCAGGGGACCGGCATCAGCAGCGGGCTGGGCAAGATCGGTTCGACGCCGGACCCGGTCGGCACGACCGGGCAGAGCACCGGCGACGTGGTGAGGGCCACCGGCGTGACGGTCGGCAACGCCGGCCAGACCGTGACGGACCTGGGTGCCGCGGGCAGCCCGCTGGCGCCGCTGAATCCGGTGATGGTGCCGGCGGGCAGCACCGTCTCGGCACTCGGCCAGGTGCTGCAGGGCGCGGGCGGGCGGGTCACCATTGCGACATCGAGCGGGCCGATGCAACAGGTCACGCAGCAGACGAGCAATGCGATCGTGCCGCTGTCCTCGCAGACCGCGCGCGGGACGCAGCAGGTCGGCAGCACCACCATGCTGGGCGGCACGGTGGGCGGCGGCCTGGCGAGCGCCGGCGGACAGGTCGGCGCGACCAGCAGCAATCCGCTGGCGGCCGATGTCGGCGGTGTCGGCGGCGCCGCGGGCGCGACGGTGGCGAGCGCCGGCGGCCTGGTGAACGGCGGCGGCAGCGGCGGCTCGACCAATCCGCTGGCCACGGTCACGAATGCGCTGAGTGGCAGCGCGAGCGGCAGCAATCCGCTGGCAACGGTCACCGGCGCCCTCTCGTGCACCGCGGGCGGCAGCAACCTGCTCGCCTCGATCACCAACACGCTGGGTGGCGTCACGAACGCCGCCGGCGACTCCGGCAGCAATCCGCTGTCCACCCTGACTGGTACGCTGGGCGCCCATTGACCCCTGCCCCTGGCGCCGAGCATCCCTACCGATTTTCCGACTGATGGATCAGGAGACCCCACCATGCAACGTCCCCCACACACCCTGTCGCGCCTGCTCGGCGGCCTGGCATTCGCACTGGCGGCCGGCGGCGCCTTTGCGCAGGCCGCCTCGCCGGCCGGCACCTGGAAGACCATCGACGACGCCACCGGCAAGCCCAAGGGCGAAGTGCAGATCGTCGAGAAGGACGGGGTGTTTTCCGGCAGGGTCACCAGCATCCTGAAGGAAGAAGATCGCGCCAAGGTCTGCACCAAGTGCATGGACGACCGCAGGGACCAGCCCATCGTCGGCCTGACCATCCTGAAGGAGCTGAAGAAGACCGGCGACAACGAATGGACCGGCGGCAATATCCTCGACCCCGAGAACGGCAAGGTCTACAGCGCCAAGATGTCGCTGTCGGAGGACGGCCGGAAGCTGAACGTGCGCGGCTTCCTGGGCATCAGTCTGCTGGGCCGCACGCAGACCTGGGGGCGCGAGCAATAGGCACGGCCGCATCGCGCAACGCGCCAACGCGCCAACGCAACAACGCGCGACGGTGCCTGTTGCGGGCACCGCCTCTTGGGCGCCGGGCAGGCCGGCGCCTTCTTTTTTGTCCGCGCGCCGCCGCCGGGCGCCGCGTGCCCTTTGCGCCGCTCCATTAAAGAATCGCCGGGCCGCCGCCGTTACACCGGATGGGGAAATGCCCATGTGGGCAGGACGATCGAACAGGTCAAGCAGGCCGTCACGCAGATGGACGAAGTGAAGCAGCAGAACCGGCACTGGTGGAGCAGGCAGCGGCCGCCGCGCTGTCACTGGAAGAGCAGGCAACGTTGCTGCGCGACGCCGTGGCGTCGTTCCGTACGACCTGACGCCGACAGGCTGCCCGATCCCAACGAGGGGAGGGGCGGTCCGCCGTTTTCGGGCACGCTGCATGGTGCTATGCTGCGCGCCAGAGGAACCTCATCACAAAGTTGAAATTATCATGCCCGAGCGCAACCGGCCGCCTTTGAGGGGCCTTTTTGGCGCGTTTGCCGGGTCGACCACCAGCGCCCAGAGCGGGGCAGAAGATCCCCCTGGCGGCGCCCATGAGCCGATCTCCGGCGCCCGCTCCGAGGCCGCGCGCGACGCAGCCGCGCAGGATCTCGCCAGCGACGTCGCCCTGTGGCGGCACGCGCTCGCGGCGGAAGCCGGCGGCCGGGCCCCGCATCCCGATGCGGCCTTGCGCGACGACCTGTCGATCCTGCGGATCCTGCGCCACCCCGACGGCCTGCGCCTGCTGCGGCAAGGATTGCGCAGCGCCTTCCCCGGCGCCGCGCTGCGCCTGACCAGCTTCTGGCCCGACGAGCAACCGCACGCCTATCCGGCCCGCGCCGAAGCGCGCCCGGCCGAGTTCGGCGACCTGCTCGTCCTGCTGCGGCTGCGCGGCGCCGTGCCGACGCTGGACTGCCGCGCCCTCTTCGTGACCGCCCGCCGCATCGACCAGCCCGACGATGCGCTGGAGAAATCGCACGCACTGCCGCAGATCGGCCTGTACGAAGGCTGGCCCGATTTCAACGTCTACGCCCGCTCGCCGGTCAAGACGCGCAATGCGGCGTTCCTGGGCCGGTTCGATCTGTCGGCCGAGCTGGAGCCGCTGCGCCGCATCGGCCGCGACCAGCGGCAGTGGCGCTACCTGACGCCATGCACCGGCCTGCAAACCTACGCACAGTGGCCGGGCATCCGGCCACCGTCGCCGCTGCAGTGGCGCTGGCCGGCCGGCCAGCAAGCCGGCGGCGCGCGCCCCGCCAGCGGCTCGTTCACCGGCATGCTGCGCCAGCTCGCCCGCCCGGAAGGCCCGGGCGAGGACTGCTCGGCGGGCACCGACGTGCCGACCTGGGGACGCCTGATCAGCAAGCTGCTCGACCACAGCTGGGAAGTGGCCCCCGGCCATGCGCTCAAGAGCGGCAACATCGCGCCGACGGCCTTCTGGACCCGGCTGCGCGGTTTCCTGACGGCGGAATACCTGCTCGGCACGCATTCGCTGCAGAAGGGCTTCGGCACCTCGCTGCCGTTCGAGATGGCCAACGGCCTGCAGGACATCGCGCGCGACGACTGGACGGCCACCACCGGCTTCGACCCGGAAGACCTCGACGTGCCCGGCGTGCGCGGCACCCTGCAGCGCATCGCCGCCTCCCGGCTGTCGGTGTTCGGCATGAGCACGGAAGATCCGGCGCCGCTGGCCGCCCCGCGCGAGGCGCCGCGCAACCTGGCCACGCGCAACGACGGCGAGCGCGAAGGCCAGCGCGTGCTGCTGATCGACGTGATCCGCCCGAGCGCCGCCGCGCTGTGAGCCCCGCCCTGCCCCGGGCGGCGGCCTGACCGCCGCGGCTCAGCCGGCCTCGGGCTCGGCGATGGGAATCTTGGTCTCGTACTTCGCGCAGTGCATGACGAAGTTGCTCTTGAAGCCGCGCACGTTGTTGGCGGCGATGAACACGCGCCGCGTAAAGGCGTGGTAGGCCTCCATCGAGGCGGCGTTGACCGACAGCAGGAAATCCGCCTCGCCGGATATCTCGTAGCACGCCAGCACATCGGGCTCCGCGCTCATCTTGCGCTCGAAATCGCGCAGCGCGGCACTGTGCTGGCGGTCCAGCGCCACCCACACGAACACCGTCAGCGGGCGGCCGACGCGCACCCGGTCCACCAGCGCGACCTGCCGCAGCAGGATGCCCTCCGCGCGCATCTGGGCGATGCGCCGCTGGCAGGTCGCCACCGACATGTGCACGCGCTCGGCCAGCGCGCGCAGCGGCAGGGTGGCATCGTCCTGCATCAGGTTCAGTAGCTGGATATCGCGCCGGTCGAGCTGCATGGCGATGGCCTCTGGGTGGGGACTCGATCCTTTCATTTTTTCGCAGAATTTCGAGAAGAACCATGCCACGACCCATGCTTTACGAAATTTTTTCTCCACGTTCACGGCTATGCTGGGGCGTCCCCCGCCTGCAGCCACACACATGAGCTCGCCTTCCACCGCCGCCCCGACATCTTCGGCCGGCCGCCCCTCGCTCTGGATGCCGATGCTGGCGCTGCTCGGCTCCATGGTCTCCGTCTGCGTCGGCAATTCCTTCGCCAAGACCCTGTTTCCTGCGCTGGGCGCAGCCGGCACGGTGACGTACCGGATCACCGTCGGTGCGGCGATCCTGCTGGCCCTGTGGCGGCCGTGGCGATTGCACCTGCACCGCCGCGATGCGGGCAGGATCGCGCTGTACGGCGTCACGCTGGCCAGCATGAACCTGCTGTTCTACCTGTCGCTCACGCGGCTGCCGATCGGAATCGCCATCGCCATCGAGTTCACCGGGCCGCTGGTGCTGGCGGTGGTGCTGTCGCGGCGCGCGCTGGATTTCGTGTGGATCGGGCTGGCGGTGGCCGGGCTGCTGATCCTGACCGTGGGCGGCCGGGCGGTCGGGCAGATCGATCCGCTCGGCGCGGCCTATGCGCTGGGGGCCGGCGTGTGCTGGGCGCTCTATATCGTGACCGGCAAGCGCGTCGGTGCGCTGCCGGCGGGTCAGGCCACATCGCTGGGCATGGCGGTGGGCGCGCTGTTTGCGATTCCGTTCGGGGTGGTGCAGGCGGGGCCGGCGCTGCTGGGGCCGTCGCTGATCGTCGCCGGCCTGGGGCTGGGCGTGCTGTCGAGCGCCGTACCCTACTCGCTGGAGATGGTGGCGCTCAGGCACCTGTCGGGCCGCACCTTCAGCGTGCTGCTGAGCCTGGAGCCGGCCATCGGCGCGCTGGCCGGCGCGGTGGTGCTGCATGAGCATCTGTCGACGCGGCAGTGGGTGGCGATTGTCGCCATCATCGCGGCATCGGCCGGCTGCGCGGCGACGGCGCGGTCACGCCGGGCTGCCGAGGCCTGACACCGCGCGCCGCCGAACACGCCGCTAACCGGAGAAGCGCGCCACCGCCTGCAGCACCGCAACCCGCGCCTGTGCGTAGACCATGCCCTTCCAGGCCGGCGTGTCGCAATAGAACGCATCGCGCAGGCCCTGGCGGATGGCGGCGGCCTGATCGGGCGACGCCCCGGGATGCCGATGCAGCCAGTGATCGGCCCGCAGCGCCTGCATCACGGCCATCGGTTCGAGCGTGCCGAACTCCAGCGTGATGACGGTCTTCTCGACGGCGGGAAACAACGCGCCGGCACGGTCCACCAGCGCCCCCTCGACCACCGACGAGACCGCCCCCGCCGCCGCGATCGGCCGGACATCCGCGCCCCAGGTGCCGATAGCGCGCTCCAGTTCGCGCGGGTCGGCGCCGGAGAAAATCTTTTCGCCATGGCCGTGGGCGCCGAGCCCGGTGTGCAGGTCGATCCACGCCAGGCGCGGTGCGTCGGCCGCATGGCTGGACAGGATCGCGCGGGCCTGCGCGGTGCTCCAGCAGGTCGCCCCGCCGCCGTAAAACATGCCGTCCGGGATGGCGTATTGGCCGATCGTCATCGCGTCGCGCAGGGCCGCCTCGCCGTGCGTCGCAAGATACCGATGCAGCGCCGCCTGGTTAGCGGCGTCCGGCGGCCAGGTATCCGGCAGCAGCAGCGGATCGACCTCGCGATAGGCCGGATTGGCCGACGCGACCGCGGCGAAATCGGCGTTGTTGCGGTTCAGGTCGACGTTGTCTTCATTCACCCGCCGCAGATGCGCGAACCCGTACGGGTTGACCGCGTGGACCATCAGCAGCGCCACCCTGCCGGCGGCCAGCCGCGCGAACAGCGCGTCGTCGCGCAGCAGGCCGACCTGGCAGCCCGAGCCGCAGAACCCCTCGACGCCATGGATGCCGGAGGTGAGCACCAGCAGCGCGCCGGGCCGCTCCGGCAGGAAGCACGCCGTGTCGATGGAAAGCGGCTCGCCGGCCGGCCCCAGTGCGTGCGGATGGATCGCGCGCTCGATGGCCAGACCGCGCGCCTGGGCAGCGTCCAGGAAGCGGGCGCGCGCCTGGTCGTAGGTCTGGGCGAAAAAGGATTCGATCTCGATGGCCATGTCCGAACCGCGCCAGGAAAGCACGCGCAAAAAAATAGGCGACGCAGCCAGCATCGCCTATTTCCGTGTCAAGCGCGTGGAGCGCTCACCCGCTCACTGCCAATAAACTTGAGATTTCGCCTTCAATAAAAACAGGGGGTCAGCAGACGAAACGCCTCCTCCCTGGTGTGGTGCCCGCGCGAGCCATGGCTGCCGCCATATGGCCGTTCGCGCTACTACCGCGAGGCGACCTTTAGCTTGTTTGCGGGTGGCACGGTCGAAGTCCAGAAAATGCTGATTGCCAGGTCTCTTGGATTTTGAATGTGGCTGACGGCAGGGTCACGGATGGGAAGTGAAAGTCTCACGACCTCCACTACCCATTGACGACATAGACCGGCATCGGTCCTGTTGTCTCATCAACAACGAATACGCCGTCCCAGACCGCTCACGGAAACACCGAATCTCACGCTATGAGACCGCACGTCTCACGTTGTGTGTCCGTGAGCGGCCGCGGTGCTCAGTCCCACGACAGCGCGCCGCCGGTCTGGTACTCGATCACGCGCGTCTCGAAGAAGTTGCGCTCCTTCTTCAGGTCGATCATCTCGCTCATCCACGGGAACGGGTTGTCTTCGTTCGGGAACAGCGCGTCCAGGCCGATCTGCTGGCAGCGGCGGTTGCAGATGAAGCGCAGGTAGCCCTTGAACATCGGCGCGTTCAGGCCCAGCACGCCGCGCGGCATGGTGTCCTCGGCGTAGCGGTATTCCAGGTCGACGGCCTTCTTGAACAGCTCCGTGATCTCGGCCTTGAACTCGGCCGTCCACAGGTGCGGGTTCTCCAGCTTGATCTGGTTGATCAGGTCGATGCCGAAATTGCAGTGCAGCGACTCGTCGCGCAGGATGTACTGGTACTGCTCGGCGGCGCCCGTCATCTTGTTCTGGCGGCCCATCGCCAGGATCTGCGTGAAGCCCACGTAGAAGAACAGCCCTTCCATGATGCAGGCGAACACGATCAGCGACTTCAGCAGCTTCTGGTCGTTCTCCGGCGTGCCGGTCTTGAACGACGGATCGGTCAGCGTGTCGATGAACGGGATCAGGAACTCGTCCTTGTCGCGGATCGACTGCACCTCGTGGTACGCGTTGAAGATCTCGGCCTCGTTCAGGCCCAGCGATTCGACGATGTACTGGTAGGCGTGCGTGTGGATCGCCTCTTCAAACGCCTGGCGCAGCAGGTACTGGCGGCACTCCGGCGCGGTGATCTGGCGGTACGTGCCCAGCACGATGTTGTTGGCGGCCAGCGAATCGGCCGTCACGAAGAAGCCCAGGTTGCGCTTGATGATGCGACGCTCGTCCTCGGTCAGACCGTTCGGGTCTTTCCACAGGGCGATGTCGCGCGACATGTTGATCTCTTGCGGCATCCAGTGGTTGGCGCAGCCGGCCAGGTATTTTTCCCAGGCCCACTTGTACTTGAACGGCACCAGCTGGTTGACGTCGGTGGCGCCGTTGATGACGCGCTTGTCGGCGGCGTTGACGCGGCGGCTGCTCTGCGCGGCGGCGGCGTTCGGGTTGTTGCCCAGGATACCCGCGGCCTGCGTGGCCGACGGCGGCAGCGCGCCGCCCTGGTCGGGCGTGAACGATTGCAGCTGCGGTTGGTGGGCGGGCTGCGGTGCAGCCTGCGGTTGTGCGGCAGGTTTGACGTCGTCGTCCCAGCTCAGCATGGAGTTTCTCCGAAATCTTTCAATTGGACCCGCCGGCGGCGCGCATGTTTCGGAACATGCGCGGCCCATCCGGCCGGTGGCCGTTGGCAATAACGGGCCGCATCGGCGATGCCATGCGGCCCCTGGGGCGCTTGATGGACCCAGCCTCGGTTATTGGCAGGCCTCGCATTCCTCGAAACCAGGATCGCCGGGGCGCATCGTGCACACGGCGCCTTCGGCTTCCGGCATCGCCGGCGCGGTGGCAGCCACAGAGTCCAGCGCGCTGGCCGGGGCCACCGGCGCGGCACCCGCCGCCGCCACGCTGCCGACATCGCTGCCCGACGACACGGCGTTCAGCGTGCCGCGCGACACGGTGGACTTCTCCACGTGCGTCGCGCCGATGGTGCGCAGGTAGTAGGTGGTCTTCAGGCCACGCAGCCACGCCAGCTTGTAGGTGTCGTCCAGCATCTTGCCCGACGCGCCGGCCATGTAGATGTTCAGCGACTGCGCCTGGTCGATCCACTTCTGGCGGCGCGAGGCGGCTTCCACCAGCCACTGCGGCTCCACTTCGAAGGCCGTCGCGTACAGGTCGCGCAGGTCCTGCGGGATGCGGTCGATGCGGGCCAGCGAACCGTCGAAGTACTTCAGGTCGGCGACCATCACTTCGTCCCACAGGCCGCGCGCCTTCAGGTCGCGCACCAGGTAGTCGTTGACCACCGTGAACTCGCCCGACAGGTTCGACTTGACGTACAGGTTCTGGTACGTCGGCTCGATGCACGCGGACACGCCGATGATGTTGGAGATCGTCGCCGTCGGGGCGATCGCCACGCAGTTGGAGTTGCGCATGCCGTGCTGCTGGATGCGGGCGCGCAGGCCATCCCAGTCCATCGTCGACGACAGGTCGGCCTCCAGGTAGCCGCCGCGTTCCTGCGCCAGCAGCTTGAGCGAGTCCTGCGGCAGGACACCGCGATCCCACAGCGAGCCCTTGTAGGTGCTGTAGCGGCCGCGCTCTTCGGCCAGCTCGGTCGAGGCCCAGTAGGCGTAGTAGCACACGGCTTCCATCGAGGTGTCGGCGAACTGCACCGCGGCATCGGTGGCGTACGGGATGCGCAGCACGTGCAGCGAGTCCTGGAAGCCCATGATGCCCAGGCCCACCGGACGGTGGCGCAGGTTGGAGTCACGCGCCTTCTTGACGGCGTAGTAGTTGATGTCGATCACGTTGTCGAGCATGCGCATGGCGGTGCGCACG
Organism: Ralstonia pseudosolanacearum; assembly: GCF_024925465.1. Classification (NCBI taxonomy): domain Bacteria; kingdom Pseudomonadati; phylum Pseudomonadota; class Betaproteobacteria; order Burkholderiales; family Burkholderiaceae; genus Ralstonia; species Ralstonia pseudosolanacearum. The sequence continues at coordinate 751,596 of NZ_CP103852.1, read as the reverse complement.
GTCTTCTTGAGCTTGTCGTGATCGAGCGCGTAGCTGCCGTCGGCCTGCTTCACCACGTGGGCGACCAGGTTGACCGAGCCCAGGTTGCACACGGCGATCTCGCTGTCGTTGGTGTTCAGCGTGATTTCCGTGCACAGGTTGGAGCTGTGCACCACGCCCACGTGCTGCTGCGGGCTGCGGATGTTGCACGGATCCTTGAACGTGATCCACGGGTGGCCGGTCTCGAACAGCATGCCCAGCATCTTGCGCCACAGTTGCATGGCGGGCATCTTCTTGAACAGCTTGATCTCGCCGCGCGCGACCTTCTCTTCGTAGCCCAGGTAGGCGGCCTCGAATGCGCGGCCGACCTTGTCGTGCAGGTCCGGGCAGGTGGACGGCGAGAACAGCGTCCACTCGCCACCTTCCATCACGCGCTTCATGAACAGGTCCGGGATCCAGTTGGCCGTGTTCATGTCGTGCGTGCGGCGGCGGTCGTCGCCGGTGTTCTTGCGCAGTTCCAGGAATTCTTCGATGTCCAGGTGCCACGTCTCCAGGTACGCGCACACCGCGCCCTTGCGCTTGCCACCCTGGTTCACAGCCACGGCCGTGTCGTTGACCACCTTCAGGAACGGCACCACGCCCTGGCTCTTGCCGTTGGTGCCCTTGATGTGCGAGCCCAGCGCGCGCACGTTGGTCCAGTCGTTGCCCAGGCCGCCGGCGAACTTGGACAGCAGCGCGTTTTCCTTGAGCGCCTCGTAGATGCCGTCCAGGTCGTCCGACACCGTGGTCAGGTAGCACGACGACAGCTGCGAGCGACACGTGCCCGAGTTGAACAGCGTCGGCGTGGACGACATGAAGTCGAACGACGACAGCAGCTGATAGAACTCGACGGCGCGCGCTTCGCGGTCGATTTCATTGAGCGACAGGCCCATCGCCACACGCATGAAGAACGCCTGCGGCATTTCGATGCGCTTCTCGCTGATGTGCAGGAAGTAGCGGTCGTACAGGGTCTGCAGGCCGAGGTAGTTGAACTGCAGGTCGCGCGAGGCGTCGAGCGCGGCGCCCAGCTTGGCCAGGTCGAACTGGGCCAGCTTGTCGTCCAGCAGGCCGGCGTTGATGCCGCGCTTGATGAACTGCGGGAAGTAATCGGCATAGCGCCCGGCCATCTCGGCCTGGGTGACTTCCTCACCCAGGATTTCGCGGCGGATCGTGTGCAGCAGGATGCGCGCGGTGGCCTGGCTGTAGGCCGGATCCTTCTCGATCAGGGTCCGCGCGGCCAGGATGGCCGAGTCGTACACCTGGCTCATCGGCACGCCTTCGTACAGGTTCTTGACGGTCTCCTTGAGGATCGGCTCCGGATCCACCGACTCGCCCAGGTCCGCGCACGCCGACACGATCAGGTTGCGCAGCGCCGCCATGTCGAGCGGGCGGGTGATGCCGCCGTCCGTCACGTTCAGGCCGATGAAGGCCGGCTGCTGCTGCGTCTCGCCTGCCTGTGCACGCTCCTGCGAGCGGCGCTCGCGGTACAGCACGTAGGCGCGGGCGACGTCGTGCTCGCCCGAGCGCATCAGGGCCAGTTCGACCTGGTCCTGCACATCTTCGATGTGGAAGGTGCCGCCATTCGGACGGCTGCGCAGCAGCGCGCGCACCACGTTCTGGGTCAGGCCCTCGACCAGCTCGCGCACGCGCGCGGAAGCGGCGCCCTGCCCGCCGTTGACGGCGAGGAAGGCCTTGGTCATCGCCACGGCGATCTTGGAGGGCTCGAAGCCGACCACGGCGCCGTTGCGGCGGATGATCTTGTAGTCGGCGTAGCCGGCGCCGGAGGCCACGGCCGTGCCCTCGGCAGGCTGCGAAAACGCGGTGGGATTGGCGGTGCCGGAGTGGATTTCTGGTTGGGCCGTCTGCATGGTGACTCCTGTTAGCCGTTCGGGATGGCAGCCCGCCGGGGGGCGGCAGGCTCGCGCGCCGCGCAGGAAATCGAGACGGGAAAGGCCCTTGCCTTTTCCTCGACCCAAGCGCCGGCTTAACCTGCCGAACGCACGCCCCCGCGCGGCGCCAAAATCAGAATTCCGGAACGCCACCACTATATCTAGTGTGCCGATCCGGAATTGGCACTAAGTATAGTAGAACGATCGAAATTGACCAGACTTGACAGATGGCGGCGACGGGCTATTTCCCAACCCGGATGCGGCGCCGCAAACCCGCCATCCCAGGCGGCACAACGGGTCGGCGGGATTGGCGTGCGGCGATGCGGTGAACTCGCTTTGAGAATAAATCTTTCTATTGATCAAGCAAGTTCGATAGAAATCACACGCACAAACGCGAAGCGATCGCGGATGCGCATCAGACCGGTGCCGCGCCTGCCTGGTACGGGAACAGCGCCGCTTCCAGTCTCGCGAGGCGGCGCAGGTGTGCCCAGTCGAAGCACGGCCCCGGGTCCGTCTTGCGTCCGGGCGCGATGTCGGAATGCCCGGCGATTGCCCGAATCGGATACGCCGCGCAGATCGCCCGCACCAGGGCCGCCGTCGCCGCGTACTGGGCGGACGTGAAGGGCTGATCGTCCGTCCCCTCGATCTCGATGCCGATGGAGAAATCGTTGCAGCGCGTGCGGCCGAAGAAATCCGATACGCCGGCATGCCAGGCGCGCGCGTCGCAGGGCGCGAACTGCACGCACGCCCCGGTGCGGCGGATGAAGAAGTGCGCCGAAACCCGCACGTCGCGCAGTTGCTCGAAGTAGGGATGGGCGCCGCAGTCGAGCGTGTTGGCGAAGAAATCCAGCACGTCGTCGGTGCCGAAGCGCGCGGGCGGCAGGCTGATGTTGTGCAGCACGATCAGGTCGATCGGCATGCCCTCGGGGCGCGCATCGACATTGGGCGAAGGATGCCGGCACACCCCGTCCGCCCAGCCATCCGCGCCGATGCGCACCGGCCCGGCCACCTCAGGCATCGCCCACCCCGCCGTTGCCCGCCGCAGCTTCGATGTCGCGCGGATCGCGGATATCCAACTGCTGCATCCGGTAGCGCAACTGCCGGAAACTCAGGCCGAGCAGCTTGGCGGCCGCCGTCCGGTTGAAGCCGGTCTGCGCCAGCGCGGCCAGGATCACGCCGCGCTCCACCGATTCGAGGTAGGCCGGCAAATCCACCGGCAAGGACACCGCGGGCGCGGCCGGCTCGACCGCGGGCGCGGGCTCGACCGGCACCGGCACCGGCACGACGACGGGATGCGGCATCAGACCCATCGGCACCGGCACGGGAATGTAGGCCGCATCGGGCCAGCCGCCCACCGGCTGCGGCACGCCGAGCGGATGCGCGACATGGCCGGGATGCCCCGGATGGGCGGGATGGCCGGGCGCCGGCACCGGCGGCAGGTGCGCCGGGTGCACGGGATGGCCGCCATGCGCCTCGCGCGCGCGGTGGAACAGCGGCGAGCGCTCGATGTCGGTGCCCAGCGCGCCGAGATGGTCCACGTCGATCGACTCGCCCTCGGCAAAGGCGTAGGCGCGCTCTAGCAGGTTATCCAGCTCGCGCACGTTGCCGGGGAACGGATAGGCGCACAGCTGCTGCAGCGCCTGGCGCGTGAGCCGCTTCGGCCGCGGATCGCCGTAGCGCGCGGCCAGCTGCTCCAGCAGCACGCCCGCCAGGACCGGCACGTCCTCGCCGCGCTCGCGCAGCGTCGGCATGCGCAGCTCCAGTACGTTGAGCCGGTAGAACAAGTCTTCGCGGAACCGCCCGGCGGCGACCAGGCGCGCGAGGTTCTGGTGGCTCGCGCACACCACGCGCACGTCGACCGGGTCTTCGCGGCTCTCGCCGATCTTGCGCACGCGGCGCTCCTGCAGCGCGCGCAGCAGCTTGACCTGCATGGTCAGCGGCAGATCGGCCACCTCGTCGAGCATGAGCGTGCCGCCGTGGGCCGCCTGGAAGAAGCCCTGGCGGTCGCTGTCGGCACCCGTGAAGGCGCCCTTCACGTAGCCGAAGAACTCGGCTTCCATCAGGTTCTCGGGAATCGCGCCGCAGTTGACGGCCACGAACGGCCGCGCCGCCCGCGACGACAGCGCGTGGATAGCGCGCGCCGCGCGCTCCTTGCCGCTGCCCGATTCGCCGCTGATCACCACCGGCGCCATGCTGCGCGCCAGCCGCAGCAGCGAGCGGCGCACCTCCTGCATGGCGGCCGAATGGCCGGGCAGCAGCGCACTGGTGCGTTCGGCGAGATCGGCGCTGCCGGGATCGGGATCGCGCTGCTGGCGGCCCAGCGCGTTGAGCACCAGGCTGCGCAGCTGGTCGAGCGACAGCGGCTTGGCGATGTAGTCGAACGCGCCCGCCTTGAGCGCCTCCACCGCGTTCTCGGCGCTGCCGTAGGCGGTGATGACGGCCACCGGCGTGCGATCGGCGGTGGCCGAGAGCTGGCGCACCAGGTCGATGCCCAGGCCGTCGCCCAGGCGCATGTCGGTCAGCACCAGCGCAAAGCGTTGCCGCGTCAGCGCCTCGCGCGCCTCGGCCAGGCCGCCGGCCAGCACCACGTCGTGCCCCATGCGCCGCAGGGAGATCTCCAGCAGCTCACGCAGGTCGGCCTCGTCATCGACGACGAGGATGGGTTCGCGAACGACGGCAGCTTTGGACATGGGGGGACGGAAAAACGGCTGGCGGCTCATTCCGCCGGCACCGCGGGTGGGTCGAACATCAGGGTGATGACGAAAGCGCGGCGCGGCAGGCCCTCGCGCGCCTCCATGGTCATCGCTCCGGTGCGATCGAGCAAGGATTCGAGCGCGATGTCGCCGTAGCGGATCTGCGCATCGTTGGCACCGCACAACTCGCGGGCCATGTAGAGACCGAGCCCGGTGCCCTGCGCGTCGTTGGTGAAGAACGGCTCGAACAGGCTGCGCTGCTGCTCGGCGGACACCTCGGGGCCGTCGTTCCAGATCACCAGTTCGGCGTGGGTGTCATCCAGCGGATAGGCCGCCAGCAGGATCGAGCCCGGCACGCCGCGGCAATAGCGCAGCGCGTTGTCGAGCAGGTTGCCCACCACCTGCTGCAGGTGGGCCGGATCGAACAGCACCGGCCGCGCCAGGTCGACCGCCACGCGCACCAGGTCGGCGCTGATTTCGGTGGCCTCGCCCGCGCGGCGGCGCAGCGCCTCGGCGCGCCAGCGCTCCACCACCTCGGGCAGCACCTGCGCGAGCTGCTCGCGCACGCGCTCGCCGCGCGGCCGGCGCGACAGCATCAGGACATCGGCGACCACCTGGTCGAGACGGCGCACGTTGTCGCGGATGATGCGCAGCAGGCGCGTCTCCACGCCGCGCCCCTCGGGGCGCACCGGCTCGCCGCCCTCGCCCGGGTCGTCCAGCAGTTCGGCCGCCTGGCTGATGGCCGCGAGCGGGTTGCGGATCTGGTGCGCCACGCTGGCCACCAGCCGCCCCATCGATGCCAGCTTTTCCTGCTGGGCCTGCTCGGTCACGCGCTCCCAGCTCTCCACGTGCACCAGCACGGTGTCGTGCAATTCGTGACGCAGGAAGACTTCGTCATCGGCGGACCAGCCCGGTGCGACGGTCTCGGTCGCGGGGCCGCGTGCACGCGGTGGCTCGCCGGCGACCTCGCCGGGCAAGCCCAGACCAATCGAGCTGACCAGGCCATCCATATAGACGCGGCCCAGGTTCGCCAGGCTCGGCAGGATGAAGCGCAGGCGCAGACGGGCACGCAGCGCGGCACGACCGCCCGCGGCGATCGGCTGCAGGTCGAGGATGCGCGTGGCCTCGTCATCGCCGGCCACATCGGCGCCGCGGCCCGGCTGCCGGCTCCCGCGGCGCAGCCACTGACGCAGCGTTTCCAGCAGCGGTTGCAGGTGCGGGATGTCCTTCAGGTCGAACAGCATGGTCCCGCTGCCGACGAATGCATTCTGCGGCACGCCCAGCAGCATCGCCGCGGCGGGATTGGCGGCCACCACGCGGCCGTCGGCGCGCACCAGCATCACGCCGTCCTCCATGTCGTAGACCATCAGCCGGTTCACCAACTGCTGCAGGCGCAGTTCGCGCTCGCGGGCCAGCGTCAGGCGCTCCTGCGCCACCTGCCGGTGCGACAGCCCGTACATCATCAGCGCGGCCATCATGTAGACCAGGCCGTACAGCCCGGCGGAGGCCAGTCCCGACTCGACCACGCCGTCGCCCAGGATGCGCAGGAAAGGCTCGGCCAGCACCACCATCGACGCCATCGCCGCCGCGAACAGCGCGAACATCAGGCTGGTCAGTGCGCCGGCCGCCAGCACCGGCATCAGGAACACCATCGCCACGCTGGCCGACAGGTGCGACAGCGTCGCATAGGCCAATCCGAGGAAGAGCAGGTCCAGCAGCACGTCCAGCCGCACCCGGAACTGGAAACGCGAGCGCCACCACCCCGCCGCCGCCAGGATCAGCAGCGCCAGCGCCAGGTACGGCAGCGTCAAGCTGAGCATGGCGTCGCCGACGGGTGCCGGCAGTTCGCTCGCATGCTCGCGGGGGATCGAGACGAACAGCAGCAGCACCAGCGCCACCGCCGCCCGGCTGAAGGCGAAGTAGCGCAGCAGGCGCCACTGGAATTCGGGCGGATCGGGCTCCAGCCACACCGAGCGCAGCGCGCGCCAGGCGTTCAGGCGCGACCACAGGCGCATGCCGGGCGACCTGGCACCCGCAGCGTCGGTACCACCCGCATTGGGCTGTGCCCGGCCGGAAGCGTCGCGCATCATGCGCCGCCCCGGCCGTCGGCCTGCTCGGCATGCTCGGCATGCTCGGCATGCTCGGCACAGCGATAGCGCCCGCCAGGCAGGGCCACCATGCCGGTGCGCGGCGCATGCACGCCGCAGACGGCGCATTGCTCGATCCGCTGCGCTGCGTCCGGCGTCTTCGTGCGCTGGCGCCCGGTGGGTGCCGACGGCGTCGGGCGCGCCTGGCGCGGACTCTGGCGGCTGAGCCACCACAGGCCGGCGAGCAGCAACAGGATCAGCAGGACGGGACGGGCCATGGTGGAGGAACGAAGGACGGAACCGCGAGCGGGTGCGCTATGCGCGATGCAGGATGACTTCCAGCACGAAGCGGCTGCCGACATAGGCCAGCATCAGCGTCGCAAAGGCCGCCATCACCCAGCGCAGCGCCACGCGCCCGCGCCAGCCATAGAAACGGCGGCCGATCAGGATGCCGCCGAACATCGCCCACGACAGGATGGCGAAAACGGTCTTGTGATCGACATGGAACGCCCGGCCGAACAACTGTTCGGAGAACAGCATGCCCGAGGCGATCGTCAGCGTAAGCAGCACGAACCCCGCGCCGATCAGGCGGAACAGCAGCTTCTCCAGCGTCAGCAGCGGCGGCAGCAGATCCAGCCAGCGCGCGAGCCAGCCGGATTCCGCCGGCCGGTTGATGGTATGCAGGCGGCGCTCGGCGGCCAGCATCAGGATGGCGTGGAAGGCCGCCAGCGTGAACAGCCCGTAGGCCACGTTGGCGATGGCGAAGTGCAGCTTGAACAGTGGGCTGGCGGCATAGCCGAGGATCTGCGTGCCCGGGAACGCCAGCGGCAGCAGGCTGCCGACCAGCGCCACCGGCATCACCAGCAGGCCCAGGCCCGCCAGCGAGAAGAACAGGCTCTCGATCCAGTAGATGCCGACGCCGAGCCACAGCATGGACGATAGCGCATAGGCGAAGCCGAACTTCATGGAGGCGGCCGGGAAGATGGTCTCGTGCAGCAGCATTCCGTGCACCACCAGCGCACCCAGCAGGGCCCAGCGCCACCAGGCGGGGCCGGATTCGACGGCCGGCGGCGGGGGCGGCACCAACACGGCCGCGCCAGCCAAGGGCTGGCCGCCGGGCACCAGGGCACCCGCTGCCTGGACCTCGAGGCCGCCGCGACGCGCCCACGCGTACCAGGCGAGGGCCCCGTAGAGAAGCGCTGTCAGCGCATACAGTACAATTACCATTTGCGCAGTTTACCGCAGCGGCCTGACCTTTTGGCCGGCGCGCGCCGCTTGGCCGGCCCACCAACCGGGTCCGGCATCGTGGCCACGCGGGGCGCACATTCCGGAGGCGCACGGCATTGCGTGGCGGCCTCCGCAACGTTGCCGGATCCCCGTTGATTCCATTGCTTTCGTCTCCGATCACTCCCTGGATTTGCTGTCATGCTGGATAACCTGACCCAACGGCTCGCGCGGGTGGTCAAGACCATGCGCGGCGAGGCGCGCCTGACCGAGGCCAACACCGCCGAAATGCTGCGCGAGGTTCGCCTGGCGCTGCTCGAAGCCGACGTGGCGCTGCCGGTCGTGCGCGAGTTCATCGCCCGCATCAAGGAAAAAGCGCTCGGTGAGGAAGTCATCACCAGCCTGTCGCCGGGCCAGGCGCTGGTCGGCATCGTGCAGCGCGAGCTGACCGCCATCATCGGCGGCGAAGAGGCGGTTGCCCCCGCCGCCGGCCTGCCCATGGGCCGCGCCGCCGAGCTGAACCTCAACGTCCAGCCGCCCGCGATCATCCTGATGGCCGGCCTGCAGGGCGCCGGCAAGACCACCACCGTCGGCAAGCTGGCCAAGTGGCTCAAAGAGAACAAGAAGAAGAAAGTGCTGACGGTGTCGTGCGACGTCTACCGACCCGCCGCCATCGCGCAGCTCAAGACCGTGTCGGAGCAGGTCGGCGCGGACTTCTTCCCGTCGCAGCCCGAACAGAAGCCGGTCGACATCGCCGCCGCCGCGCTCGACTGGGCCAAGAAGCATTACCACGACGTGCTGATCGTCGACACGGCCGGGCGCCTGGGCATCGACGAAGCGATGATGCAGGAGATCGCCGCGCTGCACGCCACGCTCAAGCCGGCCGAAACGCTGTTTGTGGTCGACGCGATGCTCGGCCAGGACGCCGTCAACACCGCCAAGGCCTTCAACGACACCCTGCCCCTGACCGGCGTGGTGCTGACCAAGCTCGACGGCGATGCGCGCGGCGGCGCGGCCCTGTCGGTGCGGCACATCACCGGCAAGCCGATCAAGTTCGTCGGCGTGGCGGAAAAGCTCGATGGGCTGGAGCCGTTCTACCCCGACCGCATGGCCCAGCGCATCCTGGGCATGGGCGACATCCTCGCGCTGGTCGAGGAAGCCCAGCGCGGCGTCGACATGGAACAGGCGCAGAAGCTCGCCGCCAAGATCAAGAAGACCGGCGGCTTCGACCTGGAAGACTTCAAGGCCCAGATCGGCCAGATGAAGAAGATGGGCGGCCTTGGGCAACTGATCGACAAGCTGCCGGCGCAGTTCGCCCAGCAGGCGCAGGGTGCCAACATGGACCAGGCCGACAAGCAGGTGCGCCGCATGGAAGGCATCATCAACAGCATGACGCCCGCGGAACGCGCCAAGCCCGAGCTGATCAAGGCCAGCCGCAAGCGCCGCATCGCCGCCGGCGCCGGCGTGCCGGTGCAGGAGGTCAACCGCCTGCTCAACCAGTTCGAGCAGATGCAGACCATGATGAAGAAGCTCAAGGGCGGCGGCATGATGAAGATGATGCGCGCCATGGGCGGCATGAAGGGCGGCATGAAGGGACTGCTTCCCGGCGGCCGCTGAGCCCGTCCGCGATCCGATTGACCAGAAACGTTTGACTGACCGATACGATGCTGAGCGCAGAACAGGCCCGCGAATTGTGGGCCAACTCCGAGGAAATCGTTAGCGAAGCGGCCGTGCACGCCTCGCTGGACCGCATGGCCGCCGAGATCACCGAGAAGATCGGCGACACCTTTCCGATGGTGCTCTCCGTGATGGGCGGCGCCTGCGTCTTCACCGGCATGCTGCTGCCCAAGCTGGCCTTCCCGCTGGAGTTCGACTACATCCACCTGTCCCGCTACAACAACAAGACGGTGGGCGGCGAGATGCAATGGCGGGTGGCGCCGCGCGAGTCGGTCAAGGACCGTACCGTGCTGGTGCTCGACGACATCCTGGACGAAGGCGAGACCATGGCCGCCATCCGCTCGCGCATCATCGACATGGGCGCGGCCGAATTCTATTCCGCCGTGCTGTGCGAGAAGACCCTCGCCAAGGACAAGCCGCTGCACCCGGACTTCTGCGGCTTCCCGGTGCCGGACCGCTACGTGTTCGGCTGCGGCATGGACGCCAAGGGCTACTGGCGCAACCTGCCGGCCATCCGGGCGCTGCGCAACAGCTGATCCGCTGCGGGCAGCAACAAAAAAGGGCGACATTGCGGTCGCCCTTTTTCATTGGCGCGTCATTGGCCACGCATCGCGCCGCGCTCACAGCTGATGCACAAACGCGCGGATCCCCTTGAGCAGCATCTCCACCGAGATCGCCACCAGGATCAGCCCCATCAGCCGCTCGAACGCCATCACGGTCCGCTCGCCCACCAGGCGCTGGATGCGCGTGGCGCTGAGCAGCACCACCGCGCACACCGCCATCGTCGCGCTCAGCGAGCCGATCCAGGTCCACATCCGCCCCGGCGCCTGCGACACCAGCAACATCACGGTCGCCAGCGCCGACGGACCGGCGATGGCCGGAATCGCCAGCGGCACGATGAAGGGCTCGCCGGTGAGCTGCCCGTCGGCCGGGCCCTCGCGCGGAAAGATCATCCGCAGCGCGATCAGGAACAGCACGATGCCGCCCGCGATCTGCAGCGACAGATCGGTCAGGCTCATCATGCGCAGGAACGCCTCGCCGAAGAACATGAACACCAGCAGCAGCACGAAGGCGATGCCGACCTCGCGCAGCACCACCCGGTTGCGCCGCTCGGGCGCCACCGGCCGCAGGGCCGAGATGAAGATGGGGATGTTGCCGAGCGGATCAGTGATCAGCAGCAACAGGACGGTGGCAGACGCGAACGTGTATTCCATGCGGACCTGGCAAGCGGGTGGACGGCGCGCTCAGGCACCGCGCCGATACGGCCGCTCGCGCAGCCACTTGGTGGCGATCCACTTCTCGCCGCGCTCCACCGGCAGGCCGGCGTGCAGCGTCTTGTCGTCGAGCGTGCCGTCGGGCCGCTTGTAGACGAAGAAGACGGCGTTGCCCTTGACGGGCGCCACCTCCAGGCCCAGCTTGGGAAAGCCAGTCGCGCCGCCGGCCTGCACGCTGTTCAGGTAGATGACGAGCGTGGCGACGCGCTGGCCGCCCACCTCCAGCTGGCGCGCCTCGCCGCTGCGGCCCGGGTTGAAGTAGTCGAAATGCGGCTGGTATTCGCCGCCGGGCTGGTAATGGAGCACCTGGAAGCCCTCGCCGTGCTCGACCGGCACGCCGGTGGCCTGCGCGATGCGCGCCTCGATCCGTGCGATCAGCGGATGCTCGCCCACCTGGAACATCGCGCCCTGGCTGGTGCGGGCCGAGATCAGGTTCTCTTCGCCGGTCTCCGGATTCACCACCGGCGAGCGCTTCAGCCGGTGCCGCCCGAGCGCGATCAGCTGGTCGCACTCCTCGTCCGACAGGAAGTGCTGGAACAGCACAATGCGCGGCGTCTCGATGGCAAAGAGGATGGGAATCTCGCGGTCGGACGTGCGCACCGCGTTGCTGTTTTCCGGCTCAGGCCCGGCCGGCGCCGGACTCGGCACCGCAGCGGCGGGCTCCGGCTTCGGCCGCTGCGCGAGCGCTTCGTCCACCACGCGCCGCGCGAAGGCACGGTCATAGCCGGACTGCACCATCGAAGCCACCAGCGGGTCGGCCTCGAAGCCTTCGTCCACGTGACGCTGCAGCCAATCGTGCAGCGCATCGGACATGGTCGCGTACGGTTCGGTCGTGGACATTGCGAAAGCAGGCGAAGGGCGGACGGATGGCCCTATTGTAGGTCGATCCCCGCCGCAGCCGCCGTCAGGAACCGCCGGCGATGCGCAGCGGCGAAAACGGATTGCGCGCCGGCGAGTCCGGCAGCGCCTTGGCGCGCGGCGCGGCGCCCGACGGCGCGGGCGCGGATGCGGTCGTCACCGTTGCATCCTGGTACTGCCAGCGCTTCCAGGCCGCCAGCACGGCGTTCGGATACTGCGGCTGGCCGCGGCTGCCGTTGTAGCGGCCCAGCGCCAGGTAGAGGTTGCCGCCCTCCATGTCGAGGTAGTGCCGGAGGATGGTGCAGCCGTAGCGCAGGTTGCTCTGCAGGTGGAACAGCTTGCGCACGTCCTTGTCGCCGATGCTGCGCGTCCAGAACGGCATCACCTGCATCAGCCCCATGGCGCCGGCGCCGCTCATGGCGTACTTGCGGAAGCCGCTTTCCACCTGGATCAGGCCGAGCACCAGCGCCGGATCCAGCCCCGCCCGCTTGGCCTCGTAGTACGCCGTCTCGATCAGCTCGACGCGGACCGATGCCAGCGGAATCTTGGCGGACATGCGCGCCGACATCTCCGCCAGCCAGCGCAGGTAGCCGAGCTGCTCTTCGTTGTTGGCAAACACCGGGCGCAGCGGACGGCTGTCGGCCACGGCGGCGGACAGCGCGCTGCGCACCGAGTCGGCCAGGTATTCCTCTTTCTGCGCACCCGCCCACGCCGAGCGCGACCCCGCGAGCAGCGCCACCGCGCACAGCGTGGCGGCGATCGGGCGGACCGGGAAGCGACGCATGGCGTCCGGCACCGTTATTGCGCCAGGCGCGACTTGAGGGTGGCCAGCACGTCGGCCGGCGCCACGGCGGCGGCGGCCTCGTCGCGGCGGCCCTGCAGTTCGAGCTTGCCGTCCTTCAGGCCGCGCTCGCCCACCACCACGCGGAACGGCACGCCGATCAGCTCCCAGTCGGCGAACATCGCGCCGGGGCGCTCGCCGCGGTCGTCCAGGATCACGTCGATGCCGGCGGCGACCAGTTCCGCGTGCAGGCGGTCGGCCTCGGCGCGCACGGCCTCGGAACGGTCGTAGCCCACCGGGCAGATCACCACCTCGAACGGCGCGATCGACACCGGCCAGATGATGCCGCGCGCATCGTAGTTCTGCTCGATGGCCGCACCCAGGATCCGCGTGATGCCGATGCCGTAGCAGCCCATCATCATCGGCTGGGTCTTGCCGTTTTCGTCCAGGAAGGTGGCGCTCATCGATTCGGAATAGCGCGTGCCCAGCATGAACACGTGGCCGACCTCGATGCCGCGGCAGATCGCCAGCGTGCCCTTGCCGTCCGGCGAGGGGTCGCCCTCCACCACGTTGCGCAGGTCGTAGACCTCGGGTTCGGGCAGGTCGCGGCCCCAGTTCACGCCGGTGTAGTGGTAGTCCTCTTCATTGGCGCCGACGACGAAATCGCTCATGACAGCGACGGTGCGATCTGCCACCACCTTGACCGGCTGCTTCGTACCGATCGGCCCCAGGTAACCCGGAGGCGTGCCGAATGCGCGCAGGATTTCGCCTTCCGTGGCGAAGCGGAAATCCGCCAAGCCCGGCACCTTCGATGCCTTGACCTCGTTAAGCTCGTGATCGGCACGCAGCAATAGCATCCAGATCTGCGGCTCGCTACCCTCGACTTCCGTGGCCAGCACGATGGACTTGATGTTGCGCTCGAGCGGAATGCCCAACTGCTTGGCGACCGCCTCGCATTTGGTGCGACCAGGCGTGTGCGTCTTGGTGAATGCCTCGGTGGCGGCGCCGCGCGGCGTGGCCGGGGCCACGGCCTCGGCGGCCTCGATGTTGGCGGCGTAATCCGAGTCCGGGCTGTAGACGATGGCGTCCTCGCCGGTGTCGGCGATCACGTGAAACTCATGCGAGCCCGAGCCGCCGATGGCGCCGTTGTCGGCCGCCACCGCGCGGAACTCCAGCCCGAAGCGCTGGAAGATGCGCGTGTAGGCGCCATACATCTTCTCGTACGAGACCTTCAGGCCCTCGGCGTCGCGGTCGAAGGAGTACGCGTCCTTCATGGTGAACTCGCGGCCGCGCATGATGCCGAAGCGAGGACGGCGCTCATCACGGAACTTGGTCTGGATCTGGTAGAAATTGACCGGCATCTGCTTGTACGAGCGGATCTCGGTGCGAGCGATGTCGGTCACCACCTCTTCGGAGGTCGGCTGGATGACAAGATCGCGCTCGTGGCGGTCTTTCACGCGCATCATCTCGTCGCCCATCTTGTCCCAGCGGCCGGTCTCCTGCCACAGCTCGGCGGGCTGCACCACGGGCATCAGCACTTCCACCGCACCACTGGCGTTCATTTCCTCACGCACGATCTGCTCGACCTTGCGGATCACGCGCAGACCCACGGGCATATACGTATAGAGGCCCGCGCCAAGCTTCTTGATCATGCCGGCACGCATCATCAGCTTGTGCGAGACGATCTCCGCATCGGCGGGGGCTTCCTTGAGCGTGGAAATGAAGAACTGGGACGCTTTCATGCGACTGACAATAAGGGATAGCCGCGGCAACCAAAGCCGCGAGGATCAAGGCGAAAGCCACCGGAATCAGGAGATACAGCGGGATGCGAAGCGCACATCGGCGCAGGCGGCACCCCTCCCCCTAGGAGGCGCGAGTGAGCGGCAACATTGCGGCATCCGATAACAGCAGGACGGCAGGCCGCTCTATAATCGGCGTAATTCTAAAGTATTCGAGGTGCAGTCATGCTCGATCGTGAAGGCTTTCGCCCGAACGTCGGCATCATCCTCATCAACGCAAGAAACGAGGTGTTCTGGGGCAAGCGTATCGGCGAGCACTCCTGGCAGTTTCCACAAGGCGGCATCAAGTACGGCGAAACGCCCGAACAGGCGATGTACCGCGAACTGCACGAAGAAGTCGGCCTGTTGCCAGAACACGTCCGGATCATCGGTCGCACACGCGACTGGCTGCGGTATGAGGTGCCGGACAAGTTCATCCGCCGCGAAATCCGCGGCCACTACCGGGGCCAGAAACAGATCTGGTTCCTGCTGCGCATGGTCGGCCGCGATTGCGATGTCCAACTGCGCGCCACCGAGCATCCGGAGTTCGATGCCTGGCGCTGGAGCCAGTACTGGGTGCCGCTCGATGCCGTGATCGAGTTCAAGCGCGAGGTCTATCAGATGGCGCTGTCGGAGCTGTCGCGCTTCGTGCAGCGGTCCCATCGGGCGCCGCTGTCGCCGTACGGGCGCGGCGGACCGCACCGCGAGCGCGACGGACGCGCCGGCGGCCAGGCCGGCCGGAACGACCAGAACGCGCGCGGCCAGCGTCAGCCGCCGGCACTGACGGTCACCACCTCGACGGTCATCGTCGAAACCGTGATCACGTCCCGGCCCGCCGCGCAGCCCATCGACTCTTCCAACCCTGACGACACCCCGTCCAAGGACTCTCTGTGACTGTGATGACGACACGTGGAGCGCGCCGCGCTCTCGTGCCGCTCGCGCTGGCGGCTACGCTGGCGCTGACGGCATGTGGCCACAACCGCACCGGCGACCTCGAAGACAAACTGCTGCTCGACCCGTTCAACGACAAGCCGTTCACGGAAGACGCCGTCACCTTCCCGGCGCCGCCGGTGGATCGCGACGCGGTCCCGTTCTCGGTCGGCCGCGATGAATCGCCGCTGCGCTTCGCCATCGACCCCAAGTCGGTCAGCATCGGCAAGGACAACGTGGTGCGCTACACCGTGCTGATCACCAGCAAGACCGGCGCACGCAACGTCAACTATGAAGGCCTGCGCTGCGATACCGGCGAACGGCGCATCTACGCGACGCTGCGCAACGACACCAACCAGTGGATCGGCAACCGCGCCGTCGACATGAATGAGAGCGCCAATGCCGAGACGGCCAGCCTGAACGCCTACAAGGCCGCGGGCGACTGGCAGCGGGTCGGCAGCGGCGGGCAGGCGGACTATGCGTCGGAATTGATGCGGACGTACTTCTGCGACGTGCGCTCGGTGGCGGGCGACGGCCGCGCCTCCACGCTCGTGCGGCGGCTGGGCACGGCCCCGTCCGGGCGCATGTACGGGCCGTAAGAAGATCGGCCGCCCGGGATGGACCGGGCGGCCCATCCCGCAAAGGGTTCAGAGCAGCACCAGGTTGTCGCGGTGCACCAGCTCGGCGGCGCTGACATACCCCAGCACCGCCTCGATCTCCGAAGACGCTTTGCGGGCAATCAGCCGCGCCTCGGCGGCGGAATAGTTGGTCAGCCCGCGCGCCACTTCGCGCCCGGCCGTGTCGACACACGAAATCACTTCCCCGCGCGCAAACTCGCCCTGCACTTCCGTCACGCCGATCGGCAACAACGACTTGCCGCCGGCCGTGAGCTTGTCGACCGCACCGGCATCCAGCACGACGCGGCCGCGCAGTTGCAGGTGGTCGATCATCCACTGCTTGCGTGCGGCCATGCGCCCGGTCGGCGCGCGCAGTTGCGTGCCGATGGCCTCGCCGCCGGCCAGCCGCGCCAGCACGTCGGCCTCGCGGCCCGAGGCGATCACGGTGTGGGCGCCCGACTTGGCCGCCCGCTTGGCCGCCACGATCTTGGTCAGCATGCCGCCCTTGCCGATGCTGCTGCCGGCACCGCCGGCCATGGCCTCCAGCTCCGGCGCCCCGGCCTGGGCTTCGTCGACGAAGCGCGCATCGGGGTGCTTGCGCGGATCAGCGGTGTACAGGCCACGCTGATCCGTCAGGATGATCAGCGCATCGCCTTCGATCAGGTTGGTGACCAGCGCGCCCAGCGTATCGTTATCGCCGAACTTGATCTCGTCGGTGACGACCGTATCGTTCTCGTTGATGATCGGCACCACGCCGAGGCCCAGCAGCGTCAGCAGCGTCGAGCGCGCGTTCAGGTAGCGCTCGCGGTCGGCCAGATCGCCATGCGTCAGCAGCACCTGCGCCGTGCGGATACCGTGCCGCGCGAATTCCGATTCGTACACCTGGGCCAGGCCCATCTGTCCGACGGCCGCAGCGGCCTGCAGCTCGTGGATCTCCTTCGGCCGCCGGGTCCAGCCCAGCCGCTGCATGCCTTCGGCGATGGCGCCGGAGCTCACCAGCACGACCTCCTTGCCGGCCGCGCGCAGCGCCGCGATCTGCGCGGCCCAGCGGGCGATGGCGGCCTGGTCGAGGCCGCGGCCGTCATCGGTGACTAGGCTGGAACCGACCTTGACGACGAGGCGGCGCGCATCGGCGATCAGCGAACGCAGGGCCATGGTGGGTGAATCTCCGGAGACGAAGTGTTGTGATGCTGCCGTGTTATGCGTTGGCGCTGCCGTCGTGGTCGACGTTGTGCAGCGTCGGATCGAGGCGCGCGTCCGGCGCGGCAGCGGCGGCGTCCTCTTCGGCACGCAGCGCGTCGAGGTAATCCTGGATCGCGTGGATCAGGCCCGGGCAACCGTCGTGCGTCAGCGCGGAAATGCGGTGCACCGGCCCTTTCCACTTGAAGCGCTTGATGAAGTCCTTCACACGCGCCTCGCGTTCGTCCTCGGGCACCATGTCGAGCTTGTTGAGCACCAGCCAGCGCGGCTTGTCGTACAGTTCGGCGTCGTATTTCTTCAGTTCGCCGACGATCGCCTTGGCTTCGGCCACCGGGTCGATGCCCTCGTCGAACGGAGCGAGGTCCACCACGTGCAGCAGCACGCGCGTGCGCTGCAGGTGGCGCAGGAACTGATGGCCCAGGCCCGCGCCCTCGGCAGCGCCTTCGATCAGGCCCGGGATATCGGCCACCACGAACGACTTCGACGGCCCGGTGCGGACCACGCCCAGGTTGGGATGCAGCGTCGTGAACGGATAGTCGGCGATCTTCGGGCGAGCGTTGGAAATGGCCGTGATCAGCGTCGACTTGCCGGCGTTGGGCATGCCCAGCAAACCGACGTCGGCCAACACCTTCAGCTCCAGCCGCAGGTTGCGGCGCTCGCCGGGCTTACCGTCGGTCTTCTGGCGCGGCGCGCGGTTGGTGCTCGACTTGAAGTGGATGTTGCCCCAGCCGCCCTCGCCACCGCGCGCCAGGCACAGGCGCTGGCCGTCGAGCGTCAGGTCGGCGATCTGCTCGTCGGTATCGGAGTCATAAATGGCGGTACCGACCGGCAAGCGCAGCGTGATGTCTTCGCCGGCCGCGCCATAGCAATCGGCACCGCGACCGTTCTCGCCGTTGCGCGCCAGGTGCTTCTTGGCGAAGCGGTAGTCGATCAGGGTGTTGATGTTGCGGTCGGCCACCGCCCACACGCTGCCGCCCCGGCCGCCGTCGCCACCGTCGGGGCCACCGAACGGGACGAATTTCTCGCGGCGCATCGAAGCGCTGCCGTTGCCGCCGTCACCAGCGATCACTTCAATCCGGGCTTCGTCGATGAACTTCATGGAGGTCTCCGCCCGTGCGGCGTGCGCACGGCAGGTCAAAGAATCGGCGCTGCTGCGCCATCGCTAACAGAACGCGCCTGGGACATCGTACCGCCCAGGACTATGCCTCGCGTTTTGTTAGCGGCCAGAAACGAAAAAGCCCCGCAGGTGCGGGGCCTTCTGACTGCAAGGCTGTATCAGGCCGCCGGAACGACGTCGACGAACTGCTTCTTGCCTTCGCCGCGGTTGGCGAACTTCACGTGGCCATCGACCAGCGCGAAGAGGGTGTGGTCCTTGCCCATACCCACGTTCACACCAGCGTGCGTGCGCGTACCACGTTGGCGAATGATGATGCCGCCAGCGTTGATGGCTTGGCCGCCGTACACCTTCACGCCCAGGCGCTTCGACTCGGAATCACGGCCGTTCCGTGTGGAACCGCCGCCTTTTTTCTGTGCCATGACTGAACTCCTATCCGGTTACGTAGACGACGCAGCCTTAGGCCACGATCGAGTCGATACGCAACTCGGTGTAATTTTGACGATGCCCCTGGTGCTTCTGGTAGTGCTTACGACGGCGCATCTTGAAGATTTTCACCTTGTCGTGACGACCATGGGAGATGACGGTGGCTTTGACGGCAGCCCCGCTCACCAGCGGCGCGCCAACCTTCAGTTGGTCGCCGGCGCCCACTGCGAGCACCTGGTCAAGCGTGATTTCTGCGCCAACGTCCGCCGGTATCTGTTCTACTTTCAGTTTTTCGCCAGCAGCAACCTTGTATTGCTTACCACCGGTTTTTACGACCGCGTACATTGTCGGACCTCGTTAAAGAACTTAAACGTGACTCTCCTGCCACCCGCCGCCTGCCTACGCAGCCAGCGGACACAGAGAACTCGCAATTGTACGAAGAAACCCCAGACAAGTCAAAGGCTTAAGCGATATCGGCCTCGCAAAGCCCTCTCTTGCGCCCGCCACGCCACACGTACCGGGCAGGCCACGTGCTTGCTCTATAATTCCGCGGTTTTTGCGCCGCATGCTGTACGCAAGCCAACCGTCAGATTCAGCCTTCCGCCGGAACCCGCCTTGACCAAAATGCCCGCCTCCGTCCTGCTCGCCCCCGTCGCCGAAGACATGCACGCCGTCGATGCCGTGATCCGGCGCCGACTCGGCTCGGAGGTCGCGCTGATCAACCAGATCGGCGAATACATCATCAGCGCGGGAGGCAAACGCCTGCGCCCGGTGATCCTGCTGCTGATGGCGAACGCACTGGGCTATCGCGGCCAGCACCATTACGAACTGGCGGCGGTGGTCGAGTTCATCCATACCGCCACGCTCCTGCACGACGACGTGGTCGACGAATCCGAGCTGCGCCGCGGCCGCCAAACTGCCAACGCGGCGTTCGGCAACGCGGCCAGCGTGCTGGTGGGCGACTTCCTCTACTCGCGCGCCTTCCAGATGATGGTGCAGGCCGACAGCATGCGCGTCATGCAGATCCTGGCCGATGCCACCAACGTCATCTCCGAAGGCGAAGTGCTGCAACTGCTCAACATGCACGACCCGGACGTGACGGAGGAGCGCTACCTGCAGGTGATCCGCTACAAGACCGCCAAGCTGTTCGAGGCCGCGGCGCAGATCGGCGCCGTGCTCTCGGGCGCCGACGCCGCCACCGAAGCCGCCGCCGCCGAATACGGCCGGCGCATCGGGACCGCGTTCCAGATCGTCGACGACCTGCTCGACTACACCGCGACCGCCGACCAGATGGGCAAGAACGCCGGCGACGACCTGCGCGAAGGCAAACCGACGCTGCCGCTGATCTATCTGCTGTCGCACGGCACCGAGACGCAGCGCGCGCTGGCGCGCCAGGCCATCGAACAGGGCGGCACCGAACACTTCGATGCAATCTTCGCCGCCATCCAGGCATCGGGCGCGCTCGAGTACACGCGCAAGGCCGCCGAGCACGAAGCTTCCGCAGCCGCGGAAGCAATAATTGCATTACCCCCTTCCCAATTCCGCCAAACGCTGATACAGTTATGTGCTTTCTCGCTGCAACGCCAGTCCTGACAAGCACGAGAAGTTGCGAAGAAGCATCGGGGTGTAGCTTAGCCTGGTAGAGCGCTACGTTCGGGACGTAGAGGCCGGAGGTTCGAATCCTCTCACCCCGACCAATTTCTCGCATTCTGGTTGTCCTCGCGGCACGATGTCCGACGCCGCAGATAAAGTTCCCAGCATCTTCCGCACAGTCCCTCACGGGACGAGATGCCGCCCGGCCGGCGATGGGCTGCCGCATGCCATCGGCACGGCAAACCCCTCTGCTATAGTGGGCGCTTCCCTGCTCCCGCGCATCCGCCTTGGACTCCTGGCCGTTATGGGCGCAGCTCGGCGCCGTCTTGCTGCTGCTGTGCTGCTCCGCCTTCTTCTCGATCTCCGAGACCAGCCTGATGGCGCTCAACCGCCATCGCCTGCGCCACCTCGCCAAGTCCAACGTCACCGGCGCGCGCCGCACGCAGGGCCTGCTGGGCCAAACCGACAAGCTGCTGTCGCTGATCCTGATCGGCAACAACCTGATCAATACCGCAGTGCCGGTGCTGATCGCCAACCTGGCCATCCATTACTTCGGCAACAGCGGCACCACGCTGTCGATCGCCACGGCCATCGTCGCCTTCCTGATCATCGTGTTCTGCGAGATCGCTCCGAAGATCGTCGGCGCGACGTATCCCGAGCGGATCTCGTTTCCGGCCAGCGTCATCATCGCGCCGCTGCTGAGGCTGGCGACACCGCTGGTAACCGTCGTCAATGCGTTCGTCACGGTGCTGCTGCGGCTGGTGCGCATCAACCCGCGCCAGGCGCCCGAGCAGAGGATGTCCGCCGAGGAGCTGCGCACGCTGGTGCTGGAGTCGGGCAATTTCATTCCGCACAAGCACCGCAGCATCCTGCTCAACCTGTTCGACCTGGACGCCATCACCGTGGACGACGTGATGACGCCGCGCGCGCGGGTGGAATCGCTGGACCTGTCGCGGCCCATCGAAGAGGTGATCCAGCAGTTGGAGACCTGCTACCACAACAAGCTCCCCGTGTTCGAGCAGGACACCGACCAGGTGCTCGGCATCCTGCACGTGCGCAAGGCCCTGTCGCTGCTGGGCCACACGGAACTCATCCACGACAATTTCCGCAGCCTGCTGGCCAAACCCTACTTCGTGCCGAGCGGCACGCCGGTGTTCCGCCAGCTACAGTATTTCCAGGAAAACCGGCGGCGCATCGGACTGGTGATCAACGAATACGGCGATATGCTGGGGCTGGTGACGCTGGAAGACATCATCGAGGAGATGATCGGCGAGTTCACCACCACGCTACCGAACGCCGGCAAGCTGGCCTGGGACGCACAGGACGCCTATCTGGCCGACGCAGGCATGTCGCTGCGCGACCTGAACCGCCGCCTGGGCCTGCAGCTGCCGACCGATGGACCGAAGACGCTCAACGGCCTGGTGCTGGAAATACTGGAAGAAATTCCCGAGGCGCCGGTCAGCGTACGGATCGCCGGATGCGTGATGGACATCGTGCAGATGGACAGCCAGTCGATCCGCACCGTGCGCCTGCACCGGCCCGCCGCGGGGCAAAAGCGCAGCTGATGGCACCCGCTGCGCCGAGCGCTTCAGACCGCGCCACTTTCTGCCGATGTGGCACAAATGCACGTGTCACTTCTGAGCGTGCTTTACAAATCGCGGGGCGGTCGTCAAACTGCCCCGATTCCGGGCCCCACCCCCCACGAACGGGTGGAGCGCCGACAGCCAAAAACACAACAACTCGCCTCGGGGGGCGGGCGGGCGATCCGGTAGTGGGACCGGGCGCGCGCTGGATGGTCAGCCAGACGGACTCATGACTCTCGGACTCTCTCTTGCGCAGAGCCGGCGAATTGCGCCGACATTACTCACCCAGCTAGAACAAAGTGCCCGCGAAAAGCGCACGCAGCTGATCGACGAACTGGTGAGCAGCGGCATCATGAGCGCTCATGATCTCGCCGTCTTCGTGGCGGGCAAATACCAGATGCCGCTGCTGGACCTGGCACAGTACAAGCTCGACACCGTGCCGCCCGTGCTGTCGGCCAACAAGCATTTCCAGCAGTTGCGCCTGTTGCCGCTGGGCCGGCGCGACAACCGCATCATCGTGGCCACCTCGGACCCGAGCGACCCCAAGCCGCTCGAGGAACTGCGCCAGAAGATGAACGTGGCGATCGAGGCGGTCATCGTCGAGCACGACAAGCTGGTGCGCCAGCTGAGCCTCGCCAACGAGGCACCGGCCGAGATCAAGTCGCTCATCTCCAAGCAGGAAACCGCGCAGATCGAATACGACCCGGGTGCGGCCGCGGCGGTCCGCCGTACGCCGACCGACGGCATCGACGATGCGCCGGTGGTGCGCTTCCTGCAGAAGCTGTTTACCGAGGCGCTGCTGCGCGGCACCTCCGACTTGCATTTCGAGCCGTTTGAAACGTTTTACCGCGTGCGCTTCCGCATCGACGGCATCCTCGAGCAGGTCGCGCAGCCGCCGCTGGACATCCGCGACAAGATCGCCACCCGCATCAAGGTGCTGTCGCGCCTGGACATCTCGGAAAAGCGCGTGCCGCAAGACGGCCGCATGAAGCTCCTGATCACCGTTCCGAAAGACAAGAACGACAAGGACAACAAGGAGATGGTCGAGCGCGCCATCGACTTCCGGGTGTCGACGCTGCCGACGCTCTTCGGCGAGAAGATCGTGATCCGGATTCTGGAGTCCTCGACCGAGCGGCTCGATATCGACCAGCTCGGCTATGAGCCCGAGCAGAAGCAGGTGCTGCTGGACGTGATCAAGCGCCCCTACGGCATGGTGCTGGTGACCGGCCCGACCGGTAGCGGCAAGACGGTGTCGCTGTACACCTTCCTGAACAGGCTGAACCAGGGCGACATCAACATTTCCACCGCGGAAGACCCGGCGGAAATCCAACTGCCCGGCATCAACCAGGTCAACGTCAACGACAAGGCGGGGCTGACCTTCGCCGCAGCGCTGAAGTCCTTCCTGCGGCAGGATCCCGACATCATCATGGTGGGCGAAATCCGGGACCTGGAAACTGCCGACATCTCCATCAAGGCCGCGCAGACCGGCCACTTGGTGTTCTCCACGCTGCACACCAACGACGCGCCGACCACGCTGACACGGCTGATGAACATGGGCGTGGCGCCGTTCAACATCGCATCGTCGGTGCTGATGATCACGGCGCAGCGTCTGGGGCGGCGCCTGTGCAAGGCCTGCAAGAAGCAGGGCCCGCTGCCCAAGGAAACGCTGCTGGACGCGGGCTTCAAGGAGGCAGACCTGGACGGCTCGTGGCAGCCGTACCATCCGGTCGGCTGCGAGGCATGCAACGGCAGCGGCTACAAGGGCCGGGTCGGCATCTACCAGGTCATGCCGATCACCGAGGCAATCCAGGAGATCATCCTCAGCCACGGCACGGCGCTGCAGATCGCCGAACAGGCGCGCAAGGAAGGCGTGCTCTCACTGCGCGATTCCGGCCTGCGGAAAGTCAAGCAGGGGCTGACGTCCCTTGAGGAAGTGTTGGCCACGACCAACCAGTAACCTTCTCGATCAATCGTTCCCATACCGGGGGGTAGGAACCAACCATGGCCACACGAGCACCGACCGCGAACCGGTCCGCCGCTGCATCGGCAAGCAAGACCGCCGCCAAGAAAGCGCCCACGCAGTACATCTTCGAATGGGAAGGCAAGGACCGCAAAGGCAAGATCTTCAAGGGCGAGATGCGGGCGGAGAGCATCACCGAAGTCAATGCGGTGCTGCGCAAGCAAGGGCTGTCGATCACCAAGTCCAAGCGTCGGCGCGCCGCGCGCGGCAAGAAGATCGTACCCAAGGACATCGCCTACTTCACGCGCCAGCTGTCTACCATGCTGAAAGCGGGCGTGCCGCTGCTGCAATCGGTCGACATCATCGCGCGCGGGCACGCCAACCCGAACTTCACCCAGCTGCTGACGGAAATCCGTGTCGACATCGAGTCTGGCAGCAGCATGGCGCAGGCCTTCCGCCGCCATCCGAAGTACTTCGATTCGCTGTACTGCAACCTGATCGATGCGGGTGAGCAGGGCGGTATTCTCGACGCGCTGCTCGAGCGGCTGTCGATGTACATGGAAAAGTCGATCGCGCTGAAGGCGCAGATCAAGTCGGCCATGATCTATCCGATCTCGGTGCTGAGTGTGGCTTTCCTGGTCACGGTGGTGCTGATGATCTTCGTGGTGCCGGCGTTCAAGAACGTGTTCGCCAGCTTCGGCGCCACGCTGCCAGCCCCGACGCTGGTGGTGATGGGCATCTCGGACTTCTTCGTGAAGTGGTGGTACATCATCATCTTCGCGCCCGTCATCGGCATCATTCTGTATGCGCGCGCCTTCAAGCGCTCGGAGAATGTGCAGCGCAACACGCACAAGGCCATCCTGAAGATGCCGATCTTCGGCAGCATCATCCGCAAGGCCACCATCGCGCGCTGGACGCGGACGCTGGCCACCATGTTCTCGGCCGGGACGCCGCTGGTGGAGTCGATGGAATCCGTGGCGGGCGCCGCCGGCAACTGGGTCTACTATGACGCCACCATGGAGATCCAGCAGGCGGTGCGCATCGGTACCAGCCTCACCAACGCCATGCAGGCGACCCATGTGTTCGACAACATGGTGCTGCAGATGACGCAGATCGGCGAGGAATCCGGTGCGCTGGACAACATGCTGCTGAAGGTGGCCGAATTCTACGAGCGCGAGGTCGATGACGCGGTGGCCAACATCTCCGCCCTGATCGAGCCGCTCATCATCGTGATCCTGGGCGTGCTGATCGGGGGCATGGTGGTTGCCATGTACCTGCCGATCTTCAAGCTGGGCCAAGTGGTCTGATGATGCCCGGAATGTTCGTCATTCCCACGCTGGCGCAACTGCCGGCGTGGTTCGTGATCGGCGCGGGGACGCTGCTGGGCTTGCTGATCGGCAGCTTCCTCAACGTGGTGATTCACCGCCTGCCGCGCATGATCGAGCGCGAAGAGGCCAACTACATCGCCGAGCTGCGCAACGAACCGCTGCCGCATTCCGAGCCGTACAACCTGGTCGTGCCGCGCTCGGCCTGCCCGTCATGCGGCCACCAGATCAAGGCGGTCGAGAACATCCCGGTGCTGAGCTGGCTGGCGTTGCGCGGCCGCTGCAGCGCCTGCAAGACCCCCATCTCCTGGCGCTATCCCGCCGTGGAGCTGGTGACTGGCGTGCTGACCGGCGCCTGCCTGTGGCACTTCGGGCCGACCTGGGTGGCGGTGGCCTCGGCCGCGCTGCTGTGGTTCCTGATTGCCGGCTCGATGATCGACGCCGACACGCAGCTCCTGCCCGATGCCATCACCCAGCCGCTGCTGTGGCTCGGCCTGCTGGTGAACCTGTTCGGCATGTTCGCACGGCTGCCGGACGCGGTGATCGGCACGACGGCGGGGTATCTATTCCTGTGGAGCATCTACTGGGCCTATAAGCTCCTGCGCGGCCGCGAAGGCATGGGCTACGGCGACTTCAAGCTGATGGGCGCACTGGGCGCCTGGTTCGGCTGGCAGGCGCTGCCGCTGCTGGTGCTGCTGTCGTCGGTGGTCGGCCTGGTGTTCGGGGTGGTGCGCATCGCGCGCGGCGCCACGAGCGAATCGCCGTTTTCGTTCGGCCCGTTCATCGCGGGTGCCGGCGTGATCTCACTGCTGGCCGGCCCGCAATTGGTGGCGCTGATGGGGCTCGCACCACTGCTGGCGCGGTAAGAGGCTGCCGGCATGCGCGTGATCGGCCTGACCGGCGGCATCGGCAGCGGCAAGAGCTACGTTGCGGAGCGCCTTGCCGAACGGGGTGCCGCGGTCGTCGACACCGACACCATCGCGCACGAGATCACCGCACCGGGCGGCGCGGCCATCCCGAAGCTGGTCGAAGCCTTCGGGCCCGGCATTCTGCGCGCCGACGGCGCCATGGACCGCGACGCCATGCGCGCCCTCGCCTTCTCCGACGCCACCGCCAAAGCCCGCCTGGAACAGATCACGCACCCGCTGATCCGCGAGATCAGCCTGTCACGCGGCGCGGCGGCGCAGGCTTCGGATGCCTGTCCTTATCTGGTCTACGTGGTCCCCCTGTTGGTGGAGTCCCTGAGCGGACATCACAGCTGGCGCGCGCTGGTCGACCGCATCCTGGTGATCGACTGTCCTGTCGAGACGCAGATCGCGCGCGTGATCGCCCGCAACGGCCTGCCGCGCGCGCTGGTCGAATCCATCGTCGCCCGCCAGGCCACGCGCGAAGCCCGCCTGGCGGTGGCCGACGATGTCATCGACAACGGCGGCGCCCTGGCCGACCTCCTCCCTCAGATCGACAGACTGGACCTCGCCTACCGGGCGCATTGAAAGCGCCTGAAAGCAGCCCTCGAATCCCGCTGCATTGTGATGCGCGAGGGTCTCGCATAGAATGCGGGCAGATCGAGGCCAAACGGGCTTCGTACGATCCAAGGCGGGCCTCCAGTTTTGATTTTGTACGAATACCCCTTCAACGAACGCATTCGGACGCTGCTGCGCCTCGAAGATCTGTTCGAGCGGCTGGATTTCTTTCTCGCGCAGGAACACCCGCTGCAGCACCATGTGGCGCTGACCACGCTGTTCGAGATCGTGGACGTGGCCGGCCGCGCCGACCTCAAGTCCGACCTGCTCAAGGAACTGGACCGCCAGCGCCAGACGCTGACCGCGCTGCGCAGCAGTCCGCAGATCGACCAGGAAGCGCTCGATGCCGTGATCGCCGAGCTGGAAACGGCGTCCGGCAACCTCACCGCCACACACGGCAAGGCCGGCCAGCTGATCGCCGACAACGAATGGCTGACCAGCATCCGCAGCCGTGCCATCATCCCGGGCGGGACGTGCGAGTTCGACCTGCCGGCGTATTTTGCATGGCAGCATCATCCCGGCGAGCGCCGCCGTGCCGACATCGTCAAATGGGCCCAGCCACTGGTACCGCTGCGCGACGCCACGATGATCGTGCTGCGCCTGCTGCGCGAATCCGGCCAGAGCGGCAAGGTGATCGCCAATGCCGGCAGCTACCAGCAGATGCTATCCGGCCGGATCTATCAGCTGATGCAGGTGCGCCTGGACGATGCCACGCTGGGCTTCATCCCCGAGATCAGTGCCAACAAGTACATGCTCTGGGTGCGCTTCACCCAGCAAGATGGCGATCTGCGGCCCAAGCCGGTCGATGCGGACATCCCGTTCCAGCTCAAGCTCTGTAACTTCTGAGCCGTCGCCCATGAATATGAAAACCGTCAAATGCCCGACCTGCGGCAAGCCGGTGCCTTGGACACCCGAAAGCCGCTACCGCCCGTTCTGCTCCGAGCGCTGCAAACAGATCGACCTGGGCGCCTGGGCCGCCGAGCAGTACACGATTCCCGTGGTGGAAGACGACGATCTGCCGCCGGATGCCCCGGGCGGGGAATCGGGCGGCGCCAGCGGCAGGCTCAACTAGCCTCGGCCTCGGCGCGCATCCACTCGAAGACCGGCAGCGTCGCCGGCAGCACCGGATCGACGCTGATGGGCAGCGTCTGCCAGGCGAAATCCTGGCCCTCCAGCGCGCGCAGCGCACCATCCCACGCCGTCACCTTGCAGAAGTGCAGCCGCACGTAAGCGTGCGGATAGTCATGCTCGATGGTGTGCCACCGCTCGCAGGCGCGCAGAGTGATGTCGAGTTCTTCCTTCAGCTCGCGCGTGAGCGCCGCCTCCACCGATTCGCCCGACTCCAGCTTGCCGCCGGGAAACTCCCAGTAGCCGGCGTACGGCTTGCCCTCGGGGCGCTGCGCCAGCAGGAAGCGGCCATCCGGCTGCACCAGCACGCCGACAGCCACTTCGGTGATCTTGCGGCCGTCCGGCGTGTGCGTGGCCGATGCTTGCGTGATCGTGTCAGCCGACATGCTGCCGCCCATGCTTGCCGCCCCAGTCACGCGCGAACTGCCAGGCCACCCGGCCCGAGCGGGAACCGCGCTCCAGCGCCCACACCAGCGCATCGCTCCGGGCGGCGGCGACGTCCTCGTCGCTGCAGCCGAAGTGCTGGAGCCAATGGGCGACGATGGTCAGGTACTCGTCCTGCTTGGGCGGGTAGAACGACAGCCACAGCCCGAAACGCTCCGACAGCGAGATCTTCTCCTCCACCACTTCGCCCGGATGGATTTCACCGTCCGGCATGTGCTGGTAGGTCTCGTTGTCCTTCATGTATTCCGGCAGCAGGTGGCGCCGGTTGGACGTGGCGTAGATCAGCACGTTGTCCGACTGCGCCGCCACCGAGCCGTCCAGCGCGGATTTCAGCGCCTTGTAGCCCGATTCGCCCTCCTCGAACGACAGGTCGTCGCAGAAGATGGCGAAGCGCTCGGGGCGCGCCGTGAGCTGCTCCACGATGTCGCCGAGATCGGACAGGTCATCCTTGTCGACCTCCACCAGCCGCAGCCCTTCGCCGACGAAGGCGTTCAGGCACGCCTTGATCAGCGACGACTTGCCGGTGCCGCGCGCGCCGGTCAGCAGCACATTGTTGGCCGGCAGCCCGCGTACGAACTGGCGCGTATTGGCGACGATCGCGTCTTTCTGGCGATCGATGTTGTGCAGGTCGCTCAGGTGGATCGGCGGCAGCTGGCGAATCGGCGCGAGGTAGCCGATGGTGCCGAACAGGCTGTGGCACTTGCGCCAGCGGAAAGCGACCGCCGCCTTCCAGTCGGCCTCGGTCAGCTCGGGCGGCAGCCATTGCTCGAGGCGGCCCAGGAAGCGCTCGAGCCGGGCGGTGAGATCGGAAGACATGGCGGCAATCGTCGCTTACGAGCGGTAGTCCGCGTTGATCGAGACGTAGTCGTGCGAGAAGTCGCACGTCCACACCGTGGTGATCGCGTCGCCGCGGCCGAGCGCGATGCGGACGGTGATCTCGGCCTGCTTCATCACGCGCTGGCCGTCTTCTTCGCGATAGTCCGGATTGCGGCCGCCGTCGCGGGCGACCCAGACATCGTCGAGCCACAGGTTGACGCCGTCCACGTCGAGATCGTTCACGCCCGCATAGCCGACCGCTGCCAGGATGCGGCCCAGGTTGGGGTCCGACGCATAGAACGCGGTCTTGACCAGCGGCGAATGCGCGACCGCATAGGCGACCTGGCGGCACTCGTCCACACTGCGGCCGCCTTCGACGCGGATGGTCATGAACTTGGTCGCGCCTTCGCCGTCGCGCACGATCTTCTGTGCCAGCGCCTGCGCCAGGCCCGTGAGCGCATCGCGCAGTGCGGCGTAGTCGGGGTGCGATTCAGAGTCGATGCGCGGCGTGCCGGCACGGCCCGTGGCGATGACGACGAAGGAATCGTTGGTCGACGTATCGCCGTCGACCGTCACGCTGTTGAAGGAATGGTCGGCGGCATGGCGCACCAGGCCCTGCAGCACGGCTTCATCCACGTTGGCGTCGGTGGCGATGAAGCCGAGCATGGTCGCCATGTTCGGGCGGATCATGCCCGCGCCCTTGCTGATGCCCGACAGGCGCACCGGCTTGCCCGACAGCGTGCAGGTGCCCGATGCCGCCTTGGGCACGGTGTCGGTGGTCATGATGGACTCGGCGGCCGCCAGCCAGTTGTCGGGCTTGGCATTGGCCTGTGCCGCGGGCAGCCCGGCGATGAGGCGATCCACCGGCAGCGGCTCGAGAATCACGCCGGTCGAGAACGGCAGCACCTGCTGCGGCGCAATCCCGAGCAGCCCGGCCACCGCCTCGCAGGTCTGGCGCGCGAGCGCCAGGCCCGGCGCACCGGTGCCGGCGTTCGCATTGCCGGTGTTGACGACGATCGCGCGCGCGCCCTGCCCGCTGGCCAGGTGCTCGCGGCAGACCTGCACCGGCGCCGCGCAGAAGCGGTTCTGCGTGAACACGCCCGCCACGCTCGCCCCCTCGGCGATGCGCACCAGCAGCACGTCCTTGCGATTGGCCTTGCGGATGCCGGCTTCGGCCCAGCCGAGGTCGACGCCATCGATCGGCAACAGGGAGTCAGCGGCGGGCGCGACGAGATTCACAGCCATGGAGCACCTTTTCAAACGAGGATGCCCGCAATGCGGGCATCGTTGAATCAACAGGAAACGGACGGCGCGGCGCGGCGCCCGCAGCAGCCGGCCGGTCAGGCCAGCTTGCCGTGACACTGCTTGTACTTCTTGCCCGAACCGCACGGGCACGGATCGTTGCGGCCGACCTTGGGCACCTGCCCCGCCAGCGCCGCGGCGGCGGAAGCCGCAGCCGACCGATGGGCCGGCACAGGCGGCGTCTCGCCGTGGATCTCGGCATCGCCCGCGGCGACTTCGGCCAGTTCGCTGAATTCGTCGTGCTTGTACTGCACGTTGGTCAGTTGGGACAGGTCTTCCTCGATCTGCTCGGAAGCCTCTTCCAGCTCCGCCTGCGACTGGATACGCACCGTGAAGATGATGCGCGTCACTTCGTTGCGGATGTTGTCCAGCAGGCGGCCGAACAGCTCGAACGACTCGCGCTTGTATTCCTGCTTCGGGTCCTTCTGCGCATAGCCGCGCAGGTGGATGCCCTGGCGCAGGTGGTCCAGCGCCGCCAGGTGCTCGCGCCAGTGCGTATCCAGGCTCTGCAGCATCACCGAGCGCTCGAAGCCGGCAAAGGACTCGCGGCCGACCTGTGCCACCTTGCCCGCATACACAGCCTCGACGGCCTCCTGCACCTGCGTCAGCAGCTCTTCGTCCTCGATCGACTGCGCCTGCTCCACCGTCTTCACCAACGGCACCTCGACGCCCCAGTCGTCACGCAGCGTCTTCTCCAGGCCGACGAGATCCCACTGCTCTTCCATGGACTCGGCCGGCACGTAGGCGCGGAACACCTCGACGAACACGGATTCGCGCAGGTTCTTGACCAGGTCGCCCGCGTCGACGGATTCGAGAAT
The DNA here is from genome assembly GCF_024925465.1 of Ralstonia pseudosolanacearum. NCBI lineage: Bacteria > Pseudomonadati > Pseudomonadota > Betaproteobacteria > Burkholderiales > Burkholderiaceae > Ralstonia > Ralstonia pseudosolanacearum. Next base: position 720,538 of record NZ_CP103852.1, on the reverse strand, counting down.
TTCGTTGCGCAGCTTGTAGATCTCGCGACGCTGGTCGTTGGCCACGTCGTCGTATTGCAGCAGCTGCTTGCGGATGTCGAAGTTGCGGCCCTCGACCTTGCGCTGCGCGGACTCGATCGAGCGCGTGACGATACCCGCCTCGATCGGCTCGCCTTCCGGCATCTTCAGGCGGTCCATGATGGCGCGCACGCGATCGCCGGCAAAGATGCGCAGCAGCTGATCGTCCAGCGACAGGTAGAAGCGCGACGAGCCCGGATCGCCCTGGCGGCCGGCGCGGCCACGCAGCTGATTGTCGATCCGGCGCGACTCATGGCGCTCGGTGCCGACAATATGCAGGCCGCCCGCGGCCTTGACCTGCTCGTGCAGCGACTGCCACTCGTCCTGCAGTTGCGTGACGCGCCTGGCCTTCTCTTCGTCCGACAGGGATTCGTCGACCATCACGAAGCCGGCCTGCTTTTCCACATTGCCGCCCAGCACGATGTCGGTACCACGGCCCGCCATGTTGGTGGCGATGGTGATCATCTTGGGCCGGCCGGCCTGCGCGACGATCTCAGCCTCGCGCGCGTGCTGCTTGGCGTTGAGCACCTGGTGCGGCAACTGGGCCTGGTTCAGCAGGTGCGACAGCAGCTCGGAGTTCTCGATGGAAGTCGTGCCCACCAGCACCGGCTGGCCGCGCTCGAAGCAGTCGCGGATATCGCGGATGACGGCGTCGTAGCGCTCCTTCGAGGTCTTGTAGATCTGGTCCTGCAGGTCCTTGCGCTGGGCCTGCCGGTTGGTCGGGATCACCACCGTCTCCAGGCCGTAGATCTCCTGGAACTCGTAGGCTTCGGTATCGGCCGTGCCGGTCATGCCCGCCAGCTTGGCGTACATGCGGAAGTAATTCTGGAAGGTGATGGTCGCCAGCGTCTGGTTTTCCTGCTGGATCTGCACGCCTTCCTTGGCCTCCACGGCCTGGTGCAGGCCGTCGGACCAGCGGCGGCCCTGCATCAGGCGGCCGGTGAATTCGTCGACGATGATCACCTCGTCGCCCTGCACCACGTAGTGCTGGTCGCGGTGGAACAGGCTGTGTGCACGCAGCGAGGCGTACAGGTGGTGCATCAGCGTGATGTTCTGCGGCGCGTACAGCGATTCGCCCTCGGCCAGCAGGCCCGCCTGCAGCAGGATCTGCTCCGCCTTCTCGTGCCCCGCTTCGGTCAGGTAGACCTGGTGGGATTTTTCATCGACGTAGTAGTCGCCCGGCTTTTCGACGCCGGTGCCGTCGGCCTTCTCTTCACCGATCTGGCGCGTGAGCTGCGCCGGGATGCCGTTCATGCGGCGGTACAGGTCGGTATGGTCTTCGGCCTGGCCGGAGATGATCAGCGGCGTGCGCGCCTCGTCGATCAGGATCGAGTCCACCTCGTCGACGATGGCGTAGTTCAGCGGACGCTGCACGCGCTGGCTGTCGTCGTACACCATGTTGTCGCGCAGGTAGTCGAAGCCGAACTCGTTGTTGGTGCCGTAGGTGATGTCCGACGCGTAGGCAGCCTGCTTCTGGTCGTGGTCCATGGTGGTCAGGTTGACCCCCACCGACAGGCCCAGCCAGTTGTAGAGCTGGCCCATCCATTCCGCGTCGCGCTGCGCGAGATAGTCGTTCACGGTGATGACGTGCACGCCTTGGCCGGCGATGGCGTTCAGGTACACCGCCAGCGTAGCGGTCAGCGTCTTGCCTTCACCCGTGCGCATTTCAGCGATCTTGCCATCGTGCAGCACCATGCCGCCGATCATCTGCACATCGAAGTGGCGCATCTTCATGACGCGCTTGCTGGCTTCGCGGCACACGGCAAACGCTTCGGGCAGCAGCGCGTCGAGGGTCTCGCCCTTGGCAAAGCGCTCGCGGAATGCCTGGGTCTTGGCCTGCAGTTCGGCATCGGAAAGCGCTTCGAACGTGGGTTCGAGCGCGTTGATCTGCACCACCTTGCGGCGGTACTGCTTGATCAGCCGTTCGTTGCGGCTGCCGAAAATCTTCTTGAGAAGGCCCGTGATCATCGATGGCAGGGACCGGCGCGCCACCCGTCGGAAGGATCGCGGAACGAACGCGAAACGCAGGCGGCGCAACGGCCCGAAAAGGGTTGGCGCAAAGGCGGGAGTTTAGCATGTGCCAAACCTCGCCTTGATGGCGGCCGACCGGCCGGATGTGGTAGGAACGCCGCACTCCGGCGCAGCCACATCCCGATGCAGTTAAGAACGGGCCGCCCGGCTGCAACCCTGGCCGTCAATGGCCGGCGGCGGCCATGCTCTTGCCGATGTCGACGGCGGCCACCTGCGGGCCGGCATCCTTGTTCATCGCCATCTTCGGCTGGCCGGCATTCTCCAGGAATGCAACCGGATTCTGCGGTATGTCGTTGACATGCACCTCGAAGTGCAGATGCGGGCCGGTGGCGCGGCCGGTGCGGCCGATCAGGGCGATCCGCTGCCCTGCCTTGACGATGTCGCCAACCTTCACGAACACCTTGGAGGCATGGGCATACCGGGTCTTCAGGCCATTGCCGTGATCGATGTCGATCATGTTGCCGTACTCGTGGTGGTACTCGCTGGCCACCACCACTCCGCCGGCGGCGGCCACGATCGGTGTGCCGACCGGCCCGACGAAGTCGACGCCATCATGCTGGGTGCGCCGGCCCGTGAACGGATCGATGCGCACTCCAAAGCCCGACGAGTCGTAGCCAGTGGCGACCGGCCGCACCGTCGGCATCATCTTGGCGTGGATCTGGCGGTCCATCAGGGTGGACTCCAGCACGCTCAGGTAATCGTTGCGCTGGTCGGCCGAGCGGGTCAGGCGCTCCAGTTCGGACTGGATCTCCGGCATCGACAGCGGGCGCGAGACGGCGCCCTCCGGTCCGCCGCGCCCCGGCATCGACTTGAAATCGAACTCGCGCGGCGGCACGCCGGCCAGCCCTGAAACACGGGCACCCAGCGCATCGAGGCGCACCATCTGCGCCTGCATTTCGCCGATACGCGCGGCCATCAGGTTGAGGTTTTCGCGGGTAATGCGCTTGTCGGCCTCGGTGCTGGCGGCCGAGGTTGTGCCGGGCACCAGGCCGCGCTTGACTGCCAGCCAGGTCGCCCCGCCCGACAGCGCCGCCACGGCCAGCAGCGCCGCGCCCATGGCCACCGCAAACTGGCGGCGGGACAGGTGCACCGCGCCGGCCTTGCGCGGGTGAATCAGGATGATCTGCATCGCTCTTTTCCGGACAAAAAGCCGCCCGACGGCACGAAAGCGCTAGGAAGCGCCCTACAATGCCGACATGCGCATCTTTGTTCATCCCGCTCTCAAGACGCCCGTGGCAAAGCCGGTCCAGGACTGGCTCACGGGTGCCGGCTCGGTCGGCCCGCTGATGCAGGCGGCCAAGCAACTGGCGTCTCTTGAAGCGGAGGTGTTGTCGCTGTTGCCACCCGGACTGGGCGGCGGCGTGGCGATCGGCGGCATCCGGAACGATGCGCGCGACAGCCGGGAAGCGACGTTGGTGCTGCTCGCTGCAAACAGTGCAGCTGCGGCGCGCGTACGGCAGGTGGTACCCACCTTGCTGGAACGTCTGCAGCGCCGGGGATCGCAGGTTACCGCAATTCGTGTACGGGTACAACCGCAGGGCGGAAATGACAGCTTATGGCCACAAGAGACCGAGAAGCCGCCCAAACGCGCCAAGATGACGGCAGTTGGACTCAACAGCCTGGCGACACTGGCTGACGGCCTGCCCGATTCGCCGCTCAGGCGGGCGTTGGCGGAGATGGTGGTGCGGCACCGGCCGCCCCAATAGAAAAGCGCCCTTTCGGGCGCTTTTTCATGGGCACAACCGCCGTGTCGATTCAGGAGAATGCCGGCTGCAACTGCGGCAGGAAGGCGCGCGGCGCCTCTTCCACCTTGTCGAACGTGACGATTTCGTATGCCGCCTCATCGGCCAGCAGCGCGCGCAGCAGCGCATTGTTCAGGCCATGGCCGGACTTGTGCGCCGTATAGGCCGCGATCAGCGGGAAGCCGACCACGTACAGGTCGCCGATCGCATCCAGGATCTTGTGGCGGACGAACTCATCGCCATAGCGCAGCTCGTCGTTGTTCAGCATGCGGTGCTCGTCGAGCACGATGGCGTTGTCCAGGCTGCCGCCGCGCGCCAGCCCGATCTCCCGCAGCATCTCGACCTCGTGGGCAAAGCCGAAGGTGCGCGCACGGGCGATCTCGCGGGTGTAGCTGGTGTCGGCGAAGTCGATCTCGAACGTCTGCCCCGTCTTATCGACGGCCGGGTGACGGAATTCGATGGTGAACGACAGCTTGAATCCGAAGTAGGGCTCGAGCCGCGCCAGCTTGTCGCCGTCGCGCACTTCCACCGGCTTGATCACGCGGATGAAGCGCTTGGCCGCGCCCTGCTCTTCGATGCCGGCCGACTGCAGCAGGAACACGAACGAGGCCGCGCTGCCGTCCATGATGGGGATTTCCTCGGCGTCGACATCGACATACAGGTTGTCGATGCCGAGCCCCGCGCAGGCGGACATCAGGTGCTCGACCGTGGACACCCGGGCGCCATCCTTTTGCAGCACGGAGGCCAGGCGGGTGTCGCCGATGGCGCTGGCGGTGGCGGGAATCTCGACGGCCGGATCCAGGTCCACGCGCGTGAAGATGATGCCGCTGCCGGGGGCCGCCGGACGCAACGTCAACGTCACCTTGCGGCCCGAGTGCAACCCGATGCCGACGGTCTTGACCACGGACTTGATGGTGCGTTGTTTCAACATGGCCGCCCTCAACTCGCTTTCCAATTCGATTGTTTTTATCTATGCACTCTACATAGGTGATAACCCGAAGCATACCATTTTCACGTGCCTGCCTCCAAAACGACTTTTGTATCGGGATGTTAGGCCTTGCCATAGTCTGCTCACGATTTCAGCACGCAGCCACCATGCCGTTGCGTCGTCGGCCGGACGGCGGTGCGGGATGCGAGACAGGACTCGGCCGTTCGTAGGGGTGCGGGTGGCGTCAGAGGCGCGCCAGCATCGATTCCGCATTGCTGACGGCGAACTGCCCCGGGGCCTCCACCTGTAGCACGGTTACCACACCGTTTTTGACGATCATGGCGTAGCGCTGCGAGCGCACGCCCATGCCGCGCTTGGACAGGTCTTGCTCGAGACCGAGTCTGCGCGTGAATTCGGCGCTGCCGTCCGCCAGCATGCGAACCCTGCCGTCGGTGCCCTGCGCGCGCGCCCAGGCTCCCATCACGAAGGCGTCGTTGACCGACACGCACCAGATCTCGTCGACACCCTTGGTGCGCAGCGCATCGAAGTGGGCGAGATAGCCGGGCACGTGGCGCGCCGAGCAGGTCGGCGTGAAGGCGCCGGGCAGGCCGAAGATGAGGATCGTCTTGCCCTGGGCCAGGTCCGCTGCCGAGAAGGCATTGGGCCCGAGCGCGCAGCCGTCCTTTTCCACTTCGAAGTATTCGTAGAGCGTCGCGTCGGGCAGCGGCTGGCCGGGCTGGATCATGATCGTGACAGGAGTTCGCGCGCAGGATACCCCCATCATAAGACGAGACCGCCCGCGTGGGAGATCCACGCGGGCGGTCCTGGGAGACAACCACATCAGCGCGATCGCACCGCAAGCGGCGCGACGAACGGGCACCCCCGCCGAGCAGGGTGAACCCTTCCGGGGAGGCGGCCAGAGGCCAGCCTGCCCGGCGGCAACGACTGTGTCCGGTTCGTCGCGCGCCGCCGATTGTTCAGCGACAGGCTGTCCGCTGCGCTGCGGTCACGGAGGGGAGCCGTGAAGCGCGCGCGGCGGGTGCCGCCGCCGACAATCGAACCTGCGCGGATCGACCCGCCGGTCAGTCGGCCTGCTTGCGCAGGAACGCCGGAATGTCGTACGTATCGACGCCCTTTTCCTGCAGCGCAGCAACGTGAGCCGAAGCCGACTCGCGCGAGCTGCGCCACACCGCCGGGGTGTCGAAGTTGCTGTAGTCCGGCGCGGCTGCCACCGCATGCCCCACCACGCCACCGCCGAAGGCCACCGGTTGGTTGTCGGTGCCCGTCTTGAGCAGTGTCATGGTCTGCTGCTGTTGCTGCTTGTTGCGGGCTGCGCGGCCCAGGCCCGTCGCCACCACGGTCACGCGCAGCGCGTCGCCCATGGCATCGTCGTAGACCGTACCGAAGATGACGGTGGCATCTTCCGCGGCATAGCTGCGGATGGTGTTCATCACTTCCTTGGTCTCGGACAGCTTGAGCGAGCGGCTGGCGGTGATGTTGACCAGCACGCCGCGCGCGCCCGACAGGTCCACGCCTTCGAGCAGCGGGCTCGCCACGGCCTGCTCGGCCGCCAGGCGCGCACGGTCGACGCCCGACACGGTGGCCGTGCCCATCATCGCCTTGCCCTGCTCGCCCATCACGGTCTTCACGTCTTCAAAGTCGACGTTCACCAGGCCGTCGACGTTGATGATTTCCGCGATGCCGGCCACGGCGTTATGCAGCACGTCGTCGGCGCACTGGAAGCACTTGTCCATCTCGGCATCGTCGCCCATGACTTCGAAGAGCTTCTCGTTGAGCACCACGATCAGCGAATCGACATGGCCTTCGAGCTCGTCGGCGCCATGCTCACCCACCTTGGCGCGGCGTGCGCCTTCAAACTCGAAGGGCTTGGAGACCACGCCCACCGTCAGGATGCCCATTTCCTTGGCGATCTGCGCGACCACCGGTGCGGCGCCCGTGCCCGTGCCGCCGCCCATGCCCGCGGTGATGAACACCATGTGCGAGCCGCGCAGCGCATCGGCGATCTGCTCGCGTGCCTGTTCGGCGCAAGTCTTGCCGACCTCGGGCTTGGCGCCGGCGCCGAGGCCGGAGTTGCCCAGCTGCAGGACACGCGATGCGCTCGAGCGCTTGAGCGCCTGCGCATCGGTGTTCATGCAGATGAATTCCACGCCCTGCACGCCGCGGTTGATCATGTGCTGCACGGCGTTGCCGCCCGCGCCGCCGACGCCCACCACCTTGATGATGGTGCCGTCCTGCATTTCCGTTTCAATCATGTCGAAGTCCATCGTTGCCTCCAGAAATGCTCAGCTCCCAGACGATGCAGCCTCCCCGCCGCAACGCCTGACTCCTGAGTCAAAAAACATCAAAACAAAAACCAAGCTTCGCTCCCCCCCGGGAGCACATCGCTAAACACCACGGTTCGAGTTAGAAATTGCCGATGAACCACTCCTTCATGCGCGTCCAGACCTGTTTAGCCGATCCGGACTGCACTGCGACTTTGCGACCGCGCATACGCTGTACGCGGCCCTCCTGCAATAAACCCATGACCGTCGCGTAGCGCGGACTCTTCACCACCTCGTGCAGGTTGCCGCGATACTCGGGCACGCCCACGCGCACGGGCTTGAGAAAAATGTCTTCGCCCAGCTCCACCATGCCGGGCATCATCGCGGTGCCGCCGGTCAGGACCACGCCGCTGCTGAGCAGCTCTTCGTAGCCCGATTCGCGCACCACCTGGTGCACCAGCGAGAACAGCTCTTCCACGCGCGGCTCGATCACTGCCGCCAGCGCCTGGCGCGACAGCGTGCGCGGGCCGCGGTCGCCCACGCCGGGCACGTCGATCATCTCGTCCGGATCGGCCAGCACCTGCTTGGCGATGCCGTACTGGATCTTGATGTCCTCGGCGTCGGGCGTCGGCGTGCGCAGGGCCATGGCGATGTCGTTGGTGATCTGGTCGCCGGCGATGGGGATCACGGCCGTGTGGCGGATCGCGCCTTCGCTGAAGATGGCGATGTCGGTGGTGCCGCTGCCGATGTCGACCAGCACCACGCCCAGCTCCTTCTCGTCCTCGGTCAGCACCGCCAGGCTCGAGGCCAGCGGCTGCAGGATCAGGTCGTGCACTTCCAGGCCGCAGCGGCGCACGCACTTGACGATGTTCTGCGCGGCGCTGACCGCGCCGGTGACGATGTGCACCTTCACTTCCAGGCGGATGCCGCTCATGCCGATCGGCTCGCGCACGTCCTCCTGGCCGTCGATGATGAATTCCTGCGTGAGGATGTGCAGGATCTGCTGGTCGGTCGGGATGTTGACCGCCTTGGCGGTCTCGATCACGCGCGCCACGTCGGCCGGCGTGACCTCCTTGTCCTTGATCGCCACCATGCCGCTCGAGTTGAAGCTGCGGATGTGGCTGCCGGCGATGCCCGTGAAGACCTCGCTGATCTTGCAGTCGGCCATCAGCTCCGCTTCTTCGAGCGCTTTCTGGATCGACTGGACGGTCGCCTCGATGTTGACGACCACGCCTTTCTTCAGCCCCTTGGACTCGGTCTGGCCCATGCCGATGACCTCGTAGGCGCCGTCGGGCCGAAGCTCCGCCACCACCGCCACCACCTTGGAGGTGCCGATGTCCAGCCCGACCAGAAGATCCTTGTATTCCTTGCTCATCGCGTTTTCTCTGTGCTTCGCGTCGATTTGTTGTTGGCGGCCGCGCCGGCCCCCGCTTTCGCGTCGGCCTTCGTGGCATTGCCGGTGCCGGGCAGCTTGCCCCCCTTTGCCAGCACCGCGGCCTGCGCATCGGTGAGGAAGCGCACACCCGCCGCACGAACCGCGAACCCGTTCGGGTAGCGCAGATCGGCGTATTCGATCTGGCCGCCCCAGCGCTGGGTCACCTGCGGCCACGCGCGCACGAAGCGGCGGGCACGCGCGGCCAGCGCGGTGCGGTCATCGTCATTCAGTTCGCGGCCCAGCTCGACGACCGTGCCGTTGGACAGCCGCGCGCGCCAGGCGTAGCGGTCGGTGAGCGTCACGCTCACGGGCTCCGCGCTGATCGGCTTGAACCACTCGGTCATGGTTTCAAGCTTGTCGACCACTTCCTGCTCGGTACCCTCGGGGCCGGCCAGCGCGACCAGGTCGGCATCGTCCTCGGCCTCGGCGAGGTTGGCGACGAAGACCTCGCCATACGTGTTGATCAGCTTGCCGGATTCGTTGCCGCCCCAGGTGCCGAGCGCCTCGTGCTCCTGCACCTCCACCAGCAGCCCGTTCGGCCAGACCCGGCGCACGCTGGCGCGGCGCACCCAGGGCACGGACTCGAAGGCGGCGCGCGCGTCGTCCAGGTTCAGCGTGAAGAAGTTGCCGTGCAGCTTGGCCAGCGCGTTGGCCCGGATGCTCGGCACGTTCACGTGGCGCAGTTCGCTGCCGGCCATCGGCAGCACGCGCACCTGCCGCAGTTGGAACGCCGGGCGCTGCATCAGCCAGAACACGCCCACGCCCACGGCCGCCAGCGCGAACAACGCATACAGCGCGCTCGCGATGACGTTGAGGAGGCGGGTGTTGTTCCACATGGCGGATGGCGTCCTGTCGCTTATTCCGGTTTCCAGTCGTGGCTCGCGCGCAACTCCAGCGACGCGGTCGCCGCCAGCTGCAGCACAAAGTCTTCATAACTGATGCCCACCGCGCGCGCGGCCATCGGCACCAGCGAATGCCCGGTCATGCCCGGCGAAGTGTTCATCTCGAGCAGGAACGGCGCGCCGTCGTGCTTGCGCAGCATGATGTCGGCGCGGCCCCAGCCGCGGCAGCCCAGGCTGCGATACGCCTGCACCACCAGCGCCTGCACGCGCGCCGCCGCATCGGCGGGAATCGGCGCGGGGCACTCGTAGCGCGTGTCGTCGGTGAAGTACTTGTGCTGGTAGTCGTAGTTGGCCTGCGGCGCGACGATGCGGATCAGCGGCAGCGCCGTGGCGTGCTCGCCTTCGCCGATCACGGCGCAGGTCAGCTCGTCGCCGTCGATGAACTGTTCGGCCATCACGTCGCGGTCCAGGCGCGCGGCCTTTTCGTAGGCGGCGGGCAGTTCGGCCACGCTGGTCACCTTGGTCAGGCCGATCGACGAGCCCTCGCGCGCCGGCTTGACGATCAGCGGCAGGCCCAGGCGGTCGGCAACGGCCTGCCAGTCGGCGCCGGCGTGCAGCATCACGAAATCGGGGGTCGGCAGGCTGTGCGTCTGCCACAGGCGCTTGGTGGCTTCCTTGTCCATCGCCAGCGCAGACGCGAGTACGCCGCTGCCGGTGTAGGGAATGCCGAACTGCTCGAGCAGCCCCTGGATCGTGCCGTCCTCGCCAAAGCGACCGTGCAGCGAGATCACCACGCGGTGGAAGCCCTGCGCGGCGAGCCCGGCCACCGGCTGCGTGCCCGGGTCGAACGGATGCGCGTCGACGCCGCGCGAGCGCAGCGCCGCCAGCACGCCGTTGCCCGACAGCAGCGAGATCTCGCGCTCGGCCGAGCGGCCGCCGAGGATCACGCCCACCTTGCCGAGGGACTTCGGATCGAGCGTCGGATGGGGGATGAACGGACCGGTCGTCATGCTGCGGCGCCCCCGTTGAGGTCGACCACGTTCGCGGCACGCACTTCCGCCTGCCGCGCAACCACCTGACCGGGCACCTGCCCGATCGATCCCGCACCCATGGTGATGACCACGTCGTTGTCCTGCGCCGCGTCCAGGATGGCTTGCGGCATGTCTTCAATCTGTTCCACGAAGATCGGCTCGATCTTGCCGGCCACCCGCAGCGCGCGCGTGAGCGCACGCCCGTCCGCCGCCACGATGGGCGGCTCGCCGGCCGCGTACACCTCGGCCAGCAGCAAGGCGTCGACCGTGCCGAGCACCTTGATGAAATCTTCGAAGCAATCGCGCGTGCGCGTGAAGCGGTGCGGCTGGAAGGCCAGCACCAGGCGGCGGCCCGGGAACGCGCCGCGCGCGGCGGCGAGCGTGGCCGCCATCTCGACCGGATGGTGGCCGTAGTCGTCGATCAGGGTGAAGCGGCCCTGGCCGTCGGCGGTGGGCACCTCGCCGTAGCGCTGGAAGCGGCGGCCGACGCCGTTGAACTCGGCCAGCGCCTTGACGATGGCTTCGTCGGGCACCTCCAGCTCGGTGGCGATGGCGATGGCGGCCAGCGCGTTCTGCACGTTGTGCATGCCGGGCAGGTTGAGCGTGATCGACAGCGGCGGCTCGGCATGGCCGTTGAGTTGGCGGATCACGGTGAATTCCATGCGGCCGTCCACCGCGCGCGCGTTGACGGCGCGGACCTGCGCATCCTCGGCAAAGCCGTAGCGCACCACCGGCTTGGAGACGAACGGCAGGATCTCGCGCACGTTCGGGTCATCCACGCACAGCACGGCGATGCCGTAGAACGGCAGGCGGTGCGTGAACTCGATGAACGCCTGCTTGAGCCGCGCGAAGTCGTGCCCGTAGGTGTCCATGTGATCGGCATCGATGTTGGTGATGACCTCGATCACGGGGAACAGGTTGAGGAACGACGCGTCGGACTCGTCCGCCTCGGCGACGATGAAATCGCCCGTGCCCAGCCGCGCGTTGGCGCCAGCCGAATTGAGCCGTCCGCCGATCACGAAGGTCGGGTCGAGCCCGCCCTCGGCCAGCACGGAGGCGACCAGGCTGGTGGTGGTGGTCTTGCCGTGCGTACCGGCGATGGCGATGCCCTGCTTCAGGCGCATCAGCTCGGCCAGCATCACCGCGCGCGGCACGATGGGGATGCGCTTGGCGCGTGCGGCCAGCACCTCGGGGTTGTCGCCGCGCACGGCGGTGGACACCACCACGGCGTTGGCGCCGACCACGTGCTCCGGCGCATGGCCCTGCATGACCGTGGCGCCAAGCGCGGTCAGACGCTGCGTGGCCGCGCTCTGCCCCAGGTCGGAGCCCGTCACGCGGTAGCCCAGGTTCAGCAGCACCTCGGCGATGCCGCTCATGCCGGCGCCGCCGATGCCCACGAAATGGATGTTCTTGACGATGTGCTTCATAAATCGGTTCCCTATGCCCTTGCCGCCGCGACACAGATGTCGGCGACGCGCTCGGCCGCTTCCGGCCGCGCCTGCTCGCGTGCTTTGGCCGCCATATCGGCCAACTGCGCGCGCGTCAGGGACGCGAGTGTATCCGCCAGCGATGCCGGCCCCAGCGACGGCTGGGGCACCAGCAGCGCCGCGCCGCGCTCGGACAGGAAGCGCGCGTTGGTGGTCTGGTGGTCGTCCACCGCATGCGGGAACGGCACGAACAGCGCCGCCACCCCGGCCGCGGCCACCTCCGACACCGTCATCGCGCCGGCGCGGCAGATCACCAGATCCGCCTGCGCATAGGCAGTGGCCATGTCGTCGATGAAGGGCACGGCCTGCGCGTGCGTCTCGTCGATGCCCGCGGCGGCGTAATTGGCGCGCAGCGTGTCGATCTGCTTGGCGCCGGCCTGGTGGATGACGATCGGGCGCGTGTCGGCGGGCAGCAGGGCCAGCGCCCGGGGCACCACGTCATTGAGCGCGGCAGCGCCCAGGCTGCCCCCCACGACCAGCACCCGCAGCGGACCGCTGCGCTCGGCATAGCGCGCCTGCGGCGACGGCAGCGCCGCCAGATCGGCACGGATCGGATTGCCGACCCACTCGGCGCCGGGCAGCGCCCCCGGAAAGGCGCACAGCACGCGATCGGCCACGCGCGCGAGCACGCGATTGGCCAGGCCCGCGATCGAATTCTGTTCGTGCAGCACCAGCGGCGCGCCCAGCAGCACGCTCATCATGCCGCCCGGAAAGGTGATGTAGCCGCCCATGCCCAGCACCACGTTCGGACGCACGCGGCGCACCACGCCCAGGCTCTGCCAGAACGCGCGCAGCAGGTTCAGCGGCAGCAGGAACTTGGTGACGAGGCCCTTGCCGCGCACGCCGCCAAAACGCACCGACTCCAGCGGGAAACCGTGCTTGGGCACGAGCTGGCCTTCCATGCCGCTCGCGTTGCCGAGCCACACCACCTGCCACCCGCGCGCAGCCAGCAGCCTGGCCACCGACAGCGCGGGGAAGATGTGGCCGCCGGTGCCACCGGCCATGACGAGGAGGGTGCGCGACGAGCCGGTCGTCATACCTTCCCTCCACGCATCAGGACGCGGTTCTCGTAATCGATACGGAGCAGCAGCGCGATCGCCATGCAGTTCATCAGGATGCCCGAACCGCCGTAGCTGACCATCGGCAGCGTCAGCCCCTTGGTCGGCAGCAGGCCCAGGTTCACGCCCATGTTGATGAAGGCCTGCCAGCCGATCCAGATGCCCAGGCCCTTGGCGACCAGGCCGGCGAAGGTGCGGTCGAGCTGCAGCGCGGTGCGGCCGATCTCGAAGGCGCGGCGCACCATCCAGTAGAACAGCAGGATCACGATCAGCACGCCGATGAAGCCCAGCTCCTCGCCGATCACGGCCAGGATGAAGTCGGTGTGCGCCTCCGGCAGGTAGTGCAGCTTCTCGATGCTGCCGCCCAGGCCGACGCCAGTCCATTCGCCGCGGCCGAAGGCGATCAGCGAGTGGGTGAGCTGGTACGCCTTGCCCTGCGCGTATTCCTCCTGCCACGGATTCAGATAAGCGAAGATCCGCTCGCGCCGCCACGGCGACATCAGGATCAGCAGCGAGAACGTCGACACCGCGGTGAGCACCAGCCCGCCGAACAGCTTGCCGTTGACCCCGCCCAGGAACAGGATGCCCATCGCCACCGCGGCAATCACCAGGAAGGCGCCCATGTCGGGCTCCAGGAGCAGCAGCGAGCCGACAAAGGCCACCGCCACACCCATCGGCAGGAAGCCCTTGCGCACGTTCTGCATCCAATCCTGCTTGCGCACCGTGTAGTTGGCGGCATACAGCACCACCGCCAGCTTCATCAGCTCGGACGGCTGGAAGTTCATGACGCCCAGCGGCAGCCAGCGGCGCGCGCCGTTCACGCCCTTGCCCACGTGCGGGATCAGCACCACCACCAGCAGCACCAGCGCGATGATGAACAGCTTGGGCGCGTACTTGTCCCAGAACTTGACCGGGATCTGGAAGGCGACCACGGCACCGATCACGCCGATCAGCAGCGAGAACGCATGGCGCAACAGGAAGTGCCCGTTGGTGTAGTTGGCGTACTTGGGCGAATCCGGCAGCGCGATCGACGCCGAATACACCATCACCAGACCCAGGCCCAGCAGCACGATCGACACCCACAGCAGCGGCTGGTCGTACTCCATCATCTTGGAGCGCGTGGGCTTGACGCCGGACACGGCGTCGCGCAGCCCTTCCCAGGCGTTGCCGATGGTGGCGCCGATGAAGCCGCTGCGCTTGATCTGGGCGTCGCTCATAGCATCACTCCCCGGTCGGCCGCCAGCGCGACCACGGCTTCGTGGAACACCTGCGCGCGGTGTTCATAGTTGCGGAACATGTCGAAGCTCGCGCAGGCCGGCGACAGCAGCACGGCATCCCCGGCCTGCGCGCGCGCGGCCGCTTCCTGCACGGCGGCCTCCAGCGTGGCGGCCTCCACCAGTTCGACGCCGCTCTCCGCCAGCGCGGCGCGAATGCGCGGCGCGTCGCGGCCGATCAGCACCACGGCGCGCGCGTACTGCGCCACCGGCGCGGCCAGCGGCGAGAAGTCCTGCCCCTTGCCGTCGCCGCCGGCGATGAGCACCACGCGCTTGGACAGCCCCGACAGCGCCGCGACCGTGGCGCCAACGTTGGTGCCCTTGCTGTCGTCGAAGAATTCGAGGTCGTCGAAGGCGGCGATCAGTTCGACGCGGTGCGGCTCGCCGGCGTAGTCGCGCAGGCCGTGCAGCAAGGCGCTCGCCGGCAGGCCGATCGCGCGGCACAGTGCCAGCGCGGCCATCGCGTTGGTGGCGTTGTGCAGGCCGCGGATGCGCAGGGCATCGGCCGGCATCAGGCGCTTGAGCCGCACCGGCACCGGCGCGGCGGGCGCGGTGTCGCCCTTCTTGCGGCGCGCGGGCTTCGGCAGATCGTCATGGTCGGCTTCGGCCAGCACGATCCACGGGATGCCGCCGTCGCGCAGCAGGCCGAGCGATTCGGGCGTGGCCGGTTCGTCGGTGCCGAACGTGACATCGCCGCCGCGCTTGCCGGCGAAGGCCATCACTTCGGCGTCCTGCCGGTTCAGCACGCGCACCGTGCCGGTACCGAAGATGCGGCCCTTGGAGGCGGCATAGGCAGCCATCGAGCCATGCCAGTCCAGGTGATCCTGGGTGATGTTGAGGATGGTCGCGGCGTCGGCGTCGAGCGTGTGCGTGGTTTCCAGCTGGAAGCTGGAGAGCTCCAGCACCCACACGTCCGGCAGCGTGCCGGCGTCGACGCACTCGGTCAGCTTGTCCAGCGCCGAGGGGCTGATGTTGCCCGCCACGCCGACGGTCTTGCCGGCGCGCTGGACCAGGGCACCCGCCAGCGCCGTGGTGGTGGTCTTGCCGTTGGTGCCGGTGATGGCCAGGACGCGGGGCGCATAGCCCTGCGCCGACTTCAGGCCGGCCAGCGCGCGCGCGAACAGTTCGATCTCGCCCCACACCGGCACCGCGCGCTCGCGCGCACCGTCCAGCAGCGCGGCAACGGCGGCGTCGAGCGGCGACAGGCCGGGGCTGATCGCCACCAGCGCCACGCCTTCCAGCAGCGACGGAGCGAACGGTCCGCCGATGAATTCCGCATCCGGCACATGTGCACGCAGCGACGGCAGGTTGGCAGGCGCCTCGCGCGTATCGGCCACGCGCGCGCGCGCGCCATGGCGTGCGCACCAGCGCGCCATCGCCAGGCCGGATTCGCCCAGGCCCAGCACCAGCACGAACGGCGACGCCAGGTCGCCGAACATGCGCGGCGCCTGCGCGGTTTCGGCGGCGGGCATCGGCTCGGCCGAATCGACGGTCGCAGCGATGGCGTCGGCGGTGAGCGCGTCCCCGGCGTCCGGCGACGTCGGCAGCGTGTTTTCGGGAGCGCGGATCGGTTCGGTCATGTCCGCATCCTCACCGCAGCTTCAGCGTCGACAGACCGATCAGCACCAGCATCATGGTGATGATCCAGAAGCGCACGACGACCTGCGTTTCCTTCCAGCCAGACAGCTCGAAATGGTGGTGCAGCGGGGCCATGCGGAACAGCCGCCGGCCCTCGCCGTAGCGCCGCTTGGTGAACTTGAACCAGGTCACCTGCAGCATCACCGAAATGGTTTCGGCCACGAACACGCCGCCCATGATGAACAGCACGATCTCCTGCCGCACGATCACCGCGACGGTGCCGAGCGCCCCGCCCAGCGCCAGCGCGCCGACGTCGCCCATGAACACCTGGGCCGGGTGGGCGTTGAACCACAGGAAGGCCAGGCCGGCACCGGCCATCGCCGAGCAGAAAATCAGCAGTTCGCCCGCGCCCGGGATGTGCGGGAACAGCAGGTACTTGCTGTAGACCGCGCTGCCCATCACATAGGCGAAGATGCCCAGCGCGCTGCCCACCAGCACCACCGGCATGATGACCAGGCCGTCCAGGCCGTCGGTCAGGTTCACCGCGTTGCTGGAGCCGACGATGACGAGGTAGGTCAGCACGATGAAGCCGAACACGCCCAGCGGGTAGCTGAGTTCCTTGAAGAACGGCACGATCAGGTGCGACTTGGCCGGCAGGCTCAGCGACAGGCCGCTGCGCACCCAGTCCAGGAACAGCTCCAGCACGCGCATGTTGCTGGTCTCGGACACCGAGAACGCCAGATAGGCGGCGGCGAACAGGCCGATCACCGTCTGCCAGAAGAACTTCTCGCGCGAGGACATGCCCTTCGGGTCGCGGTGGACCACCTTGCGGTAGTCGTCCACCCAGCCGATCGTCCCATAGCCGAGCGTGACCAGCAGCACGATCCAGATGAAGCGGTTGCCCCAGTCGCACCACAGCAGCGTGGAGACGGCAATGCCGATCAGCACCAGCACGCCGCCCATGGTGGGCGTGCCGGCCTTGACCAGGTGGGTCTGCGGGCCATAGCTGCGCACGGCCTGGCCGACCTTGAGCTCGGTCAGGCGACGGATCACCCATGGCCCGAAGCCGAGGCCGATCACCAGCGCCGTGAGGGATGCCATCACGGCCCGGAACGTCAGATAGTTGAAGACGCGCAGGAAGCCGAAGTCGTTCTGCAGCCACTGCGCCAATGCCAATAACATGGGTGCTACATCCCTTAGTGCGTCTGTTGTGTGTGCGTCGTCCCCGGCGCCCCTTGCGAGTCGGCTGCCGGGTCTTTCAAGACCAGCGCATCGACAATGCGTTCCATCCGCATGAAGCGCGAACCCTTCACCAGCACCGTCGCGCCCGGCGCGATGGCCGGCACGCCCTGCTCGATCAGCGCCTCGGCCGACGCGAAATGCCGCGCGCCGCCACCGAAAGCCTCCACCATATGAAGCGTCAATTCACCGGTGGCCAGGACCGCGTCGATGCCGCGTTCGCGGGCGTACGCGCCGATCTCCCGATGGAAGGCCGGCCCCTGCGTGCCCACTTCGCCCATGTCGCCCAGCACCAGCCAGCGCGGCGCCGGCAGCGTCGCCAGCGCATCGATGGCAGCGCGCACGGAATCGGGGTTCGCGTTGTAGGTGTCGTCGATCACCAGCCCGCCGTGATGGCCCGGCTTGCGCTGCAGGCGCCCCTTGACCGGCGCGAACGCCGACAGCGCCTGCGCGATCACCTCGGGCGCGATGCCGGCGGCCAGCGCGCAGGCCGTCGCCGCCAGCGCGTTGCGCGCGTTGTGCACGCCAAGTAACGGCAGCGTGAAGGAAAAGCGCAGGTCTGGCGCGTGCACATCGATCCGCTGGCCGTCGGCCGTGTCCGTCACAACAGCCGACACCGCACCGCCTTCGATGCCGAAATCCAGCACGCGCCGCGTACCCGCCGCTGCGCGCCACAGCGGCGCGTATTCGCCGCCATTGGCCGCATCGCGCGGAAACACCGCCACGCCGTCGGCCGGCAGCGCAGCCAGCACCGCGGCGTGCTCGGCCGCCACGGCTTCCACGCTGACCATGAACTCCTGGTGCTCGCGCTGTGCGTTGTTGATCAGCGCCACGGTGGGCTGGGCGATGGCGGCCAGCACCTCGGTTTCGCCGGGATGGTTCATGCCCAGCTCGAGCACGGCCAGCCGGTGCTGCGCGGTCAGGCGGAACAGTGTCAGCGGCAGACCGATGTCGTTGTTGAGGTTGCCGGCCGTCGCCAGGCGGGCCGCCTCACCGACGGCACACGCGAAGACGGCCGAGATCATTTCCTTGACCGTGGTCTTGCCGTTGCTGCCCGTCACCGCCACCACCGGGATCGGGAACCGGCGGCGCCAACCGGCGGCCAGCTGGCCCAGCGCGATGCGCGTGTCGGCGACGCTCAGGACCGCCACGCCGGACAGATCGGGGAGGTCGGGCATATCGGCCGGCCGGCGCGACACCAGCACCGCCGCAGCCCCGCGCGCCACCACGTCCGGCAGGAAATCGTGCGCGTCGAAGCGCTCGCCGATCAGCGCGACGAACAGGTCGCCGGGCAGCACGGCACGGCTGTCGGTGGTGACGCGGCGGATGGCGGCGTCCGGGCCGACCAGGTGCGCGCCGGCCATCCAGGCGGCGGCATCGGTGGCGTGCATCATCACGGGCAGTGCATCGCTCATGCGCTCACCCCCCGTGCCGCCAACGCCAGGCGAACGTGCTCCTGATCGGAGAACGGCCGCTTGCGCCCGGCAATTTCCTGTGTCGATTCGTGTCCCTTGCCGGCCACGACGATGACGTCATGGACATCGGCGTGCCGCACCGCGTGCAGGATGGCCGCGGCACGGTCTTCAATCTGTACGGCGGCGTACGGGTCTTCCATGCCGTCGGCGATCATGTCGAGAATCAGTTGCGGGTCTTCGCTGCGCGGGTTGTCGGAGGTCAGCACCACGTGCTGCGCCAACCGCTCGGCGATGGCGCCCATCTGCGGGCGCTTGCCCGGATCGCGGTCGCCGCCGCAGCCGAACACCGCCCACAGCTTGCCGCCCCGCGCCCCGGTGATCGGCGCGAGCGCGCGCAGCGTCTGCTCCAGGGCATCGGGCGTGTGGGCGTAGTCGACCACCACCAGCGGGCCGTCCTCACCGCCGAAGCGCTCCATGCGGCCGCTCACCGGCTGCAGCTTTTCCAGCCGGGCGAGCGCGTCCTGCCACGGCACGCCGGCCATCAGCAGCACGCCCAGCACGCCCAGTTGGTTCGAAACGTTGAACAGGCCGACCATCGGCGAATGCACGGTCGCCCGGCCGAAGCTGCCGTCGACGTCGAAGGTCGTGCCGGTGCGGTGCGCGCGCACGTTGGTGGCGCGCAGCCAGTGCCCGGCGCCATGCTGCGCGGCCGCTTCGCCGTCGATGCCGTATTCGACCGCCTCGATGCCGGCGCGCAGGCCGGCCAGCAGGCGCCCGCCCGCCGCATCGTCGCGGTTGATCACGGCGGCGCGCAGGCCCGGCCAGCCGAACAGGCGCGCCTTGGCGAGCTCGTACTCGGCCATGGTGCCGTGGTAGTCCAGGTGATCCTGCGTCAGGTTGGTGAACAGCGCGATGTCGAAGCGGGTGCCGTCCGCGCGGCCCTGCTCCAGGCCGTGCGACGACACTTCCATGGCGACCGCGCGGGCGCCGGCGCGATGCAGGTCGGCCAGGCTGTGCTGGAGCTGGATGGCATCCGGCGTGGTGAAGCCCGTGGCGACCAGCGCATCGACAAACCCGGTGCCGAGCGTACCCACCACTGCGCAGCGCTCGCCCTGCCGGCTCAGCGCCTGGGCGATCCATTGCGAGCACGACGTCTTGCCGTTGGTGCCCGTCACGCCGATCACCCGCAGGGCATCCGGCCCCGGCACGGCATACCACTGCGCGGCCAGCGGCCCGGCCAGTTCAGACAGGCCGTCCACCGGCAGGATGCGCGCCGGCGCATCGGCCGGCACCACATAGCCATGCGCCTCGGCCAGCACGGCACTGACGCCGGCTTCGATGGCCTGCGGAATGTGCGGCCGGCCGTCGCCGCGCTGGCGCACGTTGCCCAGCACGTAGGCGACGAACACATCGCCAGTCTTGAGCTTGCGCGTATCGCTGGTCAGGTCGGCGCCGGCCGGCACGTGCGCGCGCAGCCAGTCCAGCACCGGTGCCAGGCGCGCGGCGATCGGCGCGCGTTCGGAGGTCGGCACGGCCGTCATTGCAGCGCCCCCACGGGTTCTTCGGCCACGCCTTCGGTCATCACGAGCTGGCGCACCGGCGAATCCGGCGATACGTTCAGCGCGCGCAGGCTGCCGCCGGCGATCGAGGCAAACACCGGCCCGGCCACCGAACCGCCGTAGTGGCTGCCGGCCGAAGGCTCGTCGACGCTGACAGCGACGATGATGCGCGGGTTCGACATGGGCGCCAGGCCGATGAACGACGCACGGTACTTGGAGCGGTCATATCCGCGGCCGACGTGCTTGTACGCCGTACCGGTCTTGCCGCCCACGCGGTAGCCCATCACCTGTGCCTGCGGCGCGGTGCCGCCCGGCGAGGTCACGGTTTCCAGCATCTGGCGTATTTGCCGCGCCACCTCCGACGACAGCACGCGCTCACCCTGCGGCGACTGGCCGTTGGTGCGGTACATCGTGACCGGAATCAGCTCGCCATCGTGCGCGAAGATCGTATAAGCGTGCGCCATCTGGAACAGCGACACCGACAGGCCGTAGCCGTACGACATGGTCGCCTGCTCGATGCGCCGCCAGTTCTTGGCCGGCCGCAGCCGCCCCGCCACCGCGCCCGGGAAGCCGATCTTGGGCGCCTGGCCGAAGCCGACGCTGGTGAACATGTCCCACATTTCCTGCGGCTTGAGCATCAGCGCGATCTTGGTCGTGCCGATGTTGCTCGAGTGCTGAATCACCTGGCCGACAGTCAGCGTGCCGTAGTTGCTGGTGTCGGAGATGGTCGCGCCGTCCAGCGTGAACTTGCCGTTGGTCTGCACCAGTGTGGTGGGCGTCACGCGGTGCAGCTGCAGCGCGAGGCCGATGCTGATCGGCTTCATCATCGAGCCGGGCTCGAAGGTGTCGGTCAGCACGCGGTTGCGCAGCTGTTCGCCCGACAGGCGCGAGCGGTCGTTCGGGTTGTAGGTCGGGTAGTTGGTCAGCGCCAGCACCTCGCCGGTCTGGGCGTCGAGCACGATGGCGCTGCCGGCCTTGGCGCGGTTGCGCTCCACGGCCGCTTTGAGTTCGTTGAAGGCCAGGTACTGGATCTTGGCGTCGATGGAGAGCGTCAGGTCACGGCCCTCGCGCGGTGCCTTCAGCACGCCGACGTCCTCCACCACGCGGCCCAGGCGATCCTTGATCACCTGACGCTGGCCGGACGCGCCCGCGAGATCCGCCTCGCGCGCCAGTTCCATGCCTTCCTGACCCTTGTCCTCGACGTTGGTGAAGCCGACGACGTGCGCCATCGCTTCGCCTTCCGGGTAGAAGCGCTTGTATTCGCGCGTCTGATAGATACCGTCGATCTTCAGGCCGGCGATCTGGTCGGCGATGTCCGGCAGCACCTGGCGCTTCAGGTAGACGAAGCCCTTGTCCTCGCCCAGCTTGCCCGCCAGATCCTTGTTGCTCATGCCGAGCAGCTTGGCGAGCTTCTGCATGTCTTCGCCGGGCACGGTGTTGGGCACGTCCTCGGGCACGGCCCAGATGGCCTTGACCGGCAGGCTCGTGGCCAGCACCAGGCCGTTGCGGTCGAGGATCTTGCCGCGCGTGGCCGGCAGTTCCAGCGTGCGCTGGAAGCGCTTTTTGCCCTCGACCTCGTAGAAGCGGTTGCCCGGTCCCTGGATCCACGCCGCACGGACGATCAGCGCCATGAACGCGGCGAACATCAGGAAGACCACCAGCTTGGAGCGCCACATCGGCAGGCGCAGCCCCAGCACCGGGCTGGCGGAGAACTGACCCAGGCGGGCGCGGGCCGCCGTCCCCGGATGCTTGTGTGCGCCGCTCACGGCTGGACTCCCGAAGCCGCGGGCGCGCTGGCCGCGGCGGACGACGCCACCGGCAAGTCGGCAAACCCCTGCAGATACTGCGTGCGGCCCGCCTGTGCGGGGGCCATCTTCAATTGCGTGCGCGCGATCTCGGCGATGCGCGCGCTCTTGCCCAGCGAACTCTGCTCGTACTGCAGCCGCGACCAGTCGATGTTGAGCTGCTTCTCTTCCGCCTGCGCGCGGTCGAGCTCGACGAACAGCTGTCGTGCCTGATGCTGCGCATTGACCAGCGACAGCGCGCACAGCACCAGCGCGGTCAGCAGGAACATGTTGAGGCGGTTCATGGCGTGCGGCTCCGTCGGTCAGCAGCGTTCGGCCACGCGCATGATGGCCGAGCGCGCCCGCGGATTGGCCGAGACCTCGGCCTCCGACGGGCGCACGCGGCCCAGCAGGCGCAGTTGCGGCGCCGGCAGTTCATGCGCACGCAGCGGCGCCCGGCGCATCTCCGGCGCGGCGGATTGCTCCGGCCGCGCCAGTGCCTGCATGAAGCGCTTGACGATGCGGTCTTCCAGCGAATGGAAGCTGATCACGACGAGTCGTCCCCCCTGTTCCAGACGTTCGAATGCCGCCTTCAGACCGGTTTCGAGGTCCGCAAGCTCTTGATTGACGTGAATCCGTAGAGCCTGAAAGGTGCGGGTCGCAGGGTCTTGACCCTTCTCGCGAGTCTTGACGGCTTGCGCCACGAGCGCGGCAAGCTCGGATGTGCGATCGAGAGGACCTCGAGTCCCGGATTCGCGCCGGCGAGCAACAATCGCCTTTGCAATCTGTACAGCAAACCGTTCTTCCCCATAGTCCCGTATCACCCTTGCAATATCGCGCTCATCGGCCTCGGCCAGCCATTGGGCTGCGGTGATGCCGCGCGTGGTGTCCATCCGCATGTCGAGCGGGCCGTCCATCCGGAACGAAAAGCCGCGCGCGCCTTCATCGATCTGCGGCGAACTGATGCCCAGATCGAGCAGCACACCAGCCACCCGTCCGATGCCGCGCGCATCCAGGGCGCCGCCCATTTGCGCGAAGCTGTCATGCTCAATAGCGAAGCGGGCATCCTCTACGGTGCCCGCTTCGGTGATTGCTGCCGGGTCCTTGTCGAAAGCGATCAGCCTTCCGCCGGGCCCCAGCCGCTCCAGGATGAGCCGGCTGTGCCCGCCCCGCCCGAAGGTTCCATCGATATAGATGCCGTCGTCGCGCCACAGCAGCGCATCGACCGCTTCGTCTCTGAGCACCGTTTGATGGCGCAGTCCCGTACTGGCTTGGGTCGTCATCGTGCGTCATCAAAAAGAGAAGTTCTTGAGGGCGTCGGGCATGCCTTGCGCCATGGCGGCCTGCTCCTTCGCGGTGTATGTGGCGGCGTCCCAGATTTCGAAATGGCTGCCCATGCCGAGCAGCATCACGTCGCGTTCGAGGGTGGCCGCCAAGCGTAGTTCGGGGGTGACGAGAACGCGGCCGGCCGTGTCGAGCTCGACGTCGGCGGCACTGCCCAGGAAGATCCGCTTCCACCAGTGGGCTTCCATCGGCAGCGCGGCGATGCGCTCCCGGAAGCGCTCCCATTCCGGGCGCGGAAACAGCATGAGGCAACCGTCCGGGTGCTTGGTCACAGTCACCCGGCCCTCGGCCTGCAGCTGAAGCGCTTCGCGATGCCGGGTCGGGATGGACATCCGCCCCTTGGCATCCAGCGTCAGCGCCGACGCTCCCTGGAACACGTGGAATCTCTCTCCCTACCGCTGTCGAAAGGCCCGCAAAACAGCCCGTTCAAACCACAAAACTACACTTTCTGACACTGTTTCCCACTTTAGAGGAACGCATTTGGCCGGTCAAGGCTTGCCGGACCGTGTCAGGAGGATTTTTTGCAATCAGAACAATGACTTAGCGCGGCCGCACCAAGGTGGCGCAGCGCTTTTCTCAATCAAATGAAGGAGATAGCGTGATTTATCGAGAAACGACGTGAAAGGCCGGCCCGCATTCCCTTGTGGGACGCGGGCCGGAGAGACATTTGGATGGCTCCACCAAATGGTGGACGGTACGCCACACAGGCGCACAAAATTACCTCAAATGCGGTAGGCGGCGGTGGTCATGATGCGTGAGGCGAAGCGCATGGCTTGGCGCACCGGCTCCGGCAGATCGATGCCGCCGGCAGCGCGGGCGTTGTCGCCATGGCGGACTTCGTCGTCGCGCATCTGGGCGACGATGGCCCGGGAGCGTGCATCGTGCTCGGGCAGGCGGTCGAGATGGCCGTCGAGGTGATGCTCGACCTGGCGCTCGGTCTCGGCGACGAAGCCGAGGCTGATCTTGTCGCCCAAGCGGCCGGCGAGCGCGCCGATGGCGAAGGCGCCGGCGTACCACAGCGGGTTGAGCAGGCTCGGGCGATCGTGCAGTTCCTGCAGGCGCTGGGCGCACCAGGCGAGGTGGTCTTCTTCCTCGCGCGCGGCCTCATCGAGCTGGGCGCGGATGCCCGGGTCGCGCGCGAACAGCGCCTGCCCCTGGTACAGCGCCTGGGCGCACACCTCGCCCACGTGGTTGACGCGCATCAGCCCGGCGGCATGGCGACGCTCGGTGTCGGACAGTTTCGCGCCGTCGTCGGTGGGAGCGACGATGGCATCGGCGGGGTTGGGACGGGAGGCGCGGGTGATGCCGGCCACGGCGCGCAGGGCGCGGTCGAATTCGGGAAGGAAGCGATCGAGCATAGGGAAGGCTGCCGGCGGCGAAGGCGCACGGCGCGTCCAGCATTGTAAGGGCCCCGCCGCCCGCTGTTTTGCGTCCGCTCAGAAGCGAACGCACCTGACCGGACGGTACGGGATAACCCGCGCCAGCCACGCATCCCGTCCGGATTCGCGAGCAATCTCCGCGCCACATCGCTTGACTGTTGCTAAATCAGGAATAGCCTGTTGCCCCGATCAGACAGCGAACACGCGTTTGCGAACATTCGTTCGCATATTTGCGCCCGCACCATCCGCCCGTTGCTACATTTGTCTGCGACTTCGTTTGAAAGTCGGCGGGCGGAAAGCCGGGAATCGAGGGTCTGGGCCGCCTGCAAGAACCCGAAAAAGAGCAATTTCAAGAGCACAATTGGAGGCCGACCGATGAAGAAATCGCTGCTTGCGATGGCAGTGCTGGGCGCGTTTGCTGGTGCAGCGCATGCCCAATCCAGTGTGACGCTGTACGGTGTGGTCGACGCCAACGTCGAGTACGTCAACCATGAGCAAAACGTGACATCGGCGGGGATCGCCATCCCGGGCAGCGGATCGCGCGTGGCAATGCAGGCGGGCGGCCTGTCGTCCAATCGCTGGGGCCTGCGCGGCGTGGAAGATATCGGCGGCGGCCTGAAGGGCCTGTTCGTGCTGGAATCCGGCTTCGGCATGGATACAGGCACGCTGCAGCAAGGCGGCCGCCTGTTCGGCCGGCAGGCGTTCGTGGGCTTGCAGGGCAACTGGGGCAAGATCACGCTGGGCCGCCAGTACACCACGATCTTCGACATGATGGCGAACTTCTCGCCGAGCGGCTATGCCACCCAGTACGAACCGGTGGTCGGCCTGCTGGGCCCGAACTTCCGCGAAGACAACGTGATCAAGTACACCGGCCTGTTCGGCCCCGTGACGGTCGAGGGCCACTGGGCATTCGGCGAGCGCGCGGGCAGCCAGACCGCCAACTCGGCCTACGGCCTGGGTGCCAACTACTTCGCCGGTCCGTTCGGGCTCGGTGTCGCCTACGACGAAGTGAAGGTGCTGACCGCGGCCGAAGCGCTGGGCGGCGCCGGCAACGAGTACGCCCGCGACAAGCGCGCCGCCATTGCGGCCAGCTATACGGTGGGCCCGGTCAAGCTGATGGGCGGCTACCGCTACGGCAAGACCGATACCGCATCGAGCGGCGCAACGCTCGCCCTGCTGCCGCACCGCGACGACCTGTACTGGATCGGCGTGAACTACCAGGCGACGCCGGCCCTGGGCTTCACGCTGTCGTACTACTACGACAACATCAAGGAAGCGACCATCGGCACCACGACGGTCAATCCGCGCAAGCCGCAGCAGTTGAACTTCATCGCCGATTACAACTTCTCCAAGCGTACCGACGTGTATTTCACGGCGGCATACGCTCGCAATGCATCGCTGAACTGGGACTCGATCGGTTATGCGCCGACGGCGAGCGGGCAGTTGTCGATCGGTTACCTGCCGGCGGCATCGCAGACGTACTTCATCACGCCGGATTCCAGCAACCAGCTGGGCGCGGCCATCGGTATCCGCCACAAGTTCTGACGCGCGCGGTTTTCGTCCGCCCCCCCCTCTCCCATGGCGGACGCAGGAAGGCACCTTCGGGTGCCTTTTTGCATGGCGGACCACCGTGACGGAATTTCCGTCGCGCGCGCGGACGGATTGAGCCGCCAGACAGCCCGGCGCACAATGGGCCGCGCATCACGCATCACGCATCACGCATCACGCATCACGCATCACGCATCACGCATCACGCATCACGCATCACGCGCCGCGCGATGCCGCATGCAGAGCGGCCAGCCCCACCCACCGAGCCGCCACATCGACACGACAACAATGGGAGACAACCATGTCCGCTTCACCCACCTCGCCCGCCATGACGGCGCCGGCCGCCGATACGGCGAACGGGGCCAGCCGCGCGCGCATCATCTTTGCGAGCTTCATCGGCACGGCCATCGAGTTCTACGATTTCTACGTCTATGCCACGGCGGCCGCGCTGGTCATCGGCCCGGTGTTCTTTCCGCACGGGTCAGCCACGGCGCAGGCGCTGTCCGCCTTCATCACGTTCGGCATCGCCTTCATCGCACGGCCGATCGGCTCGTTCCTGTTCGGCCACTTCGGTGACCGCATCGGCCGCAAGTCGACCCTGGTCGCGTCGCTGCTGGTGATGGGCATCTCGACCACGCTGATCGGCCTAGTGCCCGGCTATGACGCGATCGGCGGGCTGGCGCCGGTGCTGCTGTGCATCCTGCGCTTCGGGCAAGGCATCGGGCTGGGCGGCGAATGGGGCGGCGCGGCGCTGCTCGCCACCGAGAACGCGCCCGAGGGCAAGCGGGCCTGGTTCGGCATGTTCCCGCAACTGGGGCCATCGGTCGGCTTTCTGGCGTCGAACGGGCTGTTCTTCGGCCTGGCGCTGTCGCTGTCCGACGAACAGTTCCGCAGCTGGGGCTGGCGCGTGCCGTTCCTGGTGAGCGCGGTGCTGGTGGCGCTGGGCCTGTATGTGCGGCTCAAGATCGCCGAGACGCCGGCCTTCCAGGCGGCGATCGAGCGGCGGGAGCGCGTGCGCGTGCCGATCGCCGCGCTGCTGGCGCATCACGGATGGCCGACGCTGCTGGGCGCGCTGGCGATGGTGGTCTGCTACACGCTGTTCTATATCTCGACCGTGTTCTCGCTGTCGTATGGCGTGTCGGCGCTGCACTTCACGCGCCCGGGCTTCCTGGGGCTGCTGTGCCTGGCGGTGGTGTTCATGGCGCTGGCCACGCCGCTGTCGGCCTGGGCGTCGGACCGCTGGGGGCGCAAGCCGGTGCTGCTCGCCGGCATCCTCGGGGCCATCCTGTCGGGCTTCACGATGGCGCCACTGCTGGGCAGCGGTTCGACGCCGCTGGTGGCGCTGTTCCTCATCCTCGAGCTGTTCCTGATGGGCGTCACCTTTGCGCCGATGGGAGCCCTGCTGCCAGAGCTCTTCCCGACGCATGTGCGCTATACCGGCGCCGGCGTGTCCTACAACCTGGGCGGCATCCTGGGGGCGTCGATCGCGCCGTACATCGCGCAGGTGCTGGCGGCGCAGGGCGGCCTCGCCTGGGTGGGCGCGTATGTGTCGGCGGCGGCGGCGGTGAGCCTGGCCGGGGTGCTGTGCATGCGCGAGACGCGGGATGCGCGGCTGATGTAGGCGGCGCGCGCCCGAAAGCAAAAGCGCCGCGATCTCTCGCGGCGCTCTTGTCTGGTGACGCGTGCCCGGTTGCCTTACGCGCGCGTCTTCATCGCCTCGTCGCGCAGTTCGCGGCGCAGGATCTTGCCGACGTTGGTCTTTGGCAGCTCGTTGCGGAACTCGATGAACTTGGGACGCTTGTAGCCGGTGAGCTGCGCCTTGCAGAACGCCAGCAGCTTCTCCTCGGTGAGCGACGGGTCGCGGCGCACCACGAACAGCTTGACCACCTCGCCCGAGTGCACGTCGGGCACGCCCACGGCCGCGACTTCCAGCACGCCGGGACACATCGCCACCACGCCCTCGATCTCGTTCGGATACACGTTGAAGCCGGACACCAGGATCATGTCCTTCTTGCGATCGACGATCTTGGTGTAGCCGCGCGCGTCCATCACGCCCACGTCGCCGCTCTTGAAGAAGCCATCGGCGTACATGACCTTGGCGGTCTCGTCGGGGCGCTTCCAGTAGCCGGCCATGACCTGCGGGCCGCGCAGGCAGATCTCGCCGGGCGTGCCGATGGGCTGGTCGCGGCCCTCGTCGTCGCGGATCGCGATCTCGGTGGACGGCAGCGGCAAGCCGATCGTGCCCGAGAAGACATCGGTATCGGTCGGGTTGCAGGTGGCCGAAGGCGAGGTTTCGGACAGCCCGTAGCCTTCGATGATCGGGCAGCCGGTCACCTCGAGCCACTTCTTGGCCACCGCTTCCTGCACCGCCATGCCGCCGCCGTTGGCGACGCGCAGGCGCGAGCAGTCCACGCTGGCGAACTCGGGATGGTTGAGCAGCGCGTTGTACAGCGTGTTGACCGCCGGGAACATGTGGAAGCGGTACCGCTTGAGCACCTTGATGAAGCCCGGGATGTCGCGCGGGTTGGGGATCAGCACCGCCAGGCCGCCCTTGCGCATCGACAGCAGGCAGCACACCGTCAGCGCGAAGATGTGATACAGCGGCAGCGCGGTGATGGTGACGACCTCATCGTCGGGCGCCAGCCGGCTGCCGTCGTGGGCCGGCTTGTCGAGCCCCGGCTGCATCCACGCCTCCGACTGCAGCACATTGGCGACGATGTTCCGGTGCAGCAGCGTCGCGCCTTTGGACACGCCGGTGGTGCCGCCTGTGTATTGCAGGAAGGCAACGTCGTCGGGGCCGACCGCGGTGGGCTTGAGCGCCAGCCTGGCGCCCGCTTCCAGCGCGGTGTTGAAGCGGATGCAGTTGGGCAGCTCCCACGCCGGCACCATCTTCTTGACGGTGCGCACGACGAAATTGACCAGCATGCCCTTCAGCCCGCCCAGCAGGTCGCCCATGCTGGCCACGACGATGTGCTTGACCGGCGTGTTCGGCAGCACCTGCTGCAGCGTGGTCGCGAAGTTCTCCAGGATGACGATGGCTTCCGCGCCGCTGTCCTTGAGCTGGTGCTCCAGTTCGCGCGGGGTGTAGAGCGGGTTGACGTTGACGACCACGTAGCCGGCACGCAGCACGGCGGCCAGCGCCACCGGATACTGCAGCACGTTGGGCATCATCAGCGCGACGCGCGCGCCGGGCACCAGGCCCCGAGACTGCAGCCACGCCGCCAGCTGGCGCGACAGCGTATCGACTTCGCCGTAGGTCAGCACCTTGCCCATGCACTCGAGAGCGCGACGGTCACGGTTCTTCTGGAAGGAATCTTCAAGCAGATGCGCCAGGGATCGGTACTGCGACGCGTCGATCTCGGCGGGGACCCCGGGGGGATAGTGCTGCAGCCACGGTTTCTCCATGGATGTGTCTCCTGGCGAATGTCGATTTTTTTCGAATGGTCGTTCGATTTTTTCTCGCATCGTACGCGGATGAGTGTGTCAGAACAATAACTTAGACGGATCCCTCGGGCGCCCGGAAATGCCTGAAGCCGCACTGCTGGCCGCCCGGGACATCTCCGCACCCGGTGCCGCCGGCGGTGCCAGCGCCGTCAGCGCGGCGGTCCGCTCGGCCTGCGGCGCGCGCGCCATCGCCTTGACGTCGGCATAGAAGCGCGCCCAGTCGCCGCCGTCGCGCTGATACAGCGCCGTGAAAGCCGGCACCCACTGCAGGTAGCTGGCCACCGCGCCCAGGTGCGCATTCGACAGCGGCTGCGCGAACCAGCGGTCGTAGCCGGCGTAGCCGCCCCAGCCGGCCTTGAGCTTGGCGTAATCGGCCCGCAGGCTGTCGAACAGCACGCGTTTGCCAACACGTTTCTCGTCATCGGATACGGGGCTGGCGTACAGCGCCTCCAGGCGGTTGCGGTAGTCCAGCAGCAAGGCGCGAAATTGTACGCGCCGGGCGTCGTATGCGGCGTATTCCGCACGGACTTCCGGGGTCGCGGCGTCCGCCAGCCAGCGCTCGACGCCGATGGTCTCCACCGCGGTGGCGAAGGACTCGTTGAACGCCGTATCGCCCTTGGCGTAGACCACCTGGTGCGCGAGCTCGTGGAAGATCAGCCGCGCCAGTTCGCCCTCCGGCAGGTTGACGAAGGTGTTGAGCAGCGGATCGTCGAAGTACCCGAGCGTGGAGTACGCGGGAATGCCCGCCACGTCCACGTCCCAGCCCTGGGCGCGCAGCGTGTCGGCGTAGGCCTGGGCGGCGTTGCGGTCGTAGTAGCCGCGATAGGTCACGCAGCCGACCACCAGGAAGCACCACGTCTTGAGCTTGACCGACAGTTCGGGCGCGGCGAACACGTTCCACACCGCGAACGGGCGCTTGATGTTGGCGTAGACGCGGTAGCTGTGGTTATCGGGCAGGTCGAGCTCGCGCGAGGCATACGCGCGGATGGAGCGGGCATCCTCCAGCCGGCGGGCAAGCCGGTCGTCACGCGCCTGGCGGGCGTGCTCGATGGCTTCATCGAGCGACTGCCGCTGCGCCATCAGCGACAGGTGACCGGTGACCGACTGGTAGTAATAGCCGACCGTATCGCAACCGGTCAGCAACGCCGCGCCGGCCATGGACAGCGCCAACACTCCCGCACGAACGCCACGCATATCGGTCGATTCCTCAGGCTGCCTGCGCCGCCGGTGCGACCTCCACCAGGCAGTCGTAGAAGGTGGGCGCCCGGCCCATGTCGGTCAGGCGCTGGCTGGTCAGCTCGTTGGCGTTGGTACCGTCCGGCGCCAGCTTCTTCCACCAGATCGACAGGCCGACCACCACGCCCGGCCGGGCGCGATCGGTCACGCGGGCGCGGGCGTGCATGGTGCCGCGGTCGTTGAAGACGCGGACCATGCTGCCGTCGGCCACGCCGCGCGCGCGGGCGTCGTCCGGGTGGATATCGAGATGCGGCTCGCCCTCGGTGTTGCGCAGGCTGTCCACGTTGACGAAGGTCGAGTTGAGGAAGTTGCGCGCCGGCGGCGAGATCATCGACAGCGGATAGCGCCTGGCCAGCTCCGGCGCGCTGACGGGCGATTCGTGCGGCGGCACATGGCCGGGCAGCGGGTCGAGGCCGTCGCGGGCCATCTGCTCGGCGTAGAACTCGCAGCGGCCAGACGGCGTGCGAAAGCCGCCGCGCGCGAACGGCGCGGCCGGGTGCGCCAGCTTCTGCCAGCCCTCGCGCTTGAGCGTGGCCCAGTCGATGTGGGCGGCGGACGGGTCGCCGCGGCGCAGGGCCTGGGCGGCGATGTCGTCATCGGAATCGGCGAAGCACGGGTCGGCAAACCCCATGCGCTGCGCGAGGCGACGGAAGATCTCCGTGTTCGGCAGCGCCTGGCCCAGCGGCGCGATGGCGGCGTTGTTGGCCAGCATGTAGGTATGGCCGTAGGCCTTGTGCACGTCGACGTGTTCGAGCTGCGTGGTGGCGGGCAGCAGGATGTCGGCGTAGTCGGCGGTGTCGGTCCGGAAGTGCTCCAGCACGACGGTGAACAGGTCTTCGCGCGCGAAGCCGGCGGCCACCTTGCGCGATTCGGGCGCCACCGCCACCGGATTGCTGTTGTAGACGACCACGGCCTCCACCTTCGGGCCGAACGATGCATCGCCCGGGTGCAGCAGCGCATCGCCGATGGTGCTCATGTTGAGGGTGCGCGGCTGCGCGGGCCAGCCGGGCAGCAGGTCGGGGCGCTGCAAGGCCGCGGTGTCGATCGGGAAGAAGCCCGAGGTCGACAGCAGCAACCCGCCTGC
Organism: Ralstonia pseudosolanacearum; assembly: GCF_024925465.1. Taxonomy (NCBI): domain Bacteria; kingdom Pseudomonadati; phylum Pseudomonadota; class Betaproteobacteria; order Burkholderiales; family Burkholderiaceae; genus Ralstonia; species Ralstonia pseudosolanacearum. The sequence continues at coordinate 688,761 of NZ_CP103852.1, read as the reverse complement.
CGGCGCGCGCCACGCGCCCACCAACGACGGCAGGCACGCCACCGCGCGCACGCCCTGCCCGCCGCCGTGGGCGCGCTGCATGCCGTAGTTCAGGCGGATGGCCACGGGCTGGCGCTCGCGCACGGCGGTGGTGCCATACAGCGTGGCCAGCCATTCGATGTCGGCGGCATCGATGCCGCACAGCGTGGCGGCGTACTCGGGCGTGTACTGCCGCGCGCGCTCGCGCAGCGCCTCGAAGCCCAGCGTGTGATCGGCGATGTAGCCGTGATCGAGCAGGTCATCGCGGATCAGCACATGGATCATCGCCAGCGCCAGCGCCGCATCGGTGCCGGGACGCACGGCCAGATGCCGATGGCACTTCTCGGCCGTCAGCGAGCGGTACGGATCGATCGCCACCAGCGTGGCGCCGCGCCGCTTGGCCTCTTGGGCGCGCGTCCAGAAATGCAGGTTGGAGGCGATCGGATTGCCGCCCCAGATCAGGATCAGCCGGGCGTCCTGCACGTGCTCGATGTCCATGCCGAGGCTCGCGCCATACGTGTAGCGCAGCGCCGTCGCGCCGGCCGAGGCGCAGATGGTGCGGTCCAGCAGCGACGCGCCCAGCCGGTGGAAGAAGCGCGCGGCCATGCTTTCGCCCTGCACCAGGCCCATCGTGCCCGCATAGCTGTACGGCAGGATGGCCTGCGGGCTGCGCGCCGCGATCCCGCCTAGGCGGGCGGCAATGGTGTCGAGCGCCTCGTCCCACGAGATCGGCGCGAACCGGCCCTCGCCCTTGGCGCCGATGCGTTTCATCGGCGTCAGCAGCCGGTCGGGGTGATAGGTGCGTTCGGCGTAGCGGTTGACCTTGGTGCAGAGCACGCCCTGCGTGGTCGGATGCTCCGGATCGCCCTGCACGCGTGTGGCGCGGCCGCCCTCCACGGTGACGAGCAAGGCGCAGGTGTCGGGGCAATCGTGCGGACACGCGGCACGGATGACTTGGGTGGACATCGGGGGCTCCGGAGTGAGGCGGCGGGCGGGGCCGTCTTCGTCCGGGCATTGTAATCGCCCGCTACATGCGCCGCCGCGGCGTCGAGCCGCGCGCCACCAGCCGCCCAGTCAGCAGCACCCGGCGCGTGGGCAATTCGGGCTGCGCCAGCCGCTCCTGCAGCATCGTCATCGCCAGGCGCCCGATGTCGTAGACCGGCTGTTCGATCACGGTGACGCCCGGTCCGGCCAGCTCCGTCCACGGCTCGTTGTCGAAACCGGCCACGGCGATGTCGCCCGGCACGTCCAGCGACAGGCGGCGGATCGCCCGCAGCACGCCCAGCAGCGACTGCGCATTGCTGGCGACCAGCGCGTCGGGCCGCTCGCCCGAGGCCAGCCATGCCAGCGTTTCGGCCTCGGCGGCCTCGGCGGTGGGGAGGATGAAGCGCGCATCGATCGCCAGGCCGTGGCGGGCCAGCCCGGCGGCCACGCCCGCGTGCCGCTCCGCGCCGGTGCTGCTGGTGCGGCCGAACAGCCCGCCGATGCGCCGGTAGCCGTGCTGCGCCAGATGCTCGGCCAGCGCCTGCGCCGCCTGCTGGTTGTCGAGCACCACGGCGTCGACGCCGCAGGCCGGGCCGGCGCGGTCGATCAGTACCACCGGGAACCCGAGCACCACCGGCGCCGGCGATTCGGCGATGCGGCGCGTGGGCGACAGGATCACGCCGGTCACGCGCTCCTCCTCCATCAGGCGCAGGTACATCGCTTCCTTGTCGGGATCCTCGTCGGAATTGCACAGGATCACGCGCAGGCCGGCCGCGTAGGCGGCGTCCTCCACCGCCCGGCTGACGCTGGTGAAGAACGGGTTGCGGATGTCCGACACGATCAGCCCGACGGTCTGCGCCTGCTGCGAGCGCAGCCGCCGCGCCGACAGGTTGGGCCGATAGCCCGACGCCGCCACCGCGGCATCGACACGCTTGCGCAGCGCCTCGCTGACCGGCCCGCCGGCCAGCGCGCGCGACACCGTTGCCACCGACACCCCGGCCGCCGCCGCCACATCCTTGATCCGGACCGTCATTGCTGAAATCGTTTCCAAAGAAAGCGCCATGATAGCGAATGCCGACACGGCGACCAACGACCGCCATCCCCGGGAATTCCCCAACATTGCGCACAACCATTCACTTATCGGCGGCACGACGACGCACCGCACATTGACACGAACAATGTAATCGATTTCAATCCGACCACATCAACGACACGCCCGCCGCGCCCGCGAGCCCGGCGATCGCAGGAGACACCGTCGCATGCCGTCCCCCCTCATCTGCGCCGAGCGCATCCGCCTGCAGCAGCGCGCCACTGACAAGACCAGCGCCATCCGGGCGGCCGGCCGGCTGCTGGCCGACACCGGATGCATCGACCCGGCGTACATCGACAGCCTGCTGCGCCGCGAGACCGTGGCCAACACCTTCCTCGGCCACGGCGTCGCCATTCCGCACGGCATGGGCGAGGACCGCCACCTGATCCGCCAGACCGGCATCGCGGTGCTGCAGTTTCCCGACGGGCTGGAATGGCACCCGGGCCAGACCACGCACCTGGTGTTTGCGATTGCGGCGCAGTCGGACGAGCACATCACGCTGCTGCGCCGGCTGACCCGCCTGCTGAACGACGACGCGCGCCTGCGCCAGCTGTTTGCCACGCAGCGGGCGGAGGACATCGTCGCCGCGCTGTCGCAGGATGCGCCGGCCCCGGCGGCCAGCGCCCCGGGCGGCGATCTGGCCGAACGGCTGGCGCTGACGCTGGACTACCCCAGCGGCCTGCACGCCCGCCCCGCTGCGCAGTGGGTCGAGACCGCGCGCCGGTTCGCCGCGCGCGTGCAGGTCCGCCATGGCGCGGAGACCGCCGACGCCAAGAACCTGGTGGCGCTGCTGCAGTTGGGGCTGGCCGCCGGCGCCGCGCTCACGCTGTCGGCCGAGGGGCCGGATGCCCGCGCCGCGCTGACGGCGCTGCAGCACACCATCCGCAGCCTGACGGCCCAGGAGCGCGCCCAGGCCGCGCGCGACACGCAAGCCGCACGCACGCGCCAGATCGCACGCGGCTGGCAGCCCGCGGCGGACCTGCCCGCCATCGGCGGCATCGGCGCGAGCCCCGGGCTGGCCATCGGCATCGTCCACGTCGTGCAGCCGGGGGTCTCGGCCGTCCCCGACCATCCGGTTCCGCTGGCCGCGGGCGGCGATCTGCTGGACCGCGCCCTGGCCGACACGCGCGCCGAACTGGCCGAGCTCGCCCGCGACACCGCCGCGCGGCTGGGCGAAGCCGAGGCCGGCATCTTCAAGGCCCAGGCCGAACTGCTGGGCGACACCGACCTGATGACGCTGACCTGCCAGGCGATGGTCGAGGGCCACGGCGTGGCATGGTCGTGGCATCACGCCGTGGAGCGGCTGGCCGAACGGCTGGCGGCGCTGGGCAATCCGCTGCTGGCCGCACGCGCCGCCGACCTGCGCGATGTGGGCCGGCGCGTGCTCGGCCATCTCGATCCCGCCCTGCGCGGCACGGCGCAGGCGCTGCCGGACGGGCCGTGCATCCTGGTGGCGCAAGACCTGTCGCCATCGGACACCGCCGCCCTGGATACCCGCCGCATCGCCGGAATCGTCACCGCGCAGGGCGGACCCACCTCGCATACCGCCATCCTGACGCGCACGCTGGGCATTCCCGCAGTGGTGGCGGCCGGGCCGGCCGTGCTGGACGTGGCCTCCGGCACGCAGGCCATCGTCGATGGCTCCGGCGGTCAGCTGTATCTCGACCCGGATGCTGCCGCCATCGCCGGCGCCGAGGCCTGGCTGCGGGAAGACGCCGCGCGGGCGCAGCGCGAGCAGGCCGAACGCGGCCTGCCGGCCCGCACGCGCGACGGCCACGCGGTGGAGATCGCCGCCAACGTCAACCTGCCCGCGCAGGCCATCGAGGCCATCACCCTGGGCGCCGAAGGCGTGGGCCTGATGCGCACCGAGTTTCTCTTCCTTGAGCGCGACCATGCCCCGGACGAAGACGCGCAGCACGAGGTCTATGCCGCCATGCTCGCCGCCCTGGGCGGCCGCCCGCTGATCGTGCGCACGCTCGACATCGGCGGCGACAAGCAGGTCCCGTACCTGAACCTGCCCAAGGAGGAGAACCCCTTCCTGGGCGTGCGCGGCGCGCGGCTGCTGCTGCGCCGGCCCGACCTGCTGGAGCCGCAGCTGCGCGCGCTCTACCGCGCGGCCTGCGGCGGCGGCCCGCTGTCGATCATGTTTCCGATGATCACGTCGCTCGACGAGGGGATCGCCCTGCGCGCCGCCTGCGAGCGCATCCGCGCCGAACTCGGTGCGCCGGCGGTGCCGCTGGGCATCATGGTGGAAGTGCCGGCCGCCGCGCTGCTGGCCGACCAGTTGGCCGAGCACGTCGATTTCTTCTCGATCGGCACCAACGACCTCACGCAGTACACGCTGGCGATCGACCGCCAGCACCCCGACCTCGCCGCCGAGGCCGACAGCCTGCACCCCGCCGTACTGCGGCTGATCCAGTTGACCGTGCAAGGCGCGGCGCGGCGCGGCCGCTGGGTGGGCGTGTGCGGCGGACTGGCCGGCGACCCGTTCGGCGCCCTGCTGCTGACGGGCCTGGGCGTGCACGAACTGTCGATGAGCCCGCGGGACATCCCCGCCGTGAAGGCGCGCCTGCGCGATGCCCATGTGGGGCAGTTGACTGAGCTGGCGGGGCAGGCGCTCGCCTGCGCATCGGCCGAAGACGTGCGGGCGCTCGAAGCCACCCTCCCCGCTCATCGCGCCGGCACGGAGATGGCCGCAGCATGACCCAGCGCATCGTCACCGTCACCCTGAATCCGGCCATCGACATGACGGTCGGCCTGGACCGGCTCGAACGCGGCCATGTCAACCTCGGCCGCAGCGTCACGCACCAGGCCGGCGGCAAGGGCGTCAACGTGGCCGGCTGCCTGGCCGACTGGCAGGTGCCCGTGGTGGCCACCGGCCTGCTGGGCGAAGCCAATGCCGAACTGTTCGAGACGCTGTTCGCGCGCAAGGGCGTGGCCGACGGCTTCTGCCGCGTGCCCGGCACCAACCGCACCAATATCAAGATCAGCGACCAGTCCGACGGGCAGACCACCGACATCAACCTGCCCGGGATCACGGCAGCGTCCGCCGACCTCGACGCCGTCTGCGAGCGCGTCGAGGCGGTGGCTGACGTGGCAGGCATCGCACTGTGCGGCAGCCTGGCGAGCGGCTTGCCCGCCGACACCTACGTCCGCCTGCTGGCACGCCTGAACCGGCGCGGCGCGCGCACGCTGCTCGACACCAGCGGCGCGCCGCTCACGCACGCCCTGGCCGCACCACGCGAAGCCCTGCCCACCGCGATCAAGCCCAACCGGCACGAACTGGAACTGTGGGCCGGCAGGCCGCTGCCGGCGCTGCAGGATGTGGTGGAGGCCGCGCGCGGCATCCACGCGCGCGGCGTGGCGCAGGTCATCGTCTCGCTGGGCGAGCAAGGCGCCCTGTTCGTGACCGGCGAAGGCATCTGGCAGGCCAGCCTGCCGCCGGTGCGCGCCGCCAGCACGGTCGGCGCGGGCGATGCCATGGTGGCCGGCGTGCTGGCCGGCTGGCACGCCGGCGCCTCGACCGAAGAGACCGTCCGCCTGTCGGTGGCGTTTGCCGCCTGCAAGCTGCAGCGCATCGGCCCGCACCTGCCGCCGCAGCAGCAGGTACGCGAGCGCGCCGCCGCCGTGCACATGCAGCGGGTGGCCTGACGCCCCGCTCAACCGATTCCAAGGAACTAGACATGCCCCATCTGTTGGCAATTCTCGGCGCGGACAGCCACAGCACGCGCCCCCTGCTGGCCGGCGCAGCGCTGCGGCATGCAGCGCTGCAAGCCGGCTGCCGGCTCGACGTCGACATCCACACGCCCGATACCCTGTCGGCAGTGGCCGCCACCGCCCTGGCCAACGCCGACGCCGTGGTGTGGGCCGGTATCGCACCCGACGACGCCGCGCGCCAGGCCAATCCGCGCATGATCGAGGTGGCCCTCGACGAGGTGCTGGCCGATGCCCGCGCCGTGCTGACGCGCATGCTGGACAGCCGCCCCGCCCCGCCCACCGCGGCCGAACCAGGCCGGCGCATCATCGCCATCACCTCGTGCCCGACCGGCATCGCCCATACCTTCATGGCCGCCGAGGCGCTGACCCAGGCGGCGGCCGCGCTCGGCCACCCCATCCATGTCGAGACGCAGGGCTCGGTGGGAGCGCAGAACACCTTGTCGGCCGACGCGATCGCCCAGGCAAACATCGTGCTGATCGCGGCGGACACGCAGGTCGATCTTTCGCGCTTCGAGGGCAAGCGCGTCTTCCGCAGCGGCACCAAGGCCGCCATCCACGACGGGCAGGCGCTGATCCGCCGCGCGCTGGCCGAGGCCGCCGTCGCCCAGGTCCAGGCCGATGCCGGCGCGAGCGCGCCCCCCGCCGAACAACAGCGCACCGGACCTTACAAACACCTGATGACCGGAGTGTCGTTCATGCTGCCTTTCGTGGTAGCGGGCGGCATCCTGATCGCGCTGGCCTTTGCCGTAGGCGGCATCTACGCCGCCGACGACGCGGCGCGCGGCACACTCGGCTGGGCCCTGTTCCAGATCGGCGCCAAGTCCGCCTTTGCGCTGATGGTGCCGGCGCTGGCCGGGTACATCGCCTACTCCGTCGCCAGCCGGCCCGGCATCGCCCCCGGCATGGTCGGCGGCATGCTGGCCGCGAGCCTCGGCGCGGGCTTCCTGGGCGGCATCGTGGCCGGGTTCGTGGCCGGCTACGGCACCGCGGCACTCAACCGGTGGCTGCGGCTGCCGCGCAACCTCGACGGCCTCAAGCCGGTGCTGATCCTGCCGGTGCTCGGCTCGCTGCTGACGGGCCTGGTGATGCTCTATGTGGTGGGCGCGCCGGTGGCCGCGTTGCTGGCCTCGCTGACCACCTGGCTGCGCGGCATGCAGGGCGCCAACGCCGTGCCGCTGGGCGCGCTGCTGGGCGGCATGATGGCGTTCGACATGGGCGGACCGGTCAACAAGGCCGCCTATGCCTTCAGCACCGGCCTCATCGGCAGCCAGGTCTACACGCCGATGGCCGCGACCATGGCCGCCGGCATGACGCCGCCGCTGGGCATCGCGCTGGCGGCCTGGCTGTTCCCCTCGCGCTTCACCGGCGAGGAGCGGCAGGCCGCGCGCGCCACCGCCGTACTCGGCCTGGCCTTCATCAGCGAAGGCGCGATCCCGTACGCCGCGCGCGATCCGCTGCGCGTCATTCCCGCGCTGGTGCTCGGTTCGGCCTGTGCCGGCGCGCTGTCGATGCTGTTCGGCGTCGAACTGCGCGTGCCCCACGGCGGCGCGTTCGTGCTGCCGATTCCCAATGCGGTCACGCACCTGGGCGGCTACGTGGTGGCGCTCGTCGCCGGCACCGTGCTGACGGCCGTGCTGCTGGCGCTGCTCAAGCGCCGCGTGGCCGCCACGGCCTGACGCCCGCCCGCGGCGTCCATAACACCGCGGGCCCGTATCAAAAACACCGCAGTCTTAGCAATTCCCCCCTTGCCTGTCACGCAAGTTTGGCTATGATGGCCGGCGTTCGAGCCCGGTACCGGCATGTTCGCCGGTGTACCGGGCGTTTAATCTTTGAGGGGAAGACTATGCAACGACGCAGCATCATCGGATGGCGCGCGACACTCATGGCGGGCGTGCTCGGCATGGCGGCCTTCGGCGCACAGGCCGAGACCGGCGTGACCAGCGACGCCATCATCATCGGCCAGTCCGCAGCCATGAGCGGCCCGGCAGGCAAGCTCGGCCAGCAGATGAACCTGGGCGCCAAGCTGTATTTCAAATCCGTCAACGCAGCCGGCGGCATCTATGGCCGCAAGATCGAACTGAAGGTGCTCGACGACTTCTATGAGCCCGAGGCCGCCGAGCGCAACACCAAGACACTGATCAACGACACCAAGGTGTTCGCCCTGTTCGGCTATGTCGGCACGCCGACCAGCCTGGCGGCCCTCAAGGTGGCCAACCCGGCGGGTGTGCCCTTCTTCGCGCCGTATTCCGGCGCCATGGCGCTGCGCGAGCCGTTCGCCCGCAACGTCTTCCACGTGCGTGCCAGCTATAACGACGAAACGGCAGCCATCATCCAGCAGATCCGTACCACGGGCCACAAGCGCGTGGCCGTGGTCTACAACGATGACAGCTACGGCGCCGCCGGCCTGGCGGGTGTCAAGCGTGCACTGGAGCTGCCGGAGAACAAGACCGTGGCGCTCGCGGTGGAGGCCAGCGTGCCGCGCAACAGCACCGAAGTGAAAGGCGCGTTGAGCAAGGTGATCCCGAGCAGGGCCGACTCCGTCGTCGTCATCAGCACGTACCAGACCACGGCGGCGCTGGTGAAGGAAGCGCTGGCGGAGGGCTTCTCGGGCCAGTTCTACAACGTGTCGTTCGTCGGTACGAAGGAGCTGGCGGATGCACTGGGCTCGGCCGGTGGCGGCGTGGTCGTCTCGCAAGTGATGCCCTTCCCGCACAGCATGTCGTCGGCGCTGACGCGCGACTACGAGAAGCTGCTCAAGACCGACGGCGTCACCTCGTTCGACTACGGCAGCATGGAAGGCTACATCGCCGCGCGCATCTTCGTGGAAGGCCTCAAGCGCGCCGGCCGGGATCTGACGCGCGAAAAGCTGATCACCGCGCTCGAAACGATGGGCTCCACCGACCTTGGCGGCTTCGCGGTCAGCTTCTCGCCGACCAACCACGTCGCCTCGAAGTTCGTCGAGATGACCGTCATCAACTCGCACGGCCAGGTGATCCGCTGAACGCGCATCGCTTGCACCAGCAGAAAACCGGGCCATGCGCCCGGTTTTTTGTTGCCCCTACGCCTGGCGGTTGACCGGATCGAACGCCCGCCGCAGGCCTGCATCGGCAGGTGGCAAGGCAGCGGCAATCGCGTCGACGAGCATCGGGCGACAGGGCCGTAGCCTACGGCTGATCGTTCAGATGGCACGCAGAAAACCGCAGCGGCGCGATCGCTTTGAGCGCCGGCGACTCCACCCTGCAGCGCGGCATCGCATACGGGCAGCGCGGGTGGAAATGGCAGCCGGGCGGCGGATCCAGCGGCGACGGGATCTCGCCGGAAATCGCCACGTACGTCTTCTTGCGCACCTCCAGTTTGGGGGCTTCGGCAAGCAAGGCCTGCGTATACGGATGGTTGGGCGACGCGAAGATCGCCTCGGTGGGCGCGGACTCCACCACCCGGCCCAGGTACATGATCACCACGCGGTCACTGATGTGCTTGACCACGCCCAGATCGTGGCTGATGAACAGGTAGGTCAGGTTCAGCTGCTCGCGCAGGCGGATGAACAGGTTCAGCACCTGCGCCTGGATCGACACGTCCAGCGCCGCCACCGACTCGTCGCAGACCAGAAACTCCGGCCTGACCGCCAACGCCCGCGCGATGCCGATCCGCGCCCGCTGCCCGCCCGAGAACTGATGCGGGAAGCGCCGCATCACGCTCGGGTCCAGGCCCACGCGCGTGAGCATCTCGGCCACGTAGTCGCGCTGCGCGGCCGCCTCGACCATGCCATGCACCACCGGCGCCTCGCCGACGATGTCCTGCACCCGCAGACGCGGATTCAGCGAGGCGTACGGGTCCTGGAAGATCATCTGGATGGCGAGCTGCTTCTCGCGGCGGCGCTCGGGCTGCAGGCGATCGAGGTCGATGCCCTTCCACAGCCGCGTGCCGGCGGTCGGCTTGTGCAGGCCCACGACCAGCCGGCCCAGCGTGGATTTGCCGCAGCCCGATTCGCCCACCAGCCCGACCACCTCGCCGGCGGCCATGTCGAGATCGACATGATCGACGGCATGCACCACCTCTTCCCGCAGACCCGCGCCGAACCAGTTGGCGATGCGCGACGAGAGGTCCAGCCCTTTGACGAAGCGCTTGGACATGCCCCGCAGCGACAGGATCGGCACCCGCGGCCCAGGCTCGGCGGACAGCGCCTCGACGGCCGCGGCGGCATCGTGTTCGGGATGCGTCGCGCTCATGCGGTGGTCTCCTCGGGGCGTTGGGTCACGGGGTGAAAGCAGCGCAGCGCGCGGCCGTCGTCGAGCCGCTCGAGCGCGGGCGCCTGCTTGCAGACGTCGGAGGCAAAGGCGCAGCGCTCGCGGAACGCGCACCCGCCGGGCAACGCCAGCAGCGACGGCGCCATGCCGGGAATCTGCCGCAGCGGCACGCCGCGCGGGTTGCGCGACGGCGCCGAGGCGATCAGCCCGAAGGTGTACGGATGGCGCGGCGTCTCCAGCACCTGCTGCACGCTGCCCTGCTCGACGATGCGGCCGGCGTACATCACGCACACGGTATCGGCCAGGCCCGCCACCACGGAAAGATCGTGCGTGATCCAGATCAGCGCGGTCCCGCTCTCGCGGCACAGCGTCTGCACCTCGGCCAGGATCTGGCCCTGGATGGTCACGTCCAGCGCCGTGGTCGGCTCATCGGCGATGATCAGGTCCGGCGTGTTGAGCAGCGCGATGGCGATGGCCACCCGCTGCCGCATGCCGCCCGAGAACTGGTGCGGATACGCCTGCAGCCGCGCCTCCGGCGAAGGGATGCCGACCCTGGCCAGCGCCTCCCGCGCCATCTCGCGCGCCCGCTGCCGGCTCACGCGCTGGTGCGCCAGCACCGCCTCGGTCATCTGCGTATCGACACGCAAGACCGGGTTCAGCGTCATCATCGGATCCTGGAAGATCATGGCGATGCGGTTGCCGCGCATGTCGCGCATCTGCCCGGCCGGCAGCGTGCGCAGGTCGTGCGTCACGCCATCGCGCCCGGTCAGCTCGATGCGGCCGCCGACCACGCGCCCGGGCGGGTCGATCAGGCCCATGATCGAATAGCCGGTCATCGACTTGCCCGAGCCGGACTCGCCGACCAGGCCCATGATCTCCCCGCGCCCAACCGCGAACGACACGTCATCGACCGCCCGCGCGACGCCGCCGCGCGTGGTGAACTCGGTCTTCAGGCCCTCGACGGCGAGCGTCGGCCTGGCGGTGGCGGACATCGTCATAGCGTCTGCAGGCGGGGGTTGAGCACGTCGCGGAGCTGGTCCGAGACTAGGTTCATCGACACGATGGTCAGCAGCAGCGCCAGGCCGGGAAAGAAGCTGATCCAGTACTTGCCCGACAGCATGTACTGGAAGCCGTTGGCAATCAGCAGCCCCAGCGACGGCTCGGTGATCGGCACCCCCAGCCCCAGGAACGACAGCGTCGCCTCCAGCGTGATCGCCGACGCCACCTGCAGCGCCGCGATCACGATCAGCGGCGGCAGGCAGTTCGGCAGCAGATGGCGGAACATGATGCGCGACGGCGGCAGGCCCAGCACCTGCGCCGCCTCGATGTATTCGCGCCGGCGCTCCACCAGCGCCGCGCTGCGCGTGGTGCGCGCGTAGTACGCCCATTGCACCGCCACCAGCGCGATCACGATATTGGCCAGGCCCGGCCTGAGCAGCGCCAGCAGGATCAGCGCCAGCAGGATCGGCGGAAACGACAGCTGCAGGTCGGCGATCCGCATGATGAGCGATTCGATGCGCCCGCCCGCAAAGCCGGCGATCAGCCCCAGCACCGTGCCCAGCACCAGCGCGATCACCGTACTCACCGCGCCCACGCCCACGCTGATGCGCAGGCCGTAGAGGATGGCGGACAGGATGTCGCGCCCCTGGTCATCCGAGCCGAGCAGGAAGATCATGCCGTCGCCGGATTTCTCGCCGGGCGCGAGGCGCGAATCGAGCACGTCGAGCCTGGACAGATCGTATGGGTTCTGCGGCGCAATCCACGGCGCCGCGATCGCCACGACAATGATGATCGCCAGCACGATCACGCCGATCACCGCCACACGGCTGGCGCAGAACTGGCGCACGAAGCGGCGCAGCGGCGTTTCTTCGGCGGCCGGCCTGGCGGTCGCGGTGGTGGAAGTCGTCATGTCAGCTCCGGCTTTCGGACAGGCGCACACGCGGATCGAGCACGCCGTAGATCAGGTCGACCACCAGATTGATCAGGATGAACAGCGTCACGATCACCAGCAGGTAGGCCACGATCACCGGACGGTCGAGCAACTGGATCGAATCGATGATCAGCTTGCCCATCCCCGGCCAGGCGTAGATCGATTCGGTGACGATGGAAAACGCGATCACCGAACCGAACTGCAGGCCCACCACCGTCACGATCGGGATCAGGATGTTCTTCAGCACATGCACCCCGACGATGCGCGCGTTCGACAGCCCCTTGGCGCGCGCGAACTTCACGTAGTCCTGCAGCATCGCCTCCTGCGTCCCGGCGCGCGTCAGCCGGATCACCATGGCGATGTTGAGCAGCGACAGCGTCACGCCCGGCAGAATCAGGTGCCGCAGCCCGTCGAGCGTCAGAAAGCTCACCGGGATGCCGAACAGCAACCGCGTCTCGCCCCGCCCGTTGGACGGCAGCCAGCCCAGCTGCACCGCGAACACCATGATCAGCATCAGCCCGACCCAGAACGTCGGCAGCGAAAACCCCAGGATCGAGACCGTCATGATGGTGCGATTGGCCACCCCGTTCGGCCGCAGCCCCGCCCACAGCCCGAGCGGAATCCCCAGCCCGATCGCCAGCAGCATGGCGAACACCGCCAGCTCGAACGTCGCCGGCATGCGCTCGAAGATCAGCTTGAGCGCGGGCGTGCCGTGCGCGAACGACACGCCCAGGTTGCCCTGCAGTGCTCCCCTCAGGAAGTACAGGTACTGCTGCCACAGCGGTTTGTCGAGCCCCAGCGCGGCAATCGTGCGCGCGATGTCCTGCTGGTCCGCCTGCGGGTTGATGAGGATGTCGACCGGGTTGCCGATGGCGTACACGCCCAGGAACACCAGGATCGACATCACCAGCAGCACCGCCACCGATTCCAGCAACCGTCGAATCAGGAACACCAGCATCGGAGACTCGCCCGGTTAAGTGTGAATGGAAGCGACAGCGACATGACTGCGGCTTGAAGCCCTGCGCGTAAGTCCGTTCGTCGGTGCGCGGCGGATAGGTGAAGCCCTTGCGCGCAGCCCACGTCGTCACCTGGAAATGGACCGGGATGATGCCGCCGTCATCGACCACGATCGCGGTCGCGGTCGCTTCCTGCAGCAGCCTCGAGCGCTCCTTGTCGTCCATGGTGTAGAGCGCCTTGTCGAGCACCGCGTCCATCTTCGGGTTGCAGTACTGGCCCCAGTTGACCGTACCGTAGCCCGTCCTGGCATCCTCGCACACATCGCAGCGGCCACGCGCCGCAAGGTCCGAATCATGGTCACGGCTCTTCTCCCCAAGCAAAGGAGTCGATGGTTCGATCTCGCCAGGCGCGGCCACGCTTCTCGGAGCGCTCGCGCCGACTATAGCGACGCCCACATGCCATCGGCAATGTGTGGCGCCACAAATTGATGCACATCGACGCCGTTCGTCTTCCAAAATTCCCGGCGGCAACGGCGGGCGATAGCAAAGAGCAGGAGCCGTTCCATACCGGAGACGAATGCCGGAGCACCAGGCGTGCCACGCTCGCACGGATGGCCCGGACCGGGCAGCCACCTTCGGCGTATCATCGAACGTTGAAGCGAACTTCCACGCCAGAACACGAGCGCTACCCATGAAGCTGATCCCAGAAATCCTCGCCGCCCAGGCAGAGATCCAGGCACTGCGACGTGACATCCATGCCCACCCCGAACTCTGTTTCGAAGAGCAGCGCACCTCCGACCTGGTCGCCGCCAAGCTGGCCGAATGGGGCATCGAAGTGCACCGTGGACTCGGCAAGACCGGCCTGGTCGGCGTAATCCGCAACGGTGAAGGCAAACGGATCGGGCTGCGTGCAGACATGGATGCGCTGCCATTGGCCGAAGCCAACCAGTTCGCACACCGCTCCACGCACGAAGGAAAAATGCACGCATGCGGCCACGACGGCCACACGGCCATGCTGCTGGGTGCGGCCCACTATCTCGCCAGGCACCGCAACTTCAGCGGGACGGTCCACCTGATCTTCCAGCCGGCCGAAGAAGGCGGCGGCGGCGCACGGGAAATGATCAGGGACGGCCTGTTCGGCCGCTTCCCGTGCGACGCGGTGTTCGGCATGCATAACTGGCCGGGCGTACCCGTCGGCGCATTCGGCACGCGCGTCGGCCCGCTGATGGCATCCAGCAACGAATTCCGCATCGTCATCAAAGGCAAGGGCGCACACGCCGCACTCCCGCACAACGGCAACGACCCCGTGTTCGTTGGCGCACAGATGGTATCGGCGCTGCAGGGCATCATCACCCGCAACAAGCGACCGATCGACACGGCGGTGCTGTCCATCACGCAGGTCCACGCCGGCGACGCCAGCAACATCATCCCGAACGAAGCGTGGATCGGCGGCACCGTGCGCACCTTCTCGACAGCCGTGCTGGACCTGATCGAGCGGCGCATGGAAGAAGTCGCCAAAGCGATCGCCGCCGCCTACGACTGTTCCATCGACTTCACCTTCCATCGCAACTACCCGCCTACCGTCAACACCGAGCGGGAAACGCTGTTCGCCGCCGAAGTCATGCGCGAACTGGTCGGCCCCGATCACGTCGATGCCAATATCGACCCGACCATGGGAGCCGAGGATTTCTCCTTCATGCTGATCGAGAAACCGGGCTGCTTTGCCTTCATCGGCAACGGCGACGGCGATCATCGAGAACAGGGCCACGGCCTCGGACCGTGCATGCTGCACAACCCCAGCTACGACTTCAACGACGAGCTGCTGCCGCTCGGCGCGACTTACTGGGTTCACCTGGTAGAAAAATTTCTGGCTCCAGCTTGATCACGCTTTCCCTCAGAAACACAAAAACCACCGTGCACGGTGGTTTTTTTATGATCCGCAGAAGTTGCTCGCCGCAGTGGGAGAAGCGTATCCACGAATACGAGGCCAATCGAAGACTGGCACCCCTCTACCGGGTTCGCTTGGCAGGAAGTGATCCGCCCGGGTATATGCCTGCCGGAGGCCACGCCGATGCACGCAGCCCGACCAGCAGTACCTCAGACAGCAACGGAGCCGCTGACCGTAAGGTCCCCTGTTTCCAATGGTCTTTGTGGGGTGCGCAACGCGGACCTGCTAGCGCTATGCACCACCGCCAGCGGGAGGCGCCATCGGGTGCGTAAGGGTGGAGCGCAGCAACAGAAGCCATCGTGAGGTGGCTTTTTTCGTGGACAGGGGGAGAGATTGCCTGCTTTGGACGCCCAAAGTAAAACGCCCCAACCGGTGTAGGTTGGGGCGTTTTGATGGAGAGCCTGGCGATGACCTACTTTCACACGGGAATCCGCACTATCATCGGCGCGGAGTCGTTTCACGGTCCTGTTCGGGATGGGAAGGGGTGGTACCGACTCGCTATGGTCACCAGGCTATGACTTGTCGCGTCGCTGACTACAGGGTCAACGCCGCCAATATGGGAATGTAGTTTAGGGTTGTGCTTTAGTTTGTATCAGGCACAAGGCAGACCCAGCCGGAAACATACCGGTTATAGGATCAAGCCGCACGGGCAATTAGTACTGGTTAGCTGAACGCATTACTGCGCTTCCACACCCAGCCTATCAACGTCCTGGTCTCGAACGACCCTTCAGGGAGATCAAGTCTCCAGGGAATCCTCATCTTCAGGCGAGTTTCCCGCTTAGATGCTTTCAGCGGTTATCTCTTCCGTACATAGCTACCCTGCGATGCCTCTGGCGAGACAACAGGTACACCAGCGGTACGTCCACTCCGGTCCTCTCGTACTAGGAGCAGCCCCCGTCAAGATTCCAACGCCCACGGCAGATAGGGACCAAACTGTCTCACGACGTTTTAAACCCAGCTCACGTACCTCTTTAAATGGCGAACAGCCATACCCTTGGGACCGGCTACAGCCCCAGGATGAGATGAGCCGACATCGAGGTGCCAAACACCGCCGTCGATATGAACTCTTGGGCGGTATCAGCCTGTTATCCCCAGAGTACCTTTTATCCGTTGAGCGATGGCCCTTCCATACAGAACCACCGGATCACTATGTCCTGCTTTCGCACCTGCTCGACTTGTCGGTCTCGCAGTTAAGCACGCTTTTCCATTGCACTTTAGGTACGATGTCCGACCGTACCAAGCGTACCTTCGAACTCCTCCGTTACACTTTGGGAGGAGACCGCCCCAGTCAAACTGCCTACCATGCACTGTCCCCGACCCGGATTCACGGGCCAAGGTTAGAACCTCAAACAAACCAGGGTGGTATTTCAAGGTCGGCTCCACCGAAACTAGCGTCCCGGTTTCAAAGCCTCCCACCTATCCTACACAGATCGGTTCAAAGTCCAATGCAAAGCTACAGTAAAGGTTCATGGGGTCTTTCCGTCTAGCCGCGGGGAGATTGCATCATCACAAACACTTCAACTTCGCTGAGTCTCGGGAGGAGACAGTGTGGCCATCGTTACGCCATTCGTGCAGGTCGGAACTTACCCGACAAGGAATTTCGCTACCTTAGGACCGTTATAGTTACGGCCGCCGTTTACCGGGACTTCAATCAAGAGCTTGCACCCCATCATTTAATCTTCCGGCACCGGGCAGGCGTCACACCCTATACGTCCACTTTCGTGTTTGCAGAGTGCTGTGTTTTTATTAAACAGTCGCAGCCACCATTTTATTGCAACCCCTTCATCCTTCTGGCGCGAGCCAGTCAAACTACAAGGGCGTACCTTATCCCGAAGTTACGGTACCAATTTGCCGAGTTCCTTCTCCCGAGTTCTCTCAAGCGCCTTAGAATACTCATCTCGCCCACCTGTGTCGGTTTGCGGTACGGTCTCGTATGACTGAAGCTTAGAGGCTTTTCTTGGAACCACTTCCAATTGCTTCGCGACCTAAAGTCGCTCGCCCCACACCCTTGAATCACGCACCCGGATTTGCCTAAGTGCCATCTCCAATGTAGGGACCGGGACATCCAACACCCGGACAACCTTCCGCGATCCGTCCCCCCATCGCATCATACGACGGTGCAGGAATATTAACCTGCTTCCCATCAGCTACGCATCTCTGCCTCGCCTTAGGGGCCGACTCACCCTACGCCGATGAACGTTGCGTAGGAAACCTTGGGCTTACGGCGAGGGGGCCTTTCACCCCCTTTATCGCTACTCATGTCAGCATTCGCACTTCTGATACCTCCAGCATCCTTTACAAGACACCTTCACAGGCTTACAGAACGCTCTCCTACCATGCACTTACGTGCATCCGCAGCTTCGGTGACTGGCTTAGCCCCGTTACATCTTCCGCGCAGGACGACTCGATCAGTGAGCTATTACGCTTTCTTTAAAGGGTGGCTGCTTCTAAGCCAACCTCCTGACTGTTTTAGCCTTCCCACTTCGTTTCCCACTTAGCCAATCTTAGGGACCTTAGCTGGCGGTCTGGGTTGTTTCCCTCTTGACACCGGACGTTAGCACCCGATGTCTGTCTCCCGTGATTGCACTCTTCGGTATTCGGAGTTTGCTATGGCGGGGTAATCAGCAATAGACCCCCCAACCATGACAGTGCTCTACCCCCGAAGGTGAGACACGAGGCACTACCTAAATAGTTTTCGGAGAGAACCAGCTATTTCCAAGTTTGTTTAGCCTTTCACCCCTATCCACAGCTCATCCCCTAACTTTTCAACGTTAGTGGGTTCGGTCCTCCAGTACGTGTTACCGCACCTTCAACCTGGCCATGGATAGATCACTTGGTTTCGGGTCTACACCCAGCGACTGAACGCCCTATTCGGACTCGCTTTCGCTACGCCTTCCCTAATCGGTTAAGCTTGCCACTGAATGTAAGTCGCTGACCCATTATACAAAAGGTACGCCGTCACCCGTTTCCAGGCTCCGACTGTTTGTATGCATGCGGTTTCAGGATCTATTTCACTCCCCTCCCGGGGTTCTTTTCGCCTTTCCCTCACGGTACTGGTTCACTATCGGTCGATCACGAGTATTTAGCCTTGGAGGATGGTCCCCCCATCTTCAGACAGGATTTCACGTGTCCCGCCCTACTTGTCGTACACCTAGTTCCACAATACTGTTTTCGCGTACGGGGCTATCACCCGCTATGGCCGGACTTTCCATTCCGTTCCGCTAACAATACTGCTAAAGAGTACAAGGCTGTTCCCATTTCGCTCGCCACTACTTTGGGAATCTCGGTTGATTTCTTTTCCTGCAGCTACTTAGATGTTTCAGTTCACTGCGTTCGCCTCCCTTGCCTATGTATTCAGCAAGGGATGACCCATTCGGGCCGGGTTTCCCCATTCGGACATCTGCGGATCAAAGCTCGTTTGCCAGCTCCCCGCAGCTTTTCGCAAGCTACTACGTCCTTCATCGCCTGTGATCGCCAAGGCATCCACCACATGCACTTATTCGCTTGACCCTATAACGAGTATGTCTCGCTATAGGCTGAGTTCTCGCGTTGTGCCGTATTCCAAGACAATCTTTCGATTGCTCTCGTAATACTGGTTGATACAATCACAACCCAGTGTCGCGTTTATTACCGCGCGTCTCATCAACGCGCCGCGACACCTTTACTACATTCCATATTGTTAAAGAACAGCCGAGTTACTACTCGTCTTGGCAATGCCAAACGCAAACACCGATCGCTCGATGCTTGCGTTTGGCAACCACAAGGTGTTGGTGGAGGATGACGGGATCGAACCGACGACCCCCTGCTTGCAAAGCAGGTGCTCTCCCAGCTGAGCTAATCCCCCAGTTCACGGCAAGATCGCTCTCCGCCGCCTGTAACTTGGTGGGTCTGGTAGGACTTGAACCTACGACCCCCGCCTTATCAAGACGGTGCTCTAACCACCTGAGCTACAGACCCTTGGCTGTAACATCAAACAAACCGATAAGTGTGGACGCCTAACTAGGATGCACGCTCTTAAAGGAGGTGATCCAGCCGCACCTTCCGATACGGCTACCTTGTTACGACTTCACCCCAGTCATGAACCCTGCCGTGGTAATCGCCCCCCTTACGGTTAGGCTAACTACTTCTGGCAAAACCCACTCCCATGGTGTGACGGGCGGTGTGTACAAGACCCGGGAACGTATTCACCGCGGCATGCTGATCCGCGATTACTAGCGATTCCAGCTTCACGTAGTCGAGTTGCAGACTACGATCCGGACTACGATGCATTTTCTGGGATTAGCTCCACCTCGCGGCTTGGCAACCCTCTGTATGCACCATTGTATGACGTGTGAAGCCCTACCCATAAGGGCCATGAGGACTTGACGTCATCCCCACCTTCCTCCGGTTTGTCACCGGCAGTCTCTCTAGAGTGCCCTTTCGTAGCAACTAGAGACAAGGGTTGCGCTCGTTGCGGGACTTAACCCAACATCTCACGACACGAGCTGACGACAGCCATGCAGCACCTGTGTCCACTTTCTCTTTCGAGCACCTAATGCATCTCTGCTTCGTTAGTGGCATGTCAAGGGTAGGTAAGGTTTTTCGCGTTGCATCGAATTAATCCACATCATCCACCGCTTGTGCGGGTCCCCGTCAATTCCTTTGAGTTTTAATCTTGCGACCGTACTCCCCAGGCGGTCAACTTCACGCGTTAGCTACGTTACTAAGGAAATGAATCCCCAACAACTAGTTGACATCGTTTAGGGCGTGGACTACCAGGGTATCTAATCCTGTTTGCTCCCCACGCTTTCGTGCATGAGCGTCAGTGTTATCCCAGGAGGCTGCCTTCGCCATCGGTATTCCTCCACATCTCTACGCATTTCACTGCTACACGTGGAATTCTACCTCCCTCTGACACACTCTAGCCGTGCAGTCACCAATGCAATTCCCAGGTTAAGCCCGGGGATTTCACATCGGTCTTGCACAACCGCCTGCGCACGCTTTACGCCCAGTAATTCCGATTAACGCTTGGACCCTACGTATTACCGCGGCTGCTGGCACGTAGTTAGCCGGTCCTTATTCTTCCGGTACCGTCATCCACTCCAGGTATTAACCAGAGCGATTTCTTTCCGGACAAAAGTGCTTTACAACCCGAAGGCCTTCTTCACACACGCGGCATTGCTGGATCAGGGTTGCCCCCATTGTCCAAAATTCCCCACTGCTGCCTCCCGTAGGAGTCTGGGCCGTGTCTCAGTCCCAGTGTGGCTGATCGTCCTCTCAGACCAGCTACTGATCGTCGCCTTGGTGGGCCTTTACCCCACCAACTAGCTAATCAGACATCGGCCGCTCCTATAGCATGAGGCCTTGCGGTCCCCCACTTTCACCCTCAGGTCGTATGCGGTATTAGCTAATCTTTCGACTAGTTATCCCCCACTACAGGGCACGTTCCGATGTATTACTCACCCGTTCGCCACTCGCCGGCAGGTAGCAAGCTACCCCCGCTGCCGTTCGACTTGCATGTGTAAGGCATGCCGCCAGCGTTCAATCTGAGCCAGGATCAAACTCTTCAGTTCAATCTGCTGTTTTCGCTCTTTACGAGCGGTCGCTCACTCTCAGAATCTGACTTGAACTTTCGTTCAAACCTTACTTCTGTGCGAGCACTTCATAACTTGTAAGCTAGCGAACTTTCGTTCGCCGCATCCGTCATCAAGCGCCCACACTTATCGGCTGTTTGTTTGTTAAAGAACTGCGCGATCAACTTTGTTCATCGCGTCGCTGCGTTGTCTGCAGCAGAGAAACGAGATTATGCAGAACTTTTTCGCCGCCGTCAACAACTTGTCGAAGATTTTTTATCACTCAACTCGCTGCCAACCGCCGCGAACCCCTATCGACTCCTACTACCCCGCCGACCGGAAACCCGCATCATTACTGCTTCTCCACCACCTCGACCCCTGCGCTTCCGCTTTCGCTTCAGCGCCGCGTCGTGCAGCGAGGGGCGAATATTAGAGATCTTCCTCAGACTTGGCAACACCTTTGTCGTGACGAGCGAATGACAGCGCATCGGGATTGCCCATAAACCCAATACCCGCCTACGTTTGCAGGCAAAAATCAGGGGAAAGTGGCCCCAGATATACCTGAGTCAGGGACTCGGATATTCGGAAGCGCCCGCTCCGACACTTGTTAGCGGTGTTTGAAAGCAGGTTGCCGCTTCCCCAGGAAAGCGTGCATGCCCTCTTTCTGGTCTTCCGTGGCGAATGTGGCGTGGAACAGGCGGCGTTCCAGGTGCACGCCCTCGCTCAGCGAGGTTTCGTATGCTGCATTGATCGACTCCTTGATCATCATGACGGTCGGCAGGGAGAAGCCGGCGATGGTCTCGGCGGCCGCGAAGGCTTCATCCAAGAGCTTGTCGGCGGGGATGACGCGTGAAACCAGGCCGGCGCGCTCGGCTTCATCGGCGCCCATCATGCGCGCGGTCAGGCAGAGGTCCATGGCCTTGGCCTTGGAGACGGCGCGTGGCAGGCGCTGGGTGCCGCCCGCGCCCGGCATGGTGCCGAGTTTGATCTCCGGCTGGCCGAACTTGGCGGTGTCCGCCGCCAGGATGATGTCGCACATCATCGCCAGCTCGCAGCCGCCGCCCAGCGCGTAGCCCGCCACGGCGGCGATCACCGGCTTGCGGACGCGCCGGATGGTTTCCCAGTTGCGCGTGATGTATTCATTCTTATAGACGGTGGCAAAGTCGTAGTCGGCCATGGCGCCGATGTCCGCACCCGCTGCAAACGCCTTGTCGCTACCGGTGATGATCATGGCGCCGATGCCCTCGTCGGCATCGAAGGCGAGCAGCGCGGCGCCGAGTTCATCCATCAGCGCATCGTTGAGCGCGTTGAGCGCCTTGGGGCGGTTGAGCGTGACAAGACCGACACGACCGCGCGTTTCGACCAGAATGTGTTGGTAGGACATGGGAACTCCAGTTGGAATCGATGTAATATTAGCCGACCAACCGGTCGGTTAATCAACCTGCGACCGAGGAGGAGACAAGATGACCAGCCCGACCATTCTGCTCGACTGGCATGAACGCGTGGCCACCATCACGCTGAACCGTCCCGACCAGCTCAACAGCTTCACCGCCGGCATGCACCGGGAACTGCGCGAGGCATTGGACAAGGTGGAGCAACAGCGGGCCCGCGCACTGATCCTGACCGGCGCCGGGCGTGGCTTCTGCGCGGGACAGGATCTCTCCGAACTCAATGTGACGCCCGGGCAGATGACGGACCTGGGTACGCTCATCGATCAACAATTCAACCCGCTGGTGCGCCGACTGCGCGCCCTGCCGCTGCCGGTGATTGCCGCGGTCAACGGCGTGGCGGCCGGCGCGGGCGCCAACCTGGCGCTGGCCTGCGACATCGTGCTGGCCGCGGAGAACGCCTGCTTCCTGCAAGCCTTCGTCAAGATCGGGTTGCTGCCGGACTCGGGCGGCACGTGGTTCATGCCGCAGCGCATCGGCGTGGCGCGGGCAATGGGGCTGGCGATGCTGGGCGAGAAGCTCGACGCCAAGACCGCACTGGCCTGGGGGCTAATCTGGGGCGTCTATCACGATGCCAAGATCCTGATGACCGAGGTGCAGGCGATGGCCGACCATCTGTCCAAGCAGCCCACCCGCGCCCTGGCCGCCATCAAGCACGCCATGCATGCGGCGCCGACGCAGTCGCTCGACGCCCAGCTCGACCTGGAGCGCGACCTGCAGCGCGAGCTCGGCCACTCGCGCGACTACGCCGAGGGGGTCGATGCGTTCCTCCGCAAGCGCGTGGCCCACTTCACCGGCGAATGACCGTGGCCGAAACCGCCCTACCCGGCGCGCAGGCGCTGGCCGAAGCCGCCTGCCGAAGCATGCTCGACGCCGACGCCTGCTCGCGCTGGCTCGGCATGCGCGTGGAAGCGGTCGGCCCCGGCTACGCGCGCCTGGCCATGGCCGTGCGGCCCGAATTCCTCAACGGGCACCGCACCTGCCATGGCGGGCTGATTTTCACGCTGGCCGATTCGGCCTTCGCGTTTGCCTGCAACAGCCACAACCACAACACGGTCGCGGCGGGCTGCAGCGTCGAATTCCTGCGGCCGGCGCACGACGGCGACGTGCTGACTGCCGAAGCCGAGGAGCAAACCCTGTCCGGCCGCCACGGGATCTACGACGTGCGCGTGACCAACCAGGCCGGCGAGGTGGTCGCCATGTTCCGGGGGAAATCGGCGCAGATCCGAGGCCACGTCATCCCCGTTCCGGACAGCGGCGACCGCTGATCCCCTCCTATATATAGAGAGTTGCCACGACATGGGCCCGCCCGATGGTGCCCAAGGAGACCTGCATGCGCCCCCGCTTGACCGACCTGCCGCTCGATCCGACCGAAACTGCCAGCCGCGATGCCATTCAGGCGCTGCAGTTGGAGCGGCTCCGGCACAGCCTGGCCCATGCGTATGCGAACGTGCCGGCGTACCGCGCCAAGTTCGATGCAGCGGGCGTGCATCCGTCGGACCTGCGCGCGCTTGGCGATCTGGCGAGGTTTCCGTTCACCACCAAGGCGGATCTGCGGGAGAACTATCCATTCGGCATGTTCGCCGTGCCGCAGGAGCGCATCGCACGCATCCATGCGTCGTCGGGAACGACCGGCAAGCCGACGGTGGTGGGCTATACGCTGGCCGATATCGACACCTGGGCGGGGCTGGTGGCGCGCTCGATCCGTGCGGCGGGTGCGCGGCGCGGCGACAAGGTTCACGTCAGCTACGGCTACGGGCTCTTCACCGGCGGCCTGGGCGCGCATTACGGCGCGGAGCGCGCGGGGCTGACGGTGATTCCGTTCGGCGGCGGGCAGACGGAGCGGCAGGTGCAGTTGATCCGCGATTTCCAGCCGCAGATCATCATGGTGACGCCCAGCTACATGCTGGCCATCGCCGACGAATTTGCACGCCAGGGGCTGGACCCGGCCCAGTCCAGCCTGCGGATCGGCATCTTCGGCGCGGAGCCGTGGACGCCCGAGATGCGCACGGCGATCGAGGCACGCATGGGGCTGTCGGCGGTGGATATCTATGGCCTGTCGGAGGTGATGGGCCCGGGCGTGGCCAGCGAATGCGCCGAAACCAAGGACGGCCCGACGATCTGGGAAGACCACTTCTACCCGGAGATCATCGACCCGGAAACCGGCGCCGTGCTGCCCGACGGCGCGTTCGGCGAGCTGGTCTTCACCTCGCTCACCAAGGAGGCGATGCCGGTGGTCCGCTACCGCACGCGCGACCTGACGCGCCTGCTGCCGGGCACGGCGCGGCCGGCTTTCCGCCGCATGGAGAAGATCACGGGCCGCTGCGACGACATGATGATCGTGCGGGGTGTGAATGTGTTCCCGTCGCAGATCGAGGAACTGATCCTGAAGCACGCGGCGCTGTCGCCGCACTACCAGTGCGTACTGGCCAAGGAAGGCCCGCTCGATACGCTGACGGTGCGGGTGGAGGCGGCGCTCGGGACGCCGGCCGAGGTGGCGGACGCGGCCAGCGGACAGCTGGCGCACGACATCAAGGCGATGATCGGCGTGACTGCGGCGATCGAGCTGCTGGCTGTCGGTGGGGTGGAGCGCTCGGTCGGGAAGGCGCGCCGCGTGGTGGATCTGCGGCGCGGCCAGCCGTAGCCGCTACCGCTAGCGCGAGGCCACGCCGACGGGGCTGCCCTTCGGCACCAGCACCCACAGCCGGCCGGCCTGCTTCATGCGGCCGGCCAGGTCGCCTGCCGCATCGCCGTGGCCGAAGTAGTAGTCGGCGCGCACGGCGCCACGGATGGCCGAACCCACATCCTGCGCGAAGACCAGCTTCTGGATGGGCTCGGTCGACAGCGGTTTGGTGGTCGACAGGAACACCGGCGCGCCGAGCGGGATGTAGCCCGGGTCCACCGCGATCGAGCGCTCGGCCGTGAGCGGCACGCCCAGCTTGCCGATCGGACCGTCGCTGTTGCCCGGGTTCTCGTTGAAGAACACGTAGCGCGGGTTGATGTTGAGCATCTCGTCGACGCGGCTGGGGTTGGCGCGTGCCCATGCCTTGATGCCCTGCATGGTGGCCTGCACCGGGGTGATTTCGCCCTGATCGAGCAGCCAGCGCGCGAACGAGCGGAACGGCTGGTTGTTGGTGCCGCCCACGCCCAGGCGCATGATGCCGCCCTCTTCCAGCTGGACCTGGCCGGAGCCCTGGATCTGCAGGAAGGCCGCTTCAACGGGATCGTCGACCCAGACGACCTCGTTGCCCGCCAGCGCGGGGCTGCGGATCAGCTGGACGCGCGCCGGCAGGGTCTTGCCGCGCCAGGCGGCGGGCATGCGGTACAGCGGAGTCTGGTACACGCCATGGCGCGTGCGCGAGCCGCGCAGCAAGGGCTCGTAGTAGCCGGTGATCAGGCCGCTGTCAGTACCGTCGTCCTTGACCACGCGGTAGGGCGTGAAGTTGTCTTCGAAGAAGGTGCGCATGGCGATCGGGTCGCCGGCGTCGACCATCAGGCCGGCGGCGCAGACGCGCGCCCAGTCGGCGCGACGCTTCATCGCCAGGCAGTTCGATTGCAGCGCGGGCCAGGCGGAGGCGAGATCGTCGGTGGTCCAGCCGGCCACGTCGGCCCAGGTGGCGGGCTGCAGGCTGCCGCCCAGCGTGGCGGTCGGCGCCTGCGGCGTTTCCAGGCGTGGCGGCGGACCGCTGGTGCAGGCCGCCAGCAGGGCGGCGACCAGTGCGGCGGACAGACCGGCCCATCCGCGCCGGTGGACGGTGTGCGCTCGAGTCGATGCGTCCAAGGTTGTTGCTGTCATGCGTGTTCCATCCCCTGTGGCCGGCCGGCGCGCCTGGCTACAATGCCTGCATCGCGCTTTCCGCCGTCGATCATGAGCCAATTCTTCGAAAACCATCCGATGATGCTGTTCGGCCTGGAGGCCGGCGTGGCGCTGTTCCTGCTGCTTTTCATCGTCATCTGGACGATGTCGGGCGCCAAGAAGCACCCGCGCCCGCTGCGCGCCCCACCCGGCCATCCGTCGCGCCAAGGCGAAGGCGCCCAGGAAGCGCCGCGCGCCGAGGGCTCCGGGTCGACCGGCACGGCGCCGAAAGCGTCACAGCCGCCCAAGGCTGACGCCCCCTGATCAATGCAGCATGCGCGGCATCGCCAGCGCAAACTCGGGGATCGGCGCCTCGAAGCGATGACCGTCTTCGGCCACGCAGAAGTATTCGCCGCGCATGGTGCCCACCGGCGTCTTGATGGTCGCCCAGCTGGTGTACTCGAACGATTCGCCCGGCGGCAGCAGCGGCTGGTGGCCGACCACGCCGAGGCCGGCGACCTCCTGCACGTGGCTCTCCGCGTCGGTGATGACCCAGTGCCGCGAGACCAACTGGCTCGGTACCTCGCCCGTATTGCGGATGGTGATGGTGTAGGCAAAGGCGTACTGGCCCTGCGAGGGCTCGGATTGCTCAGGCAGGTAGCGCGTCCGGACCTGGACGGTGAGTTCGTAGCGGGACATAACGATCCACGGTGGCAAGTGGCGCCCATTGTGCGGCAAGGCCGCAGTGCCCGGCAAGGCGCGGCGACCGAACCGCCGATCCGGCTAAAATAGCGCCCTTCTTCGCGCATCTGCGCGCCTTTTTCTGGTCCCCATCATGCCTGCAGCCATCGATCCGTCCGGTTTCCGCATCGCCCCGTCCATCCTGTCAGCCGATTTTGCCCGCCTGGGCGAGGAGGTGCGCCGCGTGATCGAGGGCGGCGCCGACTGGATCCACTTCGATGTGATGGACAACCACTACGTGCCGAACCTGACGGTCGGCCCGCTGGTCTGCGAGGCGATCCGCCCGCACGCCCAGCGCGACGGCAAGCCGGTGCCGATCGATGTGCACCTGATGGTGCGCCCGGTCGACCGCATCATCCCCGACTTCGCCAAGGCCGGCGCCGATCTGATCACCTTCCACCCGGAGGCGTCCGAGCACATCGACCGGTCGCTGGCGCTGATCCGCGACCAGGGCTGCAAGGCCGGCCTGGTGTTCAACCCGGCCACGCCGCTGCACTACCTGGACCACGTGATGGATCGCCTGGACATGGTGCTGATCATGTCGGTCAATCCGGGCTTTGGCGGGCAGTCGTTCATTCCGGAGGCGCTCACCAAGCTGCGCGCGGTGCGCCAGAAGCTGGATGCCTACGCGGACAAGACCGGCCGCCGGATCCTGCTGGAGATCGACGGCGGGGTGAAAGCCGACAACATCGCCGAGATTGCCCGCGCGGGCGCCGACACCTTCGTCGCCGGCTCGGCCGTGTTCGGCAAGCCGGATGCGGACGGCGGCTATCGCGGCACGGTGGGCGCGCTGCGCAGCGCGCTCGAGGGCATCACGGCATGACGGGCACGCTGCCGGCCGGGCCCGTGCGCGTCGTCATCATCGACCTGGACGGGACGATGGTGGACACGGCGGGCGACTTCCACGCCGCCATCAACGCGATGCTGGAGGTGCTGGGCGCCGCGCCGGACATGCCTGAGCAGGAGATCGTCGGGTATGTGGGCAAGGGTTCGGAAAACCTGGTGCGCCGCGTGCTCGACGCGCGCCTGCCGCCGGCCCAGGCCAACAGCCGCTTCGCTGAAGCGCTCGACGCCTATCAGCGTGCCTACCGCGCCATCAACGGCCGGTACGCGCGCGTCTACGACGGCGTGCGCGAGGGCCTGGACGCGCTGCGCGGCATGGGCCTCGCGCTGGCCTGCGTGACCAACAAGCCGCACGATTTCACCCAGCCGCTGCTGGCGCAGCTGGGCCTGGCCGCCTGTTTCGACCTCGTTTATCCGGGCGACGCCTTCCCCTATCGCAAGCCCGATCCGTACCCCATGCTGCGCGTGGCGGAGGCCTTCGGCGTGAGCCCGGCGGACGTCGTGGCCATCGGCGATTCGGAGAACGATGCCCGCGCCGCCCGCGCTGCCGGCATGCGCGTGCTGGCGGTGCCCTACGGCTACAACCATGGCCAGCCTGTACAAGCGGCAGGAGCCGATGCTATAGTCGATTCGCTTTTTGCGGCAGCGCAGCTGATCCGGCCCCATGCCACATCAGGCCACACCATGCACCGCGCCATGTCTGCCGCCTCCAACTGACGATCCATGTTCCTGAACCGCAAACGCATCTTCGCTGGTAGTGACCGGGGGGCCTGGCCCTGGCGACGCTGGCATGCCCTCGCCCGGGCGTAAGCGTTTGCACGGCTGCTGATCGTTCCATTCCGGTTTCCGGCATCTGGCGCACCTCCGGTGCGCCGGCCTGAGCCACCTGCTTCTCCTGCCCCCAAACGCTGACCGCCCGCCGGTTGACCGCCATGCGCGGACGACCTTCGCGGAATCGCACGGTTTTCGCACCGCTGTCGCGTTCCCACCCCTGATGTTCTGCTAACGTTCCGTCGGCGCAACCGCGCTTGCCGTGGAGCGAAACGCATGCCGGCCGTGGCTTTCCGCCCGTCCGGCGAACCGACCTGACCGCTCATGACCGAACTCGAATTCAAATCGCTGGCCGACCAGGGCTACAACCGCATCCCGCTGATTGCCGAGGCGCTGGCCGACCTGGAGACGCCGCTCTCGCTGTACCTGAAGCTGGCGCAATCGCACGACCGCGGCACGCACACCTTCCTGCTGGAATCCGTGGTGGGCGGCGAGCGCTTCGGGCGCTATTCCTTCATCGGCCTGCATGCGCGCACGCTGCTGCGCACCACCGGCAACCGCACCGAGGTCGTCACCGACGGCCAGGTGGTCGAAACGCATGACGGCAATCCGCTGGAATTCATCGCCGCCTTCGAGCAACGCCACAAGATCGCGCTGCGCCCGGGCCTGCCGCGGTTCTGCGGCGGCCTGGCCGGCTATTTCGGCTACGACGCCGTGCGCTACATCGAGCCGCGCCTGACCGACACCGCGCCGCCCGATGACCTGCAGCTGCCCGACATCCAGCTGATGCTGTGCGAAGAGCTGGCCGTGATCGACAACCTGTCGGGCAAGCTCTACCTGATCGTCTATGCCGATCCGTCCAAGCCCGAGGCCTATCCGCGCGCCAAGCAGCGCCTGCGCGAGCTGCGCGCCAAGCTGCGGCATCCGGTGGACGTGCCGGTGACCTCGCCGTCGGTGCGCACGGACATCGTGCGGGAATTCGACAAGGCGGACTACATCACCGCGGTGCTCAAGGCCAAGGAGTACATCGCGGCGGGCGACATGATGCAGGTGCAGGTCGGCCAGCGCCTGGTCAAGCCGTTCCGCGACGCGCCGCTGTCGCTGTACCGCGCACTGCGCTCGCTGAACCCGTCGCCCTACATGTACTTCTACAACTTCGGCGACATGCAGATCGTCGGAGCCTCGCCGGAGATCCTGGTGCGCCAGGAAGAGCGCCGCGTGCCGGCCGGCGCGAACGGCAACGGCGCGGAGGAATCCGCCCGCATCGTGACGATCCGCCCGCTGGCGGGCACCCGCCCGCGCGGCAGCACGCCCGAGCGCGATGCGGAACTGGCCACCGAGCTGCTCAACGACCCGAAGGAGATCGCCGAGCACGTCATGCTGATCGACCTGGCGCGCAATGACATCGGCCGCATCGCCGAGATCGGCTCGGTCAAGGTGACCGATCAGATGGTCATCGAGAAGTATTCGCACGTGCAGCACATCGTCAGCTCGGTCGAGGGGCGCCTGAAGCCCGGCATGACCAACATGGATGTGCTGCGCGCCACCTTCCCGGCCGGCACGCTGTCGGGCGCACCCAAGGTGCGGGCGATGGAGATCATCGACGAGCTGGAGCCGGTCAAGCGCGGCATCTACGGCGGCGCGGTGGGGTATCTCTCCTTCTCGGGGGAGATGGACCTGGCGATCGCCATCCGCACCGGCATCATCAAGGACGGCAATCTCTACGTGCAGGCGGCAGCCGGCGTGGTGGCCGATTCCGATCCGGATGCCGAATGGAGGGAAACCGAACACAAGGCACGCGCCGTGCTGCGTGCCGCCGAGCAGGTGCAAGACGGCCTCGACGCCGATTTCTAAGAGGTAAGGAGACCAACATGCTGCTGATGATCGACAACTACGACTCCTTTACCTACAACATCGTCCAGTACTTCGGCGAGCTCGGCCAGGACGTGCACACGGTTCGCAACGACGAGATCACGATCGAGGCGATCGAGCAATTGAACCCGGAGCGCATCTGCCTCTCGCCCGGGCCGTGCACGCCCAAGGAAGCCGGCATTTGCCTACCGTTGCTGGCGCACTTTGCCGGGCGCATTCCCATCCTGGGCGTGTGCCTGGGGCATCAGGCCATCGGCGATGCGTTCGGCGGCCGCGTGATCCGCGCGCAGAAGGTGATGCACGGCAAGGTCTGCACCATCGAGAACACCGGCGCCGGCGTGTTCGCCAATCTGCCGCGCCATTTCAGGGTGACGCGCTATCACTCGCTGGCGATCGAGCGCGAGACGCTGCCCGACTGCCTGGAGGTGACCGCCTGGACCGACGACGGCGAGATCATGGGCGTGCGCCACAAGACGCTGCCGGTCGAAGGGGTGCAGTTCCACCCCGAATCGATCCTGTCGGAGCACGGCCACGCCCTGCTGGCCAATTTCCTGAAGGAACGCGCCTGATGCGCGCCCGCGCGTGCGTGGCGGCGGCGCTGGCCGTGCTGGCCGTGCTAGCCGCGCCGATCGCGCTGGCCGGCACGCTGGAGGCCTGCCGTACCGCCCTGCCCGAAGCCGGCGGCGCCGCCCGCTGCGTGCAGGCCGCGCGCAAGTCGGCGCAGGCGGAGCTGGCGGCGGCCGAATCGGCGCGCCGCAACGCGCTGCGCGCGCGCATCGCCGCGCGCGATGCCGCCGTCGACCGCGGCGCCGCGATGGCCTTCGACCGCACCGTGCGCGCCCACCAGCTGTACCGGCAGGCCGAATGCGACCTGGCCCGCCGCCTGGCCCGCAACACTCCCGATGCCGACCTGGCCGAAGCCGCGTGCGATGCCGACCTCTCCCGCGAGCGCATCGGCGCCCTGCGCGAGGCCACTGACTCGGCCAACCCAGCGCCCAACCCGGCGGCGGCACCGGCAAAACCGTAACCGAATCCCACGACCAACATGACCATTTCTCCGCAGGACGCGCTGACCCGCTGCATCGAGCATCGCGAGATCTTCCACGACGAAATGCTGCACCTGATGCGGCTGATCATGCGCGGCGAGATGTCGCCGGTGATCGCCTCGGCGCTCCTCATGGGGCTGCGCGTGAAGAAAGAGACGATCGGCGAAATCGCTGCCGCGGCCACCGTGATGCGCGAATTCGCCACCACGGTGGACGTGCCGGCGGCGATCTCGGATCACTTTGTCGACATCGTCGGCACCGGCGGTGACGGCTCCAGCACCTTCAATATCTCCACCGCGTCGATGTTCGTGGCCGCCGCGGCCGGCGCGCGCATCGCCAAGCACGGCGGGCGCGGCGTGAGCTCCAAGTCGGGCAGCGCCGACGTGCTGGAGGCGCTGGGCGTCAACATCATGCTGACGCCCGAGCAGGTGGCGCAAAGCATCGAGGCGGTGGGCATCGGTTTCATGTTCGCGCCGAATCACCATCCGGCGATGAAGAACGTCGCGCCGATCCGCAAGGAGCTGGGCGTGCGCACCCTCTTCAACATCCTGGGGCCGCTGACCAATCCGGCCGGCGCGCCGAACATCCTGATGGGCGTGTTCCATCCGGACCTGGTCGGCATCCAGGTGCGCGTGATGCAGCGCCTCGGTGCCAGGCATGCGGTGGTGGTCTATGGTAAAGACGGGATGGACGAAGTGTCGCTGGGCGCCGCCACGGTGGTCGGCGAACTCAAGGACGGCGAAGTGCGCGAGTACGAGATCCATCCGGAAGACTACGGCCTGCAGATGGTCTCCAACCGTGGCCTGAAAGTGGCCGACGCAGAGGAATCCAAGGCGATGCTGCTCGGCGCCCTGGAGAACGTGCCCGGCACGCCGCGCGAGATCGTGGCGCTCAATGCGGGCGCGGCGCTGTATGCGGCCAACCTGACCGGCTCGATCGGCGATGGCATCACGCTGGCGCGCGAGGCGATCGCATCGGGCGCGGCACGCGCCAAGGTGGACGAGCTGGTGCGCGTGACCAATCAATTCAAGAAGTGAACATGTCCGACATCCTGCAGAAAATCCTGGCCGTGAAGGCCGAAGAAGTGGCCGTGGCGCGCAAGCACCGCGATCTGCCGAGCGTGCGCGCCGAGGCCGAGGCCAACCGCCACGACAGCACCCTGGGCCCGCGCGGCTTTGCGCAGGCCCTGCGCGACAAGATCGGCGCGGGCCAGGCGGCCGTGATCGCCGAGGTCAAGAAGGCCTCGCCGTCCAAGGGCGTGCTGCGCCCGGACTTCAAGCCCGCCGAAATCGCCGGCAGCTATGCCGAACACGGCGCGGCCTGCCTGTCGGTGCTGACCGACGAACAGTTCTTCCAGGGCCACGCCGACTACCTGCGCGAAGCCCGCGCCGCCTGCGCGCTGCCCGCGCTGCGCAAGGACTTCATGGTCGATCTGTACCAGGTGTACGAGGCCCGCTCGTGGGGTGCGGACTGCATCCTGCTGATCGTCTCCGCCCTGGACCAGGGGCTGA
Source organism: Ralstonia pseudosolanacearum (assembly GCF_024925465.1). NCBI lineage: Bacteria > Pseudomonadati > Pseudomonadota > Betaproteobacteria > Burkholderiales > Burkholderiaceae > Ralstonia > Ralstonia pseudosolanacearum. The sequence goes on along the minus strand of NZ_CP103852.1, from coordinate 656,291 downwards.
TGGCCGAGCTGGAAGCCTGCGCGCACGAGCTCGGCATGGACGTACTGGCGGAAGTGCACGATGGCCATGAGCTGGAGCGCGCGCTGCGCCTGTCGACGCCGCTGGTGGGCGTCAACAACCGCAACCTGCGCACCTTCGAGACCACGCTCGACACCACGCTCGGCCTGCTCAAGCACATGCCGGACGACCGCATCGTCGTGACCGAATCGGGCATCCTCAAGCCCGACGACGTGCACAAGATGCGCGCAGCCGACGTCAACGCCTTCCTGGTCGGCGAAGCCTTCATGCGCGCCGACGATCCGGGCGCCGAACTGGCCCGGCTGTTCGCCTGACGCGATGGCCCGCGAGATCGAGCTGAAGCTGGCGGTGCCCGCCGGCGCGCACGATGCGCTGGCCGGCTGGCTGGATGCGCATGCGCAGCCGGCCGGCTCCGTAGCGCTGGCCAACGTGTACTACGACACACCCGAGCAGGCACTGGCGCGCAACCGCGCGGCCCTGCGCGTGCGCCGCCACGGCAACCAGTGGCAGCAGACGCTGAAGACGGTCGGCGACGGCGGCCAGGGTGGGCACGCCGGCCTGTCGGCCCGCCACGAATGGGAAGTGCCGCTGGACAGCGATGCGCTGTCGGTCGAGGCCTTCGCCGCGCAGGATGCCGCCGAGGCGGCCGACTTCGTCCGCCCGCATGCCGACCGCCTGGTGCCGCAGTTCCGCACCGATTTCACGCGCCGGCTGTGGCACACCGCGGCGGACGGCGGCGAGCTCGAGATCGCGCTGGATGCCGGCGCCATCCTCGTGCCCGGCACCGACGCGCACGAAGCGATCGACGAGCTGGAAGTGGAATGGAAGCCGGCCGCCGACAGCACCCTGGACGAATCGGTGATCGCCGAGCGTCTGCACGCGTGGACGCAAACCCTGCGCACCGCCGTGCCGGGCCTCGCACCGCTCGACGCCAGCAAGGCCCTGCGCGGCTACCGGCTGCGTGCGACGGCGACCGGAGCCCTGGCATGACGCGCCGCGCCGACCCGGCCCAGGCCACGCTCTTCGACGATAACGAACCCGCCGGTGCGCCGACGGCCACGGGTGGCTTCATTCCGCTGGCCGACCAGTTCGATGCGCTGCCCGCCGACTGGAAAGCGCTGCTCGGGCCCTGCCTGGCGCGGACCGACTGGCCGGCCCTGTGCGCCTTCGTCGACGGCGAACGCGCGGCCGGCAAGCCGATCTTCCCGACCGAGGTCTTCCACGCCCTGCACCTGACGCCGGTCGATGCGGTGCGCGTGATCATCCTCGGCCAGGATCCGTACCACGGCACCGGCACGGTCGATGGCCGCGAAGTGCCGCAGGCGCACGGGCTGGCGTTCTCGGTGCCCGCCGGCGTGCGCGTGCCGCCCAGCCTGCGCAACATCTACAAGGAAATCGAGGCGGAATACGGTCGCCAGCTGTCCGCCGGCTCCGGCAACCTGGAGGGCTGGGCGCAACAGGGCGTGCTGCTGCTCAACACGGTGCTGACCGTCGAGCAGGGCCAGGCCGCGAGCCACGCCCGGCGCGGCTGGGAGCGCATCACGGATTGCCTGCTGGAGCACCTGGCGCGCGTCGGCCACGCGCGCGTGTTCATGCTGTGGGGCAGCCACGCCCAGGCCAAGCGCGCCTTGCTGCCGGAAGGGCATCTGGTGCTCGAAGCGCCGCACCCGTCGCCGCTGTCGGCGCATCGCGGCTTCCTGGGGTGCGGGCATTTCCGGGCCGCCAACGACTGGCTGGCGGCGCAGGGGCAGGCGACGATCGATTGGCTCCGGCCCCAGGCAAGCTGATCGCTTAGTCCGCCAAACGCAGCGCCCGCCCCAGCGCGCCGCAGCGCAGCGCGATCTTCGCGGTATCCGCACGCAGCGCCTGCAGGCGCCGCTCCAGCAGGTGCATGGCCGACAGCGAATCGGGATGCGTGGCGGCGTCGATCATGCGCGAGCGCGCCGACTGGTCGGCGAATTCGGCCGCGCCCAGCTCTTGCGTGTCACGTGGGCGCACGCCCCAGCCGCCTTCGTGGATGGCCTGGTCGAAGCGTTCCTTGGCGCGCGCCAGGCTCTCCAGCGCGGACTCGGCGGTCTGTTCGATCAGGGCGTGCGTGTCGGCGGCGTCGAGCTCCTGTCCGCGCTGGCGTACCAGGATGCGCACCGCCGCCACATGCGCGGCGACCAGGTAGTTCTGCACGATGAAGCGGTTCAGGTTGTCGACCGCCCGGTGCCGGCTCTTGGGCTCGTTCAGCATGCGGGCGAAGGCGGCGATCAGCCCGGTCAGCGCATCCATGAACTGCTTGCGCTGCACGCGATAGGCGAAGTCGTCCTTGGGCGAGCCGAGCAGCAGATCGCGCGCGGACTCGATGAAGCGCCGGTTGGTGCGCAGCACATCGTCCACCAGCTTGGGCAGGTTGCGGTATTCCCAAGCCGGCAGCACATAGCTGAAGGCGGTGGCGATGGCCGCGCCGAGCAGCGTGTCGACCAGCCGTTCGCCGATGGCGCCCTTGCTGCCCGGCAGCAGCAGGTTGATCTGGATGAGCACCTGCACCGCTGCCGCCGCCGCCGTGTAGCGGTAGCGCACGGTGACGAAGGCGGCGCTGGCGGCCGTCGACAGGTACAGCACCCCCAGCAGGACCCACGTCGAATGCACGTAGCGCAGCAACACGGCGGCGATCACGCAGCCGATCAGCGTGCCCAGCACGCGGTCGACATTGCGCTGGCGCGTCATGCTGAAGGTCGGCTTGAGGATCACCACGATGGTCAGCAGCACCCAGTAGCCGTGCGAGGCGTACGGCAGGTGGTCGGCGATCCACAGCCCGGCGGCCACCGCCATGGCCGTGCGCAGGGCGAAGCGCAGGGTCGGCGAGCGCCAGTTGAAGGCGTCCAGCACCAGCCGCAGCTCATATTGTTGCCGCGTCAGGAAGGGCGTCATGTCCGGCCGCAGCAGGACGGAGGACAGCGCCACCGGCGTGGCGGTGGCGGCGTGCAGCTGCGCCATCAGGCGGATCGCGCCGCGCACGGTCGCGACCGACTCCTCCAGCGCGGCGATGGCCTCCAGCGGAATCGCGTGGTGGCCGTGCTGCAGCTCGTGCAGCGCGGCATCGATGGCGGCCATCTCCTTGTCGTACGGCATCGGCGTGGGCGACGGCCGGTCGCGGCCGACGGCGTAGGCCAGCGCTTCGAGGTCCAGCCGCATCCGCTCGATACTGTCGCGCAGCAGCCGCATGATCTCGGCGTCGGCCAGCCACTGGCGCAGCAGCGGGTAGTCTGTGTTGGTCGACAGCAGGTATTCGTACAGATCCAGCATGCGCATGTGGATCTGCACCAGGCGGCCGTCGCCGGTGTCGCGCTTGTCGCGGTTATCGCGGAAGACGAAATCGCGCGCGAGCTGCTGCTTGTCGGCCACCGAGATCTGCTGGCGCACCAGCGCGTCGAACTGCGCGTCGAAATCGAGCGCGGTATCGTAGAAGCCGGCCTTGCGCTCGACATAGATGGCCAGCTCGTACAGGCATTCGGCCAGCACCTGCTCCTTGATGCGGCGCCGCTGGCCCCACGCCACCGCCATCGCAAAGGCCATGTAGCCGGCCGCGCCGAGGAAGAACTGGGCGGTGTGCTCCAGCGCCTCGCGGAAGGCGAACGCCTCGGTGAAGGTGAGCGTCATCACGAACAGCGCCGCGAACTGCAGCGACAGCGTCTTGTTGCCGTACACCGCCATCAGCCCCGCCAGGAAGCTGACCACCACGATCACCGCCGGCAGGATCGCGTACGGCGTCGCCACCGCCACGATGAAGGTCACCAGCGTGGTCAGCAGCACGCATGCCAGCAGCTCGTTGAACTTGTGCCGCAGCGGGCTGGGCAGGTCCATCTGGCTGGTGCACAGCGCGCCGATCGACACCACCATGGCGCCCTGCAGGTCCATCGCAAACAGGGCCAGCAGCGTCAGGCCGATCACGCCGGTGGCGGTCCGGATGCCGCGCGAAACGTAATGGCTGTAGAGGAAGGTGCGCGGATCGTGTACGTAGTCCATCGGGCGGCGTGGATCAGGCAGCCGACCTGGACTTCGCCGGGCGGGCGCCACGGGCCGCGGCGCGCTTGCCCAGCCACGCCGAGCGCAGCGGCGACGGCTCGGCCGACAGCGCCAGCGCGAACTGCGGCGTGGCGTCCGCGGACAGGGTCACGTCCAGTTGCATCAGTTCGTCGCGGCGGAACACGTGCACGGGCACGGTGTCGTCGGCGCGGTGGCGCGCCAGGCTCTTGTCGAGCTGGCCGGACGGCACGCGCAGGCCATCCACCGCGACGACCAGGTCGCCCGCGGACAGGCCGGCGCGCTGCGCCGGTCCGCCGTCGAACACCTGCAGCAGCTTGACGAAGCCGTTCTCCGCGCCGACCTTGGCGCCCAGGCCCAGCGCAGTCTCGGCCGGCTTGCGCGTGGCCGTCACGCCGATCGCCTTGAACAGCGCGGGCAGCGGCGGATCGTCCCGGCCGTCGGCCAGCTGGCGCACCAGCGTGCGCAGGCGCAGGCCGGTGGTCTCTTCCATCAGGGCGATCAGCTCGGCTTCGGTGACGCCGCGCTGGGCGTGGCCGGGCGCGTAGAAATCGCGGCCGCTGGCGGCCCACAGCGCGCGCATCACATCGTCGAGCGAATGCTCGCCGCCGGTCTGCGTGCGGATGGTCAGATCCAGCGCCAGCGCCACCAGCGAGCCCTTGGTGTAGTAGCTGACGAGGGCATTGGGGGCGTTCTCGTCCTGGCGGTAGTACTTGGTCCAGGCATCGAACGAGCTTTCCGCCACGCTCTGCTTCAGGCGCCCGCTGCCGCGCAGCACGCCGTTCCAGGTCTTGGCGAGCATCTCCAGATACTGCGCTTCCGAGATCAGCCCCGAGCGCACCAGCATCAGGTCGTCGTAGTAGCTGGTGAAGCCCTCGAACAGCCACAGCAGCGGCGTGTGCACCTCGCGGTCCAGCGCATACGGCACGAAGACGGCCGGCTTGATGCGCTTGACGTTCCAGGTATGGAAATACTCGTGGCTGACCAGGCCGAGGAAGGTGCGGTAGCCCTCGGTGGTCTCGTCGCGGCCGGTCACGGGCAAGTCATTGCGCGCGCACATCAGCGCGGTGCTGGCGCGATGCTCCAGGCCGCCGTAGCCGTCGGTCGTCACCATGGTCATGAAGACGTAGCGGCGATTGCTGTCGAGGAAGGGCGCGGCGGCGGTATGCGGCTCGAACAGGCGGATCTGCGCCTCGCAGATGCGCTTGAAGTCGCGGGCGATGCGCTCCAGGTCGAGGTTCGGCACGCGGCCGGTAAAGACGGCGTCGTGCTGCGCGCCGCAGGCCTCGAACGAGACCAGCGCGAAGGCGCCCATCTCGACCGGATGATCGATCAGCTCGTCATAGTCGGCGGCCTCGTACCAGCCGAAGCCGTAGCGCTTGGCGCCCGCCCTGCCCTGCACGCGGCCGCTCGCCTCGCGCAATGCGGTGGCGACGCGCCAGCCGCGGTAGGCATCGCCCGCGGGCGGCTGGATGTCGACCAGGCAGCGGACCTGCTCGCTCCCCTCCACGCGCAGGAACACCGAGGTGCCGTTGAAGAAGCCGTGCGTGGGGTCGAGGTGCGCGGCCCGCACCGACAGGTCCCATGCGTACACGTCGTACGACACCGTCAGCGGGCCGCTGCACGGCGCCGCCTGCCAGGTGTGCTTGTCGAGCTTGGCCAGGCGCACCGCGCGTTCGCCGCACGTCGCCTCGATGCGCACGATGTTGCGGGCGAACTCGCGGATCATGTAGCTGCCCGGAATCCACGCCGGCAGCGAGAAGCGCTGGCCCTGCGGATCGGGCACGTCGACCGTGACGGTGACGGTGAACAGATGCGCCTCGGGCGCGGCGGGGGCGATGGTGTAGCGGGTCGGCTTCATGGTGCGGACATTGTAGCGTTGCCGTCCCACGGCGCTGATGCCGGATCGCCCGATCTGCGCCTATCGGTTGACGTCCACCACCGCCCGCCCGCGCATCCTGCCGGCCAGGATGTCGTGCGCCGCGCCGATGGCCTCGCCCAGCGCGATCTCGCGCGTGATGGCGGCCAGGCGCGCCGGCGCCAGATCGGCCGCCAGGCGCTGCCAGGCGGTCTGCCGCAATGCGCGCGGCGCGGTCACGCTGTTGATGCCGTGCAGCGTCACGCCGCGCAGGATGAACGGCGCGACCGTCGCCGGGAACTCCATGCCCTGCGCCAGCCCGCAGGCGGTGACGATGCCGCCGTAGCGCACCTGCGCGCAGGCATTGGCCAGCGTGTGCGAGCCGACCGAATCGACCACCGCCGCCCAGCGCTCCTTCTGCAGCGGCTTGCCGGGCGCCGATAGTTCAGCGCGGTCGATCACCTCGGCGGCGCCCAGCGCGCGCAGGAAATCGGCTTCGGCAAGCTTGCCGGTGGAAGCCACCACGCGATAGCCGAGCTTGCCCAGCACCGCGATGGCGATTGAGCCGACGCCACCCGATGCGCCGGTCACCAGCACCTCGCCGTCGCCCGGCGTCACGCCGCTGCGCTCGAGCGCCAGCACCGACAGCATCGCCGTATAGCCGGCCGTGCCGATCGCCATGGCGGCGCGCGTGTCGAGCCCGGCCGGCAGCGCCACCAGCCAGTCACCCGACAGCCGTGCCCGCTGTGCCAGGCAGCCCCAGTGCGTCTCGCCGACGCCCCAGCCGTTGAGCACCACCGCATCGCCCGCCTTCCAGTCCGGGTGCGACGATTCGATGACCGTGCCGGCACCGTCGATGCCGGCCACCATCGGCCACTTGCGCACCACCGGACCGCGGCCGGTGATGGCCAGGCCGTCCTTGTAGTTGATGGTCGACCAGTCGATGCGGACCAGCACGTCGCCGGCGGTCAGCGCATCGGCAAGCGCCTCGGGCGAGGACAGCGCGGCATCGTCCAGCTCCGTCACCCGGGCCTGCGTCCCGCCTTCCTGTTTTTCCAGCATCAGCGCGCGAAACGACATGGGCGGCCTCCGGGTGGCGGCGGGCAAAGAAAAAAGCGCCGGGGGCAACCGGCGCTCTGGATCACGACTTCTTCAGCGACGCGAACTTGCGTTCCAGCGTGGCCGCATCGATCAGGCCCGGCGCCCGCGAGCCGTCCATGAAGATGATGGCCGGGGTGCCGTTGACGTTGAGTGCGCGGCCCAGCTTCAGGTTGTCCTCCAGCGGCGTGTCGCAACTGCCGTCACCGCCCGGGGCGCTCTTGGACACCATCCAGTCGCGCCAGGCCTTGGCACGGTCGGACGCGCACCAGATCTGCTTGGCCTTGGTGTTGGAATCCTCGGACAGGATCGGGAACAGGAAGGTGTAGACCGTGATGTTGTCGACCTGCGAGAACATCTGCTCCAGCTTGTGGCAGTACGGGCAGTTCGGGTCGGAGAACACGGCGACCTTGCGCGCGCCGTTGCCCTTGACCCACTTCACCGCGCGATCCAGCGGCAGGTCGGACCACTTGATGCGGTTGATCTCGGCCATGCGCTCCTGCGTGAGGTTGGTGGCGGTCTGCGTATCGAGCAGGTCGCCGTTGAGCACATAGCGGCCGGTGGCATCCGTGTAGACGACCTGGCTGCCGAGATTCACCTCGTACAGCCCCGGCAGCGGCGACTTGGCCACGCCCTTGATCTCGGCGTTCGATCCCAGCGCCTTCTGCACCGAGGCCTTGACCTTGTCCAGCGCAGGCTCGGCCGCACCGGCGGTCAGCGCGTAGCCCGCGCCCATGGCGACAACCAGCGCCGCCGAGGCGATGGCCGCCACCCGAATACGAAACGACATGACAACTCCTGGAAACCGGCAGCCGACAAACGGCTAGCCTAGCGCGTGCCTGACCAGCAGGCGTTTGATGAATGGCGTCAGGCCCACCACGCGCATGCCCGCGTTGCGGACCATGCGGGGCAATGTGCCCGGCAGGGCGAACAGCGTGTGCAGCCCATCCGTGGCGGCCGTCAGCGACAGCAGGTCTTCGCGGCGGGCCCGCTCGTAGCGGCGCAGCAGCCTCAGATCGCCATGATCGCGCATGGTTTCACGTTCCGCCATCACCTGGCCCAATTCTGCGACATCGCGCAGGCCCAGGTTCATGCCCTGGCCGGCCAGCGGATGAATCACATGCGCCGCATCGCCGACCAGCACGACCCGCGGCGCGACCAGCCGCTCGGCATGCTGCAGCACCAGCGGGAACCCCTGCGCCGGGGTGACGCACGACAGCCGCCCGAAGCGCGCCGCCACCGCGCCGCCGGCGGCCGCCTCGACCGCGCGGCACAGCGCATCGGGCGACAACGCCAGCAGGTCGCGCGCATGGTCTTCGTCGGCGGACCACACCATCGACACGCGCCGGTCCGGCAGCGGCAGCATGGCGAGGATCTCGCCGCGCGCGGGGGCGGTATCGCCCGACGCGCGCGCGCCATCGGCCGAGGCGCCGAGGAACCACTGCCAGGCGGTGTCCTGGTGCCAGTGCTCGGCCTGGAAGTTGGCGACCACGCCCAGCTGGCGATAAGGCTTCGCGTCGGCGCGGATGCCGGCCTGCTGGCGCACCCACGACTGCTTACCGTCGGCGCCGACCACGCATTCGGCGCGGATCACCTGTCCGTCGGCCAGCGTCAGGCGCACGGCATCGGCCTCCATCTCGAAGCCCGTGGCGGCGCGGGCGAAAGTCTGGACGGTATGGGCGAACCGCAGCGCGGTTTCCAGCGCGCGCTCGACCAGAGACGATTCGGCAATCCACGCCAACTGCGGCGCGCCGGCCGCATAGGCGGAGAAATGCAGGTCGGCGTGCGCATGCTCGCCGCGCGCGGCCGCCGCGTCGCCGAAGACACGCATGTCCTGCACCGGCTGCACGCGCGACATGTCTAGCGCCGGCCAGATGCGCAACTGCTCGAGCAGCGCCTGCGAGCTGGACGAGAACGCGTAGACGCGGGCGTCCCAGGCATCCGGCCCGGCCGACGACGGCACGGGCGATGCGGCGGGCGCCACGTGGGCGACGCGCAAGCCGGCCTGGGCCAGTCGCAGCGCGCACGCGCGCCCGACAATGCCGCCGCCCACCACCGCGACGTGGAACGCCGGCGCGCCGGCGGAGGAGGAAAACGCGGGTGTATTCATGGTGGGCCGATTATAGCGGCGGGGGGTGGCTCGGCTTTGCGGCGACACAAGGTGCGCTCGGGTCACACCATGGCGGCACGCCCGTGTCGCATGGCGTAGCGGTCACGCGCACGCGTCCGAAGTCGGGTACGGCGCATCTCGTCGCGCCGCAAGTGAAATCGCCCGCACAACCGCGGAGTGACGCCATTTCCACCCGTGCGCAACGGGCTCAAGCCATCCCCGGGGATGGCCGATAAAAGCGGGGCAGTTCGGCGTTTTGAACCCGCCGCTGCCCCGATACATTGCAGGTCCGATCCACCGACTCTTCCAGATGCCATGTTCAAGGCGCACGCTCTCTCGCGCTTGACCAGCGGTGCGGCCATCCTCGCGCTGGTCGGCTGCGCGCAGTTGTCATCGCCCGGCCAGGGCGGCGCACCGCAAGCCGGCCATGGGCCGTCCGGCGAGATCATGACGTTCACGATCCCGCCGGACGCGCTGGGCGCGCACGACCCGCAGCTGACGGCCGTGCTGACCAAGGCGGGCGCGCTGGCCGCCGCGCAAAGGCAGCCGACCACCCTCCTCGTGACGGCGCTGGCGCAAGACTTCCGCTATCTCAACCAGGCCCTCTGGAACGGCGTGCCCGCGGCGCGCGCGAGCCATGTCCACCTGGAAAACCTGACGGTCGGCGCAAGCCAGCCGTACACCGTGACCATCAAGACGGACTGAGGGGAACCGCATGCGCAGGATCCGACTTTCCCTGTTCGGCCTCGGCCTGCTGGCGGCGATGCCGTCGTTCGCCGGTCCGGCCGGCTCCCTGGCCCCCGCTGCGATGGCCTCGCCCGACAGGGTCTATCCGCCCCTGCCGACACTGGCGATGCTACCGCCGCCTCTGTCGGCCGGCGGCAGCGAACCGGCACCGGCCGCGGCCGGCCGCAGGAAGGTGGTCGCGCTCAAGTTCCGCAAGAGCGCCGAGCCGACGCCCCGCATGGTGGTGTCCGACGCCTCGCATACCTACCTGGCCGGTATCGAGCACCAGCTCGAGCAGGCCCTGCAGAAATGACCCCCTGACGGAGCGCGCTCATGGCCGGCCCCACACTCGCCCAGACTGTCCGAGACAGCCGCCCGGATGGCCACAGGCTTGCGGGCCTGCGCTGGATCCGCGCGGGTGCGGCGCTGGCGCTATGCCTGTCGAGCCTGGCGGCCCACGCGGCGGGGGACTGCTTCGAGCAGGCCGGGGCCTACCAGGGCGTCAACCCGACCGTGCTGCGCGCGATCGCGTGGTTCGAGTCAAAGGGCGACCCGCGCGCCGTGCATCGCAATGCCGACGGGTCGGTCGATATCGGCCAGGCGCAGATCAATTCGATCCACTTCGGCACGCTGGCGCGCTACGGCGTGCCGCAGCACGCGCTGACCGATGCCTGCGTCAACATCTACGTGGCCGCCTGGCTGCTCAAGCAGAAGATGGTGAAGCACGGCAACACGTGGCGCGCCATCGGCGCCTACCACTCCGAGACGCCCGCGCAGCGCGATGCCTATGCGCGCAGCATCCAGCGCGTGCTGGTGACGTGGGGTGAACTGAAGCCCGGACAGTGAAGCCGTGAAGAAACGGCCGCGCCGCAACCGCGGGTCTCAATAATAGGAAACGGCGGCGTAGGCCTGGCGGGCGCCGATCGAGCGGCGCGCGGCATCCATGGGACGCAGCAACTGGTCCTGGCGCGGGCAGACCAGCGCCCGGACACGGGCGTCGTTGGCCAGGATGCGCATCATCAGGTCGCGCTTGCGCTGGAGCTCCGCCTCGGACAGCACCGGACGCGACGGCGTGCGGCCGAGCCGCTCCATATAGAGGGCGCACTCTCGCTCCAGGGCGCTCACGCCCGCCCAGTCCCCGGCCTCGGCCGCCTCGACCATCTCCGCCGACAGGCTGGCAATGGCCTCATAGCTGGCGAACAGGCTGTCGCTGCCTTGCGGCGTGCGGGGGGTGGCGAGGGTCCTGGACATGCTGCACTCCGATTTCAGGTTCAAACGGCGTGGATCGAGGAGGCGCTTGGGGAACCCCAGGCAATGGGTATGCCCGCTGCCCGCCCCATCCACCGCAAGCCGCCGGGCGCTCGGCCCGAAGCCTTGTCCCAACTGGATTTGCCAGAAACCGGGAGCCGTATTCCGCCCCGCACCGGCGCCGCCCGCGCCCGTCTCGCCACGCAAAGTTGTTGCGAGTTTGAGACGTAACGTGTAACGGCACCCGCAACGCACCCGAAGCTGCGTCGCCCATTCCGAAGCCACCCGATCCGGGCATCCGGACGGGTTACAATCGCACGTTTCCAGGCCCCGGGCCGATGCCCGACGTGCCGCGCCGCCCGTCCGCGCGGCATCCCGCCGTGCGCCGGCTGCCCGAATGCGGCCCGGCCGCCCTTGCGGCCTAACCCATTGATCCAGAAGCCTTTACCCTTACCATGAGCCTCCAATGCGGCATCGTCGGTCTGCCGAACGTCGGCAAGTCGACCCTGTTCAATGCACTGACCAAAGCCGGCATCGCCGCCGAGAACTACCCGTTCTGCACCATTGAGCCCAACGTCGGCGTGGTCGAGGTGCCGGACCAGCGCCTGTCCGCCCTGGCCGACATCGTCAAGCCGGAGCGCGTGCTGCCGGCGGTAGTCGAGTTCGTCGATATCGCAGGCCTGGTGGCGGGCGCATCCAAGGGCGAAGGCCTGGGCAACCAGTTCCTGGCCAACATCCGCGAAACGGACGCCATCACCCACGTGGTGCGTTGTTTCGAAGATGAAAACGTCATCCACGTGGCCGGCAAGATCGACCCGATCGCCGACATCGAAGTGATCAACACCGAACTGGCGCTGGCCGATCTCGCCACGGTGGAAAAGGCCCTGACGCGCTACAGCAAGGCCGCCAAGTCGGGCAACGACAAGGAAGCCGCCAAGCTGGTGGCCGTGCTGGAAAAGGCGCGTGGCGTGCTGGACGAGGCCAAGGCCGTGCGCACCCTGAGCCTGTCCGACGAGGAATGGGCGCTGCTCAAGCCGCTGTGCCTGATCACCGCCAAGCCGACCATGTACGTCGCCAACGTCAAGGACGACGGCTTCGAGAACAACCCGCATCTGGACGCCGTGCGCGCCTATGCCGCAGAGACCGGCTCGCCGGTGGTGGCCGTGTGCGCGGCCATCGAGGCCGAGATCGCCGACCTGGACGATGCCGACAAGACCGAGTTCCTGGCCGACATGGGCATGGACGAGCCGGGCCTGAACCGCGTGATCCGCGCCGCCTTCAAGCTGCTGGGGCTGCAGACCTACTTCACCGCCGGCGTGAAGGAAGTGCGGGCCTGGACCATCCACATCGGCGACACCGCGCCGCGCGCCGCCGCCGCCATCCACACCGACTTCGAGCGCGGCTTCATCCGCGCGCAGACCATCGCCTTCGACGATTTCATCCAGTACAAGGGTGAACAGGGCGCCAAGGAAGCCGGCAAGATGCGGGCCGAAGGCAAGGAGTACATCGTCAAGGACGGGGACGTGCTGCACTTCCTGTTCAACGTCTGAACGCCGAAGCGCCCGCCCTCGAGCCCCGCACTGCGGGGCTTTTTCGTTTCCGTCGGCGCATGCCGCCGACCGCGGTGCCCGCTAGCCGCGCAGCAGCCCCCAGGCCGCCGGCCCCGCCATCGCGCCGGCCACCGCCGCCGTCCAGGCCAGGACCTGGCCATCCGCGTACAGATGGGCGAGCTGCCCGCCGTAGTACGCCAGCAACGCCCCGGCGGCACCGGCCAGCATCGCCGCCAGCAGGCCCAGCCGCATCCCGCGCGGATGCAGCCACCGCGCCGCCGTGCCGACGGCCAGCCCCACCCATAGCGGCCCGATCCACCCCATCGTCTTCTCCGAATTTGCCGAGTTCGATTGGACGCGTACCTTAGCGCAAGGCGCGACGGAAGGCCATCGCAGCCGGAGTGACGCATGACCTACACTGAAGGCCATCGGCGGCCGCGTTGACCAGCGTCCTGCCGAGAACCAAGGCGGACGTTATAATTCGAGGTGCTCAAAATTCGTGCCGTTTCTCCATCGGCCGGCAGCCCCCACATGCAGTTGCTCACCCTCGGAATCAACCACCATACGGCGCCGCTTTCCCTGCGCGAGAAGGTGGCGTTTCCGCTCGAGCAGCTCAAGCCCGCGCTGGGCACGCTGCGCCAGCATCTGCCGCACCGCAAGAGCACGGCCGAAGCCGCCATCCTCTCCACCTGCAACCGCACCGAGCTCTACTGCGCGACCGACGGCAACCTGCCCGAAGACACCGCCCACGAGCACGCCATCCGCTGGCTGGCCCACCACCACAACATCGACGCCGGCGAACTGGCACCCCACGTGTATGCGCTGGGCCAGTCGCAGGCCGTGCGCCACGCCTTCCGCGTGGCCAGCGGGCTCGATTCCATGGTGCTGGGCGAGACGCAGATCCTCGGCCAGATGAAGGACGCGGTGCGCACCGCCACCGAAGCCGGCGCACTGGGCACGTACCTGAATCAGCTGTTCCAGCGCACCTTCGCGGTCGCCAAGGAGGTGCGCGGCACCACCGAGATCGGCGCGCATTCCGTGTCGATGGCCGCGGCGGCGGTGCGACTGGCGCAACGCATCTTCGAATCGATCGCCGAGCAGCGCGTGCTCTTCATCGGCGCCGGCGAGATGATCGAACTGTGCGCCACCCACTTCGCCGCGCAGAAGCCGCGCGAAACGGTAGTCGCCAACCGCACGCTGGAACGCGGCGAAAAGCTGGCCGAGGCGCTGTCGAACCAGGGCCTGAACGCCCGCGCCGTGCGTCTGGCCGAACTGCCGGCCCGGCTCGGCGAGTTCGACATCGTCGTGTCATGCACGGCCAGCACGCTGCCGATCATCGGCCTGGGCGCCGTCGAGCGCGCCATCAAGCAGCGCCGCCACCGCCCGATGTTCATGGTCGACCTCGCGGTGCCGCGCGACATCGAGCCGGAAGTCGCGCGCCTGTCCGACGTGTTCCTCTACACCGTGGACGACCTCGGCGCCATCGTGCGCGAGGGCAACGCGCTGCGGCAGGCCGCGGTGGCGCAAGCCGAAGCCATCATCGAGACGCGCGTGCAGAACTTCATGCACTGGCTCGATGCGCGCAGCGTGGTGCCCATCATCCGCGACCTGCACGCGCACGCCGAGGCGCTGCGGCAAGGCGAACTCGAACGCGCGCAGCGCATGCTGGCGCGCGGCGATGACCCGGCGCTGGTGCTCGAAGCGCTGTCGCAGGCGCTCACCAAGAAATTCCTGCACGGCCCGACCCACGCGCTCAACCACGCGCAGGGCGAGGGCCGCGAACAGCTGATCGACCTGCTGCCGGGCCTGTTCCGCCAGTCCAGCCACTCCGAGCGCTAGCGGCGCTTGCCATCGCCGTGCGCGCCGCCCGGGCGCGTGCCTTCGGCGCGGTATCATCGCCGCCCGCGTCCTGTGTTCCCTTCCGCGACTGCCCGAATGAAGCCCAGCATGCTGTCCAAGCTCGACCAACTGGCCGAGCGCACCGTCGAAATCAACGCGCTGCTCGCGCGCGAAGACGCCACCGCCAACCTCGACCAGTACCGCAAGCTCACGCGCGAACACGCCGAGCTCGAACCCGTGGTGGCGCAGTACGCCGCGTGGAAACAGGCCGAGGACGACGTCACCACCGCGCAGGAACTGCTGGCCGACCCCGACATGAAGGCGTTCGCCGAAGACGAGATCCGTGCGGCGCGCGAACGCATGACCACGCTTGAGGCCGAGCTGCAGCGCCTGCTGCTGCCCAAGGACCCGAACGACCATCGCAACATCTTCCTGGAAATCCGCGCCGGCACGGGCGGCGACGAGTCCGCGCTGTTCGCCGGCGACCTGCTGCGCATGTACACGCGCTACGCCGAACGCCAGCGCTGGCAGGTGGAGATCGTCAGCGAATCGGCGTCGGACCTCGGCGGCTACAAGGAAGTGATTGTCCGGCTGGTGGGCGAAGGTGCCTACTCGCGGCTGAAATTCGAGTCGGGCGGCCACCGCGTGCAGCGCGTGCCGGCCACCGAAGCACAGGGCCGCATCCACACCTCCGCCTGCACCGTGGCCGTGATGCCCGAGGCCGACCCGCTCGCCGACATCCAGATCAACCCGGCCGACCTGCGCATCGACACCTTCCGCGCATCGGGCGCGGGCGGCCAGCACATCAACAAGACCGACTCGGCGGTGCGCCTCACCCACCTGCCCACCGGCCTGGTGGTGGAATGCCAGGACGACCGCAGCCAGCACCGCAACAAGGACCGCGCCATGCAGGTGCTGGCCGCGCGCCTGAAGGACCGCCAGGAGCGCGAGGCGCAGGCCAAGGAGGCCAGCGCGCGCAAGAGCCTGATCGGCTCGGGCGACCGCAGCGACCGCATCCGCACGTACAACTTCCCGCAGGGCCGCATCACCGACCACCGCATCAACCTGACGCTGTACAAGATCGACGCGCTCATGGACGGCGACCTGGGCGAACTGCTGGGTGCGCTGGCCGCCGAGCATCAGGCCGAACAGCTGGCCGCCCTCGGTGAAGAGACCTGATGGTCAGATTGTTAAAAAGCGCTGGCCCCGTAACATCTGCTTGCGTTTGAAACAAGGTTGTGCGGTGGCACACCGGCGCCCCCTTCCTATAATCATCGTTCCGACCGCGCAAGTGCGTCGCCGGTCGCATCCGGCGACGCCATCCCCCGACCCTGAAGGCAAAGGCGCGGCGATCACCACGATTTAGGAGAAATCGCATGCAAACCCGTCTACTGACTCTCGCTGTCGCCGCTTCGCTGGCCCTGGGCCTCGCCGCCTGCGGCAAGCAGGAAGGCAACCCGGCCGATACCGCCAAGAACGCGATCCAGCAATCGGCCGACGCCGCCAAGCAAGCCGTCGACAGCGCCAGCAACGCTGCCAGCCAGGCTGCCGACACCGCCAAGTCGGGCGTGGCCGAAGTCGCCTCCGGTGCGCAGGCTGCCATGAACGCCGCCTCGGGCGCCATGGCCGACGCGAAGGACGCCGCCGGCAAGATGGCCGACGCCGCCAAGGAAGGCGCGGACAAGGTCAAGGAAGCCGCCAAGCAGTAAGCCCGGCGCATCCGCGCTCGCTGCAGCCCGACACGGGCCCGTGCCGATATGGCCGGGCCCGTGTTATTTTGTGCGCCCCGCCCTGCCCAACGACGGACCTGCCGTGCCTTCCACCTTCGCGATTCCACCCGATACGCTGCCGCGCGTGGCCGATGCGCTCGCCGTGCTGACCGGCGCCGGCCTGCCCGCCCTGGAAGCGCGCATGCTGGTATCGCATGTGACCGGCCTGTCGCGCGTGCAACTGATCACGCAGGACACCTGCGGCATCGACGATGGCACGCGCACGCGCCTGGCCGAGCTGGCGACCCGCCGCCTGGCAGGCGAGCCGATGGCCTATCTGCTGGGCGAACGCGAATTCTTCGGGCGCATGTTCCAGGTGACGCCGGCCGTGCTGATCCCGCGCCCGGACACCGAACTGCTGGTCGAGCAGGCGCTCGACCGCATCGATGACCGCGACGCGCCCGCCGTGCTGGACCTCGGCACGGGCAGCGGCATCATCGCCGTCACCGTTGCGCTGGCCAGGCGCGATGCGCGGGTGTGGGCCACCGACACCTCCGCCGATGCGCTGGCGGTGGCCGTCCGCAACGCCCAGGCGCTCGGCGCCACCAACATGCATGCCGCCCTGGGCGACTGGTACGCCGCCTTGCCCGAGCGCGACGCCCCGCCGGTATTCGACCTCATCGTCAGCAACCCGCCCTACATTGCATCGACCGACGCGCACCTGGGCCAGGGCGACCTGCGCTTCGAACCCGCCGGCGCGCTCACCGACCACGGCGACGGCCTGCGCCACCTGCGCACCATCGTCGCCGGCGCGCCGGCCCGGCTGGCGGCCGACGGCTGGCTGCTACTGGAGCACGGCTACGACCAGGGCCCCGCGGTGCGCGCGCTGCTGGCCGACGCGGGTTTCGCCGATGTCTTCACCGCCCAGGACCTCGCCGGCCACGACCGCTGCAGCGGCGGCCGGCACCCTGCCGCGCAGAACGCGGCCTGACGAACCTCGCTAGAATAGGCGGGTTTTCCATGCGGCCCGGGCCTGCCCGTGCCCTCAACGAATCGAGCCTCCCCATGAGCACCACGCACGAAAAGATCGACCAGATCGTCAAGAGCCACCCTGTCGTCCTCTTCATGAAGGGCACGGCGCAGTTCCCGATGTGCGGCTTCTCCGGCCGCGCCGTCCAGATCCTGAAGGCCTGCGGCGTGGACCAGCCCTACACCGTCAACGTGCTGGAAGACGACGAGATCCGCCAAGGCATCAAGGAATACGCCAACTGGCCGACCATCCCGCAGCTCTACGTCAAGGGCGAGTTCATCGGCGGCTCGGACATCATGATGGAGATGTACCAGAGCGGCGAACTGCAGCCGTTGCTGGCCGCCTGAACACCGTCCCGGTTTCTGCGTGACTTCGTCCCTGGACGCCGGCTCCGGTCCGGCGGCATCCGCCCAGCCGGCCACGGCCGGCGCACGGCGCGCGCGGCGCATCATCGTCGCGATCACCGGGGCGTCCGGCGCGATCTACGGCGTGCGGCTGCTGCAGGTTCTGCGCGATACGGCGGGCGTGGAATCGCACCTGCTGATGTCGCCCGCCGGCCTGATGAACGTGCAGCACGAGCTGCAGATGACCCGCGAGGAAGTGGAAGCGCTGGCGCACGTGGTACACAACGTGCGCGACATCGGCGCGACCATCGCCAGCGGCTCGTTCGCCGCCGAGGCCATGGTGGTGGCACCCTGTTCGATGAAGACCCTGGCGGCCGTCGCGCACGGCCTGTCGGACAACCTGATCGCCCGCGCGGCGGACGTCACGCTCAAGGAGCGCCGCCGGCTGATCCTGATGGTGCGGGAAACGCCGCTCAATCTTGCGCACCTGCGCAACATGACGGCTGTCACGGAGATGGGCGGCATCGTCTTCCCGCCCGTGCCCGGCTTCTATCAGCGGCCCAAGACCATCGACGACCTCGTCGACCACACGGTCGGGCGCGTACTCGACCTGCTCGGCCTGCCGCAGACGCTGGCGGCCAGCTGGCCGGGGCTGCAATCGGCCGAATCGCCGCCGTAACCGCGCAAGATCAGCGCCGATCAGCGGTGATAGTAGTTGAAGCGGACTGACGGCCCCCAGTAGCCGTAGTAG
Organism: Ralstonia pseudosolanacearum; assembly: GCF_024925465.1. NCBI lineage: Bacteria > Pseudomonadati > Pseudomonadota > Betaproteobacteria > Burkholderiales > Burkholderiaceae > Ralstonia > Ralstonia pseudosolanacearum. The sequence continues at coordinate 637,978 of NZ_CP103852.1, read as the reverse complement.
GCGGGAGCCGGCGCAACGTAGACCGGCTCGGGCGCCACCGCCACCGGTGCCGGATACACCGCACATCCTCCGAGCGTCGCGGCCAATAAGGCCAGAGCCACGATTTTCATGATTGCGTCCTTCGGCCCCTCCAGTGAGGCCATGCGGACGTTATAAGCGCCGCCGTACGGCGCCGGGGTCATGCGGGTGTAAGCGTTGTAACGGAAGACTACGGACCGGTGTCGGCAAGCTCACCGTTGTGGCGCCGGGCTCGCACCAGCCGGCTTGCCGGCAGCCGCGGGCGCCGATGCGGCCACACCGGACGCCGGCTTGGGTGCATCCGGATCCACCTCGGCGCGCATCTGCTCCAGCACGGCGCCGGCCCGCGGCGCCCACAGGAATTCGACGGTGCCGTTCTGCGGCTCGTCGGGAATCGCGTACATCGTCACCACGGTCTGGTTTGCTGCCCAGCGCACGCGCAGGGACTCGACCGTCTTGCCGGACTTGAGCGGGAGGGCCACCTTGGCCTCCTGCACGGGCTTGCCGTACCGATCGGCGAGCGCCTGATAGACCCGCTGCTCGGTGTCCACGCCGCGGGTCGGCACGAACAGGCCGGCGATGTTGCCCTGATCGACCAGCAGCACCGCCTGCGGGCCGTCCATCAGCTCGGGCCGCTTGGCCGCGGGCACGCCCAGCGAACGGGTCCGGCCGTGCGACTCCAGCGCGTCCGAGCAATAGGCGGAAACGTCCTTGCCGCCACCGACGCGCACGTCGTCGCAGGACGGCAACTGAGGCAACGGCTTGCCGAGCGGGAAAGCATCGAGCAGCGCGGCCACGTCACCCGGGTCGCGCACGGCCCTGGCCGGTGCCTGCCGGGCCGCATCCTTGGCCGCCGGTGCCGCCAGCGCCACCGGCGCCAGCAGCGAAGTGGAAAAAGCGAGCGCGGCGGCGCGATGGGTCCAGCGGATCATGCGAACTCCTGTCGGAAAGAGAGCCGAAAGTGTGCCACGGAGGGCAGCGGGAGCGGTTCTGACCCCGGCGCGGCCGCTGCGTTCCCCCATTCGTCGGATGGCGAACCCGCCGGAAAACGCAGATGCGTGCGCAAATTGCCACGGTGATCGGCGAAACGGAGGGCCGTAAACGTTATCAAAATGTTGCGGGTTTTGATCTGGCAAAGGGCTGACGGGTAGAATCTCGGCGGCACAGACGAACGTGCGGTGAGTCCGGACGTCGCTTTCGTTCCCCTCGCCGCCAGACACGCGATCCCATTTTGACCATTCCACACGCTGTTCCCTCCCATTCTCGCCGCGCGCGCGCGATGGCCGGCTGCATGCGGCTGGCTGTCGGCCTGCTGGCGCTGGCCTCGGCACAGGCGGCGCTGGCCTTCGGCCTCAACGACGTGGCCGCGCGCGCCAAGCAACTGGCGGCCAAGCCTTATAAGGCGCCGCCCGACACGCTGCCGCACGAACTGCGCGAGTTGCGCTACGATCAGTACCGCGAAATCCGCTTCAAGTCGGACCAGGCCTACTGGCGCCGCGACAAGCTGCCGTTCGAGCTCGGCTTCTTTCACGAGGGCTCGTACTACGACCAGCCGGTGACGATCAACGAGGTCTCCCCGGCCGGCGCGCGCGAGATCCGCTTCGACCCCAGGCTGTTCGACTACGGCCCCGTCAAGCTCGACCCGAAGCATCTGCGCAACCTGGGCTTCGCCGGATTCCGCATCCATTACCCGATGAACACGCCCAAGTACAAGGACGAAGTCCTCGTCTTCCTGGGCGCGTCCTACTTCCGCGGCATCGGCAAGGGGCAGGTCTATGGCCTGTCCGCGCGCGGCCTGGCCATCGATACCGCGCTCAACTCCGGCGAGGAATTCCCCCGCTTCACCGAATTCTGGATCGAGCGCCCGGCGGCCAACGCCAAGGAGCTGACGATCTACGCCCTGCTCAATTCGCGCCGCGCCACCGGCGCGTACCGCTTCGTCATCAAGCCGGGCACGGACACCGAGGTCGACGTGAAGGCGCAGCTCTACATGCGCGAGAACGTCAGCAAGCTGGGCATCGCGCCGCTGACCAGCATGTTCTTCTTCGGCGAGAACCAGCCGGCCAGCGCGCTGGACTTCCGCCCCGAGGTCCATGACTCCGACGGCCTGTCGATGCTGTCGGGCACGGGCGAATGGATCTGGCGTCCGCTCACCAACCCGAAGCGCCTGCTGGTCAGCTCCTTCTCCACCACCAACCCCGGCGGCTTCGGCCTGATGCAGCGCGACCGCGCCTTCTCCAACTACCAGGAAATCGGCGACCGCTACGAGCTGCGCCCGAGCGCGTGGGTGGAGCCGGTCGGCAAATGGGGCGCCGGCCGCGTGGAGCTGGTGCAAATCCCGACGCCGGACGAGACCAACGACAACGTGGTCGCGTACTGGGTGCCCGAGACGCCGCCCAAGCCGCAGCAGCCGTTCAACCTCGAATACCGCCTACTGTGGCAGAAGGAGGGCGACAAGAAGCCCGGCCTGTCGTGGGTCACGCAGACGCGCCGCTCGCACGGCTGGACCACCAAGCGCCCCGACGAGCGCAAACCGGACGACACCATCGCCCTCGTGGTCGACTTCGAGGGCCCGGCCCTGGCGAAGCTGCCGCCCAACGCACCGGTCGAGCCGGTGTTCACGGCGGACGCCAACGGCAAGATCGAATCGATCTTCGGCCAACCCAACACCGCGACCGGCGGCTGGCGCGTAACCGTGCGCCTGAAGCGGGTCGACGACGACAAACCCATCGAGCTGCGCGGCTATCTGCGCAGCGGCGGTACCGGACTTTCAGAGACGTGGAGCTACCTGCTACCTCCGGGCTAAACGCCCAGCCCGGCAACGCTGAGGGCACGACCGCCTCCACCCGCCCGACCACGGCGCTGTCCGTGGCCGAGCGTTATCTCGAGGCGCTCCCCTTGCCTGCCGAAGCGCGTGCCGCCCTGCGTCGCGAGGCCGGCATCGAGCCGGCCGACAAGGACGCGGCTGCATTGGCCAAGCTGCACCGCGCGCTCGCCAAGCTCGACGCCGCGCAGACCGCATCGATCGAAGGCAGTGTCCCTGCCTATGCGTCGATCGGCTCGCGGCTCGACGCCGCCTACGGCACGCCCCACGCGGGCGCCGCGACGCCTGAGCCCGCCCCGCCGCTGGAACACGACACCGCGGGCCGCATCCACCTGGACACCGGCCCCGAGCCCGCGCGCCGTTCGATGGTGCCGTGGCCGTGGGTGCTGGGCCCGATCTGGCGCGCGCGCCGCGCCATCGGCCGGCTGTTCTCCGGCGGGACGGCCCCCGTGCCCTACGAAAAGCCCGATTCGCCCGATCCGAAAGGCATCTGGCGCTTCGTCGGCGCGCGCCGGCGCCTGACGCTGCTGGCGCTGATGATCGCGCAGACGGTGGCGGCCACCTGGGCCATGAGCACCGTGCTGCCGTATCACGGCCACGATTGGCTGGAAGCCATCATCATCGCGCTGTTCGCCCTGCTGTTCTGCTGGGTGTCGGCGGGCTTCTGGACGGCGATCACCGGCTTCCTGCTGCTGGCGTTCCACGGCGACCGCTTCGTCATTTCGCGCCGCGCCGCGCCCAACGCGCCCATCCCGGACGACGCGCGCACCGCCATCGTCATGCCGATCTGCAACGAGGATGTGCAACGCGTCTTCGCAGGTCTGCGCGCGACGTACGAGTCCCTGCAGCGCACCGGCCACCTCGAGCACTTCGACTTCTTCGTGCTGTCGGACTCGGGCGATCCGGACCTCCGCACGGCCGAGGCCGACGCCTGGCTGCACGTCTGCCGCGCGCTCGACGGCTTCGGGCGCGTCTTCTACCGCTGGCGCCGCCACCGCGTGAAGCGCAAGAGCGGCAATATCGACGACTTCTGCCGGCGCTGGGGCGGCCGATACCGCTACATGATCGTGCTCGACGCTGACAGCGTGATGAGCGGCGACTGCCTGACGCGCCTGGTGCAGCTGATGGAGGGCGCCCCGAGCGCCGGCATCATCCAGACCGCACCGCTGGCTGCCGGCCGCGACACGCTGTACGCGCGTATCCAGCAGTTCGCCACGCGCGTGTACGGGCCGCTGTTCACCGCCGGCCTGCACTACTGGCAGCTGGGCGAATCGCACTACTGGGGCCACAACGCCATCATCCGGCTGGAGCCGTTCATCAAGCACTGTGCGCTGGCGCCGATTCCGGGCAAGGGGTCGCTGTCCGGCGAGATCATGTCGCACGACTTTGTCGAAGCCGCGCTGATGCGGCGCGCCGGCTGGTCGGTCTGGATCGCGTACGACCTGGACGGCAGCTACGAAGAGATGCCGCCCAACCTGCTCGACGAACTGGGCCGCGACCGCCGCTGGTGCCACGGCAACCTGATGAACTTCCGCCTGTTTGGCTCGCCGGGCTTCCACCCGGTGCATCGCGCGGTGTTCGTGACGGGCGTCATGGCCTACCTGTCGGCGCCGCTGTGGTTCCTGTTCCTGCTGCTGTCGACGGCGCTGCTGGCCAAGCACACGCTGATCGCGCCGGAATACTTCACGCAGCCGCGCCAGCTCTTCCCGATCTGGCCGGAGTGGCATCCGGAGAAGGCCGCCGCGCTGTTCTCGGCAACCGCGACCGTGCTGTTCCTGCCCAAGATCCTGAGCGTGCTGGTGCTGTGGGCGAAGGGACCGAGGCGCTTCGGCGGCGCGGTGCGTCTGGCGCTGTCGATGGTGATCGAGGCGGTATTCTCGGTGCTGGCGGCGCCGGTGCGCATGCTGTTTCACACGCGCTTCGTCACGGCCGCGTTCCTGGGCTGGAAGGTGCACTGGAAGTCGCCGCCGCGCGACGATGCGCAGACGCACTGGGGCGACGCGGTGCGCCGCCATGGCCTGCACACGCTGCTGGGCCTGGGCTGGGCCGCGCTGGTGTACTGGCTGAACCCGAGCTTCCTGTGGTGGCTGTCGCCGGTGGTGGGCGCGCTGATCGTGTCGATCCTGCTGTCGGTGTTCTCCAGCCGCGTGACCCTGGGGCGGTGCATGCGCCGCTGGCGCCTGTTCATGATCCCCGAGGAAGTGCGCCCGCCGCGCGAGCTGCGCGCGATGCGCAAGCACCTGCGCCAGGCCCCGCCGACGCCCGACTTCCGCCTGGCCGTGGTCGATCCAGTCACCAATGCGCTGATGTGCGCGATCGGCACGGCCCGCTTCCCGCACGATCCGAAGCTGCTGGATGTGCGCGATGCCACCGTGCTCCAGGCACTGGCGGCCGGCCCGGACAAGCTCACCAGCAAGCAGAAGCTGGTACTGCTGTCCGATCCGCTGGCGTTGTCGGCGCTGCACCTCGCGGTGTGGTCGTCCGATGTGCATCGTGCGGCCTGGCTGCCGGCCAACGCGCCGGCCGCGACCTGATGCACCGCGCCCCGCCTGAATTTCAGCGGGGCGCGGCTTTACTTTCTGTTACAGCCGTAGGAATTGCGTATCACCGTTACCGGGACGCGGTTCGTACAATGCCTTCACATACCCGATTGTACGAAGTCGATGCGGCGCCTGGCTCCGCCGGCCTCGCAACCGCAAGGAGAAGCCTCATGAAACGCACACTGCTCGCATTCGTTCTGGGTGGAGCTGCGCTGTGCGCCTCGACGGCAGCGCTGGCCCATGTCGACATCGGCGTGTCGATCGGCGTACCGGCACCGGTCTACGCGGCACCGGTCTACGTGGCACCGGCCCCCGTGTACGCCCCGCCGCCGCCGGTGATCTATCAACCGGCACCGGTATACGCACCGGCACCGGTCGTGGTGGGCGGCGGCTACTACCGCGATCCGTACTGGCGCGAGCGCGAATGGCGTCGCCGTGAATGGCGCGAACACGAATGGCGTGAGCGCGAGTGGCACCACCACCGCGGCTGGGACCGTGACTGACGCTCACCGCACATCATCCCTGTCGGACTGACCGACCTTTCCTCTACCGGGCGCCTCGTGCGCCCGGTTTTGCGTGCATGGCCTCCACCCTCGCGGCGTGGAATCCGACCTATCCTGAGCGTAGCGGCAATCGCAAGCCCGCCTGCCGTCAACGTATCCAGGAGTCCGCCATGTCGATTTCCAACACCCTCGACGGCTGCCTGCGCAGCAAAGGCTGCCTGTACGAGGTCATCCGCCATCCGCACACCCACACCAGCACCGAGACGGCGCAATCCGCACACGTCCCCGGCGACCGTCTCGCCAAGACCCTGCTGCTGGAAGACAAGTACGGCTATGTCGCCGCCGTGCTGCCGTCGACCTACCACCTGCACCTGTCGGAGCTGCAAAAGCAGTCCGGCCGCTACGAGCTCACCCTCTCCGACGAATCGGAACTGCGCGAAGTCTTCAAGGATTGCGATATGGGCGCGGTACCGCCGGTAGGCATGGCCTATGGCATGCCCACCTTCTTGGACGACAGCCTGATGCAGCACCGCGACGTCTATTTCGAGGCCGGCGACCACGAAAACCTGGTGCACATGGACATGGACCAGTTCATGGCCCTGATGCGCGACGCGCAGACCGCGCGCTTCGCCCATCGCATGCAGGGCATCCTGTTCTAACCCAGGCGGGAGACGGGAGACGGCCATGGCCGACGACGTCGTCATCACGGCCCGCAACAACGGGCCGTATCACATCAAGGGCAGCTTCCGCATCGTCACCCAGGGCGGGCGCGAATTGCCGGTGGAGCAAGGACAGGCGTGGCTGTGCCGCTGCGGCCATTCGCTGAACAAGCCGTTCTGCGATGGTTCGCACAAGCGCGTCGAGTTCGACAGCAATCTCGACGCGCCCGCGGCGCCTGAGCCTCCGGCTTAGCGGATGACGGGCTTGTAGCGGATGCGCTTGGGCTTGGCACCTTCCTCGCCCAGGCGCTTCTTCTTGTCCGCTTCGTATTCCTGGTAGTTGCCCGGGAAGAATTCGACGTGCGAGTCGCCTTCGAAGGCGATGATGTGCGTGGCGATGCGGTCCAGGAACCAGCGGTCGTGCGAGATCACCATCACGCAGCCGGCGAATTCCAGCAGCGCGTCTTCCAGCGCGCGCAGCGTTTCCACGTCGAGGTCGTTGGACGGTTCGTCCAGCAGCAGCACGTTGCCGCCGGAGATCAGCGTCTTGGCCAGGTGCAGGCGACCGCGCTCGCCGCCCGACAGCGTGCCGACATGCTTCTGCTGGTCGCCGCCCTTGAAGTTGAAGCGGCCGATGTAGGCGCGCGACGGCGTCTCGTACCGGCCCACCGTCAGGATGTCGGCGCCGCCCGAGATTTCCTCGAACACGGTCTTGCTGCCGTCCAGGGCATCGCGGCTCTGGTCCACATAGGCGAGCTTGACGGTCGGGCCGATCTTGACGGTGCCCGCATCCGGCTGCTCCTTGCCCGTCAGCATGCGGAACAGCGTCGACTTGCCGGCGCCGTTCGGCCCGATGATGCCGACGATGGCGCCGGCCGGGATGGTGAAGCTGAGATTGTCGATCAGCAGGCGGTCGCCGTAGCCCTTGGTGACGTTGGTGAACTCGACGACTTCATTGCCCAGGCGCTCGCCGGCCGGGATGAAGATTTCCTGCGTTTCGTTGCGCTTCTGGTATTCCTGGCTGCTCAGCTCGTCGAAGCGGGCCAGGCGGGCCTTGGATTTGGCCTGGCGGCCCTTCGGGTTCTGGCGCACCCACTCCAGCTCCTTCTTCAGGGCCTTCTGGCGTGCCGATTCGGTGGACTCTTCCTGCTTCAGGCGGGTCTCCTTCTGGTCCAGCCAGGAGCTGTAGTTGCCCTTCCAGGGAATGCCGTGGCCGCGGTCGAGTTCGAGAATCCACTCGGCGGCGTTGTCGAGGAAGTAGCGGTCGTGGGTCACGGCCACCACGGTGCCCGGGAAGCGGGTCAGGAACTGCTCGAGCCACTCGACGGATTCCGCATCCAAGTGGTTGGTCGGCTCGTCGAGCAGCAACATGTCGGGGCGCGACAGCAGCAGCTTGCACAGCGCCACGCGGCGCTTTTCGCCGCCCGACAGGTGCTCGATGCGCGCGTCCCACGGCGGCAAGCGCAGGGCATCGGCGGCGATTTCGAGCTGCAGCTCGACGTTGTCGCCAGCGCCGGCGGCGATGATGGCTTCCAGGCGTGCCTGCTCTTCGGCCAGCTTGTCGAAGTCGGCATCCGGCTCGGCGTAGGCAACGTAGACGGCTTCGAGCTGCTTCTGTGCGTCCATCACCTCACCCAGACCGCTCTCGACTTCCTCGCGCACGGTCTTGGCGGGATCGAGTTGCGGCTCCTGCGGCAGGTAGCCGATGTTCAGGTTGGGCATCGGCGTGGCGTCGCCCTCGATGTCCTTGTCGAGGCCGGCCATGATCTTGAGCACGGTCGACTTGCCCGAACCGTTCAGGCCCAGCACGCCGATCTTGGCGCCGGGAAAGAACGACAGCGAGATGTCCTTGAGGATCTGGCGCTTGGGCGGAACGATCTTGCCCACGCGGTTCATGGTGAAAACGTACTGTGACATGAGGTCAGGCGCTGGAATTTTGGAAACCCGCGGAGTGTAGCAAAGGCGGGCAGCAGGCCGCACCGGATCGGGCGGCGCGCGGCCAAAAGAAAAAGGCGCCCATACCGGGCGCCTCTCTCTTGCGGCTCGGATGATGCGCTCAGTGCGTCATCATGTTGACGTTCATGTTATGCATGACCCACAGCGAACCGACGATCACGATAAGCAGGATCAGCAGCGTGAACAGGAAGGCCATCACGTTCCAGCGCTGGGAGGAAGAACCGTCCAGGTGCAGGAAATAGATCAGGTGCACGACGATCTGCACGACCGCCAGCCCCATCACGGTGACCAGCACGGTGTCGTGCGAGAAGCCGCCGCCCATCACCATCTTGAACGGAATGACCGTCAGGATCACGGCCAGCACGAAGCCGATCAGGTAGCCCTTGACCGTGGCATGGCCGGCACCGCCGGTGGCGTGGCCATGCGCGTCGGCGTGGACGTTGGAGGAAACGTTGGTCTGTTCCATTTACATCGCTCCCAGCAGATAGACGACGGTGAACACGCCGATCCACACCACGTCCAAGAAGTGCCAGAACAGGCTCAGGCACGCCAGGCGGGTGGAGTTGGTGGTGGTCAGGCCCTTACGGCTGATCTGCCACATCAGGACGGCGATCCACAGCAGGCCGCTCGCCACGTGCAGGCCGTGCGTGCCGACCAGCGTGAAGAACGACGACAGGAATGCGCTGCGGCTCGGGCCCGCGCCTTCGGCGATCAGGTGGTGGAACTCGTTGATTTCCATGCCGACGAACGCCGCGCCCAGCAGGAAGGTGATGCCCAGCCACAGCAGCACCTGGTCCTTGCGGCCGGCCTGCAGGCCGACCATCACCATGCCGTAGGTGATGGACGACACGAGCAGGATGCCCGTCTCGATCAGCACGTATGACAGGTCGAACAGCTCCTTGCCATCCGGGCCGCCCGCCGTCGCGCTGCGCAGCACGCAGAACGTGGCGAACAGCGATGCGAAGATGATCAAGTCGCTCATCAGGTACACCCAGAAGCCGAACACCTTGGTGTCTGCGGCATCGTGGTGGTGCGCATGGTCATGCGCGTGGCCGTGGTCCGCGGCGTGCGCGGCGTGGCCGTCTAGAACATTGGTAGCCATGGTTTAAGCCTGCGAACCGATACGTTGGAAGTAGGCCGACTCGGTCTCATGAACCTCTTGAGCGGGCACGTAGTAATCGATGTCGTCGTTGTTGCTGCGGAGGATGAAGCTACCGATCATGCCGACCAGACCCAGCACGGCCATCCACCAGATGTGCCAGATCAGCGCGAAGCCCATCACGATCGAGAACATGCCGATGAAGAAGCCGGCGCCGGTGTTCTTCGGCATGTGGATCTTCTCGTAGCTGCTGGCGACCTGCGTCGGCACTTCGCCGCGCGCCTTCATGTCGGCAAAGGCGTCGATGTCACGCACCACCGGCAGGGTCGGGAAGTTGTAGTGCGCCGGCGGCGACGACGTCGCCCACTCCAGCGTACGGCCACCCCACGGGTCGCCCGTCACATCAGCCAGCGCATGACGGTTGCGGATGCTGACGAAGATCTGGATGAGCTGCGAAGCGATACCGCAGGCAATGATCGCGGCGCCGATCACGGCGACGATCAGCCACGGCTGCCACGCCGCGTTGTCGGTATGGTTCAGACGACGCGTCATGCCCATGAAGCCCAGCACGTACAGCGGCATGAAGGCCGTGTAGAAGCCGACGAACCAGCACCAGAAAGCGCGCTTGCCCCACTTCTCGTCCAGCTTGAAGCCGAAGGCCTTCGGGAACCAGTACGTGATACCGGCCAGGTAACCGAACACCACGCCACCGATGATGGTGTTGTGGAAGTGAGCGATCAGGAACAGGCTGTTGTGCAGCAGGAAGTCGGCGCCCGGCACGGCCAGCAGCACGCCGGTCATGCCGCCGATCACGAAGGTGATCATGAAGCCGATCGTCCACAGCATCATCGAGTTCAGCTCGACGCGGCCGCGATACATCGTGAACAGCCAGTTGAAGATCTTCACGCCCGTCGGGATCGAGATGATCATCGTGGCGATACCGAAGAACGCGTTGACGTTCGCGCCCGAGCCCATGGTGAAGAAGTGGTGCAGCCACACCAGGAACGACAGCACCGTGATGCCGGCCGTCGCGTACACCATCGACGTGTAGCCGAACAGCTTCTTGCGCGAGAACGTCGAGACGATTTCCGAGAACATGCCGAACGCCGGCAGAACCAGGATGTACACCTCGGGGTGGCCCCAGATCCAGATCAGGTTCACGTACAGCATGGCGTTGCCGCCCAGCTCGTTCGTGAAGAAGTGCATGTCCAGGTAGCGGTCAGCACCCAGCAGGGCCAGCGCCACGGTCAGCACCGGGAAGGCAGCGACGACCAGAATCATCGAGCACAGGGAGGTCCAGGTGAAGATCGGCATGCGCATCAGCGTCATGCCCGGCGCGCGCATCTTGAAGATGGTCGCGACGAAGTTCACCCCGGTCAGCAAGGTGCCCAACCCGGATATCTGCAGTGCCCAGATGTAGTAGTCGACCCCCACGTCAGGGCTGTAGGCCAGCTCCGACAGCGGCGGGTAGGCCAGCCAGCCGGTGCGCGCGAAGTTGCCGACGCCCAGCGACAGGTTGACCAGCACCACGCCCGCGGCCGCCAGCCAGAACGACAGCGTGTTCAGGAACGGGAAGGCCACGTCGCGCGCGCCGATCTGCAGCGGCACGATCAGGTTGATCAGGCCCGTCATCAGCGGCATGGCCATGAAGAAGATCATGATCACGCCGTGCGCGGTGAAGATCTGGTCGTAGTGCTCGGGCGGCAGATAGCCGGCACCACCACCCGAGGCGAGCGCCAGTTGCGAGCGCATCATGACGGCGTCGGCAAAGCCGCGCAGCAGCATCACGATCGCCAGAATGCAATACATCACGCCGATCTTCTTGTGGTCGACCGAGGTGATCCACTCATTCCAAAGGTACGACCACTTCTTGAAGTAGGTGATCAGGCCAAACAGGCCGGCGCCACCCAGAAGAATGGCCGACACCGTCACGACCACGATGGGCTCGTGCAGCGGAATGGCCTCCAGACTCAACTTGCCAAACATCGTCAACTCCTAGGAATTCTTGGGCGTGGCCGCAGTTGCGGCCTTCGGGGCCGGCAGGGCGGACTGCACCGGCAGCGGGCGCGTTGCCGCCTCGCCCGTGGCCGTCGTGCAGCTGGCGCCTTCGAGCGCCTCGTCGAGCGTCAGGACCTTGGCCCCTTCGCCCATCTGGGCCATGTATTTGTGCAGGATGCTGTGATACAGCGTCGGGTCCACCGAGGCGTACATTGCCGGGGGCACCTTCTCGCTCGGCTTGGCCAGCTCGGCGTAGCCTTCCTTGGTCAGGCTCTGCGACGAGGCGCGAACCTGCTTGACCCAGGCGTCGAACTCTTCGTTCGTCATGGCCGTGGCCTTGAACTTCATGCCCGTGAAGCCCGAGCCGCTGTAGTTCGACGACATGCCGTCAAACGTACCGGTCTCGTTGGCGATCAGGTGCAGCTTGGTCTGCATGCCGGCCATGGCGTACACCTGGCTGCCGAGCTGCGGGATGAAGAAAGCGTTCATCACCGAGTCGGACGTGATCTTGAAGTTGACGGGCGTGTTGGCCGGGAACGCGATCTGGTTGACGGTCGCGATCTTCAGTTCCGGGTAGATGAACAGCCACTTCCAATCGAGCGACACGGCCTCGATGGTGATCGGCTTGACGTCGGACTCGATCGGCTTGTACGGATCGAGCGCGTGCGTCGAGCGGTAGGTGATCACGCCCAGCGCGATGATGATCAGGCACGGGATCAGCCACACCACCACTTCGATCGCGTTGGAATGCGACCAGTCCGGCTCGTAGCGGGCCTTGGTGTTGCTCGCGCGGTACTTCCACGCGAACGCCAGCGTCATCACGATCACAGGGACGACCACCAGCAGCATCAGAGCGGTTGCCACAATGATCAGCGTCTTTTCCTCGGCGCCGATCATCCCCTTCGGGTCCAGGACCGTCAGGTTGCATCCCGACAGCAGCAGGGGAATGCTTGCGGCCAGAAGCCGCTTCAAACGTGGAAAGGATTGGTTCTTCATGTCTTGCACAGTTGCGCCGGCGATGCTTCCGGACATCACGGGGGCCATCAAGGCCACAGGCAGAAAACGCTGGAAATGAAAAAGACCTTGCATCTGGCACCCGGATACTGTCGGGTGCCGCAGCAGGCCTTGGATCAAGTCTGGCGCCGGTCAGGGAGAAGCTGAACCCAGCGCGCCCCGCCGTCGAGGCGGACTTCGGCCGTGGATGGCACGGACGAGGCCGAACACCGTCGCGTCGCACAGAGCGGCGGATGATGGACCGGGCGCGGATGGATAAGGAGCAGGCACTACGTCAGGCGCTCGTTGGGGGAGCGCGGTTGGAGTGGGATGCGGGCGCGATCTTACCGTCAGAAGGCCGTTCGGATTGCACAATATGCCCAGGCAAGTAAAAAACGGCAACAATTGACAAGCGGCAACTGGATCGCTCGTCCAGGGTTTACGCGGTTTTGCGGGTAAGCCTTTCTTAAGTGGATGTTGTTGCACTGCGACAATCAGCCACAGTGGTGCGCACCCCACGACGTCCCCAAATGCGCGCCCGCATACCGGTTTGAAAATAAGAATCCTTCTCATTTACAATCAAGCACTTTCCCGTTCCGCCTCTTCGACCGGTGTCCTGCGACCCGACCACCTTGCCCCTGCTCGCCGCGCTGGTTCGTCACTACGACGAGCTGGTCGACCTGCTGCGCCGGCGCTTCGGCACCGACCGCAGTGCGGCACACGATGTGGTGCATGACGTCTGTGTCAACCTGCTGGCCGAACCGCCGCGCCAAGCGGTGGCCGCGCCCGCGGCTTATGTGCGTCGTGCGGCACTCAACTTGGCAATCGACCGGCACCGGGTGGAATCCACACGCGGCGCCTGGGTGGAAAACGCGGCCGAACAACTGCCCGACTGCGCCGACGAGATGCCCGGCCACGACCGCCATATCGATGCCGGCCGCGAGCTCGACCGGCTGTCGGCGGCCATCGCACCGCTACCGCCGCGCTGCCGGGAAGTGTTTGTGCTGCACAAGATTCATGACATGCCGCAGACAGAGGTGGCGGTAAGATTGGGGATTTCGCGCAAGGCGGTGGAGAAGCACATCCGGCGGGGCATGACAGCCTGCCGCGCCGCGCTGGACCGCCCCGGACCGCGTTGAGCATGTCCCACACCCCCGAAGAATTCGCCCGCGAGGAAGCCAGCCTGGCGCGCCACCGTGCCGCGCTGCGGCAGCGCTTCGCCTTGCCGCCCCCGCCTGCTCGTGCGCCGCGCCGCCGCGGGCCGCTCATCGCGGCCGGCATTGCCGCCATGCTCGGTGCGTTGCTGTGGACCGATCCGGCATTCCATTCACAGCGTTACGCCACCGCGGCCGGCGCACGCCAGCAGATCAGCCTGTCCGACGGCACCTCGATGACGCTCAACACCCGCACCGTGGCCGAGGTGGAATGGCATCTGCGCTCGCGGCAGGTGCAGCTGGTTGACGGCGAGGCGCTCTTCGACGTGGCCCAGGCGTCACGGCCGTTCATCGTGCGGGCCGGCGGCACGACGGTGCGCGTGATGGGCACGGCGTTCAACGTGCACCGGGCGGATCCGCACATCACCGTGACAGTCCTGCGCGGCCGGGTGCACGTGGAAGACGCCTCGGGCGATGCCGTGCTGCTGGGCCCGCGCCAAGCCGCCGACACCGGCGCCGGCACACTCAATGCGCGCGCCGAGCCCGACCCCGCCGCAGCCGTGGCCTGGAAGGACGGCAAGCTGCTGTTCGATCACACGCCGCTCGCGCAGGCCGTGGCCGACATCAACCGCTACCGCGCCACGCCGGTCACGCTGGCCGATCCCGCGCTGGGGCGCCTGCAGATTTCCGGCGTCTTCGACAGCGCGCGCACCGACGCGCTGCTCGATCTGCTGCCCTCCGTCCTGCCGGTGACGATCCGGCGCGAGGCGGACGACACCATCCACGTGCTGGCCCGCGGCGCATCGCGCTGACCACCGGCGCCGCCGAGGTAGGGGTGCGCGGCGCCCCGCCCGTCTACTTCCCTGTGACCTAGACCAACAAACGGGGAGCCTTCACAGTGAATCGACATCGCCGACCGGTGCGCCGGTCCCACTCGCCGCGCCTGGGCGCGCTGACGGACGCGGTACCTCAGCGCGGATTAGGAAACCGGATCCGGAACTCGGTGAACTCGTGCTCGACCGATCGGCACGAAATGCTGGCACCCCAGCCGCGCAGAACCTTCCGGCAGAACGTGAGGCCGATCCCCGTGCCCCGGTAGGCCGGGTGCGAGAAGAACGGCTGGAACATCCGCCTGAGGACCACCGGCGACACGCCGGCCCCCGTGTCGCGCACGACGATCTCCACCGCCTGCGGCATCCGCTCATAGCCGATGCGGAGATCGCCCTTGCCGCCCCGCTGGATCGCCTCGAGCGCATTCTTGATCAGGTTGGTGATGACGTGCTCGAACAGCCCTGCATTGCCCAGCACCCGCATCCCCGTGCTCGGCGCGATCTGCACATGCGGGCGCGCGCCCGGCTCGAACGGATAGGCATCGATGGCCGCGCAGATCGCCTCATGCGGATCGAACCACGCGGTGCACACCGCCTGCGGATCCTTCGAATTGGCCACCAGCAGCTCGATGCTGTTGGTGGCGCGGATCACGTCCGCGCGCATCCGCTCGACGGCCTGCCGCAGCACCGGCAGATCGGGATGGTCCGGCCGCACCGCCCGAGGCAGCCGGCTCTGGATGCCGCTGGCCGTCAAGGCAAGACTGGCCAACGGCGTACGCAGCTCGTGCGCCACCGTCGCCAATGCCAGCGCCATCCCGCGCTGCTTCTGCTCGATCAGGATCTGCCGATCCAGCCGGATGACGACCAGCACCCCGACCACAAAGAAGAACGCCAGGATCGGCACCTGTTCCAGCAAGACGTGCCACGGAAATCCGCCGCCGGCCGGCCCCATCAGCAGGAACAGCGCCAACGCGGCCGAGGCGCCCGTGACCACGGAGAACACGGCAAATGCAGTGCTGAAGTGAAAGAGGATCACGAGGGCAATGAGCAGAGACTCCGCCCACACCGTCGCCCCGGCGTTCTGCAGATACAGGAAGACCACCGCGAAAGGCAGCCCCGCCGTCACGGCGAACGCCGCATAGGCCGGCAACCATTTGCACCCGGCCACCCGATCGGCAAACAGCAGCGGGACGAACAGCAGCGTGCACAGCCCCCGCAGACAGACGCTCTCATAAGGCTGCGGAAAAACATACGACCAGATCACGAAATAGAGCGGATGCCCGATGACGCCGATAACGCCGGCCAGACGGGCGCGCCGAAACCGCGTCGCGCGCTCGCCATCCGCGATGATGGCATTCGATACGGCGGCCATCAGCCGCCGCCACACGCGGGCAAGCCCGCGACCTGGGTTGGGTCGAACTGCGCGGTCCTGGTTCATGGGGTCTCGGGAGAATCTTCCGGCTGGCCGCCAGCGACGGCATTCCGGTCAACCGCCGGCTGGCGCCGGTCCGGTGCGGAAAAAGTTCCGGACTAAAGATAGGCGGCCCCACATCCGCAGTGAAGGACTCTTTGGGCTGGCTGTTACGGGGTTTTGGTCCCGATCAACACAAGCGATGGATGGCTAGGTGCGAAACCGGGAGCACGCCCCAAAAGCCCGGAGCCCCGCTGACCCGCTGCCGCTCCCGAGGCCACGCACGCGCAGGCGTTGCCGTGAAGCAGCAGTAGCAGTTCTCCCAATTTCCGCGCCCTCAATTTCTTGCGAAAGTCGCCGTTAGCAACATCCGAGCGGAGACTGCAGGCGTGCCGAGGCAACGTCGTGCGGGTTCGGCATGGTTGTTTGTTTTGTTTGTGTACCTGTGCCCAGCCCCATCATGTGCCTGGGAAAGATGTCGGGAAATGCAAGTTTTCGAAGACGAAACAGTCTTCCGCCCCGCCAGCCTGTGGGATATCCCATCGATTTATCGGCTGGCCCAGTTGGGTAGTGTCGCCGGAGTCTATGCGGACACGTACCTCGACGGCGTCGGCCACGTTTTACTGCTCAAGCAATTATTTGTCGCGTATCTGTCGGTCTGGCTTTCCAGCGCGCACATCGGCAACGGCCTGTCACCGCTCTCCGTGCTGGAGCACCATGGTGAATTTGTCGGCTTTGCGTGGGTGCAGCAAGCCATCGGCAGCGGCACGCTTCACGTGAACATCGCGATGCTCTCGATCGCACCGGACTATTTCGGCATGGGGTGTGGTCGAGCATTGCTGAACAATATCGTTCAACGTCTGCCCAAAGGCGCCGTTTTGCAAGCCGAGTGCACACGGTATGCCGACCGCATGAAGGCCCTGTTGCGTCGATCCGGGTTCGTGCGTCGGCGGCAAAGTCTGGTCAGACCGAACCTCCTCGGCCTCGACGTGTACGAGAAAACCGTCGAATGAGTCTCCCTGCTTTTGCCCTCCAGTGGCCAGGGTTCATGCGACACAATCCTTCGTCGGCCGAGCGCCAACCCCGTCTTTCAGCCCCCGATCACCTTTCTGCGCCCCCCTCAAAGCGTTGTGACACAACGGTTTGCGAGCCGCGAGACAGCGATTGATTTGCGCCAAAAGACGAAAAGCCAAGCGAGTGCTTGGCTTTTCCACGTATTGCTGGTGCCGGCTGCAGGACTCGAACCCGCCACCTGATGATTACAAATCACCGAAGAACGACATTTCTTGATGTTGATCGACATCCGCGTAACCGCCGAAACCCGCATGAATAAAGGGATTCCAGCCTATACCTGATGATATCCTCGTTGACCGAGATGGACTGAATACCTCACAATCGGGTTACATGGCGGTTACATGGAGCCATGTAACCCGACTTCCTGATTCAGAATGGCCAAGGTCAACTTCACCGCCGCGCGCGTAGATGCGCATCAATGTCCCCCGGGCAAAGCACAAGCCTTCCTCTGGGATTCAGCGTCGCCCGGCCTAGGACTACGCGCCACCGCAAGCGGAGCAAAGTCCTACATCTTCCAGGGCAAAATTCACGGGCAGACAGTCCGCCTGACCATTGGCGACCCGCGTAGCTGGACCATCAGCAAGGCCCAGGAAGAAGCACGCCGACTGCAGACACTCATTGACGCTGGCCACGACCCGCGGGAAGTGAAGGCGGAACAGCGCGCCAGTCATGAGGCCAGGCGAGCAACGGCGATCCGGGAAAGCGTGACCGTCGCCGAAGCGTGGGCAGACTACCTCGATGTCCTGCGCACCAAAATCTCGCCGAAAACGAAGAAACCGAGATCCCCCGGCTATATCAACGACCACCTCAAACTCGCTGCACCGGGGGGCGAATTGACCAAACGGGGCGGCAAGCAAACAGAGCGTGGACCACTTTACCCGCTGATGGCCCTGAAACTGTCCAGCCTTACGGCTAAAGCGGTCGGTGTATGGCTTGAATCCGAGGTGCCGGCTCGCCCGACCAGCGCGGCCTACGGCTTCCGCATGCTCAAGGCGTTCGCGAAGTGGTGCGAAGGCGAGGACAAGTACGCAGGCATCATTCCATCGGATTGCTGCACGTCCCCCAAAGTCACCGGGGCCTTGCCAGGCGTCAGCACCAAGGAAGGCGACAGCCTGCAAAGAGAGCAACTCGCGGCATGGTTCTCCGCCGTCCGCGCATTGCACAATCCCGTGCAATCTACATACCTGCAAGGCTTGCTCATCACGGGTGCGCGTCGAGAAGAGCTCGCTGCCCTGCGTTGGGAAGATGTCGATTTCCAGTGGCGAAGTCTCCAAATCGCAGACAAGATCGAATCCGGTCGTGTGATTCCCCTCACGCCCTATCTGGCCTCCCTATTGTTGGATCTGAAGCGCCTCAATGAAACGCCGCCGAGCAGGCGTCGCCTGCGCAGCCTGGAAGAACGCGGACAGAAATGGGCGCCTTCACCCTGGGTGTTTCACAGCCTCAATTCGGAGAAGGGGCGGATTGCCGAGCCGCGCTACGCTCACAACCAGGCTATCGGAGCGGCCGGTCTGCCTCATGTAACGCTACATGGCCTGCGCCGGTCCTTCGGCACGCTATCTGAATGGTGCGAGGTTCCCGTTGGCGTCGTGGCACAGATTCAAGGACACAAGCCGTCGGCGCTGGCTGAAAAGCACTACCGGCGCCGACCACTCGACATGCTACGGATGTGGCACGACAAGATCGAGGCATGGATGCTGGAGCAGGCGCGAATTAGGTTTCATCAGGCGTCGAAGGCGTCCGAAGAAGCACAATTTCAAGCAAGGCCATCCCAGTGAACTGCAAAGGCCTCACAGCAGGCGCCGTCGGTTGTTCGGTTGTACCACTGGTGCTGGCAAGAGGGGCCGTAGTGGCGGCATTGATCAGGCCGACCCCGATTGCCTGAATAGGAAGTCCAAGTCCGAGAGGGTCAAGGCCACCAATGATGACCGCACCACTGCTGATCCAACCAGGTGTGTGCCTGCAGGCTATCGGGGGCCCCATCTGCATATCTCATAAGTGTTACCGGAACCGCGCAACAAACGTGAGCGTCACTCAGTGTCTTGCTCACGACCCCGTGCCATCAAGTCTAGCGGGGTAGGCCCGCCTGCGCTCATACGAGGGAGATCACTTTTGTGTCGATCAAGGAGTGCAGGTGGTCTTCAAGCAGTTTCGGAATGCTGCCCCCAGCAATGAGCACGCCGGCCTCCATGTTCTTCTCCATGGCGTGCCCGGTGAGGTTCGCGCTGGTGATGAAACACGTCCTGCCGTCTGCCACGGCGACTTTCGCGTGGACGCGGCCGTCGGAAAACGGATCGGCCTTGTCGCGCCAGGCATAGCGTCTGGCGGCGGGGACCAGCGTCCTCATCTTGCCTATCGCATCGAAGGTGATGCTGCCGCCGTGTTCCTGGGACAATTCGAGCAGCATTGAGATGTCCACGCCGCGATCATTTGCCGCGTTAAGTGCCTTGACGATGGTCGACACGTCGTAGGCCACGAAGCTGGTAATGAACAGTGACTGTTCAGCGGAATTGATGACCTGCAGAAGCGCTTGCTCTGTTCGACGCGCTGATACGAAAGGCGTTGTCGGCCCAGTCCACACGAGTTCGGTGGATTGCTCAGAAGCGGCTTTGGTGTAGACGTGGCTGGCAGCGAGAAGCATCAATGCCAGTTCGTCTGAAGCGACCTTGGTGTTTTGCCACGCGGCCGCGAGTTGCTCGACCACGGTGCTGGCCACAGGGGTTCCAACCACGCTCGACAATGCCGCCGCAGCCTTGCTGGCTTCGGTTCGACGAACGCGGGTGGCAACGGCCTGCACCTTTTCAGGCGAAACCAGAGAGACCAAGGCTGCAATGGCATCCAAGAGTTCATCCATGTCAGAAGCCCTTGAAGAAAGCAGCGTCGGCGCGTTCGAGTGTTGGTATGAGCAGCGATCGATCCAGATAGCGATTGCCTCGCTCACAAGAAGTCTCCGCCACCAGACTGCACGCATGGCAGGCAGCTCCATGCAGGGAGCGATCCTTCGCTGGATCGTGTTCCGAACAGAGTGGATCAGAGGAGCAGACCTTCGAGCGATTCAGCGCTTGCTCCAGCAAGCGGCCAAGGTTTTCAGGCTTGCCGAGATCGACGAGACCGCCCAGCGTTCCATCCGAATCGGCGGCTGCCGTGTAGATGAGAATGCCTGCCTGCGGGCTATCGCCTGATGTGTCGGCATAGATGCGTTCACGAATGCTCGCGGCGTTGTATCCGCATTCCAGGGCCAACTCACGAATCAGTAGATGAGAGAGCGTGTGCAGCATCGCACAACGAATGCCGGGGTAGCCCTCGTTCGGGTCGAGATGCCGCGAATTGCGCCATCCCTTATGACCACCACGGAGCATCTGGTCGACCTTCTTCACACCATCCAGAGCCTCCCACTTGACGAGCGCGGCCTCATCGAACTGGATGAAGATCCCTTCACCGTGAACTTGGTTGGCAGGCACCCAATCTGGCTTGCTGCGTGACAGGTTGGCCATCTGTGGCCGCTCATTGGGGTCGCCGGACTCTTCGGGTGCCTCGACCCGCGTGAAACCCAGCAGCGCATTCACCTCGCGCAAGCGCTCGAGAAGCAAGACTCGACTGATATGACCTCCCAACCCTGGCGGCGTGCCGACCTTCTTACTCATGAAGTGCGGGTAGTCCGTGGGTGGGTTAGCCTCTGTAAGCACATCCCACTCGGGCCCCTTGATGTTAGCTTCACCCACGGCTTCCTGCCCGCCGCCGGAACGATGCGCTTCGATGGCCGACCAGATCAAGGCCGCCGCATACTTGTCGATTCCTGGCAGAGCCCCGGTTTTTTTCAGGGTCTTCACCGTCACCGACACCTCGGCTTCGGAATCGAGATCTTCGAAAAACTCCCAGCCATCCTGGATCAGCTGACTGAGCGGGTCTTTGGTCTGAGGAATCGCAAGCGCCGAGAGCGTGATGGGGAACCAGCTATTCGTGGCCCCCAGCAGAACTGCGCGAGCTTCTTCATCACATTCATTCTCGAAGTGATCCAAGTGTGGGTGACGCCCTCGGCAACCCGGCAGATTCTCTTTTCCGGCTTTTCCAAAGGCGTGCGCCATGCTTCGGGAGGCCCCACAGGCATCACACTTCACCCACAGGTTTTCGGTTTGCAGCGACGCGCCGCTCTCGAAGAAGCGCAACGTGCCCTTGCACGAGCTGTTGCCACCATGGACGAAGTAGTGCCAAGGGAAGTCGTCGAGATGTCCATCTCGGCAGGCCAGCAGAAAACGTGCGGGGACGGCATCCGCATCCTTGGCAGGTTGGTCGCCTTTGGAGCCACGGCAGCCTTTGTGGACGAAGCGTGTTCGTTCCGGCCTGAATCGGTTCTCCTTGATCTCGAACAGACCAGCGTCAAAGGGCGACAGCAGGCCGCACTTCACGCAGCGCATCCAGCGTGGAAACGGCCGAACAGGAACGCCGATATTGGCCTCAGCCGACCAGACGTCGACGAGTTCGCTTTTCTGAAACGGCGGCATCCGCAGGTTCTCAACCTGTGCCCCCAGCACTTTCCGAACGGCAGCAAGCAGTCGTGCCTCTTGAATCGGCTGGCAGCGATCTTTTTCCCATCGGTCGATGCCGAGCGTCACTACGGAAAGGCTAGGCAGGTCGATCAGCGCACCGGGCCCATAGGTCCACAGCAACTGGCTGGGGCGTACTTCGCCGACTGGAGTTTTGTTGTTGATGATCATATTCAATCCTCATCCTTCCTTGCAGGACGAGGCTTCCAGTCGTGATCGTCCGTGATATGGCTCGTGTTCATGATCAAACGCACGCCAGGCTCCACCTCCCGCATCGACATCGGTACGGTCCAGTTGTCCCAGGCTTGAAGTCCTGGCGACTTGATCAATGCCACGGTCTTGTCTTTCTGGGGGCCGCGCTTCTCATACGCCAAAATCCGTCCGCCCTTGCTGACTTCTTTTGCCCATTCGTCGGCGCGCTCTTTCAGCTCAGTCTCAGCCAACTGCTTACGCGCGTTGTCTTCGGCGACATTGCCTGCGCGAGTCGCCAACACCTTGATGGCATCGACGATCTCGGCTTGATTGGACATGTTCAATTGGCCAGCACCTTCGTTCGGGCTGAATTCGTCGTTCTCCAGACGCATCAGGCTCAGCAACGATCCCGTCAGACCACGATCCATCGCGCGTGGCGAGAATGGCGTTACCGATTGCGCCTCGACGTGTTTGTAAAACGTGGCGTGGTAATGCTCGAAGGTTTCGTAATGCGACAAGTCGCGCGGTCTGGCCCAAGTCAGCACCGTGCAGACCAAGCCCGGGAAGGATCGCCCGACACGACTGGTGGCCTGAATGTACTCGGCGGTTCCCTTGGGTTGCCCGTTAACAGCCATCAGGCCGAGTCGATTCACGTCGACACCCACTGACAGCATGTTCGTCGCCAGCACCACATCAATGGCGCGCGTATCACCTTCCTGCCAGCGGGTCACGTACTTGCCAGTAGCGGTGTCGAACTCGGACTTGAACTTGACCTCCAAGTTGTCGAGGTACTTAGGAATATCCTGACTCGACACCCGCGATGTCAACTCGCGAATATTGCTGATGCTGCGTTGCGCCAGTGCGGGCCGCTCCACCATGCTCATTTGCACACGGTAGGAACGTGTCTGCACATCGTCCTCTGCCAGCCGCTTCATCCCGCCCAACTCACGCAGGGAGTTGAAGTAGCCGACCATGGTCATGTACGGGTCAGCGGGCTCGCCAAAGTGATCGAACAGTTCTTGTGCCGCCGTCAGAAACGCGGTGTAGACGCGGATCAGCATTGCGGGGCGTGAACTGCCGGGGGAGCACACGCCGAGGTAGCGCCGTCCTGGCTTTTCTTCGATCGGGCGTTGCACGGAGAAGAAGTTGTCTTCCACGTCCAGTCCATGCGGCGGAAACACCGAAACTCGGCGCATGAAGACGTTGTTCACTTGCTCCTTGGCTTTGCGCACTGTTGCCGTTGAGGCGATGATCTTTGGCTTAACCGTCTTGCCATCGAGCGTCCAGCCGCACAGTTCATCGACGGCGGTCTCATACAAGCCCACCATGGTGCCCAGTGGCCCGCTGATCAGGTGGAACTCGTCCTGAATGATCAAGTCAGGCGGACGGATCGGGGTGATGGTCTTCACCTTCGAGGAAGGAAAGCCCTTGCCCGCTTGGTGATTGCCATTGCAATCGGCACCTTGCCAAAGCAGGCCGTGGCGCTCGCATTCCTGTCCCACGCGGCCAAACAGCGTGCGCACCTGACCACGCCACGCCATCATGGCGAACTTGTCCACCGTCGCAATCATCATCGTGGGTGGGCGGCGGTAGATCTCTTCGTCTACGACCAACACCGGAATCCCGGGGTGCGGCTGTTTGCTGGATTTGCCCTTGGAGAAGTCGCAGCGACCTTTCTTGTCGCCGCAATAGACGAATGTGCGGCCAGCGCCCTTATCGACCTCGACGTCGCGCCCAGGGGCCACTTCCGAGCCGCACCACGGGCAACTCGTCAGCTGCGCAGGTGATGCCGCGCCCGCGTTGTATTTGCCCGGATTGCGAACGTCCTCAATGGCGCGGTGGCTGTCCTCGGTCGTGCCCGGTGTTACCTTGTTGCCAACCCAAAGGCCGATGGTGAAAGGTTCCGCACCGAGGGATTTGTCGCCCTTGTCCAGTGCCTCACGCCGCAACACCTCCATCGCGCAAATCAACGCCGTGGCGCGCTGGAACTGCTGCAGCGTCAGCAGGCGCAGGGTGTAGCGCATGATCACGGCCAAACCGCGCGAGCTATCGTAGCTGCCGAGATTACCCTGCATGCGCCGAATGGCCATGGTGAAGGCCGCCACGCCCAAATAAGCTTCGGTCTTGCCGCCGCCGGTGGGGAACCACAGCAGATCGGCATAGGCTTCGGCGGGCTGGACGCGATCCGGGTGACTCGGGTCTGCGAGCGACGGAATCGAGAGCAGCAGAAACGCCAACTGGAATGGACGCCAGCTGCGGTTCTTCAGTACATCGAACTTGTCGAGGGCGACATCCTCGCCCCGGCGCATGGCCAGTGCGTACTGACTACGCACGCGTTGTGTCGCCATCGCACGGTTCGCGAACCGGAATGCCGCTAGCGCCTTCTCATCGCCTTTCAGCGTGTCGATGCCCTGTTGCAGGCGTGTGTGGATCTCCTGGCAACGATCCATCGCTTGATGCGACTGCGTGTCGTAACCGGTCACTTCGGCACCGACGCGAGCGCGCTGTTCATTAATCCAAGCGGCGTAGTCCTTGGTCAGCATGTTCAAGGCATCGACCAATGGGTCGATATCCAAGGTCGCAAGTCGCTGCATATCGAGCAGGCCGCTGCTGACCATCTCACGCATCGCCGGGCGATCGGAAGGATCAAGGCCCGGCGTTTCCGTGACCTGCACCTCGTACTGCGGCATGACGGTGGTACGTACCTCGGTGGCCAGCGTCACGTCGTCTGCGATTTCGGCATGGACGGCAACGCCATGGCCCACGGCAAATTCGACGCGGCTACGGTAGATCATCTCCAGTGCTTCACGCTCCGGGTCCATGCCGTCTGCGTCCAACACCGATCTGCGCCGGAAGATGGCGCGCTTGGCGGCATCCTTCTCCGAACGAACGATGAGTTCGGGCTGGAACACCCACGCCGTATCGCGGTTGGTGTCCGGCTCCTTCTGCGCATTCACCAGGAACAGAGTGACTAGCCGATCACCATTGGCATTCTTGGCCCGAACGGAACCCTGCACGCGCACTTCGGGAGACTCGTTGTCGGGTGCCTGATGCGGAATCACGCCTTCGGTCAGCGGCAGCACGATCTTGCCACCACAAGGAATGCGCTGCCAGACCTTAGCCTTGGTCTGCACTTCCGCACCGGTTTCCTTGTTCTTGCGGGTGCGGAATATTTCGTGCTCATCACTGCGCTCATAGCGACCCCAGCGCGCTTCGATCTCAATCCGGTCGGCGTCGCCATCCACGCAGAAGGTCATGCCGAGGCTGCTGGGCACCAGCGACTGGTTGCTGGCGGCGTCGATTTCGTCAGCCGAATCCGACTCCGGCTCCACACGCCCGGTGGCGGTTCCAAACTCTGCACCCGGCTCGTGCCGTCCGGGAACCTTGGCCTCTGTGGGCTCTTCCGTGTCGTCATTGGCCAGTGGCCCGTCCAACCCCTCAATGCCGCCCTGTGCCGCCTCGCGCGGGGCCAGTTTGCCCACCAGGTAGCGATCCCGCACACCCATGTCGACGATGCGTTCACGGGGGCCGCCAGCAGGGCCGAGCAGGTCGTCCATCACGGCCAGTTGCAGCAGCTCGCGGATATAGGCCTGACCCTTGATGGTCGGCACTTCGGCGATGGTCTTATGCAATGCCTTGGGGAGCGACTCAAGGAAGTCCGTCCATTGAATACGGCCAATGCTGCTGGACGAAGGCAGGGTGAGGGACGTAAGGCCAATCGGAACCGGTGGATTGGCCAACAGCATGCGGTCGAAGTAGATCGAGGTGGTCTCCAGGTCGGAACGAATCCTCAGCACTCGTCCGACTCGCGTGATGTGACCAGCGGTGTTCAGGATCAAAACCCAATCGCCATCCGCGATGTTTTGATACAGCGAACGCTCACCTTTCAGCTGCAACGCATAGGGTGCAAGCGTGAGATCGGCAGCAAGGCCATGATTGATTGCGATCCATGCGTTCGGATTTCTGTTCTGCATCAAGTCCATCATCGCTCCACCCAAAAACTTAGTTTTACTTATGCCGTGGCGGGATTAACATTTACGACATGCAAATAACTTCTGGTCGACAAATAGTCTGAGACGCCATCCAATACAGCTTTAATGAATACCTTGAGTTCATCAAAAATCGCAACAAGCTCATCTACGGAAGTGTCTTGGCCGCAATCCTCAAATGAAATGCCGCCGTGGGCCAATTCATTTCGTTTTGTCTTGACGTTGAGAAGCCTGACACCATCGCGCGAAGCTGCTTTGTCATGATCGGCAAGCTGGAATCCGTATTCTTTTGCCTTGTCTTTGATCAGGCGGCCATCCAGATTGCCGGAAAACAGGTCTTTTTTATCGAAGCCAAGCCAAACCAGCGCACTGGATATCGGCATGGCTGCATCAAGCAATTCGGGTGGGGTTTCTGATGACACTGCTTTGCGAAGGCCTTTGATGGCAATTTTTCTTACATCCTCTTTGAGTTCATCAAAGCCGACCTGCTCATCCGAGATGTGTTGATGTATGGCATCTATCGCATTTGTCATTGTGGCTTCCACCAAGTTGTAAAGCATTAAATAGGCAGATGCTCTCAGTGTTTTCTCAAGCTCCCTGCCGACAACATAAGTGTTCGAAGTTGCCGCATCCAACGACTCGCCGCCACACAGCTTTGAGTCCCTGTTGTCTCTCATGAACTTCAGCATTTCAAAGAAACGTTCTATCTCACGGCAGCGTGAGTTATATGTTTCCTCAGCGCCAACCATGGCTGGAATTGATATCGTCATACTGTTGGCTCAACCCCGTTGGCCCACTCAATGTCTCGGCCAAGCAAGCTATCTCTGACGAAATGAATTCGATTGATTACCCGAGGACGGGAGTTGCTGGCATCGGATCTTGTCAAATGGCGGAACATTTCGCTTTCGAGCCAATCCATGTTGCCGGGCTGGATGTTCGGATTCTCAGCGAGGGCGAGCGCAACACCAATAGCGATAGCCTCAAACCTTATTCGAGGCACTGAGGAGTTGTTTGCATTCTTTCGGAAATGAAACGGAAAGTGCTGCCGAACGAATGAAAGCATCCCCATGAAGCTGCTCTCGAAGGCAGCGCTATCAAAGCCATTTTGATTCTTGTCATCAAGGTAGTTATCCAGGAACTCATCTACACGACGATCAAAATTCTCATATTGATCTCGGTAGGCGAAAAATCTCAGCACAAGCTCCGGATATTCCCTGCGCTTTACGCGGGCATCGCTAATCGGGCATAGGTCTTTGAATTCCTGAACCTCGGACAAGCCACGGATAAACGTCAGGAATTCACCATCGCGAGATCCCATTCGTTTTTCCATGTCTTCCAATTTTGACCCGCCACTATTCAGCCGATCAAAAAGCTGTCGCCTTGCTTCCTCATCAACCTCAATGAGCTCTATCATGCGAAGAGTTTTGCGCCCAAAGCGAAGCTGCCTGGGCAGAGGAAGATCTTTGAAGCGAAATCCGATCAGCTTGTCCAATATTTCAAGCCGATCTAGCTTCAACTCATTGCCCATAAATCTAACTAGTGTTCTGATTCGCTGAGAACCGTCGACTATTTCAAGTCGACCAGCATCCTCCCCTGAGGTTATGTCCGCCACGTACAAATATGGGATCGGTAAATTTAACAAAATGGACTCAATGAAACGAGACTGCTGAACATCACTCCATACCAGTTCGCGCTGGTAATCAGGGACAAATATTTCAGCTTTGTCGCCTTCTATCTTGTCAGTGAATTTTTTGACAATGACTTCTACGGGGTACTCCCGAATGTCAAAGTCAGTTTCTTTTTGACGCAGAGCAATCTGCGCCTCTGCCTCATCTTTTTGTTCTGCGGCAAACGCATCGATGAGAGTCATCTGCTCATTCTGTTCCATGCTATTCCTCTGTGTGATCAATATGCAGGCTGCGGATATCCGACATCTCCTTGCCAGACAAAGAAAATGAAGGCAGCCCACGTACAAAATCGGTTGATGCTTTCATAGATGCAATACACAGCTCATGGCTTGGCCCGCCATCTGTCGCTGTCGGCATGGGCCTCGATAAATTCATCTCTCAGTAGTTCGGCAAGGGCGTCATTCCAGGCGCTTGACTCCGCTCCACAGCCAGTCAGAATGGCTTGCTTGGTAAACCACCCTGTGTGAGCTTCGAGCCATGCCAGGATCTGGTCGGGGGCTTTGTTGCCCCATTGATTGCTTGCTGGTGCGCTGGAAGCGGAGTTGTCCTTGCTGGACGAATCCCCGAAGTCGAATCCTGCTTGAACGGTTGATACGACCGCCTTCGTCGGCACGGATTGCCGTCGTGTAGCACTTTTGGTTTTGCGTGAAGTCGCGTCACTATGTAAGCCTGCCTCGACTTCTTCTTCGTATCGCTGCCTATTCAGTTCCGACAACCGTCGCAGCACTTCGACGCGCGCAGTTTCCGAGATGGTGAAGCGGACGCGATCGTTTTCCGGCAGGTACGGTACTTCGTGGAATCCGTGTTCGAGGTCGAGATCTTCCCAACCGTATGCGCATGCGACAGCGGCATCCATTTTGCGCTGCAATGCGCGCAGATCCTTGATGCGGGGATCGTGTTCGGTGTCAGTATGGAAGCGGTTGTAGAGTTTGGTCAGGCCAATTCGTTCGGTTCGCATGACTTCAATGCGTGCTTGGTGAAGCCTATCTCCCAAGTCATCCAGCGGGTTGTTCTGTGCGTCGCTGGAACCGCCGGGGAAAGCGAACGGTTCGAGTGCATCCGTCTGGCTGTACCGCAAATCGCTCTTGAGGCGTGATGCGTGCTGCCACGCGAAGACGGCATGGACGTTTGATTGCAACAGCGCGAAGTCCCGCCCGCGACCGAGTGAGAACGCGACGGTTGCATCGGAGAATATGATGTTGGAATCGACGAACGAGAACGCCAGCGTCTTGCTGACGCGCGTGATTGCCAGCACTCGCGGAGGCTGACTCTGGCTGGGCGACCAACCATCCGGGTGCCGTACGAAATGGCGGCCACGACCGATGGCGTGATAGAGGCCTGGGCGTTTTTCACCGAACTGCCACCAACGCTCAGGTAGTGGCTTCCTAAGAACGAACTCTCCACGTTCGTTGAGACGCTGGCGCTCCGGCTTGACCCGCTCTTCAATTCGCTGCCACGGCAATTCGTATTCCTTTGAGCGCTCCTCTGGCCAGTCCCAGAAGTTGATCACCCATCGGCTCGGGCGCTGTTCAGGGTCTGAATTGAGATCATCGCCGTTGATGTAAGGGAAAATCACTTCGGCATTTCTTGGGTCAGCGTCAAGCATTCGACGTGCTTCGTCAGGCGAAAGCACGAAGCCCATACCGAGCACGATCGAGCCCTGATAAGCCAGTCCCTCGTTCGTCTTCAGTCGTTCTGGACTCCACTCCTCACGATCGGACAGAAAGGCCGATATGAAGGGTGTCGGTCGTCCGAGCAACGAACGTTCGCCCGACCACTCGCCCTTGTGAACGTGGACGCGACTGGTGATGACCGCTGCCTTTCCGGGCCAAGGTTCGTTCGGGTAGGCCGCATGGATGACGGCACCCGCGCCGACCATCGCCTCCAGCCCGACCTGTCGTGTATCACCTTCCGCGATGGTGTTGACTGCGAGTAGCCCAAAACCGCCACCATCGCGCAGCAGGCTCCAAGAACGCAGGAAGAAATAGGCGACCAAATCCGCCGAGCCGCGACGCCCTTCTGCGATGTGCGTTACCAGCCAATCCCGGAATGCAGTGCCCGCAACCCCAGTGATCCTCTGTCCGCCAAGGAATGGCGGGTTGCCAACCATGCCGTCAAACCCGCTCCGCCCCTGCCCAAAAACCTCGGGGAACTCCAGCGGCCAATGGAAAGGACGACGTGGGGGCTTGTCAGCAGGCAGATCGTTAGCGAGCGTGACAATGGATCGTCTGCGAATAACGTCGAGCGAATCCGCGCTGCCATCAACAGCTTGACCAGCCAGGATTGCAAGCGACGCAAGTCCGTTCTCTAGGGCCGATGCATTAAGCCCCATTGCGAATACGTCCCCGATAAATGCATCAGCGATGCTTTCCGGGACTTCGAGTCTGCGACGCACATCGGTGTCAAGATGCGCCATGGCTTCCACATCGCGAATGTCGCGGATGGGCATTTCGCGTAATTGCTTCCGTAGTTCAATAGCCTCACGCACGGCCCGCTCAATGTTCTGGCCGAACAGGCGGAGTTGGCCCTGGCCCGTGGGGCTCATCGAAAGCTGAGTGAGCTGATCCAGCCGGTGGATGCCCAACAAGCTATCGCCGCAGCGCAAGTTATGGTCGAGGAAGCCAAACGGACGCCCCTTGGCAAGCGTCACCAGCCAGATCGAGAGTTTTGCGAGCTCCACTGCCAAAGGATTCAAATCGACGCCGTACAGGCAACGTTCGGCGATGAGGCGACGGGCGATCACCGTGCGCGCTTCGCTGTCGCGGGGCAGAGGTTCCTTGGCTGCTCCGGCATCCAGTACGTCGCCATCTACGCTTACGGTCTTGCCGGTTGCCTCGACCTGTGACCACGCCTCGACGAGGCGATCAGACAACCAGCGGCAGGCTTGCACCAGGAATGCGCCCGATCCCATGGCCGGGTCACAGATCTTGAGGTCAAGTAGTTCGGCAGGGGATTTCAATACCCATTGATGGAGCGGCGTTCCCTCTGCTGGGCCGACATAGGCCACTGGCGTGAGGGTCTCGGCGACGATGGCCTCGGTCAGCGATTTCGGGGTGTAATGGGTGCCGGTTTCGCGCCGGTCAGAACCAGTGGTGACGATGAATGCGCCAGCGGGATAGACCAGCGGATAACCCCATGGATCGGTGCGTAGCAGATGGGCATACGGTTTGATGCGGTCACGCAGTTTGGTATCGCCCAAGCATGCAGTCAGCAGGCGGTCGGCCAGTGTGTCTTCGACAGGCTTGGCCAGATCATTGCGCACCCGGCTGGCGGAACTGCCGGAGCGTTCTTGCAGCAACTCGGCCAATCGCGCTGCACCGTCCAAGCGAGCCGAATCCAGTTCGGCCAGCTTGATCCATGGGGTCTTGGCGTTCTTGGTGGCATCCAGTTCCAGCGTGACCTCATCGGTGCGCTTGACGGTGCGTTCGAGCAGGCCCTCGTACACGTAGCCGATCTGTTCGACATCCAGTGCGCGATATGAAAGCGTGCGCCCCTGGAATTGCTGAATGGCCTCCAGCAACAATAGCACGGTGCGGTTGTCGATGGGCAGCGGTGTGGCCGCATCAGTACGCCAGTTCGAGCCTTTGGCCCGACCTTCGAGGAAAGGGAAACGATCCGGATCGAACAGCGAGCCGCCCAGCGCAGGCAGCCGGAGGTTTTCGTGCTCAATGCCCCCAAATACGGCACGGAAGATCGCCAGCAGACGCGACCAGGCGTCCCAACGTCGTTCGAGGATCTCCTCGGACTCTTTGCGCAACTGCATGCGCAAGGTGGAGAGCGCGTAGTTGGCCTCGTAGCCTTCGTCCCCCATCAGGAGCAGGCCACGCTCCTCGGCCGAAAGCAGGAACACCAAGCGCATCATCACCGTGAGCGCGGCCTCATACAGCTCGGGTTCCTTGACGTCGTGCAGAAGCTCTCGATTGCGATCCTGGTCGGCGTTGTCGAGTGTCTGAATCAATACTTCGACGGCACGGCGTACCTGCTCGCCAAGGGCGTCGGTGACTTCGTCCTGGAACTTCAGGGAGCGATCGAATAGCGCCGGCAGTTGTTCGGATTCATCTACAAAGAAACGACGAATGCCGAGCAGGTGCATGAAAGCCTGCAGGGTGATGGGCTCTTCGCTCCAGATGCGGGCATACCAACTGGCAAAGGTGCGGACGGCACCCACCGGGGCATCCACCAGCATCCAGCACTCGCCGTTGGTCACCAAGCCGAGCCGACAACCCAGGGAGCGACACAACTGCACCATGCGATCGGCAGGTGTGGCGACCCAGCCGTCTTGCTTCAGAGTGGCATCGAGGTCAACATCCTGCGCATAGGTCTGGATCAGCAGCAGCGGTTTGTTAGCGCGTTGCTCATCGATCACCGCAAGATCGGGCGACAGCGTCACGCCATGTTCTGGCAAGCTGGCTTGGAGGTTGGCGGCGCACCAATCGGCACGCTTGAGGATGTCGCCTTTGCCGTCTTCATCGAGTTCGAGACCGCGCGACAGCACCTCGTCGATCCAGGCCGCGTGCAACTTGGCGAACTGCGCGTCTTCCAGTTCCAGCGCTTCGCGCCATTCCTCGTAGGCTTGACGCAGACGTTTGCGCTTGGCGCCATCAAGCTCTTCCAGCCCTTGCGGGAATGCCTCCTTCAGCACGGGTACGGCGAGGAAGGGGCCGGAGATCTCGATCAGCGAGAGCCAATCGTGGTGATGGTTGTCTTGGCTCATGGGTGAGCTCCTTCGAATTCTTGTTGAAGCTCTGGAACGCCAGCCTCCTGCAGCAGTTGTGCGGTGCGGTCGAATCTGACCGGGTCGAGGGTCGGGTCGTCTGCGTTGCCAGGCGGAATCCAGATGACCATACCGAGACGCGCGCGGGTGAGCAGAACGCGATAACGATTGCGTACATAGATTCGCTCGGCATCGCCACGCACCTGTTGCCACACGCTGCCGCGAAACTTTCGGTACTCCCAGCTGCCTGGGTTGGAGGGCGTCAGGTCTCCGCCCCAGCACAACCCCACCCAGTCGAGCTCGAGCCCTTGGCATTCGAACTCTGACGCTGCCACCTCAAGTGCGTGGCTCGATCGGACATCCGCGGGCGGCATCAAGAACCACTTTTCGAACGAGTAATCCAGCCGGAAGGCGCTGGAACGTTCGAGGCCATAGGCCCGTAGGCGTTGATCCTCTGACGTGGCGATCAAACCCGCGCGTTGCCCGTTTTCCGGTTCGCTCCTGGCCCGCAACCACGCCTTGGCGACGTCGAGACTACGAGTGAAATGGAATGGGAACTCGCGGTGATCGGGTAAAAGCGACCGTGCTCGCTCGGCATCAAGGGTGAGCACGGCATCGACCCATTCCGCCAGCCGTTGAGCCCGAAAACTCCGCACCCCAACGCTCAAGTGCGCCAAGGGCTCTGGCCGAAATTCGATGCCTTGAGGAACGCCATCGCCAAACAAGCGGTGCCCGGATACGCTGGCACCACCGGATACAACCTCGGGAGAGGCGACGACTCGCCAATGGTGGCGAGAAGCGACGGCACGCCCCCATTCCTCTAGTCCCGCCTCACCGAGAAAGATCTCTTGCCCGCCGCCGACTAGGGCGATGATCACGGCCCATCCGTCCAGACGATCCATCACCTCGAAGAGTTCAGCGGCCTCCGAAGTCTCCACACCTTGCTTGCGCTGCATCTGCTCACGGTCCCATGCGCGCTGTGCTTCATCGAAGACGACGACATGCTCGTGCGGCAGTGCGGTGGGGTTTTCACGGTGGTAGCGCAGGAACTGGTGAACGTTCTGGATGAAGGTCGAGACCTCGTGGGCACTATCTTGGCGCCGACGTCCGGCGCGCTGTTGACTCAACACCAAGGCTTCGCGCACGACCTTGACGAGTGGGCCGTTGCCGGACAAAAAGATGCCAGAAGGGCCGCTCTCGGCGCGCAGAGAAGGATCGTGAACGACGTTGAGCCCGGTCAATGTCTTTCCTGCCCCCGGCACACCGGTGACGAAGCACACGTAACGTCGGTTCAACGTCCGCGCCTCTCTGATCACTTCCGCTAGCAGGTCCGTCGTGGCGTCCAGGTTGCTGGCGTAGCTGTGGCTGATCTCTCGAACGTCATGGTTTTCGTAGAGGCGTTCGGCCGCTTCGACGACCGACAGCGTGGGGCGATACGGCGAGTCGATCCAGGCATCGGTATCGATGGGCGACCGGTCAGGATCGTGCTGCGCAGAGTAGGCCGACAACAGCACTTCGGTCAGGTCGCTGGCATTCGCGAGCCGTATCGGTGCAACACCTGAATTCGAAATCGGGCTCTTTGAACCCGTGACACTTGGAGCGGCTGTGGAACAAAGCACCGGCACGATCGCGCGCCCGACACTACCGCCGTGGAAGTCACGAAGGTTCAAGCAATACTCTTCTACTTGCCAGCGGGCCGAGGCATCGTGAGATGGAGAACCGACCTTGAACTCGACCACCATGATCACGTCCTCGGAGAGCAACACTGCATCGGGGCGCTTCTGTCGGCGTGGTAGCTCGTACTCCAGGACGAAATGCCAATCCTTGGCTGCCTCGTGTCGTTCAATCAGTTCGTGAGCGCAACGTTTCAGAATTGTTATCTGGGACTTCCAGGTCTCGATCTGAGTCGTGCGTGTGCTCTGGATGCCTGTCGAAGCAACCGAGTCCGTGAGCTCGCCAAGCAGCATGGCTTCATCTGCGCTCACGAACTCGGAAAGCGTGTATCTAACCCCACGACTCATCTCGTGCTGCCCTCCGGGACGAGGAAGATCACGGCGACCGGGAAGGTGCGGTCACTGAGTTCGGCATAACGAGTTTCAATGGCTTGAGCCTCCAGTTCACGCTCGGCAGGGATGCGGGCAAGGCGAGCTTCCAAAGCAGCCGTGTCGCGCCGCAGCTGAGTGCGCTCGTCTTCGGTGAAAAGGGATAGCTGTTCCGGTTGCTGGTCCTTCTTCAGTTCGTTCTGGATAGCTTTCTCGAGCTCATCAAGCACGGAACCGATGTCAGCCACTTCCTGCTGTTTGCGAGATTGAAGGGTGTTGGTCAGGAACTTGAGTCGGTCTTTCGATCGGGCGTCGACTGACTGCAGGATGGCGTTCTGGGCGCGGTCGAAGCGCACATGGATTGCATCAAACATCGAATCTGTAGCAATCACTGGCTTGGCCTGATCCAGCCATTGCTGGACCTTGTTGACGCCTTCTTCCCGACGGAAGGATTTGTCTCCGAGATAACCTCCGGCGACCGTCAGTTCTTCATGGAGGCGATGGTGATTGCCCCCAGTGATGACCAGCCGCGAGATGACGACCACGGCGGGGCCGTCGATCAGGGTGTCTGGCACCGAACGCACCGTGACGCGATTCAACTTCTTCACATCGTCTCGAGCCCAGACCTCGGCACGGAGCAACCTCAGGCACATCTGTACCAAGCGGTGATTGAGGTGAACAAGCACCACGTCGTCACGTCCGGTTGCGACGGCGTGGTCGAAGGTGATGGGGCGAATCTGCTGGGTGTGGGGGTGGCGCAAGCCTTCCAGGCAGCGCGCCCATGAGCCCGAAAGTGCAGGCATCTTGAATACAGTGCCAGCCGGAGCGCCAGGCAGGTCGACTGGTTCCAGCGTCGCGCGACCTGCCAGCTCAAGGCCCGTCTTGACCGCCATGAGGATGTGCTCTGGCGTGAGATGAAAATCATGCTGGGTGGACAGGAGTCGTTCGTGCAGCTTGGCAACTCGTTCTTTCAGTTCGCGTTCGGCGCGCACGAAACGTCTTGCCTTGGCGATCTTGGCTTCGGCAAGGCGAGTGTCGAGGTCCTTCAACGAACCGTCGATTAACCCCGACATCTGTGGCGCGATGACCGGGTTGACACTACCCATGTCCGCTCGCATTGATTCGAGTTTGCGCAGTGCCCGGATGATGTCGTCGCCATGGCCACCGATGCTGTCCATGCCGTTTTCACCACCATCGACAGGGTGCCAGATCAGGACTTCCTTCTGGCGTTGTCCGTGCCGGTCGATACGACCATTGCGCTGCTCCATCACATTGGGGTTGTAGGGAATCTCCAGATGGATTAGGCAGTTACAGTGGTTCTGTAGGTCGATACCTTCGGAGGCGGCATCAGTGGCCAGCAGGATGCGTACTGCTGAATCCTTGGGCGAGGTCTGGAAAGCCGCTTTGACTTCTTCGCGCTCATCCTGCGCCATGCTGCCATGCAGGACGGCAAGACGCTCTCCGCCAAGCCCATGGCTGGCAAGGATCTCGTGCATCCACTGGTGGGTAGTGCGGTATTCGGTGAACAGGATCACCCGACGTTCGTTCCACTGACCATTCGTTTTCAGATTTGCATCAAGCCAATCGAGGACCGCCTTGGCTTTGGCATCAATCTGGTTCTTGGCCGTCTGCGCCCATTGGCGAAGTTCGTTCAGCATCTGCTGCTGATCGGGCGTGAGCGGTTGGGCGCGACGCGAGGCTTCTTCGACGGCCTCGGACTGTGCGCTTTCTACCTCGTGGTCGTTCGCGTAGTCCTCATCGACACGGACAATGGCTTTTCGCAGGATGCGGTCGCCCAAAGCGTCTTTGTCTTTGCGCTGGCGTCCATGAGCAAGGCTGACGATGTGCTTCTCAAGCGTGGATGCGAAGGCGGCCGGAGAGGAAAAGAGCCGCTTCTTGAGTAGCTGATTGACGAAAGAAGTCCCGAACGAGTTGCCGACCTTCTCGGCATCTTGTTCTCGGCTCTTGCAGTATTGATCTAGTTTCGCATGGATGGCACGCTCTC
This sequence comes from Ralstonia pseudosolanacearum, assembly GCF_024925465.1. Classification (NCBI taxonomy): domain Bacteria; kingdom Pseudomonadati; phylum Pseudomonadota; class Betaproteobacteria; order Burkholderiales; family Burkholderiaceae; genus Ralstonia; species Ralstonia pseudosolanacearum. Next base: position 601,745 of record NZ_CP103852.1, on the reverse strand, counting down.
GGGTCGTGTATGCGGCCGGCAAGGCTTCGAGCTTACGCTGGGCGTAGAGTGGCTTGCCGTCGGCGTCGACCAGATCGCTCTTAAGTCGGCGAATCATCACCTGACTCAGCTGCCTCTCGTCCGGAAGGATGTTCCTGGCGAAACGCTGGTCATCCAGCAGTTCGAGCAGTGAGGTGAAGGACTCTGTATAGCCGTTATGCGGCGTCGCCGTCAGAAACAGCCTATGCTGGAAGTGGGGGCTGATCGAACGGATAAAGCGGGTCCGCTGACTCTCCAGCGCGTAGTTGGCTCCGGCGGCCGGTGCGATGTTGTGCGCCTCGTCGACGACCAGTAGATCAAACTTGCGTGGATAGCCGGGATGCAGGGGCAGGACGTCGCGCATGGTGCGCAGGCCTTCACCAGTCTTGACCCAGTCCATCGATGTGATCAGACGTGGATGTGAACTCCACGGATTTGCGTGGATGCCGCGTTCTCGGCGCAGCTGTTTGATGTAGCCGGTGTCGACGATTTGGAATTCAAGTCCGAATTTTTCAAGCATCTCCACGCGCCACTTTTCTTGAAGCGACGCGGGACAAACGATCAGGACTGTGCGGACACGGTGTCGCAGCAACATCTCTTGGATGACGAGACCGGCCTCAATGGTCTTGCCCAAGCCGACGTCGTCGGCGATGAGCAGGTTGACACGGGCCATGTCGATGGCGCGAACCAATGGGTCAAGCTGGAAATCCTCAATGCTGACGCCACTTCGAAACGGCGCTTGCAGAAAGCCTCTGTCGGCATTGGTGGCGGCACCCCAGCGAACCGCATCAAGAAAGGCTTCAAGGGTGTCGGAATTATCCTGACCAGTGATGGAAGGCAGGCCAGCACGCTCAATGATTTGTGCGCCCGGCTCGATCTCCCAGATGACCTCAAGTTCCTCGCCCAGACCATCCTCATCAATGGATGACAGGGTCACCGCATTCTGTTGTGCAGACGTTGATGTCAGCTTGGATGAGGCGACTTCGGCAACGACCCACTGACGTCGCCTGACCTCGACTAACTGCCCCGGCTCTGGGCGGGCGCGGTAGGCCTGGCCATTCTGTACGTTCGAAAGTTCCATGCGGTCTACCGTTTTCCTGTTCAGTCAGTTTGGTTCGAGCTGGCTGGCGATTCACGGCACGTCGATCTGGACGTGATCACCAAGTTCGCGATGGCGTCGGCTGCGCTGGGCGCTGGCTCGTGTTCCCAGAATCGGAGCACAGTCCACCCGATGCGGCGAAGCCGCTCGTTCGTATCGGCATCCCGATGCCGATTCGCCTCAATCTTTTGCAACCAGAACTCCGCGTTCTGTTTCGGCCATGTGGCATGTTCGGGGCATCCGTGCCAGAAGCACCCATCGACGAATATGGCGATCCTCAGCCCAGGAAAGGCGATGTCAGCGACCCGACGAGGTTTCTTTAGCACCTCGAAATCGACTCGGTAGCGCAGCCCTCTCCCGTACAGCTCTCGACGCAATGCGATCTCAGCGCCGGTTCCCTTTTGCCGTACCTTTGCCATTCGGCGACTGGCTTCTGGAGATGAGGGCTGAATGCGTGGCATCGATTGAGTCTCGTCAGATCATCGGGACTTGGCTGATGCCAAGTGGTCGTTGATGCTGCGCGCGATGGCGCGGCCAAGGTCAACTGGGACGGCATTGCCGATGAGCCGTCCAAGAACTTTGAAACTCACTTCACCATCATTCGGAACAAACGAGTAGTCGCGCGGGAAGCTCTGAAGAATTGCGGCTTCCCTCAGCGATATTGCGCGGTCCTGCTCAGGGTGCCCGAATCGACCATTCCCGAAGCCATAGCACTGAGTCGTCATGGTGGGAGCTGGTTTATCCCATTCCATGCGGCCATAGACGCCAGGGTAAGTCCTGCCGCTTTCCGCGCGATGGCAGTCGGCCACGAGATGCTCAGGCCAGTCACGCCACGTTCCGCCCGGCTTCGAAACTTTGATACGCTTGAGATTCTTCTCCGACAACGTGGATGAAATGTGCAGCTTGTCGCTGGGCGCCGCCTCGCCAGCGCTCAACACACGCAAGCGACCTATCGCCTGTCTCACAGTCCTGGGCTTTTTGCAGGTAGGTTCGATCATCTTGATCTCGCCGTGCCTGGAAGCCAGCAATACCATGCGTCGGCGAGTCTGTGGCACGCCGTATTGGGAGCTATCGACGACATCAAACCATACGTTGTAACCGAGTCTTTTCAGCGTATCGACGAAGTCATGAAACACCTCGTGCTTGGCTACGGTCGGAACGTTCTCCATCGTGATCACATCTGGGCGGGTGCCCTTTGCAAGACGGGCAAATTCATACAAGAGCCCCCATTTCCCGTCTTTGCCATCCAGCTCGTAGCGTTGTGCATAGGTGGAAAAAGGCTGACAAGGAGCGCAGCCAGCAAGAATCTTCAAATCGGCATCGCCGAACAGCGCGTTCAACTCGGCAGTGGTGACTTTGCTGATGTCTCGCTCTACAAATTTGGCGCTGTTGTTGGCCTCATAAGGAAAGCGGCAAGCGGGGTCCATGTCGATACCAGCCACGACCGGCACGCCTTCGAGCACGAAGCCATGCGTCAGCCCGCCGGCTCCACAGAACAGATCAACACAAGAAATCTTCGTCATTTCAACAATCCTCATTTCGTTTCGACCGCCGGATGAGGCTATCGAAACCCGTCATTGGCAAGTCAATCATTCTTTGCCTCGACTCTCGTTCTCTGCGGCGCCACCAGACCGCACCCATTCGTCGACTTCCTCGGTCTTGAATTTCCAAAGCCGGCCAATTCGATGAGCAGGCATGTTCCTTTTGCTGATCCATGCATAAACGGTGTCCTTGCTCACGCCAAGGTACTCCGCGATCTCCTCGACCGACAACCAGCGATCTGACATGACGTCGATTTCCTTCAAGAAGTCGGAATTTGGGTAATTTGCAGATATTCGCACGGATCAACGGCCGAGTAAATCAGATTAAGCATGATTAGATCGGGTTAGTGTCGGTTTACATGGGTTCCGTCGCGTGTCAGAAAAGAGCGGTGCTACTCCTGCGAGTGCCGCCGCGTCGATTCCTGCAAACGCCCCGCGCCAAGGTTGATGGCGAATTCCACGATCGCCGCGAGTCGCCCATCCGATCGTTGGCCGGCACCGGGCAGTAGCGCAGCGTGGGGCTTGGGGTCGTTCTGTGACCTCAGTCACCCCACAGATCGGCGAAGAATAAAAAATATTTCATCCACATATCACCCCCTGGAGAGCAGTGGAATGCCACCGCTCCAATCGGCCGTTTGTCCAACCCATGGAACCATCGTGATACCCAACAATTCCCCCCTAGAAAGCCTCGTCACCTTTGCCCTCATCTTCCTGATCGGCGCATTGTGGGGTCACTTGCGCTGCGCCAACCGTGGCCCTGACCACAAGGGACAAGCGGCATGATGACAACCTGCCCACATTGCCAGTCCTCACAAGTCGTAACTCGTAACCATGCACGCAAAGTTGGCGGCACCCTTGGCGCCATCGCAGGCGCCTCCAGCGGTTTTGCCGCAGCCATGAACGGCGCTCGCATCGGCGGCACGCTCGGCGGCCGAATCGGACTTATCGGGGGCCCTTCCGGCGCCGCCTTAGGCACGGTCGCCGGGGCCATCCTCGGTGGCGTCCTGGGAGGAACTGCCGGCTGCTCGGCCGGTGCAACCTTGGGCGAGCTGATCGACGACAAGGTCCTGCACAACTACCGCTGCCTGGACTGCAAGCAAACATTCGGGCAGGCCTCGGCGGGGTTTCGCGCTCCCCGACGACCGGCCGCCGACAGCGCATCCGCGCACGCGTACGGAATGGATCCGTTTGATCTGAGCGAGGACGGCGAGCCGTTTTCGCTGCCTCGCGCCTGACCCCGTAGTAGGCGCAGCCTCAGCGCCGCTTCCGCACAGTCACTCACTCCCTCATCCGCCCGGCACCTGCCGGGCTTTATGCACTTGTCGTCCCAAAGGAGCAATTCATGCATCTCGTCCAATCGATGGCCTACGTCAATGAGACCCCTTGGCACGGCCTCGGCAATCAGCTTGCCGCCAACCAGCCGCTCGAAGTCTGGGCACGCCAAGCCGGCATGAACTGGACCATCGAATCCTCCGAAGTGCGCTTTGTTTCCGGCAACGCTGGCCTGGGCGCAATCCATGCATTTCCCGACCAACGCGTGCTGTACCGTTCGGACACCAAGGCCCCCCTGTCGGTTGTCTCGAGCCGCTACCAGGTGGTGCAGCCCTCTGAGGTGCTGGAGTTCTACCGGGATCTGACCGAAGTCGGCGGCTTCGAGCTGGAAACTGCAGGCGTGCTCAAAGATGGCAAGAAACTGTGGGCGCTTGCCAAGACTGGCCAGTCAGGACTTCTCAAGGGCCAGGACAAGGTGGAGGGCTACCTGCTGCTCGCCACCGCATGCGACGGGACGCTGGCGACCACGGCGCAGTTCACATCCGTCCGTGTGGTGTGTAACAACACGCTGCAGATCGCCCTCGGCAATGGCACCGGCGCCGTCAAGGTGCCGCATCGCAGCCAATTCGACGCACAGGCCGTCAAGCGCCAACTGGGCATCGCGGTCTCTTCCTGGGACGCGTTCATGGTCCGCACCAAGGCGCTCGCTGAGCGCAAAGTCAGTGACGCAGCCGCCGAAGCCTTCTTCCGGCGCGTACTCACCTACCCGGCCACAAACAATGGCGACCGCGAGGGGACAGTCATCAACGAGCGGGCAATCAAGGCCGTGGGAGCGCTTTATGCCGGGCGCGGTAAAGGCGCCGATTTGCCGTCCGCAGCGGGGACAGCATGGGGGCTGGTCAACAGCATCACCGAGTATGTCGACCACCACCGCCGCTCCCGCAGCGACGATCACCGGCGCGATGCCGCTTGGTTCGGCCAAGGCGCACAAATTAAGCAGAAGGCTTGGGACGACGCGCTGAAGCTTGTCCTTTGAGCGCGCGCCCCCGTATGCATCTTCCACGACCCGGCAGCCTGGACTGCCGGGCTTCGTTTTTCTGGAGGCTCCATGAATGCCCCGCTACCCAACCCGGCGCATAAGCGCCAAGCCGCACTGCGGCTGGTCAAGACAACAGAACTGAACCGCGACGACTGGCTGGCGGTACGCAGAACTGGCATCGGCGGATCGGATGCCGCTGCCGCGGTCGGCCTCAATCCCTACAAGAGCCAACTGGAACTCTGGCTGGAGAAGACCGGTCGGGATGCCGAGCTACCGAAACCCGATCCCAATGACACCCGGGAACCGGTCTATTGGGGAACCTTGCTCGAGCCTATCGTGGCGGCGGCGTACACCCAGCAAACCGGGCGACGTGTTCGCAAGGTCAATGCCGTGCTGCGGCATCCGACTGTGTCCTTCATGCTCGCCAACATTGATCGTGAGGTCGTCGGCGAACCCGATGTGCAGATTCTCGAATGCAAGACGGCAGGCGAATTCGGTGCCCGGCTGTGGCGCGACGGCGTGCCCGAGTACGTGGCTCTCCAAGTGCAGCATCAACTGGCCGTCACCGGCAAGCAAGCCGCGGATGTTGCGGTGCTGCTGTGCGGCCAGAAACTGGAGGTCCACCGCATCGAGCGGGACGATGCGTTGATTGGCCGACTGATCACGCTGGAAGCCGCATTCTGGCAGCACTGCCAGACCGACTCCCCGCCGCCAGCGGATGGTTCCGAGTCCGCCGATGCCGCGTTGCGCTGCCTCTATTCCCAAGACAGGGGGCAGACCGTGGACTTCACGGACGACCGCATGTTGAGCGCAGCCTTTGTTGATCTCGTCGCGCTGCGCGCCGATCTGGTGCGGCGTACCGAGGCGGAGGCCAGGCTCAAGCAGACGATCCAGCAAGCTATGGGCGATGCCTCTCGCGCGTTGTTCGAAACCGGCGAGGTCTCCTTCAAACGCAGCAAGGACGGTACCGGCGTCGATCTCAAGCGACTGCTGGCCGATCACCCCGAACTGCAACAGCCCTATGCCCTGACCAAGCCCGGCTCCCGCCGCTTTCTGGTGTTTCCCCAAGGAGAATCCACATGCTGAAAGGATTGGCCATTACCCCGCCCGTGATCGGGCGCATTTCCATTGGCCGCATGGTCGAGAAGAACGGCAAGCGAGTGCCGGCGAGCGACGACCAGTTCACGTTGACGACTCAAGTCCAGAGCCGGGATGGCTGGATGCTGCATCCGCTCAACGAATCGCTGCGCAAGACCACGCCGGGCAAGTTGCGGGCGATTCCGGTGCGGATGCTGTTCAACGATCCGGATCTGAACCTGCGCGCCGAGTACACGCTGTTTGATCGCGAAACTGGCCGGCCGGTCTGTGTCGGTAACGGAGAGGTCTGCAAGCGCGTGGAGCGCGATGGCGTCACCAGTCTGCCTTGTCCATCGCCGGAGGGCTGCCAGTTTGGTGGCTCGGGCGGCTGCAAGCCATATGGCCGGCTTAACGCGATTGTCGGGGACGAGGATGAACTGGGCAGCTTTATCTTCAGGACCACCTCGTACAACTCGATCCGAGCGCTCGCGGCGCGACTGCATTATTTCAGCGCCGTGTCCGGGAACCTGCTGGCCTGTCTGCCGCTGGAGCTCAAATTGCGTGGGAAATCAACGACTCAAAGTTACCGGTCGGCGATCTACTACGTCGATCTGGGCGTTCGGTCGGGCAATACATTGGAGGAAACGCTGACCCAGGCACGGGAACTCGATGGGCGTCGCAAGGCGTCCGGCTTCGACCAAACGGCCCTGGATGCGGCGGCACGGCTTGGGTTCGCAAATGGGGCCTTCGAGGATAGCTCCGAAGAGGCTACGGCCATCGCGGATGAGTTCTATCCTGACGCCCCCGAACGTGCGCCCGAGCCGGACGAGCCGGAACAGGCTGACGCAGTGTTGCCCACGTTGCGCGACAAGCTTGACCGCAAGGCGGCGCAACTACGGGGAGCGGCGGCATGATCGGCCCGTCCCGCTGGGTGGTACCGCTGGCGATTGGGGCGACAGCCACGGCGGTCTGCCTGTCAGTGTTGGCCAGTTGGCAGCGCGGCGGGGCACTGGCGGAGCGGGTGGTGTGGGTGGCGACGGGTCTCGTGCTGGTCTTGTGTGCACACCTGCTGCCCGCCCTGATCCGGGAGGCTCGGCCGGCCGTGCGTGGCGTAGTGGCCGTCTTGTGGCTCGCCTGTATGGTCACTGCATGCTACGGTCACCTGACGTTCTTCCTGCTGGCACAGTTGCGTGCGGGAGAGCAGCGGGCGGCGTCAGTCGCCGCGCCGGCTCCTCCACCTGAGCGCAATCTCACGGTGGTGATGACGGAACGGGCGACAGTCACAGCGCAGTTGGCGAGAGCCAATGTCCGCGGTTGCCAACACGACTGTGGGTCACTGGAAGCGCGTCGCGTGACGCTTGCCGCCAAGCTTGACGCGCTGAATGCCGAAGCCGACGTGGTCAGGCGTCATCAGGCGACGGACGACCGTGCTACGGCCCAGCGTGACGCTCTGGCGACCGACCCGGTCACGGCGCGACTGGCCGGGCTGCTCGGCACGACTGGCGCGCGCATCGATCTGCTGTCGGGACTGGCATTTGCGGCAGTCCTGGAAGGCGTCGCCTGCCTGCTGTGGACGGTCGGGCTGCGGTCGCGCCCACCGGCTCCCGAACCTATCCCACGGGCGGCTCGTATCATCCGGAGTCGCGCATCAACGCCGGTGGATCACGAGGTCGTCGCGAACAGTCGTCGTCCGGAAGCACCTCCAGTCTCATCGGCGGTTGGCATGGAGTCGGCCGATGCCGACGTGACTCGGCTCACCCAGGACATCGTTGCCGGGCTCGTGCGACCCACCGTTGCCGACATTCGCCGGCACCTCAGCTGCTCCCAGGCCCGCGCGACAGCGCTGCGCCGACAAGTCGCTGCCATCCGCCCGGCGGCATAAGCCGAGCATCCCGGCCGCCAGCCTCTCATTTCCTTTCTATTTGACGTGCCCGCATCTGGACGCTCCGGGGGTCTACGCACGTCCCCTTCATCTGGAGAACATCATGACGAATCCCCGTGCGCCTGCAGCTAGTGCGCCGCGCTTCCGGCTTGGCCGCCTGGTGGCGACGCCTGGCGCGTTGGCTGCGCTCCGACACGCAGAATCTCACCCCATTGCCTTGCTGGTTCGCCATCTGCATGGCGACTGGGGTGAATTGGACGATGAGGACCGCGCGCAGAACGAGATGTCCCTGATTACAGGGACACGGCTGCTGTCCAGCTACACCCTGGAAACCGGCACGAAAGTCTGGGTGATTACCGAGGCCGACCGGTCGGCTACGACCATTCTGCTACCGGATGAGTACTGACGGTGAACGATGGCGCCCGACCTCAGCGCCGGGTAAGCCGCGTCGCCAGTTTTTCGACCATCTCCACCAACATGGCGCGGTCGCCGCTGCTGACTCTGGATAGCAGGCGGATGAGGTGATGGGCCTGATCGCTGGTGCGATTACTGGCCTCTGTCAGGAGATCTGCCGTTTCGCACTGAAAAATGTCGGCCAGCTCGGCAAGTCGGCCGATCGTCGGCATCACAACGCCTCGCTCCATGCGGGATACCGCCTCGTTGCCAATCCCCAGCTGTTCCGCTACCTGCTCCTGCGTCATTTCGGCGGCGATGCGCTGCCTGGCAATCGCCCGCCCTACCACGCCAGCCAGCTGGTCCATGTCCGTTTTGTGCATGCCATCTCCAAATCCACCTGAATGGTTGGGCACCGCCTTTTTGACATGAAGTGCTTTTTGAGTTGAGTTTCAACCTTTTAAGTCGTTAACATTCTCGATGGCTTGCCGGGAGGGCGTCATCGGCTCCCTTGATCAATTCCCAAGAACGAAGGAAATCATAATGAATTCAAATACTTGCAAAGAAGCAGAGCGTATCAGTAGCGCAAGCAGCGTTGAGCAGAGCACGAAATGGAAGAGTCCCGTCCTAAAGGCGGGCATCTTCAGTGCTGCACTCCTTGTCTTGAGCGGCTGCGGCGGAGGTGGTGATGGCGGCAGCGCTGCTGCGGGCGTTGGCGGTAGTACTTCGACCCAACCCACGCTGACCGGCAAGGCCATTGACGGCTACTTGGTAAACGCCAAGGTCTGCGTGGACCTGAACGACAACAACGTCTGCGACGCGGGCGAACCGCAAGGCAAAACTGACCAGGCCGGTAACTACTCGCTCGCCTTCGATGGCGACGTGACGGGCAAGAAGCTACTTGTGCTGGTCACGCCAGACACGCGTGACCTCTCGCGCCCGAACTACGTCTTCCCCGCCGCGTTCGCACTGACCGCCTCAATTGACGGCACCTCTGGCCAGAACGTCACGCCGCTCACGACGATGCAGCAGTCACTGATGGAACAAGGCTATTCCAGGGATGCGGCTGCCAAGGCGGTCGTCTCGTTCGTCGGTGGCGCTGTGAACCTGCGCGGCGACTACATCGCCAACGGCGACAGCACTACTGGCGCCTTCGCCATGCAGGTAGTGGACAAGGTCGCGCAGTTCGCCAAGAATGGCGCGGTCGATGCCAATACAGTGCGCGGGCTGATGAACGCCATTGTCCTCAAACGCGGTATCAACAACGTCACGCAAGCTGACGTTGATGCGCTGGCCGCCAAGCCAGTGCTTTCGACCGACGTTGATGCCGGGACGGTGCTCGCCGATAACCTCTACGGCTATCACGAATACCTGGGCCTGAACGGTGTCGGTAGCGTGCAAACGCGCAACCGGCTCATCCAGAACGGTGACGGCGTACGCATGGCACTCGAAGCCTACCAAAACAGCCAGTGGACCGAGCCGAACTCTGACAACTTCACATCCTACATCGGTCACTACCAGATGAAGGCCGATGGCTCCTGGACGAACCTGCTCGGCGAAGCCGATCAGCACAAGGCATCACCCGTGGTTTCGGCTGTGGGCAATACCCTGACGCTGAGCGATGCGATCACTGGCGGTGGTCTCAAGATCGAGTTCCGTCGTGTGAATGTGGGCGGCAAGACCTTCGTCGAAGCAATGACCGACTGGATCAAGGAGGACTACATTCGTGAGGCGCTGCAAGGCAGCTTCCCGGCCACTGCCGAAGGCGTGGTGGGCATTTCCTATCGTGACTACGACAATATCGAGCTGGATCTGCAGACCTGCGGTGTGGATCAGTCGCAATACATTGTGCAAGACGGTGTGTCGCACTGCAACTGGGTGGGTGACAAGGGCACGACCTACACGTCGCTCGACCAGATCATCGGCACAGAGTTCATCATGAACGGTCTGCTGAAGGTCATGTTGAACGCAGACGGCACGGCCGTGATGAAGGATCGCTACTCGGGTCAGACGCTGCTGGCTGGTCCCAAGTTCACTTGGGTACGTCACCCGGTCAACCCGAACGTGGCGATCTTCCGCCTCAACTCGGCTGACATTCGCACGCTGCCGATCCCGTACCAAAATGAAATCGCCGAAGGCGGTAACGTGGTGCTGGCTCTGCACGCTGGTCGCATTCAAGTTGGAAGCCGCATTCCGGCCGCCCACACCAGTTCGTTCATAGTCTTCAAGAAGGCCACCTTCGACCAGCTGTTCGCCGCCGTCAACGCGGTGCCGATGTAACCCCCTCTTCCGGGGGCCTCCGCCGCGCCTGCAGGGCACCGCATCCGAGGGCTTCGGCCCTCTTTTTTTGGTTCAACGCCGATCCCCGGGGAAGCCCGATGGCCTGGCAACGGGTTCGGACATAACGGCCCTTCGGGATCCCTGGCTGCTTGACCGATAAACCGCACTCTAAGATTCATCTTAAGAAGAACTATCATGCGCAAATTCCTCGCGGCAGTCGCCATCATCGCGATCTCTACGTTCGCCACCCAAGCCCAAGCCCAGTTTCGCGCCAGCGACGTCTGCAAAATGAAACGCAGCCAATACGACCGAGACCAGTGCCTCGAATACGGCCTCAGGGGCAGTATGTTGCGCGTAAAAGGCAACACCCAGCGACTCTTGGACTCCAGTCGTGTTCCTGAGTCGGAAAAGGAGAGCATTCTGAAATCCCACAAAAAGTGGGCTGGTCAGTTCGAAAGCAAGTGCTCGGATAACGAGTGCTACTACGACATGTCTAGCGATCGTAACAAGGAGATCGAGAAAATCATGGCCAAGTACAACATCGCGCCGATGTAAGCCCGTGCGGCATAAACGAGGAGAGTGGGCGTTACGCCCACTCTCCTCTATGTCGCTTGTTTTTTTCTACAGCGTCGTGACAAAGAGAGCGGGGCCCAAGCCCAGTCTGCTCTACGCCATCATTTTTTTGGCGAAAACAGTGCGGCGCTTCCGCTTGAGCCACTCTGCTGCAACGCTGCAGCATCACAGAATCGGCAAGCCACAGTTCATTCGTCCTCGGGCCCGCGGACACTAATGAGTGCTATTGCAGACCGGTCTTCCGAGCTGGATGATCCTTTCGCGGCCGAGTCAGTCGTCCATTGACCGAGCTGGAGTCGCCATCAAGGATTAGCACTGTTGGCGCCAATCAAAGTCAGCTCCGTTGGGCTGCCTTCTACGGCCGGCGCGCCAACCCCGCTGGTGGAGTCTTGCCCAGTCGTTTCGTTATCGTTTTCGGGGCCCCCGGCGCCAACGCCAAGAGCTGAGGGCCGAAGTGGTCCATCGGCACTTCGAAGACCGCCACCGAGATTTGGTTTGACCCATGCGCGTGGGAAATGGTGCGTCGGTGTTCTTCGTCATACGGCGCCTGCGCTGACGAACCGCCGAATTCTCCAATATTGCAGATCACCACGTGCTGGTACATGTGGTACCTAAGCGCAGCAATCATGCTATCGAACGTCTTGATGTCTTGGTTGTGTGCCGGAACCACGAACATGTGCGACTCGTTCTTCATGTCTGCGGCGAGCGCGAGGTCGGTCGCGTCGTAGCAAATGGCTCCCACCATCCGATATGACGTAAGCTGGTCCAGTTCGAGTTCGATGACCACACGGTATGGACACCACTTTTCAACGCCCATCGCCAACTCAACGCCCGTGAGATGTAATTTCCCTTGGTCTACTTCAATCCATGACCGCCGCTTGTCTGTTCGAACCGGAATCAGCCAACGCGACGCATTCGTGTGCTTTCCGGTCGTCGGATGCCGTGCTCCCAGGAGGCCGTAGTGAAGCATCGCACCCGTGTCATCGGAGAAGCCCCGAAGGAGGTCCTGGTCGTCAACATGGATGGAGTACTCCGGAAAGACAACGAGATCGACGATGGGCTTCTTAGCGCCTTCGCCAAGGCTCTCGTAGGCGTCGAGCTTCTTCGCTACCAGGTTCAGCAGCGCGGCGGTGTGGTTCCGATGTCGTGTGCGAAAGGGGTCGTTGCTGAGACCATCGAGCCTTTGCGCCTCAAAGTCAGCGACGCTCGGGAGCAGGCCCTGAACAACGACCACACGCAGCGCCCGAGAATCACGGAGCTGCCAGCGCACAGGGTAGCGGTAAACCGGCGAGCAGGAGCTGCGGCCAAAAAGTCCACTCTGGTCTTTGAGGCGCTTGTCGATGATGTCCCTCAGGTCCTTCATTTCAGCTGCGCTCGCTGCCGGATGCTCAACTGGGCCGGCCTCAATCCCTGGCCAGCGGAGCAAGACGCTTAGCAGGCCGCTGAACCATGGCGTGACCGAGGATGCGGTGCCGCCCAAGGCCTGCGAGGAGTGCAGCATCCCAACTTGTCGACGTGATGGAGTACTCGAAAGTCCGCGGTACCAGCCAGGTTCATTCATGCCAACGCGCCAGCCTAGGGTGAAGTCGTTGCTGCCAACCGCCGCGGCCCTTAGGATAGCGCCAATTGCGTACTGCCAGCTCAACTCGGGCTTGCACCACGCCGGGGCCCGAAATCGTGGCGCCTTCCGCCCCGTGGCTTTTGGCATGAGGCGAACTCGCAGTGCCGGACCGTCGGGGTCGTCAAGCCGCTCCCAGTCCTCGCACCTGACGTCGAAGTCGAAGACCGAGTAGATGCTGCCGTCCGGGCGCGTCCAGTCATCCAACTCCGCCAAGCATCGCGCAAGCCTTAGCAGAGAGTTCTCATGCCTGAAAGGTCTTGTGTGGTGGCAAGCCGCCCTGCTCAGACGAAGCCAGGTGCGAGTTGGAAGCGACTCGCCATCTTTGCTTCGCGAATCAAGATGCAGGGCCTGCTCTTCATTGAGGAGGCCGCGGTCGACGGCAGCGGCACCAGCGCCTGGCCTGGTAATCGCATCGAAGAGTGATAAGTTGCCCTTGTAGACCAACTCCAAGGCTCGGCGGGCTCTCTCCACGCCCCGCTTGACGGCGAAGCGACGTAGCCAGCCAGCGAACCCCTTCTTGTGGCCTTGCAACTGGTACCCAACGATGACAATGCCAACAACGTCGTCGTCTGAGAGATCCTCAGCCTCATATCGGCCGGCGAGGTACGCATGGAGAACGCGATAGCGCGCAAGTTCAGGTTCGTCGCTCAACGAGTCCGAGGGCAAGTCCAGTGTAGCCAGTAGTAGCGCAGCTTGCTGCTGCACGAACCACGGACAACCGCCGGCTTGCAGGACCGTCTCAGCATGTTGAGCAAGCTCAGCGCGGTATGTGTCGATGTCCCCGACCTTGAGCCCGTCATCTCCGGCCGACGCCTGGCCGGTTTCCGTGGCCGCGGCACGAAACAGCTCGGCCAAGATGTACCAAGCAACTGCCGCTTGGTCAGGATGCCCGACTGCGTCCTGCTTCCGGGTCAGTGCATCCAGGACGTCCCGCAACAACGCTGCTGAAGGATACAGGTCAAACGCATACCGCAGGACTTGAATGAGTGAAGGATTTTCCGACCAAGCGCCGACCAGACGCCTGGCGGCGAGCTCGTAGTCCTGCTGAAGCTCGTCTCCGGCGGTGCCATCCTCCCGCTTCTCCCGCAAGTCAGTCATAAGCCTGCGCTGCTTCAGCGACTTGCAGAGCCGGAACGCCGCGAATCGGGTTAGCGTGTCGTCCCTTACGTCCATCGGCGGCTTGGTCACAAGGGCCAGGGTCGGAACGCCGCGGGGCTTTCGAGTCCTGCTGGCTGCCCCTTCCACCTCTGCCATCGATAGGAGGCCATTCAATGCGGTCTCCAGGTCCTCCAGCGAAGAGAGGTCAAAGGGTCCGCTGAGTCGCTGCTGGACCTGCCGCATGCGATTGGCAACACTGGTGGCCTTCGCAACATGGCTCAGCAGCTCAATCTCGGTCTTGGCGCTGTTGAGGGTCAGCGTGCTTTTCCCTCGGGCGTCACCCAAAGACCTGTCCAGTTGCCGCTGAACCCACTCCGTGATGTACGTCTGCAGTTCGGCAAAGTCCACGTGGGGGTCATCGGTCGACACCACCAAGCGCAGGTCGTCGACATAGCGGCAGTAGTCATGCAGCCTCACCCGCGTTTCACCGTCGCCGACTTCGATGGAGCGCCGCTTCTGGCACGCCCTCCCGATAGCGCGGTCGAGATCCAGTAGATAGGCGTTGGCGAAGAAGCCGCTGGCCATGAGGCCCTGCGGCAAACCGCGTGGCAGTTCGCCGCCATTTAGCAGCTCCCTGAACTCTTCGTCGGCAGCAGACCATTTGAAGGTCAGCGCAGCCTCGGCGGCCAGCCAGAACGCATCCTCGTCGACGGGGCTGTCGAAGTCTTCGCCCCGGTATTGCGTGTACTCTTTCTGCAGCTTCTTGATGAGCAGGGGAATCTTTATTCGATCGTAGTAGGCGCTGATGTCAAGCTTCACCAGGAAGACTCGCGTGTCGTTCTTCAGTTCGTCCTCGAGCGCTGCCGCGACCTCCCTGGGGCGTGCCACAAACTGCTGATAGTCAGCGTAGTAACGACTGTAGGTGTCGGAACTGCCCCACGAAAATTTCGCTTGGGTGCCATCGTCGCTCCAACGGCAGTAGAGCCGGTTTCCATAACTGAAGACTCCGTTCCCCAGTGCGTCCGTGGCCTTCACGGCCGGATTGCCTTGCGCGGTCTCGATGCAGTCGGCCATGCAGAGCAGCACGGCGGTGGCGACGGTCTGTTCGCGAATGCCCAGGTGAGCCAAGGGGCGCAGAGTCAGCGAAGAGGAAGCGCCATCCCGGTCGTCCAGAGCCGGGAGCGGTCCCCACCCACCCGGCAGGTTCTCAGCGAACCCCCAGCGCCCGTTCTTCGGCGCCGGCACCAACCTCGCGGGCGTCGGCTCGTAGAGTGAATTGGCGACCTCGTATGACCACGATTGGGTTAGCCCTTCGAGATTGAGCCCAGAGGCATCCAACTCGAGCGTGTCCGCGTACCAGTTGTGCCTTCGGACGTACGCCGAAGCCTTCTTCCAAGCAAGTGCCAGAACCACCTCGTCACTGAGGTACTCCATTTGAGGTGCCAGCGTTTCGTACTTTGTCTTGACCAGGCTCATGTTGGGTGTGTGTGTGGACGGTGAACGGGCTAGCGGGCATCCCTCTCGTTTGCGTCGTCCGCGCCGCCTTAGTCGCTCATATCGTTCCCGGCCGCATCGCCCGCTTCGCGTTCCTCCCGCGTTTCGTCTTCGTCGGCTTTTGGATGGCGGCTGACGCCATCGCGCAGGGGGTAAAAGCCGTACCTGCCCTTGCCACGAACACGCGTGAACGTGGTGGGCTCAAGCGCTTCTGCCGTGTCAGGCATGACGGGTTCGTTCTCGAGAACGATGATTTGGCCGCTCCCGCTCCAGGTCGACATCCAGCCATAGAATCGATCTACGACCGTCGCGGGAGGAACTTCATGCTCCTCTGTCGAATCCGGGTCGGCATACGTCTTCAGGGGCGAGTCCAGGACGACGACGCCCAGATGGGGATGTCCTTTCTCTAGCGCGTGCTCCATGAACGCAACCACCAGAGAGGACAGGTACAGGCCTCGCACACCGGCGCCGTAGCTCAACCGTGAGCGGTCGTCGATACGAAGGTCGCAAGCTTCGTCATCGAGTGCGATATTTTCGATGCTGCTGAAGCCCCAGGTATCCAGCAACGCCCTCGCACGATTGGCCACCTCGCGACCGAACATACCGCCCTCGCGGGTGACGGTGATGCGCTTGCGTACGGTGGCTTTCTTCAGACGACCAATCTCGACCGTGAGATGCCTGATCTCGTCGAAGTTGCTCAGTTGCGCCGAGAGTTCGGAACGTTGCAGCGCCAAGCTCTTCGGATCAGCAGTGAACTCGACGCGAGCGCCCTGCAGCACCGTCGCCTCTTGGCTCTGCAGCGCACTCAGGTCACCAGCGAGTTTCTCAGCGCTAGCCTTGAAGACTTGATAGCGTCCCCGTTCGTGCTGGAGAGCAGCGAGCAACCCGACGCGCAGCGCACGAATCTTCTCGACCTCCGCGGCAATGGCCGTCCGGTAGCGGCTGGGTGCAGCGGGGCGCAGGTCGTTAGGGTCCACGAGGCTTTCCGCGGAGGCCCCGCACAACGGACAGTTCACTGCCGGAAGTTCCTGGAAGAACGCGACACCCTCGCTCGTGCCACCAAGCCGCGCTAGGTCGTTCGTGTATTTCTTGTCGAGCAGCTCAAACCGACCAGTCATGGACTCTGCATGGTTTCGGTCGTTCTCGACCTTGCGTAGTCCGTCCGACGTGTCCGCAATTTGTCGGCGCAGTTCCTTCAGTGCAGAGGCGCGCGCGTTGTACTGGCTCGTCATCGCAGACAGGGTCGTATCCACCCGCTCCAGCGCCTCTGCCACTTCTTCGCGCTTCAGATTCGCCGGCATGAGAGTCTGGATGCGGGCCAAAGCGGCTTCGGCAGCCTGCAGCTCACCGCGGGCACGCTCGGCCTCCGTTTGAGACTTCCGCAACTGGATGCCCGAATCGTCGGTGCCTGTCAGGAACAGGTGGAATGAAGCCTCGTGCTTCGGCGCGGCTTGGCCGGTGCCCACGCTCGGCTGTTTGGCAGGAATGTCAGACTGCGACCACAACGACCAGTGGCGAAGGTCGTCACCTGTCACGGCGCCCCGTTTGCTGTGATTGCGAAGAATCTGCTTTCCGCTGGCGCCGGACAAGGTCACAAGCAACTTCCCGAGATCCAGGTCCAGAGGTTCGAACGCTTCCTCCTCGGCATTGCCCAAAGCGCGCCAGTAGACGGCGGCGGCGCCACCGGACAGCCCCCGGCGCACTTCGTATTCATCGTCGTCGGCAGTAAACCGCAGCCGGAGTTCCTGGTATCCGTGCGCCAGCGGGAACGCTGCCGGAAGGTCGTCGCCTCCAAGCATGTACCAAAGGCAGTCGTAGATATAGGACTTCCCGGTCTCGCTTGGCCCGCGAATCAGCCGTCGTTTGGGGTGGAATGTGACCTCGGCGATCTCGCGGTCTGGCCCGTGAACCGACAGCGACGTTAGTACTATGCCCATGCATCGCCCCCATTTCGCGCCACCGACTCGAGCTCGGCCCCCCACAGGTGGCCGCTCGCGGCGAATTGGGCGGTCAGTTCGGTGGAGTCGGCTTACCGTACTGCTGAGCCGCCCATTCACAGCGATGCTCCAAATCGCGGAGGTAGGTTGAAGTTAGCGCGCCCGTCATGGTCCGTGCGACCTCTCCGGCAAAGTAGGTGATGCCGTCTGAGCCCAACTTGGCCGTCACAAGGCCACGCGTGCTCATGACGTATAGCCCCTGCTCAATCAGCTCGCGCCGGCTCATGAGCTCGGCACCACGGAACGGGATAGGCGTGTGCAGGCTGCTCGGCCCGTTGAGGTCGGCGGAATACACGATGGCGTAGTCCAGCAACACCAGCTTTTGAAGATCCGCCCCGTGCGGCACAAGTGCCTGCAGCAGGTAGACCATGCGGATGCCGAGCTCGAACGGCGAGTTGAATACAGGCAGCGCCCGTCGATTTACTTGACCCATTTGAGCCTCTTCTGGTTCGCCAGGTGGTGGCAGGTACCCGGGAGGTCACCGGGCGAGCGTGTCAGATTTTCCGTGTGCCCGAGGTCATGAGATGCTTGTAAGCGAAATTGACCATGACCATAGCAATGCCCCGCAAGAAGACCACGAAACCGAAGGCGCCCAAGCTTGTTCCCGACGAACTGATCGACCAGTTGCTGGCCCAGCTCGAGAACAAAGACGCCGAGTCAATTCTCGGCGAATCGGGCCTAGCTGGCCTGCTCAAGAAGCAGTTGGCCGAGCGCATGCTGACTGCCGAGCTGATGCACCATCTGGCTGCTGAGGCCCAGCAAGGCAGGAGCGGCAATCATCGCAATGGCACCAGCCCCAAGACCGTCCTCACGCCCAACGGCGAGCTGGAGCTGGACATTCCACGCGACCGGCAGGCCACCTTCGAGCCGCAACTGGTGGCCAAGTACCAGCGCCGGCTACCCGGCTTCGACGACCATGTGATCAGCATGTATGCGCGCGGCATGAGCGTGCGCGAGATCGGGGGTCACCTGCTAGAACTGTACGGCCTGCAGGTCTCGCCCGACCTGATCTCCACCATCACCGACGAGGTGCTGGCCGAGGTCGAACAATGGCAGCAACGCCCGCTGGAGGCGATGTACCCGATCGTCTACTTCGACGCACTGCGTCTGAAGATCCGCGACGAAGGCACGGTCAAGAACAAGGCGGTGTACCTCGCGCTGGGCATTCGAGCTGACGGGCGCAAGGAAGTGCTCGGACTGTGGATCGAGCAGACCGAGGGCGCCAAATTCTGGCTCAAGGTCTTCAACGAACTGAAGAACCGCGGCCTGGGCGACATCCTGGTCGCCGTGGTTGACGGCCTGCGTGGCTTCCCCGAAGCGATCGAGGCTGTCTATCCAGACGCGCAAATCCAGACCTGTATCGTTCACCTGATCCGCAACTCGCTCAACCTGGCGAGCTGGAAGGACCGCAAGGGCCTGGCGGCCGCGCTCAAGCCGATTTACCAGGCCGCCACGGCCGAAGCCGCCGCCGGCGCACTGGAGGCGTTCGCCGCTAGCGATTGGGGCCGGAAATTCCCGACGGTGGCCGATATGTGGCGCCGACAGTGGGAGCAGGTCATCCCATTCTTCGTCTACCCACCCGAAGTGCGCCGGATCATCTACACCACCAACGCGATCGAAAGCATGCACATGCAGTTGCGCAAGATCGTCAAGAACCGGGGTCACTTCCCCAGCGACGAAGCGGCCAGCAAGCTGCTGTTCCTGGCCTTGCGCAATATCGAGAAAGACTGGAAGATGCCGCCCATCACTTGGAAGCAGGCGGCCAACCAGTTCGCCATCCTCTTCGGCGAACGATTCACCAACGCCCTACGCTGAGATTTTTTAACCGACCTCAGCACACAGAATTCCTGACACGTCCCACCGGGCCGTAGTTTGGGAGCCAGCACGCTATCGTTGACGACCAGTTGCTCAGCGCCGCTAGTGCCAGCCTCAAGCCGGTCCAGTCCGGTCTTGTGCCGAGGGCTCTTGACCTTCGGCTTGATACCGGTCAGCACCATGTCCAGCAGCGCATCGAACTCTGCTTCGCCGTACGTGTCCCGGCTGAAGGTTTTTAGACCTTCGGCGCAGTAGAAGAGCGTACGTTGGCTTTGGAAGTGCTCGCTGCAGGAGCCCGACGCCAATAGCTCATCCAGCGTCAAGCCTTTGCCGGTGACCTCAGAGTAGACCTTCAGCAGTTCCTCGACGTAGGCCTGCTCGTGGGCCGCGGGCGCGTCCGGCGCTAGGGGATCATCACCGCGCTCAGCCTCAAAACCGAATAATTCGAAGTGCGCCTTCCGGTCCAGTGCATGCCACTCCAAGATGTCTCGCGTCTGGCATTCGACGATGTTGCTGAAATCGAAAGCCATGACCAGCTTCTCGAGCCCCTGCGTTAGCTCAGCAGCGCGCCCCTTGAGCCCGGTCTTCCCCGCCTTCCAGTCATCCAGTAAACGCTGTTTGAATTCGTCGGGCTTAGTCAGGAGGTTGTGCAGGTCATTGCCCACACCGCGCGGCGCACACAGGTAGTAGTGCCGCGGCGCCGGGTAAGTCTTCGCTTCCAAGTGCTTGAAGAACTTGACCAACTCCTTGAATACGTCGGTCGGCGTCAAGGCGTGGTCGTAGTGCTTGGCTTGAAACAGGTCCCACTGCCCCTTGACCAACGCAGGGACCAGACGCGCTTCGACGTCGCGCCCGCCATCCCCGGCGCCGCCCAACTGCTTGACGAAGGCGTACTTCGCGCCGCCATCGAGCGGACGGTTCAGGCAAGCAACCTCAACGAGCTTCTCCCACTGGTCGGGGTGAATGAGCAAGACCTGTGATGACGGAGGAATGACGCCGCGCTTGACCGCAAAACGATTCTTTCGCGTCAACTTCTGATTCGGATTGGCTCCCATACCATCGGGCGCCGTGCTCGTGGGCACCGGCTGCTCCGAACCTCCTTCTTGCATTACCGGCACACAACAGGCCCCTTGAGTCGGTCAAGCGCGCGCCAATTTGTAGTTGGACCGATATTGCCATAAGTAAGCGACGCCATCACAACTTTCAGCCCCTGATACTGGCTAAAGGGGTGATGCGACGGCTGCACAGGATGCCCACTGACCAGAACGTTAGTCGGCTGGTCATCGGCCAGACCAGTCATCGACCGACCAAATCGACAGGCCGGCAACTCGAACTGGCTGCGCTCGGATTACGCGCCAGTCGCAAGTGATTTATTAAGCACCCTATGCCCGACCAACCGCCATCGTCAACGCCCGCGACCTGGCCGTCGGCTTGACATGGATCGATTGGTCCTTCTCGTGAGCAAAGTAACCGACTAGGTAGTCCGTCAATCGTGTCACTTGGCGTTCGTCATGCCCCGTGAGAGGGTCCAACACCCACCGCCCTTGCCGTTGCAATGGCAGACGATAATCCGGCGCGTGGCAGTTAAACACGAAGCCCCGTCCATCGGTGGCCCTGAACCACCGTCGAGAAAGAGCGGCAATCACCGCATCTGTCGTGAAGTTCTTTGGCCGGTTGGCGTCGACGAAGAAGCAGCAGTGGAAGTGATTAGCACCGTTCGTCCCGCGCTCCATCTTGGTGATGTAGCCACGCATGTATTGCAAGATCTGCTTGTCGGCATCGCGGTAGAAATTGGCAAAAAACCGTGTCCGATCTTGCATCGCGACACGGGTATCAATTCGTGCCCGTGACTCTGGGTTATCTGACTGCCAGCCAGCGTGGGCAGGTACAAACGTCCACTGGTCGGAATCTGCCACGCCCCATTGCCCGTATGGCATGGCGTCAGCGAGTACAAAGACCTTCTCCTGATACTGGAAATCTTGCCGGATCGGCTCCAATCGATCTGCGCCCCTAAGCAGCTTCGGTACGTATTCGCCAATGGATTCCGTCTGGCTGCGTTCCGTGTCGCTCTTCCACTTCCGCATTTGCGCCCATGTGTTCTGCTGCCGCGCTAGGGTACGAAGCGTTTGCACAAAGTCATTGAACACCTCCCCCTCCAGCTTCGGGACGGCCGCCAGATGCGCGCTGGGGTTGCGGAACGCGCAATAGCTCAGCCACGGGTGCTGCTGGAAGCAGGTACGAAAGAGAGCCAAGAGCGGGCTGTACGCATACCCCGGCATCACGATACCCATCAAATCCCGCATTGCATGGAAATAATAGTCGAGTGAATATGAATCATGAACGATGACCATATTGGGCGACGCGTACTTGATCGCACCGGTGTGATGGATTTCAAACGGCACCCGCTCAGTTGCAAGAGCTATCCGCAGAAAAGATAACAACTCGTCGATAACAAGGCCATATTCGCCAACCTCCCAAAATCGCGGATAGAGGCTCGCTACTGCCCCCCTCTGATTATCCTGAATGGAATAGTCCGATTGCATGTTTCACCTGTGATTGTTTCTCTCAGGTGATTCATCATTGCTGTAAGAAATAGCGCTTCAGCTGAGCATTATCGAGTAACGATGGACGATAACTGTCGATGGGAGACACCCTCCCTCAGCGCAGCACCTACAAGGGGATAAGGACGTCTTAATGAGACACTTCAGGATCACCACTCAATCATCTAAAGAACTGTTATCTCATCTCCTCTAAATCATGCATATCTTAAATTAGAAGGACACGAGGAAATGCTTGCGCAGCAAACGGATTTACGGACCGAAACACCGTGTATGTCGCGAGTTCTCATAAGGTATTCACAATTTTTCAAACTCACCTGAATACCGAGTTATCCGGATGAATGGGCGACCAGAAATTCAACTGACGGCAACGGCATACGCGACTCGTTCCCTGCCCCATGAGCTTGGTCTTCCGGTGGTTCCGCCGTGGCCACGGATCTAGGGATCCCGAATTTCGTTATCGTCGAATAGCGCGACGGAGAAGTACTGCCCCCCCGGCCGGGAACGGCATTGCCCCGATGATCTGGCGCCTCATATCGGCATCCACCACCCCGTTCGTGGACCTGTAAGCCAGATCACAGCTATGGATTCCAGTCGTATTTCTTGTTGCTCCCCATGAAAGCAGTATCTACATCGCGTTCAGTCCATATTTACCTCCAGAAAACCTCTAGAGATCTTCTTGTGCTCATCTTGAAAGATTCCGTCATGACTCTTTGATTCTTCTTGAGTTATTTCCGCTTAAGTCCGGTATGATCCTCATCAAGCAAGCCATTCAATAGACGATGACTATCGAAACGAGCGGTACATTAGGGCGGATCGCGGAATGCTGGGGAGAGACGCCTTCCTCGCGTGAGAGACGATGGCTATGGGCTTGGCTGAAGTATTTTTTCCCCGGGCGGCCCGTCCTGCTCATAAGGCCGGGGGCGTCGCCAGTTGAGTCGATCATCCATGCCAAGTCACTGATTTTGGATGGCGATAGCGATGTTGAGCTTGAACAAATGTTGAGGCAGCAAACCGCGCCTATACAGACCTTGCATGCCGGGAAATTTTTTAATCAAACGGAGGATTTTGATTGGGTAGGCACCGATCATCGGCAACTCTGCTGGCTTATTAACCACACTCACAACTCGCTGAGAATTAGAATCCCAGACGCCGAGGCACGTTTCAGCAAGCGCGATTATTTCATTTGCCTAATTGATCTTGCCCTAGCCTCTTTGCTTGACAAGAAAAACCATCTCGAAAGACTTCATCAAGCGTGGCTGCGGCATTTGCGAGATACGTCTTATTTGAATTGGTTTTGTGACGATGACGACCCCGGACGATGCGATTTTGCATGGCAAGTTCTTGATACCCGAATGCAATACACGCTACTGGACTCAATTCAATTCAACCCAGTCATTGGCCAAGAGTTCAGAAAATATCCAGGTGGCACGGGATTGATATGCTATTTTGATTCGCTTCAGGTTTCTGATTTTGAAAAACAAAGCCATGTAGCCCACATCAAAAAGCTCTGGAGCCAGCGGAAATACCGCGAGAGACAGGAAAAGGATAAGGTTCGTCAGCGGAATTTTGTTCTGTCTGATGCAACCATTAAGAATCTGGACAAGTTAGCCAAAGGGCTTCGCGTATCTCGTACCCAAGCGCTGGAGAGCTTAATCGAACTCGCCGTCAGACACGGCATGCCCGGTGCGCTAGCGGAGCCAGGCACAATCTTCGATCTGCCAGGGGATTATTGATTTGAGGACTCTGTACCGGCGGCTGGAAATGAGCGCCAACTGATTGGCGGCATTATGAGTCCGCGCATGGCCGGAATGCTCGGTCGATGTGCCGGACACCATCTGGATTGCGCCTAAAGGCGGCTGCTATTGGCTGATCGGGACGGGAGTCCGACGGGTATCTCCCCGCCCCATACGGGCGAAACAACTATTTGGTGCCTGGTTCGACAGCGTCGAGGCGGTTGCCGCTCAACAGTTTCCTGACATCCGCGACCAGCCACAACAATCGACGATTGGGAAGCTTTGTCGGCCGGATGCCAAGGTAGCTTCCATGCAAGGAGTAGCGCTTGCGAATCGACTGAGGTTCGATCGCCAGAATGGCCGCCAACTCTTCTGTGGATACGTGATCCCGGTTTGCCGGAATCGGCATTGGAACACGCGGCGCGCTCTTTTCCACTGCCTTCGGTGCCGGGGCAGCCACTGATGATTTGCTCGATAGTTGCCCCGCCAAGGCGTGGATTGCGCTGATCGCCTCAGCCGATTGCGTTGCGTATTCCGCAACAGCAAGCGGAATCAGATCCGGTTGATCTGTTTGCACCTTGCCAGCGCTGATGACCTCAAATATGAGTCGTATCCATTCCGTGTCGATATCGACATCCTGACACCACGAGAGAAATTCATGGGGCGCAAGCTGTGTCGGTGCAACGGCGCCGCTTTCCTCATCGTCCCAGGACCACAGCCGCATGATCTCGCGCGCCTTGGTCAAGCGATCGATAACGTCCGCCCTGAACGGCTTGCCATCGAGACCTGTCGCTTCACGCGGAATCTCTGCGCATCCGGCCGGAGCGTGTAGTCCCGACGAGATGAGCGCCCCTTCGACCGGCGTCCAGGTTGACCGATCGAGATATTTTCTCAAGACGGCATAAAGCTGCCTTGCGGCAGCGACGCGCTCTTGTGGCGTTGTTGCTTGTGACACGACCTCGTTCCCCTTTGATGCGGTGGTACTAATCCGAGGAGGATTCTATCGTGCGAGACCGATGTGCCACCCCGGAAAACGGAGCACTAAGCTACCGCACCGCGCAGGTGGAGGTGGTTCCGGATGGGTCGACGCGCAGCCATTTGGGTTACATGGCGGTTACATGGATTCCAGAATGCGCAAGGGGTTACAAGCGAATCGCTCGTAACCCCTTGATTTTATTGGTGCCGGCTGCAGGACTCGAACCCGCCACCTGATGATTACAAATCAACTGCTCTACCTGATGAGCTAAGCCGGCAAAGATCCGCGATTCTACAGTAAGCCGCCTTACTTGACGACCTTCAGCGACGGCTTGCCTCCGATACGCGGCACACTGGGCGGCGTGGGCTCGTCGTCGGAACCGCCCTGCGTTTCGGCGGTGGCTGGCTCCGGCACGGCTTCGGACTCCACCGCAGACAGCTTGGGCGGCGGGCTGTTCTCGCGTTCGGTCGCAGCCTGCGCGGGCGGCGTGCTGCGTTCGACGGGGAATGCCATGCCCTGCCCGTTCTCGCGCGCGTACACGGCGAGCACGTTGTCGACCGGCACCTCGATCCTGCGCGAGACGCCCGAGAAGCGCGCGTGGAAGGAGATCCACTCATTGCCCATATCGAGCTGGCTGGTCGCATCGAAGCTGACGTTCAGCACGATCTCGTCGTTCTTGACGAACTCTCGGGGCACGTTGGTGCTGTTGTCGACGAACACGGCGACGTACGGCGTGAAACCGTTGTCCGTGCACCATTCGTAGATGGCCCGGATCAGATAGGGCTTGGTTGAAGTTTCCGACATAATGAAAAGAGTAACCGTGGGCGCAGCCGCGAGGCCCCGCGACCTTGCCCGGCGGTAATCAGCGACGCATCACCTTTTCCGACGGCGTCAGCGCTTCAATATACGCCGGACGGCTGAAGATACGCTCAGCGTATTTCATCAGCGGGGCAGCATTCTTCGACAGCTCGATACCGTAGTGGTCCAGGCGCCACAGCAGCGGGGCGATCGCCACATCCAGCATCGAGAACTCTTCGCCCAGCATGTACTTGTTCTTCAGGAAGATCGGGGCGAGCTGCGTGAGGCGGTCGCGGATGGCGGCGCGCGCCTTCTCGTGCGACTTCTCGGCAGCCTTGCCCTTCTCGTTCTCCAGCACGGCCACGTGCGTGAACAGTTCCTTCTCGAAATTGAACAGGAACAGGCGGGCGCGAGCGCGCTGCACCGGGTCGGCCGGCATCAGCTGCGGGTGCGGGAAGCGCTCGTCGATGTACTCGTTGATGATGTTCGACTCGTACAGGATCAGGTCGCGCTCGACCAGGATGGGCACCTGGCCGTACGGGTTCATCACCGCGATGTCTTCCGGCTTGTTGAAGAGATCGACGTCACGAATCTCGAAATCCATGCCCTTTTCGAACAGGACGAGTCGGCAACGCTGCGAGAACGGGCAAGTCGTGCCCGAGTACAAGACCATCATGGCTTTGGTTCCTTGACGCTCGGGCCGGGGGCGGCCCGATGACGGTACAACCGCTGCGATATACCACATCGCCGCGGCATCAAAACGAAAACGCAAAGGGCTAGGACAGCTTCCGTCCTAGCCCTTGGCCGGAAAAAGCATGGAGTTTACTTGATGTCCTTCCAGTAGGCCGCGTTCAGGCGCCAGGCCAACACGAAAAAGACACCGATGAACAGCAGCACCCACACGCCCAGCCGCTTGCGCAGCTTGCTGGCGGGCTCCGCCATCCAGTCCAGGTAAGTGACAATATCGGCCACCGCCTGATCGTACTCGACGGTGTTCAGCTTGCCCGGTGTGACCTGCTCAAAGCCGACGAGCCTGTGCTCAAGCTCGCCGCCGTGCTCGGACTTGACCTCTTCGTACTTGGGCACGCGCTGACCCTGCAGCTCCCACAGCACGTGCGGCATGCCGACCTTGTCGAACACCAGGTTGTTCCAGCCGGTCGGACGCGTGTCGTCGCGGTAGAACGTGCGCAGGTAAGTGTAGAGCCAGTCGCTGCCCCGCGCGCGCGCGATCACCGACAGATCCGGCGGCACCGCGCCGAACCATTTCTTGGCATCCTCGCGATCCATGGCGATGCGCATGGTGTCGCCGACCTTGTCAGATGCGAACAGCAGGTTCTGCTGGATCTGTTCTTCCGACAGGCCGATGTCGCGCAGGCGGTTGTAGCGCATCGCGCTGGCGCCATGGCAATTCAGGCAGTAGTTGACGAACAGCTTGGCGCCCCGCTGCAGCGCGGAAAGGTCTTCGGACTGGTTCGGAGCCGGGTCGAGCCGGACTCCGTCCTCATTGGCAAAGACGGGGGCCGCAATCATGAAACCGGCCAAGGCGAACATCGCAAGCAGCTTTTTCATTCTTGTGTCCTTATCCTCGGCTGGAATCAGTGCGGCTTGAACGTGACACGCTCGGGCACCGGCTTGAACGTCCCCATCCGGCTCCAGACCGGCATCGCGAGGAAGAACGCGAAGTACACGATGGTGCCGATCTGCGACACGATCGAGCCCGCCGGGCTGGGCGGCTGGATGCCGAGGTAGCCGAGCACCGCGAAGGCCACCACGAAGATCCCCAGCAGCACCTTGTGGAAGCCTGGGCGATAGCGGATCGACTTGACCGGCGACTGGTCCAGCCACGGCATGAAGAAGAAGATCACCACCGAGCCGCCCATCACCACCACGCCCCAGAACTTGGCGTCGACGAAGGCAAAGCCCAGCGCCAGGATCACGGCGACCGCCACGGCCACGCCTTTGACCTTCATGCTCTTGCAGCGCACGAACAGCAGGCCCAGCATGATCGCCAGGAACCCCCACAGGATCGGCAGGAAGGCCGACGTCGTCGCGCGCAGCATCGAGTAGAACGGCGTGAAGTACCACACCGGCGCGATGTGCGGCGGCGTCTTCAGCGAATCCGCCGGGATGAAGTTGTTGGCCTCCAGGAAGTAGCCGCCCATTTCCGGCGCGAAGAACAGGATCGCGCTGAAGAGGAACAGGAACACCGCCACGCCCACGATGTCATGCACCGAGTAGTACGGGTGGAACGGGATGCCGTCGAGCGGAATGCCGCGCTCGTCCTTCTTGGCCTTGATCTCGACGCCGTCCGGGTTATTCGAGCCCACCTCGTGCAGCGCGATGATGTGCGCCACCACCAGGCCCAGCAGCACCAGCGGCACGGCGATGACATGGAACGAGAAGAAGCGGTTCAGCGTCGCGTCCGACACGACGTAGTCGCCGCGAATCCACAGCGACAGATCCGGCCCGATCAGCGGGATGGCGGAGAACAGGTTCACGATCACCTGTGCGCCCCAGTACGACATCTGGCCCCAGGGCAGCAGATAGCCCATGAAGGCCTCGGCCATCAGGCACAGGAAGATCAGGCAGCCGAAGATCCAGACCAGCTCGCGCGGCTTGCGGTACGAGCCGTACAGCATCCCGCGGAACATGTGCAGGTAGACCACGATGAAGAATGCCGAGGCGCCGGTCGAGTGCATGTATCGCACCAGCCAGCCCCACGGCACCTCGCGCATGATGAACTCCACGCTCGCGTAGGCGACCGGGATGCCGGCGGCGTTGAGCGTGCCGTCCGGCTTGTAGTTCATCACGAGGAAGATCCCGGTGACGATCTGGATCACCAGCACCAGCAGCGCCAGCGAACCGAAGAAGTACCAGAAATTGAAATTCTTGGGCGCGTAGTACTCCGACAGGTGCGCCTTCCATGTCTCGGTCAGCGGGAAGCGGGCATCGATCCAGCCCAGCAGCCCGGTTGTCTCCACCTTCTTCTCAGCGGCCATGATCAAGCCTCTCCTTTCTCGTCTTTACCGATCAGCAGCTTCGTATCGGACAGGAACATGTAGGGGGGGACGTCCAGGTTCTGCGGCGCCGGCTTGTTCTTGAAGACGCGGCCGGCCAGGTCGAACGTAGAACCGTGGCAGGGACAGACAAAGCCGGGATCGGCGCCGAGCTGGACATTGGCACCGGAAACAAACGGGCCGGACGGCGAGCAGCCGAGGTGGGAGCAGATGCCGACCACGACCAGCAGGTCCTTGTGTTCGGCGCGGGAGCGGGTTTCGTTCTTGCAGTAATCCGGCGTCTTCATGGTGAAGGGCACGTCGGACTTGGGGTCGGCGACTTCGGTGTCGGTCTTCTTGAGGGATTCCAGCATCTCGGGGGTGCGCTTGAGCAGCCAGACCGGCTTGCCGCGCCATTCCACCACCTTCATCTGGCCGGGGGCCAAGTCACTCACGTCCGCCTCGATGGGCGCGCCCGCCGCGCGGGCCTTCTCAGATGGTGCGAATGTGCAAACGAAAGGGGCCGCCACTGCTACCCCTCCCACACCACCAGCCACGGACGTCGCAATCAGCAGATTACGGCGACCCTTGTCCACGTTTTGCTGGTCACTCATTCAAGACCCCAGGATGAGAAATCAAGATAGGTTCGCGTCAACCGAAAATTATACCCGAGCGTACCAAGCCAACGATAGCGGTCGCGGGCAACACGGCTTGCAGATATAGTGGACACGCTGACCGCCCGCCAACCCAATGCCGACGCGGCCTCGGCATGCCTCTTGCAACCTCGCTTTTAACAATTCAGGTCAACCGATCAGCAGCTTGGCCGTTTGTCCCGAATCAAACAATCCGGAGAAAACCGATGGCACTAATGCAAGATTTCAAGAAATTCGCAATGCGCGGCAACGTGATCGACTTGGCGGTCGGTGTGATCATCGGTGCAGCATTTGGCAAGATCGTCGATTCGCTGGTCAACGACCTGATCATGCCGCTGGTTGCGCGCATCGTCGGCAAGCTCGATTTCTCGAATCTGTTCATTCAACTGGCCGACGCGCCCGCCGGTGTGCCCCAGACGCTGGTCGATCTGAAGAAGGCAGGCGTGCCGGTCTTCGCCTACGGCAACTTCATCACGGTCGCCGTCAACTTCCTGATCCTGGCCTTTATCGTGTTCCTGATGGTGCGCGCGATCACCCGCGTGATCGACACCAACCCGCCGCCGGCCGACACGCCGGAAAACACGCTGCTGCTGCGCGATATCCGCGACAGCCTGAAAGCCAAGAATCAATAAAGCCAACCTTGAATCACACCGGATTCGGAATATCGATGAAGGTGTGGCGCACCCCGAAGTGCTCGGCAAGGTGGTTACCGAGCGCGCGTACGCCGCCGCGCTCGGTGGCATGATGGCCCGCGCCAATATAGGCGACACCCGACTCGCGGGCCAGATGCGTGGTCTGCTCGGACGCTTCGCCACTGAGGTAGACGTCCACCCCGGCCGACACCGCCGCATCGAACCAGCCCTGCGCGCCACCGGTGCACCAGCCGATGGTGCGCACCGGCCGATCCGCTCCGCCAATCACCAGCGGCATGCGATCCAGCCGTGCCGCCACCACCTCCGCAAAGGCGCCCAAGGTGGTGGCCTCGGGCAACGTGCCGATCCAGCCGAGCTCGTCATCGCCGAAGCGCCCGGTCGGCTGGATGCCGAGCAGCGCACCCAGTTGGGCGTTGTTGCCGAGCGCCGAATGCGCATCCAGCGGCAAATGGTAGGCAAACAGGTTGACGTCATGCGCCAGCAGTTGCTTCAGGCGCGCATGCTTCTGCCCGACCACGCGGGCATCCTCCCCCTTCCAGAAGTAGCCGTGGTGCACCAGGATGGCGTCGGCGTGGACATCGATCGCGGCCTCTATCAGGGCCAGGCTGGCCGTCACGCCGGTCACGATGTGCGCGATCGGGGCGCGCCCTTGCACCTGCAGGCCATTGGGGCAATAGTCCCGAAAGCCGGCCGCCTGCAACAGGTCATTCAAGTACAATTCAAGTTCTTTTCGATCCATTTCGACTGAAATTCACCCTATGTTGCGCCGCTTCTGGCTGTTTTTCGCACAGGCTGTGACTGTCGTTCTCGCGGTGTGGTTTGTGATTGCCACCCTCAAACCCGAGTGGTTGCAGCGCGGCAAGGTGGCGGTGCAATCCGGCTCGCCCATCGTCGCGCTCAAGGAAGTCGCGCCGCTGGGCCACAGCGGCACCACCAGCAATTCCTACGCGGAAGCCGCCAAGGTGGCGATGCCCGCGGTGGTCAACATCTTCAGCAGCAAGAACGCCCCCAAGCGCAACAACCCGCAGGCCAACGCGGACCCGTGGTTCCGCTTCTTCTTCGGGGACCGCCTGCCCGAGCAACGCCAGGAACCGACTGCCAGCCTGGGCTCCGGCGTCATCGTCAGCCCGGAAGGCTACATTCTAACGAACCATCATGTGGTGGACGGCGCAGACGAGATCGAAGTCGCGCTGACCGATGGGCGCAAGGCCAATGCCAAAGTGGTCGGCACGGATCCGGAAACCGACCTCGCCGTGCTCAAGATCAGCCTGACCAATCTCCCCGCCATCACGCTCGGGCGCCTGGAGAACGTGCGCGTCGGCGATGTGGTGCTGGCCATCGGCAATCCGTTCGGCGTCGGCCAGACCGTGACGATGGGGATCGTGTCGGCGCTGGGCCGCAGCCACCTCGGCATCAACACTTTCGAGAACTTCATCCAGACCGACGCGGCCATCAACCCCGGCAACTCGGGCGGCGCCCTGGTCGACGCCGAAGGCAACCTGCTCGGCATCAACACGGCCATCTACTCGCGCTCGGGAGGATCGCTCGGCATCGGCTTCGCCATTCCCGTGTCGCTGGCCAAGCAGGTGATGGAATCGATCATCTCGACCGGCAGCGTGGTGCGCGGCTGGATCGGTGTCGAACCGCAGGACGTGACACCGGAGATCGCCGAATCGTTCGGCCTGTCGCGCAAGGACGGCGCCCTGATTGCCGCAGTCGTCCAGGGTGGCCCCGCCGATCGCGCCGGCCTGCGCCCGGGCGACATCCTCATCAACGTCAACGGCGAATCGATCCAGGACACCACGGCCTTGCTGAACAGCATTGCCCAGCTCAAGCCAAGCACGGAAGCCAAGGTGACCGTATCCCGCAAAGGCAAGCCCGTTGAACTGACCATCATGGTCGGGAAACGCCCGCCTCCGGTCCGTCGCAATGTGCCGATGCCCTCCTCGCCCGAAGACGAGCAGCCGCAGTAGGCACCCCTGATTCTCAACGCAGCGAAATGGCGGCCGACGTGCCGCCATTTTCTTTGGGTGTGTGTACCGGGCAAGCGGCAAGTCGCTCCACCCGCCCCTCCCCCTGCGGATCCGAGTATCCGGCGATACGGAATGCGTCGCTGCCGCCCTGGCATGTCAGCGGTGTCGCAAGGCAATCCGCTTGGCATTCCGGTCCAGTGGCGCGCCCTATCGGAGTTCGCGATCCGCTGCACTGCCGTTGTGGTTTCGCCCTAAATCAAGAATAGAGACACACCAGGCTCAGGCGGCTCAAGGCAGCCCCTACAAACCCAAACCACCCGCCGCAGGCCTCTATCAAACTCGGCCATACAGCGACGCCGCACGGTGATCGCGCCCGCACAGCACATCGACGCTAAGCAATGGCGAAAGCATCGGCATAGGGGGCAGCCATCGTGGCTGCGCCCCTGCCACACCACCCGGCATGCGGGTCCGCACCGGGCGGTTCGAGAGGTTGAGGTTAGGCGAGGCGGGGTAGGCCCAGCCGGTCGAAGTAGGCAATATCCAGTATCCACTTCAGCGCCCCACTACTGTTGCGCCACCAGCGTCGGCTGTTCGCCGCCACCTGTCGCGCCTCCTGTGGCGTCGCGCCCAAGCCCCGCAGTTCCCGGTAGATTGTCGAACCGCGTCGCCAGTGCTTGAGCTGGATCGCTCGCAACCGATGACGCAGCCACTCGTCCAGCTTTCGCCAGACCTTGGGGGTCTGCGCCAACCGGAAGTAAGCCTTCCAGCCCTGAACATAGGGCCGCAGCCGTTCCACCACTTCCTGCAGACTCCGCCCGCCTGAGCGGCGGGTCAGTTCGCGGATACGTTGTTTGAACGTCAGCAGCGGCTTAACTGCCACTTTGCGCTTGACCACTCTCCCTGCAGCCACCCAGAAGCTGTAGCCGAGGAACTTGCGACCAAACGCGCTCGCCACCGCGCTCTTTGCCTCGTTGACCTTCAGACGCAACTTGCCGTAGAGCCGCCGCAACAGCGCCATCACCCGCTCGCCCGCCCGTCGACTGCGAACGTACACGTTCGCATCGTCGGCATAGCGCACGAAGCAATGGCCTCGGCGTTCCAACTCCTTGTCCACCTCGTCGAGCAGCACGTTAGCCATCAACGGCGACAGCGGACCGCCCTGTGGCGTACCCTCGTGCCGTTGCAGCACCACCTCACCATCCATCAGCCCGCTGTTCAGATACGCTCGGATCAGCCGGGTGACCCCGGCGTCTCCGATGCGCTTCTGTAGACGGCCGATCAGGATGTCGTGGTTGACCCGGTTTAAGAACTTCTCCAGGTCCACATCCACCACCACTCGCCGCCCCGACTGGATGCACGACTGCGCGGCCAGAACCGCGTCCTGCGCACGCCTGCCGGGACGGAAACCGTAGCTATGCTCGCTGAATGTGGGGTCCAGAATCGGCTGCAACACCTGCAATAGCGCCTGCTGGATCAGCCGGTCCGTCACCGTCGGGATACCGAGCTCGCGCTCGCCTCCTCCGTCCGGCTTCGGAATCATTACCCGCCGTACCGGACTGGGCCGGTACGTCCCCTTCAACAGTTGCTCGCGGATGCCGGGCCACGCCGTTGCCAAGTGGCGGGCAGTCTGATCAATGTCCAGACCATCCACCCCCGCCGCCCCTTTGTTGGCCCGCACCCGCTTGAACGCCCGCTTCAGGTTCTCTCGCGTCAGCGCCGCTGCCAGCAGCGCCGACCCTGTGCTCTCCGATTCGTGTCGCGGGCCGCAAGCTTCGTCGCAGACGGGTTCGCGTCCGGCTTCACCGTCCGCTACCCCCTCCCGCCCCGCTTGTGCGGGCTTCTGACGCAATGCCTGTTGCATCGACACGGCTTCGAACACTCCCTCTCGTTCGGTCCTTCGTCGGCGGTCTCGAGCCTTCCCGGCGCCACCCCCAACTACTATGACCTCTGCTGAGACCCCGCTCCGGCTCGACACCGTCGCCCTTTCAGGCGCAAGGCGGGGCGTCCCCAGGTAAGAACGCACTCCTTCGCTGCACAACCGCCGGATTTACGCCGCCGCCCCTTGATCACAAGAACTTCGCGGTCTTGGGCCCGCTCGTCCTGGTCGGCACCGCCTTCTATCCGGTTCGTGTTCCTCGGCTCGCAGCTTCGCTCCACGCTTCCTCCCCACGCTCGGTCACCCTCACGCAGTTGCGCTTCGCTTCGTTCGCTGTGATCAACTTACGGTGGGACTTGCACCCACAAGAGTGCGCCCATGCTGGGCGCACCCAAAGAAAAACGCCGACCCCTTTCGGGATCGGCGTTTTTCCGTTCATTCGAAGCGCCCTTACGAGCGCGTCAAATTAGAACTTGTGGCGGATACCAACCACTGCACCGAACTGGTTGCCGGTGTTGGTGGCGTTCGACAGCACTTGGTTGTCGGTCGATTGCAGCGTCGTTGCGTTACCCGACGAGGCGCCGTTGATACCAGCCACACCCAGCGTCGAGCCATTGCTGTTCTTAGCATAGGCGACGTTGAAGTAGGCATCGGTGCGCTTCGACAGAGCGTAGTCGGTACCGACAACGAACAGCCACGGGTTACCCGTACCGCTGTTCTTGAACTGTTGGTAGTAAGCCGTGCCCGTCAGCGTCAGAGCCGGCGTAGCTTGGTAGCCAGCACCCAGCCAGTACAGGTTCGAACGCAGGTTGCCAGCGCCAGCAACCGTTGCGAAGTTGGCATGGTACCAACGATAGCCAGCGTACAGCTTGGCCGGGCCGAAGGCGTACGAGCCAGCGATCGTGGCGCGTTGTTCCTTGGTGTCAGCCGCAGCGTTCTGAGCAGC
Organism: Ralstonia pseudosolanacearum; assembly: GCF_024925465.1. Taxonomy (NCBI): domain Bacteria; kingdom Pseudomonadati; phylum Pseudomonadota; class Betaproteobacteria; order Burkholderiales; family Burkholderiaceae; genus Ralstonia; species Ralstonia pseudosolanacearum. The sequence continues at coordinate 567,381 of NZ_CP103852.1, read as the reverse complement.
GAACGAAGCGTTCGACGCCGCCGTGCCATTCGATTGGTCATACACCACACCCAGGCCGAACGGGCCAGCAGCGTAATTTGCACCCAGGCTCCACTCGCGGCCCAGCTTGTTCACGCCGGCAACTTCTTGGCCGTCGCGGTTGAACGCATACAGAGCCGAAACGCTCAGGCCACCGAACGTGCCGATGTACTTGATGGCGTTGTCAGCACGGCCAGCCATGAAGGCGTCTTGTGCCGTGATCGAGTAACGGCCAGCGATGGCCATCGGATCATAGGCCAGGGAGAAGTCGTACAGCAGGTTTTGCTGACGGCCCAGGGTCAGCTGACCCCATTGACCTTGCAGACCAACGTAGGCGTTACGGCCGAACAGGCGGCTGCTTTGGGCCGACGTGCCGGTATCCAGGTTGAAGCCGCTTTCCAGGTTGAAGATACCCTTCAGGCCACCGCCCAGGTCTTCAACGCCACGCAGGCCCCAGCGCGAGCCGGACAGGTTGCCCGACTGCATTGCAACGCGCGAATGGCCTTGGCCGTCAGCGCCCGGCACCTTGTTGGCCCATTCCACGCCGACGTCGGCCACACCGTACAGAGTCACGGACGATTGAGCGTAGGCGCCACCGGCGGCCAGAGCTGCAACAGCAGCTGCAAACAGTTTCATTTTCATATCGACACTTTCCTTGTCAACTGATTGGGAAATCTTGACTGTCCTTATGGACGACGCAGGAACCTCACGTCTGACGGCATTATGGGCCAGCGCTGACGGATTCCGGAAACCCTTTTTGGCTCTGCGGGCGGATTGGCGGCCGAATTGTTGCTCATGGGCAACAGGCGGGAAGCCCCCCTCCGACGGGGGTCTCCGCGGGTTTTTACGGCGATGGCGCGGGGGTTGGCGGGCGATGGCGGCAACCCGATTGAAGCGCTTTGTCGCCCCGACTTGGCACGGCAAGATTGTCGCCTTTCAGCCACGCGAATTACACAGAATGATCAATAAATCACTCTTCTAGCGACCCAGCGCGGCATGCCATCGCTTGAGGAAATCGGCACGGCGGAGCTGATCTTGATGCGCGAGTAAACCCGGCCCGACCGGAATCGGACGATGCGTATTGCCCAGCTCGGCGAGCAGGCGCTTTGCGGTCAGGCCGGTTTCCACGTCCTGGCGCAATGAGAAGAGAAAGGCACGGTTGGCCATCACGCTCTGCCCTTCGCGCGAGAGCACGAAGTCGAGCCATAACCGCGCGGCATTGGGATGCGTGGTGCGGCGCGCGATGAAGGCGACGCGCGTGGCGACCAGCGTATAGTCCGCCGGCATCTTGATCGCCAGCGCAGGATTGCGGTCGGCATAGCGCGCCGCGTAGGAACCGATCACGTTGTAGGCGAGCAGGCTTTCGCCGGAGGCGACCCGCTCGAGCATCGCCGCGGTAGTCGTATAGAGGTTGACGTTGGCCGCGCCCAGCGCGCGGGCGACGTCCCAGAACACCGGCGTGGTGCGCGCGTCTTCGGCGGCGAACAGGAAGGCAGAGCCGGAATGCTCGATGTCGTACGAAGCCACCCGCCCGCGCAGGAGATCGCGGTGCGCGGTCAGGATGCGGGCGAAGTCGGCGTGGGTGGCGGGCACCAGTTCGGCGGGAAGCTGGCGGGCGTTATAGACAAATACGATCGGCTCGTAGCTGGTGCCGTAGGCCTCGTTCTTCCAAATGGCCCAGGACGGCAGGTACGGCCGCTCGGGTGACGCATACGGCAGGGCGTGGCCGTCGTTGACCAGCTTGAACTGCTCCGGCATGGATGAACTCCAGACCACGTCCGCGCCCGGCGTGCCCGAGGCCAATTCGACGAGGTAGCGGCGGTAGAGGTCATCGCTGTTCTGCTCGCGGTAATCGACCGTGACCCCGGGATAGCGGGCCTCGAATGCCCGAATGAGCGGGTGGGCTGCCGCGAAGTCGGTCGTGGAATACACCGTGACGCGGCCTTCCCGCCGGGCGGCATCGAACATCACGCCGTAGTCGCGCGGATAGTACGGCGGGAATTCGGGTGCGGGACGACCCAGCCATTGCGCCGGGCTCTTGGCGGCGGCGAGACCGCCCGCGGCCAGCAGCGCGGCGGCCCGGCACAACCAGCGACGTCGGGTATCGGAGATGAACGGCATGCGAATCGGCGCCGCGTCGAATTGGGTGAGGTCGTTGAGCGGGCGCCAAGCATTATCATGAAAAAGCACTCAGAACGATATTGAGAGACACCCGATGCGGATCTTGCTGGTGGAGGATGAAGAGGAGCTGGCGGCATGGCTTGCGCGCGCGCTGGCGCAGAGCGGCTTCGTGGTGGAGCGCGCGGCGGACGGGCTGGCGGCGGAAGCGTTCCTGGCCTCGGGCGAATTCGACGCCGTCGTGCTGGACCTGCGCCTGCCGCGCAAGGACGGCTTTGCCGTGCTGGCCGACATGCGCGCGCGCGACGATCGCACGCCGGTGCTGATCCTGACGGCCCAGGGCGCGCTGGACGAGCGCGTGCGCGGCCTGAACGCCGGCGCCGACGACTTCCTCACCAAACCGTTTGCGCTGACGGAGCTCGAAGCGCGGCTGATGGCGCTGATCCGCCGCAGCCGGGGCCGGGCGTTCCCGCGCCTGCGCTGCGGGCCGCTGGAATTCGACACCGGCCGCAAAGCCTTCCTGCTGACGGGCGAGCCGCTGTCGCTGACGCCGCGCGAGCACGCCGCGCTGTCCGCGCTGCTGCACAAGACCGGGCAACCGATCAGCAAGGTCCATCTGTTCGACAAGGTGTTCAACCTGGACAGCGATTCCAGCCCGGACGCCGTGGAAGTGGTCGTGCATCGCCTGCGCAAGAAGCTGGCGGGGTCCGGTGTGCAGATCGTCACGGTGCGCGGGCTGGGCTACCTGCTCGAAGCCGAAGCGAGCGGCGTCCCGCAGGCGGCGGGCGACACGTCCGCGCCATGACGCGACGCTTTACCCCGCTGCCGCGCAGCCTCAAGCTGACGCTGCTGTGGCTCCTGCTGCCGGGGCTGATCGGCGTGCTGGCGATCGATACGCTGTCGGCGTACCAATCGCTGCGCACGGCGACCGACCGCGCCTATGACCGCGCGCTGCTCGGCTCGGTACGCGCCATCGAGAACGGCGTGACGATCGAGCGCGGGCAGGTGCTGGTCAACGTGCCATACGTGGCACTGTCGATGTTCGAGTCGACCGCGCAGAGCAACGTGTACTACCGGGTCGCCTACGACCAGGCGGCCGGGGCGGCGGCCCTCACCGGCTACGACGACCTGCCGCTGCCGGCCGGCGCGCTCGAGAACGACACGCCCCGCTTCTACGACACGCTGTACCACGGCGAGCCGGTACGGATCGCGGCCGTGGCCAAGCCGCTGTACCAGCCGGGATTGCCTGCGCGCATTGTGATCCAGGTGGCCGAGACCATCGAGACGCGGCGCGCGCTGCAGCAAGCGGTGTGGCGCGGCATGCTGGCCCGCGATGCGGCGCTGGTGGCGGTGAGCGTGGCGCTGCTGTGGCTGGGCGTGACGCTGGCGCTGCGGCCGCTCAAGCGGCTGGCGCGCGGCATTGCCGTGCGCGCCTCCGATGACCTGCGCCCGCTCGACGCCACCGACGTACCGGCCGAAGTGCGGCCGCTGGTGCAGGCGATCAATCACCACATCCATCGCTATGCCGAGCTGGCGGCGGCGCAGAGCCAGTTCCTGGCCGATGCATCGCACCAGCTGCGCACGCCGCTGGCGGTGCTGCTGACCCAGGCCGAGTACGCGCTGCGCGAGACCGATCCGGTGCGGGTGCGCGAGGGCCTGGTCGCCATCATCGCGCGGCTGCAGTCCACCAATCGTCTGACCTCCCAGTTGCTGGCGCTGGCGCGTGCCCACCACGCCGGCCAGGATCCGCCGCCCGAGACCTTCGATCTGGGCGAGCTCGCGCGCAGCGTGGTGGTCGACGCGCTGCCGCTGGCGCGCGAAAAGCAGCAGGACCTGGGCTGGGACGACAGCGGACTGGCCGCAGCGCTGCCGGTGTCGGGCTATCCGGCGTTCCTGCGCGAGGCGCTGTCCAACCTCGTGCACAACGCCATCCGCTATACGCCGCCGGGCGGCCGCATCACCGTGCGCGCCATCGCGGACAGCGACGCCGCACTCGTTTGCGTGGACGACACGGGCCCCGGCATGAATACCGTGGAACGCGCCCACGCCTTCGAGCGCTTCCGCCGCGCGCATGAGGGCGGGACGCAGCCGGGCGGCACCAAGGATGCGCGCTATGCCGCCGAAGGCTCGGGGCTGGGGCTGGCCATCGCGCGCGCCTATGCCGCCCGCAGCGGCGGGCGGATCGAGCTGGCCGACGGCGAGCCGAACAACCATGGCGGCGTGGGGCTTTCCGCCCGGATCCGGGTACCGCTGACAAGGGCCGCCACCGGCACTCAACATGCTGCGACGCAGCAGGTGCAATGAAAGCATGGCGAAAGCGCGCGATTTCTATAATCCGCCGCACCTGGGGTCATCCGTACAGAGCCGCGCAATAAAAAGTGGCCGACTCCATGCCATCACAAGCAAACCTGGAGACAAACCATGCTTCGTGGTCACTTTGCGCCTGCGCGCGCCGCAGTCACTGCTGCCGCCCTCACCTTGGGCACCGCTGCCTTCGCTCAAGTCCCCGCCGGCTACCCGGCCAGCTACGCCGACACCATCGCCGCCGCCAAGAAGGAAGGCAAGGTCGTGGTTTACGCGACCACCGATACCAAAGCGGCCGATCCGCTGATCAAGGATTTCGAGTCGCTGTATCCGGGCGTGAAGGTCGAATACAACGACATGAACAGCAGCGAGCTGTACAACCGCTTCATCAGCGAGCAGGCCGCCGGCGGCGCCTCGGCCGACATGATGTGGAACTCGTCGATGGACTCGCAGCTCAAGCTGGCGCAGACCTACGCGCTGACGTACCAGTCGCCCGAAGCGGCCAGCCTGCCGAAATGGGCCGTCTACAAGGGCCTGGCCTACGGCACGACGTACGAGCCGGCCGTGTTCCTCTATAACAAGCGCCTGATGAAGGACACGGAAGTGCCGCAAACGCACGCCGACTTCGCCAAGCTGGTAAGCAGCCAGCCGGAGCGCTTCAAGAACAAGGTCACCACCTACGACATCGAAAAGTCCGCCGTGGGCTTCATGATGGCCGCGCAGGACAACCAGGATTCGCCGCAGTACTTCGACTTCATCAAGGCCGTCGGCCCGAACCTGGTGCTGCAGTCCTCCACCGGCACGATGATGGAGCGCGTGGCCTCGGGCGAGAACCTGCTGGCGTACAACATCCTCGGTTCGTATGCGATGGCGCGAGCCAAGAAGGATCCGTCGATCGGCATCGTCTATCCGAAGGACTACACGCTGGTGGTCTCGCGCGTGGCGATGATCGCCAAAAAGGCGCAGCATCCGAACGCGGCCAAGCTGTGGCTGGACTACATCCTGTCCAAGCGCGGCCAGGACATCCTCGCCAACAAGTCGGACCTGCACTCGCTGCGTGACGACGTGACGGGCGAAGCCACCGCCGCCGGCCTGAAGCAGATCCTGGGCCAGTCCATCAAGCCGATCCCGGTGGACGAATCCGTGCTGACCTTCCTCGAGCCGAAGAAGCGCCTGGATTTCATCAAGCAATGGCGCACCGCCGCCGGCCGCTGATGCGCGCGCCGACACTCCTCGTCTGACAGACCATCCGGCGCCCGCACCTTTGCCGGGCGGGGCCGGGCTCCACCTGGAGGCACTATGCGTTCCATGACGCACGACCGTGCCGCCGCATCGCAAGCCATTCCGCAACGCTCGCCCTGGACGCGCGTGGGACAAGCTTTGCCGCGCGGCGTGGTCATCCTGCTCACCGCGCTGGCGATCTTCACGCCGCTGGCGCTGATCTTCTACCAGAGCTTCCTCTCCGCGCCGTTCTTCATGCCCGACGCGCTGGCGGGGCTCGATGCGTATCGCTTCATCTTCACCGATCCGGACTTCTGGCACGCGTTCGAGAAATCCACCGTGCTGGCCCTCGGGCTGGCGGTGATCTCGGTGCCGTTGGGCGGCATCCTGGCCTTCCTGATGGTGCGCTCCGACCTGCCCGGCCGCCGCATCATCGAGCCGATGCTGATGATTCCGGTGTTCGTCTCGCCGATGGTGCTGGCGTTCGGCTATGTGGTGTCGGCCGGTCCGGTCGGCTTCTATACGATCTGGTTCAGGCAGCTGTTCGGCGGCGCACCGTGGAACGTGTATTCGTTCACCAGCATCATCATCATCGCCGGGCTCACGCACGTGCCGCACGTGTATCTGTACGTATCGTCGGCGCTGCGCAGCCTGGGCTCCGATGTGGAGGAAGCCGCTCGCATCTCGGGCGCGTCGCCGCTGTCGGTGGCGCTCAATGTGAGCCTGCCGATGGTGCGGCCGGCGCTGCTGTACGCCGCCGTGCTGGTGATCTTCCTGGGCTTCGAAGTGTTCGGCCTGGTGCTGGTGCTGGGCGACCCGGAAGGCCACCTGGTGCTGGCGACGTACCTGTACAAGCTGACCAACAAGCTGGGCACGCCGGCCTACCACCTGATGGCTGCCGTGGCGGTCTGCCTGGTGATGGTGACCTTCCCGCTGGTGCTGCTGCAGCGCTACATGCTGCGCTCGGCCAACCGCTTCGTCACCGTCAAGGGCAAGGTCACGCGCAGCCGTCCGCTGCCGCTCGGCAAGTGGCGCTGGCCGGCGTGGGCGGTGGTGGTGCTGTGGTTCTTCGTGACGGTGATCGTGCCGCTGTCGGGCATCGCGCTGCGCGCCTTCGTGTCGAACTGGGGCGAAGGCGTGTCGCTGATGGAGGCGATCTCGACCACGGCGTTCCACCAGATCTTCGAGCAGCCGCAGTTTCTGCGGGCGATCGTCAACACCGTGCTGATCGGCGTGATCGGCGGGGCGATAGCGGTGGGCTGCTACACCTGCATCGGCCTGGCCATGCACCGCAAGCCGGACGGCTGGACACGCATCCTGGATTACAGCGTGCTGGTGCCGCGCGCGATTCCCGGTCTGCTGGCCGGCCTGGCGTTCCTGTGGGTGTTCCTGTTCGTGCCGAACTGGGTCGAGACCGCGCTGACCGACAGCAGCGTGCCCTTCGCCGGCTGGATGATCGAGCACGTGGTGCCGGCCCTGCGCAATCTGCGCAGCACGATCTTCAGCGTGTGGATCGCTTACTCGGTGGTGTGGATGGCCTACGGCCTGCGGCTGATCTCGGCCGCGCTGCTGCAGGTCGGCCCGGAGCTGGAGGAAGCCGCCCGCTCGGTCGGCGCCTCGCGCGCCCGCACCACGCGCGACGTGACCGTGCCGCTCACGCGCTACGGCCTGCTCGGCGCCTGGCTGCTGATCTTCCTGATTTTCGAGCGGGAATACTCGACCGGCGTGTACCTGCTGTCGCCGGGCACCGAGACCATCGGCTCGATGCTGGTTTCCCTGTGGGCGGGCGGCGCCATCGACATCGTCGCTGCGCTGTCCTTCGTCAACATTGTGCTGGTGGCCGTGGGCCTCGGCATTGCACTGCGTTTCGGAGTCAAGCTCCATGATTGAACTCACCGTCAACGACCTGCACCTGGAATACGGCAACAACCCGGTGCTCAAGGGTGTCTCGATGCAGTTGCAGAAGGGCGAGGTGGTGTCGCTGCTGGGCCCGTCGGGCTCGGGCAAGACCACGCTGCTGCGCGCCGTCGCCGGCCTGGAGCAGGCCAGCAGCGGCACGGTCAAGATCGGCGAGCGCGTGATGTTCGACGACGCCGCCGGCCTGGACGTGCCGGCCGAGGCGCGCAACCTGGGCCTGGTGTTCCAGTCCTACGCGCTGTGGCCGCACAAGACCGTCGCCGAGAACGTCGCCTACCCGCTCAAGCTGCGCAAGACGCCGCCCCCGCAGATCAAGGAACGCGTGCAGGCCGTGCTGCAGCAGCTCGGCCTCGGCCACCTGGGCGAGCGCTTCCCGAGCCAGCTCTCCGGCGGCCAGCAGCAGCGCGTGGCGATCGCCCGCGCGCTGGTGTACAACCCGCCCGTGATCCTGCTGGACGAGCCGCTGTCCAACCTCGATGCCAAGCTGCGCGAAGAGGCCCGCGCCTTCCTGCGCGAGCTGATCGTGCGCCTGGGCCTGTCGGCGCTGATGGTCACGCACGACCAGAGCGAGGCGATGGCGATGTCGGACCGCATCCTGCTGCTCAACAACGGCGTGATCGAACAGCAGGGCACGCCCGAGCAGATGTACGGCGCGCCGGAAACGCTGTTCACCGCCGAGTTCATGGGCAGCAACAACCGCATCAAAGGCAAGATCGCCGAAGTGCGCGACGGCATGGCGCGGCTGGTGGACGAAGCCGGCGGCTGGTCGCTGTGGGGCGTGGCGCGCGACGACCTGAAGCCCGGCGCGACGGCGCATGGCGTGATCCGGCTGGAACAGGTGCGCGTCGGCCTGGACAACGCCGACAACACCATCCGCCTGCCGCTGGCCACGCGCATGTACCTGGGCGACCGCTGGGAATGCCTGTTCCGCGGCACCGGCGCGGCCGGCACCGGCCTGCGCGCCTACGCCAGCAATGCGCCCGGCGACGGCGAATACGCGCTGACCTTCCCGCGCGAGCAGTTCTGGCTGTTCGCGGCGTAAGCGGCATCCGCCATGCAGCAAAAAAGGCAGCCTCGGCTGTAATACCGTTCAGTTAAGGAAAAAAGGCCGCTCCGATTGACGTCGGAGCGGCCTTTTTTCCTTGTTGTCGACGCAGTTCTCGTTGCCGTGAGCCTGCCAAGTCATGCTTAACTGAACGGCATTACAGCCTCGGCTGCCTTTTTCTTTTGGATGACGGTTGGATGACCCGCGAATCAGTCGATCAGTCCTTCACCACCGGAAGATGTTCCGTCTCGGCGTCGGGCACCGCGGTCTTGCGGATGAAGATCGCGGCCAGGATCAGGCCCAGCTCGTACAGCAGCCACAGCGGCACGGCCAGCAGCAGCTGCGACATCACATCCGGCGGCGTGACGACGGCCGCGATCACGAACGCCCCCACCACCACGTACGGCCGGATCTGCCGCAGCTTCTCCAGGCTGACGATGCCGAAGCGCACCAGCACGATCACCACTACCGGCACCTCGAAGGTGATGCCGAAGGCCAGGAAGGTGGTCATGGCGAAGCTGAGGTACTTGTCGACGTCGGTCGACATCTCCGCGCCCAGCGGCGCGTTGTAGTGCGCCATGAACTTGAACACGGTCGGGAAGACCAGGAAGTACGCGAACGCCACGCCACACAGGAACAGCACGTAGCTGCTCACCACCAGCGGCACGACCATGCGCTTCTCGTGCGCGTACAGCCCCGGCGCCACGAAGCGCCAGATCTGGTACAGCACCCACGGCAGCGCGACCAGGAAGGCCACCAGCAGCGTCACCTTCATCGGCACGAAGAACGAGCCGGTGACATCGGTGACGATCATGTGGCCGTTCTTGGGCAGCGCCTGTATCAGCGGACGCGAGAACAGGTTGAAGATGTCGGGCGCCCAGTACACCAGGCCCAGGAAGATCAGCAGCACGCCCGCGCCGGCCTTGACGATGCGCTCGCGCAGCTCGACCAGGTGCGAGATGAAGGTTTCCGGTGCGCCGTCCTCGGGCGAATCGTGCGGATCGTGCGGAGCGGCACTCATGTCGACGGGGATGGGAAGCGGTCGGGGCGCCGCATCGGCGGCACCCGGACGATCATTCATTCGAAGAAAGACCGGCCGCGCGACTGCGCGGCGACGATGGGCGGACGGTGGCGCTTGACGCGCGCGGCGCCGGACTGTGCCCACATGCGCACGCCCTGCTTGCGGCGATACCACTTCGGCATCGCCAGCTGCTTGTTGCGCCAGCTGTTGCGGCCGTTGCGCGACTTGGCCGGCGCCGGGCGCCACTCGGCGGTCTGCGTGGCCGTCTGGCGCGAGGCCGGATCGCCGAGCGCCTCGTTCAGGCGCTCATTGATCTCGGAGGTGTGCCGGCTGACTTCCTGGTGGATGGTCTGCTCGACATTGCGCGCGGCCTCCTCGAACTCGGTGCGCATCTTGCGCAGCTCCTCGAGTTCGATCTCGCGGCTGACTTCGGCCTTCACGTCCGCGATATAGCGCTGCGCGCGGCCGACCAGAGCCCCGACCGTGCGTGCCACCTTGGGCAGGCGCTCCGGCCCGATGACGACCAGCGCCACCGCGCCGATCAGCGCCAGCTTGGAAATGCCGAGATCGATCATCGGTCAGCGGTGCGCAAACGGTCAGCCTTGCTTGGACTTGTCGCGCGCTTCGACGTCGATGGTCGTCGAATCGTGCAGTTCGCGCGGCGGCTGGCCGGCGGCCTGCTGCCCTTGCTGCGAACCGGCCGGCTTGTCTTCCGAGCCTTCGCGCATGCCTTCCTTGAAGCCCTTGACCGCGCTGCCGAGGTCCGAACCGATGTTGCGCAGCTTCTTGGTGCCGAACACCATCATGATGATCAGCAGCACGATCAGCCAGTGCCAAATGCTAAAGGAACCCATGTCCTACTCCCACGTAAGTACCGCTGGCGGCGCCGCATCGATGGCGGCGCCATGATTGAGGTTACGGATTGGCGTACATCGGCTTGCTGTCGTTGAGATACAGCCAGCCCTTCACAATACGATACAGCATCCAGATGCCCAGGGCCCACAGTACGGCGAAGCCGAAAAAGGCCAGCGGGATCAGCAGCACGCCAATCACACCCCACAATACGCACCACCAGAACGAACGGATCTGCCAGCGGAAATGCGATTCGTACAGCGTGCCCCGCACATCGTCGCGCTTCACGTAGCCGACGATGATGGCAATCAGCGCGGTGATGCCGCCGGTCAGCCAGAAAATGGCGTACAGCGCATACAGGATGTGGGTCAGCCGCCGCAGTCCGGCCAGCCGTTCCGCATCGTCCGTCAGCGCCATCGCCGCTCCGTATTTGTCCACGCTGCCTCCCTGCGGCGATCGGCCGCCGTGTCAGTCACCCGCGGCCTCAGTCACCGGCCGCATCGCGCGTCTGCGACTTGCGCAGCGCCTTCTCCTCCAGGCCCGAGAGCCCTTCGCGGCGCGCCAGTTCGTTGACCACGTCGTCGGGCGTCAGGTCGAAGTGCGACAGCAGCACCATGGTGTGGAACCACAGGTCGGCCACCTCGTAGACGACCTTGCCGCGCGCCTCGTCGGTCATGCCGGCGGCGCGAGCGTCCTTGGCGGCCATCACGGTCTCGGTGGCCTCTTCGCCGATCTTCTTGAGGATGGCGTCGTCGCCCTTGTGGAACAGGCGGGCGATGTAGCTCTTCTCCGGATCACCGCCGTTGGCGAGCTTGCGGGATTCGAGCACCTCGCCCAGGCGGCGCAGGGTGTCACTCATGGTTGTGGCCGGGCTTGCCGGCGTAGATGTCGTCAGGATTCTTGAGCACGGGTTCGACGGTGTGCCAATCGCCCTCTTCCGCCGTGCCCTCGAACTTCTGGAAGAAGCACGCGTGGCGGCCAGTATGGCAGGCGATGCCGCCGATCTGCGTGACGCGGAGCAAGACCACGTCTTCGTCGCAATCGAGGCGAATCTCGTGCACCTGCTGGATGTGGCCGGACTCCTCGCCCTTGTGCCACAGGCGCTTGCGCGAGCGCGACCAGAACACGGCCTCGCCGGTCTCGACCGTCTTCTGCAGCGCTTCGCGGTTCATGAAGGCAAACATCAGGACGTCATTGCTGCCCTGCTCCTGCACGATGACCGGCACCAGCCCGTGATCGTCCCACTTCACCTTGTTGAGCCATTTTCTGGACATGATCACATCCGCACTGGAATATCTTGTTGCGCCATGAACCGCTTGGCCTCGCCGACCGTGTGTTCGCCGTAGTGGAAGATGCTCGCGGCGAGCACCGCGTCGGCATGCCCCAGCTTAATGCCGTCGGCCAGGTGCTGCAGGTTGCCGACCCCGCCCGAGGCAATGACCGGCACCGGCACGGCATCCGACACCGCGCGCGTCAGTTCCAGGTCGAAGCCGCTCTTGGTGCCGTCGCGGTCCATGCTGGTCAGCAGGATCTCGCCGGCGCCGCGCCGCGCCATCTCGCGGGCCCAGGCCACGGCATCGAGGCCGGTCGCCTTGCGCCCGCCGTGCGTGAAGACTTCCCAGCGCGGCGGTTCGCCGTCAGCCGACACCTTCTTGGCATCGATGGCCACCACGATGCACTGCGCGCCGTGGCGGGCGCTGGCGTCCGACACCAGTTGCGGATTCGCCACCGCGGACGAGTTCATGCTGATCTTGTCGGCACCCGCGTTCAGCAGCCGGCGCACATCTTCGAGCGCGCGCACGCCGCCGCCGACGGTCAACGGAATGAACACCTGCGACGCCACCGCTTCGATGATGTGCAGGATCAGGTCGCGCCCGTCGGACGTCGCGGTGATGTCGAGGAAGGTGATTTCGTCGGCGCCCTGCTCGTCGTAACGACGCGCGATCTCGACGGGGTCGCCCGCGTCGCGCAATTCGACGAAATTGACGCCCTTGACCACCCGGCCGTTGGTCACGTCCAGGCAGGGGATGATTCGTTTGGCTAGCATGATGAGGCGGGCGTCGATACGCCCGGAATGCCCTAAAGACCCGGACCCGGCGGGCCCGGGAGAGACCGCTTAGGCCGCGCCGAGCTTGTCCGCGTGGTCCTGCGCTTCCCGGAAATTGAGGTCGCCGGAGTAGATGGCGCGCCCGCAGATCACGCCCTCCACGCCCTCGTTCTCCACGGCGCACAGGTGGTCGATGTCCTTCAGGCTGGACAGGCCGCCGCTGGCGATCACCGGGATCGACACCGACTGCGCCAGCTTGACCGTCGCGTCGATATTGATGCCCTGCAGCATGCCGTCGCGGCCGATGTCGGTGTAGATGATGGCTTCGACGCCGTAGTCTTCGTACTTGCGGGCCAGATCCAGCACTTCATGGCCGGTCAGCTTGCTCCAGCCGTCGGTCGCCACCTTGCCGTCCTTGGCATCGAGCCCGACGATGATGTGGCCGCCGAACGCGGTGCAGGCGTCCTGCAGGAAGCCCGGATTCTTGACCGCCGCCGTGCCGATGATGACGTACGACAGCCCGTCGTCCAGCCAGCGTTCGATGGTGTTGAGATCGCGGATGCCGCCGCCGAGCTGCACCGGAATCTCGCGGCCCACCTCGGCGATGATGGCCTTGATCGCCGCCTCATTGCGGGGCTTGCCTACGAAGGCGCCGTTCAGATCGACCAGATGCAGCCGGCGCGCGCCCTGGTCGACCCAATGCCGCGCCATGGCAGCGGGGTCTTCCGAGAACACGGTGGCTTGATCCATATCGCCTTGTTTGAGGCGCACACACTGACCGTCCTTCAGGTCGATGGCCGGGATGAGCAACATAAGCGTGACGACAAAGTTGAGGGGGAAAAATTAAAAACAGGTTCGAAAAAACGGGTGCGTCTGCGACGAACGACGTCAGGGCTTCCAGTGCACGAAATTCCGGTAGATCTGCAAGCCGGCCTGCGCACTTTTTTCCGGGTGAAACTGTGTTGCGAAAATATTATCCCGGGCAATGGCGCAGGTAAACCGCACACCGTACTCGGTCTCCCCGACCGATTCGTCGGGGTGCGCCGGCCGTGCATAGTAACTGTGCACGAAGTAAAAGTAGCTCTGGTCCGGCACATCGGCCCACAGCGCATGGGTTCGGCTCTGGTGTACGCGGTTCCAGCCCATCTGAGGCACTTTGTACCGCGAACCGTCCGGCTGCAACCGGCCGTCCAGGTCGAAGCGAATCACATCGCCGGAAATCAGCCCCAGGCCCGCCGTGAACGCCTCGCCGGCGCGCGCCTCGGCGCTGCGCTCCAGCAGCATCTGTTCGCCCACGCACACGCCGAGCATCGGCTTGGTGCGCGCGGCTTCGAGCACAGCTTCGCGCAGTCCGGACTGATCAAAGGCCGCCATGCAGTCGGGCATGGCGCCCTGCCCCGGCAGCACCACCCGGTCGGCGGCCCGGATCTCGTCGGCCTGCGCACTGATGCGCACATCGGCGTCCGGGGCAACGGTACGCAGGGCCTGCGCCACCGAGCGCAGGTTACCCATGCCGTAATCGACAATTGCAATCGTAGTCATGATTTGAGAACAGGCAACAGGGTTTTCAGCCCGTCGACGATGAATTCCACGGCCAGCGCCGCGAGGATCAACCCCATCAGGCGCGTGCCGACGTTGATACCGGTGCGGCCGATCACGCGGGCGATCGGCTCGGCGGCGCGCAGCACGATCCACACCACCAGCGCGATCAGCACGCCCACGCCGGCCAGGAAGAGCAGCTCGTACCAGTGCTGGGTCTTGCCCGCGTAGACGATCACCGTGCTGATCGAGCCCGGGCCCGTCAGCAAGGGGATCGCCAGCGGCACCACCGCGATGCTGGCCCGCACGCCGGCCTCGTCCTCTTCCTCCGGCGTGGCCTTGGTGCGGCTGGTCTGCGCGTTCAGCATGTTCAGCGCGATCATGATCATGATGATCCCGCCGCCCACCTGCAGCGAGCCGACCGAAAAACCGAAGAAACCGATGATCTGCTCGCCCAGCAGCGCGCTGATGCCGATCACCAGCGCCACCGAAACCGACGCGGTCTTGATCGTGCGCCGCTTTTCTTCATCCGTCTGGCTCTCGGTCAAACTGATGAAGAACGGGATCGCCCCGATCGGGTTGATCAGTGCCAGCAGCGAAAAGAAGCTCTTGGTCAGATCCATGGGATCGGGTGGCCGGTCAGATATCGGGCGGTTGCGGCCGTGCCGACGCGTGGAGTCAGAGTGCGCCCTTGGTCGACGGAATCGTGCCGGCGGCACGCGGATCGATCTCCACCGCCATGCGCAGCGCACGGCCGAAGGCCTTGAACACGGTTTCGATCTGGTGATGCGCGTTGACGCCGCGCAGGTTGTCGATATGCAGCGTCACGCCGGCATGGTTGACGAACCCGCGGAAGAATTCGATGGACAGGTCCACGTCGAAGCTGCCCACGCGCGCACGCGTGAACGGCACGTGGAACTCCAGGCCCGGACGGCCGGAGAAGTCGATCACCACGCGCGACAGCGCTTCGTCCAGCGGCACGTAGCTGTGGCCGTAACGCACGATGCCCTTCTTGTCGCCAATAGCCTTGGCGACCGCCTGGCCGAGCGTGATGCCGACGTCTTCCACGGTGTGGTGATCGTCGATGTGGGTGTCGCCGGTGGCCGTGACGTCCAGGTCGACCATGCCATGGCGGGCGATCTGGTCGAGCATGTGGTCGAGGAAGGGAACGCCGGTGTTCAGCGTCTGCTTGCCCGTGCCGTCCAAATCAAGGGCGACGCGGATCTGCGTTTCGGAGGTGTTGCGAGTGACCTCGGCGCGGCGGCTCATGGGGTGTCCTGCAGCGATGCGGCAAAGGCATCAAGAAATTGCGCGTTTTCTTCGGGGTTGCTGACCGTCACGCGCAGACAGTTGGCCAGCAACGGGTGCATTTTACTGACGTTTTTGACCAGGACCCGCCGTTTGAGCAGGCGCTCGAACAGGCCGGCGGCATCGGGCACGCGCAGCAGCAGGAAGTTGGCGGCGCTCGGGAACACCGTCACGCCCGGCTGGGCGGACAGCGCATCGATCAGCCGGGTACGCTCGGTGCGCAGGATCGCTGCCTGGGCATCGAGCACGTCCACGTGGTCGAGCACAAACGCGGCGGTGGCTTCGGTCAGCACGTTCACGTTGTACGGCGGGCGCACCTTGTCGAGCTCGGCGATCCACTTCGGGTGGCCGGCCACGTAGCCCAGGCGGATGCCCGCCAGGCCCAGCTTGGAGACGGTGCGCATCACCAGCAGGTGGTCGAACTCGGGCAGGCGCGGCATCCAGCTGTGCTGGGCGAACGGCTGGTAGGCCTCGTCGACCACCACCAGGCTCTGGCACACCGGCCCGCGCGCGGCACGGAGGATCGCATCCATGTCGGCTGCGTCGAACAGGTTGCCGGTCGGGTTGTTCGGATAGGCCAGGTAGATGACGGCGGGCTGGTGCTCGGCCATGGCGGCCAGCATCGCTTCGCGGTCGAGCGTGAGATCGGCCCTGAGCGGCACGCCCACGAACTTCAGCCCCATCAGTTGCGCCGACATCGCGTACATCACGAAGCCCGGCACCGGCGCCAGCACGGTCGCGCCCGACTTGGCCGCGGCGATGGCGATCAGGCTGATGATCTCGTCCGAGCCGTTGCCCAGCAGCACCTCGGCGCCGGCCGGCACGCGCATCACGCGCTTGAGCTGGGCCTTGAGCGCGTCGGCGGTGGGCACCGGGTAGCGGTTCAGCGCCACCTCGGCCAGCCGCTTGCCGAGCGCGTCGCGCAGCATGGCCGGCAGGTGGTAGGGGTTCTCCATCGCGTCCAGCTTGACCATGCCGGAGGCGTCGGGCACGTGGTACGCGCCCATCGCGCGCACGTCGTCGCGCACGATGCGGCCGAGCAGGTCATCGAGAGAGGGCTGGACGGGTGCGTTGGCGTTCATGGTCATGCGGATCGGGTCACTCGGTGGTGGTGCGCTGCAGGCGGTATTCGGCGCTGCGGGCATGCGCCTGCAACCCCTCGCCGTAGGCCAGCTCGGAGGCGATCTCGCCCAGCATCTGCGCGCCCGCCTCGCTCACCTCGATCAGGCTGGAGCGCTTGATGAAGTCGTACACGCCCAGCGGCGACGAGAAGCGCGCCGTGCGCGAGGTCGGCAGCACGTGGTTCGGGCCCGCGCAGTAGTCGCCCAACGACTCGCTGGTGTACTTGCCGAGGAAGATGGCGCCGGCATGGCGGATACGCTCGGCCCACTGACGCGGGTTCTCGGCGGAAATCTCGAGGTGTTCCGGCGCGATGTCGTTGGTGATCTCGCACGCCTCGTCCATGTCGCGTACCTGGATCAGCGCGCCGCGGCCCGACAGCGAGGCGGCAATCACCTCCTTGCGCGGCATGTCGCCGAGTTGGCGCCGAATGCTGGCTTCCACCTGGGCGATGAAGCCGGCGTCCGGGCACAGCAGGATCGACTGCGCGAGCTCGTCGTGCTCGGCCTGCGAGAACAGGTCCATCGCCACCCAGTCCGGATCGGTGGTGCCGTCGCAGATGACGAGGATCTCGGACGGCCCGGCGATCATGTCGATGCCGACCGTGCCGAACACGCGCCGCTTGGCCGCCGCCACGTAGGCGTTGCCCGGGCCGACGATCTTGTCGACGGCGGGCACGGTCTCGGTGCCGTAGGCCAGCGCCCCCACCGCCTGCGCGCCGCCGATGGTGAACACGCGGTCCACTCCGGCGATGCAGGCCGCGGCCAGCACCAGCTCGTTGCGCACGCCGCCCGGCGTGGGCACCACCATGATGATTTCCTTGACGCCGGCCACACGCGCCGGAATCGCGTTCATCAGCACCGACGACGGGTACGCCGCCTTGCCGCCCGGCACGTAGATGCCGACGCGGTCGAGCGGCGTGACCTTCTGGCCGAGCACGGTGCCGTCGGCTTCCGCGTACTCCCAGCTGTGCGTGCCGCACTCGATCTTCTGCTTCTCGTGGTAGGCGCGCACGCGGGCGGCGGCGGCCTCCAGTGCGGCGCGGCGCGTGGGCTCCAAGCCGTCCAGCGCGGCCTGCAGCACCACCGGCGACAGCTCCAGCGCGGCCACGCTGTCGGCTTCGATGCGGTCGAAGCGCAGTGTGGTCTCCAGCACGGCGGCGTCGCCGCGTGCCTTCACGTCGGCCAGGATCTGCGCGGCGGCGCGGTCGATGGCTTCGTCTTCGCTCGCGTCGAAGGCGAGCACCTGGCGCAGTTGCGCCGCGAATCCGGCGTCGGCCGAATCCAGTTTGCGGATGGTCAGGCTCATGCGGGTTCTCCAACGCGCCCGGACTCGGCACCGGCCGGCCGCGAAGCGCGCTCGAAAGCGTCGAGGATGGGCGCCAGCCGTTCGCGCTTGAGCTTCAGCGCGGCCTGGTTGACGACCAGTCGGGACGAGATCTGCACGATCTCCTCCACCTCGACGAGGTTGTTCGCGCGCAGCGTGCCGCCGGTGCTGACCAGGTCGACGATGGCATCGGCCAGGCCCACCAGCGGGCCCAGCTCCATCGAGCCGTACAGCTTGATCAGGTCGACGTGCACGCCCTTCTTGGCGAAATGCTCACGTGCGGTGTTCAGATACTTCGTCGCCACCGACAGGCGTGCGCCTTGGCGCACCGCGTTCGCGTAATCGAAGCCCTTGGGCACCGCCACCGACATGCGGCAGCGGGCGATGTTCAGGTCGATGGGCGCATACAGGCCCGCCATGCCGTGCTCCATCAGCACGTCGCGGCCGGCCACGCCGAAGTCCGCCGCGCCGTACTGCACGTAGGTCGGCACGTCGGAGGCGCGCACGATGATCACGCGCAGCGCCGGGTCGGAGGTCGGCAGGATCAGCTTGCGCGAGGTTTCCGGATCTTCGGTCACCTCGATGCCGGCCGCCTTCAGCAGCGGCAGCGTCTCTTCAAAGATGCGCCCCTTCGACAGTGCCAGTGTGAGCTGATCGGGAGCGGACTGGATTGCGTTCATGGCCTGCGGGTTCCTTACCTTACGCTTGGATGCGGCGGATTTTGGCGCCGACGGCGGAGAGCTTGTCCTCGATGCGGTCATAGCCGCGATCGAGGTGATAGATACGGTCGACCAGCGTTTCGCCCTGTGCCACCAAGCCGGCGATCACCAGGCTGGCCGAGGCGCGCAGGTCGGTCGCCATCACGGTCGCGCCCGAGAGCTGCTCCACGCCCGTCACCGCTGCCGTGTTGCCTTCGGTGATGATGTTGGCGCCCAGGCGGTTCAGTTCCTGCACGTGCATGAAGCGGTTCTCGAAGATCGTCTCCGTCACCAGCGCAGCCCCTTCGGCGATGCAGTTCAGCATCATGAACTGCGCCTGCATGTCGGTCGGGAAGGCCGGGTATTCCGAGGTGCGGAAGCTGACCGCCTTCGGGCGGCCGTGCATCTGCACGCGGATCCAGTCGTCGCCCGTGGTGAGCGTCACGCCGGCTTCGCGCAGCTTGTCGAGCACCGCGTCGAGAATGCCCGACGGCACGCCGCGCAGCGTCACGTCGCCGCCGGCCGCGGCCACCGCGCACAGGAACGTGCCGGCCTCGATGCGGTCGGCGATGACGGTGTGCTCGGCACCCTTGAGCGCTTCGACGCCCTGCACCACCAGGCGGTCGGTGCCGATGCCGTCGATGCGCGCGCCCATCTTCACCAGCAGGTTGGCGAGGTCGGTCACTTCCGGCTCGCGCGCGGCGTTTTCCAGCACGGTCTCGCCGTCGGCCAGCACGGCGGCCATCAGCAGGTTCTCGGTGCCGGTCACGGTCACCATGTCGGTGACGATGCGCGCGCCGTGCAGCCGCTTGGCGCCGTCGGCGAGCTTGGCTTCGATGTAGCCGTGCTCGATGACGATCTCGGCGCCCATCTGCTGCAGGCCCTTGATGTGCTGGTCGACCGGTCGCGCGCCGATGCCGCAGCCGCCCGGCAGCGACACGCGCGCGTGGCCGAAGCGCGCCAGCAGCGGCCCCAGCACGAGGATCGACGCGCGCATGGTCTTCACCAGGTCGTACGGCGCTTCCGGCGCATCGATGGCGGCGGCATCGAGCGTGACGTCATGGCCATCCTGCGTGCCCGCCACGCCCATCTGGCGCAGCAGCTTGAGCATGGTGCGCACATCCTGCAGGTTGGGCACGTTGTGCAGCGTGAGCGGCTCGGGCGTCAGCAGCGCGGCGCACATGATCGGCAGCGCGGCGTTCTTGGCACCGGAAACGCGGATTTCGCCCGACAGCGGGCCATTGCCTTCGATCAGCAGTTTGTCCATGAGCGAGACATCACGTCGTACGGGGCGCTCGGCGAGCGCGGGGTCGGAATCGGTATCGGCCGCAGCCGGGGTGGGATCGAGCTCGGCCATGTCAGGGTCTCCACTCGGCCGGCGTCAGGGTCTTCATGGACAGGGCATGGATCTCCGCGCGCATGCGGTCGCCCAGCGCCGCGTAGACGAGCTGGTGGCGCTGGATCAATCGCTTGCCTTCGAACTGCGCGCTGACGATGGTGGCGAAGAAGTGCTGGCCGTCGCCCTCGATTTCGAGGTGTTCGCACGGCAGGCCGGCTTCGATGTACTGCTTGATTTGTTCGGGTGTGGGCAACATGGCCTTCCCTTCTCCAGAAACGTTAGGGTGGTGCGTCTTGGTTTGTTATCGACGCATCAATGGCGCAGCTTGTAGCCCGTGCGGAGCATCTGCAGGGCGATCCCCCCCACCACGACCAGCGCGATCACCATCACGCCGAGGCTGATCGCCACCGGCACATCGGACACCCCGAAGAAGCCGTAGCGGAAGCCGTCGATCATGTAGAAGAACGGGTTGGCGTGGGACACCGCCTGCCAGAACGGCGGCAGCGAATGGATCGAATAGAACACGCCCGCCAGGAAGGTGGCCGGCACGATCAGGAAATTCTGGAACGCCGCGAGCTGGTCGAACTTCTCGGCCCAGATGCCGGCGATCAGCCCCAGCGTCCCGAGCACGGCCGCGCCCAGGATGGCGAAAACGATGATCCACAGCGGCTGCGCGAAGTGCAGGTGGGCAAACCACGCCGTCACGACGAGCACGCCCGCGCCCACCGCCAGCCCGCGGATCACCGAGGCGACCACGTACGCGCCGAACATCTCCCAGTGCGACAGCGGCGGCAGCATGATGAACACCAGGTTGCCCGTGATCTTCGACTGGATCAGCGACGACGAGCTGTTGGCGAACGCGTTCTGCAGCACGCTCATCATCACCAGGCCGGGAATCAGGAAGGCGGTATAGCTGATCTGGCCGAACACCTGCACGTGGTCTTCCAGCACGTGGCCGAAGATCAGCAGGTACAGCAGCGCGGTCAGCACCGGCGCGGCCACGGTCTGGAAGCTGACCTTCCAGAAGCGCAGCACTTCCTTGTACAGCAGCGTGCGGAAGCCGGTCCAGCGGCCCGGGCGAATCTGC
Source organism: Ralstonia pseudosolanacearum (assembly GCF_024925465.1). NCBI lineage: Bacteria > Pseudomonadati > Pseudomonadota > Betaproteobacteria > Burkholderiales > Burkholderiaceae > Ralstonia > Ralstonia pseudosolanacearum. The sequence continues at coordinate 546,422 of NZ_CP103852.1, read as the reverse complement.
GGAATGGCGCTCATGCGGCGGGCTCCAGCGCGGAATCGGGAATCGCCGGCACGCCCGGCGCGGCGGGCATGCCGCCCTCGCGCCGCATGATCTGCACGAACACGTCTTCCAGGTCGGCCTTGGCGATCTCCATGTCGTCGATCTCGCAGCCGGCCTGGCGGCAGGTGGAAAGCATCTGCTCGACTTCGCCGTAGCCCGACAGGCGCAGCCGCACGCCGCGCTCGCCGTGGTTGCCCGGCATGCGCAGCCCTTCCAGCGACGCCGGCAGCGCTCCGTGGGCAAAGCTCAGCACGAGCTGCAGCCCGGCGAACTGCGACAGCAGGTTGGCGGTGCGGTCCAGCGCCACCACCTCGCCGAACTTGAGCATGGCGATGCGGTCGCACAGCGATTCCGCTTCTTCCAGGTAGTGCGTGGTCAGCACGACGGTGTGGCCCTCGCGGTTCAGGCGCGCGATGAACTTCCACAGCGTCTGGCGCAGTTCGACGTCCACGCCGGCGGTCGGCTCATCGAGCACGATCACCGGCGGGCGGTGCACCAGCGCCTGCGCCACCAGCACGCGGCGCTTCATACCGCCGGACAGGGCGCGCATATTGGCGTCCGCCTTGGAGGTCAGGTCGAGGTTGGCCATCACCTCGTCGATCCAGTCGTCGTTCCGGGTCAGGCCGAAGTAGCCCGATTGCAGCCGCAGCGTCTCGCGCACCGAGAAGAACGGATCGAATACCAGCTCTTGCGGCACCACGCCCAGCATGCGGCGCGCCATCCGGTAGTCGGACACCACATCGTGGCCGAGCACGCGCACCTGGCCGGAATCGGCGCGATTCAGACCCGCGAGGATCGAGATCAGCGTGGTCTTGCCCGCGCCGTTCGGGCCCAGCAGACCGAAAAACTCGCCCTGCTCAACGGACAGGCTCACGCCCTTGAGCGCTTGCAACGACTTGTAGCGCTTGCGGACGTCAGCGATTTCGATGGCTTTCATGGCCGGCTATATGAACTGCTCTGCTCTTTGGGGGCGCAAGGACCACTTCGATCGACCAGGCCCGGACGCCGCATGCGACGGCGGCAGAGCGACAAACCCAGGATTATAGGGGAACTGCACCAGGGGCCGCTGGCACGGCTTGCGGCGCCGGACCGGGGTTGCCACGAGCGCGCGGCTCATGGCCGGAGCGCGGCATCGCGATGTGGGGAAGACCGCCCCGCACCGGACGCCGCCTCAATGTCGTGCCGGGTGATGGGATGCCGTGGTGGCCGGTGCGACCGCCAGCAGGGTGTCGACGCCATACAGCGTGGCGAGATTGCGCAGCGCCTCGGGGGCCGCGGCGATATCCAGCGCGATGCCGGCAGCCTGCGCCGTGCGCTGCCACGACAGCAGCACCGCCAGCGCGGAGGAGTCGACCTGCGACAGGCCCGCGCAATCGACCCGCACGGCCGCGGTGCCGGCCTGACGTGCCTGGCCGAGCTGCGCCTCGCCCTCGCGCAGGACGCGCGGCGCTTCGCAGTGAGTCAGCGGGCCGGACAGGGTCAGCATGGGCGGGGCGGGAGCAGAAAAAGAAACAGCGGCCGCAATCGACCGCTGTGTGGATTCTACCGGAGATCGGCTTACTTTGCCGGCCCCTTGGCCAGTTGGGCATTGCGCTCGTCCAGGAACTGCACCAGACCGCTCACGCCGCCGCGCTTGCTGATGACCTCGGCAAACTGGTTCTTGTAGGTTTCCGACAGCCACAGCCCGCTGATGTTGATGTCATAGACCTTCCAGCCGTTCGCGGACTTTTCCATGCGGTAGTCCAGGGCCACCGGCTCGCCGTTGTTGTTGACCGTCGAGCGCACCACCACATCGGTGTCGTCCGCTGCGGCACGGAACGGCTTGTACGACACCGTCTGGTTGCGCACGTTCGCCAGCGCGCCCGCGTAGGTACGGACCAGCAGCGTCTTGAAGCCGTCCTGGATCTGCTGCTGCTGCTCCGGCGTGGCCTGGTTCCAGAAGCGGCCCATCGCAATTTGCGTGGTGCGCTTGAAGTCCGCGCGCGGCACGATCTTCTGATCGACCAGCAGGAAGACCTTCTGCATGTTGCCGCCGCGCAGATCCGAATCGCCCTTGATGGTGGCGAGCACGTCGTCCACGGCCGTCTTGACGGTGGTCTGGGCATCGGTCTCCTGCGCGTGTGCGGGCACCGCCGCCACGGCGGCCATGAAGGTCAGGCCGGCAAACAGGGAGTGGAGGAGTTTCTTGAACATATCGCGTCCTTCTATTGTGATTTCTGGTCCACAAACAGCATCGCCGCTGCGATCTTGCTGGCGGTTAGAACCGGGCGCTCCCGGCCAAGTTCGACGGGGAGCGGCCGCTTTTACGCCTTGTCACCATTGAGGCGTGGCTGTTACGTGTGACGGGTCAGCGGCGGAACACCGGCCAGTTGGGGGTAAAGCGATGGTACGGCGACATGCTCCCATCCTGCTCGGCCCCCTCCGGCGGATTCTTGCCATCGGTGTCCTCGGGCAGGTTGCCGTCGTAGATCAGGTAGCGGCGGCGCTGCAGATAGGCATCGCGCATGAAGGTGTACTTGTCGACCGCCGCCTCTTCCAGCACATTGCCCACGCCCAGCAGGCCCGCGCGCGCATCGACCACGCGCAGGGCCGCCAGCGAATAGGTGACCGCGCTGTTGTTGAAGTATGTGAGCGGATCCAGCTGCCAGTCGACCAGGAAGCCCGCGGTGTCGCGCACGGTGCTCGGACCCAGCAGCGGCCAGACGATGTACGCACCGGCCGGCACGCCCCACACGCCCAGGGTCTGGCCGAAGTCTTCCTTATGCTTGGGCAGACCGGCGTCCGACGCAATGTCGATCAGGCCGCCCAGGCCCAGGACGGTGTTGATGGCCACCCGCATGGTGTCTTCCAGCGCGGCCGTGCCCTTCAGCTGCAGCAGGTTGTTGACCGCCGAATAGACGTCACCCGCGTTGGAGAAGAAATTCGACACCGCCGTGCGCGCCGGCGACGGCACCACGTCGACATACGTCTGCGCAACGGGCTTGAGCACGCCCTTGTCGAGATCGTCGTTGATGCGGAAGACTTCGCGGTTGAACGGCTCGATCGGGTCGGCCGGATTGGCGTTGGGCCCGGTGGCGCAGCCCGCGAGCAGGACGGCGCTTGCCGCCATGCCCAGCGCAAAGCCGCGCAGGGTCCGATTCGATATTGTTGTTCTCATGATTTATTTACTCCCACTCCCACTGCTCTCGGCCGGCTTGCCGGCACCACCGCCGGCATTGCCCGCACCGGCATCAGCCGCCTTGCTATAGAGGAACTGGCTGATCAGGTTCTCCAGCACCACGGCCGACTGCGTCATCGTAATCTTGCTGCCGCCGGCCAGCATGGCCGAATCGCCGCCCGGCTCCAGGCCAACGTATTGCTCGCCGAGCAGCCCCGAGGTCAGGATCTTGGCCGAGCTGTCCTTCGGAAACTGGTAGCGCTGGTCCATGTCGAGCACAACGGTGGCCTGGTACGACTTGTCGTCGAACAGGATCTCCGACACGCGCCCCACCACCACGCCCGCGCTCTTGACCGGCGCGCGCACCTTCAATCCGCCGATGTTGTCGAACGCTGCGCGCACCTGGTAGGTCTTGGCAAACGAGAACGCGCTCATGTTGCCCGCCTTCAGCGCCAGGAACAGCAGCGCGATAAGGCCCACCAGCACGAACAGTCCGACCCAGAAATCGAGGAGGCTCTTACGCATGATCTTTTCTCTCTGAATGCCGACCGCTTCAGCTGAACATCAGCGCGGTCAGCACGAAGTCCAACGCCAGCACGGCCAGCGACGCAATCACCACGGTGCGGGTGGTCGCGCGCGACACGCCCTCGGGCGTGGCCTTGGCCTCATAGCCCTGGTACAGCGCGACGAAGGTGACCGCCACGCCGAACACCACGCTCTTGATGACGCCGTTGAGCACGTCTTTCACCACATCCACGCCGGCCTGCATCTGCGACCAGAATGCGCCGGCATCCACGCCGATCAGGCCCACGCCGACGAAGTATCCGCCCAGAATGCCCACCGCGCTGAAGATGGCGGCCAGCAGCGGCATGGCGATGAAGCCGCCCCAGAAGCGCGGCGCCAGCACGCGGGCAAGGGGATCGACCGCCATCATTTCCATGGCGATCAGCTCTTCGTTGGCCTTCATCAGGCCGATCTCGGCGGTCAGCGAAGTGCCGGCGCGGCCGGCGAACAGCAGCGCCGTCACCACCGGCCCCAGCTCGCGCACCAGCGACAGCGCCACCAGCAGGCCCAGCGCCTGCTCCGAGCCGTAGCGGTTGAGCGTGTAGTAGCCCTGCAAGCCCAGCACGAAGCCGACGAACAGGCCCGATACCGCGATGATGATGAACGAGTCGTTGCCGATGAAACGCAGCTGCTCGACCAGCAGGCGCGGGCGGCGGAGCACGTCGTGGCCGGCGCCGAGCAGCGCCAACAGCATGCGTGTCGCGTAGCCGAGGCGGCTGATCAGGACGCGAACCAGGAAGCCGATCGACGAAATCATTGCGCCTCTCCGTCACGCCGGCCGGCCACGCCGAAGTCTTCGGCCAGGGGCACGCCCGGGTAATGGAACGGCACGGGGCCGTCGGGCTCGCCGTGCACGAACTGGCGCACGAACGGATCGGTCGAGGCCAACAGCTCCGCCGGCGTCCCCTCGGCGGCGATGCCGCCGTTAGCGACGAAGTAGACGTAATCGGCGATCTGGAAGGTCTCCTGCACATCGTGGGAGACGATGATGCTGGTCGCGCCCAGGGCGTCGTTCAGGCTGCGGATCAGCGAGGCCGTCAGGCCCAGCGAGATCGGATCCAGCCCGGCGAACGGCTCGTCGTAGAGGATCAGCGACGGGTCCAGCGCGATCGCGCGGGCCAGCGCCACGCGGCGCGCCATGCCGCCCGAGATCTGCGACGGCATCAGGTCGCGTGCGCCGCGCAGGCCGACGGCGTTGAGCTTCATCAGCACCAGGTCGCGGATCAACGGCTCGGGCAGCTCGGTGTGCTCGCGCAGCGGGAAGGCCACGTTGTCGAACACCGACATGTCGGAGAACAGCGCGCCGAACTGGAACAGCATGCCCATCTGGCGGCGCGCGGCGTAGAGCGCGGGCTTGTCCATCGTGCCGATGTCCGCGCCGTGCACGCGCACGGCGCCGGAAGCCGCGGCGACCTGCCCGCCGATCAGGCGCAGCACGGTGGTCTTGCCGCAGCCGGAGCCGCCCATGACGGCAACCACGCTGCCCTTGGGCACACGCATGCACAGTCCGGACAGGATGCGTCGCGCGCCCGGCTGGTAGGCGAACTCGACCTGGTCGAGTTCGACAACGGCGGTAGAGGACTGGGACGGCACGATAGATTTCGGCGCTGAGGGCTCGGAGCGGCGCCTTGGCGGTGCCGCGCCTCGTTCTAGGGTCTGGCCGCACCGGCTGGGTGCGGCCCGACATTATAGGGGGAAACCCGCGTCGCCCGCCGGTCACCTCCCCGCTTACCGACGCATTCTGTGGCGTGGGGGCCGCGTCCGGGCACGCCGGATCGCAGGTCGCCGAAACGGAAATGTGGCGTTGCGCGCGCCGGTGCCCCCACCCGCCTAGCCACGCTCTTCGAGCTGCAGATCGGCCTCGCGGATCAGCGACTGCCAGTGCACGGCATCGCTCCGCACGGCGGCGGCGAAGGACTCGGCCGCCTCCCACTCCGGCTGGTAGCCGCCGGCCAGCATGGTGGCGCGCACATCGCCCGAGGCCAGCACCTGCTTGAGCTCGACGGCGACGCGCAGCGACAGCGGCCGGGGCGTGCGCGCCGGCGCGAACACGCCGACCCAGGCGCTGCGGTCGAAGCCCGCCACGCCCGCCTCGCGCAGCGTGGGCACGGCGGGCGCGAACGGCGAACGCGCCGACCCCGTCACGCCCAGCAGCCGCAGCTGCCCCGCGCTCACGCCGGCGGCCAGGCTGGGATAGGTGGCGAAGCAGGCCGTCATGCGCCCGGCCAGCAGTTGCTGGATCAGGACACCTTCGCCCTTGACGGTCACGTGCGGCGCGTGGATCGCGTAATCCCGGACGAACTGCTCGGCCACGAGATGCGACCACGTGCCAACCGCCTCGGACCCGCAATTGACCGAGGCCGACTGACCCCGCGCCTGCGCAACCAGTTCGCCGATCGAGGCGACGGACAGGCGCGCGTCGATGGCCAGGAACAGCGGCAGCGTGGCCACCATGGCCACCGGCTGGAAGTCGCGCAGCGGATCGTACGGGGCGGGTTCGAGCGCAGGCTGGGCGACGAAGGTGGTCTGCTGCAGCAGCCACGTGTGCCCATCGGACGGCGCGCGCGCCACCAGCTCGCCGGCCGCCATGCCGTTGGCCGCCGGACGGTCCTCGACGCTGGCCGCCATGCCGAGCTGCCCGGCCAGTTGCACCGCGAGCGCGCGGGCCAGCGCGTCGAAGGCGCTGCCCTCGGCGGCCGGCACCACCAGGCGCATGGCGTGCGACGGATAGCCCAGCAGCTCGCCCCGCGCCGGCCACGCCGTCAGCAGCACGGGCATCGCGCCCAGCACGGCCAGCGCACGGCGCCGCCCCGGGCGGGCCATGTCGTACGGATCAGCCAGCGGGGTGCGGACGTCGGCTCGCATCGGGGCGCGGGAAATGGGGGCTGCCCCATTCTAAAAAGCCCGCCGGCCATCCATCACCCATGTAAACCATGTGGATGTAAACCATGAAGGCACCGGCCCGCGCCCAAAGCCAAAGAAAAGGCCCGCCGAAGCGGGCCCAGGTCAGGCGATCGACCGCGTGGTCAGCGCGGCAGCACCGAATGGCCCATGAGGAATGTGTCCACCGCGCGCGCGGCCTGGCGGCCTTCGCGGATGGCCCACACCACCAGCGACTGCCCGCGGCGCACGTCGCCGGCGGCGAACACCTTCGGCACATTGGTGGCGTAGGCGTTGTCGCCCTCGGTGGCGGCACGGGCGTTGCTGCGCGCATCCTTGGCCACGCCGAACGCTTCCAGCACGCCGCCGACCGGATTGGTGAAGCCCATCGCCAGCAGCACGAGGTCGGCCTTGAGCAGGAACTCGCTGCCTTCGACCTCGGCCATCTTGCCGTCCTTCCACTCCAGGCGCACAGCCTTGAGGCCCGTCAAGCGGCCGTTCTCGCCGATCATCGCCTTGGTGGCAACCGACCAGTCGCGCTCGCAGCCCTCGTCATGCGACGACGAGGTGCGCAGCTTGATCGGCCAGTACGGCCACACCAGCGGCTTGTTCTCTTCCTCGGGCGGACGCGGCAGCAGCTCGAACTGCGTGACCGACGCGGCGCCGTGGCGGTTGGAGGTGCCCACGCAGTCCGACCCCGTATCGCCGCCGCCGATGACGATGACGTGCTTGCCGTCGGCGCGGATCGGGTTGGGCGCGTCGCCGGCCACTTCCTTGTTCTGCGGGATCAGGAATTCGAGCGCGTAATGCACGCCATCCAGGTCGCGGCCCGGCACCGGCAGGTCGCGCGGGACTTCCGAACCGCCCGTGAGCACCACGGCGTCGAAGGTCTTGAGGATGTCCTGTGCGGCGAGGGTCTCGCGCGCGTCGTTGCAGATGCCGGCGGGGACGGTCTTGTCGCCCACCATCACGCCGGTACGGAAGGTCACGCCCTCGACCTCCATCTGCTGCATGCGGCGGTCGATCTGCGTCTTTTCCAGCTTGAAGTCGGGGATGCCGTAGCGCAGCAGGCCGCCGATGCGGTCGTTCTTCTCGAACACCGTCACGTCGTGGCCGGCGCGTGCCAGCTGCTGCGCCGCCGCCAAGCCGGCCGGGCCCGAGCCGACCACGGCCACGGTCTTGCCGGTCTTGTGCCTGGGCACCTGCGGCTGCACCCAGCCCTCGGTCCACGCCTTGTCGATGATGGCGTGCTCGATCGACTTGATGCCGACCGGCGCCTCATTGATGCCCAGCGTGCAGGCCGCCTCGCACGGCGCCGGACAGATGCGGCCCGTGAACTCGGGGAAATTGTTGGTCGAGTGCAGCACCTCGATCGCCGTCTTCCAGTCCTGGCGGTACACCAGGTCGTTGAAGTCGGGGATGACGTTGTTGACCGGGCAGCCGTTGTTGCAGAACGGAATGCCGCAGTCCATGCAGCGCGCACCCTGGATCTTGGCTTCGCTGTCCGCCAGCGCGAACACGAACTCCTTGTAATGCTTCACGCGCGCTTCGGGCGCTTCGTATGCCTCGTTCTGGCGGGGAAATTCGAGAAAGCCGGTCGCCTTGCCCATGGTGTCCTTCCTGGCGCGATGCCGGCCGGCACGGCAATCCTGCCGGGCGGTCGCGCCTGTCTTGTGAGGTTGCGTTATTCAGGGGTGGCGGGCAGCACGCGGGCCGCCCGCCTGATCGCTGGGAACGGTCAGGCCGCGATCTGCTCGCGTGCGCTTGCCTGTTCGCGATCGAACATCTCGGTCAGCGCGCGCTTGTACTCGGTCGGGAAGACCTTGACGAAGCGGCGGCGCGCGTTGCTCCAATCGGCCAGCAGTTCCTTGGCGCGCTCCGAGCCGGTGTAGCGGAAGTGCTTTTCCACCAGCCCCTTGAGCAGTTGCTCGTCGAGCACACGCTCGCCATCCACCTTGTGCCAGGTCGACTGCGTGTGCGCCTTTTCCTGGTCGGCCGCCGACAGCACGGACTCCAGCGCCACCATCGCGGTGTTGCAGCGCTTGTCGAACAGGCCGTCCTCGTCATAGACGTAGGCCACGCCGCCCGACATGCCCGCCGCGAAGTTGCGCCCGGTCGCGCCCAGCACGACGACGGTGCCGCCGGTCATGTATTCGCAGCCGTGGTCGCCGGTGCCTTCCACCACCGTGGTGGCGCCGGAGTTACGCACCGCGAAGCGCTCGCCGGCCACGCCGTTGAAGAACGCCTCACCGGCCAGCGCACCGTACAGCACGGTGTTGCCGACGATGATGTTGTTGGTCGGCTCGCCGCGGAACTCGTGCGGCGGGCGCACGATCACGCGGCCGCCCGACAGGCCCTTGCCGACGTAGTCATTGCCGTCGCCCACCAAGTCCAGCGTCACGCCGTGCGCCAGGAACGCTGCGAACGACTGACCCGCCGTGCCCTGCATCTGCACGTGGATGGAATCGTCCGGCAGACCCTCGTGGCCGTAGCGCTTGGCCACCTCGCCCGACAGCATCGCGCCCACGGTACGGTTGACGTTGCGCACCGGCTGAATAAACGACACGCGCTCGCCCTTCTCAATCGCGGCACGGGCCTTCTCGATGAGCTGGTGATCCAGCGCGCGGTCCAGACCGTGGTCTTGCACGTCGACTTGGTAACACGGCTCGCCTTCCTTCTTGGCCGGCTGGTAGAAGATGCGCGCGAAGTCCAGACCGCGAGCCTTCCAGTGTTCGATGCCGGACTTGGTGTCGAGCAGGTCGGCGCGGCCGATCAGCTCGTTGAAGGTGCGGATGCCCAGTTGCGCCATGATCTCGCGCACTTCCTCGGCCACGAAGAAGAAGTAGTTCACCACGTGCTCGGGCTTGCCCGAGAACTTCTTGCGCAGCACCGGATCCTGCGTCGCCACGCCCACCGGACAGGTGTTCAGGTGGCACTTGCGCATCATGATGCAGCCCTCGACCACCAGCGGCGCGGTGGCGAAGCCGAACTCATCCGCGCCCAGCAGCGCGCCGATCACGACGTCGCGGCCGGTCTTCATCTGGCCGTCGGCCTGCACGCGGATGCGGTTGCGCAGGCCGTTGAGCATCAGCGTCTGCTGCGTCTCGGCCAGGCCCAGCTCCCACGGCGTGCCGGCGTGCTTGATCGACGACCACGGCGACGCACCGGTGCCGCCGTCATGGCCGGCGATCACCACGTGGTCGGCCTTGGCCTTGGCCACGCCCGCGGCCACCGTGCCCACGCCCACTTCCGACACCAGCTTGACCGACACGTCCGAACGCGGGTTGACGTTCTTCAAGTCGTGGATCAACTGCGCCAGGTCTTCGATCGAGTAGATGTCGTGGTGCGGCGGCGGCGAGATCAGGCCCACGCCCGGCACCGAGTAGCGCAGCTTGCCGATGTAGTCCGTCACCTTGTGGCCGGGCAGCTGACCGCCCTCGCCGGGCTTGGCGCCCTGCGCCATCTTGATCTGGATCTGGTCGGCCGACACCAGGTATTGGGCCGTCACGCCAAAGCGGCCCGACGCCACCTGCTTGATCTTCGAGCGCAGCGAATCGCCTTCCTGCAGTTCCAGGTCGCGCTCGATCACGTCATGGCCGATCACGTCCGACACCTTGGTGCCCTGCTTGATGGGGATGCCGCGCAGCTCGTTGCGATAGCGGCGCTCATCCTCGCCGCCTTCGCCGGTGTTCGACTTGCCGCCGATGCGGTTCATCGCCACGGCCAGCGTGGTGTGCGCTTCGGTCGAGATCGAGCCGAGCGACATCGCGCCGGTGGCAAAGCGCTTGACGATCTCCTTGGCCGGCTCCACTTCATCGAGCGCGATGGCGCGCACCGGGTCCACCCTGAACTCGAACAGGCCGCGCAGCGTCATGTGGCGCTTGCTCTGGTCGTTGATCAGGTTGGCGTATTCCTTGTACGTCTGGTACGAATTCGCGCGCGTGGCGTGCTGCAGCTTGGCGATCGAATCCGGCGTCCACATGTGCTCTTCGCCGCGGATGCGGAAGGCGTATTCGCCGCCGGCCTCCAGCATGCTGGCCAGCACCGGCGCATCGCCGAAGGCGTCGCGATGCAGGCGCAGGGCTTCCTCGGCCACCTCGAAGATGCCGATGCCGCCCACGTTCGACGCCGTGCCGTGGAAGTACTTGTCCACCAGCTCGCGCGACAGGCCGATCGCCTCGAAGATCTGCGCGCCGGTGTACGACATATAGGTCGAGATGCCCATCTTGGACATCACCTTCTGCAGGCCCTTGCCGATCGCCTTGGTGAAGTTGTACACCGCCTTCTCGACCGACACGCCCAGGCCCGAGGCCATCTCGGCCAGCGTTTCCATCGCCAGGTACGGGTGCACGGCCTCGGCGCCGTAGCCGGCCAGCAGAGCGAAGTGGTGCACTTCGCGCGCCGAGCCCGTTTCCACCACCAGGCCGGTGCTGGTGCGCAGGCCCTTCTCCACCAGGTGATGGTGGATCGCCGACGTCGCCAGCAGCGCCGGAATGGCCGCCTGCTTTTCATCCACGGCGCGGTCCGACACGATCAGGATGTTGTAGCCCGACCGGACCGCATCGACCGCCTCGGCGCACAGCGAGGCCAGCCGCGCCTCGATGCCTTCCTTGCCCCACGCCACCGGATAGCAGATGTTCAGCTCGTAGGCCATGAACTTGCCGCCGGTGTAGTGCTCGATGTGGCGGATCTTCGCCATGTCCTTGAAGTCCAGCACGGGCTGGCTCACTTCGAGGCGCATCGGCGGGTTGATGTTGTTGAGCTCGAGCAGGTTCGGCTTCGGCCCGATGAAGGACACCAGCGACATCACCATGTTCTCGCGGATCGGGTCGATCGGCGGGTTGGTGACCTGCGCGAACAGCTGCTTGAAGTAGTGATACAGCGTCTTGTTCTTCGACGACAGCACGGCCAGCGGGCTGTCGTTGCCCATCGAGCCCGTCGCCTCCTCGCCGTTGACGGCCATCGGCGCCATCAGGAACTTGACGTCTTCCTGCGTGTAGCCGAAGGCCTGCTGGCGGTCCAGCAGCTTGGCGGCCGGCTTGGTCTCGGCGGCCACGTCCTCGGCCTTGGCTTCCAGCTCGTCGAGCTTGATGCGCACGGCGTCGATCCAGCTCTTGTACGGCTTGGCGTTGGCCAGGTTGTCCTTGAGCTCCTTGTCGTCGATGATGCGGCCCTGCTCCATGTCGATCAGGAACATCTTGCCCGGCTGCAGGCGCCACTTCTTGACGATGCGCGACTCGGGAATCGGCAGCACGCCGGCTTCCGAGGCCATCACGACCATGTCGTCGTCGGTGACGTAGTAGCGCGCCGGACGCAGGCCGTTGCGGTCGAGCGTCGCGCCGATCTGGCGGCCGTCGGTGAAGCAGATCGCGGCGGGGCCATCCCACGGCTCCATCATGGCAGCGTGGTATTCGTAGAAGGCGCGGCGGTTGTCATCCATCAGCGCGTGCTGTTCCCACGCTTCCGGAATCATCATCATCATCGCCTGGGCGAGCGGGTAGCCGGCCATCGTCAGCAGTTCGAGGCAGTTGTCGAACGATGCCGTATCCGACTGGCCCGGGTAGATCAGCGGCCACAGCTTGGGCAGGTCCTCGCCCAGCACCGGCGACGAGATGCCGCCCGTACGCGCGTTGATCCAGTTGACGTTGCCCTTGACGGTGTTGATCTCGCCGTTGTGCGCGACCATGCGGTACGGGTGCGCCAGCTCCCATGCCGGGAAGGTGTTGGTCGAGAAGCGCTGGTGCACCAGCGCCAGCGCCGACACCGTGCGCGGATCGGCCAGATCCTGGTAGTAGCGGCCGACCTGCTCGCACAGCAGCAGGCCCTTGTAGACGATCGTGCGCGCCGACATCGACGGCACGAAGTATTCCTTGCCGTGCTTGAGCTTGAGCGCCTGGATGGCGTGGCTGGCGGTCTTGCGGATCACGTACAGCTTCCGCTCCAGCGCATCGGTGGTCATGATGTCGCGGCCGCGACCGATGAAGATCTGGCGGATCACCGGCTCGGTCTTCTGCACCGTGGGCGACATCGGCATGGTCTTGTCGACCGGCACATCGCGCCAGCCCAGCACGACCTGGCCTTCCAGGCGCACGGTGCGCTCGAGCTCCTGCTCACAGGCCAGGCGCGAAGCGTGTTCCTTCGGCAGGAAGATCATGCCGACGCCGTATTCGCCGGCCGGCGGCAGGTGCACGCCCTGGCGCGCCATTTCCTCGCGGTAATACTGGTCGGGAATCTGCAGCAGGATGCCCGCGCCGTCGCCCATCAGCGGATCGGCGCCGACAGCGCCCCGGTGGTCGAGGTTGTGCAGGATGCGCAGGCCCTGCTGGACGATATCGTGGCTCTTCTTGCCCTTGATGTGCGCCACGAAGCCAACGCCGCACGCATCGTGCTCGTTGCTCGGGTCATACAGCCCTTGGGGCGCCGGCACGCCCTGGAGGGTCGTCGATTCAGCGCTCTGCGGCGCAGCGGGGAAGGAATGTTGTTCCACGGCGATCTTCCGATGTTGTCGGCACGACGCACCGCAGGAGGCCCTCGCGATGGCTGCGACGGGCATGGCGCGCCGCACCATGAATGCGGGGTGAGGTCGACTATAAAAGAGCGACCCGCAGCAGGCAAAAGTTTTTAAATGGGGTCGGAGTAAATTATTAATGGCGTGCTTCTAAAGCGGTCTTTTTATTGGGGACAGATTAAATCCACGCGAAATGCGTCGTCAACATGTGCGCCCCGAAGCCCCCAATCAGCCTGCTTCGGCCTCCGTTTCCGTCCCCACCTCCGCGGGACCGCGTGGCGGCCGGCCCTTCGGCAACGGCGCCACGCGCCGCCCGCCCGCCCGCGCCAGCGTCGCCAGAAATGCCTCGCTGCCGAGCGGCCAGCCGCTGTGCACGTGCTGCCGGATGCGGGCAAGCTGGTCGGAGCCGAGCCCCTCGTGCCAGAGGGTCCGGTAGCGTGACTGGCGCTCGAATGGCGTATTGCCAAGCCGCCAGTAGCAGTAGTGATCGCTCACCCATGGAATCGACTGGATGCCGACGTGATGGCGGTAGGAGCTCCAGCGATCCTCTTCCGGCGTGACGGCGAGGCCCGCGCGCACGGCGTTGGCCTCCACGTACAGGATCATCGGCAGCACCCACTCGGCGGGGTCCAGCACCGTCGACCGGAAACGCCCTTCCCACAGCGTGCCGCTGCGGCCGGCCGCGGCGTTGAAGTAGCGCGTGTAGCGCCGGCCGACGGCCTGCAGCGTGCGCGACAGGCTCTCCGCCACCTTGGGCGTGCCGACCAGGTGCACGTGGTTCGGCATCAGCGCAAAGGCGTGGATGGCGAAATCGTGCTCGCGCGCCGCCATGCGCAGGGTATCGAGGTAGAAGGCGTAGTCCTCATCGGTGCGGAACACCGCCTGCCGATTGTTGCCGCGCTGCAGCACGTGAACCGGAGAATCGATGGGACTGAGGCGGGGCAGGCGGGCCATGACAACAAAACAGGCAGGCAAAACGCCATCGTAGCGCGAAGCCCGCTAATCTGTCCCCAATTTTCCATCCGCAAACGGTTGCGGAAAGCCTGTCGCTGCAGTGCAACGAAAGCCCGCGGTTTGCCGCGGATATTTGCTCTCGGTCAAACACGGCCCTGCCTGCACCGCATCCCGGCCGTCATCTTGATCCGGCGCAAATGCGAAGCCGCCCATCCGCGCAAGACTGGTGCCCATCACATCAACGAGACCACATTGAGGGAGCGCGTTCATGGCAGTTGTCCGTCCAGCCATCGTTGCCGCTGCAGCCAGCCTCATCGCGGCGGCCTTTTGCCCGATTGCGCATGCCGAGGGCAACGACCTGCCCCCGGCCAGCGGCAACTGGATGGTCCGCCTGCGCGCGGTCAACCTGACGGCGGCCAACAAGTCCGACGCGATTCCCGCGCTGGCAGTGCCCGATGACGCCATCCATATCAACAACAAGGCGTTCCCCGAACTGGATATCTCGTATTTCTTCACGTCTAACCTGGCGGCCGAACTGATCCTGACCTACCCGCAGCAGCAGGACGTGACGGTCACGCAAAGCGCGCTGGGCGGGCCGACCAAGATCGGCAGCTTCCGCCATCTGCCGCCGATCCTGACGCTGCAATACCACTTCCGGCCGGAATCGCGCTTCAAGCCCTATCTCGGCGCCGGCCTCAATTACACGCGCATCTCCAACGTGGGCCTGCAGGTGCCGGGCGTTGGGTCGCTCGACCTGAGCCGCAACAGTTTCGGCCCCGCGCTGCAGGCCGGTTTCGATTACCGCCTGACGGACCGCATCTACCTCAACGTCGACATCAAGAAGACCTGGATCAGCGCCGACTTGAAACTGGGCGGCCAGACCGTCAGCAAGGTGAGAATCGATCCATGGCTGGTCGGCATGGGCCTGGGCTACCGCTTCTGAAGGAGACGATCAACTGACACTTTCCTGATCGACTTTTCCGGCGCGCCGCAGGGGCCGTCGACGGCGGGGGCGCTCGTCGGCGGTGGTTGGCGCGTTCGGCCCGGCATGCGTTGGGGCGGCCGGGCATTTTTTTTGGGCGCTCGCGCCGCTCAGAGCACCTCGACCGCGAAGATGCGCCGATGCTCCTTGATGGCGTAGCGGTCTGTCATGCCGGCGATGTAGTGCGCGATCCAGCGCGGCTGTTCGGCAGAATCCCCGGCTTGGTACTGCGGCGGCAGCAGGCGCGGATCCTCCAGGAACACACGGAACAGATCCTCGATGATGCGGCGCGCCTTGGCCGACATGCGCATCACCAGATAGTGACGGTAGAGGTTATCGAACAGGAAACGCTTGAGCACGCGGGCTTCGTCGCGCATCGGCTCCGAGAAGGCCACCAGCGGCGGCGCGGCGCGCACGTCGTCGATGCTCTGCGGCTCGGCCCCCGCAATGGCCGCGCGCGTGCTGGCAATCAGATCGACGATCAGCGCGTTGATGATCCGGCGAATCGTCTCGTTGATCATGCGGCGCCCGCCGACGCCCGGAAACGTCGCCTCGGCCTCACGCCGGTGCCGAGCCCATAGCGGCACGCCTTCGAGCTGTTCCAGCGTGATCAGGCCGGAGCGCAGGCCGTCATCGATATCGTGGTTGTTGTACGCCACTTCATCGGCGAGGTTGGCCAACTGAGCCTCCAGCGTCGGCTGCTGGCCCTCCAGGAAGCGGCGTCCCAGGTCGCCGAGCGTGGCGGCATTGTTGCGCGAGCAGTGCTTGAGGATGCCCTCGCGGGTCTCGAAGGTCAGGTTCAGGCCATCGAAACCGCCATACCGCTCCTCCAGCCGGTCCACCACCAGGAGGCTTTGCAGGTTGTGCTCAAAACCGCCGTACGGCTTCATGCAGTCGTTGAGCGCGTCCTGTCCGGCATGGCCAAACGGCGTATGGCCCAGATCATGCGCAAGCGAGATCGCCTCGACCAGGTCTTCGTTCAATCGCAGGCTGCGGGCGATCGACCGCGCAATCTGCGCGACCTCCAGGCTGTGCGTGAGCCGCGTGCGGAACAGGTCGCCCTCGTGGTTGACGAAAACCTGCGTCTTGTACTCGAGCCGGCGGAATGCCGTGCAATGGATGATGCGGTCGCGATCGCGCTGGAATTCCGTGCGCGAGGTCGATGGCGGCTCGGCGTGCACGCGCCCACGCGACTGCGCGGCATGTGCAGCATAGGAGGCAAGGTGGCCTTCCAGATCGAACGGCGCGGGCAACAGGTCGAGTCGATCGTTCATCAGGCCGGCGCTCCGTCGGTCAGGCCACTGGCGCTTCGGTAGGCGGACGCAGCACGGCATGCTGCAGCGTGGCGCGCAGGTCGGTGTCGGGTACCGTGGTCACGAACGCCTGGCCCAGCTTGCGCAGCAGGACGAACTTGATCTCGCCCGCCTCAGCCTTCTTGTCGACCCGCATCAGGTCGATGAAGCGCGCCACGCCCAGATCCGGCGCCACCACCGGCAGGTTGGCCGCGCGTGTCAGCGCCGTCACGCGGTTGCGCGTATCGATGTCGATGAAACCGAGCCGGTGCGACAGATCCGCCGCCATCGCCATGCCGCAGCCGACAGCCTCACCGTGCAGCCATTCGCCGTACCCCAGGCCCGCTTCGATGGCATGGCCGAAGGTGTGGCCGAAGTTGAGGATGGCGCGCAGACCGGACTCGCGCTCGTCCTGTGCCACCACGGCCGCCTTGATCTGCACCGAGCCGCGCACGGCTTCCGCCATCAGCTCGGCATCGCAAGCATTGAGGCCGGCAATGTGGCGCTCGATCCACGCGAAGTAGTCGGCATCGGCGACGGCGCCATGCTTGATGACTTCGGCCATGCCGGCGGCGAGCTCGCGCGGCGGCAGCGTGCGCAGCGTGTCGATGTCGGCCAGCACAGCCTGCGGCTGGTGGAACGCACCGATCATGTTCTTGCCGAGCGGGTGATTGATCCCGGTCTTGCCCCCCACCGACGAATCGACCTGGGACAGCAGCGTGGTCGGCACCTGGATGAACGGCACGCCGCGCATGTAGCTGGCAGCGGCAAATCCGGTCATGTCGCCGATCACCCCCCCGCCGAGCGCCACGAGGGTGGTCTTGCGGTCAGCGCCCGAGGCCAGGAGCGCATCGAAGATCCGGTTGAGCGTCTCCCACGTCTTGAACGATTCACCGTCGGGCAGCACCACCATGTCGACGGCCTTGCCCAGCGAGCGGATCGCGGCTTCGACCCGAGCGGCATAGAGCGGCGCCACCGTCTCATTGGTGACGATCACGGCACGGGTGCCGCGAATATGGGGAGCAAACAGTTCGGCTTGGGACAGGAGCCCGGTTCCGATATGGATCGGATAGGCGCGCTCGCCCAGGTCGACATCAACGGTAATCATGACTGGCTGGAGACTTGCGAGGTCGGGGAAGAGGCGGCGGGCGGCACCACGATGCCGGCCACTTCGAGTTGCATCAGCACCATATTAACAAGCTGGGCCACGGTGGGCTTGCCGGTCTCGATGACAAAGTGTGCCACCTCGCGGTACAGCGGGTCGCGGGTCGCGTGCAGTTCTTCAAGCTTGGCACGCGGGTTCTCGGTCTGCAACAGCGGGCGGTTCTTGTCGTGGCGCGTGCGCAGGTACAGGTCGTGGGGATTGGCGCGCAGGTAAATCACCGTGCCGCGCGCGCGCAGGAAAGCGCGGTTTTCCGGGCGCAGCACGGCGCCGCCGCCAGTGGCCACGACCACGCCATGGCGCGCGGTCAGCTCATCGATTATTTGGGTTTCGCGGTCGCGAAAGCCTATTTCGCCTTCATGCTCGAAGATGACCGGCACGCGCACGCCGCAACGCGCTTCGATCTCGTGGTCGGAGTCGAAGAACGGCAAGTCGAGCCGCCGAGCGACGGCTCGCCCGACGGTGGTCTTGCCGGCCCCCATCAGGCCGACGAAAAAAACGTTGGAAACAGACAAAATCGCGCGAAATCTGAAATTTGATTTCGATTGTAGTGGCTTTTGCCCGCCATCCCGCGCCGATCGATGCGCAGAACGAAAAAAAGCCCGGCGCTCCATTCAGGAGGGCGGGCTTTCGGGTCTGGCACACCCGCGCTGCGGCTTACTTCAGCGACAGCTGGTCGGACAGCACGCGCGGCGTCAGGAACACCAGCAGTTCCGTCCGGTCGTTGGTCTTGGCCGTGCTCTTGAACAGGTTGCCCAGCACCGGGATGTCACCCAGCAGCGGGACCTTGTTCACATCGGTCCGTTCGTTCTGCGTGTAGATACCGCCAATCACAACCGTACCGCCATTCTCGACCAGCACCTGGGTCTGCACGTGCTTGGTGTTGATGGCGAAGCCGTTGGTGGTCTGCGTACCCAGGCTGTCCTTGTTGACGTCCACGTCCAGGAACACGTTGCCGTCCGGCGTAATCTTCGGCGTCACCTCCAATTTCAGGTTGGCCTTTTTGAACGACACCGACGTCGCGCCCGACGAGGTCGCCTGCTGGTAAGGCACTTCGGTACCCTGCTCGATCAGCGCCTTGATGTTGTCAGCGGTGACCACACGCGGGCTGGAGATGATCTTGCCGCGGCCGTCGGCTTCCAGCGCCGACAGTTCGAGCGCCAGGAAACGGCCGGCACCGGCGTTGAACAGGCTCACCGCAACGCTGGCAGCGTTCACGCCGTTGATGCCGTTGGCGGGCAGGCTGACGGCCGAGCTGTTGTCCCAAGTGGCGTCTTTCGTGACCGGCGACACCACGTTGCTGTAGGTGTTGCCATATCCGGCACCATTGGTCTTGGCCGCGAAGCCCAGCTTTGCACCTAGGTTGCGACTAAACGTGTCATCAGCCTCGACGATGCGCGCCTCGATCATCACCTGACGCACCGGGATGTCGATCTTCAGCAGGAAAGCCTGCACCTCCTCCAGCTTGCTCGGAATGTCCGAGACAAACAGCTGGTTGGTGCGGGCATCCGCCGTCAGCGAACCGCGCTTGGACAAGATACGCGACGCCGCAGCACCACCGCCCGCCGCTGCTCCGGTACCCAGCAGCATGTTGCGCACGTCATCAGCACGCTGGTAATTCAGACGGAACACCTGGCTGCGCAGCGGCTCCAGCTCGGTCACCTGTTGCTGCGACTCCAGCTCGGCCTTCTCCTTGGTCGCCAGTTCGTTGCGCGGCGCCACCCACAGCACGTTGCCATTTCGGCGCGAGGCCAAGCCCTTGGAATCCAGCACGATCTGCAGCGCCTGATCCCACGGCACGTCCTTCAGACGCAGCGACAGGGTCCCCGTCACGCTGTCGCTGGTGACGATGTTCAGGTTGGTGAAGTCGGCAAAGACCTGCAGCAGCGAACGGATGTCGATGTTCTGGAAGTTCAGCGACATGCGCTCCCCGCGATAGCCCGGACCGGAGATCAGCTTGTTCGGGTCCTCCTTGGTCGGGCGGACTTCCACCACGAACTGCGTGTCGGTCTGATACGAGCTGTACTGCCAGTTGCCGCGCGGCTCGATGACCAGGCGGGCCCCCGTGCCGTTGTCGGTGGCGCGCATGGCCTGCACCGGCGTGCCGAAGTCGCTCACGTCAAAGCGGCGACGCAGCGATTGCGGCAGCGTGGCGCCGGTGAAATCGACCACCAGGTTTTGCCCCTGCTGGGCGATGTTGATCGCGGAATTGGACGTCGACAGGTCGACCACCACACGGCCAGCCAGCTCTTCGCCACGGCGGAAGTCGATGTTGCGCACGGACGGCCGCTCCACACCGGCCGTCGGCGCGGGTGCGGCGAAGGTCGGCACCGGGGTAGCAGACGCCGTCGGCGCGGCGCCCAGCGTCAGCACGTACTGGTTGCCCCGGATCTCGGACTTGTACTGCGACTGGCGCGCCAGATCCAGCACAACGCGGGTGCGGTCACCGATCTGCACCACGCTGGCCGCGCGCAGCAGCTTGCCGCCATATTGATAGTTGGCACGCCCTTGGGCGAATGCCGTGCCGAAGAAGTCGATGGCGATGCGCGCAGGCTGCTGCGTGCTGAATTCCACCGGCTTCTGGGCAGGCGCGTCCTTCAGCGTCACCGTCACCACGGTGGATTCGCCTGCCGAGGCTTGTTCCACGCGTTCGACGGTATTGCTTGCCGGCGCCGTGATTGCCTGCTGGGCCAACGCCTGTCCGCCCACCATCAGCATACACAGCGAAAGCCATGCCACTGCGCCCCCCCGGGCCACTCGAACGGCCTGCGCCAGGCCGCCCTTCACGCGACGCATCGTCATTGCGCGCCCTCCTGAACTTTCAGGGTCGTCATTTTTTCTTTCCATTCGGCCGTGCCTTCGCGCACCAGCTCACGCAGGGTGAGTTCCTGATCGCCAATGCGGACGATGCGGCCATAGTTTTGTCCGATGTACTGCCCCACATGCACGTGCTGCGTCTTGTCCCCGACAGACAGGACGGCTTCCGACTCCCCGTTGCGTTTCATCGTCCCGAGCAGCTTGAAGGCTTCCAGCGGGAAGTCCTCGAGCGGCTCACGGCGGTGACCCGGTTCCGGCGATTCGTTTTGCGCGCGCGACAGCTCCGCCACCTTCTGCACACTGAACGGATCAGTCTGCTTGGTGGTTGTGTATTCACGCGGCGCGTATGGCTTCGGCTCCGGCAGCGGGGCCAGCCTGGTGCTGACGGTGCTGCGTGCCTGCTGCATCCATTGCTCCAGCTCGTCGTCCGCGCTGGCGCCGCAAGCGGCCAGCACCACGGCCAGACACAGTGGCGAAAGATGTATGAGACGCGTTACCCGGCGGCGGGTCATGGCTTGGCCCTTCATTTGGCGTCTCCCTTGACGACGGCGGCAGCCTTGCGCTGCGCGGCCTGCTCATCCGGGTCGAGCGCACGGTAGGCTTCGGCGCGCGCCTCCATCACCATGCTGCCGTCCTTGGTGCCAGTCAGCGCAATGTTCCTCAGCGTGACGATCCGCGACAGGGCAGCCACATCGGCGGCAAACAGCGCCATGTCGTGATAGCGGCCGTTGACCTTCACCGAGACCGGAATCTCGGCGTAGTACGGCTTGACCACGGCGGACTGGGGACGGAACAGATCGAAGGTCAGCCCCCGCGCGATGCCGGCATGGTTGACGTCGGCCAGCAGCGCGTCCATCTCGGTCCGGTTCGGCAGTTGCAGTTCAAGCTTGGCGACGCGGCGCTCCACCTCGATCTTTTGCTTGCGCAGTGCCTCCAGATTGACCACCTGGGCCAGCTTGGACTGGTACGCGGATTTCAACTGATCCTGCTCGGTGCGCTTGGCGTCACGCTCGTCCAGCTTGCCGCTCCAGTAGAACTGCCAGCCAAGCACGACCACCAGCACGGCCGCGAGAATCATGAACAGGATGCGCGGCGCCAGCAGCCACGTTTCCGGCTCGTTGAGGTTCAGGCCACGGAATTGGCCAACCAGTTCGTCCAGCGAAAATTCGGTCGAGAGAGCCATGGTCATTTCCCCGCCACTGCGCTGGCTGCACTGCCCGGCTTGGCCGGCGCTGCCGGCTCGGCCTTCCACGTGAAGCGGATGGTGAAGTTGAAGAGGCGGCGCTGCTCCTTCAGGTTGTTCGTCATGGTGGTGGCAACGGATTCGCCCAGCTCGGCACGATCCAGCCAGGACACCGATCCCAGGTTGCGCAGCAGATCCGACACGCGTTCGTTGGACTGCGCCACGCCGGACACCGTGTAGCGGTCACCATCCTGCTTGAGCGCGGTCAAGTAGATGCCGTCCGGCACCTGACGCACCAGCTCTTCGAGCAGCTGCACCGGGCGGTTGCGCTGGTTCTGCAGGCTTTCCACCGCCTGCTGCCGCTGCAGCAGGTCGTCGATGTCCTTCTTGAGGGTGTTGACCTCGGTGATCTGCTTGTCCATCTCCGCATTCTTCTGCGTGAGGATGTCGTTGATGTGCTGAGCCTCTTCGGTCTGCTGATCAATCACCATGCCGCCAAGGAACACCAATGCGGCGCCTACGACGGCTGCGCCGCCCAGGCTCATGAAGACTTTCTTGCGCTTGCCCGCACGCCGTTCGGCGTGATAGGGCAGCAAATTGACGCTCGGGAGCGCGTTGACGCTTTCGTTGGCCATCGTCCGCCCCTCCTTATTGCAGCCCGCGCAGGGCCAAGCCCGCGCTGACGATGTATGCCGGCAGATCGCGCTGCAGATAACGCGCGTTGACGTTCTTGGCCGCGCCCATGTTGGCGAACGGATTGGCCAGCGTCGTATTGATCTGGGTCTGTTGCTGGATTGCCGTCTGCACGCCGAGCAGCGACGCGTGGCCGCCAGACAGCACGATCTCGTCGACGCGGCCGACACTGGAAGTCGACAGGAAGTTCTGGATCGCCTGGCTGACTTCCATGGCCAGCGTCTCCAGCGAAGGCTTGAGCAACTGGCTGCGGTATTCGTCTGGCAGCGTGTTCTTGCGCTTCTTCACCTCGGCCTTCAGCAGGTCGAGCGAGAACAGGCGGGAGATGCTTTGCGTCAGCTGGTCGCCCGAGCCGGACAGCGGCTGCTCGTACAGTTCCTTCCAGCCCTGATAGAACAGGGCCTGCGAACTCGCCCCCCCGAGGTGGAACATCGCCACCACGGGCATGTCCCGCATCTCGACCTCGGTGGCCGAGGTCTTCACCGCGCGCATGTGGGTCATGGCGCGCTGGATGGCGTTTTCCTCCACGTCCATGACGATCGGCCTCAGGCCGGCCATCTCGGCGGCCGTCACGCGCTCGGTCACGCGCTCGGAAACCGTCGCCATCACGCGCACGCCGATGCCGCCCTCGGTCTCGGACGGACCGATCACGACATAGTCGAAATTGACGTTCTGCGAAGGCGGAAACAGCCGGTTGGCCTCGCTCTCGACCTGGACGAACAGCTCATCCTCGGTGAGATTGTCGGGCAGGCTGACGGTCTGGGACTCAGTCAGACTGGCCGGAATGGCGAGCACGGCATCCTTGCTGCGGATGCCTGCCTTGTTGATCGCGCGCTTGAGCGCGCTGCCCACCGCATCGATATTGACCAGATTGCCGTCAGCGACGGCACTGCGGTCGATCAGCTCACTGGCGCACTTTTCGAGCCGGAAGTCTCCCTGTTTGCCATTGGCGGACAACTCCACCACCTTGACGCTGGAAGATCCGATGTCGATCCCGACAATATTGCGGCGCAGCAGGCCGGACAACAAACCCCGTCGCACAGAAACACCCCACCGTTTATATATTTTTGAACCCTGACACACGTCCTACGTCCAACGTGCGCCATAGCCTGCATGGATTTGCCGTTGGATTCTCACAAAATCCTTTAGAACAGGCAAACGCTGGCGCAGACCTCGACGCATTTCGCCCGCATCGCTTCGCAAAGCGTTGCCAAAACCCCACGGTCGGGGGATACCCCATTCGTCCGACTTGCTTTCCGCTGCGACTACTTCTAACGACGGATTCGCGCACGGCTTGAACTTTGATGCGCATGACGCACACGTCGCGGACCCGCTGCACCGCAGCGCGCACAATGTGTGCCGGACAGGCCTGACCCGGATGCCCGCGCGACACCGGTTACGCGCTGTTACGCCACACCGGCCGGACCCCGCCGATGCCGACGATATAATCGCCGCCACGCTGACAGACACCCCTCGTAATGGCTACTGCCCAAACCCCCCCTGCTTCGCCCAAGCCGCCCAAAGCCCGCCGCCCGCTGTGGCTGCGCCTGATCCTGTGGATGCTTGGCCTGTTCGTCGCCATGGGGGTCGTGGGAGCGCTGCTGTTGGGCTATGCCCTGCTGGTCGCCGCGCCCAACCTGCCGTCGCTGGATGCGATCACCGACTACCGCCCGAAGATCCCGCTGCGCGTCTACACCGCCGACAACGTCCTGATCGGCGAATTCGGCGAGGAGCGCCGCAGTTTCGTGCCGATCGCGCAGATGCCCGACGTGATGAAGCGCGCCGTGCTTGCCATCGAGGATGACCGCTTCTACGAGCACGGCGGCGTCGACTTCATCGGCGTGCTGCGCGCGGGGCTGGCCAACCTGCACGGCGGCCTGTCGCAGGGCGCCTCGACCATCACCATGCAGGTGGCGCGCAACTTCTTCCTCTCCAGCGAGAAGACGTACACGCGCAAGATCTACGAGATGCTGCTGTCCTACAAGATCGAGGCCAGCCTGACGAAGGACCAGATCCTCGAGCTCTACATGAACCAGATCTACCTCGGCCAGCGCGCCTACGGCTTTGCCAGCGCCGAGCAGATCTACTTCGGCAAGAACATCAAGGACATCACGCTGGCTGAGGCCGCCATGCTGGCCGGGCTGCCCAAGGCGCCGTCGGCGTACAACCCGGTGGTGAACCCCAAGCGCGCCAAGATCCGCCAGGAGTACATCCTGCAGCGCATGCGCGACCTGCACTACATCACGCCGGAGCAATACGCGCAGGCCATCCACGAACAGCTGCCCGTGCGCGGCGAGGGCCATGAATTCGACGTGCACGCCGAATACGTGGCGGAAATGGTGCGCCAGCTGATGTACGCGCAGTACCGCGAAGAGACGTATACGCGCGGCCTGAACGTCTACACCACGCTGCGCAAGGGCGACCAGGAGGTCGCCTATGAATCGGTGCGGCGCGGCATCCTCGACTATGAGCGCCGCCACGGCTATCGCGGCCCGGAAGCCTTCATCGACCTGCCTGCCGATGCCGACGAGCGCGAGCAAGCCATCGACGACGCGCTGGTCGAGCACCCCAACAGCGACGACCTGCAATCGGCCGTGGTGGTCAGCGCGGCACCCAAGCTGGTGCGGGCGACCATGCTGTCGGGCGAGACCATCGACCTCGCCGGCGACGGCCTGCGGTTCGCGCAGGCGGCGCTGTCGGCCAACGCCCAGCCCAAGATCAAGCTGCGCCCGGGCGCGATCATCCGCGTGATCCAGGACCCGAAGACGGGCAAATGGTCGATCACGCAACTGCCGGAAGTGGCCTCGGGCTTCGTGTCGCTCGACCCGCAGACCGGCGGGATCTATTCGATGGTCGGCGGCTTCGACTTCAACCGCAGCAAGTTCAACCACGTCACGCAGGCCTGGCGCCAGCCGGGTTCGAGCTTCAAGCCGTTCATCTACTCGGCGGCGGTGGACAAGGGATTCTCGCCGTCGACCGTCATCAACGACGCGCCGCTGTCGATCCCGACCGGCGACACCGGCGGCCAGCTGTGGGAGCCGAAGAACTACGGCGGCGGCTACGACGGCCCGATGACGATGCGCCGCGCGCTGCAGAAATCGAAGAACCTGGTTTCCGTGCGCATCCTGCGGACCATCGGCACGCAGTACGCGCAGCAGTACATCACCCGCTTCGGCTTCGAGCCCGACAAACACCCGGCCTACCTGCCGATGGCGCTCGGCGCCGGCTCGGTGACGGTGCTGCAGATGGCCGGCGCGTACTCGGTGTTCGCCAACGGCGGCTACCGCGTCAATCCGTACATCATCGACCGCGTGACCGATGCGCGCGGCACCGTGATCCAGCAGACCCACCCGATGACGGCCAGCAAGGACGCGGTGCGCGTGATCGATCCGCGCAACGACTTCATCATGGATTCGCTGCTGCGCAGCGTGGTGTCGGGCGGCACCGGCTACCTGGCCAAGCAGAAGCTGGGCCGCAACGACATGGCCGGCAAGACGGGCACGACCAACGATTCGTTCGATGCCTGGTTCTGCGGCTACACGCCCAAGCTGGTGGGCGTGGCCTGGATCGGCTACGACAACCCGCGCAGCCTCGGCGACCGCGAAACCGGCGGCGGCCTGGCCCTGCCGATCTGGATCAATTACATGAACTACGCGCTCAAGGGCCAGCCGGAAACCGAGCGCCAGCCGCCCGAAGGCGTGGTGCAGATGGCCGGCGACTGGGCCTACGAGGAATACGCCAACGGCCAGGGCGTCGCCTCGGTCGGCCTGGGCGATGCGCTGCCGGGCAGTCCGCCGGCATCGGGCCCCGAAGCCACGCCGAGCCTGGCGCCGACGCCGGAGCAGGAGAAACAGAAGATTCTCGACATGTTCCGCGGCAACTGACCTCCGTCACGCGCCGACAAAAAAGCCGCCCAATCGGGCTAATGCCGTTCAGTTAAGCGTGAGCTGGCTGGCTCGCGACAACGCGAACTGAGTCAACAACAAGGAAGAAGGCCGCTTCGACGTCAATCGAAGCGGCCTTTTTTGCCTTAACTGAACGGCATTAGCCCAATCGGGCGGCTTTTCTTTTGCGCAGGTGCGGCAGCGACTCAGTCCGCCACCAGCGTGACATCGACCCCGCTCTGCTGGCTGACATAGCGCGACAGGGCCACATACAGCTCCTCGCCGCTGCGCGTATCGACCCAGCGGCCGTCGTTGCGGCGGAAATGGAAGCCACCGGCGCGCGCCGCGACCCACAGCTCCTGCATCGGCGTCTGGCTATTGATGATGATCTTCGAACCATCGTCGAACTCCAGCGTCAGCACATTGCCGACGCGGCCGATCTCGATGTCGGCGTCGGCCTCATCGGCGGCGCGCTCGACGGTGCGCTCGATACGGCCCAGCTCGGCGTCGGCCAGCGCCAGGAACTCCGATTCGGTCAGGGGGGGCATGCTACACTCCAAAATCTTGCGGGGGCTGGGCGCGCAAGCCTTTCCGGCTGACGGTCGCCGCGCCCCGAGTGACTCCGATCGCCGCATCGCGGCATCCTTTCTGCACCATCATCCGATGATACGAACCGCCGCCATTGTAGCCACTGTCGGCCTGGCCCTGACGGTCGCCGGTCTCTCCGGCTGCGGCATTCGCGGACCGCTGTACCTGCCCACCGTGCCGCCTGCCCCGACCGCGCCCACCACGCCGGACCCGGGCATCGCCGGCCCCAACGCCGTGCCGCAATTGCCGGTGCCGGGCACCAGGGCCGCGCCGGATGCCGCCAGCGCGGTCCCGGCCGGCCGCTGATTCCGTTCTTCCGCTGTCTTTCTCAACCGGCGTCGCAGTGCGGCGCCCTGATGGTTTCCCGTTCATGTCCGAGTCCCTGATCCGCCAGGACGGCGCCCTGATGATCGAAGGCGTCGCGCTCGAGGCGATTGCCGCCCGGTTCGGCACGCCCACCTACGTCTATTCGCGCGCCGCCCTGACCGCCAACTACCGCGCCTACGCGGCCGCCTGCGAGGGCCGCAACGCGCGCGTGCAGTACGCCATGAAGGCCAACTCCAACCTGGCGGTGCTGCAGATCTTCGCGCAGCTGGGCGCCGGCTTCGACATCGTCTCGGGCGGGGAACTGCGGCGCGTGCTGGCCGCCGGGGGCAAGGCCGCCGACGTGGTGTTCTCGGGGGTGGGCAAGACCGCCGACGAGATGCGCCTGGCGCTCGAAGCCGGTGTCGCCTGCTTCAACGTCGAATCGATCCCCGAGCTGCACCGGCTCAACGAGGTGGCCGGCTCGCTGGGCAAGACCGCGCCGGTGTCGCTGCGCGTCAACCCGGACGTGGATGCCAAGACCCACCCGTACATCTCCACCGGCCTGAAGGGCAACAAGTTCGGCATCGCGTTCGAAGAAGTCCTGCCGACCTACCGTGCGGCCGCGGCCATGCCGAACCTGCGCGTGGTCGGCATCGACTGCCATATCGGCTCGCAGATCACCGAGGTCTCGCCGTACCTGGACGCGATCGACAAAGTGCTCGACGTGGTGGCCCGGCTCGACGCCGAAGGCATCCGCCTGTCGCACATCGACGTGGGCGGCGGCCTGGGCATCACCTATACCGACGAGACGCCGCCGGACATCACCGCCTTCGCCCGCACGCTGCTGGACCGCATCGAGCAGCGCGGCTTCGGTGACCGCACCGTGCTGTTCGAGCCCGGCCGCTCGCTGGTCGGCAATGCCGGCCTGCTGCTGACGCGGGTGGAATTCCTCAAGCCCGGCGCGGCCAAGAACTTCTGCATCGTCGATGCGGCCATGAACGATCTGGCCCGCCCGGCGATGTACGAGGCGTACCACCACATCGTGCCGGTGCGCGAGCGTGGCGGCGCGCCGACCGTCTACGACATCGTCGGCCCGGTCTGCGAATCGGGCGACTGGCTCGGCCGCGACCGCGCACTCGACGCGCAGCCGGGCGATCTGCTGGCGATCCTGTCGGCGGGCGCTTACGGCTTCACCATGAGCTCGAACTACAACACCCGCGGCCGCGCGGCCGAAGTCATCGTCGACGGCGACCGGGTACACGTGGCACGCGAGCGCGAGCGCTTCGAAGACCTGATCCGCGGCGAGCAGTTGCTACCGGCCTGAAGACGCCCTTCCGCCCGAAAAAAAGCCGCGTACATCGCGGCTTTTTCATTGGGACTGCCTCGGCGCCTCAATCGCGGACCGGCACGGCCCCGCCGGCAATGGCCCCCTGCCGCGCCCCGCGCCACACCCACCACACGCGCAGGCCGAGCAGCACCGCCATCACCACCGCATAGATCGACACCTCGGCGAAATCGTGCTTGCCGGCCTTGTGCCACCAGTAGTGCAGGATGCCCAACACGCCGGTCACATAGACCAGCCGGTGCAGCCACTGCCAGCGCCTGCCGCCCAGGCGCCGCACCATCGCGTTGGTGGAGGTGGCCGCCAGCGGGATCATCAGCACGAAAGCCGCGAAGCCCACGGTGATGAACGGCCGCTTGGCGATGTCCTTCACCATCGATACCGGATCGAGCCCGCGATCGACCAGCAGCCAGATCAGGAAGTGCAGCGTGCCGTAGAAGAACGTGTACAGCCCCAGCATGCGGCGGATGCGGATCAGCCAGTTCATGCCGGTCAGCCGCCGCAGCGGCGTGACGGCCAGGGTGCAGCACAGCAGCACCAGCGTCCAGGTGCCGGTGGAGCGCGTGACGAATTCCAGCGGATTCGCCCCGTACCGATCGGTCGCGCCCAGCACCACCAGCCGCAGGAACGGCACCAGCGCCAGCAGCCACACCGCGATCTTGACGGCGCGCAGCGATTTGGGGGGCAGCATCGAGGGCAGCATCTTCACGGTGCGTCCTCAGAAGAACTTGCGCAGATCCATGCCGGTGTACAGCGACGCGACCTGGTCATAGCCGTTGAACATCAGCGTCTTGCGCTTGGGCGCGAACAGGCCGCCGAAGCCGCCCTTGTCCTCGCCGATGCGGCGTTCAGTCGCCTGGCTCCAGCGCGGATGGTCAACGGTCGGGTTCACGTTGGAATAGAAGCCGTACTCGTTGGGCGCGGCGATGTTCCAGCTGGTCGGCGGCAGCTTGTCGACAAAACGGATCCGGACGATGGACTTGGCGCTCTTGAAGCCGTACTTCCACGGCACGATCACGCGCACCGGCGCGCCGTTCTGGTTCGGCAGCGCCTGGCCATACAGGCCGAAGGTCAACAGCACGAGCGGGTGCATCGCCTCGTCCATCCGCAAACCCTCGCTGTAGGGCCAGTCCAGCACCGGGCTGCTGACGCCGGGCATCTGGCGCTTGTCGGCCAGCGAAATGAACTGGATGTACCTGGCGCTGCCCTGCGGCTCCACCCGGCGGATCAGCTCGGCCAGCGGGAACCCTACCCACGGGATCACCATCGACCAACCCTCCACGCAGCGCAGACGATAGATGCGCTCCTCCATCGGCGCCATCTTCATCAGGTCATCCAGGTCGTAGGTCTTCGGCGCCTTCACCAGGCCTTCCACGCTGACCTGCCAGGGGTGCGGGCGCAGCGTGCCGGCGTAGCGCGCCGGGTCGGACTTGTCGGTGCCGAACTCGTAGAAATTGTTGTAGGTCGTGACTTCATCGAACGGCGTCGACTTCTCGACCGTGGCGTAGGCCGGGTTGGGCTTGGCGGCCAGCTTGGCCGGCGCGGCGCTGGCGGCGAAGGCCCGACGCGCCGCCCAGGGCGACAGCGCCGCGCCGGCCGCGCCCAGAGCGGCGGCGGCCAGCAGCCTGCGGCGCTGGTCGAAAAGGTGCTGCGGCGTGATCTCGCTGGCGGGAATGTCGTCGCCGCGCAGCCAGCGGTCGGTCTTGATCAGCATGATGGTCCTCGTTGTGCGTTGGGGGGCGGCCCCATGTGCGTTGGTCGCGCCAGCGCCGCCGACCTGACAGCGCGCAGCGAAAAAATGTCCGGCGGCGCTCAGCGCTTTTGCGCCGAGCCGGTGAAGTCGCTGTATTGCCGGTACACCGTCTGCGCCACCGCTAGCAGTTGCGGACGCGCCAGCGGCCCGGACACCGCAAACCCCAGGCCGTGGTCGGCCCAATAGAACGCCATCGGCGGCGGCCGGTCGACGGCCGGATGCATCGCCGCCAGCACCCGGCTGTCCGGCGCCAGCGTCTCCAGGCGGAAGCCGGTATCGCGGTTGTCCGGCATGCGGCGCAACTGCACGGAGATGCGCGTGCCATCCTGGCCTTCGTACATCAGCATGGCGGTCGGGGCATCCGCCACCACGGTCTGGCGGCCGCCGATCAGCCGGTAGCCGAGCGGTGCCAGGTCGGGAATGTGCAGTTGCGCATCCAGCCGCCGCGACAGCCAGGTGACGAGATGGGCCTCCTCGCCGGCCGGCACCTCCACCATATGCTTGGACTCCGGCGCATAGACGACGTGCGACACCAGGGCGTCATTGGCAAAGCGCTGCATCGGCAGGGAAGTCTCCAGGGCGCCCCGGCCGATCCAGCCGGCGCCGATGCCGACGGCCAGGCAGCCGATGCCCAGCACCAGCGTCCCCCACCCGCGGATCACGCCGACATGGCTGGGGGCCTGAGGCCGCCGCGCCGCCGCCAGGATCGCCGACGGAATGCGGCGCTGCGGCACGGATTCGTTCAGCAGCGGATCGAGCGCGCGATGCAGCCGCCCGTCGATCCGGCGCCACGCCGCCACCTCCGCAGCGGCGGCAGGATGCGCAGCCAGGTACGCCTCCACCGCGGCACGGCGCGTGGCGGGCAGGCGGCCGTCGACATAGGCGTGGAGGTCTTCGATGTGGATGGAAGCGGCGGACATGGTCGGCCTCATTTCACGCGGTGCAGCGTCGTGCCGCTGTCGCCCGATGTGACGGGCGCGCCATCGAGCGCCACCCGCATGCGTTCGCGCGCCCTCGACAACCGCGACATCACCGTGCCCAGCGGCACGCCCAGCACGTCGGCCGCCTCGCGGTAGGCCAGTTGCTCCAGCCCGACCAGCAGCAGCACCGCGCGCTGATCGTCGGGCAGCGATGCCAGCGCCTGCAGCAGGTCGCGGCGCAGGCCCGGGTCGTCGCTGACGGGAATCTCGGGCGGCGCATCGGTCAGCTCCAGCCGGTCCGGCCGGCGCACGGCGTTCAGGTGCAGGCGGTGCATGATGGTCAACAGCCACGCGAACAACCCGTCGCCCTCGCCCGCGGCGCCGAGCCTCGGGCGCAGCTGGAAGCGCCAGCGGTAACGCCAGGCGCGTTCCAGCGTGTCCTGTACGAGATCGTCAGCGCGGGCGGCGTCGCCCACCAGGCCGCGCGCGTGACGCCGCAGCCTCGGCGTCAGCGCGATCAGGCGGCCGGCGAGGTCGGACATGGAGCGGACGATCGGGTCGCGGCGCTTACGGCTTGGCGATATGCCAGGCGTTCATGAACCCGTCGCCGGTCTGATCGCCGGGCATCTTGTCCTTCGACCACAGGTAGAGCGGCTTGCCGCGATAGGCCCACTGCTTCTTGCCGTCGTCGCGGACGATGATGGTGTAGTCGCCCGAGCCCTTGTCGGCATCGTTGGCCGTCAGCGGTGGCCAGTTGTTGGTGCAGTTGCCGTTGCAGGCGCTCTTGCCGGCCATGGTGTCGCGGTCGAAGGTGTACAGCGTCATGCCATGCGCGTCGGTCAGCGAGCCGTTGGTCACCTTGACCGCCGACGGCGCGGACGACATCCCCATGCCCATACCGCCCATGCCCATGCTGCTACAGCCGCCCAGGCCCAGCGCGGCGAGCGCCACGGCGCCGGCGGCAAGCGCGAGTCGGGAAGCGGACAACCGGGGGAAAGCTGCGGACTGGCTCATCTTGTTCTCCTTGGTGTGGAGGGGCGCGCCGATCGCGCCCTCATAGAGCAGTAAACACGCGGAGCGTGCCTTTATTCCAGTCCGACGAGGATTTTTTGTGACTCAGAGTTCGCCGTAGCTGTGCAGGCCGGACAAGAACATGTTCACGCCCAGGAAGGCAAAGGTCGTCACCAGCAAGCCGACCAGCGCCCACCACGCCGCCATCCGGCCGCGCAGCCCCTTCATCAGCCGCATGTGCAGCCAGGCCGCATAGTTCAGCCAGACGATCAGCGCCCAGGTCTCTTTCGGGTCCCAGCTCCAGTAGCCGCCCCAGGCGTCGGCCGCCCACAGCGCGCCGAGGATGGTCGCGATGGTGAAAAAGGCAAAGCCGACGGTGATGGCCTTGTACATGACGTCATCGAGCACCTCCAGCGACGGCAGGCGGTCGGCCAGCACGCCGTGCTCCTTGAGCAGATAGGTGGCCCCGACCATGGCGGCCAGCGCGAACGTCCCGTAGCCGATGAAGTTCGCCGGCACGTGAATCTTCATCCACCAGCTCTGCAGCGCCGGCACCAGCGGCTGGATCTCCTGCGCGCCGCGCGACACCGTGTACCACAGCAGGAAGCCCACCGCCGCCGACACCACCAGCATCACGAACGGGCCCAGCGCGCGCGTCCGGTAGCGCTGCTCGTAATACAGGTAGAACAGCGAGGTGATCAGCGTGAAGAGGATGAACACCTCGTACAGGTTCGAGATGGGAATGTGGCCGATATCCGCCCCCACCAGGTAGGACTCGTACCAGCGCACCAGCATGCCGGTCAGGCCCAGCACCACGGCCGCCCAGCACAGCTTGCTGCCGATCGCGCCGCCCGCGGGCCAGCGGGCCGCCAGCCCCGCCCAGAAGAACAACGTCGACAGGAAGATCAGCGCGCTCATCCACAGGATGGCCGACTGGCTGGCCAGGAAATACTTGAGGAAGAACACGCGGTCGGCGCGGGCCAGCTCCGGCCCGTTCGGGCCGCTGTACTGCGCGATGGCGAACAGCGACAGCACGGCCAGCCCGATCATCAGCGTCCGCACCGGCTTCCACGTCCAGCCCAGCCAGGCGAAGGCCGGAACCGCCGCCACCAGGATGCCCCGCTCATAGCCGTCCATATAGGCGCCATAGCGCGAGAACGCATAGCCGGCGCCCAGGGCGAGCAGCGCGGCGAACAGCCAGTCGAACGGGCCGAGACGACGGAAGTAGGACGGCCGCTGCAGTGCACCCAGATCGGCCGGGGCGGACGGTTGGGGGAGGTTGGTCGCTTCCATCACCTGCTCACTTCGTTGGCGGTTGTTCGGCAGCCGCTGCGGTGGCGGCGCCGGGCGCGCCGGCTGCGGCGCGGACATCCTGCTTGAGGCGCTCGAACTCGCGGTCGAAGTCGAGCGTGCGGCGTGTGGTCGACATGGCAGTCAGCACGTGTGCCCCCTGCGCGGATCCGTCGGCTTGCGGGCGGATCCACAGCCACCAGCGGCGCTCCCGCACGTAGAACATCGAGAACACACCCAGCACCAGCAGCAACGACCCAAGATACACGATGTTCTTGCCCGGCGCACGGGTGAGCTGGAACACGCTGGCCTGCACTTGCTGGAAATCAACCAACTGCAGGTACACCGGCGCACCGTAGAAAAAGCTGTCCGACAGCGAGTTGATGGCCGTCTGCAGCCACTGACTGCCGGCGGCGTCGACGGCGGGGGCGGCGAGGCCGTCCTGCGCCCGGGCCAGTTGCCACAGCTCCCACATCGCGCTGTTGATGATCTTCATCAGCACATCGGCGGCCTTTTCGCGCTCGCCCTCGGGCACCGATTTCTGCAGGAAGCCGGCAACCGCGGCAAAGCCGCCCGGCCCCTCCGCCGGCGCGCCCTTGATATCGGCTACGCCGGCGAACAGGTCGAGCGCGCGGCGAGCGCTTTCGGCCAGCTGCGCGCGCAGCACCGCGCGGTCATCGCCCGGCATCGACAGCAGCGCGAAGCGGCGCGCCGCCTCCCCGCGCATCGCCGAGCTCTGCAGCGCGGCCCGCAGGCGCATCCAGTCGTTGACCGAGCCCTGCGCATCGGCGGGGATGCGCAGGTAGCGGAACGGCTCGTCCGGCTGCGTGCGCACCCCGGCGAGGAAGACCGACTGCCCGTCGAGCGTGACCGGCAGCATGTAGTTGCTGAACTCGCGCGCCTGGCCGTTGGCATCGCGCAGCTTGTACTGCACCGAAGGCCCGACGTTGCGCAGATCGCGCTCGCGCGTCATCCGCTTGACGTTGCCGAGCTCGGCGCGCGGGCCGGTATCGCCACCGCCCGTGCCGACGCCGCGCGCATCCCGCTTGCCCGACGCATCGGTGACGGTCTCGATGTTCATCAGGCGGAAGTCGGTGAACTCGACGGTGTAGTCGGCACCGGCGCCGGCCAGCCGGGTGTTCTCACCGACCGTGCCGGACAGCGCGAACGACTTCGCATCCGCCCCGCGCATCGGAAAGCCCGTCAGCTTGAGCCTGGAGCCGCCATCCTCGAAGCTCGACTGGTAGATCGCCACGCCGTCGTAGACGAAGGGCTTGTTGACCTCGACCCGCGCGGCGGTCTGCTTGCCGGTGCTGCGGTCGGTCACGACGATGTCGCTGGCGAACAGCTTGGGCATGCCGGTCGAGTAGTGCTCGACGGTGAACTTCTTGAGCGTGACAGAGAACGGCAGATCCTGGATCAGCGCCCCATCCCCGATGTTCAGGATCGCCGTGCCGACGGTCGCGCCCTCCGGCACGAAGGCATTGCCCCGGAAGCCCGGGTTGGACACCGGCAGCCGGTGCTCCGGACCGATCTCGCTGATGACCGCGTTACCCCGGATCGGCGACTTGTCGCCGAACCACATCTGCAGGCGGATCATCATGTCGCCATCCAGCAGCCCGCCGATGCAGATGATCACGATGGCCGTGTGCGCCAGGATGTAGCCGATCTTGTTGCCGGCGCCCGCCTTGGCGGCGATGAGCGTGGCCCCACCGTCGCGCGCGAAGGCACGGATGCGGAAGCCGCGGTTCTGCGCGAGCGCGGCCAGGCGCGCCGTGACCGTGGCGGCATCCGTCGGCGCATCGAATTCATCCCTGTGGTGGAACGCGCGCAGGCTGCCCTCGCGCACATGCTCGCGCCAGGCGCGCACGTCGGCCAGCATCTTGGGCGCATTGCGCAGGATGCACAGCGAGGTCGACACGACCAGGAACGCCAGGATCAGCAGGAACCACCACGCGCTGTACACCCTCGGCAGCGTCAGCGCGCGGAACACGTCCGCCCAGAACGGCCCGAACTGGTTGACGTAGTTCGGGTACGGCTCGTTCTGCTTGAGCACGGTGCCGATCACGCTGGCAATGGCGATCACCGTCAGCAGGCTGATCGCAAAGCGCATCGACGACAGCAGCTCGACCGCCTCGCGCAGGGCACGGCGCCGTGAGCGGATCCGGACACCGGAAGTGGAAACCGAAGACATGCAAGGCCTGTTCAGAAACGAAAACAGGGTGGCGATGCCGAACGCATTGCCACCCTGCTCTTCTTGTTGATTGCCGGGCCGCCACAGAACGACCCGGTGCGGCGGATCAGCGCAGGCCGGCGATGTAGTCGGCCACGGCCTTGATCTGCTGCGCCGTCATGCGCCCGGCCAGGTCGTGCATCTGCACGCTGTTGCTGCGGCTGCCGTTCTGGAACGCGACCAGTTGCGCCTCGGTGTACTCGGCGAACTGGCCGCCGATGCGCGGATACTGCGCCGGAACGCCGGCCCCGGTCGGGCCGTGGCAGCCCGCGCAAGCCGCGACGCCACGCTTGGCATCGCCGCCGCGGTACAGCTTCTGGCCGAGTTCGATGGTTTCCTTGTTCTTGGCCGAGCTCGGCTTCCAGGCCGGCTGCTTCGCGACGTAGGCGCCGATGTCCTTCATGTCCTGGTCGGACAGCGCGCCCGCGTACAGCGACATCACCGGCTGGTTGCGCTCGGTCTTGGCCTTGAAATCCTTCAGCTGCTTTTCGATGTATGCCGCGTGCTGGCCGGCCAGCTTCGGGTTGGCGTTCGCCGTGCTGTTGCCGCCGGGGCCGTGGCAGCTGGTGCAGGCGGGCACGCCGTTGGCGGGGACTCCGGTGTTGAAGAGCGTCTCGCCGCGCGCGGCATCGGCTTTGGCGACCTTCTGCTCTTCGGCATGGGCCAGCGGGAGGGCCGATGCCAGGGACAGCGCTGCGACAGCAAGAACGTTCGCGATGCGGATCATTCGCACACCTTGTCTAGATTGTTTTCGAATGCTGCTGAATGCTGCGTTGCGCCGCGCATGCCGGGCCCCAGGGCGACGCCAGGGCATCCCCCTCCTTGCCAGACCTGCTGCATGAAAACGGACCGGGCCAGCATGTGGAAAACATGCAGGAACGGTCCGCCAGACGGTCTGTGGGGACGTCCGTAAAGCGCCGTATTGTACAATAAAGCCCCTGCGGTGCGACCTCGCGGCGCAGCAACCCACCGCAGTCTACGACCGCAGTTTACAGGCATTGCCGCGCATGTCGCTCCTGCATCAAGCTCGTTTCTTTATCACCGTCAACCATTTGCGCGATCTGCCGGCCACCGCCGTGCCGGAAGTCGCGTTCGCCGGCCGCTCCAACGCCGGCAAGTCCACCGCGATCAACGTGCTGTGCAACCAGAAGCGGCTGGCCTTCTCCAGCAAGACGCCCGGCCGCACGCAGCACATCAACTACTTCTCGGTGATGCCGGCGAAGGCGCTGGATCCGCTCGGCTTCCTGGTCGACCTGCCCGGCTATGGCTACGCCCAAGTGCCCGGCGAAGCCAAATCGCACTGGGAACATCTGCTGGGCGACTACATCCAGACCCGCTCGCAGCTGGCCGGCCTCGTCATCATGATGGACGCGCGCCGGCCGTTCACCGATCTCGATTGCCAGATGGTCGAGTGGTTCCTGGCCACGGGCAAGCCGATCCACGTGCTGCTCACGAAGGCCGACAAGCTGACCAACAACGATGCCTCGCGCGCGCTGATGTCGGCCCGCAAGGTGCTGGCCGACTACCGGGCGCAGATCGAAGGCGAGGTGTCGCTAACGGTGCAGCTGTTCTCGAGCCTGAAGCGCCGCGGCATCGAAGAGGCCCAGCGCACGGTGGCGGGATGGCTGTGCCTGCCCGAGGCCATGCCGCCGTCGCCCGACGCCGAGCCGGCAAAAAAAACCCCGTCGCCAGACGCGCAACGGGGGGAATGACCCATCGAGCCGTCGATGGGGCCCGCGTCAGGGAGGTGCCGCGGGGGCCACCGCAAGGAAAGGGCCGCTGCGGTGTCCGTGCATAGGACGGACAATCGTCGCAAAAGTTTTCAAACTCCACACTGTGTGTCAGCCATGATCGCAAGCTTCCCCGACCACCGCCCGCGTCGCATGCGCCGCGACGACTTCTCACGCCGGATGATGCGCGAATCGCGCCTGACGGCCGACGACCTGATCTATCCGGTCTTCATCCTGGAAGGCACCAACGTACGCCAAGCCGTGCCGTCGATGCCGGGCGTCGAGCGCGTCTCCGTCGACGTACTGCTGGGCGTGGCCGAGCAATGCGTGCAGCTCGGAATTCCCGTGCTGGCGCTCTTTCCCGTCATCGAGCCGAGCCTGAAGACGCCGGACGGCATCGAAGCCACCAACCCCGATGGGCTGATTCCCCGCGCGGTCAAGGCGCTCAAGGCGCGCTTTCCGGAACTCGGTATCCTCACCGACGTGGCGCTCGACCCATACACCAGCCATGGCCAGGACGGCGTGCTCGACGATGCCGGCTACGTGCTCAATGAAGAAACGGTCGAGATCCTGACGCGCCAGGCGCTGGTGCAGGCCGAGGCCGGGGTGGACATCGTCGCACCGTCGGACATGATGGACGGCCGCATCGGCGCGATCCGCCTGGCGCTGGAGAACGACGACCACATCTACACGCGCATCATGGCCTACGCGGCCAAGTATGCGTCGGCGTTCTACGGCCCGTTCCGCGACGCGGTGGGCTCGGCGGCCAACCTGGGCAAGAGCAACAAGATGACCTACCAGATGGACCCGGCCAACTCCGACGAGGCGCTGCGCGAAGTGGCGCTCGACATCGCCGAGGGCGCCGACATGGTGATGGTCAAGCCGGGCATGCCGTACCTCGACATCGTGCGCCGCGTGAAGGACGAGTTCCGTTTCCCGACCTACGTCTACCAGGTCAGCGGCGAATACGCGATGCTCAAGGCGGCCGCCCAGAACGGCTGGCTGGACCACGACAAGGTTGTGCTGGAGTCGCTGCTGGCGTTCAAGCGCGCCGGCGCCAACGGCATCCTGACCTACTTCGCGCTGGACGCCGCGCGCCTGCTGCGCGGCTGACCCGGCTCAGGTCGAGGACTTGGCCTGCGCCGTGCCCAGCGCGCGACGCAGGCTGGCCAGGAAGGTCTCGACGCGCTCGAAGCCGACCACGCGCACCGGCGCCTGGTTGCCCTGCGCGTCGAAGAAGATCGTGGCGGGCGGACCGAACAGGCTGAAGCGCTTGAGCAGCGCGCGATCATCGGCACCATCGGCCGTCACGTCGGCCTGCAGGAGCACGACATCGGCAAGCGCGGCACGGACCCGCGTGTCCGTGAAGGTCAGGCGCTCCATCTCCTTGCAACTGACGCACCAGTCCGCGTAGAAATCGAGCATCACCGGGCGGCCGGTTGCGGTGGCGGCACGAACCGCCTCATCGACTTCCGATACGCTTTTCACGCGCTGGAACGCCACGCCGCGAGCATCCGGCTGAGCGCCCACCGACGCGTGCATCATCGCCGCCAGCGGCTGCAGCGGATCGCGCCCGCCCGCTGCCACGCCCACCAGTTGCACGGCCCCCGCCAGGGCCAGCACCACGCCCACCACCTTGCCCAGGCGCGGCAGCGGCCCGGCATCGGCGGGCAGGGAATCGAAGGTGCGCAGAAACACGGCCGCCGCAATCAGCAGCACGGCCCAGGCAACCATCGCCAGCCAGGCCGGCAGCACCGGCTGCACGATCCACAAGGCCACGCCCAGCAGAATGAACCCGAAGATGGCCTTGGTGACCACCAGCCAATAGCCGGCGCGCGGCAGCAGATTGCCCGCGCCCACGCCGACGAGCACCAGCGGCACCCCCATGCCGATGGACATGGAGAACAGCGCCGCGCCGCCCACCACCGCGTTGCCCGTCTGCGCAATATAGGCCAGCGCCCCCGCCAGCGCCGGCGTCACGCACGGCGAGACGATCAGCGCCGACAGCGCCCCCATGACAGCCGCCCCGGCCACCTGCCCTCCGCTCAACCGGTTGGAAGCCTGCGTCAGGCGGTGGTGCCAGGCGGCCGGCAGCTGCAGCTCGTACAGTCCGAACATCGCCAGCGACAGCACCACCATCAGCGCCGCAAACGCGCCCAGCACCCAGGCGTTCTGCAGAGCCGCCTGCAGGCCCTGTCCCGCCAGGCCGGCCGCCACGCCGACCGCCGTATACACCACCGCCATCCCCAGCACATAGGCCACCGACACCGCCGCCGCGCGCATCCGCGTCGCATGCTCGCCGACCACGATGGCCGACAGGATCGGCAGCATCGGCAGCACGCACGGCGTAAAGGTCAGCAACAGACCGAGCCCCAAGAACAGTGCGGCAATCGCCCCCAGATTGCCGCCGCCGAGCGTGCTTGCGATGCGGCCACCCAGCGCGTCGCTCGATCCGGCTGCGTCAAGCGGCGCCGCCGGCGGTGCCGAGGAGGCTGCCGCCGGTTCGACCCGGAAGCGGCTCTTCATCGGCGGGTAGCACACGCCCTGATCCGCGCAGCCCTGCGAAGTGACGATCAGCGAGAACGGGCTGGCCGCCTCCCGCGCCTTCACGCGAAAAACGAGCGCATGGCGATACGTCTCGACGTCCTTGTTGAAGGTATCGTCGAATTTGACCTTGCCCGGCGGCAGTTCCAGCGGCGCGAACGTGACGGTGGCGGGATCCGCCGCAACAGCGAGCCGCTCCCGGTACATGTAGTAGCCATCCGCGATTGCGAACGTCACCTCCACGGTCTGCCCATCGATCTGCACCGCAGAGAAGCGGAACGCCTGCTCGGGCGGCAGGAACTCATCCGCGGCACGAGCAGGCAGGGCGAGGGTCGCCATGGCGACCAGCAACAGCCCCAGTTGCAGCAAGCGGCGCAGGAGCAGGGGCAGGAATGCAGACAGCGTCATATCAGCGGCAATCAGACATCAAACAGTGGACCGGCCGGTCTCCCCGGCTACCCACGCCAGATAGGCAGGCAGCCCGGCCGCAACCGGCACGGCAATGATCTCGGGCACTTCATACGGATGGGCACGCCGAAGCGCGGCCTCCAGCCCAGGATACGCCGCCCGCGTGGTCTTGATCAGCAGCGGAATCTCCACCGCATGCTCGATCGCACCGTTCCACCAATACGCCGACGCGCACGCCGGCATGCGATTGACACACGCCGCGGCACGAGATTCCAGCACGACCTTGGTGACACGGTCTGCGCTGTCGGCGTCGGGCAGGTTAGTCAACACCAGCAGGACGTCGGTTTCGGATGACATGCAAGCTCCTCGTTCGCATCGGGCCGGACGCCCCGCCCGCCAACGGGCAACAAAAAAGCCAGGACGTGAATCCTGGCTTCATTGTAATGCGCGCTCTCGCGCGCATCTTTCCGAGGTCTGCGCCGCGACGACCCGCCGCACCGCAGACTCGCTCAACCTTACTCGGCAGCGCCTTCGGCTTCCACGGCCTCAG
Source organism: Ralstonia pseudosolanacearum (assembly GCF_024925465.1). Lineage (NCBI taxonomy): Bacteria > Pseudomonadati > Pseudomonadota > Betaproteobacteria > Burkholderiales > Burkholderiaceae > Ralstonia > Ralstonia pseudosolanacearum. The sequence continues at coordinate 505,632 of NZ_CP103852.1, read as the reverse complement.
CGACTTCCGGACGGTCGACCAGCTCGACCAGCGCCATCGGCGCATTGTCGCCCTGACGGAAGCCGAACTTCAGGATACGGGTGTAGCCGCCCGGACGGGTCGCGTAGCGCGGGCCCAGTTCGTTGAACAGCTTGGTGACCATATCGCGATCGCGCAGGCGGGCGAACGCCAGGCGACGGTTGGCGACGGTGTCCTTCTTGGCCAGCGTGATCAGCGGCTCGACAACCTTGCGCAGCTCCTTGGCCTTCGGCAGAGTGGTCTTGATCAGCTCGTGCTGGAACAGCGAGTTGGACATGTTGCGCAGCATCGCGAGACGGTGCGACGAGGTGCGGTTCAGTTTCCGCAGACCATGACGGTGACGCATGATGATTCCTTCTTCAGAATGTTTGACCAGCTCTTCTATCGCCGTGATTCACGGCGCGGGCCGGTAGCCTTCGATATGCCGCCCAACCGCTGCGGCGGGGAAACCGGCCGATGCACACGCACCGGCCAGCAAACTGCTTCTTACTTCTCCAGGCCTGCGGGCGGCCAGTTCTCGAGCTTCATGCCGAGCGTCAGGCCACGCGAAGCGAGGACTTCCTTGATTTCGTTGAGCGACTTGCGACCCAGGTTCGGGGTCTTGAGCAGTTCGTTCTCGGTGCGCTGGATCAGGTCGCCAATATAGTAAATATTTTCGGCCTTCAGGCAGTTCGCCGAGCGGACGGTCAGCTCCAGGTCGTCGACCGGGCGCAGCAGGATCGGATCGATCTGCGGTGCGCGGGCGGCAGCAGCTTCGGCAGCGCTCTCGGTGCCTTCCAGCGCCGCGAACACCGACAGCTGGTCGACCAGGATGCGCGCCGACTGGCGGATCGCTTCCTCGGGCGAGATCACGCCGTTGGTCTCGATGTTCATCACCAGCTTGTCGAGGTCGGTACGCTGCTCGACGCGCGCGGACTCGACGGCATACGACACGCGGCGCACCGGCGCGAACGAGGCGTCCAGCACGATGCGGCCGATCACCTTGCTCGACTCGTCGCCGAACTTGCGCACGTTGCCCGGCACGTAGCCGCGGCCTTGCTCGACCTTGATCTGCATATCCAGCTTGCCACCGGCCGACAGGCTGGCGATGACATGGCCCGGATTGATGATCTCGACATCGTGCGGCAGCTCGATATCCGCCGCGGTGACCACACCTTCGCCTTCCTTGCGCAGCGACACCGTGACTTCGTCACGGTTGTGCAGCTTGAACACCACGCCCTTCAGGTTCAGCAGCAGGTTGACGACGTCTTCCTGCACGCCGTCGATGGTGGAATATTCGTGGACGACCCCAGCGATCGTCACTTCGGTCGGCGCATAGCCAACCATCGACGACAGCAGCACGCGGCGCAACGCGTTGCCGAGCGTATGGCCGTAGCCCCGCTCGAACGGTTCCATGACGACCTTCGCGTGATGATCGCCAAGCGGCTCAACCGCAATAATTTTGGGCTTCAGGAGTGCTGTTTGCATAGGTTGTCCTGTTTCAATACCCTCGGCTCGTTACACCGATAAGGCTGACGGATTGGACTGGAAAGAATCCGCCGCGTAACGCGACGGAAGACGCGCGTGCCGCAAACGCGTTGCGGCACGTGACGATTCGGATTGGTTCAGCGCCAAGACACAACCGGCGCACAACCACGATGTCGTTGACGATGAACGTCCCCAAAAGGCGCATCCGATGCCCGCGCCAGGCGGCACGGGCCTCGTCATTAACGCGAATACAGTTCGACGATCAGGCTTTCGTTGATGTCGCCTGCGATGTCGACACGATCCGGAGCTTGCTTGAAGGTGCCTTCCATCTTCTTGGCATCCACGGCAACCCAGCCCGGGAAACCGGTCTGCTCGGCCAGCGACAGCGATTCGGCGATACGCACCTGCTTCTTCGACTTTTCGCGGATGGTAACCACGTCACCAGACTTGATCTGGGCCGACGGCACGTTCAGAGCTTGGCCGTTCACCAGGATCGCCTTGTGCGACACCAGTTGGCGCGCTTCTGCACGGGTCGAACCGAAGCCCATGCGATAGACGACGTTGTCCAGGCGGGATTCCAGCAGTTGCAGCAGGTTTTCGCCGGTGTTGCCCTTACGGCGATCGGCTTCAGCGAAATAGCGGCGGAATTGACGCTCCAGCACGCCGTAAATGCGCTTGACCTTCTGCTTTTCACGCAGCTGGTTGCCGTAGTCGGACGTGCGAGCACCGGACGTGCGACCATGCTGACCAGGCTTGCTGTCCAGCTTGCACTTGTCGGCGAGCGAGCGACGTGCGCTCTTCAGGAAAAGATCAGTACCTTCGCGGCGAGACAGTTTCGCCTTGGGGCCGGTATAGCGTGCCACGTTGCGTTCCTTCGTTATCAGTCATTCGCGGCGCTCGACGCCCCGAATGGTCCGCCAGCCGATCCAACCAAGGGATCGCGACGAACAGTGGACTTATGAAAATGACGAAACCCGCCTTCCGGAAAACCCGGAAGACAGGTAAGCAGGTGAGTATATCACCCGCAGACCGACCTCGCCAGCAACCCAGCGTGGCCGGCCGAGCCGCTTAGATGCGGCGGCGCTTCGGCGGACGGCAGCCGTTGTGCGGCACCGGCGTCACATCCTCGATCAGCTGAATCTTGATACCCAGGTTGTTCAGGGCGCGGACAGCCGACTCGCGACCCGGACCCGGGCCCTTGATGCGCACTTCCAGGTTCTTGATGCCTTGATCCTGAGCTACACGGCCGGCGCTCTCAGCCGCCACCTGCGCGGCGAACGGCGTCGACTTGCGCGAGCCCTTGAAGCCCTGGCCGCCCGACGTCGCCCACGACAGGGCGTTGCCCTGACGATCGGTGATGGTGATGATCGTGTTGTTGAACGACGCGTGAACGTGCGCGATGCCGTCGGCGACGTTCTTGCGAACCTTCTTACGCGCGCGCTGGGCGGCGGTATTCGCTGCTTTTGCCATAGTTCCTATCCTTTACCCGACGGGATTACTTCTTGAGCGCGACGCCGGCCTTGCGCGGACCCTTACGGGTACGGGCATTCGTGCGCGTGCGCTGACCGCGCATCGGCAGGCCCTTACGATGGCGCACGCCGCGGTAGCAACCCAGATCCATCAGGCGCTTGATGTTCATCGTCGTTTCACGGCGCAGATCGCCTTCGACGAGGAACTTCTCGATTTCTTTACGCAGCGCGTCCTGATCCGGGTCCGTCAGGTCCTTGACCTTCTTGTCGGTCGGGATGCCAGTAGCCTCGCAAATCTTCCGAGCGCGCGAGCGGCCAATACCGTAGATCGCCGTCAGGCCAATCACGGTATGTTTGTGGTTGGGGATGTTGACCCCTGCGATACGTGCCATTCGTCAATCCTCTTTGCGAAATTAGCCTTGGCGCTGCTTATGACGCGGGTCCGACGAGCAGATCACACGCACCACGCCCTTGCGCTTGATGATTTTGCAGTTGCGGCAAATGCGCTTAACAGAAGCCAGCACTTTCATGATTTTCCTCTTCCTTCAATTCCAGTCCGCTCACTTCGCCCGGAATACGATGCGCGCGCGGGACAGATCATACGGGGTCAATTCGACCGTCACCTTGTCCCCGGGCAAGATGCGGATGTAATGCATACGCATCTTGCCGGAAATATGGCCCAACACTACATGGCCGTTTTCCAGTTTGACGCGGAACGTCGCGTTGGGGAGGTTTTCCACCACCTCGCCCTGCATCTGGATCACGTCGTCTTTAGCCATGTCTCTTCAGCTTCGTGCGATCGCCCTAGCTAGCGGAGCGTCAAGTTACCCTTGAAATTCGCCTTCTTCATCAAAGACTCGTACTGCTGAGACATCACGTACGACTGCACCTGCGCCATGAAGTCCATCGTGACCACCACGATGATCAGCAGCGACGTTCCACCGAAATAAAACGGCACGTTCCAGCGCAGTACCAAAAACTCCGGCAACAGACACACCAGCGTGATGTAAATCGCACCAGCCAGGGTCAAACGCACCAGAATCTTGTCGATATACCGCGTGGTTTGCTCGCCCGGGCGGATCCCCGGAATGAACGCCCCACTCTTCTTCAGGTTATCCGCCACTTCGCGGCTGTTATAGACCAGCGCAGTGTAGAAGAAGCAGAAGAAGATAATTGCCGCCGCATACAGCAGGATGTACACCGGCTGGCCCGGCGACAGCGTCGACGCCAGATCCTTGACGAACCGTGCAACCGGATTCGTCGAGTTGCCGGCCGTGAACCAGCCTGCGATCGTGGCCGGGAACAGAATGATCGACGATGCGAAGATCGGCGGAATCACCCCAGCCATGTTCAACTTCAACGGCAGATGCGACGACTGACCGCCATAGATCTTGTTGCCGACCTGCCGCTTGGCATAGTTGACGAGGATCTTGCGCTGGCCGCGTTCAATGAACACCACCAGGAACGTCACCGCGCCAATGATCGCCACTACCAGGATCGAGGAGAAAATCCCCATCGAGCCGGTGCGCACCAGTTCGAACAGCCCGCCGATGGCGTTGGGCAACCCTGCTGCGATCCCGCCAAAGATGATGATCGAGATGCCGTTGCCCAGACCACGCTCGGTAATCTGCTCACCCAGCCACATCAGGAACATCGTGCCAGTCACCAGCGTGATCACGGCCGTCGCCCGGAACATCAGACCCGGGTCCAACACCAGACCGGGCTGCGCCTCAAGCGCCACCGCGATGCCCAGCGCCTGGAAAGTCGCCAGGACAACCGTACCGTAGCGCGTGTACTGCGTAATCTTGCGCTGGCCAGCCTGGCCTTCCTTCTTCAGCGACTCCAGCTGCGGCAACACGATCGTCAGCAGCTGCATGATGATCGATGCCGAGATATACGGCATGATCCCCAGCGCAAACACTGTGAAGCGCGAGAGCGCGCCGCCGGAGAACAGGTTGAACATCCCGAGGATGCCACCCGACTGCCGTTGGAAAAGCTGTGCCAGTTGGTCCGGATCGATGCCAGGCACAGGGATGTGCGCGCCGATCCGGTACACCAGCAGTGCCAGGACCAGGAACACCAGCCGACGGCGAAGATCGCCGTACTTGGCCGTGTTCTTGGCCTGTGCCATCACATTAGGTTTCGCCGTGGCCAAACGGATGCTCCGACAGTGTCAAACAGCAGGCTTTACGCCAGCGAGCCACCGGCCGCTTCGATTGCGGCCTTCGCCCCAACCGTCGCGCCCAGGCCCTTCAGGGTCACCTTCTTGTCGATCGAGCCCGACAGGATCACCTTGGCGCTCTTGACCAACTCGCCCACCAGACCGGCTTGCTTCAGGGTCAGCAGGTCGATTTCAGCGACCGGCAGGCCCGCCAGGTCGCCCAGGCGCACTTCCGAGGTGAATTCCTTGGTCAGCGAAGTGAAACCACGCTTCGGCAGACGACGATGCAGGGGCATTTGGCCACCTTCAAAGCCGACCTTGTGGAAACCACCCGAACGCGACTTCTGACCCTTGTGACCACGACCAGCCGTCTTGCCCAAGCCCGAGCCGATACCGCGACCGACACGGCGCTTGGCATGCTTGGAGCCGGCTGCCGGCTTCAGGTTATTCAGTTGCATGTTCTTCTCCGTCTTGCCTTAGCCGATGACCTTGACCAGGTAGGACACCTTGTTGATCATGCCGCGCACTGCGGGCGTGTCCTGCAGCTCGGACACCGAGTTCACGCGGCGCAGGCCCAGGCCGCGCACCGTAGCGCGGTGGTCTTCGCGCGTACCGATCAGACTGCGCACGAGTTGGACTTTCACGATTTTCTGCGACATATCGTTCACCTATCCCTTCGGCTTAGCCGAGGATCTCTTCGACCGACTTACCGCGCTTGGCAGCAATTTCGGCCGGGGTGCTCATCTTGCGCAGGCCGTCCAGCGTTGCGCGCACCATGTTGTAAGGATTGGTCGAACCGTGCGACTTGGTCACGATGTTCGTCACACCCATCACTTCGAAGATGGCGCGCATCGGGCCACCGGCGATCACGCCAGTACCTTCCTTCGCGGGCGCCATCAGCACCTTTGCGGCGCCGTGCTTACCGATCACTTCGTGTTGAAGCGTGCCGTTCTTCAGCGGGACCTTGACCATCTTGCGACGGGCTTCGTCCATTGCCTTCTGCACGGCCACGGGCACTTCCTTCGCCTTGCCCTTGCCCATGCCGATACGGCCGTCGCCGTCGCCGACCACGGTCAGAGCAGCGAAACCGAGAATCCGGCCGCCCTTGACCACCTTGGTCACTCGGTTGACCGCGATCATCTTCTCGCGAAGACCGTCGTCGCGCTCGTCCCCTTGGACCTTAGGTTGAATTTTTGCCATGACGATATCCTCTATGCCGGCTTAGAACTTCAGGCCAGCTTCGCGAGCCGCGTCGGCCAGTGCCTTCACGCGACCGTGATAACGGAAACCCGAGCGATCGAACGCCACTGCTTCGATGCCGGCAGCCTTCGCCTTTTCAGCGATACGCTTGCCCACCAGGGTCGCGGCGGCGGTGTTGCCACCGTTGCCGTTCAGTTCCTTGCGGACTTCGGCTTCCGCCGTCGAGGCCGAGGCCAGGACCTTGGTGCCGTCTTCAGAGAAGACCTGCGCATAGATGTGCAGATTGGTACGGTGCACAGCCAGGCGAGCAACATTCAGCTCCGCAATCTTCAGGCGGGTCTGACGTGCACGGCGCAAACGAGAGTCATTCTTGTTCATGATGTGCACCCTTACTTCTTCTTGGTTTCCTTCAGGATCACGCGCTCATTGGCGTAGCGCACACCCTTGCCCTTGTAGGGCTCAGGCGGACGATAGCCACGCACTTCGGCGGCGACCTGACCAACTTTCTGCTTGTCCGAACCCTTGATGATGATTTCGGTCTGCGTCGGCGTTTCCGCCTTCACGCCTTCCGGCATCTCATGGATCACGTCATGCGAAAAACCGAGCTGCAGCTTCAGGGAGGCACCCTGGAGCGAAGCGCGATAACCCACACCGACCAGCGTCAGCTTGCGCTCGAAGCCCGTCGTCACGCCCTTGACCATGTTGGCCACCAGCGCGCGCATCGTGCCTTGCAGCGCATTCGCTTCACGCGACTCATCGGCCGGCGAGAAGGTGATCGTGCCGTTGTCGATGACAACCTTGACCAGGTTGTGGATCGCTTGCGTCAACGTACCCAGCGGGCCCTTGACGGTCAGCAGACCGCCAGCAAAATTGACTTCCGCACCTTTGGGCAGTGCGATGGGAGCCTTACCTACGCGAGACATGGTTCCCCTCCCTTAGGCGACGTAGCAAATGACTTCGCCACCGACACCGGTTGCGCGCGCACGGCGGTCCGTCATCAGACCTTGCGGGGTCGAGATGATGGCGACGCCCAGGCCGTTCATCACTTGCGGGATTTCGTTACGGCCCTTGTACACGCGCAGACCAGGCTTCGAGACGCGCACCAGGCGCTCGATGACCGGACGGCCGGCGTAATACTTCAGACCAATCGTGAGGGAGGCCTTGCCACCCTGCTCGGTCACGGCGAAATCGTCGATGTAGCCTTCGTCCTTCAGGACCTTGGCGATGGCCACCTTCAGCTTCGACGACGGCATGACCACCGACGCTTTTTCCACCGCTTGCGCGTTGCGAATACGCGTCAGCATATCGGCGATCGGATCGCTCATGCTCATACTGTTTCTCCTGTAGCCTGTGCGTAATTACCAGCTGGCTTTGGTCAGACCCGGGATTTCGCCCTTGAAGGCGATCTCGCGGAGCTTGTTGCGCGCCAGGCCGAACTTACGGAACGTACCGCGGGGACGACCGGTGATCGAACAGCGATTGCGCTGACGGGTCGGATTGGCGTTGCGTGGCAGCTGTTGCAGCTTCAGACGCGCTTCGTAACGCTCTTCTTCCGACTTGCTTTGGTCGGCCACGATGGCTTCGAGAGCGGCGCGCTTTTCAGCGTACTTCGCCACGAGCTTGGCACGCTTCTTTTCGCGTTCGATCAGAGACAATTTAGCCACGGTAACCCCTTAATTGCGGAACGGGAACTTAAACGCGGCGAGGAGTGCCTTCGCTTCCTCGTCGCTCTTCGCGGTCGTCGTGATGCTGATGTTCAGGCCACGAAGTGCGTCGATCTTGTCGTACTCGATTTCGGGGAAGATGATCTGTTCCTTCACACCGATGTTGTAGTTGCCACGACCGTCGAACGCACGACCCGAGACACCACGGAAGTCGCGCACGCGCGGCAGCGACACGGTGATGAAACGGTCCAGGAATTCGTACATGCGTTGGCCACGCAGCGTGACCATCGTGCCGATCGGGTAACCCTGGCGAATCTTGAAGCCGGCGATAGCCTTGCGGGCCTTCGTCACGACAGGCTTCTGGCCAGCGATCTTGGTCAGGTCGCCGGTGGCATGCTCGATGACCTTCTTGTCATTCACGGCTTCGCCAAGACCCATGTTCAGGGTGATCTTGGTGATGCGCGGCACTTCCATCACGGACTTGTAGCCGAACTGCTTGATCAGTTCCGCTACGACCTTCTCTTTGTAAAACTCTTGCAGACGCGCAGTCATGCTCAACTCCTTTTTATCGCCCAGAATCAAGCACCGACGGCGGCACCGGTGGTCTTGAGCACGCGCGTCTTCACGCCGTTCTCGACCTTAATGCCGACGCGCGACGGCTTGCCATTGGCATCCACGAGCGCAACGTTCGAAATATGGATGGGCATGACCTTGTCGACCACACCACCCGTGGTACCCAGCATCGGGTTCGGGCGCACGTGCTTCTTGGCAACGTTCACGCCTTCCACCGTCACATGCTCGCCGAGCATGGCCAGCACGGTACCTTGCTTACCCTTGTCCTTGCCGGTGCGAACGATAACGCGATCGCCCTTGCGAATCTTGTTCATGCGGCCTCCGATTACAGCACTTCCGGCGCGAGCGACACGATCTTCATGAAGCGCTCGGTACGGAGTTCGCGAGTGACCGGCCCAAAAATACGGGTGCCGATCGGCTCAAGCTTGGTGTTCAGCAGCACGGCGGCATTGCCGTCGAACTTGATGAGCGAGCCGTCAGGACGGCGCACGCCCTTGGCGGTACGGACCACCACGGCGTTGTAGATATCGCCCTTCTTAACGCGGCCACGCGGGGCAGCATCTTTGACGCTGACCTTGATGATGTCGCCAACGCTGGCGTAGCGACGCTTCGAACCGCCCAGCACCTTGATGCACATAACTTCACGCGCACCCGTGTTATCGGCCACTTCGAGCCGGCTTTCTGTCTGAATCATGGTGTTCTCGTCCCAACTTAATTCGCCAGCGCGCACAATGCACAGAGGCGATCAGTCTTGGTCCCGCCAGCCGCTGACATTGCGCCAGCCGCGATTGGGTTGATCAACTTGAAGTCGGTAGCTGCCTGACGACACGTGCCGCCCGGCCCATTCGATTCCTTCCGCGCGAGCGGCTGACCTAGCAGGCCACCCACCCCCACAAAGGGGAAGACCGAGACTATAACACATAATCTCGGTCTCACAACAGCAAACTGCCTGCCTGTTGTTTTAGATCACGCGTGCGGCTTCCAGCAGACGCGACACCACCCAGGCCTTGGTGCGGGAGATCGGGCGCGATTCCACGATCTCGACACGGTCGCCTTCCTTGTACTGGTTGGCTTCGTCGTGCGCATGGTACTTCTTGGAGCGCACCACGTACTTGCCGTACAGCGGATGCTTGACACGGTTCTCGACCAGGACCGTCACGGTCTTGTCCATCTTGCTGCTGACAACGCGGCCAACGAGCGTGCGCTTCAGGGACGTTGCGGCTTCAGTCATTTCTGGCTCCCTTTCTCGCCCAGCACAGTGCGGACACGCGCGATGTCACGACGCACCTTCTTCAGCTGGCTGTTGTTCTGCAGCTGTTGCGTCGCCTTTTGCATGCGCAGACCAAATTGGGCCTTCAGCAGCTCGGAGAGCTCCTGGTTCAGCCCTGCGACGTCTTTGTCGCGCAGTTCGGATGCTTTCATGGTGTGTATTCCTTACGTTCCGACCTGACGCACCACGAAGCTGGTCGCGATCGGCAACTTGGCGGCCGCCAGGCGGAACGCCTCGCGAGCCAGTTCTTCGCCGACGCCGTCCATTTCGTACAGCATCTTGCCCGGCTGAATTTCAGCCACGTAGTACTCGGGGTTGCCCTTACCGTTACCCATACGGACTTCGGCCGGCTTCTTCGAGATCGGCTTGTCCGGGAAAATCCGGATCCAGATGCGGCCGCCACGCTTGATGTGACGGGTCATCGCACGACGGGCGGACTCGATCTGACGCGCGGTCAGACGGCCACGGCCCATCGCCTTCAGGCCGAATTCACCGAAAGAAACCGCATTACCGCGCGTTGCGATACCGGTGTTGCGGCCCTTCTGCTCCTTGCGATACTTTCTACGCTTCGGTTGCAGCATGTTTATTCTCCAGTCTTGGCGTCGGCGGCGCCGCCGGAACGGCGGCCACCTGCGCCAGCACCGCGGCGCTGACCGCCCGGGCGACCTTCGCCTTCACGACGACGGCCTTCCGGACGACCCGGACGCTTGCGACGCTCTTCTTGCGGCTCTTCCACGACGGGCGCATCGTTGCGACCCAGATGGTCGCCCTTGTACACCCACACCTTGACACCGATGATGCCGTAGGTGGTTTCCGCTTCGGAGAAGCCGTAGTCGATGTCGGCGCGCAGCGTGTGCAGGGGCACACGGCCTTCGCGATACCACTCGGTACGGGCGATTTCGATGCCGTTCAGACGGCCCGAGCTCATGATCTTGATGCCCTGGGCGCCGAGGCGCATCGCGTTCTGCATCGCGCGCTTCATGGCACGGCGGAACATGATGCGGCGCTCGAGCTGCTGCGTGATCGAGTCGGCGATCAGCTGCGCATCGACTTCCGGCTTGCGGATTTCTTCGATGTTCACGTGCACGGGCACGCCCATGCGACGCTGCAGCTCAGCCTTCAGCAGTTCGATGTCCTCGCCCTTCTTGCCGATCACCACGCCCGGACGCGAGCTGTAAATGGTGATGCGTGCATTCTTGGCCGGACGCTCGATGACCACGCGGCCCACCGAAGCGTTCTTCAGCTTCTTCTTCAGAAACTCGCGAACTTCGATGTCTTCCTTGAGCATGCCCGCAAACTGGGTATTGCTGGCGTACCAACGCGAAGCCCAGTTACGGCTGACAGCCAGACGGAAGCCAGTCGGATGAATCTTCTGTCCCATCGTGACCCCTTAATTGCCCAGCGTCACAGTGATGTGACAGGTTTGTTTCTCGATGCGGTTGCCGCGGCCCTTCGCACGCGCGGTGAAGCGCTTGAGCGAGGTGGCCTTGTCGATGTAGATCGACTTGACCTTCAGCTCGTCGATGTCGGCGCCTTCGTTGTGCTCGGCGTTCGCGATGGCGGACTCCACCACCTTCTTGACGATGACGGCAGCCTTCTTCGGGCTGAACGCCAGAACGTTAAGCGCACGCTCGATCGGCAGACCACGGATCTGGTCAGCGACCAGACGCGTCTTCTGTGCGGAGATACGGGCGCCGCGATGAATCGCTTTAACTTCCATGATTGCCCCTTATCGCTTCGCTTTCTTGTCGGCAGCGTGGCCCTTGAACGTACGCGTGAGCGCAAATTCGCCGAGCTTGTGGCCAACCATGTTTTCCGTGACATACACGGGGACGTGCTGACGGCCGTTATGCACAGCGATCGTCAAACCGATGAAGTCCGGCAGAATGGTCGAGCGACGCGACCAGGTCTTGATGGGCTTCTTGTCCTTGCCGCCCGACGCCGCTTCCACCTTCTTCAGCAGGTGGGCGTCAATGAACGGACCCTTTTTTGCGGAACGAGTCATATCTTATGCTCCTACCTACCGATTAACGCTTGTGACGGCGTTGCACGATCATGCTGGTCGTGCGCTTGTTGCTACGGGTGCGGTAACCCTTGGTCGGGGTACCCCACGGCGACACCGGATCGCGACCGGCAGCGGTCTTGCCTTCACCACCACCGTGCGGGTGATCCACCGGGTTCATCGCCACGCCGCGAACGGTCGGGCGAATACCACGCCAACGGGTTGCACCGGCCTTGCCGATCTGGCGCAGGCTGTGCTCTTCGTTGCCGACTTCACCGATGGTCGCGCGGCACTCGATGTGCACGCGGCGGACTTCACCCGAGCGCAGACGCACTTGAGCGTAGATGCCTTCACGAGCCAGCAGCACGGCGGAGGTGCCAGCCGAACGGGCGATTTGCGCGCCCTTGCCCGGCAGGATCTCGACGCAGTGAATCGTCGTACCGACCGGGATGTTGCGGATCGGCAGGTTGTTACCGGCCTTGATCGGCGCTTCCGGGCCATTGGCCACGGCTTGGCCGACCACCGCGCCCTTCGGGGCGATGATGTAGCGGCGCTCGCCATCGGCGAACAGCACCAGCGCGATGTTGGCGCTGCGGTTCGGATCGTATTCCAGGCGTTCGATCTTGGCCGGGATGCCGTCCTTGTCGTTACGCTTGAAGTCGACGATGCGGTAGTGATGCTTGTGACCACCGCCCTTGTGACGGGTGGTGATGTGGCCGTTGTTGTTACGGCCGGACTTCTGGAATTGCTTTTCCAGCAGTGGCGCGTGCGGCGCGCCCTTGTGAAGGTCGGGATTGACGACCTTCACCATCGAGCGGCGGCCCGGCGATGTCGGCTTGGTCTTGACGAGTGCCATGATTACTTGGCCTCCGCTTCAAAATTGATTTCCTGGCCCGGCTTCAGCGAGACATAGGCCTTCTTCACGTGGTCGCGACGACCCATGAAGCGACCAAAGCGCTTTTGCTTGCCCTTCTGGTTCAGGATCTGGACGGACTCGACTTCAACCTTGAACAGCAGCTCGACAGCAGCCTTCACTTCGCCCTTGTTGGCGTCGCGAGCCACTTCGAACACGACTTGTTCGTTCTTGTCGGCGACCAGGGTTGCCTTTTCGGACACCACAGGCGACAGCAGCACCTGCATCAGGCGATGGTCGTTCTTGGCAAATTGCGTCATTTCAGCAACTCCTCGATCTGCGCGACGGCTGCCTTGGTCACGAGCACCTTCTTGTAGTGCACGAGCGACAGCGGGTCGGCGTGACGCGGCTCAACCACCAGCACGTGCGCCAAGTTGCGCGATGCCAGGAAGAGGTTTTCGTCCAGGTTATCAGTGATCACGAGCACCGAATCCAGGCCCATGGCGCGGAACTTGTCGGCCAGCAGCTTGGTCTTGGGCGCGTCGACGGACAGGCTGTCAACGACATTGATGCGGCCTTCGCGGGCAAGCTGCGAATAAATCGAGCGCATGCCGGCGCGGTACATCTTCTTGTTGACCTTCTGCGAGAAGTTCTCTTCCGGGCTGTTCGGGAAAATACGACCACCCCCGCGCCACAGCGGCGAGGAGCTCATACCCGCACGGGCGCGGCCCGTACCCTTCTGGCGCCACGGCTTCTTGGTCGTGTGCTTGACCTCTTCGCGGTCCTTCTGCTTACGGTTACCGCTGCGTGCGTTGGCTTGGTAAGCGACAACGATCTGGTGCACCAGAGCTTCGTTGTAATCGCGGCCGAACACTTCGGGCGAGGCGGAAACGCCGGTGCCGAGTTGGCCGTCTGCTTGCAGGAGCTTCAGTTCCATGCGATCGCCCCTTTACGCTGCAGCCGCAACTTGCGGCTTGGCCTTGACGGCCGGACTGACGACAACAAAACCGCTCTTCGCGCCCGGAACGGCGCCCTTGACGAGCAGCAGCTTGCGCTCTGCGTCGACGCGAACGATCACCAGGTTCTGCACCGTACGGGTGACGTCACCCATATGACCGGTCATGCGCTTGCCCGGGAACACGCGGCCCGGATCCTGCGCCATACCGATCGAACCCGGCACATTGTGCGAACGGGAGTTACCGTGCGAGGCACGGCCCGACGAGAAATGGTAGCGCTTGATCGTACCGGCGTAGCCCTTACCGATCGTCGTGCCTTGCACGTCGATCTTCTGGCCAACCGAGAACAGGTCCACGTCGATGGTGTCGCCGAGCTTCAGCTCTGCGGCTTTGGTGGCGTCGATGCGGAATTCGACGATGATTTCACCGGCTTCCACGCCGGCTTTGGCGAGGTGGCCCGCCAGCGGCTTGGTGACGCGGCTGGCGCGTCGGGTGCCGAAGGTGACTTGTACCGCGGTGTAACCGTCGGTCTCGTCCGTCTTGATTTGCGTCACGCGGTTGCCGCCGACCTCGAGCACGGTGACGGGAATCGAATCGCCGTCATCCGTGAAAACACGGGTCATGCCAACCTTGCGACCTACAAGGCCAAGGCTCATGGTTTGCTCCATTCCCAGCTGCGATTGGCCGGGGCTGATTGATACTACGAATCTTGAACTGGACCGCGCCAAAAGAGACAGCGCGAGGCCAAAATGGCCAGCCCACTCCCCTGACTAAAGGGGTAGCCCTACACTATATCCCGGCTGCGGTATATGTGCAAGTGCGATTGGCGCGGCGCGCATGCGGGTGTGGCGCCCGGCACGACATGGCGCCGCAAAAGCGAAACGGCGAGCACATGGCTCGCCGTTTCACTCGATGCCGGCGTCAGCCGGCAGCGTTGTCTTGCTTACTGCAGCTTGATCTCGACATCCACGCCAGCCGGCAGATCCAGCTTCATCAGCGCGTCGACGGTCTTATCGGTCGGATCGACGATATCCATCAGGCGCTGGTGGGTGCGGATTTCGAACTGGTCGCGGCTGGTCTTGTTGACGTGCGGCGAGCGCAGGACGTCGAAACGCTGGATGCGAGTCGGCAAAGGCACCGGGCCCTTGACGATCGCGCCGGTGCGCTTGGCGGTCTCGACGATCTCGGCGGCCGACTGGTCGATCAGGCGATAGTCGAAAGCCTTCAGGCGGATACGGATCTTTTGGTTCTGCTGCATGATGATTCCTTAAAGAGCGTGGCGGACGGCGCCGCCGGAAATTGAAAGAGCGATGCAACAAGCGGCGCGCCCCACCCGTTGCCGGGAGCGGCGCACCCGCCCGCCTTACTCGATGATCTTAGCGACGACGCCGGCGCCGACGGTACGACCGCCTTCACGGATGGCGAAGCGCAGGCCTTCTTCCATGGCGATCGGGGCGATCAGCTTGACGGTGATCGACACGTTGTCGCCGGGCATGACCATTTCCTTGTCCTTCGGCAGCTCGATCGAGCCGGTCACGTCGGTCGTACGGAAGTAGAACTGCGGGCGATAGTTGTTGAAGAACGGGGTGTGACGACCACCTTCGTCCTTCGACAGGATGTAGACCTCGCCGGTGAAGTGCGTGTGCGGCTTGATCGAACCCGGCTTGCACAGCACTTGGCCGCGCTCGACGTCTTCGCGCTTGGTGCCGCGCAGCAGGATACCGACGTTGTCGCCAGCCTGGCCTTGGTCCAGCAGCTTGCGGAACATTTCCACGCCCGGTGCAGGTGGTCTTCTGCGTGGCCTTGATGCCGACGATTTCGATTTCTTCGCCGACCTTGATGATGCCGCGCTCGATACGGCCGGTCACCACGGTGCCGCGACCCGAGATCGAGAACACGTCTTCCACCGGCATCAGGAACGTGCCGTCAACAGCGCGCTCCGGCGTCGGGATGTAGGTGTCCAGTGCGTCGGCCAGGTTCATGATGGCCACTTCGCCCAGCTCGCCCTTGTCGCCTTCCAGCGCCAGCTTGGCCGAACCCTTGATGATCGGGGTGTCGTCGCCCGGGAAGTCGTACTTGGAGAGCAGCTCGCGCACTTCCATTTCGACCAGTTCCAGCAGCTCAGCGTCGTCCACCATGTCGCACTTGTTCAGGAAGACGATGATGTACGGCACGCCGACCTGGCGGGCCAGCAGGATGTGCTCACGCGTTTGCGGCATCGGGCCGTCAGCGGCCGAGCACACCAGGATGGCGCCGTCCATCTGGGCGGCACCGGTGATCATGTTCTTGACGTAGTCGGCGTGGCCCGGGCAGTCGACGTGTGCGTAGTGGCGGTTGGCCGTTTCGTACTCGATGTGCGCGGTGTTGATCGTGATGCCGCGTGCCTTTTCTTCCGGTGCTGCGTCGATCTCGTCGTACTTCTTCGCTTCGCCACCGAACTTGCTCGACAGCACCGTCGCGATTGCTGCCGTCAGCGTCGTCTTGCCGTGGTCAACGTGACCGATCGTCCCAACGTTCACGTGCGGCTTGGTCCGCGCGAACTTTTCCTTTGCCATGTCAGCTCCTCAATTCGGAATCGCTAAATTGCTAGATTTAGATGGGGACGACCGCACACGCGATCGCCCCTAACGCGTTGATTACTTCGTGCCCTTGGCAGCCATCACCGCTTCGGCGATGTTCTTCGGTGCCTCGGAGTAGTGCTTGAACTCCATGGTGTACGTGGCGCGGCCTTGCGTGGCCGAGCGCAGCGACGTGGAGTAGCCGAACATTTCCGACAGCGGGACTTCGGCCTTGATGATCTTGCCGCCGCCCACCATGTCGTCCATGCCCTGCACGATGCCGCGGCGGGACGACAGATCGCCCATCACGGTACCCGTGTAGTCTTCCGGCGTTTCCACTTCCACAGCCATCATCGGCTCAAGCAGAACCGGGCTGGCCTTGCGCATGGCGTCCTTGAACGCCATCGAGCCGGCCATGCGGAACGCGTTTTCGTTCGAGTCCACGTCGTGGTACGAACCAAACGTCAGCGTGACCTTCACGTCCACCACCGGGAAGCCGGCCAGGATGCCCGCGGGCAGCGTGTCGACGATACCCTTTTCCACCGCCGGGATGTATTCGCGAGGAATCACACCGCCCTTGATGGCGTCGACGAACTCGAAGCCCTTGCCCGGCTCTTGCGGTTCCAGCGTAATCACAGCGTGACCGTACTGGCCGCGGCCGCCCGACTGCTTGACGAACTTGCCTTCGACGTCTTCGGCCTTCTTGCGAATGGTTTCGCGGTAAGCCACCTGCGGAGCGCCGATGTTGGCTTCCACGCCGAATTCGCGCTTCATCCGGTCGACCAGAATTTCGAGGTGGAGCTCGCCCATGCCCGAAATGATGGTCTGGCCCGATTCTTCATCGGTGCGCACGCGGAACGACGGATCTTCTGCGGCCAGGCGGTTCAGGGCGATGCCCATCTTTTCCTGGTCGGCCTTGGTCTTCGGCTCGACAGCCTGCGAGATCACCGGCTCCGGGAACACCATGCGCTCGAGTACGATCGGGGCGGTCGGGTCGCACAGCGTATCGCCCGTGGTGGCGTCCTTCAGGCCCACCGCTGCGGCGATGTCGCCGGCCAGCACTTCCTTGATTTCTTCGCGCTGGTTGGCGTGCATCTGCAGAATACGGCCCAGACGCTCCTTCTTCTGCTTGACCGGGTTGTACACGGTGTCGCCCGAATTGATCTTGCCCGAGTAGACGCGGAAGAAGATCAGTTGGCCAACGAACGGGTCGGTCATGATCTTGAACGCCAGCGCCGAGAACTTCTCGTTGTCGTCGGCCTTGCGCTCGAGCTTCTTCTCGTCGTCGTTCTCGTCGACGCCCTTGACCGGCGGAATGTCGACCGGCGACGGCAGGAAGTCGATCACGGCGTCGAGCATACGCTGCACGCCCTTGTTCTTGAACGCGGTGCCGCACAGCATCGGCTGGATTTCGCAGGCGATGGTACGGTCACGCAGCGCCTTGACGATCTCGGCGCGGGTCAGCTCTTCGCCGCCCAGGTACTTTTCCATCAGCGCTTCGCTGGCTTCGGCGGCGGACTCGACCATCTTCTCGCGCCATTCTTCAGCGGTGGCTTGCAGCTCGGCCGGGATGTCCTTGTACTCGAACTTGACGCCCTGGCTAGCCTCGTCCCAAATGATCGCCTTCATCTCGAGCAGATCGACGACGCCCTGGAAGCCGTCTTCAGCGCCGATCGGCACCACCACGGGCACCGGGTTGGCCTTCAGGCGGGTCTTCAGTTGCTCGTAGACCTTGAAGAAGTTCGCGCCGGTGCGGTCCATCTTGTTGACGAACGCCAGACGCGGCACGCCGTACTTGTTGGCCTGACGCCAGACGGTTTCCGACTGCGGCTGCACGCCACCCACGGCGCAGTACACCATGCACGCGCCGTCCAGCACACGCATGGAACGCTCCACCTCGATGGTGAAGTCCACGTGGCCCGGGGTGTCGATGATGTTGAAGCGGTGCTCGGGGTAGTTGCCGCCCATGCCCTTCCAGAAGGCGGTGGTAGCAGCGGACGTGATGGTGATGCCGCGCTCCTGCTCCTGCTCCATCCAGTCCATGGTGGCCGCGCCATCATGCACTTCACCGATCTTGTGGTTCACACCGGTGTAGAACAGGATCCGCTCGGTCGTGGTGGTCTTGCCGGCGTCGATGTGAGCGGAAATACCGATGTTACGGTAGCGCTCAATGGGGGTCTTACGAGCCACGGTTAATCCTCTGATTCGTCAACGGGGCGCCGCCACACATGGCCGAGCGCCCCTAATACAAATGGGCGAGATGTGCGCACACAGCCCGCCCAGCAACCAACTACGTTGTCGCGCCGCTTAGAAGCGGAAGTGCGAGAACGCCTTGTTGGCTTCGGCCATGCGGTGCACTTCGTCGCGCTTCTTCATTGCGCCACCGCGACCTTCCGAGGCTTCGAGCAGTTCGCCCGCCAGACGCAGGGCCATCGACTTCTCGCTGCGCTTCTTCGCAGCTTCCCGCAGCCAGCGCATCGCCAATGCCAGACGACGCGACGGCCGGACTTCGACCGGCACCTGATAGTTGGCACCGCCAACACGGCGGCTCTTCACTTCGACCACCGGCTTGATGTTGCCGATTGCCAGCGTGAACACTTCGACAGGCACCTTGCCTGCCTTCTTCTCGATCTGGTCGAACGCACCGTAGACGATACGCTCAGCCACCGACTTCTTGCCGTCCAGCATCAGGACGTTCATGAATTTGGCGACTTCCACATTGCCGAACTTCGGATCCGGCAGAATTTCCCGCTTGGGGACTTCACGACGACGTGGCATCTTCTTTCCTTCTCTGTTCAGTTGAGAACCGCTTCGGTTCTCCGGCCACCAACTAGCTTGTCTTGCAACAATCTGAGCCGGGTGACCACTTACTCGACGGTGCCAGTGCGGTCAAAAAACGCACCGTTGTACCGCCTGCTCATGACAAGACCGTGACCGCAAAAGCGGGCCGATCCCACTGGCGACTTAGGCCGCCTTCGGACGCTTCGCGCCGTACTTCGAACGCGCTTGCTTACGGTCCTTGACGCCTTGCAGGTCAAGGGAGCCGCGCACGATGTGGTAACGCACACCCGGCAAGTCCTTCACACGGCCGCCGCGGATCAGCACGACGCTGTGTTCTTGCAGGTTGTGGCCTTCACCGCCGATGTACGAAATGACTTCGAAACCGTTGGTCAGGCGCACCTTGGCGACCTTACGCAGTGCCGAGTTCGGCTTCTTCGGCGTCGTGGTGTACACGCGGGTGCACACGCCGCGACGCTGCGGGCAGTTCTCAAGTGCCGGGCTCTTGCTCTTCAGCTTTTCCGAGACGCGGGGCTTGCGAACCAGTTGGTTGATGGTTGGCATTGTTCAATCCAGCTTGGTTTTTGGAAAATCGCCGGACCACATGACGTGGCCGCCTCATCGACGAGGCAGACGGCGCAATCGGGTTTTGGAAGTGGCGAGCAGAACGCTCTAGAGAGAAGACCTGCGGGAACAGGCCAAGACCAAAGAGCGCGAGCCCGTCTGGCAGTCAATCGACTTGCGCGGCAAAACAAAATTGCCGGAGCATGGACGAGCGAAAACCAGAAGCCAAAAACTCGAATCTGGCACTATAGCGACGTGTGTGGCAAGCGTCAAGCACGTCGCCGACCTGCCGGGGACAGCGCAGGTTCGGGTACGCCACCTGTGGCGCGGATGGCACGGCGGACACTGCGACTGGAAGGCGAAACGTGCGGCAATCGACGCAATCCCATGACGGGGATGCGCCGCCGGTTCGCGCCCCGATCGCGGACGGTTGCCACTAGGCCTCGCCCCGGCACTTGGCCAGCACGTCGAGCAAGGCCTGGCCGTAGCGGTCCAGCTTGGCGACGCCGATGCCGGGCAGCTCGGCGAGCGCGTCGCGCGAAGCGGGATCGGATTCGGCGATGCGGGCAAGCGTGGCGTCGTGGAAGATCACATAGGCGGGCACGCTGTGCTCGCGCGCGGTCTGGGCCCGCCAGACGCGCAGTGCCTGCCAGCGCACCTGGGCCTCGGCCGATAGCTCGGCGGCGGGATCCGCGCGGCGCTCGGACTTGGCGCCGGACGCAGGCGCGGCGCGCACCTTCTCCGCTTGGCGCCGCAAGGTCACATGCTGCTCGCCCTTGAGCACCGGGCGGGCAGCGTCGGTCAACACCAGGGCGCCATGGCCGCCGTGATCGACCGTCAGCAGCCCCTGCGCCACCAGTTGGCGGAACACGCCGCGCCACGCGACCTCCGACAGGGCATTGCCGATGCCGAAAGTGGACAGCGTCTCGTGATGCCATTGCTTGATGCGCTCGGTGGCGTTGCCGCGCAGGATGTCGATCAGCTGGCCGGCGCCGAAGCTCACGCGGCTGGCCTGCTGCACGCGGTACACGCACGACAGCGCCATCTGCGCCTCGCGGGTCGCGTCCCAGGTCTGCGGCGGGCTCAGGCAGGTGTCGCAGTTGCCGCAGGGCTCGCTGGACTCGCCGAAATACGCCAGCAGGGCCACGCGGCGGCATCCCGCCGACTCGCACAGCCCCAGCAGCGCATCGAGCTTGGCCGTCGAGACACGCTTGTGCACGTCGTCGGCGTCGGACTCGTCGATCATGCGGCGCTGCTGCACGACGTCAGCCAGGCCGTAGGCCATCCATGCGTTGGCGGGCATGCCGTCGCGGCCGGCACGGCCGGTTTCCTGGTAGTAGCCCTCCAGGCTCTTGGGCAAGTCCAGATGGGCGACGAAGCGCACGTCCGGTTTGTCGATGCCCATGCCGAAGGCGATGGTTGCCACCATCACCACGCCCTCCTCCTTGCGGAAGATGGCCTGGTGGCGGGAGCGCGTCTCGGCGTCCATGCCGGCGTGGTAGGGCAGCGCGCGGAGGCCCTGCTCGGCCAGCCACTGCGCGGTCTCCTCCACCTTCTTGCGCGACAGGCAATAGATGATGCCGGCGTCGCAGCCGTCTTCGCCGAGGTGCTCGGCGCGGATGAAGCGCAGCAGCTGCTGGCGCGCGCTGTCCTTCTCGACGATGGTGTAGCGGATGTTGGGGCGGTCGAAGCTGGAGATGAAGACGCGGGCGCCGCCCAGCGCCAGCCGCTCGACGATCTCGTCGCGCGTGACGGCGTCGGCGGTGGCGGTCAGCGCGATGCGCGGCACGTGCGGGAAGCGCTCGTGCAGCACGGAGAGCTGGATGTACTCCGGCCGGAAATCGTGCCCCCACTGCGACACGCAATGCGCCTCGTCGATGGCGAACAGGCCGATGCGCGAGCGCTCCAGCAGCTCGAGGAAGCGCGGCGTCATCAGCCGTTCGGGCGCGACGTAGACGAGATCGAGCCGGCCGGCCGCCAGATCGCGCTCGACCTGCGCGGCCTCGGCGCCGCTGAGCGCGGAATTGAGGTAGGCGGCGCGCACGCCGGCCTCTTCCAGCGCGGCCACCTGGTCCTGCATCAGGGCGATCAGCGGCGAGACCACGATGCCCGCACCCTGGCCGCGCCGGTGCCGCACCAGGGCGGGAATCTGATAGCAGAGCGACTTGCCGCCGCCGGTGGGCATCAGCACCAGGCAATCGCCGCCGTCGGCGACGTGGGCAACGATGTCGGCCTGCGGCCCGCGGAACGCGCTGTAGCCGAACACGTCGTGCAGCACGGCGCGCGTGGCGGCGGCCGTATCTTCGGGCAACGCGTCGAGCGCGTGGTCAATGGCGGGAGAATCGAACATCGGGACGGCGGGTGCGCGCGGTGTCACTGCGGATGGGTCGAAACCGCTATTGTGACAAACCCCGCCGAGGGTCGGGCAATCGGACGCGTCTGAATCCTTGCGATGACGGCCGGTTACGGCTGCCGCGCGACGACCCGGTGCAAGGTCTTGCCCGACGATTGGCTGACGGCGACCTCGTCGAAGAGGACCTGCGCACCGGCCAGCGCTTCGCGAACGCCAGCGGCATCGAACGCGGTGTAGAGCCGGCCGCGGCCGTCGCGCTGGTCGGCCTCGGGGGTGACGCGCCAGCTCAGGTACAGCGTGCCGCCCGGGCGCAGCAGGGCCAGCAGGCGCCGCACGGCCGCACCGATCTGCGCGGGCGGCAGGTGCATGATGACGGTCTCGCAGACCACGTTGTCGAACGCGCCCTCGGCGAGGCCCACCAGCTCGGGCAGCATGGCCCGGCGGAACGACAGCCCCGGAGACTGCGTGCGCGCCGCCTCCAGCAGCCCGGCCGAGGCGTCGTAGCCGACCGCCGGATAGCCGTTGTCGTTGAGCCACGCCACCTCGCGTCCCGCGCCGCAGCCGATATCGACCGTGTCGCCGCCCGCCTTGAACACGCGGCGCAGCAGTGCGTAGAGGTCGTCCGGCGCGGGCTGCTCGCGCCATTCGCGGGCGAAGGTGTCGGCGAGCGTGTCGTAGGCGGCGACGGTTTGCGTGTCCATGGCGATGGCTCCTGTTTATTTCATGGTGAACGTCCGCACCAGCGTCAGCTCGCCGGCCTTGCGCATCGGCATGACGAAGGTCTGCTGGCGCTCGGCGGGCGTGTTTTCATCGGTGATGATGGTGACCTGCGCCGTGGTGATGACGCTGCTGTCGTTGCCGCTGCCGTAGTAGTTCACGTAGACCAGGTAGGTGCCGGGCGGCGGCGCGGGATTGGAATAGATCTCGGGGCCGTAGCCCGTGGTGACGTCCACGTCGAGCGCGCCGCCGTTAGCCGTGACGCGGTTGCCGTACCAGGCGTGCTGGCCGTCGGGCGAGATCACGTGCAGGTCGAGGTCGGTGCCGTCGGTGTCCCACGACAGCACCACGCGCAGGCGCGGCCGCGTCTTGCCGGCGTAGGTGTCGTAGAACTGCACGCGCTTGGCGTCGCCGCGCGCGGTGCGGATTTCGACGCTGTTGCTGCCGGCGCCGAACGCATAGGGGCGCGAGAACGTGCCGTCGGCCTCGATGCGCTGCGGCATCGCCACGCCGTTGACGACGATAGTGCCGACCGAGGCGCCATCGCCATCGTCACTGCGGCGGCGGCGCGGCCGACTCTCGTCCGCCGGTGCGGCGGCGGCCTTGGGCGTGTTGCGGATGCGCCCGGCGATCATCGAGGCGGCGCCCTGCCCTTGCGGCGTGGCGACCGAGACGGCCGGATAGTGCACGTCCTGCGTGTAGCGCGAGTTGTCGCCGGCCGAGTTGCGCCAGCCGTTGAGCGGCGCGGTCATCTCGATGTTGCCGGCGTCGGCTTGCGCGAACGCGGTGCCGGCCGCGCTCGCGGCGGCGAGCGCCATGGCGGCGGCGAAACGAAAGGAGAAAAGCGTCATGGCATCGAAGCCCGTTCGGATTCAGAAGCGGATGGATTTCATCAGCGCCAGCTCGCCGATCTTGCGCAGCGGCACGGTGACGAACGCGCGCCGCTCGCTGGGCGTGTTCTCGTTATAGATCAGTGTCAGCTGCGCGGTGATGAGGTCGCGGTCGTGCGCGGTTTCGTCGAAGTTGTAGCCGGCGGCGTTGAAGTTGCCCCAGTAATTCACGTAGAACAGCCACACGCCGGGGCGCGGCGCGGCGGTGGAGAAGATCTCCGGACCGGCGCCGTCGACACTGTCGACGTCCAGGCCGCCGCCGTCCGAGAGCAGCGGCTGCGCCCAGAAGGCGTGGTCGCCGATCGGCGAGATGACGTGCATGTCGACCTCGGCGCGCGGGTCGTCCCAGGTGAGGATGGCGCGCAGCTTGGCCGAGGTCTTGGTGGCGTTGGCCTCGTAGAACTGCAGGTGCTGGCGGGCCTTGCCGTCGGGGCTGACGATCTCGACGCTGTTGGAGCCGGGGCCGAACGCCCACGGGCGGGCGAAGCGGCCTTCGCTGTCGCCGTAGAGCGGCATCGCGTTGCCGTTGACCACCAGCACCGGCGGGCGGCGACCGGTGCCTGCCGCGCGCAGCCGCCCGGCGATCAGCGTGCGGTACTTCTGCGCGCCGCGATCGACCGGCGGTTTCGGATAGGCGGCGGTGTAGCGCTCCAGTTCGTTGGTCAGGCCGCTGTGGCGCCAGCCGCCGATGGGGCCGTCCAGGTCGGCCACGGGCTCAGCCCATGCCGACAGCGCCACCAGCCCGGCCGCCGCACCGGTGCCCATCCGTGTCATCCACGTCGTCACAGCAAACCCTCCCCACGGATCAGGCGGCGCGCGGTCGCCTCGACAAAACCTTCGTCCTGCCCGCGCGGATGCCGCGCGAAGGCCAGGTGCAGATATTCGTGCGCCAGCGCGATGCGATCCTCCTCGCCGGCGAAGCGCTGGATGTAGAGCCGGTTGCGGCGCGCATCGGCATAGGGCCGCCCTTCGCGGACCACGCAGACGGCGGGCAGCGGCGGCGTCTCGTAGCCGGGCTCGGCGGCCAGCCGGGCCGACCAGCGCGGCGCCTGCGCCTGCAGCCACGGCTGCGCCCCCGCCACCGGCAGGCAGTCGCCCGCGACCGGGCTCTGGAACGAGGTCAGCGTCGCCTGCGGCCACCACTGGGCGAGGATGGCGTCGAAGCCCAGGCCCCGCTGGGCGGCGGCGCGCGCGTCGGTCCAGCCCATCCGGCCGCGTGCGCTCAGGGTGCCGTGGTACTGCACCGGCTGGCCGGTCAGGACCAGCGCGTCCGTGAAGGCGGCGGCGCTGCGGGCGGCGGCGGACGGCGGGCGCGGCAGCACGCGCTGCGCGCGGGAGGTGTCGGCGATGCGGTAGCAGCCCTTGTCGCGCGCGGCGTGCTGCACCAGGTAACTGCGGGCCGCCACGGCCAGCGCGCGGGCGGCCTGCGGCTCGGCCAGCTCGCCCTCGCGCTCCACCACGCGGGCCACGTAGTCGTTCATGCCGAGGCGTCCGGTGATGACCGGGGCACCGCTTTCGCGCGACAGCGCCAGCTCGCCCCGGCTGTCGATCGCCAGCGTATTGCCGTTGACGAAGCGCACGGCGTAGCGGCCATCCAGCCGGCCCGCGGCGGCCGGCTTGCCCTCGGCATCGCGCACCTCGCGGATCGGGTAGCGCGCAAAGAAGTCGACCGCCACGCAGGCATCGTCGTCGGGCACGGGCGTGTGCTCGAGCAGCGGCATCAGGCGCGGCGCGGCGGCGGCCAGCACGCGGTTGCTCGCGCCGGAACCGCCGAGCCAGACCACCGTGCCGTCGGCCAGCCAGCCGGCGGCCCCGCCGATCGACACACCGGGGCGCTGCGGATCGGGCATGGTCCAGGTCTTGGCGCGCAGCAGGCTGCCGAAGTGCGAGACCGTCCCTTCACCGCGCCCCACCGTCAGCACCGACACCAGCGTGTGCGCGGCGGCCTCGCGGCCATCGGCTGGCACGCTGCGCAACGCGGCCAGCAGGTCGGCGACGGCAACGCGGCGGGCCGGCTGCAGCGCGCGCGCATCGCGCAGCCACGCGGGCGAGCCCGCCTGCTGCCAGAAGCGGCGCCAGTCGGCCGGGTCCAGCCCCAGGCGTGCGGGTTCGAAATAGCGGCCGCACGACTGGATCAGCGCGCGCTCGCGGTCGATGCTCTGCCCGGCCGTGCAACAATAGACCTCTTCGGGATCGTTGCCATGACAGGTGTAGTCGGGCGTCGTGATGCGGCGCGAGACCAGGTAGCTGTAGATGAACAGCTTCCAGACGCTGCCCAGCGGCGTCTCGACGTCGCGCGCCAGCGGCACCGGTTGCGGCGCGCCGGCGGCGGGGTCGGCGCTGAACTGCCACAGCCGGGCCGCATCACCCTGTGCGCCCTGTCCGCCCGACAGGGTGGCGTAGCGCAGCGGCTCGGCCGGCGGCGGCGGCGCGGCGACGGCCGGCGCGCACGCAAGCGCGCCGCCGGCCCAGACCAGACCAGTCAGCACCGCGCGCGCAAGCCAGCCGGAGTGCATCGCCGCGTCACTCCACCTTGAACGGATAGCTGGCGGCCTTGCCGTCGCCCTGCAGCGCCTTGGCTTCCGGCTGGTACATGCGGAAGTAGCGCGCCGGCGGCAGCACGAAGCGGCCCGGCAGCGAGAAGCGCACCAGCTGGCGCAGCGCGGTCGGACGCTCCAGCGTCGGCACCGGCTGGTTGTACGACAGCTGGCCCATCTCGTAGGCCGCGCGCCGCTCGAAGGGCTGCGGGCCGTTGCCTTCGTTCGGCTCGCCCTTCAGGCCGTCGATCTGGATGCCCCAGGTGGTGGCTTCCACCTCGGCGCCCGGCGGCAGCGGCACTTCGACCAGGCCGTAGCGGTACGTGCCCTGGCGCGGCGTCAGCACGACCTCGTCGACGTAGAGCGCGTTGCTGTCGAGCGTGTCGCCGGGCTTGACCGGCTTGGCCTTGAAGGTGATGCCGGCGTTGGCGGCCGCGCCGGCAGCGGCACGCTTGGGCGGCTTGGCGTCGTCCTTCGGGGCGGCGGCGTCGACCGGCTCCAGGCGGTACAGCTTGCGCTCCACCGTGATCGGCAGCCTGGAGGCCTCCGGCGCGCGGCTGCGGTAGGACACGATGGCCGACTGCGTGGTCACGTCGGACGGCGTGCCCGCCAGGTCGAGCGCGGCGGGCGGCTGCGCACCGGCCCAGCGCCAGGTCGGCACGCCGACCGTCGAGCGCGCCGCCTGCCAACCGCCGGCCGACAGCGCCGGCTGGATAGCCGCGACGTTCGCGCCCTGCAAGCCGCCCAGGCCCTTCTGCAGCCAGACCAGCGCAACGGCGCGGTCCATGGTCGGCATCGCGGCGCTGGCGCGGGCCAGCAGCGGCGCGGGGTCGGCCGCGGAGCGGCCACCGCCCATCAGCAGCAGGCTCTGCACCAGCGGCGAGGTGTCATTGGCCAGCGCCGTGCGCGCCGCGATGTCGGCCGACACGAGCGCCTCCGGCACCGGCTGCCCGATCTGGCGCATCAGCTGCGCCGCCAGGACCACCGCCACCTGGCGGCCGCGCGGCGAATCGGGCGCGGCGAAGATCAGGCTGTCGCCCGCCGCGGGCTCGGCATCGGCCGGGGCCTTGGCATTGCGCGCGAGCTCCGCCGCCACGCCCGACAGCGGCGTCGCCACGGGCAAGCCCATCTCGTTGGCAAACCACAGCGCCAGCGCGCGATGCAGCAGCGGCTCGTTCTGGCTGGTGCGCTTGTAGGCTTCCAGCACCTGCTTCCAGTTGTCGGCGGGCAGGCTGATGCCGACCGCGCGGCTGGCCAGCCAGTCGGCGTAGTAGGCGTACGACGTGATCAGCGCACTGCTGCTGGTCAGCTCGCCCCACCAGCCGAAGGTGCCGTTGGTGCCGGCCAGCAGTGCGAGGCGCTGGCGCTGCGTGCGCAGCAAGGCATCGACGCCCTGCGTGCCCGCCGGGTTGTCGCCGGCCAAGCGCGCGCCGGTGGCGGCCAGGCTCTGCTGCGCCAGCGCCAGCGGGATCAGACGGCTGGCGGTCTGCTCGGCGCAGCCGTACGGGTATTCGATCAGGTCGTCGGCCACGCGGGCGAACTGGCTGGCGGTGCTGCCGACCACGCGCAGGCGCACGTCGCGCGCATCGGCGGGCAGGCCGAGCGGCAGGCGCGTGCCCTGCAGCTGCGTGAGCGGGACGATGCTTTCGCGGTCGGCCAGCCAGCCGGTGGCATTGAGCTTGACCACGGTCTGCAGCCGGTCGGAGACCTTGTCGTCCTGCTTGAGCTCGGCGTTGACGATGCCCGCCTGCAGAGCCTGGGTACCCGACAGCGGCGCATGCAGGTAGTTGGCGCCGCGCTTGAGCGTCACGTGCTGGTTGATGTTCAGGCCGGCGCCCGAGACGATCCAGTCGGCCGCGATGTCCTTGTCGGTCTGGTTGAAGGCGACCATGTCGAGGCGCGGCTGGTCGCTTTCGCGGAAGCGCGACGGGCCGGTCCACTTCAGGTACAGCGCCTTGTCGGAGCGGATGCTGGCGGTGCGCTGGCCGACGATGCCGTCCGCCGCACCCGTGGTCGAGACCGCGCGCACGGTGACGCGCCAGCGCGCCAGCGAATCGGGCATCGTGAAGGTCATGCGCGCGCGGCCGTCGGCGCCGGTCTGCAGGTTGGCGACCCAGGCGGCGGTGTCCTGCTCGTCGCGGCGCGGGCGCTCGAGCACCTTCACGCCGCGCTCGTTGTGGCGGCCGTAGGTGCCGCCCGGCTTGCCGGGCAGCGACGACAGCGCCAGGTCGTAGCTGATGAAGCTCTGGCTGGACGTGGTGCGCACGCTGTTGCGGCGCGGGTGATAGAAGAAATCGACGATGGACGGCGCCACCTCCGGCTGCAGCACGTAGACCATTTCGTCGACCACCGACACCGTCAGGTTGGCCGGCACCGGCTTGCCGGCCAGCGCGCTGGTCAGGTCCAGCGTGACGGTCTCGCCCGGCGCGTAGACGGCCTTGTCCGCGCGCACGGTCAGGTCCAGCGCCGGCTGCGTGACGACGATGCCGGCGTTCTGGAACACCATGTCGCCGTCGCGCACGGTCAGCGCGGAGAAGGTCATGTTAGGGCTGAACTCGGCGCCGATCTTGATGCGGGCGCGGTACTGCGAAGGCGTCACGCGCTGCAGCGCCAGCCAGTCGCCGCCACCCGACAGCAGCGCGTGGCGCTCGACCTTGTCGCGCTCCAGCGTCAGCAGCGCATCGTCCACCGGCTGCGGGAAGGTGATCAGCGCCTCGGCCGTGTCGCCGATCTGGTAGCGGTCGCGGTCGAACACAATCTCGATGTTGCCCGGCACGGTCTGCACGCCGTCGCCGGCCACCCAGTGGCTGGACGCGGCGAGCAGGTTGCCGGCCGCATCGCGCACCGACAGCGTGTACGAGCCGGGTTGGTCGAACTTGACCGGGAAGGCGGCGTGGCCCTTGGCGTCCGGCTGCAGCGCCCCCTCGGTGCGCGTGCGCGATTCCAGCCGCACCAGCGCCCACTTGGCGGGCGGCGCGCCGGCACCGCGCGCGCCGTCCACCGCCGGCAGCGGCTGCAGGTCGAACGTCACGCTCTGCCCCGGCGTGGTGAAGTTGGCGGCCGTGGACAGCCGGTACGGCGTGGCACCGCGCGCCACCAGCAGCTCGCGCGTCACCTTCACCCGATAGGCGGCGCCGTCGTTGGCGAACACCGTGACGACATAGCGGCTCGGCTCCTTGGCCGCCGGCAGCGTCAGCGCGGCGTTGCCGTCGCCGTCGGTGGTCAGTTCCTGCTGCTCCAGCTTGACCGGGAACAGGCCGGCGTATTGCAGTTCGCCTTCGACCATCGTCACCTGCTGCGCGCGCAGGCTGACCGACACCTTGCCGCCCTTGACCGGCTTGCCGTCCGGATAGCGCAGGCTGATCTTGCCCTTGATGGCCTCGCCGGTGCCGTAACCGGCCTTGTCGAGCGACAGGTTCACGTCGAAATGCGGCTTGATGTATTCGGCCACGCGGAAGGCGCCGCCGTAGGTGCTGCCGCCGTAGTCGAAGCGCAGCGTGTAGCCGCCGGCCTGTGCGTTGGACGGCAGCGTGAAGCGCGCGTCGGCGCCGGTCTCGCCCGACAGCCGGGTCGTGGTGGTCGCCACCGGCGCGCCGGTCGGGTCGATCACGTCGAGCTTGATGTCGCCGGCGGCCGGCGCGGTCGACTCGGTCGCGCTCCGGAAGTTGCGGCCGATGAATTTGACGCGCACCTCATCGCCCGGACGGTACAGCGGCCGGTCGGTGAAGGCATACAGCTTGGTGTTGTAGATCTCGCTGTCGTAATAGAAATTCTCGGAGATGAACACGCCGCCCGCATGATCGGCGCCGAGCACGTAGCTGCGCTCGGGCGCGATGTGGCGCAGCTCGGCGGTGCCGTCGGCCTGCGTGGTGCCGGAGGCCAGCACACCCACGCCGTCGGTCCAGCTGACGACGCTGCCGGCCACCGGCTTGCCGCTCTTGCGCTCGGCGGTCCACACCATCATCCCCTGCGAGGTGCCCTTGGTCACGGCCACGGTATCGGAGACGAACAGCAGCGTATGCGCGCGGTACGCACCGATCACCGCCTCGACGATGTACAGCCCCGCCGGCAGCTTGCCCACCGGAATCATCACGTTGCCGACGTTCTGCGGCAGCCACTCGCTGCTGCTGCCTTCGAGCTTGACGTCCTTGGGCGGCGCGATCGGCTTGGCGTCCCAGATCGGGTAGCGGAAGCGGCCGAGCAGCGCGTAGCCCTTGAGCGGCGCGTATTGCGGGGGGGTCGAAAAGCGCGTGGGCGTGGCCATCTGGTCGCCCATGCTGAACTGCGGCGCGGCTTCCACCGCCTTGCTGCGCGTGGCGAACGACAGCACGCGCTGCCAGGCACGGCGCGCCTGGCGGGTCCAGTTGTCCCACAGGTAGGCCAGCGTGTTGGCCAGGCCCTCGCCCGTGTAGTTGGCCTTGACGTCGATGCGGTGCAGGTTCTTCTGCGCCTTCAGGAAGTCGAGCGGCTGCGGCACGCGGTAGACCAGGATGTCGGCGCCGCCGTAGCGGGCGAGCTCGTCCTTGTATTCACGGCCCGGGGCCTCCAGGCGCACCATCGCCTCCTGATCGGTGCCGTAGCTCGCATCCGACAGCAGGAAAAACGGCTGGCCGGTGAACGGCACGTAGCCGCTGGCCGGCACCTCGGCGAGCGTGGGGTTCGGCTTGTCGCGCGCGGCGGCCGCCTCGTCGGCGCGGGCGGGCACGGCGAGCGCGAGCGCCGCAAGGCAGACCACCGCGACCAGATTGGACAGCCAACGATTGCGCATCTGTTTTCCTATCGCGTCAAAAAGGCCAGGCGAAACACGCCGATGAAGTTGGGATTGCCGCCCTGCGGCTGCCAGCGCGAGTCTTTCCATTGCATCAGTTCAGAGACCGGAACCGCCCGCAAACCCGCGTCGGTGCGGGTGACGGTGCCGGTGTGGTAAGCGATGTAGCGATCCATCCAGATCATCAGATGCTGGTCGTCGCCCTGATCGAAGAACAGCAGGTCGCCAGGCAGGGCCTGGTTGACATCCTTGGCGATGAAGCGGCTGTTCTGCTGGATCAGCGCCAGCGCGGAGACGTACGCGCCGGTGCTGCCGTCGATGCGCGTCCAGCGCTGCGCGAGCGTGCGCTGGGCGGGGGTCAGGTCCAACTCCGGCGGCAGCTGGCGCGCCGACTCGGCGTCGCGCATGCCGTTGGCGCGCAGCCAGCGGGCATCGTGCTGGCGCAGCGCCTCGGCGGCGGCAAAGCGCACCAGGCCGGCGCAGTCGCGATGCGTCCAGCGCGGCGTGGGGCCCTGCCGCAGCTGCTCATTGACGATGCGCACGAACCACGCGCGGAACACCCCCGACTGCTCGGGCGTCAGCGCGCCGGGCCCCGCCGCTGCCGCATCGGCCCAGCCGGACAGCGCCTGCACGCCCGGCGCGAAGGCCTGCGCGAGCAGGCCGGCACCGGCCGCGGCCAGCCAGCGGCGGCGCGGCGAGACCGCCGGAACATGCGCCAGCGCGCGCGGCTTCATTGCGTGTCGGCGTTGTCGGCGGGGGCCGGCGCGGCGGCAACTTCGGCCGGCGCCGCATCCGTCGGTGCCTCGACGGCCAGCGGCGTGCCGTCGCCACCCGCGGGCAGGCCGCGCGCGCCGGACAGCCACGTCACCGGCATCCAGCCGCGCGACGACGGCACCGCGCCTTCAAGCGCCAGCGACACCGGCGCATAGCGCGCCAGCGCCTTCAGCTTGGGGAACAGATGCGTCTGCGCGGCGTTCAGGAACACCGCCTCCTGGTCGGCCGGCAGCGCGGCGCCGGCCTCGCGGCGGATCAGCGGCGCCAGCGAGGCCGGCGTCATGGTCAGGACGATGCGTCCAGCTTTATCGCGCGGCAGGCTGTCGGCCACCGCCGGGAAGCGTTTGGCCAGCACGGCCATGGCATCGTCGACGAGGCGTGCGTCGGGCGAGAACACCACCACGTCACCGGCCACCGCCAGCGTGACGGGGAAATAGCGATCCGCCGACAGCTGCGCCGCGAACGGCGCGCCCGCCGACTGCGCCGTGCCGTAGCGCGCGCTGACGGGACGCTGCCACAGCGTGGCGCTGGCCGGCCCGAGGCGCGTCGTCACCGGCAGGCGCTTGTAGACGCTGGCCTTGTCGTCCGCCTGGTCGGCCTGCGCCTTGGCCTCGTACGCACCGACGATCTGGCCGAACAGCGCGCCCAGCGCCGGCTTGACGGCCTCGGCCTGCCGCGCCGACGCGAGCCGCGCCACGAACAGCGGCGCCACCAGCGACGACTTGCCGTACCAGCAGGCCGCCGCGGGCCCGGTGAAGGCATCGCCCACACGCGCGGCCGCGTCGGCAATCTCCTTGGCCTCGCCCGCCACGCTGCGCAACAGCGTGCCCGCTGCCTTCCAGTCGACCGGCAGCGTAGCGCAGGCAGCCGGGTCGGCCGGCAGCGCGTGCCAGAGGGCGGCGCTGTCCCACTTGCCGGCCAGGCGGTCCGGGTCGATCAGCGCGGCGCTCTTCCAGCCGTTGCCGCTGACACCGGTGCCGAAATCGAAGCGCAGCGCCTCGATGCCGGGGAAAAACTGCTGATAGCCGAACGACAGATAGTTGGCGCTCACCAGCACGTGATGGCCGGCCGCCTCGGCCGTCGGCAGCGCGAACGCCTTGCCCTGCACGTTGCGCTGCCCGGCGTCGTCCGACAGCAGCGCGGCGAGCGCCTTGGCCTGCGTCGCCATCGGCTTGCCCTCCTTATCGAGCAGGATGCCCGGCTCGGACAGCGCGATCAGCCGGTCGCCCTTGCTGGCGATCAGGATCGAGCGCGTGCCGCCCAGCTTGAGCGCATACACCGGCGCGCCCGAATCGCCCAGCGCGTCCGCCACCTTGGAGAGCTGCGCATCGCCGGCGGCCACGGTGCCAACCGCCTCCAGCGCCTTGGCCAGTCCGTTGCGCTGCATGGACAGCACCCAGTAGCGCAGCTTGTCGTCCGGGCCGCGCCACAGCATCACGCGGGCGGGCTCGTCGAACACATGCTTGAGGACGGTCTCGGCCAGGTCGAGCTTCTGCTCGTACGCCAGGCGCCGCAACGCGCCGGCCACCGACAGGCGGTCGTCGTTGCTCTCGTAATAGGCGACGAAATCCTCGGTCAGCACATCGCGCAGCAGCGGCACGCGCAACACATCGCGCGGCAGCTGCGACAGGCTCTGGCTGTCGATCAGGGCATCGGGCAGGGTCAGGTCCAGCTTGACCGCGCGCGCGCGCAGCGCATGCGTGCGGCCGAACGGATGCCAGACCAGCTGGACGATGGCAGCCGCACCGACCACCAGCGCGGCCGCGCCGATGGCGATTTTCTTGCGTGTCAGTTTCATGGAGGGATGCTTCGGCAAGGCAGCGGAAGAACCGGCGCAAGCCCCGCCAGGCAACGCGCGGTCCGGTCTTTCAGAATCGGACGATCATAGCGTTCCCGGACGACACGTAGGTTAACGTCCCCTCAAAATTGGGTGGCGCCGCCGCCAATCTCCGGCGGACGGGCACAAAAAAGCCCGGCACGAGGCCGGGCTTCGATCGAACTGCGGTGCGCTTACGCGTCGCCTTCCTGCTGGACGGCGGGCGTCTCGAAGATCGAGGCGGCTTCTTCTTCCGCAATCGCAGCGGCGCGGTCGCGGTCGGCGGCTTCCTTGGCCTTGCGGGCACGGTGGTAAGCCAGACCGGTACCGGCCGGGATCAGACGGCCGACGATGACGTTTTCCTTCAGACCGCGCAGGTCGTCCACCTTGCCCATGATGGCGGCTTCGGTAAGAACGCGCGTGGTTTCCTGGAACGACGCCGCCGAGATGAAGCTGTCGGTCGACAGCGACGCCTTCGTGATACCCAGCAGCAGGTTCTCGTAGGTGGCCGGACGCTTGCCTTCAGCGATGACCTTGTCGTTCTCGTCGAGCAGGTCCGAACGCTCCACCTGTTCACCCGGGATGAAGCGGGTGTCGCCCACATCGGCGATCTGCACGCGGCGCAGCATCTGACGAACAATCACTTCGATGTGCTTGTCGTTGATCTTCACGCCCTGCAGACGGTACACGTCCTGCACTTCGTCGACGATGTAGGTCGCCAGCTCTTCCACACCCTTCAGGCGCAGGATGTCGTGCGGGTCGGCCGGGCCTTCGACGATCATCTCGCCCTTGTTGACCACCTGGCCGTCGTGCACCAGCACCTGCTTTTCCTTGGCGATCAGGAACTCGTGGGCATTGCCGTCGAGGTCCGTGATCACCAGGCGCTGCTTGCCCTTGGTGTCCTTGCCGAACGAAGTCGTGCCGGTGACTTCCGCCAGCACGGCGGCGTCCTTCGGCGAACGCGCTTCGAACAGCTCGGCCACGCGCGGCAGACCACCGGTAATGTCACGCGTCTTCTGCGATTCGGTCGGGATACGGGCCAGCACTTCACCCACATGCACCTGCTGACTGTCCTTCACGGTGATCAGCGCGCCGACCTGGAAGCCGATGGTCACGGAGTGGTCCGTGCCCGGGATCTTCACTTCGGCGCCCGACGAGTCGAGCAGCTTCACCTGCGGACGAATGCCCTTCGTAGCCGAGGTGCGGCGCTTGGCGTCGATCACCACCAGCGTCGACAGGCCGGTCACTTCGTCCATCTGCTTGGCGACGGTCACGCCTTCTTCGACGTTCTCGAACTTGATGGTGCCCGAGTACTCCGAAATGATCGGACGCGTCAGCGGATCCCACGTGGCGAGTTGCGTGCCGGCCTTGATGGACTGGCCATCCTGCACCAGCAGCGTCGCGCCGTACGTGATCTTGTGGCGCTCGCGCTCGCGGCCGTGGTCGTCGGTGATCAGCGCCTCGCCCGAACGCGAGATGACGATCTGCTCGCCCTTCGCGTTGGTGACGTAACGCATCGTCGCCGTGAAACGCACGATACCGGTCGCCTTGGCTTCCACGCTCGATGCCACTGCCGCACGCGACGCCGCACCACCAATGTGGAACGTACGCATGGTCAGCTGCGTGCCCGGCTCGCCGATCGACTGGGCGGCAATCACGCCCACCGCTTCGCCCGAGTTCACCAGCACGCCGCGGCCCAGATCGCGGCCGTAGCACTTGGCGCACAGGCCATAGCGCGTGTCGCAGCTCAGCGGCGTGCGGACCTTGACCTCGTCCACGCCAATCGCATCGATCAGCTCGACCATGTCTTCGTCCAGCAGCGTGCCGGCTTCGATCGCGGTTTCCTGGGTTTCCGGGTTCACCACGTCGTTGACGACCACGCGGCCCAGGATACGGTCGCGCAGGGCTTCGATCACTTCACCGCCTTCGACCAGGGCCTTCATGGCCACGCCGTTGGAGGTGCCGC
Source organism: Ralstonia pseudosolanacearum (assembly GCF_024925465.1). Lineage (NCBI taxonomy): Bacteria > Pseudomonadati > Pseudomonadota > Betaproteobacteria > Burkholderiales > Burkholderiaceae > Ralstonia > Ralstonia pseudosolanacearum. Next base: position 470,278 of record NZ_CP103852.1, on the reverse strand, counting down.
AATCGTCTTCCACCACCACCAGATCCTGCGTCACGTCGACCAGACGACGGGTCAGGTAACCCGAGTTCGCGGTCTTCAGTGCCGTATCAGCCAGACCCTTACGCGCACCGTGGGTCGAGATGAAGTACTGCAGAACGTTCAGGCCTTCGCGGAAGTTCGCGGTAATCGGCGTCTCGATGATCGAGCCGTCCGGCTTGGCCATCAGGCCACGCATGCCGGCCAGCTGACGGATCTGCGCCGCGGAGCCCCGTGCGCCCGAGTCGGCCATCATGTAGATGGAGTTGAACGACTCTTGCTTGACGGTCTTGCCGTGGCGATCGATCACGTCTTCGGTCTGGAGCTGCTCCATCATCGCCTTGCCCACCTGGTCGCCGGCGGCGCCCCAGATGTCCACGACGTTGTTGTAGCGCTCCTGGTCCGTCACCAGACCCGACATGTACTGCTTGTCGTATTCCTTCACCTTGGCGGCGGCCTCGGAGATGATCTTCTCCTTGGCCGGCGGCACCAGCATGTCGTCGATGGCGATCGAGATGCCGGCGCGCGTGGCCAGGCGGAAGCCCGACTGCAGCAGCTTGTCGGCGAAGATCACCGTTTCGCGCAGACCGCACTTGCGGAACGCCGTGTTGATCAGGCGCGAGATTTCCTTCTTCTTCAGCGGCTTGTTCAGCACCGAGAACGGCAGGCCGCGCGGCAGAATCTCCGACAGGATCGCGCGGCCGACCGTGGTGGCCTGCAGCGTGATCTTCGGCGCGAAGCGGGCGTCGCCGTCGGCTTCCGGGTTCACCAGGTCGTACTCGGTGATCCGCACGTTCACGCGCGAAGCCAGCTCGACTTCCTTGTTCTCGTAGGCGCGAATCACTTCCGAGATGTCGGCGAAGGTCATGCCCTCGCCGCGGCCGTTGATCTTGTCGCGGGTCGTGTAGTACAGACCCAGCACAACGTCCTGCGACGGCACGATCGACGGATCGCCGTTGGCCGGGAACAGCACGTTGTTCGACGCCAGCATCAGCGTGCGCGCTTCCATCTGCGCTTCGAGCGACAGCGGAACGTGGACAGCCATCTGGTCACCGTCGAAGTCGGCGTTGAACGCCGCGCAGACCAGCGGGTGCAGCTGGATGGCCTTGCCTTCGATCAGCACCGGCTCGAACGCCTGGATGCCCAGACGGTGCAGCGTCGGTGCGCGGTTCAGCATCACCGGGTGCTCGCGGATCACATCTTCCAGGATGTCCCACACCACCGGCGTCTGGCTTTCGACTTCCTTCTTCGCCGCCTTGATGGTGGTGGCGATGCCCATCGTCTCCAGCTTGTGGAAGATGAACGGCTTGAACAGCTCGAGCGCCATCAGCTTGGGCAGGCCGCACTGGTGCAGCTTGAGCGTCGGGCCCACCACGATGACCGAACGGCCCGAGTAGTCCACGCGCTTGCCCAGCAGGTTCTGACGGAAACGGCCGCCCTTACCCTTGATCATTTCGGCCAGCGACTTCAGCGGACGCTTGTTGGCGCCGGTCATCGCCTTGCCGCGACGGCCGTTGTCCAGCAGCGAATCCACCGCTTCCTGCAGCATGCGCTTTTCGTTGCGCACGATGATCTCCGGTGCCTTCAGCTCCAGCAGGCGCTTCAGGCGGTTGTTCCGGTTGATCACGCGGCGATACAGGTCGTTCAGGTCCGACGTGGCGAAACGGCCGCCGTCCAGCGGCACCAGCGGACGCAGTTCAGGCGGCAGCACCGGCAGCACTTCGAGGATCATCCAGTCCGGCTTGATGCCCGAACGCTGGAACGCCTCGAGCACCTTCAGGCGCTTGGCGAACTTCTTGATCTTGGCTTCCGAGCCGGTGGCCTGCAGCTCGGCACGGATCGTCTCGATCTGCTTCTCGATGTCGATGCCGCGCAGCAGCTCACGGATGCCCTCGGCACCCATCAGGGCGACGAATTCACCCTCGCCGTACTCGTCGCACTTGGCCAGGTAATCGTCTTCCGACATGATCTGGCTCTTCTTGAGCGGCGTCATGCCCGGTTCGACCACCACGAATGCTTCGAAGTACAGCACGCGCTCGATGTCGCGCAGCGTCATGTCGAGCACCATGCCCAGACGCGACGGCAGCGACTTCAGGAACCAGATGTGCGCGGTCGGCGCAGCCAGTTCGATGTGGCCCATGCGCTCGCGGCGCACCTTGGCCAGCGTCACTTCCACGCCGCACTTCTCGCAGATCACGCCTCGGTGCTTCAAGCGCTTGTACTTGCCGCACAGGCACTCGTAGTCCTTGATCGGGCCGAAGATCTTGGCGCAGAACAGCCCGTCACGCTCCGGCTTGAACGTGCGGTAGTTGATGGTCTCAGGCTTCTTGACCTCGCCGAACGACCACGACCGGATTTTCTCGGGCGATGCGAGACCGATCTTGATCGCGTCGAACTGCTCTTCTTGCTGTACCTGACGGAATAGGTCGAGCAATGCTTTCATTCCAAACTCCTTGAGTTTGAGGCTGGCGCCCCAGGGGCACCGGCCCTAAATCTTCGTCAATGGCTGTGTTACCGGAGCGTGGCGATGCCGCTGCCACGCTCCCATCCCACCGGCGGCTTAGTTGCGCTCGAGGTCGATGTCGATACCCAGCGAGCGGATTTCCTTCACCAGCACGTTGAACGATTCCGGCATGCCGGCATCGATCGAGTGCTCGCCCTTGACGATGTTCTCGTACACCTTGGTCCGGCCGTTCACGTCATCCGACTTCACGGTCAGCATTTCCTGCAGCACGTAGGATGCGCCGTACGCTTCCAGCGCCCACACTTCCATCTCACCGAAACGCTGGCCACCGAACTGGGCCTTACCGCCCAGCGGCTGCTGCGTCACCAGCGAGTACGGGCCGGTCGAACGCGCGTGCATCTTGTCGTCGACCAAGTGGTGCAGCTTCAGCATGTGCATCACACCCAGCGTGACCGGACGCTCGAACGCTTCACCGGTGCGGCCGTCAAACAGCGTGACCTGCTGCTTGGAAGCCGTCAGGCCCTTCTCCTTCGCGATGTCTTCCGGATAGGCGAGGTCCAGCATGCGGCGGATTTCGTCCTCATGCGCACCGTCGAACACCGGCGTCGCGAACGGCACGCCCTTCTTCAGGTTCTCGGCCAGTTCCAGCACTTCCGCGTCGGACAGGCTGTCGAGGTCTTCCACCTTGCCGCTTTCGTTGTAGATCTGGCCCAGCAGCTTGCGCATCTCGACGGCCTTGGCTTGCGCCTTGAGCATGTTGCCGATGCGCTCGCCCAGGCCACGCGCGGCCCAGCCCAGGTGGGTCTCGAGAATCTGACCCACGTTCATCCGCGAAGGCACGCCCAGCGGGTTCAGCACGATGTCGGCAGGCGTACCGTCGGCCATGTAGGGCATGTCTTCGATCGGGGTGATCTTCGACACCACGCCCTTGTTGCCGTGACGGCCGGCCATCTTGTCGCCAGGCTGCAGGCGACGCTTCACGGCCAGGTACACCTTGACCATCTTGATCACGCCCGGCGGCAGTTCGTCGCCTTGCGTGAGCTTCTTGCGCTTCTCTTCGAACGCGAGGTCGAAGTCGTGGCGCTTCTGCTCGATGGCTTCCTTCACGGCTTCGAGCTGGGTCGCGACTTCGTCATCCGACGGGCGGATGTCGAACCAGTGCCACTTGTCGAGGTCGGCCAGGTATTCCTTCGTGAGTGCCGTGCCCTTGGCCAGCTTCTTCGGGCCGCCATTGACGACCTTACCCACCAGCAGACGCTCCAGACGCTGGAAGGCATCGCCTTCCACGATACGCAGCTGGTCGTTCAGGTCCAGGCGGTAACGCTTGAGCTCTTCGTCGATGATCGACTGGGCGCGCTTGTCGCGCGTCACGCCTTCACGCGTGAAGACCTGCACGTCGATCACGGTACCGCTCATGCCCGAGGGCACACGCAGCGAGGTGTCCTTCACGTCGGACGCCTTCTCGCCGAAGATCGCGCGCAGCAGCTTCTCTTCCGGCGTCAGCTGGGTCTCGCCCTTGGGCGTGACCTTGCCGACCATCACGTCGCCGGCTTCGACTTCCGCGCCGATGTACGTGATGCCCGATTCGTCCAGGCGCGCCAGTTGGGCTTCAGCCAGGTTCGAGATGTCGCGCGTGATTTCTTCCGGTCCGAGCTTGGTGTCGCGGGCGACGACCGACAGCTCCTCGATGTGGATCGAGGTGTAGCGGTCTTCAGCCACGACGCGCTCCGAGATCAGGATCGAATCCTCGAAGTTGTAGCCGTTCCAGGGCATGAACGCGACCAGCATGTTCTGGCCGAGCGCGAGCTCGCCCAGGTCGGTCGAGGCGCCATCGGCGATCACGTCGCCGCGGGCAACGATATCGCCCACCTTGACCATCGGACGCTGGTTGATGTTCGTGTTCTGGTTCGAACGCGTGTACTTGATCAGGTTGTAGATGTCGACGCCGACTTCACCCGCCACGGCCTCGTCATCGTTCACGCGGATCACCACGCGGTTGGCGTCGACGTAGTCGACCAGGCCGCCACGGGTGGCCTGCACGGCGGTACCCGAGTCAACCGCCACGGTGCGTTCCACGCCGGTACCGACCAGCGGCTTGTCCGCACGCAGGCAAGGCACGGCCTGCCGCTGCATGTTGGCGCCCATCAGTGCACGGTTCGCGTCATCGTGCTCCAGGAACGGCACCAGCGAGGCTGCGGCCGACACGATCTGCGACGGCGCCACGTCGATGTACTGCACGCGGTCCGGCGTGACCATCCGCGTTTCACGCTCGCTGCCTTCACGTGCGGAGACCAGTTCGTCAACCAGGTTGCCGTCCTTGTCCACCGTCGCGTTGGCCTGCGCCACCACGTACTTGCCCTCCTCGATGGCCGACAGGTAGTCGACCTGGTCGGTCAGCTTGCTGTTCTCGACCTTGCGGTACGGGGTTTCCAGGAAGCCGTAGTCGTTGAGCTGCGCGTACAGTGCCAGCGAGTTGATCAGACCGATGTTCGGACCTTCCGGCGTTTCGATCGGGCACACACGGCCGTAGTGGGTCGGGTGCACGTCGCGGACTTCGAAGCCCGCGCGCTCGCGCGTCAGACCGCCCGGGCCCAGTGCCGAGATCCGGCGCTTGTGGGTCACTTCCGACAGCGGGTTGGTCTGGTCCATGAACTGCGACAACTGCGACGAACCGAAGAACTCGCGAATCGCCGACGAGATCGGCTTCGAGTTGATCAGGTCGTGCGGCATCAGGTTTTCCGTCTCGGCCTGGCCGAGGCGCTCCTTGACCGCACGCTCGACGCGCGACAGACCGGCGCGGAACTGGTTCTCCGCCAGTTCGCCGACGCAACGCACGCGACGGTTGCCGAGGTGGTCGATATCGTCCACTTCGCCCTTGCCGTTACGCAGGTTCACCAGCAGCTTGATGGTGTCGAGGATGTCGTCATCCGTCAGCACCATCGGGCCGGTGCCCTCCGAGCGGTTCAGGCGGCTGTTGACCTTCATGCGGCCCACGCGCGACAGATCGTACGAGTCTTCGCTGTAGAACAGGCGCTGGAACAGCGCTTCGACGGCGTCCTCGGTCGGCGGCTCGCCGGGGCGCATCATGCGGTAGATGGCGATACGGGCGGCGGTCTGGTCGACCGTGTCGTCCGTGCGCAGCGTCTGCGACATGTACGGACCCTGGTCCAGATCGTTGGTGTACAGCGTCTGGATTTCCTTCACGCCCGCGTCGCGCAGCTTCTCGAGCACGCCTTCGGTCAGCTCGTCGTTGGCGTTGGCCAGCACTTCGCCGGTATCCGGGTCGACGATGTTCTTCGCCAGCACACGGCCCAGCAGGTAGTCTTCCGGCACGCTGATCAGCTTGGTGCCGGCGGCGTCCAAGTCACGGATGTGCTTGGCGTTGATGCGCTTGTCCTTCTCGACGACGACCTTGCCGTTCTTGTCGGAGATGTCGAAGCGGGCAACTTCGCCGCGCAGGCGCTCGGGCACGAACTCCATCAGTGCGCCGTCGCTCTTGAGCGTGAAGTTATCGAAGACGAAGAAGTGCGCCAGGATCTGTTCCGGCGTCAGGCCGATCGACTTCAGCAGGATCGTCACCGGCATCTTGCGGCGGCGGTCGACGCGGAAGTACAGGATGTCCTTCGGATCGAATTCGAAGTCCAGCCACGAGCCGCGGTAGGGAATGATCCGCGCCGAGAACAGCAGCTTGCCCGAGCTATGCGTCTTGCCCTTGTCGTGCTCGAAGAACACGCCCGGCGAGCGGTGCAGCTGGGACACGATCACGCGTTCCGTGCCGTTGATCACGAACGAACCGGTGGACGTCATGAGCGGAATCTCGCCCATGTAGACTTCCTGCTCCTTGATCTCCTTGACCTTGGTGGGGTTCTCGCGGTCGTTGATGATCAGGCGCACTTTCGCGCGCAGCGCCGAGTGGAAGGTCAGACCACGCTGTTGACATTCCTTGACGTCGAACGGCGGGTTGGACAGGTGGTACGACACGAACTCCATGCGTGCCAGACCATTGTGCGACACGATGGGGAAGATGGCGTTGAACGCCGCTTGCAGGCCTTCGCTCTTGCGCTGTGCGACGGAGGCATGCTCCTGCAAGAATTGGGCATACGATTGAATCTGGGTGGCAAGCAGGAAGGGAACCTGATGGACCGTTGCGCGCTTCGCGAAACTCTTGCGAATACGCTTTTTCTCGGTAAAGCTGTACGCCATGGGATCTCCGAATCATCGCAAGTGCGCGCGACGGACATGGGCGATAGACACGCCTGGCACTTGAGGTGTTCAGCGACTGGTGACGGGATTTGGCGGTTGGCCGCTACCAACCTCTGGCTGACGGTGCTGCGCACGCCGCCCGCACATGAACCCATGGGGCCCATGCCACGGACGGGGGAACACCCGACCAAACTTGTCTTCTGCAGTCGGTTCAGAAGACAAACATCAGCGGACTGCGAACTGAGTAGTGTGCCACTGATGTTTGCCCTCTGCTGGCTTCACGACGGACAAACCGTCGAAATTCCAGCAAAAGCGCTTGAAAAACCACTTATCGCGTGATTGCAGGATCGCTCAACATCCGGTCCCACAAGCGCAAAAAGGCTGGCGCCGGGTCAATTCCCTTTGCCAGCCTCCGTCGCGTGCCGCGCAGGCACGCGAGAACTGCACTTACTTGACTTCGACTTCTGCGCCAGCTTCGATCAGCTTCTTGGCAGCGGCGTCGGCGTCGGCCTTCGGCATCGCTTCCTTCACGGTCTTCGGTGCGCCGTCGACCAGGTCCTTGGCTTCCTTCAGGCCCAGGCCGGTGATTTCGCGCACGGCCTTGATCACGCCAACCTTGTTGGCGCCAGCGCCCTTCAGGATCACGTCGAACTCGGTCTTCTCTTCGGCAGCCGGGGCAGCAGCGCCGCCAGCCGGGCCAGCCACTGCCACAGCAGCTGCCGACACGCCAAACTTCTCTTCGAACGCCTTGACCAGGTCGTTCAGTTCCATCACGGACATCGCGCTAACGGCTTCCAGGATGTCGTCTTTGGTGATTGCCATTTGAATAACTCCAGAATGTGATTCGGTATCGATCGTGCGATCTGTGCGGGAAGGGGTCGCGGCCGTTCAGGCGGCGGCGCCTTCTTCGCTCTGCTTCTTCTCGGCCAGGGCAGCCAGGGCGCGGGCAAAGCCCGACACCGGCGCCTGCATGACGAACAGCAGCTTGCTGAGCAGTTCTTCGCGGCTCGGGATCGACGCCAGCGCCTTCACGCCAGCAGCATCGAGCACCTTGCCTTCGTACGAACCGGCGCGCAGCACCAGCTTGTCATTGCCCTTTGCGAAGTCGTTGAGCACCTTGGCCGGGGCCACTGCATCTTCGGAAATACCGTAGATCAGCGGGCCGGTCATTTGCTCGGCGAGTTCGGCAAACGGCGTGCCTTCCACAGCGCGGCGTGCCAGCGTGTTCTTCAGAACGCGCAGGTAGACGCCTTGCTGGCGTGCCTGTGCACGCAGCTTGGTCAGATCGCCAACCGTGATACCGCGATATTCAGCAACGACGATGGTCGAGGCCTTGGCGACTTGCGCCGTCACCTCGGCCACGACGGCCTTCTTATCTTCGAGATTGAGTGCCACGGTTAAGCTCCAAAACGACGTCGGCTTCCGCATCTACTGCGGTCACCTCGGTCAGTCCACAAGTACGGCGTCCGATTGGCACAAATCACTTCGGCAATACCAAAGTCACTCATTCCCTTCGGGGGCGCCATCTGCGTTGGCCGGATACGTACCGTTGCCGGATCGTGTCGCGATTAAGGTGTCGGCCCCAATGAGCCCTCCACCACCAACGGTCTTTGATAACCAGCGGCTTCAGTCGGCTTGCACCGGCATCGGCCACTGCCCAAAGTTCTTCCCTCAACCTTCGAGGGCCGCGCAGCGAAGCTACGCGAAAGAAAACTGCAACGCCGGGCGGGTTATCGGCTCACCCGGCGTGAAAGATCGGTCGCGATCAGGCGCTCAGCGTGGCCTGGTCGATACGCACACCCACGCCCATCGTCGACGACACGGCGATCTTGCGCAGGTACACGCCCTTGCTCGAGGCCGGCTTGGCCTTGCTCAGGGCATCCAGCAGTGCAGCCAGGTTGCTCTTCAGTGCAGCCGGCTCGAACGAGCGGCGGCCGATCGTGGCGTGGATGATCCCGGCCTTGTCGACACGGAACTGCACCTGACCCGCCTTGGCGTTCTTCACGGCCGTGGCGACGTCCGGCGTCACGGTGCCGACCTTCGGGTTCGGCATCAGGCCGCGCGGGCCCAGGATCTGACCCAGCGTACCGACCACGCGCATCGTGTCCGGCGAAGCGATCACGACGTCGAAGTCCATCTTGCCGGCCTTGATCTGCTCGGCCAGGTCTTCCATACCGACGATCTCGGCACCGGCAGCCTTGGCTTGCTCGGCCTTTTCGCCCTGGGCGAACACGGCCACGCGCACCGACTTGCCGGTACCGGCGGGCAGCACCACCGAACCGCGAACCACTTGGTCCGACTTCTTCGCATCGATGCCCAGTTGCACGGCCACGTCGATGGACTCATCGAACTTGGCGCTGGCGCATTCCTTGACCAGGCTCAGGGCCTCGTCGATCGGATAGAACTTGGTACGCTCGACCTTGGCCTTGTTCGCGGCCACGCGCTTCGAAATCTTTGCCATGATTACAGGCCCTCCACCGTGATACCCATCGAACGGGCGCTACCGGCGATCGTACGCACGGCGGCGTCGAGATCCGCTGCGGTGAGGTCCGCGTTCTTCGCCTTGGCGATTTCTTCAGCCTGGGCGCGGGTGATCTTGCCAACCTTGTCGGTATGCGGCTTGGCCGAACCCTTCTGAACGCCTGCGGCCTTCTTGATGAGCACGGTCGCGGGCGGCGACTTCATCACGAAGGTGAAGCTCTTGTCGGCGAAGGCGGTGATCACCACCGGCACCGGCAGACCCGGTTCCATGCCTTGAGTTTGCGCGTTGAACGCCTTGCAGAACTCCATGATGTTCAGACCGCGCTGACCCAGGGCCGGGCCGACGGGCGGGGAGGGATTTGCTTTACCAGCCGGGATCTGCAGCTTGATAAAGCCAATAATCTTCTTGGCCATCTTGACTCCATCCAGATTGCCGGATTGCGGCAATCCTGTTGAGTGGTAACGCATCAGCGCGAGGCTGACGCTCCTCTGTTAGCGCGAGTGGCGTCGCCACCGTTGCCCACCCGGCCGCTATGGGCCCGATGATCAGCGCGACGGCTCACACCGTCGCACGAATTCCTTACACCTTCTCGACCTGGCCGAACTCGAGCTCGACCGGCGTCGCACGCCCGAAGATCGTCACGGAGACGCGCAGGCGCGACTTCTCGTAGTTCACTTCTTCGACGTTGCCGTTGAAATCGGTGAATGGGCCTTCCTTCACGCGCACCATTTCACCCACTTCGAACAGCGTCTTGGGACGCGGCTTCTCGACCCCTTCCTGGATCTGGGTCATGATCTTGTCGACTTCCCGCTGGGAAATCGGCGTCGGACGGTTACCCGTCCCACCCACGAAACCCGTCACCTTGGAAGTGTTCTTCACCAAGTGCCAGGTTTCATCGGTCATTTCCATCTCGACCAGCACGTAACCCGGAAAGAAGCGGCGTTCCGTGACGGCCTTGTGGCCGCCCTTCATTTCCACCACTTCTTCGGAGGGCACCAGGATGCGGCCGAACATGTGCTGCAGGCTGGCGCGATCGATGCGCTCCTGTAGCGAGCGTTGCACGCTCTTTTCCATGCCCGAGTAGGCATGCACGACATACCAGCGCTTCTTCGAGGCCGGCGCGGACGAAGCCGAGGCCGTATCGTTCGCTGCGTTGTCCGTCATTGCTTCACCCGATTATTTCCAGCCCAACACGAGCGAGAAAATGACCCACTCGATGAGCTTGTCCGCAGACCACAGGAACACGGCCATGATCACCACGAAAGCGAACACCAGACCGGTCATCTGCCCAGCTTCCTTGCGCGTCGGCCAAACCACCTTGCGAACTTCGCGGTACGACTCGCGCGCGAACTCAAGGAAGCCTTGGCCTGGCGACGACACCAGTGCGACACCGGCGCCAAGCGCCAGTCCGCCGATCAGCGATGCTGCTCGGACGTAGCCCGGCTGTTGCGCCAGCAGGTAAAAACCGATCACACCTGCGACTACCAGCAGGAATGCCACGACCAGCAGCCACTTGCCGCTGGAGGGATTGACGGTTTCGACGTTCGGATTGGCCATGTTTCCCAAACGAGACTAAGCCGCGTGGCGCGTTTTCCTGCGCGACGCGGCTATTGAATTGGCAGGGGCAGAGGGAATCGAACCCCCAACCTTCGGTTTTGGAGACCGACGCTCTGCCAGTTGAGCTATACCCCTAAAACAGCTTTGGGGTTGCCATTTGGTCAACCCCACTCTGGCACTTCACGTGCGGCCGGTTGGCAGCCGCACGGAAGACTACTACCTGATTACTCGATGATCTTAGCGACGACGCCGGCGCCGACGGTACGACCGCCTTCACGGATGGCGAAGCGCAGGCCTTCTTCCATGGCGATCGGGGCGATCAGCTTGACGGTGATCGACACGTTGTCGCCGGGCATGACCATTTCCTTGTCCTTCGGCAGCTCGATCGAGCCGGTCACGTCGGTCGTACGGAAGTAGAACTGCGGGCGATAGTTGTTGAAGAACGGGGTGTGACGACCACCTTCGTCCTTCGACAGGATGTAGACCTCGCCGGTGAAGTGCGTGTGCGGCTTGATCGAACCCGGCTTGCACAGCACTTGGCCGCGCTCGACGTCTTCGCGCTTGGTGCCGCGCAGCAGGATACCGACGTTGTCGCCAGCCTGGCCTTGGTCCAGCAGCTTGCGGAACATTTCCACGCCGGTGCAGGTGGTCTTCTGCGTGGCCTTGATGCCGACGATTTCGATTTCTTCGCCGACCTTGATGATGCCGCGCTCGATACGGCCGGTCACCACGGTGCCGCGACCCGAGATCGAGAACACGTCTTCCACCGGCATCAGGAACGTGCCGTCAACAGCGCGCTCCGGCGTCGGGATGTAGGTGTCCAGTGCGTCGGCCAGGTTCATGATGGCCACTTCGCCCAGCTCGCCCTTGTCGCCTTCCAGCGCCAGCTTGGCCGAACCCTTGATGATCGGGGTGTCGTCGCCCGGGAAGTCGTACTTGGAGAGCAGCTCGCGCACTTCCATTTCGACCAGTTCCAGCAGCTCAGCGTCGTCCACCATGTCGCACTTGTTCAGGAAGACGATGATGTACGGCACGCCGACCTGGCGGGCCAGCAGGATGTGCTCACGCGTTTGCGGCATCGGGCCGTCAGCGGCCGAGCACACCAGGATGGCGCCGTCCATCTGGGCGGCACCGGTGATCATGTTCTTGACGTAGTCGGCGTGGCCCGGGCAGTCGACGTGTGCGTAGTGGCGGTTGGCCGTTTCGTACTCGATGTGCGCGGTGTTGATCGTGATGCCGCGTGCCTTTTCTTCCGGTGCTGCGTCGATTTCGTCGTACTTCTTCGCTTCGCCACCGAACTTGCTCGACAGCACCGTCGCGATTGCTGCCGTCAGCGTCGTCTTGCCGTGGTCAACGTGACCGATCGTCCCAACGTTCACGTGCGGCTTGGTCCGCGCGAACTTTTCCTTTGCCATGTCGCGACTCCTGTCTCGGTAGCGATTTGCGTTGGTGGATGCGTGGTGCCCATGGGCAGGATCGAACTGCCGACCTCTCCCTTACCAAGGGAGTGCTCTACCACTGAGCCACATGGGCGAAAACCTAACAACAGTGAATGGAGCGGGTGAAGGGAATCGAACCCTCGTCGTAAGCTTGGAAGGCTTCTGCTCTACCATTGAGCTACACCCGCCCGGGTTACTACTTCCCTTACCGCCCGGCCCACCGGACCGGCCTCACTGCTTAATTCTGGTGGAGAGGGTTGGATTCGAACCAACGTAGGCATAAGCCAACAGATTTACAGTCTGCCCCCTTTAGCCACTCGGGCACCTCTCCGAAGAGAACTTGCGATTATGGGACCACAAGAACACCTTGTCAAGCATCCCAGCAAGAAATTCTTCAAAAACCTCTCACCTAACTGCGAACTCGCCAGCAGATCCCCCGCCGTCCTCCCCAGACTTGCCCCACAAGGCCTAGGCACCCCCAGAGAGTCACGCAGAGCCAGCCTCAGAGGCATCAGACACCCCAAAGGGGCGTGTACAGACCCCGAAGGCTGGGCGCTGCCGTAACCTGAGCTCAGAGACACGCAGGCACCGCTCGTCGGCGCCGGAAGTGCGAAGAGCTGTCGACAAATCACCTGTAAGCGCTAAGCGGCGCTGCCAGCGGTAGAGCCGATCGCGCAAGCGAAGATGGTCAAGCGCAAAGTAAAACGCCCCAACCGGTGTAGGTTGGGGCGTTTTGATGGAGAGCCTGGCGATGACCTACTTTCACACGGGAATCCGCACTATCATCGGCGCGGAGTCGTTTCACGGTCCTGTTCGGGATGGGAAGGGGTGGTACCGACTCGCTATGGTCACCAGGCTATGACTTGTCGCGTCGCTGACTACAGGGTCAACGCCGCCAATATGGGAATGTAGTTTATGGTTGTGCTTTAGTTTGTATCAGGCACAAGGCAGACCCAGCCGGAAACATACCGGTTATAGGATCAAGCCGCACGGGCAATTAGTACTGGTTAGCTGAACGCATTACTGCGCTTCCACACCCAGCCTATCAACGTCCTGGTCTCGAACGACCCTTCAGGGAGATCAAGTCTCCAGGGAATCCTCATCTTCAGGCGAGTTTCCCGCTTAGATGCTTTCAGCGGTTATCTCTTCCGTACATAGCTACCCTGCGATGCCTCTGGCGAGACAACAGGTACACCAGCGGTACGTCCACTCCGGTCCTCTCGTACTAGGAGCAGCCCCCGTCAAGATTCCAACGCCCACGGCAGATAGGGACCAAACTGTCTCACGACGTTTTAAACCCAGCTCACGTACCTCTTTAAATGGCGAACAGCCATACCCTTGGGACCGGCTACAGCCCCAGGATGAGATGAGCCGACATCGAGGTGCCAAACACCGCCGTCGATATGAACTCTTGGGCGGTATCAGCCTGTTATCCCCAGAGTACCTTTTATCCGTTGAGCGATGGCCCTTCCATACAGAACCACCGGATCACTATGTCCTGCTTTCGCACCTGCTCGACTTGTCGGTCTCGCAGTTAAGCACGCTTTTGCCATTGCACTTTAGGTACGATGTCCGACCGTACCAAGCGTACCTTCGAACTCCTCCGTTACACTTTGGGAGGAGACCGCCCCAGTCAAACTGCCTACCATGCACTGTCCCCGACCCGGATTCACGGGCCAAGGTTAGAACCTCAAACAAACCAGGGTGGTATTTCAAGGTCGGCTCCACCGAAACTAGCGTCCCGGTTTCAAAGCCTCCCACCTATCCTACACAGATCGGTTCAAAGTCCAATGCAAAGCTACAGTAAAGGTTCATGGGGTCTTTCCGTCTAGCCGCGGGGAGATTGCATCATCACAAACACTTCAACTTCGCTGAGTCTCGGAGGAGGAGACAGTGTGGCCATCGTTACGCCATTCGTGCAGGTCGGAACTTACCCGACAAGGAATTTCGCTACCTTAGGACCGTTATAGTTACGGCCGCCGTTTACCGGGACTTCAATCAAGAGCTTGCACCCCATCATTTAATCTTCCGGCACCGGGCAGGCGTCACACCCTATACGTCCACTTTCGTGTTTGCAGAGTGCTGTGTTTTTATTAAACAGTCGCAGCCACCATTTTATTGCAACCCCTTCATCCTTCTGGCGCGAGCCAGTCAAACTACAAGGGCGTACCTTATCCCGAAGTTACGGTACCAATTTGCCGAGTTCCTTCTCCCGAGTTCTCTCAAGCGCCTTAGAATACTCATCTCGCCCACCTGTGTCGGTTTGCGGTACGGTCTCGTATGACTGAAGCTTAGAGGCTTTTCTTGGAACCACTTCCAATTGCTTCGCGACCTAAAGTCGCTCGCCCCACACCCTTGAATCACGCACCCGGATTTGCCTAAGTGCCATCTCCAATGTAGGGACCGGGACATCCAACACCCGGACAACCTTCCGCGATCCGTCCCCCCATCGCATCATACGACGGTGCAGGAATATTAACCTGCTTCCCATCAGCTACGCATCTCTGCCTCGCCTTAGGGGCCGACTCACCCTACGCCGATGAACGTTGCGTAGGAAACCTTGGGCTTACGGCGAGGGGGCCTTTCACCCCCTTTATCGCTACTCATGTCAGCATTCGCACTTCTGATACCTCCAGCATCCTTTACAAGACACCTTCACAGGCTTACAGAACGCTCTCCTACCATGCACTTACGTGCATCCGCAGCTTCGGTGACTGGCTTAGCCCCGTTACATCTTCCGCGCAGGACGACTCGATCAGTGAGCTATTACGCTTTCTTTAAAGGGTGGCTGCTTCTAAGCCAACCTCCTGACTGTTTTAGCCTTCCCACTTCGTTTCCCACTTAGCCAATCTTAGGGACCTTAGCTGGCGGTCTGGGTTGTTTCCCTCTTGACACCGGACGTTAGCACCCGATGTCTGTCTCCCGTGATTGCACTCTTCGGTATTCGGAGTTTGCTATGGCGGGGTAATCAGCAATAGACCCCCCAACCATGACAGTGCTCTACCCCCGAAGGTGAGACACGAGGCACTACCTAAATAGTTTTCGGAGAGAACCAGCTATTTCCAAGTTTGTTTAGCCTTTCACCCCTATCCACAGCTCATCCCCTAACTTTTCAACGTTAGTGGGTTCGGTCCTCCAGTACGTGTTACCGCACCTTCAACCTGGCCATGGATAGATCACTTGGTTTCGGGTCTACACCCAGCGACTGAACGCCCTATTCGGACTCGCTTTCGCTACGCCTTCCCTAATCGGTTAAGCTTGCCACTGAATGTAAGTCGCTGACCCATTATACAAAAGGTACGCCGTCACCCGTTTCCAGGCTCCGACTGTTTGTATGCATGCGGTTTCAGGATCTATTTCACTCCCCTCCCGGGGTTCTTTTCGCCTTTCCCTCACGGTACTGGTTCACTATCGGTCGATCACGAGTATTTAGCCTTGGAGGATGGTCCCCCCATCTTCAGACAGGATTTCACGTGTCCCGCCCTACTTGTCGTACACCTAGTTCCACAATACTGTTTTCGCGTACGGGGCTATCACCCGCTATGGCCGGACTTTCCATTCCGTTCCGCTAACAATACTGCTAAAGAGTACAAGGCTGTTCCCATTTCGCTCGCCACTACTTTGGGAATCTCGGTTGATTTCTTTTCCTGCAGCTACTTAGATGTTTCAGTTCACTGCGTTCGCCTCCCTTGCCTATGTATTCAGCAAGGGATGACCCATTCGGGCCGGGTTTCCCCATTCGGACATCTGCGGATCAAAGCTCGTTTGCCAGCTCCCCGCAGCTTTTCGCAAGCTACTACGTCCTTCATCGCCTGTGATCGCCAAGGCATCCACCACATGCACTTATTCGCTTGACCCTATAACGAGTACGTCTCGCTATATAGGCTGAGTTCTCGCGTTGTGCCGTATTCCAAGACAATCTTTCGATTGCTCTCGTAATACTGGTTGATACAATCACAACCCAGTGTCGCGTTTATTACCGCGCGTCTCGTCAACGCGCCGCGACACCTTTACTACATTCCATATTGTTAAAGAACAGCCGAGTTACTACTCGTCTTGGCAATGCCAAACGCAAACACCGATCGCTCGATGCTTGCGTTTGGCAACCACAAGGTGTTGGTGGAGGATGACGGGATCGAACCGACGACCCCCTGCTTGCAAAGCAGGTGCTCTCCCAGCTGAGCTAATCCCCCAGTTCACGGCAAGATCGCTCTCCGCCGCCTGTAACTTGGTGGGTCTGGTAGGACTTGAACCTACGACCCCCGCCTTATCAAGACGGTGCTCTAACCACCTGAGCTACAGACCCTTGGCTGTAACATCAAACAAACCGATAAGTGTGGACGCCTAACTAGGATGCACGCTCTTAAAGGAGGTGATCCAGCCGCACCTTCCGATACGGCTACCTTGTTACGACTTCACCCCAGTCATGAACCCTGCCGTGGTAATCGCCCCCCTTACGGTTAGGCTAACTACTTCTGGCAAAACCCACTCCCATGGTGTGACGGGCGGTGTGTACAAGACCCGGGAACGTATTCACCGCGGCATGCTGATCCGCGATTACTAGCGATTCCAGCTTCACGTAGTCGAGTTGCAGACTACGATCCGGACTACGATGCATTTTCTGGGATTAGCTCCACCTCGCGGCTTGGCAACCCTCTGTATGCACCATTGTATGACGTGTGAAGCCCTACCCATAAGGGCCATGAGGACTTGACGTCATCCCCACCTTCCTCCGGTTTGTCACCGGCAGTCTCTCTAGAGTGCCCTTTCGTAGCAACTAGAGACAAGGGTTGCGCTCGTTGCGGGACTTAACCCAACATCTCACGACACGAGCTGACGACAGCCATGCAGCACCTGTGTCCACTTTCTCTTTCGAGCACCTAATGCATCTCTGCTTCGTTAGTGGCATGTCAAGGGTAGGTAAGGTTTTTCGCGTTGCATCGAATTAATCCACATCATCCACCGCTTGTGCGGGTCCCCGTCAATTCCTTTGAGTTTTAATCTTGCGACCGTACTCCCCAGGCGGTCAACTTCACGCGTTAGCTACGTTACTAAGGAAATGAATCCCCAACAACTAGTTGACATCGTTTAGGGCGTGGACTACCAGGGTATCTAATCCTGTTTGCTCCCCACGCTTTCGTGCATGAGCGTCAGTGTTATCCCAGGAGGCTGCCTTCGCCATCGGTATTCCTCCACATCTCTACGCATTTCACTGCTACACGTGGAATTCTACCTCCCTCTGACACACTCTAGCCGTGCAGTCACCAATGCAATTCCCAGGTTAAGCCCGGGGATTTCACATCGGTCTTGCACAACCGCCTGCGCACGCTTTACGCCCAGTAATTCCGATTAACGCTTGGACCCTACGTATTACCGCGGCTGCTGGCACGTAGTTAGCCGGTCCTTATTCTTCCGGTACCGTCATCCACTCCAGGTATTAACCAGAGCGATTTCTTTCCGGACAAAAGTGCTTTACAACCCGAAGGCCTTCTTCACACACGCGGCATTGCTGGATCAGGGTTGCCCCCATTGTCCAAAATTCCCCACTGCTGCCTCCCGTAGGAGTCTGGGCCGTGTCTCAGTCCCAGTGTGGCTGATCGTCCTCTCAGACCAGCTACTGATCGTCGCCTTGGTGGGCCTTTACCCCACCAACTAGCTAATCAGACATCGGCCGCTCCTATAGCATGAGGCCTTGCGGTCCCCCACTTTCACCCTCAGGTCGTATGCGGTATTAGCTAATCTTTCGACTAGTTATCCCCCACTACAGGGCACGTTCCGATGTATTACTCACCCGTTCGCCACTCGCCGGCAGGTAGCAAGCTACCCCCGCTGCCGTTCGACTTGCATGTGTAAGGCATGCCGCCAGCGTTCAATCTGAGCCAGGATCAAACTCTTCAGTTCAATCTGCTGTTTTCGCTCTTTACGAGCGGTCGCTCACTCTCAGAATCTGACTTGAACTTTCGTTCAAACCTTACTTCTGTGCGAGCACTTCATAACTTGCAAGCTAGCGAACTTACGTTCGCCGCATCCGTCATCAAGCGCCCACACTTATCGGCTGTTTGTTTGTTAAAGAACTGCGCGATCAACTTTGTTCATCGCGTCGCTGCGTTGTCTGCAGCAGAGAAACGAGATTATGCAGAACTTTTTCGCCGCCGTCAACAACTTGTCGAAGATTTTTTATCACTCAACTCGCTGCCAACCGCCGCGAACTCCTATCGACTCCTACTACCCCGCCGACCGGAAACCCGCATCATTACTGCTTCTCCACCACCTCGACCCCTGCGCTTTCGCTTTCGCTTCAGCGCTGTGCCGTGCAGCGAGGGGCGAATACTAGGCGGCTTTTGCGGACAACGCAAGCCCCTTTTACACGAAGGGGCTTTCCCACCACTTTCTCTTCAGGCTGCGTGGGCGCGTATCCAGCGCAGTTGCTTGGCCGCCCGGGCACGGGCAGCGGCTGCGCGGCGATGGAATATTGCGGCGATGGCGGAGGGCGGCTCAGTGGCGGAGGCTTCGGCGAGGCGAGCCAGCGAAGCATCCGCGTCATGGATTTCGCCCAGCGCCTCCTGCAAGGCTCGCAGGTGCTTGCAGCGACGCCTGGAGGCGTGCGCGCCCAATGCGGGGTAGAACGACTCATAGAGATAGCGCCATTGCTTGGCGGCAATGCGAGCGCGGTGCAACTGGGCGGTGGATGCGCGTTTGGGCCTGCGGCCCTGTTTCAGCACCCGTTTTCTCAGAGCGCGGGCGCGGGCATGAGCGAAAGTCTGCAGCGAGGCGGGCGGCGCTTCATCCATGAATGGCGCGGCGGCATCCTCCAGTGCGTCGAGCATGGAGGCCATGCCGGGGGACGCCAGTTCTGTATGCAGCACTTTCCACGCTCGCCTACGGGCAGCGTGTGCCCGCGCGGCAGTCTTGTCCAGCCAATTCAGCGCACGCATATCTGCGGGGGCAAGGGTGGCACGCGCGGCGGGGAGCCAATCCAGCAATAAGACATCCCATTCGCGCACGGGGCCGGTCGAGGTGGCCAGGTCGCGCAGGCGCGGCTTCCAGACTTTCACGAATACATCCGGCAGGACGGGAGCAAAGGTCACCCACGCGGACCGCAGGCGCCGCAACGAAACGCGGAACTGGTGGAGATCTTCGTCCGTTGGCGCAGGCGCAGCGAGTTTGGCCAGCATTTCCCGGAGCACATGGATGTGCTCGCGCACGATTCCGGCAAAGACCGGCAGGATTTCCGAAGGTGAGCGCTTGCTCACAACCCTCCCAGGAATGGCGCCTCTCCTCGAGAGGCATCGACGATGCAGCCAATGCGCCGGACGCACCGGGTGTGCGCGCCGTCATTTCACTGTAGTCGAAGGCAGTGGCACTGCCAGCGTCAGCCGACCTCGCTGGCGACGACGACATCCACTTCGGCCGCGCGGAAGACTTCGGCCATCGGCTCGGGAACCGGGAGATCGGTGAAGAACTTGTCAATCTGCGAGATGTGACCCAGGCGCACGACCGCGCGGCGGCCGAACTTGGAGTGGTCGGCGGCGAGCCAGACCTCACGCGACTGCTCAATGATGGTCTGGGCGACGCGCACCTCGCGGTAGTCGTAGTCGAGCAGCGTGCCGTCCTCGTCGATACTGGAGACGCCGATGATGCCGATGTCGACGCGGAACTGCTTCATGAAATCGATGGTGGCCTCGCCGACGATGCCGCGATCGCGGTTGCGCACCAGGCCGCCGGCGACGATCACCTCCGCATCAGGGCTGCCCGCCAGGATGGACGCGACGTTCAGGTTATTGGTGATGACGCGCAGCCCCTTGCGCCCGACCAATGCCTTGGAGATCTCTTCCGTCGTGGTGCCGATGTTGATGATCAGCGAGCGGCCCGGCTCGATATGGCGGGCGACGACCTCGGCGATGCGGCGCTTGGCGTCGATGTGCAGGACCTGGCGCTGGTCGTAGTCGATGTTTTCGACCGACGACGGTAGACCCACGCCGCCGTGATAGCGCGCGAGCAGCCGCTCGTCTTCGAGTTGGCGGATGTCGCGGCGGATGGTCTGCGCGGTGACGCCGAGCACGCGGGCAAGCGCATCGACGGTGGCGTCGCCGTGCTGGCGGACGTATTCGAGGATCTGGCGATGACGGGGAAGCATCAAACGAACGTAAACGAACACATATGAGCGGATCAGGCGATTCCCTATGTTGCTTTATTTTCGCATTTCACTACACTATCCGCCAACGCGTCACTATTCGCAACAAAAGACGCGCAAATCAACAGAAACCAACCTGATCCATGCACCACACCGATGCGTCGCATCTGGACTGTGATCTGCTGGTGGTCGGAGGCGGCATCAACGGGGTCGGCATTGCGCGCGACGCCGTGGGCCGTGGCCTGTCGGTGGTCTTGTGCGAGAAGGACGACCTCGCCCAGCACACCTCTTCGGCATCGACCAAGCTGATCCACGGCGGGCTGCGTTATCTCGAATATTACGAATTCAGCCTCGTGCGCAAGGCGCTGCTGGAGCGCGAGGTGCTGCTGCGCATGGCGCCGCACATCATGTGGCCGCTGCGCTTTGTGATGCCGCATGACCGCAGCCAGCGGCCGGCCTGGATGATCCGCGCGGGTCTCTTCTTATATGACCACCTGGCGCGCCGGCGCTTTCTGCCTGGCTCGGAGGCGGTCCGGCTGGCCCAGCATCCGGCGGGCGAGCCGCTCAAGCCCGGCTTTGCGCGCGGCTTCGTCTATTCCGACGGGTGGGTGGACGACGCCCGCCTGGTGGTGCTCAATGCCCGCGATGCCGCCGACCGCGGCGCGCAGATCCTCACCCGCACCCGCTGCCTGAACGCGGAGCGCCGCGCCGACGGCTGGCATGCGTCGCTGGCGGGGCCGGACGGCATCCGCTCCGTGCGGGCGAAGGCGATCGTCAACGCGGCCGGTCCGTGGGCCGCGGAGTTCGCCCGGGCGGCGCACGCGCTGCCGGACACGCGCGGCCTGCGCCTCATCAAGGGCAGCCACATCATCGTGCGGCGGCTGTTCGACCATCCGTTCGCCTATATCTTCCAGAACCCGGACGGGCGGATCGTCTTTGCGATCCCGTACCAGGATGACTTCACGCTGATCGGCACGACGGATCTGGAGTACACCGGTCCGCTGGACCAGGTCGCCATCGACGCCGGCGAGATCCACTATCTGTGCGAGATGGCCAACCGCTATTTCGCGCGGCAGCTGACACCCGCCGACGTGGTGTGGAACTACTCGGGCGTGCGGCCGCTGCTCGATGACAGCGCCGCCAGCGCGTCGGCCATCACGCGCGACTACCTGGTCGAATGCGAGACCGGGGCCGATGGCCGCGCGGCGCCGCTGATCAATGTCTGGGGCGGCAAGATCACCACCTACCGCAAGCTGGCCGAGGAAGCGCTGGACAAGCTGGCGCCGCACCTGCCGGCGGCGGGCGCGCCGTCGTGGACGGCCACGGCCGCCCTGCCCGGCGGCGATCTGGAGGCGCCCGGCCAACTGGTCAGGCAGTACACCTTCGCCGATTTTGTGACCCGCCTGCAAAAACGTTTGCCATGGCTGCCATCCAGGCTGGCGAAGCGCTATGCGCACCAGTACGGCACGCGCGTGACCACGCTGCTCGCGGGCGCGGCGCGGCTGGACGACCTGGGCGCGGAGGTCACGCCCGGCCTGTACGAAGCCGAGATCCGCTACCTGATCGAGTACGAATGGGCCCGCACGGCGCAGGACATCCTGTGGCGGCGGACCAAGCTGGGCCTGTACGCCGCCGAGGCCGACCGCGGCCGCCTGGAAGCCTGGCTGACGCGGCACCCGCCGACTGCCGAGGCCGATCCGGAGGCGCTGCGCGCGCCCTGAGCCGCCGCGCCCGGCAAGACACACAAGAAAAAAGGGGCCTTCAGACTTTCCTGTGGGTCATTGTGGGGGAAAAATCGCAGCCGTGATTTGCCGACCTTTCCGCAGAGCTTTGGAAACCCGCGCCAACACCGGCTTTGCAACCTGTCCACTGCGCGGCAAAGCTCGGCATGAGGCTCGATTTGCGGCGGCACGCACTTCACATTCTGCCCTCGACCCACAGTCAACCTAGCTGAACCGAAAAAGAAGGGAGACGCAATTGATTCTGGAACTGGACCAGGTCACGGCCATGACCGGCGCACAGACCCATCTGTACCCGACCAGCGTGCGGCTGGCGCCCTGCGCCATCAACGTGCTGCTCGGGCCGACGCAGGCCGGCAAGCAAGGCGCCATGGACAACCTGGCCAAGGAAATGGACCAGGTGATGGGCCGCCTGCAGCGCGCCGGCATGAAGAACTGCGCGCCCAAGCTGAACCCGGAAGGCGACCCGGGCAAGTGGCTGTCGGCCGAGCACGCGCCGTGGAAGAAGCTCGACAACGAGCGCCCGAAGGGCGAGACGGTGGCCTACGACAAGCTGCTGGCCGCCTGGAAGGACGGCCGCGTGCGCTGACGCGCGCGGGCGGGACGGTCCCGGCGGCCCCGCGCCATCGGGACCGTCCCCATCCCCCATTCGCAGGCCCGCCGCCGGCGGGCTATGCTTTCGCATCACCGCATCAAACCCAGCCGGAGCGGATCGGTCAGGACCGGCTCGCCCCAGCGCATCGAAGCCACTGCCTTATGGAATACCTCCTCGCGCTCGACCAGGGCACGTCCAGTTCGCGTGCCATCGTGTTCAACCGCGCCGGCCAGATCGTCGC
The DNA here is from genome assembly GCF_024925465.1 of Ralstonia pseudosolanacearum. Classification (NCBI taxonomy): domain Bacteria; kingdom Pseudomonadati; phylum Pseudomonadota; class Betaproteobacteria; order Burkholderiales; family Burkholderiaceae; genus Ralstonia; species Ralstonia pseudosolanacearum. The sequence goes on along the minus strand of NZ_CP103852.1, from coordinate 447,409 downwards.
CAGTGCCCAGCAGGAGTTTCCGCAGCATTTTCCGCAGCCCGGCTGGGTCGAGCACGATCCGCTCGACATCTGGAACAGCCAGCTCGCCACCTGCCGCGCCGCGCTCGAACAGGCCAGGCTGGGCGCCGCCGACATGGCCGCGCTCGGCATCACCAACCAGCGCGAGACCACCGTGGTGTGGGAGCGCGCCACCGGCCGCCCCATCTTCAATGCCATCGTCTGGCAGGACCGCCGCACCGAGGCGATCTGCGAACGGCTGCGCGCCGAGGGCCTGGAGGACGAGGTGCGCAAGCGCACCGGGCTGGTGATCGATCCGTACTTCTCGGGCACCAAGCTGCGCTGGATCCTCGACCACGTGGACGGCGCCCGCGAACGCGCCGCGCGCGGCGAGCTCGCCTTCGGCACCATCGACTGCTGGCTGGTGTGGCAACTCACGCGCGGCCGCCTGCACGTGACCGACGTGTCCAACGCCTCGCGCACCCTGCTGTGGAACATCCACACCGGCCAGTGGGATGCCGACCTGATGCGCGCGCTCGACATCCACCCGAGCCTGCTACCGGAGGTGCACCCGTCGGCCCATCGCTTCGGCCAGACCGATGCCGACTGGCTGGGCGCGCCGCTCACCATCGGCGGCATCGCCGGCGACCAGCAGTCGGCGCTGTTCGGCCAGGCCTGCTTCAAGCCGGGCATGGCCAAGAACACCTACGGCACGGGCTGCTTCATGCTGCTCAACACCGGCGAGCGTGCGGTCGAATCGCGCAACGGGCTGATCAGCACAGCGGCCTGCCAGCGCGGCAGCCAGCGCAGCTATGCGCTGGAAGGCAGCGTGTTCGTCGGCGGCGCGGTGGTGCAGTGGCTGCGCGACGGGCTGCGCGCGATCCAGCGCTCGGCCGACGTGGAGGGGCTCGCGGCCTCGGTGCCGGATTCGGGCGGCGTGGTGTTCGTGCCCTCGTTCACCGGACTGGGGGCGCCGTACTGGGACCCGACCGCGCAGGGCGCGATCGTCGGGCTGTCGCGCGGCACGACCATCGGCCATATCGCGCGGGCGGCGCTGGAGTCGATCGCGTTCCAGAGCACCGCGCTGCTGCAGGCGATGACGCGCGACGCGGTCTCGGCCATCACGGAGCTGCGCGTGGACGGCGGCGCCTCGGCCAACAACCTGCTGCTGCAGTTCCAGGCCGACCTGCTCGGCATTCCGGTGGTGCGCCCGGAGATCATCGAGACCACGGCGCTGGGCGCGGCCTACCTGGCCGGCATCGCCACCGGCTTCTACCGGAGCGAGGACGAGGTCGCGCGGCAATGGCGCGCCTCGCGCACGTTCCACCCGGTCATCAGCCGCGACGAAGCGCAGCACCGCATGGCGCAATGGGAGATGGCGGTGGCGCAGGTACGGCTGCCGACCACGCACGGCCACTGACGGCCAGCCTGGCGGCATCGGCTACACTCGGCGCTCGCCGCTGATGCCCGCCATGACCTCACCTGCCCTGACCCTGCTCGACCCGCCGGCCGATGCCCTGAATCTGTCCACCGATGCGGCCGCCGAACTCGTCGGCAACGTGCAGCGCTGGCTGGAAGACGCGGTGATCGGCCTGAACCTGTGCCCGTTCGCCAAGGCCGTGCATGTGAAGCAGCAGGTACGCTACGTCGTCAGCCGCGCCACGATGGACGGCGACGTGCTCGACCACCTGCGCGCCGAAGCGGACATCCTGCGCGCCACGCCCGCCGCCGAGATCGACACGACGCTGCTGATCGTCCCGGCGCTGGCCGACTTCTTCGATTTCCACTCGCTCACCGAACGCGCCGAGGCCCAGCTCGCCCGCGCGGGCTTCGAGGGCGAGCTGCAGCTGGCGAGCTTCCACCCGGACTTCGTCTTCGCCGATGCCGATCCGGACGACATCGCCAACGCCACCAACCGCGCGCCGGCGCCGATCCTGCACCTGCTGCGCGAAGACAGCATCGCCCGCGCCGCGGCGGCCGTGCCGGACGCGGCGGACATCTACGAACGCAATATCGCGACGATGGAACGGCTCGGGCCCGAGGGGTGGGCGGCGATGGCGGCGCAGTTCATGCCCGTGCCGAAAAAGGATTGACGATGCGCAGATGCTGCTCGACCACCAGGCCGTGCTGCATGTCCTCGGAATACAGCACGTTGCAGCCGGCAAGCAATGCGGCCGCGACGATCAGTGCGTCATAGACCGACAGTCCGTAGCGTTCTGCGAGACGCCGTCCGAGCTCATGGGTTTCGAGCGTCAGCGGCTCGATCCGGCATTGCGCACGCACGGCTTCCTGCACCGTTTCGATCGCGTGCCACGGCATGGCGAGCTTGCGGCGCATCACGTGCGTCGTTTCGTTCAGCACCTGTACGCTGACGACACCGCCTGTCATCAGCAGCGTTTCCGCCGTATCGGCCTTGGCGGCGTCGGCCGACAGCAGGTACAGCACGACATTGCTGTCGAAGAATGCCTCAGTCGCGGGCATTGGCCTGGTCGCGCTCGAAGATGAAATCGGCGGGCAGCTTGCCGCGATATTGGTGGATCCGGTCGAACAGCTCGCGCGCGGAACGCTTGCGGCGGACGCCAAACGAGCGCTCGCCCGCGATCACCACCTCGACGTCGTCGCCTTCGTGCAGTTGAAGCGCCTCCACAACGGCCGCCGGCAGCCGGATGGCGAGGCTGTTGCCCCATTTCGAGACTTGCATGGCGCCCCTCCCGGACGGGTCAGATAAACAATTTTCTCATTGTATATCCAGGGGGCCTACACAGCCCGATCCGCCGGCGGCGTCCACTGGTACGCCCAGGTCTCCGACAGCGGCCGGTCGCCGGATTGCAGCGTCAGTTGCAGTTCGATGGGGGCGTTGCCCGCATCCGGCACCAGGTCGAACATCGCGCGCACGCCGTCGATGCTGGCCAGCGGCCGGGCCGAGACAATCTCCACGCGCCCGCGCGAGACGCGGATGACGGGCTCGACGGCGGCGCGGCCGGGCCGGCCCAGTTCACCACCGGCGAAATCGATCACGAAGCGCCACGAGAAATGCCTGCGCGGCTGCCCGACGATGCCGCCGATGCCGGTGCGCGTGGCCACCACGCGCGCCAGCGGCGGCGCCACCGGGGGCTGGGCGCCCCAGCTCAGCCGGTAGCCGAAGGCCAGCTCCTGGCCGGTCTGCGGCGCCACGGCCGGCCGCCAGAAGGCGACGATGTTGTCGAAGGTCTCGTCGGCGGCGGACAGCTCGACCAGCTCCACCGCGCCCTCGCCCCAGCCGTGCGCGGGCTCGACCCAGACGCTGGGGCGCTTTTCGTAGAACACGCCGTCGTCCTGATAGTGGTCCGGGTTGCGGTCGCGCTGCAGCAGGCCGAAGCCGCGCGGGCCATCGTCGGCGAAGCGCTGGCTGCGCAGCGCGGGCGGGTTGGCCAGCGGCCGCCAGATCCATTCGCCCGAGCCGCGCCAGATGGCCAGCCCGTCGGAATCGTGGATCTCCGGGCGCCAGTCGGAAGCGCGCCAGCGGCGGGCCGCGCTGCGGCGATCCCCCGCGCGGTCGGTGCGGTCGTTCTCGCCGTACAGGAACATGCTGGTCAGCGGCGCGATGCCGAGCCGCTCGATCGGCTTGCGCACGAACAGCGTGGCCTGCACGTCCATCACCAGCGTGTCGCCGGGGCGGATGTCGAAGCGGTAGGCGCCGGCCACACTGGGGGCATCGAGCAGCGCGTAGACGCGCAGCGTGTCGGCGTCCGGCGCCGGGCGCACCAGCCAGAATTCGGTGAAATCGGGAAACTCCTCGGCCCGCCGCAGACCGGTGTCGATCGCCAGCCCGCGCGCGGACATGCCGTACTGCCACTGCCCGCCCACCGCGCGGAAATAGCTCGCGCCGAGGAAGGCGGCGACGTCGCGCGTCGGGTCGGCGCGCGTGGTCAGGCGGAAGCCGGCGAAGCCGAGGTCCGCGGGCAGCGCGGCATGGTCCAGCCCGCTCTTGCCGTAGTCGAACATGGCCGGGTCGTAGGCGATGACGCGCGACTGGCCGTCGACCACCTCGTGCATGCGCACCGGCGACTTGAAAAACAGGCCCAGATGAAAGAACCTTGCGTCGAACGGCAGGGACTGCCCGGCCCACAGGGCATGGTCGGCACGCGCGCCGATCGATTGGTAGGCATCCCATCCGAGCGCGGCCAGCGGTGGCGGCAATGCCGTGTTGCGCTTGCGGTAGGGCCCTGCCGCCAGGGCCCGCGCGCGCCGGCGCAGCCAGGCTTCGTCGAAGGGTTCCGTCGCGGCGGATGCCGGCGACATGGCCGATGCAGTGGTAGGTGTTAACCCTGGCGCCAGAGCCAGAAATCCGGCGGCCAACTGTTTCAGAAGATCGCGGCGGTGCATGGGGCGTGGCGGAAAGCCGTCATGGCGATGACGCATGTTCGCACAAACCCGCGCCCAGCAAGGATCCGGATGTTTGCTTTCAATCGACCCACAACCCTGGGTTGGAGTCGGTTATTGAATTTTGGCCGCGTAGCATCCCCCTGCCAGTTGGCGCACAATCTAGGCCCGCCGGCGCTGTATTGCCGGCTTTCGCCATCACAGTCCCGGCAGTCCCGGCGCACATGCTTCCATCGTTCTCGACGTCCGTCCTACCTGGCACCATCGAACTGCCCGACGCGGCTGCCGCGCTGGAGGCATTCGACCGCCATTACGACGATGTCCTGCTGCCGATGTGGCTCGGTCCGGGCTGGAACGCGCAGGCCGGTCTGTGCTACGAGGCGCTGGTCGCCGAGGGCGACCGCCTGGTGCCGGCCACCACGTCGCGCTACCGCGCCATGGCGTGCGCCCGGCAGCTGTACACGTTCGCCCGCGCGAGCGTGCTGTCCAAGCGGCATGCCGCGGTCTGCGCCGAGCGCGCCGCGGCGCTGTGCCATGCGCTGGACACGCGCTTCCGCGACACGATCCACGGCGGCTGGCTGTTCGCCATCGACAGCGCGCTAGCGCCGCACGACACCACCAAAGACCTGTACACGCACGCCTTCGTGCTGTTCGCCGCCGCGCACTGGCTGGCCGTGAGCGACGATCCGCGCGCCGCCGCGCTGATGGAAGAGGCGCACGACGTCGTCTCCCGCCGCTTTGTGCGCGAGGGCGCCATGCCGCTGCCGGTGGCCGCCATGGACGCGGCCTTCGCCGCGCCGCTGGCCGGCGTCGAACAGAACCCGGTGATGCACCTGACCGAAGCCTACCTGGCCGCGGCCGCCCTGCCCGATGCGCCCGCCTGGGCCGAGGCCGGCGTGCACACACTGGCCGAAGGCATGGCCGCGCGCTTCGTCGATGCGCGTACCGGCTGCATCACCGAACTGCCGATCGACCGGGCCGACACGGACAACCGCATCGAACCCGGCCACCAGTTCGAATGGTTCTACCTGGTGCGCGCGCACGCCGACGTGTTCACGCGCTCCGAGGCCGGCCGGCAGTTGGCCGACACGCTGGGCCGCGCGGTCGACACCGCCTGCCGCCGGGGCGTGGCCGCCGAGACCCAGGGCGTCTGCCTGTCGCTGGAACTGGATGGCGGCATGCGCGACGCCAGCCAGCGCATCTGGGCACAAACCGAATATGGTCGCGCGCTGTCGCTGTGCAGCGAAACCCACGGCACGCTGCTGGCCAGCACGCTGTCGCTGTGGTCTGCGCGCTTCCTGCATGAGCGTGGCTGGCATGAGGTGATCGACGCAGCAGGCCACTGCCTGCGCGCCGATATGCCCTCCAGCACGCCATACCACATCACAACTTTCTACGAGGCGGTCCGCGCTGCACTGGCGGCCCGCCCGACTGTTGTACCCCAAGCTGTTGAGTGAGACATCCATGCATACCCACAACCCCAACGAATCCAAGGCCCGTTCCATCTTCCGGGTGGTCAGCGGTAACTTCCTGGAAATGTACGACTTCATGGTCTACGGCTACTACGCCAAGGCCATTGCGGACACCTTCTTCCCCGCAGACAACGAGTTCCTCTCGCTGATGCTGTCGCTGGTGACCTTCGGCGTCGGCTTCCTGATGCGGCCGCTGGGCGCACTGATCCTGGGCGCCTACATCGACCGCCACGGCCGCCGCGCCGGCCTGATCCTGACGCTGGGGCTGATGGCCAGCGGCACGCTGCTGATCGCGCTGGTGCCGGGCTATGCCACGATCGGCCTGGCGGCGCCAGCGCTGGTGCTGATCGGCCGACTGCTGCAGGGCTTCTCGGCCGGCGTGGAGCTGGGCGGGGTGTCGGTCTACCTGGCGGAAATCTCGACGCCGGGCCGCAAGGGCTTCTTCGTGAGCTGGCAATCGGCCAGCCAGCAGGTGGCGGTGATGTTCGCCGCGCTGCTGGGCGTGCTGCTGTCGTTCACGCTCTCGCCCAAGGAAATGGGTGAGTGGGGCTGGCGCGTGCCGTTCCTGGTCGGCTGCCTGATCGTGCCGTTCCTGTTCATCATCCGCCGCTCGCTGCAGGAGACCGAGGAGTTCAAGCAGCGCAAGCACCGTCCGGCGCTGGGTGAGATCTTCCGCTCGATGGGCGAGAACTGGCGCCTGGTGGGCGCGGGCACGCTGCTGGTGGTGATGACCACGGTGTCGTTCTACCTGATCACTGCCTACACGCCGACCTTCGGCAAGAGCGTGCTGCACCTGTCGAACCTCGACAGCCTGATCGTCACGCTGTGCGTGGGCGCCTCCAACTTCTTCTGGCTGCCGGTGATGGGCTCGGTGTCCGATCGCATCGGCCGTCGCCCGCTGCTGATCACCTTCACCGCGCTGACGCTGCTGACGGCCTATCCGGCCATGCAGTGGCTGATCGCCGAGCCGTCGTTCGGCCGCCTGCTGGCCGTCGAGCTGTGGCTGTCGTTCCTGTACGGCAGCTATAACGGCGCGATGGTGGTGACGCTCACCGAGATCATGCCGCCGGCAGTGCGCACCACCGGGTTCTCGCTGGCCTACAGCCTGGCGACCGCCCTCTTCGGCGGCTTCACCCCGGCCATCGCCACCTGGCTGATCCACGCCACCGGCAACAAGGCCATGCCGGGCCTGTGGCTGTCCTTCGCCGCCATCTGCGGCCTGGTCGCCACGCTGGCGGTGATCAAGCCGGCAGGCCGCCACGTGCACACCTCCGTGACGACTGCCTGACCTTCGCACGCAACCGCCCGGGCAAGCCGGGCGGCATCGTTGCGCCGGAGCACCGCGGCTTTCTTTGCCGCACGCGCCCGGCGCAGCGCACAACGCTGACGACGGCCCCTCTTCGGGGGCCGTGCCTGGCCGACCGGCCCGGCGCATCCCATCCCCTTCCGCCCACCCGCATGCATCGGCGCCGCACTGGACGCCGGGCGGCTGGCGCGTATCGAAGCGCGCCACCACCGCGCGCATTTGTCGCATTGACTTGCTGCAACGCAGCATGACGCCGATTACCCCTCTTCCGGTGCCCGCCAGTCACATGCCGGCACGCCATCCCCGCGCAGAACCGGCGTAGCGCCTGATCCTGGACGCGTCGTAGGGTCATTCCGCACCGTCACGCCCGGTTCCCTGTCCGCGCAGCAACACCCCCCTTCGTGCCGCACCGCACCATCGCGTTCTGTGAGACGATCCCGGCCGGGCTGGCTGGCTCGCCTAGCCGTTGTACCAAGCTGTTCTGTCAAACGTCATGCATACCCACAACCCTAACGAATCCAAAGCCCGCGCCATCTTCCGGGTCGTCAGCGGCAACTTCCTCGAGATGTTCGACTTCATGGTCTATGGCTACTACGCCAAAGCCATCGCGGACACCTTCTTCCCGGCTGGCAACGAGTTCCTCTCGCTGATGCTGTCGCTGATGACCTTCGGCGCCGGCTTCCTGATGCGGCCGCTGGGCGCGATCGTCCTGGGTGCCTACATCGACCGCCACGGCCGCCGCGCCGGCCTGATCCTGACGCTGATGCTGATGGCCTGCGGCACGATGCTGATCGCACTGGTGCCGGGCTACAACACCATCGGCCTGGCCGCACCGCTGCTGGTGCTGATCGGCCGCCTGCTGCAGGGCTTCTCGGCCGGCGGCGAGCCGGGCGGGGTCTCGGTCTATCTGTCGGAAATCGCGACGCCGGGCCGCAAGGGCTTCTACGTGAGCTGGCAATCGGCCAGCCAGCAGGTGGCGGTGATGTTCGCCTCGCTGCTGGGCGTGCTGCTGTCGTCCGTGCTCTCGCCCAAGGCAATGGGCGAATGGGGCTGGCGCGTGCCGTTCCTGATCGGCTGCCTGATCGTGCCGTTCCTGTTCTTCATCCGCCGCTCGCTGCGCGAGACCGCGGAGTTCGAGCAGCGCAAGCATCGCCCGAGCCTGGCCGAACTGCTCCGCTCGATGGCCGAGAACTGGCGCCTGGCGGGTGCGGGCACGCTGCTGGCCGTGATGACCACGGTGGCGTTCTACCTGATCACCGCGTACACGCCGACCTTCGGCCGGAGCGTGCTGCACCTGTCGAACCTCGACAGCCTGATCGTCACGATGTGCGTAGGGGCGTCCAACCTCTTCTGGCTGCCGATGATGGGCTCGCTGTCCGACCGCATCGGCCGCCGTACCCCGTTGCTCGTCTTCAGCGCGTTGACGCTGCTGACGGCCTACCCGGCCATGACGTGGCTGATCGCCGATCCGTCGTTCGGCCGCCTGCTGACGGTGGAGCTGTGGCTGTCGTTCCTGTACGCCGGCTACAACGGCGCCATGATCGTGACGGTGACCGAAATCATGCCGCCGCACCTGCGCACCACCGGCTTCTCGCTGGCCTACAGCCTGGCGACCGCCCTCTTCGGCGGCTTCACCCCGGCCATCGCCACCGGGCTGATCCACGCCACCGGCAACAAGGCCATGCCGGGCCTGTGGCTGTCCTTCGCCGCCATCTGCGGCCTGGTCGCCACGCTGATGGTGGTCAAGCAGCAGCCTCGTGCCGCCGACATGCCGGACCCCCTGCTCGAGCCGTAACGCGCCGACAGACCCCAGCCACCCGGCGCACCGCCGCCGGGTGCCCGCCGGCAGACCGTTGCCGGCAGATCGCCTGACCTCACGGGCGCCGCCTCCGGCGCCCGCGCCGCGCAAGACCGCGCAGCGCCTACTGGATCACCAGGCCGTTCGGCCCCACCACGCCCAGCTCGACATAGTGCGAACCGGGGCGGCTGCGATCGGTGAAATCCACCGTGAACCCGCCGCCGACGTCGTAGTCGTGCAGCCCCGCCAGCGCATGCTGGACCTGCTCGCGGGTCGGCTTCGGGCCCGCGCGGCGGATCGCCTCGGCCAGCACCTTGGCCGCCACGAATCCCTCCACTGCCCGGAACGACAGTTCGACGTCCTTCGCGCCCACCGCCGCGCGGGCCCGGTTGAACTCGCGGATCACCGGGTGCACGCTCTTGCCGGGGTTCGGCATCACCAGCGCCAGCGAATAGCCGCGCACCGCATCGAGCCCGGCGATCTTCTGCAGGATGCCCGGATCGATGGACGACAGCCCGAGCAACTGCGCCCCACCACCCCGCTCCCGGTACTGCCGGACGAACTGGCCCGCCGGCGCGGCGGTGGCGCCCAGGAAAATCGCCTGCACGTCGGTGGCCAGCAGCTTGTCCACCGCCGGACCCACGCTCGTGGTGTTGCGCGGATACGAGGCCATGGCGGCAATCGGCAGCCCGTGCGCCTTGAGCGTGCGCTCGACGCCGGCGATGGCCTCCTTGCCCAGCGCATCGTCCTGGTACAGCACGCCGATCCGCGTGATGCCGATCGTCACCAGCGCGGTGATCATCTTGTCGATCTCCTGCTGGTAGCTCGCCTTGATGGGGAACACCAGCGGGTCGCCGGTCATGCTGGACGCGCCGGTGGCCGGCCCGACCAGCGGCAGCCGGGCCTCGGCCAGCACGCCCTCGCGCATCAGCGCCTCGACGTTGGCGGTGCCGACCACGGTGAGCAGCGCGACCGGGTTGTCGACCTTGGCCATGTCGCGCACGTTGCGCACGGTCTGCTCGACCTTCTGCTCGTCGTCGCGGGCGACCAGGCGGACGGTCTCGCCGTGGATGCCGCCGTTCAGGTTGAGCCAGTCGAAGTACAGCCGGGCGCCGGTGTTCAGCGCGCGCCCGGTAACGGCCTGCGAGCCGGACAGCGGCAATGACTGGATGACGCTGATGTCGGCCTGGGCGACCGACGCCGCCAGCCCGGCGCACAGCGCGAACGCGACGACCGCCAGCCGGCGCAGCCGAACGCCCTGGCGACTGCGCGTGTGATTTCCCATTTGCATTTGAACACCCTTCTCCGCTGTGGCCATGCGGCCTGCACGGTGTCTCATCGAGACCGCCCGGGCGGGTGGTCCGCTTTTGTCGTTCTGCTACGCCAACGCGGCGCGGCCCCCTAGCCTGCCATCGACACCCCGGCGGCGACAAGTCCCGTCCGCGCATTTACACTCGTTTCGTCCCACCTGTCGCAAAACCACCATGCCCGCCCAGCGCCTGCTGCCGACCGATCTCGAAGGACGCATCCCGCCCTCGCCGGCCCATCCGGTGCGGCTGTACACGCGGCAGATGCAGGCCAACAGCCGCTTCCCGCGCCACACGCACGCCTGGGCCCAGGTCGCCTACAGCCATACCGGCGTGCTGCGCGTGCAGGCCGGCGACACGGCATGGGTAGTGCCGCCATCACGCGCCATCTGGATTCCGCCCGGCATCGAGCACGAGGTGTGGGTGGTGGAGGCCGCCTTCCTGCGCACGCTCTACGTCGATCCCTCGGTGGTGACGGGCACGCTCGCGCAATGCCGGGTGATGGAGGTGTCGCCGCTGCTGCGCGAGCTGATCGCCGCGATGGATGTGCGCCGGCCGCTCTCGGCGGCCCGCGAGCAGGCCGTGGCCACGCTGATCCTTGACGAGCTGCACCGCAGCGCGCCCCTGCCGCTGGACCTGCCGATGCCGACCGACAAACGCCTGCGCGCGCTGTGCGAACGGGTGATGGCCGATCCGGGCACGCCGCTGACCTTCGATGCGCTGGCGCGCGAGGTCGGCGCCAGCACCCGCACGCTGGCCCGGCGTTTCCGGGATGAGCTGGGCGTGAATTTTTCGCAGTGGCGCCAGCAGGCGGTACTGGCCAGCGCGATCCCGCTGATGTCGCAGGGCCTGCCGCTGTCGCGCATCGCGCAGGCGCTGGGCTACAACAGCCAGAGCGCGTTCTCGGCGATGTTCCGGCGCGCCTTCGGCCAGAGCCCGAGCGCGTTCCTGCACCGGCCGGGACCGGAGGCGGAGGCCGCGTGATGCTGCGGGCCTACAGCATCGGCAACGGCATCGCCGGCAGCAGCAGGACAAAGCGAGCGCCGCCCGAGCCGCCCGCATCGAGCCGCACCTCGCCGCCGTGCACCAGCGCGATCCGCCGCACGATCGCCAGGCCCAGGCCGAAGCCGCCGGTATGGCGGTCGCGGCTGGCGTCGAGCCGGTAGAACGGCTCGAACACGCGCACGCGCTCGGCGGCGGGAATGCCGGGGCCATCGTCTTCCACCGTCAGGCACAGGCTGCCGTAGGTGCCGGCCTCGGCGTGCACGGTGATGGTCCGGCGCGCATAGCGCATGGCATTGCGGATCAGGTTGAGCAGCGCGCGCGCGACCAGGCGCGGATCGCAGACGTGGTGCGCGGGTGCGAAATCGGCGTGGACGGCGAGCGTGAGCTGCCGGTCGGCCACATCGTCGGCGATGTTGGCGACCACGCTGTCGAGCCATTCGCCGACCGTCACGCGCATCAGCACCAGGTGCGTGGCACCCTGCTCCAGCCGGCTCAGCGCCAGCAGCTCCGTGACCAGCTCGTCGAGTTCGCGCACATCGCTGCGCAGGGCATCGAGGCGAGCCTTGCGCTGGTCTTCCGACACCGGCGATTGCAGCAGCGCGATACCGAATTCGAGCCGCGCAATCGGCGTCTTCAGTTCGTGCGAGATGCCGTTCATCATCTCGCGCTGGTGCTGGATCGAGCCCTGGATGCGCTCGGCCATGTCGTTGAACTGGTGCGCGAGCGCATCGATGTTGGAGCCCCGGCGCAGGCGCGCGCGCGTGGACAGCATGCCACCGCCGAAGCTGCGCGCCGCCTCCTCCAGGGCGCGCAGGTCGCGCCACAGCAGCCAGCTCCAGAACAGGATCGGCAGCAGCGTGGCGATGGCGACGAGGCCGAAGGCGATCAGCTTGATGGCGATATAGCCAGTGTCTTCAAAGCGCGCGTGCAGCACAGTGCCGTCACGCAGCGGCAGGTAGTAGTCCGTGCGGTTGGTCATCACGACCAGCTTGCCGTCGACCAGGTCCTGCCGCTGCTCGGCGCTCAGATCGACGACCGTATCGGGATCGACCACATCAAACAATTCCTGCGCATGGTCGTTCAGGCGCCGGATCGCCGCGGCACGCGCTTCGCCCGGAAAGCGGTCGAGGTATTCCCGCAGCACGAAGACGTAGCCCTTGCGCGCCTCGCGCTGGCCCTGCGTGATGGCGTCGTGGAACAGCCAGCCGGCCGACCAGCTGAGCGCCAAGGCGGCAATCGAACTGGCCACCAGGACCATGAGCGACAGCTTCAGAAGCGAGCGGAGCATGCGGCCTCACTCCTCCCACGCCGATGGGCTGAACAGATAGCCGCGCCCCCAGATCGTCTTGATCTTGTGCGGCTCGGGCGACGCATCGCCGAAGCGGCGGCGCAGGCGCGAGATGCCGGAATCGACCGTTCGGTCCAGGCCATCGAACTCGATGCCGCGCAGCTGCTTGAGGATGTCGTCGCGGCTGAGCACGGTGCCGGCGGCGCGCGCCAAGATCAGCAGCAGGTTGAACTCGGCCGTCTTCAGCTCGACCGGCTGGCCGCGCCAGGTGACGGTGCGGTTGGGCGGCGAGATGACGAGCTCGCCGAACACCAGCGTGTCGTCGCGCGGGGCAGCCGGCTCGGCGGCCGGCATGGCGGACGCCACGCGGCGCAGCAAGGCGCGGGTGCGCGCCACCAGCAGGCGCGGCTCGACCGGCTTGAGCACGTAGTCGTCGGCGCCGATCTCCAGGCCCGCGACCTGGTCGTAGGTATCGACACGCGCCGTCAGGATCAGCACCGGCACGCGCGAAAACGCGCGGATGCGCCGGCACACCTCCATGCCGTCCATGTGCGGCAGCATCAGGTCGAGGATCACCAGCGCCGGCTGATGCTCGCGCACGGCCGCGACCGCGATGTCGCCGCGCCGGACCACCTCGACCGTGAATTCGTAGTTGCCCAGATATTCGCTGACCAGCTGCGCCAGGCGATCGTCGTCCTCGATCAGCAGCACCCTGGTCTTGAGCGGCGCCTCGGCCATCGCCCACACCCCGTTTTCTTGCAATGACGCGCAGTGTATGACGGCGGGCCCGCGGGCGGATGGCCGCGCGAAACTTGCGCACACTCGCGCACAATTGCGCACAACTTCCCGGCAATTTCCAGACAGACGGGCGCGCGGCCCCCCGTCAGACTGCGGGCTCTCTCTCCAAGGGGTCCGCTGTGCGCAAACGTCTCTCCATGTCTTGTCTCGCCCTGCTGCCGGGCATCTGGCTGGCGCCGTTGCCGGCCGTTGCCGCCGAGCCGTCGTATTCGGTGTCGCTCAATGCCGGCGTGATGCCGCGCTACCAGGGCAGCAAGCACTACACCGCCACCGTCATGCCGGGTTTCCGGGCCGATTTCGGCAACGGCTTCTTCATCGATCCGACACGCGGCGGCGCGGGCTACAACATGCGCTTCGCGAACGGCCTGTTCGCTTCGGCCGCGGTGTCGTACGACCCGGGCCGCGCCGACGAAAACCGCTACGGCCGCCCCGGTTCGGACGACCTGCGCGGGATGGGCAACATCAAGGGATCGCTCCTGGGCGTGCTCACGGTGGGCAGCCGGATCGTCGGCGAGACGACCGCCAGCGCGACGCTGGAACTGCCGATCAGCAACCGCGACCGCGGCTGGTCCGCTCACGTGGATCTGGCCGCGCCGGTCTACAGCCAGGGCGCCGACAAGATCACCGTGAGCCCGAGCCTGCATTTCGGCTCGCGCAAATACATGCAGACCTATTTCGGCGTGACGCCGCAGCAGTCGGCCGACAGCGGCTTCGCACCATACACCGCCGACAGCGGCCTGCTGGCGGCCTCGCTGACGGTGGCGTGGAAGCACACGTTCTCGCGCCAGTGGGCGGTGCAGACGGCAGTCGGCACCACGCGCCTGCTGGGCAACGCGGCCAAGAGCCCGATCGTGCAGAACAAGCAGGGCTACTTCGCCGGCACGGGCATCGTCTATACGTTCTGAGCGTCGCGGGGCCGCGCCAGGGCATCGAGCCAGGCGACGATCTCCCGCGCCGGACGCCGCGCGGAAGCACCCCATGTGGCCGACCGCCGCGCCGCCTCGCCGAGGATGGAAGCGATGCGCCATGCGGTGAAGCGGATCCTCGACAAGCAGGCGCCCGCCCCGCCGATCGTGCTCGACCGCTTCCGGCACAGCCTCGACGCCAGCGCCACGCACCGGCGGACGAGGCGTCACGGCGGGTGCTGGAGCGTATGACCTTGTAACAAACCTTACGTTGCAACGAGAATCATTCTCATTTATATTGATCAGTCGAATTTGCCCTGCCTTCGGCGGCGTTCTGTCGCCCTCCGTGCTGCACCATGACCGATCTGTCTCGTCCCCCGCTGTCCGCTCATCCCGTTGCCGCCAAGCGTCCGGCGCGCGGCGAGCACGTCGCCAACCACCGCGCCACCCTGGTGCGATGGCTGCGCAAGACGCACGGCTGGTTCGGCCTGTGGGGCGCGGTGATGGGGCTGATCTTCGGCGTCTCGGGCATCTGGCTGAACCACCGGGCGGTGATGAAGCTGCCGGTCGCGCAGCAGAAGACCACCTCGCAGATCGCCTTGTCCGATCCCCTGCCGGCCACGCCCGACGCCATGGGCGCATGGCTGCAGCAGGCGCTGGGCCTGCCGGAGGCGCCCCGCCGCGTGCGGGTCAAGCCGGCCCAGCCGGTGCCGTGGGCCGAGCGCGGCGGTAAGAGCGGCCCGGACGAAGCGCGCCGCGACGCCCCCGCCGCCAGGCCGCTGATGCAGCCGGAGCAATGGACCCTCGATTTCGACGCCGCCGTCACGCAGATCCAGGTGGAGTACTGGGCCGGCAACCGCTCGGCCAGCGTGCGCCAGACCGACAACGGCCTCCTCGGCACGCTGATCAGCCTGCACCTGGGCCGGGGCATGACGGTACCGTGGCTCCTGCTGGTCGATACGCTGGCCGGCTGCCTGATCTTCCTGTCGCTGTCGGGCCTGGCGCTGTGGGTGCTGACCACCAAGCGGCGCACCGTCGGCTGGACGATCTTCGGGCTCGGCAGCCTGCTGGCCATCGGGCTGGCGGTGGCCCGGTTGTAGCCCTGTAGCCCTGTAGCCCTGTAGCCCGCCGCGCCGGCCGCGTCAGGCCGGCGTGGCGGGCGGCGTCTGCGGTGCCGGCGCAGGGTCGGCATCGCCCGGCATAGTGCCCGCGCGAGCCATCCACTGCTCCAGCGCGGGCGACGGACGCAGCACCGTGCCCGGCATCGCCAGCGGCACGCCGGCCGCATCGAACCCGTCCTTGAGCACGACGTTGAAGGCGCGCAGCACATCGGCCTGCTTCTGCGGCCGCGTCTTGAAGCGCCCCTTGACGATCATCGCGCCGCCCTCGAAGCGATCCAGCCCGAACACCTCGGGCACACCGATCAGGATGCGCTCGAAGCGGACATCCCCGGCGGTGCGGGCAGCGGCCTCGCGCACCAGGTCGATGGCCTGCCGGGGGTCGGCGTCCATCGCCACGCGCACTTCGAAATCGGCGTACGAGTAATCGCGCGACAGGTTGCGCACGGTCTTGATCTGGCTGAACGGAATCGAGTGGATGGCCCCGACGCCGTCGCGCAGCCGCACGGTGCGGATGGTCAGGCTGATGACGGTGCCAGTGGCCACGCCCACGTCCACCGTATCGCCCACGCTGATGGTGTCTTCCATCAGGATGAAGATGCCGGTGATCAGGTCCTGCGCCAGCGACTGCGCGCCGAACCCCACCGCCAGACCGATCACCCCGGCGCCGGCCACCAGCGGCGTCACGTTCACGCCCAGGTTGGCCAGCACGCCGATGCCGGCGGTCACCACCAGCGTCACCTTCAGGCCGTTGCGCAGCAGCGGCAGGATGGTGCGCGCCCGCGTGCTCGGCTGCAGGCGCGCGCGACCGCCGGCGGGCGACAGCGTCTGCAGGATGGCGGTATCGAGCAGGATCCACGCCAGCCAGGTGGAGAACACCGTGCCGATCAGCCCGACCAGCGCATCGGCGATGCGGCGGCCGTTGACCGAGCTGCGCAGCAGCTCCGCCAGCGTGTGCCCCCACACCCGCGTCACCAGCTCGAGAAACGCCACCCAGATAGCCAACTGCACCAGCGCCGAGAAGAAATGCTTGAGCCGCTCGAGATACGGCGACGTGCGTCCGAACCGCACGTGCAGGTGCCAGTGCGCGCGCGGCCGCACCACGGCCGACAGCAGGAAGGCCGCCGCCAGCAGCAGCGAGGTCATCACCGCGCGCCGCGACACTACGTCGACGTTGTCCGGCAGGGCCAGCGTCGCCAGCACGGTGGCGCCGGCCAGCACCACCACCGGCACCGGCCAGAGCACCGCGACCGCGCGGCGGAACTGGTTGCCCGTATGCTGGCCGTTGCGCTGCTCGAACGGACGGTTGGCAATCAACTGGCCGATCGGGCGGCGCAGCCACAGCGCGCCCGCCGCCAGCATCAGCGACGAGGCGGCATTGCAGACCGTCGCCAGCAGCAGGCTCAGCGCGCCGCCGAGCACCAGCGCGACCCGCGGATCGACCAGCGCATCGCCGCACGCGCCCAGGCTGGCCGCCACGAAGATCGGCCACATGCCGCGCCGGAGCAGGAGCTCCACCGCCACGCGCCGGTGCGCGCTGCCGGCAAACAACGAGAACAGCATCGCCACGGCGGCCGTCACGATCGCCCCCCACACGGAGGCATAGGCCAGCACCAGCGCGAGCACGAAGCCCGGTGTCGCCTCGTGCTCCAGGCGCATCAGCACCGCGAACGATACCGCCCACGGACCGATCTTGCGCAGCGCATCGACGAACAGCGCGCGCGTGGTCGGATGCGGCCCGAGGCCCGCCTTCAGCCCGAACACGCGGCGAATGCCCCAGCCCAGCCCCAGCAGCCCGCCGGCGATGACCGCCCAGACGGCAACGGTGCCGGCGAAATCGGCCAGCACGCGCAGGCGCCGCTCGGGGGCGGCGAGCAGGCTGAGGTTGCCGTCGGCGGCTTCGACGCGGCGCAGCCAATAGCGCGGCGCGCCGGCCTCGGCATCGGCATCGGCCTGCAGCGAGCCGTTTTCGATCAGCGAGGCGACCGCGCCGAGCAACCCCGGCGCCTGCTGGGCCTGGGCGGTCTGCTGCGCGGCCATGCCGTCGCGCAGTTGCTTGAGCTCGTCGATGAGCGCGGTGCGCTGCTGGTCGTTGTCGAGCAGGGTGATGACGGTATCGAGCGAGGCGCGCGTCTGCGCGGGCGTGGCCGCGGGGCTCGAGGCGCTGCCGGTGGCGGACGGCAGCCCCGCCAGCTTGGCGAACGAGACCGGCGCCGCACCGGCCGCCCCCGGCAGAAAGAACAGCAACAGCAACGCGGCCAGCGACAACCGCCGCGTCAACAGCAAAGGGAAAGTGCGCATGATGAGCAACCCGATCGTGCAGGCACGGACCCTGGCACGATACGCGAATTCCCTGCCGGGGCGCCAATCCCGGTGTCCGGTGCGGCGCGCGGTGTCAGCGCGCGGCGCCCGGCGGCAACGGCGCGCGCCGCCACAGCCATGCGGCCGTCAGCAGGGCGCAGGCCAGCATCGCCGTCACCAGCGCCACCACGCCAGGCCAGCCCCACTGCGCGTAGAGCTTGCCGCCCGCCGTCCCGGCGATGCTCGAGCCGAGGTAGTACGCCAGCAGGTACAGCGCCGCCGCCTGTCCCTTGGCCCGCTTGGCACGGCGTCCGACCCAGCCGCTCGCCACCGCGTGCACGCCGAAGAAACCGAAGGTCAGCAGCGCGATGCCGCCGATCACCAGCCCCAGCGGCATCGCCAGCGTCATCAGCACGCCCGCCGACATCGCCGCCGTGCCGGCCAGCAGCATCCGGCCCCGGCCATGCCGATCGGCCAGTCGCCCGAACCAGGTCGAGGCGCCGATGCCCAGCAGGTACACCATGAAGATCGCCCCGACCGCCGAATGGCTCAGCGCATACGGCGCGCCCAGCAGCCGGTAGCTGGCGTAGTTGTAGATCGTGACGAAGCCGCCCATCAGCAGGAAGGCCATGGCGAACAGGGCGCGCAGGCCGGGCTCGCGCAGGTGCTCGGCGAGCGTATCGATGAGATCGGCGAGCGCCACGCCGCGGCGCGGTGCGAACCGGCGCGACGGCGGCAGCAGCCAGGCAAAGGCCAGCGCCGCCAGCAGGCACAGCGCCCCGGTGACGCCCATGGCGACGCGCCAGCCGGCGTGGTCGGCCACCAGGCCGGTCAGCACGCGCCCGGCCATGCCGCCGAAAGCGGTGCCGCCCACGTACAGCCCCATCGCCATGCCCAGGCCCTGCGGATGCACCTCTTCGGCCAGATAGGCCATCGCCACCGCCGGCACACCGCCCAGCACGACGCCGAGCACCGCGCGCGTGGCCAGCAGCCCATGCCAGCCGGGCAGCACGGCCGCCGCCAGCGTCAGCGCCGAGGACAGCACCAGCGAAACGCCCATCAGCGTCTTGCGGTGGATCGACTCCGACAGCAGCCCCGCGAACAGGATGGCGAAGGCCAGCAGCATCGTCGTGGCCGACAGCACCAGGCTCGTCTGCGCGGGAGACAGGCCGAAGTCGTGCCCCAGCAGCGGCATCAGCGGCTGCACGCAATACAGCAGCGAGAAGGTCGAGAAGCCGGCGGCGAACAGCGCCAGGTTGGCCCGGCGATACCCCGGCGAGCCGCGCACCAGCCAGCGCGCCGGATCGGCGGGCTCCATCGTGGCGTGGGTGACGTGGGCGGTGGGGACGGGCGTGGCGGGCGGGCTGGCGGGAGCGTTCACGGCTGGCGATTCCAGGAGGACCGCCTATTATCGTTCGCAGCCGCGCGTTCCGCACTGCGGCGCGTTATGCGGCATCGCGCACGCTGTCTGGCGGACAGGTCGTCCAGGAATGGCCGGCCCATCGATCTCACCGACCTCACCGACTTCTTCGGCCCGCACCATGCAGACCACGCTCTACTACTGGCCCGAAATCCAGGGCCGCGGCGAATTCGTCCGGCTCGCGCTGGAGCAGGCCGGCGTGCCCTACACCGACATCGGCCGCGAGGACGAAGCCGCCATCGAACGCTTTCTCGACGATGCCGGCATCGCCACGCCGCCGTTCGCGCCGCCCTTCCTCGTGGCCGGCAAGCTGGTGATCCCGCAGACGGCCAATATCCTGCTCTACCTGGGCCAGCACTACGGCCTGGCGCCGCAGGACGAGGCCGGTGGCCTGTGGACGCACGGCCTGCAGCTGACCATCGCCGATTTCGTGGTGGAGATCCACGACACGCACCACCCCATCGCGTCCGGCGACTACTACGAAGACCAGCAGGACGAAGCGCACCGCCGCACGGCGGATTTCCTCGCCAACCGCGCACCCAAGTTCCTGTGGTATTTCGAGCGCGTGCTGGCGCGCAACCCGGCCGGCCCGACCTGGGCCGTGCGCGACACGCTGACGTATGTCGACCTGTCGCTATTTCAGATCGTGGCGGGCCTGCGCTATGCCTTTCCGCGCCACATGCAGCGGTGGGAGGCGCGGCTGCCGCATCTGGCGGCACTGCACGGGCGGGTGGCCGCGCTGCCGCGCATCGCGGCGTACCTGGCGTCGCCGCGGCGCATTCCGTTCAACACGATGGGCATCTTCCGGCACTACCCGGAGCTGGATGCGCTGACATGACCCGCCCGGCACGCGGCCGGGGTCCGTCAGGGCATGTCGGGTGTGCTTGCCGCCGCTGAAGCCAGCGCGGCGCCCGCCAGACGGCACCGGACCGCTTCGAGCGCGGTCGGCCAGTTGTCGATGGCCTGCAGGTCGTGAATGTCCTGCAGATCGATCAGCAGTTCGACCACGCGATCGTCATCGACATCGACACCGGACCGCCGCAGCGCGCACGACAGCGGATCGTTGCCCGGCACCCGCAGCAGGCTCACGCCGAGCCCCTCGATATCGGCCCGGTAATGCGCGTCGTCGATCAGCGCGCCGATGCCGCAGCGCCGGTTGCCCTGGCCACGGTAGCGCGGCTCGCCGTCCGCATCCTCGGAACGGCATTGCTGGGCGAGCAGGTGGGCGCGCGCACGCTCGAACAGGTCTTCGATGGCGAGGCGCGTCACCTTCCCTTCTATGGCAGTCACCTGGCTCCGTGGTGATCGGGTCGGTGGTCGGAACGGCGGGCCGCTCAGAACGCGTCGACCACCGCGCCGCTCAGGCCGAACTGGCGCGCGATCGAGTGCAGGCGTTCCTTCCATTCCCAGGTGCCGAACACGTCATGGGCATTCTGCAGCTTGGACAGCAGCTCCACGGTATCGCGATCGTCCACATCGATGTGGGCCTTCTTGAGCGCGCGGCGCAGCGCCGTGACGCCGGCATCCATGTAGCGCGGGATCTCGTTGGTCGGCTTGAGGATGTAGCGCACCGGCACGCTTTCCATCGACGTGGTGTAGTCGCGCACGCCGATCAGGTTGCCGATCGGGCAGCAGCGGCCGCCCTGGCCGTGGTACGCGGCCCCACCACGCGGCAGGATGGCGGCGCCGCCCTGCCCGAACAGATGGCGGACGGCCCCGTCGTAGATTTCCTGTTTGCTGAGATACGCTTTGGTCTTCATTGTTGATGTGCCCCTGACCCCTGGTCTTTCTGCGCGCGCCGCCGATTCGCTTCCGGTCTGACTGCGAGGACAGGCCGATCCGTACGACCTATCTTGGTTCAGGATGCACCAGAACCAAGGGCCGAGAAAGCGTGGGAATGTAAGTCATTTTTACCGTTTGCTTTTCCGCAACGGATTGCCCGCAAAGGTGCGCCGGGCAACGCTTTGCGGGTGATTCGCAGCCCACGCGCAAGGGGCCGGGCAAACGGTGTCGATGCGGCCGCGCAACAGCGCATGCGGCATCGTGCGCGCGCGCGGCGCCGGCGTCGTAGGCGGGGTGCCTACATCCCGTTGTCGGACGCCGGATGTCCGAGACAGAAGCCGCGGCGATCGTGATGCGCGCACATCGGCATCACTTCATAGCCGGCCGCGCGCAGCAGCACCGCGCGCGCGGCAACCTCGACCGGGGGCAGGGGCGCCCCGGTGGCGCTGTCCCGCACCAACCGGCCCAGTTGGCCAAAGGGCTGGCGCAACAGATGTTCCAGATCCAGCGAACCGCAATACCGCAGCATCACATCACCTACAAGACTTCCTGCGCGGTCTTGCGATCGCGCAGCGTTACATCGACTCGTCCACCAGCTCAGGCAAGGTCACCAGCGCTTCGCACAGGCGCGCATGGGCGGCGCGCTGCGACCAGATGGCCTCGGCCAGGGCGGCCACCAACTGCTCGCGCGGCACGCGGTTCAGCAGGTCCTCGCGCGACCATCCGGACCGCCGCTGCACGCTGCACATCGCCTCCTGCACCTCGGTGCGCCATCGGGCGCCGACTCGCTGTTTCATGTTGTTCTCGCTGATCGGTCTGACGCAGCGCAAAGCGGGCCCAGGCCGGCTGCGGCTGCGGCTGCGGCTGCGGCTGCGGCTGCGGCTGCGGCTGCGTTCGGGAAGGGATGGCGGAATCGGTTCCGCTCTTGCTTCATGACAACGGCATGCCGGGCGCAAACTTGATTGCCTGGGCTGGCAATTCCGCGCGCTCCCCCGGACGGCCTCCCCCAACGGGCGCAGCAACTTCCCGGCACGCCGGGAGCCCAATCTTTTCCGCCCCCCGGCTCGCCCCGCCAAGGAGGTCCCGCTTGACCCCGTCCGCTTTCCTGTTGCGCCGCCTGCCGGCGCTGGCCCTGCTGGCCCTGCTGACGCCGGCCATCGCCGCCGGCCATGGCGAGGGCGACCTGCGCCGCTTCATGCACGGCATCGGCGCAGTGCCCGCCGCCGCGGCCGGCACGATGAATGTGTTCTTCAGCAGTTCCGGCCTGCCACCGCGCGGCCCGGACCGCAACGGCAGTTGGCCGCATGATGTGTACGTCGCCCTGTGGCACGCGGATTCGGGCATGCTCGATGCGCCACGCGTGTTCATCCGGAAGCCCGAGGCACAGGAACCAGTGACCGTGGCGCGCAACCGCGCCGGGCAGGTCATGGTGTCGTTCGAGGACGGCTGGAACGCGCCGGAAAACGTGACCCAGCGCTTCGGCATCTACGACACCTCGCTACGCCCCATCAAGCCGTATCCGCAGCAGGTGGAATCGGGCGGGCATTCCGGCCACGTGGTGGCGGTGGGCGAGCGCTTCGTGGTGTTCTATTCGGACGGCTGGATCGAGGGCGGCGGCGTCGACAACCTCGGCAGCGGCAACGGGGTCTACGTGAAGGTCTACGACGGACACGGCCACCGGCTGCGCGACATCGATATCGCCCACGCGCGCCGCGAGTGGTGGCCCATGATCGCCGGCGGCGACACGCGCGCGCTGCTGGCCTGGCAGCAGTTCGTGCCGGGGCGCACCGATGCCAACCTGAAGATCGCGGTGCTGGACCCGGCCAGCGGCCGCGTCATCGGCGAACGCGTGCTGCGCGAGCGCCTGCAGTACTACACCTACAGCGTCGCCTGGCTGCCGTCGGTCGAACGCTTCCTGCTGATCGGGACAGCGCAGGGACACGGCTTTGCCGAGCTGATCGACAACGACGGCAAGGTGCGCGCGTCCATCTCCTGCATGCCGGCCTCGGTGCGGGAAGCCGCCATCGCAGTCAACGGGCGCACGGCATACACGCCCGCCGCCGATGGCCGGCTGCTGCAACTGCAGGCCGGCCCCGACACCCTCACGCTCGCCGGCACGCTGATGGACACGGCCGGCAAGCCCGCTGACTGGCGCCCGATCGGCAGCATCGGACTGGTGCGGACTTCCGGCGCGATCGACTGGCTATCGCTGACGGAACAAGGATTGGAACAACTGCGCTTCGACCCTGCCAGGGTCCAGCCGGCCAATGCGATCGACCTGTGCCGCTAGGGTCGGGCGGGGCCCTGGGCCGTGGCACCCGGCGCGGCGGCCAGCACGCGCAGCCGCACCCGCCCATGCCAGCGCGCCCGCACGGTCTCGGCCACCGGTGCCGCGTGGTCCGCCAATGACAGCGGCAGGATCAGATCGACCTCCACCCCGCCGTCGACGTAGTGCAGCAGGCAGTGCCGCGCATCGAGCGGCGTGCCCGGCGGCAGCGCCTGCGCCAGCACGGCGCACAGCGCATCGCGGTCGGGCAGCGGCAGCGGATCGGTGTAGACCCGCTCGCGCGGATCGACGTGGAGCTGCACGTCGAGCACCGCCATCGCCGTATGGGCCGCCAGCACATTGGCGCGCGCGCGCACCGCGATCGCGTGCCCCTCGCTGACGGAGACGCGCGGATCCACTTCGATGTGCGCGTCGACCAGGGCCTGATCGCCCGTCACACGCGTGCGCAGGTCGTGGACATTGATCACACCCGGCGTGGCCGCCAGGCTGGCACGGATGGCCTGCACCTGCGCGGGCGGCAGCGCGCGGTCCATCAGATCGTTGAGCGCCTCCCAACCGAACCGGATGCCCACCCGGCCGATCATCACGCCCACCACGCAAGCGGCCACCGGATCCAGCCAGCGGAACCCCATCAGGTTGCCCGCCACGCCGACGGCCGCCACCAGCGATGACACCGCGTCCGAGCGCGCGTGCCACGCGTTGGCGACCAGCATGCGCGAACCGATGCGCCTGGCCACCGCCAGCATGTAGCGGAACAGCCCCTCCTTAGCGGCCAGCGCCGCCAGCGCCACCCACAGGGCCAGCCCATGCACCGGCGCCGCGCCGTGCGGCGCGCTCAGGCTCGCGAGCGCCGCCCAGATCATGCCGGCGCCGGCGGCCAGCAGCAGCAGGCCCAGGCCAAGCGAGGCGGCGTTTTCATAGCGCGCGTGGCCGTACTGGTGGTCTTCGTCCGGCCCCTTGTGGCTGTTGCGGTTGGCGATGAAGACAATGCCATCGGCGATCAGGTCCGACAGCGTATGCAGCCCGTCCGCCACCAGCCCTTGCGAGTGTGACCACAGCCCGGCCGCGATCTGCCCGGCCGACAGCGCGCAGTTGACCGCCGCGCTGACCAGCGTGGTGCGCTCCGCGTGCTGTCTGCGGGCATCGGCCGGGATGGCGGGCGGCGAGGAAGACGTCATGGACGAAAAAGGAGAACGGAGGAACAGGAGCGAGGACATTGTGCCACGCAGCCCCACTGGCACGGCGCCGCTCCGCCTTACGTTCCGTCCGCACAAATCAGAGTTTTCCGATAGGCCGACCGCACCGGTTGCGCGATGCTTGCCCGATCCAGCGGCAAACGGGTTGCCGCGCATTCTGTCCGTTCCGGAGACTTCTCGACATGCAGGCCCCCGTCCGATTCGCGATCGCAGACGATCATCCCGGCGTGGTGGCCGCCGTGCGGCATCTCGTCGGCCACGTCGAGGGCTTCGAGGTGGTCGGCGAAGCCACCAGCGCGGATGGGCTGCTCGCCCTGCTGGAGCGCGTGCACTGCGATGTGGTCATCACCGATTACGCCATGCCGGCCAGCCGCCACGGCGACGGCATCGTCCTGCTCGAATTCCTGCTGCGGCGCCATCCCGGGGTGCGCGTCGTAGTGCTGACCATGCTGGAAACCCACGCGGTGGTGGACCGCATGCTGCGCGCCGGCATCCGGGTCATCGCCAGCAAGGCCGACGGCCCGCACCATATCCTGGAGGGCGTCCATGCCGCGCTGGCAGGCCGCGCCTACCTGTCGCCGCGGTTCGGGCCCCGGCCGGATAGCGTCCACCCCGGACACGCCCCCGACGACCACGGCGCGCTCGACCGGCTCGGCAAGCGCGAACTCGAAGTCCTGCGCATGTACGTCGGCGGCGAGACCGTCAGCGAGATCGCCAGGCGGCTCAACCGCAGCGTCAAGACGGTCAGCGCGCAGAAGCAGAAGAGCATGCGCAAACTCAGGCTGGCCACCGAGGCAGCGCTGTTCGACTTCGCCGCGCAGCATGGCCTGCTCGGCACCACCGGGCGCTGAGCAACGTGATGGCCACGATGCTCCGGCACGCCCTTCCGTCGCCTGCGCACTTCTGGCGGCGTGGCCGCGCGGCCTTGCTGCTGTGCGCCACCGCCATCGCCCTGCTGACCACCTCCGACAGCGCACAGGCCGACGGCACAACCCGGGCCCTGCCGCCCATCGGCCACCCGCTGATGCCGCCTGCCGCGACACAGACGGCAAGCGGCACGCCGGCGGCGGCGATCGCGCTGTGGACGCTGGCCGTGCTCTCCATCCGGCACGTGCAACTGCGCCGCGAAAACCGGCGGCGTCGCCGTGCCGAAGCCGACCTTGCCCGGCAACTGGACTTCCACCACAGGCTGCTGGAATCGCTGCCGTTTCCGCTGGCCGCCCAGGACCCGCAACACCGCTACGTGGCGGTCAATGCCGCGTTCTGCCGCCTGTTCGGCCAGCCGCGCGAAGCACTCCTCGGACGCACCCCCGCGCATCTCGGATGGCGTTGCGCACACACAGCCGCACGCGCGCAGGACATCGACCGCCGCGCGACAGCCGCCGGCCAGGACGCGCGCGAGGCACTGACCATCGCGGCCGCGGACGGCCGCGAACGCCACGTCCTGTACTGGGTGGCGCCCGTCCACGGGCCTGATGGCCGGCCGAGCGGCACGGTGGCCTCGCTGATCGACATCGACGGGATCCGTGACGCGCAGGCGCCCGCTGAACAGCGGGCGCAGCGCCTGCATGAGCTCACCGAATCCCTGCCGGCGCTGGTGTGCCAGTTCGAGATGGGACCGGGCACGGCGCGCGGCCGGACGCGCCATCTCGCCGGCAACGCCAGCGAGACACTGGGTGCACCGGCCGGCAAGACGCGGGGCCGCCTGCCATCGCCCGCGCGGCTGGTCCATCCGGACGACCGCCAACGCATGCGCGACGCTGCACTGCAATCCGCCGCGCAGCTCACGCTGCTCGATCAGCAGTTCCGGGACGGGAATGACGACGGCCCGGTCCGCTGGCTGCATGTCCATGCGCGTCCGCGTCGCGGGGCCGACGGATGCACGATCTGGAACGGCTACCTGCGCGACGTCACCGCAGAGCGCGCGCAGGCCGACGCGCTGGTGTCGGCCAGGCAGGCGGCCGAATCCGCACTGCGCGCCAAGGACCGCTTCCTGGCCACGATGAGCCACGAGATCCGCACCCCGATGAACGGCGTGCTCGGCCTGGTGGAACTGCTGTTGCAAACCCGGCTGGAACGCGAGCAGCAGCGGATGGTGACACTGGCGCAAGAGTCGAGCCGGGCGCTGCTGCACGTCCTCGACGACATCCTCGACTACGCAAAGATCGAGGCCGGCCGCCTGTCCATCACGCCCGCGCCGACCGACCTGCGCGCACTGCTCGACAGCACGGTCGGCCTGCTGGCAAGCCGCGCCCATGAACGGTCGCTGGCGGTACGGGTGGATGTGGATGCCGCCGTGCCGGCCACGGTGTCGGTGGACGGCATGCGCCTGCGCCAGGTGCTGTCCAACCTCCTGTCCAATGCCATCAAGTTCACCGAACACGGCAGCGTGCGCCTCAGCGCCGCATGCATGAAGGCGGCCGCCGACACGGTCCACCTCATCATCCGGGTCGCCGACACCGGGATCGGCATCGCGCCGGAAGCCCAGGCCACGCTGTTCACGCCGTTCGTACAGGCCGACAGCACCGTCACACATCGCCACGGCGGCACCGGCCTCGGTCTGGCCATTTCGCGCCAGCTCGTCCAGCTGATGGGCGGTTCGCTCGACATGGACAGCACGCCGAACGTCGGCACGACGCTCACGCTGCGGCTGGAGGTGCCGGTCGTCGACACACGCTATCGGTTGCCGCGCCTGGCGGGCGCAACGGTGCGCGTGGCCGTCGACGACCACACCTGCCGCCATGGGCTCGAGCAGTTTGCCGTCGCGGCCGGATTACGGGTGGTCCGTGCCGGCACCGCCGATCTCACCCTGGTGGACAGCGTGCGCGCGCCAGCGGATGCGCCCCGCATCGTGCCCGTCACCCGCGCAGCGCCCTACGTCGGGCCCGAACACAGCATCCCGCGGCCGGAGGCCCTCAGCACCAATCCGCTGAACTGGCAGGCGTTCGTGCAGGCCTGCGATACTGCGCTCGCCCGGCCCGGACCCGCCGATGGCCGCGCCGCCAACGAAATGCCCAAGAGCCGCACCATGCCGGCGACCGCTGCCGAAACCCCGGGCATGCACATCCTGGTCGCCGAAGACCACCCGATCAACCGCGAGCTGATCGCCAAGCAACTGCGGCTGCTCGGCTACCGTGTGACCCTGGCCGAGGATGGCGTCGCCGCGCTGCAGCGCCTGCGCGAGACCCGCTTCGACGCCCTGCTGACCGATTGCTGCATGCCGCGACTGGATGGCTTCGATCTCGCCCGGCAGATCCGCCAGCGGGAACAGCAAACGCCCGGCGGACAGCGCCTGCCGATCCTCGCCATCACAGCAACCACGCTGGCCGAGGAGCACGCCCGCTGCCGTGCGGTCGGCATGGATGGCTACGTGCTCAAGCCCACCACCCTGGCCACCCTGCAGGACGCCCTGTCCAGGCTGCGGAACGCCGCAGCCTCGCCCGATGCGGCCAAGGCCCCGGCAACCGCCCCGGACAACGCGCTCGCATTCGGCCTCGACGACCTGCGCCGGACCTTGGGCGATGGCCCCGCTACCGTCAGCCTGATCCGCGTGTTCACCACCGCGCTGGGAGACGACGCCAGGCAGCTGAGCGGACTGCTCGCCGCAGCGGATCGCCCCGCCCTGCGCAAATGGACGCACCGGACCGGTGGCGCACTGGCGCTGCTGCACCACACCGCCATCGATGCCGAGATGTCGGCATTCCGGCACGCCGTGCATGGCGCCGATGACACCGGCCTGCGGCAGGCCGGCGCCCGCATGATGCAACTGCTCGCGCACCTGCAAGGCGTCATACGGCTGGCCGAAACCCCATCGCCGGGCACCACCCCCACCTGCCAATGACGGATTCACGCGCGCCATCCATTTCAAACGCATCCCGCGACACTTCTAGGCAGTTTGTTCCAATCGGCCGATTGACCTCCCGGAAGGCGCCCCACGATGACATCAAATAATGTCACGCTTAGAGGCCGATGCGGCGGCCAACGGCGAGGCGCCGTCGCCTTCGATCCGGCGCAAGCTGTCGACGACAACCGGCGCAACAGGAGCCTGACCCGGCTCCCTACCATGAAAGCAACGTAAAAATAGATGACGCGCACCCCATGACCGGGCGCGCCAGGAGACACTAAGACCTGTTCGCGGGCCCGTTCGGTGCCGGCGGTTCGTGCAGATGCTCGATGACCTGCGCCACACGCTCGCCCAGGTACTTGTTGGCGGCCAGCTCCAGCGCACGCATCAGCTCCGCCTCGACCGCCACCACCGCCGGCGGCCGGATACGCCAGATCGCGTCGACCAGCCGGGGCACGTCTTCCGGTGGCGGCAGTTGGCCCTTCTCGTATTTGTCGAGCTCGCGCACAACCATGGAGACGAGGTCATCGGCCACGGCCTGCGTATGCCGACGGGCCCGCTCGATGATGTCGAGCACCTCCTCGAGCGGAAAGCCGGCCTGGGCCATCTGCGCACCGGCCATCAGCAGCTTGGGATTGCGGGCCAGATAGCCGAGGCCGTCCGGCTCCAGCAGGCCGAGCCCGATGGCACGGGCCAGTGCCTCGCGCGAGATCGAGCGCCCGAACAGCTTGGCCAGCGCCAGCAGCGAAAAGTGCTTGGGGGACTCGTCCGACCACGGGCTGCTGATGGCGGTTTCGAGCCCTAGGATGGAACGCAGGTCATGGCCTTCGACGATGGCCTTGAGCAGTTCCTGGATGTTGGCGAGCGTGTAACCGCGCGCCAGCAGATGATTGATCAGTTTGAGCCGGCCGAGGTGTGCCTGCGTATAGATGCCGACGCGGCCGCGCCGCTCGGGCGGGTCGATCAGGCCGCGGTCCTGGTAAGAGCGGACGTTGCGGACAGTGGTGTCGGCCGCACGCGCCAGTTCATCGATGGTGAACTCGCGCACAAGCGAAACAGCAGGCGGACCGGCATCGCCGGTTGGTTTGCGGGCAGGCATGCAAAAAATTCTACACGAGCGCGGCGAGACGACCGCGCTGGCGGCCGGGCCACTCCGGCTTGGCACGACGAGGAAACCATCGATGTACGAGCTGACCTTGCGTCAACGATTCTGGGCCATCCGGGTGGCGGGCGTGCTGTGCGCCGCGCTATCGCGGCAGAGCTGCGCGAGTGCCGATGACGAAACGGCCAAAGGCATCGCCGCCGCCAAGGCGAAGCAACTGGAGGCGGCCCGTCAGCAGGCACGCGCGCCGTTCTCCGCTGGCGAGATCGCCACGCGCGAGGTCCGGCCCACCACGCTGCGCGATTCCGGCCAGCCCGATGCCATCGGCTACCTGCGCCACGTCGACTTCCGCTCCGACGGCGGCGTCGGCTTCCTGGTCGACCAGCTGGCGCTGCGCCTGGTCCCGCGCCGGCCGGGCGATCCGGTCTGGCTCGACGACAACACGCTGACGATGCACGCCGAGATGCGCCGCCGCGGCGCGTGGGTGCCGATCGAGCTGCGCGGCCCGGTCACGCTGCGCGATGCGCAGACCCTTGTGTTCCATCCCAATGACGTCAAGGTCCGCGGGCAGGATGCCGGCGCACTGCTGGACGCCGCGCACATCGAGCTGGCCGACCTGCTGCCGGTCTCCACGCCGCCCGCGCAATAGGCCGGCGCGCCGTTCCGGCCCGCTACTTCTTGCAAACGGCACGCAGAATTGCCTCACCCTCGGTACGCGGCACGACGGCCTCCCAGCTTGGCCCGTCGATGGTCTTGGCCAGCACCGTGCCGTGCCGGCCGTCCTGGATCAGCGCACTGACCGGCAGGATGCGATCGTTCTTGCAGTCGTATATCGAGGTGCGCGAGTCGTACTGGTAGGCCTTGCCGTCCGAGAGCTTGCGCGGCGCATCGTAGGCGTCGCGCGTGGTGGCGCGCACGGTGCCGTCGGCATTGCGCTCGACGGAGTCCTGGTCCAGGTAGAGCGTGCCGGCATTGTCGGCCAGCGGGGCAAGCTTCACCCAGTTGTCCGCGGCCAATGCCGGGGGGCCGGCCATCGTCAGGACGATGGCCATCCAGCAGGCCACCATGGTTCGATCATGTTGCATTGCCAACCTCCGTTCGCGTCGTCCAAGGCGCATGCGACCGCGGCGCCGCTCCGGCATCGCGTGCCGCACATCCGCACAGGGAGCAGCAAGCGGCGTACCGCGGCGATCCGGCCCACCCTGCAGGCAACAAAAAGCCCGCTCGCGGCGGGCTTTCCTGGAGCGCGACGGGGCGCGTTACTTGGCGGCGGCAGCCATGAAATCGACGGCGGCCTTCACGTCGTCATCCGAACCGGCATAGGTGCCCTTCGGCGGCATGGCACCCTTGCCGTGCAGCGCGATGTCGTACATCTTGGCCTTGCCCTCGGCGATGCGCGGCGCCCAGGCAGCCTTGTCGCCAAACTTGGGGGCACCGGCCACACCGGCGGCGTGGCACATCTGGCAGGTCGAGTCGTAGACCTTCTTACCGATGTCGCCGGCGGCGGCTTGCGGCGCTGCCGCAGCAGCGGGCGCGGCCGGGGCTGCGACTGCGGGGGCCGTAGCAGGTGCGGCAGCCGGAGCCTCCGACGCCTGCGGTGCGGCGGCCGATGCTGGTGCCGCGGCACCAGCGGCCGGCGCGGGCGGTTCCTGCAGCTTGCCGCCGCCCGAATTGGCCATGTAGACGATCGCGCGCTCGATCTCGTAGTCGCTCACGTCATCCGGCGACGTACCGCCGCGCGCGGGCATGCCGCCCTTGCCGGCGAGCGCCACCTTGGTCAGGCCATCCAGGCCTTGCGGCAAGCGCGATGCCCAGCTGGCTGCATCGCCAAACTTAGGCGCGCCGGCCACGCCCGCGGCGTGACAAGTCGCGCAGACTTCCTTGTAGAGTTGCTCCCCGGTCTTATAGACGTGCGGCGCGTTCACGTCCTTCAGCTCGAGATGCGCAACCGGCTTGATCCGATCATTGACGGCCTCTTCCGACATGCCGGAACTGCCCGCGCCTTCCTTGACGCCAAGGCCGACATAGTTGGCCAGCAGGATGATGACGAGAATCGGAACAGCAAACGCGGCGATCACCGCGATGATCAGTTGCTTGGGGGTCTTGATCAGGGGCTCGTGTTCGTCGTGCTGCGCGTCGCTCATGCTCAACTCTCAGGATGGTGGAACCGCTCACAGCGACCGTCTAGACGCTACCGGCTTCAATCACGAGCATCGCCGGCAACGCGTGGGGCCGCGACGGAGGGCAGGAAGACCGTGCGATGCCGCCGCATGGGTCCGGGCAGACCTGTCCCCGCATATTTTCTTGGCAAATATCGCGCGATTATAGCCGTAATGCCTGGCCGTTTGACACGCGGGAGAGCCCGTAGCGTCACCCTTTCGACGTGGATCAAATCGGCGACGACGTGTACGCCGTCATCCGGACACGATGGACGACCGCAGGCAAACACGCTATCCTATGCGACTTGCCTGCCGGTACGTTCTGTGCCGACTTGCGCCCGTAGCTCAATGGATAGAGTACTGCCCTCCGAAGGCAGGGGTTGCTGGTTCGATCCCAGCCGGGCGCGCCAAACCCTTCAAGGGTTTCCGCTGTTTCTGCGTCACCTCCCCTTTTTGTACGTGTACGGCCGAAGACGGCCATGTCACTCCAAGCTGCGCCGATGCCGGTGTCGTGAGCAACCGCATCCATTGCACCAGGTGGCTCACCGGCGGGTGCGCATGGCGCCCGACGCACGCTCGCTACATTTCCCGACCGCCCGACGCCTTGCTGATTTGCAACGGCGTGCCACGCTCCACATGTCCGCACGCGATGCCGATCGGGCAGTTCAACTGCACAGGAACATCCACGCCAGTGTCTTTCCGGGGAGGCTGCATCGTAGATGTTTACTTATTTCTTTATGTATACAAATAGTAGTAATAAATAACGCCTCGTCTTTCCTGTGGGCAACACCAGAAAACACTTTGATTTCAATAGCTTGCCGGATGTAAAACCGGATGGACGGCATGTGCTGTCGCGTGGACGGCTTTGACGGCGTGTTCCGCGACCAGTCGACAGGCCCGCAAGTTGTTCTGGCGCCATCGACAGGCAAGCCACAAACAGCAAACAAGCTTTCCCGGTAGTTGCCCACAGCCGCAGGGCGAGTTATCCCCAATGCGGAAGCGGCCTGCCCCGCGGAATTCACTGCACGCCGGGTTTTCCGTCCGCTCCCGCGCGTTCCTCAGAGCATCTTCTGGACATCGTTCAGCGACTGGTCCAGTTGCCGCTTCAGCGGTGCCAGCAGGCAATGCAGGCTGTGGCATTCCGCCGACCGCTCGCTTCGCAGATCCAGCAGTTGCAGGATGCCCGCGAGCCCCGCGCTCACGTTCAGCAGTTGCGAACACGCCTGCTCCGTGGTCTCGCAGATCAGTTCGCTCACGACATCGAGTTGCCGCACGGCATCCGCGGCTGGCGCCTGCATGCGCTTACCGGCTTTCCCGCCCTGCGCGGCGAGCTGCGCGATGAGCTGGCGTTGGCGCACGAACGCCAGCAATTGCGGGGAACAGTTCGGCTCACGCATGCCCAACCTCCGCAGGCGAGGGGGAGATGACGGCGTTCAGCGCGGCGGTACGGCGGATGGGGAATGCGACTCGCACGGGACGAGCGCAGGCATCAGGCATGGCAGCCTCCTAGAACGGGGATGGAGGCCCGTCGCTCATTTCCACGTGAGGGTGGCGGGCCCGGCGGCGGGGGTGGAAAAACCGGCGTTCTAGGAAACCGGCCAGCACACGGCTGCCCCGCCCGGCCCGCCAGAGACTGCATGGGCGTGCGCGTGCACAACGGACAAAAAAAGCCGCAAGTGCGGCGTCCGCCTAGAACTCGTCGGGCTTCCACACCCGGTCACCGCTGTTTCGATGACGAGCCCATTCTTGGTGATCGGCCACGAGGGTGTCAACCTGACGGCACAACAATTTACGACTGCGTGCGCCCGCTCATCTCGCGTCCGCAGCGCAGGGCGACGCCATTGCCGCGTACCCATTGGCATGCAGCCAGTGGCGTTCGCGGAAACCGGGCAGATTGCGGTAGCAATCGACCCAGTCCTGCTGGCACATCAGGTACATCAGCGCATCGCCCACCAAGTCCATGAGCGCGAGCACGCGATGCGGAGATCCGCGATCCATGCGTCCGCCAAGGCGGCGCTACCCCGCGCCCTGCCGGCCCTGCAGGCAAACGCCATGGCCATGCTGCCCGCGCTGTAGCGCCGATGCCGACTCAAGCGCCCGCCGGCTCGCCGAAGGCCGCGAGCCAGCCGAGGCCGGCGTCCCCGGCCACCAATCGCGCCACGGCCGCTCGGAGCACCGGAGCGTCGACCCACGGGTACGGCAGCGCCTGCTGGATCGCGGCGCGCCAGGCATCGGCACACGCATCGTCGACGACATCCATCCGCGCAATGTCGATGTGCAGGTCGCTCACGCGCCAGTCGTCGCCGACCCGGTCAAAGGTCCATCGATAACGCCCGTGGCCGACCCGCAACGCACCGCCGGCGCGCGCCTGCATGACCACCAGCCAAGGCATCGGCGCCAGCGAGACCGGTCCGTTGCCCGCCCGTGGCGCTTCGGGCAGATCGCCGCGCCGCACGACGCAGTAGGTGCGGCAGCGATGGTATTGGGCACCGAAGTCCGTCACCAGGGTCCGGGCGATGGCAGCGGCGCCGTCGGCCCGGGAAGGGAAGGCGATGTTCTGCGTGGCCAGGGCGAACGTCAGCCGCGCATCGGGCGCGAAAATGCCGTCGATCAGGTGCGGCAAATGGTCATCCTTGGCGTGCAGGTAACCCTCGAGCAGGCGGGCGAAATCGTTCATGGCAGTTGCGCGAAGCGGCGGAAGAGGCGCATACGCTACCAGCCGCGCGCGCTGCCGTCGCCCATGCCCCCGATAGGGCTACGGACTCCGGCGTGCAGATTGCAGCCGCCGATGATGGAGAACATTGATGCGGCGCAGATGCCGCCCGCCCGGTGCTGTGCCAGAATGCATGAGCGGAAAACGGCGCACCGACGCCGTCCGCGGTCCCCGAAGCCTGCCGGTGCCTGCACGGGCAAGCGTCGAGGACGGCCAACAACACACTCCCACAAAGGAAGCAGCAATGTCCAACCGTCGTCTATTCCTGAAGAGCATCCCCATCATGGCCGCCGCGGGCGCCGTCGGCATGGCGGGCCTGGCCCGTGCGGCGAACCCGATGGTCGCGGAGACCGATCCGCAGGCCGCCGCCCTCGGCTACAAGGCCGACACGACCAAGGTGGACCAGGCCAAGTATCCGAAACATGCCCCGGACCAGCACTGCGGCAATTGCGCGCTCTACCAGGGCGGCACGGCAGCCCAGGGCGGCTGCCCGCTGTTTGCCGGCAAGGACGTCGCAAACAAAGGCTGGTGCAGCGCCTGGGCAAAGAAAGCCTGAGCGCCGTCCACCCGCGCGGCAAGCGACAACGGACCCTGCGGGGTCCGTTGTCATTGGTGCGCCGGAAAGGGACGGATTTACAATGCGCGCCATGGCCTTCACCTTCACACCCACCATCCTGGTCATCGATGACGAGCCGCACATCCGGCGCTTCGTGCGCGCGGCGCTGGAGGCCGAAGGCTGCGAGGTGTTCGAGGCCGACCGCGTCGCGCGCGGCCTGATCGAGGCCGGCACGCGGCAGCCCGATGCCGTGATCCTCGATCTCGGCCTGCCCGACGGCGACGGCATGTCGTTGATCCGCGACCTGCGCACGTGGACGGAAGTGCCGGTGCTGGTCCTGTCCGCCCGTGTCGACGAGCGCGACAAGATCGACGCCCTCGACGCCGGCGCCGATGATTATCTGACCAAACCTTTCGGCGTGGGCGAGCTGATCGCCCGCCTGCGCGTGCTGCTGCGCCGCCATGCCAAGCGCGGCGAAGACGGCGGCAGCGTCATCGCCTTCGGCGACGTGCAGGTCGACCTGGCCCGCCGCCTGGTCAGCCGCAACGGCGAGCCGGTGCACCTGACGCCGATCGAATACCGCCTGCTGGCCGTGCTGCTCGGCCGGCGCGGCACCGTGATGACCCATCGCGAACTGCTGCGCGAGGTCTGGGGCCCGGCGCATTCGGACAGCAGCCACTACCTGCGCATCTACATGGGCCACCTGCGCCACAAGCTGGAGCGCGACCCGGCGCGCCCGCAGCATCTGCTGACCGAAGTCGGCGTCGGCTACCGATTCGCCGCCTGAGCCTTACTGCTCCCGGATACCGGCG
Source organism: Ralstonia pseudosolanacearum (assembly GCF_024925465.1). Lineage (NCBI taxonomy): Bacteria > Pseudomonadati > Pseudomonadota > Betaproteobacteria > Burkholderiales > Burkholderiaceae > Ralstonia > Ralstonia pseudosolanacearum. The sequence continues at coordinate 411,881 of NZ_CP103852.1, read as the reverse complement.
GCGTGCACGATGCGGCCGTTGCTGTCGTATTCCGCGCGGATGGCGGCGGCGAACTGCTCGGGCGTGCCGCCCACCGGCACCACCGAAGCCTGCGTGAGCCGATCGCGCAGGTCCGGCGCGGCCAGCGCCTTGTTGATCTCGGTGTTGAGCCGCGCAATGATCGGTGCGGGCGTCTTGGCGGGCGCGAACACGCCGAAGGTCGAGGCCATGTTGGCCTTGGCATAACCCAGTTCGGCGAAGGTCGGCACCGTGGGCAGCGCATCGAGCCGGTGCGGTGCGCCCACCGCCAGCGGCCGCAGCTTGCCGCTGCTGATGTGCTGCATCAGGGTCGGGCCGACGTTGGTCGACATCACCTCTACCTGCCCGCCCAGCGCGTCAGTCAGCTGCTGGCCGCCGCCCTTGTACGGAATCAGCGTGATGTCCACGTGCGCCTGCACCTTGACCTGCTCCAGCGCCAGGTGGCCGACCGTGCCCATCCCCGAGGTCGACCAGCGGATCGTGCCCGGCTGGACGCGCGACTGGGTCAGCATGTCGGCAAAGCTCTTGCCCGTGAACGAAGACGTGCCCAGCAGGATCATCGGCGCGTACATGACGTTGACCACCGGCGCGATGTCCTTCTGCGGGTCATACGGCAGCTTGCCGAAGTGCGGATTGAGGGTGAGCGGGCTGACCGCGGAAAAGCCCAGCGTATAGCCGTCGGGCGCCGATTTGGCCACCGCATCCATGCCGATGCTGCCGCCGGCGCCGGCACGGTTCTCCACCACCACCGGCTGGCCGAGCTGGGCCGCCAGCTTCTCGCCCAGCGCGCGCGCAACGTTATCCGAAATGCCCCCGGTCGGGTAGGCGACGATGATGCGGATCGGCTTGGTGGGGTAGTCCTGTGCCAGGGCAGGCGCGGCGGACAGCAGCGGCGCGCCCAGGCACAACAGCATGGCGGCCGCGCTCAGGCGGCGACGGGTGGAACGGACAGCGACAGCGGAAGTGACAACGGCGTCAGACGTCATGGCGCAATGGTGAGAGGTCAACGGAAAACCAGCATTTTAGGCGGATGCCCGGGCCGGCACGCTTGGCGTACCCAAAGAAAAAGGCGCCCGAAAGGCGCCTTTTTCGTTTCCGATCGAGAAACTGCGTCGATCAGAAGATGTGGCGGATACCCATGCCCACACCGATTTGGTTGGTCTTGGCGTTGATGCCCGTGCCCGTGCCGCCCGGCTGTTCCGGAATGGCAGCGTTCTTGACCTTGTCGTAGGCCACGGTGCCGTACACCTGGGTACGCTTGGACAGCGAGTACTCGGCAAGCAGGACACCGGTGTAGCGCTTGCCGTCGTTGCCGGCGTCCAGCGCAGCGTTGCTGATGCTGTCGTAGTAGAACGCACCCGTCAGCGCCAGCGCCGGCGTGACCTGGTAGGTCAGGCCAGCCAGACCGATGTGGTCGCGACGCTTGGTGGCGCCCGCGACCAGGCCAGGACCCGATGCATTGCCGTACAGGTTCAGGCCGAAGGTGCTGCGGTCGCCCGCGCAGGTGCTGCTGTTCACGCAGCCCGTGTTATCGCTGCTGTCGATGTAGCCCGCGAACAGCTTGGCAGCACCAATGGTGTAGTTGCCGCCGATACCCCACACCTTCTGCTTGTTGCCGGCGGCGGTGGAATCCTGCTGTTGCTGGTAGAACGCGCCAATCAGGGCCGGGCCGAATTCATACGACACCGCGCCGCCCATGTAGCGGTTGTTTGCCGTGCTGCCGGCCTGCTCGCCGAAGCCGTAGCCCAGGCCAACGTACAGGCCGTTCCACTTGCCTTCGTACTTGAGCATGTTCGACACGCGCAGACCCGTCACGCCGTAGTAGAGCCACGAGTTTTCGTCGTAGTTGCCCACGCCCAGCGGGTCGAAGTTGCCGCCCATCGTGAAGCCGAAGTTGTACTGGCGGCCCATCGTCAGCGTGCCGTAGTCCTTGTTGGACAGGCCCACGAAAGATTGACGGTTGAACAACCCGCCGCTGTTGACGCGGCCGGTGTCCGGATCAAAGCCGCTTTCCAGCACGAACAGCGCCTTGTTGCCGCCACCCAGATCTTCCGAGCCTTTCAAACCCCAGCGGCTGTTGGACACCGCGCCGTTGTCCATACGCAGCAGGCTGTTGCCGGCTTGGTTCGCGTTGGTGGTGTAGTGAATGGTGGCATCGACAATGCCGTACAGCGTCACGCTCGATTGGGCGTAGGCCGAACCTGCGAACAGGGCGCCGACTGCAACCAGAATGGCAGACTTTTTCATGTGGGCTCGTTCAAAAGAAAGTGTGTCAAACGCCCGCTCCCGTGTGCCTGAGGCGGGCTCCTCCAGATTTCCCGTGTTTCCTTGTTGGAAACGCCGGGGAAATTTAGCAAATGGTATTAAGCGCGGCAAAGCAATTCACAGAATGATTCACCCAAGTGTGGTAAGCGCGCATCGTTCCTAATGCATCGCACCAAAACGGCCTCCGGCAAGGCTTGCCGCCTCGTTTCGCCCTGCTGTGGTGCACAAAAATAAAGGCTGATTTGAAAAGCGGTGAGAATTAAACAAAAGGGTCGAGAAGCAATCCTGTTAAACCCTGAATTTGCGCGTCATTCACCCCGGCTTGCATCGTTTCAGCACTCACAACAAACCGTTCGTCGCACCACCGTGGATACGTCCGCCACCCTGGCCTACGCTTCAGGCCGTGGCAGGACATCAACAAGACCACGCACCCAGAACAGCACCGAAAATCCGTTGAAGAAGGAGTTCGCCATGCGACTCAGGCAGATTGGTATGGCCGCCCTGCTGGCGGCGGGCGCCCTGGCGGCGGGCAGCGCATGGGCGCAGGCCGCACGCGTCGAGGTGTTCGGCCAGGCGGCGCGAGCAGCACGTGATGTCTACAGCGATGGTGGCTGCACCGGTCGCTCCGATAGCTACACCGAAGGCGCCCGCGCCCGTTTCGATCCCTATACCGAAGGCATGCGCAGCGACCCGGCCGGCCGCGCCCGCGAAGCCGGCGGCACGGTTTACGGTTACCCGGTGCCGAACTGATACGCATCACCGGTGCCGCGATTCAGGACCGGTATTCAGGGCATCCTCCATTTCCCGCCCGTGGCCCGATCGAGCCCTGCCGGCATTGCGCCGGCGGGGCTTTTTCATGGGAGCCGATCCGGCGGCTTGTCCGGCGCGATCGGCGGCGCGCATGGGCCGGCCCCGCGCGCCGCCTCGCCGCCTCGCCGCAGTGTTACCGGGCGCCGCCCACGCGGTCGCGCGAGACGTCCATGATCATGCGCGACAGCAGATACAAGCGCGGCACGATGGAGTTCAGGTCGACATATTCCGCATCATTCGAGTGCGCACCGGCGCCGGCCAAGCCGAAGCGCTCGAGAACCGGCGCCTGTGTCCTGGAGGCGGCGAACGCGGCGTCGGTGCCGCCGCCCTCCGCTTTGTCGTCGATCTCCAGCGACTTGCCGAGCTCGCCGTAGATCTTCTGCGCGTGTTCACCGAGACGATGCGACGCCGGCGTCGCCTCCAGCGGCGGCCGGCGGCGCTCGAACCGGGCCGTGACCAGCGTATCGGGGATCAGCCGGGTCTTGATGCGCTCGTTGATGGTGTCTTCCAGCTTGTCGGCGTCGGCCGCGCGCAGCAGGCGCACATCGGCCTGGGCGCTCGCGGTGGCGGGGATCACGTTGCGGTTGGTGCCGGCCTGGGCCAGTGTCCAGTTGACCTTCAGCCCCGTCTGCGGGTTGGACAGGTCGCGCAGCTGCAGCACCTGGTGCGACAGTTCATACAGGGCATTGCGGCCCTGCTCCGGTGCGCCGCCCGCGTGGGATGCCTTGCCCTTCACATCCAGCAGGATCGCGCCGATGCCGCTGGTGGCAAGCGACAGCTTGTCGGTGCTGACACGGGTGCCCTCGCACGAGAACACCGCATCCTGCTCGGCGCCCAACTTGGCCAGCAGGATGCGGGCGCCGGGCGAGCTGATCTCTTCGTCGCCGTTGATCAGCACGGTCAGCGTGCCGTACTGCTTGAAGCCGACCGACTGCAGGATGGACACCGTGTGCAGGATCATCGCCACGCCGTTCTTGTCGTCGGCGATGCCCAGGCCGTAGGCGCGGTCGCCGTCGATGCGGAACGGCTGCTGCGCCAGCATGCCTTTCAGATACACCGTGTCCATGTGCGCGATCAGCATGATGTTGCGCTTGCCCTCGCCCTTGAAGCGCGCCAGCACCATCTTGCCGATCTTCTCGGGGGTGTCGGCCATGCGGTAGGCGTGGTCGGTGGGGTCGACCAGCTTCACGTCGCCGCCCAGCAGGCGCAGGCGGTCGGCGATCACGCCGGCAATTTTGTCCAGGCCGTCGAGGTCCTTGCTGCCCGATTCGATCGACACCAGCGTTTTCATGGTGTCGATCAGGGCCGGCTTCTCCTGCTGGGCGCGCTTGTAGATCTCGGCCGGCGGCACGGCGGCGGCCTGGCCCGCGGCCAGCGCGCCGGCCACCACCAGCAAGGACAGCATGGCCGGGCGCACTCCGCGCGCGAACGACGTGGCTCTCATGGACGTTTCCTCACCTGTTCTCTTAGTTATGGATTGCAACAAAGCGCCGATTTTCGCACGGCGGACCGGGGGCCGCCGGCGGTGCCATCCCCTGTTCGGATGGGGATGCGCGGGAAGATGACACACCTCAAATGGAATATCGGCCGCGCCGAGCAAAACGACAGCATGCCCCCTGCACAGTCGCTACAATTGCCGCCATGCAATACATCCATGTCGTCAACGGCGATGTCGCCGGCGCCGCGCTCAAGCAGGCGCTTGCCCAGGCCGGCCGCCCCGATTCCGTTGTGGTTCTGCGCGACGATCTCGCCGTCGGGCCGCTGGCCGACATCGACGGCGTTGCCATGGCGCGCTCCGGTTTCTGGCAGCGCGTGGCGCCCAACAGCAATATCGATTTCGCCAGCGAGATGCACGGCGCGCTGGCGTCGCTGGCCGAGCTGCGCGAATCGGCCACCGAAGTGGCGATCTGGCACGGCCAGAGCGCGTCGGACCAGCTGATGCTGCGCCGGGTGGCATTCCACCTGCACCAGGCGCCGCAGCGGATCAACGAAATCGGCATGGACGTGCGCGAGCTGGAGCTGCCCGGCGCCCAGGGCGCGCTCACGACCATCGGCATGTATCCGGGCGCCCGGCTGGCCCGGCGCTTTTCCACGATCGCGCCGGTGTCGGTGCTGCGCATTGGCCGGCTGGCCTACGAATGGCAGCAGACCGTGCGCGAGAACGCCGACGTGCGGCTGTGGAAGGGCAACACCCTGGTGCCGGTGTCGTACGCCACCGTGGACGAAGTGATCCTGGAGCACGTGCCGACGGACTGGGCCTCCGCGCGCGACGTGGTCGCCAGCATCATGGGCGCCATCGACGGGCTGCTGGCCAGCGACTGGTTCGTGTTCTGGCGCTGCCGCGAACTGGTCGGCAGCGGGCAGCTGCTGCTGCGCGGCGAGGCCGACTCGCTGACCACCTGCGAACTGCGCCGCAACGTCAGCGTCACCGTCTGAGCCCGATCCGTTCAAGTCCGGCCGGCCGGGGCCGTTGAAGGAAGACGTCCGGCCCGCCAGCGCGCCGCTTCACGCCCCTCCTTCATTCTTCATCGACTCTCCTCATTGTGTGCCTTCAGGCCGATGCGCTTCGGCCGTCAATCCGGAAGCAACACCAACTATCCCGATCCGGGGGGGCACATCGTGAGCATCTCATCTGTCAGCAGCAGCAGTTCGCTCTATACCAGCGCGATCCTGTCGTCGACCAGCACCAGTTCGACGTCTTCCACCAGTGACGCATCGAGCACGACGCCGGTGCGCCGCCATCATGGCGGCGGCGGTTTCATGCAGGCGATCGAGCAGGCGCTGAGCCAGCTTGGCTTGTCGACCTCGTCCACGTCGTCGACCTCATCGGCTTCGTCGACCGACAGCACCAGCAGCACCACGGGCACCAGCAGCACGACCAGCGCCTCCGCGCCGCCGCCTCCGCCCGGTGGCATGCCGCCCCCGCCGCCCGGCGACGATGGCGACAGCGACGACAGCAGCAGCTCGACCGTCGGCCAGGACATGCAGAAGCTCACGCACGACCTGTTCTCCGCCCTGCAGAGCGCCAGCAGCAGCTCCAGTTCCAGCAGCAGCGACAGCTCGTCGTCCAGCACCAGCACGAGCAGCACCAGCAGCACGTCGGGCTACGGCTCCGACCTGGCATCGGGCCTGCAGAGCCTGATCTCGCAGCTCAAGAGCGGCGACACCTCGTCGTCGAGCAACAGCGCGCTGTCGACGCTGCAGTCGGACTTCCAGAAGCTGGTCAGCGACGTGCAGGGTTCGAGCAGCAGTTCAGGCAGCGCCAGCACCACCGGCAGCACGTCTTCGTCGAGCGGCTCCAGCACGCCGTCGCTGACGGATTTCCTGGAAAAGCTGGCGCAGAGCGTGGCCGGTCAGTCGGCCTCGTCGATGGCGGTGGGCAGCAACATCAGCGTCTACGGCTGACGCGCGGGCAGGCGCACGGGGTCAGCCCTCGTGCGCCGCCGGTGTCCCGGCGTCGCTGCCGTCGCCGGCATCCTGCGCATCCGCTTCGGCGGTGTGCGGGCCGCCTTCGCCCCAGGGCATGCCGCTCTCGCGCAGGCGCTTGCGCTGGAGCCGGTCGCGCCGGAACATCTCGGCCAGTTCCTCGCGGCCCTGCTGGGCGAGCGGCACCAGCTTCTTCTGGTCGCGATAGACCGGGTAGAGCTGGTCCATCGAATTCAGCGCATGGCGCCGGAAGGTCTGCGCCACGCGCAGCGCCTCGTAAGGCTCTTTGCCCAGGCCCTGCAGCACGTGCCGGGCCAGTGTCAGCGAACCCTCGAACATCTCCCGCTCGATCCCCTCGACGCCACGGTCGCGCAGCTGGTACACGTGCGACACGTTGCGCGCACGCACGTAGAGCTTCAGGTGCGGAAAGCGCTCGCGCACGCGGTCGACCACGTCCAGGCTGGTCTCCATGTCGTCGATGGCGACCACCATGATGCGGGCCGCATCGGCGCCGGCCGTTTCCAGCAGGTCCATGCGCGTGGCATCGCCGTAGAACACCTTGAAGCCGAAGCGCCGCACCATGTCGACCTGGTCGGGATCGTGGTCGAGCACGGTGGCGGTATAGCCCTGGCTGTACAGCAGGCGGCCGATGATCTGCCCGAAGCGGCCGAAGCCGGCGATGATGACCTCGTTGTCCTGGGGCCCGATGGCGTCCGGCGCGCGCGTCTTGCCGGCCATCAGGCGCGGCGCCAGGATCTTGTCGTGGAACAGCAGCAGCAACGGCGTGGCCGCCATCGACAGGGCCACCACCAGGTTCAGCGTGGCCGCCGTCTCCGCGCCCAGCACGTCGCCCGCCACGCCGGGGCCGAACACCACGAAGGCGAACTCGCCGCCCTGCGACAGCAAAAAGGCAAACAGCCACGCCTGCCCCCGCGCGATGCCGAAGCGCATCGCCAGCACGCGCAGCGCGCCGATCTTCACCACCAGGAACACCGCCACCAGCAGCACTACCGCAAGCGGCTGGCGCATCAGCACACCGAAGTCGATCGACATGCCGACCGCGAGGAAGAACAGCCCGAGCAGCAGCCCCTTGAAGGGCTCGATGTCGGTCTCCAGCGCGTGGCGGTATTCGGAATCGGCCAGCAGCACGCCAGCGATGAAGGCGCCCAGCGCCATCGACAGGCCCACGCTGTGCATCAGCAGCGCAATGCCCACCACCAGCAGCAGCGAGAACGAGGTGAACATCTCGCGCATGTTGGTGCGGGCGATCGCGCGCAGCACCGGCCGCAGCACGGTCCGCCCGCCGAAGATGACCGCCGCCACCACACCCACCGCCTTGGCCGCCGCCAGCCAGTGGTGACCGCCCGCGGTGCCGCCGGTGTCGGGCGCGAGCAGCGGCAGCAGCGCGATCATCGGGATGGCGGCGATGTCCTGGAACAGCAGGATGCCGAAGCTCGCCGTGCCGGCCGGCGTGCGCATCAGGTTGCGCTCGGCGAGCGTGGCCAGCGCGATGGCCGTGGACGACAGCGCCAACCCGAGCCCCGCCACCACGGCCGCGCGCCATGGGTGGCCGACGGCCATCACCGCCAGCCCGACCGCCAGGGCGCAGACCACCAGCTGCAGCCCGCCGTAGCCGAAGATGCTGCGCCGCAACGACCACAGGCGCGCGGGCTCGAGCTCCAGCCCGATCACGAACATCATCAGCACGACGCCGAATTCGGAGAAATCCAGGATCGACTGCACATTGGTGATCAGCCGCAGGCCCCACGGCCCGACGATCACCCCGGCCAGCAGGTAGCCGAGCACCGAACCCAGTCCCAGTCGGCGCGCCAGGGGCACGACGGCTACCGCCGCGGCCAGGTAGATAACGAAATTGGCGAGCAGATCGTGCGATTGCATGGGGCGGAGTCGAGAAGAAGGGTCAGGCCGGGATCAGGCGGGTACGGCCGCCAGCCATGGCTGCAGGCTGGCGCGTACCTGCTCGAGATAGGCGTCGAGCACTTCGGATGAGGCGTCGTCGGCGTCGTGCAGCACGTGCGGCGGCAGCCAGTGCATGCCGCACAGGGTGGCGGTCTGCTGCAGCGGCAGCAGGAACAGGTCGAAGGCGTGGCCGTGGATGCCGTCCCGGCTGTAGGCGTGCGCGCGGCCGCCGGTGGTCGCCAGCACCAGCATGTGCTTGCCTCGCAGGGCCGTGCCGCCCGGCCCGTAGGCCCAGCCCATCTCCAGCACGACGTCCAGCCACTCCTTGAGCAGCGATGGCGTGGCATACCACTGCACCGGAAACTGGAGGACCACCAGGTCGGCGGCTTCCAGCGCTTGCTGCTCGGCGCGCGCGTCGATGTCGAACTCGGGGTAGTGCCAGTAGAGATCGTGCAGGGTCACGCCGGGCAGCCCGGCCAGCATGCGCGCCAGCGGCTTGTTGGCGCGCGAACGGCGCGGCGCGGGATGCGCGTAGATCACGAGAATGCGCGGCGGGTTCATGGCGGATCGGGAAAGTCAGGAGGCGGTGCGTCTTGATGCCGCATCTTCGCACGGCTATCACGGCGCGGCGCGGCGCGAGGGCGTGGATTGCCGGATCGGGTGGTGCACTGGCCTCACCGCCTTTCTCAAGCGATTGGCACACCTCTTATTGTGCGTCGCAGCATTTCAAGTTGCAGAAAAACGACAGGCCAGAGAACCCTGCCCGACTGCGATAAATCAATGATCCGATGGGAAAAACCCGCGGCAGGCTGACACCACGCTTACGGGCAATCCTCGATTGCCCTAAAATAGCATGATGCATTGCACAACACGCAAACGCACCGGTTTGCGTGGACACGAGATGCCACCGGCGCCTCGTCTCATGATTCGCCGCCCACCAGGCCGGCACTGAAAGGAAACGCTGTCGTGAACCCGCTCGAACTGAGCAAGGCCATCGGCGTCGTCACCCAGGACGACATCGACAAGACCGAAGCGGCGCAAGGCGCGCCGCGAACCACCGTGCTGGTGCGCGAGCTCGCCGCGCATCATCGGTCGCGCCTGCTCAAGCACCTGCTCGCCCTGGGCGACGAGGACCGTCTGCTGCGCTTCGGCCAGGTGGTGGGCAATCACGTCATCGAAGCCTATGTCGACAGTATCGATTTCGATCACGACAAAGTGTTCGGCGTCTACGACGACCGCCTGACCCTGGTCGGCGTCGGTCACCTCGCCTACCTGCGCGACAACCCGCAGGGCCGGGTGGCGGAGTTCGGCGTGTCGGTGCTGGAGTCCGCGCGCGGCACGGGCGTCGGCAGTGCGCTGTTCCAGCGGGCGGCCATGCACGGCCGCAACACCAAGGTGCGCACGCTCTATATGCACTGCCTGTCGCGCAACGCGGCCATGATGCACATCGCCAAGAAGGCCGGCATGCGCGTGCAGTACGCCTACGGCGAGGCCGATGCCTACCTGGAACTGCCGCCGGCCGACACCATGAGCCTGCTGACCGAGGCGATCGACGGACAGGTCGCCGACCTCGACTACCTGCTCAAGCGCAACCTGCGCGACGTGCGCCGCTTCGGCCAACGCTTCTGGCGGTCGCTGCTGCCGCTCAAGCGCACCGTCTGATTCCGCGGCGCGCTGCCCGCCGCCGCCAAGCAAGACGCCCGGACTGCCCGGGCGTTTTTTTTCGTCCGCGCGGCACATCGTGTGCCTAGAGCAATTGCGCGCTTGTCAGCCGCGCAGGCGCCTCCCCTACGATGATGACAAGGCACCGCTCGCCCTCCAGGGGCGGCCGTCAGCGTCGCCCGCGAGCCGATGCCGAGACAAGGAGAAGGAGACGACGATGAACACGCAATCCGTGCGGCTGCCGCTGCTGGCCGCGGCCGTGCTGCTGGGGGTGGGTGCCCTGCCCGCCAGCGCCCAGGACACCGGCATGGGCGACACGGCGATGATCAATCCCGCCGGCATGAAATGGAGCGATGCGCCGCCCACGCTGCCCAAGGGCGCCAAGCTGACCGTGCTGTACGGCGACCCCGGCAAGGACGGCCCCTTCGTCGTCCGCATCAAGGCGCCGGCCGGCTACAAAGTCCCGCCGCACTGGCACACGCAATCCGAAACCCTGACCGTGATTTCCGGCACGCTCTATCTGGGCGGCGGCGATGCGATGGACATGGGTGCAGCGCACGCGCTCAAGACCGGCGGCTTCCATTACCTGCCGGGCGGCGCGCATCACTTTGCGTTCACCAGGACGGCGACGGTGGTGCAAATCAACAGCACGGGGCCGCTGGATATCCACTACGTTGATCCGAAGGATGATCCGTCGAAGCCGTAGCCCCCGTCAGCCGGCACGCATCGTGAGCGATTCGGGCCGGCCGTCATGCAGCCTGGTCCGGGCGGACGGCCATCGATGGCGGCGTAGTACAGTGGCCGGCACCGCCCTCCACCACCGACCGAGATCGCCATGACCGACGACGAACGCGCCATCCGGGCCGTCGTGACCGACTGGCTCGCCGCCAGCCAGGCCGGCGACCTGCAGGCTGTGCTGAACCTGATGACGGACGATGTGGTCTTCCTGGTCCCCGGGCAGCCGCCCTTCGGCAAGCAGGCCTTCGCGGCCATGTCCGAGGGCATGAAGGCAGTGCGCATGGAGGGCACGAGCGACATCCAGGAGGTCCGGGTGTTCGGCGACATGGCCTACCTGCGCAACCATCTGCGCATCACCATCACGCCGCCGGGAGGCGGCCCCGCGATGCATCGATCCGGCCCGACCCTGTCGATCCTGCACAAGGAGGCCGACGGGCGATGGCGGCTGGCGCGGGACGCCAACCTGGTGGTGCCCGACCCGGAGCCGGCCTGAGGCCGGCGCGCCGGGCCGGTCACGCCGGCGGATTCACCCTCCGGCGTGTGACGACAACGCTTACCGTCCGGGCGGATTAGCGAAGCGATACTGGTTCAGCGCCTGCCAGATCAGTTCGCGCAGCGCGCGCTCGGGCTGGACGAAGCCGGCGCCGGTGGCGTTGTCATGGCCAGGCACATCCATATCCACGGCCGTCTTGCGCAGGGCGCTGTAGATCTGCTCCGGCGTCGCCTTGGGTACCGCCTGGCGCAGCAATGCCGCCACGGCGGCGACGTGCGGCGCCGCGGCCGAGGTGCCGTAGAACTGGTACGGATACTGAGCGTAATAGCGGCAGTTCAGGTTGTAGACGCCGAAGCCCCGATCCCCATCCTTGGCCTGGATGCCGAAAAACACCGAGCTCGCACCGTCCGGCCCGACCAGGTCCGGTTTGCCGTCGAGAACGGGGTGTGGCAGCGCGCGGCCGTCATTGTCGAACAGCATCAGGCCGCCGCCGTGCGACGAGAACCGCTCCAGCTGCGCGGTCTTGAGCGACGGATCGCACATCGGCGTCGCGAGGTAATTGGCTGCGCCGGTCGCAATCGCATTGGGCGACAGGACATGGCCGAACAGGGCAGCATCCGCTGTGCCGAACTGACCGATGACGATCCGGCTGGTCTGCAGGCGGACACGCCGCGGTGCCGTGCCATCCACCAGGAAAACCTGGAGGGTGGCTTCAGGCTCGGTTCCCAGCAACGTCCCCCATGCAATGGCCTGCTGGCCGATCACCGAGGCATCGGTGCAGCTGGGGTACGGCTCGCCGTCGAGCATGACGTTGAACGGCTTGCCGTTTTTGTCGGCCAGGCACACCTGGAGCGAGCTGGTGCTGTTGTCGAACGGCTGGTCCCAGTAAAGCTGGAGGCTGAACCGGTAGAAGCCGATGATCTGACGCGTCGCCCGCACCGGGAGCGAGAACACCTGGCTGGCGCCCGAGGGGTCGAAGTTCAGCGGACGGCCGGGCGTGCCGGTGCCGTTCGGATCGATCGGCTGGTCGGCGAAGCGCGCGCTGTTGTTGACGTAAGAGACAGGGGACGCGCCTACGCCATCGTTGCCGCCGGCGGTGAAGTACGCAACCCCGTGGTTCTTGACCACGTTGTCGACCGCCGCGCCGACAATCCCGGACTGGAACGCGGGTTCATAGGAATACTGGAGGTCGTCGACGATGACCTGCGCGCCGCCGCCGGCCACGCCTTGGGCGTTGCTCTTGTTCTTCGGCAAGGCCAGCGTCTCGATGCCTTGCGCGAAATCGGCCATCCCGGCGCCCCCGGAATAGAAGACGATGTCCGCGCCCGGCGCCACGTCGTGGATGATCTCGGCCATGGCACGACCTTCGTCGGTGCCATCGGCACAATCGCGCAGCTCCTTCGCGATCCGGATGTGGCCGTTGCCCGGCAGCTCGCCGCGAGCGATATCGTCCTCCATGGTGTCCTGGCGGCCGTTCTGTGCAACGTAGCGTGCATCCTGGTTCAACTGGCTATTGCAGTTGAACGAATCGGAGATCAAGCCGACGGTAATACCCTTGCCGGTCAGGTCGATGCCCAGGCCCTTCACCGCTTGCCGCAGCGAGCGGCTCAGCTGGGCGTAGTCGCCCTGACCCTGGACCACGCCGGAGCGCGTGGACCGGGCCACCTTGCTGATGCGCTGGACCTGCTGAATGGCCGCAGCCTCGTCGATCTTCGCGACGGGCAGGCAACCGCTGATGACGTTCCGGTACACCGCGGCCGTCTGGAATCCCAGCCGCTCCAGTTGGGCGACAGCCTGCTGGGCATCGCCCTGCGTCATGATGTCGACATCGACGCAGTTGCCGGGGCGGGCCACCACCGCCGAACTCTCGAGGATGCTGTTGGGAGCGGCCATCGCGCGCGGCGCGGTATTGCGCCGCAGGCGAATCAAGGCGCCGTCCAGCTTGGCGGCGTTGCGCTCCGCCTTTGCCTTCGGCGACAGGCCCGACGGGATGCCGTCGACCTTCGGCGCCGCCGAGCCGGCCGGCTTCGACGGCAGGACCTCGGACTGGGCCATCACGCTGGCTGAAAATACGCTGGATAACGCAACGAATAATGCTGTTTTTAAAACCCTGGAATTCAACACCGAGGCGCTCCTGAATGGGGACATCCCAATATAAGAGAGCAGGACTCCAGTGATAAGCCAGTTGAGTTTTATTGAACCCGACAGCCGTGCATGTATGCACAGGGTTGCAATAACCATCCGGTATTTTTTATACCAAGAAAAAAAGAAATCGGACTCAACTTTAAGGCGGCAGCCGCCCTCAAGGCTTCGGCAACGCATCCGCGCTTCGGAGATGGCGTCTTCAGCCGGAGCACGCGGCGCAAAGCGCAGCAGGATTCCGGTGCGAGCCATCCGTGCGCCTGCGGCTCACCGTAGCGGCATCAGGTGTCAGCGTTCCCAGCTCTCGGCGCTTGCGGGCGGCCTATCTGCGATGGCCGCACGCTTGTCACCCCGGCGCGCATCGTCAAACCACGACCGGCAACGCGGTCGTATCCTTGATCCGCTCCAGCGCGAAACTGCTCTTGACGTCGATCACTGCCGGGTGCGCCAGCAGCTGGTCGCGGATGAAGCGGGCGAAGTGGTCCATGTCTTCGACGAACACCTTGAGCAGGTAGTCCATCTCGCCGGTCATGGCGTAGCAGGTGACGACCTCGGGCCAGGTGGCGACGGCGGCGCGGAAAATGTCGGTGGGCGCCTTGCCCTTGGGCGCACCGCCCTGCTTCTCCAGCCGCACGTTGATGTAGGCCAACAGGCCCAGGCCGATCTTGCCCGGGTCGAGCAGCGCGGCGTACTGGCGGATCACGCCGCTTTCCTCCAGGCGGCGGATGCGGCGCAGGCAGGGGCTGGGCGATAGATTCACCCGCTCGGCGACCTCCAGGTTGGTGAGACGGCCATTGCTCTGGAGAACCTCCAGAATCTTGCGGTCGATCTTGTCCAGTTCCACCTTGCTCATTTTGTTGCTCCGCACCAAAACATTCGGCAATTTTCTTGCGCAAATTTATCAAGGAGGGCACAACTTCGCAATTTTTGCGTGCGTGGACACTTCTACACTGCGTGGATCGTCAAAATCCTGAGCGCTGACCCCAGCGCCGCACCCCGCAGGAGGCTCCGCCATGTCATTCACGCCTTGGGAAAACCCGATGGGCACCGCCGGCTTCGAGTTCATCGAATACGCCGCGCCGGACCCCGTCGCCATGGGCAAGCTGTTCGAGAAGATGGGCTTCAGCGCCATCGCGAAGCACCGCCACAAGAACGTGACGCTGTACCGCCAGGGCGGCATCAACTTCATCATCAACGCAGAAGCCGATTCATTCGCGCAGCGCTTCGCGCGCCTGCACGGGCCGTCCATCTGCGCCATCGCCTTCCGCGTGCAGGACGCGGCCCTCGCCTACCAGCGTGCGCTGGAACTGGGCGCATGGGGCTTCGACACCCACAGCGGCCCGATGGAGTTGAACATCCCGGCGATCAAGGGCATCGGCGATTCGCTGATCTACCTGGTGGACCGCTGGACCGGCAAGAACGGCGCCAAAGACGGCGACATCGGCAACATCAGCATCTACGACGTCGACTTCGTGCCCATTCCCGGCGCCAACCCGAACCCCACCGGGCACGGCCTGACCTACATCGACCACCTGACGCACAACGTCTACCGTGGCCGCATGAAGGAATGGGCCGAGTTCTACGAACGCTTCTTCAACTTCCGCGAGGTCCGCTATTTCGATATCGAGGGCCAGGTCACCGGCGTGAAGAGCAAGGCCATGACGAGCCCGTGCGGCAACATCCGCATTCCCATCAACGAGGAAGGGACGGAGAAGGCCGGCCAGATCCAGGAATACCTGGACATGTACCACGGCGAGGGCATCCAGCACATCGCGCTGGGCTCGACCGACCTGCACCGGACGGTGGACGCGCTGCGCGGCAACGGCATCAAGCTGCTGGACACCATCGACACGTACTACGAGCTGGTCGACAAGCGCATCCCCGGCCATGGCGAGAACGTGGCGGAGCTGAAGAAGCGCAAGATCCTGATCGACGGCGCGCCGGGCGACCTGCTGCTGCAGATCTTCTCGGAAAACCAGCTGGGCCCGATCTTCTTCGAGTTCATTCAGCGCAAGGGCAACCAGGGTTTCGGCGAGGGCAACTTCAAGGCGCTGTTCGAGTCGATCGAGCTCGACCAGATGCGCCGCGGCGTGCTGAAGGTGGATCAGCCGGCCTGAGGCTGAAACGCGCCGAATTCCGGCACGCTTCCATGAAAAACGCGACCCTCGGGTCGCGTTTTTTGTTGCGGGCGCCGGCCGATGCCGCGCTTATTCGCCCTTGGTGGCCGACGGGCCGCCCGGCGTGGCCGCTGCGGCCGGTGTGCCGTGCTGCGCGTGGTGGGCATCGTGGCGCGCCTTCATGAATGCGCGGATCTCGTCTTCGGTGACCTTGCCGTCGTGGTTGGCGTCGATCTCGTCGAAGTGCTTGGCGAGCTTGGGCAGGCCGGCCTGCATTTCTTCCCGGGTCAGCGCGCCATCGCCGTTCTTGTCGGCGGCCTTGAACTTGGCATCCAGGCGCGCCTGCATCTTGCCGCGCATCTCGCCCGCGTGGGTCTTGTGCCAGGCAGCGAGTTCATCCTTGCTGATCTGGCCGTCGTGGTTGGTGTCGATCTCGTCGAAGTGGTCTTCCAGCCAGCGATGCCCCTTCGCCTCGTCGCGCGAGACCATGCCGTCGCCGTTGGTGTCCAGCTTCTTGAATCCGCTGCCGTGGTGGTTCGGCGCGGTGGCCGAAGGGGCCGGGGCTGCGGCCGCCGGTGCGCTGGCGTCCTGCGCGTGGGCGCTCATGCCCGACATGGCCAGGAAGAGGGCCGAGGTGGCGAGGAAGGTTTGGACAATGCGCTTGTTGTTGGTCATGCTCAGCTCCTTTCACATGGACTGTGTACGGGATTAGAACCCGAGGATGCGCGCGCGTTGTCGTGTTTTACACGCTGTTACCGCATGACATGACTTGTAATACGCGCGCCGCAGCCGGCCGGCGGACGGATCAGTGGTCCACGTCGTCGTCGGGGCTGATGCCCTTGCGTGCGGCGGCGGCCCCACGATGGCGCGGACCGGTGATGCCGAGCTGGGGCGCGTTCTGGGCATCATTGATGTTGGACGGCGGCAGTCCGGCGCCCGGCATGGCCGAGTTGGCCGGATTGCCAGCCATCGCGCTGGGCGGGGGCGGCGGCACGGCCGGGGTCGCCATTGGCGCGGCGGCGCCGGACGGCGGCAGCGGCGGCGGCGCATTGCGCGCGGCAGGCGAGACGCCGGCCACGGCGCTGGCCGGCAGCGCGATCTCCTGGCGCACGCCGTTGCGCTCGATCACCACCGCGCGGGCCTTGATCTCCACCAGCTTCAGGCTGGGCGACAGCGCCTTGCCCGCGCGGATGGCCTGCGGCGGGCCGCCGTCGATCGAGACGATGGCCGCACCGCTGCCGTCGGCCAGGTCAGCCACCACGCCGGCAACCTGCACGTCGCGCGGGCCGCTCTGCGGACCGCCACCGAACAGCGTGACGGCAGCGCCGGTTTCCAGCGCTTCGGTCTGCGCCACGCGCGCTTCGCGCGGCACGCCGAGCGAGCGCAGCGACGACAGCGTCAGCACCCAGTGGGCCAGCAGCGCACAGAGGGCAGCGAACAGCACCAGGCTGAGCAGACGGGACGACTGTTGAACGGTCATGAAAGGAATGGCGAATCCACCGTGGGAATCTCCCAATTCTAGCCGCCCTTCATGCCGGATCGATGAACACGATGGCCGCGCTGCGCCGATCGCCGGCCCGCAAGACCGTCCGACCGCAGCTATGGTCAAGTGTCGCGGCTATACTGTGCTCCCCCCTTTTCCACCCATCTCTCACCCATGATGCAAGGCCAACTCCGCACCCCCGTCCGCCAACGCGCCGTCGCCCGTCGCGCGGCACGTGGCTTCACGCTGATCGAAATCATGGTGGTGGTGGTGATTCTCGGCATCCTGGCCGCGCTGGTGGTCCCGAAGATCATGAGCCGGCCCGATGAGGCGCGCATCATCGCGGCCAAGCAGGACATCGCGTCCATCTCGCAGGCGCTCAAGCTGTACCGGCTGGACAACGGCCGTTACCCGACCACCGAGCAGGGCCTCGCCGCGCTGGTCACCAAGCCGAGCACCGAGCCGGTCCCGAACAACTGGAAGGGCGGCGGCTATCTGGAACGCCTGCCGAAAGACCCGTGGGGCCACCCGTACCAGTACCTGAACCCGGGCGTGCGCGGCGAAGTCGACATCTTCAGCTACGGCGCCGACGGCCAGCCCGGCGGCACCGCCAACGATGCCGACATCGGCAACTGGGACAATTGATCGACTGACCCGCCGATCCCCATTTACCCATCCGTCATGCAGCACCGCCCCGCTCCACATCGCGCAACCCGCGTGCGCCGTGGCTTCACGTTGCTGGAGCTGCTGGTGGTGGTGGTCATCATCGGCATCGTGCTGGGCGTGGTGGCGGTCAATGCCACGCCCAACCCGCGCTCGCAGCTGGCGGACGATGCGCAGAAGCTGGCACGCCTGATCGAGCTGGGCCAGGAAGAGGCGCAGCTCACCGCGCGCCCGGTGGCGTGGGAAGGCGACGCGCAGGGCTGGCGCTTCCTGGAGTCGACGCCCGGCGGCTGGCGCGTGATGACGCGCGATGTGCTGGCGCCCGGCCACTGGCGCCAGCCGATGGACAACGTACAGATCGTGGCCGGTGCCGCCGCCGCGCCCGGTGCGCCGCAGCGCCTGGTGTTCGGCCGCGAGGCGATCGGGCTGCCGTGGCGCGTGGCGCTGTCGTCCCGGGGCGCGCGCATCGACGTGGTGTCCGACGGCGGCCCGCGCGTATTGACCGAGGCGCCATGAGCCGAGCCAGCCAAACCAGCCGGGCCGCGCGGCGGCACGGATTCACCCTGCTCGAAGTGCTGGTCGCGCTGACCATCGTGGCGGTCGCGCTCACCGCCACGATGCGCGCGATGGGCAGCATGACCGTCGCCAGCGAATCCCTGCAGACGCGCATGCTGGCCACCTGGAGCGCCGAAAACCATCTCGCCGACCTGCGGCTCGCGCATGCGTATCCCGAACCCGGCACGCGCGGCTTCGCCTGCCCGCAGGGCGACGCCCAGCTGTGGTGCGAAGAAACGGTCGCACCCACGCCCAATCCGGTATTCCGCCGGGTCGAGGTCGCGGTCTATGCCGATGCCGGCCGCGCCGTGCGCCTTGCCTGGCTGGTCACCCTGCTGCCCAACGATGCGCGCAATCTCTTCTGACCGCGTGCGCGGCTTCACCCTGCTCGAACTGCTGGTGGCGATCACGCTGCTGGCGATCCTGGCCGTGCTGGCCTGGCGCGGGTTGGACAGCATGACGCGCACGCACGAAGCGCTGGCCCAGCGCGACGAGCGCATCGAGGCCCTGAAGACGGCCTATGCGCAGTTCGATGCCGACTGCACGCAGCTGGCCGATCCGGCCACGCTGGCGCGCTCGCCGGTGGAGGTCGATGCCGACCGCGTGCTGCTGGTGCGCGACCGGCGCGACGATGGGCAGCCGCCGGCCTGGCAGGTGGTGCTCTATCGCGCCGTCAACGGACGGCTGGAGCGTTTGCAGAGCGCGCCCATCACCAACCGCAGTGACCTGCGCGGCGCGCTCGACAGCCTGCGCCAGGGCGGCGCCAATGCGGCCGTCTACAAGCTGGCCGACGCAGTGGATAGCATCGCCGCCCGCGCCTGGATCGAGCCGGGCGGCTGGATGGACAACACCGGCGCGCTGTCGGCGGCGCTGTTCCCGGGCGGCAGCAACACCACGACGTTGGCGGAGCTGTCGTCGGCGTCCGCGGCCAGCGCATCGGCCGTCGCCGCCACCAGCGTGGTGGTGCCGGTGGCCACGGTGCGGGCCGTGGAGCTGGCGCTGCTGGTGCGCATGACGCCGCAAGGCAGCCCGCAGCGCTTTACGCGCATCTGCATGACGGGGCTCTGACATGATGCGACGCTCCCGCTCCGCCCTGCCCCGACAGCCGCGCGGCGCCGCCGTGGTCACCGCCCTGCTGGTGGTGGCGCTGGCGGTGGTGATCGTCTCGGGCATGCTGTGGCGCCAGCAGGTGGAGATCCGCGCGGTGGAGAACCAGCGCCTGAAGGCGCAGGCCACCTGGATTGCCCGCGCCGGCATCGACTGGGCCCGGCTGATCCTGCGCGACGACCAGCGGCGCACCGGCGCGGTCGACCACCTGGGCGAGATCTGGGCGGTGCCGATCCAGGAGACCCGGCTGTCGGACTTTCTCGGCAGCTCGCTGCGCACCGATGGGGCGGGCGAGAGCTCCTACCTGTCCGGCCGCATCTTCGATGCCCAGGCGCGCTTCAACCTGATGAACCTGCTGGCCCTGCAGACGCTGGGCACGCGCACCGTGGTCACCGGGCGCGACAAGGACGGCATCAAGGCGTACGCCCGGCTGCTGCAATCGCTCAACCTGGACCCCAGCCTCGCCGACGTGACGGCCACCTGGCTGGCGCGCATGCTGGGCGGCATCCAGTCGACCGAAGGCGGGCAGGGAGGACAGGGCGACAGCAGCGGTGGCGGTGGCGGCGGCGGTGACAGCGGCAACGGCCCGCGCCCGCTGGACGACGTCGATGGCCTGCTCGCCATCCCCGGCTATACGGCGGATGCCGTGCGCGTGCTGCGGCCGTTCGCGATCGTGCTGCCCGCCCGCACCCTGGTCAACGCCAACACCGCGCCGGCCGAGGTGCTGGCCGCCGTCATCCCCAGCCTGAGCCTGGACCGCGCCCGCGCGCTGGTGCAGGCGCGCGACCGCGCCTATTTCCGCAACGTCGGCGACATCACCAACCAGCTGCGCGGCATCGCTCCCAATGCGGACAGCGCGACCGTGGCCAACCTGCTGGACGTGCAGACCCACTACTTCCTGGTCTACGGCATGGCGCGCCACGAGCGCGCGCAGGTGGGCCAGGTGGCTCTTGTTTCACGCGGCGATCCGGTCAACAATAACGCCACCCGCATCGTCTGGGTCCGCCGCATCGACAGCATTCCGTCATGAGGGCGGCACAATACCCCTCGCACGGACGTTGCGTACCCCCAGCCTTCGCCGTATTGTCATCCGCATCGTTCAGCATCGCGGGTTTTGCGCAGTCCGGCATTCCCACTTGGTAGCGTTTTGACTCTGATTCGAGGAGCGGTTTGACGACCTCCCTGTACGTGCGCCTGCCGCACCGGCCCATCCAATCGCCTGAGCGCTGGTCGCAGGGCGCGCTCGCGTCCGTGCCGTTCGCGCTGGTGCGCGAGGAAGGCGCACAGGGGCCGCAGCGGATCCTGCGCGAAGGCGCCTCGCGCGTCGATGAACTGCCCGCCGCCGACCGGCTCGTGCTGCTGCTGCCGGCCGCCGACGTGCTGCTGGTGCCGGCATCGGTGCCGCCGCTGGCGCTGCCCAAGCTGCGCCTGGCGCTGCCCAACCTGGTGGAAGACCGGCTGGTGCAGGACGCGCAGCAATGCCATATCGCGCTCGGCCCGCGCCTGGGCGCTGTGCCCGCGCACGGCTGGCGCGCGCCGCGCGAACCGCAAACGCGCGCGCTGATGATCACCGACCGCGCCTGGATCCGCTTCGTGCTCGACAGCGTGGCGGGACACAAGCACCGCAGTTGCCATCTGCTGCCGGCGCAGCTGTGCCTGCCGCTTGAAGCGCCGGCGCCGGTCGCCGCCGTCGGCAATGCCGACGCCGCACAGGCGCACACCGAGCCTTCGCTCAAGCCGGTCGACGCCGAAGCTGCCGAGGCGACGGACGCGGAGGCTCCGGTGCAGACGCCGAGCCCGGCCACGGCCGCCATCACCACCATCGCGCTCGACGCAGCGCCGGCGTCCGACACCGATGCACTCCCCGCCGTCGACATCACCGTGCGCAGCAGCCACGCCGACGGCTACGGCCTGCGCGTGCTGCCCGCGCACGTCGCCGACTGGCTGGCGATCGCCCCGGCGCCGGCGCGGCTGATGGTGTCGCCCGCCCTGCGCGAACTGGCGCCGACGCTGTCCGCCGACCCGGCCGCAGCCCGGCTGGACTGGGCGGTCTGGGCCGCGGGCGCCCGCGCCGCGCTGGCCGGCGGCGATGCAGACCTGTGCCAGTTCGACTTCGCGCATGGCGGCATCGCCGGCATGGACTGGAGCGTCTGGCGCCTGCCGATCGCGCTGGCCGTGCTGATCGTGGTCGCCCAGCTGATCGGCATGAACACGCAATGGCTGACGCTGCGCGCCGAGCAGAAGCGGCTGGATGCGGCGATGCGCACGCAGTTGCAGACGGCCTTCCCGAACACGCCGGTGATTCTCGATCCGCCCGCGCAGATGCGGCGCCAGGTCCAGCAGCTGCGGCTGGCGGCCGGCAAGGCCGCACCGGAAGACTTCCTGCCGCTGGCCGACCGCTTCGCTCAGGCGGCGACTGGTCTCGCACCCGATGCCCTGCTGGCGCTGGATTACCACGGCCGCGCGCTGGTGGTAACGCTCAAGGAAGGCACCGACACCAACCTGCTGCGCACGGCCGCCGCCACCGTCGGCCTGAAGATGGAGACCGCCGAAGCACCGCGCGGCGGCGAGGCGGCCGTGCCCGGCTCGCGCTGGACAGTCTCCATCGCGCAATAACGATCGCTCGTATGGCAACTTCCCCCAACGCTTCCAATGCCTCCGGCGGGCGCCGCCGGCTGCCCCGCATCGGCGTGCCCGACGCGCTGCGCGATGCCGTGGCCGCTTTCTGGATGCAGCGCGAGCCGCGCGAGCGCCGCATCCTGGCCGGCGGCGGCGCGATGCTGCTGCTGGTCATCGTCTATCTGCTGTTCTGGGAGCCGGCCTTCGAAGGCCGCCGGCACATCGAAAAGGCGCTGCCCGAAATGCGCGGCCAGCTTGCCGAGATGGAAACGCTCGGCCAGGAAGCGCGCGAGCTGTCCGCCATTGCCGCCACGCCGGTGCCGCACGGCAACGACCTGCAGGACGCGCTCAACACCAGCCTCACCGCGCACGGCCTGAAGGCCACGCGAATGGCCCTGTCCGGCGAGAGCGTGCAGGTGCAGCTCGACAAGGTCCCGTTCGGCGCGGTGGCCGAGTGGCTGCAGGAAGTGCGGCAGGCGCAGCGCATGAAGGTGATCGACGCCAGCATCCGCTACGTGGGCGCGACCGCGCTGGTGAACGTCACGGCAACGCTGCAAGGGCCGGGTGCCGGCGCCGGCGGCTACTGACGCGTGCCGGTGAGCATCGAAGCGCTGCCGCCGCTGCGCCTGCGCCGGCGCGGGCCGGACCAAGACGAACGCGCAGGCCTGGGCTGGCGCATCGGCGCGGCCGCGGCTGCGGTGGCCGCGGTGGCCGTGACGGTGGTGGCGCAGTATCCGGCCGCATGGGCGGCCGAGCGCGTGGCCGAGGCCACCGGCCATCGCGTGTTGCTGGCCGATGCCCAGGGCAGTGTCTGGCAAGGCAGCGCCACGCTGGCGCTGACCGCGGGCCCCGGCGCCGCCGATGCGACGGTGCTGCCCGGGCGGCTGTCGTGGTCGCTGGATGCCTGGCCGCTGCTCACGGGCACCATGCGCGCCCACCTGACGCACGACCGCGCGATGGCGCAGCCGGTCACGCTGGCGGTATCGCGCGGCGGCTGGCAGGCCGACGCCGGGACGATGACACTGCCGGCCTCGCTGCTGGCGGGCATCGGCGCCCCCTTCAACACGCTCAGGCTGGACGGCCAGTTGCGCGCGCAATGGACGCCGCTGTCCGGCCGGTTCGGGCGCGGCAAGGGCGCGCCGGACACGATGCAGGGCGCGCTGACCCTCTTGCTTGAGCAGGTATCATCCAGCCTCAGCCGCGTGCGGCCGCTGGGCAGCTACCGCGCGGAACTGGCATTCGGCGGCGCGGCGGGCGGCCCGGCCCGGCTGACGCTGTCGACCCTCACCGGCCCGCTCTCGCTGCAGGGCCAGGGAACGGTGGGCCGGGGTGCGCATTTTGACGGCGTGGCGCGTGCCACGCCGGAGTCGGAACCGCTATTGATCGGGCTGCTGAGCCTGATGGGCCCGCGCGACGGCACGGGCTATCGCCTACGCTTTTGACCAGCCGGCGCACGCCACGCGGCGCCGGCATCCATGAACGACGAGACCATGCACAACGCCTCTTCCCGACACACCGTCCGCGCCATTGTCCTGGCATGCTGCGCAACGATGGTGGCCGGTTCGCTGCCCGTGATGCCCGCCTTTGCGGCCCCGCCCGCCAGCCAGGCGCAGGCGGCGAGCAACCCCGGCGATGAAGTCTCGTTGAACTTCGTCAACGCCGACCTGGAGACCGTGGTCAAGGCGGTCGGCCAGGCCACCGGCAAGAACTTCATCGTCGATCCGCGCGTCAAGGGCACCGTCAACCTCGTCACCGAGAAGCCGGTGACGCGCGCGCAGGCGCTGGAGTCGCTGGGCTCGATCCTGCGCATGCAGGGCTACGCCATCGTGGAAGGCAACGGCTTCACCAAGGTGGTGCCCGAGGCCGACGCCAAGCTGCAGGGCTCGCCGACCAGCGTCGGCCCCGGCGGCGCGCGCGGCGGCGAGCAGGTGGTCACGCAGGTGTTCCGCCTGCAGTACGAATCGGCCAACAACCTGGTGCCGGTGCTGCGGCCGATGATCGCGCCGAACAACACCATCACCGCCTACCCGGCCAACAACACGCTGGTCATCACCGACTACGCCGACAACCTGCGCCGCATCGCCCGCATCATCACCTCGATCGACAACCCGGCGGCCGGCGAGACCGAGCTGATTCCGCTGAAGAACGCGGTGGCCATCGACGCGGCCGCGACGCTGCAGAAACTGCTGGACCCGAGCGGCACGGCGGGCGGCGCGGGCGCCGGCGCGGCGCTGGCCGACCCCAGCCTGCGCACTTCGGTGGTGGCCGAGCCGCGCTCGAACAGCGTGCTGGTGCGTGCCTCGAGCGCCGCGCGCATGGCGCAGGCCAAGCGGCTGCTGGCCAAGCTAGACGTGCCGAGCACGCGCCCGGGCAACATCTGGGTGGTGCCGCTGAAGAACGCCAACGCGGTGCAGCTGGCGACCACGCTGCGCGCCATCGTGGCGGCCGATGCCACGCTGTCGGCCTCGCAGTCCGGTGGCCCGGGCGGCCAGAGCGCGGCGCAGGGCGCGCAGGCGCAGCAGCCCGCCACCACCGGCACGCAGAGCAGCCAGAACACGCAGACCGGCAGCTACGGCAGCAGCTCGGGCAGCAGCAGCGGGGGCAGCGGCAACTCGTCGTTCCGCGCCTCATTCGGCCAAAGCAACCTGCCGACCACCGGCGGCATCATCCAGGCCGACTCGGCCACCAATGCGCTGATCATCACGGCCAGCGAGCCGGTGTACCGCAATCTGCGCACGGTGATCGACGACCTCGACGCGCGCCGCGCGCAGGTCTATATCGAATCGATGATCGTCGAGGTGACCTCCGACAAGGCGTCGCAGCTGGGCATCCAGTGGATGGTGGGCGCGGGCGGGCCGAACACCTACGGCTTCGGCGGCACCAACTTCGGCAGCGGCGTGGGCAACATCCTGAACCTGGGCGTGATCGCGGCCACGGTGGGCAGCGGCGGCATCGGCAGCACGGCCGCGCAGACCGCCCTGAGCAGCCTCACCGGCAGCAATGTGAGCGGCGTGAACGGCGGCAACTTCGGCGTGTTCAACAAGAACACGGGCCTGGGTGCGATCCTCTCCGCGCTGGGCTCCGACGGCTCGGTCAACGTGCTGTCGACGCCCAACCTGATCACGCTGGATAACGAAGAGGCCAAGATCCTGATCGGCCAGAACGTGCCGATCACCACCGGCTCGTACGCGCAGACCGGCAGCTCCGCATCCGTCACGCCGTTCCAGACCTTCGACCGCAAGGACGTGGGCATCACGCTGCGCGTCAAGCCGCAGATCACGGACGGCGGGACGGTGAAGATGCAGATCTTCCAGGAGTCGTCGGCGGTGGTGAACGGCACGCAGAATGCGACGCAGGGCCCGACCACCAACGTGCGCTCGATCGAAACCAACGTGATCGCCAACGACGGCCAGGTGATCGTGCTGGGCGGCCTGCTGGAAGACAATTACCAGGACAGCGAACAGAAGGTGCCGGGCCTGGGCGACATTCCCGTGCTCGGGGCGCTGTTCCGCTCCGAGAGCAAGACGCGCAAGAAGACCAACCTGCTGGTGTTCCTGCGCCCGTACATCCTGCGCACGGCCGAGGCGACCGGCGCGCTGTCGGACAACCGCTACGGCTACATGCGCGATGCGCAGCAGGGCTTCGTCTCGCCCAACGTGCTGCCGACCACCTCCGACCGCGATACGCCGGTGCTGCCGTCGCCCGAGTCGATGCGCCCGGCGCAGAATTACGGCGATATCTCGGTGGTGCCCAAGGGCCAGACCGGCGTGCAAGTGCCGCCCGGCGCACCGATGCCGCAGGGGACCACGCGCAGCGAGCCGCGCCTGCAGAACTTCGCGCCGCCCACCTCGGGCGGGTATGACGGCAACGCGCCGCGCAATGGCGGCTGAGCCGATCCACGCGGCCGGAAAGGCGGTGAACACCATGGCAACGCAAGCTTCTTCCACTGACGCGCGCACGCTCGAGACGCCGTCGCCCTCGGCGGTGCGGCTGGTGCCGTACGTGTTCGCGCGCGACGCCAAGCTGCTGGTGGCGCGGCAGGATGTCGACTCGCTCGAGGTGTGGGTCTGCCCCGAGACCTCGCGCGCCGCGCTGGCCGAGCTGGCCCGCGTGTTCGGCGCGCTGCGCCTGTTGAGCCTGGATGCCGCCACGCTCTCCGCCGCCACGCAGACGGCCTACAACGCCCAGGACGGCAGCGCGGCCCAGGTGGTCGGCGAGGTGGAGGGCGAGGTGGACCTGTCGCGCCTGATGCAGGACATCCCGGCCGTGGAAGATCTGCTCGAATCGGAAGACGACGCGCCGATCATCCGCATGATCAACGCGCTGCTCACGCAGGCCGCGCGCGAGGGCGCCTCGGACATCCACATCGAGCCGTTCGAGAACGCTTCGGTGGTGCGCTTCCGCGTGGACGGCACGCTGCGCGACGTGGTGCGCCCGAAGAAGGCGCTGCACGGCGCGCTGATCTCGCGCATCAAGATCATGGCGCAGCTCGACATCGCCGAGAAACGCCTGCCGCAGGACGGCCGCATCACGCTGCGCGTGGGCGGGCGGCCGGTGGACGTGCGCGTCTCCACCCTGCCGACCGGCCACGGCGAGCGCGCGGTGCTGCGTCTGCTCGACAAGGAGGCCGGCCGGCTCGACCTCGGCAAGCTCGGCATGGGCGCCGGCACGCTGGCGCGCTTCGACCACCTGATCAACCAGCCGCACGGCATCGTGCTCGTCACCGGCCCGACCGGCTCGGGCAAGACCACCACGCTGTATGCCGCGCTGTCGCGGCTCGATGCCGGCAGCACCAACATCATGACGGTCGAGGACCCGATCGAGTACGACCTGGACGGCATCGGCCAGACCCAGGTCAACGCGAAGATCGACATGACCTTCGCCAAGGCCCTGCGCGCCATCCTGCGGCAGGATCCGGACGTGGTGATGATCGGCGAAATCCGCGACCTGGAGACCGCGCAGATCGCAGTGCAGGCCTCGCTGACCGGCCACCTGGTGCTGGCGACGCTGCACACCAACGATTCGGCCTCGGCGGTCACGCGGCTGATCGACATGGGGATCGAGCCGTTCCTGCTGTCGTCGTCGCTGCTGGGCGTGCTGGCGCAGCGGCTGGTGCGGCGCCTGTGCGTGCACTGCCGCCGCGAGGAAGTGCTGGAACTCACCCCCACCGAGATCGAGGCCGTGGCCGGCACGCCGCCCGCTGACGGCGTTGCCGCCGCCGTGCCGACGCGCCGCTCGGTGTGGCACCACGTCGGCTGCGAGCACTGCGGCCAATCGGGCTACCAGGGCCGGACCGGCGTGTACGAGTTGCTGACGGTGACGCCCGAGATCCAGACCATGATCCACCGCCAGGCGGCCGAGTCCGAGATCAAGGCGCTCGCCATCGGCCAGGGCATGCAGACCATGCGCGCGGATGCGCAGCGGTGGCTGGACGCGGGCGCGACGTCGCTGGAAGAGGTGCTGCGCGTGACGCGCGATTGATGCGCGGCGGGTGCGTCGCAGTCCGGCCCGGCGGCCGACCGACGCGCCGTTGATTGACCCGGCCCGGACGTGTCGATGCGGGCCTCAGGAGCCCCGATGCCGTCTTTGCTGTTGATGCTGATTGCCCTCGCGCAAGGCGCGGGGCTGTACCTGTGCGGACGGTTGGCCGACGCGACGCTGCCGGATGCGCAGCGGGCGATGCTGGCTGGCGCGCATGCCCTCCTCGCCTTTGGACCGACCGCGTACTACCTGTGCGAACGCCCGACCGCGCCGCGGCGGCTGATCGGGCTGCTGGTCCTGGCGGCGCTGCTTATCGGCGCGCTGGCGGGGTACAGCCACTGGATAGGCGAAACAACGCCCAAGAGCCTTTTCGATCTGGACAAAACGCTTCTGGTGTCGGCCGCGCTGTGGGTGCTCGCGCTGCCGCTCATCCAATTACACGCCGACGGCCGCGCGCTGACCGATTACCCCGCGCTGTTCCAGGCCAGTTGGCGCGATGCCATCTTGGTCATCGACGCAGCCATCTTCACGGGCGTGTTCTGGGCGGTGCTGTTCCTGGGGGCGCAGCTGTTCGACGTCATCGGCCTGCACTTTTTCCGCGAAATCATCGTCAAATCCGCCTTCGCCTGGCCGGCCACCACGCTGTGCTTCGCCTACGCCGTTCAACTGTGCCGGCGTCATGCGGTGATGGTCGAGTCGATCCAGCGGCACGTGCTGTCGGCCTGCAAGTGGCTGCTGCCGCTGACCTTGCTGATTGCCGCTGGCTTTGTGCTGGCGCTGCCGTTCACCGGCCTCAAGGCGCTGTGGGCAACGCGCTATGCGGCAACGCTGCTGCTGTGGCTGCTTGCCGTGTCCGTGCTCTTCATCAATGCGGCGTACGGGGATGGCACCGAGCCGCCGGGCTATCCGCGCTGGCTGGCAGCGGCGTTGCGTGTGGGCATGCTGGCGCTGCCGGTGCTGGGCGGGCTGGCGCTCGTGGCCCTGGGGCTTCGCATCCGCCAGCACGGCCTGACGGTCGAGCGCGTCTGGGGCGTGCTCGTGGCCGTGGCCGGCTGCGTGTACGCGCTCGGCTACGCAGCGGCGGCCCTGCGGCGCGGCGCGTGGCTGGACGGCATCGGCCGCGACGCGCTCGCCAGGCTGGTCGCCGACACCTCGCTCGCCAACCATGCGGAAATCGGCCGACGCGCCACGGTGGCGCTCGCCAAGAAGCGGCGCTGGGGCGACGACCTGGCCATCGACTTCGACACGCTGCTGGCCGGTACCAAGATCTACCCGGCAGGCGCCACGCTGCCCCCGGACTTCATCGACTTTGCCCGCGCGCACCAGGACGCCTTTAAGTCCCTCGCTTGCGAGATGGGGGGGGCAGACGCCTGCGGCCTGATCATGCTCGACCTGAACGGCGACGGGCAGATCGAGATCCTGCCGGCGAGACCGCAATACCGGCCGGAACTCTATAGCCGCACGGCGGCGGGCTGGAAAGCGATCGGCTATCTGGAAGCTGCCGAGCACGGCTGCCACCGCGAGACCACCGACGCAGACGAGGACGCCGCCGTCGCCATCGCCACTGCCGCCGCCCCGCTGTGGCGCGATGTCATGATCGGCACGCACCGCTGGGTCGTCGTCCCCGACCTGTCGGCCGATTGCCCCACCGCCAAGAAGCCCTGACACCTCACGAACCGCCATGCCAGCCTTCCGCTACGAAGCCGCCGACGCCTCCGGCCGCACCGACCGCGGCGTCATCGAAGCCGACAGTGCCCGCCAGGCGCGCACCGCGCTGCGCGCCCGCGGGCTGACGCCGCTGGTGGTCGATGCGCTCGGCGCGCAGGCCGCCAAGCGCTCGGGTTCCAGTTTCGGCAAGCGGCTCTCGCCGCAGGAAAACGCCCTGGTGACGCGCCAGCTCGCCAGCCTGCTGGTCGCCGGCCTGCCGCTGGACGAGGCGCTGGCCGCGCTGGCCGACCAGGCCGAGCGCCCCTATGTGCATGAGCTGCTGGCATCGATCCGCGCCGAGGTGGTGGGCGGCAGCTCGCTGTCGGTGGCGCTGTCGCAGCATCCGCGCGACTTTCCGGACATCTACCGCGCGCTTGTCTCGGCCGGCGAGCATTCGGGCAACCTGGGGCTGGTGCTGTCGCGCCTGGCCGACTACATCGAAAGCCGCAATGCGCTGACCTCCAAGATCAAGCTGGCCTTCACCTATCCGGCCATCGTCACGGTGGTGGCCTTCGCCATCGTGATCTTCCTGCTGTCGTACGTGGTGCCGCAGGTGGTGAGCGTGTTCGCCAACACCAAGCAGAAGCTGCCGACGCTGACCATCATCATGCTGTGGCTGTCGGATTTCGTGCGCAACTGGGGATGGCTGGCGGCGATCGTGCTGGCGGCGCTGGGGCTGCTGGTGCGCAAACTGCTCCAGCAGCCGGCGCTGCGGCTGTCGTGGCATCGCTGGCTGCTGACCGCGCCGCTGCTCGGCAAGCTGGTCCGCGGCTACAACACGGCGCGCTTTGCCAGCACGCTGGCCATCCTGAGCAGCGCCGGCGTGCCGATCCTGCGCGGCCTGCAGGCCGCCGGGGAAACGCTCAACAATGTCGCGCTCAAAACCAACGTCGAGGATGCGGCCACGCGCGTGCGGGAGGGCACATCGCTGGCGCGGGCGCTGGCGGCGCAGAACCAGTTTCCGCCAGTGCTGGTGCACCTGATCCGCTCGGGCGAGGCAACCGGCAACCTGCCCGCCATGCTGGAGCGCGCGGCGCAGGGCGAGGCGCAGGAACTGGAGCGGCGCACGCTGTTCCTGACCGGGCTACTCGAACCCGCGCTGATCCTGACGATGGGGGTGGTGGTGCTGCTGATCGTGCTGGCGGTGCTGATGCCGATCATCGAGATCAATCAGCTGGTGCACTGAGGGGGGGCCATACCTGCTCCCAACGTCACGTCCGTCGGGAAACACGCCTCGGAGACGTTTCAAACAACAGGTCACGCCGAAAAATTGGGCGCAACCGGAACATCCGGCGATACCATGCTGCTCCCAAGGTGAGCGGATGCAAGCGGCTCGGATCATACCGCGCCCTGAGCTTCACAACGGACCTGAAAGCGCACTTCAATCGCCACGGTTCAATTTCAACCCGTGTTGCTCAGGACCGCTCCGACCCCGCGGGCGGGACATTTTATGCCCCCTCCTTTTGCCGGCTTGAATTCACAATGCTCCATAACGCCCTCATCACTGGCGCTGATCCAGTGAATCCAAAACGCATTCAGCGCGCTCTCGTGCTGACAACGCTGTTTGTCGGATTGCTGTTATGGAGATCACCCGATCTTTTGATTCATCCACGCCTCTGGGCGGAGGAGGGCCGGTTCTATTACAACGGGCTGCAAAACGGTGCCTCGCCCCTGACCCTTGTTATCCGGGGCAATTATCAGATCGTCACCAATCTGATCTGCTATCTCGCCACCCTGGTACCGGCAGAATGGGCCGCCCACATCACGACCTATTGCAGCCTGCTCGTTGCGCTATGGTGCATCGTCCTTTTCAGCAGGTTCTCGATCGAAAGCGGTTGGTCATTGGCCAGATCGGCAACGATCGTTGCGATCCTCGCTCTGCTCGCTCACGGGTACGAAGTCTATCTGAGCAGCACCAACGCTCAGTGGCTGTGTGCGTTGTCCCTACTCTTCATCTGCATCGGGCAGTGGGGTACCTTGCGAGGCCTTCGCAGTGTGCCTCTTTACGCGTGGGTTGCTGTCTGTGCGCTCAGCGGCGTCCCTTCATCGGTCATGACACCCGTGTTTCTGGTCAGGGGAGCCCTCTTCCAATCGCCCCTCCATGTCCGCCTGGGACTCATACTTGCGGCCGGTACCGCAATCCAGGCGATCGTCATCATTCTGCACCCGCATACGGACCGATCGTTTTCTCCGACCATGCTGCTGATGACCGCACCGTGGCTTCTGCAGACAGTTGCGTCACCGCTTTTCACGGCAGGCCAGACCGAGTGTCTTGTTGCTCTGCTCAAATCGCTGCAGAGCCCCTACGTTGTGGCCCTGGCGTATATCGTGCTGTCGTCAATTGCAGCATTTGCACTGGTGGCAAGTTATCGCGCAGCAAAAGATAAAGCAGTTGCGGTAGTGCTGATGATGGCGTGGATTGTTATTCCAAGCATTCAGATTTTAGGTGCATTAGGAAATCCCAATGACCTCGTTTCCGGCTGGACACATGCACGTTACTTTTTCATCGGTGCAGTGTGCTTTGTCATGCTGCTTGGAATCATCGCCGACAGCGCATTGCCCATTGTCCGATTGACGGCCTCATTGCTACTACTGATAACACTGTGCGCCGGCATCCATCAGGTCGACCAAAGTGGATGGAACGCGGTCATGCTATATGGGCCATCGTGGAGCAGCGAGGTTGCCGCATGCGGTGGCCGCCGCCCATGCGTGGTCCAGCCGTGGCCCATCAGTGCCGAGTGGACGTTCGTACTTCATCACAGATAAACCCAAAGTAATGGGGGAGCCTTGGTGCTGCTGACCGCGCTTACGATCCCCTCCCTCTTTTTCTCCAAACAAGCAATGCACCCTGACGCCACCGCCGCTGACACGGCAAGACAGAAGCTGAGCCTAGATGAGCGCAGGCCGCTTCTACTCGGGATCCTCTTCATCGGATTGCTGCTATGGCGATCGCCGAACCTTTTCCTCCACCCCCGTTTCTGGGCAGAAGAGGGACAGTTTTATTACAACGTGCTGCAAAGCGGCGATTCGCCCCTGACCCTTGTCATGAGGGGCAACTATCAGCTCATCACCAATCTGATCTGCTATGTCGCGACCTTGGTGCCGACAGAGTGGGCGGCGCATGTCACGACCTACGGTAGCCTGCTGGTCGCATCGTGGTGCATTGTCCTGTTCAGCAGGTTCTCAATCGAAAACGGTTGGCCGCTGACCCGAGCCGCGATGGCCGTTGCCATCTTTGCACTCTGCGCCCAGGGTTACGAGGTTTACCTCACCAGCACCAATGTTCAGTGGCTCTGTGCAGTGTCCCTGTTGTTCATCGGTATCGTCTCGTGGGCTGACTTGCGAGGTGCCCGGAAAGCGCTTCTCTATACGTGGGTTGCCATCTGCGCGCTCAGCGGGGTGCCTTCGTCGATCATGACACCGGTGTTTCTGGTAAAAGGGACGCTGCTCCGATCGGGTATCCATTTTCGCCTCGGGCTCATCCTGGCTGTCGGTACCGCGATCCAGGTGGCCATCATCATCCTGCACCCGCAGCCCGATCGTTTACTGTCTCCGACAGTGATGACCATGACCGCACCGTGGCTGCTGCAGACGGTCGCTTCACCGATCTTCACTGGAGGCGGGACTGAACTCCTCGTTTTTTTCCTGCTCTGGCTGCAAAGCAGCGCCGCTTTGGCACTGGCGTGTGTCGCGCTCTCGTTGATCGCGGCATTTACATTGGTGGCGAGTTATCGGGAAGCCAAGGACAAAACCACCGTAATCATGCTCGCGCTGGTATGGATTCTCGTTCCCAGCATTCAGACGCTTGGTGCGCTGGGAGATACCCGTAAGCTCATTTCAGGCTGGATGCACGGACGCTATTTTTTCATCGGCGTAGTGTGTTTTGTCACATTGCTCGGGGTCGCGGCGAATCGGGCATCGCTTGCTGTCCGGTTACCCGCCCAGTCGTTGCTGCTGATAGCACTATGCGCCGGCCTCTACCAAGCGCGTCATGGTGCCTGGAGGGGCACCATGCTTGAGGGGCCATCGTGGAGCGAACAAGTTGCCGCGTGCGAGGATCGTCGCCCATGCCAGGTCCAGGCATGGCCCGCCGGGCCCGATTGGACGTTTCTGCTTCACCGCAAATGAGCCGAGGCGCACGCTCCCGTTGATTGACTGACCGGTGCTCGAACCCGCGCTGGTCCTGACGATGGGGGAGTGCTGCCGATCGTGCTGGCGGTGCTGATGCCGA
This sequence comes from Ralstonia pseudosolanacearum, assembly GCF_024925465.1. Classification (NCBI taxonomy): domain Bacteria; kingdom Pseudomonadati; phylum Pseudomonadota; class Betaproteobacteria; order Burkholderiales; family Burkholderiaceae; genus Ralstonia; species Ralstonia pseudosolanacearum. The sequence goes on along the minus strand of NZ_CP103852.1, from coordinate 378,444 downwards.
TCATCGAGATCAATCAGCTGGTGCACTGACGATTCCCTGCCTGGGCGGCGACGGCATCATCCCGCCAGCGCTGCCTCGATCACCTGCCCGAGCTGCTGGACCAGCCGGTCCATCCGCCCGGCATCCACCGCGCCATAGCCGAGCACCAGGCCGTTGTAGGCGCCTTCGGTGCCCGGCAGGCAGAACCGCGACAGCGGCCGCAGCACCAGCCCGTGTGCCCGACCCACGCGGCTGACTTCGGTATCCCGCACCGGCACGTCGAGCCGTGCCGACAGATGCATGCCGCCGGCCCCACCTGACACGGTCAGCAGGCCGCGCAGCCGGTGTTCGAGCGCGCCTTGCAGCGCGTCGCGCCGCTCCGCATACAGCCGCCGCATGCGCCGCAGGTGCCGCGTGAAATGCCCGGCGTCGATGAAGTCCGCCAGCGCGAGCTGCTCCGCCACCCGCCCGCGCAGCATCAGCGCGCCGGCCGTGCGCCGCAGCACTGGCGCCAGCGCGGGCGGCACCACCATGAAGCCGAGCCGCAGCGCCGGGAACATCACCTTGCTGAAGGTACCGAGATAGATCACCGGCGCGTCTTCGGTCAATCCCTGCACCGCGGACAGCGGCGCACCCTGGTGGCGGAATTCGCTGTCGTAGTCGTCTTCGATGATCCACGCGCCGGCCGCGCACGCCTGGGCCAGCAGCGCCAGCCGCCGCTCCAGGCTCATCACGGCGCCGAGCGGGTACTGGTGCGACGGCGTGATGTAGATCAGTCTGGGCGGACGGTCGCGCCAGTCCTCCGGCCGTGGCGCGAGCCCGTCGGCATCGACCGGGATCGGCACCAACCGCAGGTTGGCGGCCTGGAAGGCGTGGCGTGCGCCGCTGTAGCCGGGGTTTTCGATCCAGGCGGTGTCATCGGCATCGGCCAGGGTGCGGGCGCACAGGTCGAGGCTGTTCTGCGTGCCGTTGGTGATGAAGACCTGCCCGGCCTCGCAGCGCACGCCGCGCGAGACGCGCAGGTATTCGGCAATTGCCTGGCGCAGGGCGGCGTTGCCTTCGACCGGCATGTAGCCGAGCTGCGCCGGGCCGATGCTGCGCCAGGCGCGCTCCACGCAGCGCCGCCATTGCGCGAGCGGAAAGGCATCCAGCGCGGGCGTGCCGGGCAGGAAGGGCAGCGGATCGTCCATGCCGTCGCCGGGGCGTTCGATCCGGGCGACGCGCCGCGACAGGACGGGCACATCGCCGGGCGTGGCGGCAGGCGCCTGCTGCAGGCCCACGCGGGCGACCACCGTACCCTGCCGCCGCCCGACGACGAAACCCTCGGACGCCAGCCGTTCGTACGCATACAGCACCGAGTTGCGGGCCATGCCCAGCTCCTCGGCCAGCGTGCGCGACGCCAGCAGCCGCGTGCCTTCCTCGAGCTTGCCGCTCAGGATGGCGGCGCGCAGGCAGGCGTACAACCGATGCTGCTGGGGCATCCGGGCGATCGCCTCGCGGCCGGTCTCGCGTTCGTAGGTCGACAGCAGGACACCGTAGTCCATCCTGGCTCCATAAATCCGTCATCGTGTGGGTCTACGCATGGTGCCATGGTTTTCCTATCGTCGAGGCATGCCATTGCCCGCGAGAGGCGCCCCACCATGACCCAGCCCGAGTCCACACCCCCGTCCGCACGTACCCGCGTGCGCCGCGTCGCCCAGCGCGGATGCTATGACCGCGCAACGCTCTACGCCATCCTCGACGCGGCCTATGTATGCCACCTCGCCTTTGCCGATGCGCAGGGCGTGCACTGCATCCCCACCGCGTGCTGGCGCGAGGGCGACCACCTCTACATCCACGGCTCCAACGGCAGCCGCATGCTGAAACTGGCGGCCGATGGCGCGCAGGTGTGCGTGACCATCACGCACCTGGACGGCCTGGTGCTGGCGCGCTCCGCGTTCCACCATTCGATGAACTACCGCTCGGCCGTCATCTACGGCGCGTTCGAGGCGGTGGACGGCGCCGCCAAGGCCGCCGCGCTCGACACCTTCGTCGACTTCATCGCCCCCGGCCGCGCAAGCGAGGTCCGCCCCGGCAATGCCAAGGAACTGGCGGCGACCACCGTGCTGCGCATCCCGCTCGACGAGGCGGCCGCCAAGATCCGCACCGGCGGCCCCAAGGACGACGAAACAGACCTGGACCTGCCGGTCTGGGCCGGTGTGCTGCCGATGGCGCTGCAGCCGCAGTCCCCCATTGCGGATGCCGCGCCCGCCGGCACCCCCGGGTACGTGCGGCAGTGGCAGGCTGGCCCTCGCGAAACCGCTGTCGAGCCGATGGTGCCCTGACCACCTGCGTCGGTGCCGCCACGTCCGGCATCGACACGCGCGCCGCCTGGCCACCGCTCGGCGTGGTCACGCTTGTCTGGGCCACCGGCGGCGGAAATGATGGCGACATGGGCGCCCGCCTGCAAGCGCTGGAAACAGCGCTTCCCGAGTTTGCCGACCGCCTCACTAAGCCGGAGGCGTGGTCCGAACAGTTCGCCGCGCGCGAAGACGTTGCCGCGTTGCGAAGCGAGCGCCTCAAGACCATCGACGCCCCGACCTGGAACCGCATCACCCTCACCTGCCTATTGGTTCGGTACAGCGTGGTGGCGGCGCTGCACTGCATCGCCAGGAACGCTCACCGGCCGGCAGCCTCATCCATCCCCCGTGCGAGCTCGGTCGTTTTCCGGCGCCGGCCGCGCATGCATCGCAGCATCGGCGCCGGGCGCCCGCCGGATGCGCCACGCCTGTGTCGGCAACGCCGCAACTCCGGGAAAACCCACCCCCAAAGTTGCTGCGTTGCACGGTGTTGGGAATAGCACGCGATGCTAGGATGCCCGCTACCCCTGGCTGTCGGCCGGCTTCCACAAGAAGCGGCGCTGGCGGCACCAAAAGCGACCTGTTGTCGGCGATCCCGGCACACATACCCCACGGAGCACGCATGAATGCCCCTCTGAACGACGCGCTACGCCGCGCGCTCGAAACCGTTTCCCTGGACGACAAATACACGCTGGAGCGCGGCCGCATCTATATCAGCGGGACGCAGGCGCTGGTGCGGCTGCCGATGCTGCAGCAGGAGCGCGATCGCACCGCGGGGCTGAACACCGCCGGCTTCATCTCCGGCTACCGCGGCTCGCCGCTGGGGGCGCTGGACCAGGCCCTGTGGAAGGCCAAGACGCATCTGTCCGGCCACGGCATCGTCTTCCAGGCCGGGCTCAATGAAGACCTGGCCGCCACGTCGGTCTGGGGCTCGCAGCAGGTCAACCTGTATCCGTCGGCCAAGTTCGACGGCGTGTTCGGCATGTGGTACGGCAAGGGGCCGGGCGTGGACCGCACCATCGACGTGTTCAAGCACGCCAACTCGGCCGGCTCGTCCGCGCATGGCGGGGTGCTGGTGCTGGCGGGGGACGATCATGCCTGCAAGTCCTCGACGCTGGCGCACCAGTCCGAGCACGTGTTCAAGGCGGCCGGCATTCCGGTGCTGTATCCGTCCAACGTGCAGGAGTATCTCGACTACGGCCTGCACGGCTGGGCGATGAGCCGCTACTCCGGCCTGTGGGTGGCGATGAAGTGCGTGACGGACGTGGTGGAATCGTCGGCCTCGGTCGATGTCGATCCGCACCGCGCCGAGATCGTGCTGCCCGAAGACTTCGTCATGCCGGCGGGCGGCCTGAACATCCGCTGGCCCGATCCGCCGCTGGTGCAGGAAGCCCGCCTGCTCGACTACAAGTGGTACGCGGGCCTGGCCTACGTGCGCGCCAACAAGCTCGACCGCGTGGTGCTCGATGCGCCGCAGGCGCGCTTCGGCATCATGACCGCCGGCAAGGCCTATCTGGACGTGCGCCAGGCACTGGTCGACCTGGGCCTCGATGACGAGACCTGCCGCCGCATCGGCATCCGCCTGTACAAGGTCGGCTGCGTGTGGCCGCTGGAAGCACATGGCGCGCGCGCCTTCGCCGAAGGGCTGCAGGAAATCCTGGTGGTGGAAGAGAAGCGCCAGATCCTCGAATACCAGCTCAAGGAAGAGCTGTACAACTACCGCGACGATGTGCGTCCGCGCGTGTACGGCAAGTTCGATGAAAAGGACAACGCCGGCGGCGAATGGTCGGTGCCGATGGGCAACTGGCTGCTGCCGGCGCATTACGAGCTCTCTCCGGCGCTGATCGCGCGCGCCATCGCCACGCGGCTGGAGAAGTTCGAGCTGCCGTCGGACGTGCGCGCCCGCATCGAAGCGCGCATCGCCATCATCGACGCCAAGGAGAAGGCGCTGGCCAAGCCCCGCATCACCGCCGAGCGCAAGCCGTGGTTCTGCTCGGGCTGCCCGCACAACACGTCGACCAACGTGCCCGAGGGCTCGCGCGCACTGGCCGGCATCGGCTGCCACTACATGACGGTGTGGATGGACCGCAGCACCAACACCTTCAGCCAGATGGGCGGCGAAGGCGTGGCGTGGATCGGCCAGATGCCGTTCTCGGCCGACCCGCACGTGTTCGCCAACCTGGGCGACGGCACGTACTACCACTCGGGCCTGCTGGCAATCCGCGCGTCGATTGCGGCCAAGGTCAACATCACCTACAAGCTGCTCTACAACGATGCGGTAGCCATGACCGGCGGCCAGCCGGTGGACGGCCCGCTGTCGGTGCCGCAGATTGCCGCGCAAGTGCATGCGGAAGGCACCTCGCGCATCGTCATCGTCACCGACGAGCCCGAGAAGTACAACGCCGCCATCCAACTGCCCGAAGGCGTGACCGCGCATCACCGCGACCGGCTCGACGCGATCCAGCGCGAGCTGCGCGAAGTCCAGGGCACCAGCGTGCTGATCTACGACCAGACCTGCGCCACCGAGAAGCGCCGCCGCCGCAAGCGCGGCACCATGGCTGACCCGGCGCGCCGCGCGTTCATCAACGACGCGGTGTGCGAGGGCTGCGGCGACTGCTCGGTCAAGTCGAACTGCCTGTCGGTCGAGCCGCTGGACACGGAGCTGGGCACCAAGCGCAAGATCAACCAGTCGTCGTGCAACAAGGACTTCTCGTGCGTCAACGGCTTCTGCCCGAGCTTCGTGACGGCGGAAGGCGCGCAGGTGCGCAAGCCGGAATCGCGCGGCATCGCGATGGACAGCCTGCCGCTGCTGCCGCATCCCGAGCTGCCCGCCATCCACCGCGCGTACGGCGTGCTGGTGACCGGCGTGGGCGGCACCGGCGTGGTGACCATCGGCGGGCTGCTGGGCATGGCCGCGCACATCGAGGGCAAGGGCGTGACCGTGCTCGACATGGCGGGCCTGGCGCAGAAAGGCGGCGCGGTGCTCTCGCACGTGCAGATCGGCGAGCGGCCGGACACCATCCACGCCACGCGCATCGCCATGGGCGAGGCGGATCTCGTGATCGGCTGCGATGCCATCGTCTCGGCGTCGGACGAAGTGCTGTCCAAGGTGCAGTTCGGCCAGACGCGCGCCATCGTCAACAGCGCGGCAACGCCCACCGCCGATTTCATCAAGAACCCGAACTGGCGCTTCCCCGGCAGCTCGGCCGAGGCCGACATCCGCGCGGCCGTGGGCGATGCCTGCGCCTTCGAGGACGCCAGCGCGCTGGCCGTGCGCCTGCTGGGCGACGCGATCTACACCAACCCGCTGGTACTGGGCTTCGCCTGGCAGAAGGGCTGGATTCCGCTGACGTACGATGCGCTGCTGCGCGCCATCGAGCTCAACGGCGTATCGGTCGACAAGAACAAGACCGCCTTCGAATGGGGCCGCCACCTCGCGCATGACCGCGAGGCCGTGCTGGCGCTGGCCGGCGAAGCCCCGCGCGCCAAGGCCGAGGTGATCGCCCTGCCCGCCACGCTGGACACGCTGATCGCCCGCCGCGTCGACCTGCTGACCGCCTACCAGAACGCCGCCTACGCCGACGCATTCCGCGTCGTGGTGGAACGCGTGCGCACGACCGAGTCCGCCGTGGCCGGCGCCGGCCAGCCGCTGGCGCTGACCGAGGCCGTGGCGCGCAACCTGTCCAGGCTGATGGCGTACAAGGACGAGTACGAAGTTGCCCGCCTGTACACCGACCCGGCCTTCCTCGACAAGCTGCGCACCCAGTTCGAGGGCGAGCCCGACCGCGACTACCAGCTCAACTTCTGGCTCGCGCCGCCGCTGTGGGCCAAGCGCGACGAGCGTGGCCACCTGGTCAAGCAGCGCTTCGGGCCGGGCACGATGCGCCTGTTCAAGCTGCTGGCCGGGCTCAAGGGCCTGCGCGGCACCGCGTTCGACCTCTTCGGCAAGACCGAGGAGCGCCGCACCGAGCGCGCGCTGATCGGCGAATACCGCGCGCTGGTGGATGAACTGGTGAGCGGGCTATCGACGCAGAAGCTGGCACTGGCGATCGACCTGGCGCGGCTGCCGGAAGACATCCGCGGCTTCGGCCATGTGAAGGAGGCCAACCTGGCGGCGGCGCGGGTGCGGTGGGGCAAGCTGCTGGCGCAGTGGCGCAATGCGGGTGCGGCGCAGCGGGCGGCTTGAGCGGCACGCCGTAGTCCAAACGAAAACCGGAGGTCTTGGCCTCCGGTTTTTTTGTTGGCGAGCGGGCTTCGTCTTCGCTCAATCGTTTCAGGGTCTTGTGCCCACCCTTGTTGGCTCCACTCAAAGCAGTACGTTGGTCGACCCACTCAGCGTGTCAGCGACACATCATTGTCGACCGCCAACCCAACCGCAACGGCCCGTTATTCCGGCGCCACCATCTCAGCGTAGTCGTACAGCGCCGAGAGAATGCCTTCGGCACGTGCATCGCCCTTGTCCGCCGCCTCGGCCGCCAGTTGCTCGATGCGCTCGGCATAGGCATCCAGCGTCAGGTAGCCATCGCGGCCTTCGAAGAGACGCTCGGCGCGCAGCTGTTCCCACTGCTCGTGCTCGTCTTCCGTGAGCGTGTCGGGGAAGTTGCGTGCGCGGTAGCGCAACAGCAGTTCGGGCAGGCGCGCATCGGCGAAGTCGGGGTGCAGTTGCGCGAGCTGCTCGCCTGAGAGCGTGCGCAGTTCGTTGAGCGTGCGGCGGTCGTCGTTGCCGACGAAGCCGCCGTAGAGATTCTGGTCCACGTCTTCGATCGGCTCCAGTTCGCGGGCGTAGACCTGGCGCCACGTTTCGCGCAGGTCGGGTGCGCCTTGGGCGATACCGGCGTGACGCTCGATGGCCGCGAAGTCGACGCCCCAGCGCTCGGCCTGCGCCGGCTGCAGTGTCTTCAGGTTGCCGATCACGATGGGCGACTTGTTAATGTGGATCGACTTGATGGGCAGGCGCGTGGTGCCCTCGGTCAGATCGGCGCTGCGCGTGAACAGGCGCTCGCGGATGGCAGCCACGTCCATGTGGAACAGCTCCGACGGATCAAACGACAGATCCCACACGATCAGTTCGTTTTTGTTGGTCGGGTGTCCGCCGAGCGGCCAGACAACCGCCATGCAGCCGCGGTCTACGCCGTACATGCCGGAGATGTGGATGAGCGGACGCGGCGCGTCACCGATCTCGGCCAGCACGCGCTCCTTCTTGCGCAGCGCGAAGCAGAAATCGAACAGGCGGGGCTGCGCGGTGCGGACCCGCCGGGCCAGCGCGATGGTGGCCCGCACATCCGACAGCGCATCGTGCGCGGCTTCGTGCTGCAGGCCGTTGGCCTGCGACAGGTGCTCCAGCTTGAAGCTGGGCTTGCCGTCGTCGTTCTTCGGCCATTCGACGCCGTCCGGGCGCAGCGCCCAGGTGGTGCGTACCACGTCGAGCAGATCCCACCGGCCGCACGTGTTCTGCCATTCGCGCGCATACGGATCGATCAGGTTGCGCCAGAACAGGTGGCGCGTGATTTCATCGTCGAAGCGGATGGAGTTGTAACCGACGCCGATGGTGCCGGGCGTGGCCAGCTCGCGCTCGATGGCCTGCGCGAAGCGGTGCTCGGGGATGCCTGTCTTGAGGCACTGCTGCGGCGTGATGCCGGTGATCAGGCATGACACCGGGTCGGGCAGCCAGTCGTTGGACGGCCGGCAGAACAGCTCGACCGGCTCGCCGATCTCGTTGAGCTCGGCGTCGGTACGGATGCCGGCGAACTGGGCCGGACGATCGCGGCGCGGCACGGCGCCGAAGGTTTCGTAGTCGTGCCAGAAGAAGGTGTGGGTCACGGGTCAGGCAGGTTGGGCATCGCAAAGATGCCGGCATGCTAACAGCCCTGCCGGCCGCGCCCGTCAATCGAGCAGGAAGTTGCGCCGGCCGGCCTCCAGCAGCGGCACCTCGGCGGCCTCCTTGAGCTGCACGCCGGAGCACTGCCGCCGCCACGCCTCGCGCATCAGGTACAGCAGCTTGTGCGCGGCCGCGGCGTAGCCCAGGCCCTCCGGCCGCACGTTGGAGATGCAGTTGCGCGCCGCATCGGTCAGCCCCACCCTGGGCGCGTAGGTGAAATAGAGGCCGAGGCTGTCGGGCGAGCTCAGCCCCGGGCGCTCGCCGATCAGGATGACCACCATGCGCGCGACCAGCCGTTCGCCCACCTCATCGGCCACCGCCACGCGGCCCTGCTCGACCAGCGCGATGGGCGCCATCGACCAGCCCTGCCCGCGCACGCCCTCGGCCACGCCGGCGATGAGCGGCGCGGCATGCCGATGCACCGCCAGCGCGGAAAGCCCGTCGGCGACCACCAACGCGATATCAACACCGCCCGGATGCGCGGCCGCGTGGTCCCCCAGCAACTGCGCGGACGGCGCGTCGAGCTGGCGGCCGAGATCGGGGCGCTGTAGGTATTGGTTGCGGTCGCGCGCGGCGCTGTGCAGCAGCACGGTCGCATGGCCCTGCGCGTGCAGTTGCGCCTGCAAGACCGCGGGATCGAACGGCAGGTGCACCGCGTCGCGCGCCTGCGCATGCGCGGCCTGGAAGGCGAGCTGCGGCCGGGTCGGCAGGCTCACGCCCGCGCGGCCCAGGGCGATGCGGGCAGGCGTCAGACGGCGCAGTGCCTGCCAGGGGTTCTGCGTCACGGTGGCGGGCGTGTCGTCGCGTGGGTCGGTCATCGCGCGCCTCATGCCAGTTGCGCCACCGCCCGGCGGAACGGATCGGGCAGGCCGTCAGCCAGGGCGATGCGGCCGTCGCCAGCCGTGCAGATGCCCATGCGCGCGAGCCAATCCTCGAATTCCGGCGCGGGCCGCAAGCCGAGCACGCGGCGCACGTAGAGTGCATCGTGGAACGAGGTGGTCTGGTAGTTCAGCATCACGTCGTCGGCGCCGGGAATGCCCATGATGTAGTTGACCCCGGCCGCGCCCAGCAGCGTGAGCAGCGTGTCCATGTCGTCCTGGTCGGCTTCGGCGTGGTTGGTGTAGCAGATGTCGCAGCCCATCGGCACGCCGAGCAGCTTGCCGCAGAAGTGGTCCTCCAGCCCGGCGCGCAGGATCTGCTTGCCGTCGTACAGGTACTCCGGCCCGATGAAGCCGACCACGGTGTTGACCAGCAACGGCCGGAAGCGCCGCGCCACCGCGTAGGCGCGCGCCTCGCAGGTCTGCTGGTCGACGCCGTGGTGCGCGTTGGCCGACAGCGCGCTGCCCTGGCCGGTCTCGAAATACATCACGTTGTCGCCCACGGTGCCGCGTTGCAGGCCGAGCGCCGCGTCGCGCACTTCCTGCAGCAGCGCCAGGCTCACGCCAAAGCTCGCATTGGCCGCCTCGGTGCCGGCGATGGACTGGAACACGAGGTCCACCGGCATGCCGCGGCGGATCGCTTCGAGGGTGGTCGTCACGTGCGTCAGCACGCAGGCCTGGGTGGGGATGTCGTAGCGCCGGATCACGGCGTCGAGCATCTGCAGCAGGTCGCAGATGGCGGCGGTGCTGTCGGACACCGGATTGACGCCGATCACCGCATCGCCGCTGCCGTACATCAGGCCGTCGAGCAGGCTGGCGGCGATGCCGGCCGGGTCGTCGGTCGGGTGGTTGGGCTGCAGGCGCGTGGCCATGCGCCCGCGCAGGCCGATGGTGTTGCGAAAGCGCGTGACCACGCGCGTCTTCTGCGCCACCAGGATCAGGTCCTGCACCCGCATCAGCTTGGACACCGCCGCCGCCATCTCGGGCGTCAGGCCCGGCGCCAGCGCGGCCAATGCGGCTTCGTCCGCCGCATCGCCCAGCAGCCAGTCGCGGAAATCGCCGACGGTGAGATGGCTGACGGGCGCGAAGGCGGCCGCATCGTGCGTGTCGACGATCAGCCGGGTGACCTCGTCCGCCTCGTACGGGATGACGGCTTCATCGAGGAAGTGCCTCAGCGGGATCTCGGCCAGCGCCATCTGCGCCGCCACGCGCTCGGCCGCGCTGGCCGCCGCGATGCCGGCCAGCGCATCGCCGGAACGAGCCGGACTGGCCTTGGCCAGCACGTCCCGCAGGCTGTCGAAGCGGTAGGTCTCGTGACCGAGGGTGTGGGAGAAACGGGCCATGCCAAACCTCCACCGGGATTCCGATCAAGGCTAGCACCGTTGGCGCGGCAATGGTCGGCCGGCATGGCACCGGCACCGGCACCGCAGAATCAGAAAAAGCCGAGCGGCCGGGTGTCGTAGCTCACCAGCAGGTTCTTGGTCTGCTGGTAGTGGTTGAGCATCATCTTGTGGGTCTCGCGGCCCACGCCCGATTTCTTGTAGCCGCCGAAGGCCGCGTGCGCCGGGTACAGGTGGTAGCAGTTGGTCCACACGCGCCCGGCCTTGATGGCGCGGCCGACGCGGTAGGCGCGGTTGATGTCGCGCGTCCACACGCCGGCGCCCAGGCCGTACTCAGTGTCGTTGGCGATCTGGATGGCCTGCGCCTCGTCCTGGAAGGTCGTCACCGCGATCACCGGGCCGAAGATCTCTTCCTGGAACACGCGCATGCTGTTGTCGCCCTTGAGCAGCGTCGGCTTGATGTAGTAGCCGTTGGCCAGCTTGCCCGACATGACCTCGGCCTCGCCGCCGACCAGGCATTCGGCGCCCTCTTCCCGCGCGATCTCGAGGTAGGTGCGGATCTTGTTGAACTGCTGCTCCGAGGCTTGCGCGCCGACCATGGTCTCGGTGTCGAGCGGGTCGCCGCGCTTGATGGCGGCCACCTTGGCCATCACCGCGTCCATGAAGCTGCCGTAGATCGACTCCTGCACCAGCGCGCGCGACGGGCACGTGCACACCTCGCCCTGGTTGAAGAAGCCCAGCACCAGCCCTTCGGCTGCCTTCTCGATGAAGCTCGACTCGGCCTGCATGATGTCTTCGAAATAGAGGTTGGGCGACTTGCCGCCCAGCTCCACCGTCGACGGAATGATGTTCTCCGCCGCGCACTTCAGGATGTGCGAGCCCACCGGCGTCGAGCCCGTGAAGGCGATCTTGGCGATGCGGCGGCTGGTGGCCAGCGCCTCGCCGGCTTCCTTGCCGAAGCCGTGCACCACGTTGAGCACGCCCGGCGGCAGCAGGTCGCCGATCAGCTCCAGCAGCACGCAGATGCCCAGCGGCGTCTGCTCGGCCGGCTTGAGCACGATGCAGTTGCCGGCCGCCAGCGCGGGCGCCAGCTTCCACGCCGCCATCAGCAGCGGGAAATTCCACGGGATGATCTGCCCGACCACGCCCAGCGGTTCGTGGATGTGATACGCCACGGTGTGCTCGTTGATCTCCGCCGCCGAGCCCTCCTGCGCGCGGATGCAGCCGGCGAAGTAGCGGAAGTGATCCGCCGCGAGCGGAATGTCCGCATTCAGCGTCTCGCGGATCGGCTTGCCGTTGTCCCAGGTCTCGGTCACGGCCAGCCGCTCCAGGTTCTGCTCGATGCGGTCGGCGATCTTCAGCAGGATCAGCGAACGGTCCTGCGCCGAGGTGCGGCCCCAGGCATCGGCCGCAGCGTGGGCGGCATCGAGCGCGCGGTCGATGTCCTCGGCGCTGGAGCGAGGGAATTCGGCGATGGCCTCGCCCGTGACCGGCGTGGTGTTGGTGAAGTACTGCCCCTTGACGGGCGGCACGAACCGGCCGCCGATGTAGTTGCCGTAGCGCGACTGGAATGAAACCACGGCGCCGGGCGTGCCGGGATGGGCGTAACGCATGGGTTGTCTCCTGATGGAATGGTGGCGGCGCCGGCGTCGTGCGTCGCGCGTCGCGCCGGCGTCCGCACCGTCATTGCAAGGCCCGGGCCATGTCCGGCCGCCGCCGGCAAACCCGCATGCCGATGCGCCGTGGCGGGGCAGGACCCCGTAGCGCCGGGCCGAGCGCGTGTACCGCTTCCGATACGGTGTGCCAGGACACTGTGCTATGGTCAGGACACACGATCCGCCGACCACGGCGGGCGAAGGAGACAACTGCCATGCAGGATCACCGCATGTCGCATCACACCGGCCAGGTGCTGACCCTCGCGCAGCCCAACGCGCCCGTCTCGGGTCCGAGGTCCGGCCCGGCCGCCGATCCGTCCATCGCCCGCTCCTGGCTGCGCTGCCTGCACCAGCACGGCCTCGACCCCGCCAACGCCAGCGCCCCCGCCGTGCTCGAAGCCGCCCGCATCCGCGAGCGCCGCGAGCAGTTGCAGCCGATGCTGCGCATCGCCGACGGCGAAATGCACAGCCTGCACCGGCAACTGGCCGGCAACGGCCACGTGGTGGTGCTGACCGACGCCGACGGCGTGATCCTCGACTGCATCGCCGACCACGCGGAGCGCGCCCTGTTCCGGCAGGCCGGCCTGTGGTCCGGCGCCGACTGGAGCGAGGCCCGCGAAGGCACCAACGGCATCGGCACCTGCGCGGTCGAGCGGCAGGCGCTGACGATCTACCAGGACGAGCACTTCCGCAGCCGCCACATCCGGCTGTCATGCTCGGCCAGCCCCGTGTTCGATCCGCAGGGCAACCTGCTGGCGGTGCTGGATGTGTCGTCCATCCCGCGCGAGCTGTCGCGGCAGGGGCAGTTCCATACCACCGCGCTGGTCAACCTCTCGGCCAAGGTGATCGAGGGCGGGTATTTCCTGCAGCATTTCGAGCGCGACTGGCTGCTGCGCTTCCATGCCCAGCCCGAATATGTCGGGCTGTTCAGCGAGGGCCTGCTGGCGGTGGGCGGCGACGGGCGCATCCGCGCGGCCAACCAGAGCGCGCTGAACCTGTTGGGCCGCACACGCCAATCGCTGCTCGGGCAACCGGTCGAGACCGTGTTCGACCTGACCGCCGACGCGCTGCTCGCGCGCGCCACCGACAGCGGCGGCGTGGCCTGGCCGCTGCACACGCACCAGGGCCGCCTGCTGTTCGGCCTGCTGCGCGCGCCCCGCCCGCGCCCGGCCGCCGACGCCTCGACCTCACCGCCCATGCCGGCCGTGCCCGGCCTGTGCCTGCAAGCCGACGGCCTGCGCACCGACTTCCACCGCGCCTTGCGCGTGTTTGAGCACGACGTGCCGCTGCTGCTGCACGGCGAGACCGGCACCGGCAAGGAAGCCTTCGCCCGCGCCGTGCACCAGGCCAGCCGCCGCGCGGCGCAGCCCTTCGTCGCCGTCAATTGCGCGGCGATTCCCGAGACGCTGATCGAGAGCGAGCTGTTCGGCTACCGCGGCGGCAGCTTCACCGGCGCGCGCCGGGAGGGCATGCGCGGCAAGCTGCAGCAGGCCGACGGCGGCACGCTCTTCCTCGACGAGATCGGCGACATGCCGCTGGCGCTGCAAAGCCGGCTGCTGCGCGTGCTGGAAGAGCGCGCCGTAGTGCCCATCGGCGGCGAGGCGCAGACGGTGGACGTGCGCATCGTCAGCGCCAGCCATCGCGACATGGAGGCGCGCGTGCGCGACGGCCGCTTCCGCGAAGACCTTTACTACCGCCTCAACGGCCTGCGGATCACGCTGCCGCCGCTGCGCGAGCGCGCCGACAAGGCCGCGCTGCTGGCGCACGTGCTGGCCGAGGAATCGCGCGGCCGGTCGGTGCAGCTGGACGACGATGTGCGCGACGCCCTGCTCGCCCAGCCCTGGCCCGGCAACGTGCGCCAGTTGCGCAATGTGCTGCGCACGCTGGTGGCGCTGTCCGACGATGGGCGCATCCGCCTGTGCGACCTGGCGCCCGAACTGCGCGCGCCGGCCGTGGCATCCGCTGCCGCGCCCGCGCCGCTGGACAGCGCCGAGAAGGCCGCGCTGCTCGCCGCGCTGCAGGCGCAGCAGTGGCGCATGACCCACGCCGCCGAGGCGCTGGGCATCAGCCGCAACACGCTGTACCGCAAGCTGCGCAAGCACGGCATCGCCCGCTCCGGCGGTTGACGCACGTCAACCCGGCCCGGCCGCGCATCGACAAGACTGGGGGCTCCCCAACGCCCGGAGATCCGCCATGGCCAGGTCGATGAAAGCCGCTGTCGTGCACGCGTTCGGCGAACCGCTGCGCATCGAGGAAGTCCCGATCCCGACGCCGGGCCGCGGACAGATCCTCGTCAACATCCGGGCCTCCGGGGTCTGCCACACCGACCTGCACGCCGCCGACGGCGACTGGCCGGTCAAGCCGCGCCTGCCGTTCATCCCCGGACACGAGGGCGTGGGCTTCGTGGCGGCGGTGGGCGAAGGCGTCACCGCCGTCAAGGAGGGCGACCGCGTGGGCGTGCCCTGGCTCTACACCGCCTGCGGCCACTGCGAGCACTGCCTCGGCGGCTGGGAAACCCTATGCCACGAGCAGCAAAACACCGGCTACTCCGTCAACGGCGGCTACGCCGAATACGTGCTGGCCGACCCCAACTATGTCGGCCACCTGCCGGCGCAGGTCGGCTTCGAAGAGATCGCGCCCATCCTGTGCGCGGGCGTGACGGTCTACAAGGGCATCCGCATGACCGACACCCGCCCCGGCCAGTGGATCGCCATCTCGGGCATCGGCGGGCTGGGGCATGTGGCGGTGCAGTACGCCGTCGCCATGGGGCTGCACGTGGTGGCGGTGGATGTCGCCCCCGAGAAGCTGGCGCTGGCGCGCGAACTGGGCGCCCGGCTGAGCGTCGATGCCTCGCGGCAGGACCCGGCCGCCGTGATCCAGAAGGAGGTGGGCGGCGTGCACGGCGTGCTGGTGACGGCGGTCTCGCGCAGCGCCTTCGCCCAGGCCCTGGGCATGGTGCGGCGCGGCGGCACCGTCTCGCTCAACGGCTTGCCGCCGGGCGACTTTCCGCTGCCGATCTTCTCGACCGTGCTCAACGGCATCACGGTGCGCGGCTCCATCGTCGGCACGCGGCGCGATCTGCAGGAGTCGCTGCAGTTCGCCGCCGAGGGGCAGGTGCGCGCTCACATCCATCGCGACCGGCTCGACAACATCAACCAGGTCCTCGCCGACCTGAAAGCCGGCAAGGTGGACGGCCGCATCGTCCTCTCGCTGGACTGAGCAGCGCGCCGTCACGGGGTGCGGGTAAGCTGTGCCGCATCACCGGCTTCCCTCACCCACCGTCATGCGCATCCTCTTCTTCAGCAGCCACCGTTACGACGAAGACGCCTTCCGCGCCGCGCAGGCGCGCAGCGGCCACGGCTTCGAGCTGGTCTTCCAGCGCGCCCACCTGGACGTGCACACCGCGCCGCTGGCCGCCGGCTTCGAGGCGGTCTGCGCGTTCGTCAACGACTGCCTGGATGCCAACGTGCTCGCCGTGCTCGCCGCAGGCGGCACCCGGCTGATCGCGCTGCGCTCGGCCGGCTTCAACCATGTCGACCTGGCCGCGGCGCAACGGCTGGGGCTGACGGTGGTGCGCGTGCCGGCGTATTCGCCGCACGCGGTGGCCGAGCACGCGGTCGGCATGATCCTCACGCTCAACCGGCGCCTGCACCGCGCCTGCAACCGCACCCGCGAGGGCGACTTCTCGCTCGACGGGCTGCTCGGCTTCGACCTGGCCGGCAAGACCGTCGGCGTGGTCGGCACCGGGCAGATCGGGCAGGTGTTCGCGCGCATCATGGCCGGCTTCGGCTGCCGGCTGCTGGCGTTCGATCCGTTTCCGCAGCCGGCGCTGGCGGCGCTTGGCGTGACCTACGTGCCGCTGCCGGCCCTGCTGGCGCAGTCCGACATCGTCAGCCTGCACTGTCCGCTCAACGCCGACACGCACCACCTGATCGACGCCGGCGCGCTCGCCAGCATGAAGACGGGCGCCATGCTGATCAACACCAGCCGCGGCGGGCTGGTCGACAGCCCCGCGCTGATCGACGCCCTCAAATCCGGGCAGCTCGGCCACCTCGGGCTGGACGTCTATGAGGAAGAGGCCGACCTGTTCTTCGAAGACCGCTCCGCCGACGTGCTGCAGGACGACGTGCTCGCGCGCCTGCTGACCTTCCCCAACGTCATCGTGACCGCGCACCAGGCCTTCTTCACGCGCGAGGCGCTGGCGGGCATTGCCGACACCACGCTCGCCAACGTGGCGGCATGGGCCGCCGGCGCGCCTGCGAATGTGGTGAAGGCTTAACCCGCACACGCGCACTGAGACGCTCAGATCACACGCACAGGCCACAAGCTGGCCGAGACGATCGTTGACGCGTTGACGATGAAATCCAGTTTACTGGATAATGAATCCACTATGCCGGAATACGCAGCCCCCTCCACCGCCGACACCGATACCGATATCGGTGTCAACGAGCGCATCGCTCGCCGTGTGCGCGACTTGCGGGCGGCGCGCGGCTATACGCTCGATGCGCTCGCGGCGCGCTGCGGCGTGAGCCGGTCCATGATTTCCCTGATCGAGCGCGGCGCGGCCAGCCCGACGGCGGTCGTGCTCGACAAGCTGGCGGCCGGGCTCGGCGTATCGCTGGCCAGCCTGTTCGGCGGCGAGCGCGAAGGCGTGCCCGCGCAGCCGCTGATGCGCCGCGCGCAACAGGCCCAGTGGCGCGACCCCGCGTCCGGCTACGTGCGGCGCAACCTCTCGCCGCCCGACTGGCCATCGCCCATCCAGCTGGTCGAAGTGCACTTCCCGGCCGGCGCGCGCGTGGCCTACGAAACGGGCGGGCGGGAGCACGCCATGCAGCAGCAGGTCTGGGTGATCGAGGGACGCATCGACGTCATGCTCGGCGACCAGCGCCACGCACTTCACCCGGGCGACTGCCTGGCCATGCGGCTGGATCAGCCGCTGATTTTCAGCAACCCCACGTCCCAGGCGGCGCATTACGTCGTGGCCATTTGCGACGCGCCCGCCCCGGCCGGCGCGTGGAGTGCCTGATGGACGACGGGGAGCGCCACACGATATGTCGCTTCCGTTCCGCGCTTGCGCGGCATGTTTCCAGCCAATGCCAATAGGAGAGCCCGAATGAACGCCCCCGAACCGCAAGACGATGTGCGCCTGATCGACTGCACCGAGGCCGAGCATGCGTCCGCCATCCTCGAGATCCTGAACGAGGCCATCTTGAATTCGACGGCGCTGTACGACTACGTGCCGCGCCCCCCGCAGGCCATGGCGACGTGGTTCGCCGCGAAGCGCGCGGGTGGTTTCCCGGTCGTGGGCGCGGTGGATGCCTCGGGCAAGCTGCTGGGCTTTGGCAGCTGGGGCACGTTCCGCGCGTTCCCCGCGTACAAGTACACGGTGGAACACAGCGTCTACGTGCATCACGAATGCCGTGGCCGCCGACTGGGCGAGCGCCTGTTGCGTGAACTGATTCGGCGCGCGCAGGAGGCGCAGGTGCACGTCCTGGTGGGCTGCATCGACGCGGCCAATGGCGCGAGCATCGGTTTGCACACGCGGCTGGGATTCGTTCACGCCGGGACCATCCGGGAAGCCGGTTTCAAGTTCGGCCGCTGGCTGGATGCGGCGTTCTACCAGCTCAACCTGGAGATGCCCGCGCAGCCGGTGGACGGCTGATGGCGCCGCTGCCCGGTGCGGCGGACATGCCTGTCCGCCCCCGGTCAGGCCAGGCCGGCACGCAGCACGCGGACCGGCGGATACTTGATCCCGCCGCCTCGTGCCGGCGGCAGCGCGCGGACGGCAGCGCGCACCGTACCCTCGGCCAGGGCCACGCCCACCCGCCACCGCGCCGCGGCGCGCTCCACTGTCCGCCATGACACCCATGCTCTCGCCGGACTCGCCCGATGGCCGGCGCCTCGTGCTGCTGCTCGGCCTCGCGCAGACGATCTCGTGGGGCACGCTGTACTTCGCCTTCACCGTCTTTCTCGCGCCGATGCACGACACGCTCGGCTGGGCGCGGCCGTTCCTGGCGGGCGGGTTCTCGCTGGGGCTGCTGGTGTGGGCGCTGTGCTCGTTCCTGGTGGGCCGCACGCTGGAGCGCTGGCCGGCGCGGCGGGTGATGGGCGCCGGTTCGGCGCTGGCGGCGGCCAGCCTGCTGGCCTGGTCGCAGGTGGGCGGCGAGACCGCCTTTCTGCTGCTGTGGCTGCCGATGGGCGTGGCCATGGCCACCACGCTGTACGACCCGGCCTTCGTCGTGCTGCGCCAGGCGTTCGGCGATGCCTACCAGCGCCCGATCGTCGGGCTCACGCTGATCGCCGGGTTCGCCAGCACGATCGGCATCCCGCTGGCGCAATGGGGCGTGGCACACGTCGGCTGGCGCCACACCCTGCAAGCGTTCGCGCTGCTGCACCTGCTCGTCTGCCTGCCGATCCACGCACGGCTGCGGGTCCGCCCGCCGGCCCAGGCGGTGGCCGGGTTCGCTTCCGCTGCAGCAGCGCCCGTCACACCGTCGGCGTGGCGCATGGCCCTGCGCATGCCGGTGTTCTGGGCGGTGGTGCTGGCCTTCGTCGCCGTCAGCCTGATCGCGGCGGTGCTGGGTGCGCACCTGATTCCGCTGCTGAGCGAGAAAGGCGTGCCGACCGGCCGGCAACTGGTGATCGCCGCGCTGATCGGCCCGGCCCAGGTGCTGGGGCGGCTGGCGATGATGCGCCTGCGCGTTGCGCATCCGGTGCGCATCGCACCGTTCAACTATGCGGCCATGGCGGCGGCGCTGGCGATGCTGGCGCTGTCCGGCGGGCCGCTGCTGCTGGTCGCGGCCGCGCTGTATGGCGCGGCCAACGGCATCAACACCATGCTGCGCGCCATCGCCATGCCGGAGCTGGTCTCGCGCGCCCAGTACGCCACGCTCAACGGCCTGATGATGACGCCCGTGCTGCTGGCCCAGGTCAGCGGGCCCTGGCTGGGCGCGCTGCTGTGGAAAGCCACCAGCGGCTACGCGGCGGTGGAATGGGCGATGGCGGCGACGGCCCTGGTCGCCCTGGCGGCCTTCACCTATGGCCTGCGGCACGCCCCGGCCAGCGCGGCGCACGCCAACGCCGAGCCGCCGCATGTGACGCAGGCGCCGTGACGATCACGCCGCATTGACGGCGGAAGCCGGCGGTTCGGAACCTTTGTCGGCGCCGATGTGTCTTGAAACAGGAGAGGTGCTGTCTCATTCTCATATCAGCAGCGGATGCCGCGTCGCCCCCTCTCTCGGGCGCGTTTCTTGCGGCTCCGCGAACGGAGGACGCGCCGTGTCACAGGTTCAATCGGAAACCCCGTCGGCAACCGAACAGCTGCCCTGGACGATGGACGACATCGCCTACGGCAGCATCGACATCGCACGCGTGCGCGGCCACCGCACGCTGTTCTACCTCGTGACGAGCGCATCGTTCATCGAGAGCGGGTCCGATCTCTATGCGGGCAATCTGGCCCGGTACTTCGCAGATCGTCCCGAGACGGCCCACTGGCTCATCCACCACTGGGAGCACGAAGAGCTCCAGCATGGCCGGGCGCTGCGGCGCTACGTCGAGACCATCTGGCCCGAATTCGACTGGGAGCGCGGCTACGCGCGCTTCTTCGCGGAATATTCCGTGACCTGCTCGATCGACCAGTTCGAACCGACGCAGGCGCTGGAAATGGTGGCGCGCTGCGTGGTCGAGACCGGCACCGCCACCTTCTACCGCGCCATCGCCCAGGCCGCCGCCGCCGCCGACGAGCCGGTGCTGTGCGATCTCGCCAGCCGCATCTCGATCGACGAGGTGCGGCACTACAAGCACTTCTACCGCTTCTTCCACGAGTGCAACACGCGCGAGGGCGTGGGCCGGGCGCGCGTGCTCAAGGCACTCGCCTCGCGCCTGCGCGAGATCAAGAACGAGGATGCGGCCATCGCCCTGCGCAACGTGCTGCGCATCGAGCGCAACCAGGAAGACGTGCCCGAGGCCGACGTGCGCGCGCTCAATTCACGGGTGAGCGCGCTGGTGCGCTCGCACCTGCCCATCGACATGGCCGCCAAGATGCTGCTCAAGCCGCTGCGGCTCAAGCCGGGCATCGAGCGCTCAATCCGGCCGCCGCTGGTGGCGCTGGTGCGGCGCGTGATGCTGCACTAGCGGCCCGCACGCCGGCGCGGCTCAGGCCAGCCGGAACACATCCACCGCGCCGCGCAGTTCCTGGGCCTGCTGCCGCAGGCTCTCGGCCGCGGCGGCGGCCTCTTCCACCAGCGCGGCGTTCTGCTGTGTCACTTCGTCCATCGAGGTCACCGCGCGGTTGACCGCCTCGATGCCCTGCGACTGCTCGCGCGAGGCGTGGCTGATCTCGCCCATGATGCCGGCGATGCGCTCGACCCGCGTGACGATGTCCTGCATGGCCTCGCCCGCGCCACGCGCCGCTTCGTTGCCGGCCTGCACTTCCTGCACCGAGCGGCCGATCAGTTCCTTGATTTCCTTGGCGGCGGCCGCGCTGCGCTGCGCGAGGCTGCGCACCTCGCCGGCCACGACCGCGAAGCCGCGGCCCTGTTCGCCCGCGCGGGCCGCTTCCACGGCGGCGTTCAGCGCCAGGATGTTGGTCTGGAAGGCGATGCCGTCGATGATGCCGGTGATGTCGGCAATCTTCTGCGCCGTCGTGTGGATGCCCGACATGGTGCCGACCAGCCGCGCCACCGTGCGGCCGCCCGCGTTGGCGGCCTCGCTGGCGGACTGCACCATGTCGTGCGCATGCTGGGCGCTGTCGGCGTTCTGGCGCACGGTGGCGGCCAGCTGCTCGATGCTGGAGGCGGTGCGCTCCAGGTTGCCGGCCTGCGCCTCGGTGCGCGCCGACAGGTCGACGTTGCCGGCGGCGATCTGGCCGGTGCTCGAGGCGATGGTCGAGGCACTCGCGCGCACCTTGTCGACAATACCGCTCAGGCCGTCGCCCACGCCGTTGATGGCGTGCATCAGCTGGCCGATCTCGTCGCGGCGGGTGCCGGAAAAGCGGTGCGTCAGATCGCCGGCGGCCACGCGCCGGGCCACGCCCGCCACCTCGGCCAGCGGCGTGCTGACCGCGCGGCGCAGCATCCAGTACAGGCCGCCCGCCAGCAGTGCGCCCAGCGCCAGGCCGAGCAGCAGGAAGCGGTTGCGCGCCGCGACCAGGTCGGCCTCCAGCTCATCCACGTAGGCGGTGCCGGCAATCACCAGCTTCCAGTCCGGATACTGCGTGAACACGGTGAAGCGCGCGCGCGCCGGGCCGCCTTCGGTGTCGGCCAGCGTGTGGCGCAGCATGCCGTCCTTGCGCTCGATCATCTCGCGCACCCAGGCCAGGCCGTCGGCGTCCTTGGCGTCGAGCAGGTTCTTGCCTTCGCGGCCCGGGTCGCGGTCGATCAGCACCTTGCCCTGCTCGGCGCCCGCCTTGCCGTCGATGACGAAGTAGCCGCCGGTCTTGCCGATACCGTGCGAGCGAATCTTGTCCTTGAGCAGCGCCAGTTCCGCGTGCACGTCCACGCCCACGTACAGGGCGCCGACCACCTTGCCGGCGGCATCACGCACCGGCTCGTACTTGCTCATGTAGGGCACGCCGAACAGCCATGCCAGCCCGCGGAACGACTCGCCCGCCATCAGCGCCTTGTAGCTCGGATGGGCGCGGTCGAGCAGCGTGCCGATGGCGCGCTCGCCGTTCTCTTTCTTGAGCGAGGTGGTCACGCGCACGAAATCGTCGCCGGTGCGGGCGAACACGGTGGCGATGGTGCCGCCGGTGCGGGCGAAGAACTTGTCGGGGACGGCGAAATCGAGGTTCATCGCCGTGCCGCCGCTTTTGAAGGTAGGCGTGGGCTTGCCGGCCACCTCCACGGTCTGCGCCGGGTCCACGCTGTATGGGCCGGGCACCGCATCCGCGAAGGCGGTCAGGAAGCGGTCGGCCTCGGTGCGCATGGTGCCGTCGAACAGGGCGATCATGTCGCGCATGGCGGCTTCCTGGTCGCGCATGGCCGACTGCGCATGGTCTTCCAGCGTGTGCAGGCTGGATTGCGAGATCGCCAGCGCAAAGGCGCCGAACACCAGGACCAGGGCGGCCAGGCCGGCAACAGCCAGCCGGGAGCCCAGGCTGGTCGCGGATTGGGGGGCGTGCTGAGGGATGGACGTTCGCATGGGGGCGTTTTCTGATGAGCGTCGTTTGCACTAACAACGGATCATCGGGAAAAAGCTTGAGCGCAAACGTTTTGCAATCCTCAAACTTCGTTGATCTTCCGGATTCCCCTGATTCCGGACATCACCGCCATCACCGCCCGCATGCCAGCTCCACATGCTGCGCCACCAGCTTGGCGGGATGACCCGGCCCCAGGTCGATCCGCCAGTCGTCGCCGTGCGTGCCGGGCACCTCGCGGCCATCGACGGTGGCGCGGCAGCGCGCGGCATTGGCAAAGCGGATGAACGGCCGCACGTAGCCGGCCACGTCCACCGACAGCGTGCGGCCGTCCGCGCTGCGCTGCCAGCGGGTCAGGCGGCCGCTGGCAGCGCGCACGTAGGGCAGCGCCTGCGGCCCGTCCTCCATCGCAAAGCGGGCCGAACCGCTCGCCAGGTGGATGTAGGTGCCGCCGCCCGCCGCCGGGGCGAAGCCGGCCACGTCGCGCGCATCGGCCAGGCGCGGCACGCCGGCGCCGCTCCAGCGCACGGTGCGCAGATCGCCGTCGCCGCGCACCACCCAGGCGTCGCCGTCGCGCGCGACGGCGAAGTTGCGGAAATCCAGCACCTTGAGGATGTAGTCCGAGGCGTAGACCGGCATGACCGGCTGCGTCAGCGCCCAGTCGTACACCTGCCGCAGCGCGGCGAGCGAGGCCACCTTGGTGCCGGAATACATGTGGTAGTAGATGCCGAGGGGCTTGAGGCGCAGCGGCCGATCGGTCAGCTCGAAGGTCTCGATGGCGCGCGTGAAGCCGTAGTACGGGCCGTGCCACAGGTTGGTGTAGATGTTCTCGTTCTGCGCCGGCGCGAACACCTGGAACAGGCCGTCGCCCTTGTCCACGCCCAGCGGCGCCACCGCGGTCCAGCTCGGGTTGGTGCGCGTGATATAGGTATCGCCGCCGTTCATGTTGAGCACGCCGGCCTCGACCGTCTTCTGCACGGCCACCGGCGGCACCTGGCCGTTGCCGCTCCACAGCAGCACGCGCACGGGCTTGCCCGGCGGCGCCAGCCGGGTGTTGATGTAGTGGATGGACCCGGCGATCTCGCGATCGAAGCTGAAGTGGTAGCGGGGGATGTTCAGGCCATAGACGTCGCTGCCCACGTCCTCCTGCGATGGCTGCGACGGCTGCAGCGCGTGCAGCGCTTGCAGTGACTCCAGCGATTGCAGCGGCGGCTGCGATTCCGATGCCGGCACGGTCTGCGATGCCTGCGCTGCCGCCGCTGTCGGCTCGGTCTGCTCGGTTGGTTTGTCGAACGGCAGCGCGCAGTTGAACGGGCGCGAGATGGTGCGGTTGTTGGGCGCATCGACCTGGTGGTCATCGGTGCTCTCGCTCAGCGACGACGCATCGACGGTGCGCAGCCAGTTGAACGGGTGCGAGAAGGTGTGGCTGGCCACCTCCACGTAGGGCTCGCTGAAGATGGCGCGGGCGACGGACTCCAGCTGCGGCGCCAGCTTGGGGTACATCCCCTCGGCGGACACCTCGCCCTCGATGATGGACACGGTGGTCGGCACCTTGTAGCGCGCCCAGATCTCGCGCAGCAGCGACTGGCCGGCGAACTCGCCCGGCGGGAATTCGGTGCGCGAGGCAAAGCCGTCGCCGTCGACATGCACGGTCATCAGGCGGCGGCCGTTTTCGGTGGTGGTGTCGGGCACCGGCATGGCGGGCAGCGCCAGCGCGCGGCGCAGGAAGTCCAGCGGCTGGATCACCCAGCGCGCCTGGTCCACCTCCGGCATGCGGAACACACCGAACGGCCGCAGCACATAGCCGCCCCACGGCAGGATGGCAGCCGCGTCATAGGTATAGCGGCCCGACGACAGCCGCAGCAGCGACTGCGCCTGCGGCAGGTTCGAGTCCACCCGCACGCCGACCGCATCGCGGCGCTCGGGGTGCGGCTGCAGCTCGAAGCCGACCATGGGGTCGCGCGAGACGATCGTCAGCGGCCCGGACGGCGTGCCCGGCACGGTCTTCAGCCCCAGCGACCGGGCCATCGCCGCGTCCATGGTCATGCCGAACTGGTTGAACATCGCCACCCGCACGCCCGCCGCCATCGTGTGCTTGAGCCACGCGGCCCAGGCACCGGGCCGCGGCGCGTTGCCGTCGAACCAGGTGACGACGCCGGCATAGCGGTCGGGCGTGACCGTGGGCAGCGGCTTGTAGGCATCGGCGAATTCGACGCGGTAGCCGAGGTAGTTGATCGGCATGGCCAGATAGAGCACGGCCGGCATGGTGTTGGCGCTGGTGCCGGGCCCCTGCGGCTCGATCAGCAGCACGCGGCGCGGCATCACTTCCAGGCGGCCGATGCCGATCATGTCGGCAGCCGGCGTGGTGGCATAGCTGGTGACGCCGGCCGCACGCGCCACGCCGGCCGTCTCGCGCAGGCAGTCGCGGCTGTAGCTGGCGCAGTAATCGAGCGCGATGGCGGGCAGGCGGTATTGCTCGCCGATCCGGCGCAGCGTGGCGATGCGCGCGACGCGGTCCGCATCGGACACCTCGCGCAGGCTCCCGGCATCATCGGCGCGCTCGCGCGCCAGCCCGGGCGTGACCACGCCGGCCAACTGCGGCGCGAGCGTGTCGAGCCAAGCGGTGCCGCCGGCCAGCAGCCTGGCCTCGGGCATGCGCGCATGCAGGGCCCGAACGAGCGCCGCAACAGCATCCTCGGCCTGCGGCGCGGACCGCTGCAGCGCATCGAGCCCGTCGAGCAGGAACCCCTTGTAGCCCTGCGCCAGCAGCGGCACGAACAGCTGCTCGACCGCGGTGTCCGGCCAGCCGTCGGCGTGCATGGCGTCCACCTGCGCGGCGAGGTCCACCCGCGCCAGCCACTGCGCGGCGGCAGGCTGGTGCGCATCGAAACGCGCGGCGTGCGCGGGGTCCAGCACCACCCAGTCGAACGCCTGCAATTCCGGCACGGGCACGTCGCTGCCGTAGTAGACGGCGATCTGCGGCGTGGTCTGGGCGGGCGGTTCGGCCGCCTGGCAAGGTGTGCCGGCCAGCGTGGCGGCGGCACCCAGCCACACGATCCATCGCCATTGCCGCCCGCCTGCCATCACCCGCCCCACCCGCATGTTGATTTCCTCTGTATTTTTGGAGCGCAATTGTGTCCGGCTTTCGTGCAAATGCAATGCCTGACCCGTGAACAAAACGAGGAATTGGGTGGGCCGCTCGAGCCCGGTTCCGATCACCACTATAGACAGCCGGCGGCGAGCCCCGCCCCAGGCAGCCGGCAAGTGGGGCACCTCTGGAGTTGCGGCGATGCGACAGTCCGCCGGCGGGACCGGCTGCCGGCGGCCGGGCTGGCGTTACGGCAGGCGCCGGCGATGCGGCGATCGATCGGGCACGGCGGCGCCGAGCGGCGTCCGATGCACACGCGGGCGGCAGCGAAGCATGGACCGGCGCGCAAGCACGGCGGCACTCAGAACGCCGACTTCACCACCCCGCCATCCACCCGCAGCGCGGCACCCGTGGTGGCCGACGACAGCGGGCTGGCCACATAGGCAACCAGGCTCGCGACCTCCTGCGGCGTGGCGAAGCGCTTGATCAGCGAGGTCGGCCGCGCGGTCTCGAAGAAGGTCGTCTCGAAGGCCTCGAAGCTTTGGCCACCCGACAGCTTCCGCGTGAAGGCCTCGACCCCTTCGGAGCGCGTCGGGCCGGGCAGCACGGCATTGACCGTCACGGCGGTGCCCGCGCACAGCTCGGCCAGCCCGCGCGACAGGCCGAGCAGTGCCGTCTTGGTCACACCGTAGTGAACCATCTCCGCCGGGATCTGCACCCCGCTCTCGCTGCTGATGAAGACGATGCGGCCCCAGTTCTGCGCCTTCATCCCCGGCAGGTAGGCACGCGACAGGCGCACGCCGCTCATCACGTTCACGTTGAAGAAGCGCAGCCATTCGGCATCGTCGATGTCCTCGAACGGCTTGGGATCGAAGACGCCGAGGTTGTTGACCAGGATGTCCACCCGCGGGAAGCGCGCCGCCAGCGCCCGGGCCTGCGCGGGGTCGGACAGATCGCCGGCGAAGGCTTCGGCATGGGCGCCGGGCACCTCGGCCAGCAGGCGGGACACCGCCTCGGCCACCGACGCATCGGTGCGGCCGTTGACGATGACGCGGGCGCCCTCGGCGGCCAGCGCGACGGCGATGGCGTGGCCGATCCCTTTGGTGGAGCCGGTCACGAGAGCGAGCTTGTTCTGAAGGTGGAGGTCCATGGCATCAAAAACAGGAAGATGGAGGAGAGGCGACACGCCTGTCGCCGGCGGCGTTTCAAGCATGATACGAACGCCCCCACCCGGTGGCTGGCGCAATCGTTTTGAGCCGCATCCGGCGCGGTTCGGCGGTCCCGGATCGGTATCGCCCCCGGCTTGACGGCCCAGGCAAGCGACGATTAGCCTGCGTTCAGGATCCGGCGATGCGCTGACAGGAGTGCACGGCGGACCCACATAAGCCGGATCACCGGCGCAGAACGGGGAGCACCACCATGAGCACCGAAGTCCAGACACCGCCCGAGGCAACCGACCAGGGCGCCTATCAACTCGACACCATGGATCGCGACACCAACGTCGGCCGGCTCGTCCACCGGGCCCGGCATGAGCTGGTGACGCACATCGACGCCGCCCTGGCGACGCTCGACCTGACCGCCGCGCAGTGGACCGTGGTCGTCTACCTGGCCGAAGACCTGGCCAACACGCCGGCCGAGCTGTCGCGGCTGCTGAACTACGATCCGGGCGCGATGACGCGGCTGATCGACCGGCTGGAGAAGAAGAACATCGTCAAGCGCGCGCCCAGCGATGCGGACCGGCGCTCGGTGGTGATCACGCTGACCGATCAGGGCCGCTCGCTGTACCCGGAGATCCGCCCGCTGATCGTCGACGTGCTGAACCATCTGCTGCGCGGGTTCACGCAGACCGAGGTCAAGCAGATGGAAAACCTCCTGCTGCGCATGCTGCACAACGCATAGCGCCGACGCCCACGCGCACCGGGTGCGTGCCCGCCCTCCGGCGACGCCGGGATGGGATCGGGCACGGACCGGACGGCGGCCATCGCGCAGCGCCTCGCCGAAGGCCACCGGCGGGACAGCGCTCGCCTGCCCTTCCAGCGCGTGCCGGGTCCGGAACCGCGTGGTATCGGTACGGAGGCCCGGCTTGCAGAAGATGCATCGCTCCTGCGAGCGGATGGTCTTGACGCTGCGGGCGAACCTGCCCGCGATCCCGGTGACGGACAGACCGTCCTGGCAGCCGTGGAGCACCTCGCGCTCGCGCGGGCTCAGTCCCGGCCGGCGCGGCAGCGCCGACAGCCCCGCTACGCCGTCCGCCAGCGCCGCGCAAATGCGCGTGCCGCCCGCCGCCGCACGCGCAACCCAGGTCTCGCGGATCAGGAAATCGGCGTGGATTCCGCGGCGCGAAACCCCGGTCCGGGAGACCGGCTGCTGGCGAACGCTCCGCAGACGGCTATCTGCGAACCCAGCCGCGCCGCACGCACGGCGCCAGCGCCACCGCGTGCACCGCCAACGCCAGCCGGTGCAGCGGCTCGGACAGCGTGTGGGCAACCCGCCCGCTGCACAGCCAGGCGCTGAACGCCGCCACCGCCGCCGCGCCCACCATGTCGAACGGATAGTGCACGCCCAGGTAGATGCGCGCCCACGCCATCGGCAGGCCCAGCAGCGCCAGCGCCACGCCCGCCCGGCGCAAGCGCGGATGCCACAGCAGGCTGAAGGCCACCGACCACAGCAGCGTCAGGTGGTCGCTCGGAAACGAGGAATCCGCCACGTGCGCCAGCAGGTTGTGGCCCAGGCCGATGGCGAACGGCCGGGGGTGGTCCCACACCAGGCCGAAGCCCACATTGATCAGCAGCGCCAGAACGGCCGCGACCGCGGCCTGCAGCGCATGCCGGCGCGTCGACGGCTCGCCCCACAGCCAGCCGGCCACCAGCGCCAGCGGGGCCAGCCAGATCGCGTATTCGGCAAAGAACATGGCCAGCCGGACCGTCGCGGCAGCGGGCTCGGCCGGGGCGTTGATCCACAGGAACAGGGCGTGGTTGAGGGCTTCCATAACGATTCCGGCAGGCGCGGATGATTTTTCTTGGGTTCGGGAGGATAACCGTTGGCCCGGCGGGCGACACCAGCATTCCCGCCCGGACCGCGATCGGCTATCCGTACCCCGCCACGATAGGCGGGCAGACTTAGGGAATCTCTGCACAAATCCCTCGCAGATGTGCTTGCAAGAGTGAGCAGTGCAAGCGAGCATGTAGGCCATGAAACAAGCCGACCTTGGACTGAACTTGTCGACCAAACGCACGCGCAAGCGTGAGTTTCTGGAAGAGATGGCCCGTGTGGTGCCATGGGCCGATCTGGTGATGCTGATCGCGCCCTACGCGCCCGAAGGCAAGCGCGGTCGGCCGCCGTTTGCCGTGGAGACGATGCTGCGCATCCACTTTCTGCAACAGTGGTTCGGCCTGTCTGACCCGGCGATGGAAGAGGCGCTGCACGACGTGCCGCTGTACCGCGAGTTTGCGGGGCTGGACAACTGGACCACGCGGCTGCCCGACGAGAGCACGATTCTGCGCTTCCGTCATCTGCTGGAGAAGCACAAGCTGGCGGCCGAGATGCTGGCGCTGGTCAACGAGATGCTGCGCGGCAAGGGGCTGATGCTCAAGGCCGGCACGGTGGTGGATGCCACGCTGATCAGCGCACCGAGCTCGACCAAGAATGCATCGGGCGAACGCGATCCAGAGATGCATCAGAGCAAGAAAGGCAACCAGTGGTACTTCGGCATGAAGGCGCATATCGGTGTGGACGCCGAATCTGGGCTGGTGCACACAGTGCGGGGCACGGCGGGCAACGTGAACGACGTGGTCGAAGCCAACAGCCTGTTGCACGGTGAGGAAACCGATGCCTTTGGCGACGCGGGCTATCAGGGGGCACACAAGCGCCCGGATGCCAGGGCTGGCGTGAGGTGGCATGTGGCAATGAAGCCCGGCAAGCGCCGGGCGTTGAGCAAGGACCGCCCGCTGGACGGGTTGATTGACCAAATCGAGCACGCCAAGGCCAGCATCCGGGCCAAGGTCGAGCATCCGTTCCGGGTGATCAAGAGGCAGTTCGGTTACGCCAAGGTCCGCTACCGGGGGTTGAGGAAGAACACCGCGCAGCTCATGACCTTGTTCGCGCTTTCCAATCTGTGGATGGTGCGCGGCAAGTTGCATGGAGCGACCGCATGAGCGCGCCGGCAGCGCGAATTCATGTCCTTGAGGGACGAATCATGTTTGCCGGCATGTGCGAAAGCATGGCCAAGCCGCGATGAATTGACCCCAACCATGCGCACGCGCTGGCGAGTTCTCCTCCTAGCACGGGCGCGGACGCATTGTTCAGAGCATCCTTAGCGGGGGCACAGCCCGCAAAGGCTCCGAACGTGCTCCCTGGCGCACTCATACGCGGCACGAGCTTCCGGGATTCGTTTGCGGTATCTATGATGAATGGCGCAGCAGCGAACGGCCACACGCAGATCGCCATCCCAGGCGGACCGGCCGCGCATGCCGCGCACACGACAAACCGGGGGCGGGATGGATAGTTTCCTGATACAGCGGGCTACGCACAGACAGGCGGTCGCCGCCGGCACCACCGCCCTCGTCATCGTCCTGATCCTGGCGACGATCGCGCCGCAGGCGGCCCATCCGCTGCCGGCCGTCACCCCGTTCATGCCGATGTGCGCGCTGACCGTGTTCACCACGGCCGGGATCGCCGCCTTCCTGCTGGGCGCGCAGTTCATCGTCACGCGGCAGCCGATGCTGGGCGCGCTGGGCGGCGCCTACGCCTTCACCGCGCTGGCCGTGGCGCTGCAGCTGCTGATGTTTCCCGGGGTCTTCACGCCCACCGGCCTGTTCGGCGCCCATCCGGCCAGCGCCGGCTGGATGTGGGTGTTCTGGCACGGCGGCTTCCCGTTCTTCGTGACCCTGGCCCTGCTGACGCGGGAGCGCTTCAAGCCCGAAGCGGTGGATGCCACGCACATCGCACGGTGGACGTGGCTGCTGGTCGGCGGGCCGGTGGCCGTCGGGCTGCTGCTGTGCGGTCTCGTCCTCGCCGTCGACCTGCCGCCGGCGCTGGGGCCGGCAGATAGCGGCGAGGTCACCGGCCAGGCGACCTCGCGGGTCCTGTGGGCGCTGAATGTCGTCGCGCTGCTGCTGGTGCTGGTCAGGGGGCGCCTGCGCTCGGTGCTCGATCTGTGGCTGGCGATCGCCGCGCTGGCCTGCTTCACCGACACCAGCCTGAACCTGCTGAGCCCGAGCCGCTTCACCCTCGGCTGGTATGTGGCCCGCCTCTTCAGCATGTTCGCGCCGGGCGTGCTGGTGTGCGTGCTGGTCTGGGAAGTCACGACGCTGTACCGCCGGCTGTTCGAAGCCCACGTCTCGCTGCAACAGCTGTCGATGCACGACGCGCTGACCGGCATCTACAACCGGAGCTACTTCAACGACCAGCTCCCGCGCGTGTTCGACGAGGCGCGGCGCAGGGGGCGCCCCTTCTCGCTGGTGATGATCGATGTCGACCACTTCAAGCGCTACAACGACACCTTCGGTCATCTCAAGGGCGATGGCTGCCTGGCGGCGATCGCGTCCGCCCTGGAAGGCGTGATGCCCCGGCACACCGGCTTCATTGCCCGCTATGGCGGAGAGGAATTCGCCCTGGTGTTGCCCGACGCCAGCCCGCGCGATGCGCTGCTGCTGGCCGAAAGCGCCCGCGAGGCGGTGCTGCACCTGCGCCTCGAGGCGCCGGCCCCCTCCCGCTACGTGACCATCAGCGCGGGCTGCGCCACCGCCGCCCCCGGGTCGGCGGCCTCGCTGGACGCCCTGGTCGCGGCCGCTGACGCGACGCTCTACCGCGCCAAGGCCGCCGGCCGCAACCTGGTCGTCCCGGCCGAGACGGCGTCGCCGGCCCAACTGGTCTGAGCCGGCCGGCGCCGAGGGCGGCGCACCACACGCTGTGCCCCCGGCGCAAAACGCCGCTATCCGGCGCGCCCCGCAGGCCGGCCTCGCGCCGACAGCAGGTAATCCCGCAGCGCGCCCGGCGCCCGCTGCGGCTCGCCCAGTACGGCCAGCAGTTCCGGCGCCTGCAGGCCGGCCTCGCCGGTGGCGAGCACATGGGAGGCCAGCAGCACGATATCCGGCGCAGCTTCGACGCGGTGCGCCCTGGCCAGCGCGCGCGCCCGGGCCACCAGGCGGTAGATCGTCGCCTTGCCGATCCTGGGCAGGCTACCCGGCGCCTGGCGCTCCATCAGGTCGAGGATGGCATCGGGCAAGGCGGCGTCGATCAGCCGGTCCACGTCGGACTGGGACAGGACCAGCGACTGCGTGGAATACGCCGGGGGTTCGGCCCGCGACTCCGCCAGCCAGAGCGTCTCGAGCGTCCCGGCCCGGCCCACGTAGCACCAGTGCATCAGCGGTGCGGTCAGCCGCGCCCATGCGGCCGGATCCAGCGCCCCGGGCAACGCCGAGAGCACGCGCGTGTCGGCGAAACGCAGCAGATGGCGCGCGCCCTCATCGACCACCACCGGCTGCAGGCAAGGCTGCCACAGACGCACCAGCTCATCGGCGGCTTTCCACGAGGCGAGAAAGCTCAGCATGGGCCGCCCCTGGCAGTGCGTGCCGAGCGCGGTCACCATGGCGTGCAGGTCGGCGCCGGTGCGGCGATCCAGCGGAACCAGATAGGGCGGCGCCGGCAGCAGGTCATGCAGCGCATTGGCGCGCCCGTAGAGCGGAACATGCCCGGCCGGCGAGACGAACGGCACGCCATCCTGGTCGAACGCCCCATCGACCAGGGCGAACCAATGGACCTGCGGCGCGCCGAGGACGGTCTGCAGCAGACCGTCCAGCCAGAGCGCGGGATCATGGGATTCGACAGCAAAATACATGGGACACCCGATCAATCATGCTGACACGCCGGAAACAGGAACGCTCCGCACCGCATTGCGTGAACGGCGTTCGCGCTGCATGTCGGTGAAATCGGTGGCGGTGTGCCCCGATTCGCGCGGCGCATGATTTTAAATAGGCGCCTCGTTAAAAACAATTTCCGTGCGCGTAATTTAATATTCCGAATCGCCTTATTTTTGCGAAATCAGATATTAGGCGCACGAAAATCATGCGATTCGCGGGTAGCGCCACGATCACATGAAGAGAAAACCATCGAATTTGTGAATAGTGAAGCGGGTGTGCCGGAATGCCAGGTGACGGCCGGCAGACATTCAGTCCGGCTCTGCCGGCAGCCGGGTGTATTCGACGGCCCCTCCGGGCAGCATCGTGAACTGCAAGGTGCTGCCCATGAACGCGTCCGCATCGAGGCCGCCATAGATCGAGTCGAGCAGCCAGGCGGCCATCGCCACCTGGATCGCGGCGTCATCGATGGCCGGGCCGAGCTCTTCGGCCTTCATTGCCCGGATCAGTTCCGTGCCGAAGAACGGCACCGCGCCGGCGGTCCACTCCATGCCCTTGCGCCGGGCCAGCGACTCGCGCGACTTGGCGATTTGAATGAGCCGTTCCCCATTGATGCGGGTATCCGCCTCGAAAATCCGCTCCCAGTTATCGTCGAGCACGCGCGTTCTGATCAGGATGGTCCTGGTTGTTATTACCTGCGACATGTCATGCCTACCCTTTTCCATATCGGCACATCAAGCCGAATCCGGCCGTGAAAACGTATTGAGGTAAAAATGCTGTGGCGGAGACCCAGTGTATGAATTTCCGGCTCCGTTTGTCGCGCGTCAATTGTTAATTCATCAGTTGGCCCTCCCGCCCGAGCACGCCGATCCCGACCGCCCGGGAACCCTCGTATTGCGACGGGCCGTAGTCCACTTCGAAACCGCCCAGGTCGAATGGCCCCCGGGTCTGCAGCGCGGTCCGCACCGCCTCGCCCGTGACCGGCCCGCGAATCCGGCGCAGCACCTCCACGAACAGCCGGGCCGAGGCGTAGCCCTCCAGGGCCTCGGCGGAGCCGGCCAGATCGGGGCGACCGCCGGCGCGCATGTCCGCCACGAAGGCCCGCACCAAGCGCGTGCGCCGCTCGCCGGGCGCCGGCATCGGTTGGGCGATGCGCACGCCACGGGCCAACGCCACGCTCGAAGCGCGGACCAGCGCCGACGCCGATGACGTGGAATCGGTCGCGATCAGCGCATGGCCGCCGCGCTCGCGGTAGGCGCGCAGGAAGCCGCCGACGTTGAGGCTGTCGGCAAAGATCAGGATCACGTCGGCGTCGGCCCCGAGCACCTGTTCCGCCATGCGGTCCAGCGACGGCGTGTCCAGCATGTGAGCAGCAAGCGGCAGGCACACGACCGGCTGCAAGCCATGCGCTTGCAGCGCCGCCGTGCTCGCGCGCATGCCGTCTTCGCCCGAGGCGTCGTCCTGGTACAGGATCGCCGCGCGCCGGCGGCCGGCCGCCAGCCCCTCGCGCACCATGCGGTCGGCTTCCGCCGCCAGGCCCGGCCGGAGATAGAAGACCCAGCGGTTATCCGCGAACGCGCGTACGGGCGTCGACGACACCAGCGCACCGATCACGGGGGTGCGGCTGGCCGCCAGTGCGCCGCTCTCGAGCAACGCGAGCGTGCGCGCGGCGCCGTCGTAGTTCAGCAGCGCGGCGGGCCGGTGCTGGCGCAGCGTTTCCGCCGTGCGCCTGACCGAGGCCCCCAGCCCGCGCGGCGCGTTGACGGTCACGACCCGGATGACGTGACCGTTGACGCCATCGCCACGGCTGGCCTTGCGCAGATAGAGCGCCGCCGCATCGGCCGCGGCGCGCATCGGCGATCCGGCCAGACCGGCGGATGGCAGCACCTGCGCCACCGTCACCACATCGGCGAGCCCCGCTCGGGGCAGGAGCACCGCCGCGGCCATCAGCGCGGTCAGGCGCGGACGGACCGCCGCCATCACGCGCCGGAACGCCGGCGCCGATGCGCGACGAGCAGCGTGACGATCATCCCCGCCAGCAGCATCGCCGCCGCCACGGCCCACGTCCGCCAGTCCCGCATCAGCGCGACCGAGGCGTCGAGCGCGCATTCGGCCGAGGCCGGATGCTTCTTCGCAAGCATGGCGACGGCCATCAGCGCCGAATGGATCAGCAGCAGAACACCGAACGCACGATGCGCCGCGGACCAATGCGCCAAGCCGCTCGGCGCGTAACGCCCCGTCGCCGGCGGCGCGGATATCGGGCCATCGCAGGACTCCGCTTCGGCGTGTGGGTGCAACGGGTCCGGTCCGGCCCCCGGCTGGGTGGCTTCGCATTCGGTGGCGAACGGACGACTCGGGGCAGCGTTTGCGCTGTGGACTGCATTGCTTGGTAGCAACAAGGCCTTTCCTGGTGTCGTGCTGGCTTGGCACGGCATGGCAACCCTCCCTGTAGTATTAACTCAACAGCACAAGACAAATCAAAACCGCCCGCGGCATCCACCGTGGGCGGGTCGTTCATTGTAGAATACAAACGACATGTTCTGTTGAATTTACAACGTCGAGAATGAGTCGTCGCCCGGGCATGCTGCCCGGCATGACCGCCAAGCGCACCGATCCCTCGACCAGCCGCCCCGCACCAATCCTGAGCGCCCTGGGCGAGCGCATCAAGCTGTGCCGGCATGCCGCCGACAAGTCGCAGGAAACCCTCGCCTTCGAAGCGCTCGTCGACCGGACCTACATCTCATCGATCGAGCGCGGCATCGCCAACCCGTCGATCGAAACGCTGGCCAACATCTGCTACGCGCTGAACGTCTCCCTCGCCGAGCTGTTTGGACCGATGGACGGCATCTCGCTCAAGCCCACCGGCACCCGACGCGCCAACGCGGCGACACCGCCGGAAATCAAGCGTAACCGGCTACGGTAAGCACCCCGCCACCGGCAACCGTGTCGACGCCCGTCTCTTGAGCCGCGGCGACAGGCGACCCAACGCCGCACGAACCGCCCGTGCCCGATCACAGGATCCCGTGGGCAGGCAATGCCGCTTTACGGCCGGCCATCTGTCCTCTGCGTATCCGATATCCGGTATCCGTCAACGTCCTCTCGACGCCATGGAAGAACAAGGCGGCTCGAACGTTCGAGCGATGCCATGCGTGGTCGGTGGCTGCTGGCGGTTTGCCCGCCAGTCGGGGCCGAGCAGCAGCGTACAGGAAAGTGAGCACGCGGGACCCTCCCCGCGCTTTCATGCCACACCGGGGCTCACCAAAGCGCCCCGCTGTTTTGCTTCTGACTTATTTTTTTATGTATACAAATAGTAGTAGTAGATAACGGTGCTCTGCTTCTGTGGGTAACCATGGAAAACGCTTTGCCTTCAATGACTTGCTGAAAGCAAAACCCACCGGACAGCCTGTGCCGTCGCGTGGATGGATGTGACGGCCTGATCCACGGCCGTCGGTCAGCCCGCAAGTTGTTCCGACACCATCGACAGGCGGACCACAGACGGCAAACAGGCTTTTCCGAGGGTTCTCCACAGCGGCCG
Source organism: Ralstonia pseudosolanacearum (assembly GCF_024925465.1). Classification (NCBI taxonomy): domain Bacteria; kingdom Pseudomonadati; phylum Pseudomonadota; class Betaproteobacteria; order Burkholderiales; family Burkholderiaceae; genus Ralstonia; species Ralstonia pseudosolanacearum. Next base: position 342,760 of record NZ_CP103852.1, on the reverse strand, counting down.
GCCAAGTTATCCACATCGGCAAGCCGTCGCCGGGCTGACGCCGGACCGCTTCGCTGTTTCAAGCCATCGCGCCGGTTGCATCGCACATCCGGCGCCAGTCATCTGCCCGGCTTTATGCCCAGCGTGTCGATTGACGACGCGAACCTTCGCGTGCCGCATCGTCGGGTGCCGGCAGGCGGATCGCGCGCACGGATGGCCGGCCAAGCGGTACGCCTCCCGGGCCCGCACACATTCTGTTACCAGAGTGACCGGATTGTTTAACCGTGTGTTCCATGCGCGATGTATTCTTCGCCGCGAGCCGGTTGACCCGGCACCGCCCTGAGGCGGCAAGCGGGTCAGCCAATCAACGCGATTCCGCCCGTCATCCGACGATGGACGCGGAATCCTGCATTCGGGAACCAGGAGAATTCGAATCATGTGGAACAAAATTGCCCCAGCCCTCATCGTGGCGCTTGCCGGCATGACGGCATTGCCGGCCGTGGCCGGTGATCTGAGCAACGCGCTCGGCGGCGCCCTGGGCGGTGCCGGTGGCGCCGCGGTGGGCGGTGCGCTCGGCGGGCAGACGGGCGCTGTGATCGGTGGCGCGATCGGTGGCGGCGCCGGCGGCGCGCTGACGTCGAACAGCCGCGACCGCAAGGGCGCGATCATCGGCGGCGCGATCGGCGGCGGCGTCGGCACTGCCGCGGGCAATGCCATGGGCGGCCGTACGGGCGGCATCGTCGGCGCGGCAGCCGGCGGTGGTGCCGGCGCGGCACTGGGCGGCCATATCCAGCGCAGCTCGAATGCCGAACGCGAGCACGACGGCGACGACCGCGGCTACCGCAAGCACGGCAAGCACCATCACCGGCACTGACGGGCTGGCCCGGTCGGCGGATGCATCGGCGCGATCGCGCGCGATGAACTACGCACAGTGACCGGGCCATCGCCTTGCCGGGCCGTACATGCGGCCCGGCGCCCCAGCGCTGGAACGGATCGACGGCACCGTACGCTCGTTCCGGCGCCAGGTCTGCCAGACCACCGCCAATCCGGGGACCGAGCCCCGCCGCCGCCAAAGACGCGGCCGCCCTCGAACCCGCCATCAAGACCCCATCGCCCGCACGGGCCGTGTAGCACCCTTTCCGCCACCGGCGTTCTCCGGTTCGCGCGGCGCTGTCGCCCATCCCTACCGAATCCGACGACGCAGGTTCGCTCGCCGCGTTGACCGACGATCGCCTCGCGCTTTCGCGATGGGGTTCCCGCCTTGACCCGAGTCGCGCTGTATCGCGGCACGGACGCGCTGTCCACCTGGTCACCTGATGCGCATCTGCGCGCCGGCAACGGCGCGAAGCGCCCCACACCTGCAGTCATGTGCCGGCCGTGCAATGAGGCCACCGGCGCTGTCGTCATCGCAAGTCAGCCTCGGCGGACCTGCGCCGAGACGCATTGCGCGGATGGCCGCCAGCTCAGCATCCCAGCCCAGTTGTCGCACCATGGCCCGCTTCATATAGTGAATCGGCCTTGGGCGCCCTGCTCGTCATCGCGTCATGACGGGCTGGATGCCCGCGCCTGCCGGACCGCAGTCCCCCGCTTCATTCACTGCAACATTCACGATGGAGACGTGCCATGGGTATTACCGTCATGCCGGTCCTCACCAGCATGGAAAGCGATGCGCGCATGCAGCAGATTTCGACAACGATCGGGCAGGCCAAGCTGAACGGCCGGTTCTATCGGCATCCCGATTCCGCATTGGTTTCGTATCCCGTCGCGGTCGACAAGGCGCTCGGCACGCTGCCGGATCGCGTCTACAACATCGCGATCGTCGGCGGCGGCGCGGCCGGGATCGCATCGCTGTACGAACTGTCGCGGCTCGCCAATACACTCGTGACCGGGAAAATCAACGTCACGCTCTACGAATCCGATCCGGACAGTTTCCTCGCCAGGCATGAAGCCGGCGCCCAGGCCATCAACGTGCGAGGGCTCAAGGCCGGCCGCGTCTCTGCCGCTCGCGTCAATCAGAACGACACGGTGTACGAAGTCGGTGCGATGCGCTTTCCGGAAATCGCCGGGCTGACGTGGCATTACGCGAGTGTCGTGTACGGCGACGGCGCGCCGATCAAGGTGTTCCCGAATCCCGGCAAGGTGCCGACCGAATTCATGTTCGGCGACCGCATCGACCGCTACAGCGGCGGTGCGCCCGAGGACTGGCTGGACCCGGAATCGCCTACGCGCAAAGTGTTTCTCGTGGTCGCGAACGGGCTCGCCGGCGCGCCGGACGGCCAAACGCCCACTGCGCTCTTTCCGATCGGCGGCCGCGATCCGGCGCAGGTCGCGCAACTGCTGAAAAGCGAAAGGGCCGGCCCCGCGCAGCTGCGGGCCATTCAGGAGCGCGACTGGCCGGCCTTCATCGCGGCGCATGACGGCACGACGCTCGAAGCGGCCGTCCGGCGCATCGTGACACGCGAAATCGACAAGGGCGCCGCGAACAGCCTGCCGCCGATCGCCGGCCTCGATCGGGCGGAGACGATCAACTACTACGTCGAGCTGTTCGGCCGCTTCGGTTTCGGCACGGGCGGGTTCAAGCCGCTGTTCAACATTTCGCTGGTCGAGATGATGCGGTTGATCCTGTGGGATTACTCGAACGAATACACGCTGCCGGTCGAGGAGAATGTCGAATTCATCGCCGGCCTGTATCGGGAAGCGCTCGAGGAGGGCGGCTCGCACCTGACGGTCGATGTGCGCCGGGAGCGGGTCTCCGATGTCTGCCACTCCGGCGCCACGGGTGTCCGGCTGCCGGTTGTGGTGGCATATGATCGGGCGAACAACCTCTCGACGCGCTTCTACGATTACGTCATCCTGGCCGCCCCGCAGGACCAGCTCGCCTTGGCGGTCAGCCGATCCGGATACGCGTTCCAGCCGGCCAGTCTCGTGCTGGGCGACGGCGCGCTGGGGCTGGGCACGATCCCGGTCCGGGACGCCCTCCCTCCGCTGCTGCTCAGCGATACCAGCTCGGCGCCGAACGCGCGCATCGTGACGGCACTGAGTCAGCTCCACATGGTCCGGTCGTCCAAGGTCTTCGGCACGATCGAAACGGCAGCGCTCGATCAACCGTTCGTGGCGACCCTCAAGGGCCGGCCGATCAAAGCGGTCGTATCGGACTCCGGCCTGGCTGCCAGCTATGTGGTGCCCAGCCCCACCGAACCGGGCACGCCGCGCTACTCGAGCTTTCTCGCCAGCTACACGTGGGGCGACGACTCGACGCGGCTTCAGCGCAATTTTGGCGACTACCCGCAGAATCCGCCGACGAGCGACGGCACCGCGTCCGCCATGTTCAGGACGATGATCAACCGCGCCACGCGCAACGTGCGGGATCCGGCTAAGCCGGCGGCCGCGCCGGCCGTCTGGTGGTTTTCGCAACTGCTGAGCCAGGTCCGGGAACAAGACCGCTTCGTGTTCGACTGGACCACCAACGGCACGGCCGGCGGCTTCAAGCTCGACAGCACGGGCGATCACCATCAGAGCAATCTCTGCTTCCGGTATCACACGCATGCGCTCAACCCCAGGCTCGGGAATCGCTTCTTCCTTGCCAGCGACAGCTATAGCCACCTCGGCGGCTGGCTGGAAGGCGCGTTCATGAGTGCGATCAATGCGGTGGCCGGCCTGGTCGTGGCGGCCAATGGCGGCAATGCGGGGGCGCTGAGCAGCGCGGCGCGCGATGTCGTCACGGGGTTGCGGCCCATCGCGTCGTAGGGACAGCGAAACGGGAGGGACGGACGCAGGCCCCACAACGACAGGCCTGACGATCCGTCCCCATCCATCTCGCGGGTTGGGCGCGCGGAAGGCGCGTTACTTTCCGACCTTGCGCGGCGCCATATGCTTCAGATAGGCGACGATCAGATCGATCTCGCGATCGCTCAGATGATCCGGCGGGAAGGCCGGCATGGTCCGGGCGGGCCAGTCCCGGACCGAGGCCGGATTGCGGATATAGCGATGCAAGATGCCGGGCTGGAAGTACTCGGTCGGATTCATCGGCATGTTGAGGTCGGGGCCGACGGTTGCGCTGCCTGCATGGTTGAATTTGTGGCAGGCGAAACATTGCGTGATGAACAGGCTTTGGCCCGCGCGGACCCGATCGGTTGCCGGCAGTGCCGGATCGACGTTGAGCGCCGGCCAGCGCGTGGCCGGGGACGGTTGCGTGGTGAGCTGCGCGACCTGGTAAGGCCATTGCTCGCTGCGCACGGACGCCGCGTCCTTGCCGATCCAGACCAGGTAGAACGGTCCCGCGCTGACTGCCTTGCCCGGCAGCTTCGGCCACGGATGCGCCGGATCCTCGACGGCGAGCCATGCGACGGCCCCCGCGGGGTTGCTGTTGCGCACGAGATCCATCGGCAGCTGCGCAGCGAAGCCGTCGGTCGCGCGGGCTTCGAGCACGCTGTCAACGGGCACCACCGCGCCGTCGAGCAGGTTGGGCAGCGGCACCGCGCGGTAAGTGGTCGACGTACCGTAGGCCACATCGCGCGGCACCTGGATCGTCGCCGCATCCGGGCGCGCCAGCAATGCTTGCTGCGTAAACGACTGGGTCTTGCTGCCGATCGTGAGTTCGACCTTGGGTTCGGCGGTCGCACCATGTCCGATGACGCTGACCGTCAGCAGAAAAATCGCAAATAGCACGCGTTTCAACATGCGTTGTCCTTTATTTTTTTTCGAGCCGATGGCGGTGGCTGGACCGCCGCGGCAGTGGGGAGAGATTCGCCGCCAATCCGTCCGGCAGAAGAACGCGGAGGATCGTGGCGGCGAACGGTGCGGCGCGTTCGCGCACACCGCATGCGCAGCCGTGTCCGCAAGCCGATGACGGCACGGGGCTGCGAGGTGGGTACTCTATACCAGACCGGGATTGCATCACGCTGCAAGGCGTTGCGCTGGCCGAGCGGCATGGCGAGGGCGCGGTAGCCTTGCGATGGCGCCCGGAGCGCGGCTTCCCAGGCCGAAATGGATGGTGCCTTTCCGCGAGATAAAAATGCGGGGCATTGGGAAGGCGGACCGCCGGCACACGAACGCTCCATGCCGGGGCTTGCCAGCATGGAGCATCGACACATCACCGGGCCGGATCGGCGACGCTCAGTGCCGCGTGTCCAGATACCCGATCTTGGTCGTCACCGGCGCGAAGACACCGGCCTCGGTAAACCAGAGCAAGCCGGAGTGCTTGTCCAGCGCGATGTTGTAGTAGCCGCTGTTGGCCGACGGGATCGCGTATTCCGTGATGCGCGCCTCGAAGGGATCGAGGCGGCCGATGAAGCCGGCATCCGCCTCGAACCAGACGCGGCCATGCCGATCGACACGCATGTCTTCCGGCTCGGCCTTGGCGGTCGGGAGGGGATATTCGATCCAGCCCAGCGTCACGGACGGCTTGACCGTGTAGGCGCTGGGCGTGACCTGCGTCTTCGCGCCCGGCGTGCGCGCGGCCAGGATGGGCGACACCGATGCCGTCTGGCCGTCGGCCTTCAGCGTAGTGGGCTGCACCACCTCATCGCTGTGCGGAGCGGCGAAGGGGTTGAGCAGCGCGATCGCGTTGGCGTAGTACTCGGACACCCAGACCGACCCGTTGGCATTGGCCACCACGCCCGACGGCGTGCCGCCCAGCGTCGGCACCTTGTAGGTGCTGATCACGTTCGAATAGGGATTGAAACGGCGCACCTTGTTGGTACCGGCCGCGCCAATGCCATCGAAATTGCGCTCCACGAACCAGACATTGCCCCAGGGATCCAGGCTCAGCTGTTCCATGTTGTCGTCGGCATGCTCCAGCGTCACTGTCCACTCGGTGAACTCGCCGTTCGGCGAGAGCCGACCGATGCCCGCGGTCTCGGTAAACCATTTGCTGCCGTCCGGGCCGACCTGGATAAAGAACGGCGACGCACCGGAGGGAATCTTGTACGACTCGACCTTGCCGGTGGCCGGGTCCAGGTGCCCGATGGCACGCGTGCCGCTGTCGGTAAACCAGACGCCGTCATCCGCCACCTTGAGGATGAAAGGCTGACCCCCGTTGGGCACCGGGAATTCGGTCGAAGAGCCGTCCGGGCGCAGCACAGCGATTTTTCCAGCCGTGGTCTCCGAGTACCACACGCTGCCGTCGCCGGCGACATCCACGCCCTGCGGCGAGCTGGTGGCGGACGGCGTCGCGAATTCGCCGATCACGGCGTTGGCGCCCACCGCATTCGCGGTGGCCGAGGACGGGGCCGGCAGGCAGAGAAGGGCTGCGCCCACGATGGCCGGCGCGGCCAGGTACAGCATGTGTTTCATCACGTGGCTCCTTGTGAATCGTTCGGAATCGATAACCATTGGGGATGGGAAGTGACGTACCCCAGACACATGATCGCGGAGTGTCCCCCGGGGTTCGGCTGGAGACGTGCACGGCGATCAGGGGAATGCGCGGCAGCGTCATCGGATGACGGCACGGCGATTCTTCGTGCTGTCTTCAATGATCGGTTGCAGGCTGCATTTTCCTGGCGCGCGCGCTACGCGGCTGCTTGCCGGGCGAAGACGTGGTGCCTTGGGGCGAAGTGGGTGTGGGGCAGTGTGGTTTGGCCGTCGGAGACGACATCGGACGTGCGGCGGGACGCTCCAAACGCCCTCCTCCACTTCGCAGTTGATGATGCCTCTGGCGGCGTAGAGCAACGGCGCCTTGCGGTGCGCGTGCCGCGCATCCTCCCGAACATGCATCGTGTGAACAGACCCTGGTCGATCCGCTTGCCGGATACGAGCAGGAATCAGCGTGAGCGCAAAGCCTGAGGATGTGATGTTGCGCGGCGCCATCGATCCGGTAGCTGAAAACCCTGACAGGTGTATTCCGAACATCGAGGGGCTATGGTGTCTGCGCAGGATCGCATTGCCTCTCCCGTTTCTCAAACCGATAGGGATCTTTGATCATGCTTAAAGAAGAGAACACTCCGGTGATTAGCACCGAGCGCGAAACATCCGAATTTGTCAGCGTGCCGCTGCCCGCAAGCCTGTTTCAGGGCACCGACAGCGTCAGCGGTTCCGGCCTGTCGACCGCGGTGGACGGCAGCTACGCGACACACGGCGGCACCAGCAGCGTGGTTTACCAGGTGGCGATGGATCTGGACACCTTGTATAAAGCGCTCGACGTCTCGCAGTCGGTGTCGGTCGGCTTTGGGCCGATCGGCGGCGTCAGCGAAAAGAGCGAGTTTGTCCAGACGCTTCGCTTGACCACCTTCAGCATCAATATCGTCGTGCGTGCGAAGCACGTGAAGGGTACCGACACCGCGACCGCTTTCAAGCTCAAGAGCGGCATCAATCCGCCCAGCGGCAACAGCCAGTTGCGCGAGTTCTTTCGCAGCTACGGCGATGCGTTCGTTTCATCGATCACGACCGGCTCCGAATACTACGCGGTCTATACGTTCTACGCGCAGAGCAAGGAAGAGCAGCAGTCAGTGAGCGTCGAGCTGAAGGCCAACGGCATCTTCGACTTCGGCTCGGTGGACGCGAGCCTGCAGACCAAGCTCAACAAGGTCACCACCTCGACCCAGGTGCGGCTTGCGTTCAACCAGAACATCTCGGGCATCGCCAATCCGAAATTCCCGAAGCCCGACGACATGATCGACTACGCGCTCGCGTTCCCGAGCTTGCCGATCGATGCGCCGGCCATCGTGGCGTTCGCCGTGACGGGCTACGAGCACGTGCCCAATATGGGCGGTTTCGATCCCGTCGCGAAGAACCGCGAATTCCTGATCGGCCCCGATGGCGGCGGCGGTCTCTCGCGATACCTGGTCGCCGAGACCGAACTGCTGAACCAGATCGAGTGGCTCAAGAAGATCTACGCGTTCTATCAAGGCTTCAAGGACAGCAAGGTCGATGACGTGCAGCGCGAGGCGCAGGCCAATCTCGAGGCGTTGAACGCGCAGTTCCTGCTGTACGAGAGCGATCCGACCGCCACGCTGATCAAGCCGGCGCTGCCATCGCTCGACGCGGGCACGCCGATGCTCGAATACGGCGTCGCTCAATCGCCGGCCCAGGGTGGCAACGGCGGTTCGCCGTTCAACGATGTCGATATCAATACCTACATCCAGAACCAGACCTACGTCAGTGCCGTGCAGCTGCGCACGGGCTCGGAAGTCGATGCGCTGATCGTCACGTACCAGGCCACCGCGAAGTCGACCAGCATGCAGACGTATCACGGCGGCGGGGGCGGCAGTTTTAGCCAGACCTTGCAGGTCAGGCCGGGGCAGTTCATCAAGAAGCTTTCGGGACGCTCCGGGTCGCGCGTTGACCAGCTTCGCATTACGCTCGACGATGACCGTTCGGTGGCGGGGGGCGGTGGCGGCGGCAGTCCGTTCGACTGGCAAGTGCCGTCGGGCAGCGTGGTGATGGGTTTTGCGGGCCGTAGCGGGAGCCGGCTCGATCAGGTCGAGGCGGTATACGCGACGCTGAAGTCGGCTAGTTGGAAGAAGTAAGGCGGTGGGATGATGAGGAGGGCCACTGCGGTGGCTCCCACGAACGGCTCGCTGCGATAGCGTACGGCGGGCTTGCCGATCACGTTACCGTTGCCAACCTTGCTCCGGACCATCCTTCTGGTCGCGATAGGTCCAGGACGTTCCGCAGGTCTGGCACACAAAGGTGCTGATGGTGATCGCTGCGGCCTTGGCTGGCTTGAGGCGTTGCGTATCCGTGATGCGCAGCAAGGCGTGCCCAGGCGCGCCGAGCTTGTGGAGTTCGATGGCCTGGCAAGCAGGGCAGAGAGTCATACGCATTCCGTTCAGTGGGGAGGCCACTGTATCACGCTGGTGTATGGGAAAGAGCCGCCTCCACTGGAGGGTCTCTGTCAGCAAGGCTGCGCACAGCCAACGCTTGGACCCGAGGCACCGGACGTGCATCCCATCGCCGTTCTGCGATGTTTGTTGACAAGACCGCAACATCCCTGTATAAGGAACCTGCAGGATTTTCAAGCAGTAACCTCGAAGTATTAGGTGCTTGCCTACACGGCGCCACTTTTTTCCTTGTTTCCTCCTTGATCGTCAGGCCTCGCCAGCGCTTTTGTTAGGCGAGAATTACTTTTTAAGGAATCCAAACATGGAAACCGGTACCGTAAAGTGGTTCAACGAATCGAAGGGTTTTGGCTTCATCACGCCTGACGCGGGTGGAAACGATCTCTTCGCGCATTTCTCTGAAATTCAGGGCAGCGGCTTCAAAACGCTGCAAGAGGGCCAGAAGGTGCGTTACGTTGCTGGCGTCGGCCAAAAGGGCCCCGCAGCCACCAAGATCGAACCGATCTGATCCTCTCCCGACGCAAGTCGAATAAAAAAGCTCCGCAATGCGGAGCTTTTTTATTGCCGGTTGCACGGTTGTTATCCCTGGTGAAATCAGGGCACTCCCGGCCTCACAGAGGGCGTGGAGTGGACCGATAGACATCGTAGGACTATGTGCTGGATCCGGATGCCGTGCGCCAGGAGCGCGAACTCAAGCCGGTAGGAGCGGGCGTTGCCCCAGCCCGGCCACGACAGCGCTTCCCCGGGCTGAGTTCGAATCTTGCGCGCGGGGTGGACGGCCCCGCAAGCCTGTCTGCTAGACGCTGAATTCGGGACTGCCATAGCGCGCTAGCAACGACTCGATCAGTGCCATGTCTTGCGTTTGCGGCGTGCGGTCTTCAACGGCGCGCGACGGACCGCAGTAGGTCGCGGTCACGTGCCGGCGCACCGTCAGCACGCCGGCGTCCGGCGGCGCTACCTCGACCACGGGCCATGGCGTGTGCCGGTAACTGCCGGCAATCCAACCGGCCGGGGTCAGATGCAGTTCTTCCCATTCTTCGCTGTTCGACATGTCTTGCTTTCTCTCGTGCGATCGGATTCGGTAGCGTGCAGCGATCATGCCGCCTGAGGCAGCGCTGCAACGTCGCGGCTATTCAAGCCTTGTGACGATAGTTGATGCGGCCCTTCGTGAGGTCGTAGGGCGACATTTCGAGCGTGACGCGGTCACCGGCAAGAACGCGTATGCGATTCTTCTTCAGCCGTCCTGACGAATAAGCGCAGACCTCGAAGCCGTTTTCCAGGATGACGCGGAAGCGGTTGTCCGGAAGGACTTCCACTACTTTGCCGTTGAATTCCACCAGTTCTTCTTTAGCCAAGGATGCTCCTTTCTGTGAGTGTGTTACGCGATCAGTCGAGTCGACTGTGCGTGCCGATGCGCCGCCTGTTGCAGTCGCATGCACGCGGCGGCGCTTTCACCTGCGCGGCGGGCGGCTTGCTTGGCCTTGGCTTCGGAGTGGTGCGTGGCATGCCGCATCGAGACGCTGGCGACGACGCGTTCGGCGCCGTTCCTGTACTCGGAGATCATGTAGTTCGCAAACCACACGCCCGGCTCTTGTTGGATGGGGTATACCGAAACGGTGAGCGGAGTGATGCTGTGATTCAAATTGTTCCTGTTCGGAGGCGCTCGATCCGGGAAAGCAGCGTCTAACACCCCTAGGGATGTGCGTTGTGCGCTTGCCGGTGACCGGTCGCCATTGCAAAGTCAGTGTCGCGTCCCGCGCATCGGCGCAGACGGAAAAGCTGGCGTGAGATGGACCGTGCTTGCGCAAGCCGACGCGCCGGGTACATGCGCGATCGTTGCGGAGCGGACGTGCCGCCGGTCAGATAGGGTTGTGGGCGACTGTCGCCCTGAAAGCATCGGGTGTACGCCCGACAGGCCGCGAATGCTCTTCTACTGATGGTGTCTTGCGGCCGGCACATTGACGCCGACAGGTGTCGACGAATGGCAGAGAGCGAAAATCATACCACCTTTGGTGATTCGCCGCTGGCGAGCGCAATCGATGTAACCGGCATCACCAGGAGGGCTACCGCTTGGCCGACGGGACGAGGCTCATGATCGCAGCCAGCCCGCTGGCCGACGCGTAGCGACCCGGCAGCCGCTTCGATCTCCCAGGAGCCACAGATCGGATAGGTTCTTCGTTCCACAAAATCGGTACGCATCGCCGTGTGCGCTACAGGGATGTGCTGGACTACAGAAGACTCTGACCAACGCGAGCAATCTGCTTGATCTGATCGACCGCGCTCCGGCATCGGTGCTGCGGGTCTTCAGCGGCCGGCCCGCGTGCCAAGCACTGGGCCGCGGCTTGACTGGTCGCAGGATGAATCGGCTCTGCCCGGTGTGCTGCTGGAGCACATCCGGCACCTGCGCCGCGATCAGCGCGAACCCGCCGCTGGCATCACTTCTTGTAATGCCGCGTTGAAATCAACGCCCTTCGCTTTCTGCATGAACTTCACCGCCCTAGCCAGCCAGTTGCGCGCTATGGGTCTGCCGTCGCGTCGTCCGTTCTGGTCAGTATCCGAGTCATTGCAATCGTAGGCGAGGCACGACGCATGACACAGGCCGCTCGGCCCGATTCCATCAAGCCGGCGCAAAGAAGCGCTCGCGCAGTTCTTCGAGGCCGAGCGTGCTGAGCACTTCAGTAAGCCGCTCGGTCGGACGCCGCCGAGGCAGGTCTTTGTACTGTGCAACGATCAGCTCGTTTTTCATCGAGTGCTCCCAGCCGACGAGCTCCGTCACGCTCACCTGATAGCCGTGGGCTTCGAGCTGAAGGCAGCGCAGCACGTTGGTGACCTGGCTGCCGAATTCGCGCGTATGCAGCGGATGACGCCAGATTTCCGTCAGCGCATTGCTGAGCGACTTGCCCTTGTTCCGGCGCAGCACGCCGGCGACCTCCGCCTGGCAGCATGGTACGAGCACGATGTACTGCGCATGCTTTTCGAGCGCGAAGCGGATCGCATCGTCGGTGGCGGTGTTGCACGCATGCAGCGCGGTCACGACGTCGACGGCAGGCGGTAGACGTTCCGACGTGATCGATTCCGCCACCGACACGTTCAGAAACGACATCCCCTTGAAACCGAGCCGCGCCGCGAGCTCGGTCGACTTCGCCACCAGCTCTTCGCGCGTTTCGATGCCATAGATGTGCGAGGCACCGTCGCCGGGTTGCTCTTTGAAGAACAGGTCGTAGAGGATGAAGCCCAGGTACGACTTGCCCGCGCCGTGGTCGACGAGCGATACATGTCCCTTGGCTTTCTGCACGTCGTCGAGCAGCGGCTCGATGAACTGGAACAGGTGATAGACCTGCTTCAGCTTGCGGCGGCTGTCCTGGTTCATCTTGCCGTCGCGCGTCAGGATGTGCAGCTCCTTCAGCAACTCGATCGACTGGTTGGGGCGGATTTCGTGGGTTTTATTGGACATCGTCAAGGCCGCATCGCGGCAAGTCGTACCGATACGTGCGGCAGCCTAGGGAAGAACGGAAACAATGGCGTCAGTTTACCGAAAAGCGTGCCGGGCCACGTCCGGTCGCCGTGTGTGAACGCAATGGGCAGCATGACGCATGCGATTGAAGCCCACCTTGTTCGTTTGCCCGAGCCAAGCGGGGATGGGACAATGGCGCCCCGCCCGCGCGCCCCAAGCGCCGCCCGTTCCGCGTCATGACGCTCGTGGCGGGCGCCACCGCGTCCCTCTCTGATCCGCCGCCGCATGTCCGAACCGCACAACGTTCCCCTGGTCGCCGTGATCGGCGCCGGCCCTGCCGGGCTGATGGCCGCCGAAGTCCTGTCTCGCGCAGGCGTGCGTGTCGAGGTGTTCGACGCCATGCCGTCGGCTGGCCGCAAGTTCCTGCTGGCGGGCATCGGCGGGATGAACATCACGCACTCGGAAGCGTTCGACGCGTTTCTCGGACGGTATCGTGCGCGCCGCGAGCAACTTGCGCCGCTCATCGACCGCTTCAGCCCCGACGCGCTGCGCGACTGGGTGCATGGGCTCGGGATCGAAACGTTCATCGGCAGTTCGGGCCGCGTGTTTCCGACCGACATGAAAGCGGCGCCGTTGCTGCGAGCGTGGCTGCATCGGCTGCGCGAGGCCGGCGTGAAGTTGCAGATGCGGCACCGGTGGAGCGGTTGGCGCGCCGCATCGTCCGATCAGGCCGATCAACCTGAGGCGCTGCGCTTCGAAACACCCGACGGGGAGCGCCTCGTGTACGCCGACGCCGTCGTGCTGGCGATGGGCGGCGGCAGTTGGCCGCGCCTCGGTTCCGATGGCGCATGGGTGCCGCGCCTGGAAGCACGCGGCGTGCAAGTGCGGCCGCTCAAGCCCGCCAACTGCGGGTTCGATGCGGACTGGAGCGCGCATTTTCAGGAGCGCTTCGCGGGGCAGCCGGTGAAGTCCGTCGCGATCGGCATCGCGTCCGGCGACGATGGCGCGCTGCAATTCCGCCAGGGCGAGTTCCTCGTCACGCAGACCGGCATCGAAGGCAGCCTGGTGTATGCGTTGTCCGCGCCGATCCGCGATGCACTCGAGGCCGGCGGCGACATCACGATCCGGCTTGACCTGGCGCCCGGCTGGAGCGCGCAACGCGTTGCCGATGCGTTGATGCGGCCACGCGGCGCGCGCTCGATGTCGAGTCATCTGCAGAGCCGGTTGAACATCACGGGCGTGAAGCTCGGGCTGCTGCGCGAATGTCTGTCGAAAGACGCATTCGCCGATCTCGCGCAGCTCGCGCTTGCGATCAAGGCGCTGCCGCTGCGGCTCACGCGCGCGCGGCCGATCGACGAGGCGATCAGCAGCGCGGGCGGCGTCGCGTTCGAAGCGCTCGATGCAAATCTGATGATCGCGCGCTTGCCCGGCGTGTTCTGCGCGGGCGAGATGCTCGATTGGGAAGCCCCGACGGGCGGCTACCTGCTGACGGCGTGTTTTGCGAGTGGCGCCGCCGCCGGGCACGGCGTGCTCGCGTATCTGGCAACGGCGGCGTTGCGCGGATGACGCGCCCGCTCAGGCTTGCCGACGGGATGCATAGCTTGCACTAGCGCGCTTTCAGTCGCCACAACGACGTGACCTCGGCGGCGCGGGCCTGATGGAGTGGATCATTCGCATCCGACGCCTTCGGATGCTGCGGCTTGATGTCATCGCGGCCGACGACTTGCAGACCCGCCGCATCGATCATCGCCAGCAGTGCATCCCGCGTGCGCAAGCCGAGATGCTCGGCGAAATCCGACAGGATCAGCCAGCCTTCGCCGCTCGGCTCGAGATGCGCGGCGAGACCGTCCAGAAAGCCTCGCAACATGCGGCTATCCGGATCGTAGACGGCCCGTTCGATCGGCGAGCTGGGCCGTGCCGGAAGCCACGGCGGATTGCACACGATGAGCGGCGCGCGGCCCTCGGGAAAGAGATCGGCCTCGATGACTTCGACCTGGGATTGGAGCCCGAGGCGCGTCAGGTTTTCGTGGGCGCAGGCGAGCGCGCGCGCGTCTTGATCGGTGCCGACCACGCGCTTCACGCCGCGTTTCGCAAGCACGGCCGCGAGCACGCCGGTGCCCGTGCCGATGTCGAACGCCAGCGCTTGCGACGGCAGGGGCGCGTTCGCGACCAGATCGACATATTCGCCGCGCACCGGTGAAAAGACACCGTAATGCGGGTGAATGCGCGCACCGCCCAGCGCTGGAATGTCGACCCCCTTCTTGCGCCATTCATGCGCGCCGATCAGACCGAGCAGTTCCCTGAGCGAGACGACCGAAGTGTCTTCGCCTGCGCCGTACGCTTCGGTGCAGGCTTCATGCACGTCGGGCGCTCGGCGCAAAGGGATCGTGTAGTCGGCGTCGAGCGGAATCAGCAGCATGCCGAGCGTGCGGGCACGCTGCGATTGGGCCTGGCGATGGAGATTGAACGCGTCGAGGGGGGAGGTGGCCGTCTTGCGCGGCTTGCGATCGGTGCGGCGGGACATCGCTTGCAGCAGTTGGCGCGCGTTCTGGAAGTCGCCGCGCCAGAGTATCGCGATGCCCTCGCAGGCTTGGCGGTAGGCGGCGTCGGCCGTGATACGGTCATCGGCGACCGTGACGCGCTTGGGCGGCGGGTTGCCCGCTTCGGAGCGCCAACGGGCGGTGTGGGCGGTGGCGGTTTCGGCGTCGGTCCAGCTGAGGGTGGGGTGATCGGTCACGGGGGGCGGGTAGCAAAAAGCGGGGGAGTCATTGCGCGCGATCGGGAAAGCATCACGCGGGTTGTCGGCGACACGATACCGCTCTTTTGCGCGAATCGGGGGGTGGAGCGCTCTTTTGCGCAGTTCGATCACGGTGGTCGCGTGATCTTGCGCGTCATGCTCGTGCGCGGCAGACGCTTGGCTGTCCTGAACGGGTCCGCCCGGCTGACCTGCTCCGGCAGAGATGCGTCATTCGTTCACGGCTTGTCTTTCTCCATCAAACCGTTGGAGCCGACGTCACGAACCGCCGAGTCAATGCACGGTGCCGGCCTGCAATCGCAACAGAAAGGGGTGGTGGCTAGGCATGCCGCTCCAACGGCAGCCAGAGCGTGAATTGTGTGCCCTCCGGCCCCGACGTCCAACGGGCCGTGCCGTCGATGGCCTGGGCGCGGCGCTGCAGGTTGCGCAGACCGTTCCCCTTGCCTGCGGCGAGGGTTTTTTCGACATCGAAGCCCCGGCCGTTGTCTACGATGGTGACCAGCACACCGGTCGACTCCACCGCCGTTCCTACCCGGATCTCGCTCGCCTGCGTGTGGTGCAGGATGTTGGCAATGCTTTCCTGCACGATGCGCAGGATGTGCAGGGCACTGGAGGGGTCCAGCCAGGTGAGCGTCGGCAGCTTCCGGACTTCCCACAGCAAGGCGATGCCCGTGCCCTCCAGGCGCGGTTCCAGCCGGAAGCGCAGCGTGGCCAGCAACAGCAGCAGATCGGCCTCCACCGGCTCCATCGAGTCGATGGTCAGCTTCAGATCGTCAAGGCAGCTCTTGAGGATTTGCGAGACCTTGGCATCGCTGACCGCCCCGCGCTCGACCGACCGGATGGCGCTGATCAGGGACGCACCGAGACCATCGTGCATGTCCTGCATCAGGCGCTGCCGTTCCGCGCTGATCGTTTGCTGCCGCTCCACTTCACGTAGCCGCTGATGGCTGCTTTCGAGTTCGGCCTCGCGGTGTTTGAGGCGCTGCGCGAGGTTCGCGTTGGTCAACTCGACCTCGCTGATGGCATTGACGTAGCGCCGGTACATCAGGATGCCGAAAATGCCGAACGTGATGGCATTGGTATAGGCCCCGAAATACCAGCCTTCCGGGCTGACAAAGTTGTTTTGCAGCAGCCAATCGGACACCCCCAGCAACGTACAGACGCTGACGCCGATCGCCACCAGTACGCCTTCATTGGACCGGCGCCAGGCGCTGATGCCGCCCACCAGCCCCACGGCCGCCCCCATGAGTGCTGCCATCGGATAGATCAGCGGGGTGACCTTCGGCGTGTTCGGCAGTACCGCCAGCGCCGGCAGCGTCAGCACGCCGATCAGGCCGGTCACCCCGACCAGCGCCCGCGTGAACCCTGTGAGCGGGCGGCCGTGCAATTGGCGCAGAAAGAAGTGCACCACGGTGACCAGCCACAGCAGGGAGTTGACCGTCAGCCAGGCGAACCCGTCATTGGCGATCGGCAAGCCCACGTAGAAGTGCAGCCCCCGTAAAAACGAGGTGACCGCCAGGTTGAAGAACAGCAGATAGCCCGTTTCGTGGCGGCGCTTGAGCCAGACAAACAGGGCAAAAATGCCCACCGCCAGAAACGCCGCGCTGAGCATGCTGGGAAGCTCCTGCTGCAGCCATTGGCGTACGTGATAGCGGACCCGCAGCGTCTCGACTGGGCCCAGCCACAGCGAGGACAAGGCCACCTGGGTCCGCTCGGTGTGCTCCAGGCGGATGAGGATTTCACGCACCGGTGCATCGTCCGCACGCGGCTCCAGCACGACCCACAGCGGGGTCCGGGTACTGTTCCACAAGGGCCCCTGCTGCTGCGCCCGGTGCACCAGCTCGCCGTTGACATAGACCGCGATGGTGCCGTCCGTCTTGACGCGAATGCCATACAACGCCAGCGGGCCGGAATGCGGGGGCAATCGGGGGATGGCGAGCTTGAGCCAGGTGGTCTGCCCGGCCGTGGTGACTGCGTTGGCATGGGCCTGACGCAACAAGGCGATGGGCAAGTCCAGGGGCAACGCGACATGCCGCCATGCATTCGGCAAGCGGTTGCTGTCCAGCGTCGCCGGCGGCGTCGTGAAACCCGGCGCCTCGGTGACCTGCCACTCGGCCTGCGTCAGATGCAGGTTTGCTGCGGGGAACGACTCGCCGTCGGCGTCCAGATAGATGGCGCCCACAATGACGAGCAGCGCCACGGAAAAGACAAAGATGGCGTAGGCGGGAAGGTGTGTGGGGCGGTATCTCATGCGGCGCCGATATCGCCATGCTCGAAGAAGCCGGCTGTTCAGTGGGAAATGCGGGCGAGCCCTGCCTAGTCGGCCAACAGCCCGAGCGTCCGGGCCTCATAGATGGCTTCGGCCTTGGAGGTGACCTTGAGCTTGCTGTAGATGCGCCGCACGAAGGTCCGCACCGTGAAATGGGACAGCTCCATCAGCTTGGCGATCTCCTGCGCCGTGAAGCCCTTGGTGATCAGGTCCAGCACCTCTTTTTCACGGGCCGACAACAGGGGCGAAGCCGCCGAAGCCGAAGCCGGCGCCTCGTCTGCGGCGCTGCGGGAGCCGCCTTGCCGGAAGCGCGCCAGGATCTGCCGGGCGATGATCGGGCTGATCGGGCTGCCGCCGCCGGCGAGGCTGCGGATTTCATCGAGGATCCTGGCCGCCGAGCTGTCCTTGAGCAGATAGCCGGCCGCGCCGACCTCGATCGAACGCATCACGTGGGTTTCGTCGCCGAAATTGGTGCTGACCATGATGCTGCAAGCGCGCCATTGCCGGGCGGCCGCTTCGATCACGTCGATGCCCGAGCCGTCAGGCAACCCGAGGTCGACCAGCAGCACATCGGCTGGCGCGCCATCGAGCAGCAGCAGGCCTTCGGCACGGGAGCCGGCGACGCCCGTCAAGTGCATATCTGGCGCGCACGCCAGGGCCTGGGTCAAGGCATCGAGAAAGCCGGGATCGTCCTCGACGATCGCGACGCGGATGGAGGGTGGTTCCGGAGCGGTACTGGAGGGGCACATGGACCGTCGTTCTAAGGGCGGCGGGGGGACGGCCCGTGTAGCGCATTTGTGCGACAGATGGGATTAAGCCCCGTGAATATACTCGGCGCGCTTGCGAAAAGGCAACACGAAAAAATGCGGGTGCACCATCGCGCACCGCGACCAGGAACGGGGGAATTTTCAGCATGAATCAGCGCGCCCATTATCGGCCCAGGCAGACAACCGTGACGCTGGCCGTCGCAGCCCTGGCTGCGATGACGCAGATGCAGACGGCAGGGGCTACGACTGCGACCGTGAGCAGCCCCGTCGGGGGGCCCTACGTTTGGACCAATGGCGATCTTTCCGTCACGTCGACCATTTCGAGTGGGCCGTACGGCGTGGTGGCCATCGCCCTCGGTACGCTCGGCACGCTGAGCAACAGCGGCGTCATCAGCGGCGGCTATGGTTTCTACACCTCCGGCGCGGTGGGCGCGCTGAACAACGCGAGCGGCGGCACGATCAGCGCCACCGGCAACGATGGCGTCTTCAACAGCAGCGGCAGCAGCATCGGGACGCTGACCAACGATGGGGCCATCAACGGGGCCCACTTCGGCGTTCTCAATTACTACGCCGCGACGATCAATACGCTGACGAACAGCGGTGCCATCACTGGCGGCGTCGGCAGCAGCGGTGCCTGGGCCGGCATCGACAACGCCGGGTCGATCGGCACGCTGACCAACACCAGCAGCGGCACCATCAGCACGTCCGGCGGCGTGTACGGCGTGTACAACACGTATAGGATCGACACGCTGTCCAACAGCGGTCTGATCACCGCCGCCGCGCGTGGCATCCTCAACAGCGGCACGATCACCTCGCTGACCAACAACAGCGGCGGCACCATCAGCCAGAGCGGTTCCGGTTTCGGCCACGGTATCGACAACAGCCGCGGCACGATCGGCACGCTCACCAACAGCGGGTTCATCGGCAACGCCACCAGCAGCACCGGCTACGGCAACGGTATCGACAACAGCGGCACGATCACCGAGCTGACCAACAACAGCGGCGGCACCATCAGCGGCAGGTATACCGGCCTCTACACCAGTGGCACGATCGGCACGCTGACCAACCATGGCGCCATCATCGGCGGCTACAGCGCCGGCGTCGCCAATGTCGGCAGCATCGGTACGCTGACCAACAGCGGCACCATCAGCGGTTCCAATAGCTATAGCGGCAGCGATGGTTACGGCGTGCTGAACTCGAGCTCGATCAGCACGCTGACCAACACCAGCACCGGCACGATCAGCGGCACGGTGAGCGGCAGCGGCAGCGCCTACGGCATTTTCAACAGCGGCACGATCGGCTCGCTAGCCAACGCCGGCCTGATCACCGGCAGCACCTACGCGCTGTTCAACGATACGGGCGGCACGCTCGGCCCCGTCACCAATGCGGGTGTGATCGCCGGCAACATCAAGAACCTGTCGAGCAACGACCTGAGCATCAGCGGGGGCACCGGCACGACCTTCGGCACGCTTACCGGCTACGGCGGCGGCAGCACCCTCGGCACCATCGACAATCCCAATGCGAGCGTGGTGTTCGCCTCGGGCAATCTGCTGCTCAACGACAACATCAACCTCGGCAGCGGCACCATCAACGCGGTGAACAACACCGGCTCGGCGGTGGTGCAGGTCAACCGGCCGGTGACCCTCACCGGCAACTACAACCAGGGCAGCGCCGCGACGCTGCAGATCGGCGTTGCCGGCGGCGCCACCACGCAAGGCACCCTCGGCACGGACGCCGGCTACGGCCGGCTGGTGGTGACCGGCAATACGACGATTGCACAGGGTGCGTCGATCACGCTGCAATCCAACGGCTACGCTTTTGCTGCCGGGCAGCGCTACGTGGTGGTGGACACGGCCGGCACGGCGACCTACAACGCGGGCAGCCTGCGGTATGCGATCAACGGCTATACCTCCAACGTGACGGGCGCGGCCGTGGCCAACGGCGGCAACAGCGACCTGGTGCTGACCGTGGTCAGCGCGACGTCGCTGTCGGCGACCACGGCCGCCACAACGTCAAGCTCCACCACGACGTCGAGCCAGACCACAACACCGAACCCGGTATCGATGGCCACCGTACCGAACGCGGTTGCCTCGCTCAATGGCCTGTTGAGCTACACCGGCATCAGCAGCCCCAATCTGCTGAATCTGTATAACGCCGCGCTGGGCTCCCTGAGCGAGGGGTCGACGGCAAGCGCCAACCAGATCGGCAAGCAACTGGGTGCGACCCAGACCGGGTGGGCACCCGCTGCGCCGACATTCGACGCGCTGAACGTGGTGGGCGCGCACGTCAACACACTGCGCCTGGCGCAGGCGGCGGGCGCAACGGGGGTGGCGACCGGCGACAGCCCGGCGCCGTGGGGCGTGTGGGGCCAGGCGTTCGGCGGCCACGCCCAGCAGAACGAACGCGACCAGATCGATGGCTACAGCGCGAACTACGGCGGCTTGCTGATCGGTGCGGACCGTGAGATCAACGACCGCTGGCGCGCCGGCGGCGTGTTCAGCTACAGCAACACGTCGATCGACAACACCGGCGATACCTCGGGCAACGCCGCCCGCGTCAATGGCTATGGGCTGATCGGCTACGCAGGCTATACCGGCACGCCGTGGTACGTGAACCTCTCGGGCGCGGCCGTGCAGCAGCGATACGACACGAGCCGCCTGGTGAGCATGCAAGGCCTCTCGGGCACGGCCAGCGGGCATTTCAGCGGCCAGCAGTATGTGGCGCGCACCGAGGCCGGGTATCCGCTGTCGGTGGGTAGCGTGACGCTCACGCCGCTGGCGAGCCTGACGTACAGCTACCTGACCCAGGACAGCTATACGGAGAACGGCGGCAACGGGGCCGCCCTGTCGGTGGGCGCCACGCATGTCGGCTCGGTCAAGAGTGGCCTGGGTGCCAAGCTGGAGAAAGGCTTCGCGACCCGCTACGGCCAGATCGTGCTGGAGGCGCGGGCGCAGTGGATCCACGAGTACGACCATGCCAGGCAGGTGACGAGCGCAAGCTTTGCGGCGGACGCGACGGGCCAGACGGCGTTCACGACGGCGGGCATGACACCGGTGTCGGACCTCGCGGATATCTCGCTGGGCGCGACGCTGCTGCGGGCGAACAACCTGAGCCTGTCGGCGCGCTACGAACTGCAGGCAGGCCGGGGCTTTGTCTCGCAGACGGGGAGCGTGCGCCTGCGGCAGCTGTTCTGATACATCGGCGATCGGCGCTGAAGGATTGCAGTTGAACGACCGCCGGATCGTCTACGCGTCTGTCTCCCGACAGTGCGCGTAGGCGATCCGGCGGTTTGCATGGCCCCTACCGCTACCGTGGACGTATAGCATCCCCACTGTTTGTCTTCCCCGCTGGTTCCAGCGCGTCGCCATGTCACTCCCGCCCAGTAGCCCGGAAACCCTGACCATCCCGGAAGCGCTCAACCGCGCCCACGCCCACTGGAGCGCCGGTCAGGCCGCGCAGGCGGAGCTGCTGTGCCAGCGCGTGCTGGCCGCCTGGCCCGGTCAGGCCGATGCGCTGCACCTGCTTGGCCTGATGGCGCATGCCTACGGCCATCTCGATCTCGCCATCGCTCATCTGCGCCAGGCTTGCCTGGCACGGCGCGCCCCGGCGGCCTATTCCAGCAATCTGGCCGAGATGTACCGCCAGAAGGGGTTGCTCGCCGAAGCGGAAGACACTGCCCGCCGCGCGGTGGCCATGGACCCGGCGCTGGTGTCGGGCTGGAACAATCTGGGCATCGTGCTGCAAGAGGCGGGCAAGTTTGCGGAAAGCCTCGACTGCCTGGAGCGCGTGATCGTGCTCCAGCCCCACGGGGCGCAGGCGCACAACAATCTCGCCAATACGTTGCGGCGCCTGGAACGCCTGGAGCGTGCGGAATCTCACTACCGGCAGGCGCTGACACTGGATCCGGCCTATGCCGAGGCCCACAGCAACCTGGCATTCCTGCTGTCCGCCCAGGGCCGCCACGACGAAGCGGCCGCCGCTGCCCAGCACGCCATCGAACTCAGCCCGCGCTTGGTGGACGCCTATCTGAATCTGGCGGAGGCGGAAGTTGGCCGCCACCGCCATGAGGCTGCACTGCGGGTGCTGGATACGCTCTCGACCTTCGCCCCGCAGCATCCGGCCGCACTGACGGCACGCGCAAAAGTGCTCAAGTGTGCCGAACGCCCCGATGAGGCGCTCGCCGTTGCACGCCAGGCGGTGGTGCTGGCCCCGCGCAGCGCCGAGGCGCACCACGCGCTCGCGATGGCGCTCCAGACGCTCGGGCAAACCGACGAGGCGCTGCCGCATTTCGAGCAGGCGGCGCGGCTGCCCGGTGCGGTGGCCGAGGAAGCGTTGGTCGGGCGCGCCATCCTGCTGATGGAAGCGGGCCGCCGGGATGCGGCACGCGCCGCCTTCGACCAGGCGCTGGTGCAGTTTCCGGGCTCGGTGCAGGCCCTGGCCGGCCGCGCCGATGCACGGACCTTCACCGCCGGCGACCCCGACATCGCGGCGCTCGAAGCGTGCCTCGCCGATGGCGAGCATCGCTCGCTGCGCGACCGGATCTCGGCCCATTTCGCGCTCGGCAAGGCCTACCTCGACCTCCAGGATCCGGCGCGGGCCTTTCATCACCTCGACGCGGGCAACCGGCAGAAACGTTCGACCTTCACCTATGACGGCGCCGCGAGCAGTCGGTGGATGGAGCGCATCGCCGAAGCCTTTCCTCCGGAGCTGCATGACCCGCTGCATGCCACCGGCGAACCGTCAGCGTTGCCGGTGTTCATCGTCGGCATGCCGCGCTCGGGCACCACGCTGATCGAGCAGATCGTGTCGTCGCACCCGCAGGTCATGGGCGCCGGCGAACTGTCGGCCCTGCGCCTGGTGGTCGAAGGCAGCGGCCTGTTCCCGGACGGCCTGCAAGGGTTGGCAGGCGAGGCGCGCGGCGCGCTGTTCCGGCAGCTCGGACAGGCGTATCTGTCGCGGGTCGCGCCGCTCGCTCAGGGGCGGGCGCGCCTGGTCGACAAGATGCCGAGCAATTTCCTGTACGCCGGGCTGATCCCGCTGATCCTGCCGGGGGCGCGCATCATCCATGTCCGCCGCGATCCGGTGGATACCTGCCTGTCCTGCTACACCAAGCTCTTCGCCGGCGAGCAGCAGTTCGCCTACGACCAGGCTGAACTGGGCGCGCTCTGCCACGGCTACGCGCGCCTGATGGCGCATTGGCGCGCAGTGTTGCCGCCCGACTGCTTCATCGAGGTGGACTACGAGGCCGTGGTGGATGACCTGGAGGGCGAGGCGCGACGCCTGATCGACTTCCTGGACCTGCCATGGAACCCGGCCTGCCTGAACTTCCATGACAACCGCAGGGTGGTGCGCACCGCCAGCGTCAACCAGGTGCGGCAGCCGATCTACACCACCTCGAAGGGGCGCTGGCAGGCGTATGCCGACTATCTCGGCCCGCTGCTGGAGGCCCTTGGGGTCGAGGCGCCATGATGTCCGGCGCGCTGTCCGCGGTCCAGGCGCTCGAGCACCAGGTTCGCCCGCTGCTCGCGGTCGGACGCTTCGAGGAAGCCGAAGCGCTGCTGCGCCCGCCGCTCGCCTCGGGCAGCGGGCCGCTCGTGCTGTGGAAACTGCTGGCGGCGGCGCTGCGCCCGCAGGGACGCATCGCGGAAACACGGGCCATCCAGGAGATGCTGGTGGCGCACGCGCCGGGCGACTTTCCGACGCGCTTCGATTTGTCCGAAACGCTGCTGCTGCTGGGCGAGTTCGAGCGCGGCTGGCGTGAATACCGCTACCGCTACAGTCTCGCGCACACGGCAGCCATCGAACGCAAGGTGCAGCGCCCGCGCTGGAGCGGCCAGCCCATCCCCGGCCAGACCCTGTTGATCCACGATGAGCAGGGCTTCGGCGATACCTTCCAGTTTCTGCGGATGGTGCCGTGGGCCAAGGCACGCAGCGGCGCGCGCGTGATCCTGGAGGTCAACGCGGAAACCCTGTCGCTCGCGCAGCGCGGCACGGGTTTCGATCACATCGTCGCGCGCGGCAGCCTGCCGCCTGCGTTCGATGCGCATTGCGAGTTGATGAGCCTGCCGATGGCAATGGGGCTGAAGCCGTCGGATCTTCCCGGACCGGTGCCCTACCTGTCGGCCGACCCGCAGCGCATCGCCCAATGGCAGCAGCGGCTGGCCGGCCTGCCGCGACCGCTCGTCGCCCTGGTCTGGGCCGGCCGGCCGACACACTTCAACGACGCGAACCGTTCGCTGACGCTGGCCCA
The DNA here is from genome assembly GCF_024925465.1 of Ralstonia pseudosolanacearum. Lineage (NCBI taxonomy): Bacteria > Pseudomonadati > Pseudomonadota > Betaproteobacteria > Burkholderiales > Burkholderiaceae > Ralstonia > Ralstonia pseudosolanacearum. The sequence continues at coordinate 318,509 of NZ_CP103852.1, read as the reverse complement.
GCTCGCGCCGTTGGCGCACCCGGGCGCCACGTTCCTGTCGATCCAGAAAGGTCCGGCGGCGGCGCAGTCGGCCGACCCGCCGCCGGGCATGTCGCTCGTGCCGCTGAGCGACGACATCCGTGATTTCGAGGATACGGCGGCGATTCTCTCCCTCGCCGATCTCCTGATCTCGGTCGATTCGGCGCCGGCGCATCTCGCCGGCGCGCTGGGGCGTCCGGTCTGGGTCATGCTGCCGTTCGTACCGGACTGGCGATGGCTGCTGGAGCGAACCGATACGCCGTGGTATCCGGGCATGCGTCTGTTCCGCCAGCACGCGCGCGGGAACTGGGACGGCGTGCTGTCCGCCATGGCGGGCGAGCTTGCCCGTCTTGCCGCGTGAAGGCGCACGGCCATGCTGAAGCCGATGTCGACGCGATCAGGAGCCAGGGACATTGCCGCCGGACTGTCGGGCACCCTGCTGTTGATGAGCCTGCTGAGCCTGACGAGCGGCTGCACGGTGCTCGACCGGAATGCCCGTGCCGAGGCGCAAGCCGCACCCGCCGGCCTGCACCGTGAACAGCTGGAGACCGGCAGCTTTGTGCTGACCGCCTATTCGCGCATTGCCCGGCCCGATGCCCCACTCGACCTCTATATCGAGGGTGACGGGCTGGCCTGGATTTCGCGCAGCGAGCCGTCCCTGGACCCGACACCGCGCGAAGCGGTCGGCCTGGCGCTGGCGGCCGCGGACCTGGCGCCGAACGTCGCGTACGTGGCACGCCCCTGCCAGTTCACGCCGATGGCGATGAACCCGCGTTGCGGCGTGCCGTATTGGACCGGCAAGCGCTTTGCGCCCGAGGTCGTGGCGTCGATCGACCAGGCCGTGAGCCACTTCGCGGCCAAGGTGCCGGGGCAACACATCCATCTGATCGGCTATTCCGGCGGCGGTGCGCTGGCCGTGCTCGTGGCCGCACGCCGTACCGACGTCGCGTCGATCCGTACGGTCGCGGGCAATCTCGACCATGCGCTGGTCAATCGCCTGCACGACGTTTCATCGATGCCGCAATCGGAAAACGCGATCGATTTCGCGCAGCAAGTCGCGTCCATTCCACAAGTGCATTTCAGCGGAGCGGACGATACCGTGGTGCCGCCCATCGTCGCGCAGCGTTTTGTCGAGGCCACGGGCAACCGATGCGCACAGGCACGCACGGTTCCCGGCATCACGCACGGCGGCGACTGGCACCGCTTATGGCCCCTGCTGTTGAGCGTGACGCCAGTCTGCAGCGAGCCTTCCGGCATCCACCAGGAACACCAGGCCAAGGAATGACGCCCTCCCCTTCCACGCTGTGGCTGACGGGCCTGAGCGCAGCCGGCAAGACGACCCTCGCGCATGCGCTCGCCGAGGCGCTGACGGCCGCCGGCGCTGCCTGCCAGGTTCTCGATGGCGACGCGGTGCGCCAGGCATTGAGCCGCGACCTCGGCTTCTCCAAGGCCGACCGCAGCGAGAACATCCGGCGCGTGGCTGACCGGTGCCGGCAGCTCAATGATGCGGGGTCATGGGCCATCGCCGCCGTGATTTCGCCCTATCGGGACGACCGCGAACAGGCGCGCCGGACCATCGGCGAACCCAGGTTCTTCGAAATCCATCTGGCCACCCCGCTCACCGTGTGCGAGCGGCGCGATCCGAAAGGCTTGTATCGCCGCGCCCGTGCGGGAGAGATCGCGCATTTCACCGGCATCAGCGATGCCTATGAAGTGCCGCAGCACCCCGATCTGCGGTTCGATACTGCGACACAGTCGGTGGCTGAGTGCGTGGCCGCGACCCTGGCATGGCTTGCGGCCGTGAGCGGCAATGCAATGACTCCGTAAAGCCTGCACGGATTAAGCGGCTAAGGCGGAGGCCTCGGCCGGGGTCTTGATCTTCAGCGTCTGGTGGGGCCATCGGTGGTTGTAGAACGGGATCCGGTCGGCGATCACCCCGCCGGCATGCCGCACGCTTCCTGCAGCGCCTTCAGTCCAGCCGATGGGCTCGCAGCGCGTTCTCCATGCCGCGCTGACCGTTTTCCACCCAACCCTCGACCTCAGAGGGTGGCAGGTCATCGGCACGGCTGGCCTTCGCCACTGTCGTCTTGCCCTGGATGGCGTCCAGCACCAGTGCGCTCTTGCGGTTGTCGGTCCGTTGCACGATGTCTTCTTCTATTCTCGTGCTCATCGCCTGTCTCCCTGTTGGAACCGGGGCCGCGCAAATCAAAAGCGCCTGATAAAGCAAAAATAATTCAATAAATGCTTAGAACAAAACAATCTTCATTTACAAGAAGATAAATTCCAAACAAAGCGTCGCACCCCTTCGATCACAGGCAGGTGGGCGTTGTGCGGAATCGCTCAAATCAGGATGTGCCGCTTCAAAATAGCCTGCGTCAGCGTCTTTTCGCCCCGGTGGCACGCAGCTATTGAGATCAATCTAATGCTTTACGCAGTATTTCACTATTTTTTGGCGGTGAGAAATGTAGATGTGGAATTCGCAAATGAATAATGACTTTCGCCGAAGCAAAGGCCGAATTCGAAATCCGTAGGTAGTTTCTCTGGCCGTCCCTGGAAATCGTTTTTAACCACAAATCCAACAGCCAAGATAACGATATGAAGCGCATAAGTAACACGTTCAGTAGCATGACCCCCAAGCTGGGCTCACTCTCCCACTCGAACTCATCGTCCAGTTCCGCGCGTGAGAAGCGTAAAACGTCTGCACCCGAGAGCATGCGGCAAGGGCTGCCCAAGCGGTCCAACCGCAACGCGGAAAGTTCGCAAGGCCCACATGTCGTGTATCAAGTGGATTCCGACTCGGAGGGGGAGTCACCGAAGCGGGAATCGCCGAGGGCCTCCTCGCCGCCGTCGGGCTTCTTCGACAACCTCTCTCAATGGATCCCCGACAATGCCCCCGCGGCACACCATGGCACCACACAGTATTCGTCCCCGGCCCCCATGCCCTCGGACTTCTTCGATAATCTTCCCTCGTGGATGACCGACACAGCGCCGCCAGTGCATAGCGCGGGTTATCAAGTTGCCTCACCGCCTCCCGCACACGATTCGCCTGCCCACGAACAGCCGGCCTCTCCATCAGCGGATTTTTTCAGTAACCTGAGTCCATGGATTCCGGAGAATGCGCCCGCGTTCGACTGGGAAGCCTACGCACGGAAGCAGGGTCGGAAATGATCCCTTCCGGGGGCTCCCGCGTTCGAGTCCGTTGCGGCGTCAGGCTCCGATTCGGTTCGTGATCCATACTGGCGAAAAGAACACGATCAAGATCTGACGCTGCATCAGCGTTGCAAACAACGCCGGATGCAATCGAATCCCTGAGCACCAGGGGCGGCTACAAGTCATGGCGCTCGACCTCAATGGTCTGGCGCACGCTCAGGGATTCACTCTGCTTGGCGGCGACGCTGGTGGCGCGCACCAGGCCGCGCCAGATCGAGCCGCCCTCACCCACGGCGAACAGCAGACCAGGATCGAGCAGGTCGGGCGTGTTCAGCATCGGCAACGCCAAGGTCACCCTGGCCTTCTGCCCGTTTCCGCCATAGCTCGACATAACGCTGAGCAAGTGGAGCGCGGAATCCCCTCCCGAACCGGCCAACTGTTTACATATGTCAGGCGCGCATTCGGGCTCGCGTGAAACATCCGTTCCGGGTCATCAAGCGCCAGTTCGGGCATCTGAAATCTGAAGATGCGCTATCGGGGCTCGAGGAAGAACACGCAGCCGTTGCACACGTTGTTCGCCCCGAGCAATGTTGGATGATGCGCGGGCGACTGATGCGAGAGGCCAAGGCATGAGGGAAAGTCGCACGACCAGGCGGGCAATCGGCCCCGCGTGCTACGCGCGGCGCGGCATTCGCCCAACATCTCGCGTCGTTAGCTACGCATCCGCTCTGCCGTCGATGACTGAGTGCCGCGGCGTGAGTTCTGAACACCATCCCCAGGCACGCGGTGTGCGGTGCATGCTGGGGGGCGAATAGGATTCGTGGATCCTGAACGACAGGCCTCGGCCGGATCGCTACAACCCCAGGGGCGTCATTTCGTGGGCAGCAGTCCGTTACTGCAACCTGTGGATGGCTTCGTTGACGATCGCTTGCCATTCACCGGCAGACATCGCTTGGACAGGTGAACGACCCACGGACGCGCTTGAGATGATCACGTCGGGCTGTAAATCCCGCAGCAGGGCAAGACTGGTCTTCAAGTCGGACTTGCGTCCGCCCGCGGAAAACTGCACGCGTGTTCCCCAAGCTTGGCCATCGGGGAAGATCGAATCACCGGTGAAGAGATAGGTTTTTCCGTGAGGCGAGCGGTAGACGAAACATGTGCTTCCCGATGTATGCCCCGGAGTCGGAATGACCTCGATGTCGCCCATTTGGGTCTCATGCGTGTCGAAGGTCAAGTCCACCGGGCATATGGAGCGGATGGCCTTGGCCTCCAGCGCATGACAGCATAATGCGGAGCCGAACGCCTGCTTGATTTGCACGAGCGCCGGCCCCGCTTCGTCCCGGTGGCTCAGATATTGACGAACGATCCCGCCCAGATCCCGGATAGGCTGCAATTCGTCCAGCACGCCCGTGCCATAGAACAGAATGTTCCCGTTTGGCCGTGTGAGAAGGTAGGCGTGCGAAGTGACGCCGTGGAAAGGATGTTCCGTCTGCGTCTGCCAGAGATCGGGGAACAACTGCTTCACAGGTTATGCCCCTGACGTCAGGATCGTCGCGCCACGCCGCGGAGTGGCCTGTGCGGCGGACAGCGCTTCGATCGCTTCATTGATGGGGAACGCCCTGAACTCGGCGAAGTTCTGGGGGGCCCGGCGTGTCATTTCGAACAGGTCAGCGAGATCGGACGAACGTTGCGCGGGCAAAGTGCTTGCCAGCCAACCCGGGGCGTTTACGCCCTTCACCGTCAGTTGGCGCACCGTCATCGCGATCGTCGAAATCATTGAGGGCCGCGCGTCCAGTCCGCCGTATGTCAGCAAGGTGCCGCCGTCGGCCAACAGTTCCACAAACTGGGCGGTCATTTCGCCACCGATGGGGTCGATCACTACGGACGGCGCTTGTCCGCATGCGGCGGCAACAGCAGCAGGCCATCCTTGACGCTCCGTACTGACGATGGGAATGCCCGACAAGCTTTGCGCCAAGATGGCCGCCCCGGCGTCGCTGCGCACAACAGCAACCACTTTGGCCCCGCGCATTTGCGCCAAAGCAATCACATTGCGACCGACGCTGGAGCCGGCGGCGGTAACGAGTAGTGGCGAGGCAATGCCGGCGTGGCTGTCTGCGGCCAAGGCCGCACGCATGAGCACGATCGCGGTGATGCCGTTGATGATGATCTGGCAGGCGGTTTCATCGCTGACATCATCGGGTAGAGGAATGACTGCGGTGGCAGGTGCCACCACGCGCTCCGCCCACGTGCCATGCACCGGGAACAGGATCACGCGCTTGCCGGGGACGATGCCGGTCGATGGATCGACGCTCGCGCCGACCTGTTCGACGATGCCGACACCGTCCCCTCCGGGAACGGCACCTTCGGGAGAAATTGGCGCGGGCACGATGCCGCGTACAAGCAAACCATCGATGGGATGCACCATTCGCTTGGTGACGCGCACCACCACTTCGTTGAGCCCCGGATGGGTTGGGGCCGACCGCTCTTCGTAGGTCAGCACGTCGGAGGGCTCACCGTGACGGCGGTAGACGATTGCTTTCATCATGCGGTTCCTTTGACAACAACGGATATCAACCTCACACACCACGCGAGTGGCAAAGCCAGACGTGCTCGATGCGGCACGCGAATGACGCACTGACGAATGACCGGGGTCCTTCTGTTCGGCCTATCTTGGGCGGATGGGGTCTGCGCGCGACCGGGGTCGCGGCGTCCGAACAGCCGTATCGTTCAGCAGTGTTCGCTTCGGTTGAAGTTTGGCGGGCGAAGGCCGATCCCCACTAGTTGGATACTGCTGAAAGGTTGCCTATTCCTCCCGTATCCAGGTCATTCGCTCTTGCGCAGGCCCGTATCCATCACCAAAATGCGAACGCATGAGCGATGACTTTGAGCAAGTGCGTGGACATCTTGCCGCGCGGATTGCACGATGGATCGAAGACGGGGAGGCGTACATGCCCCCCATTTCCGGCCTGAGCTTGCACCGGCATACCCAAGCAGGGGCTCCGGTGAACTGCTTGCTGGAGCCTGCTATCGCAGTGCCATTGCAGGGGGTCAAGCGAACGCTGCTTGGGTCCGAGGTGTACACCTATGACAGGCACAGCTTTCTGATCACGTCACTGGATCTGCCGGTGGCGATGCAGGTTGCGAGTGCCTCGCCCGACTCCCCCTATCTGAGCGCCGTTTTGCGGCTTGACGCCCGGATGATCAGTGACCTGGTCATGGAAACCGGCGTAAAGCCTGTCAGACTGGGGTTGCCCCGTTTCAGTGGACGGTCAAGCAGTTGATTGAATGCTGTCGTGTGGACCTCCTCGTAGGGCGGTGGTGCTTGGGTCTGTTCGGAGTTGGAGGGCCAGCCGTTCCTCGTACAACTGCTCATAGCGCAGGGGCGAGCGGTAGCCGATACCGCTGTGCAAGCGGGTGGTGTTGTACCAACCCTCGATGAAGGTGAACACGGCCCGTTGGGCCTGCGCGCGGGTGGAGAAGCGCTCGCGTGCAAGCAGCTCCCATTCGAGCGTGGCAAAGAAGCTCTCGCACATGGCGTTGTCGTACGCATCGCCCACCGAGCCCATCGAAGGGCGCACGCCTGCTTGCTGGCAGCGCTTGCCGAAGGCAAGCGAGGTGTATTGGCACCCCTGATCCGAGTGATGGATGACGTCCTCGGGCTGGCGCTGCAGCAAGGCCATGTCCAGCGCGCGCAACATCAGCGCGGTGTAGAGATGTTCATCCATGGCCCAGCCCACGATGCGACGGCTGAACACGTCCAACACAACAGCGAGGTACAGGAACCCTTCGCCGGTCGGTATGTAGGTCGCATCCGCCACCCACAGTCGATTCGGTGCTGCGGCATGGAACTGACGCTGCACCAGGTCCGGCGCGGGCCGTGCATGGGCGCTGCGCCGCGTGGTGGTGATCCAGCGCCGGCGGCTCACACCACACAGTCCCGCCTCGCGCATCAGGCGTGCGACGCGCTTGCGTCCCACGTGCACGCCCTGCGCGGCCAGCTCGGCATGGATGCGTGGCGCCCCGTAAATGCCGTGTGAGCGAGCATGAATGGCCTGAATCCTGGCTAGCAACGCGGTGTCGCCACGCGAGCGCGTTGAGGGAGTACGTTGGCGCCACGCATGGTAGCCACTGGGGGAGACACCCAGCAGCCGTGCCATGGTGGCGACAGGCAAGGCCTGATTCGCCTTCATGAACGCGAACCCTTCCCGGGTACCGCTTCGGTCTCCCGCGCGAACCAGGCCGCGGCTTTTGCCAGGATCTCCCGCTCAAGCTTGAGCTGGCGGTTCTCGCGTCGCAGGCGTGTGAGCTCCTCTCGCTCGCTACTGGTCAGACCATCGTGGCGACGGCCTGCATCGCGATCAGCCTGGGCCACCCAGTTGTGGATGCTCTGGGCCGTCGGTTCGAATTCCCGGGCCAGTTCCTCAGAACCTGTTCACGATCTTGCGTAAAACCAGGAGAATCCGAGGATGCGCAAGAAGACCTACCCAAGTGACATGAGCCGGGAGCGGTTCGAGCCGATTCGCCCGCTGCTGGAACAGGCCCGCAAGAGAACCAAGCCGAGAACGGTGGACCTGTACGAGGTGTGGTGCGCAGTGCTGTACCTGCTGCGCACAGGCTGCCAATGGCGTGCGTTGCCCAGCGACTTCCCCAAATGGCGCACAGTGCATTCGTACTTCGCCAAATGGAGCGAGCCCGACGAGCAAGGCGTGAGCCTGCTGGAGCGGGCGCTCAAAAAATCAGGTTGGCGCGGCCCGCGCCAGACAGGGGCGCAACGCCTGCACGACGTTCTTGATCGTGGACGCGCAGAGCGTGAAGAACACGGACACGGCGGCGCACAAGGGCTATGACGCGGGCAAGAAGGTTTCGGGCATCAAACGCCATATCGCAGTGGACACGCAGGGTCTGCCGCATGCCGTGGCGGTGACGACCGCCGAGGTGACAGATCGCAAGGGGGCGCTACAGGCGCTCAAGCGCTGCAAGCCCGGCTTGAGCCGAGTGCAAAGTTTGCTGGCCGACAATGGTTATGTGGGCGAGCCTTTTGCGCAGGGCGTGCGCGACGCCTTGAGCGAAGAGGTGACGGTGCAGATTGCCAAACGTAGCGAACTGCACACCTTCAAGGTGATACCCCAACGCTGGGTTGTGGAGCGCAGCTTTGCGTGGCTGGAGAAGAACCGCAGGCTATGGAAGAACTGCGAACGCAAACTCAACACCAGCCTGCAATTCGTTCATCTAGCCTTCCTGGCCCTGTTGCTCAGGAGATCGTGAACAGGTTCTCAGGCTTGCGCCCAGCCCTGACCAGCTCCACCAGTTGCGCTCGAAACTCCGCCGGATATGGGTTGCGGTGTCTCATCATGGTGCCACCTCCTTTCAACAGGATAGGTGTCCACGAAACCGGGGCAACTCCAGACGACGCCCGGTGAGCGGCCCTGGCATCGTGTTGGGCCGCACAAGCGTGGGGCTATTGGCTGCTTTCGATCGCCTCGTCGGCCTGCTGGATGAGCCTGACTTGATTCCGGTACTCGGCCCACTTGCGCAGCGCGAAATTTTCTATCGGGTCCTGAACAGCGATGCAGGCAGCCACTTGTGGTGGGTGGCTTCCATCGAAAACCAGAACCAAAGCATTGGTCGAGCAATTGAATGGCTGAAGGCCAATTTTCGAGAGCCGCTGCGAGTCGAGGAACTCGCAACCCGGGTCAACATGAGTTCATCCCGTTTTCACCACCACTTCCGACGACTTACGTCGATGAGTCCTCTTCAGTTTCAAAAGTGGCTGCGTCTGACTGAGGCTCGGCGTTTGATGCTCATTCAGGGCTCGGACGCGTCGACGGCTGCATTTGACGTTGGGTATGAGAGTCCGTCTCAATTCAGTCGAGAGTACGCCCGTCAGTTCGGAACATCGCCGCGCCGAGATGTGGGGGAACTGCTGCGGCAAGCGTGAGCATCTAGCGCTCCCACATTGACGCTGAAGCCAGCGTGCCGATGGCTGAAGCGCACTGCTGCAGTATCTATCGTCTTTGCCGCACATTGCTTAACCTTTGCGGCACGCTGCATTGCCCCAAGCGCACCGAGAAGCGCTGCATCTTGCGGCAGGCCCTCCAATACCTATCCAAGTGCTTCCCCCCACCCGACGCGACAGCGTTAGGGTTAGCGTTAGCGTGAGACGCTGATTCAACGACTGCAGCCGGAGTAATACGCAACCACTTGCCCTGGCGCCCATCACAGCGCGTCGTCCTTCAGATCTGGTTAAATCCGACGCGGGATAGCAGTTCAGAGAATCTGGGATCGAAGCGAACGCTGTCGAAGGTTGGTTCTGTCCTGAGCTCAATGAAGTCAGGACTGTGCTCATCGTAGGCTTTTTCCAGCCAGCCGAAGGTCTGCTCTTTGTCCCCGAGCGAACCAAACACTTTCGCCATGTTGTAGGGGTGGACGTAGTGCTGTTCGGATTCCGTCTGCAGCGCATCCACGATCTGCTGCATGGCCGCTTTCATATCGGCGGCAGCATAGGTCTGGGCCAGCCCCGTCAGCGCCTCAGTGCTCCTCCCGGAAAGCGTGACAGCCTTCTGCATCTCCTCGATTGCGTCATCGAACAACTTCTGTTGCTGGTAAACCAATCCCAGCCTGAAGTGGAGCAGAAAGTGGTTTGGATCGATTTCCAGGGCTTTATGGAGTTCTTCCCGTGCCTGGTCGTATCGCCGAGCCAGGTACAAGATGATGGCAACAGATGAATTCAGCACGGAATTCAACGGATCCATCTGCCGGGACTGCCTGACCCTGGCAATGGCGTCTTCGGCCCTGCCCGCCATCATGAGATATTCCGCGTACCAGTAATAGGCGATCGCGTGTCCTGGATTCAGTTCAATGGCGCGCAGGAAATCCTGTTCCAGATCGACCCAATCCCAATCGTGCAAACGCACATGGGCCAGTGACGCATAAGCTTCACCCAAATCAGGTTCAATCTGCAGCGCTTTCCTGGCGGCCATTTTTGCTTTGTGAAACGTTTCGCGCGCAGGGCTCACGCCGCGACATGCCAGCATCGTGTAAGCATCGGCCACGCCATCATAGGCGGCCGCAAAGTTCGGCTGGTGTTCAATCGCGAGCTGAAAATACTCAATGCTCTTTCGCATGCCGTCTTCGGTGCGCATGGACCAGAAGTGACGTCCCTTGAGATACGCTTCGTGCGCCTGCGCATCCATGGCATGCGTACGGTCTAATCGCCCTTGCTCGTGCGGCGTGAGCTTGATCTCAATTTCGCGGGCAATGGCCTTGGCCACCTCGATCTGGAGTGCCAGGATGTCATGCCGGTTCCCCTCGTAGGTCTCGGCCCAAAGATGCGTTTCGTCGCTGACCCGGATGAGCTGCGCCGCAACCCGTACCCGATCCCCGGCACGCCGGACGCTTCCCTCCAGCACGTGAGAAACCCCGAGGTCTTGGCCGATCTGATGAATGGTCTTGGTCGTGGATTTGTAGCGCATCGCCGAAGTCCGGGCGATGACACCCAGGCGCTCCGGGCTGAGCCGGGCAAGCTGGGTGATCATGTCTTCAGTCAAGCCCTCACTGAAATAATCATATTTGTCGCCGCCACCGAGACTTTCGAACGGGAGCACGACCAGTATCACTCGCCCCTCCGATCGCCATGGATGATTTGGGAGCGCTAATGCTTCCGGTTCACTCGGTTCGCTTTCCACTAGCGCCCTGCCGTTCGGTTGCAAACGTTCCGCTCCATCCTCAGTAAGCGGCGGCCTTCCCGGGACAGCAGTGACCGGCCGGTGCCGGTTCCGATACAGCGCATCCGCCACAATGATGGCGATTCCAACAAAGACAATCACCGGCCGGGCATCGAGCGCCAAGCGCGACAAATGCCCCACCCTCTCCGGCGCCGCAATATAGCGGACGAGTCGAGCGATGAATTCCTGCGGCGCGAAACCGGTGAGTGCCAAGAGGACGCCGCCAATGAACCATTCGCTAACCCGCTCTCGCAACATCGCCCACAGGTGCCTCGGTATTCGCTGCGGGGGTCGTGCGTCTTTTTCATTTTCCATGTCGTCCCCGCATAGCGTCGTGTCGACTAGGCGTTTCGGGCCCTGACGCGGCACAGGAAGTTGGGAAGTGGGCTAAGGCGTACACGCTGTCGCAATCTTCGCGTGGTGTTTTCTAGCCTACACAAACAGCGCGGCCAGAAGTAGCGCTGCGCTGCGGTCCGTAGTCGCCTTCAAGTGACTCGAACGATTCGTGTGCGCGGGAGGGTCAAGAGGATTGCGATGCGTATCACGCCGACGTAGCTACATTAATCACTATGGAAACGCTGATCAATGAGGTTTGCGCGTGATGTTGCACAAGCCAATGACCTGGGTTTTCTCCAGGCGGGAGTTGTTTCCGGTTGAGCAGTGTCGGCTGGCGCAGCTGCTGATCGAGCGGGTGGTGATCGCCGACGGCGGCCTGGAGATTGTCTGGCGCGATGCGGGTTGGGCGCAGTTGGCCGGAGAGCTACTGCCGGGGACCATCGGCGCGGAATTGCAGGAGTGGGAGGCGACCGTATGAGGCCAAGGATTGAGTCAACGGGCCATCCGGTGGCCCGTGAATTGCGCGATGCCAGCCAGGTGAAGCTGTCGACCTTCATCCCACTGAAGATTCGCAAGCGGGGCGCCAGCAAGGTGGTGGTGCGCCCGAGTGAAGTGCTGGGGAAACCGGCCACCGGTCAGCACGACCGGCCCTTGCTGGCGGCGCTCACGCGGGCCTTCTACTGGCAGCAGTTGCTCGATGACGGCGTGGTGGGCAGTGGCAGCGAGATCGCAAAGCGCGAGGGGCTGCACCACTCGACGGTCAATGAACTACTGCGTCTGACGCTGCTGGAGCCGGCGATCATCGAGGCTATCGTGGCGGGCCAGCAGCCTCGGTGCATGAGCCTGCTGTGGTTCCAGCACCACCCGCTGCCGGCCGAGTGGGCGGCGCAGCGCGAGGTCGTGGCCGCATTCGATGCGTGACCAGTCGCCGTGTTCGGGGACTACGCCGCCTCGAGCACGCGGGCAATGTCGCCGTGGCATTCGGCACACCGCCCCACCAGCAGCAAATCGCCATTCTTGATGGTGCCGCTGAAGTTTGTAATCCTCACTTCGCGACGGCAGTGTCCGCACCAGACATTGGCAAGCAAGCGCTGACGGGCGTCGGCAGGGATGGACTCCCAACGCTTGCGAGCCAGTGGGGTGAACACAGGAAGTGATTCGACGCCCATGACTCATTCCTCGAACAATTCAGAGTGCGTGCCCGCACGTACGAACATGATGGCGTTGCCATCCAACCGGTAGATCAGCAGGAAATCGCCACCGATGTGGCATTCGCGGTGATCAGCCCAATCGCCCTTCAGGGGATGGTCCAGCCACTCGGGGCCGAGCGGCGCGTCATTGGCGATGAGATGCAGCATCGCCTCCTTCAGCCGCTTCAGGTCGTAGCGGCCTGAGCGGGAGAGGCGCTCCCAGTCCTTGAGGAAGGTCTTGGTGTAGTCGCTCGCCCTGGGTGGCGCGGCCCGCTTACTGCTGGCGGGCTTTTTCGAGGTCATCAATCAGGGCGTCAGCAGAAGCGAAACGGGCGGCCCGAGCCTTCATCTTCACGCGTGCCTCTTCCATCGCAGCGCGGGTCTGGGCGTTGGGAACCTTGAGCTCCAGCGGGAAGGCTTGGTCGTTGACCACGCGCTTGAGCAGGATGCGCACGGCATCGGACACGGACAGCCCCATGGCAGCCAGTGCCTCACTGGCTTGCGCCTTGATTTCGTCGTCCACCCGGACGTGCAGCATTGAGGAATGGGCCATGATCAGATCCTCCATTCCCGTGAATTCTGTATCTCTTTTGCGATACAGTCAAGGGCATCAAGCCAACGAAACACGCTGATAAAAAACACGCCCGCGCAGTGTTCGACACCTGACTGGTCGTCTCAGTTGACGCTGAACCTCGCATCGTAAGTGCTTGATTCTTCGACACAGGGTCCTGCGCCTACCCGCAGCACAAACAGAGAAAAGAGACGGGCTCGGGGCCAAAAACGCGGAAATCGGGGTGTTGTGGCGAAGGCCCACCCGCAGCACGACTGGCCGGAACCCCGCGCCGCGCGGGACTTCCGGGCAACAAAAAGGGCCCGGAGAATATCCGAGCCCTTGTATATGGTGGTGCAGTCGGGGACCGAACTCGCGTCTGATCTCTGAACCAAAGTCCAACATTTTGCGCAATAGTCCAAGGTTTCCATGTCTCCCGGGCATGCCCGAAACACAATCGGGTTCCCCACCACCGAGTGGCGCAGGCAGCACGTTGACCGACCAGGCGGGTGAAGCTGAGCTGGGCTGCTGTGACCTGCAACCGACTGGCTTCAACAACTGCAGTTGGAGCGGCTGGGTGCGTGAGCGGCTTGAGTATCCGTTGCGACAGGACCATAAAAAGACTATATTAAGTCTCGCCAAACTCGGAGGGCAAGATCATGCGCTTCTCATCTCATGTCAAACCCATCAGCTATCTCAAGGCCAACGCAGCCGAGGTGCTAACGCAGCTTGCCGAGCAGAGGGAGCCTTTGGTCATCACGCAAAACGGCGAGGCCAAGGCCGTGCTGCAAGATGTTGCCTCCTTCGAAGAAACCCAAGAAACACTGGCATTGCTCAAGATCCTGGCACTCGGCCATCAGGATGTGGAAGCTGGCCGGGTCAAGCCGGTGGCTGACGTTGTAGCTCGCCTGCGCACCAAGCGTGCCACCACTTGATGGCCCCCTGATGGCCAGCAAACCGACCCGCTACGAAGTTCTGCTCACTCAGGGTGCAGAGCAGGACTTGGAATCCATTCACGATTACGTCGCCGAGTTCGATTGTGTAGAGAACGCCAACTACGTGCTCGACCAACTGATGGAAGTCGTTGAGAGTCTCGCGCAGTTCCCTGAGCGAGGCAGCTACCCGAAGGAACTGGTGGCACTTGGCATCAAGGAGTACCGCCAAACTGCCTTCAAACCCTACCGAGTGATCTACCGTGTTCTGGGTAGCCAAGTCGTCATCTATCTGATCGTCGATGGCCGCCGGGATATGCAGTCGGTGTTGGCTCACCGGTTTCTCAGCGCTTGATCCGCCGCAGCTCCACGAGCCCGAACGGAAGCCTGAACAACGACGCGGTATTACGCTTCCTGTCGCAACGATGCCCGACGTGCTGCGAGAATTCGAATCCCCAGCCCGGACAGTATCGTTGGCGACATAGACGTTGGAAGCTCCCGAAAGTGGGACCGCATTTGCCGAACCCTCACACCTTGATGCGTTTCGGGCTTGGTACCGTGTCCAGCTTCCTGATTGCCTCGTACCGCTCGCGCTTGCGCTGATTCTTTGCCCGGATACGGTCCAGGATGGCGCAGGACGGGCACCAGTGGCCCGCAAAGACTGAACGGGGCGAGGTCTGCCAAACGTGCCCGTGATGGCACTCCCACGTCAAGCGCCGGGCCTTGTTGATGTATGTCTCTGACAGGCAGCGTCCGCCTCGCGCATGCGCGACTGCCTGCATCGCTTCGATGCCCAGGCGCCGGCTTTCGTGGTGGCAAGAGCGACACCATCCACCATTCAGGACGTTCTGGCCTGCGGTTTTCCACACATGCCCTTCCTTGCATTGGAAGCGGTAACGTGCGCTCTGCCCGAGATACACCTCATCCAGGCAGGCACCGCCCCGGGCTTGTGCGGCGGCGTGGATGCGAGACAATCCTTCCGGGTCTGTCTTCCTCTCGCTCACCTCCCGATGGGCACAAAGCCGGCACCAGGTACCACGCAGGATTTCGTCGCCCGTCGACGTCCAGCGATGCCCTTGCGCGCAGATCAGTTCGTGATGCGCACGGGTGCCGCGGTATTCGCTAGCCAAGCATCGCCCCCCCCGCTCGGCCGCCTTGGCTTGCAGGTCTTCCAGCCGTTTGCCGCGCGCCCGTGTCTTGGCGTTGATCGTTTCACGCGCACAGGTATGGCACCAGCTGCCCTCCAGCAGCTTACGCCCGAGCGCCAGCCACTCATGGCCGTGCTGGCACCGCATGCGGTGCCGCACTTTCGGCCCCAGGTAGTCGTTCTCCAGGCAAATGCCACCACGCTCGGTGGCCATGGCCAGAAAGCGCTGGCGCATTGCCTCTCGCTCGCAATGCGGGCAAGGCGCCGGCGGCTTGACGTACACCACGGAGGTGGCTTGGCGCGAAAAGGTGTGGCCCGCCGAACAACTGAAGGCGTAGGTGACGTGGTAGCCCCGCCACTCCGATTCCAGGCATGTGAAGCCAAGCTGGGCCGCCCGCTCCCTGATTCGCGCGAGGGACGGATGGTCGTGGTGGGCTTGGGGTCCGACGGACTTTGCTGTCATAAGGCAAACGGCTTGCTGGCGTCTCCCAAGCTTAGAATTCGACACCGACCTGCGCCATCACCGCCGGCCGCTCGGTGCGGAAGCCCTCCGGCTTCGACAACGGCCAGCCGAACGACAGATCGTAGTTGACCGCTGCGTAACGCCCCGACGGCACCCGCCCGCGCACACCGATCACCGCGCCGACCAACTGCTCGCCGAGCAAGGATTCAGCGCTCGGCCCGTGCACTTTGCCCACGTCGATGCCGCCGTAGATGGCCTGCCCGGCCACGCGCCACGCCAACTCGTTGCGCCAGTACCAGCCGTCCTCCGCCGACAGCGTCAACTGGCCGTCGAAGCCGCGCACGGTGTAGCGGTTGCCGATGGTGAAGTAGTCGCTCGGCAGCACGCGCGTGCGGGCATGCTGGATGGCCCAGTTGCTGCTGAACTCAAAGACCTGGCTGGCAAGCTTGAAGGGCCAGTACAGGCTCGCATTCGCGGTTTCGATCTGCGAGCGGCCGCCGTAGGTCGCGTCGCCCACCACCACGCCCGGCACGTTGGAGTGATCCGGCAGCGTTTCGCGCCATGCGATGCCGCCATCGAGCGCCACCGGCCCGACATAATGCCGGTGCGACATCGACGCCTCATAGCCCACCACATCGCGGCGCTGCACCTCGATTTCCGTGTCGTCCAAGTAGTTGCGGTTGATCTTGCGGAAGACCTTGAACTGCGCGCCGGTGCGGGACGTGGCATCGCGATGCAGCACCCCGCTGATCCCCAGGTTCACCTCGGAGCTCTGGCCGCTGTAGACGATCGGGTCTTCGAACCCGGCCACCGTCTGGCGATAGCGCGAGCGGTTGGCCCCCACGAACACCGTCGCATAGCCGACCGGCACGCTCCAGTTGATGCTGTACGAGCGCGTGCCTTGCGTGGCCGCACCCCGGTCCGTATTGGACGACGCGGAAATCGCCAGCTGGTCATACAGATGCAGCGGCGAATCGATGACCAGCGAGCCGCTCATCTGGTACTTGCCGGTGTTCTTCAAGCCGGTGTTGTCTGCCGACAGCGTGGCGTGCCAGCGCTTGTCGGTGCCAGGCTTGAACACGATGTCCGACTCGCCGACCCGCGCGCCGGGCACGATGTCGAAGCTCGCCTCCGACTGGCCCGGCAGGCGGCGGACGGTTTCCAGCGCCTGGTCCAGATCGCGCTGGTTCAGCAGATCGCCCGGCCCCGCCAGCAGCGCCATGCGCGCCCAGCCGATGTTGTCGTCCGACGCATTGCGCACGGCGCCGATGCGGCCCGGCAGCACCTTGAGCCGCAGCGTGCCCGCGGCCAGGTTCTGCTGGGGGATCAGCACGCGCGAGGTGACATAGCCGTGCTCGATGAGCGCGTTGTTGGCCTGCAGCTCGATCGCCTCCAGCGCCTGCTTGCCCACGCATTGGCCGTTCACGGGCTGGAGCAGATAAGGCAGCCAGTTGAAGACGTTGTCTTCGAGGACGATGCCCTGGATGGGGAAACACGGTGTTTCCTTGGGCAGGGCGGACAGCGAAATCGGCTGAGCGGGTGCGGGCGCTGTGAAGACGTCGGGGCGGGCGTTGGCGCGGTCGCGGGCTTGGTCGGCTTGCTGCTCTTGCAGGCGCTGCACCTCCGGCCCCGGGCCGGTAACAGGGGCCGGAGCGACCTGGGCAAGCGCGGTCGAAGCGGCCGCTCCGAACAGAAGGACGGCCAGGCGCGAACGATGGTACGACATGGAAATGAGCGAATCGGATTGAAGAAAAAAAAAAACGGAGCAGCTCGCGTGTCTTATTGCAGCACGCGCTTGCCGTAGATCCACTCGATGCTGCCGTACGGTGCGACACGGTTCAGGCTGCCCAACATCGTGCGGGCACCTTCCGCATCACCCTTGATGAACTTGGCGTAGGCGGCGCTGTAGAACAGCACTTCGCCGGAGGCCTCCTGCTGTTCCTGGCCGGGCATACCCGCAATCAGGGCCGCCAACTCCTGGCGCGTGTCCTCGCCTTGCCACAGGCGCAGCAAGGCGCCGTAGTGCCCCTTGTCGTTCTTGGCGTAGTACGCCGCCATCTTTTCAAGCTGGGGGTTGGCCAGCGCGGCGTCCTTGGCGCGGCCCATGATGTAGCGGTAGACGAGACTGCGGTACGCATAGAAGCTCTGGCCCTCCAGCGGCGCCTCGGCATCGGCCAGCGTGGCGATGGCCTCTCGCCATTGCTCCAGCTGAATATGCGCAAAGGTGGCGGTAATGAAGCCTTCGGTGAAGAAGCCCAGCGCGCTCATGCGCCGTTCCGCGCCCGCGCGCTCGGCGAACTTGCGGGTCGCATCCAGTTGCGGGGCCAGCAGCGCCAGGGCGCCTTGCGGATCGTTCAAGCTGAACAGAATGCCGGCCTTGGTGGCAAGAAAGTCCTTGTCCCGTCCAGGCTCGGCCAACTTCAGTGCCTCATCGATGACAGACAGCGCTTCCGCCGATTTGCCGAGCGAATCCAGCTCAGCGGCCTGCCGCCGCAGGGCCCGTGCCTTGTCGGCATTCGACTTGGCCGCCGAGCCTTCGGCCTGGGCCGATGCCAGGCGCTGTTCGTGGTCGGCAAGCAGATCATTTTCCACTGCAAGCGCAGGCAGGGCTGCGAGGGCCAGAACGGTAGCGGCGATGATGCGCATGGCGCGCAAAGAATGCGTGTGCATGGTCTTCTTCTATTGGTCAGGTGATGTTAGTTGCTGGCGCGCTGCGGCGAGACCGCTTTACTACAGAGCGCTGCCTATGCCGGTGGTTGGTGGCATGGGGAACGCGGATTTGGCTTGCGCACATTTAAGGCGCTTTTACGAGAGAGATCGGTCAGGCGCGGGCGCCGTGAGGACGTCCGGGTGGGCGTTGGCGCGGTCGCGGGCTTGGTCGAGTTGTTGTTCCTGCCGGCGTTGGACTTCCTGCCCTGGAGCGACTTGCGGTGGTGTGACCTGGGCAATGGCGAGCGAACTGGCTGCGCCGACCCAGAGGGTAACGGCGCGTGAAACAGCGGACAGCATAGTGTGGAAATGGTGACGGGCGAGCCTCAATTACTGAGGTTAACGAGAGCTGAGTTGTAGGGAAATCAAAAATGTCGGCAGATAGTGATCGACTCTGCCCGACACTGGACGGTTACTTGTTGGCTTTCGAGAAGGCGTTTTTCACAAAGGACTGAGCCGTTTGTTTTTTCGAGCAACCCCATCTCCCTAAGCGATTTATGCAACAACGCCTACGATTCACTGCCATTGAATCAATGGGGTATCAACCTTTAAAATATGCGATAGCAAAATCCAGACTTAAAATCATGCGCAAATCATCCTTCCACGCTACTTTCGTCAACCGTGAAATTTAATCTAAGCTGAAATTTTTCAGCCACATCAAGACCGCTTGCTTGATAGTTATGCCTCACCTGGAGCCTCCATACCCGTCCGTCACCAGCCTGGACTCGCAGCGAAATGTGAAATGTGACCGAAAAATAAGTGACAATTCCTTTATTCGCCACTAAACCCCGTCGAACCTTCGTCTCCAAAGCGGGGGATGCCTCGCAGTGCAACTCTAATAGTTACGCGGCTTGATCCTGAGAATATAATTCCTGCTCAATATCATGGGTCACGAAGCTACGAAAATCACGCCCTCTACGGAGCCACTCAATCATGTGAACCGATTAATCGACCGCCTCAAATCCACTAATTTTGACTTGATTAGATTCGTGAGCCTGCACTTTATCACTCATATTTTCAGAAAACCCGTCCCGCTAGATCATTTTTCGGAGCGTCTAGCGATTGAATTTTTCAAAATTTTCCCAATGAAAGTGATTTCATTATTTAAATATCAATAATCACGCATCGAGGTGCCTAATTTTTGCCCTCTGCATCAAATATTTCGCAAAGGATCTCGATTTAAATCAAGCAGGTCAGGATTTTGCATCTCCAGCAAATCCTCAAATCGATTCCACCCCACCTCTTTTACCAACGAACTATCTGATCCGACCAGCGGAATAAGCCACACCATTACTGTAGCCGGAGAGGAAGTCGAGTATGTGCCAACCCCCTCCGGAAAAATTACTGGATTCGACGCATACAGTCCATTTGCTGCCACACCAGATATCAAAGGGGTGCTAGGCCCGATTACATCACCGCGCAACAATGCTCTCTGCTTCGAGCGAACAAAGCTCGAAAAAGTAACTAGAAAGGAAGCGACTTGCTCCGCCGGATAACAGTCACGAGTGGCAAATAGAAATTCCTGCCTTACGGACCGGTCGCCCCCAAGATCCACGACGTAGTCGCTAAGCCCGAGTGTAGCGAACGTCGATGCCCCTTCGTATGGGACACCTGAAAAGCGAACGACCTGAATGTTTTTGCCCGCCACTTCCGTGGGGCTAGAATCGGCCCACCCTTCCACCAGATGGCCGAGATATTTTTCCAGATGCTCAATAAGCGTCATGGCACTATTCCATGTCCGACGGTTCATTTTGTTACATTAATCTCGGCCATCCCTATTGTTCACTCGGTTAAATAAAAATCACTCCCAGCCGATAAAATGGAACATGCCAAACTATTTTCCAATAGCTAAAAATCCGTCGCATGCCGTTAAGTCGCGCAGGCACTTCCTCAACATCGCCACTAAATCAACGGGGCCGGCATAGACAAATGCTTCCAGCCTGTCGCCCTCTGGGGCTAACATCACGGCCCAGAAACCAAGTTGACTCAGTAGTTCGATAAAAACTTTTTCGAAAACATTTGGCTGATCTGCATCACCATCACTCATGACCCAATTTTGATATTTATCCAGACTGTGACCGGTCATCCATGCATACTCAAGGTCAGCAGGTTGCTCACTGACTGGAAGCTTGCTGCGAATGAATTTTGTGACAGGGTAAATTTCGAACTCAACACCATCCAAACCAGGAAAAATATAGCGATGCTCCCCAACAGCAAAAACCTCTTGCCCCCACGTTCTGACACGAGGAGGCAACTGCAAAAAAAATGATTCTCTATCGCTCTTACGAAGAACTATTCCGAAGTTGGCGTTCATGAAACCATCCTAATGTTCGAAGAAAGATTTCGCCGGACTACTTTGCCACTGCTTCTGCACAGTGTCATAGTAAAACTCATGAATATGTGGATTCGGATGTGGAACACCAGGAAGATATCCGTGATCAGTCCAATCAACCCGCCCCCAGGGCACGGGAGCACCATCCAGCTGTGGCCACGCGCCTGTGGTGGGAAATGTAGCGGTTTGCCGATAAGTAGTTTCACCATCGCGGGCTAGCTTTCCGCCCAGAACTGTATGCGGAGCACCCTCCGCTTCCGGCAGCGGCAACGGTACATTCCCCACGCCTGAAACAGCGCGCTGCGGCAACGGAACTGGCGTGCCATCTGCGCTCCGTGGAATATAAGTGCCACCACTTTTCTCGACTGCATTCGTGCTCGGCGACGTTGAGGTGCTACTCCCTCCATTTTTAGCCACAGTCGCAGCTTCTTCCGCCGTGCGGCTAGGCAACACATCCGCAGCCGAATACCCGGGCCCAGCCCGCACAGTCGTGACTGGTGTCCCCGCCCCCGCCGAACTTTGCGAGTATGCCCCACCATTCGCCGTCCACGTCGGCGTTTCACTGCCTCTTGCAGCGTTCGCCGTATCAGCCGCCGTACGCCCTGGCAACACATCCGCAGCCGAATACCCCTGCCCAGCGCGCACAGTAGAGACCGGCGCCCCCGTCCCCGCAAAACTCTGCGAATATGCCCCACCATTCGGCGTTTGACTGGCTCGCGCAGCATCCGTGGCTTCGCTTGCTGTAGCCCCTCCAGCCTTCAAGTTGCGAGCTGCTACGTTAGTTTCCTCCGCAGCCTTGCCTGCTGCCGTGGCAGCAGCGACGGCAGCAGCCCCAGTACCAGCAGGCATCGCTTCCGCCGCAGCCACCTCCCCAACATGAATACCGACCTGGTTCGCACACAAGACAAGGTTGCTTGCGCACGCACGAATGAGCGCTGCCGCTTCCGCGACGAGACTAGGGCCTGCCACCACGCCAGTAGCTAGCGCTGCTGCACCGAGACCAACTTTCGGATTCGCCACTGCACCAGGCAGCGCTCGTTGCTCAGGCGTCAACGAACCATCTTTGTTTCCATAGAGGAACGGATTGTTGTAGTCAGCGGTCGTCGCCGTAAAGAGGCTGCCACCGTTCTGGCCGATGAAAGCCACGGCCGTCGCGTCACCACCCGGCCCCTTGCTGGCCACAGCGTCCACCAGTCGATAGCCGTTCGCCAACAGCATGTTTTCTGCTTGCTCCGGCGAGAGCGTCTTGCCCGTCTTGTCTGCATAGAACTCCGCAAACTTCTTCGCGTTGTCCTTCGCCCACTTGCGTTCATCCGGGTGCAACTGCCGGTTATAGCGATCCGCAGTGGCACCCATAAACGCCCCCGAACCACCCCCAACCGACCCAACCGCCCCCGCAGCCACGTTCGCCACAACGTTGCCAACCACGTCCCCAGCCGCCCCACCGCCCACAGACGACGACACCTTGTCAGCCAACGCGGTCAGCTTCGGTGCCGCAAGCGATGCCGCTCCGGCGCCAACCGCGCCCCCGATCGCACTGCCGCCGCCCAGGCCGGCCACCAGCGCGCCGCCCGCCATGTGCAGGCCGGCGCGGTATTCCCCGCCTTCCTTCCACTTGTCGGCTTCCGCGGCGTATTGTTTGGCCAGATCCTCGTTGCCGTTTTCGTGGGCCTGGTTGGCTGCGGCCTGCGCTTCGTCATGCTTGGCATTCGCGATGTCGCCGATCGCGCGAGCCACTACCGCACCCGCCGCCTGGGCCGCCGCCATCATGTCGG
Source organism: Ralstonia pseudosolanacearum (assembly GCF_024925465.1). Taxonomy (NCBI): domain Bacteria; kingdom Pseudomonadati; phylum Pseudomonadota; class Betaproteobacteria; order Burkholderiales; family Burkholderiaceae; genus Ralstonia; species Ralstonia pseudosolanacearum. Next base: position 296,183 of record NZ_CP103852.1, on the reverse strand, counting down.
CCTGGTTGTTCAGCACGTTCTGCAGGTCCGGCGCCTTGCCGACCTTGCCGTTCAGGTTCTCCGTATCGCGGTTCAGGCTGCTCACGTCCTGTTTTTGGTGCGCCTGGTCGGTGATCGTGATGGTGCCCTGCGCGATCGCGCTGCGCGTGGTGGCGCTCTCGCTGCTGCTTTCGTGCTGCGCCAGCATCGGCAGGGCGCCGCCGGTGGTCTTGCCCTCATTCCGGTTGTAGGTGCTGCCGCCGTTGCCCATCGAGCCGCCCGCGCTGAACCCGACGCTGGTCGCGCTGTAGTCCGAGTGGTTCTGGACATCGCGCCAAGTCAGGGTGCCGGTGGTGAGCTGGTTCTTGTCCGGCGTGGCGGTGCTGGCGATGTACGCGCCCTTGAGGTCCGTGTTGCCCTTGACGTTGATGCCGAAACCGCCCGCGCCGGCCTGGATGCCCGTCTGCTCGTTCACGCCCGCGTAGCTGCCGCTGGCCCGGCCGCTGCTGAAGCTGAGGTTGCCGCTCGCGCCGCCCTGGCTGACGCTGAAGCCGCCGCCGGCGCTCTCCTGGTGCGCGGTGCTGTGGCTGGTGTCCTGCACGCTGGCCAGGTTCAGGTTGCCGCCGACGTCGGCCACCACCTTGTCGGCCTTCACGTTCGCGCCGGCGATGTTGGTGTCGCCGCCGCTCACGATGGCCGCGGTGCCGCGCGCGTTGACGTGCGTGTTGTTCTGCGTGGAGGCGTCCGAGTTGGCGTCTCCGTGGGCCTTCGACATCGACGCCGACACGCCCCAACCGCCGGTGCCGTACGACACGCCCACGCTGACGCTCTTCGATTCGTTGGTGCTGCGGGTGGAATCCGTGTCCGTGCTGTTGACCAGGTTGACCTGGTTCTTGGCGTGCAGCAGCACGTTCTGCGCGTTGACGTCGGACCCCTGGATGGTCACGTTGCCGCTGCCGGGCGTGCCATCGCCGGTGGCCACGAACGCGGCCGTGCCGCCCGCCTTGATGTTGCTGCCGTTGTGCTGGGTGCTGTTCTCGGTGAAGGTGTTCTTGCTGGAGGTCGAGCCCCAGCTCAACTCAATCTTGGCTTCCGGCTTCTGGCCCTTGCCCAGGTTGGTCGCCGCGCCGCCCATCGAGCCGAACACGCCGCCCATGCCATCCACCGCCGCGATCGCGTGCAGCGCCGCGGCCCGGCCGTTCTGGCTGTTGCCCGCGGCATCGGCCTCCTGCATGACGTTCTGGAACGCATCGAGCACGGGCGACTTGACCGCCAGCGTGAAGCCCGAGCTCTTGGTCTCGTGGGTCTCGTCGTGGTGCCGGTCGGTGGTCGAGGCATCGATGGTCACGTTCTGGCCGACGCCCGTCACGTTCTGGGTGGCCACCACGTCCGAACCGGTGAGATGCAGGTTACGTCCGGCCTGCATGTGGACGCTGCCATCGGTGCTGCCGACCAGGCTGCCTTGCGAACCCCGCACCGTGTCGTTGCTGCTGTCGGTGGTCTGGTGCGTGCCGTACGAGATACCCGCGCCTGCGCTGCCGAGGCCGGACTTCTTGACGTCCTTGTAGTGCGACTCGCTGGTGGCCGTATCCGCCGTCGCGATGGTCAGGTCGCGGCCCGCCGACAGACTCACATCGCCCGTGCCCGCGATCGTGGCGGCGTGGGCGGTCATGTCCCGCCCGGCCGCGACGCTCACCGTGTCGCCCGACAGCGTGGTCCCGACCGCATTGGTCTGCCCCGCCGAATCGATGGTGTGCGTGGTCTTGGTCGAGAGGAAGCCCTTTTCCGCCAGGAAGTGCTCGTCCCGCACGTCCTGATGGCTCTGGCCGGCGTTGAGATGGACGTCCCGCCCGGCCACGACCTGGATGCTGCCGGTCGCATTGGCGTACGCCGCCGTGGCATTCACGTCCTGCCCGGCGCCGATCGCGAGCTTGCCGCCGGTCTGGATCTGCGTGCCGGCATCGGCGTACGACGTGCGGTCCGAGCGGTTCTGGTTGCCCCAGTTGATGTGCTCCTCGCTCGATTGCCGCAGCGCGTTCAGGTTGACGTCGCGCTTCGCCGTGATGGTGGCGTCGCCCGTGGTGTTGATGGCCGCCGCCGTCAGGTTGGCGTCCCGCCCGGCTTGAATCGACAGCGTGCCGGCCGCAACGCTCGCCACCTGGCTGATGTTGGTGCCGAGGGTGGTGGCGTTCGCGGTGGACGTGCTGGTGCTGGTCAGGTTCACATCGCGCCCGGCGGCGAGCAGAACCTGGTCGCCCTGGATGTGCCCGCCCAGGTTGTTGATGTCCTGCGCGGCCTGCGCGAGCAGCGTCTTGCCCGCCAGCGTGCCGCTGTTGACGACGTTGTCGCCGGTGACGACCGTCACCCTGCGGCTAGCGATGGTGCCGCTGTTGGCGACATCGCCCTTGGCCTGGAACGACACGTTGTTGCCGGCCCATCAGCGTGCCGCCGCCGGTGATGTCGGTGTCCTTGGCGCGCAGGTAGACCTGCGGCACCAGCACCTCCTGCTGGCTGCCGTCGGCCAGCGTCACGGTCTGCTTGACCATCCACACGATGTCGGTGGTCAGCCGCGCCATCTGCGCGTCGGTCAGCGCCGTGCCGACGTTCAGCCCGAACGCCTTGCCGGCGGCGACACCGGCAGCCAGCAGCGCCTTGTACTCGTCTTCGTTGCTGGTGTAGTCGCCGATGAAGCGCTGGCCGGTGGCGCGGATGATCTGCTGCTGGATCAGCTGCTGCTCGTAGAAGCCGTCGCCGATGCGCTTGAGGGTGGCGCCCGGGTCATTGCGGAACTGCGACAGCATCACGTCGCTGGACGTCCACTGGCGGAAGTTGGTGAAGCGCGGATCGGTTTCGACCAGCACGCGGCTGCCCGGGTCGCGGACGACACGGTACAGGGCGTTGTTGGGCAGCGTCAGGTTGGGCACCACCGTGCGGATGACGGTGCCGCTGCTCGGCGCGGTCACGGCGGAGGTGGCGGCACGGACCGTGCTGCCGGCCGGCGCGGCCACGGTGGACGTCACCGCGTGGACGGTGCCGGCGGCCGGCACGGCGATGGCGGCCGAGCCGGGCTGGACCGTGCCGCCCGCAATGGTCAGGTGATCCGCGACGGCCGTGGCGCCGCCGTTGCCTTGACCGGCGGCAGCGGCCACCGCAACGGATTTGACGGCGTGCTGGCTGTTCGGGCCGGTGCCGCTGGTGGCGCTCACGTCCAGCTGGAATTGGGTCTGCTGGGTCTGGCCCTGCCATGGCTGCGCATCGTTGACGCGATCGCGATCGTCGACGTGCGTATAGATCGCCTGACCCGTGGTGGTGACGGTCTGCGTGCCCTGCATGCCGATGTTGGTCGGACGCGTGCCGATGACGTTGCTGCCGGTCAGGTCGCCGCCCGCCACGATCTGGCTGGCGACGTTGTTCACCACGCCGGCGTTCAGCGTCATGCTGCCGCCGGAGGTGATCGTGCCGGGGTCGCTCTGGGTCACGACGGTCCGGGTGACCTGCTGGGTGCCGTCGTAGATGGTGAAGTGGTCGACCTGCCGGTGGCTGAAGTCGCGGTTGAACGCATCGATGGCTTGGTTCAACTGCTGATAGCGTGCGACGGCGGCATCATGCCGCTGCTCCCACGCGGCATGATCGGCGTCGTACTGCCATCTGCGGCTACCGAAATATTCTTCCCGGATGGGCTCATCCCCGGCCGCTTGCGGAGGGGTGATGCCGAACACGCTCCAGATGCGGTCGGTGGTGGTATAGACGAACACCTCCGGGTAGGACTCCACCGTGCAGGTGTCGCCGTTGCAGGCGCCGCCCGGGCTGTAGGCAGCACCAATCGGGAAACTGAGCGGCGCGCCGATCATGCCGACCTGCGAAGCGCCCTTGCTGTAATCGAACGGCGGGCCATACCGGTTGAACGGATACTGCGCCGACGGCATCACCATCACCTTGTAGTCATCGTCGCCGAGCCACTGCCAGTCGGCGCCGGCATGCCACTCGCCGGTGTGCTGGTGAAAGAGCCAAACCGTGGACGGATCGATGTCCTGCAGCGAGCCGTCGAGCCGGTAGAACGTGACGTGGCTGCCGGCCGAGGTCTGGTCCGCGGTCGCGAAGTGATTGTTCCGGTTGTTGATCTGCGCGGCGGCGATGGTGAGGTTGGCATCGGCGTTGATCGTGGCCGAGCCATTGGTCACGCTTTGCGCGGAGCCGGTGGCGTGGTTGTTCGCATCCAGCGCCCCGCCGATGCGCAGATTGCCCGCCGTGTAGATGAGCGCGTGCTCCTGGTTGTTGAGCGCCTGCGCGCCCAGATCCATGTCGCTGCGGCTGGCGATGACGCCGGCTACGCCGCTGGCGCTCACGGTGTTGGTGAGCGTGTTGGCCTGGATCGCCACCGTGTCGCCGTACAGGCGGCCGGTGTTGACCACATTGCCCGCGCGCACCACGGTGGCGCCGCCATCGATGAGGCCGTCGTTGGACAGCGTGCCCCGCGCGGTCAGGGTGTTGGACACCGCGCCGATCAGCTGCCCGCTCTGCGTGTTCGTGATGTTGTTGCCCGAGACCGCCAGGTTGCGCCCGGCGGACAGCGTGCCCGAGTTGGTCACGTTGCCCGTCGTCGTGACCGAGACGTCCTGGCCGGCGGCGACCGTGCCGGTGTTGACGTAGTCCGATTGCAGGTCGAGCGACACGCTGCCTTGCGATTGCACCGTGCCGTCGCCGCTCATGCGGCCGGCCGCGACTGCCACGCTGCGGGTGCCGTTGAGGGTGCCCCGGGTGTTGGTCAGCACCGCGGCCGCTTTCATGCCGACCGTGCCGGCCGACTGGATCGCGCCCTGCGTGTTGTCGATGGCCGGTGCGGTGATCTGCGTGCTCTGGTCCGAGCGGACCGCGCCAGCCGTGTTGTCGAAGGACGTGGTGGCGGTCAGCGCCACGTTGGCGCCCTCCATGCCGGTGCCGGCCGTATTGGTGTTCTTGTTCAGAACCGTCGCACCGTTGACCGACAGCGTGCCGCCCGCGTGCATCAGGCCGGCGCTGTTGTCGAGGGTCGTGCCGCTGACCGTGACGTCCGCGTTGGAGGCGATCTGGCCGCCGGCATTGGTGAGGGTGTCGTCGTGAATCGTCACGGCACCGTTGGCAACGATCTTGCCCTGGTCGTTGCTCAGCGACTGGCCTTGCACGCTCAGCGTGGTGGCCGACGAGATCGTGCCCTGCCGGTTGGCGAGCGCGCCGGTGTTGACCGACACGGCGTTGCCGATCAGTGCGCCGCCCGTGTTCGTCAGAGATTGGCTGTGCACGGCGAGCGTGGTGCCGGCCTGCAGCACGCCATTGGCGTTGGTGAGGGCGCCGGCGCTCACATCGAGCGCGGCCGCAGCCGCGATGGCGCCACCGGTGTTGTCCAGGGCACCGGTGCCGGTGTTGACCGTGACGTTGCGCCCAGCCACGGTGCCGGCCTGGTTGCCCAGGCTCGCCGCCGACAGCGCAATGTCCTGCGCGGCGAGCAGCTTGCCGCTGGCGTTGGCGACCGTGCCGGCACTGGTGACCGTCAGGTTGCCGCCACTGGAGCCGAGAATGCCACCGGCCGTGTTGTCGAGGCTGGCGACGGTGGCGCTGAGGTCGCCGACGGCGGCCACCGTGCCGCCCTGGTTGATCAGGTTGCCGGCCTGGATCGTCGCCGCGCTCGCTGCGGAAACCGTGCCGTGGCTGTTGTCGAGCGTGCCCGAGCCCGTATTGAGATTCAGGCCGCGCGCCGAAATCGCGCCGCCCTGGTTGCCGAGGCTGGTGGCGGTGAAGGTGGCGTCCTGCGCGGCGATGAGCTTGCCCTTGGCATTGGCGATACCGCTTGCGCTGCCGATGCTCAACTTGCCGGCGCTGGAGCCGAGCACACCTGAGGTGTTGTCCAGGCTGGCGACGTTCACGGTCACGTCGTGCGCGGCCGCCAGCGAGCCGCCCCGGTTGATGAGGTTGCCGGCCTTGACGTTCAGCGTGCCCGAAGCGGCCACCGAACCACCGGTACTGTCCACCGTACCCGTGCCGACATCGACCGCCACGTTGCGCGCGGAAATGGCGCCGCCCTGGTTATTCAGACCGGCTGCGTCGAGGGTCGCATCCTGCGCGGCAACGAGCTTGCCGGCGGCGTTGTCGATGGCGCCGGCACTGGTCACGTTCAGGTTGCCCGACTGCGAGCCGAGCGTGCCGGAAGCATTGTTCAGCTGGCCGACGTTGGCCGTCACGTCGCCCATGGCGGCCAGCTGGCCGGCCTGGTTGATCAGGCTGCCCGCCTGGATCGTCGCCGTGCCGGTCGCGGACATCGTGCCCTTGGTGTTGTCGATGGCGCCGGTCCCGGTGTTCAGCGACAGGTTGCGTGCCGAGATCGCGCCAGCCTGGTTGCCCAAGCTCGCGGCGTTGAGGGTGGCATCCTGCGCGGCCACCAGCTTGCCGCCCGCGTTGTCGATGGCGCCGGCACTGGTCACGCTCAGGCCGCCCGACTGCGAGCCGAGCGCACCGCCGGTGTTGTCCAGACGGCCGACGTTGGCTTGCACATCCGCCACCGCAGCCAGCGTGCCCCCTTGGTTGATTAGACTGCCAGCATCGACCGTCGCCATACCGGCTGCGGACACCGTGCCCTTGGTATTGTCGATGGCGCCGGTCCCGGTGTTCAGCGACAGGTTGCGCGCCGAGATCGTGCCGGCCTGGTTGCCCAGGCTCGCTGCGTTGAGGGTGGCATCCTGCGCGGCCACCAGCTTGCCGTCCGCGTTGTCGATGGCGCCGGCACTGGTCACGTTCAGGCCGCCCGACTGCGAGCCGAGCGCGCCGCTGGTGTTATTCAGGCGACCGACATTAGCTCGCACATCCGCCACCGCAGCCAGCGTGCCGCCTTGGTTGATCAGGCTGCCCGCATCGACCGTCGCCGTGCCGGCTGCGGACACCGTGCCCTTGGTGTTGTCGATCGTGCCGCCGCGCGCATCCAGCCGCAGGTTGCGCGCCGACACCATCCCGCCCTGGCTGTTCAGGCTGGCGGCCGCGATCGAGACATCCTGCGCGGCGACCAGCTTGCCGCCCGCATTGACGACATCGCCCGCGCTGTCCAGCTTCAGGCCGCCCGTCTGCGAGCCGAGCGCACCCGAGGTGTTGTCCAGGCTGTCGACCTTGATCGACACGTCACCCAAGGCAGCCAGCGTGCCGCCCCGGTTGACCAGCGCTCCGGCGCCGATGGCCGCCGTGCCGGCGGCGGACACCGTACCGCCGGTGTTGTCGACGGTACCGGTGCCGGTGTTCAGCGACAGATTGCGCGCCGACACCGTGCCACCCTGGTTACCCAGGCTCGCGCCGGTAAGCGACGCATCCTGCGCGGCGACCAGCTTGCCGCCCGCATTGGCGATGGCGCCCGTGCTGTTGACGTTCAGACTGCCCGTCTGCGAGCCGATGGTGCCGGCGCTGTTGTCCACCGAACCGGCCGCAACCGCCACATCGCCGACCGCCCCCAGCAGCCCGCCCTGGTTGGCCACGCGCTGCGCCCCGACCTGCATCCCCGTGGCCGACCACAGGCTGCCGGCTGCGTTGTCGAGCGTGCCGCCAGCCTGGATCGCCACACGGTTGGCGGATACGGCCGCGCCTCGGCTCGACACGTCGCCCGTGGCCGACAGCGTGACCGCGCCACGCGCGTTGACGCTGCCGTTGCCGGTATCGATGCTGCCGGCGTTGATACCGATCTCCTGGCCCGCCAGCAGGCTGCCGCCATTGCGCACGGTGCCCGCTGCATTGAGCGCGACGCTGCCGGCCTGGGTCACGCCACCGTTTGCGTCGACGCCCGCGCCGATGGTGCCGGCATTCGTGATCTGCGGCCCCGTGATCGCCACGTTGCCGCCGGCAACCACGCTGCCCGTATTGGTCGTGCCGCCGGAAATGGACACGTTGCCCGGCGTGCTGATCGCGCCCTGGTTGGCGACATTCGACGCGGTCATGGCCAGATCGGCGGCACTCTGCACGCGGCCGGTGGGCGTGATGGTGACGTCGCCATTGGCCGACAGGTCCAGGCGCCCGGTCAGCGCGGCCAGGTTGCCGCCGATGTTGACGCCGAGGCCGCGCTCGGTGCCGATCAGGCGGGTCGCGCCACCGCCGAACATGCTGCCCAGTTGCCCGACGTCGATGGCGACCTGCGGCGCCGGCCCCGTGCCTGCAATCGCCGTGGGCGTGACGCTGCCATAGTCGACGCTGTTGGCGCCGGCCACCGCGTTGAGCCGCTCGGCCCACACGGCGCCGTTGATGGCCATCGCGCGCGACAGCAGGTCGAGCTGCGCGCTGCGCGCATCGAGCCCCGCGCCGTTGACGGTGATCTGGCCCTGCTGCACGGACAGGCCGGCGATGTTGCCCAGCGCATCGAAGTTGGGCGTGCCGGTGGTCAGCGTCACGCGCGGCGCCTGCAGGAACGAACAGCCCGCACAGACGATCCCTGCGGGATTAGCCACGATGAGGGCAGCCCGACTACCCGCGATCTCCGTCGGCCCCGCCAGCGTGGACGGATTGCCGCTGGTGACCTGGTTCAGGATCACGCGCGCGCTGTTGTTGCCCAGGAACGGGTTGCCCTGGACCCAGCCCGCGATCTGCGTCTGCGAGTTCTGGCCGCTGTTGTTGAGCACGACGCCAGCCTGGCCGACGTTGTAGTGCGTGAACGCATTCGAACTGACACCAGCGGCTGAGGGTGCGTTGATGTTGATAACCGGGGTGCCGTTCGCCGCCACACCAACGATCGGATGCGGCCCAGGAATACTACGGTCCGGCGTCAGCGATTGCGCGTTCAAGCCCGGCGCTGCCAGCGCCGCTGCGGCGGTCAGCGTCAACGTCGCCGCTGACGCACGACGGCTCGCGCGGCTTCCCGAACTGCGTCCCTTACCTGTGCTCCTCGCCGACTCCTCCACGGCAACCAGCATGCCTCGTGCGGCGTTGAAGACGGTTCGGTAACACTTGGCGTTCATGACAACCCGGGCTTTGTAATTTTTACGAGGCCCGGATTCTAAGCGAAAACAACTTCACAAAGTGGAGGATGCTACTCAATATGGGGTATTTGTTCTGTAACGTTGCGGAAAGTAGCCACAACCCCCACCAAATTCTCAACAAAACTCACAGACTCGATTCGCCCGAGAAGTCCCAGCGTTAAGTGGGTGTGCCATTGCGCTGGCCCAGCCACTCCCCTTTTGATTCGCTTGGCGAGGCAAGGCTGCAGCAAGCGAAACCGGATACCATCGCGGCCGCTCGCTGACGGCGAGGGGGCGTCCGGCACGGCTCATGTCTCAATGGCGACGCAATGCGGTCGCCTCCATCGCAGAACAGGATTCGATGTGGCAAGCGAGAAGCTGAATCTGGGCAAGACAGTCCTTGCCTTCCTGAAGACCCGCGCTGGGGAAAAGTTCACCGCGCGGCAGATCGCCGAATGGGTCTTCGAGACCTTCCCGAGTGCCAGGCAAAAAAGGCACGCAGCCAAGCGCTGACAACGGACACAGCACTCCTGTACCAACTGGCAGCCGAAATCGGCTCACAACGGCCACGGCTGCAGAAGAAGCATCCCGAATTGAAAGTCACCGAGGGGAACCCTCACCGGTACTATTATTCCGAGCAATCCGATGCCGACGAGGTGATGCAGGCCGAGGATGCCAACGTCGCCACGACTGCGGCAGAGCCTGGCTTGAAAGGCGAACATGCGCTCTACCCCCTGCTGACCCGGTACCTATGGGAAGGGCTGGACATCTACACCAAGCGCATCGATGAGAAACGCTCGTCCAACAAGCACGGCCCCGATGGCAACAGCTGGCTGTTCCCGGACTTGGTCGGCATGGAAGACTTGGGCAGAGAATGGCACCACGAAGTCCAGGATTGCGTCAAACAGTACGCAGGCAAGCGGACCAAGCTGTGGTCCTTCGAGGTCAAGCTGCTGCTCAACCGTTCGAACGTGCGGCGCAACTTCTTCCAGGCGGTATCGAATTCGTCCTGGGCTAACTTTGGTTACCTCGTCGCCGGCGAAGTCCAGGCCGACGCGATGAAGGAATTGCGGATGCTATCAGGCGTGCACGGCATCGGGCTCATCCGGCTGGACACCACCGACCCCTCCGAGAGCGCGATTCTCATCCCGGCACGCGAGCGGGCTGAGATCGATTGGGAGTCGGCCAACCGGCTGGCGGCCGAAAACAAGGATTTCCTGGACTACCTCAAGCTCGTCAAGCAGCTATACCAGACGGGCGAAGCGCGCGCCTCGGATTGGGATGTCCCGAAGGCGCCGCTGGATTTCTGACCACCTTACCTGATGAGGTGATCGGTCAGAGTTTCCTGTCGCGCATCCGTATTGACTCTCCGCGCGGGTTCACCAAGACTGTCGCCGTCGCCGATACAACGGCGACCGGGCGTGAGAACCCGGGTGATACACGGTGGACAGTCAGCCCCATGGCTAGTTTTGTCTGCAGCATACGCACGCGCTTACAATTCGCATTGCGGGCCGGGCGGGGCAGCCTTCGGGCTGGCCGGTCGCCGTGTACCGGTTTCTCACCCCCGCCGTCTGGCCCGCCCCCTCATGTGAGAATGAGCGGCGGGCCGCCACACAACACGGAGCCCGCAATGCCCAACGTCTCTGCTTGCCTTCTGCAAGCCCTTTTTCCGCCATCATCAATCGCCTACTCTCCGTCGCCGCACGTTGCCATCGGCTGGACGGAGGTGCGGCATGCATGAGCAAAACCGCTCCCCACAAACTCTCGCCCTGGCTCAGCTCTGCGAGCTTGCACAACGACTGGCACCGGAAGCCGGGCGTGGCAGCAAACGCACCGTGCGCGCCAGCACGACAACGCTGCGCCAGTTGAAAGAGACGAGCACAGTGGTCTATACGACAACCGAGGAAGCGTGTGCACGGCTGCTGAATGTCAGTACCGGCCTCATCGGCATCCTGCAGTTGCTCGACGTGTGGAGCGACCGGGCCTGGGAATGTCGCTGCCTGCACTGCCTGCTGGTGCCGCTTAAACTCGAATTGGATGACGCGCTGAACGACATACAGAAGATGCTGTAGCGGTCAGCATCCAATGGATCATCTGTGGCCGGTCCGCCCGGCCACATTGGCGCTTATTCGAGGTGCCCAACCACTTCAAGCCGCTGCTCCCCGCTCTCGAAGACGCCGAGCCATGCATCGCGCTCGCCGGGGAAGACCTGCCGGATGGCCAGCGTGAAACCGTCGCAACCGCTCTCCGCCGTGTTTGCGAAATCGCTGGTGTCGAATTGCGCTGCGCGCGCCAAGGTCGCGGCGACGGACCGCATAGCGTACTTAAAGAGATCGAGCAGTTTGTCCTCCAGCATGGCGTCTATGTTGCTTGACAGCGCGTCATCGATCACGGGGGTTTTGAATCGCCTGGACGTGAACATCGTGTACTCCGGTGTGGTTGGTGTGATGACATGAACGCGCTGTTCACCGGAGAAGCCAAGCGCGGCTTCAGTTCGCTCGCAATAGAGCAATTTCGGCCTCGCGACGCGCCAGCAGCCCCGGCAACACCTTGCCGCCTCCGTAGACCCAGCGGCGCAACTCGGCCGCAGCGGCAATCCAGTCTCGCTGGTTGATCCGCCGCCGCAAGGTTGAGGTCTGCAGCCGCCCTGCCCCGAGGTTGAAAGTGAAATCCACGATGGCGGCGAACCGCCCTTCCGGCTCGGTGGCAAGCACGGGACAGCAGCGCAGCGTCGCGTTCAGCGCTGTCACAAGATCCGCAGCCAGATAGGCTTCGGCCTGCGCCTGCGTGATGGGCGGGTGCGCGGGATCGCAGAGATGGCCGTAGCCGATCGTCAAGTACCCGGCAGGACAGACATACGGGTGAGCTCGCATCGGGTCGGCCTTCGGCACCCGATGGAACCCTTCGAACCGTTTGGCCAGTTCGATGGCCTGCGATGGAATGTTCGTCATGGCAGGCACCCCCAAGTCTCGCGGCGTGTGTCGATGGAACCGATCCACGGCCAACACCCGTCCGCCCCTCGCTTGTCGACCTTTTCCCAGAAGCGCTCGGCCAGTGGGCGCCTCTGGCGTCCCTTATGCCTGACCACCGCGCCGCTCCCACACCCTCGAGATGAACCAGAAGTTCAAGATGCCTGCCAGCAACGCTTGATCGGCTTCCGACCAGGCGGCCAGCAATGCCGGGCCGAAGCCCACACCTGCGTGCACCGAGCCCGCGAAGGTCGACAGCTTCACGCCGGTGTACATCAGGACGAATAGATAGGTCACGACCGGCCTGACGGTTGTCGACAATGCATCGGCCCAGCGAACGCCGGAGGTCTGGCCCTGCGCCGTGATGGAATCGCGCAGCGCCTCGATGGCACCTGTGCTCCACGCCGCGTCGGCACTCGCACCGATCTCAGCCATGCGCTGTGTGCCGCGCAGCTTCTCGAACTCCAGCGCCTTGTCCTGCATCGCCAGCTCGTGGCCGCGCTCGCCTTTGCGGTCGAGCCATTTCAGGAGTTCAGGGGCGAGGCGGAACGTGCCGCCCAGCAGTCCACCCAGGAGGGTCTCGATCATCGCGCCCCCTTGAACAGCTCGAACTTGATGACCGCGCCCGTGACCAGTGCGAGCACCAGGCCGGTCGTGATCATCCGGACTACGGTTTGCCAGGCGGTGCGCTTGGCCTCGTTGAATGCGTCCAGCAGGCCCCGCAGTTCGCGGATGTCGGCCGCGGCGTTTTCACCATCCAGGCCCACCTCGGCCAGCGCCGCGCGTGCGCCGCTCTCGGCGACGCGCTCCAGCAGTTCCTCGAATTCGGCGCGCGGCATGGTCACCATGCCGCCGGCCACCATCGGTGCGTTCATTGACGTGCTCCAAAAAAACAAAAACCCGCCACAAGGGCGGGTTCCGGTTGCAAAAAAATTGGGGAATTCAGATTTCGATATCGACGCTCGGCAGCGTCGGCGCGGGACCGACGACCTCGGTGCCGCGCACGAACAGGCGTTGGCCGGGCTCACCGGCGCCCGTGGCGCGCACGAGCCCGCCGCCGAGCAGCTGGACGGTGACCGTGCCGTCGTCGTGGCGGGTCACCACCGTGCCGACCAGCAAGGGGTTATCCGGCAGCAGTGCCTCGAACTGCCGCCACAGGTTGGGCATCGCACGCTCCTACAGGTAGTGGCGCACGACCTCGATGGTCTGGCGCACGGTCAGGGATTCACTCCACTCAGCGGCAACGCTGGTGGCACGCACCAGGCCGCGCCAGGTCATGCCGCCCTCACCGACGGCGAGCAGCAAACCGGGATCGAGCAGGCCGATCGAACTGAGCATGGGCAATTCCAGCGCGACAACGGCCTGCCGGCCCACGTCGGCCAGGATCGCCCGGCCCCGCTCGCGGGCGGCATCCGCATGCGTGATCAGTCCGTCGACCACGGTGGGCGCCACCAGATCGCCCGCCGTGCCGGCGCGGACCACGTGGCCGGTGACACCCGCGCGCTCGCCACAGACGTACACCGCGTTGAAGGTAGGCTTTTCCTGCCAGCGCAGGTTCAGGGTCTTGACCACATCGATGGGCAGGACCCGGTCGGCGGGCGCGGTGGCCCACTGCCACGGCAGCACCGGATAACGCGGCTTGGCCACCAGCGTGCGCAGGCGCGGATGGGCGTTGACGTAGCCGCCGACGGCTTCGGCGATGCGGCCAATCACCTCCATCGGGCTCAGCGACTGGTAACCCCAGCTGCCCTCCGGCACCAGCCAGTCCGGCAGGCGCCAGTCGAGCGCGAAGCCGGTCGCGAGCCCGGCGCGCGTCAGTTCCTGCTCGGCCAGCTGGCGCGCGGTGAAGGGTGCGGCCGGTACAAACGACCGCTTGGGTGCATAGGGCGCGGCCAGGTAGGCGGCCGTCGACCGTCCCCGGATGTTGAGGCTCGCCTGTCCGAACTCGCGCCGCACGTCGAACGACTCGACCAGCATCACCCAGCTCACGCCGTTGATCGTGATCTCGATCTCCACCGGCCCGACCGCGGTCGGCTCGACCAGTTCCAGTGCGCGGTACGGCAGGCTCGCTGACAGCCCCCACGCCCAGGAATCGGCATCGATGCCAACCTGGAGGCTCTTGACGGGAATGGGCTCGCGGCCGGGCAGGCGCACGACGTCGACGGAGTTGCTCACAAAGTAGACCTTGAGGATGGGGACGCTGAAAGCGCCGGTGCCGGGTGGCGCGCATGGGTGCGTGCCGAAATCGAGCCGCAGCGCGGGGCGCCAGGCGAACGCTTGGCGGCTTGCCGGACAGATGAAGTCGAGATCGGGGTGGTACTTGGGCGCAGGCTCGACCACGGGCGGATCGACCGGCAAATGCGATTCACCGGGACGCGGCTGCCGGCCGATCTCCCACGGTGCCCGCCAGCGCCCCGCGTAGCCGCGACCATGCGAGAACCCAAAGCCCTCCTGCAATGCGAGCGGTACGGCGGGCTGCCACGCCTGTGTGTGGCCGCTCGGACGCGGCACCAGCCAGACGAAGGGACTGCGCACACTGCCCGGCAAGCCAGACCCTTCTCGCCAAGCCAGCGTGCGCCGGCCGTGCTGCGGCACCAGCGGATCGAAGCGGTCCGCCGTGGCGGACACCACCGGATCCGCACCCTGCCACCGCACGCGGCTAGTGCTGCGGGCACGCTGGTTATCGCCGCCGACCGTCTGGACCGTGTGGGCCAGCGTCGCGGCCGGTTGCCAGGGCATCGCCGAGGCGCCGCGCTCGCGTGTGCTGTCGTCCCAGCCGGCCTGTATGGCCCCACCCTGCCGCTGCGCGCGTTGCCAGGGCAGCCGGCCGCCGGCCTCGAGCTTGCGGCTGACCTGGTTGTCGTAGGCAGCCCGTATATGCACCCTCGGCGGACCCAAGCCCACACGGAGCGTGGCCGTGGTCGCCTCCGGGGTGGCCTGCCGTGCCAGCGCGAAGTCGAGAGGAGCGCTGCCACCCTCGGCCGGGGTCCACGCGCCCCGGAAATCGAGATCGACCGACACGCCGCGCTACTCCAGCAATTCGGCCAGCTCGACGCTGATCGCGCCGCCGGCGAAGAGCTGCAGCTTCGGCAACTCCACCTCCGCGCCGCTGCCGGGCAGCCCCACATCCAGATCGGCCACCCACGCCCCCTCGCTGTCGCACAACCGTGCCCATGCGGCGATGCCGGAGCGCCGGCACAGCGCCTGTCCAATCGGCGCGAAGACCAGCCGGCCACCCTCCAGGCTCCCCGTGCACGGTTTCGGCAGGCGGACCTCGGCGAGCACGACCTGGTCGGTCAGCGGCTGGCCGACGTCGGGGCGTGGCGCGGCATACAGGCGCAGCAGGCCGCCCGCGGCACCAGCATCGAGCGCCTCGCCGATCACGGCCAGACGGCGGTTCCGGACCGGTACGGACAAGGTGATCATGGATAAACGGTGGGCTCGGGACGGACCCAGTCGGCGATGACGGCGTTGAACTGCCGCACGTGGTCATGGGCCAGCACGAAGTAGTCGCGGCTGATATCGAGGAAATCGAAGCGGTAGAAACCGTCTTGGCGGGACCAGGCCTCGGCGATCAGCAGGCCGGTCCGCACGTCGAACAGGCGCACCCGCCGCGCGGCCGGCGTGCCTTCGAGACTGACCCGGCCCTCGATACGCCCGTTGCCCCAGAAATCGCTGCGGCGCGAGGACGGCAATTCACCGTGCCGCGTGGGGGACACGCCCTCATGCGGCGCGGGCGCGCTGAGCACCACGCCATCCGGCACCTGGGGGCTCGGTGGTCCCGCATCGCCGGTCGCGATGCGGGTCGTCTCGTTGTGCAGAACGTGGCGGGTGGGCACCCCGGCGATGGCGCCGGGCGACACCCGGCTGGGCGGGCCGACGACCCGTGGGATTTCACCGGCCATGGATCAATCCCACGGGCCGGTCAGATCGAAGGCGATGCGCGCATTGCCGCCGTTGGCGGTACCGGCCACGACCAGCAGCTCGCGCTGGGTGCCGTCGATCACGAAGCCGGGGAACCGCCAGGGCTCCGGCGCCGGGATCGAATGCAGCGGACAGAGCATGCCCGGCAGGCGCCCGCGCAGCGACGGGCCGGTCTGCTCCTGAATGATCAGCGGCATCACGTAGATGCCGTTGTCGGCGGGGTTCGGGTAGGGCACGCTGGTGGCCCCCAGGCCGGTGCCGCCATTGCCCGCCGGGGCGCCGACCCACTGCGCATTGATCCGGCCCCCCAGCTGCGAATACCCGCGCGCGAGCCAGATGCCCGTGTTGCCGACACCGGTTCCGACCGCATAGACGCTGTCCGTGTTCAGGTTGCTGACAGGTTCAGCCCAGTTGGCATACAGGTCGGAGTAGCCGGCGAGCATGGTGTCGTAGGCGTCGCCCGGCTTGAAGGAGGGGTAGTCCCCGAAGAAGTACGGCGCGTAGCGGTTCGGGTAGCTCTCGCTCCAGTTCACCGCGAGCCAGAAGCGCTTGCTGTCGCCCACCAGCACCCATGGCCGTGTTGTCGCGTTGTCGTTCTGCGCCTTGCGCCACCAGGTCTCGGCCTTGCCGGTGCCGTTGTCGACGTCATTGAGCACCTCCCACATCTGCGCCAAGGCCGTGCGCGGGCCGCGTCCGGAGTTGCCGTCGCCGGCGAGCGGTGTCTCGTCGATGCGCAGGAACAGGCGGTTGCTGGTCACGTCGCGCGACCGGTAGACAGCCTTGTCGTCGGCCGAGAACGGGATCTCCCACCCCAGCGGCGCGATCTTGGCGGTGAGGATGCCGGTGGCGCGAGCTACCGCGTCGGCCGCGACATCGAACTGGAACGCGTTGGTGGTCACGTTGCGGATGCGGTGCTCGCCGTTGTAGGCCGCTTCATTGGCCCCGGCGATCAGCACGATGTCGTCTTCCCGGAAACCGTGGCCGGCATCCGCCGTGGCGGTCGCCACCGTCTCCTCGCGGGTGATCGTGGTCAACGTGCGCAGGTTGAAGCCATTGCCCAGACAAGCGTTGAGCACGGCGATCAGGGTGCCCCGCTGGCCGCTCAGCTGCGGCGCACCGGTCTGGTTGGACTGAAAGAATTTGATGGTCATCGATCAATATCTCCGCGAATCTGGATCTGGAATGCATCGCTGGTCTGTGTGGCGGGGCCCTGCAGCGTCGTGCGGGCGACCCAGACGGGGAAGTTGGCCGCGGCCGTGGACAGGCGCAGCACGTTGCCGGCGGCCCAGCCCGAGCCCCAGCCGCCCGCGCGCAGCGTGAAATAAGGCGCGTGGGTTTCCGGGTTGACCGGCGCGAGATCCGTGGCGGTATTGCCCACGGCAATCTGCCCGACCGACTCGCCCACCACGCGGAACTCGTTGGTGTTGGTGAAGATCAGCGCCCAGCGCTCCTCGATGGCCCCGCGATTGGTGACTTCGACCGGGTACACCGTCTCGTTGTACTGGGCGATGGTGTTGGCGCCGATCCGGACGTCCTTCCACTCCCCCGTCCAGGTCTGCTGCGCGAACAGCGTGTGAGCGCGCGCCTGCAGGTCGCCGATGATCAGCGCCGAGGACACCCGGGATTCACGCGCCGGATAGTCGTGGGTCAGCGCTCGCGTGAGCGTCAGCACGCCATTGATCTGCGTGTCGGAGATCAGGCCCATGTCCTCAATGCGATGCTCGGCCACCAAGGGCAGAGCAAGCCCAGCGGGAGAACCCCGCAGCGTCACCGTGCCGGTGTCGAGATCCGTGGTGTACAGATCCGTGGAGACCGGCTTGCCATTGGCATCCAGCACCCGCAGCGCCGCCAGACGCACGCGGCCGACATCCAGCGCGTCACCGGCGCGCGCATTGGCGGCAAACGGCGTGGTGGCGGTGTGGTGCACCACGGCCACGTCCCCGGTGCGGAAGATCGGCACCCGCCCATCGAGCGGCAGGCGCACCGGATCGAGTCCGAGCACGTCGGCCGACAGTGGCAGGTACGTGAAGGCCACCGCGTTGAAACGCAGCGTGTCGGCCCGCACCGGCAGGGGCTGGAAGATCTGGCCGTTGCGCACGGCATCGGCGCTGTACCAGATCTCGCTCTCGCGGCCGGCGGCGGGCACGAAGCGCCCGAAGCGGATGCGCACCACACCGGTCTGGTAATCCACCGTGCCGAGCAGGCCCGCTGCCGCGATGGTGCCGTCCGCGTTGGCCGCGGCCGTGATCTGGCCGCCGGTGAGCGGCGCGGCGCGGATCTGCAGACTGCCCGGGCGCACCGGCGCCGCCGGCACGCGGAAGGTCACCTCGTCCACCGGCTGCCCGCCCAGTTCGGTCAGCAGCGACTGCATCGACACCACGTTGCCCGCGCCCGGCTGCCAGACGGCCAGCCGCGCCCGGCCCGAGGCGTAGTCGATGGTGCCGGCCTGGGTGCCCGCGCCGGTATTGGCGTTGATGTCGGTCACGAGCGTGCCCAGCCGGTCCACGTAGACCTTGCCGCCTAGGCTAAAGCGCACGCTACCCGGCACGATGGCCTCGGCGTAGCGGTCGGTCAGATCGACCTCCAGCTGCGCGAGCGTCACCGTCTCGGTGGCGGCATTCGCGGTGTCGGCGGCGCGATAGCGCACCTTGACGTAGCCCGACTCATCGATGGGCATCGCCGCGCCGGCCGGTTTGTATTCCCAATGGCTGAAGGTGTTGCGGTAGACCGGGCGGCGCTCGCTGCCCTCCACTGTCCAGCCCAACTGCTGCACGCTGTAGCGCGCGAACGGGATGTTCACCGTTGCGTCGGGCCGGAAGGTGATCGTGCTGGCGGTGTAATCGATGTGCCCGACCACGGCGCTGTCGAACGCGCCGGCGCCGGTGTCGCGGGCAATCTTGATGGGGTCGACACGCTGCACTACCTGCATCTCGGCGGGCGTGCCCGAGATCGTTTGGTAGTTCTCGATCAGCAGGTTGAACTCGAGCTCGACCGTGTTCGGGCGCAGGTCGCTCTGCGGCAGGCGGACCGTGACGGTGCCATCGGCGTTGCGCAGCGGGTGCGCGAAGTTCGCTTCCTGCGGCGGTCCCCACTCGTAGTCGATGGTCAGCTCCGCGCCCCCGGCCGGCAGCACGGCGGGCCGGAACACCAGTTCGCCGCGCGCATAGCGCACGGTGCCGGAGCCGTCCCCCGTGATCACCCCATGCCCATCGTCGGTGGCCAGGCGCTGGCGCGCGCCGTCCGGCCACGTGATGCGCAGCGAGCCCGGCGCAATGCCGGGATGCGCCACGGTATGGCGTACGGTCGGCGGCTCGACCGGTACACCGACACGGTTGAAGTAGCTCGCGCCGGTGCCCCAGGAGAACAGGATGGCGGTGTTGGCATCCGGCAGCGCGCCGGTGGTGAGGATCACGGAGCCGGTCACGTAGTCCAGCGTCCCGGCGCCGAAGGACGAATCGGTGCCACGAATCGCGCCGTCGCCCTGATCGCGCAGGTCGTACCACTTGCCCTGGGCCATGTAGGACACGATCAGCGCGCCCGGCTTGGGTGGCGGCGACAGGGTGATGGTGTAGGCGTAGCCCCGGTTCTCCTGGGCGATGGCGATCGCGGCGGTATCAGCCACACGCACGGGCGCGCCCGCCGGGCGGAAGCTGACCTGGAAGTCTCCGCCAAATCCGGGCGTGCCGTCCTTGAACGCCACCAGGCCGCGCGCGTAGTCGACCGTGCCAATGACGCTCGACCCGGATTTAAGCTGCCCCGCCGCATCGGTGAAGGTGTAACCGCCGCCGGTGACGCGCAGGCTGCCCGGCACCAGCGGATTGCCCAGGTACAGGTTCCGGCCGCTGGCGACCTGGCCGTTGGCGGTGGTGGTCAGCACGCCGTTGCCGCTCTCCAGCAGCGGTACCGCCTGGCCGGCGGCGTTCAGGTCCACCAGCGGCGTCTCCGACTGCGCGGACGGCACCAGTTGCCCGAAGAGCCCCGGCACCTGCACGCGCAGATCCCCCACCTTCGCCTCGGCTACGGTCGGCGCGATGCCGTAGTAGACGGCGGCGTTGGCGACGATGGTGTCGCGCACCACGGCCTTGGCCGAAACGTCGTCGCGGTTGGACGGCGACGGTCCCTCAAAGTCGAAGCGCAGCGGATCGGAGATCTCGCAGGTCGCCACGATGCCATCAAACTTGATCGTGCCGCCGCCCTCGCTCACCGTGAACTCGCGCTCGGTCGTGGTGATGCGGGTGATGCGCACGTACTGCTCGATCTCGGTGGGCTTGGCCTCGTCCTGCACCAGCACCAGCGCCTGGCCGACGCGCGGCAAGGTGTCGGCGGGCTTGAGCAGCAGCGTGATGGCGCGCTGGCCCGTCAATTGCCGCTCCAGCAGTTGGCCGGGCCATTTAACGCCACGGGCGAGGTAGCGCTCGACCCGGTCCCGTGCGGCCTCGCGCCGATCAGTCCAGGAGCGGGTGGTGAAGAGCGTCACCGAGACGCGCGGGTCGGACGGCGCGTCGGCGACGATGGCGTGAGCGCCATAGTACGAGTCGGTCGAATCGGTCAGCACCCCGACGAACGCCTTGCGCAGCGCCACGCGCCCGTAGGTGCGGTCGAGCTCGGAGATGTCGGGGAACAGGTTGTTCGACTGGCCGTCGACCACGACGTGGCCAGTCATGCGGCCGCCGCCATCGGGCGTGTCGAGCAGGCGCTCGGCGGCGAGCAGCTTCACATCGCCGGAAAGAATCGGCATTCAAATCTCCATCAGACGGAGGGTCAATCGGTAGAAGTCGGCGTCGTGCCGCGCCGGGAAGCCGGTCACCGGCTCGGCCTCGATGGCGGTCTCGTGGTGCCGGAAGGCCACCGTGAAGGCCTGGCCATCGGCGAGCGTCAGCTCGAAGCGGCTGCCTGGATTGGCCGCCCACGCGTACAGCGTGTTCACCGTCGCGCGGGTCACCCAGGCCATGTCGGCGGCGCCCACCAGCGTGAGGGGCCTGCCCTTCTGGCGCGCGGCCGACTCGACCAGCAGCGCGCCGGTCAGCAGGTACGACACCGCTGCCACGGCGGGCGTCCAGGCGTGTTCGTCCGCCCAGAGCAGGTCGTCGGGCAGCGCCAGCACGGCACTGTCCGCAAGGTTCTTCAGTTGCATCGGGGTTACAGCGCCCGGGACTGGGCGTCCTTCAACAGTTCGAGCAGCCGCGCTTCGTCGCGGGCGTCGATGGTGGCGGCGACCGGGCGGCCGCCGGAGGCAAGTTCCACGCGGATGGTTCTGGCGGGCGCGACCTCTGCCGCATAGGCGAGCGCCGGCGCGCGCATGGACGTGGCCAGCACCTGCGATAGCGCTGCGGCGGGATCCGCGCCCCTCCATCCGCCCGCCACCGCCTGCGACGCCCTGGCCGCCATGCCCGCGAGCGGCTGGACGAGCCCGCCGGCCGCGAAGCCCCGGACCGTGTTCGCCAGCGCGCGCGCCGGCAGCGCCAGGGTGTTGATGGCATCGAAGAAGCCCACGCCGTGGCGCGCGACCGCCTTGCGGTTCACCACGTACTCGCCGGGCGTCAGCATGGCGGGCACGGTGTCGGAAGCTGCCACGCCGCCATCGCGATAGAACTCGCCCTGGTGCTGCGCCATGTAGTCGAGCAGGTCGCGCTCCAGATCCTTGCCCCACAGCATCGGCTGGGCCATGGCCTGGCGCCACGTGGTCTTGATGCGCTCCATGGTCTGGCGCTCGGCGGCGGTCAGCTGCTTGCGGTTGGCCAACGCATCGAGCGCCAGCCGGTCGCGCTCGGCCTGCCGGCCATAGCTCGTCATCGTGCGCGAGCGCATGTCGGAGCTGACCCAGGCGCCGCCGTTGTGCTGCGCCCACGAGGTGTAGTCGCTCATGCCCTGCAGACCGAGCTCGATCATCTGGCGGGCCTCGACCACGTCCCGATTGCGCTTCGCTCCGCCCGGCTGGCCGCCGCCACGTCCTCCGAACAGCACCGCCCCGCCGCTGGCGAAACGGGCCACGCCGTTGGCGAGCTGGGCCAGCGTGCCCGCGCCGTACTTGCGCACGGCGGCCTTGCGGATCACGAAGGCGCCGGCGTCCAGCGTGCGCGGCACAGTGTCCTGGTCCCCGGTGCCCGGCACCGAGCCGCCCTGCATGCGCGGAAACGCGGGCGCGACCGGCCCGCCATCGGCGAACTGCTGCACGCCGCCACCGACCACGCCGCCCGCGGCATTTGCCTCCACCCGGCGCACGGCGATGGTGTGCGTGCTGGAGGTGTTCAAGCCGTTCAAGCTCTGCACCTCGGCACGCACGGCGTCGACGTTGCTGGCGACCGCGTGGCGCGACTCGGTCTGCACGCGGTCCAGCGCCCGCAGCATGCCCTCGACGTTGGCGATGGCCGCGCGCGCCTTCTCGGTGGCGACCCGGAGCTCGAGCTGTGCGTTGTCGCGGGCGTAGGCGTTGAGCTTGTCCAGCGACGCGAGCGCCTTGGACACGTCGGCATCGACCGGCAGGGTCCTGCCCTCCTTCAAGCGCTGCTCGTAGTCCTGCAGCGTCTTCTCGGCCCGCTGCAGATCGGCCTGGATGATCACCAGCCGCTCCCGCTCGGCCAGGGCCTTGTCGAGGTCGGCGATGGCCTTGTCGAAGCGACCGGTGTCGGCATCGATGGTGACCTTGAGCCCCTGCCGCAACTTGGCCGTCAGTTGCGCGATCTGGCTGTCGGTCTGGGCCAGCGTCTGCTGGATGCCCTGGCGGGCCGACACCGCCGACTGCGCGGCGCGCTGGTGCGCCTGGGCTTCCGCATCCAGGGTCTGGTTGAGGATCGCCTCCGAATCGCGGATGCGGCCGATCGCCTCGTTGACAGCCGTCTTGCCCTGCACGGCCTGCGCGTCAGCATTCGCCGCCCGCTGGGCCGATTGGGCGCGCAGTTCGTCCGCCTGCCGCATCAGCGCTTCCGCCTGCGCGGATTCCTGCCGGCCCCGGGCCTCCCTTGCCTGGGCTTCCAGTTGGGCGGCCTGCGTGACTGCTTGCTCGGACTGTCGGCGCACATCCTCCGCCCGCCGGGCTTCGCTGGATTGGGTGCTCGCCACCTGCGCGGCCAGGTCCATCGCCTGGCTCGCGCGCTGGCGGGCCAGGTCGAATTCGCCATCGGCCAGCGCCGCGCGGGCACTGGCCTGGTATTCGGCGATCTGGCGCTTGCGGTCCTCCTGCGCCTCGAAATCCGTCATCCCCTGGCGGCGGATGTCGCGGATGCGCTCTTCCGTCGACATCGACAGTTGCCGCTTCTCGTCCTCGATGCGCCGAATCTCGCCCAGGTGCCGGTTGGCCTCGGCGTTGAGCGCGTCGATGTGCTCGCGGTAGTCGGCGGCGGCCTGGGCCAGCGTCTGCCGCCGCGTGGCCAGGATCTCGTTCTCGACCCGCTGCACGTTGGCCGCACGCTCGGCCTCGGTCTTGCCATCGCGCGCCGCCGCCGCGACGCGGGCGCCGGATTCGTCATCGATGAGCTTGAGGGTGTCGGTGGCGGCCTGCCGGCGCAAGGCGGTCTGCTGCGTGAGCGCCTCGACCAGCAGTTGGGTCGAGCGGGCGATCTGCACCGCTTGCGCCTGGCCCGAGCGCTCCAGCGCCGCTCGCTCCTGCTGGTAGCGGGCCTTGACCGCCTCGACCTGGCGCTGCAGATTGGCCTCGACAATCGATCCGAAACCCTTGTACGCCTCGGCCATCCTGGCGGTGGCGTCGTTCACGGTCTGGCTGGCCTTGGCGACCACCGACTCGACCTCGCCGATGCGGGACTTGAGTTTCTCCAAGGCGGTGTGGACCGCTTCGGCGCCGCGCCCCACCGCTTCCTGCGTGCCTTGGCGCACCGCCTCCAGGCGCTTAGCGATCTCTTCAGCGGCGCTGGCGGCCGTGTTCATGGCGCCCTTGGCGGCATCGGCACCCCGGCCCGCGTCGGCGACCATCTGCGCGAAGACCTGGTTCATCTCGCCCAGCCGCGCCTGGTGCCGCCTGGTCGCCTCGGCGATGGTGTCGGACGTGAAGATGGCGGCGAACACCTCCCAGTGAAAGCGCAGCTCCTCAATGCTCTTGATCAGCACTTCCACCATGACGATGCCAGCACGGCGCACGATCTCGAACCGCTCCGACAGCCACGTGCCGATCTCCCAGCCAACGAGGAAAGCGCCCAGCGTGGCGAAGCCGGTCCTGAGCAACCCGACGCTCGCGATGGCGGCCGACACCGACAGGTTGGCCGTGGCCCAGGCAGCGGAGGTGGCACTGGCGGCCGTAACCGCCGCCGCACCGGCGGTCTGCCATGCGGTGACCAGGGCAGGAAGCAGCCGGTAGACAAGCACGGCCTGGCCCACTTCGGCGATGCGTTTGAGCCACTGCATCACCGTGTCGAGGTTCTGCGCGAGCCAGGTCAGTGCTTCGGACAGCTTGGCGGTGAAGCCGGTGGCCTGGTCGACCCGGTTGATGGTCTGCCCGACGGCATTGCGCAGCCGCTCGAACGCCTGGCTGACCGTGGCCGGCAACTGCGCGTACTCGGTGGCGAGCTTGGTTTTCTGGGACAGCAGGGCACCCACCACCACGTCGGCGGTCAGCCGCCCCTCCTCCGCCATCTTGCGCAGCCGCCCGATCGGGACGTTCAGCCCATCGGCCAGCGCCTGCGCGAGCCGGGGGCTGTTCTCGACCACAGAGTTGAACTCCTCGCCACTCAGCACGCCCGCCGCCAGGGCCTGGCCGAACTGCAGCAGCGCCGATTGCGTCTCGTTGGCCGACGCGCCGGAGATGCGCAGCGCCTGCGAGATGCTCTCGGTGATGGTGAGCGCCTGCTGCTGTTCGGCACCCAGCATGCGCACGGCCTGCTGCAGCTTGCCGTACAGCGTGGCCGTCTCCTGGATCGGCACGCCGATGCGCTGGGCGATGTCGAAGAGCTCGGCTTGCGCGGTCGTGAACTCGCGCTGGCCGGCGGTGGCCAGCTTGAGGCGCGCGGCCATCATGTTCCAGGCGTCGGCGATCTGCACGATTTCCTGGACCTTGCCGACTGCCCAGTTGATCGAGAGGAACGCGAGCAGTTGCGTCCTGGCGGTGGTGATCTGCTCGCTGATGACGGAGACGCCGGCTTTGACCTGGGCCAGGCCGGCGGCGGCCTTGTCGCCGGCAGTCTTGGCCGATGTGGCCAGTTCACCGAGGCTGCGCTCGGCGGAGGTAATGGCGCGTTTGAGCCCCTCGTCCGCGCCGTCGAGGGCGACGAGGATAGAAATCCGCTGGGACATCGTGCTGGGTTTCGTTTATAGTGACCGCCACATCTGACTAGTCTGGTTAGAATTACCCCCTAACAGGAGGCCACCATGCAAAGCTGGCAGTTGCAAGCCGCCAAGGCGCGGTTTTCCGACGTCGTGAAGCGCGCTGCGGATGATGGTCCGCAGGAAATCACGGTGCATGGCCGCCCGGTTGCGGTTGTGATCTCACGCGCACTGTTCGATCGCTTGAGTGGCAGCGGGGAGTCGCTGGTCGACTTCATGCGCCAGTCTCCGTTGGCTGGCCTGGACGATGTCGTCTTCGAGCGCGAACGCAGCCTGCCGCGCGAGGTCGACTTTTGAGCTACCTGATCGACACCAATGTGCTGTCCGAGCTACGCCGCAAGCAGCCCGATGCGCGCGTGCTCGCCTGGATGCAGGACCGGCCGCGCCAGTCGCTCTACCTGAGCGTGCTGACCCTGGGCGAAATCCGCAAAGGCATCGAGCGGCTGGATGACGCGGTACGCCGCCAGCACCTGATCGACTGGCTCGAAACGGAACTGCCGAACTACTTCCTCGGCCGCTTGCTCGACGTCGATGCGCATACCGCCGACCGCTGGGGCCGGCTGATGTCGAGCGCCAACCGGCCGCTGCCGGCCATCGATGGCCTGCTCGCCGCCACCGCCCTGCAGCACGACCTCATACTGGTCACGCGCAACACGAAGGATTTCGTCGGGCTCGATGTCCCGCTCATCAACCCCTGGGAGATGTGAGCCTTCAGTGCGCGGGCCGAATGGCGGCCTCGCCGGCCACGGGCAGGCGTGGAATACGCCGCGCCACCAGTTGATCCATGTCGAACAGCTTCCTGAGCACGACACGCGGCACCAGCACCGCAATCGGGACGTCCGCGCCGCGCTTGACGCCTTCCACCTTGCGGTAGTGCCGCTTGAAGCTCGCCAGCGGCCGGTCATGCACCCCCCGATGCTCTCGGCCATCAGCACCACATCCCCCGCCGCCGCACTTGTCTGTGGTTGATATCCCCGACCGGAAAAATGGCCGGCAAACGGTCATGCGACCGGGGTTGAGATGCGTTGCTACGACGTTGTTTCGGGTCGATTGCGAAACCTTCGCGCCCCGCGCAAAGCCGATGCTCAGCCTAGCCTATGCTGTCCGCAGAAATGGGAATTGCGTCGCAGTTCCCTGCGCTGGTGCGCGGCAAACGTAGCGCACACCTACGACGATTCGAGACGATATGAAGGTCAGTAGCGCGAGCGCAGGCGTGCCTGCCAACTCAACGGGCAACACGAACGCCCCACCATCGCAAACGAGTGCGGATGCATCCGCATTGGGGCGCCGCCGCAAAGCACCGGAAGATACACCGGGTAGCCCACCCGCTCGCCGGCAGCGACAGGACACCCCCGAAGACTCCGCGCAAACCATGTTTCGCCGGGCAGGCATGACTTCGCGTCCACCGTCCCCGACCTCTCCCGACCGTGTACCGCTCCTCGACAATCGACCAACGCTCGAACGAATGGGTGTGGATCATCCATTGCCGGGGCACACGTGGTACGAAGCCGCGCGCACCACCATATCGCCGGTCGATCGTGTTTCTGCCGCACATGCGGCCCAGGTTGGCAGCTCATCACGGAGTGCAGATCCCGCCGCCGCCGCGAGACCTCGACCTCAGCCCGCACGCCTATCCGCTGCCCAGCAAGCGACCGTCGAGCGAATGCGGACGAAAGTCACGGCTTTTCTCAGCGGCGCGCTGAGAAGATTGCAAGACCTGAACGCAAGGAACGAGGATCCAGAGTTGGCTGAATTCCGCATCTTGGACGTAGACCGCGCGATCACGCCACTGCTGATCGTCACTGAAAACGCTCGCAATCCGGGGCTCAATCTCATGCCCCTGCACATGGATACAGCCGAGGACGAGGAGGTGCGCACCCAGCCCCCGATGGCGGGCTCACGGCACATCGCCGAATTCATGGCATCGGCACAACCAGGGCGGTACCGCGCGCTCATCGACGATGGCTCCCACACGCGCGCAGCGGATATTCGCAAGGATGCTTCCGGTACGAGCGTCATCGTGGTGGATCCGTTACGCAAGGAGAAGAATGAAAGCGCGTACAAGGACTACGCCGATAACGTGAATAGCGAATTTGGCGAGGCAGCGAAATGCGCGTTCATCCCGGTCGACATTCAGAAGTCATTTTTTGACTGCCGGACGCTGTCCCTGTCACTCGCTCTCAAAATGCAGGACAAAGGTGACGCCTTTGCAACGCTTCACGACACCTTGCGCAACGGTGGCGATCCCTCACTCAGCGTATCTCGTGCCGAACGCACTGAGCAATTAGGCGCGCTGCTCGTGCTTGATGGCACACCGCTGGTCGATGCTCGCATGATGAAGCATAGTCAAGCTGGCAGCTCGGTTACCCGGTACCTTGATCAGCATCCTGAACAAGCGGGCACACCTGTCAACAAACGCAACGAAACATTGAGCGCTCGCACTACGCGCCATCTCGTCAAGCGCGAAGTCCGCAACCGCGCCAACTCCGAAGGCCAAGTGACAGGCGGGGAAACCAAGCAGATCACATTTAGCAACTCCATCGAGCAAAAGCGGATTGCGATGCTTAGTCGAGCCATTTCCTATGTGGATTCCGCGCCGCCGCCTATTGTGATACGCATGGCAAAACTGCTGCAGAATTCCATATTGAATGGCGATTGAAATCGACTTTCGATCTGGATGGAGACGCAGAATCTGTTGCCAAACACTTCATGCGTGGATGCCACCGGATTTGCTGTCGTGGTATTAGAATTCCGGATTCGGGTCAATGCGATTCGTCTTCATCTGTTGCGAGCAGTTGCAACAAACGCTTGACCCGGTCATTCCCACAACAACAATCCTCATGGGGAGTTCACATGGCAACCTACAAAGACCTGCTTGCGCAAAGGAACAAGCTGGAAGAGCAGCTCGAAGCCGCTCGCCAGAAAGAGCTGGCAACCGTCACCGAGCAGGTGCGTCAAGTCGTGCTGGAGTACGGCCTGACCGCCGAGGACATCGGCCTGGCACCGAAGCGCGCCGCCAAGCGTGGCCCCAAAGCTGCCCCGGTCCCCAAATACCGCGATCCCAAGACCGGCGCCACCTGGACCGGCCGAGGCCGCGCCCCGGCCTGGATCGGCAAGAACCGCGACAAGTTCCTGATCGCCTGATTCACCGGCTGGCGTTGCCGGCCGCCACGAGGCGCGTACCGGTCAGCCCAGCTGCCGGATACGCGCCTCGATGGCGGCGGACAGGCGCGGAATACGCCGCGTCACCAGTTGGTCGATGTCGAGCCGCTTCCTGAGCACGACACGCGGCACCAGCACCGCAATCGGGACATCCGCGCCGCGCTTGATGCGCTTGACGCCCTCGGCCTTGCGATAGCGGCGCTTGAAGCCCATCAACGGCCGGTCGTGCTCGCCGATGTTCTCGGCCATCAGCACCACGTTGCCCCGAGCGTTCTTCACGAAGTAGGCGTTGCCGCCCCGCATCAGCTCGGCGATCTGCGCCTTGAAGCGCTTCCTGCCAACGCGCCCATACAGCGGAATCAGCAGCCGGCCCGCGATCACACCGCCGCGCTCGTGGATGGAAGACCACGGCACACGCGAGCCCACGTAGAGCGCCGGCAGCCGCTTCAGATCGCGGTCCAGTACCTTGGCCGTGAAGCCCTTGAGGAATGAGCGCTTCACCACCCGCATTTGCCCGGCAACGTGATCGCGCATCTCCTGCCGCAGCTCGGTTGCCGCACCGGCCATAGCTTGCGCGACCGCCTGCTTCACCTTCGGTCGGAACTCGCCCGCCCAGCGGCGCAGTTGAGCCTGCGCCGCGGCGCTATCGATTCGAACGGAAATCCGCATGGCGGGTTGCCTTGTCGTTGAACTGGTCGAGCGTGCGCTCGAGATTGCGCGCGTCGCCCCGTGCGCCGATCGCGATCAGTGACAGCAGCCGTGCATCGCGCGCGGCCTCCGCGCGCACCGTGGCGCCCAGGAAGCCCCGCACCTGGGCCAGGGTGTAGCCGAGGACGTCGGGCAGCCGGTGGCCGTGGTCGATCAGCCGTTGGATGGCGTCGAACCAGATGGCGCCGGCCCGCTCACCACCTGGCCGATCAGGCCGTCGAGCCTGGGCAGCACCGTCCGGGTAAAAAAATCCGCGTTCACCTCGACCACCTTGGCCGCCAGCAGGATCGCCTCGTCAGCCGCGAGCGCATCGACCCAGGCGCGCGGCTTGCCCACTGCGACCGCGACAGCCTGCAGCAGATCGTCGCCGTGCTCGATAAAGAGCCCGAGCCAGTCGATCTGCGGCGCCTGAAGCTGCTGCAGCGTCGGCGAGATCGCGCGCAGGAAGGCTGGCAGCCGGCCCACCTTGAGCGGCAGGATGACGAGTGCCTCGCCGCCCACGGTGAGTTCGGCCGGCTGCGGGATGAGTTTGTCCAGATCGTCCATGGCGGGTCTCACATCACGATGCGACCGAACTGGCCGAGCACCGCATCGAACGGCTTGGTCGGATCCGCCAGCAGCGAGCCTTCTATTTCGAACTTGTTGTAGTCGTCGGAGATGAGCGACAGCTCCTTGAGCGGGTCGAAGGCCACGCGGTACAGCTCCACCAGCACCTTGGCGTTGCCCTGGGCGGTGTTCAGACCCTCCAGGCGCAGGTAGCGCTCGGGCAGCGGCTGCGTAAAGATGCCGATCTCGGTGGTCACACCGAAGGCGTAGGTTGCCTTGAACGGCTTCACGTACGGCACCGGCGGCGTGGCGCCGTCGTCCAGGCGCAGGAACTGAACCGAGCCGAAGTCGACATCGGCGGTGTAGTCCATACCGGCCACCAGCGCCGCGGCCTTGGCGGCACTGTCCTTGAGCACCAGCTTCGACACCTTGGGGTGGGCCAGGAAGTAGCGGTCGCCCACCTGCGCTTCGGCACCGCCGATCGGCTCGTCGCTGACCGTGCCGCCATCGCCAGTGATGTGGTTGCCGTACAGGGCCAGCGCGAGGTTCTCGCGGGTGAACTCCTCGATGGTCAGGTTGAGGGTGGCTGACTTCTGCTTGACCATGCGGTGGTCCAGCGTGCGCTGACCAGACTGGCTTTCGTAATGTTCCAAGACTTCCGTCTTGAGGGACAGCTTCAGCTCGGCCACGTTGCCGGGCGAGCGCACCTCATAGGGCGCGCCCGCGGCATCTCGCTTGCCGAGGAAGACGCGCCCCTGGAAGGAGGCATAGGTACTCATATTGTGGAAATTCCTTGCGTGACGCAGAAATGGGTACGGAGGTGAGAGCCGCCCGAACGGGGGCTCTCAATGTGCCGCTGCCCCGCCCTGCGTGAGCGGGCAAATCAGCGCTCAGGTGGGATTCAGGCCGGCGTCGCCAGGTCGGCGGCCAGGGTCCGGTAGGTGATGCGGTAGCGGGCGGGAATCGCGGCCGCGACGGCGTCGGCGTCCTCGACGTCCCACTCGGCATCCAGCTCGTGGAGGCCGAGCGCCAGGCCGCCGCAATTCACGTCGGCCATCAGCGCGGCGTGCGCGGCAGTCAGCAGTTGGTCGGCTGCGGTCTCCGGCGCGGCGGGCGGCACGGCACGGGCCAGCGCGGTCACCCGCACGGTCAGCTCGCGCGTGACGCGGTCGTTGGCCCGGCGGGTGATGGCGTCGCTCTCCGGATGCACCACCAGCGCCGGACACTGCTCCCGCGCGATGGCAACTGCAGGCGAGCGGTGCAGCGTGGCGCCGAGCGCCTGGATCGGCGCACGGACGGCCGCCATCACCGCCAGCAGGATCCGCTCGCGGACAGAGTTGACTGCCATGGGGATCGCAGTGGATTACAGGCGACTGAGTTTCGCGCGGATCTCGGAGCCGTCGCCGACGGCGCGCACGTCCCGCACGTGGAAACGCACGCCACCGATCTCGACGGTCTCGCGGGAACCAAGCCCCACCAGGACCGTGGCGGGATAGGACATCACGTACTCGGTGCTGACCGTCAGGCCGTCGAGCAGGGTTTCGTCGGGCGCGGCGAAGCCGACCATGTTGGTCCGCGGGGGGCTGCCATCAGACGGCCGCCAAACGCACTCTTTCAGCAACCCGGCATTGGCGGCGGCTTCGTAAAGGGTTTCCACGATATCCATGGTCACCCCATCGTCAGCTTGACCAGCACGCCGGGGCGCTGGCACATCGGCAGCGGGTTGGCCTGGGTGTGGACATCGGTGCCGCGATCGAACTTGCGCGGCTCCTGCTTGGCGTACATCGGCTGGCCCAACGTGTTGACCGTCTCGTTGAAGTCAGCCGGCGCGAAGTAGGTCGCGAAGGTGTCCAGGGTGCCCACCGGGAACGCGTGCGCCTCGCCGGGCTCAATGAAGCTGCGCACCTTGCCGTTCGCGTCGGACGCCTTGCCCCGATACTCCTCGAAGGTGATGCCGCCGAACTCGAAGCCGGCACGCACGTCGTTGATCAGCATGATCCCCTCGCGCCAGCGCGAATAGGCCTCCTTGACGCTCTTCTGGCTAACCAGCGCCTTGAAGAAATCGGTTGAACACAAGCAGTGCACGCCGGTCGTGACTTCACCGAGCAGGGAATCGTCGATCATGCTGAGCACGTCCGTGCATTTGTTCCGGACCTCGGTCTTGTCGACACCCAACTCGAAGTTCATCACCTTCTGCTGGATGCGGAACTCCTCGAACAGGTTGTAGAGGGGGGAGCCATCTGCATCAAGAATCTCGCCCTTGAGTGCCCCCATCCGCAGGTGCTCCAGGGTGATGGCGTGCTTGTTGCGCATCGTCTCCAGGCGCTCGGCCATCACGTTCGACACGGACTCCAGTTCGGTCTCCGAGCCGAACCCGCGCAGCCCCTGCACCGCCTCGGGCAGCACCACGTCATCGTGCGGGATGTGGGGGATGACGAACGAACGCAGGTTGCGCCTGCCGCGCGTGCCGACCGTACCTGGCGAGCCCGGCGGCAACGTCGGCAGCAGCGTCAGCACGCCCTCGCGCTGCTCCACGATGATCTGCCGCGTGCGCACGGGCTTGGGCGCAAACAGATTCATCTGCTCCAGCTTGCCGTACCGGTTCGGGATCAGGTTGATGGCCGCCGTCATCGACGCCATCTCGAAGGCAGGATTGGTGAATGGATTTTGCATGGTCGATCAGGCTCCGACGCGCACCAGGACCCCCAGCGCCTTGAGTTGAGAGATCGCGGCGTGCTGCTCGACGGCGGCGATGCCGGCGGGCCACTGCAGCGCGTGGCTGGCCACGATGGCGTGACGCGCGATGAGGAGGCCGTCGTCGCGGTCGGCCAAGTGGGCGTCGCACGCCTGCATCAGCACACCGGCGGCGTACTGGCTGCCATCGGTGGCGGACGGGTCGAGCTGCTTGACCTTGCCCGTGGCGGTCACCATGCCGACCACGGTGCCCAGGGGCAGGGTCTGGCCGGCGGCCACGGTGACACGCTCGCGCGAGTACAGGTTGGGCGCCTCGTACTTGAGGAGGTCGCCCAGGTTCAGTGGTTCTTGAAGGACTGGCATGGGTCGTGATTACTGAATGCCCAGGCGCTTCTTGACGGCCTGGAGCAATGGATTGCGGGGGGATGCGGGATGGCCGGCGTCGGCCGAGACGACTGGCGCCTGCGGATCGATGCGGCTCGCGATCTCGGGTGACGCCTCGGCCCGCGCGGCGAGCAGGTGGCTGCGCACGCGCTCGGGGGTGACGCGCGTTTCGAGGAAGCCCGCAATCAGGTCGGTGCGACCGGCCAGCGCGCACAGTTGGGCGATCTCCACGGCGTCGGTGTGGCTGGCGACGGGGGCTGCCTGCGGCGATGCAAGCACCGGAGGTTGAGCGGTGGCGCCGGGTGCTTCCGCAGCCGGCACGCTGACTGCAGCGGGATCAGGTTGAGTGGTCATGGAACAGTCCATCTGGGGGGTGAGAGAAACGCCTCGTGCCGCCATGAGCGGCGCGGCGGAAGAAAGGGAGGCGGCGAGCTGAGCGAGCGCGTCCTCGAACGTGCCGACGGCGTCGGCCAGGCCGGCGGTGACAGCGTCCGGGCCGAAGAACAGACCCGCTTCGGTGGCCGTCACTGCCTCGACCGACAGCCCGCGGTAGCTGGCCACGGTCTCGACGAACAGCCCGTAGATGCGGCTCACCTCGGCCTGCAGCTGCGCCTGCGCTTCGTCGGTGATCGGCGCGTGCGGGTTGAGGTCGTTCTTGCGGGCACCGGCGAACACCGCCGTGTAGCGGATGCCGTCCTTGGCGTCCTTGACGGACTGGTCGACATGCATGGCGATCACGCCGATCGAGCCGACCCCGCCCGTGCGCGAGACGAAGACCCGCGTCGCGGCGCTGGCGAGCGCATAGGCCGCCGAGAACGCCATGTCGTTGGCCACCGCCCAGACCGGCTTCACGGCGGCGACGGCGCGGATCCGGTCAGCGAGATCGAAGACCCCGCTCGACTCGCCGCCCGGGCTGTCGACATCGAGCAGGATCGCGGCGATGCCGGGGTCGGCCAGCGCCGCGTTCAGCTGGTCGCCGATAGCGGTGTAGCTGGCCAGCCCCGACTCGGCCTCCAGGCCCACGGTGCGCCGCACCAGCGTGCCGTGGATCGGGATCACGGCGATCGGGGCATGGCCGGTGGCCGGGTTGCGCGCGGATGGTACGTAGTCGCCCGGTGGCGCCAGGTCGGCCAGGCCCACGCGCGGCCCCAGCACCGACAGGATCACGTCAAGTTTTGGGCGATAGATCGCCAGCGGCACGCCAAAGAGGCGTGTCGCCAGATGAGGCAACAGGGTCATGGAAATCCTTCAGGCGGCGACGGGTTCGCCGGCGGTTGCGTCCGGGCGGGACGCGGCGGCGGCGCCGTCCTTGGCGGTGTGGCGCGGGTCGGAATCGAAGACCAGCCCGAGCGCGTCGGCGCGGGCGTTGTCGGCGGCGATCTCGCGATCGATGTCCTCGGCGTCGTAGCCGAAAGTGGAAATGGCTTCCGAGCGGCTCATCAAGCCCGCACGGATCGCCAGTAGCATGGCCTTGAACTCCTTCTCGGGGTCCACCCACTGCCAGCCCTGCGGGATCCACTTGACCTGCAGGTACTGGCGGCGCCGGGCCGCGCCACCGCGCGCAAAGCCAGGAGCCGTGAGCGCACCGGACAGCACCGCCTGCTTCATCCAGGCGGCCCACACCGGGCGGCACATCTGGTGGACCAGCACGCTGTGCTGCACCATCTCGCAACGGCGGCGGAACTCCAGCAACCCCGCCCGGATGGACGAGTAGTTGACGCCGCTCAGGTCCCCGGTCAGCTGCTCATAGGTGATGCCGAGCGCTGCGGCAACCGCGCGGAACTGCGTGCGCAGGAATTCGCCATAGGAGCCGCCCACATCGGCCGGATCCGAGAACTTGATGTCCTCGCCCGGCTCCAGAATCTGCAGCGTCCCCGGCTCCAGCCCGAGCAGCGAGATACCGGCCTCGTCCGGCAGGCCCTCGCCCATCAGGTTGTCCTCGGGGCTCTGGCGCGTGACGAATCCCGCGAACATCGCCGCGGTTTTCTTGCGCACCAGTTCCGCGTCGTCGTACTGGTCGAGCTCGTTGAGTTTGACCAGTGCCCGCGACAGCCAGGGCTCGCCCCGGATCTGACCGGGCCGCAGCACGCGGTACAGGTGGATGATCTCGCTCGCGTCGACCCGCACGGTATCGAGCCCGCCCTGCCCTGACATCGGCGCGAGCCGCCCGTCGTCCGGATGCGAGCGGTACAGGTGGTAGGCCACGCGCCGGCCCAGGTTGTCGAACTTGATGCCCGAGCGCACCGCATTCCCGGACGGCAGATCGACGTTCAGGGTCATCGGCAGGTGCTCGGCCTCCAACAGCTGCAGTTGCAGCGGCACGGACAGCCCATCCTCGGGACGGCGCGGGCGCAGCCGGATCAGGCACTCGCCGCCTTCCAGCATGGCGCGACAGGCGAGCGCCTGCAGGCCATAGAAGTCGGTCTGGCCGGCGGCATCCGCTTCCTCAGTCCAGTCGCGCCACAGCGCCTGCACGTCGGCCTTGAAAGCGTCGTCGCCGGACAGGCTCTGCGGCTTGATGCCGGTGCCGACCGCATTGGCGACGAAGGCCTCGATGCCGGCCTGCGCCCAGGCGTTGCGCCGCACGAGGTCGCGGCTCTTGATGCGCAGGTCCTCGCCGCTGGCAAGCAACGCCGCCACCGCACCCGGGTTGCCGGGCCGCCAGGCGAGCGCGCGCCGGCCCCGGCCGGCAACCTCGTGAACTGGCGGCTGGCCGAACAGGCTGCGGATCCGGCCGAACCAGCCGGCCTGGGTTCGTGATCCCCGACCGGCCATCAAAACCCTTTGCCGGTCGTCACACGGATCTGGCGCGGGGCACCCGGCCACAGGCCGCTTGCAGCGGCCTGCTCGAACAGCCCGCGCTTGACCTCGCGGATCGCGAGCTTGAGCTCATCGACGGTCCTGTACTCGACGGTCTTGTCTTGGAAGGTGACGCGACGCTCACCACGGGCGAGTGCGGCCTCCAGCGCCTGCAGTTGCGCTTCGGTGTATGCCATCAGCGAAATACGATCAGATTGAATTCAGACGAGTCCGATAGCGTCCCGGCGGCCGTTGTGCAGATGACCTCCACGAATGCCTCGGTCTTGGCCTCGGCGCGCACGCGGGCACCAGCGACCTTCATGGCGGACTGCCGGCCCGCATTGCGGGCGACGGCGACCCAGCAGTAGGTGTCGTCCGGCATCGGCTCGGCGAAGACCACGCGGTACCGGCCCGCAGCCAAGCGCGCGACGCTCTGGACATTGAAGGCCGACCGGATCACCGCCTGGTCGCCGGCCGAGCCGAAGCTGACCCAGGCGCGGGCCAGACCCGGGTGATCCGCGGTGATGCGCGCGCGGACCTCCTGGGCGATGGCGGCGGCGAGCTCGGCGATGTGTCCGGTCAGCGACATGGCCGCCGGATCAGGCGCCGGCCAGCGCCGCTTCGAAGATCGGCACGTAGTCGGTCTCGGAGTCGCCGATGGCGGCAGCCGCCACCGCGCCGATGTTCTGGCGGGCCTGGGCCTGCTCGTTGGCGGTCAGCGCCTGCGCGGCATCGAAACGCACGCGGCGGTCCACGGCGGCCAGCAGCGCGGCGATGCCGGTCTGGTCCTTGAGTATCGCCTCCTGCAGTTCCTTGAGGGTGTCGAACGCGGCATCGGCGCCGCCCAGCAAGTCGGCCTTCAGTGCGTCCAGCAGGCCGGTAATGCGCGAGGCGGAGAAGGTGGTCGTGGTGCCGGCCGCGTTGCTGTCATCGATCAGCGCGGCGCTGGCGATCTTGTCGAACTGCGCGCGCAGTTCGTTGATCGCCGAGACGAGGCTGGTCTTGTCGGTGGTCGACAGGCGGGCGAGCGAGCCCACCTGGTCGTGAATGGTCTTGAACTCCGACGCCAGACGCTGGACAAGGGATTCGATGCGAGTCTGCAAACTCATGGGGGATGAACTCCGGGTAAC
This sequence comes from Ralstonia pseudosolanacearum, assembly GCF_024925465.1. Taxonomy (NCBI): domain Bacteria; kingdom Pseudomonadati; phylum Pseudomonadota; class Betaproteobacteria; order Burkholderiales; family Burkholderiaceae; genus Ralstonia; species Ralstonia pseudosolanacearum. The sequence goes on along the minus strand of NZ_CP103852.1, from coordinate 259,661 downwards.
AGCATGAAGAGCACCGAGGTGCTCAGGACAGCCAGCGGCTCTTGATCACGCGCCGGCTGGATTGGCGGCCCCCAGAAACGGCGATGCCACCGCGAGCGGTGGCATCTGTGGGGACCGGTGGTTCGGTTGGGGGTGGACCATCGGGCGGCGGCGCCAGGCCCAGTTGCCGCTCCAGTTCACGCCAGTGGCGCTCCTCGAAGCGGTCGAGACCGGCGGCGCTGGCGGCTGCCCGCGCGTACACGTAGCAGTCGAGTGCTTCGTTGCGCTCGCGCATCTTTTGCCACTCGCGGATGGGGAAGCCGTTGCGATCGCGGCGGGTGATCAGTTGCTCGGCACACAGCTGCTGCAGGAACTCCCCATCCACCTTCGGCAGATGTACGAAGCCGGATGGGAACGAAACGGTCACGCCATCTTCTGCCACATCGGCGGCCTTGCGCAGGTTGTTGTAGAACTCCAGCTTGGCGATGCCGACCGCCACCGTGAAGAGCTTGATGCCCCGGCGCAATTTCTTGCCATTGCGCATGACGTCGACCGGTGTGGGCGTGCCGATCAGCGCGGCGCCACGCGCCGAACCCTTGACCGCCATCACCCGGGCGTCCCGGCAGGCGCGCACGAAGGTGTACGCCTCCTGTGTCGCGAAGCCGGTGTCGAGCGCGAGACGCGCCAGCGGCATCGACGCGCCGCTGGCATGTGTCCACTGCTCGTTGACGAGTTCGGCCAGCCGCTTCCACACCCCGTCGCGGGCGGTGTCCCCCATCAGCACGCGGTGCTCCACGAGCCAGGACGCCTTGCCCCTGCCGAATGCCCAGACCGAGACCTCGATGCGGTCCCGCTGCACGTCGGCACCGGCCGAGAGCAGCAGGCCGCCCGCCGACACAGTGCCGATGGCATAGTCCTCGCGCCGCTCCAGCAGGCGTTGCCAGTCCGGGGCCTCACCATCCTCGACCCAGGTCTCGCCGAGCTCCGTGTTGCGGAAGGTCTTGATCGCTGCCGCCGAGCCGGATTCCTTGCTCACCGCGCTCTCCCAGGCTGCGGCGATGTCACGCCAGCTGCGCCAGCCCACCGGGCTGTAGAGCGAGGACAGGTGGAAGCCCGCCGTGCGGCCGCTCGTTTCCGCCATCGCCCGCCATTCGCCCTGCTCCAGCATCCACGCCTTGTGGTGCTCCTGGATGGGTTCGTCGCAGGCCTCGCAGATGTAGGCGGCCGTCTCCGGCTCGCCCTTGGTCCAGCGTAGCTGCTCGAAGCGCAGCCACTGGCGATGGTCGCAGTGCGGGCACGGCACGAAGTACCTGCGTTGGTCAGAGGCGTCATATTCGCGTTCGATGGTGCTGGCGCCGGCAATCGTCGGCGTCGACACGATGAGAATTTTGCGGCGCGCAAACGTCCTAGTCCGGGCTTCAGCAAGCGAGATCGCATCGCCTTCGCCCTCGACGTCCAGCGGGTAGCCGTCCACCTCATCGAGAAACAGGTACCGCACCGGCATCGAGCGCAGGCCCACGGCGCTGTTGGCCCCGGTCATGACCAGCACGCCGCCCCGGAACTCCTTGGCCAGGATGGTGTTGCCCGAGTCGCGCGAGCGGGCCGGCGCGATGCGCTCGGCCAGCACCGGGGACTCCTCGATCAGCGGATCGATCCGCTGCTTGGAGTTGCGCTTGGCCATCTCCACCGTCGGCCACACCGCCATCATGGGACCCGGCGCGTGGTGGATCACATAGCCGATCCAGTTCGACCCCATCTCGGTCGCGCCGAGCTGCGCGGCCTTCATGAAGACCACCCGCTCGATGGCCGAGGTCGGCGACAGGCAATCCATGATCGCGCGCAGGTACGGCGTGCGGCTGGTGCGCCAGCGCCCCGGCTCCGCCGATGCCTTGCTCGACAGCATGCGGTGGCGGTCCGACCACTCGGAGACGGTGAGCAGCGGATCCGGCGTCAACCCCTCACGCCAGGCGCGCTCGATTTCGGCGGCGCCTTCGTAATCCGCTACCAGCATCAATCCACGCGCGGGCGCAGCTCGCCCAGCTCCTGCAGGTGATCACGCACGGCCGCTTCCAGCGCGACGTGCATCGGGTGTGGGTCGATGCCCAGGGTCGCAGCCATCTGCGCAGAGACGCGCGCCGGCCAGTTCAACCATGCATCGCGCTCGGCGCGCGCCAGCGTGAAGACATGCGCGATGGCCTGCGAGCGGTCCACCAGTTCGCCCTTGAGGCGGGCGAGACGGACCTTGTTGGTCTGCGCCTTGACCACCTCGTTGACGGTACGGGCCTGCAGCAGCGACGTGCCGCCCGTGGGCGGCGACGCCGGCCCGTCCGGGGCCTGGCTTCCCTCCTGCGGCACGGCGACCCTGACAGGCCGGGTGCGCGTGCCATTGCGCGGCGCTTCCGTGTTGCGTGCCCATTCGGCGTCGGCGCGGTCCGCATCGACGGTGCCGTCGGCTTCCGGCGTGATGCGGCCGGCAGCGATGGCCTTGCGCACGGCGGCATCGGACACGCCCCGATGCCGTGCATAGGCGCGAATCGAAATTCCCATCTGGATTTGGCTGGTTGTTTTGCGGATAGCGCTTGGCTTCTGTGCGGCACAGCGCGTTCATGTGTCCAGCAACACGACACCTCAACCGGAGCAAACGATGAACAAAACCGTGACCCGAACCGACGTGGTCGAAGAGCTGACCGAGATTCAGCAACAGATGCTTGAGCTGATCGAGAACGCGCGCGGCCTGCTGAAAGCCGGCGGATTCGGCAGCGCGCTGGATCGTGCCGAGGATTACTGGATTGCGCACCTCACCTGCGCCATCTCCCACGACCACGGCTACCTCGGCAGATCGGGATGCACCCTGCAGGACACCATCGAGGAAATCGAGAGCGGCAAAGGCGAGGACGAAGAGGACGACAACCCCTGATATGACGCGCTGGGCGGTACAACCCGCCTGGCAACTTCAGGCACAGGGGGCTTAACGCCCTGCCAGCACAGCGCTTTCACATCACCTTGGAAGGGGCAAACGAGATGCCACCGGCGGCTAAGCCACTACAGAACTGCACGCGGACTGCCGTGGCACCCTGCCGTCATGGAACCAGCGAATGAGCCAACGTTTGCAGTGGTGTGTCGTGGATTGAGCCGTGTACGCCTACTGGGAGAAGATCGAATTGGGAGACAGGCTGCCCGAGACTTTTTTGCATGTCCGCATACGCTTGCAAAAAGTCCCTGGTGTCGTGCAACGGAATGTGGAATTCACCAAGATTGGGCTCGAAAAAAGTAATGTGATTGCTGCCTGGTTGCCGATGCAGCGCCGCAGCATGGCCGTTAATAGCTCCCCGCGAACCCGCCATCCGCAAAGCCAGCAAACCATACCCCTCGAACTCCATCAATACACGCACAGTGCTCCCCACGCTTTTGTGCGAATGCGCTTCGCTGCCAATGGTGAGGCCTAAAACCTGGCTTGGCTGCTCTTGCGCTATTGCGTCAAGTCTCGCCATGTCGGATTTACCAAAACGCTTCGAAGCCCGCCCCTGCAGCATATCGCTCTGATTCGCTTCGTAGGCTCGCTGATAGACCTCAGCATGAGCCATCCCGTCAAAAGAACCAGCAGTATTGACCCGGTTGACGGCATGCGTGGCCGGAGCCTCGTCGTGAAGTCGAATCCATATTGCTGACAAGCCCACGCAACTGCCTGAATAGTGTTCCGCGGATTTCGTCCCAAATCGTGCACGGAAAGCCAAGCCTTGTCTGGTACGTGCGACCGCATGCTGTGCCATTGACGGCGGCAACTCATCCCAAATGGATGCATCGAGTCGATCTGCCGAGGGGAGAACGTGTGGCTCGCTGCTGTACCGATCTCCCCTGAGTGGAAGAGGTGATCGCACGAAGCTGTTCGCCTGCTTTGCCGCACCGGGCCTGGAAAACGCGCTCAACTTCTCCAGGGCCGCCGGACGAACAATCGCACCGCGACTACCAGCCGTCGGAGCCTTATTGGGCTCCGTGGCGTCCGCTCGAGGCTGTGCAGTTAAAGAAAAGCGAGAAAGGATTCTCATGGTTGAAGGGGCAACCAAATTGCACCAGCGTAGGTTGCAAGTCAACGCTCAATGAAGGAGCAAGCCGAACACCCGAACAGAAAAACGAATGTTGCCGCAACGGAGTACCTACAGGTGGATCGTGAGCGTAAAGGCGCCAATAGCACTTGGCTTTGTCGCCGAACAGCGCGTTCATCACGTCACGTTCAAACCACCTCGAAGGAGAAGCACATGACGACGCAACAACTGACCCCGACACAGCACGCCATCCTCGCCTACGCCATCCAGCACACCGGCGGCAAGATCGAATGGTTCCCCGACAACATCAAAGGCGGGGCGCGGAAGAAGGTGCTCGAAGGCATGGTCAAACGGGACTTGATTGCCGCCGCTGGCGACGACTGGCTGGTTGCGACCGAAGGCTACGGCGCACTGGGGCTCGACGCACCGCAGCCCGAAGAGGCCGCCGCAGAACCCGAGGCGCCGCGCAAGGCGCCACGCACGCGCGAGAACAGCAAGCAGGCCAGGGTGATCGAGATGCTGCGCCGCCCCGAGGGGGCAACGGTGAGCCAGATCTGCCAGGAGACCGACTGGCAGGCCCACACGGTGCGCGGCATGTTTGCCGGGACGCTGAAGAAGAAGCTCGGATTGACCATCACGTCCGAGAAGACATCCGACGGTGAGCGTGTCTACCGGATCGCGTGATGCACGAGGGCGTGAGGCACTGAGATTCCACTTGTGCTGCATGGCGAGTAGCGCGTTACCACCGGCATCGCAACCTCACACCCTCATCATGTCACTGCACTGCGTCACCTGCCTGAATGCCGCACCTTGCATAGCCTAGCGGCGCCCCTTAAGACCCAACCCGATCAGGCGACCTCGAATGTGCAACGCATGCTGTGAGCATCACTGCCACTGGCTGCCACGCGCCCACCAGGTTCCTTTTTGGACCACAATGCGCTACAATGGAACCCTTTAATGGAGGGCATCATGGCCGTCAACGTCAAGCTCCCGGAGGCGCTGGTCGAAAGCGCCAAGCGTTACGGCGTAATCGAGCACCGCTCGGTACCTAAGCAAATCGAATACTGGTCACAGATTGGCAAAATCGCCGCCGAAAACCCCGATCTGCCATTCAGCGTCATCCGCGACATTCTGATTGCCGATCAGGAAGAGCCCGTGGGTGAGTACCAATTCGGTTGATGCGCATCCTCGTCACCCCCACGTTCGAGCGCGCAGTCAAAAAGCTGCATCGTCAGCAAAAGGCTGCGCTCGACGAGGCTGTCCGCACAGTCGCCAGTCAGCTCGACATTGGAGAAACCAAAGTCGGTGACTTGGCGGGCGTACAGGTCTACAAATTCCGCATGGGCAATCTGCTGTGCTTGCTGGCCTACCGAATCCTGGATGAGAACACTCTCAAACTCCTGATGGTCGGTCCGCACGAGAATTTCTACCGCGATCTCAAGCGCATTGAGCATTGACTCGCTGGTCAGGATGAAAACAAGGCTGCCTGATCACAGCACGGCGTAGCGGAACCCGCTGCAGCGCAAATTCGAACTTGGCATCCTCGAAGTAACGGCACTGCACGCCGCCCTCGCTGTATTGCGACCGAAGGCTACGGCGCACTGGGGCTCGACGCACCGAAGTCAGAAGAACCTGCAGCAGAGGCTGAGCCGGCGCGCAAGGCGCCGCGCACGCGCGAAAACAGCAAGCAGGCCCAGGTGATCGCGATGCTGCGCCACCCCGAAGGGGCAACGATCACCGAAATCTGTGCGGCTACCGGCTGGCAAGCCCACACCGTGCGCGGCGCGTTTGCCGGCACCTTCAAGAAGCGGCTCGGCCTGGCCATCACCTCTCACAAGCCCGCCAGCGGCGAACGCGTGTACCGGATCGAAACGACGCATGAGCAAGGCGACCAACCCGCCTGATGTCGCGCGGGGTCGGCCGCGAAAGCGGCGACCCCGCTGAAGGCTGCGAACAGCGCTTGGCTTGTGGTGGGAACAGCGCGTTCATACAGGTGTCGCAACGACCTCAACCAAGAGGACACAAACATGGACATCACCACCGCCAACTACAACGCTTTCGTCACCGAGCTCACCGCCCTCACGCGCAAATACGGTGTCGCGCTCACGGCGATCGGCGGCGTCAGCATCGCCGATGAACCCGGCGACTTCCGCAACGTCGTCTACGTCGCCGATATCACCAGCGGGGACCTGTACGCCAAAGACCCCGAATCCTGATCCACCTGCAGCATTTCGATGCCGCCCTCCGGGGCGGTTTCCCACCTGACGGCCTTTGTTGCTGCCAGCGAAATCGCCGACGACCTTTCGGCGTAGTGCCCGCGAAGCCGAGGGACTGTTCAATTGGCGCACACCCCTCGGTCTGCCGCCTCGCGGATAACCGGCTTCCTGCGCGCGGTGTACTCGCCCCATCAGTTGGTAAAACCGCACCACCCTTCGCGCCCATGTTCGCACCGGCGAGCACAACTTCGCGTCGAGCACAGAGCGTTGCAATGGCGCTTGCTAGCATCGAAAGCCCGGCGCTCTCGCCGCCCGGGCTTGTGTATTCAACCTCTTGGAGCAACAACGACACGATGCTTATACAGACACAGTACCCTGGGTTTTACATTGCAACAGCAAGTGACAATCAACGCGAAGCTGACCGTTATGCGGGCAAAGTAAACGAGGCGTTAGGGAAAATTGCGTCCGGGCGCTCAGGGGATGAACTGCTTAGCGGTATCAGCTCTCTGAGTGCGACCAGGCAGCGCAAACTGACCATCAGCGAGATCGACTCCGATGACGACCCCGGTACGGAAGCCGTCCTCACCAGGCCACAGATTGCAGCGTACGACCCATCGGATTTTCGAGCCAACAAGAGAATCGCCAAACAGTTCGCGAGAGGAGAAGTCTCTTCGGGATCTGCCGGCTGCAGCGCGATCGTGAACTGGAACCCCAAGACCAGCATCAAGCTGAGCCGAAACGGCTCGCCGAAGCGCCTGCATAAAGACCCCAAAGAATCGTTCGCTGTCCTCGCCCACGAACTGATCCATGCCCGCCACGTCATGGCAGGTACATCCAAAGCCTGGAGCGGCGACCGTTACGACGAAACCAGCGAGGCGGGCCAGGAAGAGCTGAGGGCGGTTGGCTTGGGGGCCTACGCACACGCCCGCACCGGTGAACCGACGGAAAACTCCATCCGTGCGGAACATGGCTTACAGGCGCGCAGCAAGTACAAGCCGCGCGACGCATAATCCATCAAGGCTCGTCAGAAATGGCGAGTCTATCCGCGCGTGCGTCGTCCAGTAACGCCCCGTCCGACTCGCGATAGGCGAGCTCACCCGTCCAATCCTGCCACCGGCGCACGATCACATCGACATACTTGGGATCGAGCTCAATCAGGCGCGCTGCTCGCCCCGCCTTCTCCGCAGCAATCAGCGTCGTACCCGAACCGCCGAACGCGTCGAGCACCACGTCGCCCGGCCGGCTCGAATTGCGAATCGCCCGCTCAACCAGTTCCACCGGCTTCATCGTCGGGTGCAGGTCGTTCCGGACGGGCTTCTTGATCTGCCAGACGTCCCCCTGGTCGCGATCGCCGCACCAATGGCGCTGCGCTCCCTCGGCCCATCCGTACAGGATCGGCTCGTACTGCCGCTGGTAGTCCGCGCGCCCGAGCGTGAAGCGATCCTTGGCCCAGATGATGAAGGTCGACCAGTGCCCGCCCGCTTCGCGGAACGCCGCCTGCAGCACGTCCAGTTCGCTGGAGGACATCGCCACGTAGATGGCGCCCCGGCAGTTGGCAACCAGCGGCGTCAGCGCCGCCAGCAGGAAGTCGTAGAAGCCGCCCCCCAGGTTGTCGTTCAGGATGGCCCGGCTCGTGCCGCGCTGCCGGTCCTTGGCCGTGTTGGCGTAGTTCACGTTGTATGGCGGATCCGTGAAGACCATGTCCGCCGACTCGCCCTGCAACAGCAGATCGTAGTACTCGGCGACAGTCGCATCACCGCAGAGGAGGCGATGCTTGCCCATCACCCAGATGTCGCCTGGGCGAGAGATCGGATCCTCGGGCACCTCCGGCAACGGCGCATCCGCCGCTTGGCCATCGCCCTCCTCCTCGTCCATCAGTTCGGCCAGCGCGTCGGCATCGAAGCCCGTCAACGACAGGTCGAAGTCCGCCGCTTCGAGCGCGGCCAGCTCGGCGCGCAGCACCGCTTCGTCCCAGCCCGCGTTCTCGGCGATGCGGTTGTCCGCGATCACCAGGGCACGGCGTTGCGTGGGGCTCAGGTGATCGAGCACCACCACCGGCACCGTCTCCAGGCCCAGTTTCCGAGCGGCGGCGAGCCTGCCGTGGCCCGCGACGATGATGCCGTCACCGCCGGCCAGAATGGGATTGGTGAATCCAAACTCGACCATGCTGGCGGCGATCTGGGCGATCTGTTCGTCGGAATGGGTGCGGGCGTTGGCGGCGTAGGGGGCGAGCCGCTGGATCGACCAGTGTTCGATCTTGCCTGCGAGCCAGGAGGCTGTCATTGCACCACCTCCTCGCCTGCCATCCGCTCCGCCGAGACCGCCTCGAAGGACTGCCCGGTCGACTGCAGTGTCACCGGCACCTCCGGGAAGTTCTGCTGGAAGCGCTTGATCGCGACGTCCACATATTCGGGCGCAATCTCGACGCTGCGGCACAACCGGCCGGTGCGCTGGGCGGCCAGCATGGTGGTGCCGCTGCCGCCGAAGGGCTCGAATACGATGTCGCCGGCATCCGTGTACGCCTCGATCACGAACTCCGGCAGCGCGACCGGGAACACGGCAGGGTGATCGATGTCGCGGCCGATCTTGCCCTTGTGTCGCATCACGCGGATCACCGAATCCGGACTCCGGGTGTCCTGCGTGACCGTGCCCTCATGCGCCCAGCTTCCCCGAACGCCGTCCTTACCCCGCATCGAGGTCGATGTGCCGTCCAGACGCAGGTGCTCGTCCTGGCCGGCGTACTTGCAAGGCACGGTCTTGTTTGCCTGGCGAGCCTCACGATTGAAGTGGAAGACGAATTCGAAGGAAGGTGCCAACCGGCCACGCCAGTCGCCGGGCATGCCCGGCCCCTGGTCCCAGACGTACCAGCCGAACCGCCGCCACCCCTGCGTACGCATCCAGCCGATCCAGCCGTCCCAGTACGGGACGACCTCGCTGTCGCGGTGGACCAGCCCGAGGTTGACGAGCACCTGGCCGTCGCCGGCCATCGGCAGGTTGCCGAAGACGCCGCGCATCAGCACGTCCCAGTCGGCGATGCCGCCGGTGGTGTAGTTGCGCTGGTTGGCGTACGGCGGCGAGGTGAAGCACAGGTCGGCTTGCTGGCCCGCCATCAGGGTTGCGATCACCGCGGCATCGGTGGCATCGCCGCAGATCAGGCGGTGTTCGCCCAGGAGCCAGACGTCGCCCGGTCGCGACACCGGCACCGCCGATGCGGCGGGCACGTCGTCCGCTGCGTCCGGTTCCGGATCGCCCTGCCCATCATCCTCGGCCTCCCCCAGGTCATCGACCAGCAGTGCATCGATCTCGTTGTAGTCGAATCCGGTCAGCGACAGGTCGTAGCCGGCGTCGGCCAGTTCCGCGAATTCCAGCGCCAGCAGTTCGTCATCCCAGCCCGCGTCGAGCGCGATGCGGTTGTCAGCGAGGATCAACGCGCGCTTCTGTGTGGGCGACAGGTGCGCCAGCTCGATCACCGGAACCGCTTCCATGCCGAGCTTGCGCGCGGCGGCCAGGCGCCCATGGCCTGCAATCACGCCGTTCTCGCCGTCGACCAGGACCGGGTTGGTCCAGCCGTACTCCACGATGCTGGCGGCGATCCTGGCCACCTGCTCTTCGCTATGGGTCCTGGGATTGCGGGCGTAGGGGATCAGCGCCGCAACCTTGCGGTACTCGACGTTGAGCATGTTCTGTTTCGGGTTCCCAAACGGAAACGGCCCGCGCGGGATCAAGCCCCGGCGCAGGCCGTGTGGAAATGAAAACGCCCGCCGACGGACGGGCCGTGGGCGGGCGTGGAATGGAGTCGTGCGAACCGGGTGAGGGTGCGAACCGCGAACCGTGCGAACCTGGGTTCGCACCCTGACGGTAGGCAAGCGTTGCGCTTGTGCCTCCCGTATTGCGCTTTGGCTAGGAAGGACCCCTTTATTTCCGGGACCCCCTTGCAATCTGCGCCGAAAGCCGAACGATAAACGAGATGCTACCCCTAAATCGCCCGATTTGTTGCACTGCGTGCCGCCCCCGAATCGGACAATCGGGGCAAACAGCGGACATTCGCGGCAAGCATTACCCTACGTTACTCTTTGCTTTGGACGGTTGGCGAACTTGGCCACGCGCTCACGCAGCGCATCGAAATAATTCGCGTCCACAGGCGTCGTCGGAGGGGATGCGACACCCTGGAGCAACAACGAACGGAGTCGTTCGATATCGCTGATCTTTAACGGCGAGTCACTCCGGCGCTTATGGTTCATTGGCATGAAAAACAGCGGGCAGATCACGGGCGCCATGCAGGATGCGAATGACGATCACCTCATCCCGGTTGGCGACAAAGAAAATCACGTAACGGCCGTAGGCGCATGAACGGATGTCGTCCCCGAGTTCCGTCCGCAAGCGATAGCCGGACGGGTTCAGCACGAGACGCTCGCATTGCCCCCGCAGATCACGGACGAATGTGACAGCCCGTGTCGGGTTGTCTTGCGCGATGTAGTCAGCGATGGACTCCAGATCTTGCTCAGCCCGCGGGGTAATGGCAAGACGCATCAGTTCTGCTTGCGCTTGGCTTGTGCGCTGTACTTGGCTTCAAGACGGGAAAACACCTCATCGGCCGGCTTGGCCGGACCGCTTGCTTTGCCCGCAGCGATCTCGGCGCGCAACGCCTCCAGATGAAGTTGACGATGCTGCTCGTTCTCTTCGAGCAAGCGAAGTCCGGCACGCACGACCTCGCTGACATTGTTGAACCGGCCGCTTTGCACCTGCTCACGGATGAATGTCTCGAAATGAGTGCCGAGGGCGACGCTGGTCGGCATGATGCCTCCTAACTATTACTAACAATTGTTAGTATAGCGCGCGCCCCTTTCCGTCAATGTGCCGGTGCGTTGAGCCTGCACGCCACGATCTCCAGCGCCCGTTGCCAGCGCCGCCAGGCGGTCGTGCGGTCGCAGGCGAAGCGCAGCGTGATCTCGCGCCAGCCATAGCCCTTGGCCCGCATCCACACGAGGTGGCGCTGCTCGACCTCCAGCCACTGCACCCAGCGCATCGCCTCCAGCATCCGGTCGATGGCCTGGGGGCTGGGCGGGAACGGTCGATAGACCTTCTCGTCCGCTGCGAAGGCTTCCCACTCGCGGCGCACGATGGTGGGCCACGTGTTGATGTAGCCCTGCACGCGGATGGGAGGCAGGCGCCGTCCCGTGTTGGCTGCGTCCTCGAAGCGGGCGGCCACGTCCTCCTTGGTCCACTCAGCCACGATGCTTGCCTCCCTCGCCGTACAGCCGCTCGCCGATGCGGCGCACCAGTTCGCGTTCGAGGAAGTCCAGGCGGTTGTCGGATTCGGTGACCACGAGGATGCGCTGCTCCCGCCAGCCCTGCCGCTTGAAGGCTTCGAGGTCGGTGACCTCGGGCTGCGTGCGCGCGAGCGCGGAACGGTAGGTCGGTGTGCGAATCTTCATGTCACACCTCCTGCGTCTCGGCTGCCCAGTACAGGATCGCCAGGGCGTCGGCTTCGTTGTCGTCGGACGGTTCATGGCCGCGCTTGCAGACGGACGCGATCATCTCGTCCTTGCTCGCGTTGCCCTTGCCGGTCGCGTGTTTTTTGATGGTGCCTACTGGAACCCCGATGTAGGGGATGTTGTGGTGCTCGCACCAGGCGCCCAGGTGTCCGAGCAGACCGCCGTAGATATGCGCGGCATCCACGCCCGCATGCCGGCGCACCTCCTCGAAGTACACCACGTTGATGTCGGTGCAGGCGAGCTTCAGTTCGTTGAGCCAGCGCTTGAAGCGCAGGTAACGCATGCCGCCGCCTTCGAAGCGTTTCGGCTTGAAGTTCTGCATGCCGCTGGCAATGCTGCCGTCCAGGTGTTGCAGCGCCCAGCCGGTCTTGGTGCCCAGGTCCAGGGCGAGAATCGTCGTTGTCATGGTTGCAGTCCTTGATTTGTGCGGACTGACGGATCTGACGCGGCACATCGAAACACCCCATGAGGTGTGCGCGCGCACACGCACGCGTAGGAGTTACGACGTAGTCCGTCCGATCCGTCAGTCGGGTGTGTCGACGTGGAGCTCAGGTGTCCACGTATGGGGTGTAGGCGGGCGCGGCCGGGTGTTTGAGGCCAATGCCACGGAAGCCGCGCAGGCCCGCTGGGTTGCGCCATTTCTCGACGCCACGGGTTAGGAGCAAGTCGGCAAACCGCTTCTGCGATCCCGCAAACTCGCCCGCGGCCTCGGCCCACTGCTTCCAGTCGTTGAATAACTCGGCGGTCAGCGACTTGGCATTGGCCTCGCGCACGCAGCGTTCGTCCAGCCAGCGACCCAGCGCGTCTTCTGCCTCGAAGTACTCTTCAGTCGCATCCAGCACCTGTTGCGGCGGATCGAGCCGTCCCAGTCGCTGCCAGTCGAGACAACCCTGAACCGCCCACGCCAGGATGCCGTCGCGCTCGGCGAGCAGCTTCTGCTGCAGGTGCTTGTCCCGGCGCTCCGGCGGCACGGTGATCGTGAACGGGATCAGGTGCAGCCGCCGCTTCATCGCCTCGTCGATGTTGCGGATGGCCGGTTTGTGGTTGCCCGCGACGAACAGCTTGAACTGCGGGAAAAACTCGAAGAAGTCCTGGCGCATGAAGCGCGCGGCGATCTTGTCGCCACCCGTCAGGTTCTTGACCTTCGATTCGGCCCAGCGCCGTCCCTGCTCGGTCTCGATGGCCGCCACGAAGCGCGCGCCGCGCAGGCCCGCCATGTCGGTCGGATGCCGGTCCGTGCGCGTCTCCATGAACGTGTCCATCGCCGCATTGGCGGCGTAGTCCCCCAGGATCGTCGACAGCGTGTTGAGGAACACCGACTTGCCGTTGGCACCCGTGCCATACAGGAAGAACAGCGCATGCTCCTGTGTCGACCCGGTCAGCGCGTAGCCCGCCATGCGTTGCAGGTAGGCTTGCAATTCGGCGTCGCCACCCGTGACTTCGGCGAGAAACTGCCGCCAGGTCGGGCAGTCGCCTCCAGGCGTGGCCGTGGTGATCTTGGTCATCCGATCATCCCGGTCGTGCGGACGCTGCCGGCCGGTTCTGAGGTCGACCACGCCGCCGGGCGTGTTGAGCAACCACGGGTCGGCGTCCCACTCGCTGGTGGTGGCCGCATGCCGGCGATCCGCGCGCGCCAGCCGCTCCACGCCGGCGATGGTGCCGGAGGTGGCCAGCTTGGCGGCGAGCTTCGGGTTCTCAGCGTGCAAGGCGGCGTGCCGGCAGACGTTGCGGATCAGGTCCGTGGCCGCCAGCGTGTCCTCGGTGCGCCAACGGTGGCCGTCCCACACCAGCCAGCGGCCCCACGCGGCGACGTAACGCCAGTCGCGGTGGTAGCGCCGGGTGAACGCCAGTGCCAGTGCGTCCTCGGTACCCCACACCGACTCGTCGCTGCCGATGACCGGCTCCGGATCATCGGCGACGTCGTGCATCTGCAGGCGCGGGCCATGGGCGATGAAGGCCGCAACGTCGAAGCCCTCGGCCACGGCATCCGCCGCATCCCACCCTTCGCCCGCTTCCTCGGGCGGGTACAGGATGTGGCAGGTCGTCGCGCCCGCCGACAGCATGGCCTGCGCCGCGTTGGCAGCGTATTCCCAGCCCGGCTTGTCCCGGTCGGGCCAGATCAGCACGGCCTTGCCGGCCAGCGGCGACCAGTCGGTCTTGTCGACTGGCGCGTTCGCCCCGTGCATCGCCGTGGTGGCAACGATGCCGGCGTCGATCAGGGCCTGGGCGCATTTCTCGCCTTCGACAAACACCACCTGCGTGGCGCTCGCCAGCCCCGGCTGGTTGTAGAGCGGGCGCGGCTCGGGCGGTGCCATCTTGCGGCGCTTGGCGTCCCACGGCCGGAACTCCTTGCCGCGGCCGGGCGGGTCGTAGCGGTACACCACGCCGAGCAGCTTGCCGGTGGCGTCCAGGTAGTCCCACTTGGCCGTCGCGGGCCCGAGCTCGTCCATGGGCGGCTCGCGGCGCTGGCGGCGCACCGGCTGCGCGGTGGACTGGCCGAGCAGCTGCATGGCGCGTTCAAGCACCTGCGCGAAGTCCGTGGCGACGCGCAGGCCCGCCTGAGCGGCGATGAGGTCGAAGACGTCGCCACCGTCGCCGGTGGCACGGTCGGTCCACAGCCCTGCCTTCTCGCCATCGAGCACCACCTCCAGGCTGTCGCCCGGGCTGCCCAGGATGTCGCCAATCACGAACTTGCCGCGGCGCTTCTTGCCGGCCGGGAACAGCACGCTCAGCACGCACTCCAGGCGGGCGAGCAGCGCCGCGCGGATTGCGTCGCGCTGGGCGTCGAGCTGGCCGGTGACCACCGGGATCTCGTTGAAGTCGATCACGTCGCCTCCTCCCCCGGCATGCCGCCGGCAGCCGTCCCGTCGGGCCGATGCACCGTGGTCGTTGCGAGCCAGGCCTGGAGTTCGGACAGGCGGAAACGCACCAGGCTGCCCAGCAGGTAGTGCGGGATCCGGTAGCGCGCACGCATGGTGTGGTCGGCGAACCAGTAGTACGGCAGATTCAGTGCCGCCGCCGCGTGGTTGGCGTCGATCATGGGCTCGCCCGCCGATGCCGGCATCATTTGATCGGTCCGGCTCATGCGTGCGCCCTCCAGCAGCGGTCCTGCCACGCGCACATGCGGCACTCGAAATGAGTGGGATCGCTGAACGCGCGCGGCAGCAGCTCACCCGCCGCGGTCGCGCCGATCACCTTCACCGCACGGTCGGACATGCGCTGAGCCAGCGCCGCGTCGAACGGCACCAGTTCTGCGTAGAGCCCCATCGTGTCGGCGTTGATCGCCGTGAAGAGCGCCGGGTGCTCGTGCAGCTCGAGATACGCTTGGTACATCGCGACCTGGGCGGCATAGACCGGCTTGGCCACCGCGAGGCGGTGCTTCAGCAGGTCACGCCAGGATTTGTTGCCTAGGCACTTGTTTTCCCACAGCATCGGGTAGCCAAAGCCCTCGGGGCCCGCGACGATGACGCCGTCGATATGCCCCTTCAAGCGCCCATCGGCGGCCGCGAAACCGAACTGCTCGCCGTTGGGCTTGCGCGTGCGCAGGTCGAACCCCGCGCCACGCAGCCAGTCGACCATGCAGTCCTCGATCACATGGCCGCGCTCGAAAATGCGCAGCATCCGGCCATCATGTTCGCGGCCATAGTCGGCCGGAGCCTGGGCGAACTCGTACTGCAGCGCGCGCTCGCAGGCCACCCCCAGGCGCGACGCGCCCAGGTACTGGCGCACCGGCTGGCTTGCGCGCTCACGCTGCAAGCCGATGTCGATCAGCGAGGCCACCTGTCCGGAGAGGCTCGCCGAGGAATTGAAGTCCAGCATCAGGCGTCCCCCTCGGTGATCTCCCACGGCAGCTCTTCGAGCTCGGCGAACGGATCCTGCGCCGCGGCCTTGGGTGCCGCGCTGCCGCGCACCTGCGGCATGCGGGTGTGCTCGTGGTGCTCGACCATCGCTTCGGTGTAGCGCGTCACGATGGCGTCGATGACACGCAGTGCCTCGGCCTCGGTATAGGCGGCCAGCGGCTTGGTGAAGCCGATTTCCTCGGCCACCCGGCCGAATGCCTTCAGGCAGGTGCGCATGGCCGCGCGTTCCACATCGGATGCGTCAAGCATGCTGATCTCCCTGTGCTGCCCCTCCATGGCTTGCCGCCAGTTGCCGTACAGCGCGTGAAAGGCGTCCTGGCAGCGGCGCGAGCAGAACACCCAGTCCGGAACAAAGCGCCGGGGATTGCCGACACCGTGGCGGGTGTCGGCGTGCGTGTATCCCCGGGCCTGCCGTTTGCAGACCCAGCATTTCATTCCTCCCTCACTGAGCCCAGGCCGGCTTGCCGGTTACAGGCGGGCGCTGTGCCGCCTGTGCGGCGCGGGACGGCACGGGCGCACCGGACGTACCCCCACCCGGATTGGCCTTGGGCGGCACGCCCTTGAGCCGGGCGTACTCCGCGTGGTCGGGCTCGACGGCGAGCCGGATCACGTTGCGGTCCTCCCCCTTGGGATCGCGCTCAACGTCGATGCGGGCGATGAACTCCAGCCCGTCGAGCTCGTGGAAGCCCTGGATGCGGCGCGCAGCCACCGCCTGCGGCGAGGTGTCCTGCGGGTGGATGTTGCGGGCGCTGTTGAGCGCGGCCCGGATGAAGCTGCGCCCCATCTGCGCCCAGGTCGGGCCCTTGGGCGAATGCAGGCCAACGTTGGTCCACACCTTGCGCTTGGCATGCTCACCGCCCGTCACGACGAACTCGGCGGCCAGGTAGATCGAGCCGGTCTCGAACGACTCGCTCGCGTAACCGCCGACCCAGCCCTGCGACGGGTCGTCGTAGCCGCCCGGCTTGAGGATCATGCGCACCGGCACCAGGGTGCCTTTTGGAATCAGGTCGAAGCCGTGCTGCTGCTCAGCGTCGTTGAAGTCTTGCCACGGATTGGCGTCGTAGGTCATTGCGGTATTCATGCGATGTGTTCTGCGTATTCGGTGGTGGTTGCGGCCGCGTTCGGTGTGGCGTGCAGGTGGGCCGCCGGGTGGACGACGCCCCCGCACTTGGCGATCAGCGCGCCCAGGTGCGGCGGTTCCATCAGGTCGAGCCGGCCACTGCGGTCCTTGGCGGGAAACCCGAACGGGTTGACGGTGTGGGTGACGAAGGCGCGGTAGCTGCTGCCGTCCTCGGCCTTGATCTCGGCGAAGGTCACGACCTCGTCCACGATGCCGGGCAGCTCCAGCCCGGTCTTGCTGCCCTCGATCTGCGGCACGAACACCTTGCGGTTGTAGTCATCGAGCCGCTCATCGAGGATCGCCACGAAGACCACGTTCTTGCCGCGTGCGTGCTGCAGGTGCGTGAGCGCGCCGACCATTTCCTGGCCGAGCTGGCCGTAGGCCGCGCGCACGTCGGGCTTGCCCGAGCGGTCGCTGGTGGCCGCCGGCTGCGTCTTGCACCAGGCGAAGCACTGGCGCGAGAGCTGCGTGATCGAGTCGACGAAGAAGGTCTGGTAGCGCTCGAGCTGCGCGGGATCGCCGAACTTCTCGACCACGTAGTCGTAGTGCGCCTGCGAGAACGGGCTCTGCGGCGGCAGGGACTTGTCGGGGCCGGCGAGGAACGCGAAGAAATCGCGGGTCTCCGGCCAGGACGCGGGCCGAATGGTGTCGCCGGGCCAGTCGGCCACCGACAGGTCACCTGCCTCGACGTCGATGAACAGCGTGGTGGCCGCATCGAGGTCCTTCAGGCGCGTGGTCTTGCCGATACCGGACTTGCCAAGCAGCAGCAGCTTCACGCCCCGGCGCTCCGCCATGCGCTCCTGGGCGCTGACGATGGGAAGCCCGCTCATGCCATCACCTCATCCAGGGTCAGCGTGAACGACGGCTTGGCCGGCTCGACCGTGCGGGCATCGGCGAACTGCTCCCGCAGCGCGGGCGGCCAGTTGTTGTAGCGCGATTCGGGTACCGTCAGCTTGATGTCGACGTAAGCCTCGGGCCGCTCGCCGGCCGCGACGATGCGCGCGGCGATCTCGTTGAGCTGCTTCTGGCTCCAGCTGACCTTCTTGGGCAGCTCGTACTTGATCCGCAGCGGACCATCGGCAATGTGAACGGTGCCGAAGTCGCGCTCGGACGCGCGCAGCGCCTCACGGGCCTGTTCGCCGTAGCTCAGTTCCAGGGCGGCATCGAGCTTGGCCCGGGCGAGCTTGAGCCAGGCGCTGGCGGCTTCCAACCTGGCGTCGAGTTCGTGCTTGCGCTGGGGCGAGAGCTTGGCCAGGTCGGCAACGGACATTCCGGCGATGTCGGTCGGCAGCAGGGTCTGATTCGTCATGGCGGTCTCCTTAGTGATATGCGCGAACCGACGTCGAGTTGCGCGAGACGCGCCGCTCATACGCTTCGATGTCGGAGATCAGGTAGGCGACCCGGGAGCCGAGCTTGCAGAAGACCGGACCCATGTGGTCCTGGCGCCAGCGCTGCAGCGTCTTGATCGACAGCCCCCAGCGGGCGGCGAGCTCGGTCTCGGCCAGTGCGACACGCTCGGCGGCCGGCTCGACGTGCCGCTGGCTGTGTCGGGACAATTGAACAGATGAGGAAAGCATTGCCATTTGGAGACGCCTCTTGTTGAAGGAGGCTCTATTTCATTGCCCGACGCCTTGGGCTTGGGCGAGCAATTCTTCGGCTCTGGTGGGCACTGCGGGGTGGGCGCCCGACCGGCACGTAGGCCGCAAAGCCTTGTGCCGTATAGGATTCGGCTTGCGTTTCGCTTATTTCGATTTCGATTGTTTCGAATAAAATCGCGCCCCTTCCCGTTTTGCCGCGCTGCGCGCCTGCCCATGAACGTCTCCTCCATCTCCAAGGTGCAGCCCTCCGAAGAGGACGTGACGCTGGCCCGCGAGGCCGGCCGCACCCTGGCTGCCGTGCTGGCAACCGGTGCCGCCGTCCGGCAGGTGGACATCCGCGACGGCAGTGGGCGCGTGCGGAGCGTGCAGATGCCGGTGGCGGCGCTGCAGCTGTTGCAGGACGTGCTGGACCAGATCGAGAAGGGCTGCGCGGTGTCGGTCGTATCGATGCACACTGAGCTCACCACCCAGGAGGCTGCGCAGATGCTCGGCGTGTCCCGCCCGTTTTTTGTGCAGATACTCGAGAAAGGCGACATTCCGTTCCACAAGATCGGCACGCATCGCCGTGTGCGCTACCGGGATGTGCTCGACTACAAGAAGCGCCTGGACGCTCAGCGACAGCACGCAACCGAGGAAGTGAGCCTCCTGGCCTAGCGGGGCTGGCCACGCCTGCGTGACTGCAGGCCACACCAAGGACGAGAACGGGGAACCACATGGCCAGAAAGACGCTGACCAACGCGAACAATCTGTTCGATCTGATCGAACGCGCGCCGGCATCGGTGCTGCGGGTCTTCAGTGGCCTGCCCGAGTGCCAGGCACTGGGCCGCGGCTTTGACTGGTCGCAGGATGAATCTGTGCTGCCCGGCGCGCTGCTGGAGCACATCCGGCACCTGCGCCGCGATCAGCGCGAGCCCGCCGAGCGTGAGGCACTGCGCATCGTGCGTCTTGCTTCGTCGCGCGGTGCGGTGATCCTCACCAGCGTCGCGGACCAGTTGAACGATGCCGACCTGTTCGCCACCTTCCTGTCGCAGCCGGGCGCCGAATTTGGGCGCGCGGTCTGGATGCGCACGCATTCCGATGCGACCGCACGCCTGTTCGAGATCGCCGAATCGATCCTGAACACCGCCGACATCCGGGGCAACAAGCGGCTCTACGACGCCTTCGATGTGCCGTGCGACGAGCCGCCCCCCTTCCTGTGGAACGACAAGGTGAAGCGGGAACTGGAGTTGGAGCTCACGCAGGCGATGCGCCTGGCCGAGCCCTGCGAGGTTGTGCACGTCGCGCTGGCCGACGAAAGCGACAACGGCGAGGGCTCGGTTGCGCACTGCCTGGTCGTGCGCTTCGCCGGCGAGCAGGTCACGGCGGTACAGGTCGTCAACCGGAACCGCCGCAGCTTCTGCTACTTCCCGGCGCGCGACGCCACTCTGGTCTACGCGCCCGCCCGCAAGGTAGTCGAGGTCTACGCGCATACGCTGTCCACCCGGGCGCCGCTGGCCAACGTGCTGTCCGCGCACGGCTTCAAGGTGCCCTTGTCCAGCCGGCCGCTCAACCGATCGCGCTACGACCTGTCCCGGTTCGCTTTGCCGCTCAAGGAGGTGAAGCCGCGCCTGGACGGCGCCAAGGTCGAGCGCCTGTATCTGGCCGAGGCACGCGCCCTGCTCGGCCATGCCAGCGACACGGTGACCATTCACCTCGACAGCGGCGCGGAACTGCACGACGTGATGGGTGAGTGTTGGGGCAATCACCCCTTCTCGCAGCCGGCGGCCATCCTGGGTGTCACGCTGGTCGCGGAGCTGGTGTTCTCGGGGGAAACCACGGAGACACCGCTGTCCATTGCCCTGGCCGAACCGGGGCGCTGCAGCCTGCAGAGCGAGCGCGACCTGCGCCTTCGGCTGGCCGGCACGCAACTGTTGGAAGCGCTGGGGGTGCTCAGGCCGCTCAACCCCGGTTCCGGCATGGACGATCCGGACCTGATCGGGCAGGTCGCGCGGCTGCTGGAATGCGCCACCAGCCCGATGGACGGTTTTGCGCTCGCCCAGTTGGGCATCGACATCGCGCGCTTCGAGGACGAGGGCATCCTCACTGAAGGCGATCGGATCACGCAAAAGGTGGTCGAGCTGGCCGATGGCATGCGCTGCGCCGTACCGCTGGAGCGGTGTGCCGATGCGAATTTCGTGCGCTACCGGGATCCCCTGACGGGTGACGATGTCATGCTGCAGGCCCGGCACGCGCGGCGCTGGAAAGTCCATCTGAACTGGCTGCGCGAGGAGATCATCACCGCGCTCGGCAGCACGCTGCAGGGTGTGCGGGGCCGGCACCTCGATGACGAGCCGGTGTTCCTCGGCGAACTCGACATCGACGGCTCACCCGTGGCGCTGTACTTCGCCACCCGGATGGGGAGCGAGCGCCAGTACGCCCGGGTCGATGCCGCGCTGCGACTGCGCCCGCGCGCTGTGCCCGGCATGGTGCTGACCACGTCGATGGTGCCGTTCCCGTTTGCCGGCACGAACGTGGTTGTGCCGATTCATGACGTCCTGTCGCCCGCCCCGTCGGGCACGGCCATCGATCTCGCGCGCCTGAGGGTGCTCTACCGGCATGGCCACCAGGCGGCGATGGGTGGTACTGCGATCAGCCTCAAGGTTTCGGCGGATGGGTATGCAGCGCTACTGTCCATCCCCGGTCGGGCGCCGTGGCGCGTCACGGGCAAGGCGAAGATCGCCGTACTGCAGCGGCTGGTCGAGGCTTATGCAGCCGGCACGCCGCATGTGAACACCAAGAAGCTGATGGAGGACACCGGCTGTGCGACGCCGGCGAACCTGTTCTCCAAGACCTCGCCGTGGCGCGACTATCTGGTCAGGGTCAAGGGTGCCCACGCGTGGCAGTTGAACCTGCCGAGTGTCGAGGAGCCGCTGGAGGACGAGGCCACGGAAGCGGAGGCATTGCCCGGCTGAGACGGCTACTGCCGTGGCCGGCCGCCAACGCATGCATGGAGCTCCGCTGGCGCTGCGGTCGCGGCCCACATCGCCGCCTCGGAGCCGCGCCCGAGGCGATGGTTTTCCATCACTTGAGCCTGAATTCTTCGGGGTGATGGTCAACCAGCGCTGAGTTCTTTGCGAGTCGAACCAATCGGGTGGTGCCGGCGGCCACCTGCTCCAGAGGCCGGCTGCTGCTGCGAACCGCAGCTGACGGCCACACCAGGCCGGGCCGCAGCCTGGCACCCCGCGGAGCCCAGACGTCGACGCCCGGCTGCTCATATCCCGCTGCCGCAGCACACGCCAACCACTCGGCCTCTGCTCGATCAGCATCACTCTGGATGCCAGACAGGGCTTGAAGAAGGACTACGTGGACTGTCAGTCCTCGCTCCGCCGCCCAGTCGAACAACGGGCTCGAACCACGCTCGCCTGTGCGTAGCTTCCAGTGCTCACGCATCCGCCTGACTACCGCTCGCGTCTGCCCGATGTAGCAAGCGCTTTCGATCAGATCGTGCGCGACAAGCGCATAGATCCAGAAGTCATAGACCACCCCGTTGGCGGTCGGCATCCCAGCTCTGCCAGCCTTGTGGTGACTGGCCAGGAACAGTCTGAATCTGCGAGGGCCCGAACCCTTGATGGTGATATATGTGCCGCCGCGCTTCGCAATAATCAGGCCCTGCTCCGTCGCAAAAATGAGCAGCCCCGCCATGTCGGCAATGGCTCCAGCATTGATGAGTCGTTGGTAGTCCTTCTTTGCGGTCATGGTGGAATGATTGCTGGATTCGCGGCGGTTCCCATCGTAGGCCATCGGCTTCCCGGCCGTATCGGCGCACCGGCTCAAGCCGTACCGGTATCGCACGCCGGGCTCCATTACCCTCCTTTACTATCCGCTTCAGACGATCGGCCCCACCATCCATGGCAGTTTCATTCCGCGAAGCTGTCATGAAGTCCATCGAACTACCCTGCCCCTCCCGACTCTCGGCCGGCGAGCGCGCCGCTGAGATCACCTGCATCCTGGCGTCAGCCATCGTCCGCACACTCGTCACGCCGCGCACAGCAGAGAGCGCGGTTGGACTTGGCTTTGTGCCCGACCAGCGCGTACATGCAACTCCCTATCAACGAGAGACGTTGTGATGCACGCCCAATCAACCACCGTCGCCGCCCGCATCGCCGAGCTGGGGCGCGCCCCCATGTCCGAGCTTTGGAAGCTGTGGGACCGGTATTTCGACTACCGCCCGGCCAAGCCGAACCGCGACTTCATTGAATCGCGCATCGCCTACAAGCTGCAGGAGGAAGCCTTCGGCGGGTTGTCGACGGCCACGCGCGAGCGCCTGGAGCGCATCGGTGCCTCGCATTCGAAAATCCCCACGCGAGCACCCTCGCGCGAACTGCACTTCGTCCCTGGCACGGTCATCTCGCGCGAATGGGGCGGGCGCGAGCACAAGGCGGTCATCACCGCCGAGGGCGCCTTCGAATACGAGGGCAAGCCCTTCAAGAGCCTGACCGCCCTGGCGCGGCACATCACAGGCACGCACTGGTCCGGCCCACTGTTCTTCGGCCTCAGCAAGGGAGGTGCACGATGAGCGAAGCGGCGCTGATCGCCTCCACGAAGCAGCGCAAGCGCTGTGCGGTGTATTGCCGGGTCTCGACCGACGAGCGGCTGGACCAGGAGTTCAACTCCATCGACGCGCAGAAGGAGGCGGGGCACGCCTTCGTCGCCAGCCAGCGCGCCGAAGGCTGGCTTGCGGTGGCCGACGACTACGACGACCCGGGTTACTCCGGCGGCAACACCGACCGGCCTGGCCTGCAGCGGTTGCTGGCGGACATCGAACGCGGACGCATCGACATCGTCGTGGTCTACAAGATCGACCGCCTGACCCGCAGCCTGGCCGACTTCTCCAAGATGGTCGAGGTGTTCGAGCGCTACGACGTATCGTTCGTATCGGTGACGCAGCAGTTCAACACCACGACATCGATGGGCCGGCTGATGCTCAACGTGCTGCTGTCCTTCGCGCAGTTCGAGCGCGAGGTCACCGGCGAGCGAATCCGCGACAAGATCGCTGCGTCCAAGCGCAAGGGGCTCTGGATGGGCGGCGTGCCACCGCTCGGGTACGACGTGCGCGACCGCCAATTGGTCGTCAACGAGGCCGAGGCGGCGGTGGTGCGGCGCATCTTCGAGGAGATGCTGACCATCGGCTCACCCACGCAGATCGCCGCGCGCCTGATCGCCGAAGGCATCACGACCAAGGCGTGGACCACACAGGACGGCCGTGCCCGCTATGGCGCCAGCATCGACAAGAAGTACCTGTCCAAGCTGCTGCGCAACCGTATCTACCTGGGTGAACTGTCGCACAAGGGAAGCTGGTACCTCGGCACGCATCCGGCCATCGTCGATGCCGCGTTGTGGGAGCGCGTCCACGGCGTGCTGGCCGCGGACAGCCATGCGCGATCGACACAGACCAAGGTGCTGTCGCGCACCGACGCGCTTCTGCGTGGCTTGCTATACACCCCATCCGGCGAGCGGATGTACCCGACCTACTCGCGCAAGAATGGCCGGCAGTACCGCTACTACGTGTCAAAGTCGGAGAGCCGCTTCGGCGCGCCGGGCAAGCGCTACGAGCGGCTGCCCGCGCCGGAGATCGAGGGCGCTGTCATCGCGCAGATCCGCACCGTGCTGACCAGCCCGGAGTCGGTGGCAGCGGTGGTGAGGCACATCCAGCGCAACGGCGCCCAGGTGGACGAAGCCGCGACCGTCATGGCGATGGGCCGGCTCGATGACGTGTGGGATCGGCTATTCCCCGCCGAGCGGCATCGCATCGCCAACCTGATGATCGAACGGGTGGACCTCGTTGACGATGGGGAGAACCAGGGGATCCGGGTGAAGTGGCGCGAGGTCGGATGGGACGCACTGATCAAGGAATTCGTGCCGGGAGAGATTGGAGCGGAATTGCTGGAGGTCGAAGCATGACGGGCCCCGCACTGGAGACCTTCGTGCCGGTGATGTTCCGCCGGCGAGGCGCGCGGCGCGTGGTTGTCGATGAGCGCACCACCCACGACATGACCTTGCTACGGGCGCTCGCGCGAGGTTTCTACTGGCAGCGACTGGTGGACACCGGCGTGATGAAGAGCGGCGCGGCCATCGCACGCGCGGAGGGGCTGCACCCCACGGCCGTCAACGAACTGATGCGGCTGACTTTGCTGGCGCCGGACATCGTTGCGCGGCTGTTGGCCGGCCGGCAACCGCGGAACATGACGCTGTGGTGGTTCCAGCACAACCCGCTGCCGGTGGATTGGGGTGCGCAGCGCCAGCTCGTGGCGCGCTTCGAGGAGGAGGTATGAGCCGGAATCATCGTGGCCGGGTCCTGGGGGAGCCGGTCACTCGATCGCTGCCGGCGCCGGCCGGTGGCATTCAGTTGGAGACGTTCGTGCCGTGGACGTTGGTCAAGCGCGGGTCGAAGAAGCAGGTTGTCACGCCGCTGGACGCACCGCAGGAATTCGCCATCGAGGCTTGGCGGGAGAAGCGTGGCCGGGACGCGGCGCACGATACGCCGCTGATGCGTGCGCTCGGCCTTGCGCACTACTGGCAGCGGTTGCTTGATGAGCAGCGCTTCGCGTCTGTGACTGAGATCGCCGAGGCTGAAGGTATCGACGTGTCGCGGGCGTACCGGCTATTGCGACTGACGCTGTTGGCCCCTGCGATGGTCGAGCAAATGGCCGCCGTGTCGGGGACTGCATTGGAGTCGGTGATGCGTCGCCCCTGGCCACACGAGTGGCATGCTCAGGTCGAGACCGTAAATCCGACGCGCTAGATCTGTGGATGGAGAGTGGCGTAAAAATCGGGGAAATTCGTAGTTACCCGTTTGGGAAACTGATGTATGGAAGGAGATGAGTAGCTGACGCTTAAATAGCAGACGCCTGTGAGTCATGCTAAGTTTGGCATTTCCCCTTGATTAAGTTCGCATGAAACGCTCGAGAAAACCCTCCATGGCCGCCGTGATTGATATTCTCAAATCGCAGCCCCACAAATCTGAAAATCGCGATTGGTCAGGTTTTGAGGAGCACGTTCAGCAAGTCTATCAAAGCCTGCTGGATCTCAAGGAAGAGGATGTGCTTGTCGCACGCGACGTTACCATCCGTGGCAGAAACGGCCTCGAGCATCAGATTGATGTTTATTACGAGTTTGAGTTGACGGGGCTCCGACATCGCGTGGCAATCGAGTGCAAAAATATGCAGCGCCCGGTGGACAAGGATCGTGTTTTAGCTTTCTCCGCGAAGATCAATGACTGCCCCGGGGTGCGGGGGTGCATGGTCGCGGCAAATGGATATCAAAGCGGCGCGAAGAAATTTGCTGACGACAATGGTATTACTGCCTTGACTCTGGGCGACCTGCCGTCACTAGGCAAGCTATTGGGAATGCGCTTAGAAATGGTCGCAATCCCGGCGGAAACGAGTATCGGCCAGCCCTTCTGGACGTTGTATGAGTTGGAAACCGGTGCACCGGCGGGGCATCTGCAGAACGGCGAAACTTACGGACTACTTTTCTTTTCGAAAAAGCAGGCAGAGAATTTTTTCAAATTCCGGTCATATGGCCCGGCGTGGGCTGTGCGCGGCCTGTCCCAGGAAAATCTGCGTGCCTTTATCCTCACAGTCGATGTGATGGATGGACGCTATTTAATAGCTCAGACAATGGAGCTTCCAGACGGCACTTTCGATTTCGTGGGCCAAGAGATTGACCGCAATATGCTGATTTCTGAGTTCTACCATGGGTCCGGCGCGATTCCAGAGGAGCCTATGGTGATGCCTTCGCTACGGAAGCGTCGGGCAGCACGACCTTGATCGTTATCGGCTGCTCTGCGCGGACAGGAGCTCAGTAGCGTTTATCGCATGTTGACTTCTGCACTTAAATTATTTTAATCAATATTGTGCCGAAAAATTCAATGCGGGAGCGATTGTTATTACCGTCCAAGAGGCTATTGAGTGTAGGCACTGGTGCGGTAGCGAACGACCGCGGATGTGCGACTACTTTCCTAAGCGATCAGCCGCAACCTCCGCAGCGGCGTGCCTCGTAAGCGCTTGCACCGACGATCACATGAGACGCGTCAGCCACTATTTGGCTACGCTTATTGATCAGGTAGCTGCGACCATTGTACCGACCGTGGCTTTACTCAACCTCATGGTATCGACAAGCTGTCGATGGGTACATATTCCAGCAATCACGTGTCGGTTCATTAACGATTGCCATACACGGGAATCGCGAAAAGGCGTATTGTTTTTTTTCAGATTTGAGAGGACGATCTGAGGCGAAGGGGAATATCTCCTTCCAACAGCAAGCCAACCAAACGAGGGATCCAAATGCCGAACGTTTATGTGGAGCCGCTGCCGAAGGGTCATCACGGGCCCATCCAAAGCTACGCCCTAGAATATGAGGACCATAAATCGGTCACGGGCAAAAATTATTCGACGCAAGAAAGCGCCGTTAACGACGCAAGAAGTCTCGGTCACAAGCCTTTGATAGCGCGGGTCCGCGTGACCAACAAGGGTAACCCCGATCATTGGCGCTCGGCAGGCTAGTTCAGTTCGGCCGGTCCGGCCGGTTATCTCAGTTCAGCCGATAACTGCGGGCACGCCCTGTTGCTCGCAGCGGGAGTATTTAGTCGGCCCTGAACAATTCCCCCAGTCCTTGCAGGACAAGGTTTCGCGACCCAAAGGACGTCGCCGCAATTGCAGGAATCAAGCATATTGATATAGTCATCCTGCAAATTCCGACGAGGTTTGGATCATATCTTTATACACATCTCGACGCACTCCTTATGAATCAAGAGTTTACGAGCGGGGCATCTGACGGCGTCCACCGAGACCTTCCGTGAGCCGGCACCCCGGAATCCCTTGCCGCAAGGGGTTCCGGGCGATGCGCCTAAAAATTAGGCAAAAGATGTGTATAACGCTATGACCTGAAGTACCTGCAGAATGAGCCGCCGATCGACCCGTCGAGCCTGACGCGCTGACGCAAGCGGTTGGGCGAAGCCGGCGTGGAAAAACTGCTGGCCGAGACGATCGACGCGGCCAAGCGTGCGGGCGTGATTAAGGCCGCGAGCATCAAGCACGTGATTGTGGACACGACGGTGATGGAGAAGGCGATCGCGCATCCGACCGATTCGCGTCTACTGGAGCGTTGTCGCGAGCATCTGGTGGCGGCGGCACAGCATGGTTTGAAGCTGCGACAGAACTACAACCGCGAGGCGCCGCGCTTGGGGCGCCAGATCGGCCGCTACGTGCACGCCAAACAGTACAAGCGCATGAGGCGCGCGCTGCGCACCTTGCGCTCGCGGGTGGGGCGCGTGATGCGCGATGTCGAACGACAGCTCGGCTCAGTGGCGACGCAACGCCGCGCGGGGTTGGAGGAATTGATTGGCCGCGCCAAACGGATTCTGTCGCAGAAGCCGAAGGACAAACACAAGCTCTACGCGCTGCACGCGCCGGAGGTCGAGTGCCTGGCCAAGGGCAAGGCGCGCAAGCCGTACGAGTTCGGCGTGAAGGTGTCGATCACGACCACGCACAAGGAAGGTCTGGTGCTGGGCGCGCGCTCGATGTCGGGCAATCGGTACGACGGGCACACGCTGGCCGAGGCGCTGGAGCAGGCAGAGATTCTGAGCGGCGCGAGGCCACAGATCGCGGTCGTTGATCGTGGCTATCGGGGCGTGGAGGTCGAGGGCGTGAAGATCTACCACCCGGGCCTGCGGCGCGGCATCACGCGCGGCGTGCGCGCGATCGAACCGGCCATCGGGCATATGAAGGCTGACGGCAAGCTCGACCGGAATTGGCTCAAGGGCGCCCTGGGTGATGCGATGCACGCGGTGCTGTGTGGCGCTGGCCACAACCTGCGCATGATCGTGAGGAAGCTGCGGCTTCTTTACTTCCTGGTTCTGGTTGCTTTGTTGAAGCGCTGCGGCTCCGCCATGGTGATGGCATGAGGCCGAACAGCGGGAAAGCGAATTGTTCAGGGCCGACTACCAGAGCTTTGGCATTGCCGACTAGTAGTGCCGATGCGATCACGCATGATCAATCTGCCTGGACCGCCCATAGTTATTCGACAGCTCGCGTCAGCAATTTCGAGGGCCGTGTGCCCAGCAATCTCCAACCCCAACCACCTCCCCGCAAACCCGCGCCAAATAAGGAACCGGGCGGAGACGCTCCTGAGGATCGCAGAGAATAGAGAGAGGAGATAGGCCGAAAACCGGCCCAAAGTGGCGGAACGCGGCGGACCACGCTCCTGAGACGACTGCCCGAAATGGCGCCAACACAGGCCTTCCGGGATCGGGATAGGGGCGGGCCTCACGGCCCGACCCCTCCCACACCACCCGGCATGCGGGTCCGCACCGGGCGGTTGGAATGGTTGAGGTCATCAGGCTTGTGTTGCTCCCGACCTGACGCCCAGGCTTGCCGTTGTCCAGTTCGGCGGAACTGTTTCCTCGCTGCCGGGGCCTGTCGGGCTTCACCCTATCCACCTTGCCGACGAGCTTCGCTCTCGCGAACATCTGAGGCATTTCACTTCCGATAACCAGAGGGCTCCCCCTCCCATTCCTTCGGCCCTTCACCGGCAGCTTTAGCCTTCCCGGCCACACCACCCAGCTACTACGGCCTCTGCTGACTTCTCGCTCCGGCTCGACGCCGTCGCCCTTTCAGGCACGAGGCGAGATCTCCCCAGGTAAGGGTCGCACTCCTTCACCGCACAACCGCCGCATCTACGCCGCCTTGCCTTGATCACGAGAGCTTCGCGGTTTGTGGCCCGCTCGCCCTGCTCGACAGCGCCTTCTATGCGGTTCTTGTTCATCGGCTCGCGGTTTACGCTCCACGCTTCCTCCCCACACTCGGTCGCCCTCGTGCAGTTGCGTTTCGCTTCATTCGCCGTGACCAGCTTATGGCGGGACTTGCACCCGCAGGAGTGCGCCCATGCTGGGCGCACCACAAAAAAGCCCAACGGAGAATCGTTGGGCTTCTGGAAATTGGTGGTGCAGTCGGGGACCGAACTCGCGTCTGATCTCTGAACCAAAGTCCAACATTTTGCGCAATAGTCCAAGGTTTCCATGTCTCCCGGGCATGCCCGAAACACAATCGGGTTCCCCACCACCGAGTGGCGCAGGCAGCACGTTGACCGACCAGGCGGGTGAAGCTGAGCTGGGCTGCTGTGACCTGCAACCGACTGGCTTCAACAACTGCAGTTGGAGCGGCTGGGTGCGTGAGCGGCTTGAGTATCCGTTGCGACAGGACCATAAAAAGACTATATTAAGTCTCGCCAAACTCGGAGGGCAAGATTATGCGCTTCTCATCTCACGTCAAACCCATCAGCTATCTCAAGGCCAACGCAGCCGAAGTGCTGACGCAGCTTGCCGAGCAGAGGGAGCCTTTGGTCATCACGCAAAACGGCGAGGCCAAGGCCGTGCTGCAAGATGTTGCCTCCTTCGAAGAAACCCAAGAAACACTGGCATTGCTCAAGATCCTGGCACTGGGCCATCAGGATGTGGAAGCTGGTCGGGTCAAGCCGGTGGCCGACGTTGTAGCTCGCCTGCGCACCAAGCGTGCCACCACTTAATGGCCCCCTGATGGCCAACAAACCGAACCGCTACGAAGTTCTGCTCACTCAGGGTGCAGAGCAGGACTTGGAATCCATTCACGATTACGTCGCCGAGTTCGATTGTGTAGAGAACGCCAACTACGTGCTCGACCAACTGATGGAAGTCGTTGAGAGTCTCGCGCAGTTCCCTGAGCGAGGCAGCTACCCGAAGGAACTGGTGGCACTTGGCATCAAGGAGTACCGCCAAACTGCCTTCAAACCCTACCGAGTGATCTACCGTGTTCTGGGTAGCCAAGTCGTCATCTATCTGATCGTCGATGGCCGCCGGGATATGCAGTCGGTGTTGGCTCACCGGTTTCTCAGCGCTTGATCCGCCGCAGCTCCACGAGCCCGAACGGAAGCCTGAACAACGACGCGGTATTACGCTTCCTGTCGCAACGATGCCCGACGTGCTGCGAGAATTCGAATCCCCAGCCCGGACAGTATCGTTGGCGACATAGATGTTGGAAGCTCCCGAAAGTGGGACCGCATTTGCCGAACCTTCACACCTTGATGCGTTTCGGGCTTGATACCGTGTCCAGCTTCCTGGTTGCCTCGTACCGCTCGCGCTTGTGCTGATTCTTTGCCCGGATACGGTCCAGGATGGCGCAGGACGGACACCAGTGGCCGGCAAAGATCGAATTTGGCGGCGCATCCCACACGTGGCCGCGATGGCATTCCCACGTCAGCTTGCTCCGTATGTTTTTGTATTGCTCTGACAAGCAGCGTCCGCCGCGCTCCTGAGCGAGCGCCTGCATGGCGTCAATGCCCAGGCGCTGGCTATCAACGAAACAGCGGACACACCATCGGCCGCCCAGAATCTGCAGCCCCCGGGCTTTCCACACATGCCCGGCCTCGCACCGGAACCGATAGCGCGCCTTCTGTCCGAAGTATTCCTCATCTAGGCATTCGCCGCCCTTGGACCGCGCAGCCTCCTGGATGCTGGCCAGACCACCAGGGTCAAGCATTCTTGCCGCGATGGCCTGATCCGCGCAGCGTCGGCACCAAGTGCCGCGCAGGATTTCGTTGCCCGTCGACATCCAGCGATGCCCTTGCGCGCAGATCAGTTCATGATGCGCGCGGGCGCCGCGGTATTCACTAGCCAAACACTGCCCACCCCGCTCGGCCGCCTTGGCTTGCAGGTCTTCCAGCCGTTTGCCGCGCGCCCGTGTCTTGGCGTTGATCGTTTCACGCGCGCAGGTATGGCACCAGCTGCCCTCCAGCAGCTTACGCCCTAGCGCCAGCCACTCATGGCCGTGCTGGCACCGCATGCGGTGTCGCATTTCCGGCCCCAGGTAGTCGCCCTCCAGGCAAATGCCACCACGCTCGGTGGCCATGGCCAGAAAGCGCTGGCGCAGTGCCTCTCGCTCGCAATGCGGGCAAGGCGCCGGCGGCTTGACGTACACCACGGAGGTGGCTTGGCGCGAAAAGGTGTGGCCCGCCGAACAACTGAAGGCGTAGGTGACGTGGTAGCCCCTCCACTCCGATTCCAGGCATGTGAAGCCAAGCTGGGCTGCTAGCTGTTTTAGGCGAGCGAGCGAGGGGTGTTCCGGCGTGGTTGCGAGTGAAGGCGAGCTGATCACGATGGCAAGACGGGTTAGTGCTCCACCGCCCATGAGTGGATCTACATTGCTGAGAGGGCGTCAGTATTGATAGACCAACTGGAAGCCCGCTGTCACCCGAGCAGTTTGGAACGCCACAGGCTTATAGACCGGCGTGCCGGCAAACAGGTCATAAGAGAACGACCCGGCCCGCGTCCCCCATCCACCGCGCAACCCGATCACGGCGCCCGCCAGTTGAGTACCGGCCAGGCCCACCGTCGACGGGCCATAGACATGGCCGTAGTCGAGACCACCATAGAGCGACAGACCGGTGTTGCCGATCGGCGCTTGCAGCTCATTGCGCCAGTAGAAGCCGCGATCACCCAGCAGCGACATTTCGCCATCGAAGCCCCGCACGGTGTAGCGGCTACCGATGGTGATCGCGTCGATCGAATACAGGTGGTCGTTGGTGAACTGCCCACGGAACGTGGTCACGTACCGCAGCGGCTGCGCCCCCACCTTGAACGGCACCGACAGGTTGGCATCCGCCACCAGCATGCGATAGTGCCAGGTCGGGCCACCGCCGTCGGCGAGCGTGTCCTCCTGCGCACCGAAGTCGCCCACGCCGTGGCGGAGCATCAGACTGCCGTCGAACTGCGCGGCCCCAAAGTAGTGGCGATCGGTCAGGCCGGTTTCCACCACCGTGTTGTTGCGCCGCTGCTGGGGAATCTCGGTTGCGTCCACGAAGTTCTTGCCGAACCGCTTGGACAGGCGGAACTGCACGCCCAGCACATCGTTCTGCGAACGCTCGATGACGCGCTGCAGCTTGACGTCGAAGTTCTGCGAATTGCCGCTCGACACGAAGGTCTGGTTGACGCCCGCGATCTGCTGGAAGTACGTGCTGGAATACGCCGACACCGTCGCCGTCCAGTACCCCCACGGCACCGAGTAGAAGCCGTTCCAGCCGTGGGTGCCATGATCCTTGGTGCTGAAATCCAGGTCCTGGCTGTAGCCCACGTTGAACAGGTCGTTCAGGCCCAGCGGGTTGTCGACGCTGACGCTCAGGTTGCCTTGCAGCTTGCCGGTCGAGCGGGTGCCAGAGTTGTCCACCGCGGCCACGACCGTCCAGGGCTTGGCGCGCTTGACCGAGATCACCACATCGCTCACGCCCGGCACGGCCGTGGGCACGAGCTGCATGTCGACGTCCTGGCTGGCGACGCGTTTCATCTGCTCCAAGCCCTGTTCGAGATCGCGCAGGTTCAGCAGATCGCCAGAACGCGAAGGGAACGCCGACTTCCAAGTACCCCTCACATCGCCCTGCGCGAAGCGGATCTGTCCGATCATGCCGGGCACCAGGACGAAGCGCATCGTGCCGGTGCTCAGGTCCTGCTGGGGCAGCAGTACGCGCGTGGTCACGTAGCCTCGGCTCAGGATGGCTTGCGAGACGCCTTTGGTGAGCACGTCCACGCCTTGCTTGCCGATGCAGGCGCCGGTGTAGTGGTCAAGCCATGCCTTGGCGAAGGCGAAGGGGTCTTGGGGCAAAGCGGAGGCGCCCTGCGTGCGTGCGACCTCGGGCAAGTCCTGCGGGACCTCCAGTGCGAAACGGTCGATGCGGAAGCAGGGTGTTTCGGTGGGGAGCTCTGGGAACTCGGCCGGGGCGGCTTGCTGGGCGCGTACCGCGGGGGCCTGTACGGCTTGCTCGCGTTCGCGGGCTTGTTGTTGCTGGCGCAGGCGTTGTTCTTGTTCTGCGTTGACAGCCGCCGCAGACTGGCTGGGTGTCGTTTGAGCGAGAGCGAAACCGGGAAATGAAAGCAGGAAACCGATGGCGCCGAATGCGGCGGGCAATGTTCTTGTTTTGGGATACATATTCTTGGAGGTACGCGGTTACTCCACCGCCTGCGATGCTCGCCGGTGAGTATCGGCGAGCGCCAGCCGGCACCGCATTTCAATTGAAGCAACGCAAGAGTTATTGCTCGTGAACGACAGGCGTAAAACGAATCCCCGTCACACCCGCTTCTTCCAGACACTGCTTGACCCTCTCTGAACAGATCAGGGCGATGGTCCAGCCTTTAACGCGAAAAAGATCGTGGCCTTTTGCTCTTTCTGGGTCGATGCGAAGCAGGGACATTCGGTAGTTCCCAATCTTGTTGGGTTGACCATCTTCGGCAGTCCACCGAGAGAACTCGGAATGTTCCTCATCTACGCAATCGACAATATCAAGCGCATTTAACACTTCAAGTTTTTCCGAATACCCGTGCACAGTGATGGGAATCCCCTGGATCACACTTGGCGGCACCATCTCCCGCAATCGATCCATCAACTCCACTGCCACGATGTATTCAGCATGGCCGCTATGATTGAAGCTCGCAGGCACACCGCACTGGAGAACTTGAACTGTCATTGGGCGTGGGTCCGTCCAAAGCAACCCTTTCCTGAATGCGCCGGGCAACACCTCACCTTCAGGTGTCGCCGGCTGCCCCAGATACCAACGCGTCGAGTCGTTGTAATCAAATCCGATATCGAAGAACTGCGTCGTCATTGCTTCGTCACCAATTTATTAAGCTGCGTGCCAGGCGTTTTGATTTCATTGGAAATTCTAGCCAATTCGTCTCGCAGCGCTTGTTGATACTGGGGTGTCTTGGGAGGCAGGTCAGCCACAGCTTCGTTCAGCCTTCTATAGACAGTGTCATGGTATTCCTGCGGGTGCGGACCAACGTGACCGTCCACGAGGACCTTGTTGGCCTGATCCTGCAGGGACATGTCCGCGCCATCAAATAGCTTCGCAAACTTCGGCGTCCATGGCCCGCCATTGTTCGTGCTGACACAGTTCTTGTCCGTACAGATGTGATGAAGCTGGCGCAGGCCGGCCATCCCAAGCGAAGAGGCTGCATCGATGAGCACATCCCCGATCACGTTGGTCGCCTGCCGGCTCTGCAACACCTCAGGACCACCATACTTAACCGCATTGTGCAGTGCCAGAGACTCCATACCATGCAGCGACTCGCCGCCGCGCTGCAGCGCGTACAACTCGGCCATTTCGTCGGTTGTCAAGGAGCCGGTGTCCTTGAGCTTGGCCTGCAGCTCTCCCATGCGCTGGCCGCTCTCACGCATGACGCCCCGCAACTCGTCAGCCACCGCCAGGCACGCAGGTGCTGAGTGGCACTTTTCGGCGCGATCGTGGTTGGCCTGCCATAGCTTGGCGTATTGATCCTTTACCAGCTTGCGGCAGGCATCTGTCGTGCAGTTCGCGAGCTTCTGGTCCCGCTCAATCCGTTGCTTGGGCGTTAGCCAATTGTTGTCCGCAGCCGCCACTGCTGCCGTGGTGGCGGTCGCCGCGTTGTCAGGCGACACCAGCGCTGCTACCCCTGCAACCAGCGAAGTCACGATGTTGCGCTTGGCATCCTTACCCGCATTGGTTTCATGGGGATCGTCGGTGAAGAGATTGGTCAGCAGGCTGGATGCCGCGGCACCCAGAGCACCAGCACCGCAACTCTGGCTGCTGGCCGCAGCACCCGCGCAAGCTACGATGGCATGTAAGCCCGCGTGCTCGGCGCTCCCCTCCTTGACAACACCACCGGCCACCAGCGTGCCGATATATGCAGCCCCTTGTTGCTGAACATAGTTGACGACCGCACTCTGCATGAACTGCGCGGAGCCACCCGTGACATTGCCACCAGCAGCCGCTGCCAGTGCATTGGCAATTTGACGGTACGTGCCGCCAGCACCCCATTTGCTCTCTACGTCGATCGCATCAGCACGTGCTTGCTGTGCCTGCTCCCACAATTGCTGGCGCTGCGCCTCTGTCAGCGGTGCATCAGGATCAGCCGCCTGTTTCTCCAGACGATCAGCGTCCTTTCGCTTGGCGTCCGCTTCCTGCACCCTGTTGCTAACAAACGTCCCCACCTGGTTGATGAACTGGCTCGCGATCTCAAAGCCCGCCTGGATCTTGTCCTTATCAAAGATCGGCGCCAGCGCCCCGCCAGTGTTCGACGTATCCCGGTTGATACTGGCCACCGTCTCGGCAGCCGTCTGCCCGGTCAGTTGCTGCTGCTTGGCGCCATCGGTAATGGTGATGGCGCCACCGCTGATCGCGCTGCGCGTAGTCGAGCTGGCACTGCCCGATGCACTCAGCACAACCGGCGGCGTGGCAACGAAACCGCCATGGCTCGCCTGCTCGGTGCCCGGCACGGGCTTCACGTTGTCAGCCTTGCCCTGCTGGTCCTTGCCGATACCGCTCTTGTCTGTACTCCCTCCACCGAACGAATACCCACCGCTGACGCCCACCTGAGAGCCGCTGTAGTTGGCGTGGTTCTGGATGTCGCTGTGCGTGAGCGTGGCCGTTGTCAGGCTGTTCAGGCCCTCCTGCACGGCTTTGTCGCTGCTGGCGATGACGCCGCCCTTCAGGTCGGTGTTGCCCTTGACGCCGACCTGGAAGCCGCCATCGCCCGCCTTGATGCCCGACTGCTCCATCACCCCCGTGTAGTCGCTGTTCAGCTTGTTCTGGCTGACGTTGCCCGAAACACTCGACGCCCCATAGCAGATCGGAGGCACGCAAATACTCACCGACACGCCTGCGCTTTGCTGCTTGGAGTCGTA
This sequence comes from Ralstonia pseudosolanacearum, assembly GCF_024925465.1. Lineage (NCBI taxonomy): Bacteria > Pseudomonadati > Pseudomonadota > Betaproteobacteria > Burkholderiales > Burkholderiaceae > Ralstonia > Ralstonia pseudosolanacearum. Next base: position 223,630 of record NZ_CP103852.1, on the reverse strand, counting down.
GTGATCAGTATTTTGCAGGCTCTCGACATTCAGGTTTCCGCCAACGTCTGCGATCACTTGTCTGCCTGATGCCACGGCGCCCTTCAGGTTCGTATCGCCGCCCGACCGAATCGTCAGCGTGTCGCCCGCCGTGACATGCGTATTGGTCCAGACACTCGAATCGCCATTCGCGCGCCCTCGGTTGCCCGACACGCCAGCCGTGAAGGCAATACCGCTTTGGGAACCCACGCCGATCGATATACCGATCGACGCGCTCGCCCCGCTGTTCGTGCTGTGTTGACTACTGGTGCTCTGCCCTGCCTGCAGGTTGACGCTGCCTTCCGCATTCAGCAACGCGTTATGGCCTGCGGAGACCGTGCTGCCGATCACGTCGATGTTGCTATCCTTGCCCGCGCCCGCTGCCGCAATGGTCACGTTGTGCCCTGCGGAGACTGTGCTGCCGACAGCCGTACTCGACCCCGCTTCCGCACGGCTGTCGCTCTTGCTCGACCCGAGCGAAATATTGAGGCCAATGCTCGTTGCCGCCCTGATGGGATCGCCACCCACGGCGTCGTAGGCGTTCTTCGCCGCGAGGCCTGTCGTAACCGCAGCAAGCGCCATCAGACGCGGGTCACCGTCCACGTGCTTCGCGGCACTCGCCATCTGCCGCGCGGTTTGTATGGCAGAGATAACGGGGTTGCTCAATCCCGAAGAGATCGCGGTTTGCCTGAACGATTGCTGTTCGCTTTCTGTCGCGGTGTCCTGCACCGCGTCAATCTTGACTGTCTTGCCGGCCAACGCCAGGTCGTTACCTGCATGTAGCGTGCTACCGGAGACGTGCAGATCGTTGCCCGACGTAATGTTCAGGTTGCCGTTGATCGAACCGACCATGCTTCCGGTGTGGCTGACCTGAGTCGCTTGCTGAGTATTGGTTGTCGTACGGGTGCCAATTACGTAGCCCTGCAGGCCACCGTCGAGCTGATTCAACACAGTCAGGCCCGACAGGAACCCGTATTCTCGTTTCGAGTAATCGTTCTGCGAACGCTCGGTATTCTCCGAAGCCGCAATCTTGACGCTACCCCCCGCGCCCAGTGTTACGTCATTCGTGCCCACGACGTTGCTGCCCTGAATCGTCAGATCCTTGCCTGCCCGCACCACCACCGAATCGCCCGACACCGTGCTCGCCATGCCGATATTGGCCTGCGTGCTCTGCATCGTGCCGGTGGTCGATCCGTTCACGACACTGCCGCGCTTGGACGACGTGGCCTGGTAGCTGTCGTGCTCTTCACGGCCTTCGTTGAGCGTGACATTACCGTTGCCGGCGATCGTGATGGCACCCGGCGTGGCGGTATTCGTGCCGGCCGTTACCGAGGAACCGGTCAGCGTCACGTTCCCCTTGCCGTCGGTCCGCGCATTGCCGCCGCCGGCTGCACTTACTGCGGCAAGCGTAGCGTGACGACCGGCCGAGAAGGCCGTGCCGACGGCCGCTTCGTCGTAGGTGCGATCAACCTCCTGCCGGGTCTTGCTGTCAGCCGCAACGTTGTTGTATCTCGACGTGTCGGTGACCGTCGTCGCCGTCAGATCGCCACCGGCGATCACGCTCAGATCCTGCCCGGCACTGACCTTCGCCCCCTTGAAGGTGGTGTCGTTGCCGCTCTGCATGGCCAGGCTGCCGCCCGCCGAGATCGTGCTGCCCTGGTGGGTCGTGCTGTCGGCTTCCCAGTGATGCTCGCCATTCTTGGAGACCGACTGCGACGTGGTCGAGCGCACGGCATCGACCAGGATGTCATGCCCCGCCGTCACCTGGGCGTTGCCGCCTGCGGTGATATTGGCGCCGTGCACGGTCAGATCGTTACCCGCCCGCACCAGCAGATCGCCCGTCGAGGCGATGGCGCCCTGACGGCCGACCAGGGTCACGTTTGCCCGGCTGTTACCAGCAACCGCCGTCGCGCCGACGGTATCCACCAGGGTCGTGTTGACGATGTCGTGGCCCGCCTGCGCGGCCACCCGGTTGCCGCTGATTTCGCCCGACGCATTGAGGATGTCGTGCGACGCGGAAACCACGGTCGTGCCGTGCGTCTTGTCGCTCGCGATGGTGCCGCCGCGGTTCACGATGTCGGTGGCCGTGATGACCGTCTGCGTGCCGCCCTTGATCACGCCCGAGTTGGTCGCGCTGCCCACGGCGTGGATCTGCACATCGTCGGCGGCGATCAGGGCGCCGGTGGGCTGCAGATCGTTCGCGTGCGTGTGCGCCAGGTAGACGACCGGTGCCAGCACCTGCTGCGTGGAGCCGTCCGGCAGCTTCACGGTCTGGCTGACCAGCCAGACGATGTCGCTGGTCAGGGCGTCCATCTGGGCAGCCGTCAGCGCAATCCCCGGCACCAGGCTGAACTGCTTGGCCGCGTTGACGCCCGAGGCCATCAGCGCGCGGTACTGGTCCTCGTTGTTGGCGTAGCCCTGCAGATAGACGCGCCCGGTGAGCTGCGTGATCTGGTCGCGCACCAGCTTCTCTTCGTAGAAGCCGTCGCCCAGGCGCTTCTGAACCTGCTGCGGGTTCAGGTTCAGCGCGCTCAGCATGTAGTCGCTGGAGATGAACTTCGTATAGCTGGTCAGGCGCGGATCGGTGGCGATCAGGTAGGGCTGGCCCGGTGCCGTGCGCAACGAGAACAGGCCGCTGGTCGGCAAGCTGATGTTGAGCGCGCCGTTGCTGCCGGCCACCGACTGGGGCGCATTCACGGCGGGCTGCTGGGCGCTGGCCGCCCCCACCGTCTGCTGACCGGAGGTGGCGACGCCGGCAGCGGACTGGTTTGCACCCAGCGTGCCGCCGGTCGCGCCCGTGGCCGAGCTGGCGGCGGCCACGTTGGTGTTGTTCAGGTTCGTCGCGTTGATCTGGACCGCGTTGTTGGCGATGAGGGTACCGCCCGTGCCACCGATCGCCACCGGCGCCACCACCACCGGCGCTTGCGCCACCGCGCCGACATCCTGGTTCGTCCCCTCGTTCCACGCATAGGTCGAGACGATGTTCTGCGTCTGGTACTGGTAGAGCGTCCGCCCGACGTTGTTGACCGTGGTGCCGCCGTAATTGCCGCTGCCGACCGCGCCGCCTTGCTGTGAAGTGCCGATCCGGATCGAACCACCGGCCGCGATGGCGCTGTAGTTGTTGTTGATGGTCCCGACATTGGCCAGCGTCATGTTGCGGCCGGACAGCAGTTGGGCCTGCGGCGCGCTGCCGCCAGCCACCTGATCCTGCTGGGTCGTGGTGGTCGTATCACGTGCGATCTCGACACGCTGGTAGCCGTTGTGGCCGTCGCTGCGCGTCGCATACTCCGTGGAGGGCACGTAGTTGGTGTGCGGGTCGTAAGCGTCCCAGTAGTTGACGGTGACCGTGTCGTTGCCGTTGTTGGTGACCGCGTTGTAGTAGATCGTCTGGTTCTGGCCGTTGACGTTGACCACCAGCACGTTGTCGACCGGGTTCGGCCCCGAGCTCTGCGACACGATCTGCGCCGTGGAGAAGGTCGCATCGATCGGCGTCTTGTAGCCGCTGTTCCAGACCGCCTGCGTGCAGCCGCCGTGCGGCGCGGCGTTCATGGTCGCGCAGGCCATGTATTTGCCGCGCTTGGTCTCGTGCGTCGCGGTGGTGCCCGTCGTCACGGTCTGCACGGTCGGCGCCGGTCGCACGTTGTTCAGCGTCTGGGTGGCGATCTCCAGGTTGCCCTGCGCTTCGATGGCCGACTGATCGTTGTTGACCAGGTTCGAGCGGTTGGCCAGCAGGCCGTTGCCATCGCGCGCCGCGTTGGCGGCGATGTTGATGTCGCCGAGGCTGAAGATCGTGGCGCCGCCCGTGTTGGACAGGCTGTCGGACGCGTACAGGTTCAATTGCGCCGCCGCGGCCAGCGCCGCCGAGGGCCCCGTGTTGCTGATGGCCCGGGCGTTCAGCGTCACGTTGTTGCCGATCACGGTGCCCGTATTGTCGAACGACCCGCTTTGCGTGGAGACCGTGTCGCCTTCGATCCGGCCCGCGTTGGTAATCGCGCCGCCGGCATTGACCGAGGTGGATGCCGAGTTCAGGTCGGCCCCGGCGCGGTTGTCGACGCTCGCCGCATTGACCGTCAGCGCATTGACGGCGGCCAGCGTGCCCTGGTTGGTCAAGGTGCCGGTGGTGGTGAAGGTCAGGTTGTGGTTGGCCTGGATCTGGTTGGCGGCCGAGTGGGTGTAGTTGCCGTTGATCGTGATGGCGCCGTCGCCACCCGCGATGATCCGGCCGTCGCCGCTCAGTTGCCCGGTCGTGACGCTCAGGTTCCGGTCGCTGCCGATGGCGCCGCCCTGGTTCGCCAGCGAACCGGTCGTCATCGCGACACTGCCGCCGCTGCCGGCGTCGTTGCCGATCTTGCCTGCGGTGTTGTCGAGCGAGGCGACATTGAGGCTCACCGCGCCATTGCCGCGCATCGAGCCCCCCTGGTTGATAACGACGGCACCCGACTGGTCAAGCGTCAGATTGTTGGCGGCCGATAACGAGCCCGTGCTGTTATTCACGGACTGCGCCGTCGCGAGCGTCAGATCGTGGCCGGCAACAATCTGCCCGCCTTGGGTGTTCGACAACGCCCGCCCGGAGACCTTCACGTCGCCGTTGCCGCCGATGGTGCCAGCGCCGACCGCACCGCCGGTATTGGCGTTGACTACCGTGGCCGCCGTGACCTGGGTCGCACCGGTGCCCGCGTTGGCGATCCGGCCGTTCGTGTTGTCGAGGCTCGCGCCCGTGACCTGGAGCGTTGCCGCCGCACCGTCCGCTTCGATCTGGCCGCCGGTGTTCGTGATGGCGCCCGCCGCCGTGACGGTGGCACTGCCCTTGGCCTGGACCCGCCCGGCTGCATTGCGCAGGGTGCTGCCGGATTGCACGACAGCATTGCCGCCCGCGACCACGGTACCGCCGGAGTTGTCCACGCTGCCGCCCGACGACGACACTGAGACCGACACCTCGCCGTTGCCGCCGATCAGGCCGCCCTGCGTGTTGTCGAGCGATTGGGACGCGCTCACGCTGGTGGCCTGCGTGCCGGCGTTCTTGATGGCCCCGCCGGCATTGGCGATGGAACCCGCCGATACGGTCAGCGCGCCGCTCGCCGCTACGGTGCCGCTCGCATTGTTCAGTGCGCCCTGGTCGGTGATGCCGACGCTCTGCGCGCCCACGAAACCGCCCGCGCCATTGTCGAGCGACGCCACGTCGAGCGTGGCCTGCGACTGCGCCGAAAGCTTGCCGCCCTGGTTCGATACGGCGCCGGCCTGGACATCCAGCGCACCGTTCGTTGCGATCGTGCCGCCGTTGTTGGACAGGCTGCCGGTCGTCACGGACAGCGCGCCGGTACCGGAATCGGTGATCGTGCCGTGGTCGTTGATCAGCGTTGCGGGCGCGAGGGTCAGGTCCGCGCTGTTCGTCCGGAGGGCGCCGCCGGTGTTGTCGAGCGTGCCGGACACGCCGATTGTGATCGGCCCCGTTCCCGCCTGCGTGATGGTGCCGCTGCGGTTGACGAGATTGGCCGCGGCGAGCGCAAGCTGGTTGCCGGTGATGGCCCCCGCGCTGTTGTCGAGCGTGGCGGCGGAAACGTTTGTCTGCTGGCCTGCTGCGATCGTGCCGCCGGCGTTGGTCAGCGTCGTCCCGGCGGAGACCGTGGTATTGCCGTTGGCGGCAAGCGTTCCGGCATTGGCCAGGGTCTGGGCGGTGCTGACGCCCAGGTTCTGCACGGCGCTGATGGTGCCGGTGTTGCTCAGTTGCCCGGCCTGCACGGTCACATTGCCGTTGCCGCCGATCGTGCCGCCCTGGGCGTTGGTGAACCGCCCGGCCGTCGTCAGGTTCAGGCCATCGGTATTGAGCGACGCGATGTGGCCGGCCGTGTTGTCCAGGCTGCCGGCGCTCGCATTGAGCGCGCCGGCCGCTTGCAGGGTGCCGCCCTGGTTGGAGAGCGCGCCCACGATGTTGGCCGACAGCGCATTCTGCGAAACGACCTGGCCGCCCTGGTTGGACAAACTGCCGGCGGTCACCGTCGTGGCGCCCTGGCTGGAGAGGTGGCCGCGGTCGTTGATCAGCGCGCCCTGAGCGTTGGCGTTCAACGTGCCGCCCGCGCTGGTTGTGGCACCGGTCAGGTCCAGATTGCCGGCCTGGGCGTTCACATTCAGGTTGCCGTTGGCCGAGGTCTGGCTGCCGGCAAGATGCACGCTCGCGCCCTGCAGGGTCGCGTTGCCGCCGGCCACGTTCTGGCCGGTGGCGGACATCGCACCGCCGGCCACCACGGAGAGGTCACCCGCATGTGCGAGCGAGCCGTCGCTGTTGACGCCGGCTCCCAGCGTCCCACTGGAAGTGACGTTGTTCGCGTTGACGCCCAGGTTCTGCTGCGCGGCGAGCGTGCCGCTGTTCGTCAGGTCACCGGACGTGCTGACGGCGGCGGATTGCCGGCCATAGGTGGTGCCGGTGTTGTCGATGCCGCCTTGCGCCGATACGGACAGGTTGCCGCTCGCATTGGTCTGACCGGCGAGCACCAGTTTGCCCTGGGCGGTCAGCGTCAGGTCGCCCGCCTGCGCAGCGGCCACACCGCGCAGGGAGACACCAACGCCCTTCTCGGTCGAGGCCAGCAGAATCTTGTTGGCATACATGCCGCCCAGCTGGCTCACGTCGATGCCGTTGGCGGGCGCAGCGCCATCCCCGGCAATCGGCGTCGCGCCGAGGGTGCTGCGGTCCACCTGGTTCGCGCCGGCCACCACGTTGAGCTGGTTGGCGTACACGGATGCGTTGACCGACACCGCCCGCGCAATCAGGTCCACCTGATCGACATTGCTGGCGTTCAGGCCCGCGCCCTGCACCGTGATCTGACCGCCGGTCACGCGATAGGCATCGAGGCTGCCGCTGCCGCCGAAAACAGGCACCCCGGTGGTCAAGGTTGCCCGGCTGGTATTTACAAAGCCCCCGCCATTGACCAGGATGCCGTTCGGGTTGGCGATCACCACCTCGGCACGGGGCCCGGCCACTTCCAGATACCCCCGCAGCGTTGACGGCTGCGTGCTGGTGACCTGGTTGACGATGATGCGCGCCGAGCCGCCGGGCAGCAGGTTCGGGTTGCCGTTGATGTAGCCGGCCTGCTGCGTTTGCGTGATGCCGGGGGCGTTGTTGAGGATGGTCCCTGCGCTCGGGACGCTGAACTGCGTATAGGTATTGAGCGAAACACCGCTTCCGTTCGGACGTGCGACGTTGACTTGCTGTAATCCGTTCTGCGTCTGGATGACCTGCGCGCCCGACCCCGGGGCCGCGACGACCTGGGCGTGCACGGTGTAGGGCAGGCCCAATACGCACCATGTCCCGAACACCACCGGCAGCACGGCGAAGCGCGCGGCGAAAGCGGTCGATGCCGGTGCTGTCGCTCCTGCCTGTCCGCCGGACTGACGCCCCTTGCCGGTGCTTCTGGCCGATTCCTCCACGGCAACCAGCATGCCGCGTACAGCGTTGAAAACGGTTCGGTAACACTTGGCGTTCATGACAACCCGGGCTTTGTAATTTTTACGAGCGCCGGATTCTAAGCGAAAACAGCTTCACAAAGTGGAGGATGCTACTCAATATGGGGTATTTGTTCTGTAACGTTGCGGAAAGTAGCCACAACCCCCACCAAATTCTCAACAAAACTCACAGACTCGATTCGCCCGAGAAGTCCCAGCGTTAAGTGGGTGTGCCATTGCGCTGGCCCAGCCACTCCCCTTTTGATTCGCTTGGCGAGGCAAGGCTGCAGCAAGCGAAACCGGATACCATCGCGGCCGCTCGCTGACGGCGAGGGGGCGTCCGGCACGGCTCATGTCTCAATGGCGACGCAATGCGGTCGCCTCCATCGCAGAACAGGATTCGATGTGGCAAGCGAGAAGCTGAATCTGGGCAAGACAGTCCTTGCCTTCCTGAAGACCCGCGCTGGGGAAAAGTTCACCGCGCGGCAGATCGCCGAATGGGTCTTCGAGACCTTCCCCGCCGAGTGCCAGGCAAAAAAGGCACGCAGCCAAGCGCTGACAACGGACACAGCACTCCTGTACCAACTGGCAGCCGAAATCGGCTCACAACGGCCACGGCTGCAGAAGAAGCATCCCGAATTGAAAGTCACCGAGGGGAACCCTCACCGGTACTATTATTCCGAGCAATCCGATGCCGACGAGGTGATGCAGGCCGAGGATGCCAACGTCGCCACGACTGCGGCAGAGCCTGGCTTGAAAGGCGAACATGCGCTCTACCCCCTGCTGACCCGGTACCTATGGGAAGGGCTGGACATCTACACCAAGCGCATCGATGAGAAACGCTCGTCCAACAAGCACGGCCCCGATGGCAACAGCTGGCTGTTCCCGGACTTGGTCGGCATGGAAGACTTGGGCAGAGAATGGCACCACGAAGTCCAGGATTGCGTCAAACAGTACGCGGGCAAGCGGACCAAGCTGTGGTCCTTCGAGGTCAAGCTGCTGCTCAACCGCTCGAATGTGCGGCGCGACTTCTTCCAGGCGGTATCGAACTCGTCCTGGGCCAACTTTGGTTACCTCGTCGCCGGCGAAGTCCAGGCCGACGCGATGAAGGAATTGCGGATGCTGTCAGGCGTGCACGGCATCGGGCTCATCCGGCTGGACACCGCCGACCCCTCCGAGAGCGCGATTCTCATCCCGGCACGCGAGCGGGCTGAGATCGATTGGGAGTCGGCCAACCGGCTGGCGACCGAGAACCGGGACTTTCTGGACTACATCAAGCTCGTCAAGCAGTTGTACCAGACGGGCGAAGCGCGCGCCTCGGATTGGGATGTCCCGAAGGCGCCGCTGGACTTCTGAGCACCCTACCTGAGGTGGACGGTCAGCATTTCCTGCCGCGCATCCGGCCCATGAAGTCCGGCGTCGGCACCGTGCCCGGTGCCAACCGGACGAGTTCGCCTCGGCCACCTGTGCGATCACTATCGCAACTAGAGAGGCTTGATCCGCGTTGGTGTCGCTATATTGGCCCGCCGTGATCCAGTGGGTGCGATCGACACGTCGTCCATCGGCGCAAATAGCTCGGCGAGGGTGACGTTCAGTGCGTAGCAGATGTTGGCCAGCGTTTCGATCGACGGGTTGGCGATGCCGCGCTCGATCGATGAGATGTAGGTTCGGTCGACACACGCTTCGCAGGCGAGGGTTTCCTGCGACTTGTCGGCAGCGTGCCGGCATTGTTTGATGCGCTTGCCCAAGGCCGCCAGGATGGGCGCGAGGCGGAGGGTGGAAGAACCGGAGACTTTTGACTCGGCATTTAAGCGATTCATTGTCGGCGTCTGGTATGCAATGGCATGAAGATATTTTGCCTTGCTCGAGAACGCCGCATCCGATGCGCAGAGCTCTCCGCCAAGCTCGCATTGACTGTCCGCGCGGGTTCGCCAAGACTGTCACCGTCGCCGATACAGAGGTGACCGGGCGTGGAAACCCGAATGGCATATGGCGGACAGAGTCCCCCTTCGGCGAGTTTTGTTCACAGCGTGCGTGCACGCTTAGAATATGCGTCGCGGGCCGGGCGGGGCAGCCTTCGGGCTGGCCGGTCGCCGTATGCCGGTTTTCCACCCCCGTCGTCTGGCCCGCCTCGCTCATGTGGAAATGAGCAGCGGGCTACCACCCAATACGGAGCCCGCAATGCCCAACGTCTCTGCTTGCCTTTCGCAAGCCCTTTTGCCGCCATCATTAGTCGCCCACTCTCCGTCGCCGCCCGTTGCCGTCGGCTGGACGGAGGTGCGGCATGCATGAGCAACACCGCTCCCCACAGACCCTCGCCCTGGCCCAGTTGTGCGAGCTTGCGCAACGACTGATGCCGGAAGCCGGGCGCGGCAGCAAACGCACTGCGCGCGCCAGCACGGCGACGCTGCGCCAGTTGAAAGCGACCAGCACCCTGATCTACACGACGACCGAGGAAGCGTCCGCAAGGCTGCTGAATGTCAGTACCGGTCTCATCGGCATCCTGCAGTTGCTCGACGTGTGGAGCGACCGGGCCTGGGAGTGTCGATGCCTGCACTGCCTGCTGGCGCCACTTAAACTCGAATTGGATGACGCGCTGAGCGACATACAAAAGATGCTGTAGCGCTCAGCACCCAAATGGATCAGTGGCCGGTCCGCCCGGCCACATTGGCGCTTATTCGAGGCGCCCAATCACTTCAAGCTGCTGCTCCCCGCTCTCGAAGACGCCGAGCCATGCATCGCGCTTGCCTGGGAAGATCTGCCGGATAGCCAGCGTGAAGCCGTCGCAGCCGCTCACCGCCGTGTTTGCGAAATCGCTGGTCTCGAATTGCGCTGCGCGCGCCAAGGTCACGGCTACGGACCGCATGGCATATTTGAAGAGGTCGAGCAGTCGCTCCTGCAGCATGGCGTCGACGTTGCTGGACAGCACGTCATCGATCACGGGGGTTTTGAATCGCATGGACTTGGACATCTTGTATTCCGGTGTGGTTGGTGTGATGACATGAACGCGCTGTTCAACGGAGAAGCCAAGCACCGCTTCAGTTCACTCGCAACAAAGCCACTTCGGCCTCGCGACGTGCAGCCAGCCCCGGCAGCACCTTGCCGCCGCCGTAGACCCAGCGGCGCAGTTCATTTGCAGCGGCATACCAATCCCGCTGGTTGATCCGCCGCCGCAAGGTCGAGGTCTGCAGCCGCCCCGCCCCGAGGTTGAAGGTGAAGTCCACGATGGCGGCGAGCCTGCCCTCGGGCTCGGTGGCGAGCACAGGGCAATAGCGCAGCGTGGCGTTAAACGCCGTCACGAGATCTGCCGCCAGATAGGCTTCGGCCTGAGCCAGCGTGATGGGCGGGTGCGCAGGATCGCAGAGATGGCCAAAGCCGATCGTCCAGTACCCGGCGGGACAGACATAGGGGTGAGCTCGCATCGGGTCGACCTTCGGTGCCCGATGGAACCCCTCGAAGTGCTTGGCGAGCTCGATGGCGGACTGCGGGACTACAAGTGCGGCCATCGTTCTCTCCGTTTGATGAGACCAACGGCTGATGCACTGATCTTGAATTGCGCTGCGATATCGCCATGGCGACCCTCTGCCTGACGGATGGCGACAACTTCGCCCGGTTGAAGTCGAGCGCTGCCATTACGGCTGCCGCACATTCGCGCTGCCCGGCCTTTTGCGACCATATCGGCCATGTTGTCTGCGTGGCTACCAAGAAAGAGATGGTCAGGTCGAACGCAGCGCGGATTGTCACAGCGGTGGCAAACGAAGGTCCCGGCTGGAATGGGGCCATAGGCCAACTCATAGGCCAAGCGGTGAGCGCGCAGTTGCGCGCCATCCTTACGCTTGATGAGGCCGTAGCCTTGCGGATGCGCCGCGCCCGTCCAGAGCCAGCAATCTCCTGGCGCACCGATGGCGAACTTTGCAAGGAAACGGATTCGCAGAGGCGTTTCAGGACGTCCAGTGCGCGCCATCATTGCCCCCGATTCATCTTGTCCAGCGTGCGGCCCAAGAACCAGAAGTTCAGTACCCCGGCCCACAGCGCTTGGTCTGCCTCTGTCCACGCGTGCAACGTCGCCGTGATCCAACCCGCTCCGGCAGTGATCGCTCCCGTGAATACGGCCGCCTTCGCAGCGCAGTACAACGCCATGAAGGAGTAGGTGATCACCGGCCGCACGCTGATCGACAGTGCGTCGGCCCACGGCACACCGGAGGTCCGTCCTTGTGCCGAGATGGAGTTGCGCAACGCCTCGATGGCCCCCGTGTCCCACGCTGCGTCGGCGCTCGCACCGATCTCCGCCATGCGCTGCGCGCCGCGCAGCTTCTCGAACTCCAGCACCTTGTCCTGCATCGCCAGCTCGTGGCCGCGCTCGCCCTTGCGGTCGAGCCATTTCAGGAGTTCAGGGGCGAGGCGGAAGGTGCCGCCCAGCAGTCCGCCCAGAAGGGTCTCGATCATCGCGCCCCCTTGAACAGCTCGAACTTGATGACCGCTCCCGTGACCAGCGCCAGCAACAGGCCGGTCGTGATCATCCGGACCACGGTCTGCCAGGCGGTGCGCTTGGCCTCGTTGAAGGCGTCCAGCAGGCCCCGCAATTCGCGGATGTCGGCCGCGGCGTTCTCACCGTCCAGGCCCACCTCGGCCAGCGCTGCGCGCGCGCCGCTCTCGGCGACCCGCTCCAGCAGTTCCTCGAATTCGGTGCGCGGCATGGTCACCATGCCGTCGGCCACCATCGGTGCGTTCATTGACGTGCTCCAAAAAAGCAAAACCCGCCACAAGGGCGGGTTCTGGTTGCAAAAAAATGGGGAATTCAGATTTCGATATCGACGCTCGGCAGTGCGGGCGCGGGGCCGATGACTTCGGTGCCGCGTACGAACAGGCGTTGGCCGGGCTCACCAGCACCGATGGCACGCACGAGTCCGCCGCCGAGCAGTTGAACGGTGACCGTGCCATCGACGTGACGGGCCACTACCGTGCCGACTAGCACGGGGGAATTCGGCAGCAGTTCCTCGAACTGCCGCCACAAGTTGGGCACTGTCTTCTCCTGAGGTTGTCGGCAGCATCCAGCGCTGCGCGTCTACTTTTTTTATTTGGAGCGCATTCGCTCCATTCTCCTCATTAAAAAAACCACTGATTCATCACACCGCTCGCAGTGCAAATTTCGCCATTCGCCATTGAGAGCGGAATTTCGGGCACGCAAAGTCCAACCAAATTCATCAAATAAGTGTTCACGAAAAATTGATTTGAAATTTGGAGCCGTAGCCGGATAGGAGTTCGGCTAGGGAAAGACTGATTTATTCAGCGCGACGGTCATCGTTGTGTGGCTTGTAGACGTTGACCAGTGTGTGCCCCAAAAGATGAGTCGAGATGAAGCGACAGATCAGTTTTGCAGAAGCGGAAGGCCACGGTCAGAAGCGTGTAACGCGCCGCCAGCGCTTCCTGGCGGAGATGGAACGCGTTGTGCCGTGGTCGCGCCTGATAGCGGCGGTCGAGCCGTACTACCCCAAAGGCAAACGTGGGCGGCCACCGATCGGACTGGAGCGGATGCTGCGCATCTATTTCCTGTGCGCCGGTCAAAACCGGCGAGATGTTGTGAATGAAAGAGTCATACGTTGAAGGTTTAGCCAGCTACGACGGCCCCGAGTCATGCGTGTGCATCCGTGAGGATGCAGGCGAAGCGTTGACAGGGGTACGCGCGGGCCGGGTATTGAGCCGCGTAATAGATGCCCCGTGGCGAAAGCTGCGGGTAGACCGGGGTGCCGAGGCTGTAGGAAGTAGCCGAAGGCCACACCGGTGCTGCCGCCATGGCAAGGCAGCACCGGACCTCGCGCGGTCAGAGACCCCGTGCACGCACGGAAACATCTCGCACGGGAACCGGGAGATCCCGCGCTCTACTGCATCGCGCTGGGAAGCGTCAGACGCAGTGCGCATCGTGAAGCCTGAGGGCGTACGACGATGAGCCACGGGCGCGGGAAGTCGGACTGCTGCGTAGTACCGGGGAAGCTGCTGAACAAGGCCGTGGCTGAAAGTCCTGCGGCGGCGGAGGCGGTGGAGGGAAGGCGGCAGGCCAAGGGCAATGCAGTCGCGGCGCGCATGTCCCGCAGATTGGGGCGGGAATACGACATGGGAAAGGCGCTCGACGGCATACGACAGACGGCCAAAGGCCGACTGGGTGCGAAGTTCACCACCCTGATGCACCACATCTACGCGGCCGAACGCCTGCGGGCAGCTTACTTTGCGCTCAAACGCAAGGCGGCAGCCGGGGTAGACGGCCAGACATGGCAGTCGTACGGGGAGAATCTGGAGGCGCGGCTTCTGGACCTGTCCGACCGGCTGGCCCGGGGGGCTTACCGGCCCCAGCCTGTGAGGCGTGTGTACATCGACAAGGCTGACGGCAGCAAACGCCCGCTGGGCGTGCCGGCGCTGGAGGACAAACTCGTCCAGCTCGCCACGACCGAGGTACTGAACGCAATCTATGAGCAGGACTTTGTTGGGTTCAGCTATGGCTTTCGTCCCGGCAAGAGCGCGCACAACGCGCTGGACGCCGTGAGCGTGGGTGTAGAGAAGCGGAAGGTGAACTGGATACTCGATGCCGACATCAGCAAGTTCTACGACACGATCGATCATGACTGGCTGATCAGGTTCATCGAACACCGGGTGGCTGACACGCGGGTCGTGCGGCTTATCAGGAAATGGCTGCACGCCGGCGTGCTGGAGGATGGCAGGCTGACGCAGAGCGAGGTGGGGACAGTTCAGGGTGGCAGCATTAGCCCGCTGCTGTCCAATATCTACCTTCACTATGCGTTCGACCTGTGGGTGAAACAGTGGCGTGCGCGGCATGCCGAAGGCGACATGATCGTTGTGCGATACGCCGATGATTGGGTCGCTGGGTTCCAGTACCTTGAAGACGCCGGGCGCTTCCAGCGCGCGGTGACCGAACGGCTGACCCACTTCGGCCTGAAGCTGCACAAAGACAAGACGCGGCTGATTGAGTTCGGACGCTTTGCGCGCGAGAATTGCCGACGCCGAAATGGGGGTAAGCCGCCTACCTTTGAATTCCTGGGCTTCACACACTGTTGTGGGAAGACCAGCAAAGGGAAGTTCGCGGTCCTGAGGCTGACCAACGCCAAGCGCATGCGCGCCAAGCTGCGGGCGGTCAAGGAGCAACTGCGCAGACGCATGCATCAGACCGTCGCGGAGCAAGGGAAGTATCTGAGAGCCGTGGTGACTGGGTATGTGCGGTACTTCGGAGTGCCGCGCAATGGAGAAAGTCTCAGACGTTTCCGTTTGTGCGTTGGCAAACTGTGGCACCGCGCCCTGCGCCGCCGGAGTCAGAAGAATCGCCTTAAGTGGCAACGGATGACCCGGCTCATTGCGCATTGGTTACCTCCCACGCAAATCTGTCATCCCTATCCTCACCAGCGTCTGATCGTCACGACCCAAGGCAGGAGCCGTATGCGGTAATTCCGCTCGTACGGATCTGTGGAGGGGGTGCTGGGCGACTGGCATTCCTACTCCGACTCAGCAGTGGTACGGGCTGTCGGACGAGGCGCTGGAAGATGCGTTGTACGACAGCATGGCCCTGCGCGCATTCGCCGGGATCGACCTGGCAGTCGAAGCGGTGCCGGACGCAACGACGCTGCTCAAGTTTCGCCGCATGCTCGTGGAGCATGAGCTGACGCGAAAGCTGTTCGACGAGATCGGCATCATGCTGTGCGAGCGGGGGCTGATGATGAAGGAAGGCACCATTGTGGATGCCACCATCATCGCTGCACCACCGTCGACCAAGAACGAGACGAAGAGCCGCGACCCGGAGATGCACCAGACCAAGAAGGGTAATGCCTGGCACTTTGGTATGAAGAGCCATGTGGGCGTGGATGCGGCGTCTGGGCTGGTACACAGCGTGGTGGGCACCGCGGCCAACGAGTCGGATGTGTCGCAGGCGCACGCCTTGCTGCATGGCCACGAAGAGCACGCGTTTGGCGATGCGGGCTACACGGGCGTGGAAAAGCGCGACGAGATGCAAGGCAAGTCCGTGAAGTGGCAGGTGGCCGTCAAGCGAGGCAAGATCAAGGCGATGCGTGAGGGCATCGTCAAGGACTTGCTGATCGCCGTCGAGCGGGCCAAGGCCCAGATTCGGGCGCGGGTCGAGCATCCGTTCCACGTCATTAAGAATCTGTTCGGTCATCGCAAGGTTCGCTACAAGGGCCTGGCCAAGAACACAGCGCAGTTGTTCAGCCTGTTTGGTCTGGCGAATCTGGTGCTGGCGAAAAAGCAGTTGTTGGCGCTGCCGGGGAGCAGTCCGCGCTGAGCGCGCAAAGCGCGGCAGAAACGGCCCGAAACGATAGAAAACCCGGCTTGAATCGGCCTACCCCTCCCGCCTGGAGAAAACCCAGGTCATTGGCTTGTGCAACATCACGCGCAAACCTCATTGATCAGCGTTTCCCTAGTTCAGCGTCGATGGTGTCGCGTGTCCAGTTGACGAAGCGACGCCAGTGATATTTGAAGTGCTTCCAGACGATCTCGATCATGTTCAGTTCGGGGCTGTAGGGCGGCAGAAAGAACAGGAGCGCTTTGTGTTCCCTGAACCAGCGGTCGCGGGTTTCCTCGCTGATGCTGTGATGAATGGCTGCGTTGTCGAGGACGATGATGGTGGGTCGGCTGTCGTCTTGCCGAATCAGCGCATCGAGAAACTGCTCGACATCGGGGCCTTTGATGCTGTGCGCATGCGCGGCGTGAATCAGGCTGTTCTGCCCGTAGTCGAACGCACCGAGCACAGAACGTCGGCAGTGGCTGTGCGGTTCAACACAATGGGGCAGCCCTCGTGGTGACCATGCGCGCTGCACAACGGGCGAAGCTGCAAAGCCAGCCTCATCGAGATAGAGGAGCCGGATGGCCTGGTCGCGCGCGGCCTGCTGGAGCTTGCCGAGCACGTCTGCTTTCACAGCGAACTCCTCTTCGCACCGTTTTTTTTGAGCGAGTAGCGGTTGCGCTTGAAAGAGAAGCCTTCGCGCTTGAGCGCCGCGCCCAGTGTCTCGATCTGACATGGCAGCGGTTGCCCATGAACTTCCTGCACGCGCTGCGCGATCTGCGCCAGTGTCAGAGATTCGGCGCGCGCAGCGTCGACCGCCGTGGCGACCATGTTCTCGGGCAGCGACCTGGGGCGGCCGCCGCCGTGACCGCTCAACAAGCCGCACACGCCGTATTCGTTCCAGGCACGCACCCAGTTGTAGGGCGACTGCACGCTAACGCCCAACCGGCCCGCGACCTTGGGGGCCGACAAACCGTCGCCGAGCATGACCATCCCCGCTGCGCGCGTGCGGATGTCGCGGTGCCGGTGATTCAGGCTCAATTGCTCCAACGTCAGCTTCTCCACTTCGCTCAACTCGACCACGCATCGCATCGGTATGCAGACCTCATCGGATTGCCTGCATGCTCAACGCCTCAACTTCTAATCCGTTTACACAGAACACTTAGCTGACGCTTAAATAGCAGACGCCTGTGAGTCATGCTAAGTTTGGCATTTCCCCTTGATTAAGTTCGCATGAAACGCTCGAGAAAACCCTCCATGGCCGCCGTGATTGATATTCTCAAATCGCAGCCCCACAAATCTGAAAATCGCGATTGGTCAGGTTTTGAGGAGCACGTTCAGCAAGTCTATCAAAGCCTGCTGGATCTCAAGGAAGAGGATGTGCTTGTCGCACGCGACGTTACCATCCGTGGCAGAAACGGCCTCGAGCATCAGATTGATGTTTATTACGAGTTTGAGTTGACGGGGCTCCGACATCGCGTGGCAATCGAGTGCAAAAATATGCAGCGCCCGGTGGACAAGGATCGTGTTTTAGCTTTCTCCGCGAAGATCAATGACTGCCCCGGGGTGCGGGGGTGCATGGTCGCGGCAAATGGATATCAAAGCGGCGCGAAGAAATTTGCTGACGACAATGGTATTACTGCCTTGACTCTGGGCGACCTGCCGTCACTAGGCAAGCTATTGGGAATGCGCTTAGAAATGGTCGCAATCCCGGCGGAAACGAGTATCGGCCAGCCCTTCTGGACGTTGTATGAGTTGGAAACCGGTGCACCGGCGGGGCATCTGCAGAACGGCGAAACTTACGGACTACTTTTCTTTTCGAAAAAGCAGGCAGAGAATTTTTTCAAATTCCGGTCATATGGCCCGGCGTGGGCTGTGCGCGGCCTGTCCCAGGAAAATCTGCGTGCCTTTATCCTCACAGTCGATGTGATGGATGGACGCTATTTAATAGCTCAGACAATGGAGCTTCCAGACGGCACTTTCGATTTCGTGGGCCAAGAGATTGACCGCAATATGCTGATTTCTGAGTTCTACCATGGGTCCGGCGCGATTCCAGAGGAGCCTATGGTGATGCCTTCGCTACGGAAGCGTCGGGCAGCACGACCTTGATCGTTATCGGCTGCTCTGCGCGGACAGGAGCTCAGTAAGTGTTCTGTGTAAACGGATTAGAAGTTGAGGCGTTGAGCATGCAGGCAATCCGATGAGGTCTGCATACCGATGCGATGCGTGGTCGAGTTGAGCGAAGTGGAGAAGCTGACGTTGGAGCAATTGAGCCTGAATCACCGGCACCGCGACATCCGCACGCGCGCAGCGGGGATGGTCATGCTCGGCGACGGTTTGTCGGCCCCCAAGGTCGCGGGCCGGTTGGGCGTTAGCGTGCAGTCGCCCTACAACTGGGTGCGTGCCTGGAACGAATACGGCGTGTGCGGCTTGTTGAGCGGTCACGGCGGCGGCCGCCCCAGGTCGCTGCCCGAGAACATGGTCGCCACGGCGGTCGACGCTGCGCGCGCCGAATCTCTGACACTGGCGCAGATCGCGCAGCGCGTGCAGGAAGTTCATGGGCAACCGCTGCCATGTCAGATCGAGACACTGGGCGCGGCGCTCAAGCGCGAAGGCTTCTCTTTCAAGCGCAACCGCTACTCGCTCAAAAAAAACGGTGCGAAGAGGAGTTCGCTGTGAAAGCAGACGTGCTCGGCAAGCTCCAGCAGGCCGCGCGCGACCAGGCCATCCGGCTCCTCTATCTCGATGAGGCTGGCTTTGCAGCTTCGCCCGTTGTGCAGCGCGCATGGTCACCACGAGGGCTGCCCCATTGTGTTGAACCGCACAGCCACTGCCGACGTTCTGTGCTCGGTGCGTTCGACTACGGGCAGAACAGCCTGATTCACGCCGCGCATGCGCACAGCATCAAAGGCCCCGATGTCGAGCAGTTTCTCGATGCGCTGATTCGGCAAGACGACAGCCGACCCACCATCATCGTCCTCGACAACGCAGCCATTCATCACAGCATCAGCGAGGAAACCCGCGACCGCTGGTTCAGGGAACACAAAGCGCTCCTGTTCTTTCTGCCGCCCTACAGCCCCGAACTGAACATGATCGAGATCGTCTGGAAGCACTTCAAATATCACTGGCGTCGCTTCGTCAACTGGACACGCGACACCATCGACGCTGAACTAGCCGAACTCCTATCCGGCTACGGCTCCAAATTTCAAATCAATTTTTCGTGAACACTTAGCAGTATCCCTGCCTTTTATCTCGGCATGTCCACTCACTATTGATCCGGCATTCGCGCTTTTGAAATCGAGGTGACAGGGAGGTCTTGCTACGCCTCGTTGGAGTTCTCATGTGTTTCAACTCAAAAAATGCCGGCTCAATAATCTGGATCAATAGCGAAAAACTATCGACCGATCACATCGACACGCGTGCCAGGAGGAAGCCCACGCAGCTTCGAGATCAGCTGAGCAGAAATCGTCCAATAAACATCGAGATCCGTAAGTTCGAGATTGTCTATCGAGTCCGTACCACCAAGAAAGAGAGGTCTCCTGTAGCCAACACACTGTGCGTAGGAGGGATGACCTCCACCAGAGTTTAACCACTGCAAGTAGAAGTCCCCTGCCAGAGCCGCGTCTCCGTAGTTGATCAGTTCGTCTTCATGGAAGGATTCAAGGTTGCACGGAATTTCAAAGGCCTCTCCCGTCCCAGGCTCGAACATGACGACACCGGGCCGATTGTTGACTAGGCACTGCGAATCTAGTGCAAAAATACGGCCGAGCCAGTCGAAGCCAAAGCAGTTTATGCGGCCATTGAACTCGGAATAAGCTGACGTAATCGCTGCATTCCAAGTTCTAACGTTGCTGACTTCCAATGTGCGATACAGACCGTTATTGAACGACATACCACCAAAACAGCTAAGAAAATCGGACAACTCAGCAACATCACACGAGGCAATCCTATTTTTCACATCACCATTCGGCGATGCGTCCAGTTGAAATGATGACGAGAATTTTTCGAACATGCTCAACGATCTTTAATCTTTACACTGTTAACAGGTGTCCCTGGAGATAGGTCTTTGGTTCGCTGCTGTATCTGCGCACCAAGACTCCGATTCACGCTGGAATCCAACGGCGCCATATTAGACCTGGTGTCGGGACCTCCCAATTGGAGGTCGATCGTGTGATCCACATCGCTATTTTTCGGGACCTCTCCCCCTGCGGCCTTGTACCGCCTTGACGCCGAAGTACCAGACCTCACTACTGGAGTCACTACCAAACCGGTTCCGTTCAGGGCGTCAACCTTAGCATCTGCGGCGGCTCTCTGCGCGTCAGTCCATCCTTCCTTATAGTGCAACGTCAGATCAACCCCTTTATTTGGGGAGGTTTGCCCATCTGACGATTTTCCACCAGTTGCTTGACTCTCGCCACTTGAATCGCCGTTGCTGCTTGACGCAATAGCATTGGGCGGCGTATTAGCAGTTGCACTCAACGAAGCACTCGCACCCTGTCTCCCCCCCGAATTTGCCAACACCGACCCAGGGCTCACCGGCGGCTCAGTGCCACCAGCAGCACCCGCGACCGCGCTCAAGCCATTCGCGACGCCTTGGGCGACCAGGGCCACTGGCGACTCAGACATTTTCTGCTTGGCATCCGCCTCCATCTTGTTCACAAAGCCGCGCGGCAAGTTCGGCAGCTCGCGCTCAACGAGCTGCTGCGCCCCGCGCTTGAACTGATCCAACTGGTTCAGCCCCAAATCCTTCGCCTTCTGCACAAGCGTGTAGTCGAACGTACCTCCCGGCACCGTCTGGCTATCCACCCACTTCAACTCCGGCCCCAAATCCTTGGCGTCCAGTGCGCTGACATAGTGGGCCAGATATTCCGGGCTATGCGGCGAGAATTCCTTCCAACATTCCACGCGGTAGCACGCCGCGTCGGTCAGGCGCTTTTCTGCAGCCTTGTCGCCGTTGGCCTTCGCGTGAATCAGGGCCTTTTCGTCCGGATGCAGTTGGCGGTTATAGCGATCCACGTTGGCGCCCATAAACGCCCCCGAGCTCCCCCCAACCGACCCAACCGCCCCCGCAGCCACGTTCGCCACAACGTTGCCCACCATCTGCCCGGCGTCCCCACCGCCCACGGGCGACGAAACCTTGTCAGCCAACGCGGTCAGCCTCGGTGCCGCAAGCGATGCCGCTCCGGCGCCAACCGCGCCGCCGATCGCGCTGCCGCCACCCAGGCCGGCCACCAGCGCGCCGCCCGCCATGTGCAGGCCGGCGCGGTATGTTCCGCCTTCCTTCCACTTGTCGGCGTCCGCAGCGTATTGTTTGGCCAGATCCTCGTTGCCATTTTCGTGGGCCTGCTTGGCTGCGGCCTCCGCTTCGTCATGCTTGGCATTCGCGATATCGCCGATCGCGCGGGCCACCACCGCACCCGCCGCCTGGGCCGCCGCCATCATGTCGGCCTGGTTGTTCAGCACGTTCTGCAGGTCCGGCGCCTTGCCGACCTTGCCGTTCAGGTTTTCCGTATCGCGGTTCAGGCTGCTCACGTCCTGCTTCTGGTGCGCCTGGTCGGTGATCGTGATGGTGCCCTGCGCGATCGCGCTGCGCGTGGTGGCGCTCTCGCTGCTGCTTTCGTGCTGCGCCAGCATCGGCAGGGCGCCGCCGGTGGTCTTGCCGGCGTTCGTGTTGTAGGTGCTGCCGCCGTTGCCCATCGAGCCGCCCGCGCTGAACCCGACGCTGGTCGCGCTGTAGTCCGAGTGGTTCTGGACATCGCGCCAGGTCAGGGTGCCGGTGGTGAGCTGGTTCTTGTCCGGCGTGGCGGTGCTGGCAATGTACGCGCCCTTGAGGTCCGTGTTGCCCTTGACGTTGATGCCGAAACCGCCCGCGCCGGCCTGGATGCCCGTCTGCTCGTTCACGCCCGCGTAGCTGCCGCTGGCCCGGCCGCTGCTGAAGCTGAGGTTGCCGCTCGCGCCGCCCTGGCTGACGCTGAAACCGCCGCCGGCGCTCTCCTGGTGCGCGGTGCTGTGGCTGGTGTCCTGCACGCTGGCCAGGTTCAGGTTGCCGCCGACGTCGTCGGCACCACCTTGTCGGCCTTCACGTTCGCGCCGGCGATGTTGGTGTCGCCGCCGCTCACGATGGTCGCGGTGCCGCGCGCGTTGACGTGCGTGTTGTTCTGCGTGGAGGCGTCCGAGTTGGCGTCTCCGTGGGCCTTCGACATCGACGCCGACACGCCCCAACCGCCGGTGCCGTACGACACGCCCACGCTGACGCTCTTCGATTCGTTGGTGCTGCGGGTGGAATCCGTGTCCGTGCTGTTGACCAGGTTGACCTGGTTCTTGGCGTGCAGCAGCACGTTCTGCGCGTTGACGTCGGACCCCTGGATGGTCACGTTGCCGCTGCCGGGCGTGCCATCGCCGGTGGCCACGAACGCTGCCGTGCCGCCCGCCTTGATGTTGCTGCCGTTGTGCTGGGTGCTGTTCTCGGTGAAGGTGTTCTTGCTGGAGGTTGAGCCCCAGCTCAATTCAATCTTGGCTTCCGGCTTCTGGCCCTTGCCCATGTTGGTCGCCGCGCCGCCCATCGAGCTGAACACGCCGCCCATGCCATCCACCGCCGCAATCGCATGCAGCGCCGAGGCCCGGCCGTTCTGGCTGTTGCCCGCGGCATCGGCTTCCTGCATGACGTTCTGGAACGCATCGAGCACGGGCGACTTGACCGCCAGCGTGAAGCCCGAGCTTTTGATCTCGTGCGTCTCGTCGTGGTGCCGGTCGGTGCTCGAGGCATCGATGGTCACGTTCTGGCCGACGCCCGTCACGTTCTGGGTGGCCACCACGTCCGAACCGGTGAGATGCAGGTTACGTCCGGCCTGCATGTGGACGCTGCCGTCGGTGCTGCCGACCAGGCTGCCTTGCGAACCCCGCACCGTGTCGTTGCTGCTGTCGGTGGTCTGGTGCGTGCCGTACGAGATGCCCGCGCCCGCGCTGCCCAGGCCGGACTTTTTGACGTCCTTGTAGTGGGACTCGCTGGTGGCCGTATCCGCCGTCGCGATGGTCAGGTCACGGCCTGCCGACAGATTCACATCTTGCGCGAGCGCAAACGAACTTGCCGCGCTAGCACCAAGGGCGATAAGTGTTCACGAAAAATTGATTTGAAATTTGGAGCCGTAGCCGGATAGGAGTTCGGCTAGTTCAGCGTCGATGGTGTCGCGTGTCCAGTTGACGAAGCGACGCCAGTGATATTTGAAGTGCTTCCAGACGATCTCGATCATGTTCAGTTCGGGGCTGTAGGGCGGCAGAAAGAACAGGAGCGCTTTGTGTTCCCTGAACCAGCGGTCGCGGGTTTCCTCGCTGATGCTGTGATGAATGGCTGCGTTGTCGAGGACGATGATGGTGGGTCGGCTGTCGTCTTGCCGAATCAGCGCATCGAGAAACTGCTCGACATCGGGGCCTTTGATGCTGTGCGCATGCGCGGCGTGAATCAGGCTGTTCTGCCCGTAGTCGAACGCACCGAGCACAGAACGTCGGCAGTGGCTGTGCGGTTCAACACAATGGGGCAGCCCTCGTGGTGACCATGCGCGCTGCACAACGGGCGAAGCTGCAAAGCCAGCCTCATCGAGATAGAGGAGCCGGATGGCCTGGTCGCGCGCGGCCTGCTGGAGCTTGCCGAGCACGTCTGCTTTCACAGCGAACTCCTCTTCGCACCGTTTTTTTTGAGCGAGTAGCGGTTGCGCTTGAAAGAGAAGCCTTCGCGCTTGAGCGCCGCGCCCAGTGTCTCGATCTGACATGGCAGCGGTTGCCCATGAACTTCCTGCACGCGCTGCGCGATCTGCGCCAGTGTCAGAGATTCGGCGCGCGCAGCGTCGACCGCCGTGGCGACCATGTTCTCGGGCAGCGACCTGGGGCGGCCGCCGCCGTGACCGCTCAACAAGCCGCACACGCCGTATTCGTTCCAGGCACGCACCCAGTTGTAGGGCGACTGCACGCTAACGCCCAACCGGCCCGCGACCTTGGGGGCCGACAAACCGTCGCCGAGCATGACCATCCCCGCTGCGCGCGTGCGGATGTCGCGGTGCCGGTGATTCAGGCTCAATTGCTCCAACGTCAGCTTCTCCACTTCGCTCAACTCGACCACGCATCGCATCGGTATGCAGACCTCATCGGATTGCCTGCATGCTCAACGCCTCAACTTCTAATCCGTTTACACAGAACACTTAAGTTTGGTATTTCCCTCTTGATTGAGTTCGCATGAAACGCTCGAGAAAACCATCAATGGCCGCCGTGATTGATATTCTCAAATCGCAGCCCCACAAATCGGAAAATCGCGACTGGTCAGGTTTCGAGGAGCACGTTCAACAAGTCTATCAAAGCCTTCTGGATCTCAAGGGAGAGGATGTGCTTGTAGCACGGGACGTTACCATCCGTGGCAGAAACGGCCTCGAGCATCAGATTGATGTTTATTACGAGTTTGAGTTGACGGGGCTCCGACATCGCGTGGCAATCGAGTGCAAAAATATGCAACGCCCGGTGGACAAGGATCGTGTTTTAGCTTTCTCCGCGAAGATCAATGACTGCCCCGGGGTGCGAGGGTGCATGATCACGGCAAATGGATATCAAAGCGGCGCGAAGAAATTCGCTGACGACAATGGTATTACTGCCTTGACTCTGGGCGACCTGCCGTCTCTAGGCAAGCTATTGGGAATACGCTTAGAAATGGTCGCAATCCCGGCGGAAACGAGTATCGGCCAGCCCTTCTGGACGTTATATGAGTTGGAGACCGGCGCACCGGCGGGGCATCTGCAGAACGGCGAAACTTACGGACTACTTTTCTTTTCGAAAAAGCAGGCAGAGAATTTTTTCAAGTTCCGGTCATATGGCCCGGCGTGGGCTGTGCGTGGCCTGTCCCAGGAAAATCTGCGTGCCTTTATCCTCACAGTCGATGTGATGGATGGACGCTATTTAATAGCTCAGACAATGGAGCTTCCAGACGGCACTTTCGATTTCGTGGGCCAAGAGATTGACCGCAAGATGCTGATTTCTGAGTTCTACCATGGGTCCGGCGCGATTCCAGAGGAGCCTATGGTGATGCCTTCGCTACGGAAGCGTCGGGCAGCACGAACTTGATCGTTATCAGCTGTTCTTCCATGTGTGCCAGCAGGCCGGCTGCCGCTGCGGCCTCGGCAATCCACTGCCCAGTGCCGCTGCGGATCTTGGTGGACAGCCGATGGATAATAAATCGAGGGCAAACCCGGATACTGTAGTCATCCCCAAAACTCACCGCACAGCACTACAGTTGCTTGACGGGAGGCACTTTGCACTGCCCTGCCTTCATAGCGAGCTGCACTGCGATCAATTTCTGCCCCTCTTTGTCTGGGGGCCACTTCACAACTACCGCATGCTCGTCGTAATCAGTTTCTGGAGCGGTCACACACTCCAACGACTGCCCTACTACCGACGCAACGTCTAGATCTACCCGCGCATGGAGAGTCTTGTCTGGTCTCCTAGTCAGACCGAGATGCCATACTCGGTCTTCGTCACAGCGATCAAGGTGACACACGGATGTCTCATGCCGGCTTTCATAAAACTCCGGCATAAATGCCCCTGCTTTCGGCACATTCTTGCTTTTTGAAATTTTGTCCGATTCGTAAATAAATCTGGAAACTTTGCAGGGTGGCTCTATCGGCTGATCCGGCCTCGTTCTACGCACGGAAATTGTTAAGCACTTCACCAAGCGGGTTAGGAATGCTCTCGCGGAAATGAGCAGTACCCGAGACGCTCTCCTCCTTGAATTTCCCTGCATATGTAATCCCTCCCTCGGGACCAATGCTTACCGACAACATGTTATTCTCGTCAATCCAATCGAAGGCGACCTCACCATCTGGATCGACTGATACTTCCGGCGGCACAACGTCAGTGGGCAAAGCAATTGCAAAATCCATCGCAGTGCTAAGCGTCACCGCCGATAGACGAGTGTATTCCTTTGCCAATTCCATGAGCTCGTTCGTGACGGCCGTCATCTTGGCAATCCCCTTCACCATGTAAAAGACTTCGGCGCTGGTTTTGTTCACCAGATTGGCCTGCTCAGTAAAGCCGGGAGTACTAGCCCGCGGAAGCACATCATCCCAAGCAAGTGCACTCATATATATGGCTCCAAAGTCTTTTCTTCAAGAAAACCAAAAAACGCCTTATTTTTCAACTCCCTCAGACGACTTAGCACCTCAGAGATTTGATCGTCGCCCCCCCAAACCAGGCTGCATGGATGCGAGACATCAATATCGAAAAGTACATTCAACCCAGTCCCATCCGGCGTCACGCTCTCGGCCATTTGAGTGACAACTGTAAAGTCCCCGGTGGCTACGTCGTTAATCTGGACTCGGCTCAGGAAGCCACCAATCACCTGTGGAAGCTCTGGCGGCAACCTAGGAGCGTATGGTAGATACGATTCGACCTTCTCAACCGGCAGCGGAATGCACAGCGAATTTATGTACCGCAACGCTATGCGATTCACTTCTTGCGGCTGGATCGCTGACGAATACTCAGCCCAGGCGCCTGACGCGCTCTCGTTCATCGACTCCCAGGTCTCATATGGCGCCAGCCGGCTAAATGTGAAGCCGTTGACCCGAAACTGGGCAACATGCTTGCCGTCGTCAAAGTCCAAGCGCTTACCAATCTGAGTACCCGTCCGTGCCTGTTCGATGCCCGATGCACCGACTCGCACCTCCAGCGACGCGGCCCAGAGGTCGTGCAGGCGGCCCCTACCGTCGGCATACTGTTGAGCAAAGCTTGCTACGTCCTGCTGATTGGTTGCCGCCTGGAACTGTATGTCTATGACGGCTTCACGAATCGGCGCATGAGTAAGGTGTCGTGGCGTTGCCATGCAGAAGGGGTCCCCCGGGGACGATTCACGAGCGTTTTGGTCGTTCGGCGTTGCAGTATACGCCACGATCTCGCCGGCAGCTCCCCAGATCGGCGTGACCCATTTGACCTATATTCCCTATCGGCAAGGTGTAGCTAAATTTAACCATGCGTCGCGCTGGTGCAGCTGTATTCGCCGTTGCTGGACTTGGTTTCGCGTATTGCAAGTTGCACAAGACCTTGATTTATAAAGGGTTCTGGGTCATCCACAAAACTCGATACCAGGGTGAATGAGTTCGATCCTCTTCCGCCCAGCAATCTCCAACTCCAACCACTTCCCCGCAAACCCACGCCAAATAAGGAACCGGGCGGAGACGCTCCTGAGGATCGCAGAGAATAGAGAGAGGAGATAGGCCGAAAACCGGCCCAAAATGGCGAAGCGCGGACGACCACGCTCCTGAGACGACTGCCCCGAATGGCGCCAACACTGGCCTTCCGGGCACAAAAAAGCCCAACGGAGAATCGTTGGGCTTCTGGAAATTGGTGGAGCGGAGGAGGATCGAACTCCCGACCTTCGCATTGCGAACGCGACGCTCTCCCAGCTGAGCTACCGCCCCAATGGACGTTGATTCTATCCGAATTTTCGGCGGGCCTTCAACCGCGCTCCGTGTCGATTCCGGGATTGCCCGCCACGCCGACGATGCGCGGTGTATTCAGCGGTCCGGCGGTCACTTCGCGCTGGTCGCGCAGCCAGTCGGCCAGGACGTCCCACACGGGGCGGCCGGCGGTGCGGCGGGCTTCGGCGGAGACGGCGGCCCAGCCGGCGACCTTGTAGCGGCGGTCGGCGTCGAGCGGCTGGTCGCCCAGGCGCAGGTCGGTGATGCGGCGGCCGATGGGCTGGGTGGGGTCGATAGCGTAGCGCAGGCCGCCGGTGCGCACCATGTCGCCGCCCTGCTGGTAGTACGGGTCGGGGTTGAACAGGTTGTCGGCCACGTCTTCCAGGACGGTCTTGATGGTGGCGCCGGTCATGTCGGTGAGCGTGGTGGCCGGGTAGGTGATGGCGGTCTGGGCCATCAGCGCTTCCAGGGTCAGCGGCTCGCCGGGCAGCAGCGTGGTGCCCCAGCGGAAGCCGGGCGAGAAGGCGATCTCGGCGCCCTGCGCCTGCATCAGGCCGTCGACGATGAGCTGATCGAAGGTGCCGTTGAAGTTGCCGCGCCGGTACAGCAGGCCGCGGTTGACGGCGAGCACTTCGCCCAGCTTGTCGCGGTACGGGGCGCGCACGCGCTCGATCAGCGCGGCCATGGCCGGGTCGGGGGGCAGCAGGTCGGCGAAGACCGGCAGCAGCGTGTAGCGCAGGTCGCGCACGGTGCCGCCGCGCACGTCGAGGTCCAGCACGCCGACGAATTTGCCGTTGGAGCCGGCGTTGGTCACCAGCGTGGTGCCGCCGGGGTTGGATACGCGCACCGGGGCCGGCACCGCATCGTGCGTGTGGCCACCGAGGATGGCGTCGATGCCGCGTACGCGCGAGGCCAGCTTCAGGTCGACGTCCATGCCGTTGTGTGACAGCAGCACGACCACCCGGGCGCCCTTGCCGCGCGCTTCGTCCACCCGCTCCTGCAGCCGCGCCTCTTGGATGCCGAAGGTCCAGTCCGGCGTGAAATCGGCCGGATGCGCGATGGGCGTGTACGGAAACGCCTGGCCGATGACGGCGACCGGCACCCCGTTCAGTTCGCGCAGCACGTAGGGATCGAACACCGGATCGCCGAAGTCGGCGGTCTGGATGTTCTGGGCGACGAAGGCGACCTTGTTTCTGAAGTCGTGATCGACCACGTGGCGCACGCGCTCGGCGCCGTAGGTCAGTTCCCAGTGCGGTGTCATGACGTCCACGCCCAGCAGCAGCGTGGCGTCGATCATGTCCTGGCCGCGCGTCCACAGCGAGGTGGCCGAGCCCTGCCAGGTGTCGCCGCCGTCGAGCAGCAGCGCGTCCGGGCGCGTGGCGCGCAGGCGCTTGATGAGCGTGGCCAGGTGCGCGAAGCCGCCCATGCGGCCATAGCGGTGCGCCGCCTCGGTGAAGTCGAGCGCGGTGAAAGCGTGCGCCGCGCGCGAACCCGGCGCGATGCCGTAGCGTTCGAGCAGTGCGCGGTCGACCAAGTGCGGCGGCTGGCCGGCCCACTGCGCCACGCCCAGGTTGACGCTGGGCTCGCGGTATTCGATGGGCAGCAGCTGTGCGTGGCAGTCGGTGAAGTGCAGCAGGTGGACGTTGCCGAAGCGCGGCAGGTCGTAGAGGGCGGTGTCGGCGGCGTGGGCGTCGGTCAGGCGCAGGCCGGCGGCGGCGGCCACGGCCAGCGCCTGGACGAATTCGCGGCGGTTCATCGGGCCGGGGCCTGCGTGCCGTGGGCGTAGCGGGCCAGGTCGGCGATGTCGTCTTCGAGCATCTCGCCGCTTGCCTTCTGCACCACGCGGCCGTCGGCGTCGAGCACCAGCAGTTCGGGCAGCCCCTTGCGCGGGCCGGTGGCGGCGCACAGCGCGTCGGACTCCATCGTCACCGGGAAGGTGAAGCCGCGCTTGGCGATGTAGTCACCGGCCAGCTGCGGGTTGGCGTCGATGCTGATGGTGAGCAGGCGCAGGCCGGTGCCGCGCGTGGCGTCGTAGAGCTTCTGCAGGCTCGGGTTCTGCAGCGCGCAGTATGGGCACCACGATGCCCAGGTCGCGATGACGAGCGGATGCCCGCGCCACGATGCGCCCGGTACGCGGGTGCCGTCGAGCAGTTGGAGGTCGGGCAGCGTGACGGTGTCGCCCACCTCCACGGCATGCGCGGCGCCGGCCGCCAGCGCCATCGGCACCAGCGCGGCCGCCAGCCAACCCCGGATCCGCCGCACCGTCCGCATGGTCGCCCCTACTGGTTGACCGGCGAGGCCGGGTCGAGCAGCAGCGCCATCACATCGCGGATCTGCTGCTCGGTCAGGATGCCCTTGTGCCCGAAGCGCGGCATGCTGGAGCACGCCGCGTAGGCGTTGGAGTTGTAGATCTTGCCCCAGGTGTAGCGCAGGATCGCCTCCGAATCGCCGCGCAGCTTGCCGTACTGGTACAGCGACGGGCCGATGGTGCCGTACGACACTTCGTCTTTCGACAGCCGGTGGCAGGCATAGCAGTTGGCGCCGTTGACGGTACCGGCCGGATCGGAGAACTGCATGCCGCGACCGCTCTGGGCGATCTGCTCGCCGGCCTTCCAGTCGCCGAGCCACTTGCCGTCCTGCGGGTAGCGGATGGTCTTGAGCTGGGCGTCTTGCAACCGGGCGGCTACCTCGGCGGGCACGGCGTTGCGGTCGGCGTACTGGCTGCAGGTCTTCTGCACGTCGTCGCGCTCGGTCACGCCTTCCACCGTGGCCGGGCCCTTGGAGACGAAGCCGTCGCGGATCGCCCCGGCGAGTGCGGCATCGGCGCGCGCGTCGGGCTTGGGCGGGGCAACGGTGGCATCCGCCGCGTGCGCGGTGCCGGCCACGCAGGCCAGCACGAGGATGAGGGTCGATCGGAACATGCGCGGCCTCATCGTTTGATCGACGGCGCGTCCATCTTGCCGCCGTTGGCGTTGCGGGCGAGGAACAGCTCGAGCGCCGTGATCACCTCGGCGCCGTAGAGCGGTTCGGGAAAGCGCTGCTGGCGCAGGCAGTCGTACAGGCGGTGCTGCATGGTGCGCACCTCGCCTTGCGAGACGCGATAGCCGGGCCACGTCGTGTAGGCTGCGCGCGCGCCGTCGGCGGTCAGCAGATCGGGCAGTTCCTGCAGGCGGATGCGCAGGCCGGGCTGTGCGTGGCAGGTGGCGCAGGCGAAGTCATAGGCGCCCGCGCGGTAGAAGAACATGCGGCGGCCCAGTTCGTAGGCGTGTTGCTCTTGCGCATGCGCGAGCGGGATGTCGACGGCCGCGCCGCGCGATTCCGAGGTGATGTACGCCACCAGCCGCTCGATCTCCGACGGCTTGCCGGGCGACGAGAACGGATTGGCCGAGGCCTCATCCTTCGTCAGGCCCTGCAGCGTCATGCGGCAGTGCATCAGCCGCTGCTCGACGTCCATCACGCGGCCGGTGTCCTTGAAGTAGCGCGGCAACTGGGCGTACGTCCCCTTCACCACGCCCGGCCCGAGGCCCAGGTCGCAGGCTTCCAGCGAGGCGTGCTTGGGCCCGGCGGGCTTCTTCCAGAGTTCTTCCCCGGCGGCTTCCCACAGCTCGGCGGGATTGCCGTCGGCCAGCATCTGCCGGTACTGGGCGATGCTGGCGGCGGTACTGTCTTTGCTGTCGTCCTGCGCCTGCGCCGTCAGGGCCATGCCCGCGGCCAGCGCGACGATCCCGAGCGTTCGTTTCACGTGCCCTCCTCCGTGTGCCGCCTACGGCTTGAGATAGGCAAAGCCTTCGTCCTGCTGCAGGCGGGTGACCTCCACCACGCCGGCCGGCACCACCTTGGCCTCCAGCAGCAGCTTGTCCTCGGGCACCTTGAAGGCGGCCAGCGAGTTGTGGCACACGCGGAATTCCACGCCCATGCTGGCGAGCGCGGCGACCGGCGCGTCGAAGGGGCGGCCCTTGTCGTCCTTGGCGCCTTCGACCAGGAAGTCGATGCCCCGCCCCAGCGCCACCACCACGATGCGCGTGCCGGGCGCGCCGTTGAGGTGATTGCGCAGGTTGCCGATGGCGCGCACCGCCTGCTCGGTGCCCTCGCTGATCTGGTAGACCACCTTGTAGCGCCCGCCCGCAGCGCCGCGCGCCTGCCCGGCGGCCTGCGCCGATGCCTTGCCGGCCACGCCCAGCGCGGCCAGCGCGGCGGTCAGGCGGAAGAAACTGCGTCGCATGGGAGCCTCCTTATTGGATGGCGGCTTCGTCGGTACGCTTGTCGCCATGGTTGTCGACCCAGGTGACGCTCACCTTGTCGCCCTTGGCGGCGCCCTTGAACTTGAGGTTGAGGAACGGATCCTTCGACACGGCCGGGCCGAACTGCGCGTCGAGCACGGTCTTGCCGTTGTGCTGCACCATCACGTTGGTAATGTGCCAGGCCGGCACCACCTTGCCGGCGGCGTCCTTGCGCTGGCCGGTTTCCATGTCGTGCTTCATCAGGATCTTCACGTCGGTCAGGCCGCCGTTTTCCGTGGCGCGGATGCGCATCGGGTCTGCCATGGTGTGCTCTCCTGTGTCCTCAGCCGCCGCAGCCGCCCAATGTCACTTTGACTTCCTTGCTCGCCAGCATCCACTTGCCGCCCGCGCGCACCGCCGCGTAGACCATCGAGGTCTGTCCCATCTTCACGCGCGTGTTGACGTACGGTTCGGTGCCGGCGGGGATGGCGAAGGTGGCGGCCAGCGTGTTCGGGTTCTTCTCGACCAGGATGGCGATCAGGTCCGTGCCCGGCAGCGAGCTGGTCACCACCAGCGGCACCACCGCGCCGTTCTCGGCGATGTCCGGGGCGTTGAACTGGATGCCCGCGCCGCCCTTGTCGACGGCGCCGCCGCCCAGGCTCTTGAGCACGTCGCCCACGCCCCTGGCGTCGAATGCGCTCTTGTTCCATTCGGCGGCCTGCGCCGGGGTGGCAAAGCCGGCGGAGACCAGCAGCGCCATCATGGCGCCCGCGCGCAGCACGTCGCGGCGGGTCGGGTTGATGGGGTCGGTCGCTTGGTCTTGCATCGCGCGCATCTTCGCTTTCACTTGGTCGGGGCGCCTGCCAGCACCCAGTCGATCACGGTCTTCAGGTCAGCATCGCTGATCTTCGGGTTGGCCGGCATCGGGATCTGCCCCCAGACACCCAGGCCGCCCTGGCGCACCTTCTGCACGAGCTTGGCCTGGGCGCCGGCATCGCCCTTGTACTTGGCGGCGACATCCTGATAGGACGGGCCGACCAGCTTGCGGTCGACGGCGTGGCAGCCGAGGCAGGCATTCTGGCCGGCGATGGCCTGGGCGCGGGCGGCGTCGATGGCGGCCTGCGCAGGCGCGGCGGACAGCGCCAAGCCGGCCAGCACGGCGCCGGCGGCGAGCGATGCGGCGAACTTCATGTGGTCTCCGGTGGGTGGGGCGGCCCGCATCGATGCGCGGGCGGCGGTGAGGCCGATATTGTGCCCGAATCCCGGCATCGGCCGGTGCCGGCCATGCGGGCGACACAACGCCCGGAACCGGCGCGGCGCGGGCGTTCCGGATGCCCCGGCCGGCGGATCAGACCAGCGCCAGCCGCGCTGCCAGCCGCCCGCCGAACACGTTCAGCAGCAGCCCCGCCATCACGACCGCGCCGCCCAGCCATTGGGCCGGCACCAGCCGCTCGCCCAGCAGCAGCGCCGCAGACACGAGCCCCACCACCGGCACCAGCAGCGTCAGCGGCACGACCTGGCTGGCGGCGTAGCGCGCCAGCAGCCGGCTCCACAGGCTGTAGCCGAAGAGGGTGGCGCCGAACGCCAGGTAGGCGATCGCGCCGATGCTCGTCCCGCCGAGGTTGGCCAGGCTGTGCGCGATCTGCTGCGGCCCCTCCATCCAGTACGACAGCAGGAAGAATGGCACCGGCGGGATCAGCGCGCCCCACACCACCAGGCTGACCACATTGACCGGCCCGATGCGCTTGGTGACGATGTTGCCGCTCGACCACGAGAACGCCGCGCACAGCGTCAGCAGGAAGCCGGCGGTGGTCATGCCGGTCGCGGCCCCGGCGCCGCTCGTGCCGGCCACGCCGATCATGGCCAGCCCGCAGGCCGCCACCGCCATGCCGGCCAGGTGGAACCAGCGGATGGGCTCGCGCAGCACGACCGCCGCGATCGTCAGCGTAAAGAACGCCTGCGACTGCAGCACCAGGGACGCCAGCCCCGCCGGCATGCCCACGTACATGGCCGAGAACAGGAAGGCGAACTGGCCGAAACTGATGGTGGCACCGTAAGCAAGCAGCCACTTCAGCGCGATCTTCGGGCGCGGCACGAACAGGATGGCCGGGAAGGCCACCAGCGCGAAGCGCAGCGCACCGAGCAGCATCGGCGGCACGCCGTGCAGGCCGACCTTGATGACGACGAAGTTGACGCCCCACACCAGCACGACGGTGAGGGCCAGCAGCAGATCCTTGGGGGACATGGGCGCATCCGGAAGAGAACGGCCGTCCAAGCGGCCTCATGTGGCACTTTAGGCGCCTGCCGGTATGGCGGCTTGCCCATTCTTGCGCATTGTTCATGCCGCCCTGCCCGCTGCCGCTCAGCCCAGCATGTCCGACCAGATCGCGCGGCTCCAGCCCTGCGCCAGATTGCCTTCCGCCACCGAGGGCGCATCCGACAGTCCGCCCGCGCCCGGCACGGTCACCATGGTGCGTTCGGCGGCGTCGTAACGGTGGACGGTCGCGACGTGCATCGCCTCGTCGGGCGAGGTGAAGCTGTAGCAGGTGTTGGCATACAGCGGCGACGGATCGGGCGCGCGGCCGGCCAGCAGCGCCACCACCGCGGCGGCGGCCACCTTGCCATGCTGGTTGGCCATGTGGCCCGACTTGGGCATCAGCGGCGCGGTCTGGATGGCATCGCCGATCACGTGCACGCCTGGCGCCACCTTCGATTCGAAGGTCAGGAAATCGACCTCGCACCAGCGCCCGTTGGCGGTCGCCAGCCCGGCGGCAACGGCGATCGCCCCGGCCCGCTGCGGCGGGATCAGGTTGACGACGTCGGCCTCGACGTCGTCCTGCACATCGAACTTGAGCACGCGGCCGGCCGCATCGATATCCACGGCGTTGTATTGCGGCCGGTATTCGATGTGGTCGGGGTAGCGCTGCGCCCATACGCGTTTGAACAGTGCGCCCTTGGAGGTCACGTCGTCGTTGGCATCGAGGATCAGCACGCGCGACGCGGGCCGGGCGCGTTGCAGCCAGTGGGCGATCAGGCAGGCGCGCTCGTAGGGCGCCGGCGGGCAGCGGTATGGCGCGAGCGGGATGCTGATCGCCACCACGCCGCCGTTGGGCATGGCCTCGAGCCGGTGGCGCAGCGCTAGCGTCTGGGCGCCGGCCTTCCATGCGTGCGGCGCCCGCGCGGCGGTGGCGGTGTCGGCCAGGCCGGGGATCGCGCCCGGCACGAAGTCGATGCCCGGCGACAGGATCAGCCGATCGTAATCCAGCGTGCCGCCGCCGGCCAGGCGCACCTGCTGGGCGCCGATGTCGATGGCCGCGGCGCGGTCGCGTACCCAGCGCACGCCGTGGCGCGCGACCAGCGCGTCGTACGGCACCATCAGCGAGGCGAGATCGCGGTCGCCCGACAGCACCAGGTTGGACAGCGGGCACGACACGAAGGCCGCGTTGGGTTCGACTAGCGTCACGTCGACGCGCCCGCCGGAGAACACGCGCACGTATTTGGCCGCCGTCGCCCCGCCGTATCCGCCGCCGACCACCACCACCCGCGCATTGCGCATGCCCGGCAGCGAGGCGCAGGCCGCCAGCGGTCCGGCCAGCGCGGTCGCCCCGATGGCGCGCAGCGCAGCGCGCCGGTCCTTGCGAAAGCCGGAGCCGCTCATGGTGTGCCCTTCGGCTGGCGCGACAGCCAGCCGGCAATGGCGGCGATCTGCGCATCGTCGTAGCCGCGCATCAGCTGGCCCATCACCGTGGAAGGCCGCGTGCCGGCGCGGAGGGCCTGCAGCGTGCCGATCAGTTCGGCCTGCGGGCGGCCGGACAGCGGGGGCAGCGTTGGCGCGCTTCCCGTGGCGCCCGGCGCGGTATCGGCATGATGGCAGCTGGCACAGGACGCCGCCCAGGTGCGGACCTGCGCATTGGACGGCGGGGCATCGGCGGCATGCGCCACGGACGGAGCCGCGGACAGCACCGCGAGCGAGGCCGCGGCGGCAAGTCGGTGGGCGACAGGCATGACAGGCGAGCGAAGTCACGGATGCGGCATACGCTAACACGCGGCGGTGCGCGGCATGCCGCGCGGCACACAATGCAACAAAAAACGCAGCGCGGCGGCTGCGTTTTCTGTGGAGCGATGCTGCTTACGGCAACTGCCGGCCCGGCGGCA
The DNA here is from genome assembly GCF_024925465.1 of Ralstonia pseudosolanacearum. Lineage (NCBI taxonomy): Bacteria > Pseudomonadati > Pseudomonadota > Betaproteobacteria > Burkholderiales > Burkholderiaceae > Ralstonia > Ralstonia pseudosolanacearum. The sequence continues at coordinate 188,051 of NZ_CP103852.1, read as the reverse complement.
GCGCCGGCAGCGTGGTCGGCGACACGGTCGCGCCCGCGCCGGGCTGGCCGGGCGAGGCGGAGGTCACCGGTGCCGGCGCCTGCGTGGCGGTCGGCGTGCCTTCCGGCGCCGGCGTGGTTTGCGATGCCCCGGATGGGGTCGACGGGTTGGTCGACGAGGCGTTCGCGTCCAGGCGCTTGCGCTCGTCTTCGCTAACGTAGTCGAACACCTTGACCACCTTGCCCACGCCGCCCACCGTGCGCGCAACCTCGGTGGCGTGCTCGCCCTCGGGTTCGGTCACCACGCCCATCAGGTAGGTGGCCTGCGCCTCGGTGGTCACCTTGATCGAGTTCCAGGGCAGCCCCTCGGTGCCGGCCAGGGCGGCCTTCACCTTGGTGGTCAGGTAGGTGTCGTTGGTGCGCGAGCCGAACGAGCTGAACTCGCCGATGGTCATCTCGTTGACCACCTCGCGGGCGTTCTCCAGCTTCTGCGCGTACTGGCCGATCTGCTGCTTGACCTGCTCGTCGCGAGCCTCGCCGGTCAGCAGCACCTTGCGGTTGTAGACCGTCACGTTCACGTGCGCCAGGCCGCTGTAGCGCGCGATCAGGGAGTTCTCGGCCTCCATCTGCAGGCCGCGGTCGATGGTCTGCGTGGCGGTCGGGCGGCGGTCGGTGGCCAGCGCCACACCGCCGGCCACGGCACCGGCAAACAGCGGGAAGCACGCCGTCAGCTGCGTGGCGGTGATGCTGGCCAGGGCGGCCAGCACGACGGTGCGCTTGAGACGGGCAGACGTGGGCAACGGGAGTTTCATGCTGTCCTTGTGGAGTCCGGAAGGGTTGGAGGAATCGGGTGAATCGGGTCCAGCTCAGGCTTCGACACCGAAGGCATCGCGCATCCATTCAATGCGCGTGCCGTCGATGGCGATGACATCGAAGCGGCAGGCCGGCGCCTCGCCGGGATGGCCGGCGAGGAAATCTTCGGCCGCGGCGATCAGCCGGCGCTGCTTGGCGGGCGTCACGCTGGCGGCCGCGCCGCCGAAGCGCTGCGCCGACCGTGCCACGCGGGCGCGCACCTCGACGAACACCAGCGTACCGGCCGCGTCGCGCATCACCAGATCGATTTCGCCGGTCTTGCAGCGATAATTGCGGGCAATGGCCGACAGCCCCCGCGCCTGCAGGTAGCGCAGCGCGCGGTCTTCGGCGGCCTCGCCCGTCGCGGCGGCGCCGGGCGGCGAAGGCGCGGGCTGCGGCGCGTGCATCTGCGGTTTGAATCGACTGACCAAGAGAAGTTCTCGTGAGTGATCCTGACTGGACCCTGCTGGCGCATGACCAGCACTATCCCGCCGGCGCATTATATGTGGTGGCCACCCCCATCGGGAACGCCGCCGACGTGTCGCTGCGCGCGCGGCACGTGCTCGGCCTGGCCGATGCGGTGGCCTGCGAAGACACGCGCAACACCGGCCAGCTGCTGCATCGCCTGGGCCTGTCGCGGCCGCTGCTGGCGGCGCACGAGCACAACGAGCGCGAGGCGGCCGTCCGCATCGTGGAGCGCCTGGCGCGCGGCGAGCGCATCGCCTACGTGTCGGACGCCGGCACGCCGGGCGTGTCGGACCCGGGTGCGCGCATTGTCGAGGCCGTGCGCGCGGCCGGGCAGCGCGTGATTCCGCTGCCGGGCGCGAGCGCGGTGGTGACGGCGCTGTCCGCGGCGGGCGCGCTGCTGGAGACCTCCGCCGGCCAGTTCACCTTCGTCGGCTTTCTGCCGCCCAAGGCGGGCCAGCGCGATACGGCCATCCGCCAGTGGGCCGCGCACGGGCCGGCCTGGGTCCTGTACGAGGCGCCGCATCGCATCGACGCTACGCTGGCGGCGCTGGCGGCGCACCTGCCCGCGCGGCGCCTGCTGATCGGCCGCGAGCTGACCAAGCTGTTCGAGCAGATCGTTGTGCTGCCGGCCGCCGAGGCGCCCGCCTGGCTGGCCGCCGACGCCTTGCACGGCAAAGGGGAGTTTGTATTGGTGGTGGAAGGTGCGGGCGCGCAGGAGGCGGCGCCCACCGCGCTGGCCGCGGACCAGGTACTGCGCCTGCTGCTGGCCGAGCTGCCGGCCAAGCGCGCGGCCAAGCTGGCCGGGGCGATCACCGGCGCGCCGGTCGACGCGCTGTACCAGAGCGCGCTGGCGCTGAAGAACGACGGACGGGATTAGCGGCGCGCGCGGGCCCGGCGCTTGACCGCCTTCTTGCGCGGCGGCGCGGGTTCGTCGGCGCCCATGTCGGCGTCGCCGTTGTTGCTGGCGACGTCGGTCTGCGTCAGCTCGGGGCGCAGCGCCTCGACCTCGGCGCGCGACAGGCGGCGGATTTCCACCTGGGTCGAGCCGCGCCGGACGAAATCGAGCCGCTTGGCGGCGGCGTAGGACAGATCGATGATGCGCTTGCCGTGATACGGCCCGCGGTCGGTCACCTTGGCGACGACGACGCGGTCGTTGGACAGGTTGCGCACCAGCACCCAGCTCGACAGCGGCAGCGACGGATGCGCGACGGTGAAGGCGTTCATGTCGAAGCGCTCACCGCTGGCGGTGCGCCGGCCGTGGAAGCCGCGGCCGTACCAGGACGCGAGGCCGCGCTGCTCGAACGTGCCGAGGTCGGCGCGCAGGCCCGGCTCGGTATCGGCGGGCGCCATCTGCAGGCTGCTGGATTCCGGCACGCCGCGGAAGGCCAGCGTGCCCCAGGCATCGGGGTTGTCGCGCGTATCGGCCGGGTGCGCGGGTGCGTTCGTGGCCGTGGCCGGCGGCTCGCCCGGTACGGCGGCACAGCCCGCCAGCACCACCAGGGTGGCGCCGTGCAGCAGCCAGGCACGCAGCGTGCGGCCGGCTGAAGGGCTGGGGAGCAGATGGGTGAGCTTGAGCATGGGCGCGAGTCTATCACGCTGTTTGCGCCCGTCTATTTACATTTCCTATCAATTCGCTGCGATCACGCAGGCATCTTGCATCAACTTTGCAAAAGTGTTTCCCGAAGTCGCGCCGACGGCCCGCCAGCCCAGTGCCGGCGCGGGCTGGGGCCGATACAATCGGCCTGTTCCCTTATTGCACCGATGTGCACAAAAAACCACATGAAAGTCGTCGTCGTCCCGGTTACGCCGTTTGAACAGAACTGCACGCTGCTGATCGGCGACGATGGGCGCGCCGCCGTCACCGACCCCGGCGGCGACATCGACCGCATCCTGAGCGCGGCCCGCCAGCAAGGCGCCCGCATCGAAAAGATCCTGCTCACGCACGGCCACGTAGACCACTGTGCCGCCGCCGACGCCCTGCGCACCCAGCTCGGCGTGCCCATCGAAGGGCCGCACAGGGACGAGGCGTTCTGGATCGACCAGCTGCCGACGCAAAGCCAGCGCTTCGGCTTCCCGCCCACCCGCGCCTTCGTGCCCGACCGCTGGCTGGACGACGGCGACACGGTCGAAGCCGCCGGCCGCACGCTCGAAGTGTTCCACTGCCCCGGCCACACGCCGGGCCACGTGGTCTTCTTCAGCCGGCCGGACCGCATCGCCATCGTCGGCGACGTGCTGTTCGCGGGCTCGATCGGCCGCACGGATTTTCCGCGCGGCAACCATGCGGACCTGATCCGCTCGATCCGCACCAAGCTGTGGCCGCTCGGCGACGATGTGACCTTCGTGCCGGGCCATGGCCCCGTTTCCACCTTCGGCGACGAGCGCGCGACCAATCCGTACGTCGCCGACCGCCTGTTCGCCGATGAGGGCACCGCATGAGCGACGACATCTCCACAAACGCCGCCCCGGTCGACAAGCCCCGCCGCAAGCGCGGCAACCAAGCGCCCGATACCCGGCCGGAAATCTACGTCAGCACCGACATCGAGGCCGACGGGCCGATCCCCGGACCGCATTCGATGCTGAGCTTCGCCAGCGCGGCCTACCTTGCAGACAAGACGCTGGTGGGCACCTTCGAGGCCAACCTCGAGACGCTGCCGGGCGCCGAAGGGCATCCGATCCAGATGCAGTGGTGGGCGCAGCAGCCCGAGGCGTGGGCCGCCTGCCGGCGCGACCTGGAGGCGCCCGAGGCGGCGCTGCCGCGCTACGTGGAATGGGTCGAGAGCCTGCCCGGCAAGCCGGTCTTCGTGGCTTTTCCGGCGGGCTTCGATTTCACCTTCATGTTCTGGTACATGATGCGGTTTGCCGGCCGCTCGCCGTTCGGCTGGGCGGCGCTCGACATCAAGACGCTGGCCTTCGCGCTGACCGGCCTGCCGTACCGGCGCAACGTCAAGGCGGCTTTTCCCGCGCAGTGGCACGATCCGCTGCCGCACACGCATATCGCGCTGGACGATGCGAAGGAGCAAGGCGCGCTCTTCTGCAACATGCTGGCCGAGCTGCGCCGCCGCGAAACGGAGCAGGCCGCGCAGAAGGCCGCCGCGCAGCCCTCGCAAGACTGAGCGCCGCACGCATCACCCGCAAACCCAAGAGCAGCGCGGCACCAGCGTCTTCCCTGCGTGACGTGCGCACCATGCGGCACCGCAACTTGCGGCGGCCGCTACCCCGTTCTACGCTGGTGCTGTGCGAGGCGACCAGACGACTGTGCCAGCAGGCGCCGACATGCAAAGCCACTCGCATACGTCATTTGCATGCCGTATCGTCATCGGGCCGCACGTACTCCGACGCCGGTGCGTACCGGCGTCGGTCATCACACGAACGGCGGGAGGAACAGCGATGCGATTTTCCCGTGACGCGTTAGATACGCACCATCTGCGGGCGATGACGGAGCGCTTGCATTGGCATCGCAAGACTTCCGCCAAGGCGATCCCGCTCGACGCGCGCGCGCACTCACCTCTGCACCGCGCCCGCGGCGACGAAAGCGACGATGCGGAAGTCATGAAGGTCACGGCGGTCTCGACCGCGGTGGCGCTGGCAGTGGTGCTGGTTGCCATGCTGGCGATCGGATTCGGGTCAGAACTGGCCCGATGGATGGGCCTGGAATGATCCGGAGCCCGTGCGCGTCTTGACGGACGCAGCCCCGGCCCTCGCGCAAGGCGAATGGCCACCCCTGAACGGCCTGTCCGGCGGAATCCGGCAGGCCGTTCATCTTTGGCGGGGCCTTATTTCAGGAAGGCGTCCAGCGCCTCGGGCGTGCGGCCGATGATGGCGCGGTCGCCGCGTACCAGCACCGGGCGCTGCAGCAGCTTGGGATGAGCGACGATGGCCGCGAGCAGCGCTTCGTCGGAGAGCGACGGATCGGCGAGGTTGAGCTGGGCGTACTCGTCTTCGTTCTCCCGTACCAGCGCGCGGACCGGCGTGTCGAGTTGCTGCGCCAGCGTCTTCAGCTCGGCCAGCGTGGGCGGAGTCTTCAGGTAGTCGATGACATCGAGCGGCTCGCCGGCCTGGTCGGCGAAGGCTTCGGCGCGCTCCAGCGCGGCGCGGGACTTGGAGCAGCGGGGGTTGTGATAGATGCGCATGGATGTTCGATGGAGGGTCAGGATGGATCGGGACGGGTGCGGGCGCCATCCGGCCTTGACGGGCAAGGCGCCCGGCGGTGTGCGGTGACGGATGTTACCCGCACGGCGCTGGCGCGCGTTTCGTGGTTCGGCACAGGCGGTTTCGCGGATGGACAACGCGCTTCGCCGGCGCGGTGGGTATTCCCCCGCGCGGTGCCGTGTAGTGAAGGCAGCGCGGGGCGCGGCTCACTGCCGGCCCGCGCGCTGTCCGCGTGCCATCACGCTCACGCACATACTCATCCGCCCGACATGAAACGAATCGACGTCCACGCCATCTCGGAGCCCGCCCGGGAGCCGAGCGAGGCCCCCGCGCCCGCCCCGGTCATCGTGCAACCGACCGATGCGACCCTGGCCCTGCTGGAAGCCGCCGTGCGCAAGCTGCTGCAGGAACTCAACGGCAACCCCGCGCCGGCGCGGCATGCGAAGAAGCGGCGGCGGATCGGCCAGACCGAAGTGGCGGTGCTCGTGTTCGTGACGGAGCGCAAGAATGCGAACGGCCACAGCGAGTGGATCGTGGAGCGCGTGCGGCTGGGCGAGCGCGCACTCGGCATGGACGTGCTCAGCAACGGCGGCGAACTCGCCAGCCCGGGCAGCGCCGACATCGGCCCGGTGCAAGGCGGTGAGGGCACCACCGGCACCGTGGCCGTCGTCGTGGAGCAGTATGCGTCGCGCACAGCCGTGGCGGACGCCGGCACAACGACGCGGCCGGCCTGAACGCCGGCCCCGTGCGCTCAGCCGCCCAGCAGCGCCCCGACCGCGCAGCCCACGACCACGGTCGCGCCGCGCAGGTCGCTCAGCCGGAGGTTCTCGTCGGTGTTGTGGCCGCGGGCTTCGATCAGGGTGCGGGGGCCGGCGCCGTACAGCACGGTGGGCACGCCGCGCGCCGTGTAGTGACGCGCATCGGTGTACAGCGGCACGCCGTGCACCGGCACGTCGCCGCCGAACACCGCCAGCGCCTGCCGCCGCAGGGCCGCGATCAGCGTCTGCACGCCCGGCAGCTCGGCCAGCGGCTCGGCGAGCAGGATGCGTTCGACCGACACCGCGATCCCCGGCCGCTCGTGCGCCGCGCGTTCGATCACGGCGCGCAGCTCGCCTTCGGCATCGCGCCCGGCCTCTTCCGGAATCATCCGCCGGTCGACGCGGAACGTGACCCGATCCGGCACGACGTTGGTGTTGATGCCGCCCTGGATCAGGCCGACATTGAGCGTCGCATGGTCGATGCCCGGCACGGCAGACGTCCGCGTCGCCAGTTCGGCGCGGTAGGCGTAGACGGCCTGCAGGATGTGCGTGGCGGCCTCGATAGCATCGAGCCCGGTGTGCGGCATGGCGGCATGCGCCTGCCGGCCGCGCACCGTCACCTCGGCGTGCAGGCAGCCGTTGTGCGCCGAGGTGATGCCATGGGCAAACCCCGCCGAGATGGCGTAGTCGGGCCGGGTCAGCCCGTGGTCCAGCAGCCATTTCGGGCCGATGTGGCCGCCCGTTTCTTCGTCGTAGGTAAAGTGCAGCTCGACGGTGCCGTTGAGCCGGGCGCCGCGCCGCTCGGCTTCGATCAGCGCCAGCAGCGCCCACGTGTAGGTAGCGAAATCCGACTTGGAGACCGCCACGCCGCGACCGAACATGGTCGGGCCGTGCTCGGTCTCGACGATCTCGCCGCCGTACGGGTCGTGCGTCCAGCCCAGGCCCGGCGGCACCACGTCGCCGTGCGCGTTCAGGGCGATGGTCGGGCCGCCCCGGCCGAAGGTGTGCCGCACGATCAGGTTGGTGGCGCTGACCATGCCGGCCGCACGCACTTCGTCTTGCGGCACGGGATGCGCCTCGACCGCGAGGCCGAGCGCTTCGAGCAGCGCCTTGGCGCGCGCGGCATGTGGCGCGCAGTCGCCGGACGGATTGTCCGACGGCACCTTCACCAGTTCGCGCAGGAAGACGACCTGCCGCGCGTGCGCGGCCTCGACAAATGCGCGGATGTCCGCGTCGATCCCGCTGGCGGCGATGTCGGCCTGGGTCATGTCCGGTGTCCCGTTGCTGTCATTGCAGTTGCGCGGCGCGCAGGGCCGCTTCGGTCAGCCACACCGGCTCGGGCAGATTCTGCTCGTCGCAGTTGGGGCCCTCGCCGCCGCGGTCGACCACGATGAAATCGCTGACCACATCGAGCGCCAGCAGCGGGTGGTGCCACACGCCGGGCGCGTAGTTGACGCCCTGCCAGCCGCGCGTCACGAAGGCGCGCAGCCGGGCCGGGTCCAGTGCGCCGGCCGGGGCCACCACGATCAGGTAGGGCCGGTCGGTGAGCGGGATGAAGGCCTGGCTGCCGCGCGGATGCCGCTCCAGCATGGTCACCTCGAACGGCAGGGCGCGTGGCTGGCCGCGGAACAGGTTGATCAGCGCGCGGCCGCCCTCGCCCACCTCGACGTTGGCCAGGTCATGGAAGCGCGTGGTGGTGCCCTGGTTGATCGGGAACTGCCGGGCGCCCTCCAGTTCGATCACATCGCCGAACGGCGCGAAGGCTTCGCGCGTGAGCGGCTCGATGACGAGCGCGGTCCGGGCCTCGGCGGCGGTGTCGCGGCTCATTCGAGGGCTCCCCACAGACGCAGGCGCGAGACGCCGCCGTCCGGGAACATGTTGAAGCGCACGTGGGTGACGGGGCCCAGATCAGCGAGCTCGGCCTCGTAGTAGTGCTGGTGGTCCATCTGCAGCTTCTGCTCGGGCAGCAGCGTCTGCCAGAACATGGCCTGCGTCTTGAGCGTGGCGTCGGTGCCGCCGGTCACGCGCGCGGCCTGGAGGGAGACGCGGTCGGCGAAATTGCCCTTGAAGTGGGCGGTGTCGACTTCGATCTTGCGGATGCGGCCCGGGTGCGCCAGCGCGATGATGCACCAGTCGTTGCCCGGCTCGCGGCGGCGGCGGGTTTCCCAGCCGTCACCCATGTTGATGCCGCGGCCCGGCATCAGCAGGCTGGAGGCCAGCCCGAAGTGCTGGTTGTTGGCTTCGACCACGTAGGCGCCGTTCTCCATCGCGGCCAGGTCGAACAGCGTGGCGCGGTCCGCGCCCTTCCAGTCGACCTGCGGCTGGCCGTACACGCGCAGGCGCGCGATGCCGCCGTCCGGGTAGATGTTCACGCGCAGGTGGGTGTAGGCGTGCGTGCCGAACACATCCAGGTAGTGATGGCTGTTGCCCTGCAAGGTGGTGGACGGAACGATCTCGATCCACTGCGTGGCGTCGGTCGGCTCGCCGTGCGGCAGGTAGGCGGCGTCGATGGACACGGCCGGCGGGAAGTTGCCGGTGAAGTGGCTGGTGTCGATGTCCACGCCCTTGACCACGCCCGGCCGGGCCAGCTTGACGATGCAGTGGTCATAGCCGCCGCTGCGGCGACGGCGCGTTTCCCAGCCGTCCATCCACTTGCCGTGGTCGTCGTACTTGCCGGGAATGAAGACGGCCGGCTCGGGGTTGAGCATGCGGTCCTTGGGCGCGAAGAATTCGTCGGTCGCGAACGTGGCCACGGCGCCCAGGCGGGGGTCCGCCAGGTTCGGATAGCGGCGCGTGAAATCGGGGGCGTTCGGATCGAGCGTGGGCATCGCCATGGAAGGCACTCCTTGGTATGGGTCTCGTGGATGTTATAGGGCGGGCCGCGTCGGACAAGCGTGCGACGGGCGGGCCGATGTGCAGCATTTTGTGGAGGCGGATGCGCGGGGCATCGCGAACTGCATGTACTGATCCTAGCATTGGATTCACGAATTGCATACAAAAATTGTATCGCCTATGATGCTGTCACCGTTCGACAATCCGCGCCGACACTCTGCTGCGGCGCATCGAGCGTGACAGAGCCTTTGGACCAATCGCGACAGACGGGCGGCCGGGGCTCGGACACCGTGCAAATCCAAAGGAGGATTCACCATGCAACGCTTCACGCGCCCGTTGTTCGGGCAGGTTTTGATCGCCCTCGCGCTGGGCATCGCGCTGGGCATCTGGGCGCCCGACTTCGCGCAGCACCTCAAGCCACTGGGTGACGGCTTTCTGAAACTCATCAAGATGCTGATCGCGCCGATCGTGTTCTCGGTGGTGGTGGTCGGCATCTGCGGCGCGGGCGAGCTCAAGAAGGTCGGGCGCGTGGGCGGCAAGGCCGTCATCTACTTCGAGGCCGTGACCACCATTGCGCTGGCGCTGGGCATCGCGCTGGCCTATGCGTTCGGGCCCGGCCACGGCATGAACGTGGACCCGCAGACGCTCGACGCCTCGGCCATGGCGTCGTACATGACGACGGCCAAGCAGGTGGAGTCGAGCGGCGTGGCGGAATTCCTGCTCAAGCTGATTCCCGACACCTTCGTCAGCGGCTTCATGAAGGGCGACATCCTGCAGGTGCTGCTGGTGTCGATCCTGTTCGGCTGCGCGCTGTCGCTGCTGGGGGAGCGCACCAAGCCGCTGGTCGGCCTGATCGATCAGCTGTCCCACGTGCTGTTCCGCATGATGGCCGTGGTGATCCGCCTGGCGCCGCTGGGCGTGCTGGGCGCGGTGGCCTTCACGGTGGGCAAGTACGGCGCCGGTTCGCTCAAGCAGCTGGGTTTCCTGGTGCTGCTGTTCTACGTGGCGGTGGCGTTGTTCGTGGTGGTGGTGCTGGGTGGCATCCTGCGGCTGGCCGGGTTCAGCATCTTCAAGCTGATCCGCTTCCTGCGCGCCGAGCTGCTGGTGGTGCTGGGCACGGCCTCGTCCGATGCGGTGCTGCCCTCGGTCATGAACAAGCTGGAGAAGATGGGCATCAAGCGCTCGGTGGTGGGCCTGGTGATCCCGACCGGCTATTCGTTCAACCTCGACGCGTTCTCGATCTACCTGACGCTGGCCGCCGTGTTCATCGCGCAGGCGACCAATACGCCGCTGGCGATGTCGGACCTGCTGCTGATCCTGGGCGTCGCGCTCATCACCTCCAAGGGGGCGCACGGCATCCCGGGCTCGGCCATCGTGATCCTGGCGGCGACGCTGTCGGTGATTCCCGCCATTCCGGCGATCGGCCTGGTGCTGGTGCTGTCGGTGGACTGGTTCATCGGCATCGCCCGCGCGCTGGGCAACCTGCTCGGCAACTGCGTCGCGACGGTGGTGATCGCCGCCTGGGAAAAGGACATCGATCGCGCCCGGGCCAACGCGGTGCTCGACGGCAAGCTCGACATCATCGAGGAAGGCGAGGCGGCGGCGCGCGGCCATGGCATCCCGATGCCGTCGGTGTCCACGCTGCCGCATGCCTGAGGCCGGGCGGACGGCGGTAAAATCGCGGTCATGACTGAAGAAACACAAGCCGCCGACCTTTCCTCCGAGGGCATTGCCGAAGACATCGCCCAGGCGATCGTCGCCCACCGGCTGCCCCCGGGCACCAAGCTGCGCGAAGAGGCGCTGACGCGGGTGTACCACGTCAGCCGCACCAAGATCCGCGCGGCGCTGCTGATGCTGGCCAAGGACAAGCTGATCCGCATCGAGCCGGACCGCGGCGCCTTCGTCGCCAGGCCGGACGAGACCGAGGCGCGCGAGGTGTTCGCGGTGCGCCGCGTGCTGGAGGTGGCGCTGGCGCGCGAGTTCATCGCCCGCGCCACGCCCGCCGACTACGCGCGCCTGGAGCAGCACCTGGCCGAGGAGCACGAGGTCGCGGCCAGCACCGATGTCCCCCGCCGCAATCGGCTGATGGCCGACTTCCACCTGCTGATGGCCGACGTGGTCGGCAACAGCGTGCTCAAGGAAATGCTGCGCGAGCTGTCGGCGCGCAGCTCGGTCATCACGATGATGTACCAGTCCACCTACGACGCGGTGCGCTCTTCGGAAGAGCACACCGCCTTCCTGGAAGCCGCCAAGCGCGGCGACGTGGAAGGCGCCATCGCCCTGATGGAAGAGCACATGGCGCACACCGAGTCCTCGCTGCATTTCACGCTCACGCCCAGCGGCGAGACCGATCTCATCACCGCCCTGCTGGCCTGAACGCGCGGTGCCGACCTACACCTTGCGCGCGCCGGTCAGGGCCGAGCTGGAGATTCGGAAAAGCCGCTTCATCGGGCTGGCCGTGCCGGTCGAGGACCGCGCCGCCGCCATGGACGTGATCGCCCGGCTGCGCGCCGAGCACCCCGCCGCCACGCACGTCTGCTGGGCCCTGCTGGCCGGCGGGCAATCCGGCATGTCGGACGACGGCGAGCCCTCCGGCACCGCCGGCCGGCCCATCCTCGAGGTGCTGCGCCATCACGACCTGGACGGCACGCTGGGCGCGGTGGTGCGCTACTTCGGCGGGGTCAAGCTGGGCGCCGGCGGACTGGTGCGCGCCTACACCGACGCCATCGCCACCGCGCTGATGGGGGCGGAGCGCATCGAGCGCATCGCCCGCACCACGCTCACGCTCGTCACCGACTACGCCGACGAGGCGCGCATCCGCCGCTGGATCGACGATGCCGGCTATGCGCTGGTCGATGCCGCCTACGACGCGGGCGTCACGCTGGCGGTGCGCCTGCCCGTGACGGACGAGGCCGCCGCGCGCACGACGCTGCGGGACCTGACGCAGGGGCGCGTGGTCATCCCGAACTGATGGCCCAGCCGTGCCGGCGCCGGGCTGGCGGGCCGACGGCTCAGAAGTCGAGCTGCGCGGGAAGAATCCCCAGCGCGGCGGCAATCCTGTCGCGCGAAGCCTTGCGCAGCCGGTCGCTGCTTTCCTGCTGCGCGTAGGCCGGCTGCGAGATCCCCAGGCGCCCGGCAACCTCGGCCTGCGTCAGCCCCAGGTGCTCGCGCCAGGCGCGCACGGGCGTGGCGCCCTCCACCGTGCGTTCGATGACGGCGTGGGGGATCAGGCTGCGGTCTTCCATGCGGCCGGCGATGTACTCCGCATACGGAATCACGACGAAGGCCGGCGCGCCGTCGGGGCCGTGGATCAGCTGCACGTTCGTGCTGGTAGGTGCGTTCATCGCGCTTGCTCACTTCCTGGATGTCTACGATACGAATCCCGTCGTCCCAATCGAAGAGGACACGGTAGTCGCCCACCCGCAGCCGGTAGCCGTACCGGTGCTCCCGGAGCGCCCTGACCTGCCGGCAATGCGGCATGGCCTCCAGTTGCCCGACCGCCTCCACCAGCACGCGTTGATGCTGCCGGTCGAGCTTGCGCAGTTGCCTGGCCGCCCGGGCCGTCCAGTGGATCGCGTTCATGCCGCGGCCCACGTGGATTCCATAAGTTTATACGCTACGAAATAAGTTTTCATGCGATGGCGATGACCGTTGTTTTCCGGTCAGCCATCGTTGCCGGCACAGCGCGCCGTGTCGATCGGACTTCGCCTCAATCTGCGCGCGACCAGTACCCCGGCTGCGCGTAGATCGCCTTCAGGTGCTCGATGAAGAAGCGGATCTTGGCCGGCACCGGCCGTTGCTGCGGATAGACAGCGAGGTCGGCGGCGCGCAGGCCGCGTTCGAGCGCGTGCTGCCGCTGTTCCAGCGCATGGGCAAGAACATCACGCTGGTGGGCGGCAACGGCGACGGCCAGACCACCAAGGTGGCCAACCAGATCATCGTGGCGCTGACCATCCAGGCGGTGTCGGAGGCGCTGCTGTTCGCCTCCAAGGCGGGTGCCGATCCGGCCAGGGTGCGCGAGGCGTTGATGGGCGGCTTCGCGGCATCGCGCATCCTGGAGGTGCATGGCGACCGCATGGTCAAGCGCACCTTCGACCCGGGCTTCCGCATCGAACTGCACCAGAAGGACCTGAACCTGGCCCTGCAAGGCGCGAAGGCGCTGGGCGTGGCGCTGCCCAACACCGCCACCGCACAGGAGCTGTTCAACACCTGCGCGGCCAACGGCCTAGGCAAACAGGATCACTCGGCGCTGTGCCGCGCGATCGAGATCATGTCGAACCACGCGATCGCCTGAGCCGCGCGGCCGAGGCAGCCGCTGCCGGCCCGGACGCTCAGACGACCCTGGAGTAGCGCGGGACGCCGCCCACTGTCGGCACCTGCACGTGGACCGCGTGCAGGTGCGCATCGAACACCATGGCGATGCGCCGCACCAGCAGCCGCCCCTGCGGCGTGATGACGATGCGCTCGTCGCCCACTTTCACCAGGCCGGCGTCTTCGAGCGGCGCCAGCGCGGTCAGCTCACCGGCGAAGCTCTGCCGGAAGTTCAGCCCGTGGCGTGCGCCGAACAAGCGCATGTCCAGCTCGAAGCCGCACATCAGTTCGCCGATCAGGGCGCGGCGCACGTGGTCGTCCGGCGTCAGGGTCATGCCGCGCAGCACCGGCAGTTCGCCCGCGTCGATGCGCGCGTAGTAGGCATCGAGTTCTTTTTCGTTCTGCGCATAGACATCGCCGACACGGCTGATGGCGGACATGCCGAAGGCCAGCAGGTCGCAATCGGCGTGCGTGGAATAGCCCTGGAAATTGCGCTGCAGCCGCCCTTCGCGCTGCGCGATGGCGAGCGCGTCGTCGGGCCGCGCGAAGTGGTCCATGCCGATGTAGACGTAGCCGGCGGCCACCAGCCGCTCCACCGTCATCGCCAGCAGATCGAGCTTCTCGTCGGCGCTCGGCAGCGCGAGCGCATCGATGCGGCGCTGCGGCTTGAACAGGTGCGGCAGGTGCGCGTAGCTGTAGACGGACAGGCGGTCGGGCGCCATCTCCAGCACCCGGTCCAGCGTGGCGTTGAAGGTGGCGGTGTGCTGGTGCGGCAGGCCGTAGATCAGATCGAAGCTGATCGACTCGAAGCCGAGCCGGCGCGCGGAATCGACCACTTGGCGCGTCTGTTCCACGCTCTGGACGCGGTGGATGGCGCGCTGCACGTCGGCGTCGAAATCCTGGATGCCGAGGCTCGCGCGGTTGAAGCCCAGGCTGGCCAGCACCTCGAGCGTGGCGTCGCTGGCGTGGCGCGGATCGAGCTCGACGGAGATTTCCGCATCGGAGGTCAGGGCGAAGTGCTCGCGCGTGGCGGCCATCACATCGCGCATCTCGTCGTGCGACAAGAAGGTGGGCGTGCCACCGCCCCAGTGCAGCTGGGTCGCCTGGCGCAGCGGGCCGATGTGCCCGGCGACCATCGCCATCTCGCGCGCCAGTGCGCCGATGTAGCGCGCGCTGCGGGTGTGGTCCTTGGTCACGACCTTGTTGCAGCCGCAGTAGTAGCAGAGGTTGGCGCAGAACGGCAGGTGCACGTACAGCGACAGCGGCGCATGCAGCGCAGGCGCGATGGCGGCGCGCCGGTGCAGGGCGTCCAGGTAGGTATCGGTGCCGAAGCCCGTGTGGAAACGGTCCGCCGTCGGGTACGACGTGTAGCGCGGGCCGTGCGTGTCGAAGCGCTGCGCCAGTGCGCGCACCTGCGGCGCGGACCAGCGGAACGGCGCATCGTTGGCGGCCGCGGCATCGGCGGCCGGCTGGGCGAAGGGGAACATGATCGTGGGGTGCGATGGGGATGGTTCATCGTAAGTCCGGGGCCCGGGCGTGGCGTTGACATGCGTCAACGTCGATCGATGGGTGGCGCGCGGATCCAACCGATCCCTGCGCCGGTGGGTGTCCGGCGTCACGGCGATGTCACAGACGCGGCCCTACCATCGCCGATCGGCGCCAGCCCGCCCGCACGGCGGCCAACAAGAACAATCGGCGCCATCGGACCATCTTTGGGAGGCGCGAGATGTGGAAGACACGGGTACGCGGCGGCCTGCGCACATTGCACTGCGCAGTCGCCATGGTGGCGTTGACGGCACATGCGCAAAGCGGCCCGCCGCTGGTGGTCGGCCAGCTGACCGAGCGCGGCGGAGCGCAGGCGGACTTCGCGCGCGATTTCATGGCCGGCGCCAAGGTGGCCTTCGATGCCGCCAACCAGGCGGGCGGCATCCGTGGCCGGCGCATCACGCTGGTCCGCCGTGAAGTCGACGTGGCCGAGGCCGTTCCGCAGGCCGTCGAGCTGATCGAGCGTGATCACGTGGAAGTGCTGTTCGGCGTCAGCGAGCGGCTGCTGCCCGCGCTGGCAGCCACGCCCGAGATCGTGCGGCGCGAGGTGCCGCTGCTGGCGCCGCTGTCGGGCGCCGCCTCCAGCGCCGGCAATGTCTGGTTCACCCGGCCCGACGACGACAGCGAGATCGTCGCCGCGCACAACCGGCTGCGCCAGTTCGGCATGCGGCGCATCGCGCTGGTGACGGCCGCGGGCTTCGATCCGCAGCTCGGCGCGCGCCTGCGCAACGCCCTGGCCAGTAACGACAGCGGCGAAACGCTCGACCTCTACACGCTCACCGGCGACCCCGGCGAGCTGGCCGCCCGCATCGCGCCGACCAAGCCCACCGCCGTCATCGTCGCCGGCGATACGCTCGCCTACGCCAGCGTGGGCCGCGCCCTGGCGCAGCGCGGGTGGTACGGGTTCCTGGTCGGGCTGTCGTCGGTCAATCCGCAGGTGGCGCGCGAAATCCTGGGCAACGGCTACAGCGGCGGCATGCTGCTCGCGCAGACCGTGCCCAACCCGGCCGGCGGCGGCCTGAAAATCACGCGCGAGCACATCGCGCGGATGAAGCAGTTCCTGGACGAGCCGCCCTCCACCGCGACGCTGTCGGGCTACATCGCGGCCAGCTTCCTGATCCAGGCGATCAGCGCCGAGGGCGGCAAGGCGAGCGGCCCGGAGCTGCGGCGGGCGCTGCAGACGCGCGTCGATCTCGGCGGTTTTACGTTGGACTTCACGAAGGGAAACCGGGGCAGCGCGTTCGTGGACCTGAACTACATCCAGGGCACCGCCAACTGAACACCGGCGCGCGCCGGACCTACTGCAATGCCGGGCCCGGGATGCCCAGCGCGGCACAGGTCGACGCATCGATGTCGATCCAGCACGCCACGACCGGCCTGCCGCCGATGCAGCGCACCGGGCCGGCATGATGGGCTCGCACGCCGATGCGGCGGAACAGCCGGACCATGCTGACGAAGGTCACGCCGATCAGTCGCCGCGCCCCGCGCTGCGCCGCGCATTGCACCACGGAAGCGAGCATCGGCCGCACCGCCCAGTCCGGCCGCGTGCCCCGCGCGCGGGACGCGCCGGAACGCGCCGCGAAGCGCGAGAGCTCCCACACCCCCGGCGACTCCGGCGCCGGCACGCCGCGCATCAGCAGCGGCGCGAACACATCCTTGAGCAGATAGGGCCGCGTGGTCGGCAGCAGGCGCGCGCAGCCGCAGATGGCCCCGTCGGCATCGCGGGCGACGACGTAGACCGTGTCGTCGCGGTCGTATTGGTCGCGCTCGAACCTGCCGTCGGCCATGGGCAGCTGCCAGCCGAGCTGCCCGACGAAGATCTGGTGCCGATAGTGCGCAAGCGCCGCATCGACCGCTTCGGGCAGCCGCCCGCCGCCATGAACGAATGTCTGCATTGTCTCCTCGATTTTTTCGGAGCGGATTACAACGCACAGGCCCGGGGCCGATAACTGTCAGAATTGACAGGGTGCGACGCGCACCCGCGCCAGCGATCGCGCAGCCTCGGGATCGCATCGTGCCGCGGATTTGAAGGACCCGTCGACATTGCTTATAAAGGCTCTAGCGCAACGTCTCGCACGACCGTTCGCATGCCCGGCGCTCACGGTCACAAGAAGAAAAGCGGAACTTGCCGCGCCCCAGGAGCACAGACGCAGGCCGCCTGCTGGCGGCCGGTCCGGTCGCCATCGAAGCATCATCTGGATGTCCTCCCCCGATCGATACGGAGCGATACCGACGCGCGGTACGGTTCGAGCACGGGCTGTTCACAGTGGCATCGGGGGCTCCCATGGAACCAGGCTTCCAGGACGCGTATCACGCGTTCCATACGGCGCAGGACGAGCGCCAGCTTTTTCGGCAGATCGCATCCGTGGTCCGGCAGCTCGGCTTTGACTACTGCTGCTACGGCATCCGCGTGCCCTTGCCGGTGTCCAAGCCCGCCGTCGCCATCTTCGATACGTATCCGGCGGGCTGGATGGAGCACTACCAGGCCAGCGGCTTCCTGGAGATCGATCCGACCGTGCGCGCCGGCGCGAGCAGCAGCGATCTGATCGTCTGGCCCGTGTCCATCCGCGATGAGGCCGCGCGGTTGTGGTCGGATGCGCGCGATTTCGGCCTGAACGTCGGCGTCGCGCGCTCGAGTTGGACGGCGCACGGCGCGTTCGGCCTGTTGACGCTGGCGCGCGGCGCCGATCCGCTCTCGGCGGCCGAGCTCGAGCAGCTGTCGGCCACCACCAACTGGCTGGCCAACCTGGCGCACGCGCTGATGAGCCCGTTCCTGATGCCCAAGCTGGTGCCCGAATCCAGCGCGGCGCTGACCGCGCGCGAGCGCGAAGTGCTGTGCTGGACAGGCGAAGGCAAGACCGCCTACGAGATCGGACAGATCCTCCGCATCTCCGAGCGCACGGTCAATTTCCACGTCAACAACGTGCTGCTCAAGCTGGCGGCCACCAACAAGGTGCAGGCGGTAGTTAAGGCGATCGCCATCGGACTGATCTAGCGCCCGGCGGGCGCCGCGGAAGCGTCAGGCGGCTCAGCCCATGGCCCATGGCCGGCAGAAGGCGCTGGGCACGCCGCATTGCGATCGGGGCGGGTTGCGTCGAGGCGGGTTTCGACCGGCCGGTGGGCAGGCATCGGTCTCTGCCGGAAGGCATCGGACGCAGGCAGCCCGCTGCGACATCCGGCTTTGCGCCGCACGGGGCCGGGGCGCACGGGAAAGCGTGGAAAGACAACGGCCCGGGTCGATCGCCCGGGCCGGCAAACCGTGGGAACCGATCAGCCCAGCGGCCAGTTCAGCACGGCGATGCCGTCGTTGTAGTCGTTGTCGGTGCCGTCTTCCGAGCCCACCATCGCGAAGTTCAGCTTGTTGGCCAGAATGGTCTGGTTCGACACGAGATCGGACGGCTTGCCGTTGACCGACACCTGGATCTTGATCGCGCCGCTGCCCGAGTTGAGCACCTGGCTGCCGAGCAGCTTGTCGCTCGTGCCGGAGCCGCTGAACGTTGCCTTCACGACGTTGTCGACCAGGACCTGGATGGTCTGGGTGTTCGCTGCATTTGCAAATGCCGTCACACCGAAGCTGGTGTTGGCGGGAAGCGTGAATACACCTTGCTGAGCCATAACGAGTGAATCTCCGAAAGTCGTGTGGTCTGCACTGGCCGAAGCGGCCGCCGGTAGGCAGCGCACTTCGGGACGGCCGGCAGAATGCGGCACCGTCACAGGCCGCGCGATGCGCGGCGCTGTCGTGCAGGTACTCTAAGTTTCGGGATGTGGTCCCTGTAGCTGTCAGCGCTGACAGGTGCGCGATTGCACGCTGGCGTGCTTGGAACGTTGGCTTAAAACGTTGTGATGCGTGTGCGCGGGGATGCGGCCCGGGAGCGCTCGGGCCGGGGCGGCATGCCCTTGCCGGGCGTGGCTTGTGCGCGGATTACGCCGCGGGCTTCTTTGCGGCCAGCAGGCCCTTGAGCGCCCCGAGGCGGTCCTTCGGCGACATGGCGGGCATGGTGTCTTCCGGGGTCGGGCCGGCGTCGTCGCCCAGCTTCATCTCGGCGATGAAGCGCGACGGCTCGCACACCACGGTCTCTCGCGCGCGCTTGCGCCGCTTGCACCAGGTGATGTGCAGGCTGCGCTGGGCGCGGGTGATACCGACATACATGAGGCGACGCTCTTCCTCGATCTTCTCGTCGGTCAGGTCGTCGTCTTCGCGGCAGTGGGGCAGGATGCCCTCTTCCACGCCCACCAGGAACACGTGCGGATACTCCAGGCCCTTGCTCGCATGCAGCGTGGACAGGCGCACCGCGTCCGGGTCCTCCTCCCGGCCTTCGAGCATGCTGATGAGTGCGATGGTCTGCGTGAGCTCCAGCAGGTTCTTGCCGGTGTCCATCAGGCCGTCGGCGTTGTCGTAGCCGGTGGCCTCCTCGGCTTCGAGGTTCTCGGGCTTGGTGCCCTTGCGCTTGAGCCAGTCGAGGAACTCCAGCACGTTGGTCCACTTGTTCTGGGCCTGGCGCTCGTCGTAGGTGTCGTACAGGTAGGCCTCGTAGTGGATGCCGCCCATCATCTCGTCGAGCAGCGTGCCGGCCGGCTCGCGCGCGGCGCGGTCCGACAGGCGGACGATGAATTCGCAGAATACCCGCAGCGGTTCCAGCTGGCGCGGCGCCAGCTTGGCCTCGATGCCGCCCATCATGGCCGCCTCGAACAGCGACACCTTGGCCTGCCCCGCGAACGCGCCGAGCACCTCCAGCGTCGCGTTGCCCACGCCGCGCTTGGGCGTGGTGACGGCGCGGATGAAGGCGGGATCATCGTCGGCGTTGGCGATCAGGCGCAGGTAGGCGCACAGGTCCTTGATCTCGGCCTTGTCGAAGAAGCTCTGGCCGCCCGAGAGCACATACGGAATGCGCTCGCGCCGCAGGATCTGCTCGAACAGCCGCGCCTGGAAATTGCCGCGGTACAGGATGGCGTAGTCGCGAAACTGCGCGCGCCGCTCGAACTTGTGCGCGGAGAGCTTGAACACCACGCTCTCGGCCTCGTGCTCCTCATCGTTGGCGCCCGACACGTTGATCGCATCGCCCATGCCGTGCTCGCTCCACAGCGTCTTCTCGAACAGCTTGGGGTTCTGCGCGATCACCGCGTTGGCGGCGTTCAGGATGCGCACGGTGGAGCGGTAGTTTTGCTCCAGCTTGATGACCTTCAGGTTGGGGAAATCGGTCTGCAGCAGCTTGAGGTTGTCCAGCGTCGCGCCGCGCCAGCCGTAGATGGCCTGGTCGTCGTCGCCCACCGCCGTGAAGGCCGGCGCGCGCAGGTGCGAGCCGCCGGCCAGCAGCTTGAGCAGCTGGTACTGGCAGGCGTTGGTGTCCTGGTATTCGTCGACGAGGAAGTAGCGCAGGCGGTTCTGCCACTTCAGGCGCACCTCTTCGTTGCGCGCGAACAGCTCGGCCGGGATGCGGATCAGGTCGTCGAAATCCACCGCCTGGTAGGCATGCAGCGTGGCGACGTAGTTGCGGTAAACCAGCGCGGCCTGGTGGTCGTCGGCGTTGTTGTTGGCGATGGCCTCGGCGATGGCGGCTTCCGGATCGACGAGACCGTTCTTCCACAGCGAGATCGTGCTCTGCACGCGGCGGATCAGCTGCTTGTCCGTCGTCGCCAGCTGCTCCTGGATCAGGCCGAAGCAATCGTCCGAATCCATGATCGAGAAGCGCGGCTTCAGGCCCACGTGCTCGGCCTCGGCGCGCAGGATCTGCACGCCCAGCGAGTGGAAGGTACACACCGTCAGCTGCTTGATGGGGATGCGCTTGCCGTCCTCGCGCGTCTTGCCGTCCATCAGCTTGGCCACGCGCTCCTGCATTTCCTTGGCCGCCTTGTTGGTGAAGGTGACGGCGGCGATGTGGCGCGGCTCGAAGCCCTTGTCCAGGATCAGGTGCGCGATCTTCTGCGTGATCACCCGGGTCTTGCCAGACCCTGCCCCGGCAAGCACCAGGCACGGACCGTCGAGGTAGTGCACACCTTCGGATTGGGCAGCATTGAGCCCATGGGCAAGACCGGAAGACATGGGGATAACCAGGCGGGGCGACGATGAGGCGGGGTGGGATGGTAGCACGGGCAATCGGGGCCGGACGGGGTGGCCGAGCCGCATATTGCGCCGCCCTGCGCGGGAAATCACCCCCGTGTGCGCGGCAGTCGACAGGACGCGCCTGCCCCCCCGTTTTACCGCCGGGTCCGGTACGCCCGCGCACCCGGTCCGGCATGGCGACGCTTCGCCCGCGGGCGAACCTTCGGGACAGGCTTCCTCCCTTCGCATGCCACCGCGCAGCGGCATGCCCGGTCCGCTTATCTACGGCTCCTCTCCAACCCCTTCGACACGCGCATGCCGATCGAAACCCGATACACCAACATCTACGTGCAGTCCGTCGACAACACACCGGCGGCGCTGGAGACATTCAAGCAGGACGCGCATCAAGCGCTCGACCGCCTCAACTCACGCCAAGTCGGCAACCAGCTGCTGAGTGAGCTCGGCGAGCTGTGCCGGGCACGACGGCACAAGATCACCATACAGGAGCTGAAGCCGCACCAGGAGCCGTACTCGTTACCCGTGCTGTCGAGGCACCAGATCGAAGCGTACGGCATCCAGGATTTTGACGAAAATCGAGCGAAAGCCTGCGAACTGGCGGAAAAGCGCAGTGGCCTATTCGGGAAGAAGCCGGGCAAAGGTGCCAGCGTCATTGTCAGGTGGTCGATGGACCACAGCAGCATGACCTTCAACGCGAACGGCTCGCCGACCGGCACCGGCCCGAGCCCTGTCGACAAGATTTCCCAGCTGGCCCATGAACTGATCCATGCAAAGCACATGCTGGCCGGCACGTGGGAAGGCCGATGGGGCGATGACCGGGACCCGGACACGCCTGCCGGCCAAGAGGAGCTGAGGGCGGTCGGCCTCGGCACGTACGCATACGCCGAGACCGGTGAGCCGTCGGAGAACGCCATCCGGGACGAGCACGGACTGTCGCTGCGGCGCAAATTCTGAGGCAGCGTTGGCGCGGCCGCACCGTTGATTGCCTGCGAGACTCCGGAGAATCAACGGTTTGGCCGCTCCTGCCGGGTGCCGCCGCGCCCCCTAGATCACCCGCTTCAGATAGGGCACCTTTCGCAACACGAACGCGACCATCAAAGAGCCGACGAAGATCAGCACCGAGAGGACCGGCACGGAGAGCAAGGGGTAATAATCCTTCGCCTTGAAATAGAAAAACCGGACCGACTCCAGAAACACCGGGTGTATCAGATAGATGCCAAGCGTCAGGGCAGACACCACGCCAAGTCGCTCAGCAACCGGCTCGCTGAAACTGAGCGATTTCAGCAACCACATCAACGCGATGGACATCGGTATGACCGAGATGCTGAGATAGCCGTAGAAATAGAGACCCCTGTCGAGCCCTTGCGTGTGGGCCAGAAAATAGCACCCCACTGCCGTCAGAAAAACCGATGCCACAAACACCATCAGGGAAACCAGTTTCCCGCCATCCCGTTTGCTGGTGGCAATCAGGTGTCCGCAGATGAAATAGGGCACGTAGGGGAGAAACCAGAATAGGAAAACCTCGCCATCATCGTTGGAGAACGCGCCATACAACTCATCCAGGGCGGAAAAGAAGAACATCACGGCGACAAAGAACCACAGCTCGCTTCGCTTGGAATGCCTGGCCAGCGTCCGGATCAATGGGGTAAATAAATACAGGCCGACGATCATGAACAGGAACCACATGTGGTAGTGGGGCTTGCCTCTCGCCACGCTTTTCACGGCCTCCGCCAAGCCGAACTCCGCGCCCGAGAACCTGGCCTTGATGGCATTCCAGAAGAGGAAGGCAATCGTCCAGAACATCAGGGGCAGCACGATTCTCTTGACCCGCCGCCGGTAGAAAGAGGCGGCGTTTTCCACCCGGCTTTCATCCAGCAGCAACGCGCCGCTGATCATGACGAAAACCGGCACGCACCAGCGCACCAGCGAGTCATAGATATTGCCGTGCCACCAGGTCGACGAACCAAAATCCGCTTCAGTCACAACGGATGCCGATATGTGCAGAAAGACAACCGCAAAGATGGAAATCACTCTCGCCGCGTCAAGCCAAGCCATCTAATCTCCCGTTTTGAAAATCATTGCTCATTGGGGAAAGCGCCGGAGTCAGTGTAGTAACCCACATTTCCAACCGCATCCCGCAACATAAAATGAGATGAAGAAGGCGCCGGGGAGAAAGAATCAAATAACAAGGAAGTGGGGTGCATTCAATTGATATGAAAATGATGAAATGACCATGGCGTTATTTTGAAAGGCATTATCTTGAATCACATGGATATCCAGCTTCCGCGCTCGCAAGAATCCGGGGCTCGCCGGCTTGCGCGATCCAGTCCGCGCCGTTCGGACAGAGTGAGCGGGGGGCGCCTCGCCATTCGGCGCCATGCCTGGTCGCGGTCCCGATGTGTTTAGAGCCCGCTGCGCCCTCTTCAACCGTTTCCGTCTTGTCCGCATCGCGGCCCGCCTGCGACCGGCGCGGCAAGGCCGGAACCCCGCCCCGCCCCAATTGACAATCCCTCCCCCCTTCCGTACATTCCGGCCATCCATCCGGGAGAGCGCGTCAGCCGCATACGGCCAGTCGCCGCCGAAGGGGTAGCACCCGAAAACTCTCAGGCATCCAGGACCGGGTGGATCGGCTGGGCATGCGTCCGGCCGCACTCTGGAGAGCGGCGCCGCGCCATCATCGCGGGTGCCCACCGAAGGGGCTCACGGAACCGCCGCACGCGTTGTGCCGCTTCCCAATCTCTCAGGTACCAAGGACAGAGGGGCCACCCGCGCAGCATGATCTTCATGGCGTCACCATGAGGCGTCAGGCTGCGCGGGTGGCCTTTTTGCTTTTTGGCCCCGAACCACACGCGCCGCGCGCCCAGGCCACCTGGCGGCGCTCCTGCCGAGAGATTCCATGACGCTCCAACACACGCCGCTCAACGCCATCCACCGCTCGCTGGGCGCCCGCATGGTCGACTTTGGCGGCTGGGACATGCCGGTCAACTACGGCTCCCAGATCGAGGAACATCACGCCGTGCGCCGCGATGCCGGCATCTTCGACGTCTCGCACATGTGCGTGGTCGACCTGACCGGTGCACGGGTGCGCGATTTCCTGCGCGGGCTGCTCGCCAACAACATCGACAAGCTGCAGACCCCGGGCAAGGCGCTCTACACCTGCATGCTCAACCCCAAGGGCGGCGTGATCGATGACCTGATCGTCTATTTCTTCCGCGAAGACTGGTTCCGCCTGGTGGTCAACGCCGGCACCGCGCCGACCGACCTCGCATGGATCGTGGCGCAGAACGCCGCCGCCGGCACGGGCGTGACCATCACGCCGCGCCGCTCCGACAACAACGCGGGCGCGGAACCCCTCGGCATCGTGGCCGTGCAGGGCCCGAACGCGCGCGCCAAGGCCTACGCCGCCTTGCCGGGCACGCAGGCGGTGGGCGAGGCGCTCAAGCCGTTCAATGCGGGCTTCGCCACCATCGACGGCGTGGGCGAGATCATGGTCGCGCGCACCGGCTACACGGGGGAAGACGGCTTCGAGCTGGTGGTGCCCGCCGCGCAGATCGCTGGCGTCTGGGAGCGCCTGCTGCAGGCCGGCGTGCGCCCCTGCGGCCTGGGCGCGCGCGACACGCTGCGCCTGGAAGCCGGCATGAACCTCTACGGCCAGGACATGGACGAGCACGTCTCGCCGCTGG
This sequence comes from Ralstonia pseudosolanacearum, assembly GCF_024925465.1. NCBI lineage: Bacteria > Pseudomonadati > Pseudomonadota > Betaproteobacteria > Burkholderiales > Burkholderiaceae > Ralstonia > Ralstonia pseudosolanacearum. The sequence continues at coordinate 163,417 of NZ_CP103852.1, read as the reverse complement.
ACGCGGGCCTGGCCTGGACGGTCGACCTGCAAAGCGAGCGCGACTTCAACGGCAAAGCAGCGCTCGCCGCCAACGGCCAGCGCGACCAGTTCGTCGGCCTGCTGCTGCGCGACAAGGGCGGCGTGCTGCGCGCCCACCAGAAAGTCATCACGCCCGCCGGTGACGGCGAAATCACCAGCGGCACCTTCAGCCCCAGCCTGTCGCAGTCGATCGCGCTGGCGCGCCTGCCCAAGGACGTGGCCATCGGCGCGGACGTGCAGGTCGAGATCCGCGACCGCAGGCTGACCGCGACTGTGGTTAAACTGCCGTTCGTGCGCAATGGCAAGGCGCTGGTCAGCTGAACCCCGAATTCGAATCCATCTTCATCCTTCTTCCGGAGAACCCTTCATGAGCAACACGCCCGTAGAGCTGAAGTACACCGAATCCCACGAGTGGGTCCGCATGGAGGCCGACGGCACGCTGACCATCGGCATCACCGACCTGGCGCAGGAGCAGCTCGGCGATATCGTCTTCCTGGAGCTGCCGGACGCCGGACGCCAGGTCAAGCAGGGCGAAGCGATTGCCGTGGTGGAGTCGGTCAAGGCCGCCTCCGACATCTACGCGCCGGTGTCGGGCGAAGTGATCGCCAACAACACCGAGGCCACCGAGTCGCCCGAGTCGGTCAATGACGACGCCTATGACGCCTGGCTGTTCAAGATCAAGCCGGCCAACGCCGACGACGTGAACGCCCTGCTGTCGGCCGACCAGTACCTAGCCAAAGCCGGGGCGTAAGCCTCGCCCCGCACCGGCGCGCCCGCCCCGCGCGCCGGCCTGATCGTTTTACGAGCCCTTGCCATGAACGCTCCGCACCCCGCTTCCGCGGCCCTGACCCAGACCCTCGCCGCACGCCCCACCCTGGCCGAGCTGGAGGCGCGCGACGCCTTCGCCGAACGCCACATCGGCCCGTCGCCCGATGAGCAGGCCGCGATGCTTGCCACCCTCGGCTACGCCAGCCGCGCCGCGCTGATCGACGCCGTGATCCCGCCCGCCATCCGCCGCCAGGACGGCATGCCGCTGGGCGAGTTCACCCAGCCGCTGACGGAAGAGGCGGCGCTGGCCAAGCTGCGCGGCATCGCCGGCCAGAACCGCGTGGTCAGGAGCCTGATCGGCCAGGGCTACTACGGCACCCATACGCCGGGCGTGATCCTGCGCAACATCCTCGAGAACCCGGCCTGGTACACCGCCTACACGCCCTACCAGCCCGAGATATCGCAAGGCCGCCTGGAAGCGATGCTGAACTTCCAGCAGATGGTGATGGACCTGACGGCGATGGATATCGCCAACGCGTCGATGCTCGACGAGGCCACCGCCGCCGCCGAAGCGATGACGCTGCTGCAGCGCGTGGGCAAGCACGCGTCCAACATCTTCTTCGTGGCCGACGACGTGCTGCCGCAGACGCTGGACGTGGTGCGCACGCGCGCCGAGCCGATCGGCGTGCAGGTCGTGACCGGCCCGGCGGCCGACGCCGCCAAGCACAACGCCTTCGGCGTGCTGCTGCAGTATCCGGGCACCGGCGGCGCGCTGCTGGGTGAGCTGTCGACGTATCAGGCATTGACCGACGCCGTGCACGCTGCCGGCGGCCTGGTCGTTGCCGCGGCCGACCTGCTGGCGCTGACGCTGCTGGCCGCGCCGGGCGAATGGGGCGCCGACGTGGTGATCGGCAACACGCAGCGCTTCGGCGTGCCGTTCGGCTTCGGCGGCCCGCACGCCGGCTACATGGCCGTGCGCGATGCGTTCAAGCGCTCGATGCCGGGCCGCCTGGTGGGCGTGACGGTCGATGCGCAGGGCAACCCGGCCTACCGCCTCGCGCTGCAGACGCGCGAGCAGCACATCCGCCGCGAGAAGGCGACCTCCAATATCTGCACCGCGCAGGTGCTGCTGGGCGTGATGGCGTCGATGTACGCCGTCTACCACGGCCCGCAGGGTCTCAAGCGCATTGCCCAGCGCGTGCACCGCCTGACCGCCACGCTGGCCGCCGGCCTGCGCCAGATCGGCTACACGCTGGAGGCCGGCGCCTTCTTCGACACGCTGAGCGTCGCCACCGGCCCGCGCACCGCCAACCTGCACATCGCCGCGCAGGCGCACGGGTTCAACCTGCGCCAGATCGATGATGGCCGCCTGGGCGTCTCGCTGGACGAGACCGTCACGCGCGCCGAAGTGGTGGCGCTGTGGGAGATCTTCGCGCACGCCGCCCACGCGAGCGCACCGGACTTCGACCAGGTCGAGGCCGGCATCGCCGATGCCTTCCCCGCCTCGCTGGCGCGCCAGAGCGCGTACCTGACGCACCCCGTCTTCAACGCGCATCACTCCGAACACGAAATGCTGCGCTACCTGCGCAGCCTGGCCGACAAGGACCTGGCGCTGGACCGCACCATGATCCCGCTCGGCTCGTGCACGATGAAGCTCAACGCCACCGCCGAGATGCTGCCGGTGACGTGGCCCGAGTTCGCCAACATCCACCCGTTCGCGCCGGCCGACCAGACCGTGGGCTACCGCGAGATGATCGACCAGCTCGAGCAGATGCTGTGCGCCGCCACCGGCTATGCGGCCGTGAGCCTGCAGCCGAACGCCGGCTCGCAGGGCGAGTACGCCGGCCTGCTGATCATCCACGCTTACCACGCCAGCCGTGGCGAGAGCCACCGCGACGTGTGCCTGATCCCGTCGTCCGCGCACGGCACCAACCCGGCCTCGGCGCAGATGGCCGGCATGAAGGTGGTGGTGGTCGCGTGCGACGAGCGCGGCAACGTGGACCTGGCCGACCTGGAAAAGAAAGCGGCCGAGCACAGCGCCAACCTAGCGGCCATCATGATCACCTACCCGTCCACGCACGGCGTGTTCGAGGAAGGCGTCAAGCGCGTCTGCGAGATCGTGCACAGCCACGGCGGCCAGGTGTACGTGGACGGCGCCAACATGAACGCCATGGTCGGCACCGCCGCGCCGGGCCACTTCGGCGGCGACGTATCGCACCTGAACCTGCACAAGACGTTCTGCATTCCGCACGGCGGCGGCGGCCCGGGCGTGGGCCCGGTGGCGGTGGGCGCGCACCTCGCGCCGTTCCTGCCCGGCCGCGCGGCCTCGGGCGAAGACGCCAGCAAGAACATCGGCGCGGTGTCGGCGGCCCCGTTCGGCTCCGCGTCGATCCTGCCGATCTCGTGGATGTACATCGCCATGATGGGCGCGGGCGGCCTGACCGCCGCCACCGAGACAGCCATCCTGTCGGCCAACTACGTGGCCCGCCGCCTGTCGCCGTACTACCCGGTGCTGTACACCGGCGCGCACGACCTGGTGGCGCACGAGTGCATTCTCGACATCCGTCCGCTGCAGAAGGCGTCGGGCATCAGCAACGAAGACATCGCCAAGCGCCTGATGGACTTCGGCTTCCACGCGCCGACCATGAGCTTCCCGGTGCCGGGCACGCTGATGATCGAGCCGACCGAGAGCGAGCCCAAGGTGGAACTCGACCGCTTCATCGACGCGATGATCGCCATCCGCGGCGAAGTCGACAAGGTGATCTCGGGCGCGTTCGACCGCGAAGACAACCCGCTCAAGCACGCGCCGCACACCGCGCAGGTGGTAATGGCCGACGCCTGGTCGCACCAGTACACGCGCGAGCAGGCCGCCTACCCGGTGGCCTCGCTGCGCACGCGCAAGTACTGGCCGCCGGTCGGCCGCGCCGACAACGTCTACGGCGACCGCAACCTGTTCTGCGCCTGCGTGCCGATGAGCGAGTACGCGCAGGACTGATCCGGCGACACCGGGCGCGGCACGCGCCGTGCCCACCGACGGCCGCCTCGTACCCCGGGGTGGCCGTTTTCATCTGAGAACCCCGTGCGCGGGCGGCCACAAGCCCACCCGCGCCACCACGCCCCCGGAGCCCCACCCATGGCTGTTTCTGTTTTCGACCTCTTCAAGATCGGCATCGGCCCGTCCAGCTCGCACACGGTCGGCCCGATGCGCGCCGCGCTGATGTTCGCCTCCGGCCTGGAAGCCGACGGCCTGATGCCGCAAGTCGCCAGCGTGCGCGTCGAGCTGTACGGCTCGCTCGGCGCCACCGGCAAGGGCCACGGCACCGACCGCGGCGTCATCCTCGGCCTGATGGGCGAAGCGCCCGACACCATCGATCCCGACACCATCGACGCCAAGCTGGCCGCGCTGCGCCAGTCGCAATCGCTGTCGCTGCTGGGCCGCCACGCGGTGCGCTTCACCGAGAAGGAGCACATCGTCTTCTACCGCCGCGAGGCCATGGCCGAGCATCCCAACGGCATGAAGTTCCACGCCTTCGACGCGGCCGGCGAGCGGCTGCGCGAGGCGCGCTACCTGTCGGTGGGCGGCGGCTTCGTCGTCACGGCGGGTGCGCCCAACACGCAGATCCTGAGCGCGCACGACCAGTTGCCCCACCCGTTTCGCAGCGGCCGCGAGCTGCTGGCGATGTGCGAATCGACGGGCAAGTCCATCGCCCGGCTGATGCTAGAAAACGAACTGACCTGGCGCAGCGAGGCCGAAGTGCGTGCCGGCCTGCTCAACATCTGGCACGTGATGCAGGCCTGCGTGGCGCGCGGCTGCCGCACCGAGGGCGAGCTGCCCGGGCCCTTCCACGTGCGCCGCCGTGCCGCCGAGCTGTACACGCGGCTGACCGGCCAGGCCGAGCGTACGCTGTCCGACCCGCTGTCGGTCATCGACTGGGTCAACCTGTACGCCATCGCCGTCAACGAAGAGAACGCCGCGGGCGGCCGCGTGGTCACGGCCCCCACCAACGGCGCGGCCGGCATCATCCCCGCCGTGCTGCACTACTACGACCGCTTCGTGCCCGGCGCCAACGACAACGGCGTGGTCGATTTCCTGCTGACCGCCGGCGCGATCGGCATGCTCTACAAGATGAACGCCTCCATCTCCGGCGCCGAGGTCGGCTGCCAGGGCGAAGTGGGCGTGGCCTGCTCGATGGCCGCGGGCGCGCTGGCCGCCGTGCTGGGCGGCACGCCCGCACAGGCCGAGAACGCCGCCGAGATCGGCATGGAACACAACCTCGGGCTGACCTGCGACCCGGTCGGCGGGCTGGTGCAGATCCCGTGCATCGAGCGCAACGCGATGGCCTCCGTGAAAGCCGTCAACGCGGCGCGCATGGCGCTGCGCGGCGACGGTACGCACTATGTCTCGCTCGATTCCGTCATCAAGACGATGCGGGAGACGGGGGCGGACATGAAGACCAAATACAAGGAGACGGCTCGGGGGGGCTTGGCGGTGAATATCGTCGAGTGTTGAGGGTGGGCTGTTGTTTGCTCTGATTGGCTTTTCTTTCCCGGGGGTGGGACTTGGCGATTCATCCCGGGTTTTGTCCCCTGCGGGGTTTTGTTCTGGTGGTGCATCCCTTGTTTCATCCCCTGCCGGGGCTGACTCACTTTTCTTTGTCTTGCCAAAGAAAAGTAAGCAAAAGAAAGGCGCGCCCGATGCGGCGACCCCCTCCTTGAATTTCTGTTGCAAGGAGGGAGGGGAGGCAAACTCGCTTCGCTCAGACAGCCTCCCCTCTTTTTCCTCCTTGCAACAGAAATTCAAGGCGCCGCATAGGGCAGGAACGGCCAAACCATCGGTGCGCGTGTGTAGCCGTGGAGCAAAAGTAAGACGCAAAACCAGCGAAGCAAAAAACAGGAGCCTGACGGGCACGCAAACCAACGGTTTGCTTTTCCTGCCCTAGATGGCGCCTTGAATTTTTGTTACGGGGAGGAAAAAGGAAGGGGGCTGTCTGAGCGCAGCGAGTTTGCCCCCTTCCCCTCCCCGTAACAAAAATTCAAGGAGGCTTTCGCCATCTCGGGCGCGCCTTTCTTTTGCCTACTTTTCTTTGGCAAGACAAAGAAAAGTAGGTCAGCCCCGGCAGGGGATGAAACAAGGGTTGCACCACCAGAACAAAACCCGGCAGGGGACGAAACCCAGAATGCACCACCAACACATAAACCCCTTCCTATAATCCCCGCCACCCTCCCCCAATAAAAGAAGGAGCCCGCAGCATGCAATCCTTCCATCCCCCCAGACATATCCCGGCCGCCACCCTGCCCGAGCTGACACTGCGCGGCATGCTCCTCGGCGCGGTCATTACGGTGATCTTCACGGCGTCGAATGTGTATCTGGGCCTGAAGGTCGGCCTGACGTTCTCGTCGGCGATTCCGGCGGCGGTGATTTCGATGGCGGTGCTGCGCGCCATCGGCGGCACGAACATCCTCGAGAACAACATGGTGCAGACGCAGGCCTCGGCGGCGGGCACGCTGTCGTCGGTGATCTTCATCCTGCCGGGGCTGGTGATGATCGGGCACTGGCAAGGCTTTCCGTTCTGGCTGACGTTTGGCGTCTGCATGGCGGGCGGCATGCTGGGGGTGGTGTTCACCATCCCGCTGCGCCATGCGATGGTGGTGGAGACCGACCTGCCCTACCCCGAAGGCGTGGCGGCGGCGGAGATCCTGCGCGCGGGCAGCGGCCATGCGACCGAGGATGGCGCGCTCGATGACGATGCCGTGCCCGCCGCGACCGGCCTGCACGACATCGCCACTGGCGGCGTGGTGGCGGCGGTGGTCGCGTTTGCCACCAGCGGCCTGCGTGTGCTGGGCGAAGGCGCGAGCTGGTGGCTGGCGGCCGGCGCGGCGGTGGTACGGCTGCCGCTGGGCTTTTCGACGGCGCTGCTCGGCGCCGGTTACCTGATCGGCGTGGTGGCGGGGCTGGCGATGCTGGTGGGGCTCATCATCGCCTGGGGCATCGCGGTGCCGTACCTGACGGCGATCACGCCGATGCCGGCCGGCAAGCCGCTGTCGGCGTTCGGCCTGGACGTGTGGCGCACGCAGGTGCGCTTCATCGGCGCGGGCGTGATCGCGGTGGCGTCGGTGTGGACGCTGGCCACGCTGATCGGCCCGGTGGTGCGCGGCGTGCAGCGTTCATTCGGCAGCCTGCGCCCGCAGTCCGGCGACCTGCCGCGCACCGACCAGGACATGGCCCCGCGCTGGATCCTGCTGGTCTCGCTGGCGATGGTGGTGGTGCTCGTCATCACCTTTGCCGCGTTTCTGGCGCCGGCCACGCTGTCGCCCGGTTCGCGCTGGCTGCTGGTGGCGTGCGCGGTGCTGTTCGCGGTGGTGTTCGGCTTCCTGGTGGCCGCGGCGTGCGGCTACATGGCCGGGCTGGTGGGCTCGTCGACGAGCCCGATCTCGGGCGTGGGCATCATCGCCATCACGCTGGTGTCGTTGCTGCTGCTGGCGGTCGGCGTGGATCGCGGCCTGCCCGGCTCGCCCGAGGCCGGCAGGCTGGGCATTGCGCTGGCGATCTTCACCACCACCGCGGTGCTCGCGGTCGCGACCATCTCCAACGACAACCTGCAGGACCTGAAGACCGGCTACCTGGTGGGCGCCACGCCGTGGTGCCAGCAGGTGGCCCTGCTGATCGGCTGCGTGGCCGGCGCGGTGGTGATCTCGCCGGTGCTGGAACTGCTGTACAACGCGTACGGCTTCCCCGGCGCGCTACCCCGTCCCGGCATGGATGCCTCGCAGGCACTGTCCGCACCGCAGGCGACGCTGATGACGGCGATCGCCACCGGCATCTTCACGCACCAGCTGCAGTGGACCATGGTGAGCGCCGGCATTGTCATCGGTATCGCCCTGATCGGGATCGACTGGGCGCTCAAGCAGCGCGGCGGCGTGGCGCGGCTGCCGGTGCTGGCGGTGGGCATCGGCATCTATCTGCCGCCGACGGTGAGCGCGCCGCTAGTGGTCGGCGCGGTGCTGGCGTGGGCCATCGACAAGATGCTCGCCCGGCGCGCGCGGGCGGCCGGCGTGCCGTTCGAACGCTACGCCAAGGTGCCCAGCCGCCACGGCGTGCTGCTGGCCTCGGGCCTGATCGTCGGCGAGAGCCTAGTGGGGGTAATGATGGCCGCCGTCATCGGCGCCAGCGGCAGGGACGCGCCGCTGGCGCTCGTGGGCGCCTCGTTCGAAGGCACGGCACAGTGGCTTGGGCTGGCCGTGTTCGCCGCGGTGTGCTGGGCGTTCGCGCGCCGCGTGCTAGCGGTGCGCCCGATGCCGTGATGGGGATGCGGACGCCGCGGCGCCCGCCAGCGCACGCGATGATCGGCACCATCGACATCGAAGGCACCGGCGCGGCGCCGATCCGCCTGCGCGGGAGGCCGTCATCAGGCGCGAGCAGCGGCCGGACCCGGCCTGCATGCGGCGCCGGCCGCGCGCCCGCAGCCTACGCGGGCAGCGACGCCGCCTGTGCCCAGCGTCCGCAGCCGCGCCGCACGGTCTCGTGCAGGTTGCGGGTCTCGCCCTCGGTGGCGCGGATCCATTCCGCGTCGCTGTCGCGCCGCTCCACCACTTCGCGCACCATGTCGAGCGCGCCTTCGGAGGCCAGCGCCTCCGCGTGCGGCGCGAGCAGCTTGCTGGTCTCCAGGATGTGGTCGGCCAGAGCGCCGCGCTGCCCGCTGGCCGGGTCGACGTATTCGCCCGCCAGCCCGAAGCGGCAGGCCTGGAAGCGGTTGAAGGTGTAGACCAGGTAGTCGTCTTCGATGGGCACGAACGGGCGGTCGAGCAGCAGCCAGCGGCCCAGCGCCTGGATGTAGGCGGCCACGGCGGCGGCGCGCTCCACCGTCAGCGGGGTGTCCATCACGCGGACTTCGATGGTGCCGAATTCGGGCTTGGGGCGGATGTCCCAGTAGAAGTCCTTCATGCTCTCGATCACGCCGGTGGCGCGCATCTTCTCGAAGTACGCGACAAAGGCATCCCACGTGAGCACGAACGGCGCGCGGCCCGACATCGGGAAGGCACTCACCGAATTCAGGCGCGCCGAGGCGAACCCGGTATCCACCCCCTGCACGAACGGCGAGGACGCGGCCAGCGCAATGAAGTGGGGCACGTAGCGCGACATGGCGTGCAGCAGGTACAGCGCATCGTCGGGGCTGGGGCAGCCCAGGTGCACGTGCTGGCCGAACACGGTGAACTGCTTGGCGAGATAGCCGTACAACTCCGAGATGTACTGGTAGCGCGGCGAGGCCGAAATGGTGCGCTGGCTCCATTGCTGGAACGGATGCGTACCGCCGCCGCAGATGCCGATGTTGAGCGGCACCGCCGCCTCGACCATGCGATCGCGGATCTCGCGCATCTGCCACAGCGCTTCGTCGTGGCTGTGGCAGATGCCGGTGGCGATCTCGATCATCGACTCGGTGATCTCCGGCTTGATGTCGCCGGGCGTCTCCTTGCCCCTGAGCATGCGCAGCAGGTCGGACGAGGCGGACGCAAGGTCATAGTCGTGCCGGTTGACGAGTTGCAACTCCAGCTCCACGCCGAAGGTCAGCGCCTCGGATTTGGCGAACGGTTCGAGGGACATGAGGGTCAACGCCTCCCTTCGTCTTGCCGCACCTCGCCCGCCCAGCGCAACGCGCGCGCGGTCAGGATCGGTGCGGCGATCTGCTGGATGGCCAGCGTGCACAGGATGATGGCCGACAGCGGCGCGCCGGTCAGCGGGTACAGCGCGGCGGTATCGTGCATCAGCAGCCAGGACAGCCCCGACATCGGCCCGAGCGCCAAGCCCAGCGCCACGCTCTGCCGCATCGACAGGCCCGAGAACGAGCCCAGCAGCGTCGTCCCGGCCAGCTTGGCAACGAAGCGCGCCAGCACCAGCACCACCGCCGCCACGCCGCCGATCATCCAGTCCGACGCCCGCAGCGGCAGGCCCAGCGACACGATCATCACCACGATCAGGATGCTGCCCGCGCTGCCGAAATGCGTCGGCCACACGCTCGGATGCGAGTTCTGGTGCTTGAACACCACGCCCGACAGCAGCAGCGTGAGCGGCACCGACAGCTTGAGCAGCTTGGTCAGCGCCAGCGTGAACAGCACCAGGCCCACCAGCACCAGGAAGGCGTAGTGATCGTCGCCCGTCATGCGGTGATACAGCGCGTGGCCGGCCTTGCCCATCACCCACGCCAGCAGCACCGACCCCACCAGCAGGTACAGCGGATGCAGCAGCGCCGCGCCCCAGTGGCCGTATTCGCTGTGCAGCCAGCCGGCCGTGAGCGGCACCAGGACGCCGGCATAGATACTGTTGAGCGCGCCCAGCGACAGCAGGCGCTCGGTCACCTGGCCTTCGGCGCGCAGCTCGTTCTTCAACTGCAGCAGCACCGTCGGTGATGTGGCCACGGCGATCGCGCCGGCCGCCACGGCCACCGGCACCGCCACGCCGATGGCCTGCAGCAGCCAGGTCACCAGGCCCCAGGTCAGCAGGCTCTCGAACGCGCTGGTCAGCAGCAGCCAGCGGTTGGCGCGCAGCCAGTCGAACGAGAGCCGGTGCCCGAGCTCGAACAGCGCCAGCGCCAGCGCCATCTCGATCAGGATGTGCGTCTCGCCGAGCATGTCGGCGTCGATCAGCGGCCGGCCCAGCACGCCCGCGGCCAGCCCCGCCACCGCGTAGCCGACGATGCGCGGCAGCCTGAGCGCCACGCGGGCGAACTCGCCGCACAGCGCCGCGCCGACCAGCGCCAGCCCGATCCAGAAGAGACCGCCGGGAGCCGGGGGCCAGGAAGGAAAAAGATCGTGAAGTCCTGTCATGGCCGACATGGTACCCGAAGCACCCGGCGCGAAAAGTCAGCCAAGCACTGACATCTGATGGCCGCCAGTTGTAGGGTATTTGCGTCGAGATAAAGGTGGTTTGACGAAGAAGCCGATTCAGAAAGCGCGGTCGCAGTGCGAAAGGAGGCCGTCCCCCTCTTTTGAAGAGCCCACAACATCACGTATCTACATTGTTGATACACGAAGGCGCCGTCGCTACAATGTAGACACGCTGGCGCCAAAGGTCGGCACTAGTCAGGAGAGTCAACCGCGGCAATCGCCGTCGGCGAGATAGGAGAGATAGCCATGGAACTGATCGTCAAGCGCTGGGGCAACAGTCTCGCGCTTCGTATTCCATCGACATTGGCAGAAGCGGCACACATCTCGGAGGACTCCGTGTTGAGTGCCAACGTGCGTAACGGCCGCCTGGTTCTGGAGAAGAAAACCGCGTTCTCCCTGGATGGTCTGGTGGATGAGTTGAAGGCCGGAGCCAAACTGGAGCCGCTGGTTGATTGGGGCGCTCCGGTCGGCACTGAATTCGGCGCGGAAACTGACGATTAACTGCCGTTCTTCTGCAACCAGAAATCCATGAAAACACAGGGAAAATCCGTCGTCATTCCAGCCATATCGAAAATCGCCCAATCTCCTGCGGAAGGAGAAATTTGGTGGATTAACCTGGACCCGACAAAAGGTCACGAACAAAATGGCTGGCGCCCCATTGTGGTTGTGTCCCCGGGCAACTTCAACGATGCGGCAGGAAGATTGATCGCAGTTCCCTGCACGACGAAGGCGGCGCCTCCAGGCACGCATCGGGCGCAACTGCAAGTCCAGCTGGCAGGAATGCCTGAGCCGACCTATGCAATGCCTGACCAAGTACGCGTGTTGAATTGGAAAGAGCGCAAGGCTCAATTTAGAGGGCAGCGTGCGACAAGCGCAGAGTTGGACGCCATTCGAGAACGCCTGAAGGTGCTCCAAGGCATTCAATAACCCGCGACTGAGGAACCCCGCATTCCTGGAGGGCGTAGGGCTGCTATTTTGAATGTCGCTGTAAACAATTAAGCCCTCGCTTCAAGCGAGGGCTTAATCGGAGCCAGATCGCCCACAGGACGATCTGTTGCGGACTACGCGGCCGGCTTACTTGCCGCCCACGCTTTCCAGCGGCACCCACTTGCCGCCGGTGACCTTGTAGACGGTGATGCCGCCGTCCTTGAGGTCGCCCTTGTCGTCGTAGGCGTAGTGCTTGGCGGTGACGCCCTGCGTGTTGGTGGCGGCCAGGATCGGCAGGTACTTGCTCGGGTCGGACGAACCGGCGGCGACCATCGCCTTCATCAGGGCCATCGCGCCGTCGTAGGCGTACGGCGAGTACGTCTGCACCGTCGAGCCGAAACGCTTCTCGTAGCGCTGCTTGTAGCCCGCGCCGCCCGGCATCTGCTCCAGCGGCAGGCCGGCCAGCGAGCACACCACGCCTTCGGCGGCCGGTGCGCCGGCCAGCTTGATGAAGTCGTCGGTCTTGGACATTTCGCCCGACATCAGCGTCGCCTTCATGCCCAGCTCGCGCATCTGCTTGACCAGCGGAGCCGACTGGCCTTCGGCGCCGCCGTAGAACACGGCATCCGGGTTCTTGCTCTTGATCTGCGTGAGGATCGCCTTGAAGTCGCTGGCCTTGTCGTTGGTGTACTCGCGACGCACGATGGTGGCGCCGGCGGCCTTGGCTGCCTTCTCGAACTCGTCGGCCAGGCCCTGGCCATAGGCCGTGCGGTCATCGACGATGGCGACGTTCTTGTAGCCCAGCTTCTTGACGGCGAAGGTGCCGACCACCGAACCCTGCTGGGTGTCGGAGGTCATCATGCGGAAAGTGGTCTTGTAGCCCTGCTTGGTGTATTCCGGGGCGGTCGCCATGGCGATCTGCGCGATGCCGGCCTGGTTGTACACGCGCGAGGCCGGGATGCTGGTGCCCGAGTTGAAGTGGCCGACCATGCCCTTGATGCCGCCGTCCACCAGCTTCTGCGCGACGGTGGTGCCGGTCTTCGGATCGGCCTGGTCGTCTTCCGACACCAGCTGGAATTTCACGTCCTTGCCGGCGATCTTCGGCTTGGTGGCGTTGAACTCTTCGATGGCCAGGGTCACGCCGTTCTGCATGTCCTTGCCGTACTGGGCCTGCGCGCCGGTCATCGGCGCGGCAAAACCCAGCTTGACGACTTCCTGAGCCGATGCCGCGCTGCCCAGCGCACACAGCGCCGCTGCCACCCACAGTTGCTTCAATTTCATTTGTGCATCTCCCATTCAAACGCAAGTTGGAACCATGGCGCGGCGGGATCGCCGCCGCCCTCCTCCCGCTTCGCGCTCCGCCCCATCCGTCATGAAGGCGGCGCAGCGAATCCTGCTCGTGCGCCCGTCAGCCGATGGTCATCAGGCTGGCGTTGCCACCCGCCGCGGCCGTGTTGACCGACAGCGAACGCTCGATCAGCAGGCGCTCCAGCGCCAGCCCCTGTCCGCCGTGCGGCAAGCCCTGCACGCCGACGATCGGACCAGCGCGGCGTGCCAGCCCTTCGCACAGGGCGCGCAGGTGATCCGAATCGCCGTGGTGCAGTACCGCGTCGAACGCCGCGTCTTCCAGCGACGCCACCGTCCGGACGCGCGATTGTACTGCCGCCGGCAGCGTACGCAGCACTTCAGCGATGGCAGGGTTTTCCTGCACGACCGCCTCGCTGCCCACGGCCAGCACGGCCGCCAACTGGCGCAGCCAGTCGGCCGAATCGGCCGCCACGCACAGCACCGCGTCGCGCGGCAGCAGCATGTAAGTGTTGCGCTCGCCGGTCGGGCCCGGCAGCGTCAGGACAGCACCGGTGGCCGTGGCCGCCGCCAGGCGGTCGCACAGCGCGGCCAGCTCGGGCGACTGCTGGCGCGCCCAGTCACGCAGCGCGTCGAACGACGCCAGCAGCGCGCGGCGCTCATCGGTCTCGACGTCGGTGCCGGCGCCCGCGGTCAGGGCCAACGCCGTGCGCATCGCGTCCTGCAGGCAGGTCGACAGCAGGCGCAGCAGATACAGCGGGCCGCCCGCCTTCGGGCCGGTGCCCGACAGGCCCTCGCCGCCGAACGGCTGCACGCCGACCACCGCGCCGACGATATTGCGGTTCACGTACAGGTTGCCCACCCGCGCGCGCTCGACGATGTGCGCGATGGTCTCGTCGATGCGGGTGTGGATGCCCAGCGTCAGGCCGTAGCCCGTGCCGTTGATCTGCTCGATGAGCCGGGTGAGACCGGCGTTGTCGGCCGTGCGCTTCCAGCGGACCACGTGCAGCACCGGCCCGAAGATCTCGCGCGTCAGGTCCGACAGGCTGTCGAGTTCGATCACCGTCGGCGGCACGAAGGTGCCGTGTGCGCAGGCGGCGGGCACGGGCGCCTGATGCACACGACGGCCCTTGGCGCGCATGCCTTCGATATGGCCGACGATGTTGTCACGCGCCTCGGCGTCGATCACCGGGCCGACGTCGGTGGACAGGCGATCCGGATTGCCCATCGCCAGTTCGGCCATGCCGCCCTTGAGCATCGCCAGCACGCGGTCGGCCACGTCGTCCTGCAGGCACAGCACGCGCAGGGCCGAGCAGCGCTGCCCGGCAGAATCGAAGGCGGACGACAGCACATCGGCCACCACCTGCTCGGCCAGCGCCGACGAATCGACGATCATCGCGTTCTGGCCGCCGGTCTCGGCGATCAGCGGGATCGGCGCGCCGTTGGCATCCAGGCGGCCGGCCAGCGTGCGCTGCAGAATGCGCGCCACCTCGGTCGAGCCGGTGAACATCACGCCCTTGGTGCGCGCATCCTTCACCAGCGCGGCCCCGACGGTCTCGCCGCGGCCCGGCAGCAGCTGCGCCGCGCCGGCCGGCACGCCGGCCTCGCGCAGGATGCGCACGGCCTGTGCGGCGATCAGCGGGGTCTGCTCGGCGGGCTTGGCCAGCACCGGGTTGCCGGCGGCCAGCGCCGCGCTCACCTGACCGGTGAAGATCGCCAGCGGGAAGTTCCACGGGCTGATGCAGACCACCGGGCCCAGCGGGCGGTGCGTGTCGTTGGAGAACCCGCCTCGCACCTGCGCCGCGTAGTAGCGCAGGAAGTCCACCGCCTCGCGCACTTCGGCAATCGCGTTGGACAGCGTCTTGCCCGCCTCGCGGATGATCAGCCCCATCAGGTGCTGCATCTCGCCTTCCATCAGGTCGGCGGCGCGATCGAGCAGCGCGGCACGCGCTTCGGGCAGCGTGGCTTGCCAGATCGGGGCAGCGGCGGCGGCGGCCGACAGCGCGGCATCGACGTCGGCTTCGGTGGCTTCGGTCACATGGCCGACCACGTCGCGCAGGTCCGACGGGTTGCGCACCGGTTGCGGCGTGCCACCGGTGTATGGCGCATCGCCGATGGTCGGTTCAGCGGCCCAGACCGAACTGGTACCAGCCAGCAGCGCAGACGACAACGACGCCAGCCGATGCTCGTTCGCCAGGTCGATCCCTGCTGAATTGGCACGCACATCCCCATAGAGATGGCGCGGCAACGGAATCTTCGGATGCGGCAGGCCGAGCGCGCCTTCCTCGGCGTGCATCGTCTCCACCACGGCCACCGGGTCGGCGACGAGCTCATCCAGCGGAATCGCCTCGTCGGCAATGCGGTTCACGAACGAAGTGTTGGCGCCGTTCTCCAGCAGGCGGCGCACCAGGTAAGCCAGCAGCGTCTCGTGCGTGCCGACCGGCGCGTAGATGCGGCACGGGCGGTTGAGCTTGCCCGGCTTGTTGCCGACCACCTGCTCGTACAGCGGCTCGCCCATGCCGTGCAGGCACTGGAATTCGTACTGGCCGGGGTAATAGTTCTGACCGGCCATCTGGTAGATCGCGGCCAGCGTGTGCGCGTTGTGCGTGGCGAACTGCGGGAAGATCGCGTCCGGCGCGGCCAGCAGCTTGCGCGCGCAGGCCAGGTACGACACATCGGTGTAGACCTTGCGCGTGTAGACCGGATAGCCCTCCAGGCCTTCCACCTGGGCGCGCTTGATCTCGCTGTCCCAATAGGCGCCCTTCACCAGGCGGATCATCAGGCGATGCTTGCTGCGGCGGGCCAGATCGATGAGGTAGTCGAGCACGAACGGGCAGCGCTTCTGGTAGCCCTGCACCACGAAGCCGATGCCGTTCCAGCCGACCAGCTCGGGCGCGAAGCACAGGCGCTCGAGCAGATCGAGCGACAGCTCCAGGCGGTCGGCTTCTTCCGCATCGATGTTGATGCCGATGTCGTACTCGCGGGCCAGCATGGCCAGGCCCTTCACGCGCGGGTACAGCTCATTGATGGCGCGGTCGTACTGGGCGCGGCTGTAGCGCGGATGCAGCGCCGACAGCTTGATCGAGATGCCCGGCCCCTCATAGATGCCGCGCCCGCCCGAAGCCTGGCCGATCGCGCGGATGGCCTGCTCGTACGACGCGAGGTAGCGCTGGGCATCCTCTTCCGTCATGGCGGCTTCGCCGAGCATGTCGTAGGAGTAGCGGAAGCCTTCGGCCTCGTACTTGCGGGCGTTGGCCAGCGCTTCGGAAATGGTCTCGCCGGTGACGAACTGCTCGCCCATCAGGCGCATCGCCATATCGACACCCTTGCGGATCAGCGGCTCGCCGCGCTTGCCGATGACGCGCGTGAGCGCCGTCGACAGCCCGGCCTCGTTGTGCGTGGCCACCAGCTTGCCCGTCAGCAGCAGGCCCCAGGTGGCGGCGTTGACGAACAGCGACGGGCTCTGGCCCAGGTGCGACTGCCAGTTGCCGCTGCTGATCTTGTCGCGGATCAGCGCATCGCGCGTGGCCTTGTCGGGAATGCGCAGCAGGGCTTCGGCCAGACACATCAGTGCCACGCCTTCCTGGCTCGACAGGGAGAACTCTTGAATCAGACCTTGCACCAGACCTTCGCGGCCGGTGCCGACCTTTTGCGTACGGAGCTTGCCGGCGAGGTCGCGGGCGAGCTGCTTGGCCTCGGAGGCCAGCGCGCCCGGCAGGCGAGCCTGCTCCAGCAGCATCGGGATCGCCTCGGTCTCCGGCCGGCGATAGGCGGCCGTGATGGCGGCGCGCAGCACCGACTGCGGCTGCACGCTCTGCGCGAATTCGAGGAAGGGTTGCACCACGGCCTCGGTGCCGTCGGCATCGGCCATGTCCGCGACGGCTGCGGCGGCGGACGGGAGGCCATCCGCCGCCGGACCGCCCGCATCATTCGGCAGCTGCCCCCGCTCCACTTGGTCCAGATAGGTGAAGATCGCCTGCTTGATCAGCCAGTGCGGCGTGCGGTCAATGGACTGGGCCGCGCGCTTGAGGCGTTCGCGCGAAGCATCGTCCAGCTTGACCCCGAGGGTGGTCGTAGCCATGAGGGTTCCTTTGCTGAGCTGCCTTGCCTGCTTGTGGCCGGCAAACCGAACGGATCATACGCCCGGCCGCGCGCGAGGTGCAACTTAGTGGAACCCCTTGGTTCGAGGCATCGAATTTTGGTGCAACCGCACATGACGCCCCCCGCACCGGGGGTGCCGGTCAGATCCGCAGCGGGTCGATCTCGAGCTGCCAGCGCACGCCCTTGACTGTCCGGCCGATGTCGCCAAACCCGTCGGTCCAGGCGGCCAGCAGCCGCTGCAGGGCGGCGCGCGAAGCGCTCTCGAGCAGCAGTTGGGCGCGTTCGCGGTTGGCCAGGCGCACCATGGTCATGGGCACCGGGTCGTGCAGTTGCACCGGCAAACCCTGAGCCTCGGCCACGGCCTGCCCGGCCGCGCGCGCGGCGCCG
Organism: Ralstonia pseudosolanacearum; assembly: GCF_024925465.1. Lineage (NCBI taxonomy): Bacteria > Pseudomonadati > Pseudomonadota > Betaproteobacteria > Burkholderiales > Burkholderiaceae > Ralstonia > Ralstonia pseudosolanacearum. The sequence goes on along the minus strand of NZ_CP103852.1, from coordinate 146,030 downwards.
AGGAATTCCAGCGCGCGCGCCAGCTCGCGGTGCTCGGCGGTCAGCAGCGCCTGGTAGGCGAACGGCGGCAGGCAGGCCTGCTTGCGCTCGCGCAGCAGCTGGCGCGCGAAGCCGGCGTAGTCGTGCCGCACCAGCGCCAGCAGGGCGGGGGCATCCGGGTAGCGGGTCTGGATCAGCACTTCGCCCGCCAGCCCGGCACGGCCGGCGCGCCCGGCCACCTGCATCAGCGAGGCGAACAGGTGCTCGCCGGCACGGAAGTCGTGACTGAACAGGGATGCATCGGGCGCCACCACGCCCACCAGCGTCACGCGCTGGAAGTCGTGCCCCTTGGCGACCATCTGCGTGCCGATCAGGATATCGACGGCCCCTTCGTGCACGGTGTCGAACAGCGCCTCGGCGCTGCCCTTGCGGCGGGTGGAGTCCGCGTCGATGCGCGCCATGCGCGCCTGCGGAAACAGCGCGCCGAGGGTTTCCTCGATGCGCTGCGTGCCGCGCCCCAGCGGCGCGATGTCGACGTTGCCGCAGTCCGGGCAATGGTGCGGGATGCGCGATTCGTAGCCGCAGTGGTGGCAGCGCAGCCGGTGCTCCGGCTTGTGCAGCACCAGGTACGCCGAGCAGCGCGGGCAGCCCGACAGCCAGCCGCACGCGTCGCACGCCAGCACCGGCGCGTAGCCGCGGCGGTTGAGGAAGAGCAGGCTTTGCTCGCCGCGCGCCAGGCGCCCGGCAACGGCATCGAGCAGCGGCCGGGACAGCCCGTCGCGGATCTCCCGGCCCGCGCGGCGCTCCAGCGTCAGGTCGATCAGCGAGACGCGCGGCAGCACCGCGTCGGCCTGCGCACGCTGCGACAGCACCAGGCGCTTGGTGGTGCCCTGCTCGGCGCGCCACCAGGTCTCCAGCGACGGCGTGGCCGACCCGAGCACGACCGGGATACCGCGCTGCTTGGCCCGCCACAGCGCCAGATCGCGCGCGGAATAGCGCAGGCCCTCTTGCTGCTTGTAGGACGTGTCGTGCTCTTCGTCGACGAGGATCAGCGCGAGGTGCGGCAGCGAGGCCAGCATCGCCAGCCGCGTGCCGAGCACGATGCGCGCCTCGCCGCGATGCGCCGCCAGCCAGTTCAGCGCGCGCGGCTGCTCGGCCAGGCCGCTGTGCAGCGCGGCCAGCGGCACGCCGGGGAAGCGCGCCGCAATGCGCGCCTCCAGCTGCGGCGTCAGGTTGATCTCGGGCACCAGCATCAGCACCTGCGCGGCCGGATCGCGCGCGAGGGCATCGGCGATGGCGTGCAGGTAGACCTCGGTCTTGCCGCTGCCGGTGACCCCGTACAGCAGGAACGGCGCAAAACCGCCACCCGCCCCGGCCTGCGCGATGGCATCGACGGCCGCGGCCTGCTCGGCATTGAGCGCCGGCGCAACGGACGCCGGCGGCAGGTCGCGCGGCACCGGCAGCAGCGGCCTGGGTCGCAGCTCCGCCTCGACCCAGCCCACCGCGGCCCAATCGCGCAGCTTGGCCGTCGCCTGCCCGTGCAGCGCGACGGCGGCGCTGGCGGACAGTTCGCCGTCGCCCGTCAGCGCTTCGGCCAGGCGCATCGCCCCGGCCGCCCGCCGGGGGATGCTGTCGAGCAAGGCGGCGCGCGCCGGCTCGCGCATCACGTAGACGGTCTCGGTGGCGTGGCGGGCCAGACTGTCCCAGCTGCCGGGCGTGCGCCACAACGGCGGCAGCGCCGGCAGCGTCACTTCACCCAGCGCCCGGTGGTAGTAACCGGCGGCGAATTTGGCCAGCGCGCGCCATTCGGCATCCAGCGGCGGCACCCAGTCGAGCACGCGCTCGACATCGCGCAGGCGGTCTTCCTGCACCTCGGTGGTGCCGGCGATCTCCACCACCAGCGCCACCACGCGGCGGCTGCCGAACGGCACCACCACCAGTTGGCCCGGCACGACCGGCTGCGCGCAACGATAGTCGAACACGGCATCCAGCGGCGTATCGATCACCACCCGTGCGATGGCGCCCGCGCGCGCTGCCTGGGCAACGGCGGGCGGAGCGGCATCAGCATGGGTAGCGGTCATGCGTAGGAGGCGGTGAATTGCACAGAATTTGTTGCGAAGCAGCGGCGTCCAGCGCACCCGAAAAAGCGGTCCGCCGGCCGCACCGCGAACGTGACGCCTGCACCGCGCACCGCCCGAACCTCAAGTATCACTTGAGCTTTATGGCTTGGCGCCCTGATCGGCGTCCGTTTTTTCCGGCTATCCACACAGGCTGTGGATAACTTTGTTGAAAAGTCGCCGGCAGCGCCTGCGAAGGTCGGTAGATCAAGGCTTTTTCTAGCCTGCCCGATTTCCGCGCACACAACTTTATCGTATAAAAATCAAATACTTACGCGACGAATACAGCAGCCGACTCTTGCTGCGCCGCGAAAAATGCCAGCCGCGACAGCTTTGTGCATAAGTCAAGTCTTGACATCGAGGTTGCGCACAAAAAGGTGCGAAATATTTCGCTTGACAGGGTTTCCAGGCGCCGGCGCGCCGCGTACACGCGAGTGGCCGCTTACCGCGTCTGCACCAGCGTGGCGAACCACCCCTCCGGGGCACAGGCCCGCTGCACCAAGGGCCGGCCATTCAAACACTATCGCACCGCAACATTCCGTTGCTACGGCAAGCGAGTCCGCAGCGTGCGACTGAAGGTGTGCACTTCGTCCACCAGCACCGCCACCGATTCCGGCGGCGTGAACTGCGAGATGCCGTGACCGAGGTTGAACACATGGCCATCGCTGTCGCCGCCGGCGGCATAGTCCTCCAGCACCCGGCGCACCTGCGCGCGGATGGCATCCGGCTCGGCGAACAGCACGGTCGGGTCGAGGTTGCCCTGCAGCGCCACCCGGCCGCCGGTGCGCACGCGCGCCAGTTGCAGGTTGACCGTCCAGTCCACGCCCAGCGCATCGGCGCCGGTCTCGGCCATCGATTCGAGCCACAGCCCGCCGCCCTTGGTGAACAGGATCACCGGCACGCGCTGGCCGTCCGCGCCAGCGCGCAGGCCTTCCACCACGCGCGCCATATAGGCCAGCGAAAACGTTTGGTAGATGCCGTCGGCCAACGCGCCGCCCCAGGTGTCGAACACCATCACGGCTTGGGCGCCGGCGTCGATCTGCGCGTTCAGGTAGTCGATCACGGCGGCCGCGTTGATTTCCAGGATGCGGTGCATCAGGTCCGGGCGCGCGTAGAGCATCGACTTGACGGTGCGGAAGTCATCCGAGCCACCGCCTTCGACCATGTAGCAGGCCAGCGTCCACGGGCTGCCCGAGAAGCCGATCAGCGGCACGCGCTGGCGGCCGCCCTGCACCAGCGCGCGGCGGATTTCCGACACCGCATCGAAGACGTACTGCAGCGAGGCCATGTCGGGCACCGACAGCGCGGCCACGTCCGCCTCGGAGCGCACCGGGCGCGCGAAGCGCGGACCCTCGCCCTGCTCGAACGACAGCCCCAGACCCATCGCATCGGGCACGGTCAGGATGTCGGAGAACAGGATGGCGGCATCCAGCGGATAGCGGTCCAGCGGCTGCAGCGTCACCTCGGTGGCATAGGCCGGCGACTTGGCCAGGCCCAGAAAGCTGCCGGCGCGCGCGCGCGTGGCGTTGTACTCGGGCAGGTAGCGGCCCGCCTGGCGCATCAGCCACAGCGGCGTGTATTCGGTGGGCTGGCGGCGCAGGGCACGCAGGAAGGTGTCGTTGGCGAGCGGTGCGGACATGGCGGCGGGATCGAAACGAAGGCCGCCATTGTACGGGATGGGGGATCGGCGGCCGGACGGCCACGCGCGCGCCGCGCCGCCCGTGACGCACACGGCTCCCGTCATCCCCTCAGGGGACTTTCTGGGTATCCCCCGCCCGCTGCGGCGGCAGCTTGATCGCCATCGCCTTGAAGTCCGCGCTGGTCGTCAGCGTCCCATGCACGACACCGCGCGGGATCACGATCAGGTCGCCCGCGTGCACCTCGCGCGGCCCGTTGTCGAGCCACACGGTGGCGGTGCCGGCCATCACGTACTGGATCTCGTCGGAATAGGCATGCGTGTGCTTGACGACGGTGCCGACCTGGATGCCCACGGTCCCGCTGGCGGTCGCCACCAGCCCCCTGGTGCGCAGCGTCCCCATGTCGGGCACGATGGGGCCGATGTCGGCGGCGGTCATGGCGCCCATGTCGATGATCTGCGGGGCGAGCGGCGGCGCGGCGGCGGCCGGTGCCGAAGCCTGCGCCCATGCCCCCGGACACATTGCCGACGCGGCCACGACACCCGCGGCCCGCAGCCATCCCAGACAGCGCTTGCGATGCATGCTCCCCTCCTCCGTGGTCAGTGGTCATGGCCGACATCCGGCGCGGCGCATCGGGGCCAAATCGGGGCCGATTGTGAGGCCAATTGTCGCATCGCCACGCATGGCGGCAGACCTAGGGCGAATCCCGAGGCGCGGCACACGATTCGGCCTATAGTGTCCGGGCATGCCCTTCACCAGGAGCCCCGCCATGACCCACAAGGGAAGCTGCCACTGCGGACGCATCGCCTTCGAGGTCGACGGCGAGCCGGGCAGCGCGATGGCCTGCAACTGCTCGATCTGCCAGCGCAAGGGCTCGCTGCTGTGGTTCGTGCCGCGCGAGCACCTGCATCTGCTCACGCCGGACGAGAACGCCAGCACCTACACCTTCAACAAGCACGTGATCCGGCATCGCTTCTGCCCGGTGTGCGGCATGCACCCCTACGGTGAAGGCACCGCTCCCGACGGCAAGGCCATGGTGGCCATCAACATCCGCTGCCTGGAAGACATCGACCTGGCGGCGGTGCCGGTCACGCAGTTCGACGGACGCTCGCACTGAGCCCGCCGGCGCCCCGCGCGGCACCACCATGCAAGTCGTATTCCGCACGCCCTTCTTCCAGCCCATCGACGGCGAAGACCGCGAGACCAACCCCGGCGTCTACGGCAAGGCGCTGGCCCGCTGGCTGACCGAGGCCCTCGCCGCGCGCGGCGTCACCGCGCACGACGTGATCCCGGAAGACTTCGGCTGGGTGGTGATGGTCTCGCGTGACCCGTGCCTGCTCTGGTACGGCTGCGGCAACGTCGAGGGCAGCACGGACACCTGGGCGATCTTCCCGGTCGCGGAGCCGTCCGTGCTGCAGCGGCTGTTCCACCGCGTGGATGTCGACGCGCAAGCCGGCCGCCTGGAGGTGCACCTGCGGGCGCTGGTGCCGACCATTCCGCAGGTGACCGACGTGGTCTGGCGCTAGGCCCCGCGCAGCCGGAACAGCCCGACCGTGCGCGCCAGCCCATGCGCCTGCTCGTTGAGCATCGACGAGGCAGCGGTCGACTGCTCCACCAGCGCGGCGTTCTGCTGCGTGGCCTGATCCATCTCGGCGACGCTGCGGTCGATCTGGCTGATGCCCGCGCTCTGCTCATGCATGGCGCCGTCGATCTCACCGATGATGCGGCTGACGCGCTGGATGCCTTCCACGATCTCGCGCATCGTCGTGCCGGCGGCATCGACGCGCTCGGCGCCGGCCTTGACGCTGGCTTCCGAGGCCTGGATGAGCGCCTTGATCTCGCGCGCGGCGGCGGCGCTGCGCTGCGCCAGCGTGCGCACCTCGCCGGCCACCACGGCAAAGCCGCGGCCGTTCTCGCCGGCGCGGGCGGCCTCCACCGCGGCGTTGAGTGCGAGGATGTTGGTCTGGAACGCAATGCTGTCGATCACGCCGATGATCTCGCTGATGCGCGACGACGACTGCGCGATCGCATCCATCGTGCTGACCGCGCCCGACACCACCTCGCCGCCGCGCACGGCCGCCTCGCTGGCCTCGCCCGCGAGGCGCGTGGCCTGCAGGGCGGCCTCGGCGGAATTCTTCACGCTGGTGGTCAGCTCGGTGAGCGCGGCCGAGGTTTCCTGCAGGTTGCTCGCCGACGTCTCCGTGCGCAGCGACAGGTCGCGGTTGCCCATCTCGATCTCGCCGGTGGCGGACTTCATGTTTTCGACGCTGGCGCGCACCTCCAGCAGCACCTCGCCGATCTTGTCGATGAAGGTGTTGAACGATGCGGAAATCTGCGCCACCTCATCGTTGCCGACCACCGGCAGCCGATGCGTCAGGTCGCCGCCGCCGGAGCCGATGGTGTCCATCGCATCGCGCACCTGCGACAGCCGGCGGAACGACTGCGCGGTGAAGAACGCCGCGATGCCCACCGCCGCCAGCGTCAGCAGCACCATCGCCACCCCCAGCGCGCGCGCCACGCTGCGCAGGCCGGCGGTGGCCTCGGCCTTGTCCAGCGCGATCACCAGGTACCAGTCGGTGCCCTGCACCGCCTGCGCCTTGAGCAGCTTGGCGGCACCGGCCAGCTCCACTTCCAGCGGCGCGGTCGCCTTGGCCAGCGCCGTCAGCGCATCGGGCGTCAGCGCGGCCGACACCTCCGTCACCGGCTTGAGCATCAGCTTGGCATCGGGGTGCGCGATCACCTGACCGTCGCGCGCCACCACGAAGGCCAGGCTCGACGGCGTCGGATGCACCGCCGCCACCACTTCGCGCACGCCGTCCAACGGCACCGCGCCGCTCAGCGCGCCGGTCGCCTCGCCGTTGCGCATCAGCGGCGCGGCGAACGATACGTACGGCACGCCGGTCGACGCATCGCCGTAAGGCTTGGTGACGGTCGGCTTGCCGGCGGCGATGGCCGACTTGTACCAGGGGCGGGCGGTCGGATCGTAGTCCTTGGGCGTGCCGGCGCTGGTGGAGAAGAACGTCTTGTCGGTCCAGCCGACGGTGGTGATCGGGAAGCCGTCGGCATCGCCCATGTGCTTGACCAGGCCATGCGGATCGCCGTACTCCACCGCCTCCGCCGTCGCCTTCACGGCCTGGGCCTTGGCCGTCACCCACTTGTCGATGGCCAGCGTGTTGCCGCTGGCGATGGCCGTCAGGTTCTGATCGATGGAGGCCAGCGTGCTGGCGCGCACGATGGCGTACGTGGCGGCCCCCGACAGCGCGAGCGCACCGATCACAGTGGCCGAAGAGATAACGAGGATGCGAGTGCGGAGAGAGGACATCGTGATTCTTTTCTTTGGGGTGGGAGACGAATCAGACTGCGTACCGCGACGACGACACCGCGCCCCGGCGACAGCCGGCCGGAATGCGCACGTGGAAAAAGCTACGGCAGGGGAGCGGGGAACTTGAGATGAGTCACGCAATTGGCCCACCACCCATGCGAGGGGCGGATGGCCTGGCCCCGGCGTTGTTCGCATGCCCGGGCGGGCCCACCATGCGCGGCGACGTGCATGCGTCCCGGGTTGCGCTCGCAAGGCACAGTCCACCATGAAGAGACCGCTTGCCTCGCCATCGCGCTGGGCTCGACATCTCGGCACCCAGCGTCGCGAAGGCGGCCGTTGCGGCCGCCTGACATCCCCCCTTCAAGGCGCGGGGCACAACGGCCGGATTCTGCTAGCCTGCATGCTCCTTTCGTCACACCACCCTCAAAGACGTCCCACGCCATGCTGAATGCCTCCGCACACCTGCGGCGCTTCGCGACCGCTGCCGCAGCCGTGCTGTACCTTGCCTGCCAGAGCACCGCATTTGCCGCCCCGACCATCACGGATCTCCCGATCAAGCTGGGCGACACCGTGGACGAAGTGAAACACGCGCTCGGGACGACGCTCGATCCGGAACCGATCGATCAGCCCAACCCCATGCTTCCCAAGAAGAAGCAGTTGCACCTGAAAACGAAGGGCATCTGGGTGTTCTTTGAAAAGGATCGCGTCACGACGTACCGCGTGGATGCACCGTTCAAGGGCAGCATCGGCGGCGTCCACATCGGCGACAACATCGCCATGGTCACCAAGCAGCTCGGCAACCCCGTCAAGACCAGTTCGTTCCTAGGCCGGACAACCTACACGTACTACTTCGACGACATCACCACGACCAACGTCCTCATCTCGAACCAGGATGAGGTCGAGACGGTCTTCTTCATCAAGTAAGCAGAGAACAGGGCACGGCAGCGCGAATGCCATCGCGCCGCCCGCTCACGGCAAGCGCAGCACCTGCGCCAGATGCCCATACACCGTCGCGATCCGCCGCAGGTGCCGCGACTCCGGATGCATCAGCAGCCATAGCTCGGTCTGGCCGGCATACAGCACACCGAGCAGCGGCACCAGGTCGCTGCGCATGTCGGCCAGGAAGACCGGCAGGATGCCCACCCCCAGACCCAGCCCGACCATTTCCATCACCGTCTGAAGGCTGTTGACGCGGTATGCCGGCACCGCCTTGGGAACATGGCGCCTACGCCAGACCACGGAAGGGTGATCGGGAATCGCGTCGTCCACGCCGATCCACGGCGCGCGGCCGGCCTCCACGTCGGCGTAGTGCTGGAAGGCACTGCCCTTGCCCGCGTACAGCCCCACGCGAACCGGGCCGATCGGCTTGCCCACGAGATGCGGCGGCGGGCGCCGCGTGGCGCGCACGGCGATGTCGGCATCGCGCCGGGTCAGGCTCGCCAGCTCGTTGCCGACGTGCAGGTCATAGACCAGGCCCGGATGCTGCGCATGCAGTGCCATAAGCGCGGGCGCAACGAGGCCGTGCAGGATGGTGTCGGTGGTGGTGATGCGCACCGTGCCCGCGACCGGGTCCGGCGCCATGTTGGCCACCGAGCGCGCCGCCTCCAGCGCCGCTTCCACCTGCTCCGCCCGCTCGGCCAGCGACTGCGCCAACGCGTTGGCCAGATACCCGGTGCGCGAGCGCGCGAACAGGGCCTGCCCCAGCCCGCGCTCGATCCGCTGCAGCGAGCGGAACACGGTGGAGGCATCCACGCCCAGCCGCTCGCCCGCCGCCGCCAGCGTGCCGGTGCGCGCCATCGCCAGCACGACCTCCAGGTCGGCCGCGCTCAGCCGGTATTGCGTTTGCGCATGCATGGTTTTCTTTCATGCCTATTTCGTTGGCGTGGGCGCAATCCTACAGTGGCTCCACCGATGGCGCTGCCGCCGGCAGCCCCGGCTTTCCCCTCCATTCACACCCACGATCATGAAGCTCTACTACGCTCCCGGTGCCTGCTCGCTCGCCGTCCACATCGCCCTGCGCGAGGTGGGCGTGCCGTTCGATCTCGCCGCCGTCGACCTGGCCCGGCACACCACGGCGGACGGCGGCGACTTCTACGCCGTCGCACCGCGCGGCTATGTCCCCGTGCTCGAACTCGCCGATGGCTCCCGCCATACCGAAGGCGCGGCGCTGCTGCAGCACGTGGCCGACCTCGATCCGTCGCAGGCACTGATCGGTGCGCCGGGCTCGCCGCGCCGGCTGGCGGTCGTGCAATGGCTGACGTTCGTCAGCACCGAACTGCACAAGGTCTTCAGCCCGTGGCTGTGGCACAAGGAGACGGCGGAATCCACGCGCCAATGGGTCAAGGACAAGCTCGCCGCGCGCTTTGCCGAGCTGGAAGCCCTGTTCGCCCGGCAACCCTGGCTCGCCGGCGACTACAGCGTGGCCGATGCCTATGCCTTCACCGTCATCAACTGGGCCAACCTGCTGGCACTGCCGCTGACGCCCTACCCGAACCTGAAGGCCTACCTGGAACGCGTGGCCGCACGGCCGAAGGTGCAGGAGGCGCTGCGGGCGGAGGGGCTGGCGAAGTAAGCACGGCGGGAATGTGCGGGCCTCGCCCCGGGTGAGCGGCCCGCCGGCGGCCAACGCGCCATGCAATGCGCTTGGGCCACGCCGACCATCAGCCTGCCCGAGCGCCTCTGGCGGAGGCGAGATCACCCCGAATAAAAGAGGCGATCTCACCTCTTTTTGTGATTAACGTTTGCGGAACGTCTTACAACACTCCGCCTTGCGGGAAACCCGACCCCACGCGCGCTGCCATCCGCACCCCGCTACAATCCGGGGCTTCACTCCAGCCGCCGGCGCGTTTTCCGCGGGCAGTTTCCCCATGTTCAAGCACGCAGTCCTGGCCCTGGCGATGGTCGCCTCGGGCTTGCCCGTTCTCGCGCGGGCGGAAATCCTCGGCGCGGGATCGACCGCCGCGGCACCGGTCTACCGCATCTGGTCGGCGGGCTATACCGCCGCCTCGGGCACGACGCTCAAGTATGACGCGGTGGGCTCGGGAGAGGGCCTCAAGCGCATCCGCGCGGGCACGGTGGATTTCGGCGCATCGGATGTGCCGCTGTCGTCGGCCGATGCGGCCAAGGCCGGGCTGGTATGCGTGCCGTCGGTGGTGACGGGGGCGGTCCCCTTCGTCAATCTGCCGGGCGTGCCGCACGGCCAGCTGCGGCTCACGGGCGAAGTGCTGGCGCGCATCTTCCTCGGCAAGGTCGAGACCTGGGACGCGCCCGAACTGCACGCGCTCAACCCCGGCCTGGCGCTGCCCAGGCTGAAGATCCATCCCGTGGTGCGCGCCGACGGCTCGGGCACGACCTACCACTTCACCGACTACCTGAGCACCGTCAGCGCAGACTGGAAAGCCGCCTACGGCACCAAGTCGACCCTCGCCTGGCCGGCCGATTTCACCGCCGCCAAGGGCAGTGGCGACGTGGTCAAGGCGGTGCAGGCCACGCCCGGCGCCATCGGCTACGTCGACTACAACTACGTCCTCGACAACGACCTGAACGCGGTGCAGCTGCGCAATGCCGCCGGCCATTTCGTCAGCGCCCAGGTCAGCGGCTTCCGCGACGCGGTGCTGCAGAGCGCCTGGAACCGCAAGGGCGACTTCACCGCGCCGCTCGTGAACCTGCCCGGCCCCGACACCTGGCCGATCACCATGGGCACCTTCATCATCATGCCGGCCGTGAGCGCCAACGGCGCGCGCACGCTGGACGCACTCAAGTTCCTGACCTGGGACTACTTCCACGGTGACGAGCTGGCCGCCCGCGCCAAGTTCGTGCCGCTGCCCGAGCGCGTCCAGGCAATCGCGTATCGGGAACTGGCGCGCGTGACCGATACCGCCGGCACCACCATCGGACTGCAGAGCATGCCCGCGAACTGGGCCAAATAAGGCGTGGCGCCGGATTCACTTCCGGCGCAGCAACCGCGCCGGTTTGATGCAGTGCGGGATGATTTGCAACAACGCTAGACAGTTCCGACACGTTTCCTATAGTGGTCACGCGCCGCGCATCCGACGCCGCGCTCCACCGCCACTGCAAGCACGGGGAAGCTGTCATGGGTACCGCCATATCCGACCAAAACGAGCAGATCGACAAGATCGTGCAGGACACCGGTGCACCGGCCGATCTCGTCCGCCAGACCTATCTGGAAACGCTGCGCACGCTCGCCTCCGAGGCCCGCGTGCACGATTACCTCTCGCTGTTCGTCACACGCCGCGTGCTGGCGAGGTTCCGGGTACGCCCGCCGCGCTGACGCGTCAGCCTGCACACCGCCGGGCTCAGCCGGCGGCATCCCCGATCATTCCCACGAAAGCGTGCGCCGCCCGGCGCATCCATTCGCGTGCCCGCTCAGCTTCGGGCTGGAGGCGCGCAAAGCCGTGGGTCATGCCCGAGGCCTCGATGGTGACGACCTGGGCGCCGTGCTGCACCAGGTAGTCGGCATAGGCCAGGCCGTCGTCGCGCAGCACATCGTGCGCGGCCATGATCACCACCGTGTCGGGCGGCATGTGGCCGGGCGGATCGGCCATCAGGAAGAGGCGCGCATCCTGCTCGGCCAGCGGCCGGTCGAGCGCCGCCTCGCCGATGAACTGCGCCCAGTACCAGCGCATCTCGTCGCGCGTCAGGCCCGGGCCCTGCGCGAAGGCGCTGTAGCTCTCGCTGCCGAAGGCCGGCATGGTGACCGGACAGACCAGCAGCTGCGCCGTCACGAGGCCCGGCCGCACCATGGCGTGCACCGCTTGCGCAGCCTGCGCCGCCAGATGCCCGCCCGCGCTGTCCCCGCCCACGGCCAGGAAATCCGGATCGAGCGACAAGCGCAGCCGCTGCTCCGCCAGGTAGGCCAGCGCATCGCGCGCATCGTCGGTGGGCGCCGGAAACGGGTGTTCGGGTGCGAGGCGATAGTCGACGCTGATCACCGCGCAGCCGGTGTCGGCCGCCAGCAGCGCGCACATCAGGCGATGCGTGGTACGCGCGGACCCCACCATCCAGCCCTCGCCATGGAACCACACCAGCAGGCGCGGACGCTGCACGCCGCGCGGCCGAAACATCACCGCATCGAGCGTGCGGCCCGGCAGCGGCAGGGTCAGGTCCGACACCTCGATCCCCTCGGGATCCGGCCGCGCCAAGACATCGGCGACGGCTGCGAAGCGTGCGCGCCGGGCCAGCGCGTCGGCCGGCAGCGGCAAGGCGCCGAACCGTTCGGCAAGGCGTTGGTGGAACTGCAGGATCTGGGGATCGACGGCCATGGCGGGATGTGCGTTGCGCAGAGCGCCGAAGTGTAGCGCGAGGCGCCGCGCGCGCTCAGCCCCGCTCGCCGAGACCGAGGCGCCAGTGCTCGATCTTGGTACAGCGGTCCTGCACGGCCGGAATGCCCGCCGCGCGCGCCACCGCCATCGCCTCATCGTTGACGATGCCCAGCTGCACCCAGACGCCGCCCACGCCCAGGGCCACCGCTTCGCGCACCACCGGCAGCACGTGTTCGGCGCGGCGGAAGATGTCGACCAGGTCGATGCGCCGCCCGGCGGTGGCCAGCGTGGTGGCGGCCTCGGCGAGCGTCGCGAAGCACGGCTCGCCGAGCACATCCTCGCCCGCGTGCTGCGGGTTCACGGGCACGATCCGGTAACCGGCCTGCTGCAGATAGCGCGCCACGTCGTAGCTGGGCCGTGTCGGCCGCGGCGACAACCCGACCACGGCGATGGTCTTGCCGGACAGCAGCCGGCGCATGAGGGCCTGTTCGTCGATGTAGGAAGGATTGGCGGACATGGATGACGTTCGGTTTCAGGCGGACGGACGCCGGCACGCGGCACCGAGATCGTCGATGCGTACCGTCGCGCGGAATGCACCCCACGCATACGGCCCGACCTCGTACGGGCCGTAGTGCACGACGATGCGGTCTCCTCCCTGCAGGGTAAACGGAAACGTGGCGCTGCGCAGATCCTTCTCCTTCAGGGCGCCGCGCACGGCATCGGGTGCGCCCTCGCGCCTGAGCGCACTGACCACCTGCGTGTTGAAGCTCTGCAGGCATGCGGCGCTCGGGTTCAGCACATCAGCCAGCGTGATCGGCTGGAAGCCCTGCGGCCCGCGCCGCCAGTTGCCCGCCGTGAAGCCGTAGTTGCCATGCGCGCCGCCGCTGTAGGCCCACACCATGCGCAGCAGGCTGACGGTCTCGCCCAGCCCCACCACGCTGATCTGGATCGCGCATTCGATGTCGTCGGCGTCGCAGCGGCCGATGCGCAGGGATTGCACCAGCGCGTCCACCGCCGCGTCGCCGGTCACGGGATAGCGTTCGGTCATCCGGGCCGGGCCGGAGGTGCCGCTCACCTCCAGGTAGCGGGCGGCGCGCTTGAGGGTGAAGGGCTGGCTGCGGCCGCCGTCGCTCCATGTGCCGGCGGCGGTTGCGCCGTCGGCGGAGACCGTGCCGGACAGCGTACCGCCCTCGCGGGTGACGGGCTGGCCGTCGCTGTCGAGGCCATCCGCGCGCTCGCGCCACACGAAGCGCCGGTCGGGCGCGTTGCGGCCCTCGAGGCTCCACAGCGCGCGGCCCTGCGGACGGTCGTCGTAAGCCTCGCCGGTGAGGGTGTCGGCGATGGGGTCCTTGTCCTGTCGCTGCGCATTGGGACCGGGCTCGTAGACGCTGAGCCAGACATTCCAGCCCGGGCTTTCGCCGCCCTTGCCGACCGCGCCCTGCCAGAACGTGCCGACATGACGCTCGCGCCCCTCGCGGGATTTTGCAAGGGCGGCCGTTGGCGCGGACGCAACGGGCGCAGCGGAAGCCGACGCACTCGCCGGCGCAGCAGGCGGCGCCGACGCCGCTTCCGACGCGGCATGGGCGGTGCCGGCGTCCCACATCATCCCCATCAACGTAACAAAAACGCCGGCTGCGGCCGACAACTGCGCGCTCCCGCGCACGGCATGCCCGCGCATGCATCCTCCTCGATCACCAAACACCCAGACTAGGACATCGTTCCCGGATCCGCCTGCGCACTGGCGACAGCAACCATGCGGCAGATCAATGCGACTCCGCGCGTAAAACGGACGTTCCCCGAGCCCAGTCTCCAAGCGGTTTTACCATCACACGAAGGGCGTTTTACAGCGCTTGCATTCGATTGCAATCCGACACATTTTGTTACGCCCCGGGGGGCACTTGTCACCCAGAATGCCTTCGCACCCGACGTGTTTGTGTCTAATTGTTGTGCACCGTCGCGACCAGATCGGCTCGCCAGGCGACGGCCTCCAAACATCGACGCACGGCTTGTGCACAGGTTACCCCTCCTTTCGAATTGACCCCTCGAAGGGATTTCCCGTCCGCGCGGCGCCCCCCGGCCCGCGCGTTTTTTTTCGTCCGCGCACACCATCGCGGTTCGACCGCGCTAGCCCTTCTCCAGCCTTCCTCCGCGCCCGTACGCCGCATCGCGACGAAACACGCGCTTACAAAAGCAACGTCCCCCTACCGTCCGCCGCTGCGTTTAATAAAGGCATCCGGACGATGCGCGTCGCCATCAAGAACGAGGGCTCATCATGACTATCACCTCCTGCCGTACCGGCCGTCTCTCCGGCCCGCGGCTGCCACGCGTCCTGCGGGCAGCGAGTCTCGCCGCCGTCCTGCTGGTGTGCGGCACGCAAGCCGCGCTGGCCGCCGACCCCGCCGCGCGCGTGGCGCGCCTGTCGGACTTCTCCGGCGCCGTCAGCTTCGCACCCGCGGGCTCCGATGACTGGGCCGCCGCCACGCTCAACCGCCCCTTCACCACGGGCGACCGCCTGTGGTCCGACCAAGGCAGCCGCACCGAACTCCACGCCGGCTCCACCGCGCTGCGCCTGGGCCAGAACACCGGTGCCACGCTGGTCGACCTGGACGACCGCACCACGCAGGTCAAGCTCACGCAGGGCGCGCTGTCGGTACACGTGCGCGCGCTGCCGCCGGATCAGATCGTGGAAATCGATACACCCAACCTGGCCTTCCAGGTTCAGGCACCCGGTGAATACCGGCTCGATGTCGCGCAGGATGGCTCGACCACCACGGTGACCGTCTGGCGCGGCAACGGCACGGCCTACGGCGACGATCGCTCGGCGCCGCTGGCCGCCGGCCAGCAGGTCCGCTTCGGCGGCACCGACCTGGCCGAAGCCGGGGGCACCGACTACGCCAACCGCGACGCGTTCGATCGCTGGGCCGAAGCGCGCGATGCGCACGAGGATGCCTCCGTCTCCGCGCGCTATGTCGGCCGCGAAATGACCGGCTACGAAGCGCTGGACGAATACGGCACGTGGCGCGAGGAAGACGGCTACGGCGCGGTGTGGGTACCGCATGCCGTGCCGGTCGGCTGGGCGCCGTATCGCACCGGCCATTGGGCCTGGATCGCCCCATGGGGCTGGACCTGGGTCGACGATGCGCCATGGGGCTTCGCGCCGTTCCACTATGGCCGCTGGGCCTACGTGGGCACGACGTGGTGCTGGGTGCCGGGCCCCGTGGCGCCGCGGCCGGTCTACGCCCCCGCGCTGGTCGCCTTCGTGGGGGGCGGTGGCGGCGTGAGCTGGGGCATCAACATTTCGATCGGCTCGCCGGGCGTGGCGTGGTTTCCGCTCGCGCCGGGCGAAGCGTATCGCCCCGTGTACGCGGCCAGCCCGACCTACGTGACCAACATCAACCGCACGGTGGTGGTCAACAACGTCACGGTCAACAAGACCATCATCAACAACGTGACCAACATCAACCGCGTCACGTACATCAACGCCAACAACCCGGCCGCGCTGACGGCGGTGCCGGCCAAGACCTTCGTCAGCGGCCGGCCGGTCGGCCCGGCAATGACGACCTTGCGGCCCGAGCAACTGCGCGCGCAGCTGACGCATGCGCAGTTCGCCTCGACGCCGGCGCTGGCCCCCGTCAAGAGCAGCCTGGTCGGCGCGGCCGCCGCCAGCGGACAGCATCCGCAGCCGCCGACGCAGGTCTTCTCGCGGCAAGCCCTCGCCGTGCGCGCGCCGCAGGTTGCGGCGGGCGGGCACGATCCGCTGGCCGAGCGCTTCCGCTCGCAAGGCGGCGCACTGCCCGGCACCGGGCCGGCTTGGGTGGGCGGCAATGCCGCGCGGGTCGCCCCCGCGCGCGGTCCTGCCAATGTGGGGACGCAGCCGATGCCGGCCGCCGCGCAAGCCGCGGGCTTGCGGCTGACACGCGCCATGCCGGCCGAGATGCCGCGTCCGGGCAACGAGCCCGTGCCCGGCGTTCCGCGCGGTCCCAATACACCGGCCACCCCGGGTGGCCCGGGCAATCCGCAGACGCACGGTGCACCGGCCTCGCCCGCGCCGCAGGCGCTGATGGCGCCCGCAGCGCCGGGTACGACCGCCCGACCCGGGCAGCAGCAGCCCGGCGCCATGCCGATGCCGGAACATCGCGGCGAAGCGCGGCCGAGTCCGGATGTACCTGCGCAAGCCGTGCACGCGCCACCACAGGGGCCGGCGGGCACGACGACGCGTCCGCCTCAGCCCTCAGGCATGCCGGGCACTCCACGCGAGGAACGTCGGCCGATGCCTTCGGCGCAGCAAGAGCGCCCGCGCAACGAGCCGCCAGCGCAGGCTCGCCCCGAGCCGCAACCGCGCCCAGCGCCAGTCCCGGCGCCGCATCAGCCCGAAGCGCGCATCGAAGCACCTCGCCCGATGCCGCAGCCGCGCCCGGTGGAGGTACGACCGCCGCAACCCCAGCCACAGCCGCACGTAGTCGAAATGCGTCCGCCGCAGCCGCAACCTCAGCCGCGTCCGGAGGTGCGCCCACCGCAGCCGCCGCAGCCACCCCAACCGCACGTGGAGCACCATGAAGCGACCCCGGCCCAGCCGCACCCGCAGGCTGGCCACAACGACGCGCAGCAGCGCGACACTGACCACCGCTGAACGCTCACGGCAGCAGCAGGCAATAAAAAAGCAGCCCGATCGGGCTGCTTTCTTTTGGGGCCGTACCGATCCGAAACCGAACCGGCGCGAATCCGCTCAGCGCTTGCGGCGCAGGCGCGCGATCGCTGCCAGCTGCGCAGTCGCCACGGCCAGCTCACCTTGCGCACGGGCCAGATCCAGGTCGCTGCTCTGGTTCTGCAGCGCCTCTTCGGCCGCACGCTTGGCTTCGCTTGCCTTGGCTTCGTCCAGGTCGTGACCGCGGATTGCGGTATCGGCCAGCACGGTCACCTTCTTCGGCTGCACTTCGAGAATGCCACCGGCAACGAACACGAACTCTTCGCCGCCGTCTTCCTTCTCGATGCGCACGGCGCCCGGCTTGATGCGCGTGATCAGCGGCGTGTGGCCGGGCAGAATGCCCAGCTCGCCGGCTTCCCCAGGCAGTGCCACGAACTTGGCATTGCCAGAGAAGATCTCGTGCTCGGCGCTGACGACGTCTACATGAATGGTTGCCATCTCGATTCCTTTGCTCAGAAAAGCGGCTTCCCGCAGATGTCAGGAAGCCCGTGCCGGCCCCGGCTCGCGCACGGGGCCAGACCTCGCTCTTACTGGAGCTTCTTGGCCTTCTCGAAGGCCTCGTCGATCGAGCCGACCATGTAGAACGCCTGCTCCGGCAGGTGATCGCACTCGCCGTCCACCAGCATCTTGAAGCCGCGGATGGTTTCCTTCAGCGGCACGTACTTGCCCGGCGAACCCGTGAACACTTCGGCCACGTGGAACGGCTGCGACAGGAAACGCTGGATCTTACGCGCGCGGCCGACCGACAGCTTGTCTTCCGGCGACAGTTCGTCCATGCCCAGAATCGCGATGATGTCGCGCAGTTCCTTGTAGCGCTGCAGCGTCTTCTTCACGCGGTCGGCGACTTCGTAGTGCTCGGTGCCGACCACTTGCGGGTCGAGCTGGCGCGAGGTCGAGTCGAGCGGATCGACGGCGGGGTAGATACCCAGCGCGGCGATGTCACGCGACAGCACGACGGTCGAGTCCAGGTGCAGGAAGGTCGTAGCGGGCGACGGGTCGGTCAAGTCATCCGCAGGCACGTACACGGCCTGGATCGACGTGATCGAGCCGGTCTTGGTCGACGTGATGCGCTCTTGCAGCTTGCCCATTTCTTCAGCCAGCGTCGGCTGATAGCCCACGGCGGAAGGCATCCGGCCCAGCAGTGCCGACACTTCGGTACCGGCCAGCGTGTAGCGGTAGATGTTGTCGACGAAGAACAGAATGTCGCGGCCTTCGTCACGGAAGCGCTCGGCCATGGTCAGGCCGGTCAGCGCCACGCGCAGACGGTTGCCCGGCGGCTCGTTCATCTGGCCGAACACCATGGCCACCTTGTCGAGCACGTTGGAGTCCTTCATTTCGTGGTAGAAGTCGTTGCCCTCACGGGTACGCTCGCCCACGCCAGCAAACACCGACAAGCCCGAGTGCTGCTTGGCGATGTTGTTGATCAGCTCCATCATGTTCACGGTCTTGCCGACGCCGGCGCCACCGAACAGACCCACCTTGCCGCCCTTGGCGAACGGGCAGACCAGGTCGATCACCTTGATGCCGGTTTCCAGCAGGTCCACCGACGGCGACAGTTCGTCGAACTTCGGGGCCTTCTGGTGGATCGCGCGCTTTTCATCGGCGGCGATCGGACCGGCTTCGTCGATCGGGCGACCCAGCACGTCCATGATACGGCCCAGCGTGCCGTGGCCGACGGGCACCGAGATCGGCGCGCCGGTGTTCGACACCGGCATGCCGCGGCGCAGGCCGTCCGACGAACCCAGCGCAATGGTACGCACCACGCCGTCGCCCAGCTGTTGTTGCACTTCGAAGGTCAGGCCCTTCTCGGCGAACGACGCTTCGCCGCTGTCCTGCAGCTCGAGCGCGTCGTAGACCTTGGGCATCGCGTCGCGCGGGAACTGGATGTCCACCACGGCGCCGATGCACTGCACAATCGTTCCGATACTCATCTGTATCTCCAATAACTTAAATCTTTGCCGTGGGCGTCAAACCGCCGCTGCGCCGCCGACGATCTCGGACAGCTCTTTCGTGATCGCTGCCTGACGGGTCTTGTTGTAGACCAGTTGCAGTTCGCCGATCACGTTCTTGGCATTGTCCGAGGCCGCCTTCATCGCCACCATCCGGGCCGACTGCTCGGAGGCCATGTTCTCGGCCACCGCCTGGTACACCAGCGCTTCCACGTAGCGGATCAGCAGTTCGTCCACCACCGTCTGCGCGTCCGGCTCGTAGATGTAGTCCCACGAGTAGGCCTGCTTCTCGGCTGCGGTCTGCGTCAGCTTGTCGGCCGTGAGCGGCAGCAACTGCTCGACCACTGGCTCCTGCTTCATCGTGTTGATGAAGCGGGTGTACGCCAGGTACACGGCGTCGATCTCGCCGGCCGTGAACGCGTCGAGCTGGACCTTGATCGCACCGATCAGCTTTTCCAGATGCGGCGTGTCGCCCAGGTGCACCACGTTCGAGACGACCTTCGCACCGATGCGGCCCAGGAACTGCATGCCCTTGGAACCGATGGCGGTCGCCTGCGACTCGACACCCTTGTTCTGCAGGTCGCGCAGCTGGTTGGTGACGGCACGCAGCACGTTGGTGTTCAAGCCACCGCACAGGCCCTTGTCCGTCGTCACCACGATCAGGCCGGCACGCTTGATGTCGCGCGCAACCATGAACGGGTGCTTGTACTCCGGATTGGCCAGCGCCATGTGCGCAGCCACGTTGCGGATCTTCTCAGCGTACGGGCGGGCGGCACGCATCCGTTCCTGCGCCTTGCGCATCTTGGATGCGGCGACCATTTCCATCGCCTTGGTGATCTTGCGCGTGTTCTGCACGCTCTTGATCTTGGTTCGGATTTCTTTCGTTCCGGCCATTTCTATCTCTCCGTTCAGACCTGGCCACGCAGGCTAAGCGTGGCCAGTTCCGGGAATGACGCGGTTAGAACGCGGCGGACTTCTTGAAATCCTCGATCGCGGCACGCAGGGCGGCCTCATCGTCCTTCGACAGATCCTTCGTATCTTCGATGCGGTTGATGAGATCGGCGTACTTCGTCTTCAGCGTGTCGTGCAGGCCCTTTTCGAAAGCCAGGATGTCCTTCACGTCCACGTTGTCGAGGAAGCCGTTGTTGGCTGCGTACAGCGACGCGGCCAGCTGCCACACTTGCAGCGGCTGGTATTGCGGCTGCTTGAGCAGTTCGGTCACGCGGCGGCCGCGCTCGAGCTGCTTGCGGGTCGCCTCGTCCAGGTCGGAAGCGAACTGCGCGAACGCAGCCAGTTCACGGTACTGGGCCAGGTCGGTACGGATACCGCCGGACAGCTTCTTGACGACCTTGGTCTGCGCAGCGCCACCCACACGCGACACCGAGATACCGGCGTTGATGGCGGGGCGGATACCGGCGTTGAACAGGTCGGTTTCCAGGAAGATCTGGCCGTCGGTAATCGAGATCACGTTGGTCGGCACGAACGCGGACACGTCGCCGGCCTGCGTTTCGATCACGGGCAGTGCGGTCAGCGAACCGGTCTTGCCCTTGATTTCACCGTTGGTGATTTTCTCGATGTGCTCGGCGTTCACACGGGCAGCACGCTCCAGCAGGCGCGAGTGCAGGTAGAACACGTCGCCCGGGTAGGCTTCGCGGCCCGGCGGGCGGCGCAGCAGCAGCGAGACTTGACGGTAAGCCCAAGCTTGCTTGGTCAGGTCGTCATAAACGATCAGGGCGTCTTCACCGCGGTCGCGGAAGTATTCGCCCATCGTGCAGCCGGCGTAGGCCGACAGGTACTGCATGGCAGCCGAGTCGGAAGCGGCGGCAGCCACCACGATCGTGTATTCCAGCGCGCCGTGCTCTTCCAGCTTGCGCACCACGTTGGCGATCGTCGAGGCCTTCTGGCCGATTGCCACGTACACGCAGAAGATGCCCTTGCCCTTCTGGTTGATGATGGCGTCGACGGCGACGGCGGTCTTGCCGGTCTGGCGGTCGCCAATGATCAGCTCACGCTGGCCACGGCCGATCGGCACCATCGCGTCGATCGACTTCAGGCCGGTCTGCACCGGCTGGCTCACCGACTGACGTGCGATCACGCCCGGAGCGACCTTCTCGATCACGTCCGTTTTCTTGGCGTTGATCGGGCCCTTGCCGTCGATCGGCTGGCCCAGCGCGTTGACCACGCGGCCGAGCAGTTCCGGGCCGACCGGCACTTCCAGAATGCGGCCCGTGCACTTGACTTCGTTGCCTTCGGAAATGTGCTCGTAGTCACCCAGCACCACGGCGCCGACGGAGTCGCGCTCGAGGTTCAGCGCGAGGCCGAACGTGTTGCCCGGGAATTCCAGCATTTCGCCCTGCATCACGCCCGACAGGCCGTGAATGCGGCAGATGCCGTCCGTCACGGAGATGACCGTGCCGGTGTTCTTTGCGTCAGCGCCAGCCTTCAAGCCCTCGATACGGGTCTTGATCAGGTCGCTGATCTCGGAGGGGTTCAGTTGCATCGAATGCTCCTAATTCTTCAATCTGGTTCGCGGGCGGTTCGTCCGGCCACGCGAAACAGCATTACGCAGCGGTCAGCGCAGACTGCATCTGCGTCAGGCGCGCGCGCACCGAGGTGTCGAGCACTTCGTCGCCCACCTGCACACGCACACCGCCGATCAGCGAAGGATCGACCATCACGTGCGGTTGCAGCTTCTTGCCGAACTTGCGTTCGAGCGTGGCGACCAGATCGGTCAGGGGCGCGCCCTCGAGCGGGAACGCACTGGTGATCTCGACGTCGGCGGCGCCTTCGCTGGCATTCCGCAGCACATGGAATTGCGCGGCAATTTCCGGCAGCAGCGAAAGACGCTTGTTGGCGACCAGCAGGCCAACCAGTTCCTTCGCTTCATGCGACACCGGAGATTTCAGCGCCGACAGGAAGATCCCCGCCACATCGGCTTTGGAGAGCTTCGGATCATCGGCGACTGCCTTCATGTCGGGCACGGCGGCGATTTGCCCCATCTCCGACACGAGCTCAGACCATGCACCCAGATTGCCGGCCTTCGCCACGCGGAACAGCGCCTCTGCGTACGGACGGGCAACGGTTGCGAGTTCTGCCATGATTACAGCTCAGCCTTGAGTTGAGTGAGCAGATCGGCGTGGACCTGCGCATTGACTTCACGCTTGAGGATCTGCTCGGCGCCCTTGACGGCCAGCACGGCGACCTGGTCGCGCAGCGATTCACGCGCGCGCACGGCCTGCTGTTCGGCTTCCGCCTTGGCCTGCGCGACGATGCGCGTGGCTTCGGCCTGGGCGTTCTGCTTGATCTCGTCAGCGGTCATCTGGGCACGCTTCTCGGCGTCCGCGATGCGCTGCGCGCCTTCGGTGCGCGCTTCGGTCAGTGCCTGCTCGACCCGCTTGTTGGCCAGCTCCAGCTCGGCCTTGCCCTTATCGGCAGCAGCCAAGCCATCGGCGATTTTCTTCGCGCGTTCGTCGAGCGCCTTCACCAGGGGCGGCCAAATGAACTTGGCAACAACCCACCACAGGATGAAGAACACGACCATCTGCGCGACGAGTGTGGCGTTCAGGTTCATGGTGTGTTCCTTTCGGTATTGAGACTACGGATCAATGCACGAAGCGGCGAGGGTTCGCGGTGCGCTCATTGCAGCTCACCACCCAGGCCGCTTCCGGCATCATGCAGACCGAAAAGAATTTACTTGATGACCGACAGCAGCGGGTTGGCGAACGCGAACAGCATGGCCACGCCCACGCCGATCAGGAATGCCGCGTCGATCAGGCCAGCCAGCAGGAACATCTTGGTTTGCAGCGGGTTCATCAGCTCGGGCTGACGTGCGCAGGCTTCGATGTACTTGCCGCCCATCAGTGCGATGCCGAGGCAGGCGCCGATGGCACCCAGGCCGATGATGATGCCGATACCGATGGCGGTCAGACCTTGGATGTTGGCGAGAAATGCTTGCATGATGACTCCCTTTTTACGTGAAAGACGAAGAACTTAGAACTTGGAAAAACCTAACGGAACCGGAGAACCTGAACCGCAACTTAATGGTGGTCATGTGCCTGGCCGATATACACCAGCGTCAGCATCATGAAGATGAAGGCTTGCAGCAGCACGATCAGGATGTGGAAGATCGCCCACGCTGCACCGGCCACCACGTGACCCACGAAACCCAGCGCCGAGAAATCGGCACCGAACGTCCAGATCGAGCCAAGCAGCGCGATCAGCAGGAACACCAGCTCGCCCGCGTACATGTTGCCGAACAACCGCATGCCCAGCGACACAGCCTTGGCGAGGAATTCGATGATGTTGAGGATCAGGTTGAACGGCGCGAGGTACCACTTGGCGCCGAACGGGGCCGACAGCAGCTCGTGCACGAAGCCGCCCGCGCCCTTGATCTTGAAGCTGTAGTAGATCATCAGGACCAGCACGGCGAAGGACATGCCGAAGGTGCCGTTCAGATCCGCCGTGGCCACCGCGCGGTGGTGCGGCACGTGCAGGCCGAAAGATTCCAGCAGGTGGTTGATACCGAAGACCCAGTCCACCGGGATCAAATCGACCGCGTTCATCAGCGTGACCCACACGAACACCATCAGCGCCAGCGGCGCGATCCAGGTGCGGTCACCGTGGATGATGCCCTTGGCCTGATCATCGACCATCTCGACGACGAGCTCGACGAAGGCCTGGAAGCGGCCCGGCACGCCGGAGGTGACACGGCGCGCGGCCATGCCCAGGAAGATCAGGCCGATCACGCCCATCAGCACCGACCAGAACATGGTGTCCCAGTTGATGACGGAGAAGTCGACGATCGACGTCTGCTTGCCACCGATGCTATTGAAATTCTGCAAGTGCTCCGCGATATACGCGGAAGGCGTGAGAGCGTGCTCGGCGGCGTGGCCGGCTGCTTCTGCGACTTCTGTTGCCATGATGACCCAGTCCAATATTGCGAAACATTCTTCGCGGTACATTCCGGCTCGCGCGCGATTCGACCAGGTTGCCCTGGAGATCGCGGACTGCACGCGGCCCGAATGCACCACCTTATTTGATCGGGGTGTCAGCGCAGTGAACCGGTGCCGGCTGGTGCTTCAGCCACCCGGGTTCCCGCCGTGTTCCGACACATCCCGTTTGCCTGCCGCATGGCCGCAGGCGAAGGTCGGTCACCGCAATGCGAAACCGACCCAGTACATCTTGAGCGCCAGGATCAGGGTGATCAGCAAGGGCACCCAATGCAGGCCCTTGAAGGTCACGACCACGACCACCAGCAGCGCGACGGTGCCAAGCACCTTGATCGCTTCGCCCACCACCAGTCGGGCGATGGACTCGAAACCCTGTGCCTTCGACAGCCGCAGCGCGAACCACGCCGAAGGCACCACGCAGACGCCGCCGCCCAGCAGGGCCGACAACGCCGCCTCGCCCGCCGGCGCAGCCCCCGTGCCCGCGAGCCAACTGCCGACATACCATCCGAGCGCACACAACAGTGTGATGGCCACCTGGCCGAGCACGATGGAGAATGGCGTGACACGCGAGGCCCGCAAGGCCTTCTCGCCGAACAGAGCGACCGCTTCGTCATGCGAAAGTGTATGCACCGGCGGCTCCGCCTCCCCCGCGTCTTCGGCATCCCAGTCCCGCTTCGGAGCCGGCACCGGCCTGGACCGGGCGTCTTCCGACGAAGCTTGAGAATCGGGCCGTTGCCGCTCGGCTGGCTGCATGGAAGAAGGGTCTTTCATCATGCCGCACCGCGTTGGGTCAGGCGGATTTGAAACCGCACGATTTTACGAGACATGACAGTCACCAGTCAACGCGCGAACCGAACGGCCGTACGGGCGCCTTCGACTGCACTTGCTACCACGCGTTCCGTTCGCGGTGCGCAATGAGGTGCTGCTGCCGGGACACCGGATCCATCCGGCAATCGGACATTCTGACGATTTCATGATGGCGACCACCACGCACACCGTCGATGACGTGCGAGACAATCGCGCGCATCCGGTGCACCCGACGCCCGCAGATGGCGCCGTGACGGGCATTGCCGAACCCGCGACAAGCTGTTGC
The DNA here is from genome assembly GCF_024925465.1 of Ralstonia pseudosolanacearum. Lineage (NCBI taxonomy): Bacteria > Pseudomonadati > Pseudomonadota > Betaproteobacteria > Burkholderiales > Burkholderiaceae > Ralstonia > Ralstonia pseudosolanacearum. The sequence continues at coordinate 120,997 of NZ_CP103852.1, read as the reverse complement.
AGGCGCGATACACCAAGGCAGCCGGCGTCAGGCAACGGCTTCGTCGGCCCCGTCCGGGCGCAGACGGGCCAGCAACCCGTCGAACTCGTCGAGGCTGCCGAACTGCACTGTCAACTGGCCGCGCCCCTTGGCAGCGAGCTTGATCTGCACGGGCAACCCCAGCATGTCGGCCAGTTCTTCTTCCAGCCGGGCGACGTCGCGTCCGTTCTGGCCGTGCTTCTGCCGCTGCGATTTCAGCTCGAACGGCTTGAGCGTTGAGGCGACCAGCTTCTCCGTCTCGCGCACCGACAAGCGCTTGTTGATGATCTGGTTGGCCAATGTGATCTGTGAGGCGCCATCGACGGCAAGCAGCGTGCGTGCGTGACCCATGTCGAGATCGCCGGCCATCAGCATGGTCTGCACCGGCTGGGCCAGGTTCAGCAGACGCAGCAGGTTGGACACCGCGCTGCGCGAACGGCCGAGCGATTCGGCGGCCTGCTCGTGCGTGAACTGGAATTCACGGATCAGGCGCGCAATGCCCTGTGCCTCTTCCAGCGGGTTCAGGTCTTCCCGCTGAATGTTCTCGATCAGCGCCATGGCGGCGGCGGCCTGGTCCGGCACGTCCTTCACCAGCACCGGCACTTCGGTCAGGCCGGCCAGGCGCGACGCCCGGAAGCGGCGCTCGCCGGCGATGATCTCGTACTTCTGCGCGGCGCCGTCCGAGTCCACCTTGCGCACCAGGATCGGCTGCATCAGCCCCTGCGCACGGATGCTGGCGGCCAGCTCCTGCAGCGCGCCCTCGTCCATACGCGTGCGCGGCTGGTACTTGCCGGGCTGCATCTGCTCGAGCTTCAGCACCGTCGGCGCACCGTCCTGCTTAGCCACCTCGACAATCTCGGCGGGACTGCCCAGCAGCGCCTCGAGGCCGCGGCCCAGTCCCTTCTTCTTCAACGTGCTCATCCGTGTTCCCCTCGCGATGCCCGGCCTCAAGCCGGTTAGTCGGCCATCTGGCGCACGCGCGCGATCATCTCCGCGCCGAAATCCAGGTACGCCTTGGCGCCCTTCGATCCGGAATCGAACGCCACGCCCGGCATGCCATAGGACGGCGCCTCGGCCAGGCGCACGTTGCGCGGGATCACCGTCTTGAAGACCTTGTCGCCGAAGTGCGACTCCAGCTGCGCCGACACCTGCTGCTGCAGCGTCACGCGCGGATCGAACATCACGCGCAGCAAGCCGATCACCTTGAGATCCCGGTTCAGGTTGGCATGGACCTGCTTGATGGTGTTGACCAGATCGGACAGCCCTTCCAGCGCGAAATACTCGCACTGCATCGGCACGATCACGCCGTGCGCAGCGCACAGGCCGTTCAGCGTCAGCAGCGACAGGGCCGGCGGGCAATCGATCAGCACGAAGTCATAGTCATCGGCCACCTCGGCCAGGGCGCGCTTGAGGCGAGTCTCGCGATGGTCGAGATCGACCAGCTCGACTTCGGCACCGGCCAGGTCGCGGTTGGCCGGCAGCACATCGTAGCGGCCAGACTCAGAACGCTGGCGTGCCTGGGGAATCGTCGCCAGACCGACCAGCACCTGGTAGATGCTCATCTCCAGGTTGTGCTTGTCGATGCCGGAACCCATCGAGGCATTGCCCTGCGGATCGAGGTCGACCAGCAGCACACGCTGCCCTTGCGCGGCCAGCCCCGCCGCGAGATTCACCGTGGTGGTGGTCTTGCCGACCCCGCCCTTCTGGTTGGCGATCACGAAAATATTCGACATGAATCCTCTGCGGTGAATGACTCGGACTTCGCTTGTGCGCTCACGCCGACGGCGCGAGGATGACCAGGTGGCGTTCGGCCGGCAGCCCCGGAACCGTCAAACGCTCGATCGACTCGACCGCCCACCCTTCGGGCAGCCGGGCAATTTCGGCGTCCGGGCGCACGCCTTTCATGGCGACCATGCGCCCACCCGGCGCCAGCAGATGGCCTGCCAACCGCACAAAATCGTTCAACTCGGCGAATGCGCGCGAAGTGATGACGCCATAGCCGACGGCATCGGCCAGTTTTTCCACGTGGCCCCAGTGCGACTGGGCGTTCGTCAGGCCCAGTTCTGCGCGGCATTGCGTCAGGAACGCGGTCTTCTTCTGCACGATGTCGACCATGGTGACGCCGATGTCCGGGCACGCGATCGCCAGCGGAATACCGGGCAGGCCACCACCGGAACCGACATCCAGCACGCGCGGCGCCTCGGGCTGCACGCTGCGCACCCGTTCCGCAATGCGTGGAATGGCCGCCAGCGAATCCAGCAGATGATGCGTCAGCATGTCGCCGGCATCGCGGATCGCGGTCAGGTTATAGACGCGATTCCACTTGGCAAGCAGCACTTGGTACGCCAGCAGGCGATCCAGTTGCACGCCCTCGAGCGGCAGGCCGAGCGCGCGCGCGCCGGCCTCCAGTTCCGACCGGGTGTCGGCCAGCGCGGTGTTGGTCATCAAGCGACCTCGCCTTCGGAACGTGGGCCGACCTTGCCGCGCAGCACACCCTTCTTCAGGTGCACCAGCAGCAGCGACACGGCCGCGGGCGTGATGCCGGAGATGCGCGATGCCTGGCCGATCGTTTCAGGCTTGTGCTGCGCCAGCTTCTGCTGGACCTCGATCGACAGCCCGCGCACCTGCTTGTAGTCGAAATCGGCCGGCAGCCGGGTGTTCTCGTTGGCGCCGAGGCGCTCGACTTCGTCCGCCTGGCGGGCGATGTAGCCGTGGTATTTGATGCCGATCTCGATCTGCTCGCGAATCTGTTCGGCCAGCAGCGGCTCATCGGCCAGCGGAGCCTCGGGCGGCGCGTACTTGCCGCCCTGCATGCCCATCAGCGATTCATACGTCACGTTCGGGCGGCGCAGCAGATCGGCCAGCGAGTATTCGCGCTCGATTCCCTTGCCCAGCACCGGCTCCGCATCGGCTGCGGGAAGGATCGCCGGGTTCACCCAGGTCGACTTCAGGCGCTCTGTTTCACGTGAAACAGCATCGCGCTTGCGGTTGAATGCATCCCAGCGGGCATCATCGACCACACCAAGATCACGCCCGGCCTCGGTTAGGCGTATGTCGGCGTTGTCCTCGCGCAGGCTCAGGCGGAATTCGGCACGGCTGGTGAACATGCGGTACGGCTCCGTCACGCCGCGCGTAATCAGGTCGTCGACCAGCACGCCCAGGTAGGCCTGGTCGCGACGCGGCGTCCAGGCCGCCCTGCCCTGCACTTGCAAGCCGGCGTTGATGCCGGCCAGCAACCCCTGGGCAGCGGCCTCCTCGTAGCCGGTCGTGCCGTTAATCTGGCCGGCGAAGAACAGGCCGGCGATGGCCTTGGACTCCAGCGAAGCCTTCAGCCCGCGCGGGTCGAAATAGTCGTATTCGATGGCGTAGCCGGGCCGCAGGATGTGGGCCTGTTCGAGACCGCGCATCGAGTGGATCAGGTCCAGCTGCACGTCGAACGGCAGGCTCGTCGATACGCCGTTCGGGTAGAACTCGTTGGTGGTCAGCCCTTCCGGCTCCAGAAAGATCTGGTGGCTGTCCTTGCTGGCGAAGCGGTGGATCTTGTCTTCGATGCTCGGGCAGTAGCGCGGCCCGACCCCTTCGATCACGCCGGTGTACATCGGCGAACGGTCGAGCCCGGCGCGGATGATGTCGTGCGTGCGCTCGTTGGTGTGCGTCACCCAGCATGGCACCTGGCGCGGATGCATGTCGGCGCGGCCGAGGAAAGAGAACACAGGCACGGGATCGAGGTCTCCGGGCTGCGCTTCCAGCACCGAGAAGTCGATGGTGCGCCCGTCGATGCGGGGTGGCGTGCCGGTTTTCAGGCGCCCTTGCGGCAGCTTCAGTTCTTTGAGGCGCGCCGACAGCGACACCGCCGCCGGATCGCCCGCGCGGCCGCCCGTGTAGTTGTTCAGGCCGACGTGGATCTTGCCATCGAGGAAGGTCCCGGCCGTGAGCACCACCGCGCGTGCGCGAAACCGCACGCCGACCTGGGTGACGGCACCGACCACGCGATCGCCCTCCACCAGCAGATCTTCCACGGCCTGCTGGAACAGCATCAGGTTCGGCTGGTTTTCCAAGCGATGGCGGATGGCGGCTTTGTACAGCACGCGGTCCGCCTGGGCACGGGTGGCACGCACGGCCGGCCCCTTGCTGGAATTGAGGATGCGGAACTGGATGCCGCCCTCGTCGGTGGCCAGTGCCATGGCGCCGCCCAGCGCATCGACTTCCTTGACCAGGTGGCCCTTGCCGATGCCGCCGATGGACGGGTTGCAGCTCATCTGCCCCAAGGTCTCGATGTTGTGCGTCAGCAGCAGGGTCTGGCAGCCCATGCGTGCCGCCGCCAAGGCGGCCTCGGTGCCGGCGTGTCCGCCGCCCACCACGATCACATCGAATTCAACTGGATACAGCATGGCTTCCTCCTCGCTTGGAGGCATCGGGAAAATTAGGGAAGCGGAATTATAAGTCGTCCACCTACCCCACTGTTCGACGCAGGACGGTTCTGGACAAAATTCTCCCAATTCCGACGTTTCACGTGAAACAGACGCCGCCCCGATGTGGCGTGGATGTTTCACGTGAAACGTCCGATCGGGATAGGGGCGGGCCTCACGGCCCGACCCCTCCCACACCACCCGGCATGCGGGTCCGCACCGGGCGGTTGGAATGGTTGAGGTCATCAGGCTTGTGTTGCTCCCGACCTGACGCCCAGGCTTGCCGTTGTCCAGTTCGGCGGAACTGTTTCCTCGCTGCCGGGGCCTGTCGGGCTTCACCCTATCCACCTTGCCGACGAGCTTCGCTCTCGCGAACATCTGAGGCATTTCACTTCCGATAACCAGAGGGCTCCCCCTCCCATTCCTTCGGCCCTTCACCGGCAGCTTTAGCCTTCCCGGCCACACCACCCAGCTACTACGGCCTCTGCTGACTTCTCGCTCCGGCTCGACGCCGTCGCCCTTTCAGGCACGAGGCGAGATCTCCCCAGGTAAGGGTCGCACTCCTTCACCGCACAACCGCCGCATCTACGCCGCCTTGCCTTGATCACGAGAGCTTCGCGGTTTGTGGCCCGCTCGCCCTGCTCGACAGCGCCTTCTATGCGGTTCTTGTTCATCGGCTCGCGGTTTACGCTCCACGCTTCCTCCCCACACTCGGTCGCCCTCGTGCAGTTGCGTTTCGCTTCATTCGCCGTGACCAGCTTATGGCGGGACTTGCACCCGCAGGAGTGCGCCCATGCTGGGCGCACCACAAAGAAAAACGCACGGTGCGAACCACCGTGCGTTTCTCGTGTGGAGCAGCAGCCGAGGCTACATTAGTTCTGCAGCTTCCACTTGCCGTCCTGGATCTCCACCATCACACGAGACCGCTGATCGAGGCCGAGGTGATCCTTGGCGTTCATGTTCATCACGCCATGCGAGATGGCCAGATTGGTGGTCGCCTCCAGCGCATCGCGCAGGCCCTTGCGGAAGGCCGGCGTACCGGGCGGCCCTTTCTTGAGCGCCGCGGGCATCGCGTTCGTCAGCAGCAGACCGGCATCCCACATATGGCCGCCAAACGTCGAGACCTGACCGCCGAACGCCTTTTCATACGCGGCCTTGTAGGCCAGCGCCGGCCTCTTGACCGGGTTGCTGTCGGGCAGCTGCTCGGCGACGAGGATGGGGCCGGCGGGCAGGAAGGTGCCTTCGCAGTCTTTGGCGCACACGCGCAGGAAGTCGGCATTGGCCACGCCGTGGGTCTGGTACAGCTTGCCCTTGTAGCCGCGCTCCTTGAGCGCACGCTGGGGCAACGCGGCCGGCGTACCGGAGCCGGCGATCAGCACCGCGTCCGGCTTGGCGGCCATGATCTTCAGCACCTGCCCCGTCACCGAGGTATCGGTGCGCGCGAAGCGCTCGTTGGCGACGAGCTGCAGCTTGCGCAACGTCGCCACCTTGTCGAACTCCTGTGCCCATGAGTCGCCGTAGGCATCGGCGAAGCCGATCAGCGCGACCGTCTTCACGCCATGGTTGGCCATGTGCTCGGCAATGGCGGTCGCCATGTGCGAATCGTTCTGCGGAGTCTTGAAGACCCACGCGCGCTTGGCGTCCATCGGCTCGACGATGCGCGCGGACGCCGCCAGCGAGATCATCGGCGTCTCGCTCTCGGCCGCCACATCCACCATCGCCAGCGAGGTCGGCGTGATGGTGGAGCCGATCACCAGATCGACCTTGTCTTCGGTGATCAGCTTGCGCGTGTTCTTAACGGCAGTGGTGGTGTCGGAGGCATCGTCCAGCACGATGTATTCGATCTTCTTGCCGGCGATTTCCTTGGGCAGCAGCGACACCGTGTTCTTCTCCGGAATCCCCAGCGATGCCCCCGGCCCGGTGGCCGACACCGTGACGCCGACCTTCACCTGGGCGAACGCCGTGCTTGCCAGGAATGCCGTCGCGGCCAGTGCGATGCGGGTTGCGCGCGAAACCTTCATGCCTTCTCCTGCTGTGTGCGGGCGGAAACTGCGCCGCATTGGATTGACCGACCGAGGGGTCGGGAGTCCGAGAAGTCTAGGGGGAGTCACCCCGGGCGGGCAAGGGGGTGATACCCGGTGGACCGGCCTTGCTAAGACGGCTGCTCCGGCCGCGCCAATTCACGCTCGTCGCAATCGGATTCCGTGTCGTAGCCGAGGTAGTAGTAATAGTGCCGAAGGCGGCGGCCATCGCCGTCGAGCATCAGGTGGACACCTTCGGACGACACGCATTGCGTGAGCCGGTATACCCACCGGCGCCACGTGAAACGGGTGCCAGACGCAATGGCGGACGCGCTCACCGGCGCTTGCGCCGGCACGGCGATACCGAGCGCCATCCCGGTCTCGGCACCCTTGAGCGGCGTCAGCGCATGCCACGACAGTGCTTCCCCGTCGCGACTGAACTCGCGATTGCCCTGGCGCACCTGCTGTGGGCCCACGGCATAGCAGCAGCGATACGTGCCCTCCAGCGTCACGACACCCACCGGGCCGTTCACCGTCTTGCCCGTGGGGACCGCGATCCACGCGTCCCCGTCATTGAGCTCCACCGCACCGACCATCGGGACCGGCACCACGGCATCTTTCGCCCCTGTGCCGGTACACACCAAGACACCCATCATCATCGCCAGCGGCCACTGCCTCACGTCTCGCTCCAACAATCAGGACCGCTGGAGCTTAACCGACCGGCACACCGGTCGCCCGGTCAGCCGACCCGATAGACCCGCCCGCTCTGCACCCCTTCCACGCTGCGCCGATATGCCGTCGCGGCGCGCGCCGCCGGCACGCTTTCGAAGCCGGGAAAGAACGGGCCGTACAGCGCCATCGATTCGGTCAGCACGGTCGGGCTGACGGCGTTGATGCGGATGCCTCGTGGCAACTCGCAGGCGGCGGCCCGCACGAAGCCTTCGATGCCGGCATTCACCGCGGTCGCGTTGGCGCCCTGTGCGATCGGCTCCTGGCCGACGATGCCGGTGGTCAGCGTGATCGAACCGCCGTCGTTCAGGTGGTGCTGGCCGACCAGCGCAAGCCGCACCTGCCCGAGCAGCTTGTCTTGCAGGCCGAGGTTGAAATCCGCGGCGCTCATCTGCGTGAGCGGACCGAAGAACAGGTTGCCGGCCGTGGAGACGATGGCGTCCACGCGGCCGAGCTTGTCGAAGAGCGCGGCCACGCTGTCGGCGTTGGTGATATCGACCTGGTGGTCGCCTCGCGTACGGCCGACGCGGATGACCTCGTGCGCCCCGCCCTGCTCCAGCTCGGCCGTCACGGCACGGCCGATGGTGCCGCTGGCACCGATCACGACGATTTTCATGCTGCGCTCCTTTGTGAATCGATTTGGGATGACACGCATTGTTGGCTGAACCCACCAAGCGATAAAGCCGTGGTAACTTCGGCCATTCCTAATCAATAGTTCGGAATATGGACAAGCTGCGCAGCATGGAGACCTTCGTCGCCGTGGTGGACGCCGGCAGCTTCACCGAGGCGGCGACCCAGCTGGAGATGTCGGCGGTGATGGTCGGCAAGTACGTGCGCGAGCTGGAAACGCGCCTGGGCGCGCGGCTGCTCCAGCGCAGCACGCGCCGCCAGAGCCTGACCGACGCCGGCCGCGTGTTCTATGAAGACGCCAAGCGCGTGCTGGAACAGGTACGCTGGGCCGAGACCTCGGTCGAGCGGCTGCGCGTGCAGCCTTCCGGCACGCTGCGGGTCAGCGCGCCCACCACCTTCGGCGCCTGCGTGATCGCGCCGCTGGCGGCGACCTTCCAGCAGGCCCATCCGCAGGTGCGCGTGGAGCTGGACCTGAGCAACCGCATGGTCGACCTGGCGGACGAAGGCTTCGATCTCGCCGTGCGCATCGGCGCGCTGGGCGATGCCGACCTGGTGGCGAAGCCGCTGTGCGCGTACCGGATGGTCATCTGCGCCTCGCCCGACTATCTCGCGCGCCACGGACGGCCCGAAACGCCGGCCGACCTGCCGGCCCATCGCTGCCTGTCCCACATGGTGTGGAACAGCCGCAATGCGTGGCAGCTGTCCGGCTGGGATGGCACGACAACCTGGCGCGACGATCCGGCCTTCAGCTGCAACGACGGCCACGGCCTGCGAATGGCCGCGATCGCCGGTGCGGGGCTGCTGCTGCAGCCGGAGGTGCTGGTCGCCGAGGACCTGGCGAGCGGCCGGCTGGTGCGCGTGCTGCAGACGTATGCGCCGCAGCCGCGGCCGGCCCATCTCGTGTATCGACAAGATCGGCGGCCTTTGCCGAAGTTGACGGCTTTTACTGCGCATTTGCTGGAGCAGGTGCCGGCGAGAGGACTGGCTTGGTAGCGGCAAGACGGCCTGTGCCGACGATCGCTCAGACGGGGCCAATGCCGGATCTCGGCTAAGCTAGCGGCCCGGCTTTCCACTGGTCTCGCAATGCCTGCGCTCTCGGTTTCTGTGGACGACAACACATTGATGACGGTCTCCGCCAATGACGGCTATGACATGCTCCATGTCAGCATTCACGGCTCCAGAATCGATGAGGCATTCGCGACGCTGAACTTGAGCGGCGGCTATTACCCGGACGAAGGCGACAGCACGTATCTCACATGGATAGACCAGTTGCCGCTGCAACCCGGCCAGACGATTACCGTGTCGTGGCAGGATCAGGGGACGACCAGCGCTCGCGGCAAAACCATCGACGAACTGGCGACAGATGGCTCGACCGGACCAGCCGATCCGGAGAAGCCCCCTCCTTTGTCCGAAATGGTGGCAGCGCTGAAGAAGCGCCCTTTGCTGCGCGGCCGATATGCCTTCGATTTCGTGGCGCCGGACGGCGTAGCCATCGCGGGGCAAACGCTGCACGAGGAAGCATGGCTGACGCTGTCCGTGATATGGCACCGACTGCGTCGCAACGACACTGCCCGGGTGTCTCTGCACAGCACGACCTTTGATGACTTGGTCAAACGCGCTCCGCTCCACAGCCACGCACGCTGCCAACTCCACCTCGGCGAATCCATCCGCCTTCAGCTCGGCACCCTTGCTTCGCCATGACCCCCGAAGACCTTCAACGCCTCGTCACCACCCCCATGCCCTTCGGCAAATACAAGGGCCGCCTGATCGCCGACCTGCCGGGCCATTACCTGAACTGGTTCGCGCGCGAGGGTTTTCCGCCGGGGCAGATCGGGCGGCTGCTGGCGCTAATGCAGGAGCTGGACCACAACGGCCTGAAAGGCCTGCTCGACCCGCTGCGACAGCGCGGATGAACCGGCCGCTCAATCACCGCTGACATAACGGAGCAGCCCCGCCGCCAACGCATCGAAGACCACGCGACAGCGCGGACTGTCGCGCAGGTCTTCGTGCATGGCGAGCCAGGTGTCGAGCACAGGCGCCACGTCGTCGGCGAACAGCCGGATCAGGTCGGGATCGCGGCGCGCCAGCCCGACCTGGCAGATGCCAATGCCGAAGCCCGCGCGCAACGCGGCCAGCCCGGCCAGATCGCTGTCGGTGCTCAGCGCGAAGCGGTCGCGGCGCTTCCACGGGACCCGCCCCTTCATGCCGCGGATGAAGGCGGTCTCCTTGTCGTAGCCGATCCGTGCGTGGCCGGCCAGGTCGTCGAGCGTGGCCGGCGTGCCGCGACGCTCGAGGTAGCGGCGATGCGCAGATCGCCAGCCCGGCGCGCGTCCGGAGCCCCACCGGCAGGTCAGCGCAGGAAAGCGTCGTAAGCAGTCTTCAAAATCAGCGCCAGCACCACGGCAATGAACACCTTGCGCACGAAGCGGCTGCCATGCTTGAGCGCCAGGTGGCTGCCCGCCTGGTTGCCGAGCACATTGGCCACCGCCATCACCAGACCCAGCTGCCACCACACGTGCCCCTTGCTCGCCAGCAGCAGCAAGGCCGCCACGTTGGTCGCCAGGTTGACGATCTTGGTGGATGCGCAAGCGTGCAGGAAGTCGTAGCCGAACACCCGCACGAACACGATCATCAGGAAGCTGCCGGTGCCCGGGCCGAACACGCCGTCGTAGAAGCCGATGATGGCGCCGGCCAGCAGCGCCACCCCGCGCTCGCGCCAGCCGGCGAGGCTGGGCGCATGCTCGGCGCCGAGATCCTTCTTGGCGACGGTGTAGACCAGCAGCAGCACCAGCACGAAGGGCAGCGCGCGCCGCAGCGGCTCGGCGGGGATGTGCGTAAGCGCCCAGGCCCCCAGCAGCGAGCACAGGAAGGCCGTCACCACCGCCGGCGCCGTCGCGCTCCAATAGATGCGCACCGTGCGGCCGTAGCGCGCCGCCGCCGTGGCGGTGCCGGACATCGAGGCGAGCTTGTTGGTGCCGATCAGCGTGGCCGGCGCGAGATTGGGATACGCGGAAAACAGCGCGGGAATCTGCACCAGGCCGCCGCCACCGGCCACGGCATCGATCAGGCCGGCCAGAAAGCCAGCCACGGCGAGCAACACGAATTCCATCAGGAAACCAACGAGAACAACGGGAACAGGACAGGACGGCGGATGCGGCTAGCCCAGCGACTTCGGCGTCGGGCGCTCGGCGCGCAGCCAACACCCGCCGGCCTCCCGCACGTAGCCAAGCGCGGCGGCATCGGCGGCGGGCAGTGCCGCGGGCGGCAGCAGGACGTGGAGTATGCCATGCGCGCGGGCGTACTCACCCACCGCAGCGAGCGCGGCATCGCGCGTACGCGGCCCGCCGCCGAATACCTGCACGCCGGCCGGCAACCACGCCACCAGCCCGCCCAGCACCAGGTGCGGCACCAGCGAGACCGGCGCCACGCCCACCAGCGACGCCCCCTCTTCGACCAGCAGGCACGGATGCTGGCTCGGATGGCCGAGCAGCGCGTCGACAGCGTGCGCCAACTGGAGCGGCGCGGCAGCGCAGGCACCGGCCAGCGCCGACAGCAGGCGGGCGCGGTCTTCCGGATGGGCAAGGCGGGTGGATGGCGGCATGGTCGGCTCGGGCGAAGGCGCCATTGTCATGCAGCGGCCGCATGGATGTCGACGCCGAATGCATTTCTCTTGCCGCTCGGCGCCGGCCAGAATGGGAGCCATCAGCAAGGAGCCCCGCCATGGCCGACCCCACCCGCGCCCTGACCCTGCAGCTGCTGCAATCGCTGGCCGAACGGCCGCGGCCCTACGCGGAGGTGCTGGAAACCTGGCGGACCTCCTGCCCGCGGCTGTCGATCTGGGAGGATGCGTGCATTGAGGGGCTGGTGGACTGCGCGCCCGATACGCACCTGGTGACGGTCAGCGCCCGGGGCCGGGCCCTGCTGGCGTCAGGCGTCTGACGAACGGCACCACCAGCACCACCGACGCCACCAAAACGAAAAGCCCTGCCGGGGATCGCCCGGCAGGGCCTCTGTTTTATTTGGGCATCTCCACCTACACGGTGTGTGCCATCGTCTCCTCGCTCCCGCCTCATTATTCCGTGCGAAAACCGTAACGAGACTGTAAAAGATGCACCGCAATGCAGCAACTAGAGCAAACCCTTACAGTGCATCGCGCACCAAGTTCGTCCATCTGAGCGACTTTTACATCTCATCTTCAAAAAATCTCAACGCTTCAGCCAGGGCACCCTGGCGGCGATCTCGCCCATGATGCCACGGCGGAAGGTCAGCACGCAGATCACGAAGATCGCCCCGGTGACCGTGGTCACCGATTCGCCCAGCACGTTGAAGCCGTCCATGCCGGTCGCGCCGGCCAGGAAGGCGCCGAGGTCGCCCAGCTTGTTCTCCAGCGCGATCACCAGCGCCGCGCCCAGGATCGGGCCGGACAGAATACCCAGGCCGCCCACCAGCGTCATCAGGATCACCGAGCCCGACATGGCCCAGTGCACGTCGGTCAGCGTCTCGAAGCCCAGCACCAGCGTCTTGAGCGCGCCGGCCAGCCCCGACAGCGCCGCCGACAGCACGAAGGCCAGCAGCTTGAAGCGGTCGGTATCGTAGCCCAGCGAGATCGCGCGCGGCTCGTTTTCCTTGATGGCCTTGAGGATCTGGCCGAACGGCGAATGGATGGTCCGCACGATCAGCAGGAAGGCCACCGCCACCACGGCCAGGACGAAGTAGTACAGCGTCAGGTCGGACGACAGGTCCAGCAGGCCGAGCAGCTTGCCGCGCGGCACGCCCTGCAGGCCGTCCTCGCCGCCGGTGAACGGCGCCTGCAGGCAGAAGAAATAGAACATCTGCGCCAGCGCCAGGGTGATCATCGCGAAATAGATGCCCTGGCGGCGGATCGCCAGCAGCCCCACCACCAGGCCGATCAGCGCCCCCGCCGCGGTGCCGGCCAGCAGGCCCAGCTCGGGCGTCAGGTTCAGGTCCCGCATCAGGTAGCCGGCCACGTAGCCCGCGCCGCCGAAGAAGGCGGCGTGCCCGAACGACAGCAACCCGGTATAGCCGAGCAGCAGGTTGAAGGCCGAAGCGAACAGCGCGAAGCACAGCAGCTTGGCGACGAACACCGGGTACGCCCCCGCCAGCGGCGCGACGATCAGCGCCGCCAGCAGCAGGCCGTACAGGATGAACTTGAAGGAGGACGAGTGGTTCATGTTGGCCGCGTCGCTTGTCTCTTATTTCTCTCTGCCGAACAGGCCCGCCGGGCGCACCAGCAGCACCAGCGCCATGATCACGAACACCACGGTGGACGAGGCCTGCGGATAGACCACCTTGGTCAGCCCCTCGATCACGCCCAGCCCCAGGCCGGTGACGATCGAGCCGAGGATCGACCCCATGCCGCCGATCACCACCACCGCAAACACGGTGATGATCATGTTCTGCCCCATCAGCGGCGAGATCTGGATCACGGGTGCGGCCAGCACGCCGGCGAATGCCGCCAGCGCCACGCCGAAGCCGTAGGTGAGCGTGACCATCAGCGGCACGTTGACGCCGAAGGCCTCGACCAGCTTGGGGTTCTCGGTGCCGGCGCGCAGGTAGGCGCCCAGCTTGGTCTTCTCGATCATGAACCAGGTGGCGAAGCACACCGTCAGCGACGCCACCACCACCCAGGCCCGATAGTTGGGCAGCACCATGAAGCCGAGATCGGTGGCGCCGGACAGCAGCTCCGGCGTGGAATACGGCAGGCCCGACACGCCGTAGACGGCGCGGAACACGCCTTCGATGACCAGCGTCACGCCCAGCGTCAGCAGCAGGCCGTAGAGGTGGTCGAGCTTGTAGATGAAGCGCAGCATGGTGCGTTCGATCACCACGCCCACCACGCCGACCACGAGCGGCGCGGCCACCAGCATCACCCAGTACGGCAGGTCGAGATACGACAGGCCCATCCATGTGAGCACGGCGCCCAGCATGAACAGCGCGCCGTGCGCGAAATTGATGACGTTGAGCAGCCCGAAGATGACCGCAAGGCCCAGGCTCAGCATCGCGTAGAAGGAACCGTTGACCAGGCCCAACAGCAGCTGGCTGAGCATGGCCGGTAGCGGAACGCCGAAGATGTCCATCACGTATCGGGAAAAAGAGACCGTTGCCGGCGCCGCCCGGCACGCGCCGGACGACACCGGATGGCTTGGCGCCTTACTTCTTGAGCAGCGGGCACTTCGACTCGGCCGGCGTGGTGAACGCCTGGTCGCCCGGAATGGTCGCCACGATCTTCATGTAGTCCCACGGCTTCTTCGACTCGGCCGGGGTCTTCACCTGCATCAGGTACATGTCGTGGACATAGCGGCCATCGGCGCGGATCGTGCCCTTGGAGAAGAAGTCGTTGAGCTGCGTCTTCTTCAGTTGCGCGATCACCTTGTCGGGGTCATCCGTGCCGGCCGCGGCCACCGTCTTGATGTAGTTCGACACGGCCGAGTAGTCGGCGGCCTGCAGGCTGCTCGGCATCTTCTTCATCTTGGAGAAGTACCGGGCGGCGAACTTGCGGGTGGCGTCGTTCATGTCCCAGTACCAGCTGTCGGTCATCAGCAGGCCTTCGGCGGTCTGCAGGCCGAGGCTGTGCACGTCGTTGATGAACATCAGCAGGCCGGCGATCTTCATCGTCTTGGTGATGCCGAACTCCTTGGCCGCCTTGATCGCGTTGATGGTGTCGCCGCCCGCGTTGGCCAGCCCCAGGATCTGCGCCTTGGACGCCTGCGCCTGCAGCAGGTACGACGAGAAGTCCGAGGCCGACAGCGGATGCTTGACCGAGCCCACCACCGTGCCGCCGTGGGCCTTGACCACGGCGGCGGTATCGTTCTCCAGCGAATGGCCGAAGGCGTAGTCGGCGGTCAGGAAGAACCACGACTTGCCGCCCTGCTTGACCACCGCGCTGCCGGTGCCCTTGGCCAGCGCCACCGTGTCGTACGCATAGTGGATCGTGTACGGCGTGCACTCCTCGTTGGTCAGGCGGGCCGTGCCGGCGCCGATGCCGATGAAGACGCGCTTCTTCTCCGCCGCCACCTTGCTCATCGCCAGCGAGGTGGCCGAGTTGGTACCGCCCAGCAGCATGTCGATGCCCTGCTGGTCCATCCACTCGCGGGCCTTGGAAGCGGCGATGTCGGCCTTGTTCTGGTGGTCGGCCGTGACCAGTTCGATCGGCTTGCCGAGCACCTTGCCGCCCGCATCCTCGATCGCCATCTTGACCGCCTCGACGCCGCCCTGCCCGTCGATGTCGGCATACAGGCCGGAGAGATCGGTGATGTAGCCGATCTTCACCTTGTCGCCCGAGACCTGGGCATGCGCGCCGGATGCCGCGAGGCCCAGTCCTGCCGCCATCAGTGCACCAGCCAGCTTCTTGAGTGTCATCGTCTTGTCTCCTGTGTCGTGCGCGCCGGACGGATCACGCCCCGCGCAAAGGTCAAGCAAAGCGATCAAACGCCGAGCAGCTCATGCAGTATCGGCATCTTGTCCTGCAGCTGGGCCGCCTCGAAGCGCTCGACGATGCGGCCGTGTTCCATCACGTAGAAGCGATCGGCCAGCGGCGCCGCGAAGCGGAAGTTCTGCTCCACCATCACCACCGTGTAGCCGCGCTTCTTGAGCATCAGGATCATGCGGGCCAGCGCCTGCACGATCACCGGCGCCAGGCCCTCGGAGATCTCGTCGAGCAGCAGCAGGTTGGCCCCCGTGCGCAGGATGCGCCCGACCGCCAGCATCTGCTGCTCGCCGCCCGACAGGCGCGTGCCCTGGCTGTTGCGGCGCTCCTTCAGGTTGGGAAACATCTCGTAGATCTCGGCCACGCTCATGCCCGCGTTGCCGCGCTTGGCCACCGGGCCCTTGAGCACCGGCGGCAGCAGCAGGTTCTCCTCGCACGACAGGCTGGCGAAGATGCCGCGCTCCTCCGGGCAATAGCCGATGCCGCAATGGGCGATGCGGTGCGTGGGCAGGCCGATGGTTTCGACGCCCTGGCCCGCGTCGTCGTGCACGACGATGGACCCCTTGCGCGTGCCGACCAGGCCCATGATGGCGCGCAGCGTGGTGGTGCGGCCCGCGCCGTTGCGGCCGAGCAGCGTGACGACCTCGCCGCGGTTCACGGTCAGGTCGACGCCGTGCAGGATGTGCGACTCGCCGTACCAGGCGTGCAGGTCCTTGATCTGGAGCGCGGGCGTGCTCATGCGGTGTTCTCGTGTGTCCGGGTCAAACATTCGATGACGCATGCGGTGGCATACCGTGCCCCGCGCCGATGGCCGCGGGCGGCGTCAGTGGCCTTCCAGCGCCGCATCGGCGGTGCCCATGTAGGCCTCCATCACCTGCGGGTTCTTCGAGACATCTTCGTACGGGCCCTCGGCCAGGATCTGGCCGCGCTGCAGCACCGTGATCTTGTCGGCAATGGACGACACCACGTTCATGTTGTGCTCGACCATCAGGATCGTGCGGCCCTCGGCCACGCGCTGGATCAGCTCGGTCACGCGGTCCACATCTTCGTGGCCCATGCCCTGCGTCGGCTCGTCGAGCAGCATCAGCTCGGGCTCCATCGCCAGCGTGGTGGCGATCTCCAGCGCGCGCTTGCGGCCGTAGGGCAGCTCCACCGTCACCGTGCCGGCGAACGGCGTGAGGCCCACCTGGTCGAGCAGCTGCATGGCCCGATCATTGAGCACCGCCAGCGTCTTCTCGCTGCGCCAGAAGGCATAGGCCGTGCCGAGCTGGCGCTGCAGCCCGACGCGAACGTTTTCCAGCACGGACAGGTGCGGAAACACGGCGGAGATCTGGAACGAGCGGATCACGCCCCGGCGCGCGATCTCCGCCGGCCGCTCCGGCGTGATGTCGACGCCGTTGAACAGAATGGTGCCGCGCGTGGGCACCAGGAATTTGGTCAGCAGGTTGAAGCAGGTGGTCTTGCCGGCGCCGTTCGGGCCGATCAGGGCGTGGATGGAACCGCGCCGCACACGAAGGTTGACGTCGGACACGGCGGTGAAGCCCTTGAAGGCCTTGGTGAGTCCGCGCGTCTCGAGAATGATGTCCTGCGCCATGATTCCCAGCTGTCTCCCGCCGTCTTCTTATATAGCGGATGATTGTCGACGGCTGCTGTGTCGCACAACATCGGGGTTTGTACCGAGGTGCCTGAGCCCCGGCTTGCGGCCGCCAACCCGCGCCGGCATTGAATTTGCGGCCCGCCCAAGGGCTTACGTAGAGTTACGTATCGGGGCCTCGCCTAGGGCCCATCGATATGACACAGCCGTCATGTCACGGCCGTGTCGACGCCCGTCAGGCCGGCACGGCCTCGCCCCGCGCGCGGGCCCGCCGCGCCGCGCGGATCATCTCGCCGGCCTTCTCCGCGATCATGATGGTCGGCGAGTTGGTGTTGCCCGAGGTGATGGTCGGCATGACGGATGCGTCGACCACGCGCAGGCCCTCGATGCCGCGTACCCGCAGCTGCGCATCGACCACCGCGCCGGCGTCGTCCGCCCGGCCCATGCGGCAGGTGCCGACCGGGTGGAAGATGGTCGTGCCGATGTCGCCGGCGGCGCGCGCGAGGTCTTCGTCGGTCTGGAGCGCGGCGCCGGGCAGATATTCCTCCGGCCGGTACCTGGCCAGCGCCGGCTGCGACACGATGCGGCGCGTCAGGCGCAGCGACGCGGCGGCGACCTTGCGGTCGGCGTCCGTCGACAGGTAGTTGGGCGCGATGACCGGCGCGGCGAACGGATCGGCCGAGGCGAGATGCACCGTGCCGCGCGAGGTCGGCCGCAGGTTGCAGACGCTGGCAGTGAACGCATTGAAGGCGTGCAGCGGATCGCCGAACTTGTCGAGCGACAGCGGCTGCACGTGATACTCCACATCCGGCCGCGCGACGGACGGATCGGACCGGGCGAACGCGCCCAGCTGCGACGGCGCCATGCTCATCGGCCCGCTCCGGTTGAAGGCGTACTGCATGCCGATCATAGCCTTGCCCCACCAGCTGGCGGCGCGCGTGTTGAGCGTCGGCACGCCGTGCACCTTGATCACGCTGCGCAGCTGCAGGTGGTCCTGCAGGTTCTCGCCGACGCCGGGCAGCGCGTGGCGCACGGCAATGCCCAGCGCCTGCAGCCGCTGCGGCTGCCCGATGCCCGACAGCTCCAGCAGCTGCGGCGAGTTGACCGCGCCCGCCGACAGCACGACCTCCTCGCGGGCGGCCGCCGCGTAGTCCTGCCCCGCACCGCGATACGTCACGCCCGTGCAGCGCCGACCGTCGAAGGTCAGCGCCCGCACCTGCGCCCCGGTCACGATGGTCAGGTTCGGCCGCTGCGACGCCGGCCGCAGGAACCCCTTGGCCGTGTTCCAGCGGATACCGCGCTTCTGGTTGACCTCGAAGTAGCCCACGCCAAAGTTGTCGCCGCGGTTGAAATCCTCCGTGCGCGGAATGCCGGCCTGTACCGCCGCCTCGATGAAGCTTTCCAGGATCTGCCAGTGCAGCCGCTGCGGCTCGACCCGCCATTCGCCGCCGGTACCGTGCCAGGCGTCGGCGCCGCCGTGGTAATGCTCCGAGGCCTTGAAGAACGGCAACACCGCGTCCCACTCCCACGCATCGTCACCGGTCAGCGCCGCCCAGCCGTCGTAGTCCTCGCGCTGGCCGCGCATGTAGATCATCCCGTTGATCGACGAGCAGCCGCCCAGCACGCGGCCGCGCGGATACCCCAGCGAACGGCCGTTCAGGCCCGGCTCGGCCTGCGTGCGATACAGCCAGTCGGTGCGCGGGTTGCCGATGCAATACAGGTAGCCGACGGGGATGTGGATCCAGTGATAGTCGTCCTTGCCGCCGGCCTCCAGCAGCAGCACCGACACCTCCGGATCCAGTGTCAGGCGATTGGCCAGGACGCAGCCCGCCGAGCCCGCGCCGATGATGATGTAGTCGTAGGTCTCCATGTCTCCTGCCTGCTCTTGGGTGTTTTGTTTTTGTCCGATCGCCCCGGGCTCAGATCCGCCCGGCCAGCCACGCCCGCATCGCCCCGAACGCTTCACCGCGCATCGGCTCGGCCTCGTTGAACAGTTCGTGATACGCGGTCTCGAACCAGGCCAGCGTGCGCAGGTCTTCCGGCGCGCCGGCGCAGAAATCCCGGCTGCCCGAAGGATCGACGATGGTGTCGGCGCCGCCCGCCAGCAGCAGCATGGGCGCCTCCAGCCGGGGCGCGTCCTGCTGCGCCTGGGTGATGGCGTTGAGCATGAACGCCAGCACCGACGCGCTGATGGTCTTCTGCACCTGCGGGTCGGCCCGATACGCGGCGCCCACCGACGGATCATGCGACAGCCTGGCGGGATCGACGGGATTGGGCACCGGCAGCTTCGGCGCCACTGCAGAGAGCAGCCCGCGCACGACATTGGCGCCGGGCGGCAGCTTGAGCCGCAGCGCGGGCGACGACAGCAGCACGCCGCGCACCGGCCGCACGCGCGCGGTGGCGAAGCGCGCGACGATCAGCCCGCCCATGCTGTGGCCGAGCACGAACGGCATCTCGTTCCACTCGGCGACGGTGGCATCGAGGATTTCCGCGAGATCGGTAAGGTAGTTGTCGGGCGCATCGAGCGCCATGCGCGGGCCGCCGCTCCTGCCGTGGCCGCGCAGATCGAAGGCGCGCACGCGCAAGCCGAGCTCGCACAGCACCTGCGCCACATGCGGATACCGGCCGCTGTGCTCGGCCATGCCATGCACGAGGATGACGGTGCCGCGGGGCTCACCCGCCTCGGGCGCCGGCAGCCAGGTCCGCACGAACAGCTCGGTGCCGTCCTTCATCCGCTGCCGCGTCTCCAGCGCATCGACCGTGGCGGGGGCTTGCGTCATGGGCGTCTCCTCGTTGGGTTGCCTGATTGTGGCATGGACGCCGCGCGCGCTGCGCTGGTCAGCCCGACAATCAGCCCGATGGTCAGCCGTGCCGGTCCGGATCGGGCAGCGCAGCATCGCAGCAGGGCGAAGCCTCCCCGGCCACGCCCTCGAGGATCGGACAGTCCGGGCGGTCGTCGCCGTGGCAGGCGTCGGCGAGCGTCACCAGCGTATCGCGCATGCCTTGCAGCTCGCGGATGCGCGCATCGAGGTCGGCCACGTGGCGCATCGTGATGGCCTTCACGTCGGCGCTGGCGCGCGCGCGGTCGTGCCACAGCGAGAGCAGCGTGCGAATCTCTTCGAGCGAGAACCCGAGCGAGCGCGCCCGGTGGATGAACCGCAGCACATGCAGCGCGCGCGGATCATAGACCCGGTAGTTACCCTCGGTGCGCGGGCTGGGCGGCAGCAGGCCGATACCCTCGTAGTAGCGGATCATCTTGGCCGAGACACCGCTGGCCTTGGCCGCCTCGCCGATGTTGACGGGGCCGTCTTGCGATGCATCGTTCAGGTCGGCACGGGTCATGTGCGGTCTCCCCCGGCGGCGGCGGTTTCCCAGCGCGGGTGCCAGCGCCGCAGCATCAGCGCATTGGTGACGACGCTCACGCTGGAGAACGCCATCGCCGCGCCGGCAAAGGTGGGCGACAGCAGCCCGAAGGCCGCCAGCGGAATCCCCACCACGTTGTAGACGAACGCCCAGAACAGGTTCTGGCGGATCTTGGCGACGGTGCGCTGCGACAGGTCGAGCGCGGCCGGCACCAGGCGCGGCTCGCCGCGCATCAGCGTGATGCCGGCGGCCTGCATGGCGACATCGGTGCCGGTGGCCATGGCGATGCCGACATCGGCCGCGGCCAGCGCGGGCGCGTCGTTGATGCCGTCGCCGACCATCGCCACCACGTGGCCGCCGCGCTGCCATGCCGTCACCCGCGCGGCCTTGTCCTGCGGCAGCACCTGCGCCGCCACCGTCTCGATGCCGAGCGCCTCGGCCACGCCGCGCGCAGCGCCCGCGTTGTCGCCCGTCACCAGCGCGGTGCGGATGCCGCGGCGGCGCAGTTCGGCCACCGCCTCCCGCGCGCCCGGCTTGAGCGCATCGCCGAACGCAATCAGGCCGCGCAGCTGCGCCCGGCCGTCCGCTTCGGTCCGCGCCAGCCAGGAGACGGTCTGGCCCTGCGCTTCCAGCGCATCGGCACGTGCCTGCAGGCCGGTGCGATCGAGTTGCAGCTCGTCCATCCAGCGCGCATTGCCGAGCGCCAGCACCGCGCCGTCCACGACGCCGCGCACGCCCCGGCCGGCCAGGACTTCGGGCGATTGCGCCGGCGCGACACCACGGCCGTGCGCCGCCGCATGGTCGCGTGTGGCCTGCGCCAGCGGGTGCGTGTGCTCGGCCTGCAGCGCGGCGAGCTGGTCGAGCACGGCGTCCGGGTCGATGTCCGGCGCCGCTTCCACCGCCACCACGCGCGGCTGGCCGAGCGTCAGCGTGCCAGTCTTGTCGAACACCACGAAGTCCACCTGCTGCGCGCGCTCCAGCGCCTGCGCATCGGCGATCAGGATGCCGCGCCGCGCGCCGGCCCCGGTCCCGGCCATGACGGCCGACGGCGTCGCCAGCCCCAGCGCGCACGGACAGGCGATCACCAGCACCGCCACCGCATTGACGATGGCGCTCTCCCACCCGGCCCCCGCGATCATCCAGCCGGCCAGCGTCACCAACGCGGCCACCAGCACGGCCGGCACGAAGATCGCGCTGACACGGTCCACCAGCTGCTGGATCGGCGGCTTGGCGGCCTGCGCATCCTCGACCAGGCGGATGATGCGCGAGAGCATGGTGTCCGCGCCGATGGCCGTGGTGCGCACCAGCAGCACGCCGTCGGTGGCGATGGCGCCGGCCGTCACGTGGTCACCCGCGCGCTTCGGCACGGGCAGGCTCTCACCGGTCAGCATCGACTGGTCGACATGGCTGGCGCCCTCCACCACCGTGCCGTCGACGGCAATGCGCTCGCCCGCGCGCACCGACACCGCATCGCCCACGCGAACCCGGGCGATGGGCACATCCCGCAGCGTGCCGTCGGCACCGCGCACGCGGGCGGTGTCGGGCCGCAGCGCCTGCAGCGCGCGGATAGCCTGGGCGGTCTGCCGCTTGGCGCGCGCCTCCAGCCACTTGCCCAGCCGCACCAGCGTGATGACGACCGCGGCGCTCTCGAAATACAGGTGCGGCATGTCGCCCGCATCGGCACGCCACCACAGCCACAGCGACAGCCCGTAGGCCGCAGAGGTACCCAGCGCCACCAGCAAGTCCATGTTGCCGGCCCCCGCGCGCAGCGCCTTCCAGCCGGCCCGGTAGAAACGCGCGCCGATCACGCACTGCACCGGCGTCGCCAGCAGCCATTGCAGCCACGCCGGCAGCATCCACCCGGCCCCCAGCCAGCCGGCCACCATCGGTGCCACCAGCGGCAGCGACAATGCCGCCGATACCCACACAGGGCCGGGGCCATCCCAGAAGCCCGGCGCGGCGCCGGGCGGCGCGACCGCCGTTTCGTCCGACGCGACACGCGCTTCATAGCCGGCCGCCACCACCGCCGCGACCAGCGCATCGCCGCTGACGGCGTCGCCCCGCTGAACGCGCGCACGCTCGGTGGCGAGATTGACACTGGCCTGCGTCACCCCTGGCACCGCGCGCAGCGCGCGTTCGACCCGGCCGGCGCAGGCGGCACAGGTCATCCCCTCGATTTCCAGGTCGAGCGAAGCAGCATCGGCAAGGCTGGCGGCAGTCATGGGCAACAGGTCGGATGGATGGAAGATGGCATCAGCCTAGACCTTCCCATGTTAGGAAGGTCAAGCGCATCTTACGCTTGCGTTTCCCATGGTGGGAAGGTTCATACTGCCGCTGTGTATCCTTCTCCCCTCTTTCCTTGGAGCCGAACATGACGACGTTTTCCGTTGAAGGCATGAGCTGCGGCCACTGTGTCGCTGCCGTCACCCGCGCCGTGCAGCAGATCGATGCCGCTGCCCAGGTGCAGGTGGACCTGTCCAGTCAGACCGTTGCGGTGCGCAGCGGCGCGGGCACGGATGCCCTGCGCCAAGCCATCGAGCAGGCCGGCTATCCGGTCAAGGCCGTTGCCTGAGCCATCGAGCCGATAAAAAAAAGGCGTGCCGCTGTGGTACGCCTTTTTTGTGAGCGCAGCGCCGCTCAGAAACGGTAGCCGACCCACAGGAAGGTCACGATCGGGTTGATCTTGATCTTCGCTTCGGTCACGGCATGCTGACCGTTGGCCAGCGTGGTATCGATCTTGGCCGTGGTCTTCAGCGGCAGGTACGACACCGACAGGCCCAGGAACCAGTCCTTGGTGATGGCGTACGTGGCGCCCGCGCTCACCACCGGGTTGAGCGAGCTGTCGGTCGACACGGTGCTCGTGCTCGGGAAACCGCTGCCCAGCACCTGGGTCTGGAACGCGCTGTTGGTGATCTTCTCGTCGGTGAACCAGGTGTAGTTCAGGCCGGCGCCGACGTAGGGGCGGAACTTGCTGTCCGCGCCGCCGAAGTACCACTTGGCCAGCAAGGTCGGGCTCCACTGCTTGGCCGAGCCGATCTGGCCGAAGCGCGCGAAGGAATCAGTGCCCTCGATCTTGTGACGCGGCGGGATGCCGCCGACCAGTTCGACCGCCAGGTTGTCGGTGAAAAAGTGCGTGAAGGCGAGGCCGAGCGTATCGGCGTCCTTGATCTTGGCGCCCGTGTTGGGTACCGACTGGTTGAGCGGCACACCACCCACGCTGTCGATCTGCAGCGGGTCGCTCGAACTGTTCGGCATGACGCGGAACCAGCCAAGGCTGACGATGTTGCTCCCCGCGCTTTGGGCGTGGGCGGCAGTGGCAAGGATCATCCCGGCGGCGACCGCCAGTGCTTTTTTATAGGCCATGTCTGTGGTTGCTCCTGTAAGAGATGCATGCGGCGCAAACGATACCGGTGCATTCCAAGTCTCCTCCCAGGCGGAGGGATGGCCATTATCCTGCTTGGTTGCCTTGGCCCAGAACCTTTTTTATAGAGGTTTCCTGTTACAGGCACCCCGATCGCGGGGCCTGTAGCACACCTTTGCGCGGGACGCTGCATTTTCAAACGGGCGGCGCCTTCGACAGCGCCAGGGCGCATGCGGCCAAGTCCCACAAGGCACTGCCCACGCTTTTGAACACCACCGGCACCCCCGGCGCGGCCTGCGCGCCGATGTGGGGCGCCGCATCGATGCACTGTTGTAACAGCTGCACACGCGACCAGGGCACGCCCGCCTGCAGCAGGTCGCCCGCTTCGGCATCGAGGTCGGTCAGGGTATCGGCAAAGAGCCGGTCCGACGCGGCGGCCTGCTTGCACAGCCGCGGTGGCAATTCGGCCATCTCGGGGCGAAACGCGCCGACCGCCGCAATGAAGTGCTGCGCGCGCCAGACCTGGCCCATGCCCGCCGTGCCCGGTTCCGGCAGGTCCGGCAGGACCGGCTGGGTAGAGGACGTGGCCGTGATCACCAGCGGTGCGTAAGGCAGCACGATGCGCGCCCCCTGGGCCATGCCCGCCGCGTCACCCGCAGCCACCGCAGTCGCCTCCAGGCCGAGGTTGCGCGCGTGGGCAGCCAGAGCCTCGGCGTTGGCCTCGGTGCGGGTGACGATCGTGACGCGCCGCGTGCCGAGCCCCATGCGGAACGCTTCCAGATGCGCGCGCGCCTGCGCCCCGGCCCCGATCAGCAGCAGGTCGCCGGCGGGCTCCGGCGCCAGCAGCCGCGCGGCCAGCAGCGAGACCGCGGCCGTGCGATGCGCCGTCACTGTTGGGCCGTCGAGCAGCAGGCGACGCACGCCGGTCGCCGCATCCATCACCATCACCTCGCCATGGATGGCGGGCAGCCCATGCGCGGCGTTGTGCGGATGCACGGTAATCATCTTGGTGATGGCGATCTCGGCATTGGACGCCGGCATCAGCAGCAGGCTGCCCGGCCCGGGCACCGGCATCACCAGCCGCGCCGGCGCCTGGGCCCGGCCCGCGCGCGCGTCGCGCAGCACCTGCGCGATGGCATCGGCCAGGGCGGCATACGGCAAGCGCGCCGCCGTGGCAGTCGCGTCCAGGGTCTGCAGCATGACGGCTCCGTCGGGAGGGAAAAGACAGCGGCAGCTTACGCCGAGGCAATCGGCATGGCGCGGCGCGGCGGTGGCGCGCGGCGGGTCAGCAGGCCGGCGGTGATCAGCAACTGGGCGGCGGCATAGCTCCACCAGATCGCCAGCTCGTAATCGTTGAACGGAAACACAAAGACACTGATGCCGATCATCGCGTCGGAGGCAGCGAAGGCCACGGCACCCCAGGCGGTCAGCGGC
Source organism: Ralstonia pseudosolanacearum (assembly GCF_024925465.1). Lineage (NCBI taxonomy): Bacteria > Pseudomonadati > Pseudomonadota > Betaproteobacteria > Burkholderiales > Burkholderiaceae > Ralstonia > Ralstonia pseudosolanacearum. The sequence goes on along the minus strand of NZ_CP103852.1, from coordinate 95,991 downwards.
CCGGGCAGCCGCGCGAGCAGCGCCGCGCAGACCATGGCCGACAGGACGATCACGTAGGCGACCACCGGTCCGCTCAGCACGCCCAGGCCCGGCCAGTACCAGTTCAGCATGCCGATCGCCACGCCCAGTGTCGCGCCCACGCCGATCAGCCGCAGCGGCGAACACGCGCCGCACAGCGTCACCAGCACGCGCAGATAACACAGATGGGCGAACAGGAACGACGCCAGACCGGCGACAAAGGAAATCCGCAGCCCCGGCAGCGCCAGCAGGAGATCGCCCAGCGCGCAGAACAGCAAGGCGCCGATCAGCCAGCGGCGCTCGCGCGGCATCTCGTGCAACGACGCCGCGCGTGCCAGCAACAGCGCCATCAGCATCTTCCACAGCGGCTGGGCGACGATGCGGCCGGCCAGCGGCGTGCCGGGCCCCACCTCCACGGCCACCATGGTCAGCATGCCGCCATAGGTCACGCCGGCCACCGCGGCCGCCACCCACCACGCGCGCACCCGTGCCGGCATGCCGTAGCCGCCCACACGCGCCGGCTGCGTGGTGTGACCTTCGACCATCGTTGTCTCCCCCTTCAATGACGAATGCAGCGTGACACGTCGCGCACCCTCGCGCAAGGCATCGGCCGGACCGGCCTACCCGCCCAGGTGAGCCAACGGCAGGGCGCCGTCGCGCTTGAGTGCCGTCAGCACGATATTGGAGCGGACATTGTCCACGCCCGGCACCCGCATCAGCTTGCGCATCACGAATTCCGACAGCGCCGGCAGATCCGGCACGACCACGCGCAGCATGTAGTCGGCATCGCCGGCCACCGAATAGCACTCCTGGACGGCATCGAGCAGCAGGATCTCTTCGCGGAACCGCTCGACGATGGCATCGCCATGATGGGCAAGCTTGACGCTGGCGAAAACCGTCACGCCCAGGCCCAGCCCCGTCGGCGACAGGATCACGCGGTAGCCCTCGATGATCCGTTCCGCCTCCAGCCGCGCGAGCCGGCGCCCGACCTGGCTGGCCGACAGGTGGACCTGCTCCGAGAGCTGCTGGTGGGTCGCACGGCCGTCGCGCTGAAGGGCGGCAAGCAGGGCCAGATCGAAGGGATCGAGAGAAATCATGCAAATCTCCTGCGCAGATAAGCCAGATTTTGCATGAAATCTGCAAACAACGCGCGAATGGCGCCGGTTTTGCGGTCAATCCGCGCGGCCCCACCTCTACACTGGCGAATTCCGATCGCCCCCCGACCAGGATCTCCATCATGGCCATCGCCACCCCCGCCAGCGCAGCCCCCAGCCCGGCCCCGGCCGGCTTCACCGGCACCCTGACCGACAAGCTCCGCGAGCAGTTCGCCGAAGGCCTCGACGGCCAGACGCTGCGCCCGGACTTCACGATGGAACAGCCTATCCACCGCTACACCGACGCCGACCATGCCACCTGGCGCACGCTGTACGACCGCCAGGAAGCCCTGCTCCCGGGACGCGTCTGCGATGAATTCCTGCAAGGCCTGTCCACGCTGGGCATGAGCCGCGAAGGCGTGCCGTCGTTCGACCGGCTCAACGAAACGCTGATGCGCGCCACCGGCTGGCAGATCGTGGCCGTGCCCGGCCTGGTGCCGGACGAAGTTTTCTTCGAGCACCTCGCCAACCGCCGCTTCCCGGCCAGCTGGTGGATGCGCCGTCCCGACCAGCTCGACTACCTGCAGGAACCGGACGGCTTCCACGACATCTTTGGCCACGTGCCGCTGCTGATCAACCCGGTCTTCGCCGACTACATGCAGGCCTATGGCCAGGGCGGCCTGAAGGCGGCGCGCCTGGGTGCGCTCGACATGCTGGCGCGGCTGTACTGGTACACGGTGGAGTTCGGCCTGATCCGCACGCCGGCCGGCCTGCGCATCTACGGCGCGGGCATCGCGTCGAGCAAGAGCGAGTCGGTCTACGCGCTGGATTCGGCCAGCCCCAACCGCATCGGCTTCGACGTACGCCGCATCATGCGCACGCGCTACCGCATCGACACCTTCCAGAAGACCTACTTCGTGATCGACAGCTTCGAGCAGCTGTTCGACGCCACCGGCCCGGACTTCACGCCGCTGTACGAGGCACTCGGCACGCTGCCGACCTTCGGCGCCGGCGACGTGGTGGACGGCGACGCCGTGCTCAACGCCGGCACCCGCGAGGGCTGGGCCGACACGGCGGATATCTGAGCGCTGGCTATACTGCGCGCATTCCCATCCGCCATCGACCCGAGACCATGATGCCGACTCTCAATGACGAACAACGCAAGGCCCTGTTTGCCGAACTGCCGGGCTGGTCGCTGCAGAGCGACCGCGATGCGATCCACAAGCGTTTCACCTTCACCGACTTCAACGCCGCGTTCGGCTTCATGACACGCGTGGCGCTCAAAGCCGAGCAGGTGAATCACCATCCGGAGTGGTTCAACGTGTGGAATCGCGTGGATATCACGCTGTCCACGCACGATGCCAACGGCCTCACGCACCGTGATGCCGATCTCGCGCGCTTCATCGAGCAGGCCGCGCGGCTGACCGGCGCCAAGTAAGCCGGTCCGGCTCCTCTATGCGCCCGTTGCGGCGCGCCACGCCTCGAACGCCACCCGCGCCTTTTCGCTCAGCTGTTCCGGAGCGATGCGGGTGGCGCCTTGTACGATCATCAGCGCATACGGTTTGGCCAGTGCCGAGGCTTCGGCACACAGCCGCAATTCGTCGCCCTGCGAGGGCGAACGGGCGCGCCAGTAATTGATGGCGGCCTCCAGGTCGGTGATCGTGAGCAGGGCATCGGTCATGCGGGCATTGTAGCGCCGCGCCCGAGGCCGGGCCCACCGCCTCCTTTCGCCACGCCATGCGCATCCTGCCGATGACCGGTGCCTGAACGGCGCCGGCGTCTTACTGCTTTTTTTCCTTCTTCTCGGGCGGCGCGAGCATGGTGCCGCGGCACTTCTTCGCGCCGCAGTGGCAGGCGAACTGCGCCTTGAGCGCCTTGGTCTGGCGCCCTTCGATCACCAGCCCATAGTCGTAGAACAGCTCCTCGCCCGCGTCGATGTCGCGCAGCGCGTGGATGAAGACACGGCCGTCCTTCTCGCGCGCCTCGCAGTTCGGCTTGCAGGCATGGTTGATCCAGCGCGCGCGGTTGCCACCGTACTTGGCGTCGATCACGCTGCCGTCTTCCAGGCTGAAATAGAAGGTGTGGTTGGGGTCGTCCGGATCATGTGGATGACGGCGCAACGCTTCCTTCCACGCAATGTGCTCGCCCTTGTATTCGATGATCTTCTTGCCCTTGGCGATCGCAGCCACCGCGTAGACGCCGCGTCCGTGCACACCCGATTCGCGCACGGCGATGCGGTCGCGGCGGCGCAGTCCGGCCGCTTCGGGCAGGGTCGGCTGATGGGCGTCCGGGTCTTTGACGGCAGCGGAAGAGCGTGGCATGGGGCAGCGGAGGAAAGGCGGGAACATCGGTCAGCGAAGCCGTGAGCCTACACCAAAAGCATGGCATCCCGACATGCCGTCCCCACCCTGCCGCGCGGCGCCGGCAGGCCACCAATGTGGATAACTCGGCCTGCAACTGTGGATAACTACCGGGAAAGCCTGTTCGCTGTCTGTGGCTGTCCTGTCGATGGCACTGGAACAACTGATGGACCTGTCGACAGGTCGTGGATCGAGCAGGTGGACTCATCCACGGGCGGGCACATGCTGTCCGGTGGGTTTTGCATACAATAAACGCTTGAAACCAAAGCGCTTTTTTCGGTTATCCACAGAAAAGGCACGACGTTTACTACTACTACTATTTGTATACATAAAGAAAAAGGTAAACCCATCGATCGACTGCCGTCGATCCCATCCATTGCGAGCCATCCAATCCGAAACAACCTCCCCATACCGGGGAGTCCTATGTGATGGGATCGCCTCGCGATGCAACAGCCATGCGGGTTTGCGGAACCCGCGGACGGCGTACGGTTACAAAGCTCACGTGCCGGCGCCCAACGCATGCCGGTATCATGTCGCCCTTGGAGCCGTCCCCCGGGGGCTCTGCTGTGTGTTTCATCTACTCTTGAAGGGAGTCAAACAATGACGAAAACCGAACTGATCGACGCCATCGCCAGCGGCGTAGACGGTCTGACCAAAGCCAAGGCAGAACAGGCACTGAACGTGACGCTGCAGGCCATCATGGAATCCGTTGGCGGCGGCGATACGGTCAGCCTGATCGGCTTTGGCACCTTCAGCCAGGGCGAGCGCGCCGAGCGCATGGCGCGCAACCCGCGTACCGGCGAAGAAATCAAGGTGGAAGCCGCCAAGACCGTCAAGTTCAAGGCCGGTCAGAAGTTCAAGGACGCCGTCAACGCCTGAGCATTGACGACCCAGGCGCAGCCGGTTCGCCGGACCTGACGCCGACGACGTGGCATGCCACTGCATGCGTGAGTGATCCGCAGCATTGGCGTACCACGTCGCAGGGCCCGCGACGCGCAAGGCCCGATCGCCGCATCGCCTCCTCCCTCCATGTCTCGCCCGTTTCCGCGCATCCCGCGCATCGCCTGTTCCCTGCTGTTGATGGCTCCGCTGGTCTGGTTCGCCGGCTGTACCACGCCGCCCGCGCGTCCGCAGGCCGAGCCGTTGCCCGACAATGAAGTGGTTGCCACGCGCCCCGGCGCGACACCGCGCGAGCGGATGATCGAGATCGCGCTGACGGAATGGGACCGCTGGGGACGCCAGGAGGTGCGCGTCGGCCGCGATGACACCTACTGCGTCACGGGAGGCGGCTTCCCCGATCAGCCGCCCGGCCGGTGGCTGGTGCTAGGCGAACCCGCGGCTTCGCCTAGCGACGACGATGCCGGCAGCGGCAGCGACATGCCCGCTGACAAGCCGCATGCAACCGTGCTCGGCACCGCCCCCACCGCCCTCACAGCGCCCGCCACCTGCCTGCGCTACCCCGATGGCTCCGGCGGCGAAGCCACCGCGCGCGGCTGCATGCTGGCCAAGCGATACTGGGCCATCGTCGGCAAGGAGCCGACCTGCCAGCAACTGACAACGGGAGGATGGGCCTGGTCGGCCGTGTTCATCTCCTGGATCATGCGCAAGGCCGGCCTGCAGAATGATCAGTTCCTGACCGGCGCCACCCACGCCGAATACGTGACCGACGCGCGCGACCACCTGCTCAGGCATGCCGCATTTACGCTCGAGCGCACGCCGACCGTGCCGCGTCCGGGCGACCTGATCTGCTCCGCGCGCGGGGCCGACCGTTTCATGTCGGATCCGGCCGAGATCCGTTCGGGCATGACGCCCATGCATTGCGACCTCGTGGTCGAGGTCGATCCGCTGCGGCACGAGGTCAAGTCGATTGGCGGCAACGTGCAGCAATCAGCATCGATGAGCATCACCGAGCTCAACGACGCCAACCAGCTCGACCCCTACACGAACTCGGTGATGCAGTGGTTCGTGATCCTGCGCAACCAACTGCCCTGACAGGCCGTCGGCACGGATGCATCGAGGCGTGAGCCTCACGGTAGTACCGGCACCGCATCTTTGACGAGCTTCCGGGCGGCATGCATGGCGACAGGCCGCCGCTGGGAATTTCCAGGTCGGCCATGCGCCGGGCGCCAGCGCGATCCGCTACAGTTCAACGCGGACCCCGATGCGGGCGAGGCTGCGCTCGCGGCACAGTCCCGTGCGACCGCATCGATTCGCCCCGTCGTTCGTGGCCCTTCCTTTGGGATCGACTGATGACACGCATCTGCATCGTGGGCGCCGGCGCGGTCGGCGGCTATCTGGGCGCCCGGTTGGCGCAGGCCGGCGAGGCCGTCAACGTACTGGCGCGCGGCGCCACGCTGCAGGCGCTGCAAAGCGTCGGCCTGTGCCTGACCGAAGATGGCGTCACGCAGACGCTGCTCGTCCATGCAACGGACGCTGCCACAGCGCTGGGCGTGCAGGACGTCGTGATCGTTGCGGTCAAGGCGCCGGCCCTGGAGAACGTGGCCGCCGGCATCGCGCCGCTGATTGGCCCCGACACCTGCGTGGTGGCGGCGATGAATGGGGTGCCGTGGTGGTTCTTCGAGCGCTCCGGTCCGCTGCAGGGCCTGCGCTTGCAGGCTGTCGATCCGCACGGCCGCATTGCACGGGCGATCCCGATCCGGCACGTGCTGGGCTGCGTGGTGCACCTGACGTGCTCCACCGTATCGCCTGGCCATGTCCGGCACGGTAACGGCCGGCGATTGATTCTCGGGGAACCGGCCGGTGGCCCTTCGCCGCGCCTGGAGGCGGTTGCCGCGTTGCTCGAGCGCGCGGGCCTTCAGGTCGAGCGCAGCGATGCGATCCAGCGCGACATCTGGTTCAAGCTGTGGGGCAACATGACCATGAACCCGGTCTCGGTGCTGACCGGCGCCACCTGCGACCGCATCCTCGACGACCCGCAGGTGTCGGCCTTCTGCCTGGCGGTGATGGACGAAGCCAAGGCGATCGGCGCGCGCATCGGCTGCCCGATCGCGCAGAGCGGCGAGGCGCGCTGCGCGGTGACCCGCCAACTGGGCGTCTTCAAGACCTCGATGCTGCAGGATGCCGAAGCCGGGCGCGGCCCGCTGGAGATCGATGCGCTGGTGGCCTCGGTGCGCGAGATCGGCCAGCACGTGGGCGTGCCGACCCCGCAGATCGACGCGTTGCTGGGCCTGGTGCGCCTGCACGCCCAGACCAGCGGACTCTACTGATCCGATCGATCCCGATCGACTGCCGCGACGGCTGCCTACGGCGCCAGCGCCGGGTGCTTCAGTGCGTGCGCGGTGTCGAGCCACTGCTTGCGGAAGGCGGCATCGTCGCGCGCGAGACCGAGCTCGCCGTTCTGGTAGGCCATCGCCAGCGCTTGCACGGCTTCCGGCAGTTCGTGTTCGGCGGCCTGCTCGTACAGCGCCAGCGCGCGCGCTTCATCGCGCGGCACGCCGTCGCCGTCGCGGTAAGCGTTGGCCAGCATGAACATCGCGGCCGGAATGCCATGGCGCGCGGCAGCGTCGAACCAGTGCGCGGCCAGCGTCGTGTTGATCGCGGTGCCATAGCCGCTGCGATACATCAGGCCGAGGTAGTACGCGGCGGCCGCATCGCCGCGGTCGGCGGCCTGGCGCAGCAGATGCAGCGCGCGCGGGTCATCGCGCGCCATGCCGCCGGTGCCGAGCAGCAGCGCCTTGCCCAGCGCAAGCTGCGCCCGCGCGTCGCCCGGTGCGCCGTCGGCCGGCTGCGCGGCGGCTTCCAGCCAGCGCACGCCTTCATGGCGCAGCGACCCATCGCGGCTGTCCAGCAGTGCTTCGCCCAGCGCGGTCCGCGCCGGCATCGAACCGTCGCGCGCGAGCTGGCGCAACTGGCGCAGCGCCTGCGGCTCCATCGCCTGCGCGACCATGGCGCGCCAGCTCTCGATCTGCGTGGCATCGATGGCCGAGGCGTGGCGCGCGCCGGACAGCCAGCCGCCCACCGTCATTGTCACGGCCAGCGCGGCAGCGGCGCTCAGCAGCGGCACCGACTGGCCGGTGCGCGCCACCGCGATCCCGGCCGGCGCACCGGCCCATGCGGAACGAAACGAAGACATGTCGAGTGTTCTCCTTATTGCGTCAGGTCGATCTGGTAGGTCGCCAGGCCTTTGCCGCTGCCGTCATCCGCCGCGACTTGCGTGATGTTGGCCAGGCCTGCCGCGGTGGCGTCAGTGAGGCGGTTGGGCGCGGAGGCGAACTGCACCTGGGCCACCGAACTCGCCAGCCGGGTGAAGCGCCAGCTGCGAGCTGTTGGCCGCGCGCGTGACGGTGCCGAGCTTCTTGATGTAGCGGATCAGCACATCGCGGTTGGCGTCCGGCGACGCGTAGACGGTCTTGCTGCCGTCGAGGCCCGGGAAGTTGCCGCCGCCGCTGGCGCGGTAGTTGTTGGTGGCGACGATGAACTGGCCGGCCGGGTCGATGGCCGCGCCCTTGTACTGCAGGTTCTTGATGCGACTGCCCACCGCCTGCGTCACGTCGATCTCATAGGTGAGATCGGCCGTGGTGAACATGTCGAAGTTGTAGCCGGGGAAGGTGCCGACGAGCTTCTGCACCGTCGCGCTGGTCGGGTCGATGGTGTTGAAGCGCTTGGCTGCCGTCTCCAGCCAGTTCTTGATGTCGGTGCCGCTGACCAGGACCGCGTAGATCGTGTTCGGATACAGGTACAGGTCTGCCGCGTTGTTGATCGCCAGCGAACCGGCCGCGACGTCGGTGTAGTCGGTGCCGCCGCCGAAGCCGCTCTTGAACGGCGCGCTGACCGACAGCACCGGCAGCGATGCGTATTGCGGCAGGTTGGCCTGGAGGTAGGCCGACACATAGTCCGCCTGTGCCTGGTTGACGATCTCGATCGCGCCCGGATCGCCCACATCGGCGAAGAACGTGCTCATGTGGAAGTCGGTGCTGCCGATCGGCGTCTTCACGTAGTCGATGGTCGCCTGATGCTCGGCGGCGATCGCGGCGGACACGGCCGGGTCGGCGGCGACGTAGGTCTTGTCGGTGTTCTGGATCGAGCGCGCCTCCACCGTGGTCTGGGTCTTGTCGACCGACCAGTGCGTGCCGTCGTACACCAGCCCGAGCTTGATCACGCCCAGGTGCTTGCCCCAGTAGTTGGCCATCACCGTCGGCACGCCGTTGACCGTGCCATTGACCTTGTCGACTCCCGGCAGGTTGAACTGGCCGACCGTGCTCTTGGCATCCGGGAACAGCTGGTGCGAGTGGCCGATCAGCATGGCGTCGATGCCCGGCACGGTGGCGAGCCACCAGCTGCCGTTCTCCATCGTCGGCGAGTACGTCGAGTTGTCCAGCCCGCCGTGCGAGATGGCGACTACCACGTCGGCGCCCTGCGCGCGCATCTGCGGGATGTATTGCTGCGCGGCCTCCTTGATGCCGACGGTGTAGACCTTGCCGTCGAGCCAGCGCTTGTCCCAGCTGGTGATGGCCGGCGGCGTGAAGCCGATGATGCCGACCTTGAGCGGCGCGCTGACGGTGCTGCCGTCGGGCGCGGTCGCTGTCACGGTCTTGGTCAGGACGGTGTAGGGCTGGAACAGCGGCGCGCTGGTCTTGGCGCTCATCACGTTGGCCAGCACCTGCGGGAAGCTTGGCCCCGCGCACCGGGTCTGCTGCGCCGGATCGGCCATGCCGGCCACGTTGAAGGTGTTGCCGGTGACCTGCGACAGGTACGGCAGGCCATAGTTGAACTCGTGGTTGCCGATGCCGCCGCCGTCGTACCCGGCGGCGTTCATCACCTTGTAGATGGCCAGGGTCTGGCCGCAGGCGACGGGGTTCACCAGGGCCTGGTAGTCGGACAGCGCGGTGCCCTGGATGGTGTCGCCGTTGTCGAGCAGCAGTGTGTTGGGAAACTGTGCGCGCGCCTGCGCGATCAGCGTCGACACGCGCTCGAAGCCGAGCGAGCTGTCGGCGGCCAGCTTGAAGTAGTCGTACGACAGCACGTTGGTGTGCAGGTCGGTGGTCTCCAGCACGGCGAGCGTTGCCTTGCTGCCGATGGGCGCGGCGGAGGCGGCGGGCGGATCGTCGCTGCCGCGGCATGCGGTCAGCGACAGCGACAACCAGGCGACCAGCAGCAATGCCGCCGACGACAACGGTCGGACTTGCATAGACTTCTCCCTGACTGTTTTTTTTTGCGGACGGCAAGGCACGCGGGCGCGATCGTTTGCGCAACGCGAGAGAACGGCGGACTGGGCCGAAGGCGGGCTCAGCGCCAACGAGTATCGGAAGGCGGCGTGACGCGCCCGTGACCACGTCGTGACAGTGACACGGCAGGGTTCGGCCCCAAGACGCGCGCCCCGCGCGGGTCTCCCCCGAATGGGGGGCGCGCGGGGCCAAAAAATCCGGTAAGGCCCCTTAACAACGTTAGAATGGGCCACTTTTTCCGCGTAGCCGTTCTATGTCCCAGAAGAAAGCGCCGCTGTTCGAGATCCGCAGTGGCACCGTCGATGCCCTGCTGCTGTCGCCGCGCACTGCAGACATGGATGCCCTGGCCGCCGAGCTCACGCGGCGCTTTGCCGACACGCCGGAGTTTTTCTCCAACGACGTGATCGCCATCGACGTGCGCCGCCTGGCCGCCGACGAACGCCTGCCCATCGACCGTCTGGTGGAGACCCTGACCGGGCTGCGCGCCCGCGCCATCGGCGTGGTGGCGAGCCCCGAGCAGGCTGAATGGGCCCAGGCCTACGGTCTGCCGCTGCTGGACAGCCACGGCCGCCGTCCGCGCGGCGAGCGCAGCGAGGAGGCCGCCGAGGCGGTGCCCGCTGCCGCCGAGCCCGCCCCGGCGCCCGCCGCATCGCCCGCTCCGCCGGTCGAAGCCGTGGCCATGCAGCCCGGCACGATGATCATCGAGAAGCCCCTGCGCTCCGGCCAGCGCGTCTATGCGCGCGGCGACCTGGTCGTGCTCGACTTGGTGAGCGACGGCGCCGAGGTGATCGCCGAGGGCAACATCTACGTGTATGCCTCGCTGCGCGGCCGTGCGCTGGCGGGCGTGAAGGGCAATCTGGACGCGCGCATCTTCTGCACGTGCCTGGAGCCCCAGCTGATTTCCATCGCCGGCATCTACCGCACCGGCGAAACCCCGTGGCCGGAAGCGTTCGCGAGCAAGCCCGCGCAGATCCGGCTGTCGGAGAACACGCTGGTTCTCGAACCGTTGCGGATGAAATGACGCGCCCCGTGCGTGCCGAGCGACTTAACTTTCAGATAGACGAACCATGACCAAGATCATCGTAGTCACCTCCGGCAAGGGCGGTGTCGGCAAGACGACCACTAGCGCGGCCTTCTCCGCCGGCCTTGCGTTGCGCGGCCACAAGACCGCCGTGATCGACTTCGACGTCGGCCTGCGCAACCTCGACCTCATCATGGGCTGCGAGCGTCGCGTGGTGTACGACCTGATCAACGTGATCCACGGCGAGGCCAACCTGAACCAGGCGCTGATCAAGGACAAGAAGTGCGAGAACCTGTTCATCCTGCCGGCCTCGCAAACGCGCGACAAGGATGCGCTCACGCGTGAAGGCGTCGAGAAGGTCATCAGCGGCCTGACCGACATGGGCTTCGAATACATCGTCTGCGATTCGCCGGCCGGCATCGAATCGGGCGCACTGATGGCGATGTACTTCGCCGACGAGGCCATCGTCGTGACCAACCCGGAAGTCTCGTCGGTGCGCGACTCCGACCGCATCCTGGGCATCCTGTCGTCCAAATCGCGCCGCGCCATCGAGGGCAAGGAGCCGATCCAGGAGCACCTGCTGCTCACGCGCTACAACCCCAAGCGCGTGTCCGAGGGCGAGATGCTGTCGCTGACCGACGTGCAGGAGATCCTGCGCATCAAGCTGATCGGCGTGATTCCGGAGTCGGAAGCCGTGCTGCAGGCGTCCAACCAGGGCATCCCGGCCATCCACCTGGACGGCACCGACGTGGCCGCCGCCTATGCCGACGTGATCGACCGCTTCCTGGGCAAGGAAAAGCCGCTGCGCTACGTTGAGTACAGCAAGCCGGGCTTCCTGCAGCGCCTGTTCGGCGGCAAATAAGGAGACGCCATGTCGATCCTGTCTTTCCTGCTGGGCGAGAAGAAGAAGACCGCGAGCGTCGCCAAGGAACGCCTGCAGATCATCCTCGCCCACGAACGGTCTTCGCACAGTGCGCCGGCTGACTACCTGCCCGCGCTGCAGCGCGAGCTGGTGGCGGTCATCTCCAAGTACGTGAAGATCGGCAACGACGACATCAAGGTCAACCTCGAGCGCCAGGACAACCTGGAGGTGCTGGAGGTCAAGATCGAGATTCCGCAGGCCTGAGCCGCGGTTTCGCGGATGCGCCGGCCGGGGCCTTCGGTGCGGCCGGCGCCATCCACCGCAGTTGACGCGATCGCCGGCGCGGGACTGTAATGCAGGCACGCCGTTCCGCCGGAGCCTGCCATGTCCTCCCCGCCGCTTGCCGATCGCGTCGGCCATCCCACCGCTGTAACGACCCCGACCCTGACCCCGACGCAGGCCCTGGCCCGCCTCTGGCGCATGCTGGGGCAGCCGGACGAGGCGCTGTCGCGCGTGGCGCTGACAGGCACGGAGCCGGCGCTGCCCTCCTCGTTCGCGGTCGGCACGCTGGCGCAAAGCGCGATCGCAGCGGCGGCGCTCGGTGCGGCCCAGGTCGATACGCTGCGTACCGGCCGGCGCCAGTCCGTCTCGGTGGACATGCATCACGCCGCGCTCGAATTCCGCTCGGAGCGCTATTTCCGCGTGGGCGGCCAACTGCCGCCCGACCCCTGGGACAAGATCGCCGGCCTCTACTGCTGCGGCGATGGCCGCTGGGTGCGCCTGCATACCAACTTCCCGCATCACCGTGACGGTGTGCTGCGCCTGCTGGACTGCGCGCACGATCGCGAGGCCGTGGCGCGCGCGCTGGCCGGCTGGCAGGCCCTGGCCTTCGAGGATGCCGCCGCCGAGGCCGGGCTGGTGGTGAGCGCCGCGCGCACCTTCGACGAATGGGACCGGCACCCGCAGGGCATGGCCGTGGCCGGCCTGCCGCCGATCACCCTCGAGCGCATCGGCGATGCCCCGCCCGAGCCGCTGCCGCCGCATGGCGAAGGGCGTCCGCTGTCGGGCGTGCGCGTGCTGGACCTGACGCGGGTGATTGCCGGTCCGGTCTGCGGCCGCACGCTGGCCGCGCACGGCGCCGAGGTGCTGCTCGTCACCGCGCCGCATCTGCCGTCGATTCCGCCGCTGGTGATCGACACCGGGCGCGGCAAGCGCTCGGCCCGGCTCGACCTGCGCGATCCTGCCGACGCCGATCGCCTGCGCGCCCTGCTGCGCGATGCCGACCTCTTCGTCCAGGGCTATCGGCCGGGCGGCCTGGCGGCGCTGCAGTTCGGGCCGCAGCAGGCGGCGGCGCTGCGGCCGGGCATCGTCTATGTGAGCCTGTCGGCGTACGGGCATGCCGGCCCGTGGGCCGATCGGCGCGGTTTCGACTCGCTGGTGCAGACCGCCAGCGGCTTCAACTTGGCCGAAGCCGAGGCCGCCGGCGAGGCCCGGCCGCGTCCGCTGCCCGCGCAGGCGCTCGACCATGCCGCCGGCTACCTGATGGCCGCCGGCGCGATGGCGGCACTGGCCCGCCGCCTCACCGAAGGCGGCAGCTGGCATGTGCGCGTGTCGCTGGCGCAGACGGCGCACTGGCTGCGCGGCCTGGGCCGGCTCGACCATGGCCTGGGCGCGGCGGACCCGCGCTATGAGGACATCGGCCCATGGCTGGAGACCGCCGTCTCCGGCTTTGGGCCGCTGACCGCGCTGCGCCATGCGGGGCAGCTTTCCGATACGCCGCCGCGCTGGACGCTGCCCGCCGTGCCCCTGGGGACGCACGCCGCGGTCTGGCCGTCGCTGCGCTGAACTGCGGGTGCGCCATCGCCGAGGGGAACCGCCGCCGCGTCCGCGTTGCCGAATGGTAGGATCGCGCCCTTCCCCATTCGCTTGTGTGCCGGGCGCCCGTCCGTGCATACGAGGCCTGCCATGCTCAGCTACCGACACGCCTTCCACGCCGGCAACCATGCCGACGTTCTCAAGCACGCCATCGTGGTGCAGCTGCTCGATCACCTGACGCAGAAGGACAAGGCGTTCTGGTACATCGACACGCATGCCGGGGCCGGGCTCTACGCGCTCGATCACGCCTGGGCGAAGAAGAAGGCCGAGTTCGAGACCGGCATCGACCGCCTGTGGCATGCCGTGGCCGCCGGCCAGACGCTGCCGCCGCTGCTCGATGCCTACCTGGACCAGGTGCGCTCGCTGAACCCGGACGGACGGCTCAAGCACTACCCCGGCTCGCCCTGGCTGGCATGGCAGATGGTGCGCGACCATGACCGCCTGCGCTTGTTCGAGCTGCACAGCTCGGAGATCCAGGTGCTGAGCAACAACTTCCGCGGCGCCGGCCGCAAGGTCATGCTCTATGACGGCGACGGCTTCGGCGGCATCAAGGCCATCCTGCCGCCTCCGCCCCGGCGCGCGCTGGTGCTGATCGACCCGTCCTTCGAAGACAAGCAGGACTACGCCTACACCGTGCAGACCCTGCAGGACAGCCTGCAGCGCTTTGCCACCGGCACGTATGCGATCTGGTATCCGCAGGTGCAGCGGCGCGAATCGGCGCAGCTGCCGGCGCGGCTCAAGCAGCTGGGCCTGTCCGATTGGCTCCACGTCACGCTGACGGTCAAGCGCCCGGTCGAAGGCGGCCTCGGCCTGCACGGCAGCGGCATGTTCATCGTCAACCCGCCGTGGACGCTCAAGGCGCAGCTGCAGGACGCCATGCCGACGCTGGTGCGGCTGCTCGGTCAGGACGACGGGGCGGGCTTTACGCTGGAGTCTCAGGCGCGCTGAGCGGCGGCGGGGCGCTTTCCCTTTCCGCTTCGGGGGGCGTGTCTTTGCCCAGCGCGGCCCGGCGGGCACGGCGCTGTTCAGCGGCGGCGATCTCGTCGGCGTCTTTCTGGGCCTGCAGCGGATGCGGTTCGATCGGGTACTTCTGCAGATCGGATGCGACCTGGACGATGCGCGGGGCAGCATGCGTCATGGTGTCGACGCTGTGCGCGCCGAGCGTTCTGGCGATGCGCGTGGCGTGGATCTCGTGCCGCAGCGGTTGCATCAGGCGCTCGTTGGTGACCGGCGGTTCGACGGAGGACGGGGTGGCACAGTCCGGGGGCACTGCGAGCTTGTCCAGGTCGGCCGGCTTCGACATTTCCGCTTTGACGCGATCCGTGAAGGCTCGCGCTACGATGGGCGTCACCCCCCAGACCTTATCGGGCGGGTAGCGATAGTCCGGGCCGAGCTGGCGCATGGTCTCGCCGATACCGCCGCGCATCCGTGTCGCCAGCACGGTCCCCAGCATTTCCATGTCGGCGTGGGCTTCCTCGCCGGAAGCCTTGTCGTAGCCGAATTTCGTGGTCCGTTCCCCGGGGTGGTAGGTCATCGCACCGTCCACCGCAAAGAGCGCAGACCCCTTGCCCCACGGATCGATGAAGACGTCGCGCTCCGGATCCGGTTCGGCACCACGGTGCACGACGGCCCAGAAGTGGTCGAAATCGTCGACATGGACGTTGTCGACCGCTTCCCCATCCTTCAGTTTCGCGGCGTGGAGGAAGGTGGCCAGATCGGCGTGTTCGCCGCAGTTCCCTGCCCCAGCCACCATCGCGATGGCGGCCCACACGACAGGCTTGGGATGGGCACGCCACATGGATTCCTGGATGGAGCGGCCACCCTGCGCAATGTGCGTGCTCAATCCATTGGTGGCATCGATATCGACTCGCACATTGCCGCGCCCGTGCTTCAGTATCCGGCGGGCTTGCAGCAGCGTTTCGTTGGCGTCGCGCAATGCGTCCAGCGGTTCACCTTGGACGGGACGCTGGTCGACATCCCGGGCCATCAGATAGCCGCCGAACTGGCGTTCGCCATCCGTCAGGAAGTGCGCCGGTTCGGCTGGTGTCTCGGGCGGCTCGGGTAGCGCTTGCCGGCGCGAGGAGCCGGCCCGTGGCGTCAAGCCTTGCAGGGCAGCCGGCGCCCGGCGGGGGCTGCGCTCCGGCGAGCCCGGCTGGTCGGTCCCCCGGGACGACGACGGGGCCGTTGTTTCTGCCTCCGGGCGCGAGACGGTCGGGCGGAAGCACCTGAAGATCGACGGCAGGACGGGCGGCATGGCGGGCAGCTCAGTGGATGCGCGGGTGGCGGCCAAGCCAGCATAGGCAACATCCAGTCCAGGCCGCACGTGCTGCGCGAACCCGTGGCTTGAACGGCGAAATGCCGATGTTGTGTTGACGGTTGCCGTTGCGTGTCCCGCCCGCTAGACCAGGGGCGCCGATGCCCGGGCGGTTACATCGTCGGCCTGACCTCGAACCCCGGCGGCAGCGGTTCTGCGTCGCCCGGGGCGGTCCGCAGCTGGGTCACCAGGGCCATGTCGGGCCCCTCCTCCATCCACGCTTGCATGCGCAGCACGTTCGGCTCGGGGCCGGCGAGGAAGGCTTCGACCGCGCCGTCGCGGCGGTTGCGTACCCAGCCGCGCAGCCCCAGGGCGCGCGCCATGTTGGCGCAGGCGGCGCGGTAGCCGACGCCCTGCACGCGGCCTTGTACGGTAACGATCACACGGAGGGTCTGGGACATCGTCGCTTCCCGCTCGGTCCGAGGTGGGTTGTTGGATAAAACATGACAGGCCCGCGTTGTCGCATCCTTGTCACATTTCTGGAATGTGACGCCGGCAGACTGGCAACCGCGCGGCGGGGTCTGGCGCTACGCAAGGTAAACTAGGCAGCTTGCCGCCGGGTGCCAAGCGGCGCTTGCGGGCGCCGCCCCGTCCCACCCGAGTCCAGCGCTTTCCGTCCGCGATTCCGTCCCGGTTCTCACAATGCAGCAACACGACAACGAAACGACCATCCGGGGACCCTTCGGCGTCAGCTTCGGCAACCTGCTGACCGCGCCGCCCAACCGCTTCGACCTGGCACTGCTGCCGATCATCCTGGCGGCCATCGTGCTGGTGGCCTACGCGGCCCGGCAGATGAACGTGCCCTACACCCCGGGCGAGCCGCTGAGCGTGAGCCTGGACGTGGTCCAGCTCCCGTACTACCTGCTGCGCACCAGCATCCGCATGCTGCTGGCGCTGGGTGCTTCGCTGCTGTTCTCGTTCGCCTTTGCCGCCATCGCCTCCAGGAACCGCACCGCCGAGAAGGTGATGGTGCCGGCGCTGGATATCCTGCAGTCCATCCCCGTGCTGGGCTTCCTGTCGATCACGGTCACGGGCTTCATTGCGCTGTTCCCCGGCAGCCTGGTGGGCGTGGAGTGCGCGGCGATCTTCGCGATCTTCACCTCGCAGGCGTGGAACATGGCGTTCTCGCTGTATCAGTCGTTCCGCACCATTCCGACCGACCTGGAAGAGGCGGCCACGGTGTTCCGCCTGTCCAAGTGGCAGCGCTTCTGGCGCCTGGAGGTGCCGTTCGCCATGCCGGGCCTGCTGTGGAACATGATGATGTCGATGTCGGGCGGCTGGTTCTTCGTGGTGGCGTCCGAGGCGATTTCGGTGTCGGGCCATGACATCAAGCTGCCGGGCATCGGTTCGTACATCTCGCTGGCGATCCAGCAGCAGAACCTGCACGCCATCGGCTGGGCCATCGTCGCCATGCTGATCGGCATCCTGCTGTACGACCAGCTGCTGTTCCGCCCGCTGATTGCCTGGGCAGACCGCTTCCGCTTCGATGCCATGTCGTCCGAGCGCGAGCCGCAGTCCTGGCTGCTGGACCTGCTGCGCCGCTCGGAATGGGTCAAGTCGCTGCTCGAGCGCACCGCCGCGCTGGCCGAGCGCACGCTGGCCTGGGGCGCCGAGCGCACGCGGCCCAAGGCCTCCGGCAGCAATGGCTTCGTGCGCCTGCCGTGGGCGGGGCGCGTGGCCGACCTCATCATTCTGCTGGCGGCCCTGGCGGCGGTCTGGCATATCCTGCAGTTCGTGCGCTCGGAGGTGGGCTGGGGCGAAGTCGGCCGCGTGGTCTGGCTGGGCGTGCTGACCATGACGCGCGTGCTGGTGCTGATCGCGCTGGCCGCGCTGATCTGGGTGCCGATCGGCATCCGCATCGGCCTGAACCCGAACGTGGCGCGCATCGCGCAGCCGGTGGCGCAGTTCCTGGCGGCCTTCCCGGCCAACCTGATGTTCCCGCTGGTGGTGATGCTGATCGCGCGCTTCTCGCTCAACCCCGAGATCTGGCTGTCGCCGCTGATGATTTTCGGGACGCAGTGGTACATCCTGTTCAATGTGATTGCCGGCGCGTCGAGCATCCCGGTCGAGCTGCGGCTGGCCGCGCGCAACTTCGGTCTGCGCGGCTGGCTGAAGTGGAAGCGCTTCCTGGTGCCGGCGGTGTTCCCCAGCCTGCTGACCGGCCTGGTGACGGCCGCGGGCGGCTCGTGGAACGCCAGCATCGTCTCCGAATACGTGTCGTGGGGCGACCGCACGCTGGTCGCCACCGGCCTCGGCAGCTACATCGCCGAGATGACCGCCAAGGGCGATTTCCCGCGCATCGCCCTGGGCATCGGCGTGATGAGCCTGTTCGTGGTCGGCTTCAACCGGCTGCTGTGGAACCGGCTGTACGAAGTGGCGCAAGAGCGCACCCGCCTGTAAGACGAAAGACGACTTTTGTAGAGAACTGACCATGGGCACCAACGGCGAAGCTGTCATCGAACTGCGCGGCGTCTCGAAAATCTTCCGCACGGCGGACCGCACCGATCGCGCCGTGCTCGAGGGCGTGGACCTCACGCTGCGCCAGGGCGAGATCGTCGCCATGCTGGGCAAGTCCGGCTCCGGCAAATCGACCCTGCTGCGCATCATGGCGGGTCTGGTGCGCGCCGACCGCGGCAAGGTGCTGTTCCGCGGGCGCGAATACGGCGGTCCGGTGCAGGGCATCGCGATGGTGTTCCAGTCGTTCGCGCTGTTTCCGTGGCTGACGGTGCAGCAGAACGTGGAGCTCGGCCTCGAAGCCCAGGGCGTGCCCAAGGCCGAGCGCGAAGAGCGCGCCGAGGCGGCCATCGACCTGATCGGCCTGTCGGGCTTCAACAGCGCTCTGCCGCGCGAGCTGTCGGGCGGCATGCGCCAGCGCGTGGGCATCGCGCGCGCGCTGGTGACCGAGCCCGATCTGCTGCTGATGGACGAAGCGTTCTCCGCGCTCGACGTGCTGACCGGCGAGAACCTGCGCGACGAGATGCTCGACCTGTGGGAAGACCGCCGCACCAACATCAAGAGCATCCTCATCGTCTCGCACAACATCGAAGAGGCGGTGATGATGGCCGATCGCATCGTCATCCTCTCCAGCGATCCGGGCCGCATCCGCGCCGAGGTGCGCGTGCCCTTCGCGCGCCCGCGCAACCGCGATTCGTCCGCCGTGCGCAACCTGATCGACGAGGTGTACGGCCTGATGACCTCGCCCGAGCAGGTGGGCGTGCGCGTGGGCGCCCCGGCGGCTGAGCAGCAAGTGGCCTATCGCCTGCCCGAGGCCGAGATCGGCCAGATGGAGGCCATCCTCGACCTGCTGATGGAGGCGCCCTTCCATGGCCGCGCCGACCTGCCGCACCTGGCCGAGGAAGCCGGCGTCACCGACGACGATCTGCTGCCCGCCTGCGAAGCGCTCAGCCTGCTGCAGCTGGCCACCCTCGAGCGCGGCGACATCATCGTCACCCCGTTCGGCAAGACCTACATGGAAACCGAGCCGCCCGAGCGCAAGGTGCTGTTCGGCCAGAAGCTGCTGGAGCGCGTGGCCCTGGCCGCGCACATCCGCGCCGAGCTGGACGCCAGCGAAGACGGTGAGGTTCGCGAAGAGCAGGTGCTGCGTGAGCTGGAGGCCTATCTCAAGCCCGACGAAGCCGAGCGCGTGCTGAAGATCGGCATCGAGTGGGGCCGCTACGGCGAGGTGTACGAATACGTCTACAACACCGGGATGCTGACGCTGCCGCGCGAGGAACGCGAGGAGCGCGAAGCCGAGGGCGGCGACGACGCAGCGTCGGCCTGACGGGCGCGGCCGCGCTCATGTTGCGCTCATGCCGCGGCGCGCGCGCACCTGACCAATCGCGGCGGCCGGATCCTCAACGACGCTCAAGAATATCGACAGAACGCGTTATCCGGCTGGCCATTCCTTGTCACCGGCGTGCCGCCAGCACGATGGTCCCGATCGCCGACCGGGATTCGATGCCCAGCTTCTCCAGAATGCGCCCGACATGGGCGCGCACCGTCCAGTAGCTGATGCCTAGCGCCTGGGCGATCTGCTTGTCGGACAGGCCCTCGAGCAGGAGGTGGCAGACCTCGCCCTCGCGCCGGGTCACGTCGAACTGCTGCTGGAACCAGGCACCCGAGCCCACGGTGTGCGCCTGCAGGTACACCTTGTACAGGAAGCGGCCGTCCGCATCGAGGCACCGTTCCACGCACAGGTTGAAGCCGCACCATGCCAGCCCCTGCGATGGCCCTTGCGCGGCGATCTGCGAGAGCAGGCCGTAGAGGGTGTCGCGTTCATGCGTGTCCAGTCCGGCCATGAGCGCGCGGGCCTTGTCGTTGGGTTGCGGCAGCGTGGCGGGATCGAGCACGAAACAGGGGCAATCGGCATCCGGGCCGGTCGTGCCTCGGTGGGCATTCAAGGCCGATCGTAGCCGCTGCGCGTTGATCAGGTGCGGACGCAGCAGGTCGAGGATGAGCCGCTCGCGCTCGCCGAACGTTTGCTTCGGATCGCTGGTGCCGAGCCGGTAGTCGAGCAGGATGCCTCCGCTGTCTTCGAGGTACATGCTCAGGCCGGGATAGATCTTGTAGCGGGTGAGGAAGTCGGTGAAGTACTCGGTGCGCTGCAGGGTCTTCCGGTTGATCAGGCCCTCCACCAGGAGCGCATCCGGCCGGCTGCGCAGCAGCGGCGAAATGGGATCCACCCCGTGGAAGTGCTGCTGGTACTCCGCGTTCATGTCGGGGGCGCGGCCCCAGGTGGTGGTCTGCACCGGCGTGCGTCCATGGTCTTTCCACACGATGTGCGAGATGACATCCACGCCGAGCAGCGCGCTCAGCTTCTGCGTGATTTCGGGGCGCTCGACCAGGCTGTGGGGGGAGGCCTCGTGGAGGCATCCGGTCAGCTCCAGGAGCGTGCGCAGATCAGCGACGGACAGGTTCATGGCGGCGGCCGTGCGCCCGGCCAGCGCGTTTTACCGCAGGTCGCCCGATGGCGCCGCCGGGGTCGCGGGGCGGTCGGGGCACGGTCGATGGCATCGGGCACGGGCGTTCGAAAAGGACGCGAAATCACGCAAGCCCTATGCCAGGGCCTGCCCTGCGAGATCGGCGGTTGTCACGGGGATACGGCGCCTGCACTCGCGCTTCCAGGGTACTATCCGCGGTCCACTTTTGACTGCCGGGACCCTCGTGCGAACGCAGCGGATGGTCTGGCGCGAGACTCCGCATGAACCTTCCATCGTCCACTCCGAGCGGTCCGATCGGCATCGTCGCCGCGTTGCATGAAGAGATCAGCGAACTGCTGACGCTGTTGTCGGAGGCCCGCCGCGTGAGCATCGGCAACCGGACGTTCTGGCAGGGCGAGCTCGACGGCCGCGCGGTCGTGGTGGTGCTGTCCCGCATCGGCAAGGTTGCGGCGGCGACCACCGCGGCGGTGCTGGTCACGCATTTCGGCGTGCGTGCGGTCGTGTTCGCCGGCGTTGCCGGCGCGCTGTCGCCCCAGGTGGCGGTGGGCGACGTGGTGGTGTCGACCGAGCTGCTGCAGCACGACGTCGATGCCTCGCCGCTGTTTCCGCGCTGGGAGATTCCCCTGACGGGCATGGCACGTTTCCGCGCGGACCCGGCACTCGCCCAAGGCCTGCTGGCGAGCGCCGGCACCATCCTGGCCGATCCGTGCGCACTCCTGGGGCGGCAGGTCATGGATGCCTTCGGCATTGCCGCGCCGCGCGCGCACGCCGGCCTCATCATCAGCGGCGACCGGTTCGTCTCGACCTCGGCCGAGAGCCAGGTGCTGAAGGCGGCCTTGCCGGACGCACTGGCCGTCGAGATGGAGGGCGCCGCGGTGGCCCAGGTCTGCCACGAGTGGGGCGTGCCGTTCGCGGCGATCCGGACGATCTCCGACCGCGCGGACGACGCGGCGAGCGTGGACTTCTCCCAGTTCATCGCGGAAGTGGATTCGCGCTATAGCGTGGCGATCCTGCGCAGATGGCTGTCCGAGCTTGGTGGTGCTTGAGGCGCGGGCGGTTCAGGGTGATGCGTCTCGCTATGGACAGCAACGGGCGCAGTGTCGGTGGTCCGAAGCGGTGAACCGCAGCGACTCGCGTGGCAATCTTGAAGATGCCATTTCGCATGCTCAACCGTGCCCGCGGCAATCCGGGTCATGATCCAGTGGATTCCTGCTCGGTCATGACTTCTTCACAGATCGACCGCGTACCCCAACCCGGCGCCCTCCCCCCTACTTCCACTTCGCCCCAATACGCTCCAACCCCGCTTTCTTCAGGTCTTCCGCACCCATCACGATGCGGAACTCGCAATCCGCGTTGAACAGCAGGAACCACGGTTCGGCCAGGGCGGGAATCTGCGACGGTTCTTCCACGTTGACGATGAGGACCGCACCACGGGTGCCGTCCTGTTCGGTGAAATAGGCGGCCTCGGGCTTGATCTCGCCGAGCACGCGTGGGATCAGCTCGGCGATGGAGCCGTCGCGTACGTAGGCGTTGAAGGGTTCGTGCGGGATTCGAACGTTGATCAGCATGCGCATGGTCGTCCTCCTTGATGACAGCCCGGGCGACCAACGCCGCGCGCAACCGTTGGCTAGGCACCAGCGGTGAGTGATACGCAGGGGCGAGAGAGCGGCCGGACACCGTAGGTGTAGGTATAGGACGGTCGGGGTGTTTGCGTTATCAGCCATCCACTAGGCGAAACGGCGGACGGGCGAGGATGAAGACCAAAGGCCCACGCGGCGCATGGCAGGTCGTCTATGCGCATCCATGGATCGTCAAAGGTGCGCGCGTCTCGGAATAACGTGGCGCACGCACGCGTGTAGGCCGTATTCTGATTCGCCCCGACCTTTCTTGCTGCCATCGATTGCGTAGGCATTTGTCCTGTTTTACCCATGAAGTTTTTTCGGCTACAACACCTAGGGAAACGCTGATCAATGAGGTTTGCGCGTGATGTTGCACAAGCCAATGACCTGGGTTTTCTCCAGGCGGGAGGGGTAGGCCGATTCAAGCCGGGTTTTCTATCGTTTCGGGCCGTTTCTGCCGCGCTTTGCGCGCTCAGCGCGGACTGCTCCCCGGCAGCGCCAACAACTGCTTTTTCGCCAGCACCAGATTCGCCAGACCAAACAGGCTGAACAACTGCGCTGTGTTCTTGGCCAGGCCCTTGTAGCGAACCTTGCGATGACCGAACAGATTCTTAATGACGTGGAACGGATGCTCGACCCGCGCCCGAATCTGGGCCTTGGCCCGCTCGACGGCGATCAGCAAGTCCTTGACGATGCCCTCACGCATCGCCTTGATCTTGCCTCGCTTGACGGCCACCTGCCACTTCACGGACTTGCCTTGCATCTCGTCGCGCTTTTCCACGCCCGTGTAGCCCGCATCGCCAAACGCGTGCTCTTCGTGGCCATGCAGCAAGGCGTGCGCCTGCGACACATCCGACTCGTTGGCCGCGGTGCCCACCACGCTGTGTACCAGCCCAGACGCCGCATCCACGCCCACATGGCTCTTCATACCAAAGTGCCAGGCATTACCCTTCTTGGTCTGGTGCATCTCCGGGTCGCGGCTCTTCGTCTCGTTCTTGGTCGACGGTGGTGCAGCGATGATGGTGGCATCCACAATGGTGCCTTCCTTCATCATCAGCCCCCGCTCGCACAGCATGATGCCGATCTCGTCGAACAGCTTTCGCGTCAGCTCATGCTCCACGAGCATGCGGCGAAACTTGAGCAGCGTCGTTGCGTCCGGCACCGCTTCGACTGCCAGGTCGATCCCGGCGAATGCGCGCAGGGCCATGCTGTCGTACAACGCATCTTCCAGCGCCTCGTCCGACAGCCCGTACCACTGCTGAAGGAAATAGATGCGCAGCATCCGCTCCAGTCCGATCGGTGGCCGCCCACGTTTGCCTTTGGGGTAGTACGGCTCGACCGCCGCTATCAGGCGCGACCACGGCACAACGCGTTCCATCTCCGCCAGGAAGCGCTGGCGGCGCGTTACACGCTTCTGACCGTGGCCTTCCGCTTCTGCAAAACTGATCTGTCGCTTCATCTCGACTCATCTTTTGGGGCACACACTGGTCAACGTCTACAAGCCACACAACGATGACCGTCGCGCTGAATAAATCAGTCTTTCCCTAGGGTCAGGCGATAGGCACACGCTGTCGGTTCCAGTAAATACCTTTTACTTCTGTATTTTGGAAAAATGAAAAAGGTTCGCGTGTACCCGGGGGCGTCGTAAATTGACGTGCAGAATTTATCCGTCTCCTAAACCCATTCTTTTAGACGAATGTGGATAAAGACGGTAGCAACCAGAATCAAAAGCGTCGTTTGGGGGTTTGACCGCGATCTCGGCGTCAACACAATGGGTCGCGCTGGTCATCATACATTTCAGTGCAACGCCTTCACTCGGGCAGATCCGAGTCGCTGCGTTGCGGCCAAAAAAAGGGGGGAATCATGTCGCTCGCACGCGTTCACGGTGGTCGCTGCGTGGCAGCCAGGTTGCGCCGATCAGCCGGCCTGTGCCTCATGCTGGCTTCGCTTTCGTTCGGCGCATTTGCCGACGAAGCGCAGGAATGCCAAGCCGTCTCCGGCACCTTGATCGTTGGCCGTGTCGTGTCCGCACCAATGTTCAAGCATGGTGTCTTCCGTAAGGGCGTCGAGCTCTCCCATACGCATTTGACCTTGCGGAGCGACGCCGACGGCAAGAACTACGACGTGGCGATCGACAATGTCTTCGCCTCGGGTTACCAGCAGGGCGCCAAGGACGTGCCGGTGCCCTTGGATTCCATTGAAGTGGGAGACGCGTTGGAGGTGTGCGGTATCCCATTCGCGGGTGGTATCCATTGGGTCCACAACAATTGCGGTGACACGCCCACGTCGCAAGAGCCGAATGGATGGATCAAAAAGATCGGCGCCGATGGAGGTGTCGGCCCGAATCTTGAGAATGGCCAGCGGTACTGCTATCTGTGGTCACACCGCTAGATCCCATACCCAACACGTGAGCGTTCTCGGAAGCAACCCCAGGGGAGGAAGCCACCGTGAAACCCGGCAAGGTATTGATCATCCGCCATGGCGAGAAGCCAGGAGACCCCGGCACAGACGCACTCACGGACGGCACGGGGCTTTCCACCAAGGGATACGAGCGCGCGGGAGCATTGGCGCCCTACGTTCCCGCGACGTTCGGCAAGCCTGATTTCCTGTTTGCCACCCAGGCGTCGGCACACAGCAACCGGCCAGTGGAAACCATCACGCCGCTGGCCAGCGCGATCGGGCTGCCCATTCACGATGATCATGGCGACAATGAGTACGGCAAGCTCGCCAGCAAGCTCATCAGCGATGAAAAATATGCCGGCAAGCTGGTGCTGATCTGCTGGCATCACGGAAAGATTCCCGAGCTCGCCGCCGCGCTCGGCGGCGTGCCGCCCGAGCAGCATTGGCCGCCCACCACGTTCGATCGTGTCTGGGTTCTTGACTACACACAGGCATCGAACACTGCGATTCCCGTGCGAAACCAGCCTCAGCGCCTGCTTTTTGGCGACACATCCCAATGACGGCAGGGGTTCTCACCCATCCGATCCAGGCACCATTTCAAACCAACGCTTGAGCGGGTGCGCCGGCAGTGCACCTCTCTTCCACCAAGGAGCGGTCATGACCGTTGAACTCAAGTGCTATGCAAACTGCGACGACGTCTTCATGGTCTGGTGCTCAGAGACGGACGGCAAAATCAGCGCGATTGACGGCTGTTTGGGTTTTCGAATTGAAGTGCGCAACGATAGCGCGGGCGGGGTGGTCGAAATCCTGCCCAATCTGAAGGGCTTCCAGGCCGATGTGCCCAAGACGGGAGAAACGCGTCCGTCGAGCGCGTGGCCGTTTCAGACGTTTTCCTGGACCCATCACGCCATTCTTCACGGCGCGGTGGGGGATCAACTGAGCTACCGCGTTACCCCCATGACCGGCCAACCCGATCAGCTGAAGGCGAACACAGCGAACGCCAGCCCGTGGGTTTCCGTCGTGCTCAGTGCATCGGCCGGACCTGAGGCCAATGCGTTCTTCAACCGGGGCGTCATCCTTTCGCAGTTTGTCAGCCGCTATGCCAAGCAGCATGGGCTCGACACGATGCAGGCGCTCAAGCGCGACCTCACGAACGACGTCACGAGCCCGCTGATGCAATTCCTGAGCGGTGAACTGGGCAAGGCCATCCGTGGCATTGTCGACACCGTGAGCAAGACCCCAAAACTGGAGATCTACTGCGCGCTGTTCGAGCTCGACCTCAATGACCTGATCGAGGGATTGATTGCATGCGGAGGCCGGGCGCACGTGATTCTCGCCAACGGCTCGGTGAAGACCGCCGGCGACGATGAGAACAGCAAGGCAGCGGCACAACTGGAAGGCAAGGTCGACCTGCACCGGCGCATGACGGCGCCGCATGGCCTTGCGCACAACAAGTTCGTCGTCGTGTGCGAAGACGGCCAGCCGACCCATGTCTGGACCGGCAGTACGAACTTCACGCTCACGGGGCTGCATACGCAGATCAATAACGGCATCGCGCTCAACAGCGCTGAACTCGCGCAAGCCTATTTTGAACACTGGCATGCGCTGATCGAGGCCGGCGACGCCTTTCCGGAAACGCTCGTCACGGGTGATGACAAGCCCGTGGGCCCGTTCGCTTTCAACGGCGACAGCAAAGCGAGGGTGTGGTTTACGCCGACGCAGCAGTCGAATGCAAACCACAACGGCGGAGCGGATATCAGCACGCTGGTGAACTTGGTGAGCAAGGCTCAGCAGGGCATCCTGTTCATCATGTTCATGCCCGGCCAGGAGCCGCTGGACACCATCCTCAAAGCGCAGCCCAACGGCCTCTACGTGCGTGGTGTGGTCAGCACGCTGCCCATGGGAACGAAGGACAAGCCCTCACCTACCTTCCAGCTTCTGACGGGTGACGATTTCAAGACGTACGCGCTCGATGTTGTTCAGCCGCAGGGTGCCGAGGCAGTGGGCAGCTTCGTTTCGACGTTTACGCGTCAGCAGTTCCTGAGCGGTATGGGGTTTGCCATCACCCATTCGAAGGTGATCGTGATCGACCCGTTCGGAGATCATCCGGTCGTGGTGACCGGATCGCACAACTTGTCCGCCAGCGCGAGCGGCAAGAACGACGAGAACCTGCTGATCATTGAAAACTGCCCCGAGCTCGCCAAAGCGTACGCCGTGAACTGCATGAGCGTTTACGGCCACTACCGTTGGCCGGCCTATCAGCATGATCGGTCCCATGCTCGAGCGGCGGGTGCAGACGCTGGATACCTGGCGACGACGCCCGGTTGGCAAACCACAGCGCTGACTGACCAGAAGGTGAACGACTTGAGGTTCTGGGGTGTGTGATTGCAGGCGGCGGAGCACTTGCCCGCGCAGACGGCGCAGCGGTGGCCTGAACGCCCGCTTTGACGAGGTAGATTGCCGCAGATAGGAAGGCGCTTATGGAAGCCCATATTCAAGAAGTGTCGCCAAGTGGGGTTTCATCAAGGGGAGGAAGCATGCTCTGCAATCATCTCGCGTGCACCGACAATGCAGTAAAGGGCTCCCGCTTGCGGCGCGGTGGCGTGTACTGCTTAGCAGTCTTCATTGCATGCTTTCTTGCCGCTTGCGCCAAAAAAGAAGAGGCTGCAGCCTCGGCGTCACCAGAACCTGAATCAGCCGCCCCGGCGGCCGAAGCAGCAGCCCCGGCGGCTTCGCCGCCCACGGTTGACCATGGGTCAATAGCCGGAAGAGACCACGAGAAGATGGCGCGTGGCTCGGGGGAAGAGGCTGCGTCTCCAGCGCCGCCAGAGCACGAATCAGCCCGCGCATCAGCTAAAGCAATGGTCCCGCGGCCCCCAGTTGACTATGGGTCGATCGCCGGGAAAAAGTACGCATATGCAAGGAGGGCACCAGCCTCGGTATCGGCTTCCATGACAGAGGCTCGGGCCGATACACTGCCGGCGTTCCCATGGCCCCCGCCGAAACCATCGGCGAGGCTCGATATTCCGCTGGTTGCGCTGAACAAAGCGGCCAACGGTAAGCAGCTCGCAAACGCTAGGCCGCCCGAGCTTCGCGTGTTGGGGGATATCAATGCCGCACTCATCAAGGTGCTCAAAGTGGCCGGCTATCGGGAGCGAAGCTACTTCCCAGTGCCTTCGGGCTTCGTGCTCGTCACGAAGCTGGAGGCCATCAACGCGGATGGAAGCGCGAAGCCAGACGTCGAGTCTCTGCCTGTCGGCCATCATTTCGCACTGTCCAGCATGCTCGACAAATTGGTCCACGTGCAGAAGGGTTGGTACCGAGTCGTCGCGTTCGTCGTGACTTCCACGCCGACGGGTGCTTCGACGCAACCGCCAACCGAAGACGAAGCCACCAATTGGCTGGACACTGGCGACAATGCGTTGCCCGACGCCATCTCACGTGCGCAGATCTCCGGGCATACCTGCACGGCATACATCTACGAATTCGAGAAGTCCGACATCAGCCCGGATGCGCACTTGATGTACCCCAGCAGTCCGGATAGCACGAGCCATTTAGCCAAAATGGGCTTCGCGGAGGTGCTGCAATGACGATCTTGATGAAGGGAGCGCGTCAAAGTCTCGGTGCCTTGTGGTTCATCGGCGGTGGCATCGTTTATTTGCTGCTGATCACGCTCTCACTGGTCGGCCGATTCGAAGATCAGGCGGACAAAGTGTGGGCGTGGTTTCTGCCCACGACGATGCCGACGCTTACGCTGATAGCCGGCGTGCTGGCTACCGGTGCGGCGAAGCTAAACCCGCAAGCGCTGAGCCAGGAAGTCGAGCCGTTTCTGTTCTGGGCAAGCCTCGCTGCGTCTGGGCTATACCTTTTGTGTGTTGTCCTCATCGTCGTTGTTCCGATGCTCGCGGGCCTGCCGGTCTTGGAATCGATGCATCAATCCAATCTATTTTTGGGCCCGTTTCAGAGCATCGTTACCGCGCTGCTCGGGGTATTTTTTGTTCGGTCGGGTCGGCGCTGAATCGCCCCGGCATCTGTAGACACCTGTGAGCCTCAAACTAGAGGTCTGACAGGAGGTGCGATGAGAGCGCAGAGATACACCGAGGAATTCAAGGTCGAGGCTGTCCATCAGGTCTTGGACAGAGGCCACTGAGTGGCCGAGGTCGCGCAGCGGCTGTCCGAAGCAACCATATCGAGTCTAGCGCCCAGGGCGAGGAACGTTTTTACATCCCGTTTACACCCCTCCCCCCAACCTTTACCCCGTTTTTACCCCCCTTTCCCTAATGTTGCAGTGCACGCAGGCCCTGTGACGGGCGCCAGCGTGCATGCCGCGTCCGGCCCCAGCCAGGCGCCTGTGCGCCGGGTCGCGCGGCACCCAAAACAACAAGGGAAAGGTCCATGCAAGCCACGCTGTTTCCATCGCGCGCCACCGTCATCGGTGGCGTTGTCTTCTGCGCCGCCGTCCTGAACGGGACGCTCGCCCATGCGCAATCCGCCGACACCGCCCCGGCGGCCGCGCCCGCCCCCGCGCTGACGGCCAACGTCACGCTGGCCAGCCAGTACCGCTATCGCGGGATCATGCAGTCCAACAACAAGCCGGCGATCCAGGGCGGCTTCGACTACGCGATCCCCGGTGGCCTGCTGCCCGAGGGCTTCTACGTGGGCAACTGGAATTCGTCGATCAGCTGGCTGAGCGACGCCAACTCGAGCGTCTCGGCGCCGATCGAGATGGACTTCTACGGCGGCTACAAGACCGAGATCGCCAAGGACGTGCCGATCGACGTGGGCGTGCTGCAGTACTACTACCCGGGCAGCTATCCCGAGGGCTTCACGCGCCCGCATACCACGGAAGGCTACGCGCAGATCGGCTACGGCCCGGTCACCTTCAAGTACTCGCACGCGTTCTCGAACCTGTTCGGCTTTGCCGATTCGCATCACAGCCAGTACTTCGATCTGTCGGGCAATTTCGACACCGGCTTCTGGGGCCTGACGCTGAACCTGCACGTCGGCTACCAGGACGTGAAGCACCAGAACCCGCGCGCGTCGTACGCCGACTGGAAGATCGGCGTGACGAAGGACTTCGGCAGCGGCTGGACCGCATCGCTCGCCTACATCGACACCAACGCCTCGCGCCTGGCCTACACCAACCCGCGCGGCAACTACATGGGCCGCGCCACCGCGCTGCTGGCCGTGACCAAGACGTTCTGACCATCGCCTGAACAACAAGGGGGCGCATATGGACCTCATCTATCTCGGCGGCCTCGCGGCGCTGGCCCTGGCTGTGGGCGGACTGCTTGCCCTGTCGGCCCGGCTCGCCAAGCGCGACCAGCCTGTCACGCATGCCATGGAGAACAAGCCATGACCTGGCTCTATGCCGTCTCGGGGGCCATCACGGCGGCCCTGCTGATCTATCTGTTCGCGGCCCTGCTGTGGCCGGAGCGCTTCTGATTCCATTGCGAGGCACACCATGAATGCGTTCCTCCTCCAGCTGGCGATCTACCTGGCCGTGCTGCTGGTCCTGGCCAGGCCGCTCGGCACTTACATGGCCCGCGTGTTCGGCGATGCGCCGTCGCGCGCGCACTGGCTGCGGCCGGTCGAGCGGCTGCTGTATCGCAGCGCGGGCGTCGATCCGCGCGCGGAGATGGGCTGGAAGCACTACGCGCTGGCGGTCATCGCCGTCAACGTGCTGGGTGCGCTGGCGGTCTATGCGCTGCAGCGCCTGCAGCCGTGGCTGCCGCTGAACCCGCAGGGCTTCGGCGCCGTCACGCCGGATTCGTCGTTCAACACGGCGGTCAGCTTCGTCACCAACACCAACTGGCAGGGCTATTCGGGCGAAAGCACGATGAGCTACCTGACGCAGATGCTCGGGCTGGCCGTGCAGAACTTTCTGTCGGCGGCCACCGGCATCGCGGTGGTGATCGCGCTGATCCGTGGCTTCGCCCGCCATTCGGCCGGCACCATCGGCAACTTCTGGGTCGACTTCACGCGCGCCACGCTGTACGTGCTGTTGCCGCTGTCGGTGATCGTGGCGGTGTTCTTCGTGAGCCAGGGCGCGATCCAGAACTTCGACGCCTACAAGGAGGTGACCACCGTCACCGCCACCACCTACGACAACCCGAAGACCGACGCGCAAGGCAACCCGATCAAGGATGCCCAGGGCAACCCGGTGACGGAGAAGGCCACCACGCAGAAGCAGACCCTGCCGATGGGCCCGATCGCCTCGCAGGAAGCGATCAAGATGCTCGGCACCAACGGCGGCGGCCCGTTCAATGCCAACTCCGCGCATCCGTACGAGAATCCGACGCCGCTGGCCAACTTCGTGCAGATGCTGTCGATCTTCCTCATCCCGGCGGCGCTGTGCTTCACCTTCGGCGCGATGGTGGGCGACCGGCGCCAGGGCTGGGCGGTGCTGGCCTCGATGACGATTCTTTTCGTCGTGCTGGCCGTGTTCGAGATGTGGGCGGAGCTGCATGCCAACCCGATGCTCGCCCACCTCGGCGTGGACCCGGCCGTCGGCAACATGGAGGGCAAGGAAACGCGCTTCGGCATCGTCGCCTCGGCGCTGTTCGCCTCCATCACCACGGCGGCATCGTGCGGGGCGGTCAACGCGATGCACGATTCGCTGACGGCGCTCGGCGGGCTGGTGCCGATGTTCCTGATCCAGCTGGGCGAGGTGGTCTTCGGCGGCGTGGGCTCGGGCCTGTACGGGATGCTGGTGTACGCCATCCTGGCCGTGTTCATCGCCGGCCTGATGATCGGCCGCACGCCGGAATACCTCGGCAAGAAGATCGAAGTGTTCGAGATGAAGATGACCTCCATCGCGATCCTCGTCACGCCGCTGCTGGTGCTGGTGGGCACGGCCGTCGCGGTGCTGACCTCGGGGGGCCGGGCCGGCATCTTCAACCCCGGCACGCATGGTTTCTCGGAGGTGCTGTACGCCTTCTCGTCGGCCGCCAACAACAACGGCAGCGCGTTCGCGGGGCTGTCGGCCAACACGCCGTTCTACAACGTCGCGCTGGCCATCTGCATGTGGCTGGGCCGCTTCTGGATCATCGTGCCGGTGCTGGCCATGGCCGGGACGTTCGCCGCCAAGAAGCGCCTGCCCGTGACGGTCGGCACGCTGCCCACGCATGGTCCGCTGTTCGTCGTGCTGCTGATCGGCTCCGTGCTGCTGGTGGGCGCGCTCACCTACATCCCGGCGCTGGCGCTGGGCCCCATCGCAGAACATCTCGTGCGCTGACGCCGCGATTGCCCCCGCAGTTACCCCGATTTGCACATTCGCATTCAACAGGTGCCTTATGGCTCTTCGCTATCCTGAATCCGATCCGGTGGTGCGCACCGTCAAGCACCACCTGGACAGCACGGACGCTGCCGCCCATGCCGCCGCGCCCGCCCGCACCACCACGCACCCTGGCGCGCACCCTCCGCTGAGCGCCAAGGAAGTGCGCCGGCTGTCGATGTTCTCGCCGGCGCTGATCAAGCCGGCTGTCGTCGACAGCTTCCGCAAGCTGTCGCCGCGCGCGCAGGCCAAGAACCCGGTGATGTTCGTCGTCTATATCGGCAGCATCCTGACCACCCTGCTGTGGGTGATGGCGCTGCGCGGCCAGGCCGAGGCCCCGGCGGGTTTCATCCTCGCCGTGTCGGTGTGGCTGTGGTTCACCGTGCTGTTCGCCAACTTTGCCGAGGCGCTGGCCGAGGGCCGCAGCAAGCAGCAGGCCGCCTCGCTGCGCGGTATCAAGACCACCGTGCAGGCCAAGGTGCTGGCCCATCCCGATGATAGGCAGCGCCGCGACCGCGTGCAGCCGCGCGCGGCCACCGCGCTGCGCCGAGGCGACATCGTCCTCATCGAAGCTGGCGACATGGTGCCCGGCGACGGCGAGGTCATCGAAGGCGTGGCCTCGGTGGACGAGAGCGCCATCACCGGGGAATCCGCGCCGGTGATCCGAGCGTCCGGCGGCGATTTCTCGTCGGTCACCGGCGGCACGCGCGTGCTGTCGGACTGGATCGTGGCGCGCATCACCGCCAACCCGGGCGAGAGCTTCCTCGACCGCATGATCTCGATGGTGGAAGGCGCGAAGCGGCAGAAGACGCCCAACGAGCTGGCGCTGACCATCCTGCTGGTGAGCCTGACCATCATCCTGCTGCTGGCGACCGTCACGTTGCTGCCGTATTCGATCTTCTCGGTGGAGGTGATGAAGGCTGCGGGGGTGACAAGTTCGCCAATCACCATCACCGTGCTGGTGGCGCTGCTGGTGTGCCTGATCCCGACCACCATCGGCGGGCTGCTGTCGGCCATCGGCGTGGCGGGCATGAGCCGCATGATGCAGGCCAACGTGATCGCCACCTCGGGCCGCGCGGTGGAAGCCGCCGGCGACGTCGACGTGCTGCTGCTCGACAAGACCGGCACCATCACGCACGGCAACCGCCAGGCCTCGCGCTTCATTCCTGCGCCGGGCGTGACGGTCAAGGCGCTGGCCGAGGCCGCGTGGCTGTCGTCGCTGGCCGACGAGACGCCCGAGGGCCGCAGCATCGTCACGCTGGCGCGCCAGCTGGGCGAGGCCGCCGTCGATGAGGCGGCGCTGGCGCGGTCGCAGCCGGTGTTCGTGCCCTTCTCCGCGCAGACGCGCATGAGCGGCATCAACGTGGCCCTGGGCGACGCGGCGCACCAGATCCGCAAGGGCGCCGCCGATGCCATCCGCACGCACGTGACGGTGCTGGCCGGCCGGTTTCCCGAGGCCGTGCTGGCCGCCGTGGAAGACGTGGCGCGCAAGGGCGGCACGCCGCTGGTGGTGTCCGACAACGACCGCGTGATGGGCGTGGTGGAACTGAAGGACATCGTCAAGGCCGGCATCCGCGAGCGCTTTGCCGAGCTGCGCCAGATGGGCATCAAGACCGTGATGATCACCGGCGACAACCGCCTGACCGCCGCCTCCATCGCGGCCGAAGCGGGCGTCGACGACTTCATCGCCGAGGCCACGCCCGAGACCAAGCTCGCGCTGATCCGCGAACAGCAGGCGCAGGGCCGCCTCGTCGCCATGACCGGCGACGGCACCAACGACGCGCCCGCGCTCGCGCAGGCCGATGTGGCGGTCGCCATGAACAGCGGCACGCAGGCGGCCAAGGAGGCCGGCAACATGGTCGACCTGGATTCCAGCCCGACCAAGCTGATCCAGATCGTGGAGATCGGCAAGCAGATGCTGATGACGCGCGGCTCGCTCACCACGTTCTCCATCGCCAACGATGTGGCCAAGTATTTCGCCATCATCCCGGCCGCATTCGCGACCACCTATCCGCAACTGGCCGCGCTCAACGTGATGCACCTGGCCACGCCCGCGTCGGCCGTGATGAGCGCGGTGATCTTCAACGCGCTGATCATCGTGTTCCTGATTCCGCTGGCGCTCAAGGGCGTGAAGTACCGCCCGCTCGGCGCCGCCGCGCTGCTGCGCCGCAATCTCTGGATCTACGGCCTGGGCGGCCTGCTGCTGCCCTTCCCCGGCATCAAGCTGATCGACATGTTCCTGGCCGCGATGGGCTGGGTCTGAGGAGAACACCATGGCAACCACGACACAACCCGCCCACGCCGAGGCACCGCAGCAGGGCAGCCTGCTGCGCGCGGCGCTGGTCATCTTCGTCGGCCTGTCGCTCGTCACCGGCGTGCTGTATCCGGTGGTGGTGACCGGCATCGGCAAGGCGGTCTTTCCCGCGCAGGCGGGCGGCTCCATCATCGAGCGCGACGGCAAGGCGGTCGGCTCGGCGCTGATCGGTCAGAACTTCAGCGAACCGCGGTACTTCTGGGGACGGCTCTCGGCTACCTCGCCCAACCCGTATAACGCCGCGGCTTCCAGCGGCTCCAACCTCGGACCGAGCAACCCTGCCCTGACGGACGCGGCCAAGGCCCGTATCGCGGCGCTCAAGGAAGCCGACCCTACCAATACCGCGCCGATCCCGGCGGACCTGGTCACGGCTTCGGCCAGTGGGCTGGATCCGCATATCAGCCCGGCTGCTGCTGCTTACCAGGTCGAACGTGTTGCTCGCGCGCGGCAGCTGCCGGTGTCGGCTGTGAAGAAGCTTGTGGCCGAGCACACTAGGGCGCCGATTCTTGGGGTGGTTGGGGAGCCGGTGGTGAATGTGCTGGAGCTGAATTTGGGGTTGGATGCGTTGAAGTGATGTGCTTTTTGGGGGGCTGCTGGGCTTTGTTCTGGTGGTGCAACCCTTGTTTCATCCCCTGCCGGGGCTGAAACAAGAGATGGACCACCAAGCCCCGCCCCGGCAGGAGCCGAAACCAGGGATCCACCACCAAGATCCAAACTCGCTGGGGACAAAGCTCAGCCAAAATACCTCCCATGGACGAAACCCGCCCCAACCCCGACGCCCTCCTCGCCGAGCTTCAATCCGGCGAGCAGAAAGCCGCCCGCGGCAAGCTGCGCATCTATTTCGGCGCGTCGGCGGGCGTCGGCAAGACGTACGCGATGCTGTCGGCCGCCAAGGTTGCGCGGGCCGAGGGCATCGATGTGGTCGTCGGGCTGGTCGAGACCCACGGCCGCGCCGAGACCGCCGCGCTGGTGGAGGGCCTGGAGCACCTGCCGCCGCGCCAGGTCGAGTACCGCGGCCGCACCCTGCCCGAGTTTGACCTGGACGTCGCGCTGGCCCGCAAGCCCGCGCTGATCCTCGTCGATGAGCTCGCGCATTCCAACGTGGCCGGCTCGCGCCATCCCAAGCGCTGGCAGGACATCGAAGACCTGCTCGCCGCCGGGATCGACGTGTGGACCACGGTCAACGTGCAGCACCTCGACAGCCTGAACGAGGCGGTCGGCAGCATCACCGGCATCCGCGTGTGGGAGACGGTGCCGGATGCGGTCTTCGACAGCGCGGCCGAGGTGATCCTCGTCGACCTGCCCGCCGACGAGCTGCTGCGCCGCCTGGCCGAGGGCAAGGTCTACCTGCCCGAGCAGGCCCGACACGCGGCGCGCAATTTCTTCCGCAAGGGCAATCTGATCGCGCTGCGCGAACTGGCGCTGCGCCGCACCGCCGACCGCGTCGACGACGACGTGCAGGCCTATCGCCGCGCGCGCCGCATCGAGAACGTCTGGCGCACGCGCGAGACCATCGTCGCCTGCCTCGACCCGCAGGGCGACGGCGAGCAGGTGATCCGCAGCGCCGCGCGCCTGGCCGCGCAGCTCGAATGCGACTGGCACGCGGTGGCCGTGGTGATGCCGCACCTGCGCGCCGCCGATGCGCGCGCTGAGCGGCTGCACGCGCTGCTCAAGATGGCCGAGGACGCCGGCGCCAGGATCGAGACGCTGGCCGGCACCAACGCGGTGGAGGCCATCACCGGCTATGTCCGTCGCCACAACATCACCAAGGCCGTGGTCGGCCGCCCGCCGGCCAGGCGCTGGCGCTCGGCGCGGGCCATCGTTGTGGCGCTGCGCCTGGCGATCGGGCTGGAGCGGCGCCTGCCGAGCGGCGATTTCGCCGAGTCGCTGGCGCGGCAGTGCCCGGAGGTGGATGTGATCCGCGCCGCCGCCGATCCGGCGCGCGTGCAACTGCCGCCGCGCGCCGCCAGCATCGGCCGCGTCGATGTGCGCGACACCGCCCAGCGCGCCGCCGCCGAAGCCGAGGACACCTGGCTGCGCCCGGCCTACCTGGCCGCCTGCGTGTACGTGGGCGTGGCGACGCTGCTGTCGAGCCTGGTGCGGCCGGTGTTCGATCTCGCCAACATCGTCATGCTGTTCCTGGCGGCCGTGGTGGCTGTGGCGATGCGGCACGGGCGCGGGCCGGCGGCGCTGGCGTCGGTGCTGTCGGTGGCGCTGTTCGATTTCTTCTTCGTGCCGCCGCGCTACTCGTTCGCCGTCAGCGATGTGCAATACCTGCTGACCTTCGCGGTGATGCTGGCGGTCGGTCTGCTGGTCGGCCAACTGACCGCGGGCCTGCGCGAACAGGCCGAGGCGGCCGTGCAGCGCGAAGCCGCCGCGCGCGCGCTGTACGAGGCGGCCCGCGAACTGTCGGCGGCGCTGACGCTGGACCAGATCGTCAGCATCGGCGGCCGCTTCGTCAACGCGACCTTCGGCGGGCGGTGCGCCTTTTTCTTCGTCGGACCCGACGGCCGCCTGGGCGCGGCGCAGGTGGCCAGGCCCGAGGGCACGCCCGATGTGCCGTCCGACATGCCCAACCTCGACCGCGTGCTGGCCGACTGGACCTGCCAGCACGGCCAGCCGGCCGGTACCGGCACCCATACGCTGCCCTCGGGCTCGGTGCTCTACCTGCCGCTGAAGGCGCCGATGGCCATCCGCGGCGTGCTGGCGGTCGAGCCCGAGACCTTCCAGGTGCTGGCCCAGCCCGACAACCGCCGCCAGATCGACGCCTGCGCCACGCTGATCGCTATCGCCATCGAGCGCGTGCACTACGTGGAGATCGCTCAGGATGCCCTGGTGCGCATCGAATCGGAGCGGCTGCGCAATTCGCTGCTGGCGGCGGTGTCGCACGATCTGCGCACGCCGCTGACCGGGCTGGCCGGCATGGCCGAGACCCTGTTGCGCACGCAGCCGCCCCTGCCGCCGCTGCAGGCCGAGGCCGCCGAGGCCATCGGCGAACAGGCGCAGCGCATGCGCGCGATGGTCACCAACCTGCTCGACATGGCCCGGCTGCAGAACCGCGACGTCAAGCTGCGGCTGGAGTGGCAGTCGATCGAGGAACTGGTGGGGGCGGCGCTCAAGGGGACGCCGCTGCCCACGCACGCCGTGGTGGTGGATGACCTGGCCGACCTGCCGTTGCTGCGCTGCGACGGCCCGCTGATGGAGCGCGTGCTGTCCAACCTGCTGGAGAATGCTGGCAAGTTCGCGCCGGCCGGGACCGAGGTGCGCATCTCCGCCGGCGTGGTGCACGACGCCGCACACGGCGACGAGATGCGTGTGCGCGTGCGCGACCACGGGCCCGGCGTGCCC
Organism: Ralstonia pseudosolanacearum; assembly: GCF_024925465.1. NCBI lineage: Bacteria > Pseudomonadati > Pseudomonadota > Betaproteobacteria > Burkholderiales > Burkholderiaceae > Ralstonia > Ralstonia pseudosolanacearum. The sequence continues at coordinate 58,365 of NZ_CP103852.1, read as the reverse complement.
GCCGGGGCCGAGCGAGTCATCTTCGAGAAGTTCACGCGCGGCGACAAGGAATCCGCCACGGGCGGCGTCGGGCTGGGCCTGGCGGTGTGCGAGGCGATCGTCAGCGCACACGGTGGACGGATCTGGGTCGAGACGCCCGCCGACGGCGGCGCCTGCTTCGTGGTCGCGCTGCCGGCCAGCGAGCAGCCCGCCATGGAGGACGACATCCCCGCCTGATGATCCCGGGCCCGGCTCGCCGCTTGGGAGCCCGGCGCCGTGCTTTGCACCGTTTCCGGGCATATCGACATGCCCAAAAAATTGTTTTGTCGTGCGCGCGTGTGTGACACGATCGCGCCACGTCGCCGGCGGCCCCGCGGGCGGCACTTTTTTACGACAAGATCCACGAGGTTTCTCCCATGTCTCTGTTTTCCCGCATCGCGCGCGCGGCCCTGCCGGCCATCGCCCTGGCCGTCGCCGCCGGCGCTCACGCCGAATCCAAGCCGATCAAGCTCGGCACCATGAGCGGCCCCGACGCGCAAATCTGGGAAGTGGTGCAGAAGGTCGCCAAGAAGGACGGCCTGGACATCAAAATCATCGAGTTCAACGACTACGCCCAGCCCAACCCGGCGCTGGATGCCGGCGACCTGGATGCCAACGGCTTCCAGCATCAGCCCTTCCTCGATGGGCAGGTCAAGGCGCGCGGCTACAAGATCGTCAACGTGGGCCTGACCTATGTCGCGCCGATGGGCTTCTACTCGAAGAAGATCAAGTCGCTCGCCGCGCTGAAGGACGGCGCCAAGGTCGGCATCCAGAACGATCCGTCCAACGGCAACCGTGCCCTGCTGCTGCTGCAGAAGGCCGGCGTGATCAAGCTGAAGGCCGGCGCCGGTACCAACGGCAGCAACGCCACACCGCGCGACGTGGTCGAGAACCCGAAGAAGATCAAGCTGGTCGAGCTCGATTCCGCCCAGCTGCCGCGCTCGCTGGATGATCTGGACACCGCAGCCATCAACACCGACTACGCGGTCAAGAACGGCCTGACGCCCGCCAAGGACGCCATCGCGCTGGAAGACCGCCAGGGCCCGTACGCCAACCTGATCGCCGTGCGCGAGAAAGACAAGAACCAGCCCTGGGTGAAGACGCTGGTGCACGCCTATCAGTCGGAAGAGGTGCGCAAGTTCATCGAGACCCAATTCAAGGGCGCGATTCTGCCGGCGTTCTGAACGGGTGCCATGAAGTAAGCAGACACTCTGGCTTAAATGCTTGCAGTTATCGGCGGCGCGCCTGCGGAATGATGGGTTCCGAGGCGCGCCGCGGTGTTTGTTGCGTTGCGCCATATCGTGACAGCCGCAACCGTTTCCCGGGGGCGTGGCGACCTGGCAACGCTTTGTTACATTAAACCGCGCGTCCTTATTGCAACGCAGCAATGCTTTCGCTATAGTGAGAACTGTCTCCTCCACCCTCCTTGGTGGATTGCGGCCCGAGCACCTGGTGCTCGGGCCATTTTTCTTTGTGCCAACGGTTCCCGCGTTTCCCCCTGGACCGAATCCTGGCTACCCTATCCCCTGTTGCTACGCGTTTCATTCCGGACAGCGTTGTCCGGTCGCAACGCCGCTTGATTTTTCAGCGGGCGTTTTAAGCAGCGCATCGGAATCGGAGCCCCGCAGGCGGCCGATTTCTCCCAAAGCGCGCGCCCGGTCACGTCGGAGCCGGCAACAGGTGCAGAACCGCGCGCTTCATGTCGCGATCCTCGTGCAAATGCGTCGGTCTTTGTCCTACAAGCGATTCGGCCGCACCCGGACAGTCCATGCGATACCTCTCCACTAAACTTGACCTTGCTCTCTCTTTAGAGAGCACTCCCCCCCTTTTGAGCCATCGTCTTATACACAAGTCCCCAGCATGAGAAATCAGCTTGAGACCCTCCAAGGCTTGTAACCCCGAGCCGGCTCGCGTTTACTCTCACTTTTTGCGTGAACGCCTTGGCCCTGAACAAGATCCACTGGACGGAAGTCGAATTCGCCCACCTCGACCTTGGCGACACGCGCCTGAACAAGCGAGCGAGGATATTGATGCAACGATTGGCAGCCAAGCCGACGGCCGGTGTGCCGCAAGCCTGCCGGGGCTGGGGCGAAACGATGGCGGCATACCGCTTCTTCAACAACGAAGAGGTCGATTGGCGCGACATCCTTGCCCCACACTGGCAGCAGACCGAGCAGCGCATGGCCGCCCACCCGGTGGTGCTGTGCCTGCAGGACACCACGGAACTGGATTTCAACGGGCGCGGCGCGGCCGGGCTCGGAGCCTTGTCCTACGAGGCGCAGCGCGGCATGTATCTGCACCCGACCTACGCGGTGACGCCGCAGCGTGAGCCGCTGGGCGTGCTCGATGCGTGGATGTGGGCGCGCCAGCCCAAGGATGCACAAGGCAAGCGCGGCGACCAGAAGGAGAGTCTGCGCTGGATCGAGGGCTACGAGCGCGTGGCCGATCTGGCAGCGAGTCTGCCCGGCACGCGGCTGGTGTACGTGGCCGACCGGGAAGCGGACATGATGGCGCTGATGCAGCGCGCGCAGGAACTGGGCACGCCGGCGGACTGGCTGATCCGCGCCGCCCACGACCGCGCGCTGCCCGAAGGCGTCAAGCTGTGGGCGGCCACGACCGAGGGCGAGGCGCTGGGCGAGATCGCCTTCACGATGGGCTCGCGCCATGGCGTGCGCGCACGCGAAGTGCGTCAGCACGTGTGGCTCAGGCGCGTCGAGTTGCCGGCCGATCGAGGCCAGCGTGTCACGGCTACGTGCCTGGTGGCGCGCGAGTTCGGCGCGCCGGCCGGCACCAAGCCGATCGAGTGGCGCCTGCTGACCAACCGCGCGGCCACGACGTTGCAGGAGGCGATCGAGTTGATCGACTGGTATCGGGCGCGCTGGGAAATCGAGATGCTGTTCAACGTGCTCAAGAACGGTTGCCGGGTGGAGGCACTGCAACTGGGGGCGATCGAGCGGCTGGAGCGGGCGCTGGCGCTGTATCTGGTGGTGGCTTGGCGCATCGTCCATCTGATGCGCATGGGGCGCACCTGCCCGGATCTGGATGCCGAATTGTTCTTCGACCCTGACGAGATTCGCGGCGCCTATCTGCTGAGCCGCGCCAGGCAGCCGGCCCGGCCCAAGCTGAATGAAGTGCTGCGCCTGATCGCCAGTCTGGGCGGCTTCCTCGGCCGCAAGGGCGATGGCGAGCCCGGCGCCAAAGCCATCTGGCTCGGACTCAAGGACGTTCATGTCGCGGCCAAAACCCTGCAAGCGCTACGCGCGGTGGGCGACTCCGCTAGTTGTGTATAAGACGATGCTTTTGAGCCCGCCCCTGTTGCGGGCTTCATTTTTTTAGGGCACGATTTCCTCCATCCTGGCGCCGCCGACACCGGTGCCGGACGCTCAAAAGGTTGGGGGAATCGCTCAAGGCCCGTGCAGTTGAAGAACTGCACGGGCTTTGTTTTTTCCGGGCATGACCTGGCAAGCCGCCGTTGCCGGTGCTTCAATGACTCCACACGGCACAGGCATGACAGCGCATGCGGATGTGCGCCGCGTACGTCCTGCAAACGACAACCGGGAAATGGCCGATGGAAGGTTTCGCGCAGCTTGCGGTACTGGTGGTCGACGGTCAGTCTGGGCAGCGTACCGCTGCCAGGCAGGTGCTGCAGACCCTGGGTGTCCAGCAGATCCTGGCCGCCGGTGACGGACGCGAGGCGCTGGACCTGCTGCACTTGTGCCAGTTCGACCTGGTGCTGTGCGACATCGCCATGCCGGGGATGGACGGTTCGGCGCTGATGCAGCGGATGTGGCTGCGCGACGGTCGCCCGCCCGCGCGGCAGGCGCCGGTCTGGGCGTGGGTCGGCACGCAGGAAGGACAGCCGCTCGAATCGCACATCGGCCTGGCCGAAGCCATGGGGCTGGCGCATGCGCATGGCCTGCGCGGGCCGCTGCGCCCCGAGCATGTGCTGCCGTTGCTGTACGAGGCCGCCACGCGCGACGGTCAAGCCGTGCCGCTGAGCGCGGTCCGGCCGCCGGCCTTCTCGGACGATGAGCTTGCCGCCCTGGTGCACGACACGCCCGGGCAGATCGAAGTGGTGCTGCAGCCCCAGCATGATCTCGTCACGGATCGCGTGGTTGGCGCGGAGGCCCTGTGCCGATGGCTGCATCCGGTGCATGGCCGGGTCTTGCCGACAGCCTTCGTGCCGCGCCTGGAAGCGCTGGGCCTGGCCGATGCGCTGTTCTTTTATGTGCTTGGGCATTGCGCGCGCGTCCAGCGCGCCCTGGCGGCGCAGTCCATCGCGTTGCCCATCGGCGTGAATGCCTCGGCACAGACCCTGAGCCGCGACGGCGCTGTCGATCGCATCGACACCATGGTGCGTGACGCGGACATCGACCCCGCGCGCATCGTCATCGAACTGAGCGATGAGGCACCGGTGGCGGAGACGGCCCGGCTCGCGGTGGCGCTGCACCGCCTGCGGCAGCTCGGCCATGGCCTGGCGATCGACGATTTCGGCGTGGGGTTTGCCGTGCTCAAGCTGCTGGCCGATCTGCCCTTCACCATCCTCAAGATCGACCGCGCGTTGACCGAGGCGGTCAGTCTGTCCAGCCAGCGCGGCATCGTCTGTCGCACGATGATCGAGCTGGCCGGCGCGCTGCGGCTCCAGTGCGTGGCCGAAGGCGTGGAGACCGACGCGCAGCGGCGGACCCTGCTCGCGCTGGGGTGTGCCACCGGCCAGGGGTACCTGTGGGCCGCGCCGCTGTCGACGACGGCGTTCCTGGCGCGGGTGCAGGCCGATTGAGGGCTGCATCGGCTGATGCGCCCGGTTTTGGGGGCCGGACGGGCGTTGCACGTGGGCCGGCGTCACGCCGGCGGCAAAGTCGGACGAGTCCGATGTCATGGGACGCCAGGCGCAGGTAAGGTCATTGCGGTACGTTCCCGGCCGGCATCTGCCGCCCTGCTTCCAATCGACGAACCGCCCATGTCTCCGTTCCTGTCCATCGTGGCCGCGGACGACCATCCCGTCATCCTGATGGGACTGGCCACCGCCATCCAGCAATTTCCCCGGCAGAAGATCATCGCGCAGGCGCACGACGGCCATGCGCTGCTGGCGCTGCTCGAGTCCACCGACTGCGATGTCGTCGTCACCGATTACCACATGAACGGCGACGCGGCGTCCGACGGCATGCAGCTGCTGACGCGGTTGCGCGCGCGGCATCCCGAGCGCGCGGTGGTGGTCTGCACCATGGTCTGCAACCCGGCGCTGCTGCGCTGCATGCAGCAACTGGGCGTGCGCCGCATCGTCAGCAAGCGCGACGATCTGGCCCATGTCGGCCACGCCGTCGCGGCAAGCGCGCGCGGGCTGCCCTACTACAGCCCCACCATCGTCCTGGAGGGCGGCTTCGGCATCGGCGCACGCGAGGCCATCCAGGGCCTGAGCGCACGCGAGCGCGAAGTGGTGAGCCTCTACGTGAGCGGCATGGCGGTGTCGGAGATCGCCAGCCGGCTCGGTTCCAGCATCAAGACCGTCAGCACGCAGAAGACCATGGCGCTGCGCAAGCTCGGCCTGGCGCGCGAGACCGACCTGTTCCAGTACGTCCGCACCGCCGGGCTGCCGGCGCTGCATTGAGTGGCTGGCGTATCGGCGTCAGCCGGCCCAGCCGGCCCAGGCGGCGCGAGCGGCTCCGGCCGGCGCATGCCCTGCCGGACACCGACGATCGCGGCCGGGCCGCGGCGGCGTCAGCATGAGGTCCGCACGCCGTGAGCTGGCTGCGAGCGCATCTGCATCACCGCAGGCGAGGTGGCCCGCCATGGCCGTACCGGGCGGCAGGTCACGGAGCCCCGTGCCCGCGCATGGCGACGCATGTGCCGGGGATCCGGTGGCGGGCGCGAACAGCGTGCCTTCCGACACGTCGATCGTGCGCGACACATGCAGCACGCGCCCCTCGGCCACCAGCGGAGTGTCCACCGGCACCGCCTGGACCCTCTTCACGTTGAGGTCGACCGTGCCGTAGCCCACGCCGGCCTCCAGCATCGAGTGAATTGCGTAGCCGGTGACCGAGTCCGGCACCGTCGCCGCAAAGCCGCCGTGCACGCCGCCCAGCGGGTTCAGGTGGCGCTTGTCGGCGCGGGCGGTGAAGCGGACGCTGCCGGCGTCGATCGACGCCAGCGTCATCGGGATGGTGTCGCTGATGGAAGCGCGCGGCAGCTCGCCGCGCGCCATGGCCCGCAGCCATTGCCGGCCGCTCGGTTGGGACGGATGCATGGGGGGGGGCGTGGGATCGGGGGTGGGACGTCCGACACGCCAACCCGGCTCCCGATGCAAGGTATGCAATTCGTTGCGTGCGGGCGCGCAACAGTCAAGCCGCCGGAGGGATTTGCGAAAGGCTCCAGAAAGCTGGGCTCCACTACGCTCGTCTGGCGATCGCATCACGCGGCTTGATCAACCGCCTGATGCGCGTCATTTAAGCCGGCAGGATGACCGGCAACCATTGTCCACAAAAGAAGGAGACTGCGATGTCCCGTACCACATTCGCCCTTGCGGCAATCACGGCTGCCGTGGCCGGTCTGGCCACCACCGGCGCTCAAGCGCAAACCTCGGCCGTCACGCTGTATGGCCTGATCGATACCACCATCAGTACGGTCAGCAATACCAACGCCGCGGGCGCCCGTACCACCGGCTTCCAGGTGCCCTGGTTCAGCGGCAGCCGCTGGGGTCTGACCGGCAAGGAAGACCTGGGCGGCGGCACGTCGGCCATCTTCAAGCTGGAATCCGAATTCGAGACCCCCACCGGCAACATGGACACCCCGGGGGTGCTGTTCAACCGCGATGCCTGGGTGGGCCTGTCGAACAACACCTTCGGCAAGCTGACATTCGGCCGCCAGAACGCGCTGGCGCGTGACGTCGCCGGTATCTACGGCGACCCGTACACCAGCGCCGCGGTGACCCTGGACGAAGGCGGCTTCACCAACGTCAACAACTTCAAGCAGCTGATTTTTTACGCAGGCAGCGCCACCGGCACGCGTCTGAACAACGGTGTGGTGTGGAAGAAGCTGTGGGATACCGGCCTGTTCACCGGCTTGGCCTATCAGTTTGGCGAAGTGCCCGGCCAGTTCACGCAAGGCACCACCGAGACGGCCGCGCTGGGCTACAACGCCGGTAGCTTCCACTTGGCTGCCTTCGCGCAGCAGGCCAAGGTCAACGGCTTTATTGATCGTTCGTACTCGGTGGGCGGCAACGTGATCTTCGGCATGTTCCGTGTCAACGCCGGCTATTTCCACTACACCGGCGAGCAGCCGGCCGCGATCGGCAACCGCAAGGACGACGCCTACACCGTGTCGCTGAAGATCGCTCCGCCGGGTGCCTTCGACTACGAAATCGGCTACCAGATCATGAAGGCCGGCAACGCCGCGTTCAACGCCGACGGCAACACGCTCAACGCCTACGCCGACGTGTCGACGGCCACCGCTTCCGGCAGCGGCCGCAAGAATACGCTGTACGGCTCGGTGTTCTATCACGTCTCCAAGCGCACCGAGTTTTATGTGGCGGCCGACTACATGAAGCTGAAGGATCAGTACATCGTCGGCTCGACCAACGGCCACAACAGCCAGACCGAGTTCGGCGTCGGCATGCGTACCCGCTTCTGATCAGGGCAGTAGTTTCGCCTGATCGACGAAGCGGTTGGTGTACGTCCGCGACAGGTCGATGTGCTTGTCGCGGGCGTTCGGGTTGCTGGTCGATAGCACGCGCAAGACCGTGGCCGGGCCGTCTGCGGGCATGCGCCCATCATCGCTGAACGTGGGCAACGCAGCGGTGAGGGCCTGCATGTAGACGTCCGGACGGTCGCGCCGGAAGTCCGGCGGCATATGCGCGGCAATGTCTTCCGCACGGTGGCTGCGCAGGTAGCGCAACGTGCGGACGAAGGCGCGTGCCAGCTTGGTTGCCAGTTCGGGATGGGCCTCCAGCCACTCCGTCTGCACATACAGGCACGCCGCCGGGTACGGACCGCCCAGCGCCGCGCGCGTGCTCTCGATCGTACGCAGGTCGAGCAGCATGCGCGCTTCTTTGTTGCGGATCAGTCGGGTCGCAGTCGGGTCGGTGGTCATACCGGCGTCGATGCGGCCGCTGCGCAGGGCACTGACGAAGCTGTGCTCGGCGCCGACCGGCAACATCGTGTACTCGCCCGGCCCGAGTCCCTGTTGTGCCATCAGGTGGCGGGTCAGGAAGCTGGTGGACGAACCGAGCCCGGTCACGCCCAGCGTGCGGCCGCGCAGGTCGTGCAGCGATTGCACCGTGGCGGGCAGACGCGTCGAGACGACCTCGGCCTCCCCCGGCACGTGGCTGAAGACCACGATGGCGCGGACTTCCTTGCCTTTGGTCTGCAGATCGATGGTGTGGTCGTAGAACCCGACCACGCCTTGCGCGTAGCCCGTCAGCAGTTCGCTCTCGGCGTCGACGCCGGCGGGCTGGGACAGCAGTTCCACGTCCAGGCCTTCATCGCGGAAATACCCCAGCCGCTGCGCCAGCGTGGCGGGCAGATAGATCATCTTGGCGGTGCCGCTGACCATCAGCGTCAGGTGTGTCGGCGTGTCGGCGGCCAGCGGTGGCGCCGCCAGCATGACGCAGGCGGCAAGCAGCGGTGTGATCCAGCCGCGGGGGCCGCGCGCCCGGGTGCTCCTGCAGGTAAAAACACCCATTGAGTTGTCTCCGGCTATTTTGTAGATACTAGTGTCGCGTACAACCGGATGATCGTGTGATGCATCCGCCACGCGCGGGCAGCCGCCTCTCATTCTAGGGGCACCGTCCCACGTACCGCTTTCAAAATCAACAGGCCCGAGCGTCGCCTTCGCATGAAGCTGCTCCTGATCGAGGACAACGCGCCCCTGGCGCAGTGGTTGTCCGAAGCCCTGCGCCGTGCGCAGTTTACGGTCGATCATGCCAGTGATGGCGAATCGGCCGATACCCTGTTGCTGACGCAGCACTACGACGTCGTGCTGCTTGACCTGCAGTTGCCGTCGCTGTCCGGCCGCGCCGTGCTGCAGCGACTGCGCGATCGGCGCAACGCCGTGCCGGTGATGATCCTGACCGCCGCCGGCGGCATCGATGACAAGGTTGCCTGTCTGGGCGCCGGCGCGGACGACTATCTCGTCAAGCCGTTCGAGATCCGCGAACTGATCGCCCGCATCCAGGTACTGGTGCGCCGCAACACGCCGGCCAACGCGGTCGAGCTGCAGTGCGGCGACCTGTCCTATCACACCGGCAGCCGCACCTTTGCGCTGTCCGGCCGGCCGCTGGTGCTGCCGGCGCGCGAACACACCGTGCTGGAGATCCTGATGCTCAAGCTCGGGCGCACGGTGTCCAAGCCGGCGCTGGTCAACGGCGTGTTCGGGCTGGAGGACGACGCCAGCCCCGAGGCGATCGAGATCTACATTCATCGGCTGCGCAAGAAGCTCGAACATTCCGCTGCCACCATCGTTACCCTGCGCGGGCTCGGCTATCTGTTGCGCGATGCGTCGACCCAGTAGTCCGGAAGCGTCGGCGCCGCGCGCGCGCAGCCTGCGCCTGCGGTTGGCCCTGTGGCTGGCGTTGCCGCTGGCCGTGTACGTGGGCGCGGACGGCTGGCTCGATCTGGCCGCCGCGCGCCACAACGCCGACGTGGTCCACTTCCATGCGCTCAACACGGCCGCGCAGATGATCAGCGGCCAGATCGAATGGGGCGATGAAGGCCGCCTGCGCGTGACGGTGCCGCCGGCGGCGCTGGCGGTCTTTGCCGAGCCGGAGGTGGCGGTGCGTGACCAGGTGTCCTATCAGGTCATCACCGAGAGCGGGCGGCTGCTGGCCGGGCGGCTCGACTTTGGAGCCCGGCCGCCGTTCGGCGCAGCGGACCTGTCCGAGTCCGGCACCTACAGCGATACCCTGGCCGAGCCGGGTGTCGCGCGGCCGCAGCTCGTGCACGTTGCCGCGGTGGTGCGGACCATGTACGACGCAGGCCGCTCCGAACGCGTGCTGACGCGCGTGGCGCAGACCACCAACAGCCGCGATGCCATGATCCGCCAGCTGTGGTGGCCGTCGCTGGTGCGCCAGATGGTGCTGGTGGGGCTGGCGCTGGCGATGATCCTGATCGGCCTGACGCTGGAGCTGCGGCCGATTCTGGGGCTGGCCGACAACGTGTCCGCGCGCGCGCCGACCGACCTGGCGCCGCTCGATGCCGCCGCCCTGCAGCGCGAGTTGCAGCCGATCGCCCTGGCGCTGAACCAGTACCTGCGCCGCATCGCCGACAACGCCGGCGCGCAGAAGCGCTTCATTGCCGATGCCGCCCACCAGATGCGCACGCCGCTGGCGATTCTCGCCACGCAGATGCAGGTGGCGGCACAGGCCAACGCCGACGACGGCCTGCGAGAAGTGCTGCGCGCCGCGCGCACCAGCACGCGCAACCTGGCAGACCTGATCAATGACCTGCTGCTGCTGTCGCAGGCAGAGAACGCGCAGATGGCGAGCGAGCCGGTGGACCTGGTGCCGCTCGCGCGCGGCGTCCTGGAAGATCTGGCGCTGCTGGCCGACGGCCGCCGCATCGATCTGGGCATGGAGGGCGCCGAGCGTCCGACATGGACTACCGGCAATCGCACGCTGCTCACCGCGATGCTGTTCAACCTGGTCGACAACGCGGTGCGCTACACCCACGAAGGCGGCCGTGTGACGGTGCAGGTGATGGCCAACTACGGCTGGGCCATGCTGAGCGTCACCGACGACGGCCCGGGCATTCCGCCCGAGGCGCATGCGCGCGTGTTCGAGCGCTTCACGCGGCTGCCCGGTACCCATACCGAGGGCAGCGGCCTGGGCCTGGCCATCGTGCAGCAGATCGTCGACACCATGGGCGGGCAGATCGCGCTGGCGGCCGGGCCGGGCGGCGTCGGGCTGGTAGTGACGGTGTGGCTGCGGCGCGCGGGCGAGCCGCAGAGCGAACCGAAGAAGGTAGAGGCAGGCTGAGACGATCGGCATGGGCTAGGTCGCGACGGCGCGCGCTTTGATCTGCTGCAGGGCGGTGACCAGCGCGTCGACCGTCTCGGGCGCGAACAGGCTGTCCGGACCTTGCGGCGCGATGTCGGTGAACGGCGATGCATACAGGCGCGCGGCTTCCATCACGCCGTGCAGGGTCAGGTGGGTGACGACCAGATCGATGAAGTCGCGCTGGTCGGCAGTCATCGCCTCGCCGGCGATGGCGCCGGAGAGTGCCGCGCGCGCGGCCTCCCGATCCAGGCCGATCAGCCCGCGCACGAAGACGCCCAGTCCGCCGGACGCGCGCCGCGCGCGATCGATCGCTTCCCTGTCGCCGATGCCGTTGGCCGCCAGCATCTGTTCCAGCTCAACCAAGTCGGCGGTGGTCAATGGTGCGTTGTGCCGCAGCTTGTGCAGTGTCGGATGCGGCGCGTGCGCGCGCAGGCATCGGCAAACGTTCGCGCGAAAGCGCGCGAAGCCGGTGTCGTCGGCACAGGCCGCCGTGGCGATCGCGCTGGCCGGGCCGGGTGCATCGGTCGGGTCGGTGCAGGCCAACTGCCAGCGCGTCTGCACGTCGGTCAAATGGACGAGCGCGCGCAGGCGCCGCCGTGCCTGCTCCAGTACGAGCACGGAGGCATCGTCCCACCAGCCTTCCTCCGCGATGGCTCGGATCCACCCGGCCTGGTCGTGCACGGCGAGAAGGCCGGTTTGCGCGAGCAATGCCCTTGCCACGCCGCGCGCCGGCCGCTTCAGGTGCCCAGGCGCCGATTCGCCGCGCAACACGCATAGCTGCAGGCGCAGCATCAGCAGGTCGAAGCGCTTGGCCGCCTCGTCGCTGTCGTCGTGCAGCGTGGTGGGCAGGCCGCAGACGTGCTCCGACAGTTCAGCGGCCTGTGCGGGACTGAGGTGCTGCCAGGCTTCCCGGTGGACGTAGGGCGCGATGTGCCGGTGCTTGGCGCGCACCGCGAAGTTGTCGGTCGACATCGACGCGACCTGCCGGTGCAGCCATTGCGCGACGTCGTCGTGCAACGCCGCCGGGGTCGGCGGATTGCCATAGCGGGCGCCCGCTTCCCGCACGCTGAGGCCGGCCGGCCGCGTCTCCAGGCGGGCCAGCAGTTCGAGCCGTGCCCGGAACAGGCGCTGCTCCAGCGGCACGGGCATGGTTTCGGCCGCCGCTTCGAGGCGCACATCGAAGAAGGCCAGGTTCTGGCAGAAGTCGAAGAGTAGGACGTCCTGCTTGTCCTGTCCCGGCCCGTACAGGTTCTTGCACGGCCGTGTGCCGCAGCCGACCATCTGCCGGAACCGGGCCTTGGAGCGCACCAGCCTGAAGAACACGAGGTTCACCACTTCCGGCACCGCGATGCCGGTGTCGAGCAGGCCGGCCGCAATGGCGACACGCGGCATCTGGTCGGCCACCGAGAAGGCGTCGATCAGGGTTTGCACTTGCCCGGCTTCGTACGCGATCACGCATGCCAGCCGGCCCTGGTATTGCGGATAGTTGGCGTCGAAGCGGTCGGCGATGAAGCGCGCGTGGTCGTGGTTCCTGGCGAAGATGAGGGTCTTGCCGATCCGGTCACCGCCCGCCACGCGACGACCGCGTTTCTCCATCACGAGCGCGATCATCGCGTCGACGGTGTCCTGGTGGTGCAGGCAGGCGTCGGCGGCATCGGGCACCGCCGTATCCGCGTGGCCGTCGTCGTTCCATTCCAGGGCATCCGCGTGGTCTTTCTCCGCGTTGGACAGGGCATCGTAGGCCCTGCCCCCGCGTGGCTGCCGGACCGGTACGGAGACTGCGCGGGGCGGTACGAGATGGTGATCGGCGATGGCTTCGTCCAGGCCGTAGGCGTCCGTGGGGATGCCCGTTTCCAGGTCGAACAGGCTGTAGGTGTCGCGATCGATCTCGTCCTCGGGCATGGCGGTCAGGCCGACCCGCAGCGCATCGAAATGCGAAAAGAGGGCGCGGTGTCGCCGGCAGATGCCACGGTGCGCAATGTTCACGATCACCAGGTCGAAATAGCCGGGGCCGAAGCGCGGGACCGTATCGATCGGATGCGCGATCCGGTCCAGCATGGACTGGCAGGTGGAGAGATAGACATCGCCGTCCGCCCCGGCGTCTTTGGCCAGGTTGACCAGCGTGGCTTGCGGCAGGTGCGTCGCGAAGGCCGCCGCCGCCTGTGTGAGCTGCGCCGTGCGGTCGGCCAGGAACAGCGTGCGCTTGATCCAGCGGCAGCGCATCAGCAGCTCAGTCAGGGCGATCGCCGTGCGGGTCTTGCCGGTGCCCGGTGCCATGGAGACCAGGGCCGCGCGCAGCCGGTCCTGCTCGAACGCTTCCGCGATGCGGCGGATGGCGCGGTGCTGGTAGGGCCGCCCGGCGATGGCGGTATCGATGGCGGCCGTGGCCAGCGGCTGCCGGTGCGTGCGGCGCCCGAGCAGCCGTTCCAGTTCGTCCTTGCGGTGGAAGCCACGTACGGCACGCGGCGGGCCGGCGCGATCGTCCCAGAACCAGTGGTCGCGGCCGTTGGTGTAGTAGATCAGCGGCCGCTGTCCGGTCAGGGCTTCCAGGCCGTCTGCGTACTGCCGGGCGCGTTGCTGGCCGGCGCGGGTATTGCGCCGCGTGTGCCGGGCTTCGACGATGGCGAGCGGCTTGCGGCGCTCGTCCCAGAGCACGTAGTCCACATAGGCCTTGCCCGGAGGCGTGGGCAGGCCGGTGAGGGGAAACGCCGTATCGTCCGGGCCGGTGAGCGGCCAGCCGGCCGCGTGCAGCAGGCGGTCGATCGCATTGTCGCAGGCAGCGGTCTGGCTTTTCGATGCGGGGACGTCCGGACGGCGGGCCGCCGCCTTGCGTACGGGCCGGCGGTCAGTGGAGGACATGAGGTGGCCTCCGCCGGGAAGTTTCGCGGACTGCCCGCACCGGGCCGTGGCGCATCGCCCTACCCTCGCCACACGCGCTTGGCATCGAATCCCTCCACCAGATAGGGGGTAAAGCCGACCAGCAGGATCGACACCGCGATCATGTCGCGCATGTTGATCGTGCGGCGGGCATTGCTGGGCGTGCCGCTGTGGCGGATGCCAGGGTAGTCCGAGGTGAACGCATACAGGTTCTGCATGGCCTCCTTGACCTTGCGGTGCGGCCAGTGCGCGACCTGGTTGCACACGTTGCCCAGGGTGTGTTCCGTGACGCCCGTGCAGTGGCGCGCGAGCGCTTCCAGCAGGTTGATCTGCTTCTGCATGCAGGTCTTGATGCGGATGTCGGTCGCGTCGTCGTGCACGTCACGGAAGGCATGGTCGAACTCGCGCATGAGCGTTGCCAGATGCAGGTCCTGGCCGGTCTGGTCGCGCAGGGTCTGCATCAGGCTGCCGAACAGGCCGGGCAGCGACAGCGCGAGCGTGCATGGCCGGCGCAGCTCGTAGCGCAGGTTGTAGGTGTCGATCAGCCCGCCGAGCAACTGGAAGTAGGCACTGGCGAGCCGCTCGCCGCCCAGTTCGCCGAGGGTGGCGTAGGCATCCTGCAGGAATGTCACCAGGGCGGATTCGCTGGCGATGTCCTCCGCGGCCAGGGTGGCGAACAGGGTGCGGCTGGCCTGCGGGTCGTTGACCAGCTCGGCCAGCGGGGCGCCGTGGGGGGATGGCGCCAGCGCCGCCGCCAGGTCGCGCGCCAGATCGCAGAACAGGTCGGGCGGCGCACAGGGCTCGGTGGCCAGCACGAGCCAGAGCTCGTGCCACATGCGTGGCCAGATGGCGAGCCACGTGCCGCGCGAGGTCACGCAGCGCTCAGGCTCGGGCATGGCATGCGCTCCTGATAGCGGCTCACGGTCAGGTCGTAGTCCTGCGCCGCAATATCGTTCTTCGGCACGCAGAAGCTCTGCGCGGTGCGTGGATTGCCGCGCTCGCCCGCCTCGCGCCGGTTCCAGCGATGCAGCGCATCGGGCAGGTTGTTCCAGGCATGGTCTTGCGGGGCCGGTGGCGCTGCGGGCGTGGCACCCAGCCGGTCTGCGGGCAGCAGCGGCGTGCGCAGGTCATCCAGGCTGAAGCCATCGGCGCGCAGATCGTAGAACCAGACATGGCCGGTGCCGCCCGTGTCGGTCCGGGTGAACAGCAGGATGGCGGTGCCGATGCCGGCATATGGCCGGAAGACGCCGCCGGGCAGCTTGATGACGCCCTCCAGCCGGTGGTCTTCGACCAGCATCCTGCGCAGGGTCCGGTGCGCGATGCCGGAGCCGAACAGCACGCCGTCGGGCACGATCACGGCCGCGCGGCCGCCCGGCCTCAGCAGGCGCAGGCAGCGCGCGAGAAACAGCAGTTCGGTTTTCCGGGTTCTGACCAGGCGCAACAGGTCGGGGTCTGCGTTGCCACGGTCGACGTCGCCGGTGAACGGCGGATGGGTGAGGATCAGGGAATAGGCGCCCGCCTCGTCCGCGTGCGCTTCGGCGAGCGCATCGCCGTGGCGGAGGTCGGCGTCTTCCACGCCGTGCAGCAGCAGGTTCATGCTGCCGATGCGCAGCATGGCGCGGTCGATCTCGTGGCCGTGGAACATGCCGTGATGAAAGTGCGCGGACTGGCGAGCGTCGTGCAGCAGGCCGGGATGTTCCCGGCGCAGGTATTCGCCGGCGGCGGCCAGGAATCCGCAGGTGCCGGCGGCCGGGTCGCAGAGCGTGTCGGACGGATCGGGCCGCGTGAGCTCCACCATGAAGCGGACGATGTGGCGGGGCGTGTGCAATGCCCCACCCTGTCTGGTCAGCGCGATCCTGCCGAGCAGGGATTCGTACACGGCGCCTCTGACGTCGCGCCGGTGCAGGGGGATGGCGTCCAGCAGCTGCACGACCCTGGCCAGCAGCGCGGGCGTGGTGATGGTGAAGCGGATGTCCTCCAGGTGGCGGCCTGCGGCCGGGTCGTTGTCGCCCAGCGCTTGCAGGAATGGGATGCCGCGCGTGGACACCACGTCGAACATGGCCTGCGGGCTCAGTGTCCGGAAGACGCTCCAGCGCAGGTCGTCCTGGTCTTCACTGAACGGGGGGCGGGCGCCGGATGCGGCTGGCTGTCCGCTCCGCCTGGCTAGATGGCGGGCCAGTACGTGCTGGTCATCCAGCCGCTTGAGGCAGAGCAGGCAGGTCAACTGCTCGATGATCTCGACCGGATCGGTCATGCCCTCGGTGTGGAAGGCATTCCAGATGGGGTCGACTTGGCGCTGGAGGTCGGCAGTCATCATGCGCGTGCTCGGTCAGGCGGGTGGCGTGACACAGCAGTGTGCGCCGCCAGGCCGAGTTCGACTGTCACATCTGGTGACGCCGGGAGGCGTCTGCGCGCGGACAGTGCCGGCGTGCCTCAGCCGCTCTTGCGCGTGCGTGCGCCGGCGGCCGGGGCCGCCTTCGGTGTCCTGCCCTTGCTCGACTGCGGCATCGGCACCGCCACGCCTTCGGCCAGCACCCGGTTCAGTGCGGCGGGCCGCTCGATCAGGTCCTGCAGCGTGTACGTGTCCAGCACCTCGAAGTACGCCTGGAGTGCGGCGGCCAGCACGCCGCGCAACCCGCACACGCGGGTGATGATGCAGTGGTTGTCATTGACGTGGAAGCATTCCACCAGGCTGAAATCCGGCTCGGTCGTGCGCACCACGTCGCCGATGTTGATTTCGGCCGCGGGCCGCCCCAGCGTGATGCCGCCCGCGCGTCCCCGCACGGTATGCAGGAAGCCGTCCTGCCCGAGCCCCTGCACGATCTTGATCAAGTGGTTCTTGGGAATGCCGAACGCGTCCGCGATCTGCTGGATGGTCACCAGCACGTCGGGATGCACGGCCACATAGATCAGCGTGCGCAGGCTGTAGTCGGTGTAGTCGGTGAGTCGCATGCCAGGAGGCGGCTGGCGAAGGGCGCCAGGCCGTCGGCCGATCTTAACATTCATTGGCAATGAATCTTATTGTCGCGTGCCGCCGGGGCGAGGCAATCCGTCGCAGGCGTTAAAGTAGTATTTAATATGCATGTTTATTAGAATCGAACACGATCCAGCGACGGATTGGCAGGGAGCGGTCTTCACCGCATGCCGGGTCGGTCCGCCGCATTTGTTGTGTTGAACATGCTGCTTTGTGGAGAAGAACATGCTGTCGGAACAGTCCAAGCCCCTGATCGATGCGAGCGTGCCGGTGTTGCGCGAGCACGGTCTGACCATCACCCAGACCTTCTACCGCAACATGTTCGTCAGCCACCCGGAGCTGACCAACCTGTTCAACATGGGCAACCAGGCCAACGGCTCGCAGCAGCAATCGCTGGCCTCGGCGGTGTTCGCCTATGCCGCCAACCATGGCAACAACGCCGCGCTGGCGCCGGTGGTCGGCCGCATCGTCCACAAGCATGCGGCGGTCGGCATCCGGCCGAGCCACTACCCGATCGTCGGGCGGCATCTGCTGGGCGCGATCGCCGAGGTGCTGGGCGATGCCGCCACGCCTGAGCTGCTGGCGGCGTGGGACGAGGCGTACTGGCTGCTGGCCGCCGAGCTGATCGCCGCCGAAGCCCGCCTGTACGCGCATACGCAGAGCGGCCCGGACCACCGCCAGCCCGTGCGCATCATCGAGCGCCACGCGCAGGCCGAAGATGTGGTGTCGTTCACGCTGGAAGCCGTCGGCGGGGCCAAGCTGGCCGATTTCCTGCCGGGTCAGTACATCTCGGTGCAGGTGGAGCTGGAGCCGGGCGTGCTGCAGCAACGCCAGTACAGCCTGTCGGACGCGCCCAATGGCCGCACCTGGCGCATCTCCGTCAAGCGCGATGCCGGCGGCAGCGGGCGCCCGGCCGGCACCGTGTCGAACTGGCTGCACAACAACGCGCGCCCGGGCGAGGTCCTGCTGGTCAGCCAGCCCTACGGCGATTTCGTTCCGCAGCTCGCCACCGACAGCCCCATCGTGCTGATGTCGGCCGGCGTCGGCATCACGCCGATGATCGCCACGCTCAACGCGCTGGCCCGGCGCAACACCGCGCGCAAGGTGGTGTTCAGCCATGCCAGCCAGGCGGCGTCGCACGTCGCGCATGCCGACGATCTGGCGCACGCCGCGCAGGTCCTGCCGGATTTCGCGGCGCATGTGTTCCTGGAATCGGGCGAGTCCGCGGACTTCGCGGCGCGTCCGGCGCGTCCGGGGCGCATGACGGTCGAGACCTTCCTCGATGACGGGGTCGCCGATGCCGACTTCTACCTGTGCGGTCCGCTGCCGTTCATGCAGGCGCAGCGCGCGGCGCTGCTCGCCGGCGGCGTGCCGGCGGCGCGCATCCACCGCGAAGTGTTCGGCCCCGATTTGCTGGACGACATCCTTTAACCGCGAGTCCGCCATGCCCCGCCCGGCTCCGCTTCTGAACATCGGCCAGCCCGATCCGGCCAGCCGCATACCGTACACCGGCCTGCCGGTTTTTGCCCTCGGCTTCCGGCCGTTCTATCTGCTGGCCGCGGCGTTTGCGGTGATCGGCATGGCGCTGTGGGTGGCGCTGCTGCTGGGCGGGTTCTCCGCCGCGCACGGCCCCGCGCTGCCGCCGTTGTTCTGGCATGCGCACGAGATGGTGTTCGGCGTTGCGGCGGCGGTGGTGGTGGGCTTCCTGTTCACGGCCGGCAAGAACTGGACCGGGCTGCAGACGCCGCAAGGCCCGCTGCTGGCGGCGCTCGCGGCCGTCTGGCTGGCCGCGCGCGTGCTGATGTGGACCGGCCCGGGGCCGCTGGCCGTGGCGGTCGATGTCGCGTTTCTGCCGCTGTGCGGCGTGCTGTTCCTGCGCATCCTGCGGCGCGCGGCGAATGCGCGCAATTATGGTCTTGCGGCGGCCCTGCTGATCCTGGGCGCCGTCAACGCCGGCTTCCATGTCGCGCTGATGGCCGGCGCACCGCTGCTCGCCCTGCGCTGCGTTGACGCGGCGGCCGGACTGATCGCCATGTTCGTCACCGTGATCGGCGGGCGCGTGATCCCGATGTTCTCCACCAATGCCATTCCCGGCATCCGCATCCGGCGTGCCGCGTGGGCCGAGCGCGCCATCGTGCCGCTGACGCTGGCGGCGGTGATCGTGCTGGCCTTGCCGGTGAGCGGCGTGGTGCCGGCTGCCGTGTTCGCGTCGGCGGCCGTGGTCCAGCTAGTCCGGTGGGTGGGCTGGAATTCGGTGCGGACCCTGCGCACGCCCATCGTTGCCATCCTGCATGTCGCCTATGGCTTCCTGCCGCTCGGGTTCGGCCTGCTCGCCGTGTCGGCCCTGGGCGGGATCGACCGTTCGACCGCGCTGCATGCGCTGACGGTCGGCGCCATCGGCGGGGCGATCGTCGCCATGATCACGCGCACGGCACTCGGCCATACTGGCCGTCCGCTGCGCGCGGGCCACGCGGAGCGCCTCGCCTATGCGGCCATCGCGCTGGCGGCGCTGGTGCGGGTGGCCGGGCCGCTGCTGTTGCCGCGCGGCATCTGGATCGGCGTGTCGTCGGCAGGCTGGATGGTGGCGTTCGCCGTCTATCTGTGGAAATACACGCCGTGGCTGCTCGCGCCGCGCGTTGACGGACGCGACGGCTGACGCTTGCCGGGTGGCCGCGATGCCTTCGGCGCGCGGCGCGGCTCACCGCTCCCGATAACGTATGGTGGGCCGCCGTCTCCCGTCTCCCGTCTCCCGTCTCCCGTTTTCCGATGCCGGGCGGGTCGATCTGACGCGGCTGGCGGTCGCCATCGATACGCAGGCTTTGTTGCCGCTTGCCGGCTCGGGCCGCGGGCCGGTGGGCTCACGGCTAGACTTCACGGCATATCCGGAGGTCTCATGCTGCATACCGTCCGCACCCTCACCATCAACATCGAACGGCCCTACGGGGCGGTGGCCGCCTTCCTGGCCGAGCCGCTCAACTTTCCCGCGTGGGCGACCGGGCTTGCCGACGGCATGGTGCCTGGCACTCCGGGCTCGGGCGCCGCGCCGGACGAGTGGATCGGCGAGGCGCCGCAGGGCCGGGTCTTCATCCGCTTCAGTCCGGCCAATCCGTTCGGCATTGCCGACCACTGGGTCCGTTTGCCCGACGACACCGTCGTCTACGTGCCGCTGCGCGCCATGCGCAATGGCAGCGGCACCACCGTCGCTTTCACGCTGTTCCGGCTGCCGGGCATGGACGACGCGCAGTTCGAGGCCGATGCGCAGTGGGTGCAGCGCGACCTGGTGACGCTGAAGACGGTGCTCGAGTTGGAGGCGGGCTAGGACTGCCCGGCGGCGTCGCCTGCGTCGGGCCGGAGGGTGCTTCGGCGTGCACGGGGATGAGGCGGATGGCCGCGCTGACAGCGGCACGGCGGGCGGCAGGTCAGCCGCAGCGGGACGGGCAATCGGGTGATCGGCCCCGGGTTCCATGCCCGGGTGGCGCCGAGCCCCGAGCTTAACCGCCGCGTCTCCTCGGGGTGATGGCGTCAGGTCCGTTCCGTTTCGCTCGGGGCGGTGGCCTGGTGCGGCATCGACGGATCGCCATGCGCATCCGACCCCTTGATGCGGTGGATCCACAGCACGCAGAACAGCGAGGCCACCACGGCCACCCAGCCGTTGAAGCCGTAGCCGTCGATGTGTCCGCCCGCGCCGGTGGACAGCAGCAGGCCGCCCAGCCAGGCCCCGCAGCCCGTGCCGATCGACATCACCGCGCTGTTGGCCGACAGGAAGGCCCCGCGCACCTGCGGCGCCGGCACCGTGGTCATCAGCGCCTGCATCGGCACCATCCGGCTCGACAGGATCACCATGAAGCACGGGAAGAACAGCAGCATGCCGACGAACGGCCAGGCCGGCAGATGCGTCATCACCAGCATGGGAATGCACGACAGCAGCGCGGCCGCCACGAACACGCGGCGGCGGCCGTAGCGGTCGGCCAGCCTGCCGACCGCGCGCGAGGTGAAGAACGTCGCCGCACCGCCCGCCACGTACAGCCACGACAGGTCCTGCGGCGCGATGCCGTGATTGGCCACCAGCACCGGCGAGATGAACGGAATCACCATCATGTGCGACGACATCATCACGAAGGTCATCACGAAGGCGCGCAGGTGATGCGGATGGCTCAGCAGTTGCCACAGCCCGCCGAGGATCTGGCCGAGCGAGTGGCTGCCTGCGCGCAGGTGTGCGGTCAGCGGCGGCACCGCCTGGCGCGCGCCCAGCCAGAACAGCGCCGTCAGCACGGTCAGCAGGAAGAACGGTGCCGCCCAGCCCAGGTGCGCACCGAGCGCGATGCCGATCGGCACCCCCGCCACCGCCGCCAGCGCGAACGACGACATGATCACGCCGGTGGCAGCGCCCCGCCGCGCGGGCGGGACCACATCCGACACGATGGCCAGGATGACCGAGCCCAGCACCCCGCCCGACAGCCCGGCAAACGCCCGCGCCGCCAGCAGCAGCGGAAAGGTGCCCGCCAGCGCGCAGGCCAGGTTGGACAGCGAGAACAGCGCATACACCGAGAGCAGCAGGCGCCGCCGGTCGAAGCGGTCGATGTACGTGGCCGCCAGCAGGCCGGACGCGCCCGAGCACCACGAATACGCCGACACCGCCGCGGCGAACGCCGCCGGGCCGATGCCGAAGGTGTGCATGATCTGGGGCCCGAGCGGCATCATCACCATGAAGTCCATGATGATGGTGAACTGGGTCAGCGCCAGCAGCCACAGCAGGCGGCGCTCGTGTTGGGGGGCGAGAGTGGGCATGGGGCAGGTATCGGACAGAAAGCGTGTGGCTTCTCGGGGTGGCTCGTGATCCGCAGGTCGGCCATTCTTGAATCCAGGAATATATCTTCAGATATATTTTTAGGCGTGGCGCCTTGCGCAAGACCCGTACGCGATTGTGGCCATCATGCGCCATTGCCGGAAGATCGATGGCCTGGATTCGCCGGCCAACGGTGGCTGCCGACTGGCGGTCACTCGGAGGTGTGCCCGCATCGGCCCTCCCCCGATGGATCGCAGGTCATCGTCGCCGCCTGCTGCCGATCGGCATCGCTCATCTCCGGATTGCCATGAGCGTTCCCGGAGGTGCGGCATTCACGGCCACCGCCCGCGCAGCCGGAAGCAGGTTTGCGCCCGATCTTGACGGCAGACGCCGGCACCGGCAGTTCGTTGTCCGCGTGAAGCGCAGCCCTTCGACAACGCCGGCGCCCAGCGCCTGCTCCGCGTTGTCATGGCCGCTCGCCGGGGCCGATGCTGAGGACTGGCTTGCGGCGGAACGCCGCAACAGCGTTTTTTCGCGTGCGGCGAGCCTGTTTCGCGGGCTTGCGGGCGAGGGTCTGCCCCCTTCCCTACACTGCAGCGCATGGTGGTTGTCCGTCATTCGCCTCTGTGCCGAGGCAGACGCACTGAGCGCAGCCGCTTCGGCGTCATGTCGAGCGCGTTGAGCCGTCCGGTGGCCGCCTGACGAGGGTGGATTCGCTTCCGATCCGGTGAGCGGTCGCCTCTCACGAATCCATACCGCCGCGACCGCCGCCGATTTTCCGTTTCCGATCGCGCCATCCGGCGACATGCCCATCGCGGATCTTCGTGCCGTCGCCGACGGCAGTGGGACAACGGCATCGGTGCGGATGGCGGGCCAGGCCGATGCCCCGCCCGGAGCCGCCTTCCCGACAACCTGCATCGGCCGTCACCGGGGCTCCGGCGGCCGGTGAAGCCGTCCGCATCGCCGGGCGTTGGCACCCGCGGCCGGCATGGCACGCGCTGCCACCGCGAAACATCGCATGCGCGCCGCATCGCCCGGTGCGCCATGACCATCCATCCCTGGCCGACGTATCGCAAGGCGCCACCACTGCCGGCATGGCCGGCAGGTACCGCCAGCCATTCCTGCGTCGCTGCCCGGCAAGCGTCCCCTCTCGCACGAAGGCGCGGGATGCCACCCCGTTTCAACGAATGCAAAGCGTGCAGGAACCATGAAATTCGATCCGAACTACCGTCAGCGGCCGCCCGTCCATCTCGTCAACGCGGGAAGGAGCCATGCCCCGGCGCCGTCCAAACCGCAAGGGCACCGCGCGCCGCGGGCCCGGGCGCTGGACCTGCCTCGCCCCGCGCATGCGCCGGCGGGGGTGGCGCAGCGGGATCGGACGTCGTCATCGGCTGCAGAAGGGGCGTTGTCGAAAGCGCTGAATTACCCTGAGCGCGACCTCGACAGGGAGGCGACCTTGAAGCTCGAAACCCAGCGCCATGATCAGCAGCACGAACTCTGGCACAGGAGCGGCGTCGGCTTTCCCGAGCGATGCCTCGACATGGCCCGCGACAATATTCTGGCCGAACGCAATGGGCTCGGCCGTGCGCTGGTCTTCCTGATGCCGGACAGCGATGCCGAAGCGAACATCCGTCTGCTGGGGCACTATCTCGCGAAACTGGGCGACGTCGGACATGGCCGGATCGATCCGGTTTTGCGCGACGGGATTCGCGCCTGCGCCGAACTGTGCGCGGGGTACCTTGTGCACACGCCTTGGTTCAACGGCGCGCCCGTTGCCGAGTACTCGCATCTGGCGAACAAGCTGAGCAAGTTTCCGGACCGCCCCGCGTGCATGGAGGGGCTGGCGTGGATTGCCCGGCAGGTCCGGTTCGCACGGCACCTGTATCAGCTGGGTGACCGGCACGCCGTGAGGCTCGTGGGCGGACTGGCGAAGAACACGCGCAGCGAAGACTGCAGAAAAGCCATCCTGTGCCTCACCGGCTGGCTGCTCGGCGACGCCGCGATGCGTGGGCGCCTGAATGCCATTCAGGTCCCCATGCTGTTGAACGCGCTGAGCAAGTGGTCGACCCACGACGAGGCGAAGTCCTTCGCGTTGCAGCTGGCCGATCTCATGGCGCCGCCATCGGAGCTGCTCTATGTGTTGGATGGGCAAGGCGTCGCCAACAGCCTCAATGCACTGAGCAAGTGGTCGGGCGAAGCGCGGGCGGAGAAGCTGGCACTGCGGCTGGCCAAACGGCTGCTGGTGGACCCCGATCTGCTGCTGTCGATGCGGGAGCTGGAGGTGACCAACTCGCTGAACGCATTGAGCAAGTGGGCACACCACGAAGAGGCCAAGCAGGCGATGCTGCGGCTGGCCGCGCGCCTGGCGGACGAGCCGCAGCTGCGCCGGGCGGTTCAGCCGCAGGGGGTGTCCAACGCGCTGAATGCGCTGAGCAAGGTGTCAGAGGAACCACAGGCGAAACAGACCGCCCTGCTGCTGGCGGACCGCATCGCCACCGAGCCCCGGCTGCTGCAGGCGCTGGAGGCGCAGGGCGTCGCCAACGCGCTGAACGCGCTGAGCAAGTGGCCCACCGAAGCGCGGGCGCTGCGGGCTGCCCTTCTGCTGACGGAGCGCCTTGCCGCCGCCCCGTCTCTGCGCGGGGCACTGAAAATGCAGGAACTCTCCAGCACGCTGAATGCCCTGAGCAAATGGCCGCGCGAAGACGCGATGCAGCACGTCGCGCTGCAGCTCGCCGCGCGCATTCCGGCGGAGCCCGAATTGCTGCGGGACCTGAAGGCGACGGATGTGGCCAATGTGCTGAACGCGCTGTGCAAGTGGCCGGGCGCCGAGGGCGCGAAGCGGGCGGCGCTGCTGCTGGCCAGGCGCCTGGAGATGGAGCCTCAGCTGCGCAATGCGTTGAATGCCCTGGAGCTCGCCAACAGTTTGGGCGCACTGGCCAAATGGTCCGGCGAAGCGCAGATGGGCCGGACCGCCATGCAACTGGCCGAGCGGCTCATGGCGGAGCCCAAGCTGCGGCAAGCGCTGGAAGCGCAAGGCGTCGCCAATGTGCTGAATGCGCTGAGCTGGTGGTCCCATCAGGACACGGCGAAGCAGGTCGCCATGCAACTGGCGGATCGCGTGGCGGCCGAACCCGAGCTGCTCAAGGCCATGGATTATCAACAGCTCGCCAATACGCTGAGCGCGCTGAGCAAATGGCCCGACGAACCGCGGGCCAAGCACGCCGCATGCGTGCTGGTGGCGCACCTGACGGCGGAGCCCGACGGCCGCTGGCGAGCCCTGAACGCGCGGCATACCTCCAATGCGCTGTTTGCCCTGACCAAGTGGTCCGATGAGGACTGGGCAACGCAGATCGCGTTGCAACTGGCTGAGCGCATTGCCACGGAACCGACGTTGCTGGACGACATGGATGCGCAAGGCGTGAGCGACGCCTTGTGCGCGCTCTCCAGATGGCTGGGCCAAGACAACGCGATCCTGGCGACCCGCGAACTCGCCAACCGGCTCCTCGCGGATACGGCATTGCAGGCCGCGCACGACTCGCAAAGCCTGGCGAGCACGCTGAGCGCGTTGGCGAAGTGGCAACGCGAGCCGGACGCCATGCGGGCCTTCTGGCAACTGTCCGCCCTGCCCGGGCGGGCCAGCCACCCATGGCACAAGTTCAATGTCACGGACATGGCCCAGATCGCCAATGCGTTCGCGCGCGTGGTCCAGAACGAAGGCGAGGATTTCGAGCGGGCCCGGACCGTTCTCCAACGCCTGGCCATCCATCTCGAATTGCATCCCGGGTGCTTCGAAGCCTCGGGCCCCGGCCATATCGGCGTGCTGTTCAAGTCGTTTGCCAGCCTGAAGATGCAGCGCGAACTGCGCCCGCTGGGCACACCGGCCCTGAATCGGGTCATGACGCTGTGCCGCGAGACGCAGTTGCGCGACGAACCGCTCGAGACCATCGGCAACCTGTGCCTGGGGCTGTTGCCGCTGGCTCGTAGCCCTGAACTCGCCAGGCATCGCGTGCCGGCGTTGAAGGTCTTCGAATCCTTGCAGCCTGTCGTGGCGCGCAAGATCGACAGCTATCTGCGGCAGGACGTGCAGGCGCCTGCCGGATCGGCCCTGCGCTTGACGGACGGGCAGGAAGCCTGCGGCACGCGCGGCCCTGCCCTGACCTTCTACCAGATCCTCAAGGCGTACGCGCTCGTCGCCCGGCAATGGAAGCCCCGCTATATCCAGGGCGACCGCCAGGCGGTGCAGGATCGGCAAGCCACCCTCAAGCAATGGGTCGACGACACGCTGGCGCGCACGCGGGGCGTGATCGAGTCCGACCTGCAGGAGATGAGCTGGAACCTCATCGCCCAGATCGAGGCCGGCGACAACGTGCTCAACGCGCTGGACCTGCGCATCGGCAAGGAGCTGACGGCCATCACGCAGCGCCACCCGCCGACCCGCTTCGACCTGGCCGCCACGCACGCGCGCATGCGCACCAAGCCGGGCAACGTCCGCCCCGTGAAGGCGGGCGTCGGCGCCACCCGCCATGTCACGGTCGACCTGCAGGGCCGCGAGCTCAGGATGGACGATGGCGCCGAGCGGCCCTACTCGTTCTACGCCCGCCTGACCGGCCAGCCGCTGGTTGAAGTCCAGCTGCCGGGGGCGCTGAGCACCTTCATGCTGGCGCGCACCTTCCAGTACCAGGGCGAGCCCTGGCGCTTCGACCTCTTCGGCGGCAGCCGGCTG
The DNA here is from genome assembly GCF_024925465.1 of Ralstonia pseudosolanacearum. Lineage (NCBI taxonomy): Bacteria > Pseudomonadati > Pseudomonadota > Betaproteobacteria > Burkholderiales > Burkholderiaceae > Ralstonia > Ralstonia pseudosolanacearum. Next base: position 32,000 of record NZ_CP103852.1, on the reverse strand, counting down.
ACACGCGGGCGCATGCAGCAGGTCAAGGCCATCCTGGCGAACAACTCGCCGCCTGCCTCCGTGCTGCCGGCCGTGCGGTATGCCGACAGCGCGCCCGGCAGCGCATTCATGGCGCTGACCCACAAGCTGGCTCCGCAGCGCGAGGACTGGTCGCGGATGCAACGGGCGCTGCTGGAGATGGTGCCGCGCGATCATGTGGTCGAGGGCTCGCTGCGGGTGGGCTGGTTCGCGGACGTGAAGGTGCCTGGCACGCCGCACCCGTTCAAGCTCAAGGGGCCCGACGGCACGCGCATTGCGCTGTGTCCGGACGACGGCTGCGGCTTCATGAAATGGGAGGTGGCCATGCGCATTCCCGTCGTGCGCGAGCACGTCGAGGCCTGGCAGGCCGTGCGGGCAATACGCGCCACGCCGGCGCAGCAGGAGCGCGTCGCCGAGCAGGAGCCGGGGGCCAACGCGATGCCACCGCAGGCGCTGATGCATTTTCCGCGCGACGAGGCCGTCCTGGCGGAGGCCCATGAGGTGATGCAGCGCAGGCTGGACAAGCTGCGCGCCCAGGTCCAGGGCCCGGGCGCCAATGTTCCGAACGCGCCCGCCTCTGCGCCCGCGCCTGCGCTCTCGGCCGATGCCGTGGACCTCCTGGCGCTGTACCAGATGACCATCGGCGGCGGCTACGAAGGGCGGCGCATCCGCGCGGTGCCGTCGGCCGACGACAAGCTGTATCTGCCGACCATCCCGATGGACGGCTTCGCGCGCCCGGCGGGCGACCTGCTGGTCGGCAAGCCGCCTTACGACAAGGAGAACCTGCTGCCGATTGCCGCCGAGCGGGTCGGCACGGCCGCCAAGGGCGACGCCACGGCCCATTTCCTGGACCAGTGCTTCGCCATCCAGTACAGCTACACCGGGTTCGATGACGATTCCGGTCCGGCCGCGGACATGCTGCACAGCAAAGGCATGCTGATCATTCCGCCGCCGGGGTACTGGTCGTCCGCGCACGACGGCATGGACCTTGCCTGCTCCAGGGAAGACCTCAAGGTGCTGTCGCGCTGGAAGCAGGGGCGCGACCGCGCCGGCCTGCCCGACACCATGCTCAGCACCGGCAGCCTGCGCGTCAAGGACGTCCTGATGCCGGGCCGCCTCGGCGCGCTGCCGATCCCCGAACTGCGCAAGCGCAACATGGATACGGATGGCGACGATGCGTTCGTCTATGCCGGCTATCCCAAGCTGGCCGCGCATGTCCGGCAGGTCATGGAGGAACGCGGCGGCCGGCGCAAAACCGACTACGCCTTCAAGCCGCCGAAGACCGCGAGCCCGGCATTCGACGAACAGGGGCAATACCAGGCCGGGCGCGCCCGCGAGATCCTTGCGGTGCAGCGGGGCGGCCAGCTGGTGGGGGCGGCCAGCAATGCCGCCACGCGCTTCCTGTCGCAGCCGGACGCGCTGCGCGAGGCGATGGCCAGAGACATGATGTTCGGCACGTACGACGGCGTCGACCGGCGCTTGCGCAACGGCCTGCGGGCCCGGATCTGCGGCAGTGCCGATGCGCCCGCGCTGGGCGAGCTGCTGGCGTTGGCGCACCAGGGGATCGGCCACGCGCACATGCCGCTGGCGCGCGAGGTCGCGCTGCTGCTGCATACGCTGACGACGCAGCTGGGCGCGGCCGGCGCGCGGCCGGCGCCGCCGATCTCCGCGGAACTGACGCAACGATTCGGCGCGCTCGCCGAAGCCTTGACGGCGGCGACGGACACGCACGCGCGCATCCACGCGATCCTGGACCACTACCCGGCGTGCCGCCTGTCGCACGAGCAGTTTCCCAAAGGACAGCCCGGCTACCTGGAAGGCGAGCCGGAGCTGACGATCCGCAACCTTTTCACCCTGGCGGTGAAGGTCGGCACCGATGCGCTGAAATCGGATACCGGCACCGACCTCTTCTCGACACTCGTCGAGCAGTGCGGCGTCACCGAGCGGATGTACCACGACCGGGTGCGGCAGGTGCCGCATACCAAGCAGACCGCGCGCGAGTTTCGCGACAGCCGCTTCGATCCCGCGCGGGCGGCGGCTGCGCTGGAGCCTATCCCTACCCTCGCGGCAGGGGTCATGCAGGATGCCGTGGGTGCCCTTCAGCAGGCGGGCCTGCTCGCCTCGCCGCCCGCGCCGGCCGAGCGGGTGCGGACGGTCTCGCCCGGCGACATCAAGCGGACGGCGGCGACGCTCAACGATCGGGCGCACGCGGCCTCGACGCGGATCACGCCGCTGCTGCAGGCCAACCTGCGCGCGTGGGCCGGCCCCAGCCTCGCCGTGGCGCGCTTGGCCGGCCTCAAGCATGCCGTCAAATCGGCGGGTTCGCTGGAGGACAAGCTGGACTATCTGATCGCCGGCAAGCAGCTCGATTTGCCGGAGGCCGTCTCGCAGATGAACGATGCCCTGCGCTACAGCATCGTGCTGCCGTCGCCCACGTTCGTGCCGGCGTCCCGCCGCATCCTCGCGGGCCTCGAAGAACACGGGCATGCGATGACCGAACGCACCAATCACTTCGCCCGCCGGGGCAGCGCGTTCCGGGCGTTGAGCGTGACCCTGCGGGATCCGAGCGACGGCCTGCTCTGGGAGGTCCAGTTCCATACGGAGCAGACCTTCGCGCTGAAAGAGCGCTACCACGACCTGTACAAGCAGGCGCAACGGGCGCGGCACCAGGGCGCGTCACCCGATGCACTGCGCACGCTGCTCCAGCCCGCGTGGAAAGACTTCAATGCGGTGCCCACGCCGGCCGGGTGCGACGAGATCGATGACTGGCAGCAGGAGGAGCCGGCCCAGGCGGCGCCAGGGCCCCAGCCCGGGCCCGACGGCCAGGGCGCGCAGCAGACCATCGCGCCCTATCTGCTGCCGCTGGCCCGCCGGCTCGGCGCGCAGGCCCGCCGCATCGAAGCGCTGGTCTCGCCGAAGGTGCAGACGGTGCTGCGGACGTGCGGCGGGAAACTGCGCGAAGACCAGTCGGGCGACTGGCGCAATGTCATCTTCAAGAAGGAGCGCTCCATCGCGCGCAAGATCGCGTTGCACCAGCGCGCCAGGCAACTGACCCCGGAGACCGCCGCGGCACGTGTCCGGGATAGCCTGCGGTACGAAGTCGTCCTGCCCGCCGAAGGCTTCGGGAAGACGGTGACCGCGATCCTCAAGACGCTCGGCAAGCAGGGCCTGAGGCCGATGCGCCTGAAAAACGCATTCGTGCAGCCGGACACGACTTACGCCGGTTTGAACGTCAACCTGCGCCTGGCTGTCGGCAATCTGCCCGGGGATTTCGAAATCCAGTTCCATACGGCCCAGAGCCTGAGCATCAAGCTCAGGGGACACAAGGACTACGAGAAACTGCGGGAATTGCCGTCCGCAAGCATGCTCGACGAACAGGACGAGGCGAGCGCCGATTTCACGGAGGCGCGCGAGCAGCTCCGGAAAAAAATGCGCGACGCGGCGGCGCTCGTCGAGCGTCCGCAGGGGATCGAGACCCTGATTCCGTTCGATCATTATCGGGATGCGCCGCAATCCGGCACCGGCGGGCGGGCTGAACCCGGCCGCGCGCCGGGCGGCCCGGCGGTGACGACTGCGGCGAGGGTCCGGTCGGTTGCGTCGACCGTGCCGCGAACGTAAACCGTCGGCGGTTACGCCTGCGGCTCGGCGCGGCGGGCCGGCCGCGGTGCCACCACCTTGTAGAGCAGCCACGCGCCCACGCTGCCGCTGGCCGCCTCAAAGAGGCACCACGTCGCCGACCAGTTGGACGCGGTCCCCCATTCGCTGCGCTCGGATTGCCAGGCCAGGATCATCACGGCCGTGTTGTAGAACCCGTGCACCAGCATGCCGGGCAGCAGCGAGCGGGTGCGTTCGTACAGCTTGCCCAGCAGCAGGCCGATCAGGAAGCCGCCGACGAACTGGTACACGTTCAGATGGGCCAGCCCGAACACCGCGGCGGAGTGGACAATCGCCACGCCCGGCGCGTACTGCCGCAGGAAGCTGCGCAGGATGACGCCGCGGAACAGCATCTCTTCGACGACGGGCGCGATCAGGCAGACCAGCACAATCGAGCCGAGACCGCTGGCCGTCATCTTCTGCGTCATGTCGCTCATCGAGTGCTGCAGCGGGAAGAGGTAGCTCACCCCCATCTGCACGGTGCCCGCGATCAGCAGCAGGCCAGGCGTCAGCAGCAGCACCGGCCCCGCGAACACGGCCAGCGTCGCCTGCCAGGAGCTCGGGTTCTCGTGCACCAGCGCCCGGTACGTGCCCTTGGCATGGTGCAGCAGCACCGTGAACACCAGGCCGTGCGCCAGCACGCGCCCGATGCTGTAGATGCCCATCGGCTGCAGGCCGGCATGGCGGCCCAGCTTCCAGATCAGCGCGTTCATCAGGTACTCCGTGAAGAAGAGCACGATCAGGATGAAGAACGCTTCCAGCAGATTCGGAAAGTGATAGCGGTGCTCGGGAGACGGCATCGGGGTCGATGGGCGGAAGAACGGCCGGCGCGGCGCCGGGGCAGCCGCCGATCATCGCATGACGCCGCGTTCACATGACGGCTGCCGAAGTGGGGTGTGCTATCCGGCCAACGGTAGCCGCACCGTCGCCCGCAGCCCGCCCGCCGCGCCGGCTGTGCCGGCCGCCTCGTCCAGCGCGACCTCGCCGCCCAGCCGCTGCACCAGCGTGCCGACGATCGACAGCCCCAGCCCCGAGCCGGTGGCGCCGTTGCCGAGCACGCGGTAGAACGCATCGAACACGCGCGCGCGTTCCGATGCGGGGATGCCCGGCCCGGTGTCCTGCACGGTGATGTGGGCCAGGCCGCCATCGGTCCGCAGCGACAGGTCGATGCTGCCGCCGTCCGGTGTGTAGCGGATCGCATTGTCGACCAGGTTGCGCAGGATGACGAACAGGTCGAGCTCGCCGGCGCGCACGCGTGCGTCGGCGTCGGTGGTGACGCCCAGGTCCAGCCGCTTGGCCTCGGCCAGCGGCATCAGGTCTTCCAGCACGCTGCGGAACACCCGCTGCACCGAGACCGCGCCCGCCGGCACCTGCGTGTCCGCCTGGGCGCGCGCCAGCGTCAGCAACTGCTCCAGCAGCGCGCGGCTGCGCTCGATGCCCTGCCGCAGCGCGGCCAGTCGCTCCTGCGCGGCCGCCGACATGGGCGCGTCCCCCAGCCGCTCGGCCTGCAGCGACAGCGCCGTGAGCGGCGTGCGCAGCTCGTGCGCGGCATCGGCGACGAAGCGGTGCTGCGCCTGCACCGACTGCGCCACGCGCGCCAGCAGCCGGTTGATGGCCACCACGAAGGGGCGTACCTCCGCGGGCACCGCATCGGGTGCGATGGCGTGCAGTTGGCGCTCATCGCGCTGGTCGACCTCGTGCGCGAGCCGGCTGATCGGCGCGAACATCTTGCGCAGCACATCCGCCATGGCCAGCAGCAGAATCGGCACCAGGATCAGGAACGGCATCACCGTGTGCAGCGCACTGTTGCGCGCGGTTTCGTTGCGCACGGCGGTCTCCTGCGCCACGGCGATGCGCTGGCCGTCGGCGAGCGTGCGCACCCATACGCGGTAGTCGTATTTGCCGGCGCGCGCGGTCTGCATGCCGTCGGCCAGGGTGGACGGGAACACCGGCGTGGCGCGGGTCGAGGCGCGTGCCGCGTCCGTCCCCGGTGCCGGCAGCAACTGCACGATGACGCGCGATTCCTGATCGGCCATCGGCGCCTCGGCGGACGCGGCGGGCAGATGCTGCGGATCGAACATCGCCCCGACCTGGCGCAGTACGTCGTCCTGCAGCTCGTGCGCCTCGCTGAACGCCGACACGAAGGCGAAGCCCCCCGCCGCCACCGCCACCGACACGATGATCGCCGACAGCCACAGCGACAGCCGCCGCTGCAGCGATGGCCTCACCGGCCCTTGGACACCATCCATCCCACGCCCCTGACGTTCTTGATCGATTCCGCGCCCAGCTTCTTGCGCAGCGCGTGGATGAGGAACTCGACCGCGTTGCTGGCCACCTCGTGGCCCCAGCCGTAAATGCGTTCCTCCAGCTCGCCGCGCGACAGGATGGCGCCGGGCCGCAGCATCAGCGCCTGCAGCAGCGCGAACTCGCGGCTCGACAGGCGCACCGGTTCGGCGTCGCCCGCGCGCACCTCGTGCGTGGCCGGGTCGAGCGACAGCATGCCGTTGCTCAGCACCGGGCTGGCGGCCCCGCCCCGGCGGCGTAGCACGGCGCGCATGCGCGCCAGCAGTTCCACCATCTCGAAGGGTTTGAGCACGTAGTCGTCGGCGCCGCCGTCCAGGCCGCGCACGCGCTCATCCACCGCATCGCGCGCGGTGAGGATCAGCACCGGCACCGGGTTGTCCCGCGCACGCAGCGTGCGCAGCACCGCGTGGCCGTCCTGGCCCGGCAGGCCGAGGTCGAGCAGCAGCAGGTCGTAGTGCTGGTGCGCGGTCACGTCGATGGCGGTCTGGCCGTCGCGCACCCAGTCCACCGCATAGGCGGCGTCGCGCAGCGCGGCTTCCACCACCGCGCCGATCATCGGATCGTCTTCGATCAGCAGGACTCGCATCCGGTCTCGGCTCCGGGTTCTGTCGAAAAAGGCGGCCTACGCCGACTGCAGGCTCTCGCGCCGCGCCTGCCAGCTCGCATGGCCGACGGTGGCCAGCAAGATCGCCAGCAGCACCAGCGACGCGCCGGCCGTGCCCAGGTTCAGGCCGCCCGCGCTCACGGGCTTGGTCAGCAGGTCGCCCGCGGTGGCGCCCAGCGGGCGCGTCAGCACAAAGGCCATCCAGAACAGCGCCACCCGCGACAGGCCGGTGAAATAATACGCCGCCGCGATCAGCGCGATGATGCCGGCGATCAGCAGCGCGCCGCCGGCAAAGCCCAGCCCCGACGAATCGGCCAGGAAGTCGCCCAGCGCCGTGCCCAGCGTGTTGGAGACGAGGATGGCGCCCCAGTACAGCAGCTCGCCCTGGCCGCCCTGCACCCGCGCGATCGACAGCGACTTGCGGCTCAGCTTCCAGTAGAGCAGCACCGCGCCGAGCAGGCTGGCGAGGATGGCCGAGCCGGTTGCATAGCCGAGGCCGAGCGTGCGGTCCATGAAGTCCGACAGCGTGGTGCCGGCCGTGCTGGTGGAGAGGATCACCGTCCAGTACAGCAGCGGGTGGTAGGCGCGGCTGCTCAGCTGCGCGCCCAGCGTCGCCAGGAAGAGGCCGACCAGCAGCACCGAACTGGCCGCGTAGCCGATCTTGAGCGTCATCGACAGCAGGTCGCCGGCGGTCTCGCCCAGCGTGGTGGCGCAGATCTTCATGATCCAGAACGCCAGCGTGATCTCGGGCAGCTTGCTGCGGGCGATATCGACGGGTTCGTGCGCCTGTGATGCGGTGTTCATGCGGAGCCTCCGGGATTGAGGGGAGCGTCCGCACGAGTCTGCCGGGGCAGACTTAGAGGCCCCATAGCCGGCGCGGGCACCTCGGGCACAATAGGCGGCCGAATCCCCCTCCACCGCTTTCGACCGGAGTGTCACATGACGGATGTGACGGCCAGCGCGCCTGCCCTCCTGCCCGGCCCCGACCACAGCACCCTGCGCGCCCAGCGCATCGACGGCGACCCCGCCCGGCCCACCCTCGTCTTCCTGCACGAGGGCCTGGGCTGCATCGAGATGTGGGGCAGCTACCCGCAACGGCTGTGCGCGGCCACCGGCTGCCCCGGCCTGGTCTATGACCGCGTCGGCTACGGGCAGTCCTCGCCGATGACGCGGACGCGCGGGCTCGACTATCTGCACCTCGCCGCCAGTATCGAATTGCCGCATGTGCTGCAAGCCCTGATGCCCGACACGCCCTACGTGCTGATCGGCCACTCGGACGGCGGCAGCATCGCCCTCATCCACGCGGCCGACCGGCCGGCGCAGTTGCGCGCCGTCGTCACCGAAGCGGCGCACGTGTTCGTGGAGGACGCCTCGCTGGCCGGCATCCGCGAGGCCGATGCCGCATTCGATGCGGGCAAGCTGGCGGGCCTGGCGCGCTATCACGGCGACAAGACCACGCAGACCTTCAAGGCATGGTCCGAGACCTGGCAGCGTGCCGATTTTCGTGACTGGAACATCGAAGCGCTGCTGCCCCGGATCGCTTGCCCGCTGCTGGTGATGCAGGGCGAGGACGATCAGTACGGCACGCCCGCGCAGGTCGAGGCGATCGTGCGGCAGGCCGGCGGCCCCGCCACGCCGGTGCTGCTGCCCGGCTGCGGGCACACGCCGCACAGGACGCACGCCGATGCGGTGCTGGGGCACATGCGCGCCTTCATCGAGGCGCTGCGCTTGACCGCCTGATCCCCTCCTCAGCCAAGCCTGTCCAGCAGGCTGTACCACGCCACCCCGGCGGCGATGCAAGGCGCGACTGCTTGAATTTCTGTCTTGACAGAAATAACGGAATATTCGTAGAGTGACGCCATGGAACTGAATTCAATTGCTGAGCGCTTTGTCCTCCACTGGGGCGAAATGGGGTCCCGCTGGGGGGTCAATCGGACGGTTGCCCAGATACACGCCCTGCTCTACCTTGCCGGCCGCTCGATGGATGCGGAAGAGATCACGCAGACGCTTGGCGTGGCGCGATCGAATGTCAGCAACAGCCTCAAGGAGCTGCAGTCCTGGGGCTTGGTTCGGGTGGTGCATGTCAAAGGGGATCGTCGCGACCATTTCGAGACCTCGACGGATGTCTGGGAACTGTTCAAGCTGATCGTGGCGGGTCGCCGTCAGCGCGAGATCGACCCGACCGCGGTTGTGCTGCGGGAGTGCCTGAACAACCCCGACATCGAAAAAGAGGATGCGGGGGCGCGGCAACGGATCGAGCAGACCCTGCATTTCATCGAGACCATGAGCACCCTGGCGGACGAGATGCTCCGATTCAAGCCTGAAACGCTGATGAAGATGCTGGGCGTCAGTGCCCGGATCAGTCAGGCCATTCGCAAGAAGGCCTGAATCAGCGTGCGGATCGGCGGGCTTCATTGCCCGCTTTTTTTGAATCGATGATTTCTGTTCTTACTGAAATAACTGTCAAAAAGGATATTGATCATGGAAACCTTGAGCTTGGTTGTCGAAGTCGCCATCCCGATGACGATCGGCCTCACCGTCAGCCTGTACTTGCGGGGCGTCACGAACCGCCTGCTGGTCGACCTGTGCGGCACGCAGACGCGGTCGGATTTCTGGGTGCGCGTCACCACGATCCTGATCACCGGCACCCCGCTGTTGCTGGCGCTTGCCTTTGGCCTAAGCGGGCGTCCTGACGCGGCGACGGGAGACGTGGCGCGGCGCGCGCTGTCGATGTCGACGCTGGGCATCGTCATCGCGGTCGGGTCGATGGCCAGGGCGATCATGGGCAGTCTCCCAAAGGCAGCAGCCGGCTCGCAACCCGCCGGGGCATCGGCATGAAAGTGCTGGTCTGCGGTGCTTCGGGTTTCATTGGGCGGTCGATCAGCCAGCACTTGGCCAGCGTCGGCCACGAGGTCGTGCGGGGCGTTCGGCGGCCGGTGCGCCCCGGCGATATCCCCATCGATTTTTCCACGGAGACTGACACGCAGAACTGGCTCGGCCGCCTGGTCGGGATCGACGTGGTCGTGAACGCGGTGGGTATCCTGACCGAACATGCCACGGCGCGATTCGAAGCGATCCACCATCGCGCGCCGGCCGCATTGTTTGCCGCGTGCGCCGAGGCGGGCGTCAAGCGGGTCATCCAGATTTCGGCGCTGGGCGCTGAGCATGGCGATACGCCCTACTTCAAGAGCAAGCATGCCGCCGACCAGGCACTGATGCGCCTCCCGATTGCGTGGCAGATCTTGCGGCCCGCATTGGTCTATGGGCAGGAGGGGACGTCTGCTTCCCTGTTCCGGATGCTCGCCAGCCTGCCCGTGATCCCGATTCCCGCGGTAGGACAGGCCGCTTTTCAGCCGATCCACATCGACGACCTGGTCAGGGGCGTCGAGCGGGCCATCGATCCCGCCGTGCCGGCCGGCCAGCAGATCGACATGGTCGGGGGCGAGCGCGTCTCCTACCGGGCGATGCTGGAAAGCTACCGGTGCGCGATGGGCTTTGAAAAGCCGTTGTACGTCACCATCCCGGCGGCGTTGATCAACGCAACCGCGCGGTTGTCGGCGCGGATTCCCGGCGCGCCATTGACGCCAGATACCTGGCGGATGCTTCAGGCCGGCAGTGCTGCCGATATGGCGGCCACCACGCGTCTGCTCGGCTACCCGCCGAAGCGCGTGGGGCAATTCATCGCGCCAGGCGGTGCCGAACTGCTGCGGCTGCGCGCGCTTGCTGCCTGGCGTACCGGGCTGCTTCGGTGGGCGCTGGCGATGGTCTGGGTCGTGACCGCCTGCGTCAGCGCCTTTGTGTACCCAATGGCGGGCAGCCTGGCGCTGCTGAAGCCGGTGGGGCTCACCGGGTGGCCAGCCACCGCTGCGCTTTATGGTGCGTCCGTTCTGGACTTGGCGATGGGCGTGGCCTGCATCCGGTACCCATGCCGGGCGCTGTGGGGAATGCAGGCGGCACTGGTCATCGGATACACCGTGGTGGTTTGCTTCGCGCTTCCACAGTTCCTGGCGCATCCGTTTGGGCCCGTCATCAAGAACGTTCCCATCCTGGTCATTCTTGTCGTCCTCTTTGCCGAGTCGAAATCATGGACTACCTGACGATCAAAACCATCCACATCCTCTCTTCGGTCTTGATGGTCGGCACCGGCTTCGGGACCGCGTTCTACCTGTTTTTTGCGAACCGATCCGGTTCTGTCGAGGCCATCGCAGTGGTCTCGCGCCTGGTTGTGAAGGCGGATTGGTGGTTCACCACGCCGACGGTGATCATCCAACCGCTTTCCGGCGCGTACCTGATCTATCGCGCGGGCTACCCGCTCGATTCCTTCTGGCTCGTCGCTTCGCTGGGCTTATATGCCGTGGCCGGGGTCTGCTGGCTTCCTGTGGTCTGGTACCAGATCAAAATGGGCAGGCTGGCGATTGCCGCGCACGAGCAGCATGCCGCGTTGCCTGACCTGTATTGGAAATACGCCAGGCGGTGGGAGCTGCTCGGCTACCCCGCATTTTCAGCCATGGTCATCCTGTACTTCCTGATGGTGCTGAAGCCCGTCCATTGATCCGGAGCCCCATCGTTTGAACGTTGGCAAACGGCAAGCAGCACGTCGGCGGCCGCATGCCGATATGCTGCCCGGCCGCCTGACCCCCTCAGCCAAGCCTGTCCAGCAGGCTGTACCACGCCACCCCGGCGGCGATGTAGAAGCGCTGCAGGCCGTGCAGCGGAATCGGCACGATGGGCGACACCGGGTACGGGAACGCATGGCCGCTGTCCGCCAGCCGCGCCGCGATCTGCTGGCCCAGGCTGCTGCACAGCGCGATGCCGCGCCCGTTGCAGCCCAGCGCCATCGTCACGCCTGGCGCGGGCTCGTGGATGTGCGGCATGAAGTCCCGCGTGATGGCGATGCGGCCGGCCCAGCGGTAGGCATAGTCGAGCCGGCCCAGTTGCGGAAACAGCAGCTCCAGTGAGCGTTCAAGGTGTGCGAAATCCTGCGGACCGCGCGGCTCGGCAAAGAAGCCGCGCCCACCCATCAGCAGGCGCCCGGCCGCGTCTTTGCGGAAATACAGCAGCAGCCGTTGCGAGGTGGAAGCCGTTTCGCCGCGCGCCAGGATGGCCTGCGCATCCGCCGGCTTCAGCGGCCGCGTCGCGACGATAAAACTGTTGGCACTGAGCACGGTCTGCGCCAGTCCGGGCCATAGCGCGCCGGTGTAGCCGTTGGTGGCGATGACGACGCGCTGGGCGCGAACCTGCGCGCCGGTGGCGGTGGACGCGACCCACGCCGTGCCCTGCCGCTCCAGGGCGGTGACGGCCGTGTTGCCGTGCACGGCGGCGCCCGCCCGCTGTGCGGCTTGCACCAGGCCGCGCGCGTAGGCCAGCGGCTGGATGGCGCCCGCCCGGCCGTCCAGCCAGCCGCCGGCGAACGCCTCGGTGCCCACGCGGCGCGCCACCGCGGCCCGGTCCAGCAGTTCGACCCGCACCCCGCGCCGCGCCCACTGGTGCGCCCGCGCATGCATGGCCGGCACCGCCTGGTCCGAATACGACAGCTGCAGCCAGCCCGCGCGCACCGGCTGGCAGTCGATGCCGTGCCGGCCGATCAGGTCGAACACCAGATCGGCCGAGCGCGACACCGCCTCGATTAGCGGCTCGGCGCGCGTGGCGCCCAGCATGCGCATCAGCTCGTCCGGGTCGTGCTTGAGCGACGGGTTGACCTGTCCGCCGTTGCGCCCGGAGGCGCCCCAGCCCGGGTCGTTGGCTTCCAGCACCGTTACGCCCGTGCCGCGTTCGGCCAGGTGCAGCGCGGTCGATAGCCCCGTGTAGCCGCCGCCGATGACCAGCACATCGGTGACGATCGATTCCCGCAGGGCCGGCGTGGGCGGCGCGGCCGGCGCCGTCGCGGCCCACAGCGAGGGCGGCAGCGGCTCGCCGCCGGGCACGATGTCGAGCGACTGCATCGTCATAGCGCCAGGTCTCCCGTGGCCGGCTCGGCCGGCTTGTGCAGCACGCGGCGCAGGAAGTCCTGCGTGCGCGGCTGGCGCGGCGCGCCCAGCACCTGCGCGGCCGGCCCTTCCTCGACAATGGTGCCGCTGTGCAGGAAGCACACCCGGTCGGCCACCTCGCGCGCGAAGCCCATCTCGTGCGTGACGACGATCATCGTCATGCCCTCGCGGGCCAGCGCGCGCATCACCTCCAGCACATCGCCCACGAGTTCCGGGTCCAGCGCCGAAGTGGGCTCATCGAACAGCATCGCCTCGGGCTCCATCGCCAGCGCACGGGCGATCGCCACGCGCTGCTGCTGGCCGCCGGAGAGCTGGGCCGGATACGCCTGCGCCTTGGCGGCCAGGCCCACCTTCTCCAGCAGCGCCATGGCCTTGGCGCGCGCCGCGTCGGGCCGCTCGCCCTTCACATAGACCGGGCCTTCCATCACGTTCTCCAGCACGCTGCGGTGCGGGAACAGGTTGAAGCGCTGGAATACCATGCCCATGCGGCTGCGCAGCGTGTGGATGGCCTTGCCGTCGCGGTCCACGCGCTCGCCGAAGGCGCGGATCTCGCCGCCGTCGTACGACTCCAGCCCGTTGATGCAGCGCAGGACGGTCGACTTGCCCGAGCCCGACGGGCCGATCAGGCATACCACCTCGCCCTTGTCCACGTGCAGGCTCACGCCGCGCAGCACGTGGTGCTCGCCAAAGTGCTTCTGCAGCTCGCGGATCTCGATCATCGCTTGCCCCCTCCCGCGCCCATGCGGCGCTCCAGCCGGCGCAGGCCGAACACCAGCGGCAGGCTCATCAGCAGATACAGCAGCGCCACCAGCGTGTAGACCGTCATGTTCTGGAACGTGGACGATGCGATCAGCTGCCCCGCGCGCGTCATCTCCGCCACCGTGATGGTGGACACCAGCGACGAGTCCTTGAGCATCATCACCAGCGTGTTGCCGTACGGCGGCAGCGCGATGCGGAACGCCTGCGGCAGGATCACGCGCCGCATGATCAGCGCCCCGCGCATCCCCATCGCCTGCGCCGCCTCGCGCTGGCCCGGGTCCACCGCCTCGATGCCCGCGCGGAAGTTCTCGGCCTGGTAGGCGGAGTACGCAATGCCCAGCCCGATCACGCCCGCCTGGAACGCGGTGAGCTGGATGCCGACGTCCGGCAGCACGAAGTAGATGTAGAACAGCTGCACGATGATCGGCAGCCCGCGGATGATGTTGACGATGGTCGCCCCGGCCGCCGACACGGCCTTGATGGGCGAGAGCCGCATCAGCGCCAGCGCCAGCCCGATCACGCTGGACAGCAGGAACGACAGCACGGTCACCTCCACCGTGACCACCGCCCCCTGCAGCAGGATCGGCAGGAACTCCTGCGCGTGTTCAATGAAAGCTGCAAGACTCATGATGCGTGACCGCTCAGATGCCCCACTTCTGCACGATGGCCGCCAGCGTGCCGTCGGCCTTGATCTTGGCGATGGCCTTGTTGATGCGGCCGAGCAGCTCCGCATCGCCCTTGCGCACCACCAGGCACACATCGCCCACGTTCACGGGCTTGTAGCTGGAGACCAGCTTCACGCCCTGGAAGGCGTTCTGCCGAATCTGGTACGCGAGGATCGGCTGATCGCCCAGCCCCGCCTTGATGCGGCCCAGCGCCAGGTCGCGCGTCATGTCGGCCACCGAATCGTAGCTGCGCACTTCCTTGAAGATGGCCTTCTTGTTGAGCATGTCGAGGAACACCGTGCCCACCTGCGCGCCCACCACCTCGCCCTTCAGGTCATCGAGCGAGGCGTAGGTCTTGGCGTCGTCGGCCTTGACCAGCAGGCCCTCGCCGTACGAGTACACCGGGTCGGAGAAATCCACCACCTGCGCGCGCGCCGGCGTCTTGAGCATGGCCGCCGAGATGATGTCGATCTTGTTCGACGTCAGCGACGGGATCAGCGCCGCGAACACCGTCTGCTGCACGTTCACGCTGAAGCCGCCCGCCTTGCCCACCGCGGTGACGGTATCGACCATCATCCCCTGGATGGAATTGCTCTTCACGTCCAGGAAGGTGAATGGCACGCCGGTGGCCGTCGCACCCACGTTGTAGGCGGGGGCACCGCCGCCCTGCGCCCACGCGAGCGAGGCGGAGCCGAGCATGCACAGAACCAGTGCGGCACGGCGCGAAAACGAGACGAAAGACATGAGACACCTCCTGGCAATCGGAAAAATCGCACCCCGAACGGGAAGACGCGGGGACGGGTTCGCGTTCATGCAATGGGCATGCCAATAATCGATCGTGATGGATCGACATATAATTATGGAAAACCACTAATCGACTCATATGAATCGATATGCGATTCTACACGGGTCGATGTTCCACGGATAAGCCAAGCCGGCGCCACTTCCATGACCCAACCCGACGACGCCCCGAACCTGCTGTTCAACCAGTCGCTGGAGAAAGGGCTGGCCGTGCTGGGCGCCTTCAACGCGCAGCGCCGCACCATGACGATCGCCGAGGTGGCCGCCGTCGCCGGCATCAACAAGAGTTCGGCTCAGCGCATGGTCTATACGCTGGAACACCTCGGCTACCTGCGCAAGCACCCCAAGACCCGCCGCTACCAGCTGACGCCCGCGGCCATGAAGATCGGCTTCAACTACTTGGCCGCCGACACCCTCATCGACGTGGCCAACCCCTTCCTGGCCGAGCTGACCAAGGTGACCACGGAGACCTCCTGCCTGACCGAGCCCGACCAGCGCGAGATGGTCTACGTCGCCCGCTTCGTGAGCGCGCAGTTTGTGCCGGTGCACATGCCGATCGGCAGCCGTATCCCCATGTACTGCACCGCATCGGGCCGCGCCTACCTGTCCGCCCTGCCCGAGCCCGAGGCGCGCGCCATCGTGGAGACATCCGAGCGCATCGCCCACACCATGCACACCCGCACCGAAGTCGCCGACATTCTCGCCACGCTGCGCGAGGCGCGCCAGCGCGGCTACGCAATCAACCGCGAAGAGCTGTTCCTCGGCGACATGACCGTCGCCGCGCCCATCGTCGGCGGCAACGGCCGGCCGCTGGGCGCCATCCACCTGGTGGCGCCCACGGGCCGGTGGACGGCGGAAGACATGGAAGCCAAGCTGGGGCCGCCGCTGCTGCAGTGCGCGCGGGCGATCAGCACGTCGGTGCGGGCGCTGGGGTAGCCGGCGCGCGAGGCGCGTCGCCGGCGGGGGCCAAGCCGTATCAACCGCCCTGGTCCTTGCGTTGGGGCCGGGCCAACGGCGATCCCCCATCGTCGAGCGTGGCCGCCCGACGGTTCTCCGGGAGCGAGCCGGCTGGCCGGCCCCTCTTGCTGCCCGGGGCGTGGATTACCGCGCCAGCTTGAACACCGCGACGGCCTGCACGAGCTGCTGCGCCTGGCCTTGCAGGCTGCTCGCGGCCGCCGCGCTTTGCTCGACCAGCGCGGCGTTCTGCTGCGTGGCCTCGTCCATCTGGCTGACGGCCTGGCCGACCTGCGAGACGCCGGAGCTCTGCTCCGCGCTGGCCGAGCTGATCTCGGCAACGATGTTGGACACGCGCTGGATCGCGCCCACGATCTGTTCCATCGTCGCGCCGGCCCGGTCGACCAGCGTGGTGCCCTGCTCCACCTGCTCGACGCTGCTCGTGATCAGCGCCTTGATTTCCTTGGCGGCCGCGGCACTGCGCTGCGCCAGGCTGCGCACCTCGGCGGCGACCACCGCGAACCCGCGGCCCTGTTCGCCCGCGCGTGCCGCCTCCACCGCGGCGTTCAACGCCAGAATGTTGGTCTGGAACGCAATGCCATCAATGACGCCGATGATGTCGGCGATCTTCTTGGAGCCATCGTTGATCCCCTTCATCATGCCGACCACCTGGCTGACCACCTCGCCACCCTCGGCGGCAACGCTGGAGGCCCCCGAGGCGAGCTGATTGGCCTGGCGCGCGTTCTCGGCATTGTTGCCCACGGTCGAGCCCAGCTCATCCATCGTCGCCGACGTCTCCTGCAGCGCGCTGGCCTGCTGCTCGGTGCGATGGCTCAAGTCCTGGTTGCCCTGCGCGATCTGGGCACTGGCCGTGGCCACGCTCTCGGCGTTGTTGCGCACGGTGGACACGATGCCGGACAGCGACGCCTGCATCTCCTTGAGCTTGGCCAGCAGGCTCGTCCTGTCGTCTGCATCGACGGCAATCGCGCGGGACAGGTCGCCCTGCGCCATGGCGCTGACCGCTTGGGCCGCCACCGACGGCTCGCCGCCGAGCTGGCGCAGCAGGTCGCGCAGCATCAGCAGCCCGAGACCCAGCGAGCCGAGCGCGATCAGCGCCGCCGCCGTGATCGAGACCACGCGGGCCAATGCCGCCGCCGCTTCCTGGGCCTGGACCTTGTTCTTGGCGATCTGGTCCTGCGCGCTTTTGAGCTCGGCCAGCGTGCCGAACGTCTTGTCGGCGTTGTCCTTGACCTCGTTTTTGTTGATCTCGCCGCCGCGCTTGATATCACCCGCCTCGACCGCCTCGACCTGGTGTTCCATGCCCTTGCGCATGCGGCCATAAGCCTCGCCCAGGGTCTTGATCGATACCGCCATGCTCGGGTCGGCCGAGGCGTCCAATTCCACCAGCAGTTGGTCGACCTTGTTGAAACGCTCCGTGTTCTGGGCCTTCCAGCCCGAGATGGACGCCGGATCGCCGATGGCGATCATCCGCAGGATGTTGATATCCACGCGCGTAAGCAGTCCGTCGATCTGGCCGATGATCGACGCGGCGCGGTAGTCCTTGTCGTACAGGCTCCGGATGTCCGCCGTCGCGGCGGCCTGGCGTCCGAGCAGGAAGACGGTCAGGCACACGAAGGCAATGATGATCGAGGCGACCAGGGTGGCAAGCTTTCTCTTGACGGTCCAGTTGCGCAAGGCATTTCTCCAATCGATGGATTGCACCGGCAGACCTCGAGAAACGGCTCGGGTGTGCGGGCGCGTGGTGTGAAGGGCAAGGCTCTTTCGTGGAGAACGGCCCGCGCGCCACTTTCTTGAGTCGGGCCGTAAGGATGGGTACTTGCGGCCAATCTGCCCGATTTGCCCTATCTGCCCGATCCGGAAGCCGGACCGCCAGGATCAAGGCACCGCTACTGCCCCGGCGCCATCGATCAATCGAGAATCACCTCTCGCGAAGCCGCCATGCCATCGTCCAAGGGCGGCTCGCCCAGCATGTCCCGCACCGCATCTTCGATCATGGCCGACATGGCATTGAGCGCGAGGTCGTTGTCCTCCGTGCCGAACGGCTCCTCGATCTGCGCGGCGATGGCTTCGTGCGCCATGAAGGCATAGGCCACGAACACCGAGAAGACGGGCGTGAAGTTGCCGATGCTCTCCACCAGCCCGAACGGCAGCGCCGCGCAGAAGAAATAGACCGTGCGGTGGATCATCACCGAGTACGCGAACGGCAGCGGGGTCGACGCAATGCGCTCGCACCCGCCGATCACGTTCGACAGTTCGCTCAGGCTGCGATCGAACGCGAGCACGGCCCACGCATCGAGCGAGCCCTCGCGCGCGCGTTGGTGCACCCACTCGCCCAGCCACAGCATGAGGGCCGCCGGCCGATAGCGCGACGCCATCACCCGCTCGAACAGCGGCGCCGGCAGCCGTGCCGAGAGATCGTCGCGCGGATCGGTCCGGCGCAGTTGATGGCGCAGCGCATGCGGCAAGGCACCGAGCACCTGCGCGAACGCGCGCACATCCGCCGCCGCCATCGGCTCACGCGACAGCGTCAGCGCCTGGCGCGTCATCGAACGCGCATCGTTGAGCAACTGGCCCCACAGCTTGCGCGCCTCCCAGTAGCGGTCATAGCTGGCGTTGTTGCGAAACCCCAGAAACACCGCCAGCGCAATGCCGATCAGCGAGAACGGCGTCGTGCTCAGATTGACCGTGATGGGCAGCCAATGCACATGCACGGCCATCGCCACCAGCGAGATGCAGAAGATCAGGAACAGGCGCGGCAACAACTGCGGGAGCACCGAGCCCCGCCACGCTAGCAGCATGCGAAACCAGTGCAGGTGCGGGCGGACGACCATGGCGTGAGGGAGGGGCCGGAGGTCGGGCCATTATGGCAGAGGGGGCGACAGCGCTATTGCCCGCAGCAGCGCCGCCTCGACAACGCATCGACAGCCGTCGCCTGAATGGCTGGCGAAGACCGAGGTACGGCAGGCATCCGTGTTGAGTGGGATTGATATCTGGTGTGATCCGGTTTTACCAAATCGGGGTTGATCCGGTCTATTGCACTGCGGGAGTTATGCCTATGCTGCATCTCAGCATCGATAACCGCGACACAGCGGACCGTTGATCACAGGGGATCATCACCATGGCAACGCGCAACGACGACAACGTCCAGCAAGGTCTGTTCGAACCCGCACGCATGTTGCCCTGGTGGCTGGGGCCCGCATTGGCCGTCATCGCCTACGGCCTCCTCCACCGCTACGCTAGCCTCCCCGAGCCCGTCCAAGCCATTCCCGACCAGGCCGATGACATGGACATCGGCCAGCTGTTCAAGACCCTGGCCACGGTCGGCCAATACCTCGTGCCGCTCGCCCTGCTGGCCGGCACCGCCGCTGCCCACTTCGCCCAGCGCAGGCGCGAGCAGTTGGCGCACAGCGCCGCCCAACGCCAACAAGGCGACGCCCTGCGCCGGATGAGCTGGCACGAACTCGAACGGCTCGTCGGCCAGGTCTTCCGCATGCACTGCTACACCGTGACGGAAACCGGCGCCGGCGCGGATGGCGGCGCCGACCTGCAGCTACACAAAGGCGGCGAGCTGTATCTCGTGCAGTGCAAGCAGTGGCAGGCGTACAAGGTGTCGATCGACGCGGTGCGCGAGCTGCATGGCCTGATGGTCGCCCAGGGCGCGGCCGGCGGCTTCGTGGTGACCTCCGGCGTGTTCACCGCGGACGCCAGGGCCTTCGCCAAGGGCAAGCACATCGCCCTCGTCGACGGCGCAGCGCTGACCACGTTGATCCAGCAAGCCCAAGCGTTAGCGCTTGCTAGGAAGACCATGCCTGGCATGCGACCGGCGTCGTCCACCGAGCGGCCCCATTGCCCGCGTTGCGGCAACGTTATGGTGCGCCGGACTGTCAAGCAAGGGGCCAAGGTGGGTTGCCACTTTTGGGGGTGTGCTACGTACCCGGAGTGTCGGGGGACGCGTGGGCTTTGATGGGTGGTTGCGTTCTGGCGGTGAAGTGTTGGAGCGTTAGCGCGGATGCGGCGCCGGGTGGGGTCATCAGTGTGAGGCAGGGTCTGGATAGACGGGGGCAAATCCACCTAGCCTCCGGCATCTTCACCGAAGACGCCAAGGGCAAAAACGTCTCCCTCCTCTGATCGCCTTGATCAAGCAGGCCCGCACGACGACAGGCGCTCCGCGCAAGCCGCACCCAGCGAGCAATACAGCCTCCTCACGGCAGAACCCAACTGCCCACGCTGCGGCGGCGCAATGGTGTGCCGGATGGTCAAGAGCGGCGCCAACGCGGGCAGCGAATTTAGGGGCATCGCCCCCGGTATGCCGTAGCACGCGCGGGCGGTTGTCACCGGCCCGCATCCCCACATGCATCCGGGGATGCGTTCATCTGTTGCGCGCGGCGCGAGCCCAGTCGCGCTATCGGTCGACAGCGATCAGCACTTCCCACGTCTGCGGATTGATGTCGCAACCCTCCAGCGTCATCTGCACGAATGCCCCGATGGCATCGACAAAGCCCGCTAGAAATTCCGGTGGGTGCGATGCGGTTGCGAAGACCATCTCCCAGCGCAGTGACTCCGGTTGGTAGTGCTGATGGGTGTGCAGATCGGATTGCGTGCGGCGCAGGAAGTCGCGTGCGGCGAGTGCGCCGGTTAGGTAGATGTGGCGTTTGGAGGTCATTGGGGGCCTCCGGGGTGGTGGGAAGTGCGGGGGTGTGCGTGCGGCGGGGATGGGAATGACGCGGGGCGATGCCCGCTGTGGTTTGCAGTCATGACAGCCTCTCTGGGATTGGTAGAGGCTCGCCATCTCGTCGCCAGACGAGGGTGGCGGGCCCGACGGCGGGGCTGGCGAACCGACCCCAGAGAAGCCGGCAGACCCGAAGGTCTCCCCACCCGGCCCGCCATATAGCATGCACGAGTGCATCCGGACGAGACCGCTGCAACGGGTGTCCGTCTTCTCTGGTATTGCCATGTCGGATCGCCAGATCCGGCTGCCGTTGGTGCGGCAGCGGTGGGATTATAGCGGGCGTCAGTGCTACAGTTTTTGAGATCTTGTTGAGGGCGTCGATGTGGTGAGCCTGGATGTGCCGGTGCTTGCGTGCCCACTTCGGTTGGGAGGCGAATGCCCAGTGCATCACAGGCAATACTGTTCCCGTGAGCGAGCTTTCATAGGCCGCCTTCAGCGGGCCCAGCTCTGACTCACGTCGGCTTACCAGAGTGGTGTCGTCATCTGGGCGCGTTCTGATAACCACCAGGCCATGACCAGCACGCTTGAATCGCGGCGCCAGTGGGCGTCGGCGAGCCAGCGCTTGCGTCAGCGCATCATAGATGAGCCCGAGTGCCCAGCTGTCGTTCTCGGGGTCCAGCGCAATAGTTCCATCGAGCTTCGCATCAAACGGTTGCAATGCGGCCAGTAGCTGCGCATCGTTTCCGAATGCCGCCAGAAGTCGGCCTTGGCACGAAACAACTGCTCGGCAACCTTGCTCCTTCAAGAGCGTACGTACATCCGAAGTATTTGCTGCCTTGGACAGCAAAATGCGCCTTGCGGTGGTGGGCACACTCTCTACCAGCAACGCGGAATAGCGAAGTACGGGGAAGGCCCGGGCATCGGTTGTCTGGAGCTTTACCGGCTGTAGTCTTGGCGGAGCTTTGCGCTGCATGACGTGCTCGAGGAGCACGTCCGGCAAAGCAACCTGTTTAATCAGGTCGCCAGCCAGTTCGTCGAAGTTCTTCGATTCGACAACGTTCACATCCACGCCGGCTAGTGCCGCGTTTTCCAGGAACTGTGTGACCGCTGGTAGCAACTTTGACTTCGACGAGCAGACCCAATGCAAGCCGCTCGGATATGCATTGGGGAACCTGAGAAGGGACTCCAGTGCCTCCATAACCGAAGTGTCGCGTCCGCTGTATCCGACGACCACGAGACCGAATCGCTTGCATGCTTCCACTAGCACCGCGCGCATGCGCTCATCCTGGTGCTCGAGTTCGCTGTTGGTGTTTTTGATTTTTGTCGACGTGTAGTCGCCGTGCAGCTTGGCAATCAAGGGCCAGTCGGACTCAGCAACGCACCGAGACGCCCGGTCTGCTGAATCCAGTGCAGCGAGAGTTGGCATAGCTCGCTGCCCCGCAGGTAGCAACTGGTCTGTTAACGTGACTGCGGTTTCAACTAGGGAATCAAAGTTCGTCGTAAAGACGCAGTTCAGCTTGCCGCTTGACATCAGCGAGGCTAGGACTCGATGTGCGAAGGAGGGCGTCCCGAGGCGAACCGCGTCGTCAATATATTGCCGGCGGTGACGCTCCTGGGGAAAGACGGCCTCAAATGCAGCCGAATACTCAGTGGGGTCGCCATCGGGCGGCAAGATGGCATTTGTTCTAAAAAAGTCATCTATCGGGGAAACCCACAGCGGGTCAGCGGCATCGATTTCTTTGGTCGCATAGCCGACTTCTCGGCAAAAAATGCGCGCCTTGAAGTCGCGAATCATCGCGTATCCGGTTGGAATGCCAGAAGACGCTGAAGCCATGTCGTTATACACATCTTTTGCCTAATTTTTACGCGCATCGCCCGGAGCCCCTTGCAGCAAGGGCTTCCGGGGTATCGGCATGCAGAAGGCTCGGTGCGATGCCGCCTGATGACCCCTTGTAAGTCCTTGATTCATAAGGGGTGACCTGAGATGTGTATAACGAGGTGCGCTGAAGCCCCTGCCCCGAGGAACCACGCAAACAGATGTGGACGCAGTGCAAAAAACGATGCGAATTCCCGCCCCGAAATTACTGACAACGATGACTGCATATACCCCCTATCAGTCGCATCCCGACACGCCATGAAGGTAGTAGATGTCAACCTTGGATGAGGAGCTTTGATGACTGAAGCCCGAGAATAGGGCTGCTCATCAGTGGTCGAAATCCTATTTTTCTTATTTTTTCTGTCGCTTTTCGTAGTCGTCCAGCGCCTTCACGACCCTATCAAGGATAGCCCGGAATTTAGTGAAATCAATAGAACTCGCCTGCTTTGCTACGACGTCACGCGCAAATGCGCCCTTTCCGTAAAACTTGTCTGAGTCGTCGGACTTGTTCTTTCGACTGAATGTTTTCCCATTGAGCGTCGTCGCCAGCATAGACTCATCGAAAAAATCTTCAATAGAAGTATGCGCCTTCTTTGGCCCGAACGGTGTCGGAACGACGTAAAGATTGCTTGTTACGTGAATAAAATCAGCCCGCCCCTCTGGCTTAGGCTTCTTCGTTATACCAGCTATCGCTTCGTAAATGCTATGCGCGCCAGTATCGTTATCAATCAGGACAATGACTGGAAACTTGGAGACAGGTGCCTTGAACCCACCTCGTTATACACATCTCAGGTCACCCCTTATGAATCAAGGACTTACAAGGGGTCATCAGGCGGCATCGCACCGAGCCTTCTGCATGCCGATACCCCGGAAGCCCTTGCTGCAAGGGGCTCCGGGCGATGCGCGTAAAAATTAGGCAAAAGATGTGTATAACGACATGCCTTGAACCAATCGTGCACATCTTCATGATAGTTTTTCAAAAGCTTGCAGATACCGCCTACGCCGCCAGTTAGGTCAGTGATATGACCCGTTCGTGTCTCTGCATACTTAAAGAATCGAACCTTGAATTTCGGCGGATTGCTACCTTGGTCAATCAACTCTGGGTATCTTGCAGCCAGATTTCTTATGGCGCACCGCAAGTAAACATTGTCGGTCTTTCCCTCGCAAACAATCACTGGCTCACGAGCTGAGTAGAAATTATCGAAATACAGAAAACGCCTGAACAATGCTATGCGACCGTCCGTACTCTCTGGCTCGCGCCCGTTTTCCTTACATATTTTATGATTAAAACGGTCCACCTGGTCGATGTATGAAAGCATCCCCAGAAGCTGCCTATTTTCACCAGAGTAGCAATTCTCGAAAACAACATCTCCCTTCGCATCCCTCTTCTTGTGTATAAACTCGAATTGCCCCGTTTTGAAGAGCCTGTCTACCATTGCGCGTACCGTATAACGGTACTTTGCCGGCACATTGACCTTACGATTTACGGTTAAACCTGTCACCTCCTGCCTCGAGTCTCGATACTGCAATCGCGTTTTTTGCGGATTGAAGCCAAACCCATTTCTAGTAACGATGCGCTCAAGGTCAGGACCAGGCATCCACGCATGGGCACCCATGGATATGGCTATTTCCGGAGGAAAATTCGGTCTATTTGTGCTGAACGTGAGGTCATCGGCATAACGCGTATACGTCGCGCCGTGCTTTGCTGCCAGACGAGCAAGATGGATGTCGAGCGAGTGGGCTATTAGATTTGAAATAACCGGAGAGCAGGGACTTCTTAGTCTCTAGTCCCAAGTGCAACACCCTGATGGAGGTAAGGTGTTGCGATGAAGAAGTACAAGCATCTGAGCGCGGAGGAACGTGCGGTCATCATGATCGAACATCGGAAAGGCAGCAGCGTGAGAGGGATCGCCCGATTGCTTGGGCGAAATGCCTCGACAATTTCGCGAGAGCTGGTGCGCAACGGAAATACAGCCGCGCGGCATTACGATGCGACGCAGGCTTCGTCGGCGTACCGCGTTCGTCGCCAAGGTTGCGTGCGTCAGCGCAAGCTGCGTGTCGACAATGCGCTGTATCGGCATGTGCATGACCGGTTGGTCTACTGGCGCTGGTCGCCGCAGCAGATTGCTGCCAGACTTCGCCGCATGCATCCCGATGATCCCGGCCAACGAGTCAGCCACGAAACGATTTACGCCGCCATTTACGCCCACCCGCGCGGCGAATTGAAGCAAGCGATGATTGAAGCGCTGCGCCAGGAAAAGCACGCGCGTGGACGTCGACGCACGACGCTTGCCGGCACGGGCTTCGTGCCAGAGGAACTGCGCATCGTGCATCGGCCCGAGCAGATCGAGTTGCGGCAGTGGCCGGGGCATTGGGAGGGCGACCTCATCAAAGGCGCCTTCAATCGTTCCTGCGTGGGCACGCTTGTCGAGCGCAAGACCCGCTTCGTCGTGCTGTGCCGCATGGACGGCTGCACGGCCAAGGATGCCCTGGAAGGCTTTACGCGCCAGATGAAGAAGTTGCCAGCCTTTCTGCGCGAGAGCCTGACCTACGACCGCGGAACGGAAATGACCTGCCATGTCGAACTCGCCAAGCGATTGAATCTCGATATCTGGTTTGCCGACCCGCATGCGCCTTGGCAGCGTGGCAGCAACGAGAACGCCAATGGTTTGCTGCGCCAGTTTTTGCCCAAAGGCATGGACCTCTCCGCTGTCACACAGACCCAGCTCAATGACATCGCCAAATTGCTCAATGGTCGGCCTCGCCAGACGCTCGGTTGGGATACGCCCGAGGAAGCAATGGCCAAAGAGTTGGAAAAGGCTGAGTTGGCTAAACGTTGCACTTGACTCTTGAGAGCACCCTTCCCTGAGGGAGCTTGTTCTCAAAGCACGCAATTTGCGCTATAGCCGTCGCAACCTCGGGATGAAGCGCGAAATTTCTGTCTTTTAGAAAAAAGCCCCGAACACGCCCAAAATTGATTGTGCCGAAAAAATCATGCAAATCTACGTTGAAGACGTAACGACGAGTCACATGCGCTCGCCCATTCGTCATAATCGTGTGATGCCTTTTGAATCCGTGAGCGATTCCAAAGCGCACCCCATCTTCAACATGTCCGCGAGCTAAATTGATTTCGGCAACGCAGTCCTGCAAGAGCGTCGACAATCGCCGCTGAAGCAATTTGAGCTCACTTTCCGGGGCAAGAATTTCGCGCTCGCCACCGTGACGCTTCTTGATTTTGAACCTATGGTATCGGGTAACCTCGGGGGCCTTATAAATCGCGTAAGTGAGCATTCCCGGCTTAACATGCAGCAACGCCGCGAGGTCCCTTCGTGCAGTTGCAGCCTTTAGGCCTTTGAGACTCGACATTCTTTTCGGAGGGAGAGAAGACTCGCGGATACTCCTACGCAATCAGCGCGCATCACGCAGTATCAGAGGGACACCGAGGGGCATATCTCGGAACATTTGCTTCACATGCCATGAAACATGGCAAAAAATCTATCCGCGAGTCGGTAAAAAATATAACATGACAAGCCGGAGACGACAATCACGCATCCGCTACCTCGGGGCCGGCCTGATTCAGGGCACCAACCTGAGCCCGAGGAGTCAACCTTTCACCGCGGCTCTACTCCTCGTCAGAGTTAATAGCTTCCAGACGCTCGCAAATATGCGGACGCGCGTGGTTATCCACGAAAATTTGGAAATTTCCCTTGAGGGTCGCGGTTGCCATTCCGAAAGGATGGAAGACGTGCCTGACAGCCGCCGCGTCCTCGCCCTCAATCTTCGAGACCAAGCCGTCTCTATTGCTGGCCAGTCTTCACGGGAAGCAACCCTGACTTGGGCGGCTGTAAACGAGCAGGCCTGGGACCATGGAGTTGGTTGCCTTCGTCGAACTGAGAGTCCTCGGCCCCTCACATGAAGATTCATAGGCAACTGCCGATGCGAACGACGCATAGGAATCACCTATAGTTTTTGACTAGGTAAAAAAAGGACCCATAAGTTTCTCAACTTATGGGTCCCAGATTCTCAGGTTATGTGTTTATCTACATCACCTCTCAAACATCAATATTCCGCGCCACCAACGCATTAGTCTCAATAAAATTCCGCCGCGGTTCAACGTCGTCACCCATCAGCGTGGTGAAAATCTGATCCGCCGCAATAGCATCCTCAATCTGCACCTTTAGCAGACGACGCTGGGTAACGTCCATGGTGGTTTCCCAGAGCTGCTCAGGATTCATTTCACCCAGCCCCTTATACCGCTGACGGCTGATGCCGCGCTCAGCCTCAGCCAGCAGCCAGGTAATGGCAGCATGGAAATCCGTAACAGCCTGCTCGCGTTGTTTATCGCCAATACCGCGCCGCACCTTGGCCCCCTCCCCAATCAACCCCTGGAAGGTCTGTGCAGTCTGCGACAGCGTGGCGTAGTCTGCGCCGGCCACGAAGTCGGCGTCGATATGTGACAGGCGCTGGTTGCCGTGCTGGCGGCGCACGACCATTACGCGGTACTTCTCGTGCTTCTCGTCGTACTGCATGAACGCATCCGCCGTGGCGCCGCCGTTGGCGTTGCTGGCGTTGCCCTGCATTTCCAGCAGGCGGGCCTTGAGCGCCTTGGCGCTGGCGTCGGCGGCGGCTTCGCTGGAGAGGTCCAGCGCCACGCCTTCGGCAATGGCGCGCAGCGCATCGGCGTCGATCACGCGCGACAGGCGTTCGATCACGGCGCGCGAGAACTGGTACTGGCGGGCCAGCTCGGCCAGCGCGTCGCTGGCGATCTCGGTGCCGTCGGCGCGCACCAGGATGGCGGTGTCGAGGGCCTGGCGCATCAGGTACGCGGCCATCTCGTTGTCGTCCTTGATGTAGCGCTCGTCCTTGCCGTGCTTGATCTTGTACAGCGGCGGCTGAGCGATGTACACGTGGCCGCGCTCGATGATCTCGGGCATCTGGCGGTAGAAGAACGTCAGCAGCAGCGTGCGGATGTGCGAGCCGTCCACGTCCGCATCGGTCATGATGATGATGCGGTGGTAGCGCAGCTTGTCGAGGTTGTAGTCGTCCTTGCCGATGCCGGTGCCCATGGCGGTGATGAGCGTGAGCACTTCCTGGCTGGAGAGCATCTTGTCGAAGCGCGCGCGCTCCACGTTCAGGATCTTGCCCTTGAGCGGCAGGATCGCCTGGAACTTGCGGTCGCGGCCCTGCTTGGCCGAGCCGCCTGCGGAGTCACCCTCGACGATGAACAGTTCGGACAGCGCCGGGTCTTTCTCCTGGCAGTCGGCCAGCTTGCCGGGCAGGCCCATGCCGTCGAGCACGCCCTTGCGGCGCGTCATCTCGCGGGCCTTGCGCGCGGCTTCGCGGGCACGCGCGGCTTCGACGATCTTGCCGCAGATGATCTTGGCGTCGTTGGGCGTCTCCAGCAGGAAGTCGTTCAGCACCTTGGAGACGATCTCTTCCACCGGCAGCCGCACTTCCGACGAGACCAGCTTGTCCTTGGTCTGCGAGCTGAACTTCGGCTCCGGCACCTTGACCGACAGCACGCAGGTCAGGCCTTCGCGCATGTCGTCGCCCGAGGTTTCCACCTTGGCCTTCTTGGCGATCTCGTTGTCGGCGATGTACTTGTTGATGACGCGCGTCATCGCCGCGCGCAGGCCGGTCAGGTGGGTGCCGCCGTCGCGCTGCGGGATGTTGTTGGTGAAGCAGAGCACCTGCTCGTTGAAGCCGTCGTTCCACTGCATCGACACTTCCACGCCCACGCCGTCCTTCTCGCCCGTGGCGTAGAAGATGGTCGGGTGCAGCACCGACTTGTTCTTGTTGATGTACTCGACGAAGCCCTTCACGCCGCCCGAGAAGGCGAAGTTCTCTTCCTTGCCGGTGCGCTGGTCGGTCAGCTTGATGTGCACGCCGTTGTTCAGGAACGAGAGCTCGCGGATGCGCTTGGAGAGGATCTCGTAGTGGTACTCGACGTTGGTGAAGATCTCTTCGTCGGCCAGGAAGTGCACTTCGGTGCCGCGCTTGTCGGTGGTGCCCGACATGCGCAGCGGCGAGACCTCGACCATCTTGCCGTCCGGCGCCTCGGCCTGCTCCAGCAGACGGTTCTGCGGAATGCCGCGCGCGAACTCCATGTTGTGCACTTTGCCGTCGCGGCGCACCGTCAGCTTCAGCCATTTCGACAGGCCGTTCACGCATGACACGCCCACGCCGTGCAGGCCGCCCGAGACCTTGTAGCTGTTCTGGTCGAACTTGCCGCCGGCGTGCAGCTCGGTCATGACGATCTCGGCCGCGCTGCGCTTCGGCTCGTGCTTGTCATCGAACTTGATGCCGGTCGGGATGCCACGGCCGTTGTCGATCACGGAGATCGAGTTGTCGGTGTGGATGGTGACGTGGATCTCGGTGCAATGCCCCGCCAGCGCCTCGTCGATGGAGTTGTCCAGCACCTCGAACACGAGGTGGTGCAGGCCGGTGCCGTCCGACGTATCGCCGATGTACATGCCCGGCCGCTTGCGCACCGCCTCCAGGCCTTCCAGGATCTGGATCGAGGCGGCGCCGTAGCTGCTGCTTTCGGCGGGTGTGGATTGCGGTTTCTGCTGTTCGGTCATGTCGTTCTGCTCGCAGCCATGGGCGTCGGGCGCACATGGCGGGGTTGCTTAAAAACGGCGAAGGGGCGGATCGTTCCGATCCAGCCCCTCGTCTTGTTTTCGATGTTTCTGTCGCGGCTTCGCTGGGCGGGCCTCGTTAAATCCGCATCGGCATGACGACGTACTTGAAGGTGTCGTCGTCCGGCAGTGTGATGAGCGCGCTCGAGTTGGAGTCGCCCAGGCTCACCTGCACCTTTTCGGTCTTGAGGTTGGCCAGCACGTCCAGCAGGTAGGTGACGTTGAAGCCGATATCCAGCGCGTCGCCCTGGTAGTCGATTTCGAGTTCTTCCTGCGCTTCTTCCTGATCAGCGTTGGTGGAGCTGATCTTCAGGACGTTGGTGTCGAGCATGCAGCGCACGCCCTTGAACTTGTCGGTGGTCAGGATGGCCGTGCGCTGCAGCGCCTGCTGCAGGAACGCGCGGTCGATCGTGAAGCCGTTGCGGTAACCCTTGGGGATCACGCGCTGGAAATCCGGGAACTTGCCTTCGACCAGCTTGGAGATCAGCTCGATGTTGCCGAAGGTGAACTTGACCTGGTTCGAGGCCAGCTGCACCGAGACGGGATCGTCGATGTCTTCCAGCAGACGCTGCAGCTCGAGGATGGTCTTGCGCGGGATGATGACCTCGTGACGCCCGCCGGCGCCGGCGGGCTGCTCGCCCGTCTCCACGCCGCAGTACGCCAGGCGGTGGCCGTCGGTGGCCACGGCCATCACCTGCTTGCCGTCCACCACCAGCAGCATGCCGTTCAGGTAGTAGCGGATGTCCTGCTGGGCCATCGCGAAGTGCACCATCGCCAGCAGGTGCTTGAGCGTCTTCTGCGGCAGCGTGATGCGCGCGCCGAAGTCGTTGGCCTCGGCCACGGTGGGGAATTCTTCGGCGGCCAGCGTCTGCAGCGCGAAGCGGCTCTTGCCGGACTGCACGCTCATGCGCTTGTCGTTGAGCGTGAGCGCGACTTCGCCGTCGGGCATCGCGCGCAGGATGTCGACCAGCTTGCGGGCCGCCACCGTGGTGGCGATGTCGCCGTTGCCGGCGCCGCAATCGGCGTGCGTGGTGATCTGGATTTCGATGTCGGTGGACAGGAAGGAGACCCGTTCACCGTTCTTGCGGATCAGCAGGTTGGCCAGGATGGGCAACGTGTGGCGGCGCTCCACGATGCCGCTCACGATTTGCAGCGGACGCAGCAGGTTGTCTCGCGAGGTTTTGACCAATTGCATGTAGCGATCCTTGTTTCTAAGGTGACACCGCGCGCCCCTCGCCCGGCTGGGCTGGCGGGAGCCTTTGCGATCAACTCCAAATCGTGTTGTAAATCAAGGAGTTAATCTCAAATTATACCGGAAAAGCGATGGCGCTGGAAGCGCGCCCGGCACACGGCAAATATGTCTATTGTGCATGAAAAGACGCCCGCATTGGAGCGGGCGTCGGTGGGGGGCTGATTCGGGCCGGATGGCGCCGCCATGCGGTCTGGCGGCTGCGTGATCATCGCCCGGGCGCTTAGCCCTTCAGCGTCTGCTCCAGCACGTGCAGCTCGTGGTTGAGCTGGGCGTCCTTGCTGCGCTCGTCGGCGATCTTGCGCACCGCGTGCAGCACCGTGGTGTGGTCGCGTCCGCCGAACAGCTCGCCGATCTCCGGCAGGCTCTTCTGCGTCAACTCCTTGGCCAGGTACATGGCGATCTGGCGCGGGCGCGCGATGTTGGCCGGCCGCTTCTTGGAGTACATGTCGGCGACCTTGATGTTGTAGAAGTCCGCGCAGGTCTTCTGGATGTTCTCCACCGAGATCTGCCGGTTCTGCACCGTGAGCAGATCCTTGAGCGCCTCGCGCGTGACCTCGATGGTGATTTCCTTGCCGTGGAAGTTCGAGTACGCCAGGATCTTGCGCAGCGCGCCTTCCAGCTCGCGCACGTTCGAGCGCAGGTGCTTGGCCACGAAGAAGGCCACCTCCTCCGGCACCGTCACGTTCTCGGCCTGCGCCTTCTTCATCAGGATCGCGACGCGCATCTCCAGCTCGGGCGGCTCGATGGCCACCGTCAGGCCGGAGTCGAAGCGCGAGATCAGCCGGTCGTCGATGCCGGTGATCTCCTTCGGGTACGTATCGCTGGTGATGATGACCTGCGCGCGGTTGGCGATCAGCGCCTCGAACGCATAGAAGAATTCTTCCTGCGTGCGGTTCTTGCCCGAGAAGAACTGGATGTCGTCGATCAGCAGCAGGTCGAGCGAGTGGTAGTAGCGCTTGAAGTCGTCGAACGCCTTGCGCTGGTAAGCCTTCACTACGTCGGAAACGTACTGTTCTGCGTGGATGTAGCGGATGCGCGCGCGCGGGTTCTCCATCAGCATGAAGTTGCCGATGGCATGGATCAAGTGGGTCTTGCCCAGCCCCACCCCGCCGTACAGGTACAGCGGGTTGTACGACTTGCCCGGGTTGTTGGCGACCTGCACGGCGGCCGCGCGCGCCAGTTGGTTGGCCTTGCCGGTGACGAGGTTGTCGAAGGTGAGGATGGGGTTCAGCCGCGAGCGCTCGTGCACGGTGTCATCCACCGGGGCGGCGGGCGGCGCGCTCAGGCTTGCCATCACGGCGGGCGCGGCCGGTGCCGGCACGCGATACGACTGGGCGCTGGCCTCGGCGGCGTCCATGACGGGCATGTCGATGTCGGCCGCCGCATGGGCGGCCGTGGCCATCGGGGTTTCGCGGTAGGGCGCCATTGCGGGGCGGGCCGGTGTCTCACGCGGCATGGCTGGCGCGCCCTGGGTCCGCATCGTCTGCGCAGCCAGCGGCTGCATCGGCATCGGGGCCAGTGCCGGCTGCATCGCGGCCTGGCGCTGGCCGGCGGTCGGGTCGAGCACGAACTGCACGTCGACCTGCATCTCCCAGTAGTCGCACGCGAGCGACTGAATGCGGCCCGAAAACTGGCTCTTGACCCAGTCGAGCTTGAAACGGTTAGGCGCGGCAATCCGTAGCATGCACGCCTGCTCGTCGAATGACAGCGGCGTCAGCGGCTTGATCCACGTCTTGAATTGTTGCGGAGTCAGCTCGCCCTCGAGCTGGGCGGACGCCGCATGCCAAAAATCCTGCAT